>JACKLW010000025.1 GCA_024235715.1 Accumulibacter sp. | reverse complement strand
ACACCGGTAATCGGATCGTTGCCGCACTGAACAGCGCCCCGTTCCAGGTCGCCTCCATTTATGCGGCTGAACCGAGGGAGAGCAGCTTTACGCCGTCTGGCCGCAGTTCGCCCTTGGGCGACACGTGCCGGTAGAGCGTCTGCCGGGTAATCCCGAGTTCTTCGCAGAGATCGCCCACCTTGGTTTCCGGTTGCCCCATGCTGGCCATCGCCAGGCGTAGCTTGGCGGCGGTCATCTTGAAGGGGCGCCCCCCTTTCCTGCCGCGAGCGCGCGCCGAGATAAGTCCAGCGACTGTTCGCTCGGAAATCAACTCACGCTCGAACTCGGCCAGCGCGGCAAAAATACCGAACACAAGCTTGCCGGCGGCAGTCGTCGTGTCGACCGCCGCACCGTGACCGGTCAGGACCTTCAGGCCCACGCTACGCGCAGTTAGGTCGTGCACGGTGTTGATCAGGTGGCGCAGATCACGGCCAAGCCGATCGAGCTTCCACACGATCAGCGTGTCCCCTTCACGAAGCGCCTTCAGGCAAGCAGCCAACCCTGGGCGATCATCGCGCCTGCCCGAGGCCAGATCCTCGTAAAGGTGCGCAAGGCTCACACCAGCGGCGATGAGCGCATCGCGTTGCAAATTGGTGGACTGGGATCCGTCCGCCTTCGATACCCGCATGTAGCCGATCAGCACCTTTTCACCCGTCACGTATACGTTCGATTATGTGACAGTCTGCGCCGGAAAGTTTCGTTCGTCAAAATTTGTCACTTAACCCGTCATTCATACTAAGAAATGCAAAGGGTCCATTCGGGACATAATGTGACAAAAATTCTGGAGGGACGCCCTCCTGGGAAAACGTGACGCGCAAGCGGCCCAGGGACTCGGGGTCACGCCGCCCATGGGAGGCCAGCGCAAACAGCGCGCGGGCCGTTTCGCGATTGTGCCGGGCTTCGGCGATAGCCTCTTTGAGCGCCTTGGCCGCCTCCCGCCAGTGATCGACAGGTTGTGCTTTCCGTTCCTTCACGGGCAGGTCATTGATGAACCCGGTTTGCGGCTCCATCAAGAACAGCGCCGCCTGCTCCCCATGTGGACTCACCCCATTCGATTCGATCAACGCGATGGCGGTGGCCGCCGCCTCCAGCATCTGCAACTGCACCGCCGGGGCCAGAATCTCGTAGGGACGCCACAGGCTTTGCCCGGCGCGCAGCGGATGGCCGCAGCACTCCCAGACATGGCGGATGCTCGCCGAGCAACTACCGCAGTGCGAGAGCGGCGTGTTCAGCTCATCGAGCAGGGTGCGCAGCAGACGGAACCACAAGCCGGCATGGACACGCCGACGCGGCAACGCCACATACTCCGTCGTCAGCGCCTGCCAGGTGCGCCGGTCCATCGCGGCAATCGCTGCGTTGGCCGTGCGCGGCGCAGCGTCCGCATTCTTCCAGCCGAGAAAACGCCCTGGCATGCCCCAATAGGATTCCAGCCAGCAGCCGTGCAGCGGGCAGCTCAGCATCAGCGGCAGCTTCCACGCGAGCAACAGGGGCTGATCCGCTGGATCGCTCAGGCAGACCGGGCAGGCCCGCTGGATCGGCTGGCTGGGCAGCCAGGCGCGCCAGCGGGTGATCGATCTTGTTTTGCGGTTGCGCCTCGGTAGCAGTACCGAAAACTGGAACGCATAGGTTTCCAGGGCGGCGGGAATCCGGTCGTCGAGGCTATCCAGCAGCCACGGCACCCAGCCGGCCAAGCTCATGCCGCGCAACCGCTCCAGCTCGATGCCACTGCGCTGGGACAGCACCGTCAGCAGCGACAGCAGCGGCGCGGTGTCCAGGTCATCGACCGGGCCATGGCCGAGATCGTGTTCCAACAGGTCGCACAAGTCCATCCGGTAGCCGGCGGCAACGCGGTTGAGCCACGAGGACAAGGCTTCGCCCTCCTTGGGAGCCGGATGCAGCGGCCAGCGCGGTGCCGGCTTCACATCAGTTCTCGCTCGAACTGGCGTCGCCGCTCGCTGGGTCCGGTGTAGTCGGCCATGCTGAGCGTGCGGTGGTTGATGGCCTCCTCGCCGCTCTCCACGGCGGCGACGGCCGCCGCCATCAGCAGGTGCGCCAGCTCGCCGATAGTGGCCTCGCTGCGGGTGAGCAGGTAGCGGGCCATGTCCGGCGTGGCAATCGGGGAAGGCCGTCGCAGCGGAAGCGAAGCGGCGAAGCTGGCCAGCAAGGAGCAACAGTCGTCGTTGGCCTCCCACAACGGCAGCATCATAGGCTCGAAGCGGTTCTCCAACTGATCGTCCGAACGGATGGCCAGGTACGCCTCGCGCGTGCCGACCCCGACCAGGGGGATGCGCAACTCGTTGCCGAGGAAGCGCAGCAGGTTGAGGAACTCCCGGCGGTTCACGCTGTTGCCGGCCAGGACATTGTGCAGTTCGTCGATCACCAGCATGCGCACGCCGACCTTGCGCAGCAACGCCAGCGCCAGTTGCTCGATTTCGGGCAGCCGTGGGCGCGGGCGCAATGGTGCGCCCATCGCTGCAAGCAACGCGACATAGAAGCGGATCACCGACGGTTCGGACGGCATCTGCACGACCAGCACCGGGATGTGCTCCTGATCGGCGTCGGCGCTGGCCGGATGCGTGCGTCGGAACTTCTCGACGATCATCGACTTGCCGTTGTTGGTCAGGCCAACCAGCAGCAGGTTGGGCATGCGCTGTTTGTTCGGCCAGGTATACAGGGTTTCCAGCCGGTTCAGCGCCTCCACCGCGCTCGGATAGCCGATCCAGCGGTCGGCGCGAAGGCGCTGGATGCGCTCGGCCGCCGGCAGTCGGGCCAAGCCCTGCGCGGCCGGCAGCAGGTGGGACAGGTCGATGATGGGATATTCGTCCCTGGCTACCACTCCTCGATCTGGTCGAACGGCTGGGCCGGCGACGGGTTTTCGGCCGCTGGATCGGCCGTGTCCACGTCCGGCGGAACGGGCTTGCCCGGCGGCGCTGACCTCTCGAGGTGCTGGCGTCGATCCGCGTCACGCCGCGCCTTGCGGGTGGCCTTCTGGGCGGAGGTCACGATCTCGCGCATCTGCCCGATCATGCGGAACAGCGCCGACTCGTCCACCTGCTCGCGCCCGAGCTGGCGTAATTTCGCCCGCGCCTGGCGTTGTTCCCACAGGGTGACGGCCGGATGCGACAGGGTGCGGTAGGGAATTTCCAGGTAGTGCTGCCCCTCCGGTTCCAGCACCCAGATGCGGCTGATGTCGCGCGGGTCGCGCCGAATCAGAAAAGCGGGCAAGTGGTGGCGCCGAGCAATCCACGGCTTGAGCGCGTCGGCGTAGTAGTGGATGTGGTCGATGACAAAGCCGGTGCGGGTCAGGGTGCGGCGAATCACCGGCAGAAAATCGACCAGAAACGCGGTGGGGCGGGTGACTATGGCCGGGACGCCAACGTGCGCCACGGCCTCGGCCCAGCGCGCGGCCGGCGGCTGGAGCAGGCCATTGTGCACGGAGCCGTGATAGGTGCCCACCGCCAACGCGAGCCAGCGCTCCAGCTCGCGCAGCGTCAGGGTAGCCATCCTCTCGGAGTCGTACTCCCCGCGCTGGTCGGGATTGGCGAAGGTCGTCCCCGGCAATTCGTCGTGGATCATCTGCATCGCCGTGCCGATGATCCGTTCCACAATGCCGCCGTAGTGCGGCTGCCCTGGCGGACGATAGTCCAGCCGGATGCCATGCTGTTCGCAGCCACGGCGCAGCGCCTCGCTCTTGAACTCGGCCGCGTTGTCCAGGTAGAGCAGCTTGGGCTTGCCGCTCATCGGCCAGTCCATTTCCACATTCAGCCCTTCCAGCCAGGGCCGCTTGTCGCAGGCGGCATGCGCGAGGCACAGTCCGACCGAGACGGCGGACGGCGCTTCCAGCGTGACCACCATGCCCAGCACGCAGCGCGTGAACACGTCGATGGCGAGGGTCAGATACGGACGGCCAATCGGTTGCCGGTCGCGCTCGTCCACCACGATCAGATCGATGACGGTGTGGTCGATCTGTACCTGTTCCAGCGGCATCGTGACTTCGGGCGGAATGCCGCCGGCGCCTTGCAGGGGGCGGGCCGCATCCGGCCCGCCCCGGCTTCGGGCTACTTTCGCCGGGTGTAGTCCGGCGATCCGCTGGGCCACGGTGTTGCGCGCCGGCACCCCCAGCTTCTGGGTTTTGCACGCCTGCGCGACTTCGCGGTGGAACGCCGCCAGGCTGCGTTTCTGCTTGGTCAGGAAGCGCTTTTGCAGCAACTCGCGGATGATGCGCTCGACCGGTTCCGGCAAGCGCCCTTTGCCTTTGCCGCCGCCGGATCGGCCGGGTGCCAGGTCCGTTACCAGGCCGGCCCCCTGCCGGGCGCGACCGATCAGGACATAGACCTGCCGCCGGGACAGGCCGAGGGTTTGGGCTGCGGTGTCGGCGGCCTGGTGGCCGACCACCTCTAGCGCGGCCAGCGGCCCGATGATCTCCGACCTGAGCCGGGCCAGTTCCCAAACCTTGCCAGGGAGGGTGGCGACGCCTTGTTCGGCAATCGGCACTGCTTCTGACGCCATGCTCAACCCGCATTTCGGTGCACACGAGTATTGAGCATAGTCGAGATCGGTGCATACGACTCCTGATATTGGGCTGTCAGGAGTCGGTTGCGCACCGGGCGTTACATCCAGTCAGATGGTGCACTCGCTTTCTGGAAACGACAGCAAACTCCGAAAGGTCGTCGGCCTGGCGACCACGGCCGCGACGTTCCTTACCGAGATCCGCGCGAGGACGCCCGAGGCACCGGTGATCGTCGTGTCGGGTGACGTCGGCGATGATGAACTGGCAGAGTTGTTCGCGCTGGGCGCGTCAGAGCCGAAGTGGCGACCTGATACAAGCGTACTTCACTCTTGCTGGCGGGAAGAAGGCGTCGATCGGCGCCATCGTGATAAGCAACGGTTTTCACATTTATCTCATTTTTTGGGCCGCGCCGCACCACTTCCTCGTATGAGATCCTCGCCGAACACCGGGATGTCGCCGTGATGCACCTTGCCATGGGCCATCACGCAGACGCGGTTGCGCCCCGTGTGCTTGGCCGCGTACAGGGCTTTGTCGGCGTTTCCGAGCAGCACATTCGTGCTGCTGGTGCCCGCTTCCTTTTGCGCGATGCCGACACTGAAGCTGAGCGCTACCTGCTCGCCCTCACCGGCAATCAGACCTAGTGTCGCGATTGCACGCCGCAGGCGCTCGGCTGCCGTCAACGTCGAGCGCAGGTCGGATCCTGAGCATACGACTAGGAATTCCTCACCGCCTATGCGGCAAAGCGTGTCATTGCTGCGCGCCTCGGTACGCAGGGCGGCGCCCACCTGCTCCAATACGCGGTCGCCGAAGGCATGCCCGTATCGGTCATTGATGCGTTTAAACCAGTCGATGTCGAGCATCATCACGCACAGAGCCTCGCCCGAGCGGCTCGATGCACTCCAGGCTCGAGCTAGCGCCTCCATTCCGCCGCGGCGATTCGGCAATCCAGTGAGCAGATCGGTCCGCGCGACCTGCTCGAGCTTTCGATTGCTTACCGCCAACTCGGACGCAATCTGCTTGAGCTGGCTGCGATCGGTTTGCCACGCGTCGAGCAGTCCAAGGTGGCGATGCGCCGCACGCATGGCCGCACGCAGTCCGCCACCGCCGAGCGATTTGCACAGGCAGGTGTCGACACCGCTTTCGAACGCAGCAACAAAACTGTGTTCGTCCACGGTGCTGGTCAGCGCGATTAGATATACCGATTTTCCCCAGTCTGTCGCGCGCAATCGGCGGCAGAAGTCGTGGGCGCTCGCGCTCGGCGTGTCCGCGTCGACTACGATGACATGGGGCAGTACGGCGACCGCCATGCTCAAGCCCTCGTCGAAGTCACCGGCCAGAAAGGTACGATGACCGAAGGTCGATTGCAGCAAGACGCTTATCGGGGTCGTGCGGGTTGGACATGCCGCGACCATTAGGACGCGTACGGGCGAGGCGACGCCGTCAGGCTCCGCTGTGGCAGGTGGCGTCGCCGACAGCCGTTCGAACGAGGGCAGCTTGGCCGCTGAAATCTCCAACAAGCTAGCCCACTCAGCCCACTCGGCAACGATACGGTCGAACATCGTCGCGGTACCGTCGGCGTCTATCTCGAAGCGACCAGCGAGTCGTAACAGGGACGCCGCGATCTGGCTTCGGACCGCTTCCGCGGCGACCCCGAGGTCAGCGATGTGCTGCGCGGTGTGAAACAGCCAGGTCAGCCTGTTCGGTCGCGAAGCATCAGAGAAGCCGGACTCATCTGGTGCGCGGTGGTAAAAGACCGGTTCGGCGAGCGCGTTGGGAATGCCGAAGTCCTCAAGCATGGCGCGGGTACATTCGTGGCGATCGATGCCGAAGGTCTCGCGTTCGGCCGCAAGCGGATCACGCGGACCGGACTCGAGCAGCGCCGAGTACTTGAGCGGAAAGGCGGTCGCCAATGCCAGCGAGCCAATATTCGCCATTAGAGCGCAGGCGAATAAGTCCTCGGCTGCGGCGATACGGCTCAGGCGGCCGAGCTCGCGCGCGGCCAGGGCCATGAGCAGGGAGTGTGACCAAAAGCGGCGATAGTCGAACGCCTTGCACGGTCCTTCCTTGAACTGGTCGACAAGCGAGAACCCCATCGCGAGCTGACCAACCGCCTTCATGCCGATGCGCAGCAGCGCCTCGTTGACGGCCACGATTGGCCGATACGCGCTACCGCTCGAGTTGGCCAGCCGCAGCAGACGCCCTGACAACGCCGGGTCAGTCTGGACCAGCCGGGCAATGTCGTCGATAGTGGTTTCGTCGCGGCCACACAGGGTCATGATGGCGAGCGCGACTCCCTTGGGGCTGGGTAGCTGCCCCGCAAACTTGATTTCGTCGAATTTAGGCATGGTGGTTGGCCCGCCCTCAGGAAGCGGCTATGACGCGGTTGCGCCCACCGTGCTTGGCCTCGTACAAGGCCTTGTCTGCGCGATCGAAGAGCGCCGTGACCGCCTCCTCGGGCGCTCGTATGGCGACGCCAACCGAGATCGTGAAGGGCGCGATCGCAAGCTTGTCGTGACGCCGGATGAGACGCAGCCGGGCGATGGCGGTGCGAACCTTCTCGGCCAGTGTGCGGGCCGCATCGCACGAAGCGCCGGGCAACAGCATGACGAACTCCTCGCCACCGAAGCGCGCTGTTACCGCTTCGCCCGGCGCCATTTCAGCCATCGTCTCGGCGACCTTGCGGATCACGACGTCACCGACTGCGTGGCCGTAGGTGTCGTTGACTTTCTTGAAGTGGTCGATGTCTATGACCAGCATCGCCGCATCGGATCCGGGTCTGGAGTCAAACATACGTGCGGTCTCGATCTCCATGCCGCGGCGGTTGAGCAGGCCGGTGAGCGGGTCGGTCATTGCCTCGCGGCGGTGATTGTCAAGTTCGTTGCGCAGCCGTTGTGCCTCCTGCTCGGTGGCCTCGAGGTCTTTCTGAAGGGCCGCGTTGCTCGCATTGGCCGCCACGCTCGCCTGGAGCAGGTTCTGCGCCACCGTCCGTAGGCCTGCCGGGTCCTGCGCCTTGTCGAGCCGGGTGATGTTTTCGGTGAGCGACGCTCGGAAGTCGGATGTACAGCGATCGACGGTGCGCACATCGTCGAGCAGCCCGCTGAGCAACTTGTCGATGTCCTCGCCCATGCCATGAAAGCGGCGAAAGGACTCGCCCGACACATGCTGATCGTAGATCTCGCGCATGACGAAATCATCGAGTCCGACGGCTGACGCGAGCGCCTCGTCAATGGCACTGTCAAGCCTGGCGTTGTCGCCCCCGAGGTAGTCGTACGCAACCCAGTAATTGACCGGCGTGGACGCGAGCCGATGATCGGCGAGAAAACCAAGGGCGCGTGCCCCGGGATCCCTCCCCTCGGATTCATTGGTTTGTGACGGAATCATATCGAGTTCGGAGTTCGGGTTGAGCCCATTGCGAGGGTAGTTTGGTTCGCCGGCGCTCTTGCACAACGTGGCTGGGACCCGATTATAGGGGTCGTCTCAGAACTCGAAAATATCGTACGTCAAGCCTTAGGCATGGTCGCCTTCCTCGCAAACGATCGTTTGATGGACATTGACAGTAAGGCATTTTTGCATTACTATGCAAAGTATCAACCTACGAAATTGCGAGGCACATCACCATGACCACATTGACCGTTACTGCACGGGGACAAGTGACGTTTCGGAAGGACGTACTGCAACACCTCGGCATCAGGCCAGGCGACAAGATCGAGCTGGACTTGCTGCCAGATGGTCGGGGAGTGCTCAAGGCGGCACGGCCCGCAGGGACGATAGCCAGCTTTGTCGGCCTGCTCGCGGGCAGGACGCAGAAGGTTGCCACCATCGAAGAAATCAACGAGGCGGCGGCGCAAGGCTGGGCAGGTAAGCAATGAAGGTCGCAGTCGATACCAACGTCCTTGTGCGTGCGGTTGTGCGTGACGATCCCGCACAAGCGGACGTTGCCGCCGCAGTCTTGACCGACGCCGAGTTGATCGCGGTCGCGCTGCCGTGCCTATGCGAATTTGTTTGGGTGCTGCTGCGTGTCTACGGCTTCCAGCAAGCCGACGCGGCCAGCGCGATCCGGGCACTACTGGCCGCCGCGAATGTGGAAGTGAACCGGCCTGCCGTGGAGGCTGGCTTGCTGGTGCTCGACGCGGGCGGAGACTTTGCCGATGGCGTCATTGCCTACGAAGGCAACTGGCTTGGCGGGGAAACCTTCGTTTCCTTCGATAAGAAGGCGGTGGCACTTCTCACGGCGCAAGGGCAATCAACGCGCCTTTTGTGACGGACATGAGCATGAACGAATTCCGCCGACTGGCCGCGAAGATCGACCAACACATGCAGCAGCTTGCCGCCCAGGGTGTCAGCGAGGCCCATGCCATCATCAATCGCATGATGGGGTACGGGCCTGACCTGCACAGGATTTGGGTCGGCACATCCGATCAGCAGCTCATGGCGCTGTCCCGCGAGTTCCCAGGGTTCTACCGCTACGCCCGCATCATGGAAGAGGCATCCGAAGCCGAGCGCCGCAAGGCTTCGCGGCCCTATGACGGCATGGCCGAGTTCTCCGAACAGCACAAGCAAATGGGCGCGCAACTGCTGACCACGGCGGCCACGCTTGAGCGTGGCTACCAGGCGTTTCGTGCGAGCGGCAGTCTCCAAGACTTCCGGCCTCAGCTCGACGAGCTGGGCCGCCTGCATCGGCAATGGCTGTCCGACCTGGAAGCCTTCAAAGACTCGCTGCGCACGCAGGGCGCAGAACCCAAGGTGCTGGAATACGTGAACGAGGCTTTCGGCCGCCTGGCCGAGCGCATCAAGCAGCTTGCCGGTTGATCGCCGGAATTTTCGGCGGTTCCGGCTTTGTCGCGCCGTGCACAAGAGTTCTGAGCAATTCCGATCTCTCGCGGCGCTTCGTGCATAGAACTTCTGACCGTTCCCGGTCAGAAGTTCTATGCACACACGGCGGCCAGCCCAGTGAACTGGTGCAGTCGCCTTCTGAAAACGACACTTTTTGTTTGTCGCTCAAGTCCTAAAACCCGCGACAGTTCAAGACAATTTCAGCGTAAGCCTATTGTCGTTTTCAGAAGACGGCTGCACTGAACGTCAGAAGCCGACTGCACTATAGCAGCGGAGGGGTTGGATCCATCAGGCAACGACGGGCTGCTGCCGGCCATCAGCGGACGCAGGGAGGACTTTCCGCAACCGGCCGTTCGATGCGGCACCGATGGCCTTCGCGCAGGGGTAGTGAATCCGCCAGGATTGACTTGCGCTGCCCTACCTCTCACTAGTGAGGGGCGGCAGCGCATCAAGCGGTGAGCGCACTCCGGCACCGCCAACTTTCAGCACATGCGTGTAAATCATCGTCGTAGAGACGTCGGAATGGCCGAGCAGATCCTGCACGGTTCGAATGTCGTAACCGCTGCGGAGCAAGGCCGTCGCG
>JACKLW010000024.1 GCA_024235715.1 Accumulibacter sp. | reverse complement strand
TGATCTCCCTTTGCCTCCCTTTTGTGAGGTGATGAGAAATTGATAGGTGGTGAGCTCCCAACAGTGAAGGCCACAAAAAGCAATAGTTATTTACTATAATTTAATGATGATAATAATTTTATTTTATTTCTGCCCTTCGTGACACGAACGTTGGTTTAGGGCCTCTTAGGCAGGCGCAAAGCGGAACGTCGGTAGGCGGATCCGCCAACCTGCGGTGTCTCGGGTTGGCGGATCGTGGGGCTGTCCGTACCGCAAGGTTGGAGCGCGGGGGCACATCGCATCCGCTCTATGCCCGGATCTGCAATCGGGGGTCTTGGCGAAGGGGCGCCTGGAACCGGTATGCCCTGCTCGATTCGTATGCGAAGTCCACACTGCCCTATCAATGCGCTGCGCCTCTGTCCCCCACTGGTGCCCGATCCCCCTCCACCCTATGGAAGTGCCCCGTCTTGAGACGAGTGGGGCGGATAGACCTTCATTTCTAGATTTTATGCTACGCCCAGCGATCCTTATATATAATCAACAATATGCCGAACGGCCCTTCGAGGAGCGCGAGGACGGCGGCTTCGATCCCACTCGTCTAGAAGGCGCAGGACCAGATGAACCGACAATCCGCAATCTTTGCCGTGTGCGTTGTTTTGGCCCTGATTTCCATGCGTTCTCCATGGGCGATGGCGAAGTCCGATCACGCGTCCGTGCAGCCCCCGGCCGCCACCTCCGCCGCCTGGACGAAGATTGTGAACCGCCTGGAAGAGCTGCGGGCGAAGCACGGGGTGACGGCGCTGCTCGTCGGTGTCGGCATTGGGGAGGCGCCTCCCCTGGTGGCTGCGGCCGGTACGTCCATGACCGGCGTTCCGGCGCGCACCGACATGCATTTCCGCATGGGCGCCATGGCTATCGCCTCGCAGACGACCATCCTGATGCAACTGGTGGACGAGGGCCGGGTCAAGCTCGACGACACCATCGACAAGTGGCTGCCCGCGTACCCGCAAGCGAATGCAATCACCCTGCGCATGCTGGCGGACAGCACCTCTGGCTATGCGGACTATGAATCCGATCCCGGTTTCACCGAGGCTTTCGAGAAGGATGTCTTCTACGCCTGGCCAACCGAGGAGCTTTTGAAGATCGCCTTCGCGAGGGACATGGTGTTCGAGCCCGGCAAGGGCTTCCAATACGCCCACACCAACTTCATCGTGCTCGCCCAGGCCCTGGCCAAAGCGACCAATACGCCTTACGAGATGCTGCTCCAGCAGCGCATCATCGACCGGCTCGGCCTGGGCCAGACCTGGATCTGGACCACGGCGGAGCTCCCCGATCCACCGCTGCACGGCTTCACCAAGGAGCGTGGAGTCTTCGAGGATTCCACCTATTGGAGTCCGTCGTGGACGTCCTATACCGGCCCGCTCAACGGCGACATGGCCGATACGGTTCGGCTGATGCGCGCGCTCGCCACTGGAGCCACGGTCTCGAAGGAGAGCCTCCACCTGATGCTCACGCCCGCAACTCTGGGCAAGGGCGTGAACACGGCCGAGCATGCCTTCAGCCTCGGCCTGGAGCTGCTGCCACCGTGGGTCCAAAAGACCTTCTTCTTCGGCGGCTACGGGGGGACGGCAGGCTACGATGCCTCGAAGGATCTCACCATCGCCGTCGTGACCACGCTCGGTCGCGACAGTGCGCCGGATAAGAATCCGTCGACCCCTATCTTCTACGAGCTTGCCGAGATGCTCGGTCGCTGAATAAGACCGTCTGCGGCGCGAGGCCGTGCCGGGTGAGGAGGATGGCGATGAGGTTCAAACGTACCGCAGGTATTGTGCTGGGTCTCACCGCGTGTTTCGCCCTGTCGGCGGTGGCCCACGCGCGGGAGAACCTCGACAGCTATCTTGAAGGAGTGCGAGCGAAATACGGCCTGCCGGCCCTTGCCGCCGCAGTGACGAAGGACGGCGAACTCATCGCTGCGGGAGCCGTCGGCAAGCGGGTTATGGGGATGGACATTCCGGTAACCATTGACGACCGCTTTCATCTCGGCTCCGACACCAAGGCCATGACCGCCACCGTCGCTGGCACGCTGGTGGAAGAGGGACGGCTCAAGTGGACGAGCACGGTGGGCGAGGTGCTCGGCAAGAAGATCAAGGGCATGAACCCAGCGCTCGCGGCTGTCACTCTGGAGCAGCTTCTCTCTCATTCGAGCGGCATCCCAACCGACACTCCCGAGATGATGGCGATCTACATGAACCCCGTCGCGTTCGAGAAGAACACGACGGATCTGCGTCTCGACGCCATTAACCGCTGGAAGGACAACGCGCCTAAGGTGCCCGACGGCTCTCCGTTCCAGTATGCCAATTTTGGTTATCTGATCGCCGGCGCCATGCTGGAGGAGGTCTCGGGTAAGCCGTGGGAGCGTCTCATTGAGGAGCGCATCTATACTCCGCTCGGCCTGAACACGGCGGGATTCGGTCCTCAGGCCAGCTTCGGCAAGTACGACGCCGCCATCGGACACAGCATCGACGATCAGGGCATCGCCACGCCCATGACCTGGGGTGCCGCGGCGGACGTGCCCCCCGTGATGGGGCCGGCCGGCAACGCCCACATGTCGGTGTTGGACTTCGCTCGTTGGGTCGGCTGGAATGCGGGCGCTGGCAAGCGTGCGCCGCATATCGTCTCGTCAGAGACGCTTGCGGAAATCCACCGACCCCATGTCAGGACACCCCCCATCAAGGACCCGAAGCCGGGGACCCCGTCCCAGGGCGAATATGCGCTTGGCTGGGGCGTCATCGCCTTCGATTGGGCGAAGACGCCGCTGCTCGCCCACAATGGGTCGAATGGCATGAACCTCGCCAAGGCGCTCGTCGATACCAAGGCGGATCTTTCCGTCGTCGTGATGACGAACTTTCCAGGCCCCAAGGCGGAAAGCGCCGCCGCGGAGGTCCAGCAGCACCTTTACGAGGCGTTCCAGCGGCACTGAGGCCGCGTCCACCCCGCTCAATCCCTTGACGGGTCGGGGCGATTTTCGGCTCCGTATAGGGCTATGTTCGCGCGGGTTCAGGCTCCCCGGACTCGGCGGGGCATTCGATCCAGCGTTTCATCGTTTGATCCCGGCCGGAATCACTTGACGATTTCGAGCTGCTGGCGCTGGGCTTCCCGGAGGTGGACGATCTTGCCCTTCCAGCCGGCTTGCGGGTTGAGCCGCCAACTGCTCGACCGGCCCACCTTGGGGCCACGGATGATGATGCCCAACTCTTCCAATCGCTTAATGGAGCGGTGGACGTTTTGAGGTTGCAACCCGAGTCGTTCGGCGATTTCGGTCTGCGGGACCTGAATGATGTTCTCGAAATCCAGGCGGGCGTTCAGATACAAGAAGACGCGCAAGACTTCGCCAGTGACATCCTTCCTGGACGCAAATTCCTCAAGAAACTGCTGGTTAACCTGCATCCAAGAACTCCCATAAGGACCTTTTAGCTTTCGACCGCAGAGAACTGGAACGACTCCCTGATGTAGTTCCCCTTGATCATCGACGTATCCTACCAGCTTGGAGTTCTTCATGCCTGATCCTCGATACTAATCATATATGATTATTTAATAATCATATATGATTAGTTTTCCCCTTGCAAACCATTGATCGATAAATTCGATTTTAAATGCCCTATATGTCTATGTAGATGTGGGTTCAGGTTTCCACCCCGGCTTGGCTGATAGGAACATCCCTGTAGTGCGTGGGAGGGACCCTTCCTTGCCGGCACATCCCTGTGCCGGCTCGTCGGGTCTTCGATTCGGCCCGGAGACCTCGGCGGTTTTCGCGGCAAATTTCGGCCGCTTGTCTCACAAGTTCAGCGAATTGTGACAGGGAAAGTAAACCTGTACGCTTACCGAGTCAGCGCGGGTGCTGACCGATAAAAAAACTCGAACTTTCCAATCCGAGCCGATTGCTTATGAGCGTCCCCACCGTTTTCATCAGTTACAGCCATGATTCCAACGCGCACCGCGAGCGAGTGCTCGGCTTGTCCGAGCGGTTGCGGATCGATGGTATCGCCACGATCCTGGATCGCTACGTGAACGGTTCCCCGCCCGAAGGCTGGCCGCGCTGGATGCTGAACGGTCTCGACGCGGCCTCGCACGTACTGTGCGTGTGCACGGAGACTTACTACCGGCGCTTTCGCGGTCAGGAAGTACCCGGCAAGGGCAAGGGCGTCGATTGGGAAGGTGCGTTGATGACCCAGGCACTCTACGATGCGCGCAGCGTCTCTAATCGATTCATTCCGGTGCTGTTCGAGCGAACCGATGAGCCGCATATCCCCGAACCGTTGAGGGCGCAAACCTTCTACGTGCTGGACTCGGAAGCGGGTTATCAGGCGCTCTACGACGCTCTTCTGAATCAAAGCGGCGTGGAACCGGGTGCAGTCGGCGCCTTGAAACGGAAACCGCGCCCAACCGGCGAACCGTTGAATTTTGGCGCCAGCGCGTCACCGCCCGCCGCCGCGCCCAGCCCTTCGCCAGCGCTGGCCATTTGGCGGGAAAAGCTCGATTTCCTGTTGGTCCAGGAAGCGGTAACAGCCGATCCCGATATGAAATTCCGATTGAGGCATCTGATCGCGGAGGCTCAGGAGAAAATTCGTTCCTTGGGAGGATGACCGTGAGCGAGGCGCTCAAAATTTGGCGGGAAAAGCTGGAATACCTCCAGCTACAAAGAGCCATAGCTGCCGATGCGGGGCAGCAATTTATGCTGGATAAGCAGATCGAGGAAGCGAAAACTAAAATCGCAGAATTGGAAGCGACAGCCGCCCGCCCGTCGCCCGATTCATCTGACCGCTTCCAACACGACATCTCTCACAAACTTTTTAAGTACGCCCCCGCCGAGCTGATTGGCCGCGAAGCTGAAACCCGGCTCCTTGACGACGCCTGGGCCAAGGTGCAAAGCGGCGAGTCGAACCGTCCCCGTGTTCTCACCTTCGTCGCGTTGGGCGGCGAAGGAAAAACCTCGCTGGTTGCCCACTGGACCGCCGCACTGTGCGCGCAAGACTGGCCCGGCTGCGCCGCCGCGTTTGCCTGGAGCTTCTACAGCCAGGGCACGCGCGACCAGTCGGCCGCCTCTTCCGACGTGTTCCTCAAGGAAGCCTTGACCTTCTTCGGCGACGATGCGGATAAGGCATTTGCCGCCAGCAACGCCGGTGCGTTCGAGAAAGGTCAACGGCTCGCCCGCATTGTCGGCGAGCGCAAGAGCCTGCTCATCCTCGATGGCCTCGAACCGTTGCAATACGCGCCCACTTCACCCATGCCAGGCGAACTCAAGGATCAGGGCCTCGGCGCGCTGCTCAAGGGCTTGGCGCAACACAACCGGGGTTTGTGCCTCGTCACCACTCGCTATTCCCTGCCCGACCTCAACGCCTTCCGGCAAAGCACCGCACCGGAAGAGGTGCTGCACCGCCTGTCCCGTACCGCTGGTGTCGATCTGCTCAGGAAACTTGGCGTGCAGCGCGGTACAACACAGGAACTCGAAGCGCTGGTCGAGGACGTGAAAGGCCACGCCCTCACCCTCACCTTGCTGGGTGGATTTCTACGTCGCGCCTTTCATGGCGACATCCGTAAGCGCGACTGTGTGAAGTTCGAGAAAGCCGACGCCAAGATCGACGGCGGCCACGCCTTGCGAACGATGGCGGCTTACGAGCACTGGCTGTTGCGCGACGGCGGCGAGGAAGGCCAACGCGAAGTGGCTGTGCTGCGGCTGCTGGGTCTGTTCGACCGGCCCGCTGACGCCGGGTGTCTGGCGACGCTGCGGCGTGAACCCATCCCCGGCTTGACCGAACCGCTGGGCGGACTGGCCGAGGACGATTGGGCCTTCTGCCTGAGCGGCCTCGAAGCCGCGCGCCTGCTCACGGTGAACCGCGACGCCACCGGAGCGCTGATGGCGCTCGACACGCATCCGCACCTCCGGGCCTATTTCGCCCGGCAACTGCGCGAGACGAACGCCGCCGCTTGGCGTGCGGCCCACCGGCGGCTGTACGAACACCTGTGCGCGAGCACGCCCGACCAAGACGCGCCCACCCTTGAAGACCTCCAGCCGCTCTATCAGGCCGTGGCTCACGGCTGTCTGGCGGGGATGCAGCAGGCGGCGTGTGACAAGGTTTACCGCGACCGCATTTCACGAGGCAGGGAAGCCTACGTCGTCCGCAAACTCGGCGCGTTCGGTTCGGATTTGGGCGCCGTCGCCTGTTTTTTCGAGCCACCCTGGCGGCGCGTCTCGCCCGCGCTCTCGGAAGCGCATCAAGCGTGGCTGCTGAACGAAGCCGCGTTCCGGCTACGTGCCTTGAGCCGGTTGACCGAAGCCCTCGAACCGATGCGGGCAACGATGAAAATTAATATTGCCAAGCAGAAATGGAAAAACGCCGCTGTGTGCGCCAGCAACCTGAGCGAGTTGGAATTGACGCTGGGTGAGGTGGCCGGGGCGGTGGCGGACGGCGCGCAGTCCGTGACCCACGCTGACCGCAGCGGCGATGAGTTTCAACGGATGAGCAAGCGCACGACCCACGCTGACGCCTTGCACCAGGCGGGCCGCTGGGCCGAGGCGGCGGCGCTGTTCCGCGAGGCCGAGCGGATGCAGGCCGAACGGCAGCCCGACTACCCGCTGCTTTACTCGCTGTGGGGCTTCCGGTACTGCGATCTGCTGCTCGCCGCCGCTAAGCGCGCCGCGTGGCGAGCCGTTCTCCCCGCGCCCGCCGGGAGCAGCGGGGTCGGGGACGAGGGTCTTGCCGAAATCTGCCGCACCGTCTCCCAGCGTGCGGCGCAGACACTCAAGATAGCTGAGCGAAATCACTGGCTCCTCGACATCGCTCTTAACCACCTCAGCTCGGGCCGGGCCGCGCTGTATGAGGCGATCCTGACCGCCGCCGATGTCGGCCGCGTCTGGCCCGACGTGGAACAGGCCGTGGCCGGTCTCCGCCGTGCTGGCGTCAACGACTACTTGGTTCGCGGTCTCCTCACCCGCGCCTGGCTGCGGCATCTCCTCGGCGCCCGCACCGGTCCCGACAGCGCCCAGGCCGATCTTGACGAAGCCTGGGACATCGCCGAACGCGGCCCGATGCGCCTGTTTCTGGCTGATATCCACCTGCATCGCGCCCGGCTGTTCCACGCCGCGACGCCGTATCCGTGGGGCAGCCCGCAGGCCGATCTCGCCGCCGCCCGCAAGCTGATCGAGCAATGCGGCTACGGCCGGCGCTTGGAGGAACTGGCGGACGCCGAGGCTGCTCTCAGTTGCGCGAGAACCTGAGCCGGGTTGGCCTCCGCTGGTTGTCGCCCGAGGAATTGCGGCGGATGGCGAAGCCGAACCGCTCGGCCTTGGTTCCCCGCGATCCTCCCCGTGGCGGGTCACGGGCCGATACCCCAGCCTGCCGTACAATTTGTGTGGAAATATTCGTGTTTCGTCGATCGACCATCGCTTATACTGCACTTGCACAATAACAGTGATTGCCGTTGCCGCTCGTATTCACACTCAGGAGTGAGCCCCGATGAAACCCGCTTATCGCCCGTTACCCTTGCACCGGTTGGACCGGGGAATCCGCCATGCCCGACCCAAGCAACAGTTACCCTGGCAGATCACCGCCGACGATCCCGCCTTGTCGGTA
>JACKLW010000023.1 GCA_024235715.1 Accumulibacter sp. | reverse complement strand
TATGACCATAAATCAACCGCTGTGAACAGCCCCTTTGTAAGTGGTTGATGGTTAGCGACTTTTTCATCAGTCCGTTGACAATGGCATTTCCGAGGGCGGGCGGAATGTCAACACACCCTAGTCGCCGCAGAAGGGATTGTTGCGTCGCTCTGCACCGAAGGTCGACATCGGTCCGTGCCCCGGAAGGAACGCGACGTCATTGCCCAGTGGCCAGAGCTGGTTGCGGATCGAAGAGATCAGGGTGTCGAAATTGCCTCTTGGGAAATCGGTACGACCGATGGAACCCTGGAAGAGCACGTCGCCGACAATGGCCAGACGGTCTGCCCGGCTGAAAAAGACCACATGCCCGGGCGTATGCCCGGGGCAATGCAAGACATCCATTTCGACGTCGCCGAAGCCTACCGTGTCGCCCTGCTCGAGCCAGCGGTCGGGTGTGAAGGCGCGTGCTTCGGGCAGGCCGAACATCTTGCTTTGGGCCGGCATGCCGTCGATCCAGAACTGATCCTCGCGCTGGGGCCCCTCGACCGGCAGTGAGAAACGTGCCGCCAGTTCGGCTACCGCACCGGCGTGATCGACATGGCCATGGGTGACGAGGATCTTTTCCAGGGTAACGCCGTTCGCTTCGACCGCTCGCAGAATGCGTGCCACGTCACCGCCCGGGTCGACTACCGCGCCAAGTTTGCTTTGTTCGCACCACAGCAGGCTGCAGTTCTGTGCAAAGGGGGTTACCGGGATGATCTGATATTTCATGGTCGAGACGCGTTCTGGCATGGGTTGGCGTATGGCCGCGCAGTATACCCCCAGAATTCCCGCAGCGGCCTCGCTTGATCGCTCCACGGAACGTATCGGTCCGACGAGCCGGTGCTCCTGGCGCACCGGTTGCGGCGTGCCCGGGTCTGCGCGGACAGCGCGGACAGCGCGGCGGCGGGCGGGCGTCGAGTGACGCCACGCCTTGTTCGCCGTCGGCGTTACTTGCAGCGCTTTGGTTGCGGGATGCCGGGTTGCACCGCTGCGTTGTAGCCGGCGAGTTGCGAGGCCGCCGGCGCCGCCGCTGCCCGCATCGCCAGTGGCAGAGCCTTGACCATCAGGTCATACTGCTTGTCCAGACACTCCTGATTCAAGGGGTCCTGCTGCGAGCAACTCGGCTCGCCCGCCAGCGCTGCCTTGACCTCGGGATCGCTGCCGAGGTAGGCGCCCCACGCGAACTCGAGGAAATAGACCGTCGCTGGTGCGCAGGTCACGCTCTCGTGAAACTTGTCCTCGCAGGTCAGTTCATCGTCGTCCTTGGCGGCTCCCGGCGCATCACACTTGACGTATCCGCAACTGCCTCGCACCCACGCTGACAGCGTGCGCAGCGGGTCGTCCTGCATGCTGCCGATGTTTTTCGGAAGCTGGTTGGGCGTTATCTCGTCGCCGGCCGGATTCTTCAGCCAGGTGTCGTGCTTCTCGACCATCAGTGCCCAGAAGGTGTCGTCGCTCAGGTCGGACCAGTCGGCAATCAGGTAGGCGTAGACCTCCTTCTTCTTGTTCTTGATGTCGGCGTTCCACACGGCGGCGGACAGGTGATGGTGGTCGGTGAGGTAAAACACGCCGCCCGGCCCGCGCACCAGCGGAACCCAGCGCTTGTCGTCCAGCAGATACTTTTCGAGTTTCCCGGCCTTGGCTTTCCCCGTGATCTTCGCGGCCTTGCACTCGACGGCGTCCATCCCGACTGCCGACTGCGTCGGATGAAGATCCTTCACGTCGATGACGCAGCCCCTCTTCATCTTTTCCTTCAGGGTGATGAGTCCGTCGTCGTTCTCTCGGGCAACCTTTGTATGCTTGCCGCACTCCGGAATGTCGACGTCATCTCTGTCCTTCTTCGCCTCCGCCGTTCCCGCCAGGCCGATCATCAGCAATCCCGAAAGCATCATGGTGATAGCGCGCATCTCTTCCCTCCTTTGTCAAAGCAACGTGAAACAGATGTGGGGGCGACGTCTTGTAGCGTGCCTCGGGCAGTATCGGTGGCGTCAGGAGGCAAGTCAATCGTTCGCGCGCGCGGCGCAATCTTCCAGGGAAAATCCGAAAAACAGCACGGCGCTCACCAGCGTCGGTGAAAATGCCTGGAGACGCCGCGCACTTGGGCGGTCACGGGGTTTGCAACGTGGCGATGCGGTACTCCGCCAGCATACGGTCGGCGCGTGCCGAATGTGCTCGGCCCTTGGCCTTGGTCAGGTAGGCCTGCGTTGCTTCGCGGCCGCACCAGGCAACAATGACCTCGGGCTTGCTTGGGTGGTCGGGCAGGTAGCGGCTCAGGTCGTAGACTTCGCCGTTGATGGCCATCCAGCAATCTTCTGCCGTGTCGTGCCGCGCGACTGCAGCCAGCGACTTGCGTGGGTCCGTGGGCGGTCGAAGGGCTACCTCCGGTTCGGCAGGGAGCCATGAATGGCTTGCCGCCAGGCCGAGAACCGCCAGCCAGAACGCTACCGTGACGAGGATGAACAGTTGGCGCATCAGCGGAACCTGAAGCTCTCGAAATGAACCGCGGCGGTGCTGACTCCTCGCCGCCGCAGCGCGCGACTGATCTCTGCCAGGAGCGGCTGTGGGCCGCACATGTGCACCTGCCGTTCGCCCAGTCGCGATACCTGGTCCAGCAGGCGGTCGACATCGGGCTGCTCTGGCCCGGAAGCGTCGGTAAGCAGCACGAACTGCGGATCTTCACGGTTCGCAGTCTCGAGTTCTTCGAGAAACAGGGCATCAGCGTCGTGGCGATAGAGGTAGAGCAGCGTCGTCGGCTGACTGCAGTGCTGGGCGCGAAGTTCGGCGATGAATGGGGTGATGCCGATGCCGCCGGCTACCCAGAGCTGGGGTATGGGTCGCAGGTCATGCAGAAAGGTGCCGAAGGGGCCCTCGAGGTGCACCAGAACGCCCGCTTCGACTTCCTGAAGATGACGAGAACAGGGGCCAAGGGCCTTGACGCTGATGCGAAGCCGGCCTTGTCGGTCTATGCCGCTGACGGTAAAGGGATGAAACTCGCCGCAGCCTTGGTAGTGGACCCCGTCGCCGAATGCGGCAAGGATGAACTGGCCTGGCGTGACGGCGAGTGCTGCGGCACAGGGCGCCAGAGACGCTTCGATCACGCCCGCAGCCGCGCGCTCAACCTGTGTCACGCGATACGGTCGAGCGGCCAGACCGAGATCGCTGGCCAGCAGACGCCAGCCGATGGCCAGCATGGCGACGGCGAGCAAGGCAAGGAGCATGCGGTCGTTGCCGAGCAGCACGTAGACATGCGCCAGGCCGGAGACGACTCCTGCGGCAAGTACGAAGTGAAAGTTTCGCCAACGCCGGTAGGGCAGGTGCACAGCGAAGGTTGTCGCCAGGCCAAACATCAGCAACAGCAATCCTGTCCAGCCAAGCCACAGCGGCCACGATTGAGAACGGGGGTCGAGTGTTTGCCAGGCAAGGTGTGGGGCCTCTGACCAGCCGTCGAGCGCCAGTGCCAACGGGTGGCAGAGGAGCAGCAGGTAGGCGAGCATCCCACAGCGGTGATGCCAGCGGTAGCTCAGCTCGAGGCCACCCAGCAGGCGCGCCAGGTGTGGTTCGCGGACCATCAGCAGGAGGCTGCTGACGAGCAGGCCGGTGCCTGCCCAGCCGCTGATGATGGCGGCGGTGCGCCATGGTGGCAAGCCGTCTGGGAAGGCCCAGCAGAGGCCACCGACCGTGATCGACAAAGCGACCAGCGGTGCGCCCATGCGGCGTGCTGTGGGGTTTGTGAGCGTGGGATTCATTGCAGGCTGCCGCGTGCGCGCAGCTTGTCGCAGCCCGATTCGCGCTGTTGAGCAAGAACGAGCCCGGCGTGACGCGCTCGCTCGGCCATTACGGCATGCCGTTTGTTCTGGTACGTCTTGCACTCCCGGTAGGTCGTGAAGCTGCGCATCTGTCGCTGGTGCTCGACGCGCTCGTCCGGGGTCATGAACTGCCACCCGTACGTATTTTGCCGAGCAGCATGCCAGGGTCTTTCGGCGCGGGCGCCTGCGGTCGATTGCAGCAATAGTGCGGCTGCCAGTAGTGCCTTGAACCGGAGTCCGTTCATCCCTGAGTTCCCTATGCAGGATTGACGAGCGCGGCACCGCGGACGAAGCGACTGCGTCGCCTGTCCCAGCGCCCAGTCAGCCGCCAATACTGGTCTCGCGAACGCCATCATGAAATGCTGTCGTACTGATGCGAATCCAGGATCATTAAAACACAGTGGTGGGGTTTCGCGCATCGCCTTTACTGCGCCAAGGCCTGGCCGAAAGAGCCGTCACGGCGTCGCTGTCCGCGTCGCAGGCAGCGCGGTGCAACCGCTGGAGCCGGGCAGTCGGCGACGATCGGTGCTCTGACGCAAGCCGATGGCTCAGTACATGGCTTGGGACGGCACCCGTGACCGGCAATCGAATTGGGTCGGCACCGAGCGCTGGCGGCACAGCACGGTTTCGAGCCGTGAGATATTGCTGTAGAATCGTGTGCTTTTCGTATGCAACATGGTGGAAAAACGGTGCGGACGCGACCGCGAAATCGAACCGGGTGAGGGTTCCAGTCAGCTTGTTTCTGGCCAGCGCGTGTTTCGCTGAAAGCCCATGAGCACCGGTTGCGTCGCAACCCCTGCCGACTGCGAACGATTGCTCGAAGGCAGGTTGCTTCCCGCGTCTTCAGTCCGATGCTTGGTGCTACGTAGTCCACTGGCAAAGGTACTCCCGATCGAGCCTGGATCCACTCTTTTCTCAGCCCGTATCACAAG
Organism: Accumulibacter sp.; assembly: GCA_024235715.1. Classification (GTDB taxonomy): domain Bacteria; phylum Pseudomonadota; class Gammaproteobacteria; order Burkholderiales; family Rhodocyclaceae; genus Accumulibacter. The sequence continues at coordinate 485 of JACKLW010000023.1, read as the reverse complement.
GATTCTTAATGGAAACGAACGCCGCCAATACCGACACTGACACTGCTGACGCAGCCGCCGACACCGGCGTCCCCGCCGTAAACGCACTCGAGCGGCGCCTTGATCTGTCGGTGGCGCTCGCCGACCTCGACAAGGAAGTCGATTTGCGCCTAAAGCGCCTTGGCAAGAACATGAAGATGCCGGGCTTTCGGCCGGGCAAGGTGCCGGCCAACATCATCAGGCAGCAGTACGGTAACCAGGCTCGTCAGGAGGCCTTGAGTGAAGCGCTTGGCTCCCTGTTCAGCGAAGCGGTCACCAAGGAGCAGTTGCGCGTTGCCGGCAGTCCGAAGATCGAGACCAGGAATACCGACAGCACGACGCATATGGGCTTCACGGCTGTCTTCGAGGTCTTTCCGGAAATCATCCTGAAACAACTGGCCGATCTGGAAGTCGAGCGGCCGGTTCTTGAAGTCGGCCCCGCGGAGGTTGACGGCACGATCGAGATC
>JACKLW010000022.1 GCA_024235715.1 Accumulibacter sp. | reverse complement strand
CCACGGCCGCGTTATTACGATCGCAACCGCAACACGCCGGCACTTGCCGCGAAGAGCGAAGTCATTCTGGGGCGTATGCGCTCGGCCGCTGTTCCATGAGCGCGTGCATCGTTCCGTGGGCTGTGACAGCCGCCAGCATGCTGCCGGCGGATGGCGACGACACCCATCGTGAGATACTATCGAACTTCGGCCCATGCCGCGCCAGCCCTTTTCTGGCAACCAACGAAGGAGTGATCACCTCATGAAGTTCCGCACCCTGTTTCTGCTGCTCATCCTTGGCGCAACGGCCGGGTTTTCCGCACTCAACTGGGATGCGTTCACTGCCCCGACGACGCTTTCTCTGGGCCTGACCGAAGTGCAGGGGGCGATCGGGGTAGTCATGCTGGGCGTGGTGATCTTTCTGACCGCCTACTTCATGGCCTTCGTGATCTACGTGCAGGCATCGGCGCTCCTGGAATCGCGTCGTCATGCCCAGGAGTTGAAGCACAACCGGGAACTGGCGGATCAGGCCGAGGCCTCGCGTTTCACCGAACTGCGCGGCTTCATCACCACCGAGTTGCAATCCCTGGCCAGGAACAAGGACAGCGCTGGTGCGCCATCGGGTGACCCGGTGATCCTGGCCCGGCTCGACCGGATCGAGACGGAGTTGCTGTCGGCCGTCGAGCAGTCGGCGACCAACACCGTTGTTTCACTGGGCCAGATCGAGGACCGTCTGGCAAGGTCGTCGGCGGCCGCCTTGCCGGAACCCCGGACAAGCAACGATTGAGAAGGATTCGCCACGTGGGGGCGGCGGGCGACGGACAAGAAAGCCCTTACGCCGCGGGCTTCTTCGCTGCAAGACTCGGCGGTCGATCAGTGATCGCCATAGCTGCGGCGGGCCGTGCCACCGCCATGGCCGCTCTTGGGCCCTTCACGGTAAGGCGTGCGCGGCATGCCTTCACGCCGGGGAGCGAAAGGCTTGCCCTGGCGGTTGTCACCACCTTTCCAGCCGGGCTTGCCGGTCGGACGTGGTTTCGCCGACGGCGCCCGGCGAGTCGGCTCATGACCGGCAACGACAGCAACCGGAATCAACTGCTTGGTGAAACGCTCGATCTTCTTGACGTTGAAGTGCTCGGCGTGATGGACCAGCGAGATCGCCAGACCGTTGCGCCCGGCGCGACCGGTGCGACCGATGCGGTGGACATAGTCTTCGGCGAACTTGGGCAGGTCGTAGTTGAAGACGTGCGTGATGGTCGGAACGTCGATGCCACGGGCGGCGACATCGGTGGCGACGAGGATGCGCACCTGCCCGCGGCGCATGGCGGTCAGCGTGCGGTTGCGGGCACCCTGATGCATGTCGCCATGTAGCGCTGCGGCGTTGAGGCCGGCAACGTTCAGGCGATCGCTGACCGTATCGGCGTCACGTTTGGTGGCCGTAAAGACCACCGCCTGATCGATCGACGCGTCGCGCAACAGGTGGTCGAGCAGACGGTTCTTGTGCGACAGATCGTCGACGAAATGCATCCGCTGCTCGATGTTGTCGTGCCTCGCGGTGGCCGCGTCGACGCGAATCTGCAGCGCCTCACGCGTCATCCGTTTCGCCATCTCGCCGACGGTTCCGTCGAGCGTGGCCGAGAACAGCATCGTCTGGCGTGCGGCAGGGGTCGCCGCAACGATTCGTTCGATATCCTCGATGAAACCCATGTCCAGCATGCGGTCGGCCTCGTCGAGGACCAGAACCTGCAACTGCGAGAAATCGATCTTGCCCGAGCTCATGTGGTCGATGAGACGACCCGGTGTGGCGACCAGGATGGCCGGATTGCGACCGAGGAGTTCCATCTGTTTCGGGTAAGGCATGCCGCCGAGGATGGCAACCGCACGCAGGTGATGCAATTGGCGACCGTACTTGTCGGTGGCGGCAGTGACCTGCAGGGCGAGTTCGCGGGTCGGCGTCAGGACCAGCATTTTTGGCTGCGCTGGCTGGAAGCGCTGGCGGTCGTGGCCGCGCGAGCGCGCTGGTCGACGTTCCTGGCTGGCCGGGCGCGCTGTTTCGACGGTGTTTTCCTGCCCGGCGAAGCGATGCAGTGCCGGCAGCATGAAGGCGGCAGTCTTGCCCGACCCGGTCTGAGAGGAAACCATCAGGTCACGGCCTTCGAGGGCCGCCGGAATGGCTTGTTTCTGGACCGGCGTCGGTTCGCTGTAGCCGGAATCGGTGAGTGCTTTCAGGATGGCCGGGTGAAGGCCGATTTCTGCAAAAGTCATGGTTCTCTTTTCTGTGGATGCGCTGCGCGCTACCTTGAAGGCATGGCGCGTTGCCAGGAACAAACGCAGCGCCAACCAACGAAAAAGCTGAGAGAGACTCCGGCTGTTGCACGGACGTCAGCAGCAATCGGCACAAAAGCTTTGTGCCAGTGCGGTGCTGAATGAATCGTCACCAGAAGGCAGGAGGGCTTGAGAGTTATGGCCAGGTTCGCGATGCTCGTCGCACGGTATAGCCAGTGGCTGTCCAGTGCAGCCGTGCATTATAGCATTGCTTCGCTTGGCGCGGCGATTTTCCTGTCCGACGACTGTTGATCGGCTGTGCGCAGCTTTAGAACCAGCGGCGAGAACACTTCGGTCACGAGTACCGATTGAACGCCAAACCGGAAGTGCGAACGACGTGCCCACAGCGTGTTCACTGTGCCGTCGGGGAGTCGCAGGGCATTGCTCGCCGGACTGAAAAGCGGATGGCGGTCGTCGAGTCGCTTGAAGTTCATCTGGCCACGACGGAATCCGGCGTGCGCGAACAGCAGCGCGCCAAGCGAGCGCTCCCCCAGGCGTGACAGCCAGACCTGGAGCGGACCGCGCGGCCGCCGGGGAAGAACTGTATGCGCGAAAACGACCCGCTGGTCAGCGCAGAGCAGCACTACCTCACGCACCCAGGCGAATGCCTTGGCTTTCATGCCGAGCAGTTGCGCTTCATCGCTGGTCGGCAGGCAGAGGCGCTGCCGCAGCACGCGCACGCTGAACCGCCCCCTGGCCTGGATGCGCGCCGTCAGCGAGCCCCGGTCGCGCAACCAGTGCATGAAACGAGCGTCGCCCGGTGTGCGCAACAATCTGCTGCGCCATCGCTGCTGGTGTCTGCTGCTGTTGGACACGAGCCCGCTATCGCTTACTGCGGACGCGGGGATTTGTCGATGCCGCCGATGCGCATACCCGGCTTGATTCCCTTGCTGGAGAACCAGTCCGCATTCATCTCCAGCGCGTAGCGCGCGGCGTCGGCAGCGCAGTGGTTGTCCTCGCTCTGCGGCTGCATCTTCTCGATGTTGAGAATGCGTCCTTCTTCATCGAGAAATGCGACCGACAGCGGCAGGTAGGTGTTACGCATCCACATGCAATGGCGTGCTGCCCTTGCAAAGACGAACAGCATCCCGTGGTTGACCGGCATGCTGCGGCGATTCATGAGGCCCTGCATGCGACTGGCGTCATCGGCGGCCACTTCGGCGTCGACCCGATAGAAGCCGGCAGTCAGTTCGACGCGCGCGAGCTGCGCAAGCAACGGCGGCGATACCAGCAAGGATGCCACTGCAGTCCAGAAACAAGCAAACCTGTACATCGGGAACTCCGTGTAATCGTGAGAACCGCCCTTCTCTCCAGCGCGGGAGAAGGGTCTGCGGCGTGAGATGGGGAATTCAGGGGGCACGGTCCCTGCGCGGCGAAGAATACCGCCTTGCCGGCCGGAATGCATGCTGCCAGGGCGGGAAACGTTCATGGCTTTCACGATCGGGGCGCCTCGATCGCCATGCCCGTCGGTCTGTAAACAAAAAAGCCAGCACACACTGTTCTGCGTGCGGGAATTGCGCCGGCAACCGTGGCACGAACACCGGCGCTGGCGGTGGTGATGCGCGCAACTACTTGCGTGACCTGCTCTTGCTCCGAGCCCTTGTCGGCGCCTTCTTCCTTGGCGTCGGCTTGCCGGTGCTGCGCGACTTGCCGCCTTTGCTTTTCGCCGATCGTGAGTTCTTCTTCGCCGGTTGCGTCGTTATTGCTTTCGACGGCGGTTTGGGGTGGACCGTCGCCGCGCCAAAGCTTACCTCGGCGCCGGCGTGCTCGGCCGCTTTCGGGACCGCCATGGCTGCTGTACAAGACAGAAACAGCACGGCTGCCATCAGGCCATACGGAAAATCCTCGAAGCGCCTGCTCGTCGCCGCCACGCTCGCACCGCATGCGCTCTGGCGGCTGTCCCTGCCTGCTGCCGGTCCGCACGTCAGCATACGCGAGATCAATGGCTGGTGCCCTCCGAACGCGATATCTTGTTCCACACGTTGTATTTTCCGACCGGTTTGCTGGCCGGGATACGTTTCACTTCCTCGAGTGTCTGCGCGTCGATGACCAGCAGCGCGCCATCGAGTTCCCAGAGACTGGCGAGTGCGTAGCGACCGTCACGGGTAAACTCCACGTGGGCCAGCGTCTGGCCGGGCGCGGCCTTGATTTGTCCGACGACTTCGAGGGTCTGCTTGTCGATCACCTGCAGCACGTTCTTGTGTTCCTTGCTCAGCATCGAGTCGGTGAACGCGTAGCGACTGTTCTCGTGGCTGCGCAGGAAGAAGCCGGGCCCGAGCGTCTTTATTTCCTTGATCACCTCGTAGGTCTCGAGGTCGATCACGGTGACCACGCCTTCGTTCAGGTTGGGCGAGGCCATCACCGTTCGTTCGCGACCGCTGGGGTCTTTCCACTTCCAGGTGATGCCGGACCCGAGATGCGGCATTCCCGGCAGGTCCAGGTCGGCGATCTTGTTGCGGCCATCGAGGAAGATGACCTGTCCCTTGCTTGCCGAGCGCGACGCGCCGAGTATCTCGCGGTAGCTTTGCGTAAAGAAGAAATCGTCCAGATAATCCTTGAGAACCGTTCGCCGCGGGTAGAACATGGCCGGCGTGAAGTGCCCTTCCCGGTACTGGTAATCGTGCACCAGTCCCTCGGCGACCGGTTCGGCATTGGGGTCGTAGCTGATTTCCCAGACCTCGGGAACGTCCTTCAGCGCTGCCACGAAGCTCTTGCGCGGCGCCGCGTCATAGACCGCCGATACCCGCGAGGTCTTGTCGCCGGCGGCACTGCGTGTCGGGATGATCTTCACCAGCGAGAGGTCTCTGGCGTCGAGCACCACCAGACTGTGCGGCAGGTAGTTGCCCACCATCACCCACTTGCCATCACCGGAAACGGCGGCGTTGCGGGTGTTGAGGCCGGCGCGGATCTCGGCGACCATGACCAGATTGTAGATGTCGAACTTGCTGATCCAGCCGTCGCGTGAAGCGAAATAGACGAAGCGACCGTCGGGCGAGAATTTCGGTCCGCCGTGCAGCGCGTAGCGGCTGGGAAAGCGGTACAGGCGTTCGAGCTTGTCGCCGTCGAGTACGGACACATGATGATCGCCGGCCTCGACGACGATGAAGAGGTTCAGCGGGTCGGCACCTTGCAGGCCGGGGCCAGGCTGGCTCGGCAGCTTCGTGGCGTCGGCATTGACCACCTGCGAGGCGCGAATCTCGGCTTCGTCCCATTGCGGCGGCGGATCGATCTCGCTGTAGATCAGGTCGGCAAGTTGTTGCACCTGTTCGGCGCTCAGCTTGTCGGCGAAGGCCGGCATCTGTGTCGCCACCCGTCCTTCGCGGATGACCTCCAGCGCCTCCGGTTTGCGCAGGCGTGCCAGGTTTTCCGGCAGCAGCGCCGGCCCGATACCGCCAAGCCGGGACTTGCCGTGGCAGGCTGCGCAGTGCGTCTCATAGAGCGGCTGTACGTCGGCCGCGCTGGTTGCTCTGGCCGCTTGAGCCAACAACGACCCGCCACCCAGAAGTGCGACCACCAGGCAGCAAGCCGAAACAGAGCCCTGGCGCCAGCTCACGACGCTCTCCGCAAGCGGATGTAGGGGCTGACCGCAAGGCGTTCGCGGCCGGGTTCGATACCGATTTCCTCGTCGTCGAGATAGCAACCCGGGTCTTCGGCCCAGGCGTCGCCGGTCAGTTGCTGCGCGCGCACACGCGTGTTGCCGTTGCAGATGTCGAAGTGCTGGCAGTCGCCGCAGCGCCCGGAGACGCTGCGCGGAAACGCTTTCAGGCCAGCCATCAGCGGGTCGGAGACATCCGGCCAGATTTCCGAGAAGGGCCGTTCACGGATGTTGCCAAGGTTGTAGTGCCACCACATGGTGTCGGGATGGACGTTGCCCAGATTGTCGATGTTGGCCACATTGACGCCCGATGAGTTGCCACCCCACTGCGCGAGCCGGGCGCGAATGTTGGCTGCCTTGTCGGGGAACTTCTTCTGCACCCAGTGCAGGAAGTAGACACCGTCCGCGTCGTTGTTGCCGGTGGTGAACTCCTTGTGCAGGCCGCGTTGCTGATAATCCCAGCAGGTGTCGAAGAGCAGGTCCATCGCCCAGCGCGTCAGCTTGTGCTGTGCGTCGTCCTTGCGGTTCTTGTTGCCACGGCCGGCGTAGTTGAGGTGCGAGAAGTAGAAACGGTCGATACCTTCGTCCTCGACCAGTTCGAGCAGGCGCGGCAGGTCATGCGCATTGTCCTGGGTCATGGTGAAGCGGACGCCGATCTTCAGGCCGAGGTCACGGCACAGACGGATGCCCTTCAGCGACGCTTCGAAGGCGCCTTGCATGCGCCGGAACCTGTCATGCGTATCGCCCATGCCGTCGAGAGAGACGCCAACGTAGTCGAAATCACACTCGGCGATGCGTTCGATGTTCGTCGCGCCGATCAGCGTACCGTTGGATGATAGCCCGACATAGAAGCCCATCGCCTTGGCACGTCGGGCGATGTCGAAGATGTCCGGGCGCAGCAGCGGTTCGCCACCGGAGAGGATCAGTACCGGAACACGAAATCGCTTGAGGTCATCCATCACCGCGAAGATCTCTTCGGTGCTCAGTTCGCCGGGGAAGTCCTTGTCGGCCGAAATCGAATAGCAGTGCTTGCAGGTAAGATTGCAGCGGCGGATGAGGTTCCAGATCACCACCGGCGCTGGCGGGTTCTGTTTCGGCCCCGGTTGCCTGGGCGCCGTGAGTTCCTGCATGTACTGGGAGATCCGAAACATCGTTCAATTCCCGAAAGAAAGCCGCGTATTAGAGATCAGGCCGGGAGGCGCAGCCTTGACGTAAATCAAGGCTCGGACCATCCGGTACCGGGACCGTCAGCGGGCGCAGCTTGCGCCATGCGTCTGCTCGCCGGACCGAGACAGTCGCATTCTCACCCTCGTTTCTCCGGCGGGCAAGTTGTCCGCGTCGAGTCCGTGCCCGATGCGGTCGCGATTGGCATGATCGCCGCGAATTCCTGGCGCCGGTGGGCATTCCGGCAGGCGCGAGCTGTGCGTTGCGCAGTGCTGGACGGGTGCGCCTGAAGTGTCGAGAATAGACGCTCGATCTGCTTCGGGGCGATGTCGGGAATGGAGGTTACGGGCGGTTGCCGCTTCAATGAAGGGTCTTCGCGGTCGCCTTGCGGATGATGGCAGGCGTGCTGCATGCTTGTCGGAGCCGACTCGATGACTGCTAGGTTCCTGCCGGGCAACCGGCTGACCTTGCTCAACAGCGGCGCCGAGTATTTTCCCGCGTTGATCGGAGCGATCGACGGCGCACGGCATGAAGTGCATCTTGAAAGCTATATTTTCGAGGATGACGGGACCGGGCGTGCGGTCGCCGAGGCGATGGCCAGGGCTGCTCGACGCGGCGTTGCAGTGCGGGTGCTGGTCGATGGCTTTGGCGCCAGGGACTTTGCCGACAGTCTGCAGCCGGCCTTGCTCGCGGCCGGTGTCCAGGCGATGGTCTACCGGCCCGACATTGCGCGCTTCCAGTTGCGTCGCCATCGCCTGCGCCGTCTGCACCGCAAGCTGGCGGTGATTGACGGCGAGATCGCTTTCGTCGGCGGCATCAATGTCATCGACGACCTCAATACCCCGTTTCAGATACCGCCGCGCTACGACTACGCGGTTCGCGTCGAAGGACCACTCCTGGTGCCGATCCAGCAGGCGCAGCACCGGCTGTGGGAGATCGTGCTGTGGGCGAAGCTCAACCGTCGCTACCGCGTGGGCAGACCTGCACAGACCGACCCCGGGCCGCGGGGCGAGCAGACGGCTGCTTTCCTGGTGCGCGACAACATCCTCCACCGGCGCGATATCGAGGACGCCTACCTCGAGGCGATTGCTGCTGCGCGACACGACATACTCCTCGCCAACGCCTACTTCCTGCCCGGCCGGCGCTTTCGGCGGGCACTGCAGGACGCTGCCAAACGCGGGGTGCGCGTGGCCATTCTGTTGCAGGGGCGGGTCGAATACCGCTTGCTGCATTACGCGACCCAGGCGCTTTACGGCCGCTTGCTGGGTGCCGGCATTCGCGTGTTCGAGTATCGACGCAGCTTCCTGCATGCCAAGGTCGCGGTCATCGACAGCCACTGGGCGACCGTCGGCTCGTCGAATATCGATCCCTTCAGCCTGCTGCTGGCCAGGGAGGCGAATATCGTCGTCAAGGATTCCATGTTCGCCGACGGCTTGCGGCAGAGTCTGCACCAGGCGATGCGCAATGGCGCGCGCGAACTGCCCGTCGACAGCTGGCAGCGACTGCCCTGGCACTCGCGTCTGCTGCGTTGGGCCAGCTACAACCTGGTGCGCATTCTCGTCGGCGTGGTCGGTTACGGTGGTAAGCGCTAGGCTGGGAAACCGGGGAGCATCCCGCGCAGCGCCGGAATGCGCCTGATCGACCAGGTGGCGATTGCCCAGGGCCAGAAATCGCGCACCGGTCCGGCGCTGATTTCCTGTGGCACTGCTTGCCCGAGGAAGCGCAGTGCCGCCGACAGCGCGGCGCTGCCGGCCGACGGATCGACTGCCGCTGCCCGTGTCTGTTTGGAAAGCTTCTCGCCGGCGGCGTTGAGTACCACGGGCAGGTGGGCATAGCTTGGCGTGCCTAGCGCCAGACGTTGCTGCAGCCAGATCTGCCGTGGCGTCGAGTCGAGCAGGTCGACCCCGCGAACGACCGCGTTTATCCCTTGCGCCGCGTCGTCGGTGACGACCGCCAGCTGGTAAGCGAACTGCCCGTCGGCGCGCAGCAGAATGAAGTCGCCGACGCTGCGTTCGAGATTCTGCTGCACCAGTCCCTGCACGCGATCGCTGAAGGCGATCGTCTTGTCCGCTACGCGCAGCCGCCAGGAGCGTGCCGCACGGCCGCCGCCGAGGCCGTTGCGGCAGTTGCCCGGGTAGATCAGCCCGCCGTCGATCGATCGGGGTGGCGCGCAGGCGGCGATTTCGCGTCGCGAACACGCGCAGGGGTAGACGTCGCCGTCGAGCTGCAGGCGTACCAGTGCCGCATGGTAGGCGTCGAGTCGCCGGCTCTGGACCATCACTTCGCCATCCCAGGCGAAGCCGAAACCCTCGAGCGTACGCAGGATGCCGTCTGCGGCCCCGGGGACCGTTCGCGGCTGGTCGACGTCCTCGATGCGCAGCAGCCAGGCGCCGCCGTTGGCACGGGCGTCGAGATAGCTGCCGACGGCGGCGACCAGCGAACCGAAGTGCAAGGGGCCGGTCGGAGAAGGCGCAAAGCGGCCGCGATACGGAGGCGGCAGTTGACCGTCGTCGGGGCCGGCAGGAGTCATCGGCCTTGTCTTTCCGCGATTGCCGCATGCGGTCTTTGTGTTTCTCTGCGTGCCGCGTAAAATCCGCCGGTCATTACAAGGACTCCAGCCATGAGCGATCCTCTGTTCACCCCGGCCAACGAAGCTGCCATTCTCGCCGAGGCCCTGCCATACATCAAACGTTTCCATGGCAAGACCATCGTCGTCAAGTACGGCGGCAATGCGATGACCGACGAGCATCTCAAACAGTGCTTCGCCCGTGATGTGGTGCTCCTCAAACTGGTCGGGATGCACGTGGTGGTAGTGCATGGTGGTGGTCCGCAAATCGAGAGCCTGCTCGGCCGCGTTGGCAAGAAGGGACGCTTCATCCAGGGAATGCGCGTCACGGATGCCGAAACGATGGAGATCGTCGAGATGGTTCTCGGTGGCCAGGTCAACAAGGACGTCGTCAACCTGATCAATCAGGCCGGCGGCAAGGCCGTCGGCCTGACCGGCAAGGACGGCAGCTTCATCCGCGCCAAGAAGCTCCTGTTGGCCAACCAGGAGAATCTTGGCGACCTGATCGACGTCGGTCAGGTCGGTGACATCACCCAGATCGATCCATCGCTGATCGGCCACCTCGAGGCGGGCGGCTTCATCCCGGTGGTGGCACCGATCGGCGTCGGCAAGGGCGGCGAGACCTACAACATCAACGCTGACGTCGTTGCCGGCAAGATAGCCGAAATACTCAAGGCCGAAAAGCTGGTGCTGCTCACCAACACGCCCGGTGTACTCGACGAGAGTGGCGACTTGATTACCGGCATGACGCCAAACGAGATCGAGCAGCTGGTCGCCGACGGTACGCTGTCTGGCGGCATGCTGCCCAAGATCAGCTCGGCGCTCGATGCCGCGCGCAGCGGGGTCAAGAGCGTGCATATCATCGATGGCCGTGTCGAGCACGCGTTGTTGCTCGAGATCCTTACCGATCACGGTGTCGGTACGATGATCAAATCGCACTGATCGGGACATCTTTCTGACCTCCGCCTCGCCAGTCTGGCTGTTCGATCTCGACAACACCCTGCACGACGCCAGCCCGCATATCTTTCCGCACATCAACCGCGCGATGGTCGCCTACATCCGTCAGCACCTGGGCGTCGGCGAGGACGACGCGACGCGCATCCGGCAGGATTACTGGCAGCGCTACGGCGCCACGCTGCTCGGCCTGATGCGTCATCACGGTACCGATCCCGATCATTTTCTCTGGCATACGCACCAGTTCCCCGATCTCAAGCGGATGCTGGTCTTCGAGCGTGGCCTGAAAGCCATGCTTTGCCGCTTGCCCGGACGCAAGATCGTCTTTTCGAATGCTCCTCTGCGCTACAGCGAGGCGGTGCTGCAACTGATCGGCATTGACGATTGCTTCGACGCGGTCTATTCGGTCGAGCGCATCCGCTTTCAACCGAAACCGGCGGTTGCCGGCTTTCGCCACCTGCTACGCAGCGAGCAGCTGCCAGCCCATCGCTGCATCATGGTCGAGGATGTGCTGTCCAACCTGAGGACGGCCAAGAAACTCGGCATGAAGACGGTCTGGCTGAGTGCCGGCACCCGCCTGCCGGCCTGGGTCGACGTGCGGCTGGTTTCGCTTCTCGACCTGCCGCAGCGTGCCCGGAGCCTGTGGCGCGCCTCTTCGCGCTAGCGCCCGGCAGGCGCTGGCGTGGGCGGGGTATACGCACCTGCCCGTATGCCGACCGGAAGGCACGCCAGGCGCGACCCGGGGGGCGCCGCCAGCGCGCGTGTTTCGCTGCACTCCGACCTCCCGCAGTCGTGTAGACTTTGCGCGCAGCAATTTCTGTCGGCCGCCATGAGAGAGTCTGATTCCCTGCAGCAACAGCTTCTTGAATACAAGGCCATCCTCGAGCACTCGGGGATCGCCGTGGTGTGCACGCGCGAGCGGCGCGTCTACCGCTGCAACCCGCGCGCCGAGGAGCTTTTCGGCTGGGCTGCGGGTACCCTCGTCGGTCAGCCGGACCTTGTCTTCTTCCCGAATCTGGCGGCCTGTGAAAGGCTGCGTCAGCAGGCGCGTGTGACCCTGGGCGTGGGGCAGATCCTGGATCTGGAGATGCCGATGGCGCGCCGCGACGGCAGCAGCTTCCTGGCCCATATCATCGCCCGCGCAATCGATCCTGCGGTGCCGCGCCAGGGTGCCGTGTGGATCGTCCGCGACATCACGCAGGAGGTCGCTGCGCGCGAGGCGAGCGCCCGCCTGCTGCGCGAGCAGCAGCTGATCTTCGAGAACGCGGAAACCGGTATCGTGATCCTGCGGGATCGCAGGATCCAGCGCTGCAATCGGCGTTTCGGAGAGATCCTCGGGTATCCGCCAGACGAATTGATCGGCCAGTCGACCCGGATCTACTACCCGAGTGAACAAGCATGGCTGGAAACCGGCCGCCGGGCGTACGCGGCAATTGCCGAAACCGGTATCTATCATGGCGATACGATATTCCTCCGGCGTGATGGCGGGTGCATCTGGAGCCACATCACCGGCAGCATGATCGACCCGGCGAAACCCGAAGAGGGTTATGTCTGGCTTTACGAAGACGTTACCGAGAAGCGTCAGGCGACCTGCGCGATGGATGCCCTGTTGCGCGAACAGACTCTGATCTTCGAACGTGCGCCGATCGGCATCGCTTTTCTGCGCGACCGCATCATCCAGCGCTGCAATCCGAGCTTCGAGAGGATCTTCGGTTATTCGCCCGAGCAATTGATCGGCCAGTCGACGCGCGTGTTTTTTGCCAGCGAACCGGCCTGGCAAGAAGCCGGTGAGCGCGCCCTTCGCGGCATTCATGCGTCCGGGAAGTTCACCGGCGAGATCGAGTACCGCAAGGCCGATGGAACGCCGATCTGGTGCCAGGTTACCGGCAGTCTGCTCAACCCGGAAAACCGCGACGAGGGCCACGTCTGGCTGTTTCAGGACGTCACCGCACGCCGTGCGGCTGAAGAAGCGCTGGTCGAAAGCCTCTGGGAGCAGCAGCTGATCTTCGACAACGCAATGATCGGGATTTCGTACCAGCGCGAGCGCACGATCCTGCGCTGCAATCGCCGCTTCGAGGAGATCTTCGGTTATCCTCCGGGCGCTCTCACAGGGCAGTCGACGCGCGTTCTCCATGCCACCCAGGAGGCCTGGGAAGATGCCGGGCGCCAGGTCTATGGGGACGGTGCGGCGAGCGACTGCTTTGATGGCGAGATCCTCTTCCGTCGCTGCGATGGCGCGCCGATCTGGGTTCATCTCAGCGGCCGCACCATCGGGGAAGACGCGCAACCGCGGACATGGATCTGGACGCACGAGGACGTGACGGCGCATCGGGCTGCCCAGGAAGCGCTGCGGCAAAGCCATCTTGAACTCGAGCAGCGCGTCGCCGACCGAACCCTCGAGCTGTCGCAACAGCTGAACTTCATGCACCAACTGGTCGAGGCCATCCCTGGTCCGGTGTTCTACAAGAACAGGGAAGGGCGCTATCTCGGTTGCAATCAGGCGTTCCTCGACATGATCGGCAAGCCGCGCAGCGAAGTCGTCGGCGCAACGGTTTACGACGTGGCGCCGCGCGGGCTTGCCGATCGCTACATGGCCGCCGACGAGGAGTTGTTCGAGCGCTCTGGCTCGCAGGTGTACGAGACGCAGGTGCTGCGCGCAGACGGGATTTACCGCGACGTCATTTTTCACAAAGCCGTTTATGGCGCGCCCGGCGAGGCGGCTGGCGGGCTGGTGGGAATCATGCTCGACGTCACCGACCGCAGGCGCATGGAGCAGCGCCTGCAGCAGGCGGCAACGGTCTTTGACAGCAGCGCGGAAGGCATTACCATCACCTCTCCAGAGGGCGAAATCATTGCCGTCAACCGCGCCTTTACCGAGATCACCGGCTACAGTGAAGCCGACGTCCTTGGCCGCAACCCGCGCATACTGCAGTCCGGGCTTCAGGACCAGGAGTTCTACGGCGAGATGTGGCGAACACTCAATACTTGCGGGCGTTGGCGCGGTGAGCTCTGGAACCGGCGCAAGGACGGTCAGGCGTTTCTCGAGTCGCTGACGATCAGCACGGTCAAGGACCAGGATGATCGGGTGACGCACTACGTCGGCGTCTTCTCCGATATCACTGAACTGCGCAAGGCGCACGACCAGCTTGATCACCAGGCGCACCATGATCCGCTGACCGGCCTGCCCAATCGCCTGCTGCTCGGTGATCGCCTGCACAAGGCGCTGCAACGTGCGCACCGCGACGAGCGGGGTCTGGCGGTCCTCTTCGTCGACCTCGATCGCTTCAAGAACATCAACGATACCCTGGGCCACCAGGTAGGTGATCGCGTCCTCTGTGAAGTGGCGCGGCGGTTGACCCGGCTGCGCCGCGAAGCGGACACGGTTGGTCGCCTCGGTGGCGACGAATTCCTGATCGTCATCGAAGAACTGAATGATCCAGCCGTCGTTTCGCATATCGCCGACAAGATCCTCGGGGTTCTGCAGGATTCGCCGGTAACTGTCGGGCACGAGTTCTACATCGGTGCCAGTATCGGCATCAGCCTTTTTCCGCAGGACGGGGCTGACGCCGAAACGTTGATGAAGAACGCCGATGTCGCCATGTACCGTGCCAAGGAGCGCGGCCGCAATGCTTACGAGTTCTTCACCAAGGAGCTGACGCAGTCTTCGCTGGCGCGCCTGCAGATGGAGACCGACCTGCGGCGCGCAGTCGAGCGTGGCGAGTTGAGAGTATTCCTGCAACCGCAGTTCTCGCTGACGACCGGTGAAGTGCTCGGTGCCGAGGCTCTGGTGCGCTGGCTGCGTCCCCAGCAGGGACTGGTTCTTCCCGGCGAGTTCATCAAGCTCGCCGAGGAATCGGGGTTGATCGTGCCGATCGGCGAGTGGATCCAGCGCACCGCCAGCTGTCAATGGGCGGCGTGGCTGGCGGCAGGCCTCAACCCGGGCGTGCTGTCGATCAACGTTTCCGGCGTCGAATTCGCGCGTGGTCGCATTCGGGAAACCGCCCGCAAGACGCTGCAGGCGTCGCGGCTGCCGGCGCAGTTCCTTGAACTGGAGATCACCGAAAGCGCGATCATGAGCCAGGCCGAGAACAGCGTGCAGGTTCTCGACGACCTGCGGGCAATGGGGCTCAGCCTGGTGATCGACGACTTCGGTACCGGCTATTCGTCGCTCGCCTACCTGAAGCGTCTGCCACTCAACAAGCTGAAGATCGACCAGAGCTTTGTGCGTGGGCTGCCAAGCGACACCGAAGACCGGGCCATTACCCGGGCGGTGATCGCGCTCGCCCACAGCCTGCAACTGACGGTGATTGCCGAAGGTGTCGAAACCGAGGCGCAGCGGGAGTTCCTGACTGGCGAAGGCTGTGACGAAATGCAGGGTTACCTGCGTGGCAAGCCGATGCCATTCGAAGAATATCAGGGCCGCTTCCTCAAGGGCTGAGTCGGGATCGCTGCCATGACTTCTCGTTTGCCGTTCATCGATGCGCTGAAGGCAGTTGCCGTACAGTTGATCGTGCTGCACCACCTGGCCTTCTACGGGCCGATGTCCGACCATGCCTACGTGTTGGCGCCCGCGTTGTTCTCCTGGCTCAGTCAGGATGCGCGCACTGCTGTGCAGGTCTTTCTGGTGATCGGCGGATTCCTCGCTGCCCGCAGTCTTGCGCCGGCCGGCAGGCTGGTGTCGGCGCAACCGCTGCGCTTGCTGCTGAAACGCTACCTGAAACTGGTCATTCCCTACCTCGCAGCCTTGTCGATCGGCGTTGTCTGCGCTGCTGTCGCACGCGCCATGATGACCCATGACTCGGTTCCCGACTGGCCGACACTGCCGCAATTCATTGCCCATTCGCTGCTATTGCATGGCATTCTGGGCTACGAAGGTCTTTCTGCCGGCGTCTGGTATGTCGCCATTGATTTCCAGCTGTTTGCGCTGTTGCTGGCGGCGCTGTGGCTGGCGCGTGGCCTCGGGCGGGGCACTGCTGGCGTGGCGGTACTTGGTCTGCTGCTGGTTGCCACCCTGGCACTCGCGTCTCTGTATCACTTCAACCGCGACCCGGCATGGGACAACTGGGCGCTTTATTTCTTCGCTTCCTATGCGCTGGGCGTGCTGACCTACTGGGCCGCGAACCCGCAGCACGCCCCAGGATGGCTGGTGCCGATCGTCGCTGCGGTGCTCGTGGCACTGCTGCTTGACTACCGCCTGCGGGTTGCCGTGGCGCTGGCGGTGGCCTTGGCGCTTGGCGTGGCAAGCCGCAGCGGTCTGCTGGAGATCTGGCCGAGGTCACGGCTGCTCGCTTATCTCGGGAAGATTTCCTACTCGGTCTTCCTGATTCACTTCCCGGTCTGTCTGCTCATCAACGGCTTGCTCGTACGCTTCGCCTCGGCTGATCCGTGGATCAACCTGACTGGCGTCTTGTTTGCCTGGCTGGCGAGTCTGGTCGCTGGCGCACTCTTCTACCGCTTTGTGGAAAGTCCGTCACAGCGGGGGTTCAGGCGCCTGTGTGTGGCCACGGATATTAGCTTGAGGCTTGCAGCCACCCTGCCGCCGGCAGGGCAAAGTAGCTCAGAATGCCATCGGCCCCCGCCCGCTTGAAGGCCAGAAGGCTCTCCAGAACGCAGGCCTGCTCGTCGAGCCAGCCGTTCTGCGCGGCCGCCTTGAGCATCGCGTACTCGCCGCTGACCTGATAGACGTAAGTCGGTACCTGGAATTCGTCCTTTACCCGCCGAACGATGTCGAGGTAAGGCATGCCTGGCTTGACCATTACCATGTCGGCGCCTTCGGCGACATCGAGCGCGACCTCGCGCAGCGCTTCGTTGCTGTTGGCGGGATCCATCTGGTAGGTGTGCTTGTTGCCCTTGCCAAGATTGCCGGCCGAGCCGACGGCATCGCGGAACGGGCCGTAAAAGCTGGAAGCGTATTTGGCCGAATAGGCCAGGATGCGCGTGTGCACCTGTCCGGCGGTGTCCAACTCGCGGCGAATGCGGGCCACTCGACCGTCCATCATGTCGGATGGTGCGACGATGTCCGCACCCGCCTGAGCATGTACCAGCGCCTGGCGGGCAAGGACTTCGAGCGTTTCGTCGTTCAGCACATAGCCGGATGGATCTTCGGCATCGATCAGGCCGTCCTGCCCGTGGCTGGTGTAGGGGTCGAGGGCGATGTCGGTCACGACGCCCAACTCCGGGAACTCCTTCTTCAGCGCGCTGACCACGCGTGGTACCAGGCCGGCCGGGTTGTACGCCTCCTCGGCGCCCGGCGTCTTGCCGCCGGCGTCGATTACCGGGAATATGGCCAGGGCCGGGATGCCGAGTGTGAGCGCCTGCTCGGCCGTTTTCAGCAGGCGGTCCAGGGTCTGCCGCTCGATTCCCGGCATTGACGGTATCGGTTCGGCGCGGTCGACCCCGTCGAGGACGAATACGGGGTAAATGAAGTCATCAGCGGTCAATCGCGATTCACGCATCAGGCGGCGGGAGAAGTCGTCGCGGCGCATGCGACGCATGCGCGTATCAGGGAAACCGTAATTCATGGAAATTGCATCGCTCACATAGATACTATTGATGGAAACTGCGTTCTCGCCGGGAACTATCGTCGGGCAGCCTGTTCTTACACGCGGATGGCTTGGCCATCCCCCGCTTCACCTCCCTGAGCGGGTGCCTTATTCCTGTAAGGCATGTTGCCCCCGGCCCCCCTTTGCCGGGGGTTTTTTTTGGCGTCATCAACTAGTGGCTGTTGTCTGTGCTGCTGCCGTGGCGAGCGCTCCAGCCAATCGCACTGCGCTTCTTGGGGCGCGCTTTTTTCTCGGTGGGCAGTCCGGTGGGTGGTGGCGCTTCCGCTTTCACCGGCAGATCAAGCCAGCCACCCAGTACCAACTCCGCTTCCTGCACCCCTGATTTCTGAAGACTCGAAAACATCTGCAGGGTGTAGTTGCCGCCAAGTTCTGCCAGGGCTGCCTGCACTTCGCGAAGGGCGAGCGCCTGTTGCTGGCGGGTCAGTTTGTCCGCCTTGGTCAACAGGACGTGAATCGGCTTGCCGGTCGGCGCGAACCAGCCGAACATCTGCACGTCGAGTTCGGTGAGTGGATGGCGGCTGTCCATGATCAGGACCAGGCCACAGAGCGCTTCGCGATGGCGCAGATATGGCGCGAGCAAGCCTTCCCATTGCGAGCGAATCTCTTCCGGGGCCTTGGCAAAGCCGTAGCCTGGCAGGTCGACGAAATACTTTCCCGGCTGCAGGGCGAAGTAGTTGAGGTGCTGTGTTCGTCCCGGGGTCTTGGAGACAAACGCCAGCCGTGTGTGATTGGCGAGGGTGTTGATCGCCGACGATTTGCCGGCGTTGGAACGTCCGGCAAAGGCGACTTCGCACAGCGAATCGGAGGGCAGGTCGCGCAAGTCGGCAACGGTCTTGCTGAAAGCTGCTTTCTGGAAGAGCGGCATCTGGGAACCCGGGAGTGGATGGACAGGAGCGTGTCCAGACGGCAAACTGATATAGAATATCAGGTTTGTCGCTTGGCTTCGCCGGCCTCAGGTCAGTCATTGTTGTCAATGGGAGTTTGGACATGATTCGTACTACGGCAGTTGCGGTGCTCTTGGCCGCCAGTTTACCCGCCTTCGCGTCAGAGCAGGCACCAGCAAAGCTTGACCTGGCCAAAGCCAAGGAAATTGCCGAAGGCCTCTGCGTTGCCTGCCATGGCGCCGACGGCAATAGTCCGACGTCGGCGAATCCGATCCTCGCCGGCCAGATGCCCGAGTATCTGTACAAGCAATTGAGCAACTTCAAGTCGGTTGACGGGAAGCCTCCGGTACGCGACAACGCGATCATGGGTGGCATGGTTGCGGCATTGTCGGATGAAGAAATGCACAGCCTGGCGGTGTATTTCTCGCAACAGAAGATGAGGCCGTCGGTGGCCAAGAACGAGAAGCTGCTGGCCGAAGGCCAGGCGCTGTGGCGTAAAGGCGATTTTGACAAGGGCATTCCCGCGTGCGCCGGCTGTCACGGACCCGCAGGCGCCGGCTTGCCGGTACAGTACCCGCGGCTCGCTGGCCAGTACGCGGAGTACACGGTGAACCAGCTGAAGGCCTTTAGGAGTCACGAACGAGCCAACGACGCCGAAAAGATGATGCGCGTCATTGCCGGCAAGCTCTCCGACCCCCAAATCAATGCAGTCGCCGAGTACGTAGCCGGTCTGCGTTAGGCGCAGCAAACCCCTCGTTTCCGCACCGGACCCTGTGGCGCGCTGTGTTCCGTATGGCAGCGGTGTACCGCTTCGCTTGGCAATCGGCGGTACACGCTCTAGTATGGCATCGTGACGCGCTGATCAGAAAGGACGTTTCATGAAGACTCTCAAGCAGATTCTCGATGGCAAGCGTGGCCCGCTGGTATCAGTTGCACCGGACGACTCGGTTTTCAAGGCCCTGCAGGTGATGGCCGAATACAACGTCGGCGCGGTGCTGGTGATCGACAAGGAGCAGTTGCTTGGCATCGTTTCGGAGCGTGACTACGCGCGCAAGGTCTCCCTGCAGGACAAGTCTTCGCGAGACACCCTGGTTCGC
The DNA here is from genome assembly GCA_024235715.1 of Accumulibacter sp. GTDB lineage: Bacteria > Pseudomonadota > Gammaproteobacteria > Burkholderiales > Rhodocyclaceae > Accumulibacter. Next base: position 12,594 of record JACKLW010000022.1, on the reverse strand, counting down.
GAGATCATGAGCGACAAGGTCGTCTATGTGACACCGGACCAGACGGTGGACGAGTGTATGGCGATCATGACCGAGAGGCACTTCCGTCACTTGCCGGTTCTGGACGATGATCTCTCGCTCCTGGGCATCGTGTCGATTGGCGACGTGGTCAAGGAAACCATTTCCGAACAGCAGTTCATCATCCAGCAGATGGGCAAGTACATCTCGGGCTGAGTTCGGGGCGTCGCGCGGCTTGCAATTTTTCCTGCGCTCGGTTCTAATTGGCCATCGCCTTGATGCCTTCGACCCGACGACCATGCACTGTTCCATCGACCTTGTTGCTTTTCGGCCCGCCATGGCTGACCTAGCCGGGGTCGTTGGCGCGCGCGAATCGCTCGTCGGTGTCGTACTCCTGGTACGCGTACCAGCCGACGCACCGTCGAGGGCCATGCGAAGATAAGTCGAAGCGAACAAAACGACCGCAGATTCCAGAAACCCCCGCAGGTGCGAACCCGGCGGGGGTTTCGCTTTTCTGGACCAACGCGCGGCGACGCCAGAAGCACAATTGTCTTGAAGGAGAGTCCCTTGGCCATGCAAACCCCCGAAACCCTCACCGGCGCGCAGGTCGTCGTGCGCCTGCTCGAACGACAGGGCGTCCGCACGCTCGCCGGCATTCCCGGTGGCGCCATCCTGCCGATTTACGACGCCTTGTCGCAGTCGGCGCGCATTCATCACGTGCTGGCTCGGCATGAGCAGGGCGGTGGTTTCATGGCCCAGGGGATCGCCCGTACCACCGGCGTACCGGCGGTGTGTCTGGCGTCGTCGGGTCCGGGAGCGACCAATCTGCTGACGGCAATTGCCGACGCCAAACTGGATTCGATTCCCTTGGTGGCAATTACCGGGCAGGTACCGAGGGCGATGATCGGCACGGATGCCTTTCAGGAGGTCGATACCTATGGTCTGAGCATCCCGATCACCAAACATAATTTTCTCGTCGGCTCGGCGGATGAACTGCTCGAAATCGTCCCGGGCGCCTTCCGCATCGCCGCATCGGGTCGCCCCGGGCCGGTGCTGATCGATATCCCGAAGGACGTGCAGAATCAACTGGTCGAGGTCAGCGCGTGGCCCGAGCCGGGCGTTGCCGAGCACGTTCCGGCACCGGCGGCAGAACTGATCGAAGTTGCGGCAGCGATGATCAACGAGGCCTCGCGACCGATTCTCTACCTCGGTGGTGGCGTCGTCCATTCGGGCGCTGCGCTTGGCGCGGTGTCGCTGGCGGAAAAGGCTTCGCTGCCGACCGTGATGACCTTGATGGCGCTCGGAGCGATGCCCGTCGAGCATCCCCTGTCGCTGGGAATGCTCGGCATGCACGGCGCCCGCTTCACCAACCTCGCGCTCGACGAATGCGACCTGCTGATTGCCGTTGGTGCCCGCTTCGATGACCGCGCAACAGGCAAGGTGGCGGGCTTTTGTCCGCAGGCGAAGATCGTCCATATCGACATCGATCCCTCGGAACTGGACAAGATCAAGACCGCGCATGTCGGCATCGCCGGCGACGTCCGCGCCGTCCTCGAGATGCTCATGCCGCGCGTCGATACGCAACAGCGCCTTGGTTGGCTGGCGCGCGTGGCCAGCCTGAAGGCGGCGCATCCGCTTCGCCTGCCGGGGATAGACGACCCGCGAACGCCGTATGGCCTGATCCGTGCTGTCGCCGATTGTCTCGATGACGAAGCGACGATTACCACCGATGTCGGTCAGCATCAGATGTGGGTGGCGCAGGCCTATCCGTTGCGCCGGCCGCGGCAGTGGCTGACCTCTGGCGGACTCGGCACCATGGGCTTCGGCATGCCGGCGGCTATCGGTGCGGCGCTCGCGGAGCCGGAGCGAACGGTGGTCTGCTTTACCGGCGATGGCAGTATCCTGATGAACGTGCAGGAACTGGTGACCGCCGCCGAGGAAAACGTGAACGTCAAGATCGTGCTGATGAACAATTCGTCGCTGGGCCTGGTCTTCCAGCAGCAGACGATGTTTTACGGCGAGCGCATCTACGCCTCGAAATTCAAGGGCATGCCTGATTTCCCAAGGGTTGCCGAAGGTTTCGGGCTGGCCGCCGTCGATCTCGACGGCGAGAGCGATCCGCGCGCTGCCCTGGCTGCGGCCTTGTCGGCACGTGGCCCGGTGTTGATTCACGCCAGCATCGCCACCACCGAACAGGTTTTGCCGATGGTGCCGCCCGGCGCCGCCAACAAGGACATGATCGGAGGCTGAACGGACATGAACTCGATCTCAGGAACTGAAAATCAAGCGTTGGCGCGCACGGTGCTCGAACTGGACGTCAACAATCATCCCGGCGTCATGTCGCACGTCGTTGGCCTCTTTTCGCGCCGCGCCTACAACGTCGAAGGCATCCTGGTGATGCCGGTGGGCAAGGGCCGGACCAGTCGCATCTGGCTGCTGGTCAATGAGGACGAGCGCCTGGACCAGATGGTCAAGCAGGTGGAGAAGCTCGAGGACGTCCTGTCGGTGCGCCGACACGGCGCCGAGCACGAGGTATTCGTTCGCCTCGAGGAGTTCTTCCGCTAGCCCACATGACCACCGTCCGCCCCTCGTCCCCGACCCCTCTCACGCACGGTGAGAAGGGCGCTCGTTGCGTCGCGTACGCGACTATCACATTGATTCGGTTGGCCCCGTCAGCGGGTTCGCTGCTGTGGGTCGAAGCGGACGATGGCATGGCCATCGGGCGTCTTTCTCGGCGGCGCTTTCCAGGCGTGCCCATACACCACCTCCACCGTTGCCGGCAGGCGGCCGTCCCGGGCGAGGCGCGCGTAGGCCGCGCGAGCTGCCGTCCACGAGGCGCGCCCTGCGAGGCTGCGACGGCGCGCCCGCATGGCGCAGGTCGAGCCGCTAAGGCGCAAATCCGCAAGCAGTGCGTCGAGATTGGCGTAGGTCATGGTCAGCACTTCCGCATCCATCACCGGATCTGAAAAGCCACAATCGAGCAACATGTCGCCGTAGTCGTGCATGTCGGTGAAGCGCTGGGTGTGGACCTGGCCATCGTTGAAACTGGCGCGCAACTCCTTCAGGGTGTCCGGCCCGAAGGTCGAGAACATCAGCAGGCCACCGATATCAAGCAGCCGGTGCGCTTCGCGAAAAGCCGCCAGGGGGTCGTCAAGCCAGTGCAACATCAGGTTCGACCAGAGCAGACCGATCGATTTCGGCGGCAGCGGCAGAAATGCCGCATCCGCAGCCAGCAGGGGTGTTTCCGGAGCACGCAGAAACGGCAGCAGCCAGCGCAATCGCGAGCGCTGCGCCTTGCTGGTGCGGAGCATGGCCTCGCTGAGATCGGCGCCGACCAGCAATGCTCTTGGATAGCGCTCGTGCAGCGCGGTGAGGCTGGCGCCGGTCCCGCAACCGAGGTCGAGCACGCGCTGAGGCTCGATACGGACGTAGTCCAGCCTTGCCAGCATGCGGCTGCCGACCTCACGCTGCAGCACCGCCACCTCATCGTAAGTCGGCGCGGCGCGGGCAAAGCTGCGCCGCACCTGGCGCTGATCAACGAACTGCGCCGGCGGTGCCTTCACGAACGGCTAGATCGGCCGCAGGCCGAGCTTGTCGAACAGCGCCTCGTCGCGATCAGCTTCGGGGTTGCCGGTGGTCAGCAGTTTGTCGCCATAGAAGATCGAGTTGGCGCCCGCCATAAAGCACAGTGCCTGCAGTTCGTCGGACATCTCCTGGCGACCGGCAGACAGGCGCACGAAGCTCGTCGGCATGGTGATCCGCGCGGCAGCCAGCGTACGCACGAACTCGAAGCTGTCGACGGGCGCAACGTTGGCCATAGGCGTTCCGGGAATCGGCACCAGATTGTTGATCGGCACCGATTCGGGCGGCGGATTCAGGTTGGCGAGCTGGACGATCAGCGCGGCACGGTTTCGGCGCGACTCTCCCATGCCGATGATGCCGCCGGAACAGACCTTGATCCCCGCCTCGCGCACCTGCCCCAGAGTGTCGATCCGGTCAGCGTGTTTGTGCGTGGTGATCACCTGCCCGTAAAACGAGGCGTCGGTATCGAGATTGTGGTTGTAATAGTCGAGACCAGCGTCCTTGAGCTCGCTGGCCTGGCCATCCTTGAGCATGCCCAGGGTGACGCAGGTCTGCAGGCCCATCGCCTTGACCGTGCGGATCATCTCGCTGACCTTGGCCAGATCCTTGTCCTTCGGTCCACGCCAGGCGGCGCCCATGCAGAAGCGCGAGGCGCCCTTGTCCTTCGCGGCCTGCGCAGCTGCGATCACCTCGTCGAGCGGCATCAATGCTTCGCGCTCGGTGGCGGTGCTGTAGCGCGCCGCCTGCGAGCAATAGCCGCAATCCTCCGAACAGCCCCCGGTCTTTACCGAGAGCAGGGTCGAGCGCTGAATCTCGTTGGCATTGAAATTCTCGCGGTGCACCTGCTGTGCGCGAAAGAGCAGATCCATAAACGGAAGCTGGTAAAGTGCTTCGACATCGGCGACAGTCCACCTGGCGGCAGGGGCCGAAAGCGAACGATCCGGGGTGAGCGTCGCGGCTTCAGGAATTGCGTTCATGTGCTAGACCTATTGGTTGGGGTGAGTAGAGGCGCGTTGTCATGAAATCGTCACGGGCCCTTCAAGGATGCCAATCTTAACTCAAACTGCCAGGCGGATCCTCAGTTCCTGCACGCGACTGCTCGCGCAGGACTGCCTGTTGTGCGGGGCGGAAAGCGGCATCAGTCCAGTTTGCGCGGCGTGTGAGCAAGACCTGCCGCAGCTTCCCGCAGCACGCTGTCCGTGCTGTGCGCTGCCGACGCTGGACGGTGAGGTCTGCGGTCGCTGCCTGGCCAGGACACCAAATTACGACCTGACGCTGGCGGCCTTCCGCTACGATTTTCCGCTCGACAAGCTGGTGCAGTCGTTCAAGTATGGACATCGGCTGGCCCTCGCCGGCTACTTCGGGCGACAGCTTGCCGCGCTGCCGGCAGATGCCCCGGCCGATGTGATCATTCCGCTGCCGCTGCACCCGCGGCGCTTGCGGGAGCGTGGCTTCAACCAGGCGCTCGAACTGGCGCGTGGCGTCGGCAGGGCATGGCGCACGCCAGTCGATGCGCGCAGTTGCCGACGCATCCGTCATACGCCGGCGCAAGCCGATCTGCCCTGGCTGGAACGGGCCAGGAACGTTCGTGGTGCTTTTGATTGCTCGGCGGACTTCAGTGGCCGGCGATTGCTGCTGATCGATGATGTGATGACCACTGGTGCTTCGCTCGACGAACTGGCGCGGACAGTGAAGTTGCACGGCGCGGCGCAGGTCACGCTACTGGTTCTGGCGCGAGCCTTGCCGTCTGCGTAGCCGATGCGGCCCGGACGCCGTACGGTCGGCGCGCGCAGCCGCGCGCCGACCGACTATCCGGTACATTTCGCCGGCCGACTCAAAGGTGTTCGAATTCGGCAATGTCTGCCGAGCGGCCGCTGGCCGAAGCTGCAAAGGCGATAATCCCGCTACCGCGCAAGACGAACTCCTCGTGGCGCAGGAAGAGCTCGTTTTCGCCGTTAACGGTCACGAAAGTGCCATTGGTGCTGAAATCCCTGAGCACGAAATGCTCGCCGCGTCGCTCGATCGTCGCGTGATTGCGCGACGCGCGACGATCGCGAATGGTGATCTCGCAGCCGGCGTCGCGGCCCATGTCGAGGCGTGGCCGGTTCCTGTCGAGGAGCTTCACCTGCCCGCCATAGCGTAGGCAGAGCCGCAAACCGCGCTCCCTGGCCGGCGCCGGGGGCGGCTCGGCGAGCTTTCGGCCGGCTGATGGGGCTTTCGCTTCCAGCCACAGCACTTCGAAAACATCGCGTTCTGCCGGCAGAACCGCTTCCGCAAGCCCTTCGAGGGCGCGTGTCGTCGCCTGCAGCTGCGGGGAAAGAAGCTCTCTGGTTTCGCCGCTGGTCAAGGTCTGGCCTTCTCTGGCCAGGGCGGCAAGCGCCTCGGCGCTGCTGAGTCCGTCGCCGAGAAGTCCGGCGTCATCCTCGCGCACCCGGCCGTGATGAAAGCCGACGCGGATGCTCAGCTGGATGCCGGCAACCGGCGGCAGGTCGATTACGCGGCGTTGCATCGCGGTTGCCGCCTGGCAAGCGTCGTCCGCGCTATCGAAAAGGGCGACAAGTTGATCTCGCCTGCTGTTCACGATTCGGCCGCGGAAGCCTTCGACACCCCGCGCCATTCGCTTTCGGCAACGGTCTACGGCGCGCGAGGCCTCCGTCCCGCCGCTCTTCTCGGAAAGTTTCGAACTCCCCGCAACGGCGGCAACCAGCACCGACAGCATTCCTTCAACGCTGCTCATCGATCAAACGCCAAATCTGGCTTTCTGGCACCGCGCGGTCTTGGCTGGCGATCATCGCCAGGTGTCCTGCTCCGGAACTTCATGAGCCGAGCGCCGCCAAGGGCAGGACTGGCAACGAGGACCAGCTGTCGGCGAGCGGCGGTGGGTCGAAAACCAGGTCGCCGCCGTCCATTGCCGCTGGATCGGCGCCAGGGCGCAGGCCCTTGAAGTCGAACAGGGCCTGATCGGCGAGGTGTGAGGGGACGATCTTCTGCAGCGCGGAAAAAACCGCTTCGGTACGCCCCGGATAGCGCCTGTCCCAGTCGGCCATCATCTCGCGAATCTTCTGTCGTTGCAGATTGTCCTGCGAGCCGCAGAGATTGCAGGGGATGATCGGGTAAGCCATGCCGCGTGCAAAACGTGCGATGTCCTTCTCACTGCAATAGGCGAGTGGGCGGATGACCACGTGCGCAGCATCGTCGGTGAGCAGTTTCGGCGGCATTGCTTTCATTCGAGCGGCGAAGAGAAGATTGAGAAACAGGGTGTGGACGATATCGTCGCGATGGTGACCAAGCGCGATCTTGTTGGCGCCGAGTTCCTTTGCCGTGCGATATATGACTCCGCGCCGCAAGCGGGAACACAGCGAGCAGGTGGTCTTGCCTGCCGCTATCTTGCTCTTGACGATGGCGTAGGTGTCCTGCTCGACGATTCGGTACTCGACACCAAGCTTGGCCAGGTAGTCGGGCAGCACCTCGGCTGGAAAGCCCGGTTGCTTCTGGTCCAGGTTCATGGCAATCAGGCGGAAGTCGACTGGCGCGCGCGCGCGCAGCGCGATGAGGATCGAGAGCAGCGTGTAGGAGTCCTTGCCGCCGGAAACGCAGACCAGAACGGTGTCGCCGTCCTCGATCATGTTGTAGTCGCCAATTGCCTTGCCGACGTTGCTCTCCAGACGCTTCCTCAGGCGCTGCAGGGTGTTCGATTGTTCCACCAGCATCCTCTCAAACGGTAGGACAGATCAGAGATGGGCGGTACGACCGCCATCCACGTTGATCACCTGACCGGTAACATAGTCTGCTTCCGTGAGCAGATAGCGCACCGCGCCAGCGACGTCCCGCGGACTGCCGGCACGTTGCAGCAAGGTGTGCGCGACGATGTCGTGTCGCGCCGCATCGTCAAAGGCGCCACTGTCCGGCCACAGAATCGGCCCCGGCGCCACCGCGTTCACGCGTACCTGTGGCGCCAGTTCGATGGCCAGGGCACGGGTCAGCCCGAGCAGTCCCGCTTTCGCCGCACAGTACAGCGGATAACCGGCGAGCGGACGTTCGGCATGGATGTCGGTGATGTTGACCACCGCTCCTCGCGCAGCGATCAGCTGCGGCGCCGCCGCCTGGGTAAGGAATAGTGGGGCTTTCAGGTTGCTGCCGACAAGGTCGTCCCAGCTGCTCAGGTCGATTGCGCCCAGAGGCGTCGGGAAGAAACTCGACGCGTTGTTCACCAGGGCGTCGAGGCGGCCGAAACGGGCGACCGTGTCGGCGATCAACAGAGGCAAGGCCAGGATATCCAGCAGGTCGGCCTGCCGGCACGCCGCCGAAGCCGGTCTGATCGCGTTGAGTTCGCTGGCCAGCGCCTCGGCGGCCGCCGAGGCCTGACGATAGTGCAGCATCAGGTTGGCACCGGTGGCGTGCAACTCGCGGGCGATCGCACTGCCCAGCCTCTTGGCTGCACCGGTCACCAGTATTGTTTTTCCGCTCATCTCCCTTTCCAGGACAGCACCAACACCAACAAGGAGCTGATATTAACGGATTCTTGTCTCCGGCTTTCGAAAAACAACCCATTCCTGGGCGGCCGCGGTAGACTGGCAGTGGACAACATTCGGGAATGCATGATGAGCCAACTGGACCAGCCGCTGGACGCGGATGAACTGATGATCCTGGCCGGGCGCGTTGAACAGCTGCCGGCAAGCGATGCCGAATGGGTGAACCGCTTGTTGCAGGAACTGCTGCGCGCCCGTATGCACGAGGCGGAGTTGATGGCCGGACAATCGGAGCGTTCGCTGCAGGCTGGGCAGGGCGACATCGAGTTTGGCGAACAGATGGCGCAGGTCGCTCTCGATACCGCCGAATGGTTGAAGACGCTCTGGGACGTCGGCTACATGGGTGCCGGCAACTTCCGTTCCCAGCCGCGCTCGGCGTTTCCGGCGATCGACCTCGAAGACGTCAGGAAGTCGTCGCTCTTCGCGCGCATCCGCCAGGGCAAGCATGCGCTGCCGTTTCCACCGCCAACCCGGCAGGGTCTGCCGTGGCACGAGCTCCTCGAAGGTGGGGTGCAGACGCACCTCGTCAGCGCCGAGATCGTTCGCGACGAAACGGACCTGGCGCTCGGCGCCATTATCGAAGGCTGCAGCGAATGGCAGATCGTCGAGGAAAGTGCCGACAACCGGGAGTGCGTCGTGCAGCATCAGGGCAAGGGGCCCAGGTTCCGGCTGCGGCAGCTGGATGGCGGCAGTGCCCAGTTGAGTCGCGAGCTGCCCTGCTTGACTCGCCAGATCCATCTGCAGGGGCGTGGTGGGTTCAATTCCTATACCCTCGAATGGCCGCAGGACGACGGCAGCATGCAGTTCGTTGCCTTGCGCGCCGCGACCTGGGAACGTGCCCAGCTGGAGGCGGAACATTGGCTGGCGACCAGCCATCCCGAGCTGTACGGACAGGTCCGCTTCGAGGGAACCGAGAGCTGAGCCAGCGACTGGCATGGCTCTGCCCGTTCCGAGTTCCGACGCGCTGGCCTTCAGCAGCGCACTTGGCGAGCACATTTCCACCGAGATCGCTGCGGCCGGTGGCTGGATAGGTTTCGATCGCTTCATGGCGCTAGCTCTCTACGCGCCGGCGCAAGGTTACTACTCCGGCGGTGCCCACAAGTTTGGCGCGGCAGGCGATTTCGTTACCGCACCGGAACTGGGCCCGCTCTTCGCCCAGACGCTTGCCGCGCAGGCTGCACAGCTTCTCGCGCTCAGTTCTCCGCGGATTGTCGAGGTTGGGGCAGGAAGCGGACAATTGGCGGCCGATCTGCTCGGCGAACTCGAAAAGCGCGGCACGCTTCCCGAAAGCTACGAGATCCTCGAACTGTCCGGCGAACTGCGGCAACGTCAGCGCCAGACGCTCGCAACCCAGGTGCCGCAACTGCTCGCGCGCGTGCGCTGGCTCGAGCAGCTGCCCGACCGTTTTGATGGGCTGGTGCTGGCCAACGAAGTCCTCGATGCCATGCCGGTGCACCTTGTGCTCTGGAATGAGGCGGGAGTTGCCGAGCGCGGTGTCGCCGTTGACAACGGACAGTTCGTCTGGATTGATCGGCCGGCTGCTGGCCGCCTGCGCGCGCGCGCGCAGGCACTGGCAGCCGAATGCGACATACCTCCCGGCTATTTGAGCGAGGTTGCGCTGCTCGCGGCCGATTGGGTCGCGGCGTGGGCCGCAATTCTCGGGCGTGGCGCCTTGCTGCTGATCGACTATGGCTTTCCGCGGCGCGAGTACTATCACCCACAGCGCGCCGCAGGGACGCTGATGTGCCATTACCGCCACCACGCACACGCCGAGCCTTTCTATCTGCCGGGCTTGCAGGACATCACCGCACATGTCGACTTCACCGCGGTCGTCGAAAGTGGCTGCCAGGCAGGGCTGGAACTGCTCGGCTATGGTAGCCAGTCCAGCTTTCTGCTCAATTGCGGCCTGGCCGAGGTTCTGGCACGAACGCCGGCCAGCGACGCCAGGCGCTACCTGCCGCTGGCCGGCGCGGCCAACAAGCTGGTTTCCCCCGCGGAAATGGGCGAGCTGTTCAAGGTGATCGCGCTTGGCAAGGGGATCTCGGAGCCATTGCTGGGTTTCGTCAGTGGCGACCGCAGCGCGACGCTCTGAGGGTGATTGCGCTGGCCGCAAAGCCTTGGCTAGTGGGCGGCCGATGCTCAGACCCCCAGCCAGCGTGCGACGATGTTGCACTGCATTTCGCTGGTCCCCGAATAGAGCGTCAAGCCGATTGCGTCGCGCAGCGCTTGCTCGACTTCGTACTCTTCCATGAAACCATAGCCGCCGTGCAACCGCACGGTATCGAGATAAGCCTTCATCGTGCCAGCCTTTCCGCGTGGCGGCTCGCGCCACAGCGGATGACAATAGAGAACGCGAGTGGGCCACAACAACAGAGGTCGAGGAACAATATGGCGGCTGCACCTCGACCTAAAGTGCCCCGCTTCGAACCGACCGTACCCCTGATGCCTCGTGGAGAGCGCACGGCTGTTAACGGCGTCAGAAGCGCCTATACGCTCATGGGCTTGGGGCTGGTTGCGGCTTTTCGCGGCCAGTTCCCGAGCCCGTGCGGCCGCCAGGACTTCGCCGCCATCGGGGGCGGGGCCAGGGGTGGGGGGCCCGAAGGGTTCGGCAGGGGCATCCGCCTCACCGGCGGCGGTTTCACACGAAACGACCTAAACCCCGAAGCCGTTCAAACGTGTGGTCGGTCTGGACGTTCATCAGCTGGAGATCACGGCGCGTGCCATTTTCGAAAATGAGGACGGCCAGACGCGTGTCGAACTGGCCGGGTTCGGCGGATTCAAGAGTGACCCTAAGGCGATCGCTCGGAGGGTGGCCGCTCATAACGTCGATATGGCGGTCATGGAGATCTTCAGAAAGACAGAAGACAACGGCGTTGGTGCACTATTAGCTCTATCTAATATGCTATATGAGTAATTCAGCCGTTTTTGTCGCGAACTCCCCCTGTCCCCGTCCTACGTCATGCGGCAGGCGCAATTTGCCCAACCGGGACGGATTCCGGCATGCCCAGATAGGTGAAGGTGTTGATGATGGCGGCCCTGACGTGGGCTTCCGTCACTTGCCGCTCGAAGGTTCGGGAGTACAGGCTGTCGCCCAATTGCTTCAGCCGGTACATCATGTTCTCGGCGATGCTGCGCCGGTGGTAGTCGCTATCGTTCTTCCAGCCGGCGCTGCCCTTGGCGGCGATCTCTTTCGGAATGCCGTCACGGGGATGATCGTCGCCCCGGGGAACGGCGCCGTCCCGCGGGGGAATGGTGGCACGGGCGTCCCGGTCGGCAATGACGGCATGGCAGCCTTTGGTGTCGTAGGCGCCATCGGCGGACACTTGAGAGACGTCGCCTTCAACTTGGTCAAGCAGTCCGGGGAACACTTCGCTGTCGCCCCAGTCGGCCGTCGTCACTTCAATGCCGATGATGTCCTTGGTTGTCTCGTCGACGGCCAGGTGGATCTTGCGCCAGGTGCGGCGCTTGCCGACCCCGTGCTGACGCACTTTCCATTCACCTTCGCCGAAAATCTTGAGGCCCGTCGAGTCCACCACCACGTGCGATGGCCCTTTGCGCGGCCGGCGCGGGATTTTCACCGAGATCTCACCGGCACGCCGGGACATGTGGGTGTGGTCCGGTACGGGAAGGTCCAGCTGGCACAAGCGCATCAACGACTTCATCAGTCCTTCCGTCGCGCGGTATGGCAACTGGAACAGGGCCTTGATCGTCAGGCAGGTCTGGATGGCCGTCTCCGAGTACAGCCCGGGCTTGCCCCGACCGACCGGGGGCGCCGGCGTCCAGTTGTCTTTGATACTGGCGTCATCGAACCAGATCGTCAGGTTGCCCCGATTGACCAGCGACCGGTCATACTCCGACCAGTTCGTTACCCGATACCGCTGCTTCAACGTCGCCTCGCCAGTGTCTGGCCTTACCCTCGCTGCCATCCGAGCTCTCCTCTATTGCCGCTGGACCCCGACTCCCGGGCGCATGCCATTATACTGCGCCAACGCCGATCAGATCAAGTTCTTCGTCAGTAATCAAGCGGTCACCAAACTCGCCTTGAACTCTGAGTAGGTACTCCAGAATCTGCTTGCGCGCCTGTACCGTAAAGGGGCCTGGGATGTGCCTGCCCGCAGCGTCAAATGAGAGACGACCGTTGCGACGATGGGCCTGCCGCATTTCCGGGTTGTTCCGAATTGATTTCAACCAGTCGCGGAAGTCCACCAGTGGCTTGAAGTGGTGATTTCCTACGTCTATAAATCCTTGCAGGCTCTTGTCTTTTTCCACTACGGTGCAGGTCCAGCAGCCGAAGCGACTATTTCTCGTACCACACCCCGGTGCTTCGTTCTGACTTAGCACGACCGGACATTCGCCCCCTTCAGCATCTCGGTAGAGCTGAAACAGGTCTCGGTGATTTCCGCCCCAAGGCGCATGGAATGAGCCCAAGATTTCCCATACGTCGTCAGTCGTCAGGTCAACAATCGGGCGGTAAATAAAGGCACCG
>JACKLW010000021.1 GCA_024235715.1 Accumulibacter sp. | reverse complement strand
CCAACGAGCTTCCGTACCCACGGATCAAGAGCAGCCTCAATCAGGCGCAACGCTTCCGCGTGCGCCGCCTCGCCTCGCCGATAGGGATCGGGAATCTCGCTCTCCGTCCAGTGCCCGAGCAGGAAGGTCTTCCCTCGGGCCGTTGGATCCATCGCCAGCACCGCGTCGCGGTGGTGCCGCTCCATCACCAGCACGAGCTCGGCCCAGCGCAAATGTTCGAGGGTCAGCTGGCTCGCACGGTGGGCGCTCAGGTCCAGCCCGCGCCCATGCATCAACGCGCAGGTTGTCTCATCCGCCGGATGATTGACCAGCGCACCAATGCCTGCCGAGCGTGCATCAAGCGCCCGCCCGGCCTTCGCGATACGCTCGCGAAGGAGAAACTCGGCTGCAGGGCTGCGACAGATGTTACCCGTACAGACAGCGAGAACCCTGTCGAACACCTCAGCGCGCCATCACGCCGGAGGAACGCTGACCTGAAACCCCAGACCCTCGCCGCTCATCGTACCGCCGCCACGTTCCATCGAGTAGATCAACGTACGCTGCAAACCACGGCGCTCCCGACTGCGCCTGCTGCCGGCCTGACCGGCGCTAATGCGGCTGCTGCGCAGATCATTCTCGCCGGTCCGGGACAGGAAAAGACGCACCTCGATATCCTGCTGCCAGGCCAGACGCTGCTTGATTGCCAACGCTGCACGCCGAACCTCGCCGATCACCTGTTCATCGCCATTGACGGGAATATGAACCACACAATAAACCTTGCGGCCGTCGGTCGCGGAAGAGTCGCTCTCGTACACGCCAACGTGGTAGTCGTAGTCAGTGGCATTCATTCCTTCCGCTATCAGGTCAAGCACCTCCGGAAAGCACTTCTTGCGAACGTAGCCGACGAAGATTCCTTGCGCCTGCGCCGATGGGAGACCAAGCGACAGGTTGAGCCTGCGCAAGTGGGGTACCAGGCGCCATGGTCGCATGATCACCAGGCAATAGGCGACAAAGAGCGACAGGAACAGCCAGAACATCAGAAACTCGGAAACGCCCAGCAACATGCCAGCGACACCGATCAGGCCAAGGCCAAGCTGCATGAGGACGGAGAAAGCCACGATGTCACAGACACGAAATCCGGCGCGAACCAGCAGGTGATGTAGATGATGGCGATCAGGACGGAACGGCGATTTTCCCAACCAGATGCGCCGCAACATGACGCCAACCGTATCCATCAGGGGTAGCGCAAACAGCCACAATGCAGTAACCGGCGACATCGCCGGTGATTCCCCCTGTGACAGGGCGATGAACAACCAGGCAAATACGAAGCCAAGCACCATGCTGCCATTGTCCCCAAGAAAGACGCGCGCCTGCTTGTTCCCGGGGTAGCGCAAATTGTAGTACAGGAAGCCGACCACCGCAGCCACAAGGGCAGAAACCAGGATCACGTAGGGAGCATGGCCACTGACAAAGGCCACAAGCCCGGCAAGCAGCAGGCTCACCAGACTCACCGAACCCGCCAAGCCATCAATGCCGTCAATCATGTTCACGGCGTTGATCAGTCCGACGGTGGCGAAAACCGTCACGGGTATTGACAGCACGCCCAGATCGACACGCACACCGGGAACAAGCTCGCCGAACGAGGCGAGTTCTACGTGGCCGACGAAGACCATGCACAGGGCGACCATCGCCTGGATAATGAAGCGAAGCTTGAAACTGATGTGCAGAATGTCGTCCGCCAGACCCGTCAGGAAGAGGACGAGCGCACCGAGAAAGAGCCCTTGCAGCGGCAACAGCGCCATACTCTCGCGCAGAGGGCCAAAGAAGAGGAACAGGCTGGCAAGAACGGCGATGATGCCGAATCCACCCACGAACGGTGTGCTGGCCTTGTGCTGCTTGTGCCCCCCGGGCCGGTCCATCATCCCCAGACTATCAGCCAAGACCATCCCAAGCCTGATAGCCATGCCCGAGATCAACAGGCTGACACCAAATACCACGGCCAATTTCATGGCCACCTCCATGAGTCACGCCCCCGGGCTCGCCAGACCGAAGGTCAGGGAAAAACCATCACAGAATTCATCGCAATCCAGAACAGGCCGAAGCACACGAAAGGAGAGCCCCTCAGGCTCTCCTTCCCTCACTACACCACGGACAGGCGCTTTCGCGCAGCCCTTCTCAGCCCTTTTCAGGCACGACGACGGCGGCCAAGGTACAAACCCAGCAGACCGATGCCGAACAAAGCCAGAGATTCCGGTTCCGGAATGACCAAATCGTAGTTTCCAGAGTAGGAACGCACCGGGAAGGGACGACCCGCATCACTGGCCGCATACACACCGGAGTTGGTCGCATGGAAGCCGTAGAGAAACTCGGTCGGCGCCCCCAGGAAATCCACCGCCACGACTTCGCTCACCTGAACACCCGGAGGCACGTTGCCAGCCTGGCCCGGGAAGAGAGCCATCAGGATGGGCGAGGCGTCCAGGAATCCGCCCAGACCGATGTGCACCTTGTGACTGAACATTTCGACATAGACAATGTTCGGATCGCTGACAAATTGCCAAGGAGCGATGCCTGAGGAGGTTGGCGTATAGAAAGCCGCAAGGGCTGCGGCCATCTGACCGGCAGTCAACGTGCCAAGTTTAGCCGCATTGGCCGAATCCTGGATATAGCGTTTCGCCAGATCATTGGTATTGTTCGGCCCAGTCCAGTCAGACAGTGCCAGGCTGCGCATGGAGATACTGTTGCCGGCTCCCGTGCCCGTCATCGTCGTAACGGGCCCACCGAACTTGCTCAACTCGACGTTCCCCGTGCCAGCCAGAGCATCGCTTGCTGCCTGGAGGCCAGGACTGGGCGACGGGGTAAGTGCCGGACCATTGTCCCAAACCGTGTACGAACCCGCGATACTCGTCAAGGTCATCGGAACTGCCGAGGCGCCAGCCGAAGCCGCCAAAGCCAGAACCGCCAAGGCGATCTTTGTCTTGCTGCAATATGTACTCATAGAGGACTCCTTCGACATCGGATACCAGCCCTTTTCGGAAACCGGTCATTGGTGGGTTAAACAGGCATCAAAAGTCTTGGTTTCTGGGGCACACGCACGAGCGCTCGGATCCCCCTCGACAAAACCTGACTCGCCGACAACGATGCAAGAACCATGCCCAAAATACACAAAGCAATTAAAACAATGCGTTACAAGTTTTCCTCTGGGCGGAGAGAAGTGAAGTGTAAAAAAAACCGACACCCGAAGCCACCTCTGTCATCGCGCAGTATACGCCAGCGGGAAAAAAGGCGACTGCCAAAGGCGCGGACCAACAGCACGTTCACGACCGTGGCATGGCGGCGCTACGAGCAACGGCAACTTGCGAGCGCGGCGTGCGGCGCGCTATAGTTGCGGCGCGAAAGGGAGAGCGCGGCAACGCCGCCGCCGAAGGCGCAATCCACCCGGAAACGCTCAGGCAAATGGACCGTTCGTGCAATGAACTCTGGAGAGCGGCGCACGCCGGTGGCGTGGCGCCCACCGATGGGGCCGCTGGCTGCGACTTGATCCGCAGCCCGAGAATCTCTCAGGTAAATGGACAGGGGGGTGAACTCGATTCGAGTTCGCCCTTTTCTTGTTTCTGTAATCAACTTGAATAGCCTCTCGCAAGGATCTGATACGATGCAGAAAACTGTCCTCAACGAGGAACATCGCCAAAGCGGCGCGAGAATGGTCGATTTCGGCGGCTGGGAGATGCCTCTCCACTACGGATCGCAGATAGAGGAGCACCACACGGTCCGCCGCGACGCCGGCATGTTTGACGTTTCGCACATGTGCGCCGTCGATATCGTCGGTCCCGACAGCACTGCTTTCCTGCGCCGCCTGATCGCCAACAACATCGACAAACTGGCGATTGCCGGCAAGGCCTTGTACAGCGCGATGCTCAATGAAGCCGGCGGCGTCATCGACGACCTGATCGTCTATTGCCTCGACAGCAACAACTACCGGGCGGTGATCAACGCCGGCACCGCCGACAGCGACCTGGCGTGGATGGCCGCCCGCCTCGCCGACTGGCAGTTCTCCGCGACGATCACGCCGCGTCGGCAGGGCCCTGATGCCCTGGCGATGATTGCCGTGCAGGGACCGAGCGCGCGCCAGAAGGTCTGGCAGGTATTGCCCGAGTGCCACTCCGCGTGCGAGTCGCTGAAGCCCTTCTTTGCCGTGCGCAGCGGCGACTACTTCATCGCCCGCACCGGCTACACGGGAGAAGACGGCTACGAGATTGCCCTGCCTGCCGCGCAGGCGAGCAGCCTGTGGCAGGCGCTCGCTCGCGCCGGCGTCCGGCCTTGCGGCCTCGGCGCCCGCGACACGCTGCGCCTGGAAGCCGGAATGAATCTCTATGGGCAGGACATGGACGAAAGCGTCTCGCCGCTCGACGCCGGCCTGGGCTGGACCGTCGACCTGGCCGCGCCGCGCGACTTCGTCGGCAAGGCAGCCCTCCTCGCCCGGCCGCAGCGACAGCAGTTTCTCGGCCTCGTGTTGAGCGACCGCGGCGTCCTGCGTGCTCACCAGAAAGTCATCGGCAGCCACGGAACGGGTGAAATTACAAGTGGCAGCTTCTCGCCGACAATGCAGAAATCGATCGCCCTCGCGCGCCTACCGCTGGCCGCTTCAATCGGCGACACCGTTGAAGTCGCAGTTCGCGACAAACTGCTCGCTGCCCGCGTCGTCAAGCCCTGTTTCGTCAGGAACGGCAAGATTCTCGTTTGATTGCCGTTTTGTTGGCATAGAACTTCCGTCGTACTCATCAGGAGAAAAAATGAACATCCCAGCCGACCTCAGATACACCAGGAACCACGAATGGATCCGCGCCGAAACCGACGGCACGATAAGCGTCGGGATCACCGACCACGCGCAGGAACTGCTTGGCGACCTCGTTTTCGTTGAATTGCCGGAAGTCGGTGCCGAGTTCGCTGCCGAGCAGGAAGTGGCCGTCGTCGAATCGGTAAAAGCGGCGTCCGACGTCTACGCACCGGTGACGGGCAGCATTGTCGACGTTAACCAGTCTGCCGTCGATGCCCCCGAAGTCGTCAACCAGGACGCTTACAGTGCCTGGCTGTTCAAGATGAAACCGGCCGCCGCCAGCGACCTGGATGCGCTGCTGGACGCAGGCGCTTACCAGCAGATCGTTGACGCCGCTTAAGCCGATCGCCACGCCACCGGACCACGCCATGCACGCAACGCCATCGCCGCCCCTCGCCGAACTCGAACAGCGCAACGATTTCATTGCGCGCCACATCGGTCCCTGCATGGGCGAAATTGCCGCCATGCTGGCTGAAATCGGTGTTTCCAGCCTCGAGCAACTCGTCGATCAGACGATCCCGGCTGCCATTCGCCTCCCGGCTCCGCTGGCGCTGGCCGAGCCACGCCCGGAAAGCGAAGCGCTCGAAGCGCTGCGCGCGATGGCCGACCGCAACCGCGTCCAGCACGCGATGATCGGGCTGGGCTACGCCGACACGCGAACGCCGGCAGTCATTCTGCGCAACGTGCTCGAAAATCCGGGCTGGTACACCGCCTACACCCCCTATCAGGCAGAAATCGCCCAGGGCCGGCTGGAAGCGCTGCTCAACTACCAGCAGATGGTCGTCGATCTCACCGGACTCGAACTCGCCAACGCTTCGCTGCTCGACGAAGCCACCGCTGCTGCCGAGGCGATGACCATGGCGCGCCGGGTGAGCAAGTCGAGATCGAACCGCTTCTTCGTCGACGCCTGCTGTTTCCCGCAGACGATCGACGTCGTCAAGACACGCGCGGCCTACTTCGGCTTCGACCTGGTCTTCGGGTCGCCGGAAGTCGCCGCGCAACAGGAAGTCTTCGGCGCCATCTTCCAGTATCCGAACGACTGCGGCGAAGTCAGCGACCTCAGCGGCGCAATTGCCGCGGTCAAGTCGCGCGGCGGCATCGTCGCCATCGCCGCCGACCTGATGGCGCTGGTTCTGCTCCGTTCACCCGGGGAAATGGGCGCCGACATCGCACTCGGATCGTCGCAGCGTTTCGGTGTCCCGCTCGGCTTCGGCGGCCCGCACGCGGCCTTCTTCGCCACCCGCGACGAGTACAAGCGTTCGGTACCGGGCCGCATCATTGGCGTTTCGGTCGACAGCCGTGGCAACAAGGCGCTGCGCATGGCGCTGCAGACACGCGAGCAACACATCCGTCGCGAAAAAGCCAACTCCAACATCTGCACTTCGCAGGTGCTGCTCGCCAACATCGCCGGCATGTATGCCGTCTATCATGGCCCGCAGGGCCTGCGCAGCATCGCCACGCGCATCCACCGACTGGCCGCCATTCTGGGCGAAAGCCTGCGCCGTGCCGGGATAACGGTGCTGACCGGACATTTCTTCGACACCTTGCGCGTAGACCTGGGCGGGCACGCCCTGAGCGCCTACAAGGAGGCCATCGATGCCGGCTACAACCTGCGCCAGGTCGCTCCCGGCGTTCTTGGAATCGCGGTGAACGAGAAGACCTCACCGGCCGACATCGTGGTGCTGATCAAGCTGCTCGCCGACATCAACGCCGACCTCGGTCCGCTCGATGAGCAGTTGCGGCTCGACGACCCGAGCCTGCCGGCAAGATTCCTGCGCAACGATGCCATCCTCTGCCACCCGGTGTTCAACACCCACCACACCGAACACGAAATGCTGCGCTATCTCAAGAAGCTGCAGAGCAAGGACCTGGCCCTCGATCACTCGATGATCTCGCTCGGCTCGTGCACCATGAAGCTCAACGCCACCAGCGAGATGATTCCGATCACCTGGCCGCAGTTCGCCGACATCCACCCCTTCGCCCCGCTCGACCAGGCCGAAGGTTATCTGCAAATGATCGACGAACTCGAGCAATGGCTCAAGGCGATCACCGGTTTCGACGCCATCTGCATGCAACCGAATTCAGGCGCTCAGGGCGAATACGCCGGCCTGGTGGCCATCTCGCGCTATCACGCCAGCCGCGGCGACGCGCAGCGCAAGACCTGCCTGATCCCGCGATCCGCACACGGCACCAATCCGGCCACGGCGCAGATGTGCGGCATGCGCGTCGTCGTCGTCGACTGTGACGAATCCGGCAACATCGACGTCGCCGACCTCGGCGCCAAGGCTGCGCAGCACGCGGCCACGCTCGCCTGCCTGATGATCACCTACCCGTCGACCCACGGCGTCTTCGAGGAATCGGTGCAGAAGATCTGCGCCACCGTGCACGCGCACGGCGGCCAGGTGTATATGGACGGCGCCAACCTCAACGCGCAACTGGGCCTTACCTCGCCGGCGCTGATTGGTGCCGACGTCAGCCACATGAACCTGCACAAGACTTTCTGCATCCCGCACGGCGGCGGCGGGCCGGGGATGGGGCCGATCGGTCTGAAGGCCCATCTGGCGCCGTTCATGGCCAACCACAGCGTGCAGCCGATCGACGGCCCGCACAAGGGCCAGGGCGCGGTTGCCGCGGCACCATGGGGCTCGGCGTCGATCCTGCCAATCTCCTGGATGTACATCGTCATGATGGGCGGCAGCGGGCTGACCCGTGCGACGCAGGTGGCCATCCTCAACGCCAACTACATCGCCAGCTGCCTGCGCCAGCACTTCCCGGTACTGTACGCCGGTAGCCAGGGTCGCGTGGCTCACGAATGCATCCTCGACATACGCCCGCTCAAGGCAGCCACCGGCATCTCCGAGACCGACATCGCCAAGCGCCTCATGGATTACGGTTTTCACGCACCGACAGTCAGCTTCCCGGTCGCCGGAACGATGATGGTCGAGCCGACCGAGTCCGAATCGAAAGCCGAGCTCGACCGCTTCATTGCCGCGATGGTCGCCATCCGTGAAGAGATTCGCCAGATCGAACTCGGGCTCTGGCCAGCCGACGACAATCCGCTGAAGCATGCGCCGCATACCCAGGCCGACATCGTCGACGGCGACTGGCAGCGGCCCTACAGTCGCCGGCAGGCGGTCCTGCCGCTGCCCTACGTCGCCGAGAACAAGTTCTGGCCAAGCGTCAACCGGGTCGACGACGTGCATGGCGACCGCCACCTGTTCTGTTCCTGCGTGCCGATCGAGTCAAGCGATCCGGTCAACGAGGCGGCGGCCTGAGGCGAGGCGCGGCACCAGCAAGAACTGCCCGGCACCGCTAGCCGCCTGATTTTCAGCAAGGCAAGCCGTCGGGCCACAGGCAAACACCTGCGGCGTGCGCAGCGCCGGTCAGCGGCGCCAGTCGCCGGCCGAGTTCGGCCGGCGACGTCCACCATGTCGCTTCGATACGCTTGAACGGCCCGATGCCGGCAATGGCGTTCTGCACTGCGGCGCCACAGAACAGCGGCATCGCGCTGTCGGCCTCCGGCAAGCGCGCGACGACGGCGGAAAACTGTTGGTCCGACAGCGTAAAGCGATAAATCTGGATTCTCAGGCCATCGTCCATCTGATAGGCGACATAGTCGGCAAGGCTGACTCTTCGCCAGTCAGGCGATTTCGCGCGCACGTTCTTGTAACTGCCCGCCGGGTCACTGAGGCGCTCACCGGCGAAAATCCCCGCGTGATTGCCAAGCGCGGCGTTGTTGTTGATGACCACGACCACCTCGTTTGCAGCCGGCTCCACAAGGTGGACTTCGGTGCTCAGGCTGTCCGGCGAGCGCTCGCCGACCGGCCGCCCCGAAGCGCCGTATTCCGGCGCGCTGACGCAACCAGCGAGCAACAGCATGCACAGCCATTCCTGCCCAGGAATGGCATTGCGTATGGCGTCAGGGAGGCGAAGGCCATTGCTCATCAGTCGTCTGTCCCAAGCACGATGATCGGGTGGTTGCAACCGAAGCGTCCAATGGTAAGAACAGATTGCGTTGAGCGCAATAAGCGACTGGCATTGTGCCGGATGGTCGCGGCTGCGCACAGGCGGCGATTTCTGGGTACACTCTCCTTCTCGACCCCCCTGCCCCGGAGATACGGCCATGACCGCACCGATCCACGAGTTCACTGCCGAGCGCCTTGAAGGCGGCGTCCAGTCGCTTGGCGACTACGCCGGCAAGGTTCTGCTGATCGTCAATACGGCGAGCAATTGCGGCTTCACGCCCCAATATGCGGGCCTCGAAGACCTCTACCAGCGCTACCACGACCGTGGCCTCGAGGTGCTTGGCTTCCCATGCAACCAGTTCGGTGCACAGGAACCCGGAGACGCCGGCGAAATCGCCAGCTTCTGCCAGAGGAACTATGGTGTCGCGTTTCCGATGTTTGCCAAGATCGACGTCAACGGCGAGCACGCGCACCCGCTCTACCAGTATCTGAAGAAGGCCGCACCCGGTCTGCTCGGCAGCGAGGCAATCAAGTGGAATTTCACCAAGTTCCTGGTCAACCGTCAGGGGGAGGTGACCGAACGCTACGCCTCGGCGACAGCGCCGGAAAGCATCGCACAGGACATAGAGAAACTTCTGTGATCTTGAACAACACAGCGAGCCCGCATTTCCGCCGCCGTCGCTCGCTGAGCCAGGCCTCGCGAACAGCCAATGCCCACGCCTGACTTCAGTTCGCTGCTGCGCTGGCCCAACGTGCCTGCGTGCTACGGCTGGCTGTCGCTGGACCGGCGCGGCCGCTGGCGGATGCGCGGCGAAGCGGTCACACATCAGGGCCTCAACGACTTCCTCAATCGCCAGTACACGCACGATGAGCGCGGCAATTACTTCGTCCAGAACGGGCCGCAACGGGTATTCGTCGAACTCGACTACACGCCCTGGGTATTGCGTCTGGTGACCGCACACCACCTGGAGACCCAGGTCGGCGAAGCGGTCAGCGAACTGCGCGGTGCGGCGATCGACGAGGAAGGAAATCTGCTGCTCGAGACCCCGGTCGGTATGGCGCTCGTCTGCGACCGCGACCTGACCGCCCTGCTCCCCTGCCTGCACCTGCCGAACGGCGAGGTCGCGGACGACACTGCGCTCCTCGCAGCGATCGATGGCCCACGGGCCGGCGTCAGCGAGCTGACCTTTGTCTGGAACGAGCAGCGCCTTCCGCTGGTCGCCGCGCGCCGGGCGGAAGTGCCACGACGCTACGGCTTTGTCGCCTCGCCGCAGGAGGAAGCGCCGGGAGCTGCTCCTTGAAACTGCGGCAGCTTGCCTTCGACGCCCTGCTGTTGCCGGTGCCCGATGACAAATGTGCCGCGGTCAGGGCGATCACGCTGACCGGCGAGCTGGATCTCGCCACACCCGACACCCGCCGACTGGCGATGGCAACGCTTCCCGGCCGCAGCGCGCGACCAGCGCTGGTCACGCCCGCAAAGCTGGCCAAGCGGCCGGTCACCAGCGCCGAAGGACGTGCCGCACTGATCCATTCGCTGGCCCACATCGAACTCAACGCGGTCAACCTGGCGCTCGACATCGTCTGGCGCTTCGACGGTATGCCGGCAGACTTCTACCGCGACTGGATTGGCGTCGCCGGAGATGAGGCCAGCCACTTCGGCCTGCTGCGCGAGCACTTGCGCACGCTGGCTTTCGACTACGGCGATTTTCCCGCCCACGATGGGCTGTGGGCGATGGCCGAGCGCACCAGCGACGATCTCCTGGCGCGTCTGGCGCTGGTTCCCCGAACGCTCGAAGCACGTGGTCTCGATGCGGCACCGGCGATTCGTGACAAGCTGCAAGGTGTCGGTGACAAGGCAGGGGCGGCGATCCTGGCGATCATCCTCGCCGACGAGATCGGCCACGTCGCCATCGGCAACCGCTGGTACCGCTGGCTGTGCGCGCAGCGCGGGCTGGATCCGGTGGTCTGCTACGCGCAACTCGCGCAGCGCCACCGCGCGCCTCGCCTGCGCGGCCCCTTCAACCTCGATGCACGCCGGGCAGCGGGCTTCGACGAGCAGGAACTGGCAGCATTGCAGGCGCCATGAGCCGACGGGGCGGCGGGGCACGATGACAGCGCCGCCACCTTCCTTCGGCCTGGCGGTACTGCTGACGACGCTGGTCGCCCTCGGCCCGCTGTCTACCGACCTCTACCTGCCGGCGCTGCCCACCCTGGCGCGGGTGTTTGCCAGCGATGCAGCCGGCGTGCAGCTGACGCTGTCGGTCTTTCTCGCCGGTTTCGCCGTTGGCCAGCTGTTCTACGGCCCCCTCTCCGATCGCTTCGGCCGCCGGCCGCTGATGCTCGGCGGACTGGCGATCTACTGCCTGGCGACGATCGGCTGCATCCTGGCACAAAGTATCGAGATGCTGATCGCCGCACGCTTCGTGCAGGCGATCGGCGCCTGCGCCGGCCCGGTTCTCGGCCGTGCCGTCGTGCGCGACGTCTGGGGCGCAACCGAGTCGGCACGCATCATCGCCTACATGGGCGGCGCGATGGCCATAGCGCCGCTCTTCGGACCGACCCTCGGCGGTTTCCTGACGGTGCTCTTCGGCTGGCAGTCCAATTTTGTCATTCTGCTGCTCGTTTCCACTGCCCAGCTCATCGCCGTCACTCGCCTGCTCGGCGAAAGCAACATTCATCGCCATCCGGGAGCGACGCATCCGCGCCAGGTGGCCGCCAACTTCCGCCTGCTGCTGGGCGACCGCCGCTACCTCGGCTACGTGCTCACCTTCTCGTTTTCGTACAGCGCGCTGTTTGCCTTCATCTCTGCCTCCTCGTTCGTTCTCAGCGAAAGGCACGGGCTGACGCCGGAGGTCTTTGGCATGAGTTTCGGCCTGGTCGTCGCCGGCTACCTGCTCGGCTCCGTCGCTTCCGGAAAACTCGTCAGGCGTTTCGGTGGCGACAGCCTGCTGGCGTTCGGCGCCTGGCTCGGCGCCATCGCCGGCCTGTGCATGGCGGCGCTGGAAGTCGCGGGCGTAAACAGCATTGCCGCGATTCTCGGACCGATGTTCTTCTGTACCGTGGCCACCGGCCTGGTCATGCCAAACGCGATTGCCAGGGCACTGGCGCCCTATCCGGCGATGGCCGGGTCGGCTTCGGCGCTGATGGGTTTCGTGCAGATGACCCTCGCCGCGCTGGTCGGCATCGCCGTCGGGCATGCACTTTCAGGGGGCGGCGGCGCGCTCGCGGCAGGCGTCGCCATCTGCACCGCCCTGGCGCCCTTGTCGTACCTGGCCCTGATCCGCGGCCGCCGACACGCCTGAGCGCTGCGGCATGGCCGCCCGGCACAGGCGGCGGTTTCGGAATAAGATGAGCGCCTGCCGCAACCATCCTTTGATTCCGGGATTACCCCTGTGCTAGCCAGAGAAACCACACCCAGTGCCATCGTCAAGTATCTCGATCAATACGTCATCGGCCAGGAAGAGGCCAAGAAGGTCGTGGCCGTTGCCGTGTACTCGCACTACCGGAAGATCGCCACCTTCGCCAGCGACAGGGGGACGATAGCCAAGAGCAACGTACTGCTGGTCGGTCCTTCCGGCACCGGCAAGACGCTGCTCTGCGATACCCTGTCGCGGATGCTGAAAGTCCCCTTCGTGACCGCCGATGCAACGTCACTGGCACAAACCAAGTACGTCAACGAGGAAATCGAAGCCGTTCTGCAGAGGCTGGTCGACAAGGCTGACGGCAAGATCGAAAACGCCCAGCACGGCATCATCTTCATCGATGAAATCGACAAGCTGAAGGCCAACCATACACAGTCGGGAGCGATTTCTGGCGAGAGCGTGCAACATGCCCTGCTCAAGATCATGGAAGGCTCGCCGGTCAAGCTCAGGGACGATCACTACATCGACACCAGCAACATCCTGTTCATCTGCGGCGGCGCCTTTGTCGGTATCGAGAACATCATGGCCAAGACCCACGGCTTCGGCTTCATCGCCACCTCGGCCGACGACAACCAGAATATCCTCGATCGCCTGAACAAGCGGGTGAAGCCGACCGACCTCTTCGAGTTCGGCCTGATTCCCGAGTTCACCGGTCGCCTGCCGGTGATCGCCAACCTGCACGCATTGAGCAAGGCAATGCTGGTACGCATCATGAGCGTGCCGAAGAACTCGATCTATCGACAGTACATCGAAATATTTCGCGGCGAAGGCGTCGACCTGCGTATCGGCCCGAAGGTCTTCGAGCAGATTGCCGAAATCGCCATCGAGTACAAGACCGGCGCACGCAGCCTGCGCGGCATCTTCGAGGAACTGATCACGCCGATTCTCTACGTCGTACCCGACCACCCGGAGATCGCCAGAGTTGAAATCAGCTCGCTCTTCGAGGCCCCTCGCCTTGTCGGAAAGAAATGAGCACGCGCTGGCGACTTCGTCGCCGCCGCGTGCCGGTCCGACCAGCCGCAGCCGCGCCAGCACCGCTGCCGCCCGAGCGGCCCTGCGCATCGCGCTCCTCGTCTGTCTGATCGCACTGGCCGGGGTCAGCATGTTCCAGGACAAACTGCTCTACTTCCCTGAACCGGCCAGCGTTGCCGAGATGGAGACCGCCTCCGGCGGGCTCGCACCCTGGCCAACGGCGCCTGATTTCCGCGGCCTGCTGGCCGAAGCCGACGGCCAGGCGCGGGCCACGGCGATCATCTTTCACGGCAATGCCGGCCATGCCGGCCACCGCCGCTTCTACGTCGACGTGCTCGCTCGCCATGGCCTGCGGGTGATCCTCGCCGAGTATCCGGCTTACGGCCCGCGCCCCGGCGAAGTGGGCGAGAAAAGCCTGGTCGCCGATGCCGATCAGACCCTTCTGCTGGCGCACCGCATGTACGGCGGACCGCTGCTGATCATCGGCGAATCGCTGGGCGCCGGCGTGGCGGCGGCAGCCAGCGCAGCACGACGCGAGCTGATCGCCGGCCTGCTGCTGATCACGCCATGGGACCGGCTCGCGAGCGTCGCCGCGCACCATTACCCGCTGTTGCCCGTGCAGTGGCTGCTGCGCGACCGCTACGACAGCGTCGCCCACCTGGCGTCTTTCGGACACCCGGTGCTGGTCGTCATCGCCGCCAGGGACAGCATCGTCCCGCCGCAGTTCGGCCGGGCGCTCTTCGCGGCGCTCACCGAACCGAAGCGCTTGGCGGTAATCGACGGTGCCGAACACAACGACTGGTTTGCTCGCCTCGACGACGCCTGGTGGCGGCAGGCGATCGACTTCCTCCTGGCCGGCAGCGAGCGCTCCTCGTCGGAGCGCAAAACGCCCGCGCCCTGAGGCGCGCACGTCCGGCGCTCGGCCGGATCACGCGCCTGAGTCGGCGACGCCACCACCCGCTGGCGGGGCCTTCGGTGCCAGGGCAGCGAGCACGTCGAGCGGCAGGGGCAGCACGACGGTCGTGGCGCGGTCACCGGCAACCTGCGTCATGGTCTGCAGATAACGCAGCTGCATCGCCTCGGGGCGCTGCGCCAGGGTCGTCGCCGCCTCGAGCAGCGCAGCCGCCGCCTGTTTTTCGCCTTCGGCGTGGATCACCTTGGCGCGCCGCTCGCGCTCGGCCTCGGCCTGGCGGGCAATTGCCCGGATCATCGACTCGTTGAGGTCGATATGCTTGATCTCGACATTGGTGACCTTGACGCCCCAGGCGTCGGTCTGCGCGTCGAGGATCTTCTGCACGTCGATGTTCAGCCGCTCGCGCTCGGCGAGCATCTCGTCGAGTTCGTGCTTGCCGAGAACGACGCGCAGCGTCGTCTGCGCAAGTTGCGAGGTGGCCATCAGGAACTCCTCGACCTGAATGATCGCTTTCTGCGGGTCGACGACACGGAAGAAGACGACGGCGTTTACCTTGACCGAGACGTTGTCGCGCGAGATCACGTCCTGCGGCTGGACGTCCATGGTCACCACCCGCAGGTCGACGCGCACCATCTGCTGGATGCCGGGAATGACGATCACCAGCCCTGGTCCCTTGACCTTCCAGAAACGGCCGAGCTGGAACACCACGCCGCGCTCGTACTCGCGCAGGATGCGCAGCGAGGCGAAGACGAGGATCAGCAGTATCGGCACCAGGATGGTGCCCAGCCCCAGGTTCAGATCGAAGATCATTGTGTCTCTCCTTTTGCTGACGAAAACTCGTCGCTTGCCCGCACCTCGAGGGTCAGGCCGTCGATGCCGCAGACCCGCACACGCTGCCCGGGGCGCAACGGCCCGGCAGCGCGTACGCGCCAGCGCTCGCCGCGAACCTGCGCCCAGATCATGTCGCCATCGATCAATTCGATTTCAGCGCCGGCGCCGATCATCTCCTCGCGACCGCTGACCACCGGTGCGCGCCGCGCGCGCAGCGCCATGCCGCCACCGAGCAGGACCAGCGCCGCCGAGCTGGCGGCCAGCCCGAAGAGCAACGGCAGCGGTACGCCCATGCCCGGCACGTCACGATCGAAGAGCAGCAGGCCGCCGGCAATGAAGGCCGCCACACCGCCAACGCCGAGCACGCCGAAGGTCGGCGTCAGCAACTCCGCGGCCATAAGTCCGATACCGAGCACGATCAGCGCCAGGCCGGCGTAGTTGACCGGCAGCATCTGCAACGCGAACATCGCCAGCAGCAGGCAGATCGCCCCCACCGTACCGGGCACACCGAAACCTGGCGACGAGAACTCGAAGATCAGGCCATAGACGCCGATCATCATCAGGATCAGCGCAAAGCTCGGGTTGGCGATCACCGACAGCAACCGGTGGCGGGCATCGGGCAGCACTTCCTGCGTCGCCAGGCCGCGCGTGGCCAGCGTCAGCTTGCCGCCCTGCATCTGCACGCTGCGTCCGTCGATCTGGCTCAGCAGGTCCGGCACGTCGCTGGCCACGACGTCGATCACGTTCTCTCGCAGGGCTTCGGAAGCGGTCAGCGTCACCGCCTCGCGCACCGCGCGCTCGGCCCACTCAGCGTTGCGACCGTGCTGCTGCGCCAATCCGCGGATGAAAGCCGCGGCGTCATTGATCTGCTTGGCTTTCATCGTGTCACCCGACGCCGCGGTAGGCTTGGCTGCAGGCACGGGAGCGGCAGCCGGCTCGGTTTCCGACGCCGGTGCCGCAGCCGGCGCCGGTGCCGCGGCCGGCGACTCCGGGCGGCCCGGCGCTGCCCCCGGCAGGCCGATCGATACCGGCGTCGCAGCGCCCAGGGTGGTCGCCGGCGACATCGCCGCCAGGTGGCTGGCATAGAGGATATAGGTTCCGGCGCTCGCCGCACGCGCACCCTGCGGGCTGACGTAGGTGACTACCGGCACGGGGGACGCGAGAATCGCCTGGACTATCTGGCGCATGGCGCTGTCCAGTCCGCCCGGGGTATCGATGCGCAGGACGACCAGCGGCGCACCATCCTCCCGCGCGCGCAGCAGGCTGCGCACGATGTAATCGGCACTGGCCGGGCCGATGGCGTCCTGAACGCTGAGCACCATTACCGGCGCGGCGCTGGCCGTTCCCCACGGTACTGGAAACCCCGCAATCCCAGGCATCCCCAGCAGCACCATCAGCAGACCGAACAAGAACCGGGCCGGCGAACGGCACAGTGCGCGACCGCCAGTGGAATTCCATCGTCCTGGGGAACGAGTAACCGGGCCAGAAACCAGCTTTGCTTCCATCTTCCAACCTCGCAACGACCGAAAGGTCCCTCCGTATCTCACAGTAGTCCAAGCGTATCCAGCCCGCTTTGCTTTTTCGCTTCAGGACGCCAGCCTCGGCAAGCTGAGGTACCATGGCGGGGATTGACCAGCCGTGGGGGCTGCCGGGCCTTGCGCTGCGGCGAGGGTTATCTTTGCGATGCAGGAGGATGATGCAATGATTCTTGAGCAGATAGCCACTGGCGGCTGCCAGTCCTACCTTGTCGGCTGCAGCGACACCAGCCTCGCGGCGCTGATCGATCCGGAAATCAGCCAGGTCGACCACTACCTCGCACTTGCCGCGCGTGACGGCCTGCGTATCCGCTACCTGATCGACACCCACACCCACGCCGACCATTTCTCGGCGACCCGCAAGCTGGCGCGGCAGTTGGCCGTGCCGGTAGTGATGTACCGCACAAGCGCGGCACCATTCGTGGACATGCGCATCAGCGACGGCGAGATGGTGATGCTCGGGCGGCTGCGTCTGCAGGTGATGTACACCCCCGGCCACACTCGCGACTCGATGTGCCTGCAAGTCGAGGACTGCCTGTTCACCGGCGACACGCTGCTGATCGGTGGAACGGGCCGCACCGACTTGCCGAGCGGCGACCCGGAACAACTCTATGACAGCCTCTTCCAGCGCGTCCTGCGCCTCGACCCCAAGCTCAAGGTCTTTCCGGCGCACGACTACAAGGGTCGCAGCCATTCGACCATCGAACAGGAACTGGCGAGCAATCCACGCCTGCAGACTCGCGAGCGTAGCGCTTTCGTCGACATGATGCGCGAGCTCAATCTGTCGATGCCGACACATGTCACCGAAGCGCTGCGCACCAACATGAGCGGCGGGAAATCGGTCGCGCAGCTGCTCGCCGAGGCGGCAGCAAAAGTGCCGTTCATGTCTCTGGCCGAGCTCAAGGCGCGCGTCGAGGCGGCCGACGAGGACCTGATCGTGCTCGACGTGCGCGAGCGCGAAGCTTATGAAAGCGGGCACGTTCCCGGGGCGCGCCTGCTGCCGCGCGGCCAGCTCGAGTTGCGCGTCAACCAGGCGCTACCGGACCCCACCCGGCGCATCCTCACCTGCTGCGAGCTTGGCCAGGTGTCGACCCTGGCAGCCGCGACCCTGCGCGAAATGGGCTTCCCGCACGTGGTCGCCCTGGATGGCGGCATGAAAGCCTGGCGTGTGGCCGCCTTCCCTTTGAACTCCGGACAGGAACCGTAAGTCAAATCCATGTTCCCCGTTCGACAATGGAACGAGCGTTCGCGCAGGCGACGCCGGCCGGTTCGTGGCTGGCGGCGGGCAGGCGCATCACCAGCGGCTCTTGCCACGTTGCTAGCCGCTTGAGTGGCGACCACTACCATGGCGACGCGGTCGACCTGGAAGGCGAAACGCAAGCCCGGTTGCCGTGGTCAGCCCTGTTTCCACACACAGCAAGAAAGGAGAATTTGATGGGACTTCATATCGGTGACGAAGCGCCGGATTTCACTGCCCCGACCACCGAGGGCACGATTCACTTCCATGAATGGATCGGCGACAGCTGGGCCATCCTCTTTTCGCACCCCAAGGACTTCACTCCCGTGTGCACCACCGAGCTTGGCTACCTGGCGCGTCTCAAACCTGACTTCGACAGCCGCAACACCAAGGTCATCGGGCTGTCGATCGATAGCGTGGAGGACCACAATCGCTGGGCCGGCGACATTGCCGAGACGCAGGGCACGGCGCTTAACTACCCGCTGATCGGCGATACCGATCTGGTCGTCGCCAAGCTCTACGACATGATTCATCGCAACGCCAGCGGCAACGCGGCGGCCCGTACGGCGGTAGATAACGCGACCGTACGCTCGGTTTTCGTGATCGGCCCGGACAAGAAGATCAAACTGACAATGACCTACCCGATGAGCGCCGGACGCAACTTCTCCGAGGTCCTGCGCGCCCTCGATGCGATTCAGCTGAACGCCACGCACGGCGTCGCCACACCGGTCAACTGGCGCCCCGGCGAGGACGTGATCATCCCGACTTCGGTTTCAGACGAAGCGGCGAAAGCCAAGTATCCGGGCGGCTGGAAGACACTCAAGCCCTACCTGCGCGTCGTCCCACAGCCAAAATAGACGCTCGCGCAGCCGCCGACGGTCACCACATGGCGAGCCACACTCGAGCATGAACGTCAGGCGGTTACCGAGCCAAGCCGTCGACGCAGCCAGGCGCTGGCTGCGTCGACGGCGATCGAGAGCAGCAGCATGGCCGCGATCACGGTGCTGGCCTGCGCATGGTGAAAGAGCGACAGCTCGACATAGAGCAGTTGCCCGAGGCCACCGGCGCCGACGAAGCCGAGAATGGCTGCCATGCGAATGTTCATTTCCCAGCGGTAGAGCGAATAGGCGATGAGTTGCGGCGACACTTGCGGCAGCGTGCCGTAAAGGAAGGCTGCGGCGGCTGGCGAACCGGCTTCGAGCAGGGCATCCCGAGGCCTCGAAGGCGCATTCTGCAAGGCCTCGGCGAACAGGCGGCCGAGCACGCCGCTGGTGTGCAGCGCCAGCGCCAGAATGCCGGCAAACGGCCCGAGACCGGCGGCCAGCGCCATCAGTGTCGCCCATACCAGTTCCGGCACCGAACGCAGCGCGTTGAGCAGGAAGCGCGTTGCCTGCTCGGCCGCCTGACCGTAGCGTCCACAGGCCGGCAAGGCCAGGAGCAGACCACAGGCAGCGGCGAGCAGGGTGCCGAGGGCGGAAATGGCGACTGTCTCCAGCGATCCCCTGGCGACTTTCGCCAGCCATGGCGCGGAAAGGTCGAGCGGGAAGAAGGACATGAAGTAGCTGGCCATCGACGCCATGGCGTCGCGGGTCAGCAGGGCTGAAAAGCCGAGATCCAGCCACCCGTAGCTGGCGACCAGCGCGCTGCCGAGCAGCGCCAGCCAGACCAACGTCCGCGGCCCGAACGCCAGTGCCCCGCCATACCCGCCAGCATCGCCGAGTTGCCGGCGCAGCACGGCTGAAAGGGCATCGGCGGCGAGCACCAGCAGCAGGAAAGTGAACAGGATGCTCGCTGCCTCGCCGCCATTGAGCATCCTCATCGACTGGTCCATGAGCTGCCCGAGCCCGCCTGCGCCGACGAAGCCCATCACCACCGAGGCACGTACCGCGCACTCCCAGCGATAGACAGTGTAGGAGGTCAGTTCCTGGGAGGCGCCGGGCAGCAGGCCGTAGCACAAGGCCTGCACGCGACCGCCACCCGCTTCGAGCAAGGCCCGCGCCGGCCGCTCGTCGCCCGATTCGAGAATTTCGCCATAGACCTTGGCCAGCATGCCACCGTAGGTCAGCCCGAGCGCCAGCACCCCGGCCGCCGGGCCAAGACCAAAGACACGAACGAAGAGCAGCGCCCAGACCAACTCGGGGAGACCGCGCAGCACGACCAGCAGCATCCGTAATGCCGCGCGCAAATACTCGCCGCGGCGCTGTCCCGCACCCGGCCCTATGCGTGAAATCGACAGGGCCCGGGTAGTCGCCATCGCCAGGGGCACGGCAATGACGAAGGCCAGCGCAATCCCCGCGGTGGCGATGGCCAGCGTCTCGAGCGTCGCGCGGCCGAGATGGGCGAGGAACTCGCCGCTGGTGTCGGGCGGCAGAAAGGCAGACAGAAATCCGCCCATCACCTTCAGGTTCTGCGCTTCGAAGAGGACCCATGGATGGAATTCGCCGATCACCGCCAGCGGCCACAGAACGACGATCGCCAGCAGCAGGCCGGCCGCCCGAACGGGTGCGGCCGGGTCGCGCGGGGACCTCACCGCCAGCACGTACCACGCCGTGGCGCGCCGCCGTCGCCTGGCGGCGGGTCAGAGGCCGGATCGCTGGCGAATGCCGGCAAAAAAGCACCTTCGGCGGCGTATAGCTCGCGCAGCAATGCTTCGTCGACCTCGGCGACCGGCAGGTCGAAAGCCACTCGTCCAGCGCGCATGCCGATAATGCGGGGAAAGCACGAGAGCGCCAGGTCGACGGCGTGCAGGCTGGCAACCAGGGTCGCGCCGCGTACTCTTGCATCGCTGTTCAGCACCCTGACCGTCTGCAAGGCGAGCGCCGGGTCGAGCGCTGAAACCGGCTCGTCGGCAAGCACCAGCTGCGCCTGCTGGTAGAGAACCCGTGCAATGCCGACGCGCTGCAACTGGCCGCCGGAGAGCCGGTCGCAGCGATCGAAGACGCGCTCGCCAAGGTCCAGCCGCGCCAAGGCTGCGCGTGCGCCCGCGATGTCCACCGGATAGGCCAGCGAGACTAGTGCCTTCCACCAGGGCCATTGACCGAGACGCCCGGCGAGGATCGCGGTCACCACGCGCTGGCGCGGCGGCAGGGGGGGCGCCTGATGCGCGACGCCTATGCACGCACGCAAGCGGCGCAACTCGGCTGCCGACAGCGCCCACGGATCGGTGCCGAAGAGGTCGAGGTGCCCACCTGTGGGACGCAGGGACGCAGCAATCAGGCGCAGCAGCGTGGTCTTCCCTGCCCCCGAAGGACCGACGATGGCGATGTGCTCGCCGGCCGTCACCGCCAGGCAGATTTCGCGCAGGGCGACGAAGCCGTTGGCGTGCCTCAGAGAAACGTCGTGCAGACGGAACAAGCAGCCTACTTCAGCAGACCGGCCGCCTTCGCCGCCTGCTCGATCCCGTCGTAGTTATCCTTCTTCGTCGGGATGAACTTCGTCGCCCGTTGCAGCGCCAGAATCTCGGCGTGCTCCGGGTTGCCGGCATCGAGCTTCAGAAAGGCCGCCGCGATCTTCTTGATCAGGGCGGGATCGAGATCACCACGCACCGTCCAGTTGTAGTCGAAGTACGGCGGCGTCGTCGCAATCACGCGCACTTTCGGATCGACCTTCTGCTGCTCCACCAGTTTCTTCCAGACCGATGCGTTCAACACGCCGGCGTCGGCTTTGCCCGAGGCGACGAAGGCAAGCGTGGCGTCGTGCGCGCCCGAAAAGGCGACATTCTTGAAGTCGGTGTCGGCGTTGATCCCGTCCTGCATCAGGAAGTAGCGTGGCATCAGGTGACCCGAAGTCGAAGATGGCGAGCCAAACGCGAAGACCCTGCCCCTGGTGTCGGCCAGCGTCCTGATGTTGGCGTCGGCGGTGATGAACTTCGAGGTAAACCTGGCGTCCTCCTCGCGCTGAACGAGCGGGATGGCCGTGCCCTTGGTGCGAATACTGGCCTGCACGAAGGTGAACCCCCCGAGCCAGACGAGATCGAGCTTGTCGCTGGCCAGCGCTTCGACGACCGCGGCGTAGTCGGATGCGGGAACGAAGGAAACCTTCATCCCCAGTTCCTTCTCGAGATACTTGCCGAGCGGTGCGAACTTGCGCTGCAGTTCGGTCGGCGCCTCGTCCGGGATCGCCGAAACACGGAGAACGGCGTCAGCCGCCGTGGCAGTGGCCGTGTTCAGAAAGACGGTGGCCAGCGCACAGGCAAGCACGCCCTTGAGCGCCAGGCGGCGCGAAAAGTGGAACATGACAACTCCCCATGGAAACCCGCCACGGCACGGAGTCTGCCGCAGCTTGAACGCGGTCTTGCGCCGAAACGCCAGACCGCTAGCGAAGAAACAAAGCGGTACCCAGACCGCCTGCGGACTATAGCCGCCAGCAGCGCATCGATCAAGCCGAAAGCGAAATGTGTACTCGGCCGCCGACCCGCTCAAGCGACGGCGGCAGCGACAAGTGCCACGCCACGCGCCGCCATGACTTGCCCCTGGTCGAACGCACGTCGTTGCGCGCGGCAGCGACAGCCGCCATTGCGCGAGCGCTTCTGCCCGGCAGCCATCCGGAAAATCCCGACATCCGTTCATCTTCAAAAATGCATGCAAAACTGCTTCTTGCCCTATCCAATCGGCGTAAAAATGCGATTGACAACGACCAGAACCTCTAAATCAAGAACGCGCGCCTGTTTCCCGAAACCGACGATATTTGCAGTGGAAAGATCGCTTCGGATGCGATACGCTGCGCAACTTTAGGTCGCAGACCTCGCGTCTGATCACCCATCAGAAAGGGACGACATCGATGAATTCCGGCGAATTATTGGCAGAAGGCCTGAGCCTCATGTTCATGGGTATGGGCGCGGTTTTCGTCTTCCTCGCGATCCTCGTGGTGGTGACCTCCTTTATGTCGTCGCTGATCCAGAAATATGTCCCCGAAAAACCCGCCGCGCCGAACAAGCCCGGACCGACCCGCCCGGTCAACGACCAGATACTTCTTGCGGTCATAAGCGCTGCGATCCACAAGCATCGCTCCAGATAGAGCTCTAATTGTAGCTACATCAAAAGAGGCTAACCAGACATGATCAAAGCCAGGAAACCCGTTGGAATAACGGAAGTCGTATTGCGAGACGCTCACCAGTCACTTTTTGCAACCCGCCTCCGCCTCGAGGACATGCTGCCCATCGCCGGAAAGATCGATCAGGTGGGATACTGGTCGGTAGAAACCTGGGGCGGGGCGACCTTCGATTCCTGCATCCGCTATCTTGGCGAAGACCCTTGGCATCGCCTTCGCGAACTCAAGAAGGCCATTCCCAATACGCCTCACCAGATGTTGTTGCGCAGTCAGAACCTGCTGGGCTATCGCCATTACGCTGATGACCTGACGGAGCGCTTCGTCGAGCGTGCGGCAAGCAATGGCATGGATGTATTCCGCATCTTCGATGCCATGAATGATCCCCGCAACATGGAATGCTCGGTAAAAGCCGTTCGCAAGGTAGGCAAGCATGCCCAGGGCACCTTGTCCTACACGACCAGCCCGGTTCACAACACCGAGACCTGGATGACTCTGGCCAGGCAGCTGGAAGGAATGGGCGCGCACTCCATCTGCATCAAGGATATGGCAGGACTATTGAATCCCTACGATGCCTACGAACTGGTAAGCAAACTGAAAGCAGCGACTTCCCTGCCCATTCACATGCATTGTCACGCCACGACCGGCCTGTCCGTGCCAACCCTGGTAAAGGCAATTGAAGCCAATATCGACAACGTCGATACGGCGATTTCGTCGATGAGCATGACCTATGGGCATTCACCAACAGAAACCATCAATGCCATTTTCGAAGGACGTCCCGGTGATCCCGGACTGAATCTTGATTTACTGGCGGAAATTGCCGACTACTTCCGCGAAGTGAGAAAGAAGTACGCAAGATTCGAGGGTGAACTCAAGGGGGTTGACGCGCGTATCCTCGTCGCGCAGGTACCGGGCGGCATGCTCACCAATATGGAAAGCCAGCTGAAAGACCAAAAGGCTGGCGAAAAGCTGGCAGAGGTATTAAAGGAAATCCCCCGTGTCCGCCAGGATCTCGGCAATATCGCCCTGGTAACTCCCACCTCGCAAATTATCGGCACACAGGCGGTCTTGAACGTTCTCACTGGCGAGCGCTATAAGAACATTACCAAGGAAACTGCCGGCGTGCTCAAGGGGGAATATGGCTCCACGGCTTCCCCGGTCAACAAGGAATTGCAGGCCCGGGTACTCGACGGCGCTGCGCCGATCACCTGCCGTCCGGCGGATCTTCTCAAGCCGGAAATCGAGACGCTAACTGCCGAACTGCGTAATCTGGCGAAATCCGAAGGCTTCAAACTGGAAACCGGCGACAGGGAAATAGACGACGTATTGACCTATGCGCTGTTCCCACAGATTGGCCTGAAGTTCCTGAAGAATCGCGGCAATCCCAGTGCATTTGAGCCGGCACCGAGCGCGGAAGTCGCTCCACCCAAAAAACCGGCAGCCACGACGGTAGCAACGACGGCAGGCACAGGCGGCGCCAGCGTCTATACCGTGAGCCTCAACGGTCAATCGTATGTCGTGCAGGTCGCCGATGGTGGGGACATTACTCAGTTGGCACCGATAGCCACCACCGCCAGCCCCACGGCTGCGCCAGTTGCTGCACCGGCAGCCGGAGGCGGGGGGGAAGCGATGAACTCCCCGCTGGCGGGCAACATCGTCAGAGTGGACGTCGCAGTCGGCGACCGGGTCGATGAAGAGCATGTCGTGATCATTCTGGAAGCGATGAAAATGGAAACCGAGGTCAGAGCCACCAAGTCCGGCGTTATCGTCAGCGTGGCGGTCAAATCCGGTGATGCTGTTGCCGTTGGCGACCCGTTGTTGACCATAGGATAAGCGACCATGGATGGCATGCTTATCTTGTTCCGGGACTCCGGCATCTATCAGCTGGAGGCTGGGCAGTTGGTGATGATGCTGGTGGGTCTCCTGCTGCTCTATCTGGCAATAAAGAAGAACTTTGAACCGTTGCTGCTGCTGCCCATCGGCTTCGGGGCCATTCTCGTCAACGTACCTGGTGCGGGCTTTCTTTCGGCACCGGTGCTCGATGCCAGCGGTCACCTGGCCAACCCCGGCGGCATCCTCCACTACATTTACGAAGCCGGAATCGCGACGGGGGTGTTCCCGCTGGTGATTTTCATGGGCGTCGGGGCCCTGACCGATTTCGGCCCGATGCTGGCCAATCCGAGAACCCTATTGCTGGGTGCTGCCGCCCAGTTCGGCATTTTCAGTACGGTGATCGGTGCGGTGGCACTGTCCGCCATCAACCTCATGGACTTCAGCCTCGCGGATGCCGCGGCGATAGGCATCATCGGCGGTGCCGATGGTCCGACGGCGATTTTTGTCGCCAGTCGCCTTGCCCCCGAGCTGCTCGGCGCGATTGCCGTCGCCGCCTATTCCTATATGGCGCTGGTGCCCCTTATTCAGCCGCCGATCATGCGTCTTCTGACCACCGTTGAGGAACGCAGGATCCAGATGACGCAGCTCAGGTCGGTTTCGCGCACCGAGAAGATAATCTTCCCGTTGGTGCTGCTGCTTCTCGTCGCCCTGTTTCTCCCGACTGCGGCGCCGCTGCTGGGGATGTTCTGTTTTGGCAATCTGATGCGCGAGAGTGGTGTCGTTGAGCGTTTGAGCGATACTGCCCGAAATGCCCTGATCAATATCACCACCATCTTCCTTGGCTTGGGGGTAGGCTCGAAGTTGAGCTCGGAAGCTTTCCTGAACAGGCAAACGCTTGGCATTCTGGTTCTTGGAATCATTGCCTTTGCCATCGGAACGGCATCCGGGGTATTGATGGCCAAGCTGATGAACCGGTTCACCAGCAGCAAGATCAATCCGCTGATCGGTGCCGCCGGAGTATCGGCAGTCCCCATGGCCGCCAGGGTGGCCAACAAGGTGGGACTGGAAGCAAACCCGCAAAACTTCCTGCTGATGCACGCCATGGGCCCCAACGTCGCCGGCGTGATCGGTTCTGCGGTCGCGGCGGGGGTGATGATCAGTTACGTCAACGGGCTCGGCTTGTAGGGCGCAACACCGTCACCAGCGGGCTTGCGGACCGGCCGACGCAACTGTCGCCGGCAGTGCCGCAAGCGCTTGGCCGGATCAACGGAACACGGGTCGTTTCCTGTGCGCCGAATCTCCTCCTGCCGCGTCCTGCACGCCCACCAGCCAGCCACGGTCGCGTTTTACCGGGCCTACTCTCTCTCCGCCATCAGCTCGTGCAGCGTCCGCCTTGCGGGCTTCATCGGCGTGCGGCTGACCGTCCAGCCACCCTGCATTGGCGGGGTCAGCGCGCGAAAGCGGGTCGCCAGCCAGCCAAAGGCCCGGTACAGCGCCGGACGGGTATACATCGCGGCCCAGCCCGACCAGATGGCGTCTGCCAGGCGGCTCTTCGCCGCGCCCTGCCCGACCATCGGCGCATGTCCGGGACGCGCGTCGTGCTGTGCCTCCTCGCGCAATCGGACGAGCAGTTCGGGAATCGGGATGCGTACCGGGCACACTTCCCCGCAGGCGCCGCAAAGGCTTGAAGCCGTTGGCAGGACGTGCGTGGCGGCCAGGCCCAGCATGTGCGGCGAGATGATTTCGCCAATGGGGCCAGGGTAGGTCGTGCCGTAGGCGTGGCCGCCGATACGCGTATACACCGGGCAATGGTTCATGCACGCGCCACAACGGATGCACTGCAGGGTCGATCGCATCTGTTCGTCGCTGTAGGCCTGTGTACGGCCATTGTCGACCAGTACCAGGTGCATCTCGCCCGGGCCGTCCTTCTCGTCCGGCTTGCGTGGGCCGCTGATCATGTTGAAGTAGGTGGTGATCGCCTGTCCCGTCGCCGAGCGCGTCAGCAAGCCGAACAGGGGCGGTACATGCTCGAGCTTCTCGACGACCTTCTCGATGCCGGTGATCGCGATATGAACGTCGGGAACGGTGGTACACATGCGACCGTTTCCCTCGTTTTCGACCAGGCACAGGGTGCCGGTCTCGGCAACGGCGAAGTTCACGCCGGACAGTCCGACCTCGGCGCTCATGAACTTCTCGCGCAGGACGGCGCGGCCGATGCCGATCAGCTCGTCGACAGAGTCGGTATAAGCGGCGCCCGGCACCTTTTCGGCGAACAGACGGGCGATCTGCTCCCTGGTCTTGTGGATTGCCGGCATGATGATGTGCGAAGGCTTCTCGCCGTCGAGCTGGACGATGTATTCGCCCATATCGCTCTCCAGGGCCTCGATGCCGGCGTCGGCCATGGCGTGGTTGAGCTCGACTTCCTCGCTCACCATCGACTTGCCCTTGACCATCAATTTCGTCGAGTGACGCCGGGCGATGCCGACGATGATCGCACAGGCTTCTTCGGCGTTCTCGGCCCAGTGCACCTGAACGCCGTTGGCGACAAGTTTCTGCTCGAGCTGCTCGAGCAGTTCGGGCAGCCGCGCCAGGCTGTACTTGCGGATATGTTCGGCGAGCGAGCGCTGGCTTTCGAGCGCCGCCGGATCGGGAAACTGCGCCGCGCGCTTGTTGATCAGGAAGTCCATGGCGCCGCGGAAACTCTTGCGCAGATGGTCGTCGGCGACTGCCGCGGCGGCGCGCTGCTTGAATTCGCTGGCCGGAACGAAGCTGAGTGGCTGGCTGTTCATTGCATCTCCTCCTCGTTGACCAGCAGCAGCACGACCAGCTCCTTCGGACCGTGCGCGCCATAGGCCAGCGTGACCTGGATGTCGGCGGTCTTCGACGGTCCCGAGACCAGCAGGGCGTTGGTCGGCATGCCGTCGCTCCAGCGCTGCACACGCATGGCGTCGAAGAGCGTATCGTGGAGCTGATCGGCGTCGAGCAGCGCAAAGTGGATCGGCGGAACCAGCGACATCAGACGCGGCTCGCTGGCGTCCGGCCAGACGATCAGCGTGCCGGTCTCGGCAATGCCGCCGCGCGTCGCCGTCAGGCCGGCATCGGTGTCTTCGAAGAGCGCCTTCTTCCACTCGCCGACCGGCCGATCGTACGGTTTCAGTCCGTCGATTCCGGCAGCCACGAGCGCCGCCGCGTGCTCGCTCTGCGGGCCGTAAAGCAGCGAGCGCACCCCCTTGGCAAGGCACAGCTCGTGCAGCTTCTGCGGCCACTTGTCGCGCGTCACACGGACGACTTCCCCGTGCCAGAAAGCCATTTTTTCGCAGAACAGCGCGATTCTCGAAGCGCGCGTGCCGGCCGGCGCGGCGGCGCCGAGCGCATCGTAGAAGGCAGGCACGTCAGGCGCCAGCGGCGCCTTGCCTTGCGGCGCGGCGCGCAGGCGCTGCAGGATCCTGTCACGCGCGCTCATCGCCGCCCCCCTTCACCACCCGTCCGTTGCCAGAGGAAGGTCGCCAGGTGTTGCCCCTGAAAGCCATCGCGCCGTTTCTGCAAGGTATGGTTCAGGCTGAGCAT
Source organism: Accumulibacter sp. (assembly GCA_024235715.1). Taxonomy (GTDB): domain Bacteria; phylum Pseudomonadota; class Gammaproteobacteria; order Burkholderiales; family Rhodocyclaceae; genus Accumulibacter. The sequence continues at coordinate 14,295 of JACKLW010000021.1, read as the reverse complement.
GCAGCCGCAGTCGGCCGACACGAAAGTCTCGGCACCGGTTTCCTTCAGGGCATCGACCTTGTCACCGGCCATCGCCGACGAGATTGCCGGATGTTTCAGCGAAAACGTGCCGCCGAAGCCACAGCACTCCGATTCATGCTCGTGCAGCACGACCTCGACCGCCGCTAGCTGTGCGAGCAGCGAACGCGCGTGCTCGTGCGTTCCCATCTCGCGCCGCGCCGCGCAGGACGTGTGCAGCGCGACGCGCGCCGGCCCGCCCTGGTCGCCAAGAGTGACCCTGGCGACGTGCACCAGGAACTCGCTGAATTCGAAGACCCGCTCGGCGAGCGCCGTCGCCTGCGCCAGCAGTCGCGGGTCGTCGGCAAACATCGCCGGGTAGTGACGACGCATCGTCCCGGCACACGAACCCGACGGAACGATCACCGGCCACGCTTCCGGAAAAAGGCGAAACTGCGCCAGGGCGACAGCGCGTGCCTGCTCGGGAAAGCCACTGCTGTGCGCCGGCTGCCCACAGCAGGTCTGGTCGGCGGGAAAAAGCACCTCGATTCCCTCGCGCTCGAGCAGACGGACGGCATTCATGCCTGCCTCCGGGCAAAACAGATCGATCAGGCAGGTCCCGAAAAGGTAGACCTTTTCGGGCTTTTCCGGGTAATGGCGGCTGCCCGCTGCGTCCATGGCTGTCTCCTGAAGTGTCGAGGGGAAAAGTGGTAAGACCAATTGCCGGGTACACTAGTTGCGCTGCCGCGCTTTGTCAATCTCCTGTGACTTTTCTGCCACCTGCCTTGTCGTCAGGTTACACTCACTCGCTGCCAGAGGGAAACGATGTAAGCTCTCCCCGCAGCATCGCCGCTGATGGCACGATCGATTGGTAAGACCACTGGAACCCCGCAGCAATCGGGCGATTTGTCCAAGGACACCGACAAGACAGCATGAATTATGCCAAACTGAAACTCCCGCGCATCCCCGACGCCATCGCCCACCAGCTCGAGGCGCGCATCCTCGAGGGCTCCCTCAAGCCTGGTGACCGCCTTCCTGCCGAACGCGAACTGGCAATCGAACTCGGCGTTTCGCGCCCGTCATTGCGCGAGGCGATCAAGAAGCTCGTTTCCCGTGACCTGCTGGTCAGCCGCCATGGCGGGGGCACCTACGTCACCGACCGCCTGGAAGCCAGCTTCGCCGATCCCTGGCAGCAGTTGATCGATCAGCACCCCTTCCTGCAGGATGACGTGATCGAGTTCCGCTACCTGCTCGAGGCGTCGGCAGCCGAACTCGCCGCGCAGCGGGCGACCGACAGCGACCTGGAGCGCCTGGAGAAAGCCTATGCCAGGCTTGACGCCGCCTATGCGCTCGATGATCGCAACGCGCAGGTCGCTGCCGACGTCGCTTTTCATCTGACCATCGCCGAATCTGCCCACAACGTGCTCTTCGGCCATCTGGTGGGCAGTGTTCTGCGCCTGCTGCACGAACACGTGCGACGCAACCTCCGCGAAATCGCGGTGAGTCCGGAAACCGGCCGCCAGTTGATGGCGCAGCACCGCGCGATCCACAATGCGATCCGCAGCCGCCAGCCCGTAGCCGCCCGGCTCGCCGCACAGGCACATATCACTTTCGTCCGCCAGCGGCTGAACGATGCGGCGGATACGGAGCAAAGGCAGCAACGCTCCCTGCGCCACTTCAGCTGACGCCGGAACCTGCCGTCAAGCCCGGCGCGCGGTGACGCCGCCTAGACCTTGGCGCGCATCAGCCGCGCCTTCTCGCGCACCCAGTCGCGATCCTTGTCGGCTTCGCGCTTGTCGAACTGCTTCTTGCCTTTTGCCAGGCCGATCTCGACCTTGATGCGGCCGCGCTGGAAATGCAGGTCAAGCGGCACCAGCGTGAAACCGGCACGTTCCACCTGGCCAATCAGCTTGCTGATCTGCCTGGCGTGCAGCAACAGCTTGCGGGTGCGCACCGGGTCGGGTCGGACATGCGTCGATGCCGCCATCAGCGGCGTGATGTGCATGCCGAACAGGAAGACTTCGCCATTGCGGACCAGGACATAAGCCTCCTTGATGCTCGCCCGGCCAGCACGGATCGCCTTCACTTCCCAGCCTTCCAGCGCCACGCCCGCCTCGATTTTCTCTTCTATGAAATAATCATGAAAAGCCTTCTTGTTGGCGACGATGCTCATGGTGCCTTTTCTCGGGAAATTGAGGGTCTGGAGTGCTAGAATGTTCGATTCTACAGGATTCACGAGGTCCGGCAGCGCATGGCCATGGTCAAGAAATCGGTACTGATCGAGCGTTCATCGCAACAGATGTTCAACCTCGTCGACCGTGTCGAGGACTATCCGCAATTCCTGCCGTGGTGCAGCCAGACGCGCTGCGAGTTTCGCGATGCCCGGAAGACGGTCGCCACGCTGCACATCAAGTATCGCAACGTCAGCTCGCACTTCACCACCGAGAACGACAAGGAGTCGCCGGAGTGGATGAGAATCCGGCTGGTCGATGGTCCCTTCCGCCGCCTGGATGGTCTGTGGCGTTTCAAGCCGCTGGCCGATTATGCCTGCAAGATCGAATTCCAGCTCTCGTACGAGTTTTCCAGCAAGATGTTCGAGAAAGTGATCGGCCCGGTCTTCAGCCAGATTGCCAACACCTTCGTCGATGCCTTCGTGAAGCGTGCCAACGAGGTGCACGGACTACCCAATGCCTGAGCTGCTCAGCATCGAGGTCATCTACGCCTTGCCGGACAAGCAGCAGCTGGTCGGCCTGCAACTGCCGCCGGGCAGTACGGTGGGACAGGCGATTGAAGCCTCGGGATTGTTGCAGAAGTACCCGGAAATCGATCTGAAGACCAACAAGATCGGCATCTTCGCCAAACTCACGAAGATCGACGCCCCGCTGCGCGACCAGGACCGCGTCGAGATCTACCGGCCGCTGATCGCCGACCCCAAGGAAGTCCGCAAGCAACGCGCCGCCGCGGGAAAGATCATGAAGAAAGGTGCCGGCGAAGGCGAAGCGACTTAGCGCATCCTACTTGCAGTTTGCCTGAACGTCGTTGCGCGCCCGCTCGATCTCCTGTTCGCGCTGCCGGTCGTCCAGATAGTAGCGCTCGCCCTTGCTGTCGCGCATCGAAACGCGCTCGCCGGATTCCAGAACCCGCAGGGAGAGCCGCGCGCGCTCGCAGTTCTCGTGTCGCTGGGCAGCCGCATGCTGCTCCTTCCGTGCCTCCGCGGCGCCTTCCTGTGATTCCTTCTGACGCTTGCGGAACTCCATCTCGCGATCGGCCAGCGTCTTGCCGGTGTCATCGCCCGGTGCCGCGGCCTCTGCGGCGATCTGCCGCGGCTGCCTGACCTTGCCGACCGGCGGCCGGTCGGAGATCACTGTCTTGTTGTTTTCATCCTGCCATTGATAGATCTGCGCTTGCGCGGAGCAGGTGGCGAACAGCATGGCAGCAGCTATGGCGATGCGCTTCATGGTCATTCAGCGGTAAGAGAGCACGCTGTATAATACGTTTTTGTGACCTCGGATCAAAGGCCATGCGTTTAATCCAACGGGCGCTGACGTTCGACGATGTGCTCCTCGTCCCCGCCCACTCCTCCGTCGTGCCCCGCGACGTGACGCTGAAGACCCGTCTGACGCGCAATATCAGCCTCAATCTGCCCCTGGTTTCCGCAGCCATGGACACTGTTACCGAGGCCCGCCTGGCGATCGCCCTGGCGCAGGAGGGCGGCATAGGAATCGTGCACAAGAACCTCAGCCCGAAAGCGCAGGCAGCCGAAGTCGCCAAGGTCAAGCGTTTCGAATCCGGAATCCTGAAGGACCCGATCACCGTTTCGCCGCAGATGTCGGTTCGCGACGTCCTGGCACTGACCAGCCTGCACAAGATCTCCGGCGTGCCGGTGCTCGACGGACGCGTCGTCGTCGGCATCGTCACCAACCGCGACCTGCGCTTCGAAACCAACCTCGACCAGCCGGTGCGCAATATCATGACCCCGCAGAATCGGCTGGTCACTGTCCCCGAAGGCGCAACCGTCGAAGAAGGCAAGGCCGTGATCCACAGGCACCGACTCGAGCGCGTCGTGGTGGTCAACGACGCCTTCGAGCTGCGCGGCCTGATCACCGTCAAGGACATCATCAAGACCACCGAACACCCGAATGCCAGCAAGGACGCTTCCGGCCGCCTGCGCGCCGGCGCCGCCGTCGGCGTCGGCCCGGGTACCGAAGAACGCGTCGAACTGCTCGCCGAAGCCGGCGTCGACGTGCTGGTCGTCGACACCGCTCACGGCCATTCGCAAGGCGTCCTCGACCGCGTAAACTGGATCAAGAAGAACTTCCCCCATGTCGAGGTGATCGGCGGCAACATCGCTACCGCTGAAGCCGCGCTGGCGATGGTCGGGCATGGGGCCGACGGCGTAAAGGTGGGGATCGGCCCCGGCTCGATCTGTACCACGCGCATCGTCGCCGGCGTCGGCGTCCCGCAGATCACCGCCATCCAGAACGTCCATGGAGCGCTCAGGGACAGCGACGTGCCGATGATCGCCGATGGCGGCATACGCTACTCCGGCGACATCTCGAAGGCCATTGCCGCCGGCGGCGACGCGGTAATGCTCGGCGGCCTGTTCGCCGGCACCGAGGAAGCGCCCGGCGACGTGGAGCTTTTCCAGGGACGCTCTTACAAGTCCTACCGCGGCATGGGCTCGATCGGCGCCATGGCGGCCGGCGCTGCCGACCGCTATTTCCAGGAAGAGACCGCCAACGTCGACAAGCTGGTTCCGGAAGGCATCGAAGGGCGTGTTCCCTACAAGGGGTCGGTCCTGGCGGTCATTCATCAGTTGATGGGCGGCCTGCGCTCGTCGATGGGCTACCTCGGCTGCAGCACGATCGCCGAAATGCACGAGCGGGCGACCTTCGTCCAGATCTCGTCGGCGGGTGTCCGCGAGTCACACGTCCATGACGTACAGATCACCAAGGAAGCTCCCAACTACCATGTCGATTGAAAACCGATCGACGATTCACGGGCGGCTGCGGGCCGCCCGCTTCATTTGAGGCGTCGCCATGTCCCATCAAAAAATCCTGATCCTCGATTTCGGTTCGCAGGTCGCCCAGTTGATCGCCCGCCGCGTCCGAGAGCAGCAGGTCTATTGCGAACTGCACCCCTACGACGTCTCCGAGGAATTCATCCGCGACTTCAACGCGCAGGGCGTCATTCTTTCCGGCGGTCCCAATTCGGTTTACGACGTCGAGGACTTCAAGGCGCCGCAAGTGGTCTTCGAACTCGGCGTGCCGGTCCTCGGCATCTGCTACGGCATGCACCTGATGGCCGCCCAGCTGGGCGGCAGTGTCGAAAGCTCGAGCAGGCGCGAGTTCGGCTATGCCGAAATGCGCGCGCGTGGCCACTCGGAACTGTTCAAAGGCATCGAAGACAGACGCAATGGCGAAGGGCACGGGCTGCTAGACGTGTGGATGAGCCATGGCGACAAGGTCACCGCCCTGCCCCCCGGGTTCAAGCTGATCGGCAGCAACGAATCGACGCCGATCGCGGCCATGGCCGACGAGAAACGCAGGTTCTACGCGGTGCAGTTTCATCCCGAGGTGACGCACACCCTGAAGGGCAAGGACATCCTCGGCCGCTTCGTACGCGACATCTGCGGCTGCGGCCACGACTGGAACATGCCTGACTATGTCGGCGAAGAGGTCGACAGGATTCGTTCGCAGGTCGGCCGGGAGGAAGTCATCCTCGGCCTCTCCGGCGGTGTCGATTCGTCGGTGGCCGCAGCCCTGATCCACCGCGCAATCGGCGACCAGCTGACCTGTGTCTTCGTCGACAACGGCCTGCTGCGCCTCAACGAAGCGGAACAGGTAATGCAGACCTTTGCCAGCAATCTCGGTGTGAAGGTGGTGCATGTCGATGCCTCGGCGCAGTTCATGCGCCACCTGCAGGGAGTCTCCGATCCCGAACGGAAACGCAAGATCATCGGCCGCGAGTTCGTCGAGGTCTTCCAGGCAGAAGCTGCCAGGCTCAAGAACGCCAGGTGGCTGGCGCAGGGAACGATCTACCCTGACGTGATCGAATCGGCGGGCGCCAAGACCAAGAAAGCGCACACCATCAAGAGCCACCACAACGTCGGGGGCCTGCCGGAAAAACTGAGCCTGAACCTGCTCGAACCGCTGCGCGCGCTGTTCAAGGACGAAGTTCGCGAACTCGGCGTCGCCCTCGGCCTGGCCCATGACATGGTCTATCGCCACCCCTTCCCCGGCCCGGGCCTCGGCGTACGTATCCTCGGTGAGGTGAAGCCCGAGTTTGCCGACCTGCTGCGCCGCGCCGACGCCATTTTCATCGACGAGTTGCGCGCCGCCGGCTGGTACGAGAAAACCAGCCAGGCCTTCGCCGTTTTTCTGCCGGTCAAATCGGTCGGCGTGATGGGCGACGGGCGCACCTACGAATACGTCGTCGCCCTGCGCGCCGTCGAGACGCAGGACTTCATGACCGCGCAATGGGCCGAACTGCCGCACAGCCTGCTCGGCAAGGTGTCGAACCGGATCATCAACGAAGTGCGCGGCATCAACCGCGTCGTCTACGACATCTCGGGCAAGCCACCGGCCACCATCGAGTGGGAATAGCCAGCCGTCTGGCAATAACGGGAAAGGGCCGGCGACCAGGGGTAACGCCTCAACCGCCCCGGGAATGACCGTTCACCCTAGAAATCTCAGTTGGCGACGTGCAAAGTTGCGGGAGTGCTGGCAGGCTATGGGTTTGACGTTAAGACCAGGCGCCTGCCTGCATGGCAGCACGAGCCCTTCGCTCAACGCCAAGCATTCACCACCCTGGCACGGGCGGGCCGGGAACGGTCAACCCGCCTGCCTGGCAGGCGGGGTTGGATCGGCAGGCCATCACTGACACGGCATGTCCGCATGGTCGCCGGAGACGCTTTGCTCGCCCGGTACCGCCGGTGAGCTCGGGCGCGTTCCTGTGCGTTGCAGCAGCGCCGTTCAGCCGTCCGCGGGCGCCTTGCGGCGGCTTCGCTGCCACCCTGGAGCAGCCTTTTCCTCGCCGCCCGGGACGTCAGCCGCGTCGGCCTCGGCTGAGGCTGCGTCGGCGGTGGGCGCGCCCTTGTCGGCGCCGGTGCCGATCAAGCGATCCTTGACCTCGTTGAAATTTCCCATCGACGCAAGATGCAGGTAGAGCAGTTCGAGTTCGTCGTTGCGCGCGAGTTTCTCCAGCGTCGCGCCGTCGAGCGCCCGCAGCTTTTCCCGGTTGACGGCCAGGAAACTGCCCATCGTGATCTGCTCGCCGGAGGGCGTCGTCACGTTGGCCTGCATCGGCTGCAGCAGTTGCAGCTCCTTGAGGCGGCGGCCGAACAGCCGGGTACGCTCGAGGTGCCCCTGGAACTCCTTTAGAAAGGTGAGCACCTTGTCGACGTAGGGCGTCGGCTTGGCGTCGTCGCCGAAGAGGCGGCTGCCGCGGCCCTCGCGGTTGAAGCCTGGATGCGACTCGTCGATGCACAGCGTCAGCGTCTTGCGATCCGCGCTGGACGAGAAGACGAACGGGTAACGCCGAATGAACGCCGGAATGTATTTGGCATTCCACCTGTCGCCGGACGTCAGGTAAAGGTTCTGATCCCTGAGCGCCCCCAGCACCACCGCTCGCCACGGGCCAGGAAAAAACTTCGTGCAATGCTGATATCATTCGTCTTCCATGCTGACGTAGCACCGTCTTATCTTCTTTCCATCAGCCACTTCTGTTTCTTGTTGATACTTGTATGGAACAGACAGCACGTTTCCCGATATCCGTCCGAACACCGCCGATCATGCAGGCGACCCTATGCCATTGCCCTTCCTCCTCGGCTGTCTCGCTGTTCATCCGGAAGCGCCGGTACGGAATCCGGCTTGCAGCAGCGACAGATGGCAGGAAGCGGACGCACGCGAAGCAACGAAGCCAACGCCGTCGTCGAGAGAAGGCGGCCTGCAAAACATCATCCTGAAACCATGATGCCGAAAACGCAACCGCCTCCCGACCCTTTCCGTCTGCCCATGCACGACCTGCTCACCGCACAGGCGCTCGTCCACCAAATCAAAGCCTTGCTCGAGGAACGGCAACTCAGCCTGCGTCCGCCACCGCCCGTGCCGACGACCTGTTGCGGTCGCGGCTGCAACGGGTGCGTCTGGCAAGGCTACTTCGAAGCATTGGCCTACTGGCGGGAACAGGCCCAGGCGCTCCTCCTGCCCTGACGCATTGCGGCGGCGGACAGGCTCTCGGCGCTGCCGCAACGGCTGCGGCAACTCAGACCAGCCGTTATCGTCGAGTTCGTGCATCAGCGCGAGAAGCTGGCCGCGCTCGCCCGGCGGAACGCCCGCGCGTGCAAACGAGCTCGGGCAGTTCCCCGGCAGATCCGCGATCAGGCGGCCCTTGTCGTTGTACTTGCCGAAAGGCATGCGCCAGTTGAGCGGCGTTCGAGGCCTCGACGACGCCCGGAACGCGCAGGCTCCGGCGCTGCGCATCATGCGGCGCCGCATGCGGCGGATCAGACGCGATGGAGGTTGACAACCCCAGGGTACGCTTCTGGCTGGCGGGACCGGTGCCGGTGGTCCGCGCCGGCGCCCGCCCCGATCGTCTGCGCACCACCTTCGGGCGGGTGGCGGTCGGCGGTCGATGCCGCTTTCCGGGCGCCGGCGGCGCTGCTTCCCCCGCAACGGCGTAGCCTCGGAGGCTGTAGGCGCCGACACTGCTCTTGCCACGGTCACGCATCTCGGCATGACCCGGACGCTGGACATCCGCGTCGCCGCGGACGCCGGTGGATCCCGCCTCGCCGCACGGCGTGCCCTCCGGATTGCGCGGCACGACCCGCATGCGGCGCCGCCGGGTGAACCGGTTGAGCGGCGAACGCGGCGAGTACAGCCAGCGGCTCGTCGGGCAGATCGAGGCGTGCGATGAGTTGGTGAATCGCCCGCGGCATCGGGCCCGCCACGTCGTCCTTGTAGACCTGGTCGCCCGTCGGCATACGCATCGGGCGCCAGGTCGATCAGCAGGTAGTGCAGCCGGGCGCAGCAGTGAGCAGGCGACACCCGGCGCCAGCAGATGGCTTTTCGGCGGCGCGGCTCCACAGACGAGTGTCAGCCGCACCTGCAGCAGTTCGCGTACCACTGTCCAGAGAGTCAGCCGCTCGCGCGCGAGCCGGCCAGGACCAGCGGTAGTGCGTTCGGCGTCACGGTCCAACCCGCGAAAAAGCGGCGGCGCCATCCCGAAAGCTGGCCACAGGCTCAGCCTTCGGCCTGCAGCACGACGGGGACATCCAGCGCACTGCCGTCGCGCCAGATGCGCAGGACCACCCGTTCGCCGATGCGCTGCCCATCGAGCACAGAGAACAGGGCGGCGACGGTGTCTACCGGTCGGCCCGCAACCGCCAGGATGATGTCACCCGGAACGATATCGCCGCGACTGTCCACGCGGGTCGGCCGCAGTCCTGCCGCCTCGGCGGCCGAGCCGGGCGTCACACTCAGCACCAGCACACCCGCGACGCCCAGGCGCTCGGTGACCAGACGATTGATGTTCTGGTCGACGGCGATGCCCATGCCCGGCCGCAGGTAGCGCCCCCTGGCGATCAGCTGGGGCACGACGCGGTTGACGGTGTCCGCCGGCACCGCGAAACCGATCCCCGCGTAGGCCCCGGAGGGGCTGTAGATCGCGGTATTGATCCCGATCAGGCGTCCGGCGCTGTCGAGCAGAGGACCGCCCGAGTTGCCGGGGTTGATCGCCGCATCGGTCTGGATCAGGTGCTCGATCACCACGCCGTCCTTCTCCTCGAGCGACCGGTCGAGCGCGGACACCAGGCCGCTGGTCAGGGTGTAATCGAGGCCGAAAGGGTTGCCGATGGCGAACACCTTCTGGCCGACCCTGAGGTCGCCACTGCTCCCGACCGGCACCGGCGGGGGCAGGTCGAAAGGCACGCTGATGCGCAACACAGCCAGATCATGGGCGGGACTCGCGCCGACCCGCACGGCACTGTAGCTGCGGCCGTCGTTCAGCCGCACCGTCGCCTCCGACGCGCCCTCGATGACGTGGTTGTTGGTGACCACGTGTCCCAGGCTGTCCCAGACGAAGCCCGAGCCGTTGCCACGCGGCACGCTGAACACGTTGCGGGTCCACAAGTCCCGCACCCGCTGACGGGTGCTGATGAACACGACCGAGGGGCTGGTCCGCTCGAAGATCTCGATCGTCGTCTGCTCATCCGCCGCCAGCTCGCCGCGGGCCGCGATCGGCCGCGGTTCGGCAGTGCGACTGATGACGTAGCGCTCCAGCCAGGGCAGCGCATACCAGACGACGGTCAGCAGCATCAGCGCCCAGGTGATCCAGCGCAGGCGGCGCAGGAAGGGATCAGTCGTCTGTGTCACGTGTCGGCCTGTCCATTGTCGGTGAAGGGCACAATCTTAACCCGGCCAGCGTGCCGCCATGGACCGGGCCAATCCCCCTGACCATGCCGGAACCGAGGCAACGCTCGACGCCGGCAAAGTGGTCGGCGGCGAAACTCCAAGGGATACGGCGCGAAACTGCCGGTCGTCCCCGTGATCGGTGACACTGGCGCCGAAAGACGAAGCGGTTTCGCCGGGAGAAACGACGGCGGCGTGCCCGATCAAAGAGGTCAATTCCGGCTCACCCTTAACCGTCAGCCGCAGAACACGATAACCGTTCTGCTGCTTGTGCAAGGTGACACGTTCAACGCGGCCGGCACGGCGGTCGAGTCCGGCGGCGGGGTTTCAGACAAGGACGTGGCGGCGGTCAGGCTGGCCGGCGCGAACGTATCGGCCAGCAACCATGTGCCGGTCGCAACCGGCCACCGCAGTCAGAAACGCTACTTGATGCGTTACATGAGCGAGAACCTCCTCGGTGTCGGTTCACCGGCAGTCTCAAGGGGTGCGCGTCATGGGTTGATCGAGGCATGCAAAGGCATGCTGCCAATATTTATCGACCGGTCCCCACGGCCTTCGTGGCCGGCACTTCCGAAGACGAAGCAGTCCATCGCCAGCACGCCGTGCGTGATGCCGCCTTCGATCACCGTCGCCGGCAACGACGTGGCTGCCGCGCCAGCTGCCACCAGCAGTGGCCAGAAATGCTCGGTGGTCGGGTGCGCGCGTTGCGCATGCGGGGCCAACGCCAGGGTCTGGCGAAGCCGCGTGCTGTCGCCGGTGACGACGGCGTCGCCAACCCAGGCGGCGAACTCGGCCGCATAGGCCTCTTCGTGAGCGTGGTGGCCAAGGCCGCCACGGAGATCGTAGAGGTTGTGCGTCAGGCTGCCCGAACCGACGATCAACACCCCGTCGCCGGCAAGCGGCGCGAGCGTCCGACCGAAGGCCCAGGCCGAATCGGCGTCCAGTCGTGACGGTAGCGAGACCTGGAAAACGGGCACGTCGGCCTCGGGGTAGAGGTGCAACATCGGCACCCAGGCGCCGTGATCCAGACCGCGGCGCTCGTCCGGCCGCGGCGACCAGCCGGCTTGGTACAGCAGATCGAGCGTGCGACGCGCCAGCTGCGGGTGACCGTCCACCGGGTAGTCGATCTCGTACAGCGCCGGGTCGAAGCCACCGAAGTCGTGAATCGTCCTGGGTCTTTCCACCATCCCGACCTGCGGACTCGGCGTCATCCAGTGCGGCGAAACGATCAGCACCGCGCGGGGTTTGGGCAGTTCGCGGCCCAGGGCTGTCAATCGCGGCCCGGACAGACCGGGCTCGATCGCGAAGCTGGGTGCGCCGTGCGAGACGAACACACTGGGTAGACCGATCATGGTGTCGCTCCTGGTCGCGTCGGTATTCGGGCGGCGCCGTTCAGCGCGCACCGCGCGCGGCCAACGCGGCATCCACCGACAGTCGACCGGCGCCGCCCATCAGCAGCGATACCGATGCGGCCAGCAGCGCCAGGGCGAATTCGTAGCCGTTGTTGGCCATGAACAGGCCCTTGTCGATATGCGCGCTGAAGATCGCGACGAGCATCGCGAAGGCCAGGGCCGCTGCGGCGGGACGGACCAGCAGCCCGACGATCAGGGCCAGACCGCCGAAAAACTCGGCGCTGCCCGCCAGCAAGGCCATCAGGTAGCCCGGCGTCAGGCCGAGCGAATCCATGAACTGGGCTGTGCCCTCGAGGCCGTAGCCGCCAAAGGCGCCGAACAGCTTCTGCGCGCCGTGGGCGGCGAAGATGATGCCCACGGGAATGCGCAGGGCCAGCGCGCCGTAGCCGGCGTTGGTGCCGACGACGCGTTGCAGCGTGGAAGTGGTTTTGGCTGTGCTCATGGTGTGCTCCGGACAAGGGTTGTTGATCGATGGGCGGATTGTAGAAGTTGCGACTGCATAGATAAACATGCTTTAATGCGACTCACTGTTCCATATGTCGAGACAAATGGACCGATTCGAAGCCATGCGGGTTTTCGTCGCCGTAATCGACGCCGGCAGCTTTGTCGGCGCTGCCGACGCGCTCGCGATGTCCAAGGCTGCGGTATCGCGTCACGTGGCAGATCTGGAGTCGCGACTGGGAGTGCGCCTGATGCACCGCACGACCCGCAAGTTGTCGTTGACGGCCGAGGGCGAGGTCTTCCACGCCCGTTGCGAGGAACTGCTCGCCAGCCTCGAGGAGGCGGAAGCCGAAATCACCTCGGTCAGCGGCGAGGCGACGGGAATCCTGCGCATCAACGTCCCCGTCACTTTCGGCCGCTTGCACCTGGCGCCGCTGTGGGTCGAGTTCATGGCCCTGCACCCGAGAGTGACGCTGGACGTGACCCTGGCCGACCGCGTGGTGGACCTGGTCGACGAAGGCTTCGACATGGCGGTGCGCATCGCGCGCCTGCCCAACTCGACACTGATCAGCCGCCGGCTCACCTCGACGCGCCTGGTGTTGTGTGCGTCACCCACCTACCTGCGCAAGCGCGGTATGCCGGCACATCCGGCAGAACTGGCGCAGCACGAGGTGCTGGCCTACAGCCTGTTCTCGATGGGCGACAACTGGGCGTTCACCGGACCACAAGGTGTGGTGTCGGTGAAGGTGTCGCCGCGCCTGCGTACCAACAACGGCGACACCTGCCGGGTGGCGGCCCTGCGCCATCAGGGCATCGTGCTGCAGCCCTCCTTCCTCGTCGGCCGGGACCTGATCGCGGGAACCCTGGTCGAGTTGTTGCCGGCCTACCGTTCGATCGAACTCGGCGTGTACGCGGTTTACCCCTCGCGCAGGCTGGTCGCGCCAAAGGTCCGCCTGCTGATCGATTTTCTTGCCGACGCTTTCCGGATGCAGGCATGGCCGGCATAGCGCCTGTGGGAGATTCTCTGCGTGGGACGGCGATGGCGCAGATCCGGCTGCGCCATGCGCCGAGTGCAATCCCCTCGGGACAGGCGCCCCGCCATCGGCACACGATACGCCGCATCTCTTTGCCCCGTGAAATCCACGATGCGAAACGAGCCAGCGAGCAGGCTGTTCGTGCCAGGCGAGATCAGCGCCACTTCTGATAGGTGCCGACCAACTTCGCTTCGCCAACGATACGCCCCATCATCGCTTCCTCCAGGGACTTCTTGCTCGGTTCGTTCAAGTTGCTGACGGCGTCGGTTTTCCGTAGGAATCTGGCGTTCAAGGTCTGACGTGGTGGAAACCCTGAAGGCCACCACTCTCCTGGCGATGCTGCATTGGCCGGGCATCAAACCGTATTACTCGCGACCGCGCGTGTCCGACGACAACGTCTATGCCGAGGCGCTCGTCCACACCGCGAAGCACCGACCGGAATTCCCGGCACGGGGTTTCGAGAACATCGACCAGGGACGCCTCTGGGGCAGCGACTTCGTGCGCTGGTACAACACGGAGCAGCGCCATAGCGGCATTCGGCATGTCGCGCCAGAGCAACGTCATGCCGGCGACGACGAGGCCCTCCCGGCGGCCCGGCACTCGCTCTTCCACGAAGCCCGTGCGAAGCACCGGGCGCACTGGAGTCGACACACCCGGAACTGGTCACCCGTCGCTGCCGTGACGCTCAACCCGGAGCGAGATGGCGTCGTGGCGGCTGTCACGACTAGCAGCAAGAGTATGCCAATGGCAGCATGAGCTCAGGCGACAGCTGCTTTGACATCTACCCGAAAACAACGAGAAGAAAAACGCACCAGCTCGAGAGCGCGTTCTTCGAGTGAATTGCTGCTTAGCAGCTTGCGCGGCCGCGGCCGGCTACACCCAGCAAACCCAAGGCCATCAAGGCCAGTATGCCCGGCTCCGGTACACCTGCGTCCCGCTTCTCAATGGTGAGGCTACCACTGGTGTACGCGTACGTTGACCCGCTCCCGCTGCCATCGCTAA
>JACKLW010000020.1 GCA_024235715.1 Accumulibacter sp. | reverse complement strand
GGCCGCATGGCTGTACAACGGAAGCGACAACGCCAGCAGCACCGACGAGCAACGCGAGATCGTCTCGTTCCGCATCAACCAGGCTCTCTCCGGGCTTGGTAATGGCTGGATGCTGCACGTTGACGCGGTGCGTCGGCCGGCGGCCAACTACTCGAGCCGCGGCAGCTCGCATTTTCCAGACGGGGTGTCGGCGGCCATCGACGAGGAACGGCGTCGGCTGTTCGAAGGCCTGGGCACCATGTACGAAGGCTACTTCGTGCTGACGCTGACCTATTTCCCGCCGCTGCTCGCGCAACGCAAGTTCGTTGAATTGATGTTCGACGACGACACCCAGGCGCCCGATCAGAAGGCTAGCACGAGAGGCTTGATCGAGTTCTTCAAGCGCGAGTGCGCCACCATCGAGTCGCGATTGTCGTCGGCCGTTATTCTCCAACGCTTGCGCGGCCACAAGGTGGTCAACGAGGACGGTTCGCAGGTTACGCACGACGACTTCCTGCGCTGGCTGCAGTTCTGCGTCACCGGCATCAATCATCCCCTGCAGTTGCCGACCAATCCGATGTACCTGGACGCGCTCATTGGCGGGCAGGAAATGTGGACCGGCGTGGTGCCCAAGGTCGGCCGCCAGTTCATCCAGGCGGTCGCCATCGAAGGCTTCCCCCTGGAGTCCACGCCGGGCATCCTGACCGCCCTGGGCGAGCTGCCGTGCGAATACCGTTGGTCGTCGCGTTTCATCTTCATGGACACGCACGAGGCGGTGCGGCACCTCGACAAGTTTCGCAAGAAGTGGCGGCAGAAGATTCGCGGCTTCTTCGATCAGGTGTTCAACACCAACACCGGGTCCATCGATCAGGACGCGATCTCGATGGTCGCCGATGCCGAAGCGGCCATCGCCGAAGTGAATAGCGGCCTGGTCGCCCAGGGCTATTACACCAGCGTCGTCGTGCTCATGGACGAGGATCGCACCCGTCTTGAAGCGTCTGCACGCCAGGTAGAAAAGGCCATCAACCGTCTCGGCTTCGCGGCGCGCATCGAGACCATCAACACCATGGACGCCTACCTCGGCAGTTTGCCGGGGCATGGTGTCGAGAACGTTCGCCGGCCACTCATCAACACCATGAACCTGGCCGACCTGCTGCCGACGAGCACGATCTGGACAGGCAGCGACGGTGCTCCGTGCCCGATGTACCCGCCACTGGCGCCGGCCTTGATGCACTGCGTGACGCACGGCGCGACGCCGTTTCGGCTGAACCTGCACGTGCGCGACCTCGGGCATACCTTCATGTTCGGACCGACCGGCGCCGGCAAATCGACACACCTGGGCATCATCGCCGCACAGCTGCGCCGCTATGCCGGCATGTCAATCTTCGCCTTCGACAAGGGCATGTCGATGTACCCGCTCGCCGCCGCGATCCGCGCCCAGACCGGGGGCAGCAGCGGCAAGCATTTCACGGTCGCCGCCGATGATGAGCGCCTGGCCTTCTGTCCCTTGCAGTTCCTCGAAACCAAGGGCGACCGGGCCTGGGCGATGGAGTGGATCGACACCATCCTGGCGTTGAACGGCCTGGACACCTCGGCCGCGCAGCGCAACGAAATCGGCAATGCGATTCTCAGTCTGCATTCCAGCGGTGGCTGCACCCTGTCCGAGTTCTCGGTCACCATCCAGGACGAGGCGATTCGCGACGCGATCCGGCAGTACACGGTCGATGGCGCGATGGGACACCTGCTCGACGCCGAGGAAGACGGCTTGTCGCTCTCCGACTTCACGGTCTTCGAGATCGAAGAGTTGATGAACCTGGGCGAGAAGTACGCGCTGCCGGTGCTGCTGTATCTGTTCCGGCGAATCGAGCGCGCCCTGCACGGCCAGCCGGCGGTGATCATCCTCGACGAAGCCTGGCTGATGCTCGGACACCCGGCGTTCCGCGCCAAGATCAGGGAATGGCTCAAGGTCCTGCGCAAGGCGAACTGCCTGGTCTTGATGGCCACGCAGAGCCTCTCCGACGCGGTCAACTCGGGGATCCTGGACGTGATCGTCGAATCGACCGCGACCAAGGTTTTCCTGCCCAACATCTACGCCCGCGACGAGGACACGGCGGCACTGTATCGCCGCATGGGCCTCAACGCCCGGCAAATCGAGATCCTGGCGACCGCCATTCCCAAGCGCCAGTACTACTACGTTTCGGAAAACGGCCGCCGCCTGTACGACCTCGCCCTGGGGCCGTTGGCCCTGGCCTTCGTCGGCGCTGCCGACAAGGAATCGGTGGCCACCATCAAGCACCTGGAAGCCAAGTTTGGCCATGGCTGGGTGAATGAGTGGCTGCAGGGCAGGGGATTGAACCTTAGCGAATATGGAGTCGCCGCATGAGCTTTGCTGATCAACTCAAGGGCTGGCCGTTCAAGCGAGCCACTCCCGACGCCGATCCCCGGCGTTCCCATGAACCGATGGTCGGGGGGCGCCGCAGCGGCGAGAACGAGAACCCCTACCTGGCTGCTCGCCGCACCTGGAACGAGCACGTCGGCAGCGTCGTTTCTGCGCGTCAGACCTGGCAACTGCTCAGCATCCTGTCGCTGTTGATCGCGCTGGCCGGCGTCGGCGGGATCATCCACATTGGCAGCCAGGCGAAGTTCGTGCCCTACGTCGTCCAGGTGGACAAGCTCGGGCAGGCGCTGGCCGTGGCACCGGCCGAGCGGGCGGCGCCTGCCGATGTGCGGGTGATCGAAGCGTCGGTGGCCTCGTTCATCAGCGACGCGCGCGTGGTCACGCCGGACGTGGCCCTGCAGCGCAAGGCCGTGTTCCGCGTGTACTCGATGCTGGCCCCGCACGATCCGGCCACGGCCAGGATGAATGAATGGCTGAACGGCAGCGAGGAATCCAGCCCGTTCAAGCGGGCGGCAAAGGAGACGGTCAGCATCGAGATCGCCTCGGTGCTCGCGCAAACGCCAGAAACCTGGCAAGTCGATTGGCTGGAAACCACCCGCGATCGGCAGGGGATCGTCAAGGGTCAGCCTTTCCGCATGCGCTCCCTGGTGACGATCTATGTCGTCGAACCGACCACCGAGACCAGCGAAGAACAGATGCGCAACAACCCGCTGGGTATCTATGTCCGTGATTTCTCCTGGTCGAAACAGCTTTGAGAGGGGCACCCCCATGAAGAAGGTTCTCTACGCAATGATCCTGGGCGCCATGCCCGCAGTCGCCCTGGCGGCTCCTGGCGACGATCTCGCCGACCTGTATTTCTCGGGCAAGAACCCGACCCTGACCAAGCAAGAGAAAGTGGCGATTGCCATCGCCGAGAAATGGAAGGCCTCCGGGGGAACGGGCGCCGCTCCGGTGGCTGGGCCAAACGGATCGATCAAGTTCCTGTACGGCGCCCAGCAACCGAGCATCGTTTGCGCCGTGCTGCAGGTGTGCGACGTCGCCCTGCAACCCGGCGAACAGGTCAACTCGATCAACCTCGGCGATACGGCTCGCTGGACGGTTGAGCCAGCGATCACCGGCAGTGGCGGCGGCGAAGTTCAACACCTGATCATCAAGCCGCTGGATGTGGGCCTGGAAACGTCCCTGGTCGTGACCACCAACCGGCGCACCTATCACTTCCGACTGCGCTCGCATCGCACGCGATACATGCCACAGGTCGCCTTCACCTATCCCGAAGACGCCATGGCCAAGTGGGAAGCCATCAAGACCCGCGAGGGGAGGGAGCGCCGAGACAACACGCTGCCGCAAACCGGCGAATACCTGGGCAACCTGAGCTTCGATTACGAGGTCTCTGGCAGCGCAGCCTGGAAGCCCTTGCGCGTCTACAACGACGGCAGCAAGACCATCATCCAGATGCCCTCGACGATGGCCCAGGGCGAAGCGCCGACCCTTCTCGTCGTACGCAAGGACGGCAGCCTTTTCTCCGATGACGAAACGGTGATGGTCAACTATCGCGTGCAGGGCAACCGCTACATCGTCGATGCCGTATTCGACAAGGCCATCCTGATTGCCGGCGTCGGATCCGGCCAGGATCGAGTGACCATCCAGAAGGGGCAATGATCATGCGCAAGCTCCTGGGCCACGCGCCCCTCCTGTTCCTGTTGGCCGGCCTGGCTGGCTGCGCCTCGATCGAGCCTTACGGCAATTTTCTTGGCGCCGATGCCCCGGCCACCCTGAATGAAAAGCTCGCCGCGGACACGGTGAAGCAGCTCACGGTCCTGTACCCACCGGCGAGCACCCGCTTCGACCTCGGCCAGCCGACACCCGACGCCTACGGCAGCGCGCTGGTCGAATCGCTGCGCATCAAGGGCTACGCCATCCTGGAGTTCGAACCGGACGAGGCAGCGCCGGCGGGCAACTCGGACACCGCCAGGCCGGGATTGAGCCTGCGCTATGTGCTCGACGCGCCGGCCAGCACGAACCTTTATCGCGTGACAGTGATGGTCGGTTCGCAGTCTCTGAGTCGCGCCTACGTGGCGCAGAACGATACGGTGGCCCCGGCCGGTGCCTGGGTTCGGAAGGAGTGATTGGCCATGGCTGAGCACATCACCGAAGAACAGATGTCACCGGACGCCTCGCCTGGCGAACTGTCCAGGCGGTCGGGTGTGCGCCGGGTGAACAACCTGCCCGTGTACCTCGTCGGCGGCGTCATGAGCGTGTTCCTGATCGTCATGGTCCTGGTGGCTGCGGATCGCGCTGCCCAGCAGAACGAGCCGGCGCAGGGCGCCAAGGAGAAGGGCGGCAACAGCAGCCTGTTCGCCAACGAGATCGCCGGCAAGCAAAAGGACGGGATCATTCCGGCCGAAGCCGCGAAACCGCTACAGGTTCCGGAACTCGCTGGCCCCGCGACGCCACTCGGCGCAATCCCCATTGCCCGCCCGGAAAACCTCGACGCGCCGCCGATGCCACCCCGCTCGACAGGCGATGGCACGCTCCAACGCTCTCCCCGCGACGATGAGCTGGATCGTATCCGCATGGTGAAGATGCAGCAGCTCGAAGAGGCGGTGAAGGCCAGGACCACCGTGCCGGTCGTCGCCCCGCGCAGTGCTGGCTCGCCACCGGGCGGGGTAACCGGCGCTCCTGGAAGCCGCGAAGAGGCTATTGCCCGGCTGGCCGCCGTGCGGCAGCAGATCGACGCCGCCGGCCGGGATGACCCGACGGCAGCCTACAAGGCTCGCCTGGCGCAGTTGCAGGGCTTGAGTGGGGCAGGGGGGAGCGCTTCATCTGCCCCGCAACTGCTGCCAACGGCGGCGACCGGCGGCAAGCACGGTGTTGCGCAATTCGGCAACACCGGATCGGGCGACCGCTGGAGGCTCGATTCCCAGCCGGAAGCGCCGCGTTCCCCGTATGAACTGCGCGCCGGATTCGTGGTGGCGGCGACGCTGATTTCGGGGATCAATTCCGACCTGCCGGGCCAGATCATGGCCCAGATCGCGCAAAACGTTTTCGACACCGCTACCGGCAAATACCTGTTGCTCCCGCAGGGCTCGCGCCTGGTTGGCAGCTATTCGAGCGACGTGGCCTATGGTCAGGCGCGGGTGCTGGTGGCCTGGCAGCGCATCGTTTTTCCGGACGGCAAGGCGATGGACATCGGCTCGATGCCGGGTGCCGACGGTGTCGGCTACGCCGGCTTCAAGGACCAGGTGAACAACCATTACCTGCGGCTGTTCGGGTCCGCATTGCTGATGTCGGCCGTCACCGCCGGCATCAGCTATAGCCAACAGCAGAACCAGACGCAGACACCCTACGGCACGCCAAGTGCCAGTAGCGCCATGAGCGAGGCGCTGGGGCAGCAGCTCGGGCAGGTGACCGCGCAATTGATCGCCAAGAACATGAACATTGCGCCGACGCTGGAGATCCGGCCCGGCTATCGCTTCAACGTCATCGTCACCAAGGACATGACGTTTTCCAAGCCGTACCAATCCTTTGACTACTGATGACGCCAAGGAGAAAAGACGATGAAGCCCGGGAAGAAAATTTTAGCCGCTAAAATTTTCCTGGCGATGGCCCTCTCGGCCAGCCCAGTGATGATGGCGCCGGCACATGCGACCGGGATCCCTGTGTTCGACGCCGGCAACCTCACGCAGAACGTGATGACAGCCATGGAAAGCGTGGCGCAAACGCTGCAGCAAATCGAGCAATACCGGACGCAACTGCAGCAGTACGAAAACATGCTGAGGAATACCGCTGCACCGGCCGCCTACATCTGGGATCAGGCGGTGACCACGATGAACTTGCTGCGCGGTGCGATCGACACCCTGGATTACTACAAGGCCAACCTCGGCAGCATCGACAACTACCTGGGCAAGTTCCAGGACACGGCCTACTACCGCAACTCGCCGTGCTTCAACCCTGGCGGTTGCACGGCGGCCGAATGGGCAGCGATCAAGGAGAGCCAGCGCCTCGGATCCGAAGCACAGAAGAGGGCGACCGATGCGCTATTCAAAGGGCTGGATCGTCAGCAGGACGCGATGCAAGCCGATGCGCGCACCCTGCAGCGCCTTCAGTCGAGTGCGCAAGGCGCGACAGGCCAGATGCAGGCCATCGGCTACGCCAACCAGCTGGCCAGTCAACAGGCGAACCAGTTGCTGCAGATCCGGGGACTCCTGATCGCGCAACAAAACGCCATCGCCACCCGGAACCAGGCGCTGGCCGATCGTGAAGCACAAGAAGCCGCTGCCGGCGAGCAACTGCGCAGTGGCACTTTCCGCAGCAGTACAGGGCGTACTTGGTAAAAAGGAGATGACATGAATGCAAGACAACTCTCGAGCGTGGCGCTGGTTGCCATGGTGATAGCGACCGTCCCGGGTTGTGGCGACAAGCCAGAAACCAAAAATCCCGTCGCCAGCCCGGCCTGCGCCGATCTGGACAAGGTGCAAGATCCCGCTCAACGCGCTGAACTTCTCGACAAGTGCCCACGACAAGGAGAGTTCAAACCTAGCCAACAGAAAGCTTGGTGAGGTAGCGATGAGAAGAACGCCCGCCCTATTAGGTGCCACCACCGGCGCGCTGTTGCTGTGGCTGCTGCTCTTTTCCGTCGAAGCGCAGGCGGCTATCGACAGTTCGGATGTGCTGGATAACGTCCTGGCACGCTATTCGGCCGCGGCCAGCATGTGGGCGGCAACGATCACGGCACGGGCCTCGTGGTTGTTCTGGACCCTGGCCTTGATCTCGATGGTCTGGACCTTCGGCATGCTGGCCTTGCGCAAGGCCGACATTGGCGAGTTCTATGCGGAGTTCGCGCGCTTCACGATCTTCACCGGTTTCTTCTGGTGGTTGCTCACCAACGGCCCGACTTTCGCCACCGACATCATGAATTCGCTGCGCACGATCGGCGGCACGGCAAGCGGCACAGGCCCGGCGCTGTCGCCTTCAGGAATCGTCGACATCGGCTTCACCATTTTTTACCAGGTTCTCGATCGCTCCTCCGGATGGTCGCCAGTCGATAGTGCGGCCGGCATCCTCATCAGCGCGGCAATCCTCATCATCCTGGCCTTGATCGGCGTGAACATGTTGCTGCTCCTGGTGAGCGGCTGGGTCCTGGCTTACGCCGGTGTCTTCTTCCTCGGCTTTGGTGGCTCGCGATGGACTTCGGACATGGCGATCCATTACTACAAGACCGTTCTGGGTATCGCCGCGCAGCTGCTCACCATGGTGCTGTTGGTCGGCATCGGCAAGTCCTTCGTCGACCAGTACTACGCCAGCATGAGCGCCGGTCTCAGTCTCAAGGAATTGGGCGTGATGCTGATTGTTTCCGTGGTCCTGCTGGCCCTGGTGAACAAGCTACCGGCCTTGATCGGCGGTCTGGCGATGCATGGCGGCACACACGCTCTGGGCGGTGGTTTCGGTACCGGGGCGGCGATGGGCGCTGCCGCCATGGCGGGTGCGGCCGTCGCCACGGGGGGAGCAGCGATCGCCGCCGGCGCGGCGAATGCGGCGGGCGGCGTCCAAGCGTTGATGACCGCCGCCTCGAAAGCATCGCAGAACGTCGCCGGAGGTACGGACATTGTTTCGCGCATGGCCGGTGGGATGGCTGACGCGGTTGGTGGTGGCGGGGCGAGCGGTAGCGCAGCCGGCCTCGGCAGCCCTCTGGCGGGTGCGATGGACGGCCCGGCGATGAGCGGTAGCTCGTCATCCGGAACGACCTCGGGCGGTTCTCGTGCGAGTTCCAGCAGCAAGGGCAACGCAGCCAAGGGCAGCACGACCGGCAACAGCAAAGCCAGGGCCGCCGGGCAGACACCAGGTCAGCAGCCGCAAGGTGGCGAGAAATCTGCTCTGGGTACGGTCGGCCGGGTCGCCACCGACGCAGCCGCCAACCTGGTCAAAGGCAGTTGGGACGTCGCCAAGGAGAGAGCCAACGCCGGCGCCGAGGCTGCACAGGAACGCCTCAGCCAGACCGTCGGCGGCAAAGTGGCCGCGGCCATCAAGGCCCAGGGGACGACCGCAACATCCAGCGAGCAGCTCAAGCCGGAACCCACGTTTGACGGCAACAGCCTGTCAGGAGCTAGCGACACGTCGGTGGATGCTGACTCGGAGGTCTCCGCATTCCGCGACCGCGACACTCACTCTCCATCACGCAAGGGGCGTTACACATGAAACCAAAACTTGTTCTCGCTTCGGTCGCGTTGGCCGCGGCTGCGTCAATCTCGGCATCGGCCAGCGCCGAAGAGGCACTGACCGGCGATACTCGCCTGGCCTGCGAAGCCATCCTGTGTTTATCGACGGGTACTCGCCCCGGCGAGTGCTCGCCGTCGCTGCATCGGTATTTCAGTATCTCGCACCGGAAACTGAGCGACACCATCCGCGCGCGGGGCAATTTCCTGAAGCTGTGCCCGGTGGCCAACCAAACCCCTGAAATGAGTCTGCTGGTCAACGCAATGGCAAACGGCGCAGGCCGCTGCGATGCGGCATCGCTGAACGTCACACTTCTTTCATGGACCTGGGACACCGAGACGGTGCTCATCGGCAACCGGATGCCAGGCTATTGCGCGGTCTATGCCGGCCACGCCTACACTGACTTTTCCGGCACGCAACCGCGTTACGTGGGGACGCCAGAAAGAGGCGGGTACTGGGCCGAAGCGAATGACTACGACCGAGCACAGGCCGAGTACAACGCCAGAATCGCAGCAGAGGCAGCGCAGCGGCGCCTTCTGTAATCACGGCAGGAACCAGCAAGAAGGAAGGCCAAATGCCTTTTGTCGATCTGCCACCACAGCTTCAGGAGCGCGTCGTGTGCTCGATTTCGGCAGCCGTAAAGTACGCGGTCCCCGCAAACATCATCCTGGCCGTGGCCGAGAAAGAAGCGGGGAAACCCGGTCAATGGGTGCGCAATAGCAACGGCACGCATGACGTAGGGCCAATGCAGTTCAACACCTCCTACCTCCGCGACTTGTCCCGTTACGGGATCACGGCAGACGATGTCGCCGCGGCCGGCTGCTACGCGTTCGACCTGGCCGCCTGGCGGATCCGCGGACATCAAGAACGACAAGGGCGATCTCTGGACCAAGGCAGCCAACTACCACTCGCGGACACCGCGATACAACGCGGTGTACCGGAGCGATCTGCGCGTGAAGGCCGCCAAATGGGCGGACTGGCTGGAAGCGCGTTTTGTTACGGTGGATGTGACGAAGGTGGGTGCGGCGCGTTTGCTGCCGGTGACGGCGGTATCAGCGCAGGCGACTCGATTGCATGCGGTGGCAGCGGCTGCCGCCGCGAAGGACAGACCAAAGTAGCGTGGGAAGTTCCAGGGTATGTTCCGCGGAAGTTGATCCGCAATGCCCAGCCGTGATTCCTGTGAGCCAGATTTTAGCGGCTAAAATTTCGGGGCTTAAAAATTGGTCGGATTGTTGGCCGCACTCATCGCCATCAGTAGCGACCTTTGGCTTCGATCGTCGCCGCCCGAGGCAAGCCGGATCCAAAAAGGGAGTGGCATTCGCTATGTCACGCCAGAGCCGCGTCATGCCGGCGAAGATGGGGCCCTCTTGGCGGCCCGTCATCGGCTCTACCAAGCAGCGCGTGCGAAGCACCCGTGCGCTGGAGTCGACACACACCCGAAATTGGTCGCCCCTCGCTGCCGTGACGCTCAATCAGAAACGGGATGGCGTCGTGGCCGCTGTCACGACTACCAGCAAACACATGCCATTGGCAGCATGTGCTTAGGCGGAAACTATCTTGATATGTACCGTCACCTTCAGCGCAAATGGAGGGCTGCAAGTCGCGCTATTGTGGTTTTCAGGGCCGAATTCAGTGCCAAAGTCGCTCGACGCAGCGGATTGCCTTTATAACGGTGTTAGTGCATAGTACGGACGGCGTTATTAAGAGGGTGCAAGATGGAACAGACAAACTTTACCTGTCGCGTCGATGCAGACCTGAAAAAAGCCTTTCTCCGGGCGGCCAAGGCAAAGGACCGGCCGGCTTCGGTGCTGATTCGGGATTTCATGCGCGACTATGTTCAACAGTCGATTCAAGGGCAGCAAACCAGCTTGCCTTTTGACTACCGGGCATCAGAGCGGAACGAAGCACATATGTTGATCGAGCGTGAACACGAGAACGAAAGCAGGCGGTGCGATGCCCCGTTCTGCTTGTCGAGGACTTTCGAAAACGATTACGCACGCTGAATGAAAATGGTCCAAGAACAAGATCCAGATCTCGACAATGGCGACGCCGAGAACGAGGAACAAGAAACCGAAGCGAACGGCGCTGATGATGTTGCACTGCGCCCTGGTCCCAACGCCGATGCCGAAGCCGACGTTGAGCGGTACATCAGCGCCGACGTGCGGGCGCTCTATGACGTATACAGCTACCGGCACGCGGCCGCGATCCTGGCTAACTCATTCCCGGATGAACTGGTGCAAATCGAAGCGGCCTTGCTCGCCTTTCGCATCACCACCGGGACATTGGCACGCCAGGCGGAAACGAATCGGTTATGCCGAAGAAGTTTTCTCACATCCTGCGGCCGGCCGGGTGGGTCGAGGCCCGAATTCAGGGAGATCTGAGTGGTGAGGATGAGGATGAGGGAGTACGGCGAACTAACCCTACCAAGCGGGAAGATTAAAAAAGTGGAGCGCTCGGAAAGCACGCCGCGCTTGATCAAGAACTTTATCGACGGTCACAAGATCGACTATGTAAAAGGTCGCGTAGCCTTCGATCTTGAATGGAACTCGAAGGATCAAACCTTCGACCGTGATCTGTACGCCCTGCGCGCCTTCCACGAATGCGGCCTGATCAGTGCCGGCGTCATGGTCACGCGCAGCGCTAGTCTGAACCCCGTCTTTCACAAGGTACCCCAACTGAACAAGGCCGGCGAAGCAGTCGGCAAGACCGTCAGCGCGAAATACGGTGCCAGCACAACATGGATGGGCAAGCTCTTGTACCGGCTCAACGCTGGCAGGCACGGCGGCTGTCCTGTCCTCGTGTTCGGCATCACACCGAAACTCATTGAGGACTGGAACCCATAACATGACCGAGAACAAGGCCGACACGGCATCTGATGCGGGCGCGATCTGCTGGCCCGACACGGTGGCCGGCACTTTCATACCGTCCTCGCCGACCCGCCGTGGCAATTCCAGAACCGCACCGGCAAGATGGCGCCGGAACACAAGCGCCTGGCGCGCTACGGCACGATGAACCTTGCGGAAATCATGGCGCTGCCGGTCGAAACTATGACGGCCAACACGGCACACCTCTATCTGTGGGTGCCGAATGCTCTGCTGCCGGAAGGATCAAGGTGCTCGAAGCCTGGGGCTTCTCGTACAAAAGCAACATTGTTTGGCACAAGATCCGCAAGGACGGCGGGCCGGATGGGCGCGGCGTTGGTTTCTACTTTCGCAACGTCACCGAGTTGGTACTGTTCGGCGTCCGCGGCAAAAACGCTCGAACGCTCTCTCCCGGACGCCGGCAAGTGAATTTCCTGGCAACGCAAAAGCGCGAGCATTCGCGCAAGCCCGACGAGTTTTATGACATCGTGGAGTCGTGCAGCCCCGGCCCTTACCTGGAACTGTTCGCTCGCGGCCCACGTGACGGGTGGGCCGTGTGGGGCAATCAGGCGGACGAGTACTACCCGACGTGGACGACCTACTCTAACCACTCGCAGGCCGAGCGCATCAGCACTGAAAGGAATCAAGCGACGGTCAGCCTGACGGCGTTGCCGGCTATCGACTGAAACGACGTACAGCGAGGAACCGAACAATGACCATCACCGGACAACTGCGGATATCGATTCTTCATCCCGAAGGGGGCATGTCGCCCGCAAAATTCCGTGCATGGCTCCGCACCGAAGCTACAAGTATCCAGTCAACTGCGGGAGAGAACGATATCATCATCATTCGGCTTTTCCTCCCGGTGCGAATTCTGTCCAGTATCACTCAGCGCAAAATCGATGTGCTGTTGTCCGAGATCGTGAACAAGCACGCGAACATTCATCGCGTCGAGTTGCGAACTGTAGCCGCGAACCTAACTTATGATGAAATGTCGAGCGCCACTGATGAAGCACATCACGATATTGAAATGATGCTTAAAGAAATACCCCCGCCAGACACTATCCACTAAGTGTAGAGGACTGCATTTGAAACCGCTCAGAACTCCCTTGCACGAAGTGGCTTTTTTGTCCGCCGAAGCCACGGACCAGGGCAACATGGGAGGTTCCCAGGTATGTTCTGCGGAAGTTGGTCCGCAATGCCCAGCCGTGATTCTGTGGGTCCGATTTTAGCGGCTAAAATTTCGCCGCTAAAAATTGCCTGGATTTTTGGCCGCGCTCTTGTTCGTGAGTCGCAATCTGTGGCCACTGGTCGTTCCGATCATCATCATGATTTCATCGGGCCTTTCGGCACATCAAAGACGATGAATATGGGCGCTGGGTTTTGTTCTATTCCCTTGTTGAAAGCGTGACACGCGCCTGGTGGGCGCGCTGAGCTTCTGGCCAAGAACTCTTGATATAGGCAAGGCTGGCACGAATCTCTTCCTCGGCGAGAACGTTCGCGAAACCCGGCATGTCGCTGCTGTAACCCGGCGGCGCGTACCGGCCCGCCTGCAGACCGTTGCTGACGATCTCGATCAGGACCGCGTCCGGGTGATGCCAGGTGTGCCCGCTGGCATCGTGTGGCGGTGCCGGCAGGCGACCGTTTTCGCGGCGCTTACGCCAGGCCGGCTGACCTTCGAGATTCGCGCCGTGACAGCTCGCACAGTGCTCAGCGTAAACGCGCTGCCCGATTGCCAGCAGCCGAGCGTCATCCGCGTCGATCAGTGGCGGACTGCTCTGCCAGGTGCTCCACGCGATCGCCGCGAGGAGAAAGGCGACACTGGTAGCCAGCAGCGCGCGGAATACCGTGCCATTTGATGCGGCCTGCTCCCTTGGCGCGCCAGAATCGATCTCTCCGCTCAATGGGTCATGCAGCCCGGGTCCATGTGTTTCGCTCCCTGGCAGCGCAGGGCGCGCTCATTCCAGAGGCTTTTCATGTAGGCGACCACGTCTTCAGCATCGCGTGCGCTCAAGCGTCCCTCGAAAGCCACCATCCGGCTGTTCGGCACTGGACTACCCTTGAGGATGGTGTTCTGTAACTGTTGATCGCTGTGGTGCCAGGCGTGTGCAGTATCGTCGAGCGCCGGCGCAAGGCCCTGCAGGCTTTTGCCGAATTGTGGCGCTTCACCTATGCCGACCGCACCGTGGCAGGCCTGGCAATTCTCCGCAAACAGCTTTTCACCCCGTTTTTCCGCCGCGCTTTGCGGTCCGCGAGCCCCGCTTATCGCCTGCCAGCTGCGGCCATCATCGGCGCTGACGAAGAGTCTGCCGATATGGGTCGCGGCAAACAGCCGCGTGCCATTTCGTGCCATGACCATGATCGCCTGTCCGCCGAAGCTGTTGGCCAGCGGCGTCCATGCCAATTCGGGCTCGTGTGCCTTGAGAAACCCCTGCCCGAACTGAAAGCTGTAGAGCGTTCCGTCAGGCTCGGCGCTGACCATGGTCACCGGGATGCGCAGCATCGACGCTGGCCGCCACGAGGACCCGCCGTCAGTCGAAAAACGCAAGCCCTCCTCGGTGCCGGCGTACAAGCCGCTTGGTGATGCCGAGATGTTCATCAGCTTCTCTGGTGCGTCGCCACTGCGCGTCCACGTGCGACCGCCGTCTGTACTTTGGTAGATGCCATCGGCGACACCGTACAGGCGCTTTCCGTCCGTCGGGCTGACGGTCAGCGCAGTGAAGCTGTCGGGTCCGCCCTGGCTCTGCCGTTGCCACTGGCTGCCACCGTCATCCGATCGCAGCAAGCCGCCCGAGGAACCACTTGCGTACAGAATTGTGGCGTCGGAAGGGTCTGCAGCCAGGGCGGTGAAGCCGCCATCATGCTTGGCGCGCAGGCTCAAGCGCCCATCCGGCTGAGCGAGGTACAGGCCCTGCTTGTTTGCCACCACTACGCCATCACTGCCGCTGGCCGGAGCGAGCGCGAAGATGCGACCCATCTCCGGGGCAGCGACGGCTGCGAGTGGGACAACAAACAGGAAGCCAGCGAGGTAGCGGGTGGCTAACAAGGCAAATGCATTCATGGGATGTCCAATCCTTCGATGGTTGAGACGGATAACAGGCCCCGAGGCACGGCGAGCACAGAATGAGCGCCATCCATCTGTAGCAGAGCTGAAAACGACACTGGCAGATGATGATGCGCACGCCATCCGGTCAGGAAGCTGACATGCGGATTACATTCTCGTAATGGGCGTCAAGCGGCGCCGCAAGCAGGCACAATCTTCGCAAATACTCAGCATGGGGCGACGCACATGAAGATCCTGATTGTCGAAGATGAACCAAAAACGGGCGATTACCTGCGCAAAGGCCTGCTCGAGGCGGGTTTCATCGTCGATCTTGCTCGCGATGGTCTCGACGGCCTGCACCTGGCGCTGACCGGTGATTACGACCTGATCGTGCTCGATGTCATGCTGCCCTCGCTGGACGGTTGGGGGGTGCTCAAAACGGTGCGCCGTAGCGGCCATGAGATGCCGGTACTCTTCCTCACCGCACGCGACGGGGTGGAAGACCGGGTGCGCGGGCTGGAATTGGGCGCGGACGACTACCTCGTCAAGCCCTTTGCCTTTTCCGAGCTCCTGGCGCGTGTCCGCACGCTGTTGCGGCGTGGCCGATCGCAGGAGATCGATACGCTGCGGGCCGCAGATCTGGAGCTGGATCTGTTGCGCCGCCGCGTCAGTCGCGCGGGCGTACGCATCGATCTCACGGCCAAGGAATTCGCCCTGCTCGAGTTGCTCCTGCGCCGTCAGGGTCAGGTGTTGCCGCGCTCACTGATCGCTTCGCAGGTGTGGGACATGAACTTCGACAGCGATACCAACGTAATCGATGTCGCGGTGCGTCGCTTGCGCGCCAAGGTGGACGAACCCTTCGAGCTGAAGCTGATCCGTACCGTGCGCGGCATGGGCTACGTGCTCGAAATCCCGGAAGGCCCCTGAGCGTGCGAGGGTGGCCGATGTCGCTGACCACGCGTCTGGCGCTGCTCTTCGCGCTGCTCACGGCCACCCTGTTGATAGTCGTCATGTTGGTACAGGGAGCT
This sequence comes from Accumulibacter sp., assembly GCA_024235715.1. Classification (GTDB taxonomy): domain Bacteria; phylum Pseudomonadota; class Gammaproteobacteria; order Burkholderiales; family Rhodocyclaceae; genus Accumulibacter. The sequence goes on along the minus strand of JACKLW010000020.1, from coordinate 47,840 downwards.
GCCGTCGAAGGCCATCTTCGTGAGCTCGACGATCAGGAACTGTCGGGCAAGGTGACTCTGATCAAGACCCTCTTGCACCGTGCCGAGCCGTACAGAACCCTGCGGCAACGGCTTGACGACGCCTTCATCGGGCACGATGCGTTGGCGGTGGTGTTACGTGATGCCGAAGGCACAGTGGTCTATGCGATCCGTCCGGAATTCTTCGGCGAAAAGCCCTTGGCCGAGGACGTGTTACCGGAAACCCCGACGCTTTGGGATAAGGGCGGCAAGCAATACCTTGGGCTGGCCACCACCGTCGAGGCGCTCGATTTCTGGTCGCAGCCGACTCGCTTGCGGGCCTTGGTGGGACTCGATGTCTCGCATCATCTGCTCTTTCTCCAACAGGTGCGCAAGCGCCTGTGGATCGACATCTACTTTGCGGTGATCGTCGCTGCCTTGTTCGCCGTGTTCGCCGCCCATCGCGGACTGGCGCCGCTGCGCCGCGTGACGGCCACCGCACGCAACTTGTCGGCCGATGGTCTCGGCGAGCGCCTTGCCGAACGCAGCGCACCGTCCGAAGTGCGTGCGCTGGTGGTGGCCTTCAACGGTATGCTGGAGCGACTGGACTCATCGTTTCGCCGCCTATCCGATTTCTCTGCCGATATTGCCCACGAACTGCGCACGCCCATCTCGAACCTGATGACCCAGACCGCGGTCGCGCTGTCGCATACCCGAAGTCCGGATGAGTACCGGGAGGTGCTCGCATCAAACCTCGAAGAGTACGAGCACATCGCACGCATGGTCAGCGACATGCTGTTTCTTGCCCAGGCCGAAAACGGGGTTCTGCCGCGCTCGCTCGAAGCGGTGAACCTGGCCGATGAAGCACGGGCACTGATCGACTTCTACGAAGCGCTGGCGGAAGAAAAGGAAGTGCGCATCGTGCTTGCTGGAGAGGCGAGTGTTACTGGCGACCGCCTGATGATCCGCCGGGCGCTGTCCAATCTGTTATCGAATGCGCTTCGCCATAGCGGCTCAGGAAGTCTCGTCGAAATCTCGATCACGGCTGAGGCTGGCCTGGCGACGCTGGCAGTGACGAACCACGGCGATACGATTCCGTCCGATCAGCTGTCGCAGATCTTCGAGCGCTTCCATCGCGCAAGTCCAGAGCGATACCGTCACGGAGAGGGCGCCGGACTGGGGCTTGCCATCACGCGCAGCATCGTCGAGACGCACGGCGGTCGGATCGAGGTGACGTCCGACGCTGGCGTGACGACCTTCACCTTGCATCTGCCCTTGGCTCCCGCAGCAGCGTCAGCGAACGTGACTGAAACGTAATCCTGCGGTCATTTTCTCGTGGGGACCCGACTGGCACCATAGGTAAAGGTAAAGGGTGTTGCAAAGCGAGAAAACCGGCCCGTCAGACAGATGCAGGACAGGTGCGAAGACCTGGTGGCCGCAGAGAGTCCGATACAGCAGACGTCGACCAACGGCAGATCCTTCTAGCGGCCACTCTCTTTCCTGAACAAGCCCCTTGTGGGGCTGCTCATTTGTTGGTTCCGGACAGGAGAAATATCGTGCAAGTCAGCGCGCTCGCAAGCCTGGTTGGCGTCACGCCGGATACCGTCCGCTATTACGCGCGTATCGGCTTGCTCCTTCCAGCCATCGACGCCGATAACGGCTACCGTCGATTCAAGAACGCCGACGTCACTCGCCTGCGCTTTATTTTGCGCGCCCGGCGGCTCGGCTTCCATCTGGACGAGATTGCCGAGATCCTCGGCATGTCCGATTGCGGCCAAACGCCGTGCCCAGTGGTCAGAGAGATCGTCGAGCGGCGTATCGCCGAAACCCGCGAACGAGTGGCCGAGATGCAGGCCCTGCAGGCGCGCCTGGAACAGGCGCTGGCGTTGTGGGCGGGAATGCCCAACGGCGAGCCCGACGGTCACGCCACCTGTGCATTGATCGACGCGACCGGCGACGAAGTTCACCACACAACCACCGCTTGACCTATCAGTAGCTCACAGGCCCACGCTGCCCTCTGCGAAAACCAAACGGTAACCGACACATGGATATGACGCGACAAAACGATAGCGACAACCCGCGACTGACAAAAGGGCAGTGTCTCTGCTGCGGTGCAAACTTCGCTGGCCTCTCTCTTGAGCTGAACGGGGGGCGCTGCTGCGAATCATGCTATCTGGAAACCTGCAAGCGCGACACGCACCCATCCGTCCAGGCCTACGAGGGCTTCGCCGAAGCACTGGCCGCCGCCCTCGACCTGCGTGAGCACGAAACCGGCCTTCATTCCAAGCGAGTGGCGTGCCACACCCTCGTGCTGGCGCGTTGTTTCATCTCCAAACCGGAGCACTTGCGCCAGGTGTATTGGGGTGCGCTGCTGCACGACGTGGGCAAGATCGGCGTTCCGGATGCGGTGTTGCTCAAGGAGGGTCCGCTCGACGAGGCCGAGTGGGCCGTGATGCGCACCCATCCGGAGGAGGGCCAACGCATTCTGGCGCCCCTCGCCGGCTTTGGCGAAGCCGCGCAGATCGTCCTCTGTCACGAAGAGCGCTACGACGGTAGTGGCTACCCGGCAGGACTGCGTGGCAACGAGATTCCACTTGGCGCGCGGCTGTTTGCCGTGATCGACACGCTGGATGCGATGACTTCCCACCGTCCTTACCGGCGTGGTGTCGATTTCGACACGGCGGCGAGGGAGATCCGTCGGATGAGTGGCAGCCAGTTCGATCCACTCGCTGTCGAAGCCTTTATGCAGGAAGAAACAACGCTGAAAAAGATGGTGGCGCTCAAATGCGGCACCGCTGTGCTGCCATGAGCAAGACCACGAACGAAGTCGATTTACCCGCCGAGGAGCCAACTGTGAATACGCATGACCATTCTGCAAGCGAAACGTCGCGCAACCCCTCCGGCGACAGGGCCAGCCGACGCTCCTGGTGGGTGTTCGGCGGCTTCGCCGCCATCTCGCTGGTTCTCCTCGTCGTCGAGCACCGTAGCCACCTGCTTGGCTGGTTGCCTGCCTGGTGGCCCTGGCTGTTCCTGCTGGCCTGTCCGTTGATGCACGTCTTCATGCACGGTGGCCACGGCGGTCACGGCAACAACAGCAACCACGGCGGCTCATCGAACAAGGCGGATGACAAATGAACGACCCATCCTCCTCCTACGGCCTGTGGTCGATGGTGGTGATCAACTCGGCGGTGTTCATCTTCTTCGCCTTCAGCTTCTTCAAGCCGCGCAGCGAGCGCGACTGGCGCACGCTGGGCATGTTTTCGGCGTTTGTCGTCGCCCTGTTCACCGAGATGTACGGCTTCCCGCTGACGATCTACCTGCTGTCGGGCTGGTTGACGAAGCAGTTTCCCGGTGTCGACTTCCTCGGACACGACTCGGGCCACCTGCTGGAGGTGATGTTCGGCTGGCGATCGAACCCGCATTTCGGGCCATTCCACCTGCTGTCGACGGTCTTCATCGGTGGCGGTTTCTGGCTACTGGCAAGGGCCTGGCGGGTGCTCTACGCGGCTCAGGCGAGCGGCACCCTCGCCACTGCCGGGCCCTACGCAAGGCTACGCCATCCGCAGTATCTCGGTTTCATCCTGATCATGGTCGGCTTTCTGCTGCAATGGCCGACGCTGATCACCTTGACGATGTTCCCGATCATGGTCGTGGTCTACCTGCGACTCGCACGCCGCGAGGAACGCGACGCGGCAGCAAGCTTTGGCGAAGCATGGGCGTCTTACGCGGAGCGCACCCCGGCTTTCTGGCCACGCTGGGCATCTGGCGCCGGCGTCTCCTCACCCCGATGGAAAGGCGAGGAACAACCATGAGGCGCGTCACGATCAGCCTGCTGACAACGCTGGGCGCGATCGTGGCCGGTGACGCTGGGGCAGCCGATGCGACGGGCGAATCGACCTATCAATCCAGCTGCGTCGCCTGCCATGGTGCGGATGGCGTCGGCGTACTGCCCGGCGTCCCCGACCTGACGACCACGGATGGCCCGCTTGCGCTTGCTGACGAACTGCTGGTCAAGCGTGTCGCCGACGGCTTTCAGAGCCCCGGCTCGCCGATGGCGATGCCGCCGCGGGGAGGCAACCCGACCCTGAGCGACGAGGACCTGAAGGCAGTAGTGGACTACATGCGCAAGGAGTTTGGTGTCCGCTGAGCAATCGAGCACGCCAGACGTCCTCAACCATCGCGCCGGAACCAACCCGGACCAACTCTTTCACGAAGGGACTTCAACATGAAAAGCTACTCGAGCCTGGCCGCGACGGCCATCATCATTGCCCTCTCCGCACAAACGGCCTGGGCCGGCATGACCGTGTACATCCCTCTCGGCTCCGCCAACAAGGTCATCGCCGTCGACGCGGCGAGTAATCGCATCACTGCCACCTACGACGGCGTCGACAATCCGCACGGCCTGGTCGCCACCCCGGATGGCGAATACCTTGTCGCCGGCAGCTTGTCGGAGACACCACTGCCGCAGGGCGCGTCAGTGGATACGGCAAACAGCAAGCTGGCGGTGATTCATCCGGCGCACGGCCACGTCATGTCGACCATCCCGGTGGCCGGCTGGACGCACCATCAGGCGATCACTCCAGATGGTCGCTACGTGCTGTCTACGCATCCCACACGCGGCGGCATCAGCGTTACCGATCTGATCGAGAACAAGGTCGTCCACACCGTCGCCACCGGCCCGGCGCCGAACTACGCCGTGGTGACCCCAGATGGCAAGCGCGTTTACGTCAGTAACAGCGGCAATGGCACGATCAGCGAGATCGACACCGCCGACTGGAAAGTCACGCGCACCCTGGACGCCGGTGCCTCACCCGAGCACATGCTGCTGGCCCCCGATGGCCAGCGGCTGTACGTCGCCAACGCGCGCAGCGGAACGGTCAGCGCTGTCTCGCTCGAGACCGGCAAGGTCGAGCGCGAGTACGCGATGGGCAAGCGCCTGCACGGGCTGGACATCAGCGATGACGGCCGCCAGTTGTTCGTCAGCCTGATCTCCGAAGACAAGCTGGTGGCACTTGATCCGCAGACCGATGTGCGCCGCGTCTTGCCACTCGCGCCCGCGCCGTATCACCTCGGTACGGTGCGCGGCACTGGCAAGCTCTACGTCTCCAGCCGCAAGGAACCGAAGATCTGGGTGGTGGACCAGAGCTCGCTGGAGTTGCTGGACACCATCCAGTTACCCGGTGGCGAGGGACATCAACTGGCAATCGTTCCTTGAGCAAATCGCGCTTGACCTGTGAGCAACACAGGTCCGAGCTGGAAGCCATATCAATCTGGAGAGGATTGCCATGAACACGAGGGCAAGGCCGACGTCGGTATCGCAGCTTTTCTGCTCATGCGGTGCGGCGGAATGTGTTGCGGCACGCATGGCGGACACCGGCATGGCTCAACGCCGGATAAGACGCCGGGCGAGCCCGACGGCAAGGCTGTAAGGGCGTCGGCGGAGCCAAGATAGCTTAGCCGTTGCGGCACGCGGATGCATGCGATTTACCGCGATTTTTTAAACTCAAGCAAGGAGAAAGACAATGAACAAGGCAGCCTCTGCCGTAGCCGGCAGGAAGCGCGACGACAAAGACCCGGTGTGCGGCAAACACATCAACCGCAATAAGGCGCATATCGTCGTCGAGCACGAAGGCCGGCAATACCTGCTTTGCTGCCCCTTGTGCCAGGCGGAGTTCGAGCGCGATCCGGCGAAGTACGCGCACTGAGGCGCAGCCGGTGTCGTACGCTCTCGATGGACGCCTATGACACCGCTGGCAATAACGCTCATGGCGAGACCCGACATCCCATGAACCGGGCGATGCCCTCCGGCGACTCGCGGCAAGAGCGGGCACCGGATCTGGTCGGGGCAGGCACCCTATCCCACGGCAAGCAGGCGTGGTTGATGCTGGTCGTTATCGTGTCGATGGCGATCTGTTATCCGCTGATTAAGGTGGGCCTGGCATTCGCGCCGCCGCTGCATTTTGCGGCGCTGCGCACCATCCTCGGCGGCCTCACCCTGGTGCTCGTGTTAGTGATCCGACGCAAGCGGCTGTGGCCGCGGGCAAGCCTGGCCCGATGGATTTTGCCGCTCGGCGTCCTGGCGACGACGCTGACCGTCGGGACGATGTTTGCCGGCCCGGCCTACATCGGTGCCGGCCTCGCCGCGGTGCTGGGCAATACGCAGCCGCTGATCATCATCGTGCTGGCAGCGCTTTTCCTCGGCGAACGAATCAGTCTGAGCAAAGCGGCAGCCTTGCTGTTCGGACTGGCCGGCGTCAGCTTGCTGGCACTCCCTGCCTGGCGCCAGCCCGGCGGCAGCGATTTATTCGGGATCGTCCTGGCGCTTGGCTCGGCGTTCAGTGCCGCCGTCGCCAGCGTGATCATGAAGCGCCTGCGACCGGGCGAAGATCTGATGTCGCTGATCGCCTGGCAGTTGGTCGTCGGCGGTGGCTTGCTGTTCGCCGTGTCACTGTCCTTCGAAGTGTCGCAAGGCATCGTCTGGACGGGCACTTTCGTCGGCATTCTGCTCATCCTGGCGCTGGCCGGAACGGCATTGAGCACCTGGCTTTGGTTCTGGCTTCTGCAAAGGGCGGAGGCCGGTCGCCTGTCCTTGTATTTGTTTCTCGTGCCGGTGCTCGGGCTTTTCGCCGCGATGGCCAGCTTTGACGAACGTCTGGGTGCCTTGCAGGCTGGTGGCGTGGCGTTGATTCTGCTGGCTGTGATGCGGGCGATGTTCAAGGTCCGTACCGAGTCTGCCGCGCCTTTCCCAGCGCGTGCCACTCAAGCCGTTCGGCGCATGCAATGAGATGAGGAGTACACGGCGCCATGCACTTTCAACCCGCACCCGGATCAAGGCGCATTGAGGCGCAATCCGGATTGCGATCACCGGCCATCAACGCCAAGGGCAAAAAATGAATACGACACAGGTCATCATCGGCATCGTGGTGCTAATCGCACTCAGCGTTTTTTATTTGATCTCAATCTTCAACAAGCTGGTGACGCTCAAGAACCGCTACAAGAACGCCTTCGCGCAGATCGAAGTGCAGCTCAAGCGGCGCTACGACCTGATTCCCAATCTGGTCGAGACGGCCAAGGGATACCTCAAGCACGAACGCGAAACGCTCGAATCGGTGATTTCGGCACGCAACGAAGCTTCTGGTAGCCTGGCCCGCGCGGCAGCGGCCCCCGGTGACGCTGCTGCGATGACGGGTCTGATGGGCGCCGAAAACCGCCTCTCAGGCGCGATGATGAACATGAAGATGGTGATGGAAGCCTATCCCGACCTCAAGGCCAGTCAGAACATGATGCAGGTCAGCGAGGAATTGACGAGCACCGAAAACAAGGTCGCTTTCGCCCGCCAGGCATTCAACGACCAGGTGATGGCCTACAACGTCTTCAAGCAAACTTTCCCGCCGGTTTTTTTCGCCGCCATGTTCGGCCACGCGCAAGATGCAGCACTGCTTGAATTCGAAGACAGCGCGGCCATCCAGGCGGCGCCGACGGTGTCGTTCTGAGCGCGATTTCTTGATCCGTCTACTTCAGCGATGAACTTCTTCGAATCGCAGGAGCGGGTGCGCAAGAACACGACGCTGCTGGTCGTGTTGTTCGCCCTCGCTGTCGTCGCCTTGATCGTCATGGCCAATGTGTTGGTGATGCTGGTTTTCGGATTCATCAGCAGCACGCAGTTGCGTGATGGTCAGGCGCTCGTCCAGCAGATGGACTGGGCGACCTTCGCCGCGGTCGGTGCCGGCGTCTGCGCGGTGGTACTCGCCGGCAGTATCTACAAGATGGTCGCCTTGTCGGCGGGTGGCAAGGTTGTCGCCGAGTCGCTGGGCGGACAACTGCTCGCGCAGAATTCGCAGGACCTGAATCAGCGCAAGCTGCTCAACGTCGTCGAGGAAATGGCCATCGCCTCGGGTACGCCGGTACCGCCGGTGTACCTGCTGGTCGATGAACCGGGCATCAACGCCTTTGCCGCCGGTTTTTCGCCGCGCGATGCGGTGATCGGCGTCACTCAGGGCGCCATCGAGCATCTGAACCGGGAACAACTGCAGGGCGTCATCGCCCATGAGTTCAGCCATATCTTCAACGGCGACATGCGGCTCAATATCCGCCTGATGGGCGTACTCAACGGCATCCTGGTGCTGGGCATCATCGGCTACTTCCTGTTGCGCGCGGCGCCGTTCTCCGGCCGCCGGCGCGGCAACGACAAGGGTGGGGCCGGCATCCTGGCGCTCGCCCTGGGCTTGATGGCCATCGGTTTTGCCGGAACGTTTTTCGGCAACCTGATCAAGGCCTCGGTGAGCCGGCAGCGCGAATATCTGGCCGACGCCTCGGCGGTTCAGTTCACGCGCAACCCGAACGGCATTGCCGGGGCGCTGAAGAAGATTGGCGGTCTGGCTTACGGTTCGAGTGTGCGAAGTCCAGGCGCGGCCGAAGTCAGCCACGCCTTTTTTGCCAAAGGTATTTCGGGGTTCACGCAGTGGCTGTCCGCCACGCACCCACCGCTGGAGAAGCGCATCCGGCGTATCGATCCGCAATGGGACGGCTTGTTCGACGTTTCCGAAGCACCCGCGGAATCTGCGAATGGACGCGAGTCCGGTAGCGAGAACGCTGCGCAACGCCCGTCCGCCGGCAAGCGCGTCGGAACCGTCGGCACCATGACTGCGGGATCCGTGGCCGCCGAGCTTATGGCGGTGATGGCGCAGGTCGGCCAGCCGCAGCCGCAGGCGGTCGATTACGCCCGCGCCCTGCTGGCGGAATTGCCCGCGCCGATCCAGGATGCGGCGCGCGAACCCTACGGCGCGCGCGCTATCGTTTATGCCCTGCTGCTCGACAAGGGGGAAGCGATTCGCACGCGGCAATTGAAGCAATTGCAGGCCTATGCCGACCCGGACGTTTTTGCATTGACCCGTGCCTTGATGCCGCCGATCGATGCGCTGGATGTCAGATTCCGTCTGCCGATCATCGATATCGCCATTCCCGCGCTCAAGCAGTTGTCGGCCGCGCAGTACCGGTCGTTCAAGGACAATCTGCTTGCCCTGATCGAAATGGACGCCAGGGTTGACCTGATGGAGTGGTCGTTGCAGAAAATCCTGTTCCGGCATCTGGACAGCCAGTTTTTCAAGCATGTCCCGACGAAAGCGCGCTACGCCGGTTTCGAGCACCTGACGACGGAAGCCGGCATCGTGCTGTCGGTGCTTGCGCATGCCGGCGCGGAGAGCGGTGGTGATGGTGACGCGCTGGGCGCTTTCCAGGCGTCACTGCGCGCGCTCGGGGCAGACGGACCGACCTTATCAGCGATCGGTCAAATCGGCATCGCCGACCTCGATCGTGCACTGGTCAAACTGGACGAACTGCAAGCGCCCGCCAAATCCCGATTCCTGACGGCCTGCGTCGCCAGCATCTGGCACGATCGGTTGGCAAGCCCTGCCGAAATCGAGTTGCTACGGGCCTTTGCGAGTGTTCTGGATTGCCCGATACCGCCACCGCCGGCTGTGGCGGCGTGAAGATAAACGCGTCTTGAGCAGGCTTACCCTGCAATTGCCGATTTGCGGCAAGGCCGCGAGCGGCCTTGAGAGGGTTTTCTCAATGCAGAAAATCAGATCAGCACCACATCGGACGGGCCTACAAGGACGCGCAGCTGCCCTCCGTAGCAGATCAGTTGGCGCATCTTGTGACTGATTTCCGAAACCAGGAAGCGATTCTCGATAGCCATGCCCTGGTACTTTGAACGACCCGAGATTTCCTGAAAAACGGGCCGGTTCAGACGAACGATTTTCCCCACGTATTGATCCAGGTTGCGTTTCATTTCATTTTCCTCTCGGTTTTCTTACGAAGTGGTATGCAAATCTTTGCGAACTTCGGTTGCCGATTACCTTCGCGCTGCAAATGCCGTCAATGTTGCCAAACTGAACTTGTCGCCTAATGTTGGCGCTATGGTAGTTGCCGAACACCGACAGAAAGGTGACCAAAACATTACCTTTCTGTCGGCCAGGCGTTGTAGGCGCCAACGGCATCGACACAAGGAGACCGAGGGCAAGCATCGTATCGACTGGTAAATGGGCAGTTGACGATGTTTCGCAGATGCGGGTGATGATCACGCACCACTCGATTGCCCTACTGACCAGCGAACCGACCCGAGCGTACGCGGGTTCGCCGACGGCATCGCCGCCCAGCGCAAGGAAATCGGCGAAATGAAGCACTATATCGGCGCCATCGTCGCCGGCGCGTCAACTTACGACGTTTGGTACCGAGTCGCTCCTGAACAACGCACTTCAAAGAGCCTACGGTTGAAGCGGGTCTGGGATTTTCGCTTTGTTGAGAGAGTAAAGCCCCAAGAGTTCAGTCAGGAGAAAGACGAAACCAAGCCGGATGGCTCTGAGGATCATGCGCAAGTTATGGCAGGCACCCCAAAGGACGGCAGGCAAGGCATGGCTGTCGGAGACGACGAATTCAACACCCGACAGGCTGCAGAGATCCCTCGGGACGCGTAATTCGATATTGCCGATCCGGGTGACCAGATTACGGCTGCGCCGTATCACCTCGGTGCAGTGTGCGGCACTGGCAAGCTCTACGTCGCCAGCCGCAAGGAACCGAAGATCTGTGTGGTGAACCAAAGCTCGCTGGAGTTCCTGGACACCATTCAGTTACCCGCCGGCGAGGGACATCAACTGGCCGTCGCGCCTTGAAGAAATAATGCTTGACCTGTGAGCAACACACAGGTCTAGGCTGGAAGCCATATTACTTGGAGAGGATTGCCATGAACACGAGTGCAAGGTCGGCCGGGCAAGACCACCATCATCACCCCGAGCATTCTCACAGCGCACATGGATCGCACGGCTCTCACTGCGACCAGGCGGCAGCCGAGGTCACGACGGTGAAGGATCCGGTATGCGGCATGTCCGTCGCTCTTGGGACGGGCAAGCCGAGCTTCAAACACGACAGAAAAACCTGGCACTTCTGTTCGCAGAAGTGCCGCGACAAGTTCGCCGCGGATCCTGCACACTACCTCACAGGCGCGCACAAGAAACAAGCGCCTTCCGTGCCTGCAGGCACGCAATATACCTGCCCGATGCACCCGGAAATCGTTCGCGACGCCCCCGGCGATTGCCCGAAATGCGGCATGGCGTTGGAGCCGATGGGCGTCCCCACAGGCGACGAAGGCCCCAACCCCGAACTGGTCGATTTCCGGCGCCGTTTCTCGATCGGCGCTGTGCTGACCGTGCCGCTGCTGGTGCTGACCATGGGCCCCTTCCTCGGGCTCGGCTTCGTACGCGACGCGCTCGGCGAGCGCACCGCACTGTGGATCGAATTTCTTCTGGCAACACCGGTAGTGCTCTGGGCCGGCTGGCCTTTCTTCGTTCGCGGCGTCAAGTCTGTGGTCAATCGCAGCCTGAACATGTTCACGCTGATCGGCCTGGGCGTCGGCGCAGCGTATCTTTTTAGCGTCGTCGCGCTCCTGGCGCCGGGCTTGTTCCCGGCTGGCTTCCGCGATGCGCAGGGACACGTCGGAGTCTACTTCGAGGCCGGCGCGGTGATCATCGTCCTGGTCCTGCTCGGCCAGGTGATGGAACTAGGCGCGCGCGAGCGTACCGGTTCGGCGATCCGCGCGCTGCTCGATCTCGCCGCCAAAACAGCACGCGTGATCCGTGCCGACGGGCGTGAGGAGGAAATACCGCTCGAGGAAGTCGTCGTCGGCGACCATGTGCGGGTGCGGCCGGGCGACAAGGTGCCGGTGGATGGCCTGGTAATCGAAGGCCGTTCGTCGATCGACGAGTCGATGATTTCGGGTGAAGCTGTGCCCGTTGAAAAGGTCGCTGGTGACGCCGTCACCGGGGCGACTATCAATGGCACCGGCTCGCTGATCGTCGAAGCGAAGCGGGTCGGCGGTGACACGGTGCTCAGCCAGATCGTCGACATGGTCGCCAATGCGCAACGCTCGCGTGCCCCGATCCAGAAGCTCGCCGACTCGGTCGCCGGAAAGTTCGTTCCAGCGGTGATCGGCATCGCCATCCTGGCCTTCATCGCCTGGGCGATCTGGGGACCTGCGCCGGCACTTTCCTATGGACTGGTCGCGGCCGTCGCTGTCCTGATCATCGCCTGCCCTTGTGCGCTCGGCCTGGCGACGCCGATGTCGATCATGACCGCCACCGGACGCGGTGCGCAGGCAGGCGTGCTGATCAAGAACGCCGAGGCCCTCGAACGTTTTGCGAAGGTCGATACCCTGATCGTCGACAAGACCGGGACGCTGACCGTCGGTAAGCCAAAGCTGGTCGCGGTGCTGCCCGCCGCCGGACACGAGGAAGCCGAGGTACTGCGCCTTGCCGCCAGCCTCGAACGCGGTTCCGAACACCCTTTGGCCGAGGCGATCGTCAGCGGCGCCGAAGAGCGCGGCGTGGAACTGGCCAATGCCGACGAGTTCCAGGCGATCACCGGCAAGGGCGTTAAGGGCGTGGTCGATGGCCAGGCTGTTGCCTTGGGCAATGCGGCGCTGCTCACCGAACTGGGCCTGGAGGGCGGCGCGTCCAGTGCGTTCGTCGAGGCGGCAAACGCTCGCCGTGACGAAGGAGAGACGGTGATGTTCGTCCTCATCGGCAGCGAAATCGCCGGCCTGGTGAGCGTCGCCGATCCCGTCAAGGCGACCACGCTCGAAGCGCTCAAGGCGCTGCATGCCGAGGGCCTGAAGATCATCATGGCCACCGGCGACAACGAGCGCACGGCGCGCGCCGTCGCTGGCCGTCTGGGCATCGATGAAATCCGCGCCGACGTGCTACCCGCGGACAAGGCGCGCATCATCAAGGAATTGCAGGCCCAAGGCTGCAAGGTGGCGATGGCCGGCGACGGCGTCAATGATGCGCCGGCTCTGGCGCAGGCCGACGTCGGCATTGCCATGGGTACCGGCGCCGACGTGGCCATCGAGAGCGCCGGCTTCACGCTGGTCAAGGGAGATCTGAACGGCATCGTGCGGGCGCGGCGTCTGGCGCGCGCGACCATGCGCAATATCAGGCAGAACCTGTTCTTCGCCCTGGTCTACAACGCCGCGGGGGTGCCGGTCGCTGCGGGCATCCTGTATCCCTTCCTGGGCATTCTCATCTCACCCATCTTTGCCGCCGCAGCGATGAGTCTGTCGTCGATCTCGGTGATCAGCAACGCCTTGCGGCTGCGCAGGATCTCCATCTGACTTGAGGGAGCAAGTGATGCCAACAGAAACCAAAGTAGAAGACGTGGTGTGCGGCATGATGGTCGAGCCAGATAGTTATCGCTTCCGCTATCAGGGAAGTGACTATGCGTTCTGCTCGGCGCAATGTATCGAGCGTTTCGAGGCCCATCCGCACTTGTATGTCGGCAAGCCAGGTCATCCAGCGCCGAAAAAACAGGGACTGGTTGTGTTGAAGCAACGACGGTTTGTCGTGGATGGGGTGCTCGATGCGGCTCAGGCAAAGCACTTGCAAGCACAGATCAACGCAATGATGGGCATTGAATCTTTGCAAGTGAATGGCGCGGAAGTCGTGGTGACCTACGATCTGCTGCAGGCTACCGCTTCGCAAATCGAAGCGGCACTGGAGAAAGCCGGGGCACACCTCGGCAACGGCTGGGGAGAAAATTTGCGCCGCGGGTTCATCCATTACACCGAAGAGTGTGAGATCGGCAACCTGGAGGCTAGCCCACCCGCAGGATGTCACTGATGACTTACCGACCCCACTGACTACTTTTCTGCCTCGACAGGTTCCTCGCCGCAGGCTTCCTCCGCCTGAGATCATCGGCCTGTGGGGCGCCGCAAATCATGGCCGCGACTGCGAATAGATAACGGAATAGTCCCAGAACGCATTTGCCATCCGAACCAATGCAAAGGAGAAACACATGGAATGGATAACTCAAAACTGGTTGTTGATCGTCTTCGGCATCGGCATTTTCATGCTCATGCGGCGGAGCGGAATGGGCTGCGGAGGCCACGCTGGTGGGAGTCATCATCGCGGCGCAGGACACGCGGGTCAGCATGATGCCAATGTTCATGGCAGTCACGGCGACGCAACGACCGGAGCGACGCTGCCAGCCACAGACCCGGTCAGCGGCCGCTCGGTGGATCCGCTCCAGGCCATCGCCTCGATCCATCGGGGCGCCCCCGTCTATTTTGAGTCGCGCGAGAACCGCGATCGATTCGAGGCTGCGCCCGAGCAGTTTCCGACTGTGCAGGCAGCGCAACCGGCAGAACCAGGTCGCCGGCGTGGTGGCTGCTGCTGAACGAGGCGCTCTTCGACAACCAGCAAACGCGTATGCCACCTGACGAAGAGCACTCCCGAATGACCAAGAACGCAAGCTCCAGAAGGATTGCCACGATACGCGATGAGTTCGCTCCTATCGAGGTGGTCGGGGCAGGGCCCGCCGGTCTTTCCGCTGCGATCACGCTCGCTCGCAGCGGAAAGCAGGTGCTCTTGCATGAGGCTCAGCGTGAGGTCGGCCATCGCTTCCAAGGTGATCTCCAGGGCCTTGAAAACTGGTCTGGCAAGCGCAACGTGCTCGATGTTCTGCGGGCTGCTGGCATCACGACCGATTTCGCGACGGCGCCCTGCACCCACGGTATCGGCTTCGATGCCTGGGACCGCCGCTACCCTCTGTGCAGTTCAGAGCCGATCTGCTACCTCGTGGAACGTGGCCCGGACTACGGCAGCCTCGACCGGACGCTACTCGATCAGGCTCTCTCGCTGGGGGTCGAGGTGCATTTCGGCAGTCGCAAGGATCACTTGTCCGGCGCGGGTATTCTGGCCACCGGTCCGCACTCGGCCAGCGCCATCGCGGTGGGGTACCACTTCGAGACATCTCTCGCAGACGGCTTCTGGTTGGTCCTCGACGATGCACTCGCGCCGGGTGGCTACGCCTATCTGCTCGTGATGGCTGGTCGTGGCACGGTCAAGAGCTGCATGTTCAGGGGTTTTACCGAGCAACGAACTTACGTCCAGCGAACCGTCGATCGCTTCCGCCGTCTGCTCGGTTTCGAGATGCGCGATGCGCGCTTCCACGGCGGCGCGGGCAGTTTCTTCGTGCCGACAACCGCCCGCCGTGGCCACCACCTGGTGGCCGGCGAGCAGGCCGGATTTCAGGACGCGTTTGCCGGTTTCGGCATGCGCTACGCGATCCTGTCGGGCGTGATGGCGGCGCGCAGCATGCTGGAACATACGGACTACGACGCCTCATGGCAGCGAGAGATGAAAGGCCCGATCGACACAGCCGCGCTGAATCGTGTGATCTACGACCGCCTCGGCAATCATGGTTATCGCTGGCTCCTGCGCGCGCAAGCGCGGATCAGCGACACCACGACGTTTCTTCGCTGGCTCTATGGACCGTCGCACCTGCGACGCCTGCTGCTGCCCTGGGCGCAGCGGCACTTGCTGGCTGCCGGCTAAGCAACCCCGATGGCGCGACACCCGAATAAGGCACCATCGCCACAACACCCAAGTCATGGCGGCTTCAGGCACCCATTTCAATGCAACGCAAGGAGAAAGTAATGAACAGGGAAAACACCAAGACGACACCGAAAAAACGTGAAGACCGCGATCCAGTCTGCGGCAAGCGCATCAACCGCAACAAGGCCCACATCACCCTTCAGTACAAAGAAAACGAATACTTGCTTTGTTGCCCGATTTGCCAGGCGGAGTTCGAGCGCGATCCGGAGCGCTATCTGCAGTGAGCGTCGATGGCGGCGCGGTCTCGGCTGTGGCGGCACCTGTTTGCTACCGCCTTGCCGGGCGCCAAATTGGCTGGAAGATGCGCTGATGCTCAACAAGGATGAAACGCGGAATCTCTATCGCCGACGCGCGAAACGATATGACTTGTCGATCCAGCTCTATCGGCTTTTTGGATTCGAGATGGATCGCTACCGACAGGACGCGATCTCGGCACTTGGCCTTGCTCCCGGCGACCAGGTTGTTGAATTGGGCTGCGGGACAGGGCTCAATTTTGAGTACGTGCAGCGGATCATCGGTCCCAAGGGAAAGATTGTTGCTGTAGACCTCACGGATGCGATGCTGGATGTCGCCAGATGTCGAGTCGCCAGAGAGCACTGGACGAACGTGGAAATCGTGCAGGCTGACCTTGCCGAATGGCAGTTTCCTGTCGGTGTGTCGGCTGTGTATTCAATGTTTGCCATTACGTTGGTGCCCGAGTACGAGGCGATCATCGAGAGGGCGAGCGGTGCCTTGAGGCCAGGGGGAACTCTGGCGATCCTGGATATGAAGGAACCTGAGCATTGGCCGACATGGTTGATCAAACTCGCCGTGTGGTTGAACAAACCATTTGGGGTGAGCCTGGACTTGGCCGATCGCCATCCCTGGGAGTCTATCGGACGGCATTTGAGGCAAACCGAATACAAGGAATACTACTTTGGCGCCATCTATGTGTGTGCGGGCAAGAAACGTCCGACCGAACCTCTGACAGGACCTGCGACGCATGGTTGATTCTTCGTGGCTGGACGCAAGCGCGCAGGACTCGTCATCGCCGGAAAACGAGGCCACACGGCAAAAATCCCGACGTTGGCGAGCGCCGAGTCAGTGCTAAAGAAGGCTGTGCTGCGGTACCCCATCAAGCTTTACTGAAACGTAAACCACTCTCGATCCGGAGAAAACAGATGTACAGGAAACTCGTATCGCTTGCCCTCGCCGCCGCATTCAGCGTGCCGACTCTGGCCGACGAGGCCTCCGTGAAGAAGGCGGTTGAAGCCAGGCTCGGAGGTACAGTCACCAGCGTCACCAGGACCCCCTATCTCGGGCTCTATGAGGTCTACGCCAATGGCCGGGAGGTCATCTACACCGACGAGAAGGTTTCGGTGCTGCTCGTCGGCTCGCTGATCGATGGCGAGACGATGAAAAACGTAACTGCCGAGCGGCTGCAGAAACTCAGCGCAATAGAGTTCTCTGACTTGCCCCTGGCGCTCGCCGTCAAGCAGGTGCGCGGCGATGGCAAGCGTGTTTTTGCGACCTTCGAGGATCCGAACTGCGGCTACTGCAAGCGCTTGGCCAAGGAGACCGCCAGGCTGGACGACGTGACCATCTACACTTTTCTCTACCCGATTCTCTCGCCGGATTCGCTCGACAAGTCAAACCGGATCTGGTGTTCGGCAGACCGGGCGAAAGCATGGAACGAGTGGATGCTCGATGGCAAGGCGCCGAACGGCAAGGGCGATTGCGATACCACGGCCGTCAAGAAAAGTATCGAACTGGGCCGTAGTTTGGCCGTCAGCGGCACGCCGACGATTTTCTTTGCGGACGGTGAGCGCATTGCCGGCGCCATTCCGCAGACAAGGATCGAGCAGAAGCTTGCCGAGGCTCCAGCGCCGGTCAAGTAAGCGTCCGCAGGATCCGCCAAGGCGAGAGTGGAGAGCCGGCGATGAGGTTCCCGAGGTCCTTCTGGGGCTTCCCGTTGAGAACTAAAATCGATTGCGTGACACGCAGTAACATCGCCGTCACGGCGACACTCGGGAAACCGTACTCCTACAAGCAGCGGAAGCCGTGAGCCCGAATTCCCGCGCTGCCGCCCCGTGCGCGTGCCACGTCGATCCCGCCGGCGACGCCTCAGCGCCGCCGGCCGCCCCGATGCAGGTCGTGCTATTCATCGAAGGCGACGTGCTCTACGCGGCAATGCTCGCGTCGATCAAGAGAGCCTGCCGGATTGTACGCATGGAAAGCTACATCTTCGCGGGCGATGAGATCGGCTGGGAGTTCGCCGTGGCGTTGGCCGAGCGCGCGCAGGCGGGCGTAGATGTGAGGCTGCACCTGGATGCAGCAGGGGCGTTCGGCGAGTCCACGCCGCCGCTCGTGCAGTATGTTCTCCAGCGAGGCGTGCAGGTGCAGTGGTTTCACCGCTGGAACTGGCTCCGACCGCTGCGCTACAACCGTCGCAACCACCGCAAATTGTTGGTGGTCGATGACCGACTCGCCTATGTCGGGGGCTTCAACATTCACCGCGAGAGTTCGCGCCGGTTCTACGGCGAGACACGATGGCGCGACACCCACGCCTCGATCTCGGGAGTGCTCGTGCTCGACGCGGCGGGACTTTTCGACGCATTCTGGCGCGGCCAATACCGCTGGGCGCCGACACATGGCGGCGGCTCCAGCCTGATCTCGAACCACACCAGCACATGTAGACACCGCGTCCGCTGCCTCTACTCGGAGGCCTTCTCAGGAGCGCGTGAGCACATCTACCTGACCACTCCCTATTTCGTTCCCGACCTGCTCATGCAGCAGCGTCTGACGATGGCGGCGCGGCGTGGGGTCGACGTACGGCTACTCGTCCCGCTGCGAAACGACGTCCCGTTGGTGCGCTGGGCAGCGCGTGCGTTTTACGCGGCGCTTATCGCCGCCGGGGTGCGCGTCTACGAGTACCGGCCGCGCATGCTGCATGCGAAAACAATCGTGATCGACGGGAAGTGGGCCGCTCTTGGTACCGCAAATTTTGATTACCGGAGCTTCTTCCTGAACTACGAGCTGGTCCTGGCCGTAGACCAACCCAGCGTTTGCACCCAACTCGAACAAGAGTTTCTCGATGACCTGTCGCAATCTCGACCGGTCACGGCCGGAAGCTGGGCTCAACGACGTTGGCCGCAGCGCCTGCTGGAGTGTGTCGGCTGGATAACGCGTCGTTGGCTATGATCATCGACCGGCGTCGGGTGGCCAGATTGCTCAAAGCTTGCGCTCAGACATTGCGACCAATGACCAAGATTTGGCTTGACCTCTCAGGTACACACAGGTCTAGATTGATATACAGCTTCTCTTGACAACTGTACGCCATGGCACATGCGGCGCCGGTTGCTTGGCTGTCTTTTCTTCGCCGCAGCGACGATATCCGGGTTGCGCGCGAGGAGAAATGCAACATAGGAGCGTTTCGGTGTCGATGGACGTCCCCAGTCGTCTAGCTGCGGCGTTTGACTTTAACTGCCGACAAGCGCTCCACCATTGAACGGAGAAAATAGTCATGATCAACAAGCGCGAAGAAATTGCCGCCGACGCTGACAAGTCGCCTGCAAACCCACCAGCGCACGGCTCCTCTCGTCGACTCGGCGACCGTCATCTGCTCGACTCAGACGCCCTCGAAGAAATCGACCGCATGACCAACATCGCGCTCGGCCAGTTCACCGGCGGCGTTTCGCCAGCGTCGCTGGCCATGGCCTACCTCGACTGGATGGTGCACCTTGGCTCCTCACCCGGGAAACAGTTTCAACTGGCCGCCAAGGCGACGCGCAAGGCGATGCGCCTAAGCAGCTACGCGCTCACTTCCGCGGTGACCGGCAAGGCCGAGCCGTGCATCGAACCCCTGCATGGCGATCACCGTTTCGACCATCCCGGCTGGCAGCGCTTTCCCTACAACGTCATCTACCAGGGCTTCCTGCTCAACCAGCAGTGGTGGCACAACGCGACCACCGACGTACGCGGCATATCAAAACATAGTCAGGCCGCTGTGGCTTTCACCGCTCGTCAGATCCTTGACATGAGCGCGCCGTGCAACATCCCCTTCCTCAACCCCGAAATTGCCGAAGCGACGATCAACGAGCGCGGCGCCAATCTGGCGCGCGGCGCCACCAACTATCGGGAGGACATCAAACGCTCGCTGCGCGACGAACCGCCCGCCGGGGCAGAAGCCTTCCGCGTCGGCGAGAACCTCGCCATCACCCCTGGCAAGGTGGTCTACCGCAATCACCTGATCGAGCTGATTCAGTACGCGCCGGCCACCGACACCGTCCAGCGCGAACCCGTGCTGATGCAATCGGCGTGGATGATGAAGTACTACATCCTCGACCTCTCGCCGCACAACTCGCTGGTCAAGTATCTCGTCGATCGCGGCCATACGGTGTACATGGTCTCGTGGCTCAATCCGGGCCCGGAGCACCGCAATCTGGGCATGGAGGACTACCGCAAACACGGCACGCTGGCCGCTGTCGAGGTCATCTCCGAGATGCAACCCGGGCGCAAGATCCACGCCGCCGGTTATTGCCTGGGCGGCATTCTGCTGACCATCACGGCGGCGGCGATGGCGAGAGACGGGGACCATCGTCTGGCCAGCGTCACCTTGTTCACCACCATGACCGACTTCACCGAAGTCGGCGAGATCAACGTCTTCATGGACGCCAGCGAAGTCACGCTGCTCGAAGACATGATGTGGCAGAAGGGCTACCTCGGTCACAAGCAGGTCTCTGGCGGCTTTCAGGTCCTCAAGTCCGCCGACCTGATCTGGTCGAAGATGGTTCGCGAGTACTACCTGGGGCATCGCGAGCCGATGTTCGATCTGATGGCCTGGAACGCCGACGGCACGCGCATGCCCTACCGCCAGCATTCCGAACTGCTGCGCCGGTTGTACGTCGATAACGAGCTCTTCGAAGGCAAGTACATGGTCGAAGGCCGCGCCATCTCGATCAGCGACATCCACTGCCCGATCTTTGCCGTGGCCGCCGTGACTGACCACGTCGCCCCCTGGCACTCGGTCTACAAGCTGCACCTGCAGAGCGATGCCACCGAACTGACCTTCGTCCTGACCAGCGGCGGGCATAACGTCGGCATCGTCAATGAACCCGGCCACCCGCACCGCTCTTACCAGCTCAGCGTGTGCCACGAAGGAGACCGCTGCATCGATCCGGAAACCTGGAAGGAAAAGACGCCGACCAGCGAGGGATCCTGGTGGCCGGTATGGCAACAATGGCTGGAGCGTCATTCCTCTGGCAGCGAAGCGCCGCCAGCGATGGGCGCCCCGGACAAAGGCTACGCGCCCCTGTGCGACAGCCCGGGAACCTATGTATTGAAGGAGTGACGAGCATGACTCGCGACGAGGCACCAACGCTGCTGCAGCACGTCGATCCGCCTGACGCAGCACACGAGCAACCCGACCTCGCACGGCGACGCATTCTGGTCGCGGCGACGACAGCCTTGGGCGGGGTCGGCATTGCCGCGGCCACGGTACCGTTTATCAGCAGCATGCTGCCCAGCGAAAGAGCCAAAGCGGCCGGCGCTCCGGTCGAGATAGATCTCAGCAAGCTCGGACCCGGCACCTTGCTGACGGTGGGATGGCAGGGCAAGCCGATCTGGATCTTGCGTCGTACCGATGAGATGTTGCGGCTGCTGGAAACAGATGACCAGCGCTTGCGCGATCCCCAGTCGGAAGAGCCTCAGCAGCCTGCCTACTGCAAGAATCCATCGCGTGCGATCAAGCCCGAGTACCTCGTCGCGGTGGGACTCTGCACGCACCTCGGTTGCGTACCGACTTTTCGCCCGGACATCGCGCCTGACGATCTTGGCCCCGAGTGGCGCGGCGGCTTTTATTGTCCGTGCCACGGCTCCAAGTTCGATCTCGCGGGAAGAGTGTACAAGGGTGTTCCAGCGCCGACCAACCTGGTCATCCCGCGTTACACCTATTCGAGTGACGTCCAGGTCATCATCGGCAAAGACGTCGGATAAGGGCCCGGATGCAAGAACCATGCAATGGCTCTGCGACTTGTCGCGTACCGAACATGGCGGAGAGAAAAAGAGAAACCAATGACCGAGAAAACCATCAATACACGATTACTTGATAGCTTGAGAACTCAGCGCGAGCACGGGCGGAAACTATTGGCAGGCAAGAAGGGGATAATCCTCGGCATTGCCAACGACCAGTCCATCGCCTGGGGCTGTGCTCAGGCATTTCGCAGCCTCGGTGCGGAGTTGTGCATCACCTACCTGAATGAGAAATCCAGGAAGTTCACGGAGCCCCTGGCCAAGGTTCTTGATGTTGCGCCATCGCTCTATCTTCCTTGCGATGTTCGCGAGGAAGGGCAACTGGAAGCCGTGTTCGAGGCCATCGAGCGCGAGTGGGGAAGACTCGACTTTGCCCTCCATTCGATTGCCTTTGCTCCGCGTGAGGACCTGCATGGTCGAGTGACCGACTGCTCTCGCGAAGGCTTCCTGATGGCAATGGATGTTTCCTGCCATTCATTCATCCACATGGCCAAGCTGGCCGAGCCGCTCATGAAAGACGGTGGCGCGCTCTTCACCATGAGTTACTTCGGCGCCGAGAAGGTCGTCGAGAACTATAACGTGATGGGACCCGTGAAGGCGGCGCTCGAAGCGACGTCTCGATATCTGGCCGCGGAACTGGGTCCCAAAGGCATCCGCGTAAACCCCATATCACCAGGACCAATCAAGACACGGGCGGCATCGGGCATCGGCCGTTTCGACGAGTTGATAGAGAAGGCCAGCGAGCGTGCGCCGTCTCATGTTCTGGCAACTATCGAGGACGTGGGCATGGCAACCGCCTTTCTGGCTAGCGACTATGCCAAGCTGATTACCGGAGACACCGTGTATGTGGACGGCGGCTACCACGTGCTCGGATAATCGCCGCCACGGCGGCCGTGCCCCGTTGAACATGGACGTCGGCTTGGTCGGCTGGTCGCACATCGCCACCGGGAGGCATTTCCCAGTCGAAGTGCTGGCGGGTTGGGGTCTCGGATCAAGCTGTACCGCTCTTGCGAGATGGCTTATATCGCTGGCTGTGCCGGCATGGCAAACGGCATGCCGCATATCGGCCTTCGTCTGGTACGGAGTGGCCGCCTGCATCGTCATGGTCGATCAGTTCGGAAAGCTAGCCATCAACCACACGCATGCTCATGGCGAACAGGTCGAAGTCACCCCGTTTTTCAACCTTGCCGATATAGCCATCGCATTGGGAGCTGCCTTGCTCATTGTGGAGGCACGGAACCACAGCGCGACAGAGGGGGCAAAGTCAAGTACGACTTAGAGCCGTTGTCTTGCCCCGACGCTGATTCACCGCCCTCTGTGGTGTCTTGGCCGTTCGATCCAATCTAAAATCTCTTTGGCGTTGAGTTGCTGAAATAAGGGATCCGCGTCAGGCTTTCTTGAAGATTGTCCCGTAGTGGTAGGGCGGCAGATTGACCAGCTGTTCCAGTTGGAAGCCAGCCGGTTCAACTACCGCGCGGGTGTCCTCTGCAGACATGCGAAGTTCCGTGCGTGGCCCGCGGGGCTGACCCAGCACAGGCGTCTCTTCGCGTGGAATCGGACACCAATTGACGATTCCGAAGCGACCTGCGGGCAGGAGGACGGCAGTGATTTCCTTGGCCAGAGCGGTTTTGTCCGGCACACCGTGGAAAGTGTTTGCCATCCAGACATAGTCTACCGGGCTGGCTATCAGCCGACTTAACTCCATCGCATCGCCGAGTAGCCAGTCGCAGTTCGACATCCCGTCGCAAGCGCCTTTCGCTTGCTCCAGCATTGCCGGGTCAAGGTCGAGCCCGATGACGCGGCCTGGGCCAAGCCGACGCGCGATGGCTGCGGTGAAATAGCCATCGCCACAACCCAAATCGACAACGGTCATCCCGGATTCGACACGCAAATCCCTGACGATGCCATCGGGGTCGAGCCACAAGGCATGCCACCAGTTCTTGTCCGGCATCCCCGTAGCTTGAAACAAGCGGCCATGAAGATTCATTTGAGGATTTTTCTCCCATTCGAGATCATGAGCATTTACGCAGAGCTGCGGAAATGGCTAATCCGATGAAGGCCGCACGCGCGGGCAGACTGCGCCGCTGCGCACGATTTCTGCGTCATTCTGCGTGTCTCGCTAATTATCCGCCCTCGCCAGTTTCGCATCCACTGCGCAGAATCCCTGGGGTTCCACGCCAAGCGCCGCATTGAACTTGCTCGACATGTTCTGGAACGCCACCAGCGCGGTCAGCTCGATGATTGCATCATCATCGAAATGTGCGTGCAGGCGTGCAAAATGCTCTGCCGTCGTCTGCCGGTCAGACCACGTCATCGCTTCTGCATAGGCGAGCGCGGCTTTCTCCTGGTCCGAAAACTTCGCGCTGTCCTCGAACACCGGGAGCTCGGCAAGCTTCGCCGGGTCCACACCACGCTTCAGCACGGTCGCAGAATTGATGTCCACGCAGAACGCGCACCAGTTGATCTGCGACACCCGCACGGTCACCAAGGATCGCAAGGCGGGCGCAAGCGGTGATGTCTGCCGGTCGAGTGCGCCGTAGAGCGTGGCAAGGGCGGCAAAAACCTTTGGGGTACGGCCCCACAGCCTTGCCGGCTCAAGCACCGAGCCATATCGACGCCGCTGGTTCCAGAAGAACAACCTGACGTACCAGGGAAATCGATGACCCCTGGACGTGTCAACGAAAGCCATGCGTTCTTCTCCATGTGTACGCCGGAAAAACTCTGACTACTCCGGCATGGTTGGCACCGAGAAATCGTGGGCAGGGCAGGGCACGCGACCGCGGATGCGATGCTTGCCTCCTGCCGCACACATGGGCCTTGGTTACAGTCATCTGACCAAATCGTAACTCGCCAGTCAGCATTCTGTTGGCATGCGTCTTCTAAGATGGCATCAGCGTCGGATGAGGACTGTCCGGCGCATTCAACCCCATCTCACGAGGAAAACATCATGAACTACAAACTCGCCAAACTGGCCCTGATAGTGGCTGCGAGTGCTACCGGTGCAACGACCGCGTTTGCTCACCAAGACTACTCCGAAGCACAGACAGCACACTGGATTTCGCACGTCTCGGAAGCCGGTGGCCAGCCAACTGCCACGCAGCTCGCCCCCTATGGTTACGCGTCGCCCGGAGTCGCCGCACGGGAGATCAAGATCGATAGTGGTACCAGGTTCCTGAACGTCAAGCAGCTGGAAACTGTGCGCATCGACGCCGGGGGCAAGAGCACCATCTGGACATTCGATACGCTCGGGACCACGCCGTTTCCTCTGTCGAAGATCGTTGCCGGCGCAGATGGCGTGACGGTGTTTGTGGACGAAAGCCCAGACCATCAGGGTAGCTGACACAGTTCCACAGGCACACAGAAAGCGGCCGCTGACGAGGCGATTCCATCGCCCAGCCAGACGGCCAATAGCGAATAGCAAGACATCTTTGCAATGTCCATTGAGTCAAATCAAGGAGAACGAAAATGTTAAAAAATCTGTTGATGATTGGCGCACTCAGCGCCCTTACCGCGTCTGCCTTCGCCGACGATGCCGCTCGTGCGCAAGCCGAGAAGGTGATCGCGCTGAAAGACGGCTCAACGCTCTTCGTCTTCAAGGGCGGCAAGATGGCCATGGAAGACAAATATGGTCGCGCCGTGCGCATGGAGGAGAACAAGGTGATGGAAACCAAGGATGGCCAGAAGATCATCATGCACGGTGACGAGGTCAGTCGCCTCAGTTCGCTCCTCAAGGAGAACCATACCGGAGGAAGCTAGACCTGCGCTTGCCGCGCGACAAGTGCTGAGCGTTTCGAGGCCGCTCTCCCATCCTGACGACATGGGAGAAAGCATCCGATCAAATGAGCGCTGGCGTTCGGCCTTTGTCGGCGCGGCGTTCAGGCACTTCGGTCTGCTCGCCTTTCTGAGCTTCCTGGCTTGCCAGCCGCTGAGTGATCGTTCCCGACCGAGCGGCATTACAGAAATGTAATCCTCAGGTCAGCTTGCCGACCTGAGGAGGTAGGCATCATTACCGGCTCCGGCCACATTGAGTCTAAGCTTGTCTCAGATAATGGTGCAAGCAGAAGCCGTCATCGTGAGACTGAAATTCAAAACCAATCGCTCCCACCTCATCCACCAACAGGATCCGTCATGAAATCTTTCTTCTCCGCCCTTTCGCTGCTTGCCTTGGTCGTTGCCAACCCGGTTGTTGCCGCCGCCGAGCATGACTCCCATCATCAGGCGGGCGGCAGCGCCGGCGATGTCAAAGCGGCACCTTCTTCCGAAGGGACTGTGAAGAAAATCGATAAGGCCGCCGGCAAGATCACCATCAAGCACGGTCCGCTGGCCAATCTCGGGATGCCGCCAATGACCATGGCCTTCCGCGTCAGCGACCCGGCGATGCTCGAGAAGGTCAAGGCCGGCGAGAAGATCCGTTTCACGGCGGACCAGGTCGGCGATGCCCTGACTGTCACCACGCTGGAGGCAGCGAAATAGTCTCCGGCACGGTTTCGCTGCGTCCGGCGTTGCCGAACGCCGTTTGTTCTGCCACCGGATCCCCTGATTGATGATGACCCCCATTACCAACGCCAGTAACAGGCGGTGGGCGACTGCCTGTGTGCTGTTCGCACTCGCCCTGCGTGTCGCGCCGTTGCACGCGCAAGGCACCTCGGAAGTGCAGCTGGGCGCTTCGCTCAGCGGCTTGCTGAGCTATGCCCGCGAGCACAACCCCGAGCTCGGCGTCCGCAAGTTCGAGGCAGAGGCGGCACGGGAGCGGGTGGAGCCGGCTGCGGCGCTGCCCGATCCGCGCTTCGAGCTTGAGCTGATGGACTTCACCAACACCATGAATCCCTCGCGCAGCACTTCCTTGCTGCCGGGGCAGGTGGGCAACACCCGTTACCGGGTGGTTCAGCCGCTGCCGTTCTGGGGCAAGCGGGAGTTGCGCGGCGAGGTGGCTGCGGCGCAGGCCGAGCAGGTGGAAACCATGCAGCAAGGTACCGTGCTGGAGGTGGAAAACCGCATCAAGACCGCGTACGCCAGGCAGTTCCAGGCCTCGGGTCAAATCCGCATTCTGCGCGAGACCCTGTCGTTGCTCGACGCCATCGAGCAGCTGGTGCTCACCCGCTACGGCGTCGGCTTGGTGCCGCAGCAAGACGCCTTGCGGGCGCAGAGCGAACTGACATCGGTGAAGATCGAGCTCGTCGAAGCCGAACGCCGCCGGCGTGACAACGCCGCCAAGCTCAACGCCCTACTGGCGCGCGACGGTAATGCCCCGCTGGCGGAGCCCGTGCGCTTGCCGTCGGCTCCCGCCAGAATTTCCTATTCAGGCCTGCTTGAACAGATTCGCACACGTTCGCCGGAGGTGGCGCGCGAACGCTTCGGCGTCGTCGCCGCGGAGAAAGGTCGCGAACTCACCTGGTTGAACCGCTATCCGGACTTTGCCGTCGGCCTGACCAACAACCGCCCGTACAACGCTCCCGACAACTGGGAAGTGATGGTGGGGGTAACCATTCCGCTGCAACAGTCGTCCCGTCGCGCGCAGGAGCGCGAGGCCGAACGGCGCCTGGAGGCCGCCCAGACGCGGGTGGTCGCTGCCGAGACGCGCCTGGCCGGGCGGCTCGGCGAAACGCTCGCCGCCTTCGAGGCCAGCCGCGACAAGGCCCGTCTGCTGAAGGACACCTTGTTGCCGCAGGCCAGCGCGACCTTCGAAGCTGCTCAATCGGGCTACGAGAGTGGCCGGGTCAACTTCAACACCCTGATCGACGCGGAGAGGCAGATTCTGCGCGCGCGGCTGGCACTGCTCGACGCCGACGTCGAGACTGCCGTTCGCCTGGCCGAACTCGAACTTCTCGTGGGAGCACCGCTGTGAACCGCAATCCAACACTCATCCTGGCAGTCGTCGCCATCGCCGCAGCGCTGGGTGCCGGCTACTGGGCCGGCGGTCGGCAACCGGCCGGTAGCGGCGAAACGGTCGCCAGCGCCGGTGCGGATGGCGCCGCGCCCGGCGAGCCCGCCGGCAAGAAGGCACGCAAGATCCTCTACTACCGTAATCCGATGGGTCTGCCCGATACCTCGCCAGAGCCAAAGAAGGACTCGATGGGCATGGATTACATCGCGGTCTACGAAGGCGACGAGCCTGACGACAGCGGCGTGGTCAAGGTCAGCCCGGCTCGTGTGCAAACGCTCGGCGTCAAGACGGCCCGTGCCGAAGAACGCACACTGGATTCGGCGCTGCGAACCGTGGGCCGCGTGGAAGTTGACGAGCGCAAGATTCACGATGTGGCGCCACGTTTCGAAGGCTGGATCGAACGGCTGCAGGTGAGTGCCACCGGCGACCCGGTGAGCAAGGGCCAGGCGCTGTTCTCCGTCTATAGCCCTGAGCTGGTCTCAGCCCAAAAGGAGTTGCGCATCGCCGAAGCGCTGGAAAAAAGCGCCGGGGAAGCGGACCCGGCAGCGCGCGAAGGCGCCCGGCGCCTGGCCGAAGCCGCTCGCGAACGGCTACGCAACTGGAAAGTCGCCGGGGCAGCAGGTTCGCAGAATGCGCTCGTCACCTTTTCGTCGCCCGCCAACGGCGTAGTGCTGGAAAAGCAAGCGGTCGAGGGAACACGCTTCATGGCCGGCACGGTCATCTACCGCATCGCCGACCTGTCCACCGTCTGGGTGATCGCCGACGTCTACGAGCAGGATCTCGCCCAGGTCAAGCTCGGTGCGGCGGCGCAGGTGATCATCGACGCCTTCCCTGGACACCTTTTCGAAGCCAAGATCACCTACCTCTATCCGACCATCAATGCCGCGACCCGTACCACGCCGGTTCGGCTCGAACTGAAGAATCATGACAACATGTTGCGTCCGGGGATGTTCGCGCATGTGGAAATCGCCACCGCAGGGAACGCCGCCCGTTTGACGGTACCGCCATCAGCGGTGATCGACACCGGCGACCGCCAGGTGGTCCTGGTCGTGCTCGGGGAGGGCAAGTACAAGCCACAGCCGGTGAAGATCGGTCTGCGCGGACGCGACGCGGTCGAAATTCTCGAAGGAATTCAGGCTGGCGACGAAGTGGTTACCGCGGCCAACTTCCTGATCGACGCGGAAAGCAACCTCAAGGCGGCCCTGTCGACCTTCACCGCGCCAGAAGCGACGAGCATGGCGAAGGCGGCGGTGAAACTCTATCAGGCGCAGGGTTCGATCGACTCACTGGATATCGCGTCGAACACCGCATCGGTCACGCACGAGCCGATTCCGGCGCTGCAGTGGCCGGCGATGACCATGGAGTTCGGGCTGGCGAGTCCCGAGGTGGCGAAGGGCGTCCCGCCAGGTGCGCCGATGCGCTTCGAGTTCGAGGACCGGGGCGATGGCGAGTTCGTGATCACCCGCATCGAGAAGGCCCCCGCCAAGCACGAGGGCCACTGAGATGCTCGATCGGCTGATTGAATGGTCGGCGCGCAACGTCTTCCTGGTGCTTCTGGCCACCCTGGCGGTGGTCGCCGGTGGTATCTACGCGGTCAAGAAGACGCCGCTCGACGCCCTGCCGGATCTTTCCGACGTGCAGGTGATCGTGTTCACCCCTTACGCCGGGCAGGCGCCGAAGGTGGTCGAGGATCAGGTCACCTACCCGCTGACCACGGCCATGCTGGCAGTGCCGAAAGCCAAGGTGGTGCGTGGTTTCTCGATGTTCGGTGCTTCCTACGTCTATGTGATCTTCGAGGACGGTACCGATATCTACTGGGCGCGCTCGCGCGTGCTGGAGTACCTGAGCTCGGTGCAGGGCAATTTGCCGCAGGGTGTCTCGCCGCAGATCGGACCAGACGCCACGGGCGTCGGCTGGGTCTTCCAGTACGCGCTGACCGGCAGGGATCAATCGCTGGCCGATCTGCGCAGTGTGCAGGACTGGTACGTCCGCTACCAGCTGACCAAGGCCGGCGGCGTCGCCGAAGTGGCCAGCGTCGGCGGCTTCGTCAAGGAGTACCAGGTCACCGTCGATCCGCACCGCCTGGCCAGCTACGGCATCCCGCTGGCGCGCCTGTCGCAGGTGATCCGCGAATCGAACCGCGACGTCGGCGGCCGCGTCGTCGAGCTGGCCGAGAAGGAATACATGGTCCGTGGGCTGGGCTATCTCAAGGGCGTCGGCGACATCGAGACCCTGGTGCTGAAGAGCGATGGCGGCACGCCGGTGCTGGTGCGCGACGTCGCGCGCGTCGAGATCGTCCCGGCCGGTCGGCGCGGCATCACCGAGCTCAACGGCGAGGGCGAGGTGGTGTCGGGGATCGTCATGGCCCGTTTCGGCCAAAATGCGCTCGACGTGATCGCCAACGTCAAGGCCAAGATCGAGGAACTGTTGCCGGGGCTGCCGGAAGGGACCGAGGTCGTTCCGGTCTATGACCGCTCGACGCTGATCGAACGCGCCATCGACAACCTGAAATGGACGCTTCTCGAAGAAAGCCTGATCGTCGGCGCCGTCTGCGTGATCTTCCTGATGCACGTGAGGAGCGCGCTGGTCGCCATCCTGACGCTGCCCATCGGCATCCTGATCGCCTTCATCGCCATGCGCAGCATGGGCATGGGGTCGAACATCATGAGTCTCGGCGGCATCGCCATCGCCATCGGCGCCATGGTCGACGCCGCGATCGTGATGATCGAGAACGCCCACAAGCGGCTCGAACACCTGCCGCCGCACGCGACGCGGCACGACCGCGCAGCGACCATGATCCGGGCCTGCAAGGAGGTGGGGCCGGCGCTCTTCTATTCGCTGCTGATCATCACCGTTTCCTTCCTGCCGGTGTTCACTCTCGAAGGACAGGAAGGGCGGCTGTTCAGCCCACTGGCCTTTACCAAGACCTTCGCCATGGCCGGCGCAGCGATACTCTCGGTGACGCTGGTGCCGGTGCTGATGATGTTCTTCATCCGCGGCCGGATCATGCCGGAACAGAAGAACCCGGTGAATCGTTTCCTGATCTGGGTGTACCGGCCGATCATTCAGTGGGTGATGAGCAACAAGATCCTCACCCTGCTGCTGGCGGGCGTGGTGATGGCGGTCACCGTCGTGCCGGCCAGCCGCATCGGTTCGGAGTTCATGCCGACACTCAACGAAGGCTCCTTGTTCTACATGCCGGCCTCGCTGCCGGGCATGTCGGTGACCGAAGCCGCGCGCCTGCTGCAGACCACCAACCGCGTGATCAAGACTTTCCCCGAAGTCGAATCGGTCTATGGCAAGGCCGGCCGCGCTGCCAGCGCCACCGATCCGGCACCGATCGAGATGTTCGAGACGGTGATCAACCTCAAGCCGGAAAAGGAGTGGCGCGCGGGCATGAACGTCGACAAGCTGGTCGCCGAGATGGACGCTGCGCTGAAATTTCCCGGTGTTGCCAACTCGTGGACGATGCCGATCAAGGCGAGGATCGACATGCTTTCGACCGGCATCCGCACGCCGGTCGGCGTCAAGGTCTTCGGCAAGGAACTGGCGGTGATCGAGAAAGTCGCTCGCGAGATCGAGCAGGCGGTGAAGGACGTGCCGGGCACCTCGAGCGCCTACGCCGAGCGGGTCACCGGCGGCTACTACCTGGACATCACGCCGAAACGCGAGCAACTGGCGCGCTACGGCATTACCGTCGGCGACTTCCAGCAGGTGATCAGCAGCGCACTCGGCGGCGCGATGGTCACTACCGCCGTCGAAGGGCTCGAGCGCTACAACATCACCGTGCGCTATCCGCGCGCCCTGCGCGACGATCCGCAGCGCATCGCCAACGAAGTCTTCGTTCCAGGTAATGCCGGGATGATCCCGCTCGGGCAACTGGCGAGCATCGAGCTGCGCAACGGCCCGCCCGGGATCAAGACCGAGAATGCGCTGCTCGCCGCCTACGTCTTCGTCGACATCCGCGATCGCGACGTCGGTTCCTACGTCAAGGATGCCCAGAAGGCGGTGGCCGACAAGGTCAGCTTTCCGCCTGGCTATTACGCCACCTGGTCGGGCCAGTTCGAGTACATGGAGCGCGCCAAGGCCAAATTAACCCTCGTCGTACCGCTGACGCTGGCGATCATCTTCGTGCTCCTCTACCTCAACTTCCGCCGCCTGACCGAGACGCTGATCGTGATGCTCTCGGTACCCTTCGCGCTGGTCGGCGGCATCTGGCTGATGTGGTGGCTGGGCTACAACATGAGCGTCGCGGTGGCGGTCGGTTTCATCGCGCTGGCCGGCGTCGCCGCCGAGACCGGCGTCGTCATGCTGATCTACCTCGACCAGTCGTGGCAGGAGATCACCGCCAAACGTCGCGCCGAAGGACAAGATCCGAGCGCCACGGACCTCTACCACGCAATTATGGAAGGCGCCGTCGAACGCGTGCGGCCGAAGATGATGACCGTGGTGGCGATCATGGCCGGCCTGCTGCCGATCATGTGGTCGACCGGCACCGGCTCGGAAGTGATGAGCCGCATCGCCGCGCCGATGGTCGGCGGCATGGTCTCCTCGACGGTGCTGACCCTCTGCGTCATCCCGGCACTGTATGCGCTGGTCAAGCAGTGGCAGTTGCGGCGGAGTCTGGCAAGGCCGGCGGTGCAAGTGCTGAGTGCGGACTGACTCACGGCCGTTGCTTCGCCCTGTCGAAACCATTGTTTGCGACGCTTTGCCGGTCGTGTGGGCAACCGATATTTTCCGACATCCGGTCAACACGCAAGGGATGCGTCATGGCGTCTCGTGGGCTGCAATGTAGCTCACCAAACTGGAGGATCAGAACATGTCCGAAAATGCTGTTGTCCGTGCCAGAATCAACGAGCACATCAAGGAAGAGGCGACCGCCGTGCTTGCGGCGATGGGGCTGACCGTGTCGGACGCCTTCCGCATCATGCTGACCCGAGTCGCACGCGAGAAGGCACTGCCGTTCGAGCCACTGGTTCCCAACGTCGATACTATCGAAGCGATGAAGGAGGCGCGCAATGGTGGCCTGAAGTCGTTCGCCACCGTCGAGGACCTGATGGCGGACCTGAATGCGAAAGATTGATCACACTGGCCAGTTCAAGCGTGACTACAAGCGCGAAACCAAGGGACTTACCGTGCTTTGTTTTCCGTTTTCTGAGACGACCCCTTCTTGAGCTCTTGCTCGACAAGCGCCTTCAATGGCGCCTCGCCGAAGTCACGCAAGGGCGTGCCATTGACGAAGAAGCCCGGCGTGCGATTCACCCTCAGCACCTGCATGTCGGCGATGTCCTGCCGCAGCACCTGGTCGACGGCCGGCCCATCGGCATCCGCTCTCGCCTTCGCCATGTCCAGGCCGATGTCGCCAATGACGTCCCAGATCAACAGCGGCTGGGGCCGGTCATGCGCGGCCCACTGCGGCTGCACAGCCAGCGCCCGCTCGAGCGCCTCCCAGTATTTGTCCTGCAGCCGCGCCGCCTCGATGATCCGCACGGCCGTATCCGACCCGTGGTGCAAAGGCGCATAGCGCACGACGAGCCGGACCTGGCCGAAGCTCGCGTTGACGATGCGCTTGACGATCGGATAGAAGGCGCGGCAGGCCTCGCAGGACGGATCGAAAAACTCGACGATCGTCACCTTGGCCGCCGGATTGCCGTAGATGGGCGAGTGCGGCCTGACCAGCGCGTCGCTGTGCGTCTGGGCCGCCGCCGTCACCTCCTGGTTCGTGCGCCCCGTGAAGACCACGACCCCTGCCGCGAAGGCCAGAACGACCACGGCGACCGTCGCCAGAACCATCCACTTCCTGCTCATGCCTTTGCCCTCCTCATTGAAAACCACAGCAGCACCAGGATGCCGGTGAACGCCGCCAGCGACAGCAGCGGAATCGGCATCAAACCGGCCACCTGCACATCGATATCGGTGCAGGACGATCCCTGGCCGCAGGGCACGAGGCCCTCGGACACCACGCCCCAGAAAACCATCAGGTGGTAGGCAGCGATGCCCCATCCCACCGCGGCCAGTGGCAAGGCGTAGCGCGCACAGCGAGGGTCCGAGGTGAACAAGCCCATGCCCAGCACCAGCACCAGCGGAAACATCGCGATGCGCTGATACCAGCACAGCACGCAGGGTGTATTGCCCATTACCTCGCCCAGGAACAGCGCGCCGGCCGTGGCCAACAGCGCCAGCAGCCAGGCCAGGAACAACGGTGTCCAGAACGTGGCATACCGGCCGCCGTGGCGCGGCTCCACCGACTGTGCTGTGCTCATCGTTCGGGCGGGGCGAAACTGGCCATTGCATTCGCTTCGACCGTCGACACGCGGCCGTCGGCCGCCTTGAACGAGAGCGTCAAGGGCACGACCTCCCCCACCTTGATCTGCTTCTTCAGCCCCATCATCATGATGTGCAGTCCACCGGACTTCAGCTCGTTCGTCTGGCCGGCCTTCAAGGGAAGTTGATCGACCGCGCGCATGCGCATGATGTCCTTGTCCATCGACATCTCGTGCACTTCGACGACACGGGCGACCGGCGAGCTGACGCCGATGAGAACGACATCTTTGTCGGCGGTCAGGCGCATAAAGGCGCCCGTGGCCGACTGGCTCGGCACGGTCGCACGCGCCCAGGCCCCGTCGACCCGCACCTGCGCATGGACGGCTGACGCTGCACCCAATATCAACAAGGCCGCGGCGATGCGCGCAAGTCGACGATTCGAAACAGCAATGCTCATCACCCAGTACTCCCTTGTCCGGTTCGTTGCCCGTTTGCGCCCGGCCTGAACGCCGCCAGCACCAGCAGCGCCGCGCTGCCGACGATGAAGATGTCCGCCAGGTTGAACGCAGGCCAGTGCATGTCGCGCCAATGTAGATCGAGGTAGTCGATCACCGCGCCAATGCGAACCCGGTCGACGACGTTGCCCAGCGCGCCACCGATCAGGCCGACATAGGCCACGCGCTCGACAGGACTGCCGACGCCGCGCCACAGCAGCCCGGCGAGCACGACACTGACGGCCGCGCCCAGCACGGTCAGCGCGTGGCGCTGCCATCCGCCGGCATCGGCCAGGAACGAAAACGCAGCGCCCGGGTTGAGAACATGGACCAGATTGAACCACTCGGTGACCGCGATGCTCGCGCCCAGCGGCAGATTCTGCGCGACGATCCACTTGACGCCCTGGTCGAGCGCCAGCATTGACGCGGCGATCACCATCAACAGCCACCAGCGGTCGCTCGAGGCGGCGGCCACAGGGCGGGGTTGCGCCGCGCTGGCAGAAGGGGAGGTCATCGGTCGCGGTCCTGCAGCAGCCGTTTCAGGTCGCGAGGGATGGCCATCGGCGCGAAGGCGCTGACGTTCGCGCCACCGGTGTTGCCAATTGGCAGGCAGCCAACCAGGTGGCCGAGCGGCACCAGCGCGAGTCGCAATCTGTGGCCACTGGCCGTTGCCCCGATCGTTATCATAATTTCCATCTGGCCATCATACGTCCGGCTTGAGGGTGAAGCTTCGGAAAGCTGCAAGCTGGACAGGCTTTCAGCGAATTTCAATTGCCTTCGTCACCTCGCTCACAAAGATCCAGCCGGCGTCTGGCAGACCCGTATGCGCCGCTGTCGTGATGGCGCCAATCAGCTCGTCGGCCACTTCATCGGTACATACGAGGTCCAGCTTGTATTCGGAGACGACGGCTTCGGCAAGATCCAGGGAGTAGTGCTGCTGTGCTGGGTCCTCGCTCGCCAAGGGCCGCTGCACCTGGGAGACCGTGATGTTGTGATAGCTGATGTCGGCAGCCTTCAGATCGCGCAGCGCCTGAAGCACGTTGGCGATGCGGTGCTGCCGGACGAATGCCTTGATTTCCTTCACGTCAGTTCTCCTTTGGATTTTTCGTGATTGCCGATTCGCTTACTCAAAGCGGACAGCGATACGCGTCCCCTCATCCCTCTCGCAATAGCCTGCAGGCGCTTGCCGAGCGGGCCAGGTCAGGGTGCATCGCAGCACCGCGCCATCCGCCGCGCGCAATTCCGGATTGGCCGAGTAGTCGTAGTGCTCGCTATCGCTTCCAGGCGAGATCCCGCTGGGACGCCGGCCGCGACTGTCGTGCTGTTGCAAGGCCGAGCGGTTCGCGTCGCGGCGTATTGCGAAGCCCTGAGCGGTGAAACGCCGCCCCCCGACCTCCAGGACCACTGCAGGCGCCTCGCGCCCCTCGTGACTGAAGGTACCAACCGTGACGCTCGGGTTTTCACTTGCCGGCGCAAGCGCGTGCGTATGCCCTGCGCAACCGGTAAGCGTCAGCGCGGCCAGACCGACGATGGCAAATACTGTATTCATCGTTCTCCCTTTCAATGTGAAGTTCTGGTGCGACGCTCGCGGCGCGTCTCGACCCACTCGTACATGAGCGGCAGCAGGAGCAGCGTCAGAGCCGTCGAGGTGAGCAGGCCACCGACGACGACTGTCGCCAAAGGCCGTTGTGTTTCCGCGCCAACGCCCTGCGCAAGCAACATCGGGATGAGGCCGAGGATGGCCACCGAGGCGGTCATCAGTACGGGCCTCAGGCGTAGCGCCGTCCCCTGGCGTACCGCATCACGGATCGACAGGCCCTGGCCGCGCTGGTCGTTGAGAAATGACACCAGTACGATACCGTTCAACATGGCGACCCCGAACACGGCGATAAAGCCAATCGCCGAGGGCACCGAGACGTACTGGCCGGTTATCGCCAGTCCGAAGACTCCGCCAATTGCCGCGAAGGGCACGTTGGCAATAATGAGCGTGGCGAGGGTCAGCGAGTTGAAGGCGGTGTACAGCAGGACAAAGATGAGTCCAATGGTGAGCGGTACGATAAGCGCCAGTCGCGCCATCGCCCGCTGCTGATTCTCGAAAGCCCCGCCCCATTCAATCCAGTAGCCTTCGGGAAGCTTCAGCTGACTCCGGATTTTCTCGTCCGCTTCCTGGACGAAACCGTCCACGTCGCGGCCTCTCACGTCCATCTGCAAGACGGCATAGCGACTCAATTGCTCGCGGCGCACGAAGGTATAGCCCTCGTCCATCTCCACCGTCGCCACGCGCGAGAGCGGGACCATGGCGCCGGATGAGGTGCGCACCGGGATGTTACCGATTGCCTGCGGCGTATCACGGAAGGCTGCATCGAGACGCACCTGAATGTCGAAGCGACGTACGCCATCAATGAGCGTGCTGACAGCCATACCGCCGATTCCGGCCTGCACCACCTCCAGAATCTCGTCAGCGTTGATCCCGAAACGCGCGGCTTCTTCGCGGTTGACCTTCACGACCAGTTGCGGCTTGCCCTTGTTGGCTTCCAGAGACAGA
This sequence comes from Accumulibacter sp., assembly GCA_024235715.1. Classification (GTDB taxonomy): domain Bacteria; phylum Pseudomonadota; class Gammaproteobacteria; order Burkholderiales; family Rhodocyclaceae; genus Accumulibacter. The sequence goes on along the minus strand of JACKLW010000020.1, from coordinate 11,204 downwards.
TCGGCGACGCCAGGTACACTGCTCAGGATGCCCTTGCTTTCTGCGCCCAGGCGGTCGAGTTCGGCGAGGTCTGGTCCGTAGAGTTTGAGGGCAAGCGTTGCACGTACGCCCGAGATCAGTTCTTCGACCCGCATCTGGATTGGCTGGGTGTTGCCTACCACCACGGTCGGTAGCGCCACCTCCAGGGTTTCCTTCATGCGGTCTGAAAGTTCCGGTATGGACATCTTCTCAGGCCACTCAGCTTGTGGTTTCACCTCTACCAACACCTCCATGTAGTTGGCGTCGGCGGTTTCGCCCTTCTCTGCGCGTCCAATGGTGGCCAGCACCATCTTGGTCTGTGGGTACTCTTTCTTGAGTACCTCATTCATTCGTTGCGAGACGCGTATCGACTCCTCCAACGAAGTCGACGGGATGCCGGTCGCTCTGAACATGATGGCGCCTTCCTGAAGCGTCGGCATGAACTCCTTGCCGAGGAAGGGGAAGGTGGCGAGGGCCGAGACGAGCAAGGTCAGCGAAGCGACGATCACCTTCTTCTTGTTTTCCAGCGCCCAGTCGAGAACCGGCAGGTAGCCAGCCTTGATCCAGCGGACCAGAAACGTGTCTTTTTCTTCCTTGGGTTTCAGGATCAGCGCGGCGAGCACAGGCACCAGGGTAAGCGTGAGAATCAGCGAGCCCACCATGGCAAAAGTGATCGTGAAGGCCATGGGTTTGAACAGCTTGCCCTCCAGACCGGTCAGCGAGAAAAGCGGCAGGAACACCACGATAATGATGAGAATGGCAAAAGCGATCGGGTTGATGACCTCGCGCGCAGCTTCCAGCATGACGTGAGTGCGGTTTACAACCTGACCAGTCTTGTGCGAGAGCAAGCGGAAGGCGTTCTCCACCATGACCACGGCACCGTCCACCATCATGCCGATGCCGATCGCCAGACCTGCCAGAGACATGAGATTGGCCGACAGCCCAAAATATTGCATCATCAGAAAGGCGAACAGCATCGCCAGCGGCAACGTGGCGATCACGACCACTGCCGAGCGAATTTCCCCGAGGAACAGGAAGAGCACGATGGCCACCAGGATCGATCCTTCCACGAGGGCGCTTTCGGCGGTCGCGAGCGCCTTGTCGACCAGCTCGGTACGGTCGTAGACCGGCTTGATGCTGACGCCAGGAGGTAGTGCCTGGCGCGCGAGATCGAGTTTCTGCTTCACTGCATCAACGACACTCTTGGGGTTTTCGTTGATTCGTGCGAGGGCGATACCGAGAGCCACCTCCTTGCCGTCGCGCGTCACTGCCCCGAAGCGCAGCGCCGGGCCTTCCTTGACTTCGGCCACCTCGCGCACGTGGATCGGCACGCCCTCGCGCTCGGCAATGACCACGTTGCCAATGTCCGTGGTGTTGGCCACCAGACCAAGGCCACGAACCAGATATTGCTCCTGGCCGAGGTTGATGTACTGTCCGCCCACCTGCCGATTATTGGCGGCAAGCGCTTCCATGACTGCCTTGAAGGATAGTCCGTACTTGATCAGTTTCTCTGGATTGATCTGGACCTGGTATTGCTTTTCCTGCCCACCCCAGGTGGTGACGTCATCTACCCCCGGTGCGGTGCGCAACATGAGACGCACGGTCCAGTCGTGCAAGGTACGCAGGTCCATGGCAGAAAGTTTCTCGTCGGCCGATTCCACGGTGTACCAGAAAACCTGGCCAAGCCCCGAGCTGTTCGGTCCGAGAGAAGGCTCGCCATAGCCTGCGGGTAAACGTTCCTTTGCCTCCTGCAACTTCTCTCCGACCAGGCGCCGGGCGAAGTAGATGTCCACATCGTCCTTGAAATAGACGCCGACGTAAGACAGGCCGAATAGGGAAACCGAGCGAATCTGCTCGACCCCCGGCAGGCCAGCCATGGCCGTTTCAATCGGCGTCGTGAGCAATTGCTCGACATCTTCGGCGGCCAGTCCAGGCGACTCTGTATAGACGTTGACCTGGTTCGGGGTAACGTCCGGGAACGCATCCACCGGGACGTTGAGAAAGGCGCGGACGCCAAAGAAAGCCATCAGCACGAAAGCCAGCAAGACGAGCAGCTTGTAGCGCAAGGAGAGATCAACGATACGGTTCAGCATGGTTTTCCCCTCAATGCCCGTGACCTGCGCCAAGCTCGGACTTCATGATGCGTGCTTTAAGAGCGTAAGCGCCCGCCGTCACCACCCGCTCGCCCGCCGCCAAGCCACTCTTGACCACCAGGCGCCCACGCAGCTTCTGCCCGAGCACGACATCTCTCGGCTCGAAGCCGTCGCTGTCCTCGATGAACACCGTGGGCTGACCATTCATCAACACGACGGCCTCGGTGGGGACCAGCAAGGCTTTGACTGTCGCACCCTGTCTGGTTGTCTCGATGGTACGGATGGCGACGGTGGCGAACATCTCCGGTTTGAGCCGGCCGTCCAGATTCGCCACTTCCACACGCGCTTGCACGGTACGAGTTTCCTTGTCGACCGCTGCCGCGATGTAGGTCAGCGTGCCCTCGAAGGACTCGTCTGGATAGGCGGCGACGGTAACAACCGCACTGGCGCCTACCTGGACGCGGCCGAGATCCTTCTCGAACAGATCGGCTGCGATCCATAGTTTCGACAGGTCGGCGACGACGAAAAGCGGACTGTCTGGCTGGGAGAGCTCGCCGAGGATGGCGTGCTTCTCGATTACCGTTCCGGCGAACGGTGTGCTGACCGGGAAGGTGGATCGTGCCTTGCCGTCGCCCGTAGGCGAGGCGTCCACACCCAGCATGCGCAGTCTGTCCCTGGCCGCTGCGAGAGCGGCCCTGGACTTCTCGTACTCGGCATGGGCGCGCAGATGGTCTTTCTGGGCAATGATCTGATCGCCGTGCAGCTTCTCGGCGCGCTCGAAGTCGGCCTTGGCTACCGACTGCTGGGTCGCTGCCTGCAGGTAAGCCGAGTACGCATCGCCGACTTCCAGGCTATCGAGAACAGCCAGCGTCTGCCCGGCCTTTACCTGGTCGCCGAGGTTGGCTTTGACATTGACGATGCGCCCAGAGACGCGTGGCGCCACGTGCGCTATGCGGTCCTGGTTTGGTCGGATGGTGGCGGTCAGGGTGAGCGGCTCGCTCACTTCCTGCACCAGTATTAATGCGCTCTCGATGCCGGCAGACTGAATTTCTTCGGCGCTGAGCTTGAGTGCTTCCACCCCCCCGGCTCCATGCTCGTCGCCGTGGCCGTCCCCGTCTTTGCTAGCCTCGCCAGCGTGCGTCCCGGCTTTCTCGCCCGCAGCGTGTTCGTCCTTGCCCTGGTGCTCACCTGGCTTCTCGGCAGGGGCGTGCGGCTCTTCGGCGCTGTTCATTGCCGTGCCGGCCTTGGCGGTGGTGGCCGGAGATTCGGTCTTGCCACAGCCGCCGAGAATCAGGGCGGAGAAGCCGAGCGCGAGAAGTGCCGCCCGCTGCGCTGGAAGTACGTGGAATAGCTTGTTCATGAATGATCTTCCAATGGATACGTTTTCAGGTGATGGGTGCCGTGTGCGACTCGGTGATGGCTCATCACGAGCTCTTCGGCTGCCGATGCCAGCCCGCTGCCTGCTCGAGTTCGATGCGCACCAGGGCCAGATCGATCATCGCCTCCAGCACTTCGCGGCGGGTATCCAGAACTTGCCGGGTTGCCAGCAGGAGTTGAGCGAGGCTGATCTCACCAGCCCGGTAGGCTGCTACGGACAGACGCTTGTTCTCGTTCAGGCGTTGCAGGACAACTTGATCGAGTTGCTTTACCCGACCACGCAGGCTTTCCCGCTTCTGCCACAGAGCCAGGACCGTTGCGCGCGCGTCCCGCCTGGCCACCTCGCGCTCGATCTGGGCTTTACTCACGTCGGTGACCGCTCTGCCGATGCCGGTGGCGTTGCGCCGAAACAGTGGCAGGGGTAGGGAAACGGAAACGCCGGTGATCTGCTCGCGTGCATCGCTTGGTCCTTCACGGGCCGTGAAAACGCCGACAGTCACGTCCGGGTATGCCGCGGCACGCTCCAAACCCAGTCGACTGCGAGCGGCCTGCTCCTGGTACTCCAGCGCACGCAATTGCGGCCGGTCAGCGGCTGTGGTCAGCAGCTCGTCCAGGGTGTATGGCGTGGCCACTTCGGAGGCCAGCGTCCCTCGTACTTCCGGCAGCGCTTCGGCCGGCAATTGCAGTGTGGCGGCGAGATCTGCGCGGGCCTGGATGAGCTGCTCGCGCGCCGCCTGCAGCTGATTGTCGGCGCGGCCGAGCTCAACCTCCGCGAGATTGCTGTCGAGCTTGGTATCCTCGCCCGCCGCAAAGCGTTTTCTTGCCGCTCCAGCAGCATCCCTGATCAAGCTGACCAGTTCAGCCTCGGTCGTGGCACGCGTCTGCAGGCCCAATACCTGGACGAACTTCTGCTCGACCTCGGCGAGGACCCGCCGGCGAGTCTCTTCGATGCTTTCCTTGAGTGCGGCCAGATCCTGCTCAGCCGCGCTGCGACGATAGCCGTGCTGACCTGCGATCTCCAGGGTCTGGGAAAGATCGGCACCCCACTCCCGCAGGGTGTCATTTCCCTGGCCCGGGAGAGGAACCTTGCGGCGGGCCTGTTCGGCGGCTAGTTGCGGGTTGTTCCAGAGCAGGCCACGGGTGTCATCGAGTTGCCCCTCGGTGGCGGCCAGTTCGGCTTGCGCTGCCCGAAGTTGGGGGTTGGCCGCTTCGGCAAGCTGCAAGGCCGCTGCCAAGGTCAGGGGTGGCTCGGCAGCCAGCGCCGTCGACGTGACGGCCGCCAGGATCAGCGTTGCGATGAAGTGGGCCACACGCCCACGATGAATATCTGAATGCATGTCTCGTCGAAATCTCCGTTTGATACCCGCGCATGCAGGCGGCAAGGCAACCAGATAGTTGGCCTTGGCTTTGTCAGTCGTTGCCGCGGGATGCGCGCTGAAAGCCCGTATTGGCAGGCGTTCGCCGCCGATTTGCGCGATTGCGCAACGGTTCCAGCTTGTGGTGGCCGCCATCACTCTGAAGCACCGTTTGCGACGGCCGCTTAGCCCCTGTTCTGGGGCTCAAGGAGAGGAATTGCGGTTGAAAGCTGTGGACGTTCCGCCGGATCAGACGGCGGGCGCCCAATTGGGTCGTTCTGGACCCTGGAGAAAGACGGAGAGGGGAAAGCAAGCGGGGGGGGCGACAGCCGAAGATGCTGGCGTGGACAGCAGCACTGGGGCAGGAGAGATAGCGACACCGACACATCCAAGGTGACACGAGATGCAATCGGTATCAGAACTGGTCGCGGTTGGATCGCCGACGTCGTTCTGGTCGGCCGCCTGGTGCTGGTGTACGTGATGGCCAAAATGTTGCGTGTCCGCACTCCGCTCGTCATGCGGACAATAGCTGCCCGCCAGGCCCCAAGCAGCCTGGAGCGGCGTCACTACTAGCAAGAGGATAAGGACGAGGCGCTTGATCACGGGCGCAGTATAAACAAGAAGCCTTGCCGCTGCGTCGGTTTCATACGGTGGTTTCCCGGTAAGGCAGGTGGTGTTTGCGCATTCGCCATGACAATGCCGATTGGTCTGGGCGGTTGAGATGGTAGCCTTCGAGCCTGAGATATCGGGTATTACGGATCGAAACTGCCGCCAACATGACCGTAACTCAAAGACGAAGAGCCCAGATGTTAGCCCGCACCCTTTGTATAGATTGCCTGCATTCGCGCGCGCTCGGCGGGGGTAACATTCTTTAGCTCATTGAGCACTTCGGCTCGAGTTTTGACCGGTCCGACGCTTTTGGCAGGAGCCGGATAATTTACCAGAGACTGTTGGTAGCTCCCGTCTGCCTTGGCCTCCTGCAATTCCTGCATGACCTGGGCGGTGGTCTTGGTGGACTTCACATGATTGGGATAGAACGTGTAACCCGCCTCGCCTCTCGACAAATGCATCTCCGATTCGGCCAGCGCAAGCGTCGGCGCGGCGAGGGCGATGGAGAGGACGGGAAAAAGTATGGCAGTACGAATCAACATGATGGGTTTCCTTCTTGTAGGCGAAGTGGAATTTGATGGAACTTGAAAACGCGCTGGTGTGCGGTAACGATGCCGTTCGGGTTGAACGTTCGGCACGGGAGGTACGATAGCGCGCCGAGCACGTCAATTTGCGAACTGCCAAATTACGAATTCGTAATCCTTTTGCATCGCCGATCCCGCGATAATTCGCGCATGAAGATCCTGGTCATCGAAGACGAATTGAGGCTTGCCGAGTACCTGCGCAAGGCGCTTACGGAGAACAGCTACGTCGTTGATGTCTCGCACAGCGGCCCGGCCGGGCTGCAGCTTGCGCTGCACGGCGGATACGACGCCGTCCTTCTCGACGTCATGCTGCCAGGGATGGATGGTTTCGCAATCGTGCACGCGCTTCGACGACAGAGCGCCGTGCCGGTATTGATGCTCACAGCGAAAGACAAGGTTGAGGATCGGGTGAGGGGCCTGCAAACCGGGGCTGACGATTACTTGGTAAAGCCCTTCTCCCTTTCCGAGCTACTTGCCCGGGTGCAGGCCCTGCTGCGTCGCGGAACAAGAGAGCCCCTAGGTCCGGACGTCCATATCCTCAGGCTGGCTGACCTCGAAGTTGATCTCGCGCGGCGACGGGTAACGCGAGGTGGCGAGCGCATCAACCTGACCGCTAAGGAATTTACGCTGCTCAGCCTCCTACTGCGCCGGCACGGGCAGGTGATTTCGCGCGCAGCACTGGCCGAGAAGGTGTGGGACATGAGCTTTGACAGCAATACAAACGTCGTCGAAGTAGCCGTGCGTCGCCTGCGAGGCAAGCTCGACGATCCGTTCTACGAGAAACTCCTTCACACCGTCCGTGGAATGGGCTACGTCCTGGAAAGCCGAAAGTCATGAAGACGCGTGCTCCAGGATCGATAGACCACTGGTTGTCTCGTTGGCTCGCTGTGCAGGCTCTTCTAGGGCTTGGGCTAGTCTGTGTGGCGGTGTACTTCGTCACGAACCTCAGTTTCATGGCCCGCCAGAGTGAAGAGCTTCAGCACAAGGAGGAAGTCATTCGCCATCTGGTGGCGGAAATTGGAGCCGAGGACGAATTGACCAGCCTGCGTCACAAGCTTGACGATTTCTTTGTCGGCCATGCTGATCTTCAGTTGCGCCTGAGCACAGCCGCTGGCGCGCTCGTTTACAGCAGCGCCTCTACCGCACAAGCCCCCATTTCTCAGAGGCAGCTTACTTTTGATGTTCCGTCCATGCTATTAGGCACATCGGCCCTTCGCGCCCAGATGACGCTGAACACGGAAGCAGATGCTGAACTAATGAGACGCTTGGCGTGGACGCTTCTAGCGTGTGCCTTGGCCGGTTCCGCGTTGATCTACCTGAGTGGCGTCTGGCTCGTAAGACGGGGACTGGCGCCGATTCACGACCTCGCCCGGCAGGCGGCAGCACTAGCCCCGGACAGCCTTGACCAGTCGCTGGATGGGTCAGGCCAAGCTGAAGAGTTGCAGCCTTTGGTTGCGCAGTTCAACGCGCTCCTCGCGCGGCTGGACTACGCCTACAAGCAGCTGGATGGCTTCAATGCGGACGTCGCACATGAGTTGCGAAATCCCCTGACTATACTGATTGGCGAGACAGAATTGGCGTTGAGCGGCAATCGAGATGCGAATGAATTGAGGGAAGTCCTCGGCTTAAACCTTGAAGAACTGCGGCGCCTTGCCAGTCTCGTGAACGACATGCTGTTCCTGTCAAGAGCCGCTTGTGGCGCGCTCGCACGACGAGATCGTATTGATAGCCTGGCGATGATCGCAGCCGAAGTCATCGACTATCACGACGCGTCGCTCCAGGAGGCTGGACTACGTGCCGAGGTGCAGGGAGACTCGTCAGGCTTCTTTGACACGGCGTTGCTACGCCGGGCACTGTCAAATCTGCTATCGAATGCAACCCACTTCGCCGAGCCAGGCTCCGTCGTTGAGCTGGCCATCGACTCCGACGCGACAAATGCCGTCAAACTTTCGGTAAGCAACATCGGCCCGACCATCCCGGAAGAGCACCAATCTCGCCTATTCGATCGCTTCTACCGGGCGTCACCTGCGCGTGAACATAGCGAAACCAACCATGGTCTAGGGTTGTCGATCGTCGCCGCCATCGCGCGCATGCATGGCGGCAAGACGTTCGTAGAGTCCGCGATAGGCAGGACAACCGTTGGTTTCGTGCTTCCCATGGGGAGCACGCAACCAACGAATCCAATCTGAGAGCAATTTGCTACTGACGCACCAGCCTTAGAGCATTAGCCACAACCAGAAGACTCGCACCCATATCAGCGAATACCGCCATCCACATGGTGCCCATGCCGAGCAGCGTCAGTACGAGAAAAACGGCTTTGATGCCCAAGGCCAGCGTGATGTTCTGTATCAGTACCGTGCGGGTGGTGCGCGACAGGCGGACAAAACGCGCTATCTTGTTCAGGTCATCATCCATCAGTGCCACGTCAGCAGTCTCGATAGCCGTATCGGTACCCGCCGCACCCATGGCAAAGCCGATGTCAGCTCGCGCCAGGGCCGGTGCATCGTTGATGCCGTCGCCCACCATGCCAACCTTGCCGCTTTGCGCGTAGCGTTCGATAGCGCGCAACTTGTCTTCCGGCAGTTGATCGCCCAAGGCTTCGTCGATTTGAACCTGGGCGGCGATGGCTCGCGCGGTGTGCGCGTTGTCGCCGGTCAGCATGACTGTCTTGATGCCCAACTCATGTAGCGCCCGGATCGCGGCGCGACTGCTGTCCTTGACCGTATCGGCCACGGCAAACAGGACCAGCACGCGCTCGCCATCGGTGAGCAGAATGACCGTCTTGCCTCGCTCTTCCAATTCACCAAGCCGAGCCTCCAGAGGAGGAGTGCATGCGCCAAGCTCATGGATCAAGCGATGGTTGCCGAGCTGATATTGCACGCCGCCAACGGTTCCGAGCACACCTCGCCCTGGAATGGCGGCGAAGTCGGTGACATCAAGCAGGACGGTGCCGTTCTGTTGTCCGCTTGTGGCTATGGCGTGAGAAACCGGGTGGTCGGAGCGTGCAGCAAGACTGGTGGCCACTCGGACGGCATCCACTCCGGTCGTCTGATCGAGCAGGTCCGTATCGGTCAATACCGGTTTGCCGTGGGTGATGGTGCCGGTCTTGTCGAATGCCAGCCACGCGAGCTTGTGACCTTCTTCAAGATAAACACCGCCCTTGATCAAGATACCGTGGCGGGCTGCTGCTGCCAGGCCGCTGACGATGGTGATGGGGGTGGAAATGACCAAGGCGCACGGACAGGCGATGACCAGCAGAACCAGCGCCTGGTATACCCAGTCCTGCCAGTCGCCACCAAATAGCAGCGGTGGCACAAGAGCCACAGCGATGGCGAAGACGAACACCGCCGGCGTGTAGATCTTGGCAAACTGATCGACGAAGCGCTGGGTTGGCGCACGTGCGCCTTGCGCCTCTTCGACCGCGTGAATGATGCGTGCCAAGGTCGAATGCGTGGATTCGGCCGTAACCCGAAATTCGACGGAGCCAGATTGGTTGATGGTCCCGGCGAATACACTGTCTCCAGCCGACTTGTCGACCGGCAAGCTCTCGCCGGTAATTGGCGCCTGGTTGATGCTTGATCGCCCGGCCGTCACGACACCATCGAGGGCGACGCGCTCGCCTGGTTTGACGCGCACGATTTGGCCAATGGCCACAGCCTTGGCAGGCAGCTCGACCCAATCGCCGTCCGCCTGCTGTACCGTTGCCATTTCCGGAGTGAGCTGCAGCAAGCTGCGAATGGCATTGCGTGCTCGATCCAAGGACTTCGCCTCGATCAACTCGGCAAGAGTGAACAGAACCATGACCATGGCCGCCTCCGGCCACTGCCGCAGCAATACCGCACCCGTCACGGCAATGCTCATCAGGGCGTTGATATTGAGATTGCCGTGGCGCAACGCAATCCAGCCCTTCTTGAAAGTGCCGACACCGCTGATGGTGATGGCGACGAGAGCCAGCAGTCCGGACAACCATTCCGGCAAGCCAAGCCAATGGACAATTTCCGCACCCAGAGCGGCAAGCCCGGCCAGCGCCAACGGCCACCAAGGCTTACCGACTGCCTCGGTGGACACGCTGCTTTGGTTGCTTGTCTCCATTGGCTCGGTACTCATGCCCAAGTCGCGGATGGCCGTCTCAACGACAGCTAGCGTGGTGTCTTGGTGGACAACGGTCAGGACTCGCTGCATGAGGTTGAATTCCATCCCTCGCACCGTCGCTAGGCCACCCAGCTTGTTGCGGATCAACGTCTCCTCGGTCGGGCAATCCATCTCGGCAACGCGTAGGCGAGTGAGTGTGTAGCCGACCGGAATTCTGGCTGTGACCAGACTGGCGTTGCTTGATGACGATGGTGGTGACGGATCGGCAGCGCAACACTCATGACCATGGTCGTGCGAATGCCCACGATCGTGATCAGCGGGCAAGGCGTCGTGAGCATGCGAATGATCGTCGCCGCATGCGTGGTGAGCACGCGCGATTTCCGCGGGGCGAGAGGCCATGGCGTTGTCCAATTGTTGGTATGCTGCGCATTGCACACCCTGAAGTTACTATAGGGTCAAGTGTTTTGGAGACTACCCGTGAAGATCGGTGAACTCGCCCAGGTGGCGCAATGCACGGTGGAAACCGTGCGTTACTACGAAAAGGAAGGACTGCTATCCGCGCCGGCACGGACGATGGCCAACTACCGCAGCTATGGCGAGTTGCACGTCGAGCGGCTTCGCTTCATACGGAATTGTCGCGCCCTGGACATGACGCATGCGGAAATCCACAGGCTGCTGGGTCTGATGGATCAGCCTGCCGGTGATTGCGGTGGCGTCAATCAACTACTCGACGAACACATTGCCCACGTTGATGTGCGTATGGCCGAGCTGTCCCAGCTCAAGCAGCAGCTCAGAGAGCTGCGTCAGCGCTGCCAGAGCGAGCAGGCCATGGACGCCTGTGGAATCTTGCAGGGGCTGGCGTCCATGGAAACAGAACCTCGGCATGAACGGCAGACGCACCTCGGCTGATCGAGGTCTTGGCGTACGGTCTTTCCGTTTTCTGAGGCGCCGCCTTGCTCGGGATCACTCGCTTACCGTCACCTTGGCAACCATCCCGGCCTCCATATGACCTGGAACGAGGCAAGCGAAATCGACGCTGCCCGGTTGCTCGAATTTCCAGAGCAGGCCGCCTCGCT
>JACKLW010000019.1 GCA_024235715.1 Accumulibacter sp. | reverse complement strand
CCCTTGCCGGCAAGCAGTTCGCGCACCCGGCGACCGAGTTCCTGCTGCTCCCTGCGCACCCGCTCGAAGCCGTACTGCTCGGTTTCGAGCATCACGTCCCGCAAGGCTGCCAGGGCGTCGGTCGGCATCGTCGCGTGGTAGGCGTGGCCGCCCTGCTCGTAGGCCTCCATGATCTGCATCCACTTCTTGAGGTCGCAAGCGAAGCTGCTGCTGCTGGTTCCGTCAATGCGCTCCCGGGCGCGCTCGCCGAGGGCGACCAGCGCACAGCATGGCGAAGCGCTCCAGCCTTTCTGCGGTGCGCTGATCAGCACATCGACGTGCTTGGCGACCATATCCACCCAGACCGTGCCCGAGGCCACGCAATCGAGGACGAAGAGGCCATCGACGGCGCGCACAGCTTCGCCGATGGCGCGCAGGTAGTCGTCAGGAAGAATCAAACCGGACGCGGTCTCGACGTGTGGCGCGAAAACGATTTCCGGCTTCTCGGCGTGGATGCTGGCCACCACGTCATCGATCGGCGCCGGCGCAAAGGCCGCTTGCCTCTGCGCGTCGACCGGGCGGGCAACCATGGCAACGCTCTCCGAGGCAATCCGCCCCATGTCGAGAATCTGCGTCCAGCGGAAGCTGAACCAGCCATTGCGGATGATCAGACACTTCCTGTCGGCGGCAAACTGGCGAGCGACGGCCTCCATCCCGAAGGTGCCGCTACCCGGAACAACAATCGCCGTCCTGGCGTTGTAGACCGTCTTGACGATCCGCGAGATGTCCTTCATCACGCCCTGGAAGCGCTTCGACATGTGGTTGAGCGCGCGGTCGGTATAGACCACCGAGTATTCGAGCAGACCCTCGGGATCAGGTTGGTTCAGTAGTGCGTGCACGATTGTCTCCAGTCGTTGGTTCGGCGGGCCGAGTTCATTCGGTAAAGGCGCGCTGACTGCTTCCAGCGCAAGGCCTGAAAGGATAACGCCAAGTCCGGGCGCCGCGCTAGTCGGGGCAGGCGCCCGGTTCTGGCCGCCGCGGCATTCCCGCCGTTCACCGAATACCTGCCGGCGCGGCCCGCAATGCCTGCTGCGCGCCAGCTCCGGGCAGGGTACACTCGCCTCTCTGCACCGCTGGACGTACACTCGATGCCGGATCGGCGGGCCTGCCCTCCTGCACGTCGGTCGGGCTCTCCGCGTCCAGAGTGCAGCGTCGGCAACCCTGGCTGCCGCAAACGCGCTGCCGATTACCCTGACGGTCATCACGGTGAGGACCGTTTCGTCCATTCTTCGCCCCCTTCCCGCGGCGGCGGGAAGAACCATTCGTGAGTCGCGCACGCGGCTTTCACGGTGAACCGGAGTCCTCGATGGCCGGAGCCAGCCTGCTTGCCCTGATCGATGACATCGCCACGGTTCTCGACGACGTCGCCCTGCTGACCAAGGTGGCGGCCAAGAAGACCGCCGGCGTGCTCGGTGACGATCTGGCGTTGAACGCGCAGCAGGTGGCCGGCGTACGCGCCGAGCGCGAACTGCCGGTGGTCTGGGCAGTCGCCGTTGGCTCGTTCAGGAACAAGCTGATCCTCGTACCGGCAGCGCTGGCGATCAGCCGTTTCATGCCGGCAGCAGTAACGCCATTGCTGATGGTCGGCGGCCTCTACCTGTGCTTCGAGGGCGTCGAGAAACTGGCCCACAGGTGGCTGCACGGTGGCGCCGACGGCGCCGCGGAGCACACCGACACGCTGGCGGCGCTGACCGACGGGAATGTCGATCCGGCGGCACTGGAGGCCGACAAGATAAAGGGTGCGATCCGCACCGACTTCGTCCTCTCGGCCGAGATCGTGGTCATTGCTCTGGGCACCGTCGCCGGCGCATCGTTCGCGACGCAGGTCGCAGTGCTCTCCGGCATCGGCGTGCTGATGACCGTCGGCGTCTATGGCATCGTCGCCGGCATCGTCAAACTGGACGATCTGGGACTCCACCTGCTGAGCAGGCCTGGTGCGCTGGCGCAGACGATCGGCAAGGCCCTGCTGCTGGCCGCACCGCGGCTGATGAAGGCGCTGACCGTTATCGGCACGGCGGCGATGTTCATGGTCGGCGGGGCCATCCTGAGTCACGGCATTCCGCCGGTGCATCACTTCATCGAACACGCGGCCGAACTCGCTGGCCGCGTCAGCGCGGTTGGCGGCGTACTCAGGCCGCTGACCTCACTGTCGCTCGAAATGCTGGCGGGAGTCATCGGCGGCAGTGGGACGCTTCTATGCCTGAGGGCTTTGGCCGCGATGCGCACCGCGCTCAGGCGCTGACCACGGATCCGGACGCGCACCGATGATGATCGTGATCGCAACCTTTCCCGGCGGCCGTGCAAGTCTCCGTTGGCAGTAAGCGGTAGGCCGACGGCAGCGCAATGCAGGGCTTACGGCGCCGGCCTGTATTCGACGAGTTCGTAGCCATACCGATGGACCGTTCGGTGGGCGGTCGTGTCCTCGTATGTCCACTTCACGGCGAGTTTCACCGCGGGTGAGTACCACAGGGCTTGCGCCACTGTGCCGGTCCACTTCTTCTGCGTATCGGCGACATTGTAGAAGCCTTCGACTTCGACCTTGAGCGCGTCGAAGGTTCCAGCCGGCACCGTGATCCTTTCCCGGCCAACCACCTTTCCGCTCAACGACAGAGCGATCTTCCGTTCAGGTCGCCGGCTGCGGGTGACGGTGACCGTCCGTTCCCAGGTCTTTCCGACCTCGAGCGGAAAGACATAGCGCGGATAGAATGGATCGACGGTTTCAGTACCCGCCGAATTCTCCGAGACGAGGCGATTCAGACCCCGATTGCAGGTTTCGGTGGTCACGGTACCGTCATCCGGCCGCTTCCATTCGATCTTTATCTGCTGATCGTCGACCGCGATGACCGTAGCGACAGTGGAATGAACCCTGGCGTTCTTGAAGCCGTCGATCCTGTCGAATACCCATGACTCGCCCAGCTTGATGTCTGGCGCTGCGACCTCCTCCGCCGTCGCAGGCTCGCCGCGCGCCGGCGCGGCGAGCGCCAGCAGGCAGATCAGCGCTACGATCATGCGACGAGGAAAAATTGCGATGAGCTGCATGGCCTTCCTCCTTTGCGGTGCGTCGGCAGCCAACACTGATTGGACTCGTTCGACGCGCAGCAGTGTCCCTGCGTGGCCCATCGCTCGCGGGCGAACCGTTGCCCCCGCCAGAACTTCGTCGAAGCAAATGAAAAACCCCGCCGAAGCGGGGCCTGCGCACCGGCAGAAAGCGGTCAGTTCACGCGCCGGCGGCTACTCCAGCCAATACCGGCCAGCGCCATCCCGATCAGCGCAAGGGAACCCGGTTCGGGCGTGTCGTTGGGCACGTTGCTGAACGGGAGGTCAACCTGAAGGACGGCCGCGCCACCACAGCATTCTGCATAAACCAGTTCAAAGCCGAAAGTCCCGGACGGTCCCGTATAGGTCTCGGTCGAGATCACGGGTGCCGTCGGGCCGGTAGCAAAGCCGAGATCGAGTCCGCCGATGATCAACGTCAGGCCGTCATCATGCGTCACCGTGAACGTCTGCCCGTTGCTGACCGTAACAAACCCGGTAAATTGGAACAGCGTCCCCACGACACCATTGTCCATCGCCGAGAGCAGCGTTCCGGCAGTGTTTTCCACAACGTTGAACGCGCTGCCACTGCTCAGCCATGTCCCAACGGACACGCCGGTTCCGAAGAAATTCAGCGGTGAATTCACGTCGAAGGTGACGTCCGGGGTGCTTGACGGAACATTGGCCGGGATCGCATTTTGCGTCGTTGCTTCCGGGACGTGCCACAGCCTCCCCGAGACAGTATTTGCCTGGGCGGCCGACAAGCCGGCCAAGGCCACAGTGATGAGCACGGCTTCAACCGTCTTCCTGACAATCTTCATCGCTCGATCTCCACGCTGGACTTTAAGAAGGTTCCGCCAAACAATCGTTTATATCCCCAAAAGCAAGAGTCGTGCCTGATAAGCAATAGATTGATTTTATGGACTTGCCTGACCACGATTCCGTGCAGGTGTAAGAAACTCCGACAGCGGCAGGGGCTTACACCGCTTGTCTGACCAACGTCATGGCTTCGCGGGCCAGGAAACGCTGATGGGGACGCGGCGCAAACGAGCGGACCGGAGTGGCCAGAGCCGCTCCCGGCACGCTGTTGCCGAACAATCGCTGCGGCAGGAACGGTCGAGTCGCAGCGGGCGGCGACTGCGGTGGCGAACGCCCGAAGTTCCGGGGAGTCAGGCCGCCAGCCGCCAGCCGGCCTCCGTTTCCTCGAATACCTGTCGCGCTTCGTCCTTCTGACGATCGGTATCGTTCCAC
Source organism: Accumulibacter sp. (assembly GCA_024235715.1). Taxonomy (GTDB): domain Bacteria; phylum Pseudomonadota; class Gammaproteobacteria; order Burkholderiales; family Rhodocyclaceae; genus Accumulibacter. The sequence continues at coordinate 60,581 of JACKLW010000019.1, read as the reverse complement.
TGGGCGATGAGTTCGGTGACGCGGGTGGCGCCGTGGATATGCTCGAGGAACATCAGGCGCAACATCCGCTCGGCAGCGACCGTTGGCCGGCGCTTGCTGCGCTCCCAGAGCGCGGTGCTCTGCTCATCGACTCCCAGGCAATCGCCCAGACGCTTCTGCGACATGCCCATTTCGACGCGCAGAAAGCGAATCTCGGCGCCCGTCAATCGCCTCTTATAGTCGACCAGATGATGGCCGATGGTCCGGTGGAGACCGTCGATATCGTCGATCTCGAGGCAGACACCCAGCCCATCGACATCCTCGTAGCGAAAACCGTTTGCCAACCAGATGTTCTTCAGCCCACAGTCTTCATACTTCAGCATGTCGCCCATGTTGTCACCCCTCGACTACCGTGGCGACGACGGCGAACACCTCGCCATCGTCGCCCGGCTTGAAGACAACGCCGACCGTCAAGCGCGCCCCGGCATGAAACCAGCTGACGTTGCAGCGCCAATCACCCTGGCCGTCCTTGTGCAAGGGCTCGCTGACCAGGCCGTTCTTCAAGGCTTCCAGCACCTGGCGGCGGCCGATGTGGCGGTTCTTCATCCGCCCTTCGGCGGGCTCGCCAAAGACCAGGCGGCGCTTGGCGTTGCCGGCTTCCTTGACCCACTCCATGGCCTGTCTTGGGGTTGGCTTCATGCCGGAGATCTTGCTCATGGCGATCCATCGTAGGTCGCAACTTGCGACGGTTTTGAAGTTTGACGGTTCACAAGGCGCTACAGCCACGAAGAACCAGTTCAGCGCGGACCGTCGCACGCTCTTTTCGTTACCGTCTTCAGCGCATCGGTCCGGGGCCAAAAAGGGAATCGAACACTGCCATGAAGCCCTTGCCACTACTGGCACTGCCAATCACTTCCTTGAGCGATACCCCCCAGATCTACCCCCAGAGGTGTGGCGCTGCCAAAGGCAGGCCAAGATTCTGGCCGAAAAACGGGCGTGTGTGAAGTTCTGTCGGTTCATCCGCCGGTTGGTCGTTGATGCGCCGCCAAGATCGCCGGATCGATGCGAACGGAACTTGCGGCCTTCATCGACACCTTGTCACGCCACTGCCGAAGCGCCCGACGAACGCAAAGATGCGGTCGAGCATTGCCGCCCGGGAATTTCGCCGCCGCCGGATTTCTGCGGAGACTGGCCGCCACCGGAATGGTCGAATACGCTGCGGCACCTGCAAGCGCAACCCCGACCGCCTGATTGGCACGGCAGATGCCCTGAAGAAGAGCGCCGACCGCTTCCCTGCCGTGCATCCGAAGTTCCAAGGGTGGACCAGCGAGTACGTGGCCATTTCGCCCGACATTGGCGAGAGCGCCAGGGCGGCATTGCAGGAGCGCGACGCATTGCCACAGAGCCTCGTCGACCTGACGTCCGGCCTGTAATCGAGGCAGGGAAGCAGACATGGAATTCCGCATCGCAGATACGTTCACCGACAGCCTGGCGCGCCTGACCGGCGGCGAGAAAAGTTCTGTCAAGACGACCGCGTTCGACCTGCAGCTCAATCCTGCCAATCCGGGCTTGAGCTTCCACCGGCTGGACCGCGCCAGGGACAAGAACTTCTGGTCGGTAAGGGCCGGCAGCGACCTGCGCTTGATCGTGCACAGAAGCAATGCCAGCCTGCTGCTCTGCTACGTCGATCACCACGACAAGGCATACGACGTTCGACTACGGCGCCTCGTCGCTTGCCAGGGTCAAGTGGCCGGCATCACCGCCTGCACGCTGCCACGCTCGCTCATGCGACCCATCCAGGCCTCGATGCTCGGCGTCGCTGCGAGCAAGGCCTGTCCTTCCGGGGTCGCACGAAGGTAGGTCAAGACTGGCAGCACGAGCAAGTCGGCAAGACTCACGGCCGCGCCGCCGAAGTAGCTGGCGTCGCCCAGCAAGCGCCCGATCTCCTTGAGGAACAACGCCGCCTGTGGCTTGGCTGCCTCGACCTGGGCTTCGTCGGTCTGGCCACCGAGTGAAGGCACCAGCACGCGGGGAATGAAGATATTGGTGATCGACGCCGCGTATCCATAGCTATCAACGATGCTCATCACCTGATTGACGCGGATGCGTCCAACTGGCGTCGCCGGCATCAACGCCGGTTCCGGAAACACTTCGTCGATGTAGCGCAGAATCGCCGATACCTCATAGAACGAATTGCCGTCGTGCTCGAAGGCGGGCATCTTTCCCCAGGGATGCCGGACCAGATGGTCCGCCTCCTTATGCTGACCTTTGACCAAATCCACGGCAACGAGCGTGTGCGATACCCCCTTCTCCTCAAGGGCCAGGCGGACGGAACGAACGTAGGTGCTGATTGCATCACCGTAAACGACAGGTTGGCTCATGATTTGTCTCCTATGGGTTCTCTGGCCGGTTCGGAGGTCGCGAAGGTCGGCTCCGACCCGCCGTACCGGCATTATTCCGCCCGTCGATCGCCGCTTTTGCACTCGGGGAATCCAGGTGCCGCCTGCGCCAGCCGGGTTTCCTCGCCGGGCGCTTCGACGCTCGGCAAGTTCCATTATGGCGCACCAGCTGCCGTTGACAAGTACGGTGGCGGCGTTGCTAGGGTATGCTCCTACAGCATTCGGCGGCGAGCCTCGGATTCCTCTCTCTCTCTCGTGGACCGGTCACATGCAAGGCGTCCCAGGCCTTGCGATCGGCCCAAGCGCAAAAAAATAATCAAGCTGCTTGCCGGTTTAGCGGAATCACTTTGGCCCCGGCTTTCACGGTCTCCAGGTAATCCGCCCACTTCTGCATCATGGTTTGGCGCGCCTTCAGGAACCTGGTCCGCTTGTAGGCAGTGCCCAGCGCATCTGGCACCGAGTGGGCAAGCTGATGCTCGATCACCTCGGGCTTGATGTGCAGTTCCTCGTGCGGGATCGTTCGCAGCATCGCGCGACATCCGTGGCCGGTGATTTCCGTCTTGGTATCGCACCCCATGCGGCGAAGCGCGGCATTGATCGCCGCCGCGCTCGTCGCTTTCTGCGGATCGCGACCGGGGAAAACGTAGCGCTGTTTCCCCGTCGACGCGTGCAGTTCGGGCAGGATCGCCACCACCTGCGACGCGAGCGGGATAAGGTGTTCGGCCTCCGGGGGCGGGATCGCGCCTTTCAGATCAGGGCACGGATCGCGTTCGGCGCGGCCGGTGGCGATCGCGTACCGGAAGGCGCGGCCACTCTCGCTGCCTTCTGCGCCTTGCGGTTGCTGCTGGGGTCTACGCCTTTCGCGCTGCGTCCCGCCGATCACTCGCGTCTTTCGGACCTACGGCAGGATACGCCCCGAGGGCAAGCAGCTTCTCTTTGCCCTCCATTCGGCATATCAATCGCCACAGCCTTCCGCCGGCCGGTGAAACCTCAACATACAGCCCTTCCCCGTCAAGAGTGTGAACGGCATTTTCAGCCGGTTTGGCATTGCGGATCGCGGTATCGGTCAGCGGCACCGGCGTGATCATCGCATCATCTTTTGGTATTTTTTGGGGCATCTTGACATCGAAACCTCCAACATACCGCAAAGAATACCTCCCCGACATACCCCCGGATTGTAATGGACGACCCAATGGCTCCGGGGACAATAAAAAAGCCAGAACCCTTGCAGATTCTGGCCTTCTTGGAATTTTTCAGACTCTTTGGTACTTGTCCATGGTGCCCAGGAAGGGAATCGAACCCCCACACCTCGCGGCGGCAGGACCTAAACCTGCTGCGTCTACCAATTTCGCCACCTGGGCACTGCCTGTGTCGCCACGCCCGCGCATGCTGCGGACAACGACGCGCCGGCTTCGGCGCAAGTGCGGCATTCTAACCGCGACAACCCTATACTGTCAGCTGCCAGAAGCGCCGCGGCGCCATCGGCTTCACCCGGCCGCCCGAGATGCCTGTCGACCACTACGAAAATTTTCCTGTCGCATCACTCCTGCTGCCACGCCGCCTGCGCCGACCGATCGAGAGCATCTATCGTTTTGCGCGCGCTGCCGACGATATCGCCGACGAAGGCGATGCCAGCGACACGACGCGCCTGCAAGGCCTCGCCGATTATCGCCAGCAGCTCGAGTGCATCGCGCGCGGCGAGCCGCCTGCCATGGCCGCGTTCCGTGAGCTGGCGACGGTCATCGCCGAGTGGCGCCTGCCGGTGCAACTTTTCCACGATCTGCTCGACGCCTTTGCACAGGATGTGGTCAAGAAACGTTACGCTGACTACCCGCAGTTGCTCGACTACTGCCGACGCTCGGCGAATCCGGTTGGCCGCCTGCTGGTGCATCTGGTGGGTCAGGCCAGGGAAGAAAACCTGCGGCGCTCGGACTGCATCTGCAGCGCCCTGCAACTGGTCAACTTCTGGCAGGATATTGCCATCGACTGGCAGAAGGGCCGGGTCTATCTGCCGCAGGCGGACCTGGCACGCTTCGGCATCTCCGAAACACAGATCGCCGCCGGACGCTGCAGCGCCGAGTGGACGGCGCTGCTCCGCTTCCAGACTCAACGGACACGCCAGCTGATGTTGGCCGGCGCGCCGCTGGTGCACTGCTTGCCGGGCCGGATGGGCTGGGAAATCCGCTTGACGGTGCAGGGTGGCCTGCGCATTCTGGAGCGAATCGAGCGCAGCCGCGGTGACGTTTTCCGTCACCGACCGCTGCTTGGTCCGGTAGACTGGTTGCGCATCGGTGGCCACACCCTGTTCATGTAACTACTGCATGCCAGGCAAGCCATGTGAGAATTGCTGCCCAGTGCCCTTCAGAGATTGCGAATGACACCCGACGAATATTGCCAACAGAAAGCCGCCGGCAGCGGCTCCAGCTTCTACTACAGCTTCCTCTTCCTGCCGGCGGATCAGCGACGCGCGATCACCGCACTCTATGCCTTCTGCCGCGAAGTCGACGATGTCGTCGATGAATGCCAGGATCCACAAATCGCGGCGACCAAGCTCGCCTGGTGGCGGCAGGAGTTGAGCAGCGTCTACGGCGGCCAGCCGCAGCATCCGGTGACGCAGGCACTGCAGGCGCTCAGCGGCGAGTTCAACTTCCCCGAGGAGCAGTTGCAGGAAATCATCGACGGCATGGAGATGGATCTGCAGCAATCGCGTTACCTCGACTTCAAGGCCCTGTCGCTCTATTGCTACCGCGTCGCCAGCGTCGTCGGCCTGCTCGCCGCCGGGATCTTTGGCTACCAGGACCGCAAGACGCAGAAATACGCGCACGATCTCGGCATCGCTTTCCAGCTCACGAACATCATTCGCGACGTCGGCGAAGATGCACGCATGGGACGCATCTACCTGCCGATCGACGAATTGCAGCGTTTCGAGGTCACCGCCGCCGACATCCTCAACGCCCGCCACGGCGAAAACTTCCAGCGCCTGATGGCTTTCCAGGTCGAGCGCGCCGAGAGTTACTACGCACAGGCCATCGAAGCCCTGCCGGCCGGCGACCGCCACAGGCAGCGTCCCGGACTGGTGATGGCGGCGATCTACCGGACGCTGCTCGACGAAATCAGGCGCGACGGTTATCAGGTTCTCACCCAGCGCACCTTGCTGACCCCGATACGCAAGCTGTGGATCGCCTGGCGGACCTGGGTGCGTGGATGAGAGTGGCGATCGTCGGTGGTGGCTGGGCAGGTCTGTCAGCCGCCAGCGAACTGGCGAAGGCCGGCGCACGGGTCTGCCTGTTCGAGGCAGCCAGACAACTCGGCGGCCGGGCGCGCGCCATCGATGCACGCGGACACCGCCTGGACAACGGCCAGCATATCCTGGTCGGTGCCTACCGCGAGACGCTGCGACTGATGCAGACGGTTGGCGCCGATCCTGAGCGGCTGCTCAAACGCCTGCCGCTCGAACTGAATTTTCCGGGATCCCTGAACACCGGCTTCCGGATGCGGCTGCCGCGGCTGCCCGCCCCCCTGCACCTGGCGGCAGGCCTCCTCGGCGCACGCGGCGCCAGTCTTGCCGAGAAGATCAGCGCGGTGCGGTTCATGCGTTTTCTGCAAGGCATCGGCTACCAGATCGGTGAAGACTGCGCCGTCAGCACGCTGCTCGACCGGCACCAGCAGCACGGCGAGCTGCGCCGTTTCCTGTGGGAAGCGCTCTGCCTGGCGGCGCTGAACACGGCGCCCGAGCAGGCCTCGGCGCAGGTCTTCGCCAACACCCTGCGCGACAGTCTCGGCGGTGGCCGCGCCGCGACCGATCTGCTGCTGCCGGCAGCAGATCTCGACCGGCTCTTTCCGGCAGCCGCCGCAGCATTCATCGCTGCGCATGGCGGCGAAATCCGCTTGTCGACACGTGTCGCGGCCATCGACGACGGTTTCACGGTTGCCGGTGAGCGCTTCGACTGCACGATTCTCGCCGTCGGGCCGCAACACGCAGCCCCGCTGCTCGCCCAGGACCAGGCCACGGCCACGACGGCGGAACTGCTCGCCGGTTATCGCTTCGAGCCGATAGCCACCGTCTACTGCGGCTATCCGTCGACGCTGCGCCTGCCTTTCCCGATGCTCGGCCTGGCTGCGCGGCGCAGCGGAGAGGTCGGCCAGTGGGTTTTCGATCGCGGGACGCTTTGCGGCACGCCGGGGGTGATGGCTTTCGTGCTCAGCGGCCATGGCAGCTGGGAGAAACTCGACGACCAGACGCTGGCCACGCAACTCGACCGCGAGCTGGCCGCGGCGCTTGACACCCGCATGCCCGCGTCTGCCTGGCGGCAGGTGGTTCGCGAGCGGCGCGCAACCTTCTCGTGCCGGCCCGGCCTGCAGCGTCCAGCAGCGCGCACGGCGCGCCGCGGCTTGTGGCTGGCAGGCGACTATGTCTGTGCCGAGTATCCGGCGACGCTCGAAGCAGCCGTGCGCAGCGGCGTCACCGCCGCCAGGGGCGTCCTGTTCGAGGGCTGCGGGCGAACCGGCGACACAGCGACCGTCGCAGCAGGAACACCGTAGCCCTCCTTCACGCACGCTCAGCTGGAAGTCTTCCAGGCATCGATGCGGCTCCGGGAGCTTTCGACCGCGGCGGCAGAAAAGAGATCGGGATGGCGAACGACGACCTCCTCGAGCGCATAGTCCTCGAGGCCGAGTTCGACAAGCGCCGGGTAGCCAGTCGCTTCCAGCTCGCGGCTCACCGCCCGCTCGACCGCGCCGATGATGCCATGGCGCTTGATCAACTGCCAGGTGCGCAAATCCCGCGTGGCCTTGCCGTTCCTCGCCGAGAGCACGCCTTCATAGGCATAAACGGCCTCCAGACACTCGCGTTCCGGCAGTGTGCTTGCGCCATAGGTTTCTGCACGCAGGGCGAGCGCCCTCTTGCGGGCGGCAACGGCCAGATCGGGGCGCCCGCGTTCGAGAACGTTCTTCTCGAACATGACGCACTCTTCCGGCGATTTGAGGTTTGCTACTCGTTCGGCCATCAGCGACATAGGATTCCTAACATAGTGAACTTTCGTGGTTACTGCCAGCGCGAAAAGAAATGCAGGATCTCTTTCCTTGGCGCCTCGCATCTCGCCCAGCGTGCTACGACTGCTTCACGATCGCACCGTGCACTTCTTCCAGCTGGCCGGCGTCCATGCGCAGCCGGCGCCGACAGCGTGCGGCAATCTCCTCGTCATGGGTCACGAGAATCAGCGTCGTCGCGCTTTCCGCATTGATCGCAAACATCAGGTCAATCACCTGATGACCGGTCACCGCGTCAAGGTTGCCGGTCGGCTCGTCGGCGAGCACCAGCCTCGGCCCAGGGGCAAACGCACGGGCCAGCGCGACGCGTTGCTGCTCGCCACCCGAGAGATGTTTCGGATAATGTTGCAGGCGGTGCACCAGCCCGACACGCTGCAGCCAGCGTTCGGCCTCGCGCCGCGCATTGGCCGCCCCTGCCAGTTCCAGCGGCAACATGACGTTTTCGATCGCCGTCAGCGACGGCAACAACTGGAAGGTCTGGAAAACGAAACCCAGCAGACGGCCGCGCAATACGGCCCGCGCATCCTCGTCAAGCCCACCCAGTTCTTCACCCGCAAGAGCCACCGAACCGCTGCTCGGCTGGTCGAGTCCGGCCATCAGGCCAAGCAGGGTGGACTTCCCGGAGCCCGAGGCACCAACGATGGCCACCGTCTCGCCCGCTGCGACGGAGAACGAAATCTCGTGCAGAATGGTCAACGGCTGGCCACCGCTATCCACACGCTTGCTCAGTTCACGAACCTCAATCACCATCGCCACGTCTTCCACCATGCTCCGTTCCCCGCTATTCCGCTGCCTGCTGCTCGCCGGACTGCTGTTGCTCGCCCCTGCGGCGCAGGCGGCACGCACCATACTCGTCTTCGGTGATTCGCTTTCAGCGGGTTACGGTATCCGCCAGGATGCGTCCTGGCCAGCCTTGCTGGCCAAACGCCTGCAGGAGAAGAAACTCGATTATAGCGTCGTCAATGCCAGCATTTCGGGAGAAACGTCCAGCGGCGGCCGCACGCGCATCGCGGCGGCGCTGGCCAGGTACTCGCCGCAGGTGGTAATCGTTGCCCTCGGTGCCAACGACGGACTGCGTGGCCTGCCTCTCGGGCAACTGCGCGACAACCTCACGGCCATCGTCGCCAGTGCCCAGAAGGAGGCGGCGCGGGTGCTGCTGGTCGGCCAGCGCCTGCCGCCAAACTACGGTGCGTACGCGCTTGAATTTGAGCGTGTTTTCGGCGCCGTGGCCAAGGCCAGGAAGACGGCGCTGGTAGACTTCCTGCTCGACGGCCTGGCCACCGACCGCGAGCTGTTTCAGGCCGACAACCTGCATCCGACCGCTGCCGCGCAGCCGCTGCTGCTCGACAATGTCTGGCGCGGGCTGGCGCCCCTGCTAGAATAGCGGGTTGTCAGCCAAGGGGCTTGCGCAGCATGAAACGTGACATCGCGACCGTCGAGCGGATCAGCGAGCTTCGGTCTTTCGACCAGGTGATCGACGTGCGCTCGCCGGCCGAATTTGCCGACGACCACATTCCGGGTTCGATCAACTGTCCCGTGCTCGACAACCAGCAGCGCATCGAAATCGGAACGCTGTACAAGCAGGTCTCGCCGTTCGAGGCCAAGAAGCTCGGCGCAGCCTACGTCTCCGCGAATATTGCGAGGCATCTGCAGACGCAGTTCCTGGATCGCCCCAGGGGCTGGCGCCCGCTGATCCTCTGCTGGCGTGGCGGTCAGCGCAGCGGCGCGATGACCCATGTCCTGCGGCGCGTCGGCTGGGATGCACAGCAACTGGAAGGCGGCTACAAGGCCTATCGCCGACTGGTCGTCGAAAATCTTGGCGAGATTCCGCGGCAGCTGCAGTTCAGGGTCCTCTGCGGCGCCACCGGCAGCGCCAAGAGCCGCGTCCTGCAGGCCATCGCGCGGCTCGGCGAGCAGGTGCTCGACCTCGAGGAACTCGCCTGCCACAAGGGTTCGGTGCTCGGCGTCCTGCCGGACTCGCCGCAGCCGTCGCAGAAAATGTTCGAATCGCGATTGCTGACCGCCCTGCAGGCGCTGGATCCGCTTCGCCCGGTCTTTGTCGAAGCGGAAAGCCGCAAGATCGGATCGCTGCAGGTACCCGCAGCGCTGATCGAAACGATGCGTGCCGGCGAGTGTTTCAACATCGAAGCGTCGTTCGCGGCGCGCGTCGATTTCCTGTTGCGCGACTACGACTACTTCCTGGCCGAGCCGGAGCGACTGAACGCCTGTCTGCACCCCCTGCGCAATCTGCACAGCGTCGACACGGTCCAGCGCTGGCAGGCCTATGTGCGTGATGGCCAGTGGCGGGAACTGGTGAGCGAACTGCTCGAACTGCACTATGACCCGCTCTACAATCGCTCGCAGACGAGGAACTACGGGGGATTCGCGGCGCCAGCGCGCTTTCCCAGCGACGATCTTACAGCGGCCGGCGTGGAACGTCTCGCGCAGAGGATTTGTGCCGCATAGGTCAAAGCGATGCAATCATGGCGCCACGCACGGCGCACAGGCGCTGGACCATGGCCGGCTTTGGCAGCATGCTCTGACCTTCCTCGAAGGCGACCACCCGCCAGCCGCGCTGCCGCACCCAGCCAAGCATCTCCTGCGAGCGCAGCAGGAACTCCGGGTTGGATGGCTTGCCGTAACGTTCGTTTCCGACCATGAACGTCTCGTAGATCAGGACCCCCGGTTCGGCAAGGCATGCGAGCAGGTCATCGAGCCGCGGGCGAAACAGGTAGTTGGTGACCACGATTCCGGAAAAAAAACGACCGCGGTACGGCCAGCTGCCGTCTTCAAGGTCCGCCTCGCGTACGGCCACCCGCTCAAGATCCTGCAACGCGGCAAGAGCCGGAGCGTTGCGATCGACCGCCTCGACACGGTAGCCGTAACCGGCCAGGAGGCGCACATGGCGACCGCTCCCGCAGGCCAGATCCAGCACCTCGCCGCCGGCCGGCAGCAAGCCGGCAAAACGCTGCACCCAGGCCGAGGGCGGCGGTGCCTCGGGAGAAATTGTCATCAGCGGCCTTCCTTCATTTATCATGGGGCAAATTTTGCGGAGAGCAGAGCATGGCACAAGAGCAACAAACCGTCCTCGTCAGTGAAAACCGCCTGGGGCCCTACCAGCAGAGTGTTCGCGTCGGCCGGCACCGGCTGACTGCCGACGAGCCGGTAGCGCTGGGCGGCGAGGACGCAGGCCCCGCACCGATGGACCTGCTGCTCGCCGGCCTCGGCGCCTGTACCTCGATCACCCTGCGCATGTACGCCGAACGCAAGCACTGGCCGCTGACCGCGGTCCGCGTCGCCCTGCAACACGACAAGCTTGACGACGGTGGCGGGTCCGTCGATCGCATCACGCGCGTGATCACCCTGGAAGGCGAGTTGACCCTGGAGCAGCGCGACCGGCTGCTGGCGATCGCCAACAAATGTCCCATGCATCGCACGCTGCAGGCCAGCACCCGCATCGACAGCCTGCTCGGCGACCGCTGCCGGGCAAGAGAGCTCGCCTAGAAATACCAGGTCACGCAGCGCTGCGCAGCGTGCGCCGGGCCGCTCGCAGACGCCCTCCCGGGCTGGCTGCACCGCCGTCCCGAAGGCCACTCAAAGCGTGACAGATGTTGCATTGCGGCAAACCAGGAGCGTCTAACTTAGAGACTTGACGGACCATATGTGGTAAATTGATGCGGTGCACCACAAACCTGTACCGCGCCTCTCAGACCAGAGGTGAAAGCGCCCAATGTTAGAACATCACTACCTGACCACGCTGTTTGAACCGAAGTCCGTTGCGGTTATCGGCGCCTCCGACCGGGAGAACTCGGTCGGCAGCGTGCTCTTCAAGAACATCCTCGATTCCGGCTACAAGGGCCGTCTCTACCCGATCAACCCGGCACACGACAGCGTACAGGGCGTGCCGGCGTACAAGTCCATCGAAGAAATCAGCGCCCGCGTCGAACTCGCTGTCGTCGTCACCAGACCGCAGACGGTTCCGAGAATCATCGAGCAATGCGGCCGCAGCGGTGTCAAGAACGCCATCGTCATCACCTCGGGCTTTGCCGAGGCCGGTCACTCCGGCGCCGCGCTCGAGCGCAAGATGATGGAAATCGCCCGCAGCTACGGGCTGCGCCTGCTGGGGCCGAACTGTCTGGGCATCATCCGCCCCAGCCTCGGCCTGAATGCCACTTTCGCCAGCGTGCACGCGCATGTCGGCAATCTGGCGCTGGTTGCGCAGTCGGGCGCCATCTGCTCGGCGGTTCTCGACTGGGCAAACAGCAACAACATCGGCTTCTCCAGCGTCATTTCTCTGGGTGGCACCGCCGACGTCGATTTTGGCGAAATCCTCGACTACCTGATCTACGACAACCGCAGCCATTACATCCTGCTCTACGTCGAAGGCATTCGTGACGCCCGCCGCTTCATGAGTGCGCTGCGCTCGGCGGCGCGCATCAAGCCGATCGTCCTGCTCAAGGCGGGTCGTCACGCGGGCGGCCTGGCAGCGGTCGAGACGCACTCGGGAATGCCTGGTGGTTCGGATATCGTGTTTGACGCCGCCGTCCGCCGCGCCGGTGTCGTTCGCGTGAAGAACATCGGCCACCTGTTCTACGCTGCCAAGGCGCTGGCCTCGAAGTTCCGGCCGCAGGGAAAACGCCTGGCCATCATCACCAACGGCGGTGGGCCCGGGGCAATGGCCGCCGACCGTGCCGGCGACCTCGACATCCCGCTCGCCGTGCTGTCACCAAGCACCATGCAGGCACTCAACGCCACCATGCCGCCAACCTGGTCGCAAAGGAATCCGGTCGACATCGAGGGCGATGCAACGCCCAAGCGCTATCATGACGCTATCCTTACCGTTGCCGAGGACGAGGCCGTCGACGGCATCCTGGTGATGCTCTCGCCACAGGCAATGACGCAGCCGATGGAAGTCGCCAGAGCGGTGGTCGACGTCGACCTGCTGACGGCCAAGCCCATCCTCACCTGCTGGATGGGCGAGGAACAGGTCAGGGAAGCGCGCAGCATGCTGGAAGAGGCGGGCATCCCTTCCTTCCGCATGCCGGAGACGGCAATCGAACTCTATTCGCACATCTCGACCTACTACTGGAACCAGAAGCTGCTGCTGCAAACACCGGCGTCCCTCTCCAAGCATGCCCGTCCGGAAACCGAAGGGTCGAAGATGCTGATCGACGCGGTACTGCACGAACGCCGCAAACTGCTCTCGGAAATGGAATCAAAGGCCATCCTGCGCGCTTTCCGGATTCCGGTGGCGCAGACCATGGTCGCCCACACGCCGACGGAATCGCTGTTGCTGGCCGAGCAGATCGGTTTCCCGATCGCCATGAAGATCGACTCGCCCGACATCATCCACAAGAGCGAGGTGGGCGGGGTGCGCCTGAACATCACCAACGCGCCGGCGGTGCGCAACGCTTATCACGACATCATCGAAACGATCAAGAAGCGGCACCCGACTGCGCGTGTCAATGGGGTCGCGATCGAACCCTACCTGGCGCGCCCGAACGGCCGAGAACTGATGATTGGCGTATCGCGCGACCCGATCTTTGGGCCGATCATCACCTTCGGCGCCGGCGGCACCGAAGTGGAGGTCTTCAGCGACAGGGCAGTCGCGCTGCCGCCGCTCAACCGTTTCCTGGCGCGCGACCTGATTGCTTCGACGCGCGCTTCAAAACTGCTCGGCGAGTTCCGCAACATGCCGGCGGTCAACCTCGAAGCGCTGGAAGACGTGCTGCTGCACGTGTCGGAGATGATCTGCGAACTTCCGTCGTTGCAGGAACTCGACCTCAACCCGCTGATCGTCGACGAAAACGGCGCCATCGCCGCCGACGCCCGCATCGTGATCGACTATGCGGCACCGTCGGGTGATCGCTATTCGCACATGGCGATCCACCCTTATCCGGTGCATCTCATCCAGGACTGGGAACTGCCGGACGGACGGATGGTCACCATTCGCCCGATACGCCCGGAAGACGCCGAGCGCGAAAAGCAGTTCGTCATCTCGCTGTCGGAAGAAAGCAAGTACTACCGCTTCATGGACACCATCCGCGAACTCACGCAGGCGATGCTGGTGCGCTTCACGCAGATCGACTACGACCGCGAGATGGCACTGGTGGCGACCATCCTAGATGCCGAAGGCAAGGAAGTGCAGATCGGCGTCGCCCGTTACGTCACCAACCCGGACGGCGAATCGGTCGAATTCGCCCTGGCGATCGCCGACGAATGGCAGAAACACGGTGTTGGCCGCAAGCTGATGAGCGCACTCATCGCCTGCGCCCGCGCCAAGGGCTTCCGTACCGTGGTTGGCGACGTGCTGTCGATGAATACCAAGATGTTCAACCTGATGACCAAGCTCGGCTTCACGACCCACCCGCACCCTGACGACCCGGCCGTGAAGCGTGTCATCAAGCCACTGAACAGCTGAAAAAACCCGTCGGGAAGAAGACGAACGGCGCAGAGACTGCGCCGCCGGGCCCGCGCAGTTCCAGCCAGGCGACAACACGTAGCGACCAGGCCTTGGCAGTGTGGTCGCTTCACCTGCCTGAGCTGCCTGCGGGCCTGCTGCTTGCCGGCCTACGGCTGTTCGAAATTCACGTCGTAGGGATAGGGACGCGGCGGCTCGCTGGCTTCCCGGTAGGCTTTCTGCTCGTCCAGATCGGTCTTCCTGTCCCAGAAGATCGCCCGACCACGGCGCTGATCTTCAACCCACTCCGGGTGCTTGGCCAGCATTTCGCGAATGAACTTGGTGTGCTCGGATTCGTACAAGGCCATCTGGCCTACTCCCCATCAAAAAAAGCAGCTTGCGCTGCGACGACGTCGCCAAGCGCATGATTATACGCCTGCCGCATTCGCCCCGCCGAACTGCGACGGCTGCAGCGCGGCAAGCACCGGCGCGCAGTCAGTGCAGCAGGATGGCGCGAGCGGCGCCCGCGCAGTACTCGTCGAGGACGGCGTCGATCGACTCTTCGTCGCGCTGGTTGTCGGGAATGTCGTCGAGCGTCCGGCGCAGTTCCCTGGCCACGGAACCCTGGACGAAGAGGCTGCGGCTGGCCGCCTTGTCGACCAGTTCGAAGCCCTCCTGTACCGGGTAAGCGACTATCGCGTAGTGCTCGCTGTCATAGACGAGGTTCACGATCGCGGCACCTTCGCGAAGCGCATGACGCCGTTCTCGCAAGACGCGCGGATCGCATCGCCGGCGACAAAGCGCCCTTCAAGAATCAACTTGGCCAGAGAGTCCTCGATTTGGGACTGGATCGCACGCTTCAGCGGGCGGGCGCCAAAGACCGGATCGAAGCCGGCGGCAGCGATCTCTGACAGCGCGCTGTCGTCCACCTCCAGCCGCAGTTCAAGCTGGGCGAGCCGCTTTTCAAGGTAGGCGAGCTGGATGCCGGCGATGGCCTTGATATGCTGCTCGTCGAGCGCGTGGAAAACGACCACCTCGTCGATACGGTTGATGAACTCGGGCCGGAAGTAGGACTTCACTTCGCCCATCACCGCCAGCTTGATCACCTGGTAGTCATCACCCGCCATCTGCTGGATCATCTGGCTGCCGAGGTTCGAGGTCATCACCACCACGGTGTTCTTGAAATCCACCGTCCGGCCATGCCCGTCGGTCATGCGGCCGTCGTCGAGGACCTGCAGCAGGACATTGAAGACGTCCGGGTGCGCTTTCTCGACTTCATCGAGCAGGATCACTGAATAGGGCTTGCGCCGTACCGCTTCGGTCAGGTAACCGCCTTCCTCGTAGCCGACGTAACCCGGCGGCGCGCCGATCAGCCGCGAGACCGAGTGCTTCTCCATGAATTCGCTCATGTCGATGCGGATCAGGTGCTCGTCCGAATCGAAGAGGAAGCCGGCCAGCGCCTTGCAAAGCTCGGTCTTGCCGACGCCGGTCGGGCCAAGGAAGAGGAATGAGCCATAAGGCCGGTTGGGGTCGGCCAGGCCGGCGCGCGAACGGCGGATGGCGTTGGCCACCAGCCGCACAGCCTCGTCCTGACCGACGACGCGCTGGTGCAGCCGCTCCTCCATGAGCAGCAGCTTCTCGCGCTCGCCCTGCATCATTTTCGCTACCGGAATGCCGGTAGCGCGGGAAACAACCTCGGCGATCTCCTCGGTACCGACCTTGGTGCGCAACAGCCTGTTGGGCTGGCCGCCACCGTCACCCGACTTTTCGGCAACGGCCAGCTGCGCCTCGAGCTCGCGCAGGCGGCCGTACTCGATCTCGGCAACCTTCTCCCACTTGCTCTCGCGCTTCAGGTTCGCCAGCTCGAGCTTCAGCTTGTCGATTTCTTCCTTGATCTGAGCACTGCCCTGCACCTGCGCTTTTTCGGCTTTCCAGACTTCATCGAGGTCGTTGTACTCGCGTTCGAGCTTCTGCAGTTCCTCTTCGATCAGCTGCATGCGCTTCTTCGATGCCTCGTCGCGTTCCTTGCGCACCGCCTCGCGCTCGATCTTGAGCTGGATCATGCGCCGGTCGAGCTTGTCCATTACCTCCGGCTTCGAGTCGATCTCCATCTTGATGCGCGCCGCCGCCTCGTCGATCAGATCGATCGCCTTGTCCGGCAGGAAGCGGTCGGTGATGTAGCGCTGCGACAGTTCGGCCGCGGCGACGATCGCCGGATCGGTGATGTCGACGCCATGGTGTAGTTCGTACTTCTCGCGCAGGCCGCGCAGGATGGCGATCGTCGACTCGACGGTTGGCTCGTCGACCAGCACTTTCTGGAAGCGGCGTTCGAGCGCGGCGTCCTTCTCGATGTACTTGCGGTATTCGTCGAGCGTCGTCGCGCCGACACAGTGCAGCTCGCCGCGCGCGAGCGCCGGCTTCAGCATGTTGCCGGCATCGATCGCGCCTTCGGCCTTGCCGGCGCCGACCATGGTATGCAGTTCGTCGATGAAGACGATGATCTTGCCTTCTTCCTGGGCGATTTCCTTGAGTACCGCTTTCAGCCGTTCCTCGAATTCGCCGCGATACTTGGCACCCGCCAGCAGCGCGGCCATGTCCAGGCTGAGCACCTTCTTGCCCTTCAGCGTTTCCGGAACCTCTTCATTGACGATGCGCTGCGCAAGACCTTCGACGATCGCCGTCTTGCCGACGCCAGGTTCGCCGATGAGGACCGGATTGTTCTTGGTGCGGCGCTGCAGAATCTGGATCGCACGGCGAATCTCGTCGTCGCGGCCGATCACCGGATCGAGCTTGCCCTGGCGGGCGCGGTCGGTGAGATCGATGCAGTATTTGGCCAACGACTGACGCTGCCCTTCGACATCCTGACTATCGACGCCTTGTCCGCCGCGTACCGAGGTTACCGCCTGTTCAAGTGATTTTTTTACCAGCCCGTGTTGCTTGGCCAGGCGACCGCACTCGCCCTTGTCGTCGCACAGCGCGAGCAGGAACATTTCCGAGGCAATGAACTGGTCGCCGCGCTTCTGCGCTTCCTTGTCGGTCACGTTCAGCAGATTGCCAAGATCGCGGCCGATCTGTACCTCGCCGCCGTGGCCCTCGACCTTCGGCAAGCGGCCGATGGCTTGTACCAGCGCCGCTTTCAGTGACGCCACATTGACGCCGGCGCGCGCCAGCAAGGGCGAGGTCGCGCCGTCGTCCTGCTGCAAGAGGGCCAGCAACAGGTGCTGTGGCTCGATCAGCTGATTGTCGTGGCCGACCGCCAGACTCTGTGCATCGGCCAGCGCTTGCTGGAATTTGGTCGTCAGCTTGTCCAGACGCATGCTGCACTCCTTCGGGGAAGAATGTTCATGCGCTACAGATGGGGACGGCTGCCGCCAAATCAACGCCTGCTTGTCGCTTGCGTCGGCACTCGCGCCTACGTGCGCGAAACGGTCTCGGCCGGGAACCGTCCGCCAGGCGGCCGAGGTCTCAGATCTGCCAGCGTTCGCGCGCCACTTCGTCGCTTTCGCGCGCGTCCACCCAGCGCGCACCCGCCGCGGTGACTTCGCGCTTCCAGAAGGGCGCGCGCGTCTTGAGATAGTCCATGATGAACTCGCAGGCCGCAAAGACGTCGCCGCGATGTGCGCCGGCCACGGCGACCAGGACGATCTGATCGGTCGGCAACAGGCGACCGACGCGATGAATTACCAGCACGTCGATGAGCATCCAGCGCCGGCTGGCTTCATCGACGATTTCAGCGAGCGCTTTCTCGGTCATTCCCGGATAGTGTTCGAGCGTCATTTCGGAAACGCCTGCACCGTCGCTTACATCGCGCACCAGGCCGACGAAGGACGCCAGCGCGCCGATCCGCGGATCCCCCTGGCGCAGTGCGGCCAGCTCGGCACCGACGTCGAAATCGGCTTCCTGAACGCGTACCGCCATCTCAGCCTCCGGTGACCGGGGGAAAGAAAGCCACCTCGTCGCCAGCACGCAGCGGTGAGTCGAGGCGCGCCATTTCCTGATTGACCGCAAAGCGCAGGTTGCGCAGCGTCGCCAGATTCTCCCAGGGTCCACCGCGGGCGACCAGGAAGTCACGCAAGCCAGCGATGTCCGCCACCTCCGCCGGCAGCGCGAGCTCCTCGCTGGACCGCCCGAGGCGTTCGCGCAGACTGGCAAAATAGAGAACCTTGAGCATCGTCACCTCGTTCATGTCAGCAACTCCGAAAACGGCAGGAAGCGCACCGTCTCACCGCGTCGAATCGCCTGTTGCGGCGGGTTGTCGATCAGGCCGTCGCCCCACACGGCCGAAGTCAGCACCCCCGACCCCTGATTGGCAAAGAACTGCACGCCGCCTTCGGCGTTGAGCCGCGCGCGCAGGAACTCGCGCCGTGCGTCCGGGCGCGACCACTCGTCGTCAGCGCGCAGCAGGTAGGTCAGCGGCGCGACCCGGCGTACGCCCTGCATCCTGAGCAGAAAAGGCCGTACCAGCATCAGGAAGGTGACGAAACTCGACACCGGGTTGCCCGGCAGTCCGATGAACGGCAGCTGGCGCTCGCCGTCGACGATCTGACCGAAGGCCAGTGGCTTGCCTGGCTTGATGGCGATCTTCCACATTTCGAGCCGTCCTTCGGCTTGCACGGCGGCCTTGACGTGGTCCTCCTCGCCAACCGAAACGCCACCCGAGGTAAGCACCAGGTCGCAGTCCAGCGCCGCAGCACGCAGCGCCTGGCGGGTTGCGGCGAGATCGTCGGGCACCTGGCCGTGATCATGGACCTCGCAACCCAGACGCTCGAGCAGGGCGCCCAGCAGAAAGCGGTTGGCATTGTAGATCGCTCCCGCCTGCAGCGCCTCGCCGGGCATCCTCAGTTCGTCACCGGTGAAGAAGACGGCCACCCGCAGCCGCCGAAAGACCGGCAGCGAGGCGATCCCCACCGACGCCGCCAGCGCCGTGTCCTGGGGCCGCAGCCGCTGCCCGGCTGCGAGAATCTCGCTGTCCGCGGCAATGTCGCTACCGGCGCGCCGGATGTGCTCGCCCACTGTCGGCAGATGCTTTATCAGGACCTCGCCGGGCAGGTGTTCGCAGAGTTCCTGCATCACCACTGCGTCGGCGCCTTCCGGAATCGGCGCCCCGGTAAACACGCGCGCAGCCGTACCCGCCTGCAGCCGGGTACCGACGCTGCCTGCCGGAATTCGCTGGGTGACTGGAAGGCGCGTCGGCACGCTGCCGATGTCGTCGACGGCGACGGCGTAGCCATCCATCGCCGAATTGTCCAGCGGCGGCGCGTCGATCGGTGCCACCTGGGCCTCCGCCAGGACACGTCCGGCGGCAGCCAGGGTCTGTAGCGAGCACACTTCAACAGGCGGCGGTGCACCGGCCAGCAGGCGCGAGAGCGCCACTTCAAAAGAGAGCATCAGCGTCTTCCCCGGTTTGAACGGCAGAGAGAATGAAACGGGCGATGGCCGGCCCGTCGTTCAGGTCGAATGACGCCAGCCCGGCCGCAAGGCTCACCGGCAGCGGCTGGTCGGAGGCCACGGCGATGATCTGGCGATGGTCCGGCCATAGCGGCGGTTTGCCATTGGCCGGCCGGTAAACCTCCAGCGTCGGCACTGCCTCGTTCTTGAAGCCTTCGACGAGAACCAGATCGCACGGTGAAAAGCGCGCCAGGTGCTCGGCCAGCGACGGCTCGCGTGCGCCGCGCAATTCGTTCATCAGCACCCAGCGCGAACTGCTGGCCAGCAGGACCTCGCTGGCGCCCGCCTGACGGTGACGGAAAGAGTCCTTTCCGGGACGATCGATATCAAACTGGTGATGCGTGTGCTTGATCACGGAAACCCGCAGACCGGTCGCCGTCACCAGCGGCAGCACTTTCTCGAGCAGCGTCGTCTTGCCCGACCCGGAGTAGCCGGCGACGCCGAAGACCTTCACCAGCACTCCCCCGAAGGCCCCTGGCAGGGCACCGGCAGCACCGCCGCAAAGCCGCCGCCGGGTGTACGGAAATTGGTCGTCTGACCGCGGTAGAGACGCGCCGAGAGCAGTTGCACCGCGCCGCGATAGACGTAGTTGCGCAGATCGAGCTTGAAATCGTGTTCGATACCATCGACCAGGAGGCGGCGCTGCGATGGCGCCACCAGCGCCTGCGCAATGTAGCCACCGTGCGCGATCTCGGCGAACACCCGGCGCGTCAGCTTGTCACCCCGGTACGCCGCCTTGCCGCCAAAACCGCCAGCCGGTTTGAAGAACCACTCCTTGCGGCTGCGCCAGAAGCGCTCGGCGCCAGCCGGAAGCACTTCCTCGGTACGTGGAATGCTGGCGGCCAGGAGCTGTCGATCGCCCTCGTCGACGCCGATCTCTGCCAGCCACCGCGCATCGCCGAGCCCCGCGAGATTGCGCTTGTCGGCGTACAGTGCGTGCATTTGCGGATGCGGCGTCAGGACCACGGCGTCCGCCATGTACGCCGCACGCAGCGCCGCATGTTGCGGCTCGGCAAGGGCGAAGTCGGTCAGCCGGTTATAGACCAGGTCGACGACCTTGCCACCGATCGACAAACGGACGCCATCAAACGACAGCTCTTCCGGGTCGGCAACCAGGGCGGCAATGCCGTGCGCTTCGAACAGTTGCCGGAACAGTTCGAACTCGGGCGCCAGGTACTGCTCCTGCGGTCGCCTGTCGACAATCGCGATACGCCGCAGCGGCCGCTCGCAGGACGCGCCGCGGGCCAGGCGCCACTCTTCGCGGAACATGGCAACGAAGAGACTCTCGCTCGGCGTCTGGTCGGGCATCATCCTGGCGACCGCTGCGCAGCAACCACGCTGCGCGCGCAACAGGCGAGAGTTGAGCAGCGCTCCGCCGGCGTTCGAATTGACCTCGATCAACTGCGGACCAACCGGCCCGAGGTGAAAATCGTAGCCCAGGAAGACGCCGGCGGCGGCAGGCGCATGCCGGGCAATTGGTGGCGCGTAGCTCAGCACCCGCTCGCGGTATTCCGGCAGCAGCAGCACACGTTCCAGGGCGGCGATGATCTGCTGCATGCGCAGCACATGCGCTTCGCTGACGAAGACGACGCTGTCCGAAAACAGGTGCGGCCGTGTCGACAGCAAATCCGCGTGCGAGACCGACCCCTGGCCCTCTTCCAGCGCCAGCTTCAGCGACTGGCGGTCAACGGAAATGCAGGCGCAGCCACGATTGAGCCACTCGGCGGCGGCTCCACAATCGACCGGCAGCGGTTCGGCAAGCGCCGGCGCAAGGAGCTCGTCCATCGATTGTCAGTTGCCGGCAGCCAACTGCGGCGCGAAGAAAGCCAGTGCCTCATCGAGTTCGCGTGTCCGTTTCATCGGCGGCAGGCTTCGCCAGATGCGCTTGCCGTAGGGCTTGCTGATCAGCCGCGGGTCGCAGATCATCAACACGCCACGGTCGCTCTCGTCGCGAATCAGGCGACCGGCGCCCTGCTTGACATTGATCACCGTACGCGGCAACTGGTACTCCATGAAGGCGTTGCGCCCGGCGCTGCGCATGCGCTCGATACGCGCCGAGAGCACCGGATCGTCTGGCGGCGCAAAGGGCAGCTTGTCGATGACCACCAGCGACAGGGCTTCGCCACGCACGTCGACCCCCTCCCAGAAGCTCTGGCTGCCGATCAAAATGGCGTTGCCCAGGCGGCGAAAACGTTCCAGCAGCTCGTTCTTGCTGCGCTCTCCCTGGAGCAGCAGGGGTAGCTCGAGTCCTGATCTCTCCAGCTGCTCGCTGAGCAGTTCGTGCGTCCGGCGCATGGCGCGCAGCGAGGTACACAGAAAGAACGCCCGGCCATGGCTGGCCTCGAGCAAGGGCAAGGCGGCTTTGACGACGGCCTCGCAATAGCCCTGGCTATTCGGGTCGGGGAGATTTCTCGGCGCGTAGAGCAAGGCCTGGCGCGGATAGTCGAAAGGGCTCTCCCAGCGCGCCGCGCTGGCGTTGTCCAGTCCCATTTCGGCACAGTAGTGACCGAAATCGTCCTGCACGGCAAGCGTCGCCGAAGTGAAGATCCAGGCGCGCGGATGGCCGCCCATCTGCTTTTGCATGATCTCGGCGATCACCAGCGGCGTCGCGTTGAGCTGCATGCTGTGGGTATGGGTCTCGCCCCAGCGAACGAAATCCGCATTCTCGCCGCTCTGCCAATGCCGCAGGCGCAGCAGCAGGTCGCCGGCACGCCGCCAGCAGCTGTCGAGTCCTTCCGAACGCTGCGCCTGCGTCTCCAGCAAGGCGGCAAGGGCTTCGCCTTCGCCAAGCACGCTGCCGACCGCGTCTGCGAAACCCGTCCGCGCTTCGAGTTGCGGCAGTGCAAAACGTGCCGGCTCGACCGGCACGGTCAGACGCAGCTCGCGCACCGCCTTCTCCAGGCCGTCGCACCGGCGTGGCAGGTCCAGGCAGTCACGCGCCGATGCCAGGGCGGCAATCCGGGTGTCGCGTGCGAGCTCGATGAACTGCGCCGTCGATACGCTTTCACCAAAAAACAGACTGGCGATTTCGGGCAGCTGATGCGCTTCGTCAAAGATCACCGTATTGCATGCCGGCAGCAGTTCGGCAGTGCCTTCATCGCGCAACATCACGTCGGCAAAGAACAGGTGGTGGTTGACCACCACCAGGTCGGCAGCCAGCGCCTCGCGGCGTGCGGCCAGGACAAAGCACTCCTTGTGCTGCGGGCATTCCTGACCAAGGCAGTTGTCACGCGTCGAGGTGACCATTCCCCACACTGTGGCGTTCTCGGGCACATCGGCGCATTCGGCTTTGTCGCCGCTTGTCGTCTGTCTGGCGAAACGCGCGATCTGCCGCGCGTAGGCGGCATCGTCACGCGAAAGGAAACGGCCATCGGCCAGAGCACGCTCGAGGTGATAGTGGCAGAGGTAGTTGGCGCGTCCCTTGAGAAGCGCAACCTTGATCGGCGCCTTGAGCGCCTTGCGGATGGTCGGGATATCGCGTGAGAACAGCTGATCCTGCAGGTTCTTGGTGCCGGTCGAAACGATCACCTTGCCACCCGAGAGCAGCGCCGGTACCAGATAGGCATAGGTCTTGCCTGTGCCGGTGCCCGCTTCGGCGACCAGCACAAGATTGTCGGCCATCGCGGCGGCGATGCGCTCGGCCAGTTCGAGCTGCTGGCTGCGCAGGCGATAGCCGGGAACACTGCTGGCCAGCGGGCCATCGGCAGAGAAGACGTCGGAAAGCAAGGCGGTCATGCGCGGTTCGTCGGGAGCAGCGCGCATGCTACCAGAAGCTGGCCCGGCCAGCGCGATTCCCGCCGCCTGCGCGACTATTGCTGCGCTTCGCGCAGCAGATCGCGCAGGAACTGCGAGGGAATGGCAAAGCTGATGCCCGACGGCTTGCTCAGGGTCGATTCCTTGCTTTCCTTGACGAAGACCATGTTGATGATCCCGACAACCTCGCCACGCCCCACCTCGAACAGCGGCCCGCCGCTGTTGCCGGGATAAGCCGTCGCATCGAGCTGGAAGATGTCGAAGCTGCCGCTGCGCAGGCGCTGGATGACTTTAGCATCGAGATTGCGGGCATTCGGCCCGGGCAGGACGATCGGCGTAATCGACGAAATGATACCGCGATGGGTGACCGGCGACAGGCCGAGCACGGCGCCGATCGGAAAGCCGGTGAAAGCGACCGACTGCCCCTCGCGCACCCTGCTGGAATCGTACAGCGCGAGAGCCGGCAGGGTCGGGCCACTGACACGCAACAGGGCCAGATCGTGAATCTTGTCGACGGCCACCGACGTCGCGTCGCGGCGTTGCGTCGATGAACCCGCGGGACGCACCAGAATGGCCAGCCGTTCGCCGGCTGCTTCGTTGATCTTGTCAGGCAACACGTGCAGATTGGTCGCCACGTGGCGACCGTCGCCGACAACGAAACCGGTTCCGCGCATCATGAACTGCGGACTGCGTGTCACCTGAAAGGTACCGACGACCACCACCGCGGGCTTTACCTTGTCGATCACGTCCGGCAGGTCCGCTGCCACCGGGCCGGCGACAAGGAGGCAGACGGTCGGCAGCGCTGCGCTGCGCGCAAACCGCAGCCCACCCGCCAGCTTCGCGGGCGAGCAGCGTGCGCAACTGCCGGATATCCCGTGCTGGAGAACAGCCAGGGCGGCAAGGATGGGGGACCAGAGATTCATCTTGTTCCTTCGACGACGATCAAGTACGTGATGACACGGGCGGAGAAGCCAGCGAACGAGCAATGCGTCGGGTGGCGCTGAACGTCGGTTCCGCCTTGCCGTCGGGCGCAGCCCTCGCTGCCGGCCGGTCCTGCGCGCCTAGGTGCCCTTGGTCAGGCGAATCCGCGCCAATTCCGGCGACGGGTCCGTCACGCTGGCGTCGTAGGGATGCGCCTGGCGCTTGAAGACATTCATGATTCGCTTCACATAACCACGCGTTTCCGCGTAGGGCGGTACGCCACGGTAACGATTGACCGCACCCTCGCCAGCGTTGTAGGCTGCCGCGACCAGGCTCACGTCGCCCTCGAAGTAGGCCAGCAGCCAGCGCAGATAGGCCAGACCGCCACGCAGGTTCTGCTCCGGGTCGAACGGCTGCTTGACGTTGAAGCGCGCCGAGGTGTCCGGAATCAGCTGCATCAGGCCCTGGGCGTTCTTCTCGGACAGGGCTTGCGGGTTGAAGTTCGACTCGGCCCGGATCACCGCCAGGGCCAGGCGCGGACTGACGCCGTATTCCGGCGCCAGCTGCCTGACCAGCCCGAAGACCATCTTCTGGGATTCGCTGTTGGCGACCAGTACATCGCTGCCATCATCGGCGAGCACAGCCGGCAGCATGCAATCAGGCTCCCGCGCTGGCGGCTCGCCGACAAAGCGTTGCATCTTCTTGGACTGCAGGTGCCCCTGCTTTGCCGCCAGGCCGAAGAAATACGCGGCGCGCGCGTCGTCGCGCTCGACGCCACGGCCATTGGCGTACATCCAGCCAAGGCTGAACTGCGCCTCGGGATCACCGAGCATGGCCCCGTCACAATACAGTCTGGCCGCCCGCAGCGGATCCTTGGGCACGCCTTCGCCATGCTCGTAAGCCACCGCCTCGGCACGGATCGCCTGCCATCGCGCATCGGCCCGAGCGCCGCCCTTGCCGGCAGAAACGCCGGCCGTCGCCGAGAGACTCAACAGCAAGCCGCAGACGGCGAATGCGCCAATACGCAGCAGTTGCGGACAGCGAGCGCAGACGGCTTTCATCCGGCGACCTCGTGGACACCGAAACGTGACACATACCAGGGCATGGCGAGCTCGACTCCCGCCTGCAGCCCATGACTGGGAACATAGCCGAGCAATCGTCTGGCCTTGTCGATATCGGCCTGCGAATGCCGTACGTCGCCGGCCCGGAAGTCGGCATACACTGGCTGCACCTGACTCACGTCAGGCCTGATTTCGGCGAGCGCAGCGCGCAAAATCGCGAACAGGCCGTTCAGCGAAGTGCGGTCGTTCAGCGCGACGTTGTATACCTGATTGACCGCCGCCGGGTCGTCGGTGGTCGCGGCCAGCAGATTGGCCTGCACGGCATTGTCCACAAAACAGAAATCACGGCTGGTTTCGCCATCGCCGTTGATGGTCACCGGTTCGCCGAGCAACAGCGCCCGCGTCCAGCGGGGAATCACCGCCGCATAGGCGCCCTCCGGATCCTGGCGGGCGCCGAAGACATTGAAATAGCGCAGGCCGACCGAGGGGAAGTCGTAGCAGCGCGCAAACACCTCTGCGTAGAGCTCGTTCACCAGCTTGGTGACCGCGTAGGGTGACAGCGGCCGGCCAATGCAGTCTTCGACTTTCGGCAGCGCCTGGTGATCACCGTAGGTCGAACTCGATGCGGCATAGACGAAGCGCCTGACTTTCGCAGCGCGGGCCGCCACCAGCATGTTCAGGAAACCATCCACGTTGGTGGCGTTGGTAGCCAGCGGATTCGCCAGCGAGCGCGGCACGGAACCGAGCGCCGCCTGGTGCAGCACGTAGTCCATCTCGCGGCATGCCTCCCGACACGCGTCCGGATCGCAGATATCGGCCTCGATGAAACGATGACGCCGCCACTGCTCGGGAGTCACCCGCGATCGCACTTCGTCGATGTTGCGGCGATGACCTGTCGCGAAGTTGTCCAGCCCGACGACTGTCTGGTCGAGCCCGAGCAGTGTCTCCACCAGATGCGAGCCGATGAAACCGGCACTGCCGGTGACCAGCCAGCGTGCCGGCCGCTCCCGCAAGCGCTCTTTGAGCGCCAGGAAAGCTGCCGGGGAGGCAGGACTCAGAGACGCCACACGGTCACCCCTTGCGCGACCAGCTCGGGCGCGCTGAACATGCTCTTGACGTCGGCGAGCACGCCACCTTCCTGCAGCTTGCCGGCCACCTCGACCAGCGGCCGTTCCTTGAACTGGCGATGAGCGACGGCGGCAACGATCGCCGCTGCCTGCGGCAGATCCTCCCACGAGGTCAGCTCGACACCATACTCGTGCCGCGCCTCGTCCGCGTCGGCAACCGGCTCATGAACGACGACCTGTGCCCCATACGACTCGAGTTCCCGGATCACGTCGATGACGTGCGAGTTGCGCAGATCCGGGCAGTCCTCCTTGAACGTCAGCCCGAGCACGATGATCGGCGCACCCTTGACCTGCCAGCCGTTTCGTATCAGGTGCTTGACCGTCTGCTCGGCGATGTACTTGCCCATCCCGTCATTGATGCGGCGCCCGGCGTTGATCACCTGCGGGTGATAGCCGAGCATCTCTGCCTTGTGCGTCAGGTAGTAGGGATCGACGCCGATGCAGTGGCCGCCGACCAGGCCTGGACGGAAGGGCAGAAAGTTCCACTTGCTGCCGGCAGCTTCGAGCACTTCCAGCGTGTCGATACCGATGCGATCGAAAATTATCGCCAATTCATTCATCAAGGCGATGTTCAGGTCGCGCTGGGTGTTCTCGATGACCTTGGCCGCTTCGGCCACCTTGATGCTGGACGCCGGATAGACACCGGCGGTTATTACTTCCGCATAGACCCGGGAAACCCGCTCGAGGGTTTCCGGCGTGTCGCCGGAAACGACCTTGACGATCTTGGTCAGCGTCCGCTCCTTGTCGCCCGGGTTGATGCGCTCGGGTGAATAACCGACGAAGAAGTCTTCCTTCCACTTCATTCCCGAAAACTTCTCGATGATCGGAATACAGACTTCTTCGGTCGCTCCCGGGTAGACCGTCGACTCGAAAACCACCGTTGCGCCGCGCTTGAGGTTTCGGCCGACCGCTTCCGAGGAGCCGATCAGTGGTGTGAAATCGGGCTGATGCGCCTCGTCGACCGGCGTCGGCACGGCGACAATGACGAAGTCGGCCTCGGCCAGGGCCGCCGGGTCGGAACCTACTTCCAGGTGAACAGCGGCCTTGAGGTCTGCGCCACTGACTTCGCCCGTCGGGTCGACATGTTGCCGATACTGCGCCACCTTGCTCGTCGAAAGATCATAACCGATGGTCCGCCGCTTCTTGCCGAACTCGACCGCCAGCGGCAAACCAACGTAACCCAAACCAACCACAGCAACAATTGTCATCGACTTCTCATCCTTTCTCGCCACCGTTCATTGTCGAACACATGCCCGCCGCTACAGCCCTTTGAGCAACTCCGCGACCTCGGCCTGCGCCGCGAAGCTGTCGCCCATACCTGCGAGTTGCTCCAGTTCCTTCCTGGCCTCGCTCTTCTGTCCGGCCTTGATCAGTGCCTTGGCATAGTTGAGACGAATCTGGCCGGCCTGCGGCGCCAGGGCCACCGCTTCCTTGAGCAGTCCCAGCCCGCGAGCCTTGTCGCCGTGATCAACCAGCAGGACACCAAGAGTATCCATCAGTGGCGCCTGATTCGGTGCCAACTTGTTGGCTTTCTCGGCATATTCCATCGCCTTCGGGTCCTTCTGCTGAGCGGCGACCCAGGCCAGATTGTTGAGCACCGCCGCATTGTTCGGCTGCGCCTCGAGCAGGACGCGATATTGCTTGGCAGCCCCGGCGTAATCCTTGCGAGCGGTCGCCACCTCAGCCACATAGAGGCGGAAGCGACCATCCCCGGGATGGCCCTTGAGCCAGCTTTCGGCGAATTTCTCCGCTTCGGCAGGATTCCCACCAACGAGCACCGCCGCGTGCAGCTTGATCGCCAGGTCGGACGCATCGGGAAGCTTCCTGAGGCCGGCACGATAAGCCTTTTCGGCATCGGCCCAAGACTTCCCGGCGGCGTACGCATCGCCCTCGAAAACATAGCCGACGCTCTCCGTTGGCCGCTGCTTCTGGATTTCCCTGGCCAGCGCGATCGCCTCCGGGACGTGGCCGGCATCGAGTTCGAGCATGATCAGACCACGCTGCGCCTCCAGCGAGTCGGGCTTGGTTTTCAGCGCCTTTTGCAGGTTCTCCATCGCGCCGGCCTTGTTCTTCGCGGCCATTTCGATCTCGGCCATGCGCAGATACGGCAGGGGAAGCTCGGGCTTCAGCGCAGCCAGTTTGGCGTAGGTGGCCAGGGCCTGGTTGCTTTCCCCGGCAGCCTGCTGGGCGCGCCCGACGGCGTCGAGGATCTGCGGGTTGTCCGGCAGCGCGGCGAGCGCATCCTGGGCCGCAGACAGCGCCAGCTTGGGCTCCTTCTTGCCCAGATAAAGGCCGATCAGCGCCAGACGCGGCGCGACTTCGCCCGGGTTGGCGGTCACCGCCTTGTTGACCAGCGCGGCAATCTCCTCTGTCGAGCCACCTTCCTTGGCACGTAGCTGGGCGAGCGCCAGAAGCGCCTGCGTACTCTTCGGATCCTTTGCCAGCACCGACTCGAAGCGCTTGCGGGCATCGTCAGGCTTCTTCTCGGCCAGATCCAGACTGGCCAGGTTGGCCGCTGCCGGATAGTAGGCCGGATTCAGGGCCAGCGCCTTTTCATAACTCTTGCGCGCACCCGCGACATCGCGCTTGCCCAACAGCGCCGTGCCGCGCAGGTTATGGGTCAGGGGTTCATCCGGCTGCTTCTTCTCCATGACGTCGATGGCCTTCAAGGCTGCATCGAACTCACGACGCTGCAGGCGCCCGGCGATCAGCGCCATGTCCGCCCGGTTTCCGGGATCAGCCGCCGCTACCTGTTCGAGGTCGCGAAAGGCCACTTCGCTGTCGCCTGTCGCCAGATTGACCATCGCCAGCGAGGTGCGCTTGCCCGCGTCCTGCGGGTCGAGTTCCGCCGCCTTCGCGAAATACTCGCTGCTCTTCTCGATCTCGCCGTTCTGGACGTAGACCTGCCCAGCCAGAGCCAGCATGTTCGAGTCCTGGTCGATCTGGTCGAGCACCGGCGTCAGTGTGCTCAAGGCTTTTCCTGGCTGGCCCGTGCGCAGATAGGTGGCGATCAGGACGCGTCGCGCGAGACCGATAGGCGGCGTCCTGGGCAGCGCCTTGACCAGATAGGCCTCAGCCTGCGTATAGGCCTTCAGTTCGTATTCGATGAGCCCGGCCAGCTGCAGGCTGAGGGTATTTTCCGGAACAGCCTTGAGCGTCTGCAGGATGGCTTCCTTGGCCGCCGGATAGTCCTTCTGCTGATAGGCAAGCATCGCCTGCAGGTAGTTCACCTGCGGATGCCCGGGCGCGATCTTCTTCATCGCCGCGAGCTGCTCGGTGGCCTCATCGACCTTGCCCTGCGCCAGCAGGATCCTGATGATCGCCGCATGTGCCGGCAGATAGTTCGCCTTCAGCTCAAGCGCCTTGCGATAGGCCGCCAGAGCGCCCGCCTGGTCGCCATCGCTCGACAAGGCGTCACCCTTGAACTGCCAGGCATCGTGGAGATCGGGCGCTTTGGCGAGCGCCTCGTCGACCAGCGCCTTCGCGGCCGAGAAATCGCCCGTCCTCGCCATCATCCCGGCCTGGCCCATCAGAGCGGGCGCGTAGCCCGGTTGCGCCGCCAGCGCGACCTCATAGGCAGCCCTGGCCAACTCCGGCTTGTCCTGCATCAGGTAGGCCTGCGCCAGCGAGGTCTGCAAGTCGGCCTTTGCCGCCGGTGAGGACAGTTCGGTTTTGCCCATCTGCTCGGTCAGCTCATGCGCCTGCCCAAGCGCCAGCATGCTGCGGGCCAGCAGGGGTGTCACCTGGTCGGCCGGGTACTTGTAGTTCTGCGCCTTGCGCAGCTCGACTTCGGCGCCTGTTGGATCCCCGGCCTCGAGCAGGGCCTTGCCGAGAAGAAAACGCGCCTCTGCCAGATCGGGTTTTTGCTGCAATGCGTTCTTCAACTGGATGGTGGCAGCCTTGGGGTCGCGCTTCGCCAGATATTCCTTGGCCGAGGCGAGCATGGCGTCCGGACTTTCTCCGCCGCAGCCGACCAGGAGTAGTGCGGCCAGCAAACCCGAAATGCTTGCCTTGCGCAGGCGCTGCAATGATGAGTTACGAGTATTCATAGATATCCCCACGGTGTGGTAACAGTTTTCCGGCAACAACCTTACTTGAGTCCAAATCGGTGCATCAGATCGTAAAGCGTCGGGCGGCTGACGCCAATCAGGTCGGCGGCCCTGACCACGTTTCCGTCGGCACGCGCCAAAGCGGCAATTATGACGCGTCTTTCCGCATCGTCGCGGGCATGGCGCAGATCCAGCACTGGCGCGTCCTGCACACCCGCTTCGGACAAGCCGATATCGTCGGCAGTGAGCTGATTGCCATCGGCCATGATCACGGCCCGCTTGATGCAGTTCTCGAGCTCGCGGACATTTCCCGGCCAGTCATGTGCCTCGATCGCCCGCACCGCGTCTTCACGCATGGTCATCGCACCGCGATTCTGTTCTGCCGCAAAGCGTCTGACGAAAGCGTGCGCCAGCAGGGCGGAATCGCCCGGACGATCACGCAATGGCGGAATATTCACCACGATCTCCGCCAGGCGGTAGTACAGGTCCTCGCGGAACCGCCCATCGCTGATCAGCCCCTTGAGATTCTGATGCGTCGCGCAGACGATGCGTACGTTGACCGGAATTTCCTGGCGCCCGCCGATCCGCTCGACCACGCGCTCCTGTAGAAAGCGCAGCAGCTTGGCCTGCAGAGGATGCGGCAAATCCCCGATCTCGTCGAGCATCAGGGTGCCGCCGTTGGCGGTTTCGATCTTACCCGGCGTCGTGCGTGCCGCACCGGTAAACGCGCCCTTCTCGTAACCGAACAGCTCGCTTTCCAGCAGGTTTTCGGGAATTGCCGCGCAGTTGATGGCGACAAAACGCTCGCCCCGCCGGGTGGATGACTCATGCACGGCGCGCGCCATGATTTCCTTGCCGGTACCGCTTTCACCGAGGAGCAAGACCGTCGCGTCGCTGACCGACACCTTTTCGATCGTTCGACAGACGCGCAACAGCGCCGGATCGCGCGTGATCAGGCCGGAGAGGACGTCGGGCTGCTGCATCGATTGCAAACGCTGATTCTCCTTTTGCAGTTCATGGAGACGGAAGGCACGATCGATGGTCAGGCCGAGCATCTCGATCTCGAAAGGCTTGGCAAAGAAGTCGTATGCGCCCAGGGATATCGCACGCAAGGCGTTGGCCCGGTCGTTCTGACCGGTCAGGACGATCACCTTGGTGTCGGGCGCCAGGGTCAGGATTTCTTCGAGGAGCTTGAAACCCTCCGACACCGAATCCGCGTCGGGCGGCAGGCCGAGATCCATGGTCACCACCGGCGGCTGATGGCGACGAACCTGCGCCAGGGCACCTTCCCGGTCCTCGGCCGTCAAGGCCTCGTACTGGTCGAACGCCCAACGAATCTGCTTCTGCAAAGCTTTATCGTCCTCGACGACAAGCAGGTTGGGCAGCTTCTCGGAACTCATTGCACCTCCTTCGGCAAGTCCGCGGAATCCTTCGCCGGGCCCGCGTCAAACAATGGCAACAACAGCTCCACCTGTGTGCCGACATCGACAGCGCTATCGACCGACAGCTTGCCGCCCAACTCATGCACGTACTGAAAACTCTCGTACGCACCGATCCCCATTCCCGTCGGCTTGGTCGTCTGAAAGGGTTTGAACAGGCGCTCGCGCACGAACTCCGGGCTCATCCCGTGGCCACTGTCGCCGACCTCGACCAGGGCATTGTTGCCTTGCCGGGCCAGCCTGATCCAGACTCTCCCGCCGTGCTCGGTTGCCTCCAGCGCGTTCTGGACGAGATGGCCGATGACACGCTCGATGCGATCCTCGTGCCCGCGCGCGACGAGCTTTTCCTCGATAACGACTTCGACCTCACGTCCCTGACCGGACTTGGCGGCCTGGATGCGGCGCACGGCATCCGCCAGATCGATGCCGCGTGGTCCCTCGAGCGGCGTCGCGCCTTCGCGTAGCTGCAGCATCAACTGGCGCATACGTTCGACCGAGTTTTCCACGGTCATCAACATGTCCTTCTGGAACTCGGGATTGTCGCGGTGGCGTTCGGCATTCTTGAGCATCAATGACAGCTGGGCGACGATATTCTTCAGGTCATGGACGACGAAAGCCGACATGCGGTTGAACGAATCGAACTTGCGCACTTCGAGCAGCGCTTCGCTGGCCTGCATCTGCCCGAGAAAGGCACCCGCCTGCCGACCGGCGGTCTTCAGCAAGTCGTTGACCTCCCAATTGACGTCGATTCTGGCACGCGCGGTCGCCAGCACGACGAAGGCGATCAGTTCGTTCCCGGTCGTCAGCGGCACCACCAGCCACGCGTTCGGTACCTCGACCAGCCACGACGGCAGGGTCAGACCATCGTAGCGCCGTGGCAGGGAACGATATTCCTCGAGGTTGATCACCCAGCCGCTGTCGAGCAGAAACCTGCACAGAGCGCTCCCGTCATCCTCGGTTGCCGACGACACGGGCATGTTCCAGCACGCTGCCTGGGCAAAGAAGCGACCCGACGGGTCCTTCAACCAGAGTGCACCGCCAGGGCTCTCGACCATGTCGGCCAGGCCACGCACCGCGTGACGCCCCATTCCGGAGAACCCGTCCTGCGACGAAAGCGTCTGCGTGAAGCGCAACCACTCCTCGCGGTAGTCGTAGCGGTAGCTGAAGAAGTGCTTGCCAATCTGCACTCGCAGACGCGCCCGCATCGAACCCGAAAAGGTCAGCGCAACGAGCACCAGCATTGCGGCAAAAAGCAGCGCCAGTTGCAGTGCGCGTCCCCATTCGCCGCCAAACAGGCGAACGTAGTAACCGGCGGAGGCCATGAACAGCAGATAGATGCCGACGATCACCAGTGTTGCCGACTGCACTGCGGCGCGCTGCGACATGACCAGCCGGCGCTTCCAGTCATGGCTGCGAATCGCCGACAGGGCAACCAGCGGCAAGCCCACCGCATGTGCAAAACCGCGGACGCTGAACGCGTCTGCATCGATCTGATTGAACAACAGCGCGTCCGAGTACAGGTAGAGATCGAACAGGAACGTCCCGCCAAGGCCAAGGCACATTGGCTTTATGCTCCAGCGAAAGTCGGGCGATACGTTGCGATACAGCTGCTCGAGCAGGATCAGGCCGAAGACGCTCATCGCCAGCGAGGAGAACAGGGCGACACGCGACGCCGAGACCGGCAGGTCAACGCCCACGATCGCCAGCGCCTGCGAGGCGAAGCCGACGATCACCAGCAGCAGCGCGACCCCTCCCAACCAGCCGAAGCGGGCACTCGCACGCTCGTTTTCACGCGGCTCCGGTTTCATCAGAACCAGCAGGAAGAGATACCAGCCGCCGAAGCGCAGCGGATTGGCGAGCAGATTGCCGGCAAGGAACAGCGCCTGGTGGGTCAGCGCAAAAGCCATTCCGAGCAGTCCCCACAGCGCGCAAAGGCAGACCGCCAGGAACATCGCGCGACTGCGACCGCCAGCGCGCCAACCGGATGCGAGATAAAGCGCCAGGAAGGCGGCCAGTAGCCCGGCCAGCCCGTAGCTCCACGCGGAAATCATCGCCATGTTGCTATCCATCACAGTCTGCAGCCCTCCCGAATCGATCCTCCCGTATCACGCCCGGTGAAATCCTCACTGAGCGCCCTTGCCGGTCAACACGACGCCGACCGTCTGGAAGAGAATCACAATATCGAGAAACAGGCTGTGATTCTTGACATAGAACAAATCGTACTGCAGCTTCTGAATCGAATCGTCTACCGTCGAGCCGTAATGGTAGCTGACCTGGGCCCAGCCGGTCACCCCTGGCTTGACGCTGTGACGTACCGCGTAGAAGGGGACATCACGGGTCAGCTGGTCGACAAAGTACGGACGCTCCGGCCGCGGTCCGACCAGGCTCATGTCGCCGGTCAGCACGCTGTACAGCTGCGGTAGCTCGTCGATGCGCAGCTTGCGGATGATCCGGCCGACGCGCGTCACGCGATCGTCGTTTGCGGTCGCCCAGCGCGGTTGTCCATCGCTTTCGGCATCCTTGCGCATGCTGCGAAACTTGATGACATTGAACAGACGGCCGTCAAGGCCAACCCGCTCCTGTCGGTAGAAAACCGAAAAGCCGTCTTCGAGAGCGATCAGGAGCATCGTCAGCAGCATCACCGGCGACGCCAGCAGCAGAAGGCAGGCGGCGGCAGTGATGTCGAACAGCCGCTTGACGGTGGTCCGCCGCCAGCTCTGCCGGAAACCTTCGCCAAAGATCAGCCAGCTGACACGCAGCGAATCGATGCGAATCTGTCCCAGGGCACGCTCGAAGTAGCTCGCCAGGTCGAGAACCTTGACCCCGGACAGCTTGCAGTCCAGCAGCTCGCGCAAGGGCAGCGCACCACCCCGACGCTCGCGCACGGCAACGATGATCTCGTCCACCTTCAGGGTATGGGCCGTGTCTGAGAGCGACAGGTTGCGCGACAGCACGACCTGCGAGGGAACAACGATCGCCGTGTCGGTCGGACTGGGATAGAAGCCGACGATCTCGATTTCCGGATCCGACTTGCGCAGCACACGACCGACATTCTCCGCCTCTTCGCCGGCACCGAAGACCAGCACCCGGTGACTGAGCAGCAACCCGGTACGACTGTGTGCCGAATGGACGCGATGGACCAGGGTCGCAAAAAGTGCCGCCAGCCCGGACAAGAGCAGCAGGGTCCGATCGACCTCGGCCACCGAAAGCAGGGCGAACACCACATAGGCCAGTGGTACCGCCAGGTACAGCGACAACACGGCGCGGGCCCGCGTCTCCGCCCGGGTACGGCTGTGAACCCGCTGGTAGATGCCCAGCCAGGCGTTGAAGGCGATCGTCATCAGCGCAAAGATCAGCGCGTAGAAAGCGACCTTCTCGAGCGCAGGCTGACCTCCACGCCCGAGCCAGACAGCCACCAGGACCACGCAGACCACTGGGAACATCAGGTCGATCACCACCCGAGCGACAGTGGCCCGATAGAACCAATGATTGAACACCTTGATCACGATAGACCCCTTGCAAGCACGAGTATGAAAGCTTTTCGTTGATAACTGACTCGCCGAACGCCGCCCCGGTCACCGGGAGACTTGGCTGGTCTCATGAAACAAAGGTTATCAGCGGAGAGATGTCACGACCGTGACCTAATCCACATACAGGGGGCAATGCCTTGTCAAGCCTGCCGTCCGGCTTCCGACGGCAACCAAGGCGCCTCTTCGAAGGTTTGCATTATGCATTTGATATAACGCACTATTTGATCTATTTATCAGTCGGCTCACGGTGCCACTCTGCCGCCTGCGTCGCCTTGCACGCCCTCTTGCGGGCGAAAAGACGACCTCACGCCCGGCGTTGCTGCCACGGGCCCGTTCAGGAACAAGGCAAAGCATAGCAGCAACCAGAACAGGAAGGCAGAGCGGGGCACGTCCAACAGGCTGGAGAACATACCAAGCACGATAGAAGCAGTCAATGCCGCCAGCAGGTAAGGGGCAAGCACGTGCCCTCTTCCCGGACCGCGAAGCAGATTGGCAAAGGCCATGGCCAGCAGGGTCAGCAGCAGGAGCAGCCCGATCACTCCCTGATCGATCAGGGTCTCCAGAAACAGGTTGTCGATGTGCCACGGGACGAAGTAGTGACGGCCCGCGAAAAACCAGCGCGTCAGCCCGTCGGAGAAGTCGCCGTTGACCAGCAGATCACGGCCAGCGGCATCGACGACGCGCAGGTTGTCGATGTCGACGAAATCGCCTGGCCCGGCGAGTCGCAAGCTGAGAAAGGCGAGCGCGGGCGGCCGGTCCTGCCCGGCATCGACGCCAGCAGCCGGGAGCAGCAGCGAAAATCGGCGCCATTGCGGCTTCCCGCCGGGCACCATGACCGCCGCCTGACGGCAAGTGGCATCATAGAGAAGGTGCCTTTGGCAGACGCCGACTTCCAGCCGCACCGGCTGCGGCGCGCGCAGGTCCATCGCCACCGCATAGCTCCCTTCGAGCAGCGGCGGCACGCGTTGCAGCAGATCAAAAGCGCCTTGCCGGGCGATGCCGCGCGGCGGACCGGAGAGACGCAGGTAGCGGCCAGCAGCGAACTCGTCGATGATACGCAGCCGCCCCGGCAGCGCGTGCGCCGGCACCGCCTGCGAATAGTTGGCCGGGAAGCGGCCAAGGCCCCTGCCGAAAAAGAAGTCCGACGGCCCACGCAGAAGAGCCAGCCCTTCCGACCAGTGCTCCAGGCGGCCGACCAGGTCACGCTCGCTGGCCGACACACGCCGGCCCATGAAGTCTCCGAGCACGAATACCAGCAGCACCTCGACGATCAGTACCGCCACCAGCATCCGACCGCCCCAGCGACGCCAGGGTGCCAGTGGTGGAGGCGCGCGAGGAAGGCGTCCCGTTGCCGGCGACGCAAACAGCCGCCGCCGCGCCGACAGCATTACGGCGAGCACCACCAGGGAAACCCCTACAGCCAGATAGACGGCGCGCGAGAAGCTGGTCAAGCACGCGTAGCCAGCGATCACCGCCAGCAATGCCGCGAGGCACCAGCGCCAGACGTCTGCTGCGCGCAGCACCGCGTAGACCGAGAAAGGGACGGTCAGCACCAGAAAGCCGTCGATGGCCGCGCCGCCGACGTTCATCTCCCAGAAGAGCGCAGTGCTGCGGTAAGGCGTCGAGAAGTCGAAAAGCCCGGGATAGGCAGCGCGTTCCCAGAGGGTTGCCAGCGACACCACTGCCAGTCCCGTCGCCGCGCCGGCGGCCAGGCGTGCAGTCACCAGCGCCGGGGCACTCTGCTGCTGGCGTTGCAACGAGGGCAGGAGGAGCATGACCCAGGCGAA
Source organism: Accumulibacter sp. (assembly GCA_024235715.1). GTDB lineage: Bacteria > Pseudomonadota > Gammaproteobacteria > Burkholderiales > Rhodocyclaceae > Accumulibacter. Next base: position 23,639 of record JACKLW010000019.1, on the reverse strand, counting down.
GGCCTTGCCTGCGCGCAGGCTGTTGAGGGGCTCTTCGTAGCCCTGCAACCAGCCCAGCTGGAAGCTGCCCGCGTCGCTCAGACCGCGCAACAGGGCCAGCGCGCTGCAAAGCGCAAGGGCGCCCAGCGCAATGCCGGCGATTCGAAAGCGGCCGTGTTCGCCAACGCCGGACGGGCGGCCGCGCATTCGCGGCGGAACGCCGTGCTGCGCACCCTCAATCATGCGTGCATGGCAGCCGGCCACGGCGCCAAGGGCCAGCAGGTCGAACTCCTCGATCCCGATCCAGCCCGTCCACGGCGAGAAACTGGCCACGGGCAACAGCGCCGGGAGCAGGAAAAGCCACAGCGCCGGGCGCATGCAGACGGCGATCGTCCAGGCGACGAAAGCGAGGCTCAGCAAGTCCGGCGACAGGGGATGATGGCGGGCGACGAAGACGCCCAGCAAGCCGGCCATCGCTGCCAGCGCGCCGTGCAACCCGTTCACCACCGACCACCCACGCGGGTGCCTGCACCGCCGTCACCGGCCATTGGCGCCGCCCTGGCTTGCGTGCGCCGACTATACGTCTTCGCGAGCGATGCGCAGGGCTTCCCGCAAGACATCGAGGTCGCCGATGTGATTGGCGAGGAGCAGGATCAGGCGGGCGTTGAGTTCGGCGCTCTGTTCGTCGGACAGGTCACGATGGGCCGCGAGCAGTGCTTCGTAGAAGTCGTCGCCTGCGGAAAACGCGCGCAGATAGCGCTTTCCGGGTTCGCCAAAATTGGCTTCCGTGATCAGTGTTGCCATGTGGGGTGTCCTCTCAGGCCTGCGCGCTGGCACGCGCCAGGCCGGCAGCAACCGCGTCCCGGTCAAAGCTTCGCCAGCGGGCACTGATGTGCTGGTCCGGGCGCACCAGGTAGGCCGTCGCCGGCCTGGCATCGTAACGCTCGGCGTAGCGACCACGGAAATCCTCGAATACGCGCAGACCCGGGACGGCGACTGCTCGCGCCGCTGCCAGCAACAGCGCTTCGACCGGAATCGGTCCATCGGCCAGCGCCCTCAGCGCCGCCAAGGTCGACGCATCGACGGCGGCCACATCGTCGACGAAGTACAGCAGCACGAAGCGATTGCCGACGGCGTCGAGCAGCCAGCCCTCATGGCCGTCGGCACGGACCGGCACATCATCCATCGCCGCCCCCGGCCGCATCTCGCCGCCGAAGGTATCGCTATCAGGCGTATTGAGCGACGACCCGGCGAGAACCGCCGGTACCGAAAGACGGCCCGAGTTGACCAGCGCGCGTGCGAAAGGGTACTTGCGCGCCAGTGTCAGCACGGCGTTGCGAAAGGCCAGCGAGGCCTTGCTCTTCGGCGTAATGAAGTCCGTCGATCGCGTCGAGTTCAGCAGGTTCTCGTCGGCCGCGAACTCCCGCTCCTCGGCGTAACTGTCGAGCAGGCGCTCCGGCGCCCCGCGGTCAACGACCAGTTTGAGCTTCCAGGCCAGATTGTCGGCGTCCTGCATTCCCGAGTTCGCACCGCGTGCGCCAAAAGGGCTCACCTGATGCGCCGCATCGCCGACGAACAGCAGCCGCCGGTGCCGGAAGTCCTCCATCCGCCGGCACTGAAAGGTATAGACGCTGACCCACTCGAGCTCGAATTCCCGATCTTCGCCAAGCATTGCCTTGATCCGCGGGATGACCTTCTCCGGCCGCTTCTCCTCTTCCGGATCGGCCTGCCAGCCAAGCTGGAAATCGATCCGCCAGACATTGTCGGCCTGGCGGTGCAGCAGCACCGACTGGCCCGGATGGAAGGGCGGATCGAACCAGAACCAGCGCTCGGCAGGAAAATCGGCCTTCATCACCACGTCGGCAATCAGGAAGCGGTCCATGAATACCCGGCCCTCGACCTCCAGGTTGAGCATCGCACGAATACTGCTGCGCGCGCCATCCGCGACGATCAGCCAGTCGCACGCCAGCGGATAGATGCCATCCGGCGTCTTGACCTGCAGCAGCACGCCTGTCGCCTCGTCACCCGCGCCGTTACCCGGCTCCTGCTGTACGCCGACGACCCGGTTCCGCCAGCGCAGGTCGATGCCGGAAAGCGCCTGCGCGCGCCTGACGAGAAACTCCTCGAGATAGTATTGCTGCAGGTTGATCATCCCCGGGCGCTTGTGGTCCGGCTGCGAGAGCAGCTGAAAGTGGTAGACCTCATCCTCCCGAAAGAAGGTGCGGCCGACGTTCCAGCTGACGCCCTTGTCCACGCAGCGGTCACCAACACCCAGACGATCCAGGATTTCGAGCGTCCGTTTCGCGTAACAGACGCCGCGCGAGCCAAGCGAAACGCTGTTTTCGTCGTCGAGCAGCAGCACCGGCATCCCCTGTTGCGCGAGGTCGATCGCCACTGTCAGGCCAACCGGGCCGGCCCCGACGACAACCACCGGATGCCGCCGCACGGTTTCTCCACGCAGTTCGGCCGGCGGCTCATAGTCGAATTGCGGATAGATGTAAGCGCTCAGCACGATGCTTCCTCCTGCTCCTGAGTCCGTCGATCCCGCTACCGCGGCTCAGTCGGTCGACTGCAAGCCGTGCCACATCTCCTGATCGCGCTCCGCCGTCCAGATCCGCGGATGCCTGATGCCACTGGCCTCGTCAATCGCGCGCACGACATCGAACGGCAGGCAGTGCTCATAGATGAAGACCTGCGCGAACTTCGGGTCCATGGCCCGGCGAGTGTGCGCCATCGCCTGCCGGAGGTTCATTCCGGCGGCCACCGCCTCCCTGGCACAGGCGTACAGGGTGGTAACGAAGTCGGCGGTGTAGTCGAGGCCCCTGGCCACCTCGGCCGGAGTGGTCAGTGCCGGCCCGCGCCCCGGCAGCAGTTTCTCCGCACCGAACTCGCGGAGCGCCGCCAGCGTCGTCGGCCAGTCAGCGAGTTGCGCGTCGCCGGTGTAGCAGGCAGCGTCGCACTCGACCAGGTCACCCGAAAACAACACCTTCTCGGCCGGCACCCAGACCACCGTGTCGCCCCGCGTGTGACCTGCGCCTGGATGCAGCACGTGCACTTCCAGCCCGCTCATCGACAGTGTGATCTCTTCCTTGAACAACAGTGTCGGCCAGGTCAGCCCGGGAATCGACTCGAAGGCCTGGAACAGGCGCGGGAAGCGCTCGTACTCCGAACGCATGTCCTGCGCGCCACGTTCGACGATCAACTCGTAAGTCCCCTGGCTGGCGATGATCTCCTGAAGACCCTCGGCCCGATAGGCCGATGCACCGAGCACGCGCACCGCGTGATAGTGCGAGAGCACGACGTACTTGATCGGCTTGTCGGTCAGGCGGCGGATTTCGGCGATCAGGCGCGCTGCCATCACCGGCGTAGCCAGGGTATCGACGATCAGCACGCTCTCTTCGCCGATGATCACGCCGGTGTTCGGATCGCCTTCGGCGGTGTAGCCCCAGCAATGTTCGGAGAGCTGGACGAAGGTCGTGGTTTTCTCTTCGAGGTCGGCGACCGATGCAAACTGGCTGTTCATGCAATTCTCCGGAAATGACAAGACCCTGCAGGTCACCAGACTGGCCGACCTTGCGGGCGTCGCCGTCGCCGGCCACGGCACGGCGGCCAGGCAAGGGCTCGCGGCATGGGGCCGGCCCGCACGACCGGAACCGATTCTGTCGTTCGCTGTGGCTTCTGTCAATCGACCCGAGCGCCACCAGGGCCGCACGCGACTGCACGGAACGGTCAGCCCCGCCCCGCGCGTCGTGGCACTTTCGGCACCTCGCTGCGCCAAGCGGCAAGGCCGCCGGACGACCATCGTGCGGCATGGTCGAACGGCGGCCTCGACGCGAGCCGGGTGCCTGCCCGGGACAGCAAAGCGCTAACTGGCCGGCTTCAGTTCCTTGTCCGCAATCGTCCGCGCACGACGACGCTGGATGACGACGATAAGCGCCAGGAGGCCGAAAGCCGGAACGAAGAACCATTCCTTGTCGGGCCGTTCTGCAAGGACTTCGATGGCGGTGATCTTGAAGCCCTGCTCGATCCCCAGTTTCGCCGCCCGACTGCCGAACTTGACCCCCATGATGTCGACGCTGTCGCCGCTCGCCATCAGGCTCAGGCCGATGGCATTGAGGCGCTTGAGCGCCGGCGCCGGTTCACCAAGCGGCAGCAGCACGCCCTTGTGGATCGCCTTGCCGTTGATGTCCTCGCCCTCGATCCAGACGCGCAGGCGATCATCGGCAGGCGCCTGTTCGATGACCTCCATGATACTGTCCGGCGATACCTTGTCGTAGGGCGGATGGATCATGTCCATCCAGAAGCCCGGGCGAAAAAGCGTCAGGGTAACGAGCAGCAGGGCCACAGCCTCCCACCAGCGGTTGCGGGCCATGAACCACCCCTGCGTCGCGGCGGCAAAGACGAGGTTGGCAACGATCGCGGTGCCTATGGTCAGCACCAGGTGCGCCGTACCCTCGATGCCGATCAGCAGCAACTGCGTGTTGAAGATGAACATGAACGGCAGGATGGCGGTACGGATGCTGTAGCCGAAGGCGGTGACGCCGACCTTGATCGGATCGATGCGCGCGATTCCCGCGGCCGCGTACGACGCCAGACCCACCGGTGGTGTGACGTCGGCCATCAGCCCGAAGTAGAAGACGAACAGATGCACGGCGATCAGCGGCACCAGCAACCCGCTCTGCGCACCGAGTTCGACGACCACCGGCGCCATCAGGGTGGACACGACGATGTAGTTGGCCGTCGTCGGCAGACCCATGCCCAGGATCAGGCAGATGACGGCCACCAGCCCGAGCATGACCATCAGGTTGCCACCCGAGATCAGTTCGACCAGTTCGCTCATCACCAGACCGATGCCGGTCAGCGTGACGGTACCGACGATGATGCCGGCCGCTGCCGTCGCGATACCAATGCCGATCATGTTGCGCGCGCCGGTAACCAGACCGTCAAGCAGGTCCTGAAACCCCTGGCGAACGGCGGCACCAGGATCGCCCTGCTTGCGGAAGTGGGCGATGATCGGCCTTTGCGTCACCAGGATGAGCATCAGGAAGACCGTCGCCCAGAAGGCCGACAGTGCCGGCGAGAGTTCCTCGACCATCAGGTTCCAGATCAGCACCACCACCGGGAGCAGGAAGTGCAGGCCGGATTTCAGCGTCGGGCCGGCGTCTGGCAGGTGATCGATCGGCTTGTCCGGATCGTCCATGTGCAGTTCGGGGAAACGTGTACCAAACTTCAACAGGCCGACGTAGGTGGCGAACATGACCACGCCGACGATGTATATCGACGCGTCGCCAAAGACGTCCTTGAGCCAGCCGAAACCATAGTAGACGATGCCGGCGAGGATGATGATCCCGGAAACGGTCATCAGAAACGACAGCATGCGGTCGCGGAAGGAACTCTCATGCACGTGCGGGATGCCGCGAATGTCGGCCTTCATCGCCTCGAGGTGCACGATGTAGAACAGCGCTATGTACGAGATCAGCGCCGGCAGGATCGCGTGCTTGAGCACCTGCGTGTAGGGAATACCGACATACTCGACCATCAGGAAGGCCGCCGCACCCATCACCGGCGGCATGATCTGCCCGTCGACCGAGGCCGCCACCTCCACGGCAGCGGCCTTGTCGGCTCGATAGCCGACCCGCTTCATCAGCGGAATGGTGAACGTCCCGGTGGTAACCACGTTGGCGATCGAAGACCCGGAAATCAGGCCTGTGCACGCCGAGGCGACCACCGCGGCCTTTGCCGGACCACCACGCAGGTGACCGAGCAGCGAGATCGCCGACTTGATGAAATAGTTGCCGGCGCCGGCCGTTTCGAGCAGCGCGCCGAAGAGAACGAAGAGGAAGATGAAACCCGACGAAACGCCAAGCGCGACTCCGAATACGCCCTCCGTGCTCAGCCACAGGTGCGACATGCCCTTGCCGAGCGAAGCGCCCTTGTGGGCGATCATGTCCGGCATGTAGGGGCCGAGGAAGATGTAACCGATGAAGATCGTCGCCAGAATGACCATCGGCAGGCCAAGCGCGCGCCGCGCTGCCTCGAGCAGCAGGAATATGCCGCAAACCGAAGCCACCAGGTCGAGCGTCGTCGGTTGGCCGGGTCGCGTCGACAACTCGGAATAGAAGACGAACAGATACGAGGCGCAGAAGACGCCGACGAGCGCCAGAACCCAGTCCAGGATCGGCACGTGGTCGCGCGGTGAACGTTTGAAGGCCGGGTAGGCGAGAAAGGCGAGAAACATCGCGAAGGCCAGGTGGACCGAACGGGACTCGGTGTCATTGAGCACCAGGATGCCCAGCGAATACGGGAGCGGCGAGGCGATCCAGAGTTGAAACAGTGACCAGGCCAATGCCGTATACATGATCAGCTTGGCGACCGCACCGGTCGGCTTGCGGCCACCCGTGTCCGCTTCGGCAACCAGTTGCTTGAGTTGCTCGTCGGTCAGGACGGGAGCAGTTTCTTTTTCAGTCATATGCGTACCTCCGCAGACTTCAAGGACAGACGGCCCCGTCAGGGCCGTCCGCAGGTCCCCCGGGAAAGACCAGCGTCACGCGCTTCCCGGAATGAGTTTGACCGACTTACATCCAGCCCTTCTCCTTGTAGTACTTCACGGCGCCGTCATGCAGCGGTGCGGAAAGGCCGTTCTTGATCATCTCCTTCGGATCGAGGTGTGCGAAGGCCGGATGCAGCTTCTTGAAGTCATCCAGATTGTCGAAGACCGCCTTCACCATCGCGTAGACAACTTCATTGGGAACCTTCGAAGACGACACGAAGGCAGCAACCACACCGAAGGTATTCGTCGGGTTCGGGTTGTGCGCGTACATTCCACCCGGGATCGTCACCGCGGCGTAGTAGGGATAGGTCTTGACCAGTTTGTCGACCGCCGGCCCCATGATATTGACCAGTTGCGCGTGGCAGGTGGTGGTCGGATCCTGGATGTTCGCCGAGGGGTTGCCGACGACGTAGGCGAAGCCATCGATCTTGTTGTCGCACAGGGCGGCGCCGTGTTCGTCGGCCTTCATCTCGGAGACCAGCGAAAAGTCGCTGGTCTTCATGCCCATTGCCGGCAGCAGGATATCCATCGTCGCACGCTGCCCGGAGCCAGGATTGCCGATGTTGAAGCGCTTGCCCTTGAAGTCGAGCAGCGAGGTGACCTTGGCGTCCTCGCGGGCGAGCACCACCAGCGGCTCGGGGTGAATCGAGAAGACCGAACGCAACTCGGTAAACGGCGCACCCTTGAACTGGTTTTCTCCCTTCAATGCGTTGTAGGCCACGTCCGACTGAGCGACGCCGAAGTCGAGTTCGCCGGCCTTGATGGTATTGACGTTGTAGACCGACCCGCCGGTACTCTCGACCGAGCAGCGGATACCGTGCGTTTTCTTTTCCTTGTTCATCAGGCGGCAGATCGCACCACCGGCTGCGTAATACACGCCGGTTACACCGCCGGTACCAATGGTGACAAATTTTTGCTGCGCGAATGCTGCCGGGCTGGCAAGGCTGGCGGAAACCGCCAGAGCAGCCGCAACGACCGTAAGCTTCTTCATCGTGTGTCTCCTTCCTTGTGGTTAATCAACGAGGACGAAGCGCGCCGCCACTGCCCTGGGTAGCGGAATCATTGCGGGAGACGGTATCCATCTACTCGTCGACGCAGCTGATTCATATTCCATCAAAGCGGTAGTACTGTCTGAGCAGTTCTGCTTCGGCAAACTCCGTCGCTATCTGTGCTATTGACCCGTATCCAAATACCGCGGCTCTCCCCCATCTGCGGCCGGCACGAGCTAACGACAATGTACTGTATACACAAAACAAGCTCAAGCCCAGAGCAATTTCACGCAAAGTTCTGATACCAATCCGCAATCGGATTTCCCTTGCATGTCGGCTTGTGCAGCGCACCAATCACGCATCCGTCATCTTGCGCACCGCCTCCAGATGCTCGCTTTCGTTATGACACATGCCCTGAAATGATGCACACAGATCCAGGAAGTCCCCCAGTTCCATGCGTTGCGCCATCTTCATGAGCCGCTTGGTCAGGCGCAGGGCCTTCGGCGGTTGGCCGGCGATGCGATTGGCAAGTTCGAGCGCCTTTGGCAGCAATTCCTCCGCGTCGACCACGTCGAGCACGATACCGAGCGTTTTGGCCTCCTCGGCGGCGACGATGCGCCCGCTGAGGGTCAGCTCGAAGGCCCGCTGGTAGCCTATCAGCCGCTGCATGAACCAGGCACCGCCGTCACCGGGAATGATGCCGAGGTTGAGAAACGTTTCACCGAATCTGGCCCGCGTCGACGCCAGGCGGATATCGGCCATGTTGGCGAGATCGAAGCCGGCACCGATCGCCGCACCATTCACCGCTGCTATTACCGGGATCTCGACCGCGTTCAGCGCCAGCGGGATGCGCTGGATACCGCGACGATAGCGCTGCGCGACCTCGGCGACGTCGCCCGCGAAATCGCCACCGCGTCTGGCCATGTCCTTGACGTTGCCGCCGGCCGAAAAGGCGCGGCCCGCGCCGGTAATCACGAGTACCGACACATCGTCACAGCGGTTGACCCATTCAGCGACATTGACGATGTCGTCGATCAGCCGCGTGCCGGTCAGCGCGTTGCGGACATCATCGCGATTGAGCGTCAGAACCGCCACCCGCCCTTCCCGTTCGAGCAGTGCGTCGACCACCAAGGGCGTGCTGTTCATGGTGTCTCCTTTGCCGTCACCGCCACACGGCTGACGATCACACGGGCATCGACGACCGCGTAGCCGTCTTCCCGTACGATGACCGGGTTGAGATCCAGTTCGGCCAGTTGCGGATAGGCTTCGACGATGCTCGACACTTTCAGGAGCAGGTCGATCAGCGCCGCCTTGTCGGCCGCAGCTTCGCCACGCACGCCGCCGAGAATCTTGCGCGACTTGATCTGTTCCAGCATCGACGAAGCGTCATGCTGCGACAGGGGGATGGCGCGGAAGGCCACGTCCTCGAGGATTTCGACGAAAATACCGCCCAGCCCGAACATCAGCACCGGCCCGAAAATGGGATCGCGAATGACGCCGACGATCACCTCGGTTCCCTTGCGCGCCATCGGCGAGACCAGTACGCCCTCGATGAGCGCCTGCGAATCGTAGGCACGGCCGGCAGCGAGGATCTCGTCGAACGCGGTGCGCATGGGCGCTTCGCCGACCACGTTCAGTTTGACGCCACCGGCATCCGATTTGTGCAGGATGTCCCTGGATACCACTTTCATGGCCAGCGGCTGGTCGCCGAAATGGGCAGCGATACCGGCCAGGTCATCGGCAGTTCTGGCCAGCCTCTCGGCCGGGACGGCGACGCCATGCGCGCGCAGCAAGTCCTTGGCTTCGAATTCGAACAGGTCGCGCCCTTCGGCCTGGGCGGTCGCAAATGCACGTTGAGCTTGGCCATCCGGCGGCACCTTCGGCAACGGTGTCTGTCCGCTGCTTGCCGCGAGATAGATACCGCGTTCGCCCAGAGCCGCCAGAACGCGCACGGCGTGTTCGATCGAGCTGTATACCGGCAGGCCCGCTGCGTGCAATCGGCGCAAGGCCGGGGGGGTGACCGGCGCATAGAGGCTATAGACGATCAGCGGCTTGTCAGTTCTGCGCGCCAGCTCGATCATGGCTTCGGCCCCGCGCATCTCGCCGCCGAGAAGCTCTTCGGCGAAGCGCGTGTGATAGCCACCGAACATCCCGACCAGAAAGACGCTGTCGACGTTGTCGTCGTCGGCAACGATCTCCAGGCACTCGGCAAGCAGTGCCGGGTTGGCATCGCTGCTGCCGGCGACATCGACCGGATTGACCAGCGAGGCCTGCGGAAAGAGGATCTCGCCGAGACGCTGGCGCGTTCGCTCACTCAGTTCCGCCAGTTCAAGGCCGGCTTCGGCCAGGCGATCGGAGGCGATGGTCGCCTGGCCGCCACCGTCCGCCACGACGGCAACGCGCTTGCCGCGTGCCTTCTGCAGCAGTCCCAGGCCTTCGGCGACCGGCAGGATCTCGTCCGAGTGCTGCACCACGCTGACACCAACCTGCCGCAGTACGTCGACGGTCATCGCGTAGCTGCCAGCCAGCGCGCCGGTGTGCGAACTCGCTGCCTTCTGCCCTGCTTCGGTCGATCCCGACTTGTACACCACGACCGGCTTGAGCGCCGTTATTTCACGCGCCGCGTCGAGGAATCGACGCCCGTCACGAAAACCTTCGACGTACAGCGTGGCCACACGCGTGTTGGCATCTTCACCGAGGTAGCGCAGGTAGTCATTGAAGCCGATATCGGCCTGATTGCCAGGCCCGGCATAGGTGCTGAAGCCGACATGGCCGTTGCGCTCGGCCTCCAGCACCAGCGACAGCAACATGTTGCCCGATTGCGAGATGAGGCCGATATCACCGGCCTTGACATTGTTCAGCGCCAGCAGGTTGACTTTCTTGTGCAGGTTGAACATCCCCGAGGTATTCGGCCCGATCACGCGCACGCCGCTCGCGCGGGCGGCAGCAAGCAGTTCCTGTTCCAGCTTGATGCCTTCCGGACGACCGGTCTCGCGGAATCCGCTGGCCAGGATCACCGCGCCCCTGACACCTTTCCTGCCGCATTCGACGAGCAGACCGGGAACGGTGGACGCCGGCGTGCAGATCAGCGCCAGATCGGCAGTACCGGGAATGGCGGCCAGCGACGGGTAGGCCTTGACACCGAGAACCATGTCCACCTTGGGATTGATCGGATAGATCCTGCCCGCATAGCCGTCCTTGACCAGACCGACCATGGCCTTGTAACCGCGCTTGGTGGGATCCGCCGAAGCGCCGACGATGGCGATCGAATCCGGGGCGAGGAAATCGTGCAGCGGACTACGCTGCGTTGCACCACTTGTCGCATTCATCTCAGCAACCCCTGAAAACAGGCGGGCGCTTCTCGGCAAAGGCATCGATGCCTTCCTGCCAGTCCTGCGTCGTGCCGACGAAGGTCATCCCTTCGAGTTCGGCGCTCAGCGCACCATCGAGTGTGCGTTCGGCCGCCATGTTCAGCTGCTCCTTGGCAAGCTGCATCGAGAATGGCGCCTTGCCGGCAATCCTGCCGGCGAATTCGCGCGCCGCTTCGAGAAAGCCTTCGTCGGGCAGCACACGATTGGCCAGCCCGATGCGCACCGCCTCGTCGCCCTTGATGCGTTCGCCGAGAAAGACCAGCTCGCGCGCCTTCGCCAGTCCGACCAGGCGCGGCAGGAGATAGGTCACGCCGCCACCCAGGAAGGTGCCGATGCTCACTTCGGGCAGTCCGATCTGCGCGCTCTCGGCCATCAGCATGAAGTCCGCGGCGATCGCCATTTCGGCACCGGCGCCGAGCGCGAAACCGTTGACCGCGGCAACAACCGGCTTCGACAGCAGCATCAGGCGCCTGCACACGATCTGCTCCCCGCGCAGGTACTGGCGTCGATCGAAAGCCGTGCGGCCCGCCTTGTGGGCCTTGAGATCGGCGCCGACGCAGAAGGCGCGCCCCTCGCCGGTCAGCAGCAGCACCCGCACTTCGCTGTCCGCTTCCGCCGCTCCCAATGCCGCGTTGAGTTCGTCGTAGAGTTGCTGGGTCACCGCGTTGAGCCGCTCGGGTCGATTCAGCCGGATTTCCGCAATCCCGCCGCGCGATTGATAAATGACTGTGTTGGCCTGCATAGGCAGCGTTCCTTTTCGTTCAATGAATGAATGAATGAATGAATGAATGAATGAATGAATGAAGGCGTGTGACGCGAAAAAGGGTGGGCCGTGCCGGGAGATCTCAGGTAGGCAGTTCCTGGATCGACGACGGCGACGCCTCGAGCGCCATCAGCGCTTTCTCCGTAAAGACGCGCAGCCCGAGCTCGGGCCGGTAGCCATGAATCTCCTTGACATCGAGCGCGCGCATGAAGGTGATGATCTCCTGGCTGATCACCTGCCCGGGGACGAGAATCGGAAAACCCGGCGGGTACGGGATGACGAAGGTCGTGGACACCAGCTTGCGTCCGGTGGCAAGCTCCTTCTCGATGGCCCGGCCCTCGATCGGCACGTATTCGCACTTGCTCTCGTCATAAGCAAGGAAGAAGGCCGAACGGATGTCGCCCTCGGGCGTACCGTTGCCCGAACTCAGCCGAAACGAGTCGTGGAAGCAACTGAAGTCGGGCAGCGGTGGCAAATCCTCGCGCAGAGCCTTGACCTTGCGCGCAAATATCCTGCGCTCGACATTGCTGGCGTCATCGAGTCGTTCATCGAGGTCGCGTGCAATCTTGACCAGCACCTCGATCAGATAGGCGACCGAGGAGCGCGTGGTGCCGATGTTGGTCATGAACAGCACCGTGTTGCGTGACGTCTTGTTGATCTGGATGCCGTGCCTGTTCATCAGGATCTCGTTCTTGAAGGTGTCGCCGTCCCAGCCGGAACCGGACACCGAGAGCGTGATCCGCGTGGCATCGAGGACGAATTCGTCCTCGCTCCAGGCGGCCATGATGTCGCTCCAGCCGTGTTCGGGATCCCAGTAGCTCTTGATGCCCGATTTGCGATACTCCTCCGGAATCATCTCGGCGACCGTCAGGACGTGGAAATACTTGCTGATCAGCGGATGCGTGTTGATCACCTTGCGCAACGACATCGCCTGCTCGACCTGGCGCTGGATGAACTCGAAGCCCTCGAGTTCCACCTGCCGCCTGCCGATATCCAGCGAAGCGATGATCTGGTAGTTCGGCGAGGTCGAGGTGTGCGTCATGTATGCCTCGTGAAAGGCCTGCTCGACCTCGTCCTTGAAGTCCTGGTCATGCACGTGGATCATCGACCCCTGGCGCAGCGCAGTCAGCGTCTTGTGGGTGGACTGACAGGCGTAGGCACGCACGCGGACCTTGTCCGGATCAGGCATCAGCCGACTGTTCAGCAGCACCTCCTCGTCGGCATCGGCCAGTTCTTCCTTGTGCTTGGCGTAGGCGGCGCGGTATTCGGCCGAGCGATAGCGCTCGCGCAGCACACCGGCGCAGTACATCGCCGTCCGCCGCCGATAGGCCGGACCAAAGCGGGCAAAGGCGAACCACGCTTCATCCCACAGGAAGACCAGGTCCGGCTTGATCGCCAGGCACTCCTGCATGACCCGCTCGACGTTATAGACGACACCGTCGAAAGTGCAGTTGGTCAGCAACAGCATGCGTACGCGGTCCAGCTTGCCGGCCGCCTTCAGTTCCAGCAGCCGGTGCTTGATTTCCCGCATCGGCACCGCGCCATACATCGAGAAATCATTGAGCGGGTAGCTGTCGAGATAGACCACCTGCGCGCCGGCGAGGACCATGCCGTAATGGTGTGACTTGTGGCAGTCGCGGTCGACCAGCACGATGTCGCCGGGGCGGACGATCGCCTGGACGACGATCTTGTTGCAGGTAGACGTGCCGTTGGTGGCGAAAAAGGTCTGTTTCGAACCGAAAGCCCGTGCCGCCATCTCCTGTGCCTTCTTGATCGGGCCGTGCGGCTCGAGCAGGCTGTCGAGTCCGCCCGAGGTGGCGGAGGTCTCGGCCAGGAAGATGTTCATCCCGTAGAAATCGCCCATGTCCTTGATCCAGTGCGAGGCCGTGATCGACTTGCCGCGGCTGATCGGCATCGCATGAAACACCCCGGTGGGTATGCGGGCGTACTTGGTCAGGGCGTTGAAGAAAGGCGCCTCGAAACGCTCGGCAACCCCGCGCAGGATGTTCAGGTGCAGGTCCAGGTGATCTTCCTGGTTGTAGAAAACCCGCCGACAATTGCCCAGTCTGGCACCGGCGATCTCTTCGACCGATTGATCGGTAAACAGGTAGACGTCGAGTTCCGGACGCAGCTTGGCAATCATCCGGCACAGTTCGGGACCGTACTCCTTCGGCTCAACCTCTTCGAGCACTTCCGCATCAAGCCGCGAAAGATAGCGATGCAGAAGTTCCAGCGTCTGCTCGGAGTCGCGTTTCAGGTCATTGCGAATCACCACCGCCTGCAGGTTGTGGTTGAACATGACGCCGATCAGGGCATCGGTCAGGCTGGGAACGAACACCGGCTCGTAGACGAAGGGGTCCTCGGGGCGGCGCATCGAGGCAATGGTGCGACGCAGGTTTTCCTTCTGCATCGACGAGAACTTGTCGACGAACAGCACCTCGAAGTAGAGCAACTCCTTGATCGCATGTTCCGTGGACTCGTCGTCCGGGCTGCCCTCGGCGAGTTCCTCGACATCGTGATGATGCGGATTGCGCCGATAGCTGTTGCTCAGCAGCGAGTGACAGATGTGGCGCACCGTAATCGCCAGCACGTCAAAACGACCGGTGGTCACCAGTTCGCCGAGTTGCCCGAAGGTATCGTGCCCCGGAAAGGCCCAGTAGAGTTCGATCGGACGCAAGGCATCGATCAATTCGACGACCTTGCGCTCGGCTTCGTTGCGCCTGCGTTCGGAGTGACTCTGGACGAGTTGCTCGCTGGCGATTTTCAGCGCGCTCCAGCGGTCGGTGCGCAGTTGCAGTGCGCTGTAGTATTCACCCAGGGATTTCTTGCTCTTGCTGTCTGCCTTCATGGCTTGTCTCCTAGCGCAGGTCCATGCCTCGCGCATTGTTGTGCGGCGGTGGCGAACTGCCAAATTCGATGAGCCTTTCGCCCACGCTGAAATTGGCAAATGACTGTGACCAGGTGACGCCTCCTGGCCAGAAGAAATCGGCGCGCCCGTCGCTCGGCCAGTAGGCCGCCGAGTAAAGGGTGCCGAGACCGCGCGCAAACGCGTTCGAGTAGATTGGTGCTTGCAGGAAAGCAGCGATCAGCGCTTCGGCGCTCATCGCGCTGTCGTCCAGCATCTCCATCAGGCGCCGCAGGCGCTCGACCGTCGACGTGGCGCGGGCGTGCTGATGCCACTCGACCTTCTTCTGGTGGTTCGTCGCCGCCGCCAGGCGACGAATGTCTCCGCTCTTGCCCGGCGCCAGAAAGACCGTCGCGAACTCGCTGCTACGATCGACGACGGTCACGTTGTAGCTCATATGCACGGGTACCCGCGCCAGTGCCGCGCAGGCTTCTTCGGTGCGCGTACAGGTTTCCAGAACGTAGCGCAAGACGAGCGGCACGCCGAAACCTTCGCCGACCTCCTGGCGACCACCAAACGACAAGGCCACGGCAAGGCCATCCTCGTTCATGCCGTCGAGCAGGCCCCACATGCAGTCACTGAGGCCAATCACCGCACGCCCGTTCCAGGCGGTCTTGAGGATCACGCCTTCGCAGAGCTGCGGCGGGTAGTCGTAGTTGCGCACCAGCAGTGGCCGCTCACCGGGCCACACCAGCTGCGAGCAGCCCGTGACGTACGGCGGCGGACAGAACAGCGCCAGGAAGCGGGCCTCCAGGTCGCCGCCGCCCGCCAGTTCGCTCAGCCGCTCGTAGGTCGGCAGCAGTTCCGGCATGTGGGCGCGAAGGGCCCGTACGCAGGGCAGATAGTAGGGACGCGCCGCCTCGCCGCCCTGCAGGTACCAGCGGCGATACGACGGCCAGAACTCGGCGAACAGCCCTTGCCAGATCGCGCCCGGACTTGCTTCCTCCATGGCGCGAAACAGCAGTGACTGGGCCTGGATGAGGGGCACCGACCTCGGCCGGCGATCAGAGGATCTTGAACGCGCCGGCCGACGGCACGGGTTCGGCGACAGCCGTATCCAGCGGGCGACCCCTGTAGAAGTTCTTGATGCCGCGGATCCAGTTTTCCGCGCGGGCATTGATCTTGAACTCCTCGGTCATCGAGCGACCGCGGGTGATCAGGATCCCCAGATCGGCACCTTCGTAGCGGTAGTCACCGGGACCCGTGATACGCAGCCAGAAAGCCTCGTGTTCGCCTTCGACGGCCAGGCGGTGGTAGTCGAAACGGTGGAAGCTGACGTTGCCGGCATCGTCCATGCGATAGATCCCCGATTCCGGCGCCTGGTCGACGATATCGACTTCCTCGTCGGTGTACTTCATGACCAGCTGGCTCCAGCTGTCGATGTACTTGGGGTTCTTCCAGCGCTCGTTCATCGCCGCCACATCGAGATCGAAGTCGACGCCACTGAATTCAAGCAGGTGGAAGAAGAACAGCGGCGCATCGGCATAGGCGAAAGCGGCATGGTTGGTCATCGGGCTGGCGCCGCAGACGCGCGGGTTGAGCTCGCCCAGATAGACTTCCTCGGTATCCTGGTCGATCAGGAAATCCAGGTCGAAGTAGCCTCGATAGCCCTCCTTGAGCAACTGGTTGCCGAAGGCATAGGCCGAGTCGCGCGCCTTGATGCGCGCTTTTTCCGGGAACGCTCCGGGGAATACCTCGTTGCCACACCAGCCCCCCTTGTAGGGCGTCAACTCCTTGGCACCAACGATTTCGGTGAGCAGCGGGCCGACAACCGTGCCGCAACGGGTGACGCAGGCTTCCAGCGTGCCACCACGGCAGTTGATGCGCTTCATCACCTTGACCTCGGGATCCTTGACGATCTCGTCGGCGTACTTCTTCCATTCCTCTTCGTTGGAGATGAAGAAGGTTGTGTGACCGGAGTCGCCGAACGCAGACTGGATCACCAGATCATTGCCCAGCCCATGTTCCCTGGTCAGCTCGAGCAGTTGCGCGTAGCTTTCGACCTTGGCGAGCACGTTGGGTACCGACTGCACGCCGGCCTTGTTGCCGATGCGCACCGTTTCCATCTTGTTGTCGCAACGCGTGCGCAGCGACGCCGGCGGAAACCATAGCTCGATGCCCAGTTCCTTGCACAGCTCCTCGGTCTTCTCGTCAAACATCAGAAAGACGGCAACCGGGTCGCCACCGCGCCCCTTGATGTAGTCGATGACCTCCTTGTTCTGCAGCAGATAGTTGTTGATGTCCTCGATGCCCTCGAACTCGGGATGCGCTTGCTCGCTGGGGACGAAGACGTTCGGATGGCGACCGTCGTAGCAGTCGATATAGTTGATGTGCTTGAAGTACGGCACCCTTTCATCCATGCCCGCCAGATTGAAGTTGGTGGCACTGATGAAGTAGATGGGGCGCTTGTTGCGATGGAAGAACAGTCGCAAGTCCGACATGCTGGTGATCGTCGGCATCGTGGGCTTCTCTTGGGTCATCTCTTGTCTCCTCTGAGGCGATGTATTTTTCTGGGGTACTTCGTTCCGTCGGCGCTGCTGTATCGCAAAAATCCCGAATCCAAGGACGGTGCCGATGACCAGTCCGACGATGATCATCCCGGTACTCACTGGCTCACCCTCTTTCTTCCGCCAGTCCAGCTGCTCACGGACCAGCGTGGTACGGTGCTGCGTTCTCCATCGGTGAAACACCGACATCGATATTCGTCTTCAGGTCGGCCACCTGGATGATGGCACCGTCCGGTCCGGCAACCGCGCCCTCGGGCAGGACGGCCGCTTCGCGACGCGATCCGCGACCCGGTTTGATCAGCGGCCCGAGGCTGTTCAGATAGTCCTCCTGTTTGCCGAGGTGCTTCTGGTAGACCGGAAATTCGATCGGCCGGTCACGGAAACTCTTGAGCGTCTGACCCAGGCCACGGATGCCGACCTCGCGTTCGCGACGCACCCGCGACAGATCAATCTCCACCGGAATGATTTCTTCACCGCCGCCGGCCACATGAATGACGTAGCCTGAAGGACCGACGACGATCGAATGACCGGTACCGCAGTCGCCGACGCCGTTGATATCGAAAAAGTAGCACTGATTGATCGTCGCGCTGGCGCGGGCAATCGGCAGTTCGACGTCGCGGTCGATGGTGTCGGTCATCGTCGGATGGAGAATGCATTCGGCGCCCATCGAAACCAGCGTGCGCGTCGTTTCCGGAAACCACATGTCGTAGCAGATGGAAACGCCGAAGCGCCCGATGTCGGGCACGTCAAACACGCAGAAATCGGTCCCCGGCTTGATACCCATTTCGTAGGGCAGGAAGGGGAACATCTTGCGGTAGCGGGCCACCACTTTCCCGTTCGGATCGATCACCGAGGTGGTGTTGTAGATGTCGTCACCAACACGCTCGAACATCGAGCCCGGCAACAGCCAGAGGCCGTGCCTGGCAGCCATCTGGCAGAAGATCTGCTCGGCCGGCCCGCCCGTCGGCTGTGCATGATAGGGCGCCGGCCCGTAGGCGGACAGTTCGCTGAAGACGACCATCTGCACCCACGGGAAGCGGGCCATGACGACGTCCAGCTTGTGTCCCATCGCGGTGATGTTCTCGCGCTCCATCGAGACGTTCATCTGGATGCCGGCGATCGAAAAAGGAATCATGAAATGGGCTCTCCTGCCGCTTTAGGTATCGGTACGATAATCTGTCGAATCGACGTCACGCTCCGGTGTACCGAACTCAACCGGATCAGAACGGGCGGTAGCTGGCAGATGTGCGCCGCCGGACAAGGCCGGAACGCCGAACGGCATCCCGGCCAGGACAGCACACTCAGGCGCCAATCGCCTGCAGCGAGGCTTCGATGACATCCAGGCCCTCGTCCAGAAGCGCCTCGGGGATCGTCAACGGGATCATTACCCGTAGTACATTACCGTGCGCGCCGCACAACAGCAACAGCAAGCCGCGTTTCGCCGCTTCGTTTTTCAGTGCGGCAGCCATGTCGGCGGCCGGTTGTCGCGGATCCCCGTTGCGGCAGAACTCCACCGCGGTCATCGCCCCGAGTCCTCGCACGTCGGCAATGCTCGAATACTTCTTCTTCATGGCATCGAATCTGCCGCGCATGCGTTCGCCGAGCGCCATCGAACGGCTGCAGAGGTCTTCCTCCTCGACGACGTCGAGCACCGCCAGGGCACCGGCAACCGCTACCGGACTGCCGGCGTAGGTCGAACCGAGGCCGCCGACTTCGGCAGCATCCATGATCTCCGCCTTGCCGACAACCGCCGCCACCGGCAAGCCGCCGCCGAGTCCCTTGGCCAGGGTGATGATGTCGGGCTCGATACCGTAGTGTTCGCAGGCGAACAGCTTGCCGCAACGGGCGATGCCGCACTGCACCTCGTCGGCTACCAGCAGGATCCCGTGCGTGTCGCAAAGCGTCCGCAGGCGGCGCAGAAAATCGGGCGGCGCCGGCAGATAGCCACCTTCCCCCTGCACCGGTTCGATAACGATCGCGCCGACGTCCGACGGTTCGATGCTGTAGGCAAACAGGCGTTCGATGGCCGCAATCGAATCGTCCTCCGAAATACCGTGCAGCGCATTCGGAAACGGCACATGAAATATCCCGCCCGGAAACGGCCCGAACTTGACCTTGTAAGGAGCCACCTTGCCGGTCAGCGCCAGCCCGAACATGGTGCGCCCATGAAAGCCACCACCGAAGGCAATCAGGCCGGTGCGGCCGGTTGCCGCGCGGGCGATCTTCACCGCGTTCTCGACCGCTTCGGCACCCGTGTTGACCAGAAAGGACTTCTTCGGCGTGCTGCCCGGTGCGCCGGCATTGAGCCGCTCGCAGAGTTCGACGTAGGACTCGTAGGCCACCACCTGGAAACAGGTGTGTGTAAATGCTTCCAGCTGCTCGCGTGCCGCAGCGACGACCCGCGGATGGCAATGCCCGGTGTTGACCACTGCGATGCCGGCGCAGAAGTCGATCCAGCGACGGCCCTCGACGTCCCAGATCTCCGCGTTCTGCGCGCTTTCGGCAAAGACCGGATGTCCCTGCCCGACGCCTCTCGGCAAGGCTGCCTGGCGCCTGGCCATCAGCTCGGCGTTGCTTTGTACGGTCGGCTTTTCGTTACGTGCGTTCATTTCTCTCTCCTGTGCATTTTCTTGGGTGCAATCAATCTCGACCAGGCTCAAGCGATCCCGCCGATGCAGACGTGCTTGATCTCCAGATAGTCCTCGATACCGTACTTGGAACCCTCGCGGCCCAGCCCGGAAGACTTCATGCCCCCGAACGGCGCCACCTCGGTCGAGATCAGGCCGGTGTTGACGCCGACGATGCCGTACTCCAGCGCGCTCGACACGCGCATGCTGCGCGCCAGATTCTCGGTGTAGAAGTAAGAAGCCAGGCCGTACTCGGTATTGTTGGCCATGGCCACCGCCTCGGCCTCGGTCTTGAAGGCAAAGACGGGCGCCACCGGCCCGAACACTTCCTCGCGCGCGATGCGCATCGCTGGCGTCACGCCGGCGAGAATCGTCGGCTCGTAATAGGTTCGGCCCAGACTGTGGCGCTTGCCGCCACAGACCACGCGCGCGCCCTTGCTGCGCGCATCGTCGACCAGTTCCTCGACCTTGGCGATCGCCGCGGCGTCGATCAGCGGACCCTGGGTGACCCCCTCATCGACGCCGTTGCCGACGCGCAGTCCGGCAACGGCAGCGCCGAGCTTGTCGACGAAGGCGTCGTAAACACCCTCCTGCACGAGCAGACGGTTGGCGCAGACGCAGGTCTGGCCCGCGTTGCGATACTTCGAGAGAATCGCACCCTGTACCGCTGCGTCCAGGTCGGCGTCGTCGAAGACGATGAATGGCGCGTTGCCGCCCAGCTCCAGCGACAGCTTCTTGATCGTCGGCGCGCATTGCTGCATGAGAATCCGCCCGATTTCGGTCGAACCGGTGAAACTGAGCTTGCGTACCGTCGGATTGGCGCAGAGCTCGCCGCCGATCGCCGGCGCGTCGCCGGTGACAACGTTGAAAACCCCGGCGGGAAGCCCTGCCCGTTCGGCAAGTTCAGCAAGCGCCAGCGCCGAGAGCGGGGTCGCTTCGGCCGGCTTGAGCACCACGCAGCAGCCGGCGGCCAGCGCCGGGCCCACCTTGCGGGTAATCATCGCCGCAGGAAAATTCCACGGCGTAATGGCCGCGCAGACGCCGATCGCTTCCTTGGTCACCAGAACACGTTTGTCGGCATGATGCGGCGGAATGATGTCGCCGTACACGCGCTTGCCTTCCTCGGCGAACCATTCGATGAACGACGCAGCGTAGGCAATCTCGCCACGCGACTCGGCGAGCGGCTTGCCCTGCTCGGCGGTCATCAGTTGCGCCAGGTCTTCCTGATTGGCAAGCAACAGGTCGAACCAGCGACGCAGAATCCTGGCCCGCTCGCCGGCAGTCCTCGCCCGCCAGCCCGGCTGGGCAACGCGCGCCGCCTCGATTGCCCGACGTGTTTCGTCGGCGCCCATATCCGGCACCGTCGCCAGCTGTTCGCCGCTGGCCGGGTTGACGACCGGAAAGCGCCGGCCACTGTCGGCTTCGACCCATTGGCCATCGATGCAGCACAGTTGCTTGAGCAGTGTCGTATCGGTGATTTGCACGGCTGTTTCTCCTTCTGGCGCACTCGTTTCGCGAAACCCGCAGATGCCGGACAGCCGCGGCCGCCAGAACCCGCCATCCCGCATTGACTGTACTCGCGGAAGCGGCGCACAATCGAACCAATTAGTTACATAACTCTGATACCAATTCGGCCCAAGCATCGATGGACAAATCGCTGTGCACGGAACTCATCAGGGAACGCTTCGAAAACGAATCAAAGAGGTCGCGCGCCCAGGCGGCCTTGCACCTGGCGCTCAGGCGGCTGATTCTGGACGGCGACCTGCCGTCAGGCAGTGCGCTGCCGCCGACCCGGCACCTGGCCAGCGAACTGGCCGTCAGCCGCAGCACTCTGGTCAGGGTCTACGAGCAACTCCTCGTCGAGGGCTATCTGCAAAGCCGCGGCGGTTCCGGCACCCTGGTCTCGGAAGCCTTGCCGGCCGCAGTGCCCGGACACAGCCGCCAGGCGTTTCCGCCGGCGCAGGTAAAGAGCCTCTCGCGCCGGGGGAGCGCGATCGCACGGCACGCCACCAGCAGCCGCATACAGGGCGGCGCCTTCGTGCCGGGAGCGCCCGACGTCGGCCTCTTTCCCTTCTCGACCTGGCGACGCCTGCTGGCGAAGAACATTCGCTTCGAACAGCGCCACCTGGCGCGCTACAGCCACGGCGGCTACGGGCCGCTGAAAGCGGTGCTCGCCGATTATCTGCGTGCTTCCCGACACATGAACTGTTCGCCGCGGCAGATCCTCATACTGAACGGCTCGCATCAGGCCATCGACCTCTGCGCACGCATGCTCTGCGACGTGGCTGATCGCGTCTGGATGGAGGACCCGGGATACTGGGGCGCGAACAATGTCCTGCGCGCCAATGGCCTGCAGATCGAAGCGCTCGCCGTCGATGAGGAAGGCATTTCGCTGCCACCGCCGGGAGCATCGGCGCCGCCGCGCCTGATCTTCGTTTCCCCCTCGAGCCAGTACCCCAGCGGCGTGGTCATGTCGCTGAGCCGGCGCATGCAGTTGCTCGAACTGGCGGACGCGCACAACGCCTGGGTAATCGAGGATGACTACGACAACGAGATCCGCTATCACCCCTACATCATCGGCTCACTGTTCGGCCAGGCGCGGTCGCCGCGGGTGATCTATCTCGGCACCTTCAGCAAGACCATGTTTCCGGGACTGCGCCTGGCCTATCTGGTGGTCCCCGAACAGCTGGCAGAAGCCTTCGCCATCGGCAATGCCGAACTCTACAGGGAAGGCCGCATGATCGAACAGGCCGCGCTCGCCGAGTTCATCGACGCGGGGCACCTGGGCACTCACCTCAAGCGAGTTCGCGGTATCTACGAGGAACGCCGCAGTGTGCTGCGCAGGGCCATCGAGTCGCGACTAGGCGATCTGGTGAGAACGACCGGCGGCCTGGCGGGTTTGCACCTCCCCTACTTTTTCAACCAGCCGGGCGACGACCTGGCGCTGTCCCGGGAGATGCTCGAAGCCGGCATCGTCCTGCGGCCGCTGTCGATGTACTACGCCGAGCCCGCACATCGCCGTTCGGGCATGGTGCTCGGTTTCGCCGCCATCGATACGCCGACCATCGAGGCCGCTGCCGCGACATTGTGCGGGGTCATCGAACGGCGCTGGCGGCACCAGCAAGATGCCGGCCAGGCGCCGCCGGCGCGCTAGGCGGCGCCCGTCCCGCGCTCGTCGATGAAGGAATCGCGGCTACGCGCTCTTGCGGCGGATGACGCCAAGTCCGGCCAGGCCAAGACCGAGAAGAGCAAGACTGGCGGGCTCCGGAACCTGCGTCAGGAAGCCGCGGATTTCCCCACCCGGAAATGCAGTCGTATGGATGTTGAGATACGACCCGCCAAGCGGCATGCCCGCGAACAGGAAGGCCCCGGCACTCGCCGGCGTCCCGCCATGGGCGGCGACGAAAGACGGGTTGTATGAACCTGCCAGCAGCATGTCGAGAACCGTGTCATAGGTACCGGCCGTAACGCCCAGCGGAAAGCCGACGAAGGTCGGCGTCGTGGTAGCCACTCCCGCGGTCCCCGCAAAGGGCACCGCCGTGCAGCAATGAACATGGGCAGCGGTAACTGCCCCGTCCAGCCCGGAGAAGCTGGCATGGATGCTCATGGTGTT
Source organism: Accumulibacter sp. (assembly GCA_024235715.1). GTDB lineage: Bacteria > Pseudomonadota > Gammaproteobacteria > Burkholderiales > Rhodocyclaceae > Accumulibacter. Next base: position 335 of record JACKLW010000019.1, on the reverse strand, counting down.
GGCCACGTCGTTGGTAACGACTATCGCACTGCCGGTGCCTGGCGATGCATTCGGCGGTGCCTCGTTCGCGCCGCTGAGTTCCGCCCGGTAGGTGATGATCGTCGCCTGGGCGAGCGGCGCGGCGGCAAGCATCGACGCGGCCATGGTGAAAACGCATAGTGAACGTTTCATAGCACCTCCTGGTGTGGTGTGAGCGAAGCGTCAAACTGGAAGCAATGGGAAGGGATGCAATCGTCGCCAGTTTCAAGGCAACTGCGGACGTAAAGCACGAATCGCACCAACGGATAACTAGCAAGGAAAATCAAGAGTTTGCAAATCTCTACCGAGTTACGGCC
>JACKLW010000018.1 GCA_024235715.1 Accumulibacter sp. | reverse complement strand
CACCCGGGCCGGCGCGGGCGCCGACGCCGACGAATTCGCCCGCCAGGTGCTCGCCGCCCACGCCGGCTTCCAGGTGCTGTGCGCGCTGCGCGCCGGGCCGTGGGGCGTGGACGGGTTGAACGCCCGCATTGCCGAGGCGCTGCAGCGGGCCGGCCTGATCCCTGCGAGCACCGGCTGGTATGCCGGCCGCCCGGTGCTGGTCACCCGCAACGACTACGGCCTGGGCCTGATGAACGGCGACATCGGCCTCTGCCTGCCGCTGGCCGACGGCGACGGCGGCACTCGGCTACGGGTGGCATTCCCCGGCGCCGACGACCCGGCCCGGGTGCGCTGGCTGGCGCCGAGTCGGCTGCAGGCGGTCGACACGGTGTTCGCGATGACCGTACACAAATCCCAGGGCTCCGAGTTCGGCCACGTCGCGCTGGTGCTGCCGGAGCGCCCGAGCCCGATCCTGAGCCGCGAGCTGCTCTACACCGGCATCACCCGGGCGCGGGCGCGGCTGACGCTGGCCTGCGCCGGCGGCACCGGTGTGCTGCGGCAGTGCGTGGCGCGGCGGGTGATCAGGGCCGGGGGGCTGGCCGGCCACACCTGAGCCGCCGGGTTCGGCCGGCGTTGCCCCGACAAGCCTGCTTTGGGGTCGATGGCTCATTTCACATTGTTTTGCAATTGCGGCCTGCTGCGTCGCCCGCTGCCGGTACTGAATACAAAAACAGTATTCAAGGCTCCAAAGCGACCGTTCGTACGGCATTGTCGGCGCATCTGCCGCAAAGGTAGGTGTCGCCCTGGCGGTGAAGCTAGTTCGATCGATATAGGCCGCGCGGACGAAGCTCGAACTTATGCCGTTGCAGTGGCTTGAAAATGCCTACATCATGCGCCGCGTCGCCGTGCGTACGATGCATTCGGCATTTTTCAGACTCGCCTCCTGTCCCCGACATCGCACGATCAAACCCGATCCACTGCCTACGATGAACCGCAACCGCTACCGTCTCGTCTTCAACCGCCATCGCATGCAGCCGATGGCAGTGGCGGAATGTGTGGCCACGCACGCCGGCGAGTCCGGCTCGCGGTGTGGCGCCGGAATGGTCGCAAGGCTGCCCCGACTCTGCGCTCTCGCCGCTGCTCTGCAATTGTGGCTGGGACCTGCGGTCGCCCAGATCGTCGCGTCGTCGGACGCGCCGGGCCACCAGCGTGCGACGGTGCTCGATGCCGGCAACGGCGTACCGCTGGTGAACGTGCAGAGTCCAAGCGCCGCCGGTGTCTCGCGCAACACGTACAGCCGCTTCGATGTCCAGGCTCAGGGTGCGATCCTCAACAACTCGCGTACGGCGGTCGGCACCCACTTGGCCGGCGGGGTCGCCGGCAACCCGTGGATGGCCAAGGGCACCGCCCGCATCATCGTCAACGAGGTCGTCTCTGCCGACCCCAGCCGGCTGCGTGGCATCATCGAAGTGGCCGGCGATCGGGCCGAGGTGGTGATCGCCAATCCCGCCGGCATCGATGTCGACGGCGCCGGCTTCATCAATGCGAGTCGGGCGACGCTGACGACCGGCGTACCGGAGTTTCGCGATGGCGCGCTCGAAGGCTACCGGGTCGAGCGTGGCCGGGTCCGCATCGAAGCCGGTGGCCTCGACGCGTCCGACACCGCCTATGCGGACATCCTTGCCCGCGCGGTCGAAGTCAATGGTGCGATCCATGCCAGCGAACTCACGGTCATCACGGGCGCCAACCGGCTCAGCGCCGATCTCGAACGCGTCGAACCCGTCGAGGGCAGCAGAGAGATCCCGGCCTTCGCCCTCGATGTTGCCGAGCTCGGTGGCATGTATGCCGGCAAGATCCGCCTGATCGGCACCGAAGCCGGCGTCGGCGTGCGTAATGTCGGCGCACTGGCCGGCGAGCATGGCGAACTGACTCTCACCGCCGACGGCCGGCTCGAAAACCGCGGCCAACTCCTGGCTGACGGCGATGTCCGCATCGACAGCGGTGGCGACATCGACAGCGTCGGCCGAATTCAGTCCATACGCGGCAGCACGACCGTGCGCAGCCGCGGCCGCATCCGCCACGAGGGCGTGATCGCGGCGGCTGCCGACGTCGAGATCCAGGCGATCGGGCCCGGAGCGGTCATCGAGGCCGGCAGTGAATCGGTGATTGCTTCCGGTGTCGTCGTCGTCGCCGGCGCCGAAGGCAGCAACGCTGGCGTTGTTCCGGACGAGGCCGCTGCGGTCGAAGGCAGCAACCTGGAACTGCTGACGCGGGGCACCCAGGTCGCGCTCTCGGCCGACGACCTGATCGCGGTCCACGGGCAAGTTCAGGCCGACGAGCAAGTGTATTTCAGCGCCTCGGCCATCGATGTCGGCGACAGTACGCTCCTTGCACGGGTCGTTGCGTTGCACGCCATCGGTGGGCCCCAGCGACCGCGTGGTCGTCGTGGTGGCATCGATGCCAGCGGTGCGCGCCTGAGGGGGCGGCGCATCACCCTCGACAGCGAAACCGATCTCCTTACCGACGGGGCCGACATCCGTGGCGATCGACTCGAGATCACCGCACGGAGCCTCGGCAACGAGGGCGGCAACCTGGTGCAAGAGGCCGATGACGCACTCGAACTGACGTTCGAAGGCCCGCTCGACAACCGAGATGGCCTGATCTTCACGCCGGGTGTGCTCGACATCGAGAGCGCCAGTCTCGTAAACGACGGTGGCGCCATCCGCTCGGATGCCGACCTGACACTGAATGTGTCCGGCCACACCGACAATGGCGGCGGCCTGCTGGCTGGTGAGGGTGTGACCCGGATCGACGCAGGCACCCTGGAGAACGCCGGCGGCATTGGCGCAGGCGTCGCGACCCGGGTCACTGTTCGCGGAAACCTGGACAACTCGGGGTGGATCACCGGGCCGGTCAGCAGCGGCGGAAGCCTGGGCAACAGCGGTCGCATCCAGGGCGATGCGGCCAGCGGTGCCGACCTGGACAACCGAGGACGCATCGACGCCGGAGCCCGCGCAGCGAACCGGCTCGACAATCACGGCACCATCGGCGGCAGCGCCCGTGCTGGGCGCGACCTCGCCAATGCGGGAACGATCGTCGGCTCGGCCAATGCCGGCAGCAATCTGCACAACAGCGGCACCATCGCCGGTGACGCCCATGCCGCCGACAGCCTTGCCAACCACGGTCACATCGTCGGAGGCGCCTGGGCTGCGGACATCGACAACGGCGGCACCATCGCGGGCAGCGCAAGCGCGGTCGACACCCTCGTCAATGCCGGCCGCATCCGAGGCTTCGTGCAGGCGACCGACATCGTCAACGAGGGCTTGCTGGACGGAGGCGTCCTTGCGCGCGCAGGACTGTTCAACAGCGGGCGGATCACGACCGATGCCATCGCCGGCACCCAGCTCACCAACAGCGGCACGATCGACGGGGCCGCCTTCGCCACCGATCTCCTGAATCTCGGCGAGATCGGCGGTTCCGTGGTCGCCGCGGGCAGTCTCGCAAATGTCGGCCTGATCTTCGGCGACGCCTACGCGGGGGGCATCCTGGTGAACGGCGTCTCCGGTTCGATCGGCGGCGACGCCCGCGCCGGTGTGATCGACAATCGCGGCATCGTGTTCGCTGACGCAAACGCCGGCGATGGTCTCGCCAACCTGGGCGTGATCGCCGGCAATGCCAGCGCGGCGACGATCACCAACCGAGGCGACATCGACGGCTCTGCCCAGGCGGGGCGAGACCTCGACAACGACGGACGCATCACCGGCACGGCGACCGGCACACGCATCGTCAATCGCGGTGTGCTTTCGACCTCGGCCGAAGCGGTCGAGGCCCTGCGCAACGAAGGCTTGATCGGCGGAGATGTCCGGGCCGCCATGCTGTCCAACGACGGCGTCGTTGTAGGCAATGCCGAAGCCACGATGCTGGACAACCGCGGGGAAATCGGCGGTGACGCCCGCGCCGACCGTTCGCTGGTCAACGAGGGCATCGTGCTCGGGCGGGCGCAGGCGACGAACATCGCCAACCGTGGTGTGCTCTTCACTTCGGTCGAAGCCGTCGAGGCCTTGGTGAACGAAGGCCTGATCGGCGGCGACGCGAGTGCCGTGACGATCGCCAATGACGGTGAAATCCAGGGCTCGGCAAGCGCCGGGCAGCGCCTCACCAATCGCGGCATCATCGCGGGTGATGCCCGGGCCGAGCACGGGCTTGCCAACCAAGGCCTGGTGCTTGGCAGTGCCCACGCGAACGTTGTCGCCAATGGCGGCGTGCTGGCCACCTCCGCGGAAGCCGTCGCCGCGCTCGAGAACGAAGGACTGATCGGAGGTGATGCCGGCGCTGGCGTCATTGTGAACCGCGGTGCCATCGGCGGCGATGCGACGGCGACGAACATCGCCAACGCGGGCGACATCGCCGGTACGGCCAGTGCCGGGGCAAAGCTCGTCAATGATGGAACCATCTTTGGCGGCGTGCGTGCCGGCACGGTCACCAACCGCGGGCGGATGGCGACTTCGGCCGAAGCCCTCGAGGCCCTGGTAAACGAAGGCCTGATCGAGCAGGATGCGCGTGCCGGCACCCTGACCAACCGTGGCAGCATCGGCGGCGATGCCGCGGCCGACACCCGTCTGGCGAACTTCGGCACGATCGGCGCCAACGCCTCGGCCGGGGAGGCGCTGGTGAATCACGGTCGCATCCGGGGCAACGCCAGGGCCGGCCAGCGCCTCACCAACGGCGGATGGATCGGCGGCAACGCGCGCGCACGGGACATCGGCAATGGTGGCCGCATCGGTGGCAGCGCCAGGGCCAGCCACAATCTTTCGAACCAGGGCCGCATCGGCGGCACGGCCAGCGCCGGTGCACGCCTCGCCAACCGTGGTGCGATCGGCGGCAACGCCGGCGCCAGGGTGCTCGACAACAGCGGGTTCGTCGCCGGCAACGCTCGCGCGGCCGCAAGCCTGGACAATCGCGGCCACATCGGCGGGGATGCCGCCGCCGGTACCTTGAGCAACGGCTCGGCGGGCCTGATCGGCGGCGCCGCTGACAGCCGCGACGCGCTGACCAATCACGGCACCATTGTCGGCGCCGCCCACGCCGGCTCGCGTCTCACCAACGACGGCGCCATCGGCGGCACGGCCAGCGCCACCGGCGCGCTCACCAATCGAGGCGACATCCACGGCAGCGCCAGCGCCGCCGAACTGGGCAACCACGGCTGGATCGGGCAAGGCGCGCGCGCCACCCACACGTTGTCCAACCACGGCACGATCGAAGGGCTGGCCGAGGGGCAGGACATCGACAACGCCGGCACCCTGGCCGGCGGTGTCAGCGCCGCCAACGCCCTCGACAACGTCGGCCAGATCAGCGGCAATGTGCGCGTCAGCGAGCTCACCAACCGAGGGCTGATCGAAGACGATCTGGTGGTCTCCGGCACGCTCACCAACCAGGGCACCGTCGCCGGCTCGATCCACGCCGGTATCATCGACAACGCCGGGGTGATCGGCGCCGCCGGGCTCGCCTTTTCGATCCACAGCGACGCCCTCAGCAACCGGGGTGCCATCACCGGCGCCGAAGCGCTCTTCGCCGTCGGCCGCTTCGACAACACCGGCGGCACCGTCTCCGCTGGGCGCCTCGGTCTGTGGGCCGACCAACTCACCAACGGCGACGGCAGTATCACCAGCGCCGGCCATGCCATCCTCTCGGTGCGCGACAGTTTCGACAATCGCAATGGTCGTCTCGCGGCCGACGGCGCACTGGCCGTGCTCGACAGTGGCAGTCTGAGCCTGATGAACGCCGGCGGCGAGATCCGCGGCGACGGCGTGCTGATCGATGCCATCCACACCGACAGCGCCGGCCTGGTCCGCTCGGAAGCCAGCTTTACGCTTTACACCCAGGACGACCTCAGCCTCGGCCCCGACGACCTGCTGTTCGAATCGGCCGAACACGCCCGGCTGCAGGTCGGCGGCCACTTCGCCAACGAAGCCACCGTTCACGCCGGCCAGAGCCTCTCGGTCGAAGCCGCCAGCCTCGAGAACCGCGGCCACCTGGGATCGGACGGCATCAGCGTGCTGCGGATCGACGGGGCGCTGGTGAATCACGGCGAGATCACCGGCCAGACCCTCAGCGTCTCGGCGGGCCGCTTCGCGAACCACGGTGAACTGCGTGCCCGTGACCTCGAACTGTTGCTGCGTGGCGACGCCGCCCAATTCGCCGGGCGGATCGAAGCGAGCGGGCGGGCCGACCTCGACCTGGCCGGAAATCTCGACCTGCAAGGCGGCAGCATCCATGGCGACACCGTCGAACTCACCGTCGGCGGCGACGTTTCGATCCGCGCCCGCATCCGCACCGAGACCGACACCAGCCGCAGCCGCGACTTTGACGCCGGCACCGTCACCACCACCGAGAGCCTCGCGCAGTTCGCCGACAGCGCGCCCACTCTCAGTGCCACGGGCGAGCTGCGCCTGCGCGTTGGCGGGGACTTCAGCGCCCGCGGCGCGACGATCGGCGCCGGAGGCAATTTCGATGGCCTGGTCGCTGGCGCAATCGACGTGACCGCCCTCACCCTCGCCAGCCAGCGCACCGGCACCACCTATGGTCGGTACCGCTACGACGAGCCGGGCACTCGCGAGCGCCAGCTCGAAACCGCCGACGCGCGTACCGCCCTGGCGAGCGAACTCACGGCAGGGGGAAGTCTTAGCCTGATCGCTGGCGGCAGCGCCCGCTACCAGGGCAGCACCCTCGCCGCCGGCGAAACCCTCACGCTGGGCGCGGCCGGCGGCGCGCTCGAGCTCTCGGCGCTCGCTCTCACCGACACCGAGAGCCTGCTCGCCGACCGCCTCGACGAGTTGGCCGACGTCAGCGAGCGCCATCAGCGTCAGCACGCTACCGACACCATGCTCACCGCCGAGCAGCTCGTGCTGGTCGCCGGCACGACGCTCACCGTCCGCGGTGCCGAACTTTCCGCCGTTGGTGACATTACGGCGATCGCCGGCGGCGACATCAGCGTCGCGTCGCTGTCGCTCACCGAATCCAGGCAACGCAGCGGCATCCGCAGCGATTGGGTCGACGTGGGCGATGGCAGTTACCTCATCCGATCCCGCGAGGAATACGACAGCGGTCCGCGCCAACACCAGCTCGGTGGGCGGCTTGACGCCGGCGGCGACATCACCATCGCAGCCGGGCTCGACGCGCCGTTCGGCGACGATCTGCTCACCCGCTTCGGCCTCGCTGGGGCGCCCACCCGCGACACCCCCGGCGTGCTGCGTGCCGCCGCCGTCACGCTCACCGCCACCGGCGACGTCAGCCTGTCCGCTGTCGGTGGACTCGCCGCCGCCGACAGCGTCATCGAAGCCGGCGGTAGCCTCGGCCTCGAATCCGGTCGCGATCTCGCACTGGCCAGTGTCACCCTGGCCGCCGAGACCGATCTCTCAACCCAGGCCGCCGGGCACCTGGTCATCGAAGGCGGTCGGCATAGCCGGCAGCCGCTCGCATTGCAGCGCGACGCCGCCGAGTCGGGCGTCGAGGCTGCCGACCCGCTGGCCGCCCTCGATGCACCCAGGGCGCGCGAGCACATCGACCCGGAGCACACCGATCGCTTCGCCCGCACTGGAGAGGGCCGCTTCAGCGCCGGCGGCCGGCTGACGCTCGCGGCCGGCGGCACGCTGCTTTCCTCGGGCAGCGACTACACCGCCACCGAGTTCATCGCCGTGGCCGGCGGCGACCTCACGATCGCCGGCAGCAAAATCATCGAAGAAGCGATCACCCGTAACGGTCGTGAGCGCCACACTCGCATCCAAGCCGTCGCCGCCCGCATCGACGCCGACACCGTCACCATCCAGGGCGTTGGCCGCGCGATCGAGGCCGAGGACGGGCAGACGGCCACCACCGAGAGCACGGTCCACCTCGACCACGTCGCCATTCAGTCGCGCGGCACCGCCCACGTCAGTGCCACCGGCGACATCGCCATCACGCCGGGCGCCGAATTCGAACACGACTACCGCCACCGCAAAAGTTCCGGCCTCCTCTCCAAGCGGGTGCGCATCGACGAGCGCACCGCGCTGCGCGCCGCCACCAGCGGCATCGACGCCGGAACCCTCGTGCTCGAAGCCCTCGGCGACGTCAGCCTCACCGCCACCCGCATCGCGATCCGCGGCGAGCGCAGCGAGGGCGACCAGACCGGCCGGCCCACCGAGAGTCGCATCATCGCCGGCGGCGACATCCTGTACGCTGCCGTGCACGATCAGGAAACCAACACCCACTTCGACAAGAAGAGCTTCTCGCTCGCCGGCATCCGCCTGAGCGAACGCTCGACCGAGACCAGCCACGAACAACTCGTCGCGCTGCCCACGGAGCTGCAGTCCGAGGCCGACGTGCTCTCGGAGAGCGGCGGGGACACCACGCTCACCGGCACCCGCATTGAGCTGGGCGAGAACGTGATGACGCTCGCCGTCGGCGGCACGCTGCGCCTGGAAGCGGCCTATGACCTCGAGCGCACCCAGGAGGTCGAGCGCAGCTTCACCCTCGGCGGCCTCGACGGCTTCGACCCGAAGCTCGGCAAGAACACCGAAGACACCACCATCGACGAGCACAGCGGTGCTCGCGCAACGCAGATCGACGCCGGCGCCGTCGCCATCGAAACCGGCGGCGACCTGATGCTCGCCGGCGCCGACATCCGTGCCGACGACAACCTCGACCTGGCGGTCGGTGGCGACATCGTGCAGCAAGACGCCGCCTCCACCCGCCAGCACTTCGCAGAGCAGCGCACCAGCTACATCGGCAGCTTTGTGAACACCTCGGACGGCCGGGTGCACGACTTCGGCGTCAGCACCCAACGCAGCAAGGGCCGACAGACCGAAACGAGCCGCACGACCCGCTTCAATACGCTGACCGCCGGTGACGGCACGCTGACCATCCACACCGGCGGCGACGCGGATCTCACCGCCACCCATCTCAGCGCCGGGGGCGATCTGGTGACCGCCATCGGCGCCACCCTCACGCTTGGCGGCGCGAGCGACACCACCAGCAGTGGCTGGCAGACCCAGGACCGGGTCACCCTGGGCAAAGCCGAAGACCTCGAACGCGCCACCACCACCGCAAGCCGGGTGCAGGCTAGCCGCATCGAAGTTGGCGGGCGCTTCGATGTGGCGGCAGAGACGGTCGCGATCGGCGCGGTGCAGGTCAGCACCGGGGAAGGAGCGTTCTTTGATGCCGACGCCATCGAACTGAAGATCGAGACCGACTCCGACTTCCACCAGTTCGAACAGAAGGACAACGACTGGTCCTACACCATCGGTTCCGACCAGGGCCACCTCGCCGAAACCGCCCACCGGGCGCGGTTCGATGGTGGTGTTGACTGGGGCGGTAGCGCCCCGAGCGTGCAGGTGGCGGTCGGCGACGAAAACACCGAAAGCTTCCGCCAGCAGGACCTGCGCGCGCAATTCGCCGAACAGGCCAGCGAGCCGGACCAGGGCTGGATCGCAAGCCTCGCGCAAGACCCGGCGACCCACTTCGAGGCGGTCAACACCGTAGAGCAGCGCTGGGACGTGGGTCAGCAGGGGCTCACGCAGGAAGGCACGATCGCGGTGGCGACCGTCGCCGCGGTCTTCACCGGCGGCGCCGCAGCCAGTTGGGCCGGCGGAGCAGCCACCGCTCAAGGCGCCGTGGTCGGCGCGGGCGCCGGCAGTCTGGCCGCCACCAGTGCGGTCTCCTTCGCCAACTCCGGCGGCGATTTCAGCGCCGTGCTCGATGCCTGGGGCGATGACGAGACCTGGCGGCAGGCGGGCGCCGCGATGCTCACTGCCGGTCTGCTCAATGCGCAGCTTGTACCGGCCGCCTCTGGCGAAGCCATGAGCATCAATCAATGGGCGAGCATCACGAACGTCGAAGGCATCGGGCGAGTCGCCAGCGCGGGCCTCTCCGACCTCGGCGGGAAGTTCGGCGCTTACCTGGCCCGGGGCGTCGTCAATGCCGGCGTCGAAACCCTTGTCCATGGGACGGAAGCCGGCTCTTTCGTGGACCTCTTCCGAGACTCGGTCGTACTCGACTTCTCCGCCGCCGGAGCCCACCAGATTGGCACCAGCTTCGGCGCCGGCGGCAGTCACGCCAGCCCGGCGTTGCAAACCCTCGCCCACGCCGGCCTGGGCTGCCTCTCGGCCGCCGCGCGGGACGCTGACTGCGGCGCCGGTGCGCTGGGCGGCGCGGGCGAGAGCGTGGTGGGCAACGTATTCGATGCGCTGGGCGTCTCGATTGACCGCAGCAACCAGTACGCCGGCACGGCGTATCAGGTGGGCAATGAACTCTTCGCGCGAGGGGCCGCAGGCGAACTGGGGCTGGACCAGGATACGGCGCAGGGGGCGGCGAGGAATTCGGCGGTCAATAACTTCCTGATGCACTACCAACAACAATCTTTCGCTCAGGAGTTGGCGAGCTGCAACGGCGAAGCTGGATGTGTCGATGATGTCAGAGCCAAGTACCAAGACCTCAGCGATCGAAACAACACCGTCCTCGAAGCGACCCTTGTCGAATGCACCCATTCGGGCGACTGCGCGGGCTATGGCGCTCTCGTGGATGCGAGCATGCCCATGTTGCAGGGTTATCAAGCGCCGGTCGAGATCGATCCGGGTGCGCCCTGGGTGAGCGAGAGGCAGAACGTCGAGAGCGCCGCCCACAACGACAGAACACATCAGCGCCTTCTGGACAGAAATCTGGACGAGGAGATCATCGTCCACCGCGCCGTTGAGTCGGACCCCGAGGCCTATGCGTTTGCGCCGGAGGGGGTGCCAGAACAGTACGCCTCACGAATCGACCAGGAAAACGCGGAACTCCTGATCTCAGTTGGCGCAGCTACGGCGAGCGCGGTGCTGCCCGATCCGACCGACTTGTTCGTGGGTGCTGTGCTGGTGACCAAGACGGGGCAAGTTGTTGGCCGTGTCGTCGAGCAAGCAGGGGAGAAGTTTCTCTGGGTCGCCAGTGATCTTCTGCGGCTGGATGATCCGAAGGTCGGACGGCTTGTGTCGGGTCGGGCGCCATCGCCGGTCGACGGAGAACTGGTCACCAATCCCGGCACAGGTACCGTCACCAGTCACGTTTCTCCAGGAGGTGCCGCCAACAAGCCGTTGGCCGATGCGGCCGAAGGCACGGCAGACGCCACCTCCGGCTCGCGCCTGCGCGAAGAACTGCACGAACTGTCCCGCATCCAGCCCGACACGAGTCGCGATGCGTGGTATCGGGCGAATACCGACGGTAAGTTGCTCGTTGAAAACAAATTTGACCTGGCTCACGTGCTCGCTGGCGATCTCAAGCGGGATGGAACGGGCAGTGGGTATCATGCCGAGTTCGCAGCCGACGGCAATGCGCGAATCGCACCCGGCGCCGAGATTCGCTACAACCGCAATGACACGTACGAAGCAGCCGTGCAGATCTGGAATCCGGACAAGATTAATCCTGCCACAGGCCGCCCTGGAATGTGGGTGGACAAAGTGAATAGGAGGGGCGACCAAGTGCATTCGACCTTCTTCCCTCCATCGTGGTCCGAGGCGAGGATCAAGTACGAGGTAAGTGAAGCCTTCCGGGGGCGAACTACACTCGGACCCGCCAAGTGGAGCGGAACGACGCCCAGCGGGATCGAGATCGTTGGCTATTCCAATCCCAACCGCACAACCTTCTATCCACTGGGAACGCCATGAATTTGTCGCTGAAGGCATCCATGGTCGAGCATGTGGCGGACAATGATTCGTCCAAGCGCTGGCTGAGCTGCTGGCTTGAGGTCCTTGGAACGATCCCACGCAGTGTGCGCTACATGTCCGATCGCTGCGAACCGCGATTCCGAAGCATGTGCGGATCGCTGATGGATGATATCCAGTCCGCAGAAGGCTCGGGCCGAGCCATGCAGAACAATGTAGACTTGATCGCTTCCGGCGAAGAGCCCTACGTCGAGGCCGGAGGCAACGCCTGGGTCTTCTTTCTGACCCCCGAGGTCGTCTGGTTCGAGGGGCAATACGGCCAGACCGACGGCGAAGAGGGGGCGGTCACCTTCAATCAGTTCAGGCTCGCATTGCAGACCTACGCACGCTTCCTTGCCGACCCCGAACACAAGCCGATCGAGGTGCCGTTTCCCGATGAGCCGACGCCGGCGATCCCGGACGTGTCGCGCATCCGCGAACGTCTCGAGTTGGAATCGGTCGAGGATACGCGGATCTATCAACTCAACACGCGTGATCGCGAAGTGCTTGGAGCCATCCGAGCCGGCATGACGGATACCGAGATTTGCGCCTCCCTGAAGCTCTCGCCGGAGCGGTTGGCCCAGTATCGCGTGGAAGCGCTGGAGAAGACCGGTCTGAAGAGACTGGAGGAGATTTTCGACATGATCGACCGGGTCGATGCCCGCAAGGTCGAGCAGGCCGCAAAGGAGAGGCGCTGGAAGAAGATTGGGAGGCTGTGATGAGCCGGCCGATCGTCAGTGGCTGCCATGCCGCCTTCGCTCTTGGAGAACGGGTCCGCATCGTCCCCGGCACGGAACCGGTGGCCCACCCGGACGACTGTTTTGAGGCCTTGACCGAAATGAGCGACGGACACGGCCAGTGGATTCCGAAACTGGGTTACAACACCTTCTTTCCGCCCGACTGGTCGGATGCCCGCATTCGCTACGAGGCTGTCGAAGCATTCAAGCAGGGGCGCCCACGCACGCGCTTCAAGGCGCTGAGCCCTGGCGGCGTGGTCATTCAATTCGAATGGGACGAATCCCAGTCGCGGACCGTCCTCTATCCGCTGGAAGGTAGCCGATGAGCTTGGTTGTCCAATGCCATACGAGGGTGCCGCTCGGACCAGGTGCCGGCTTGAGCAGGCAACTCGATGTGTTGCGAGATGGCGTACCGGCCGTCGAGTTCGAGGCCGTATGCGAGGCCCTGGACTGTGACGTCCAGAGTGCCACAGGCGGGGGAGGCGCCTTGCTCGCCTTGACCAAGCAGGTTCTGGTCGGCGGCGCCGAGCACGCGGAGGTCGACGGCAACGGCTGGATCATTCGGGTCGATAACAGGGTCGTGAAGTGCAGTGGACTCTATGGGCAGGGCGGCGGGGAGATCGACACGCCGCTTTTTCATGCGCTGCTTGAGGAATACGTAGCCTTCCTTTCCGATCCCCAGAAGCGGCCGCGTGCGCTTCCCCTGGTCTCTGCTCGGCCATGAGCGCCAGATGAATGATGCAATCAGATGGGGTTGACTGCCTGACCCGGAAGTCGCATGGATCCCGCGTCTCAATAACAAAGAGGCCAGCGTAGCGACGCTGGCCTCTTTGTTGGATCTGGTTGCGGGGGCTGGTAGCCAACGCTATCTACCGCTTGTCACTGCCCTTGATATCACCTCTAAGCCGCAACCCCTAAGTGCGTTACTTTCTAGCTTAGAGGGAGCCCGCACCTTTCAGGGCGCGAATTCTACCCGAAAACCCCCTTCTACATCAATGGGAGGGGCAAAAAATGGCTAGAAAGCGCCCTCCCTCCAAAAAAACCTATCCGGCCCCCTTCTCGCTCCGCCTGAGCGAGGAAGAACGCAAGGCTCTGGACGAACTGGCTGACGGCCAGCCCTGGGGCACCTATATCAAGGATGCCATCTTCGAGAGGCAGGTCCGGCCCCGGACCCGTGGAGCCAAGCCCGTAAAGGACCGGGCGGAACTGGCCAGGTTGCTGGGGCTACTTGGGGCCTCACGCATCTCCCAGAACATCAACCAACTCGCCAGGGCTGCGAATACCGGCTCCCTGCCCGTTAACCGCGATGTCCATGATGCCCTGCTGGAATCCTGCGATGCCGTCAGAAACATGCGCACCCTCCTGCTCACCGCCCTCGGGCTCCAGCCGGACACCGGAACCGATAAGGGGGATGGCCCATGATCCTCAAGGGCAATTCCAGGGGCGGCGGACGCCAGATGGCCGCACATCTCCTGAATGGGATGCAGAACGAGCATGTCACAATCCATCAGGTCCGGGGATTTCTGGCCTCCGATGTCACGGGCGCGCTCGAAGAAGCCTGGGCTCTCTCGCGGGGAACCCGGTGCAGACAGTATCTCTATTCGCTTTCCCTTAACCCGCCGCAGGACCAGAGCGTCCCGGTCGAGGCATTCGAGAAGGCCCTCAAGGACATCGAAGGCAAGCTTGGGCTCACAGGCCAGCCCCGCGTGGTCGTCTTCCATGAGAAGGAAGGACGACGCCATGCGCATTGCGTCTGGAGCCGGATTGATGCCACCGAGATGAAGGCGGTCAATATCGCCTTCGATCGCACAAAGCTCCAGGCACTATCGCGTCAGCTTTTCATGGAGCATGGCTGGACCATGCCCAAAGGCTTGATCGACCCGGCGCACCGCAATCCCCTCACCTATACGCGGGAAGAATGGCAACAGGCTGCGCGGACCGGGCGCAGCGCGTCGGCGATCAAAGCCTGTTTGCAGGAATGCTGGGCGGCTGCGGACAGTGCGAAGGCGTTCAACGCTGTTCTTAACGAACGCGGGTTCATGCTCGCACGCGGTGACCGGCGTGGCTTCGTGGCCGTCGATGTCTACGGGGAAGTGCTCTCGCTGAGCCGCCAACTCGGAATCAAGACCAAAGCCCTCGAACAGCGGCTCGGTCCGCCGAAGTCCCTGCCCTCTGTATCGGAAGCCAAAGAAAAGATCGGAAAACAGGTAAGCAGCCTGTTCGAAGCCTACCGCGCCGAACTCCAGCGTAAGCATGATCAGGAATTGCGCCCGCTCCTGCGGATCAAAAAGACCATGACGGATCAACACCGCAAGGACCGCGCGGCGCAGAAAGCCTATCTGGACAAACGCTGGGATAAGGAACAGGAGGTACGGGCTTCGCGCATCCGCAAGGGCTTCAAGGGCCTCTGGGACAAACTCACCCTCAAATACTGGAAAATCCGTAAACAGAACGAGAAGGAAGCCTGGCAGTGCCATGTGCGCGACCGCGAGGAACGGCAGGAACTGATCGAGTTCCAGCTTGAACAGCGGCAAAAGTTGCAGGGCCAGTTTGAAACCATGCGCAAGAGGCATGAAGAAGAAATGCAAAACCTCATGGCCAATATGATCAAACTGACGACACCCGAGGCCGAACGCGACATCAAGCCGGACGTATTCAAAGGCAAGGTGAAAAAAGCCGATCTCGGCGTTGATAAGCCAAAGCCCGATTTACCGCAATCGCGGCATCAGAAGCGGGGCAAGGATAAAGGGCATGAACCCGATGCATGACGACGACACGGCAAAAATGATCGACGATCTGGAAACGCTGCTCATCGCGCTGGAGATGCATCCGATGTTCTGTCGCCAGCCATTCAAAATATTGCGCTGGAACCTGCGTAACATGAAAACGAGCGGATTATCGCAGGAAATTCTTGATCTCAAAGACCACTTCGCTGCCATGCCCGACGATCAACTGTTCTCAGCCTGGAGCGCGCTGCACAATCCCTTCCGTCTCGAAGGCAAGTCTTTGAACTGAAGAACAATAAATTTTCAGCATGAAAACCTTTAGAAGGCTTTGAGAGCCGCGTAGGCCGTACACGAAAAGCTAATCCTTTGAATAATGCATTTTTCTCTGTATGTTTATCAATGGACAGATAATCTAAAGTGATGCATGGGAAATATGACGCGATGAAGTTTAGTTGGTTAATTATCTTTATCTTGACGTTATCTCTGAACGCATACGCACAAGAGCCGTTAGATTTTTTTACAACTGACTACGTTTTAAAAGATGAAAAGGATCACAGGATTCATCTAAGGGAAATTACAGTGCGATGCTACAAAGAAAATGGTAATTCTCTGAAGTGTCGCGTTTTCTTTTTTACTACGAGCAGAAATAGTGAAGGTCCAACTGAAGACGGAACTCAATTTGTATGTCTCATCTACAATTTTACCAGCGATGAGCATTTTGAATTTGACCCGACGGAAAATAAAGGGAAAGGAGCATGGGTTAGCAAAGACTCTTCATATCCTCCGCCATGCGGACAAAAGGCTGTAAACAAGATAATATACGATAATGGATGGAAGTATATACCCGGTCCACCAATAGTAGATTCTGAAAATTTGAAGCAAGATCATCAAAAATGTTCATTGTTCATAGAATCTGGCGAAAAATCCTATATTGAAGAGGAAGACCGTGAATCTTTTGAGTTCCGTTGCGATTCCTATAAGCAGCTATATGAACAGTGAGTTATTAGATTTCTCAAAAACAGATAGTGCCAGTTTGATCTGAAAGTTATTGATCTGGACTGTCGCGCATGTGTCAGATCTGGTCTGAATAAATACAGATAATAGCTTTATTTCATTAGTTGCCGTGCCTCTAACAAAACTTGGCAACACATGAGCATTGCTTGAAATAATAGATATACGTGCGTCCTTACCTATTATCATGTTTCCTTACATCATTGTATTTTAGTACATCCTCAATATCCCTTTCTGATGGACCTGTATCTCTTCTTCCACCCATAATACTGTCCTCATAGCCAGGCTCAATTATTCGCACCTTCCTACCTGTAGAGTCATAATGATCGAAAAACATATGTTTCAAATTCATAAGATGCCCAGCCTCGTGAGCAGCAGTCCAACCAGTGCTGTCATTAAAAAGATGCATAACCAAGTTGCTTGTTACATATGCATTTCCCCTAGGTGATTGAGAACTCGGCTTGTCATGGACAAAAATAATGTTTGCCTTATCAAGAGGACAGTTTGGTTTTGGTTTGGTAATTTTTGTCGTCACAAAGTATTTCCCAATTTGCCCACTCCATCTTTCCTCTATTTCTTCAACATAGTAATTCACTTGCTCTTGGGTCATTCTTCCAAGTGGTCGTGTAAATGAAGGCAAATCAATTTTTACAACATTCTGACTGGGCTGATAAACCTCTGCATAAAATCCACTCGTATCATGTCGAAGTAGAGGGTTTGAATATGAGTAAGCATATGTATTCAAGCCTCCAATTAACCCTATTAAATCACTAGAAACATACCGCCCTGTGGCGGGGTTGTAGTAGCGGTTCCAGTTATAGTGGAGGCCGGTTTCGGAATCGAAGTACTGGCCGGGGAAGCGGAGATTGACCGTCGCACTGCCCGTGGGTACTTCCTTCCCGAACGCGCCGAAATCCCACGTCCAGACGGTGCTTCCTGCTGAATTGGTGCCATAGCGTGGGGTAGCTAAATGGTCCGTATGCAGATAAGTCAGCACTTCGGGTGAACCGGCATCGACCTGCACCAGAGGCTCGCCGTTAAGATAAATATATTCACGGATCAGGTTACCGGAATTGGTCAACCCCCATATTTGAGTCCATCGTGAGAATGACCTTTAATAAGATTTCTCCTATTCATCACAGGGAAATACCTGACTGAGCATAGCAGATAAAATTAAAAAGGCTGGATCTTGGCTTATGTCCGGTTTTTTTGCGAGATACACGAACATTTTGGCAATAGTCTTTTTTGAAACAGGCGGGTTTTTAGGAAGGCAGAATTCTGACTGATTATTGTCTGACAGTGCCGTGAGTGCATAGCCATCCAGGAAACCGTCCATGTAGCTAAAACAATCCAAAGTACTATTTGTTTTATCCTCCACGGCTTCTTCGCATGCTTTAGCAAGCTGCTCAACTGTTATCCCTGTCCACGAGAAACTGTCTTCATTCCGCTCTTCAGGATGGTTTTGTAAGTTCATAGCCATACAAGAAAAGGCCAATAGAAAGAAAAAGCTTGATGTGGATACAAAAAAGCAAACCTGTTTTGCAGTTAGCAGATTCTTCATCAATAAACTGGCCTCAAATTGGTCTTCCGAATAACTTAGTCTGGGTGGTCTACTCAAATAGCCCGTGATCCACTTGCTCTGATACTGAGAGACGTGGGTGCAACAGAATTATGACTAACCATTGGCTTGCGCTCGCTTCTGATTTCTTACCCATTGTTCGAGCCCTCCTTGTTGTTGGATTTCCTGCTGAAGCCACTCGGGAATGCGCTCGCTTTGTATTTCTGATTTTTTGGATCGTTCATACTCCAATAAGAACTCTTCTCTAATCTGGCGCTCTTGCTTCTTCCATTCCCTTGATTTCTGCGCCTTCTTTTGCGACACGGATCGCCTGTTCGAGAGAAGTTGTTTCTTTTCCTTGTACTCTGGGCTGTTCCACAGGTTTCTTACGAACTCGCCGAGCTTTTCTTTGTCGTTAAAGAGTTTTCGAACTTCTAATGGTAGATCTGAACGGTGCATCTTCCCTTTAAGGTATTTTTTTATACGGCTTTCATGACATGCAATGATGCGGATCAAATCCCCACGAATAGCGTTCCCCCATTCACTTCCTGCACGACTCTCTTTTTGATCAGTAACGTAATGACGTGGATCAGAGTCGTTAAGCGTTGGATTTCCTTTATCGCGCCGCGTTGACATACCATGCACTTAGCATGGTTTGGATTTGTCGCTCAAGAAATATGTAGAACTCCATTTCGTTTAACCGTTTTCCTGGATGTTTTCCAAAACATCATGCGCCATTACATGTCTGTTTAGCATTCCCCTTTATCTGTTCGACGCTATCCAGTGCGGCGAATTTTTGCGGCCCTGTCCGCTGCGCCGTTCGTGTCTTTCTTTCCCACTCGAAGCGCCCGTCCTTCCCTGATCCTCCTTGAGTATTTCATGTGTCCGTCCGGTCCGATCCGGATGCCTTTCCCTGTCTGATGATTGTGTGTGCCGGGGCCAGGAAAGGCTCCGGAATCGTCCGGGCCTCCTTAGAACCTCAAGGAGGAGATCATGAAACTCGTAACACGCTTCGAACTGGCTTCGAAATCCACCGGCGAATTGCGCGGCCTCTACCGCGACATCTTCAATGCGCTGGTCGGCAACGACGAAACCAGCCATGAACGGCGCAATGCTCTGGCCTCGCTGGAGAATATCCGCGCCGAACTGGCCTCCCGCGCTCCCGGCCTTTGAGCTTTCGCGCAAAAGCCTGCGCCGCGTCCCTGCGGTGCAGGCTCTTGAAGCCGCAGTGACTATGCTGCGGCTTCTTTGCTGGCCGTTTGCAGGCTATGCAGGTAGTCAGCGGCGCGCTGCGCGTGGGCGGCGGCCTGAAAGATGGCCCGCTTGTCTTCTTTGAGGACTTTAAGCCAGCTTTCGATGTAGGCCGCATGGTCCGCACGCGGCTCCAGCGCGATTTCCAAATCGCAGGCCAGGAAGGCACTGCCGAGTTCAGCGACAAGCTCTTCTCTGGCGTAGCCTTCGTCACCGAAGCGCTTGCGGCCAAGGTCACGATCCAGTCGAGAAGGATGGCGTGTCCAGTGGGTCGCCTCGTGGGCGAGTGTCGCGTAGTAGCTTTCCGCGTCCATGAAGCTCTCGAAGGGCGGCATCTGGATGTGATCGGTCGAGAGGCAGAAATACGCGCTGTTCCCGCCGTGCCGGATTTCGGCTTTGGTGGCGGCGAAAAAGCTTTCAGCGTGCTGAATACGCGCGACCGGATCAAGTACCGGCTCGGCGAGTTCGTAGTAGTGCTCGGGCAAGTCTTCGATCTGTTCGACATTGAAGACCGTGTATCCCTTCATGAAGGGGATGGTCTGATCGATTTCTTCGCCTGTGGCCTCATCGGTTTCGGTGCGGGTAAGCGTGTTGGCGTAGACGACCGGCTCGCCCTTCTCGCCCTTGCGGACGTGCGCACCGAGTTCGGCGGCCTGCTTGTAGGTCATCCAGATCGGCGCGGCGTAGCCGTGATCGACGGCGGCTGACCAGAGCATCAGGACGTTGATGCCGTTATAGGGCGCTCCGTTATGACGGAGAGGCCGCGTGATCCGTCCGGCGGCGTGCTCGGCGTTCCAGGGTTTCATCCAGGGGCGCACGCCCTGCTCCAGATCGGTGATGATTTTATCGGTAACGCGGCTATAGACATCTTTACGCGCTTGAATTGAGGTGGTCATGGTTTTTGTCTCCTGATGTTTGCGAGTTGTCCGATTGACGCGAAACATCGAAGACGGGGGATCAGCCCGGACAGGCACCCCGAAGGCGTAGACGAAGGGGGAAACGGGCAACACGGTTGCGCGGGCCGCCCGTTGCCGGGCCGGGTGCCCCCGGCTAGAACAGTGAAGCGATGAGGACACCGCACATCAGAAGAAAAGGAGACGTTTCCCTGACCAGACACACGCGCGCAAAACCACGCAAACATGCGCGCCGATAGAACCCGTCAAAAGGCAGATCGATGCGCCCACAAACCTCTGGAGCCCTGAAGCCAGTCATGCCAGAGTATGGATATGCGGATATACGGAATAGATTTCACGAGCAGGCCCTCACGGTGCAAACCACTGACCTGCCTCAAATGCACGCTTGAAGACGATCACCTGATCGCAGACGATCTGATCGAATGGCCACACTTTGAGGACTTCGAAGAAGCACTGAACCGCCCCGGGCTGTGGATCGCGGGGATCGATTTCCCGTTCGGACAGGCGAGGAAATTCATTGAGACGATCGGATGGCCTAAGACCTGGCAAGGCTATGTTGACCACGTTGCTGCAATGACCAGAGCGGAATACCGGCAATCGCTCGACGACTACCGAAAAGACAGAGCGCAGGGAGATAAAGAACATCGCAGGCAAACCGACATCGCCGCTGGCTCGATCAGCCCGCAAAAACTCTATGGCACCCCGGTCGGGCTGATGTTCTATGAAGGGGCTCCGCGCCTTAGAAAGGCGAACGTCAACATCCCCGGCCTGCAGGGCGGTGATCCCAGCAGAATAGCGATTGAAGCTTATCCGGGCGTACTGGCCCGGCGATTCATTGGACGGCGCAGTTACAAGCAGGATACGAAGAAAAAGCAGACGCAAGACCAACGCGAAGCAAGAAAAGACCTGCTGACCGCACTCTCAAGCGCACAACTCAAGACCACATACGGAATGCGCCTGACTGCCCTACCCACACTGGCAAACGATCCTACGGGCGATCATCTGGATGCCCTGCTCTGCGCTATCCAGGCTGCCTGGGCCTATCGCACCAAAGACAACAACTACGGAGCGCCTAATCCGCTCGACCCGCTCGAAGGGTGGATCGCCGACCCGGCACTTCCCCACGAGCGGGCTTCAGGGACGTGACGCAAAGCGAGACGGGGCTAAAAAAAATTGCCGGTTTCATAGGTAACCGACACTGAGAAGTCCAAAAATATTGACTTACATGGCTCAATCACTAGCTTCAGATAGACCGAGATAAATGACATTAGAAGCTCTATTTCATAGCAGAGGTGATGCCCGTGGCAATTGATGAAACTACTGTCAAGGAGCTATTACGCGTCCGAGGCTCATACCTCTTTCACAGAGAGGGGCAAGAACTTGAGTTCAAGGAACAGTTTAACCTAGGTGGTTTAGCTGATTACTTTCGCGATTTTGCAGCTTTCGCCAACAATCGCGGTGGCCACATTGTCTTCGGCGTCAAAGATTCTCCACGAATCCCCATCGGTTTGACCAAATCCTCTATCGACCAGTTCAACAAAATAGATCCAGAAAAAATTACTGGATTCCTATTGGATATATATTCTGGAGATATTCTCTGGGAACAAGCAATCGTCGAAATCAAAAAGAAAGCATTTGGTGTATTCCGTATACATGAAGCGGCAACAAAACCAATCATCGCCAAGAAAGATGAAGGCAAAGATCAGATTATTAAGAACGGTGAGGTCTATTATCGCTACGGCGGCCGAACACAGAAAATTCAGTATGCCGAGCTGGAAAACATCATCTCTAAGAGAATCGAACAGACAAACAATCAGTGGATTGATCTAATGAAAAAGATCGGTCGCGCTGGACCAAGTAACGCAGCTATTCTGGATACTGAAAAATCCCTAATAGAAAAAGACGATGCAAAAATACTTGTTCTGGATGAAGACTTAGCGGAAAAATTGAAATTCATAAAGGAAGGTCAGTTTTCCGAAAAGGATGGAGCGGCTACGCTTCGATTGGTTGGAGACGTTGTCCCCGTCGACAAGGTTGATGTTATCCGAAAGGTCAGGGAGAATTTAACAAGAGCATACCCATATTCGGCCCTGGAAGTGGCCGCTGAAGTCAAGAAAAAGCTACCTGACGTTGGAGCTAACCAAGTCTGGAAAGCTATCCAAGACAATGATGTGAAAAACAACCCGGATTATTCTGCATACAACTTCCGCAACAAAAAGCAGGAAGATGAATTCAAGAAGAGTGGGAAGCTTCCATCAGCGACACCCAGTCTGTACAACCGCAAGGCAGTAGATTTTCTAGTCAGCGTTTTGCGAGGGGTCGTAAAAAAATAAAATCTGCACTCTTTGAAGAGACCGCTATGACCGTACGCCAGGGTGCGACACCAAACTACAAGTCACGCAACTACCAGCCGCTACCTAAGATTTTTGTTATCTCATCGCGGCTCAACACTTTCTCGCAAAGCTCCCATCTATCGTCATCTTCTTCAAAGAAATCCCCATAGCGAAATTCAAATACATCGGCCGCATCTTTCTTCTTACGTGTAAATAATTTTAGCTCTTCTTCTAAACGGTCGATGTCTTCTATCCAATCATCCTCAATGACATCGGGCAGTGACCCCAAGATATCGTATCGATCCTGCATTCGCTCGGAAAGTCGCTCGTACACCCTTTCGTCAACAGTACCTTGATATACAAGGTTTGCCATACGAACACGATCCAACTTCTGTCCGTACCGTTTGATACGACCTATTCGTTGTTCCAAGCGTGAAGGATTCCATGGCAAATCAACGTTGATTAGCGTTCCAAGAGTTTGAAGATTGAGCCCCTCACATGCTGCATCCGTAGCGACAACCAGGCGCAACTTGTAATCACGAACTCCTGACTTAATATCCTCTCGTTCTACACTCCTCCACTCATCACCTAGAAAAATGCCTGATTTTCCTGAGCCGCCATAGACAGCTACTGTTTCACCATCAAAACGTTTTGCAAGATTTTGAGCAATCCAATAGGCCGTGTCGTAGTACTGACTGAAGATGATGGTGCCGTCCGAAAGCCAATCCTTCTCGTCGAGAAAATAGATGACAGCGTCTAATTTTGGGTCAGTGGCTTTAAGGCTCAGCTGATCGATCACTGTACGCAAATGGTTGATCTCTTCAGCAACAACATTCTTCACTTGCTCATCTTCATCAGACATCAAAACTAGACCCGCTTCCTCGGAAGCGTCCTCAAGTTGACGTCGCTCGATTAGCTTCTGAGCAGTTGACAGTCCTGCCGCCATACTCGAACAAATACGCTGACGAAGAAGATTCTGCATAAAGCCCGCGCCCTTTGTACGTTGTCGAAGCGCTTTCGTGAACGCCTCGACTGCTTCGTAAGCAGCGTCGAACTCAATACTCGTCTTTAGTGCCTTTCCGTCGAAAAGCGCTAAGTTTGTGTCATTTGGACGCGGCCAGATATCGACGGCGATCCTCGGCATCAACCCTTTGTCCTCAAGCGCCTTCCTTCGTCGCAATACGACATGGCGAGAAATCGGATTGTGAAACTCAAAAAAGCTCACATCGCCTTTAATGGGACTCCTAATAGCATCTCGTAAATCATCACGGGTGAAATCATCTAGTTCAGTGTAGCTTTTGTCGGTAAAGTCATCGTTGTCAGAAATGGCCAAATCAGAATGTATGGCGTCAAATGGACCATTCGTCTCATCACGTGGTGGCAAAGGATTTCTGATAAGAGACCAGGCTTCCTGTTCTTCAGTAATCGCCCGTTCACCAGTAACAATCGCGATTGCATCTTCAGGATCACGCCACTTAGACCCCATTCGTCCTAATACGTGCGTAGCCCCTCGGTTTAGTATTTCCAATAAATCCCATAGCTCTGAAGGATCTGTTTGTATAGGTGTCGCCGTTCCAAGAATCATGTGTTCCGTTTTTCCAGCGATCTCCATCATGAACTTAAGAAGGTTACCTGGCTTAGGTTCTTTGCCCAATGCGCGTATCTTTCTTGCCTTATGAGCTTCATCAAGAATGACCGTACCGAAATGCACCTTTTTCAGAAATTCTACTTCTGCTGTATTCTGGACAATCAGGCCAGTTGATACGATGCCAATTTTGTATGGACAGCGCGCAATATCCTCAGGCCCCGCTGTTCGGATCTGGTGTCCGTGCGGATCTTGCCAAACCTTTTTGTTCGAAAGCCAGAGTGCGGTCGGCACACCTAACTTATCAAGAAGCTCAATCTGCCACTGCTGCCCTAAAGTCGCAGGACAAAGGATCAGGCACGGACCGTCACCTAATAGCGTAGACACAACACCAGCGGTAGCCATAGATAATGTCTTACCGACGCCAACTTCATCGGCTAGCAACAATCGTGACTGACCATGTACTTCCCTGTGTCGAGCATAGATGGAAACAAAGGCTTTCTGCCAAGGCATCAATTGTTCGCCTCGCCGATAAAT
Source organism: Accumulibacter sp. (assembly GCA_024235715.1). Lineage (GTDB taxonomy): Bacteria > Pseudomonadota > Gammaproteobacteria > Burkholderiales > Rhodocyclaceae > Accumulibacter. The sequence continues at coordinate 67,107 of JACKLW010000018.1, read as the reverse complement.
CGGGCTTTCAACGAGAGCCGACTTACCGATTTCGACCGGATCGTCTTCAAGATCAGCGAGAGAGACTTCCACTTTTCGCGCGCACCGACCAATTTCTTCAATAATAGCCTGCGACAGTGGTCGCCCAATGCGCCAAAGATGATCAAACTCAGCTCGAACCCAGGCTTCGCCATCAGCAGATCGATCTTCCCAGACGATTTCATAGCTATGAGACCAACCCTGAGCCGTTTCATTGATACTCCCGATAAATGCCGACGTATCGCTGTCACCCCGATCAATGACACCGGCTTTGCCATGAAGAAACGGCGCATCTTCTCGCGATACAACACGTATCTCGACGTTCCCGCGAGTCAAGATTTCATAAAGCTTCGCATACCGACCACGCTCTAATAGAGTATCAAGTACCTTCTCCTCTTCGTTCCACTTCTCAAATATCGCCCGTTGAGCGACTGCCTCCGAGACCTTCGCTACGTCGATGTCGCGGGGATCTAGATCACTGTTGCAGACGATGCGAACCTTCTCGATTTCTGCGATCTCTTCATGCACTAGCTCAAAGATGGATGATCGAAAGTATCCGGCAATCCTTAAGTACTCTTTTGCCCCAACTAAGCGGTCTTTAAGGTAGACATGCGACAAACGGCCTTGTCGCGAGGAGAACCGAGAAATGAAATCAGTCTGATCGTGGGATTTCGCTTCTGCCATTGTTGACCTCACCCGATTCGTTCATTCTTGATGAGGCCTGTCAAGATTCGAGCATTTCGCGCTTCGTCTGGTTCTACACTTTGCCGCTTCAGAGAAATATAGGAAGCAATGTTTTGAAGGTCGTCTCGTTGTTCCATGTAATTGGGCAGAAAGTCTCTAATATGGGATAAAACGACATCATCCTCTGTCTCTTTAGACATTTCCCAGAGACCGAACAGAATCGCCCTCGTCAATGACGATCCAAATTCATCCTCATCACCGATTTGGCTTTTTCCGAATGTGTTTGCAGATTTAAGATATGCCTTGTTCGGCTTCATACTTGCCATTAATACGGAATAGTCAGGAACCCTAAATGCCTTTGCGAAGTTCTGGTAGTTATCGAGCTTGTTAACACCAACCGACTCGATATCCAGCATCTTCAGATAGAACCGCTCAATTGAACGACAACGCTCCCAGGTCTTCGGGTTCATACCCTCCGGTACAAGATGCTCATTGGCAACCTGTACGGCAAACTCCACCACCTCATCCACAATTGTACGTTCGGTTTTTTCGCGCGGGCGCAACGCCTCAACGGTCATGTCTTTACCGTCTATTTTGGTGTATTTCGTAAGTATGCGCAGAGCAGCTGCATACCCGGCCATTTGAAGATCAGCGTCCTCGAAAACGTTCTCCATACGGCCATGGCCCTTAAGGGTCTGATTTAGACCAACCATCGTCTCAATTTGCTCTGCGACCTCAGATTTAACCTCCTGCGTTATCTCGTCAGAATAGCCAGAAAACGTACCTTGCCGCTTTCGCAAAACTATTATGTGCGTGCCCTGAACGTATCCGCCCTTTTTCAGTTCCGAGGTGGTTTCGGTCGCAATGTACCAGTCTGCTATAACCTGTAGACCAGCACCCCAAAATATAAGCGCCATGTCCGACCAGACGCGGCCTGATTGGTGTGTAAACATTACGATTTGTAATCCATTGTCAGGCATATGGCTGGCCATCGCCTTGTAAGCTCTCACCATTCCGGAACGGAAGTTCTGTCCTTCCCCTTTGATTGCCAAAGCACTGCGGCTATCCCAAAGCCATTCATCAAACGGTGCAGGAGGATTCTTCCGAAGCCAAGAGATAAAGAAATCATAAATCTCGTGGTAATTGACAGCATCCGCATAAGGCGGATCAGTAATGAATATATCTTGGTGCTCTTCAATATTTTCTGCAGGTATATTTTGTACTGTATAAGATGTTTCGATAGGAAAACTCTTTAAATCAAGAACGCGAGAATTTTGATCCGCAGCAAACGCCCTATTCCCGTAGTTAAAAAACGTATTTAAAGACTGACTATAGAACGTTGCCGCAGTTTTTTCCCAATCGACGATCCAGTGGCATATGCGCGAATTCCAGTCGAGCGCCTTCAAACAATTGAAAGCTGTAATGGGATGCTTAGAGTTTTGCATGTACTCGGCATGGATCAATAGCTGGCGCGGATTAAAAAGATGGTGCCAATAGGTCCACCCGCGCTCTCGCAAAAGCCTTGTAGTCTCCTTTCCCGGTTCGATAGGCATATCTGGAACAAGGCCTTGCTCCTGCCAGGTTCTAAATTTCATGCGTACATGGTCTTCAACTTTCCTTTCACGCTCGAAATCGCTCTCGGTCGGAGCAGCTAGAAATGTTTCTTGACGCTTATTGCTTAGACTTTCCTTCTTGATCCATTGAATGCAGTAAAGCCTTTCCTGAAAGATGTCGTCATCGCGAGGTATAAAATCCAGCTTCTCCCAAGCGCGCAGACGGTTCTTGCTATTGCCTTCTGAATCTCGGTAATCGCCGCGTATGGTGCTAATAGGTATACCTAACTCATTATCATTCATTGGATGAATTAGTCGGCCCTTACGAACAGTCCCAAGTTTTGCAGTTTTGAAGTCGGCTGCGTTGACGTTACTCAAAATTTGTATGTCATATCTCTTGTTGGCTTGATCAGGTATCAGACGGGCAATAGCCTTTCTTGGCTTTGATATAATCAGAGAAGGGATAAGAGGAACAAGCCACCCGCTTTCCGGGCAACGTGTTTCAAGGCAATAAATAAAGGCTTTAGCTCGGTTCCCGTTCTCGTCATGTTCTATCCCAAGCTGAGATATTTCTAAGTCCACCTTTTCAGTAACTCGACGCTGCTCTAGGTCTATTTCAGACCTAAGCTCTTCATCCGCGCCGATAATATTCAAGGCGCCCCAAGTGAGCATGCAGCCAATAGGGTTCAAATCAGATGCAAAAACATCACAGCCATTTCGCGCAGCTTCAAAAGGTATGGAGCCACCTCCTGAAAAAGTATCGGCTATTTTTGGGCAGTGCCCAAAACGCATGATCCCTAACTGTTCAACCAACTCTGGAATCGAATTAGCTGTTGTCTTGAGAAAAGAATTTACCTCAGCCCATATTGGTTCATACAAATCGCCTGGCTCAAGCTGTTCAGGCCGTTTAGCAGCGGCTACTCGGTCAATATAGCTATGGCTCTGTATATACTTGACCATCCAATCATGTCGATCACCTTCGGTCGCATCATCTGACCATTCGAGAAAACGGCCCGAACCGCGACCAAGACTTTCGATATCATCAACATGAAATTCTTCGAATGTCCACTTCGACCCGTCGTCCTGCTCGGACCTGACTCGGACGGTGAACAAGTAGGATGCGTCATTCCTGCTCATCCATCCTATGGAATGCAGCCGCTTTACCAATTGGACGCATGAGGGAATCCATTTTCGACGAAGAAATGATTCATCGTCTATCGCCATCAGCTTCTCAAAAACTGCCAAGTCGGCTTCCGGATCATTAGTAGCTGGCAGCAGAGCACCTAGAACGCACGCTTTAACAAGGATGAGAGGCTTTCGTCCTTTCCAATATGAACCTAAAGCGGTCAAGGTCTGACCAAGGTTGGCTTTTCTCTCCTTCTGCGCCTCTGCAGAAATCTTGCCAGTTGGCCATATACGTTCAATCAGCGCCGGTGAATCTTTCAGGCTATAGGGAACAACCTTTTCACTCATCTTTAATTACCCTGCTCGTCAAAGAGAGGCAAAGAGAATAGGTCGCCCTCTATGTTTCTTTTTTTACTCTTCTTCTTAGCCCGAATTTCCTCGGGACCAGGGCTTTCTGTAAAGCCGACCCTAATAGCTTTTCGCCAACCAATATCAGTGTCTTCTGCGCCGCCTGATCCTTGGTCAGCCATTCGGAATAGCCACCAACGCTCTTCTGGTTTAAGCCCCACCCAAGCAGCGGCAGCTACCGGATAAGTCTGTGGATCAGCGGCCTCAACAGCCCAAGCAAGGACGCAAATTTCTTTTCCCAGCAGTCTCTCAACAGGATTGTCTCCGGCCGACCAACGGCTGGGCTTGAGTTTCTTTTCCTTAAGGCGATCGTTAAGTACGCGCTTGCATTCGTCTGCTATGCTGCGCCAGGCAGAACGCGTCAACCGGCAGCGGATTAATACATCCGGTTCATCATTCGAGGCAGTGACGCCATAGTGCTCGGAGATAACTATATCGCCGCTACGGCCTGCTGGAATCGTCACAACAAAATGGTGTGGATCGACAGTATCGGGTACGCCAAAGCCGCGAGTCCTTTCTTTCATTCCTGTTCAACCTCTTGTGGCTTAATGTCCTCGCCAAGAACTTTTGCAAATTCTTCTAGGTCGAACCCAGTCGCAAATTCAACTCCTTTAATCGAGACCTGAATGTCGGCAGCATTGTTGCCGATTGCCTTTCTAGCCCACTCTATGGCCTCTTCTACTATGTCTGCGGTAACCGCGGTACCACTACCAAAGCGAGTGCGGACGCTCTCTACCCCTGATCCAACCGTTAGCGAAACCTCCTGAAGACGCGCGTCGTTGTTCGCCTTCGCTGCCTTGAGCAGCTCGAAAGAGGCTTTTATGCCGTCGCCAGTTAGAGTCTTTCTCAGGACTGCAGGTTCATCTTTTTCGATCTGTCGCGGTGAGTCAGACTTATGGATCTTGAAGTTCTTTTGAACACTGACACCTTTATCTTCGGCATAAGCGTAGATCGTGACCTCGTCAGAACCTTCGATTTCTATTGGACCATTGTAAATATCGCCCTCTTTCGGATTGGCGCCTGACATATTCCACCGGATCTCGCCACGGGGAACGACGGTTAATTCGACAATGCGTTTGTTCGGCAAGTACTGGGGTTGATAGGTAAGTGTCAGCCTATTGTTCCAGACAACTGGGTCACCAGTTTCATGCTGCCCATTTGGGTCTTTTGAGAGGAACCACAGCTTTGTGGAGGACGTCGTTAATCTAGTTGTCGAAAGATGATTTTTTTCATTATCAATATCTGGAGTTTCCGCCATGTATATAAGCGGAGCCTTGCCAGCGTTCTGGGGAAATAGCTCAAGTTCAGCCTCACCAGTTTCTTCGTCGTAGCTGAGTACTGTCACGTTCACGCTCGTCTTTGGCTTTGGCGGCCGATTGTCGACATAGCCATCAGCGTCATAGGACCAACGTCCGATGGCAACTGCTTGGTCACGAATCTCTTCTAGCGCCTTCGGTGGAACCCAAAGCCACCGTGCATTTGAATAGGATCGCTCAACGATATCTCGCCATCGTGCACGTGTCTGATTCATTGGAAAAAGAACATCCTCTGCTCGATCAACAAGACGTTCAAAATGCTCTTTAACCTCCGTGATGAGCTTATTGGCCCCTGACCCCACGAGAGCATCTTCAATGGCTTTCTCACCATTGATCTCGTTCTTATCGTTTCGTTTTTCTATAGCTAAATTCAACTTCGTATGGACCAGCTTCGTGTTGCCGTCTCTCATCATCGGGAAATACACGCGATTGAACAACGACTGCACCGAAGCATTAAAATCAAATTCTGCTTGCTCGGCTTCTTCTTGAAGCTCTTGCCGATAGGCAGGATTGTCCGAAAGTTCCTGCTCTACTCTAGCGATTGCCCAAATCCGGCGAGCTTTGTCCTCAAGACTCCCCATGCTTGATCCATCTCCCGTCACAACGCAGAAGCCATTCTTGTAAACCTGGCTTTCTAGAAACCTTTGTGCATCTTGAGGGGGTGTTTTTGAATCGGGTGACATGACCAGACAGATACGATTTGTAGTGGATAGATCGACTTCGTTGACAAGCGGAAGAGCGATGACCTGTCCATAAGCGCGTCTCGCTTTTACCTCAAAGGCGTTCTCAAGACGTCTTTTAAGCTCAGCATCGATTTTCGGTTGAGGTGCGTTAGCTGCGCGGTTTTCTATACGCTTTCTCAGGTTTTCAACATTTGAAAAATACCAAGCATCATTCTCTTTTCGATGCAGGTACCAACATTCTTTGCGAAGTTCCTCAAATGCTTCTTTAAACTCGACGGCTCGTCGATCTGGCGCTACGAGATACTCTATTAAGGTGGACATGTTCATCCCCTTCACCGAGTCGACGTTTTCTGAAAGAGATGCTGTGAGAAGAAGCTTTGCCGCCATCGTGGCCGCATTGCTCCCTTTGTTGGCGTCAACTGTTTCAGCATGGGCAGAACCATCTGAGGCCGAAACATCAGTAGCTAGTGCTCCTTCAAGTTGTCCGATACGGTTTATTTCGTCACGCACATCTTGCATAGTGAGATCGAGGTGTTGACAACCAATGAGATAAACATCGCCGGGGTTACCATCCCAGACGGATTTGAGCATCTTTGAGATGAACTGCATCAGCCCGCGTGTCTGACGATAGTTTTCGTTCTCCTTAAACAATGCGATGATGTGCTTTACGGAAGGATGGAACGGATAACTTCCAATGACCTCATCGGCAATCTGTTCGGGGGATTTCGCAATTGTTTTGGATCGCACAGCCTCATTGATCGACTTCCCAAAAGCATCTGCGACTTTCTCAATCTCTGTCTCATCTGGAAGCTTGGTGAACATTCGTTTACGAAGAATTTCGTAGATCTCGTTCGTATTGAGGTCTACAGGTGTTATCGAACGTGCTTGCCGCTTGGTTTCCTCTGAAATATCCTTGATCGCCTTTGCCAGGGATTGCGTAGCACCTTGATAAGATCCTGTAAGGTTCGAAACAACGATCGCCGTCTTCGGAAGCTTCATGGCAGCTGACAAAAGGTTTGACAGAGCGTAAGTGGCGACGTTGGCAAGAGTGCCGCCACCTACCGGACGGGTTATCGCATAGTCGAAATAAGGAGGTAACTCATCGAGGAGAATAAGCGTAGATGCGTCACCGATCAGATCGACCCAGTCTTGTTCAGAGGGCGCATCAGCACCGTTTTTCCAGAACTTGCTGAACTGATCAAGACCGCCGAGTTGCTCGGCGATATCTCCCCATAGATAGTGGTCCTTCGATACTGTTCGCCCGTTTATTGCAACAACCTTTGCAGTGAGCGGACTGATTCCACGCGTGAGATTGTCGGGCACTTGATCATAGAAATGCGGATTGCGGGCCAATGTACCAAGGGCGAGCATGCTATGTGTCTTACCACCACCCATAGCTTGACGAAGCTCGAATACGGCTTGATTGGATTGACCATCTAGGCGCTGGAGCCCTTCTCGCAGTAATCGAGCCATACCAGCCGTAACATAATTTTTGGCAAAGAAGTCAGATGCCTTCTTCTCTGTGTCATCCAGCAGATCTGAAAGATGTTCGACCTGGTCGGACATTGCGAAATCCAAGGCAGAGGGATGGAGTTCACACGCCTCTAACACGGTCGGGATTCTTTCATAGGTCATAGTCACACCTTGCGTTGGGTCTCGTCTTTCTCTTTTGTAGCCTCGTCAGCAGACGCCAAAAGTCGTTCATATTCCTCTACAGAAATCACAACAACGACTGGCCGCCCGTGCTTTTCAATAATCACGGGCTGGGCACGCGCTGTATCGACTAACAGGCCGAAACCGTTTTTGGCGTCCTTGGCGGACATATGCTTCATGGCAAAAACCTAAGTAGCCATTTCGGACATAATGGCCAAAACTTTCGTAGGTGGCAATAGGCAGTATGGAAGGTTTTACACATCAGGTCTTTAACAGAAAGAGGCGCATCCAAGGACGCGCCTTGGTCGAGGTCCAACGACGAAACGTTGGCAGTGATCCACCGGCTGAAACGGTGGCGGCATCCAAACGGCGGACGGTTGGCCACGGATTGCACAAGGGCTCGGAGACCCTTTGCTCGTCTCCAGGGGCGAAACCCTCGGTGCAGGGGCCATGGGCGGCATACGCCTTGGTCGCATCCAATCTGAAAGGTTGGCGCGCATCCAATCCGCGCAGGGTTGGTCTGGGTGTCGGGGCACGAAGGCCCTGACTGGCGGGTGTCGGGGGCCATTACCCTGACGAGTGCTCAACCGGCGATACGGTTGACTGGCGCATCAAGGCTCGATGCCGGGGATGCGCCACCAAGCTCTTGCTGAAGACGGGGCAGCGCCCCGCTCTGAAGCCTAGAGCGCCCCCAGAGGATAGAACGGACGGGGGAACGTCCTTCTCAAGATTGTGCGTGAAACAGACGAAATATTATTTCGTTTGTACTACACGCACACATCTTGCGGTCATCCTTATCGCCGGGTTCACCAAAACCGGAACTATGCTGCTTCTGCGAAGAAAAGGCGCAGAAGACAGCTCCGGCTCACGGATGACGGCGGCGCTGGCGCTCCGCTTCTTCTAACGAACTCTGGTCTGTGGAGCAATGCGCGTACTGCTCTCTCCCCTGCTCCGGCAGCGGGTGTTCGCAAACGCAGCATGCATGTCTTTATGTTGCGGTGCCATGGGCACGATAAACCCGTTTGTCTTGTCTGAGCAGTTGCCGTTTCCAGGCAACGCAGACGGGCAAACGGGGTGGCTTCGCACGCTCAGCGCGGAAGATTTGGGCAGGGGTTTCACCAGATAGCGGAACGTGTTACGAGAACACTTCAAGACAACACGATCGAAGGACTTGGGATGACATGAAGGCAATCAGGATCATTGAGGCTGTGGGCGGAAAGGTAGCCATCGACCAGACGAAGGTCCATCTTGCGACCTGGAACGGGGCAGATAATCCGCTCGATGTCTACCTGGCCGGAAACTTTCAGGAGTGGCAACGCTGGCAGACCAAGCGCAATTTCGAACAGAAATACGTCCTTTCGCTAATAAAGCTCCCCGGCAATGACCGTTGGCTGTTTGCTGGACTTTATGAATCCAAGGGGCATGAGGAAAAGGCGTGGCAGGACGGGAAGTCCCTTTTCTACTATGACCTCACGGCGCTTGATGATTACGCCGAACTTGACGGCAGGCTCGTCGTCCGATTCAAGCGTTCGGGAAGGCAGTCCTATCTGCACGCCGAACGGTGGATCGACCAAATGGATGTCGAGGAAATCATGGCCGAGAAACTCAGCATTGCTGAGTTCCCCGGTTTCCGAAAAGTCGATATTTCCAAGGGAGAGCTGGAACTGATCGTTAACCAGTCTCTTGAATCATGGCGCGTGGCCCTATCCAACGTGGCCGGTGTGTACCTGATCTCGGACACGGAAAGCGGGCAGTTGTATGTCGGCAGTGCGACAGGTGCAGGCGGCATCTGGCAAAGATGGTGCACCTACGCCGCCAACGGACACGGGGGAAATACGGAAATTGTCGCGCTTCTTCAGGAACGGGGGGCAGACCATGCCAGAAACTTCCGCTATTCAATTCTTGAACTGGCCGATCTGCATGATTCTCAGGACGAGGTCTCGTCGAGGGAAAGCCACTGGAAACGGATATTGCTGACCCGTGGTCATGGATTGAACGCCAACTAAGGCGACTATGAACATCACAGCTCGGCAATCGCCCGCTTGAGCGTCCGGGGCGAAACCTTCAACTCCTTCGCGAGCGCAGCAAGGGTGAGGCCGGGATCGGCCGCCAAGTCTTTGGCGGCGCGTTTTGCCTGCTTCTGTGTCAGCTTGGGAGGACGCCCGACCCGCTTGCCGCGTTTGCGGGCGGCCTCCATCCCGGCCTTCGTGCGCTCGGAGTTGAGATCACGCTCAAACTCCGCAAGCGCGTTGATGATCCGGTAGAGCAGTTTCCCGACCGGGGTGGTCGTGTCGATCTGTTCGGTTAAGGACCGGAACTCGATCCCGCTCTTTTCGAACAGCTCCAGCGTATCGAGGGCATGGCGCAGGGAACGGAAGGCCCGGTCCATCTTCCAGACCACGAACGTATCGCCGGGGCAGAGCATCTCCAGGGCCAGTGTGAAGCCGGGCCGGACTTTGGCCACGGCGGAAACGCCCTCATCTTCAAAGATGCGCACGCAGCCCGCGCCTTTGAGCGCATCGCGCTGAAGATCGAGATGCTGTTCGTCCGTGCTGACCCGCGCATAGCCGATAACCGCCAGATTCCGCTCCCTCCGGTGCCTTGCCGCTGGTAAAATCCCCCCGGCCAAGAATAGACAAAAGGGTCCCTTTTGTGTAGATTCGGCGGAAACGATCTTATGGGAATCTGCGCCCCGTGCGCTCTATCGCGATCCGGTGCAAACCGGGCTTCTCGGATGCTGAGCACCGGATGGCTTGCGGGCTGGAGCCTGCGCTCAGAAAGGGGACCCTTCTGACCTGAGCACGGCGTGGCGAGCCGGACAAGGCCCTTTATGAGGAGCAACGCAAGATGCCCACAAAAGCAACGCCTAAATCCTGCTCCTGCCGGGCGTGCCGCAGGGGGAAGGGATCACGGCTTCAAAAGTTTCTGGCCCGGTGCGAGGAACGCGCGTTCCGCCGGAGCGTCAGGCAGGCGCTGCGCAAGGGCGAGGAGCCCGAGCAGATCGCGCCCTATGGCGATTACCGGGATTGATCCGGGAGTTTTATGAAGAGACTACGCTGCTCTCCCCTGCTCCCGGCGCTGCTTGGCGCGGTACTGGCCGGATGCGCGATCCCACCGCCTGCACCGGACGGCGAGTCGAGCCTGCGGGTTTCCGATGTTCAGAACAGTTCATGCTTTGAAATCGAACGCGAGCCGGGCGTTGACGGCGGCCTGCGCATCCCGCGCCAGACCGTCTGCCCGAGCGCCGCGTCCCCACAAGAGGATAAGGAATGAAACTTTTCAATTGGAGTACGCTGGCGCTGCTCGCGCCTGCGCTGGCCTGCGCGCAGGGACCGGCGCAGGTGGCAAGCGATGTGAATACCGACCCGAACTTCGAGGCGCGGTACTGCCAGTTTCTTGCGGGGAACAACTTCCAGGACATGGTGACCGCCACGCGCTGGACCAGGGTCACGATGCGGCTGGAAGAAGGCAGACCCTCCGCGCTGCTCTCGGACATCAGCCGCGATGCGTTCGCCCTTTCGCAGCAGGCCGGAAGCGAGAAAGCCAAAGCCGATTTCGAGCGCTGCGCTGCTCGGCTGGCCGTCATCGAGGCGCAGCAAGCGCAGGTCGCCGCCGCATCAACCCCGGCGCCTTCCGGCGCGGTTCCTCCCATGCCCGCGCTGCCGCCCGGCGGATCATCTGCGCCGCCGCTGATCAAGCCGGAGAACCGCCTGATCCTGGGCGCGGACGGGCAGACGCTCGAACGCGCTGCCCCGCCGGTTGCTTCCGCGCAGGGATCGCGCTTTAGGATCAATAACGGCCTCGTGCAGGAGCCCCCGCAGGGACGCGCGAGCCCGGCCGGTTCCGGAAGGCAGGCCGGTACCGCCAGCAGGCGCGAAACACAAGGTCCACGCCCGGTTGATCACAGTGGCGATCCCTACCTCGAAGCACGCTACTGCCAGAATATCGCAGCCCGCTTCAGGAATGAATCCGCACAGCGGCGCTGGTCGGACATTGCCCGGCAGCGCGTGACGGGGAGACCCAAAGATGCGGCTCGTCCCGAGGATGTTGACCATATCGCCGGGGTTTCGGCCGGATTGAGACGGGATGACGAGGCCAGGGCCGACGATGCCCATTGCGCTTCGCTTTTGGAAAAGACGCCTTCGGCGGGCGTCTCCGATCATACGTCTGAGCCAGCGGCAGGCTCCTACCGGAAACTTCCCACGGCTCCGCGCGACCTCGCCGCGTACGGGTTCGAATACGGCACCGAGATTCTCGATGACACGCGGGCCACCTACTACCTGACCGAGTACCGCCAGTTTGACAACCCTGTCCCGCCCAAGGTCGCAGTCGTTGTTCTCTTGAAAGGCGAAAGGGACGAGGCGTTCGTTGAAGTGGAGACGGTTTCCGGAGTCACTGACGGTGGGATGAAGCGCCGCCTGGCTGCTTCGGAGATCGAGCGATTCAATTCCAAAATCGCACCGGCGATTACCCGGACGCGCCTACCGCTCGCGCGCCTTGAAGAATTTACCTCGTTCTACTATCTGCGCGGGCAACACTTCTCTCCTACCGAATCTTTTGAATCCCGGTATCGAAAGAGGAACCCTGTATACGAGCAGCCGCTTCTCGAACTCTGGTGGCAACGTACTGACTCTGGCGCGCGCTTTCAGCCCTACGCGGCAATACAGAACGGTGTATCCGCAGCCGCGCTTCCGGTGACGGTCGCGGAAGCGACGCGCGAACGTGCGGCGGATACTGCGGTCCGGCCCGCACCGCGCGCCACGGTTCAGGCCGAGCGCTCGCCCCATTACGTCTATAAATCGAATTATTTCTGGGCCGCGCTGCCAAACTTCTATATTCCGCAGCAGGTGTTTAACGGCGACTTCGGCAGTTTCCAGATCAACACGCAGTTTCCGGAGCATTTCATCCGCTTCGTGAGCGCCTACTCCGCTCATTGCGAGGCCCAAATCAAACAGGGGCCTTACCAAAAACGCACCCTTCAAACGCTGAACGCGCACGGAAACGTTCAGAGCGAGCGCCACCTCTATGTTGAGGCGCGTTTCGTGCCCGTGTTCGAGGCGTACGAAAAGCGGGTGGGATTTTCCACAGCCGGAGAAATAACGGGCATCCTTTTGAACCGTCAAGGCGATCTGGCCTCAGCCGGTGCGGGGCTGCTCTCTTCGCCGGTGCAGTTCATCGACGATCTGATGAATTACCGACCCCAGGGCGCGGGCAACTCGGCTATGAACCTGATGTCTCGTCACCTTGGCGGCAATGACGCGTGGCAACGGTTTTTCGGCGAGGGCGATCGCCTCTGCTCCGGCGCGACCGTCACCCAGATGCGCGAAAACATGCTGCGGGCAGCGACCGGGCAGCCCTCGCTCCAGCAATCCGGCGTTCGGGTGCCCAACGCCGCCTCGGAAACCGAGCCCTCAGTTCCGCCACCAGGCAAGGAGACGATCTTCGATGGCTGCTACCAGAATCACGATTACAAGGACGCCGACTTCTGCATGTGCATGGACACTCGCGCGGGCAGCGTAATGCGCCCGGAGGAGCGAAAGAAATACGCCGCGGACTTCTCCCTCTATTACAGCGAGATCGTCTTTCCGCAGAAGGGCGGGCCTGAAGACCCGCGCTGGCGGCTATACGATCTGCTTAAGGAGTGCAAACGATGAACGGGAAGCCCGTTCTGATCGACATGTGGTCGCAGTAAGGCGGGACCCTTCAGTTCGAAGCTCAGACGAAGAGCCCCGCTTCGCGTTTGAAGCGGGGCGTTCTCTTTCGCAGTTGAGAAAGAGCGGCTTACTGGCCGCTCTCCTGCTCCGGGTTGGGGAAGACGTAGAAGCCGCCTTCAATGATTTGCGTGCCGTAGGGCTTGATGTAGAGGCTTCCGTCTCCGCGATCCCAGGCGACGCCCAGAGTTTCAAAGTCGGCGTTCTTGCCGCGTCCAACCTTCTTGCGGACGATATGGGTGGGACGGTTGCTCTCGCTCTTGGCGGGTGCGGTGGTTTCGGTGTTGTGTGTGCGCTCGGTCATGGTCATGCTCCTATTGCTGATTTGCTTTAACCGGGCCGGACTATTCCGGCCTCGTGGCATGTGAACCGGCAGAACAGGAAGAAGGACGGGATCAAAAAGTTTTGTGGGGGACCGGCCTACGCAGACTTGGCCGCGTGCGGCCCTAGTCGAAGTGACGGGAAAAACTATTTGAACCCGGCCGCCTGTCTGCCAGCATGACACGATAAGAGGCTGGAATTATTGTTCACGGCCCGGAAGTCAAAGCAGCGGAGCGGACATGATGCGTTCGAGCGAACAGTGCCGAAATCCGCGACCGGACGGAGCGATCCTGTCCCTGCCCCGTCCGTGAAGAACGGACGCCATCAAGCTACGAACATGATGAAGTGCAGTCGTCGGTCTTACGCGGTGGAAAGCTCGTTCAAGCCGAATCCCTGCACGCTCAATCGAAGGATGATCTCTTCCCCGCTCTGGAGCTAAGGCATGGCGGGTAGACGATTTCCCAGGAGAAAATCAAGCCCACAATGATACAAGCGGGGATCATAGATCCATGCGCTTAATTCTCTCGCGCAACACTTCGAGCTTGGGTACGTCTTCGATTCTGGGCGCGGACACAATAGCATCCAGAACATATTCCCAGACCTGAGCGGCACGTTGCTTTTCGAAATCATAAGAATACTGGACATAAACCTCACCCGTCACATCACGATCGCCATCGCTGTGATTGAGCATCAGGCGGGCATAGAGTTTTGGAAGACCGACCGCTGTAATCCAGGTTGCGCCGGTCCGCCGCAGATCGTGCGGACATATATTCTCGATACCAAGCAGATCGCGGCTCCGCCTAACCGCCTGTGAGAAAGCCGTCTTGCCAAAAGGTTCCAGTGACCTTGCAGGCACTTGCGGTGGTGACATCGCGCGTGTCGCACCAAAGACATACGGTGATGCTGCTGTATAGGGCTCCATCTGTTCGATCAGGTCGAGCGCATAACGGTTTAGCGGCACCCGGTGCATTGTCCTACTCTTGGTTTCATGCGTTTCCATCTGCCATACGTTTTCTTCAAGTTTGAGAGATGCATAACGCATGTTGCGAATTTCCGCACTCCGTTGCATCGTGACGAGCGCGAATTTCAGTGCAGCCGCTGTCACTGGCGGCAATCCGATGCGGTCCAGCGTGTTCCAAAACCGCCAAATTTCTTCTAGCGTAAGGACGCGGTCGCGTTTTCCCGTTATACCGAGAATTTCTATTTCTTTAACGGGATTATATGCGCACTTTCTTCGTTTTACGGCGAGATTGAATAATCGCCGCGCACATGCAACCGCGTGCTTAGCGGCTACCAAGCCGTTTCTCGTAGCGCTGGTTCGATTTCGGGCACGGTCGATGATGCGACGCTGTATCTTATCAATATCCTCAGCAGAGACCTCGTCTACCATCTTGTTGCCAATTACTGGCAAGATATCCTGGCGAAAGTAGCGCTCTTCCTCTTCAATGGAAGACTTGTTCTTTAACCTGCCAATTTCCAAGTAGGATTCGGTCAGACTTTCTACAGTCTCTCTGGCATTCTGGGCTGCTTCTAGCGCCTTTTTCTCTGCGATTGGATCACGCCCATAGGCGTGGACCTGCTCATAGAGCTTGTCGTACTCGCGCCGAGCCCGGCGGATAGACCACTCTGGATATCTGCCAATCGTGATCCAGCGGCTCTTTCGTCCATGCATGTACTTGTAGACGAAAGATTTGCGTCCTGTCGGCGTGATACGCAACCCGAAACCGGGGCAACCGTCGCACCAGTAAGTATCGCGACTATTCGATGGTTTCAGGTTCCTGATGACTGTATCGAGAAAACGAATTGTTGTTGGCATCCATGCTCTTTCTTCTTTATGGTAATTTCGCTGGGCTACTCACTGGGCTACTCAGATTATGGATACAACATGAGCAGAATGAGCAAGCATGAGCAAGAAAAACATTCTGCAATCCTTTCTCATAGCGGGTTTCCGAAGGTAGGCAACGAGTGCATTCGACAATGGCGCAATAAAGTTGCGCCAATGACTTGAAACCCAATATCAGTCTACATTACAGGGATTATTAAAGAGTTAAAGCAACTGCCTTCTAAGCAGTAGGTTGCAGGTTCGAGTCCTGCCGGGATCGCCAATTTTATCAAATTGTTTTAGGGGTTTAGTATTACTCGGCCGGAATAGCCAATCACCAGAAAACCCTCGGGCTACTCACTGGGCTACTCAGCCGCTATTCGAAGTGCTGGTACTCATCACCATCCGCGAAACTTCCTGTGGATTGTTCCGCGTCTTCTACGCGCCGGTAGTTCTTCGGATCGCGTATCCAGTCGTGGATTTCACTCAAATAAAACGCCTTGCGCATGGAACGCTTTTTACCTGAAAGCTTGTGCGGTTTGGGAAACGTGCCGTTATGCACGCGCCGGTCAATCTCCTGACGCGATATTCCGCACAGGCGCGCAGCCAGCTTGATGGGGATCAGCGCATTCGTCTGGATCATCAGCGCCGCCGTGACCTGCGCCTCGAAGGTCGGCTTGATGCTTTTCGTGAAGTCAATCATGACCGTATTTCACACCGTTCATGTGTGAACGACGCCGGGGAAGGGAGCCCTGATCGAGCGAGCGCCGTTCCGTGGCAATAATCAGGACCTTCTTCTATTCAATCAGAGATTGTTTAAGGCTTTCTTAACGCCTCCTGTGAATCCCGCTCTGGCCGCGCGTCTTCATTCGCACCTGCAAAAAACTCCTACGTTCATCCTGATGCGCCAAGTCTGGTAAACAACGCGGCTGTTGCCTTTTGCACCTCATCGGCTGAGGGTGACGGGAAGTTATCCCAATACTCGCTGGTTTCGACTCGGTCGGAACCGTGAGGATGTTTAAGCAGATACCAGCGCAAGTCACGATAGATGCGCTCAGCCGGGTTTTTTGGGGACCGATCCTTGAACAGCAGGGTCCAGACGTAGTCCGGCATCCGGAAACGCCCCTTCTCCACAGCAACCCAGAGATCAACGATGGCCTGTTTCATGGTCAGTTCCATCACGGGTCCGGACAAAAATGCCCTGTAGCTCATTTCAGTGGTGGGAGCCTCGGGAACCAGTCCCATCCATGCTGGTTTGTTGCGGCATTCAGATATCAGAACGTTGTGAAAGCGGGCGAGATGAAAAAGGGCCAGAGCGCTCAGAGCTGCTTGCTCGGCCTCTGAATAGCGAAAGCGCGCATAATCGCGGATGACGATTTCCCAGATGAACCGATCCCCGGACCGGCTTCTTCCCTGCCGGCGGCGATGCAGGGTCTGGATCATCTCCTCCGCGTGCGGCGGCGGACCGAAAGCCATGACGATTCCCGCCCCGTTGAAGAGCTGCCGGTAACACAAGGCCGCCTGGAACAAGGCCGAGCGAAACTCCGCATATCTCTTGCGTATGGTCGCTACGCTGATCCGCGTTTTCTGGGCGGCCTCTTTGGTGGACATGTCCTCGGCAAAACAGCGCAGAACCTGCTCGGTCTTGTACTGGGATTGCTTGGCCTTCGCGCGTAGCTTGTTTTTTTGGATTTTTTTATTTGTCTTCACTCAGATATCGCGTTCTCCGACAAGAGGTTATGAGCGGCGTGCGTTGCTCTCCTTGTCTCTATTGTTGACCAGCTCTTTTGACGCCGCAACGAGGAGGACTCACGCTTATCTCCAAGCTTTGCGCAAAGCCCCCGTAAGCGGTTCGGACAATGCTCCGGCCCGTTCCACGATCACCGTGAGGCGTCCGCCCGGCACTTTCTGCGGGCGGGCGCAAGGAGGCTTTGATATGTCTGACTTCGAAGAAAATTTCACAAGCTGGCAGCCGCCAAAGGGCTCCGGCAGCACCGCGCCGCTCGAACCGGCCGACCGGCTCTGGGTGATCCTGCGGCTGACCGGAGCGCTTTTCGTCGAGGGGTTCAACTGGCTCCTGCATACGGCGAATTATTCGCTGGTCAACCCGGTCGGAAGCGATGTCTTCCTGATCGACGCGCTCGGCCTGCCCGAATGGTCGCTCTTCCAGAATGTCACGGTTTCGACGCTGATCAATGGCGTGCTCGGCCTGGCGGCGGTCGGGACCCCGGTCTTCTTGTTCGGGCAACTGATCGAACGCCACCAGGAACTCTTTGCCAACCCGCGCAGCTTCTTTGCGAGCGGTCTGCACAAGATCGTCACCGGCCTGCTGGTCCTGCTCTACGGCTTTGTCATCGTCACCGAGTTCGCCGCGCTCTATTTGCGCGTGCAGGCGGAAAGCGCCCCCTCACCCATCCCGGCGCTGGCCGGTCATGCAACGGGCTTCTGGCCGATGCTGCTGATGTGCGTGGCGCTGATCCTGATTAACGCGGCGCTGGGCCTGGCGACCGCCCATATCCTGCGCGCGGCTAAACGCGCGCTTGGAACGCATGCGGGGAGGGCTTCGTCATGAAGATTCTCATCCTGACTGTCGTGCTGATCGTCTGCGCTCCTGCACTCGCGCAAGAGCGCATCGCGCTCGAACTGCTGATTGATGATTCCGGCGTGCTGCTCGACGCGCAGGAGGCCAACCAATATAAATTGATGCTCCTCGCCCACCTCAAGGCGCTGGCGACCAAACGCGATAGCGCGAACACAAGAATCGAGGTGATCTCCACCTCGCTGGGCCGCACGGTCTGGAGCGGCACGCCGCTCACCCTTCGCCGCGATCCGGCGCGTGCGCAGGCGCTGGTTGAGGCGGTTAAAGCCGATCCCGCGCGCTGCAACGCCCTGCCCGGAGCCTTCCGGGAACTCCAGAGCAATCTCGCCCAGCTAGAGCGCGAGGGCGTGAGTGAAATCCACATCATCGTCTTCAGTTCGCTGATCCACACCCCCCGTCCCTGCGCGGATATCACGCGCATCACCCTGCCGCAACTCCCGCCCACGGAGGGCGACATTCCGGGCGCGTTTGCCGCTTCCACGCGTATCCGCTCGGTCTCCTTCTTCTGGGTCTCCCCGCACCAGAAGTTCGTCTGGGAGGGATTCCTGGAGAGCGCGTTTACAACGCTGCGGCAGACCGGCGCGCGCGTGAGCTTTCTGGATGTCGAGCGCAGCAAGGACGCGCTGCGGACCGCGCCCTTCACATTGGGAGAGACGCCATGAAGATTCATACGGTTGCATTCATTGCAGCCTTTCTGTTGGGCCTGAGCGCACATTCTGACGAACCGCGTTTTGCGATCACAACGCCGGATGAGGAGCAACGCGCTACCTTCGAACTGCATGATCCGGATCAGGACGTGCGCACGCTGGGCACACCGGAGATCGCCTTCGATCTCTCGGCCAGCGCCGATACGCTGCTGAACTTACGCATCCGGCGCTCGCATTTAACCTTACCCGACGGAACCCCCTTTACCGCCTTCGCCGGGCACAAGGAGCACAACCTCATCGTGATCGCGGGCGGCCCGGTCGCGAAAGTGACCATCACCGGCGTCAGTACGGCGGGTTCTGCGCGCGAGGTGCTGGTGCTGTTTGCGGATGCGCACGGAACGTTGATCGCGCCCGCATCCGATCAGGTCGCCGTCTTCGATACGGACTTCAATCCTCTGCCCTTGAATTATCGCCCGGCTGCAATCCCGCAGCACGCGCTGCTGCCCGTCACTCTGGCGCTCGATGTCTCCGGCTCGATGGCGGCGCACATGGACGCTGTGATTACCGCCAGCCGGTCTTTTCTCTCCAGCCTGCCGCTCTATGCGCGCTGCCGGATACTCACCTTCAATGACGCGGTTACCGCGCTGCCCATCCCCGGCGGTCATCACATCTGCGGGGCTTCAGGCGATGCGCTGAATGCTGTACCTGCCCCGAACGGCGGCACGAAGTTGCTCACGGCGCTTGATGAGGGGCTGCGTGCGCCGCCGGTGCGCGGGGCCAACACCTTGCCGCCGATCGTGCTGTCGGTGACCGACGGGGTGGATACGGCCTCGCCCGATCCGGGCGGGTTGCTGGCAAGCCTTGCCGCCGCAAAGAAATCCTCCGGCGCGAAGATCTTCGTCTTCTGGGCGGGGGTGCATGAGCCGACCCTGCTGCGCGGTCTTGCCGACCTGCAAATCACCGGGACTTCCGACGTAAAGACCGAACTGGAGCGCTTCTTTCGAAGCCTGGGCGTCTCGCTCTCGGGCGTGCAGGTTTTGGAAGTCGGAAGGAACTAACCATGCGCCGCATGCCCCGATCCTCCCCCTTGAAAGCCCTGCTGGTTGCGTTTCTATTCTTGTGGGCGGGGGCGTGGCTGTCCGTATACAAAGAAGCCTACCTGTTCGGATTGATCCTGATGGGGTTCGCGCTTCTGCTCACCCTCAAGGCGCTGATCGCCTATACCGCGCGGGGGCTGGAAAGCGCCGCGCAGATCAACCTCCTGCATGAAAGCCGCATCCTTTCCGGTGAATACGGGCAGGCGCGCCTGGCTAATCTTCATGATCGCTTCGTCCTGGAGATGGCCCATGACCGGCGGGGCCTCTTCATCGGCACTCTGGAGGGAAAGAAGCTCTTCTACGACCCCTTTGCGCGCGGCAACGGCCATATGCTGACCTACGCGCCTTCGCGCACCGGCAAGACGACCGCGCTCGTGATCCCGGCCCTCCTGCACTGGACCTCCGGTTCGGTGATCGTCACCGACGTGAAAGGCGAACTCACCGAACGCACGGCGGCCTGGCGCAAGAACGACGGGCAGCGCGTTCTCATCCTCAATCCGTTTAGTGCGCGCGACATTCCGGGATTGCGCTTTAACCCGCTGCGTATTCTGGTCGAGGATGTGCTGCGCACCGGCGGGCGCGAACTCCATGCGCTCTCCAAGCTGATCGCCCTGCAACTGATTCCCGAACGCGGCGGCGCGCATGAAGGCGGGGACGGGTTCTTCTTCCGCAATGGCGGGCGCAGGCTGATCGTCACGTTTCTCTTGTATCTGGCTGCCTTCGAGCCGAAGAAATGCACCCTGCCCGGCCTGCGCGCCTGCGTGTGGGCGAGCGAAGCCGGAAAACACGCGATCGCCGCGACCATGCAGGGCTCGAACCTCTTCTCCGGGCTGGTGCGCGAATACGGGAATGCGCTCTATGACTGGCTCGCGCCCGAATACGTGAAGACCTTCGGAGCCTTCCGCGATAACGCGCTCAATGCGCTCGATCTCTATGACGCGCATTCGGAGTTCGGGCAATCGCTGCTGGAAAGCGACTTCACTTTTGATGAGGTGCTGGACGGCAAGACCGCGCTCTACCTGATCCTTCCAGAGTCAAAACTGGAAACCCACGGGCCGTGGATGGGGCTGATCGTCACGCTCCTGCTGGAGACCATCGCCGCCTCGCCCACCATGGATGAGCGACACACAAAGCTTCTGTTCCTGCTCGAAGAGATGGGCAATCTGGGCCGCCTGCCCAATATCGGCAAGGCGCTCTCGCTCCTGCCCGGCAAGGGGGTGCGCGCCCTGATGATCTTCCAGAGCCGCCGCCAGCCGCTTGAGATTTACGGTCCCAACGGAACGGGGATCATCGAGGAGCAATCGAGCCTGATCCAGGCATGGAGCATCCGCAGCCTTGAAGACCGCAAGGCGTGGAGCACGCGCATCGGCTCTTCCACCCGCAAGGGGCGGAGCATCGCGCGCGACGGCGAGAATCTCCTCTCGCCCTGGCGCTTGTCGGTCGGCGAACGGGGGTTTCCGGTCCTGAGCCCCGATGAGATCGCGCGCCTGGATGAAGAGGAGCAACTGATCGCGATCGCCGGGCAGCCCGTCATCCGCGCCAAGAAACTCCCCTACTTCCAGGATCGGGGCTGGGCAAAACGCTCTTCGTGCGGCGCGCATGAAAAAAATTCTGCGCCCTCCGGCAGCGCGAAGACGGCACAGGGCGGGACGGCATGAGCGTCATAGGCATGAGAACGCGCTCAACGATCCTCGCCAAAGCCGCATCCAGCGCGGCTTTGCGCGGAATCTCTTTACGGATCGTTAATCCCGTGCCCGCTACGCTGGAAGAAGGCGCGTAGATCATGGCCGGGCGCGGTGACAAGCACCGATCTCTGCGCCTTTCACCGCAAAGGCAGCAGAGTCATAA
Organism: Accumulibacter sp.; assembly: GCA_024235715.1. GTDB lineage: Bacteria > Pseudomonadota > Gammaproteobacteria > Burkholderiales > Rhodocyclaceae > Accumulibacter. The sequence continues at coordinate 45,622 of JACKLW010000018.1, read as the reverse complement.
TGGAGGCTCCCCGGACTCCGCGCGCGCCGCCGATCCGAAGCTCATCATGTTGGTCAAGGCCCTGGCGCGCGCAGCCGCCGAACGCGACTTTAGAAACTCGCGTCAAGACTTCAGGACAGACTGATGAGTAAAGATTCGAACACATTCCGCGTGGCGCTCTATGCCCGCTATTCTTCCGATCTGCAAAGCGATCATTCGATCGAGGACCAGGTGCGGCTCTGCACCGAACACGCGCAACTGAATGGCTGGACCATCACCGAGTGTTACAGCGATGCCGGGCTCTCCGGGGCTTCGCTCATGCGTCCGGGCATCCAGGCCCTGATCCGCGATGCCAATGACGGGCGCTTTGAGATCGTCCTCGCCGAAGCGCTCGACCGCTTAAGCCGCGACCAGGAAGACATTGCCGGTGTGTACAAGCGTATGCAGTTCGCCGGTGTGGAGATGGTCACCCTCTCGGAAGGCGCGATCTCGACCCTGCATATCGGTTTGAAGGGAACCATGAACGCGCTGTTTCTTAAAGACCTTGCCGATAAAACCCGCCGGGGATTACGCGGACGGGTGGAGCACGGCAAATCCGGGGGCGGGATTTCTTACGGCTATGACGTGGTGAAACACTTTGATGCGAACGGCGAGGCCCTCAAGGGCGAGCGCGCGATCAATGAAACGCAGGCCGCGATCATCCGCCGCATCTTCGAGGAATACGCGATGCAAAACCGCTCCCCCAAGGCGATCGCCGCGAAGCTGAATGAGGAACGCATCCCCGCTCCTTCCGGACAGGCTTGGGGGCAGAGCACGATCAACGGCAACCGCCGCCGGGGTACGGGCATTTTGAACAACGAGCTTTATATCGGGCAGTTGGTCTGGAACCGCCAGCGCTTCATTAAGGACCCGGCCACCGGCAAGCGGGTGACGCGCCTCAATGACGAAAGCGCGTGGGTGCGGCAAGGTGTTCCGGAGCTGCGGATTATCCCGCAGGACCTCTGGGAGGCGGCCAAAGCCCGCCAGAAGGACCTCGATGCCAGGCCGAATGGCCTGTGGCACCGCAACCGTCCACGATATCTGCTCTCGGGCCTGCTGCGCTGCGGGGTGTGCGGCGGCGGGTATGCGAAGATCAACGCGAGTCATTATGGCTGCGCGGCCAGCAAGAACAAGGGCGAGAGCGTCTGCGCCAACCGCAAGACGATCAAGCGGGACGTGCTGGAGAGCAAAGTCCTCTCGGCCCTCCAGACCCACCTGATGCGCGATGACCTGCTCCACATCTTCTGCGAAGAGTACACCCGCGCTCTCAACGCCCTGCGCCGCGCCCAGGATTCCGCCCTGCTTGAGGCGAAGGCCGAGAAGGACAAGCTCACAAAAGAGCGCGCGCATATCCTCAAGGCCATCCGCGAGGGGATCGGAGCCGCCTTGGTCAGGGACGATCTGGAGCGGATTGTGGCCCGGCTGGAAGCCCTGGAGGACCAGATCACGCAGGGAAGCACGGACCCCCGGCCCCTCCTCCATCCGGCCATGGCGATGCGCTACCGGGAGGAAGTGGCGTCCCTGCGGGAGACTTTAAGCCACTCCGGGGGCCAGGGAGAGGCAGCCAAGCATCTGCGCGGCCTGATCGAGAAGATCGTCCTGACACCCAAAGAAGGTCGCGAGGAGCTTCAGATTGACCTTTATGGCGATCTGGCGGGAATCCTGATCATGGCGGCCGATAAAACGGGCCATCAGAAACGAGAAAGGCTCCGGAACGCTGTCAATGACAATATTCCGGAGCCTTCCAAGATAGTGTTGGTAGCGGGGGCAGGATTTGAACCTGCGACCTTCGGGTTATGAGCCCGAGAGTTTTTGACATTTTCTGGTGGGTATGGCTTGTTGTGTGTGGCTAACCAACGGAATCTTAATAAGATACTAGGCGCGGGTATAGATGCGCATAGGGCGGCATCCTCAGAATGTGGCTACACTGTGGCTACATGGAAGCGACTGGCAAGATCTGAGGAGCCTGTTGTGGCGAGAGAGCGACTGACATTGGAGCGGATCCGAAACCTCGAGGCGCCGGCCGGCGGAGGGCAGGACTTTCTCTGGGATACCGAGGCGCCGAGGCTCGCCGTGCGGGCCACTTCAGGCGCCAAGTCGTACATCTTCGAGAGCAAACTCAATCGCAAGACGATCAGGATCACGATCGGTGATGTCCGTGTCTGGGGGCTGGCTGATGCCCGCAAGGAGGCCAATCGGCTGCAGAGTCTGGTCGATCGAGGTACAGACCCGAGACAAGATCGGAAGGACAAGATTAGTGAAGCCGAATCGCGCGCCGCTCTAGAGCGCCGTGCGCAAACTACTGTCGGCGAAGCGTGGGATTATTACCTGGATAGCCACGAGCGTCACTGGGGAGAGCGCCATTTGGCCGACCACATCAACCATGCGCAGGCGGGAGGAGAAGCCAAGCGGCGAGGTCGTGGCGAGACAGTGCAGGGCGTCCTCTATCCGCTCCTTCGCTTGCGCCTCGGCGATATCAGCGCGCAGGGACTGAAGGACTGGCTGGTAGAGGAGGCAGAAGGGAGGCGCAACAATGCCCGGCAGGGATTCGAGCTTTTTCGAGCCTTCTGGCGGTGGTGTTCAACGCAGGACTCTTATCGGGATGTCGTGGACCCGAGCATCGTCGATGATCCTGACCTCCGGCGCGAAGTTCCAGCCCGAAGGGCCAAGTCCGGTGATGTACTCGAGCGCAACCAACTTGCAGCCTGGTTTGAAGCTGTACGAGGCTTGCCCAACCCTGTGATGAGCGCCCACATCCAGGGCTTGCTCCTCCTCGGAGCGCGCCGGGACGAGTGGGCGGAGTTGCGATGGTGCAATGTAGATTTCCGGTGGAAGAAGATGTGGATCAAGGACAAATACGAGGGTGAGGAGGTCGGAAGATTCATCCCGCTGGCGCCATACTTGGAGGCCTTGTTGCGCGACTTGCCTCGTGAGAACGAGTGGGTCTTCTCAAGTCCACAGGCTGCAAGCGGTCACATCGAGGAGCCGCGGATTCCTCATAAGCACGCTCTCGAGGCGGCGGGCCTGCCGCATGTGTCCATCCATGGCCTTCGTAGATCGTTCGCGAGCTTGGCCGAATGGGTTGAAATGCCGAGGGGAGTCATCGCCCAGATCATGGGCCACAAGCCGTCTGCGACTGCCGAGAGACACTACATCAGACGACCGGTTGAACTGTTGGGGAAGTACCTGACTTCATATGAGGCCTGGTTGCTGGAGCAGGCAGGGCTGCGGGGGGCTAGGTGACGGCTGCCGGCGCGTAAGAGCTGCGGGCTCGGAACCGATGGCTTTAAGCTTCGCCCCGATAGCTGACTGCCAAGTTCAGCCACAATCTGGCGCCAGTTCTCCTTTCTTGCTCGGCGTACCAGGCAGTTGAGGAGAGCCGCTCGCGCAAGCGTTTTGCTTCCGCCACGATAACCACCACGCGCTCCGGCGCGAAGCCCTTAAGAAAGCTCGTCGCAACTATCTCGATTGGGTCTTTCTCCGGTGCTGGCGTTTGCGTTGGCGAATTGGCGGTTGTCGGAGTCATAGATGGGGCCCGTGATCTCGGGTGCGAAGTGTACTGCTCCATTGTAGGACTCCCGCAGCATCTTGGTGAGGTTGTGGGCGAAGTCTCCCTCGCGACAGTCCAGCCCCAGCACGGCCATTACTTTCGCGAAAGCCGGGTCCTCAGCCGCGTGCGTGTAGATGTGATCCGTCGTGCCGCAGCGCCGTCGAGATCATGTTCTTGAGGCGTCGGACGATAGCGGATTCTTGAGCCTCGCCGGGGCGCTACAGGCGCTATGGAAGCCCAACACAGCCGCTAGCGGATCTTGCCCGAATGCGCTGTCGTTACATGACCAGAACGGTGATGCGCTCGACCGGGGGGCATCGGCCATGTCCGGCCTTTGGCGATTTCTCCCCGAAGCAGCCATTCAGCTGAGCCGCACATCCGCAAGCCGCCATTCGCTTGATTGCGAGGATTTCCAAGGGCGACGGGCTGCATTCTGAGCGCTCAATACGTTGGCGATCAGCTTCCCGAGGCTTCAGCCCTGCCAAAACCCGCACTTCGCGGCTTCGACTGCACAGCTCTTCGAACGGCGGCTCCCCGGTCCTGACGGCAAAGGATTGCTGCTCGGCAAATGCGGTCGGTGGGGTCCGAAGTCTATGGACGACCACCCCGCGGCGATCTACTGGCAGATCAATCCTAACGGGATAATCTCAGGGTGCATTGGCGATCGGTCACAGCTTCTGGCGAGGGACGAGCGATCGGCGCTCTTCGTGCTGAATGTTCTCGGCAGGATCGAAATCTGGATTTTCGCCCCGCAAAGCGTTATCACGTCGACTCAAATCGTGGGAGCGGATATGGATGAAGCCGTGATACCAACTGACGAAGGAAGTGCCGAGAAGTCGATGGTTGCGGCTGCGACGCAGTTCGCGTCGGCCGCGGAGCTTATCGGTAGCATTACTCGCTCGCAGCTTGAGCACGCATTGGACGGGCACCGGCGCGGCCTGAAGGTGTACGAGAGCCTGAGGAGCCTGAACGAAATCATTGGTACGCAGTATGGCGACCGCGTCCTTTTCGAGTTGCTTCAGAATGCCCACGACGCGCACGCTGTTGGCGAGAAGGGAGAGGTCGCCATCCACCTAGCGGTCGGCATCGACCAAACGGGCGTACTGCTCGTCGCCAACAAGGGGCGTCCGTTCTCCGATTCGAACTTCGAGGCGATCCGCAACATCGGAACGAGCGATAAGGAAATCGGCGAAGGGATCGGAAACAAGGGCCTCGGTTTTAGAAGTGTCGAGGCGCTCACCAACGACGTCCGCATCTTTTCCGCTGGCGCTCAGATGCCAGCGCCCACGTTCGACGGCTACTGCTTCCGGTTCGCGTCAATGGAAGAGATCGCAGAGCTCTTGGAGGAGATTGGCGCGTCTCCGGAGGTGGCCACTAAGGTCGCCGCCGACATTCCGCGGTACCTGGTTCCTGTCGCCGTCAGCGAACAGTCGGACGAAGTGCGCCGCCTTGCCGCGCTGGGGTATGCGACGGTCGTCTGCCTGCCTTTGGCTTCCTCGCGCGAGGTCGAACTGGCGGAGAAGCAGGTAGCCGCGCTGACCAACGTAGCCGCGCCAGTCCAGCTCTTTCTCGATCGCCTTGCGTCGCTGGAAGTCTCGATCGTTCGAGCCGGAGTCCAGCTTGAGAAGGCGACGCTCTCCCGCGCGGTCGAACCGATCTTGAGGGATCCATCTTCGAGCATTCGCATGCAACGCGTAACGCTGAGCGACGGAAGCGCGTTTCTCGTCGTCAGGCAGACGCTGCAGAAGGACGCTGTGCTCGCGGCGGTCGCGAAGAGCATACCGGCGGCGCCTCCACTCAAGCGCTGGCTAGCCTGGAAGGGCGACGCCATCGTTTCGATCGCCGTGCGCCTAGACAAGGCGGTCGCGCCGCGCCTTTACAACTTTCTTCCGATGGACGACCACGCTGTCTCGCCGATGGCCGGCCACATCGACGCGCCATTCTTCGCGGACATTGACCGGCGCACCATCAAGCCCGAGCTGCCGCTGAACGAGCTGCTGATCGATGCCGCGGCCGACACCGCGGCGAAGGCTTGCCTGGCGATCGTCGACGAGGGCTTGGACGTACCGGCGAGCGCGGTCGTCGACATGGCCGCCTGGTCGGGCGTGAGGATTGCGACGATCGTGGGAGCGTTCAAGGCGCTCAAACGGCCGATCACAGACGCCGCGATCTGGCCCACCACGTCAGGCGCTGGCGTCAAATGGGCACCGCTGAGAACACTCTACGCATGGCCGGACGTCCGAACCAGGCAGATGACTCCGTCGCTGCTCGGGTCGATCGCCAACGCTCACATACTCGACAACGTATCCGACGCGCAGCTGTCGCGGATCAGGGCGCTCGCGTCCGCCCTGGATATGCCCCTCGAACTGCACGCGGAGCGGCTGTGCAAGTGGGTCGAGGCGACGGCGGCGCATCTCTCGTCGAAGAAGAAAAAGGCCGCCGCAACCGCTTGGCGCGAGTTCTACCAGGACGTACTCTCGACCTTCGCCGCGTCGAAAATCGACTTGGCTCAGTTGGCTGGCAAGAAGGTGCTCCTCGGCGACGACAACAAGCTTCTCGTCGCAACTGCGGACGGCCTGGACGACGCGCCGCCCGTATTTGCGCGGTTGACGAGCGCGCGCGGGAAGCGCACCCAGGGGCCTCCCAACCCTCCTTCGGCCATTGCACGAAAGTTCCGGTTCCTGAACCAGCAAGTCGAGGTCCCCGAAGACGTCATCCACAAGTTCCAGAAGGCGGGCCTCCTACGAAACTACGACCCCGTCGAGGCGCTGGCGGCCCTCAAGGGGGCGCTGGAGTCTGGAACGGACAACCAGCGACAGGAAGCCCTGACGTGGGCCTTTCGCGTCTGGCTCGTCATGGGCGACAAGTCAGTCGAGGCTACTCTGCGGCAGGCAGATCTGAGCGTGCCCTGCCTGGGCGGCTGGATGCGCGCCGAATACGCCCTGATGTCTTCGTCGTGGAGCGCCCTCGGACGAACGCTCGAGCACTATTTCGACGAGGCCGCCCCCGTTTCCCCGGACTGCAACGCGCAGCGCAACCGCCTCCTGGTGGCCTTCTCCAGCTGGCCGCGCGCGCGCACCGGCGACAGGCGCGAGGACTGGACCCGCTTCCTGCAGGTTCTCAGAGTCCCGGACGGACTGGAGCCCGTAGCGGCCAACCTGCGTCGTGCGGGCACGCCGAACAACTACTGGAACTTGTTCCTGCGCGCCGGCGACGCCAAGCTAGGGTTCGACGCGACCTGGATCAATTACGCCTCTCGGCACGAGCTGCACTACCCGCAGACCGAGTACCGGATGGACGGCGAGGCGTGGAGAGTGCCGGGCCAGCTCGAGCACGATCAGCTCCCGAACTCCGCGAAGGAGGCTCTTTCGAACCTCTTGGTCGCCTATCTGAGAGCCCACGTGCGGAGTCACTTCGAGTTTGACGTCCGGCACTGGCGCGGATGCCAGTCCGTCACCCTTCCCACGCCCCTGTACGTCTTCCTGCGACACGGGCGGTGGCCCGCAAGCGCCCGCTATGACGAAGTCGTCTTCGCAAGTCCTTGCAACAGCTGGTCCACGACGGTGGCCCGTCAGCATCCCCCGCGCTTCGTGGCGCGGTTCAAATCCGAGCCCGGCGCCCGCGAGGAGCTTCCCTCGATCCTCTTCGACCCCAAGATCGGCCTTCGCGACTGGTCGGATCCGTCCAGCGCGCCGGGCCGGCTGGCGTCGCTCGCCGCGGTGCTCCCGGATCTTTCGGCGGCCGAAAGGCGCGACTTGCGCGACCAAGTCCGCCGCGCGTGGGCCGACGTCGCGGAGCTTCGCAGCGCGCTGCCCGCCTCCCTTCAACTAGTCGTGGAGCGGGCGGGAAGCCTCGAACTTCTGCAGGGGCGCGAGCAGGACCCGCCGGTCGTCTACGTAACGAGCGAGCCCCAGGCCTTCGCAGCGCGCTCGCTGAACGACGCAGGCGAAGCGGTGCTTGACGTGGGGGAGACCGACGCCCCTCTGATTTGCGATTTGCTAAAGGCGACCGGTCGCTTTTCTCCAAGGCTGACGGACTCCGGCGAGGTGCAGCTGGTCGTCGACGACGGCCCGTTCGAGGCGTCGCCCGACGACCCTCCGCTGGTGGCCGGCGAGCTGTCCTGGCTGAGCGACCTTGCCGTTCTGGCGCATGAACACCTCGGTGATCCCCTGGAGCTGCGGACGCTGCCCGCGGACGAGCTCGACCGCAGGCTTCGCGCGATCCGCGTCAGGCGCTGCGGAGGATTCGCCCTCACTATCTCGGGGCTGGAAATTCCGGTGCGCGGCATGGAGCGCGTGCACGCCGTGCAGCACGCCCGCGCCCCGACGCTGCTCGTCAGGACTGCCGGCCCCATCGACCTGCCGCTCCTGCTCGAAGCGTCGCAGGCGCTCACCAAGCTGCTCGGGTCGCGGCGCAATACGATCGAGCTTCTACTGGGAAGGCTGCAGCGGGCGGGCTACAGCGGTGGCTCCGCGGGGCCGTCCGAGGACATGCTGGCCAAGGCCATTGGCAGAGACGTAAGCGTCGTGAGTGAGCACTTCGCCGCGACGAAGGGCGGCATGCAGCGCCGCGTCGACGCGGTACTGCCGGCAGTGGCTTTCCTCAAAGGCCGGGAGGCCGCTGAGCGGCTCCGCGAGAAGCATGCCCAGCTCGGCCACGCACTGCAGCTTCGCGCCTGGCTCGCGAGCGAACTCCCCGGGGAGGTGGTAGACCAGCTGATTGAGGTCATCGCTGAGACGGACGACCAGGGGGCGATCCGCGTGCGTCTTAACCTGGACTTCGCCGCCTTCGGTCGCACGCTCGCCGAGCTAGGCTATCCGCCGATGAACGATGAAGCGGATTTTCGACGTCTTTTCAGCGCGTACCTCGCTGAGCTTGCCCCCTCGATACGTGCTCGGCTAAGGCGAGCCTTTCTGCCCGCTTGGCGGGCCGCTGCGCCGCTCGACGAGTACGTGATCCTTCGAACGCTCGAATTCATTGAGTTCGACTCGGAGTGGCCGCTGCAGTTGGAGCAGCTCGATCAAGCCCGCGTCGCCGCCCATGCGGATCTAGCGGTTGAGGAAAGGCTCGGGGCCGATGATCCCGCCGTCGAGCTTGATGCCCTTGACGTCGTTGCGGCCGCAAACCGAAAGCTTGTGATTGCGTGGCACGCGGACCTGACGAACCTGGTGCGAGCCTGGTGCAGGAAAAACGGGGCACAACAGCCGGCCGGCGCGGACGCTGCCGATGCCCAGCAGCTCGTGCGCGAGCTGGACCAGGCGGGCCTGCTGGACTTCGAGGTGATCGCGCCAGGCGACTTGCCGGCGCTGCTGCGCCGCGCCGACAGGTGGCCGACGGACATGCCGATTACCGAGTCATTGAACGATCTGGGCCTGACGGCGGAGGATTTGAAGCACGAGGAGCAGGAGGCTCGCGAACTCCGTCTGAAGGCCGAGGTGGCGCGCCGCAGCGTCCTCTTCGCTGGACGCTCGCTGGACACCGGAAGCCCCACATTCATTCTGGAGTTCGAGCGCCTTGCGGACGCGGCCATCGCTCAAAGCGACGAGTGGTTCTCCGGCAATCGCGTCACTCGCCTGGTTCAGCAGGAGGATGCCGGAAAGCCGCGGCCGGGACCGCGGGGAGGCCGCGGAGGCAGGGGCGGAAGCTGGCGCAACCAACTGTCCGAATCAACCCGCACGGCAATGGGCATGGCCAGCGAGTGGCTGGTGTGGAAGCTGCTCTTCCGGCGCCATCCGAAGGAGATGTCGGACGAGTGCTGGGTCTCGTCAAACCGGGAAAAATTCTGCAGCGGCCCAGCTGGCGACGACTCCTTGGGATACGACTTCCGAGTCGTGACCGCGCGTCACGAATACCTCTACGAGGTTAAGTCGGCGCTCGACGCCGGCGGCGAGTTCGAACTGACTGCGCGAGAGCTTGAGGTCGCCGGCAGTGCAAGAGAGGACCGCAAGCGCACGTACCGCATCCTATACGTGCCGTTTGTGTTTGAACCGACCCGCTGGACGGTGTTGACCCTGCCGAACCCGGTCGGCACCAACACGCGCGACCAGTTTCGTGTCGTGCGAAGCGGCTCCGTTCGGTACCGCTTTGAGCAGCAATAGACCGAGCGTGCGGCCGTCGGCGATCTGCGGAGCGGGAGCGAGGCAAATGTTGATTTGAGAGAGCGTATTGACCATTCTGCGCTCCTCAAGCTCGCACGAATCGAACGCCTACTTCGCAATATTCCGACCGGCCGCAAAAGTGTCAGTTTGAGCCGGTCAGTGGCAGGCGGACAACTCCGTCGGAGTGTTGTTGCGGGCAACTGTCGCCTTCGCAAGCGAGGTATTCAAGTCCCTACAATGGATGCGGTCGCCAATTGAGACCTTGGTTGCGTGCAGAATTGGCTCTTCGACATCGGAGGCAGGTTCATGCTGATCGGCGACCAAGTACGCCTCGCCCTTGTAGAGCACGCCGCGGCGCTCTGCATTCTGGCCATATGTCTTGGCTATGGCGCGTTTTACATCGTCCGGAGGCGCCGACGCCGGCGAGATCTGTCGAAGTTTGACATCCCTCCGTTCGTGAGCGGTAGGCCGCAGATGCCCGACGATTTCAGCAGCGCCGCCTATGTCGATCGGGTTGAGATCCTCCCTCGTTTCCCTAAGCGACAGGACAGGCTCATCCCTGTGGCCCCGCAGATCCACAACGGGGTCACAATCCGCCGATAACTGCTGGCGCTCCCGGTTCCTATGTGCCAAACGGTGACACCAACATAGACGACCGACACGAGCGGGGCGATGCGCAGCCGACCCTTAGCACCTGGCTTGGCCGGTAGGTGAGGCGCGTAGGGTCGCGCATAAGGCCGTACCGCGACCATGACGGTGGTCGGCACAACTTGCCCGGGTGCGGCATGACACCATCGATCTTTAGGCGCTGGGCCCTGTAGTCCTCGAAGGCCTTGGCGGTAAGCTCTTGTGGATCCTGGAGGAGGTCCTTGTGCACGATGCTCAGTCCGGTGTTCGAAGAATGATTCCCGTTGGCCACAGCTCCGTCAGCAGCGTCGCCGCCGCATCCGCCGGATCGTCCGTCGGACTGATCGTTACCGGCCCGAGAGCCTCCAGTGTCGCTGCTGGATCCCATGTTCGAACGGCGCGCTCTATAACCACGCCCAGATCGAACTCCTCGTGCTCCACCCGATCCGTTACCGCGGCCCACCGCATCAGGGCCAGTACGTGCATCTCCGTCGGATTTGGCCAGACTCCTGCCTTCTTAAGTAGTTGCGCCGCCACGATATTGATCGGCAGCGCATTGCACTCTGCGGTCGCCTGGCTTCTATGGCTATTGGTCATCTTTTTGCTATGCCATTCATCAGTTGTCGAGAATGGTGAAAGCATATACGCGTGGCCGGTACGTGGCGGTCTCGACGCATTTTCTGACCAAGGCCTCCTCGCCTTGACTGCCACGACATAACCACGACACCGTGTCTTCATGTCGATATCGGAAATGCTCCAGCTTGCCTCCGAAGAGCCCAGCGCTCGGGTAGCAGCCATAGTGGTTGGTTTGGCCTTGGCATCTATTGGCGTGGCTCGACGGCGTCGCTGACCTGCCCCCCTCCTGCCGTACCACGTGAAAGGTAGTGGAGTCCGTCAAACCATGGAGAATGACGGGCATGAGAAAGAGCAGATTCACCGTAAGCGTCCGCTGGATACCGTGTTGACGAACTACCCGTTGATCTCGTCGGCGAAGTAATCGTCGTCCCAGGCGCGGGCGATCGCGGCGTCCAGGCGCACGAGCAGTTGCTGCAGGGATTCGCCGGGGCGGCGCTTGAGTGCGGCGAGGCAGTTGTCTTCGTCGTTGGCGACGGCGACGCAGCCGATCGGCGTGACGTGACCCAAGGTGATCTGGCCGTCTTGCTCGATCAGTTCGGTGATGTTCGGGAGCGTTGCCAGTGGATCGCGGGGAAGGTTCGCCATTAAGCCGCCGCCCGGTTCTCGATTCGCGGCTCCAACTCGACGTTCCACGGCAGCAGTTCGTCGATGCGATTGACCGGGTGATCGGCGATGCGTTCGAGCACGTGACGCAGGTAGGCTTCCGGATCCATGTCGTTCAGTTTCGCGGTGCCGATCAGGCTGTAGATCGCCGCGGCCCGCTCGCCGCCAGCGTCCGAGCCGGCGAAGAGATAATTCTTGCGCCCGATGGCCACCGCGCGCAGGGCTCGCTCGGCGGCATTGTTGTCCATCTCGATACGACCGTCGCCGACGTAACGGGTAAGCGCCGGCCAGCGGGTCAGCGCGTAGCGGATCGCCTCCGCGAGTGCCGAGCGTTTCGAGAGTTGGCCGAGCGTCGCTGCAAGCCAGAGCTTGAACTCGTCGAGCAGCGGTGCGGCGAGTTTCTCGCGCACCGCCTGGCGCTGGTCCGGTGGCTGCCCGCGGATGCCGGCCTCGATCTCGTAGAGTGCGCCGATGCGCTTGAGCGCTTCAGTGGCCAGCGGGGATGCCTGCGCCTTGGCCAGATCAAAGAACTTGCGCCGCACGTGCGCCCAGCAGGCCGCTTCCTGGATGTGCCCCTCGGCGTAGAGTGCCTCGTAGCCCGCGAAAGCGTCGGCCTGCAGGATGCCGCGGTATTTCTTCAGGTGAGCCTGCGGGTGTTCGCCGCGCCGGTTCGGCGAGTAGGCGAACCACACCGCGGGTGGCGCCTGCTCGGCCGCGGGGCGGTTGTCGCGCACATAGGTCCACAGCCGTCCGGTTCGAGTCTTGCCCTCGCCAGGGGCGAGTACCGGCACCGGGGTATCGTCGCCGTGCAGCTTCGCACTGGCGAGAACGTAACGCCGGATGGCGTCGACCAGCGGGCGCACCAGCGCGCTGCATTGGCCGACCCAGTCGGCCAGTGTCGAGCGCTCCAACTCCACCCGGGCGCGCGCGTAGATGGCGCTTTGCCGGTAGAGCGGCTGGTGATCACAGTATTTCGCGGTCAGCACATGGGCGAGCAATGCGGCGCCGGCGCGCCCCCGCGCGATCGGCCGACTCACCGCGGGCGCCTGGACGATGGTGTCGCAGCCGCCGCAGGCGAATTTGGGGCGGACATGGCGGATCACCTTGAAATGCTCGGGCACGTACTCGAGCACTTCGCTCACGTCCTCGCCAAGCTTCTTCAGTGCGCCGCCGCAATCGGGGCAGGTGCACTGCGCCGGGGCATGTTCGCGTGTTTCGCGCGGCAGGTGCTCAGGCAACGGCTCGCGGCCCGAGCGCTTGGATTCCGGCACGGATTCGTCGGACGAAGGTGTCCGTGCCTGGCGCTCGGCACGCACGACTTCAAGTTCTTCGAGCGAGAGTTCCAGTTGCGCCAACGTCTCGTCCAGGCGCTCCGAACGACGACCGAACTGCGCCCGGCGAAGTTTGGCGATGATGAGCTTGAGGTGTTCGATCTCGGCCTGCTGGGCGCTCACCATGGCCTTGAGCACGGCGGCGTCATCGGGCAGCGGCGAGTTCGGTTGCATGGGGCCAGTCTACGAGATCACGGCCCCTGTGAACAGCCCCCCGGCGCACTTTCTACGCCGCTCGTTCGGGCGCCCAGCTGCGCCGCGGACGGCGCCAGTCGATGCCCTCGAGCAGCATCGACATCTGTGCCGCGCTCAGGTGGATCGCACCTTCATTTGCCTGCGGCCAGACGAAGCGGCCGTGCTCGAGCCGCTTGGCAAAAAGGCACAGTCCGTCACCGCTCCACCACAAGAGCTTGACCAGATGTCCACGCCGGCCGCGGAAGATGAACACGTGGCCCGAAAACGGGTTCTCCGTGAGCCGCTCTTGCACCAATGCCGCCAGCCCGTCCATGCCGCGGCGCATGTCGGTCACGCCGGCCACGAGCCAAATCCGGGTGCCCGCCGGCAGCCCGATCATGTGCGCTCGGCCAGGCAGTCGAGAACCGTCAGCAGCGCCATACGGCTGACTTCGCCACGAACGCGCACCATCGCGTTGGTAAGCTCGATCTCGATCAGCGGCGCCGGTGCTGTCTGCGAATGCTCCGGTCGCGCACTCCTGCGCAGCAGCACCGGAAGCAGGTCGGGTGCCGTGCCACCGGCCGTCTCGTCCGCCACGCACTCACCCGGCAATTGGGCGCCGTATCGGCCCGCCCGGTAATGACGTCGCCACTTGAAGATCAGGTTGGCGTTAATGCCATGCTTGAGCGCGAGTTTCGACACCGAAACGTCGGGCTTGCAAGCCAACGCCGCAATGCCGCGTTTGAAATCGATCGGATAGTTCGGACGGCCCTTGCGACTCGTCCTCTTCGTGTCACTCGTTTCCAAAGTGGTCCCCACCACTGAAATGGTGGGCGCAACTCTGGACGAACGCCCTCAGTCAGAGAAGACGGTCTCGACCGGACGCTTACGATTCACCGAAGAGCAGATCATCGGCTTCCTGAAGCAGGCAGATGCCGGAGTGCCGATCAAGGAGCTATGCCGTAGCGGGGGCTTCAGCGACGCCACCTTCTACAAGTGGCGGGCGAAGTTCGGCGGGATGGACGTGCCGGACGCGAAGCGGCTCAAGGAACTGGAAAGCGAGAACGCCAAGCTCAAGAAGCTGCTTGCCGAAGCGCACCTGGACATCCACGCGCTGAAGGGCGTTTTCGGGGTAAAGCGTTAGCCCCACAGGCGAAACGCGAAGCGATCGGCAAGATGATTGAACAGTTCGATCTATCCGGGCGCCGCGCCTGTCACCTTGTGGGGCTTTCCCGAGACAGTTATCGCAACGCGCCGCGGCCGAGCGCCGAGGCCGACGCACTCAGCCGCGCGATCGTCGACATCGCTCATCAGCGGCGCCGTTTCGGCTACCGACGAATCCACGATCTGTTGCGGCCCGATTTCCCTGGGGTAAATCACAAGCGCGTGTATCGCCTATACAAGGCTGCCAAGCTGGCCGTGAAGCGGCGACGCAAGGCAAAGCGCACGAGCAGTGAGCGCGTGCCGCTGCAGCTAGCGCAGTCAGTCAATGAAGTCTGGAGCATGGATTTCGTCAGCGACAGTCTGAGCAACGCCCGGCGCATCAAGTGCCTGACCGTCGCCGACGACTTCAGTCACGAGTGCGTCGACATCGCCGTCGATCACGGCATCTCGGGGCAGTACGTCACTCGAGTGCTAGATCAGGCGGCGAGGTTTCGTGGATATCCGCATGCGGTCAGAACCGACAACGGACCCGAGTTCACCAGCCGTGCGTTCATCGCATGGGCACAGGCTCATGGCGTGCGCCACCTTCTGATCGACCCAGGAAAGCCCATGCAGAACGGCTACATCGAGAGCTTCAATGGGAAGTTTCGCGACGAATGTCTGAATGAGCACTGGTTCGAGACCTTGGCCCAGGCCCGCGAGACGATCAGCGCCTGGCGCCAAGACTACAACGAGATCCGGCCTCACAGCAGCTGTGGGCGAATACCGCCGGCACAATACGCCGCGATGCATCGGCAGCATGCTGCCGATGCATCGCAAGCCAAACCCAATTCGACTATCCTCGCAACCGGGCTTCCTGCCGAATAGCTGGTACGGCTACAGGGGGCAGGTCAGGTGACATCGTTGACCATTGGAATCGCCTGGCCGAGAACAGGCAGACGGTCGTATTTGCGACGGACATTGCGCACTCGAAGATGATTGTCGCCGCATTCGAGCTGGCAGGGATCAAGGCAGCTCACATCGACTACCACTTCGACGACGACGAGAGGCGCTTGCGAATTGAGGCGTTCGCCGCCGGCGAGACCAAAGTTCTGGTCAATCCGAGTTTGCTTACGGAGGGCTGGGATTGCCCGTCCGCGGAAGTCATCGTGCTGGCGCGGCCAACCCGTTCGCGAATCAGGTACCTCCAGATGGTGGGCCGGGTACTCCGCCCATTCCCTGGCAAGACCGAGGCGCTACTGTTGGATCACAGTGGTACTGTCGTCGCACTCGGCTATCCGACGGATGACGTCGAGATCGCGTTGGATGGTGGAGAGCGCGTGGTCCAAGAACGACAGGCGCGCGACAAGCCCACCAAAGCCCCCTCCGCCTGCCCAAAGTGCAAGTTCGTTCGAAAGCCCGGCGTCCACGTGTGCGACAAGTGCGGCTTTGCGCCTGAACGCCAGAGCGAGGTCGCGACCCTGTCGGGCGATCTTGAGCGCATTACTCGAGGTGTGGGTGAGTTTGAAGATGCAGACTATCGACAAAGCTTTTACTCCCAACTCCTCGCCATCGCCGCCATCAGAGCATTTAAGCCCGGTTGGGCCCGGCATCGGTACCACGACAGATTTGGGCATTACCCGAAAAACCTTGCAGAGGTCACAGAGGAGCCAAGCGTCGAAGTCCAGAACTGGGCAACTTCGCGAAGAATCGCTTGGCAAAAGCGCGGGGCAGCTTTGCGAAGGACCGCGGTACATCGGCATCTTGCACCGAGCCGGGTCGAGCAGGAGGTTGAATATGCGTGAGCGATCGAAGCTTCGAGACGTCGCACGCGGTCGCTGGCGCGAGATACTTCTGGCGTTGGGGGTGGCAGAGGACTCACTCGGTAAGAGGCATGGCCCATGTCCGATCTGTGGCGGAAGCGACCGGTTTCGATTTGATGACCTGGAGGGGCGAGGGACAAGCATCTGCAACCGGTGTGGGGGACGGGACGGCGTTCAGCTCGCGATGGAGGTGACCGGAGGATCATTCCGAGAGCTGGCAGACGATGTTGAGCGGATCTGCAGTGATTTCACCGAGCGTGAACCGGAGGTACCCCATCCGCCACGTAACCCCCTCGAAGCCGTCAGGGCCGTTCGCGAGCGCTCTCGACCGATCAGAGCTGGTGATCCAGCATGGCGGTACCTTCGCACTCGGGGGCTGACGCTTGATCAACTGCCGGAAGGGTTGCGCTTTCATCCCTCGCTGCTTTACGCCGGCGACAACACGACTCTGCCGAGGACATTCCCTGCGATGATCGGTGAACTGTCGGGCCCCAGTGGCGAGCTCGTGTCACTTCATCGTACTTACCTGCACGGGGCTGCCAAGGCGCCTGTGGCGTCCCCTAAGAGGCTTATGGCAGGGTTGGCCATAGCTGGTGCGGCCATCCGGTTGGCGCCTGCAAACGGAGGCCTTGTCGGCATCGCGGAGGGTATTGAAACAGCCATGGCGGCGACCGAGATGTTTAAGGTCCCGGTTTGGTCATGCGTGAGCGCTCATGGTTTGAGCGCCTTTGAGCCTCCCCCAGAGGTAAAGGCGATCACGATCTTTGGCGACAATGACACAAACTACTGTGGTCAGGGGGCCGCCTACGTGGCGGCTGAGCGGCTGACGAGGCGGGGGTTTCAGGTGGATGTGCGCGTCCCCTCATCGAGCGGGGATTGGCTGGATGAGTTGCAACGAGGCAGGAACTGCAGCAACGTGATGGAGAGTTGACGCCACGCAATCTGACACAGACGGGCAATGGGCCTTGCCTGTTGCCCGTGATATTGAAATCCAATATCGCTTCTCAGCACTACAACCGCATACTCGACGTTGAAGCAACGAATAAGCATTCATGAGCACTTCAAACTTCCAACCTCTTGCTAACTTCATCTGGTCCGTCGCGGACCTGCTGCGTGGCCCATATCGGCCGCCGCAGTACGAGCGTGTGATGCTGCCGCTAACCGTGCTGCGTCGGTTTGACGCCGTGCTCGCGCCTACCAAGGATGCCGTTCTCGCCCGCTACGAGGGTCTGAAGGGCAAGGACTCGGCGCTAATCGACCGTGTGCTGAACGAGCTGGCGAAGGACGAAGACGGCCGGCCGTTGGGCTTTCACAGTCACAGCGCCCTCGACTTCCAGAATCTCAAGGGCGACCCCGACAACATCGGCCGCCATCTGACCGACTACATCGCTGGCTTCTCCGAGAACATTCGCAAGATTTTCGAGCGCTTCGAGTTCGACAAGGAAATCGAGAAGCTCGAAGAGTCCAACCGCCTCTACCAGGTGGTGGCGCAGTTCGCCGAGATCGACCTGCACCCACGCAAGGTCGACAACATCACCATGGGTCTGGTCTTCGAAGACCTGATCCGGCGCTTCAACGAAGCCGCCAACGAAACGGCGGGCGATCACTTCACCCCGCGCGAAGTCATCCAGCTCATGGTCAACCTGTTGCTGGAGCCCGACACCAGCGTGCTCACGCAGGCCGGCGTCATCGTCACCGTCTGCGATCCCGCCTGCGGCACCGGCGGCATGCTGGCCGAGGCGCAAAACTGGATTCGTGCCCACAACGATCAGGCGACGGTGAAGGTCTTCGGGCAGGACTACAACTCGCGCTCCTACGCCGTGGCCGCGTCGGATCTCTTGATCAAGGGCCACAGGGATGGTCAGGTGGTTGAGGGCAACACCCTTACGCACGACCCGTTTCCGGATCACAGCTTCGACTACCTGCTGGCCAATCCGCCCTTCGGCGTGGACTGGAAGGCGGAGAAGAAAATCATCGACCGCTGGCCCAACTTCCGTGGCTATAGCGGCAAGCTGCCACGCATCAACGACGGCGCCTTGCTGTTCCTGCTCTACATGATGAGCAAGTTCCAGGACCATCAGCCCGGCAACCGCGACAAGCCCGGCTCCCGAACAGCCGTCGTCTTCAACGGCTCGCCGCTGTTCACTGGCGGCGCCGGCAGTGGCGAAAGCGAAATCCGCCGCTGGATCATCGAGCGCGACCAGCTCGAGGCCATCGTCGCCCTGCCCGAGCAGATGTTCTACAACACCGGCATTGGCACCTTCATCTGGGTGGTCACCAACCGCAAGGCTGAGCACCGCAAGGGCAAGATCCAGCTCATCGACGCGCGCGAGCGCTACACCCCGATGAAGCGCAGCCTCGGCGACAAGCGCCGCTACCTCGATCAAGCTGCGCTTGACGCCGTCACCCGCGAGCACGGCGCGCTAGAAGACAGCAAGACCAGCCGCGTCTTCGACAACACCGACTTCGGCTATCGCCGCATCACCGTGCTGCGCCCGCTGCGGCTGCGATTCCAAATCACCGAAGAAGCGCGCGAGCGCTTCCTCAACACCTGCCCCGAGTTGTTCGACGCCCTGCAGGCCGTGCAGGACAGCATCGGCACCGAGCCGCTGCTGGACTGGAACCGGGCATGGACTTCGGTGCAGAAGGTGTTCGAGGACTTGCCCGACAACATCGAGGGCTGGGCCAAGGGCGCCAAGGGCACCTCACAAAAGCAGATCTTCCGCGACTGCTTCACCGTGGTCGATCCCGAGGCCGAGCCCGTCATCGACAAGCACCACAAGACCGAACCGCTGGATCGCGTTGCTTTGTTCCCCGGCCAGACGCTCCCCTCCAACCTTGCGAAGGATGAGCTCTATACGCTGCTGGGCCTGCACGCCGGCGGCAAGGGAAAACACATCGAGTACGAGCCTGACCCGGCACTCAAGGATGCGGAAAGCATCCCGCTGAAAGAAGACATCGTCAGCTACTTCCTGCGTGAAGTGCGGCCCTACGTGCAGGATGCCTGGATCGACCGCGAGACGCTGGACGAGCAGGACGGCGGCATCGGCAAGGTGGGCTACGAGATTAACTTCAATCGCGTCTTCTTTCAGTACCAGCCACCGCGACCGCTGCGCGAGATCGATGCGGAGCTTGCTGGTGTCGAACAGCGGATTCTGGAGTTGCTGCGTGAGGTGACGCAGTGACGCCTGTCATTCCTGTTGGCCCCGAAGCGCGTCGGCTCCGCTTTCTTTTCGAAACCAGGTCGGGTGCAACGCCTTCGAGTGGCGTTGAAGAGTACTGGGACGGCGATATCAACTGGGTGACGCCGGAAGACCTCGGCAAGCTCGGAGATCGCTATGTTCGAGAAACTCGCCGCCGCATTACCGAGGAGGGCTACAAAAACAGTGCAGTCAACCTTGCTTTACCCGGTTCTATAGTCCTCTCGAAGCGTGCGCCGATTGGGCAAACCGCAATCCTGGCGGAGCCATCCACCTGCAATCAGGGTTGTTTCCTGCTGACCCGCGTTGATGGCGTAGACGAACGCTTTTACTACTACGCCTTGATTTACTTGCGTCCTGCTCTGGAGGCGTTGGGCCGAGGTTCGACTTTTATGGAACTGTCCGCTGATGATCTGCGGTCAGTGCGGATGCCATTTCCGAGTGAAGTGGACCAGCAACTCATCGCCGACTACCTCGACGGCGAAACCGCCCGAATCGACAGGCTGATTGCAGAGAAGGAACGCATGCTGGCGCTGCTGGAAGAAAAGGGAGCTGCCCTCATCAGCCGCGTCGTCACCCGCGGCCTCGACACCAACGCCCCCCTCAAACCCTCAGGCCAAGAATGGCTGGGCGAGATTCCTACGCATTGGGTGATTCAGCCCATCAAGTACCTGGCGGTTGTCGGCAACGGCTCAACTCCTTCGGTCGAGAATGCCGACTATTGGGACGACGAGGGCTACCCTTGGCTGAATAGCTCAGTTGTCAATGTGTCACCGGTCACTGACGCAAGTCGCTTTGTGACAGAGGCAGCCCTGCGAGAATGTCACTTGCCGAAGATTCACCCGCCCGCTGTGCTCGTCGGGATCACTGGCCAAGGCAAGACACGAGGAATGGCAGCGATGTTGGGAATAGAAGCCACCATCAACCAGCATGTCGCGTTCATCAAGCCGCGCACCCAAGAGCTCGACACTGAATACCTGCGCTATTTGCTGCTTCATGCCTACGCGTTTCTTCGCAGCGACAGCGATGGGGCGGGTAGTACGAAGGGGGCCATTACGTGTGAGCAACTGGCGAACATGAAGATTCCAGTACCGCCAAGTAGTGAGCAAATCGATATTTGCGGCCGCATCAGGCAATCGCTTGAGGTCTCGAAACCTCTTCGCGCGGAAATCCAACGCTCCCTTGATTTGCTGACAGAACGACGCTCGGCGCTCATCACCGCTGCAGTCACCGGCCAGTTCCCGCTCAAGGAGATGAACGGATGAAGCTGGAAAGCCTCTCCCTCGCGCACTGTGGCGGCTTCGAGCAGCTCGACATCGCCTTCGAACCAGATGTGACGCTGATCGCCGGTGTCAACGGCGTGGGCAAGTCCACGGTACTGCATGCGCTGGCGGTGCTGCTGTCACGGGCGCTGCCGGAATTCACGCCCTCACGCTCGGCGCCGCTGTACTTCACCGATGACGACATCCACTGTGACAAAGGCTCGTTGGAGGTGTCCGTGCGCGTCCGGATCGATGGGCAGACAATCAATGCCGGGGTGCAGCGCTTGCGCGCGGCTGACGAGAAGGGCGACCGCGTCATGCTGCTGCGGCAGGCCGAAGCTGCCACCGGTGCCACCGATTTCGTCCAGGCGCTGAGCGCCCGCACGCTGACCGGTGAGCTGGAAGCGGGCATGAAAGAGACCCGCGTCGCTCTGGCGAACCTGAAGAGCGCGGCCCATCCGCCGCTGGCGGTGTATTTCTCGCCCAAGCGCCAGTTGCCCGGCCAGCCACGCAGCCTGCCAGAGGCCAAGCCCTTCGACCCGTCCATCGCCTATAGCCGCGCTCTACACGACCGCGAGGTGGAGCTACGCGAGTTCATGCACTGGTTCCGGACCCAAGAGAAGTTGAGCGCTGCCAACGAACCACGCCGCCTCAAGGTACTGGACGCGCTGCGCGCCGTGGTAACCGAACTGGTGCCTGAATTCAGCAACCTGCGCATCCAGGAGCTGCCGCGCCTTGGTTTCGTGGTGGACAAGCGCGGCCAGCCCTTCTATCTGCACCAATTGTCCGACGGCGAGCGGGGTCTGCTAGCCCTGGTGTTCGACCTCACCCGGCGACTGGCCATCGCGAACCCGGACAGCGACAACCCGATCACCGACGGCGTCGCGCTGGTATTGATCGACGAGATCGAGTTGCACCTGCACCCGAAATGGCAAAGGGATGTAATTAAGCGACTTCCAGAAATTTTCAAGAACTGCCAATTTGTTATCACCACCCATTCGCCTCAGGTTATTGGTGAGGTTCAAGCCCAGTGCGTCAGGATACTTTCCATCAAAGACGGTCGAGTAATCAGTGAAACACCCGGCATGGCTTACGGTGCCGACTCGAACTGGATACTGAATGTCCTGATGGGCGCCGACGAGATGAGCGAGGACGTTGAAAAGGCTCTTGAGGAAATCGCCAGTCTTATCTCAAAGCGAGACCTGAGTGACGCCAGGATCAAAACCGATGATCTTCGGAAACGTGTCGGCAATACCGAGGCTATCCAGAAGCTGGCTTCAACCATCGAACGGATTGAGCGACTGGGCAAATGAGAAGGATCGCAAAGAACCAGACGCCAGAGTGTCTCGAGACATTCATTGAGAGGCAGCTTTCTATTGAGCCCGAGCCGGTCAATGTAACTTACGCATGTTTCCCGAGGAAGTCGGACCTGTTGGCTATTTTGACGGCGGAGCAATTCGGCCTGTGTGGCTATACGGGCGTGCCCGTCGACGAAAGAATCTCAAACCTAAAAAGCCCTTCCGGTCAAGCGACATTTAGAAACCATATTGAGCATCTGAAATGTCAGGCGACATGCCGAAAGGAATTGGCCGATTCTGACCGCGAGTTTGGCAGAGACCTTTGCGACGATCTCAACTATCTGAACATGATTGCTGCTGTTGAGGTGCGCGGTACAGAAAGCGAGCACTTCGGTGCAGTGAAAAAGAAAAATCTCGCTCTGCCAGTACTGCCGACCCAGGAAAAGTGCGATGAGTACTTTAAATTTCGCGAGGTGGATGGCGGCATAGAGGGCTTGAATGACGACGCCGAGCTTAGCATCGGTGTACTGGACCTGGATCATGACACCCTCAAGGGCTGGAGGAAATCCGCTATAGATATTTGGTTGGATCCGCAAGTCATTCAAACCCTCGAAGATTTTGAAGAAGTGGCCCGGGCAATGGAGGAGCCTGTTGAGGGCAAACTGCCGGAATACGCTTTTGTTATCGGGTCGATTGCAAGGGAGTATCTGCGGTGAAGCAAACGTCCGAAGCTGCTTTCGAAACCGCCATCGAAGCCGCTCTACTGGCAAACGGCTACACGCGGGTCAATGCCAAGGGCTTCGACCGCGAGCGCACGTTTTTCCCCGATGACGTACTGGCCTTCATCCGTGACACCCAGGGCAAAGTATGGGAGAAGCTGGAGGCGTTGCATGGCGAGCAGACCGGTGCGCGGGTGCTGGAGTCATTGTGCAAGTGGCTGGATACCCATGGCGCGCTGGCGACGCTGCGCCACGGCTTCAAATGCTTCGGGCGCACGCTGCGGATTGCCTTCTTCCGCCCCGCCCACGGCTTGAACCCGGAACTGGAGGCGCGATATCAGGCCAACCGGCTGGGGCTGACCCGTCAGTTGCACTTCAGTCCGAAGTCGGAGAAGTCGCTGGATGTAGTGCTGTCGGTCAATGGCATTCCAGTCGTGACAATGGAGCTGAAGAACCCACTGAGCGGCCAGACAGCGGCCGATGCCATCCACCAGTACCGCCACGACCGCGACCCGCGCGAACCCATCTTCGTGTTCGCCAAGCGCACCCTGGTGCATTTCGCGTTGGACACTGAAGAAGTGCACATGGCTACGCGCCTAGCGGGTTCATCCACCTATTTCCTGCCCTTTAACCGGGGCATGGGCTGCGGGGCCGGCAACCCGCCCGACCCCGAAGGGCGCAATTACAAGACGGCCTACCTGTGGGAAGAGGTGCTACAGCGCGACAGCCTTCTCGACCTGCTAGCCCGCTTCATTCATCTGGATGTGGAAGAGAAGACCACGGACGCGGGCAAGAGGGTGCGCAAGGAAAGCCTGATCTTCCCGCGTTATCACCAGTTGCAGGCCGTGCGCCAGATGGT
This sequence comes from Accumulibacter sp., assembly GCA_024235715.1. Taxonomy (GTDB): domain Bacteria; phylum Pseudomonadota; class Gammaproteobacteria; order Burkholderiales; family Rhodocyclaceae; genus Accumulibacter. The sequence continues at coordinate 22,281 of JACKLW010000018.1, read as the reverse complement.
GGCGGCGGCCGCGAGCGAGGGTGTGGGCCACAATTACCTGGTTGAGCATTCCGCCGGCAGTGGCAAGAGCAACACCATTGCTTGGCTAGCGCATCGGCTGTCCAGCCTACACAACGAACGCGACGAGCGGCAGTTTGACAGCGTGGTCGTCATCACCGACCGCGTGGTGCTGGACCGCCAGTTACAGAACACGATTTACCAGTTCGATCACCGTCAGGGTGTGGTGCAGAAGATCGATGAGGACTCCCGGCAATTGGCCGAGGCGCTGGAGGCGGGTGTGCCGATCATAATCACCACGCTACAGAAGTTTCCGTTCGTGTCTGGGCAACTGGCAAAGCTGAACGAGGAGCGCGGCGAAGGCGGCAAGAGTCACCTGCCCACCCGCAGGTACGCCGTGATCATTGACGAGGCGCACAGCTCGCAGTCGGGCGAGACAGTCACCGAGCTGAAAGGCGTGCTGGGCGGTGCCGAGTTGCGCAAGAAGGCGCAGGAGATGGCCGAAGAGGAAGGAGAAGTCGAGCTGGAGCGCCTGTTCCGTTCCATGGCCAAGCGCGGCAAGCAGCCGAACATGAGCTTCTTCGCCTTCACCGCCACGCCCAAGCACAAAACACTGGCCATCTTTGGCCGTAACGGGGAACCCTTCCACCGTTACACCATGCGCCAGGCCATAGAAGAGGGCTTTATCGAAGACGTGCTCAGGAGCTACGTCACCTACAAGACCTATTACAGGCTCATCAAGATGGCTGAGGACGATCCCAACGTCGAGCGCAAGAACGCCGCCAAGGCGCTGGCCCGCTTCATGCGCCTGCATCCGCACAACATCGGCCAGAAGACCGAGGTGATGGTGGAGCATTTCCAGTGCTTCACACGGCACAAGATCGGCGGCCATGCCAAGGCGATGGTAGTGACCGGCTCACGGCTGGAGGCAGTGCGCTACAAGCAGGAGTTTGACCGCTACATCCAGGAGAAGGGGTACCCAATCAAGAGCCTGGTGGCGTTCTCGGGCACCGTGGAAGACGACAAGCTGCCTGAGAAGTCCTACACCGAGGTTGAGATGAATGGCGGCCTCAAGGAGAAGGAACTTCCTGACACCTTCGCCAAGCCGGAATACCGCGTGCTGCTGGTGGCCGAGAAATATCAGACCGGTTTCGACCAGCCACTGCTGCACACGATGTACGTAGACAAGCGCCTGGCGGGCATTCAGGCCGTACAGACGCTGTCGCGCCTGAACCGCACCCACCCGCTCAAGGACGACACCTTCGTACTGGACTTCGTCAATGATCCGGCGGAAATCCAGGAGGCGTTCCGCCAGTACCACGAAGGCTCAGTCATGGGCGAACAGGTCGATCCCGACAGGCTCTATGAGGTCAAGGCCGAGCTCGATGCCTCAGGCATTTACCTTCAAACCGAGGTGGCCGAGTTCGCGCGCCTCTTCTATGCGCCGAAGCGCCGGCAGAGCCCCGGCGACCACAAAGCAATGAACGCGGTGCTTGATCAAGCGGTTGCGCGCTTCAGGGAGCTGCAGGAGACCGAGGAAGAAGAAGTCGAGCTATGGCGTGGCAAGGTGCAGGCCTACCGCAACCTGTATGGATTCCTCAGCCAGGTGATCCCGTACCAAGACAGCGATCTGGAGAAGCTGTTTACCTACCTGCGCCACCTGGCCCTGAAGCTGCCGAAGCGCAAGAGTGGGCCCGGCTATCAGTTCGACGATGAAGTCGAGCTTGACTACTACCGGTTGCAAAAGATCAGCGAGGGCTCGATTAGTCTGAACGAGGGCTACGCTAAGCCGCTGGACGGGCCGCGCGAAGTTGGTTCCGGCATGGTGCGGGAGGAGCGCGTGGCGCTCTCGCGGCTGATCGATATCATCAATGAGCGTTTTGGAGGCGAGTTGAATGATGCCGACCAGCTGTTCTTCGAGCAGGTGGCGGAGGCCGCGGCGCAAAACGAGAGCCTGCAGCAAGCGGCCGCGGTCAATTCTCTCGAGAAGTTTCAGCTGGTGTTCGGTGGAGTGCTCGAATCCTTGTTCATCGAGCGCATGGAGATCAATGAAGACTTGTTCGCAGACTTCATGAGCAAGCCCGAGCTTCAAGTCCTAGTGTCAAAGTGGTTGGGAAGCCAAGTCTACGATCGGCTGCGGCGGGGATCTGCAAAGGAAATCGTAAATCAACTCGGCGTATAACTATCATTTGCCTATGAATAAATAGTCAGTGGCTATGATGGCTGGTGGCGACATTGGAAAGCGCGTGTGCGCCGTGGCTACACTGTGGCTACACAAGCTAATGAAAGCAAAAAGTCCAGCGGGTTAGGCTGGGCTAAGTGCTTGATATAACTGGTTGCGGGGGCAGGATTTGAACCTGCGACCTTCGGGTTATGAGCCCGACGAGCTGCCAGACTGCTCCACCCCGCGTCTGGTGAGGCGTAACTATAGTCGCGTGTTCCGGCCAAGTCAAGAATTGGATGCGCTTGGTCGGGTTTCGCCTACCTTGCGCGAGGGAGCCGGCGGAATGATAGCTGGGGCGGATACGGGCTGCCGTTGTCGTCTGGTTGACCGCTTGGCGTAAGGTGCATGCTCGGGTGCGCGGGAGTACGCACCGCGTCCGTTGATCCTGCGCCTGCGGCGGATGGAATCGAGACACGCCCAGCGCCGATCGTCCGATCGCGCAACTGGAATGTTGGTGCCCCCGAGAGGAGTCGAACCCCCGACCTTCGCATTACAAGTGCGCTGCTCTACCAGCTGAGCTACAAGGGCGTGCGCCGGCGCGAGGCCGATGCTGGAAGCGCGGATTATAGCGGATCGGCGGGGGTGGCCGGACGGGGTGGCCGGCTGAATTAGTGGACAGACTCTAGAAATCGTCTTGACTACACCGTGGGCGAACGTATCATTAAAACAAACGTTTGAATTGGATGCGCCGAGCGGCCCCACCCGATGGTGGTTCGGGGCTTGTGACGGTGGCTCGGCAGGAGGGTGATGGTGGCAGTCCAGGCGAGGCAGGCGGGGGATACCCCGGGACGCATCCTCGATGCGGCCGAGGCGTTGTTCGCCTGCCATGGCATCGACGGCACTTCGATGCGGCTGATCACCAGCCGCGCCGGGGCCAACCTGGCGGCGGTCAATTACCACTTCGGCGGCAAGGATGGCCTGGTGCGGGCGGTGTTTCAGCGGCGGCTCACCGAGCTCAACCGGCGGCGGCTCGCGGCGCTCGATGTACTGGAGGCGCAGGCGGCCGGCGCGCCGCTGCGGCCCAGCCGCATCCTGGATGCCTACTTCGGCACCGCGCTGGAGATGGCCGCCGACGAGGCCGGCGGCGGGCGCCACTTCATGCGGCTGCTGGGGCGCACCCACAACGAGCCCAACCAGTTCGTGCGCGGCTTCGTCGCCGAGGAGTACGCGCCCTGCGCGGCGCGCTTCCTGTCAGCCCTGTGCCGGGCGCTGCCCGAGGTGCCACGTGACGAAATCCTGTGGCGCTTCCATTTCATGATGGGGGCGATGTCGTTCGCCATCGCCGGCGTCGACGGGCTGCAGCCGTTAGCCGGTGAGTTCGGGAGCGACGATACGAGCCGGCTCGCGCCGCGGCTGATGAGCTTCCTGCTGGGCGGCTTGCGGGCACCACTGGAGGCCGCGGAGCCTGCGGCGCCGCCGCTCGATCGCGGCCGGGGCTCGACGCGAAGCGCCGCATGACCGACCATGCCGATGACAATGGCCGCCCGCGCGCAGTGAAAGTGCCGAAGCGGCCGCAACCGGAGACACGATGATGACCTGGCTACTTGTGCTTGCCCTGCCGCCGCTGGCCGTGGCGCTGGCCTATTATTCGGCGCCGTTGCTGTATTGGCTGCTGGCCGGCGTGCTGTGGCTGGCCAGCGCGGCGCTGGTCGGCGGCTGGTCGGTGGCGGCGGCCGTCGTGGCCATCGCCGTCTTCGCCGCGGTGATGGCGGTGCTGATCAAGCCCGGGCTGCGCCGCCGGCTGGTCACGGCGCCGATCCTCAAGGCATTCCGCGCGGCGCTGCCGAGCATGTCGCAGACCGAGCGCGATGCCCTCGAGGCCGGCTCGGTGTGGTGGGAGGGCGAACTCTTCGCCGGCCGGCCGGCGTGGGCGAAGATGCTGGCCTACCCGTGGCCGCGGCTCAGCGAAGAAGAGCAGCGCTTTCTCGATGTCGAAACCACCGAGCTGTGCCGGCTCAGCCACGATTGGGCCGATTCGCAGCGCCAGGACATGCCGGCCGAGGTCTGGCGCTACATCAAGGAGCAGGGCTTCCTCGGCATGATCATCCCGAAGGATTACGGCGGCAAGGGCTTCTCGGCCTACGCCCACTCCCAGGTGGTGACCAAGCTGTCGACCCGCTCGTCGGCGCCGGCGGTGTCGGTGATGGTGCCCAACTCCCTCGGCCCGGCCGAACTGCTGCTGCACTACGGCACGCCGGAGCAGAAGCAGCACTACCTGCCGCGGCTCGCGCGCGGCCAGGAGATCCCGGCCTTTGCGCTGACCAGCCCGTGGGCCGGTTCGGATGCGGCGTCGATTCCCGATGCCGGCGTCGTCTGCAAGGGCAGCTACAAGGGCGAGGAAGTGCTCGGCATGCGGGTCAGCTTCGACAAGCGCTACATCACGCTGGCGCCGGTGTGCACGGTCTTCGGCCTGGCCTTCCGCCTGTTCGACCCGGACCACCTGCTGGGCGAGGTGGAAGATATCGGCATCACCTGCGCGCTGGTGCCGTTCGACCACCCGGGGGTCGACATCGGCCGTCGCCATTTCCCGCTCAATGCCCACTGGATGAACGGGCCGATCCGCGGCCGCGAGGTGTTCATGCCGTTGTCGTTCATCATCGGCGGGCCGGAAATGGCCGGCCAGGGCTGGCGCATGCTGATGGAGTGCCTGGCGGCCGGCCGCTCGATCTCGCTGCCGGGCTCCAACACCGGCATGCAGAAGCTCACGGCGCGGGCGGTCGGCGCCTATGCGCGGGTGCGCTACCAGTTCAAGACCGCCATCGGCCGCTTCGAGGGGGTCGAGGAGGCGCTCACCCGGATCGGCGCCAACACCTACATGTGCGACGCCGCGCGGGTGTTCACGGCGGGCGCGATCGACCTCGGCGAGAAGCCTTCGGTGGTGTCGGCGATCGTCAAGTACCACGTCACCGAGCGTGCGCGCCAGACCGTCAACGACGGCATGGACGTGATCGGCGGCAAGGGCATCTGCCTGGGGCCGCAGAACTTCCTCGGCCGCGCCTACCAGCAGATTCCGGTCGGCATCACGGTCGAGGGCGCCAACATCCTCACCCGCTCGCTGATCCTGTTCGGCCAGGGCGCGATCCGCTGCCATCCGTTCGTGCTCGACGAAATGGCCAGCGCCCAGGCCAACGACCTCGAAGCCTTCGACCGGGCGCTGTTCGGCCACATCGCCTACACCGCCAACAACGCCGCGCGGGCGATGGTGATGGGGCTGTCGGGCTCCCACTTCGTCGACGTGCCGGACGACATCGCGCCGGAAACCCGCCGCTACTACCAGCAGCTCACCCGTTTCTCCGCGGCCTTCGCCTATATCGCCGACATCTCGATGGGCACCATGGGCGGCGCGCTGAAGCGCAAGGAGAAGCTCTCGGCCCGGCTCGGTGACATCCTCTCGCTGATGTACCTGGCCTCGGCCACGCTGCGCCGCTTCGAGGCCGAGGGTCGCCAGGCCGAGGATGCGCCGCTGATGCACTGGGCGATCTGGGATTGCATGTTCCGCATCCAGCTTGCGTTCGAAGGGGTTGTCGCCAACTTCCCGAACCGCGTCTTTGCCTTCGTCATCCGCCGGCTGGTGGTGTTCCCGCTGGGGCGGCCCTACGTGGTGCCGTCGGACGCCCTCGGCCACCAGGTGGCGCGGCTGCTGATCGCGCCGTCGGAGACCCGCGACCGCCTCACCTCGGATGTCTTCCTGACCAAGGATGTGGACGATCCGGTCGGCGCGCTGGAGGCGGCGCTGTACGCCACCATCGAGGCCGAGCCGATCGAGGCGCGGGTCAAGCAGGCGCTGCGCGAGGGCCGCTTCACGGCGAAGCTGCACATCGGCGACGGCATCGACGGCATCTATGCCGATGCGGCCGAGGCCGGCGTCATCACGCTGCAGGAACTGGCGCTGATGCGGAAGAAAGGCGAGCTGCGCGATCGCGTCATCGGTGTCGACGACTTCCCGTACGATTTCGGCCTGCGCGAGGCGCTGGCGGAGCTGGCCGACGGCGACCAGCAGCAGCGCCGCCAGGCGGCCTGAGGCGGCGCGATGAATGCACCGGTCTACATCGTCGATGGCCTGCGTACGCCGTTCCTGAAGGCACGCAACCAGCCGGGGCCGTTCGCCGCCTCGGATCTCGCCACCATCGCCGGCTCGGCCCTGCTGGCGCGCCAGCCCTTCCTGCCGGCGCAGCTCGACGAGGTTATCCTCGGCTGCGCCTCGCCGTCGCCGGACGAGGTCAACATCGGCCGCGTGGTGGCGCTGCGCATGGGCTGCGGCCGCAAGGTGCCGGGCTGGACGGTGATGCGCAACTGCGCCAGCGGCATGCAGGCGCTCGATTCGGCCATCGCCAACATCCAGGCGGGCCGTTCGCAACTGGTGCTGGCCGGCGGCGTCGATGCGCTGTCACGGGCGCCGCTGCTGTTCTCGGATGCGATGGTGCGCTGGCTGTCGGGCTGGTATGCCGCCAAGGGCGTGGGCCAAAGGGCAAAGCTGCTGGCCCGCTTCCGGCCGGCGATGCTGGCGCCGGTGATCGGCATCATGAAGGGCCTCACCGATCCGGTGGTTGGCCAGTTGATGGGCCAGACCGCCGAGAACCTGGCCTACCGCTTCGGCATCAGCCGCAACGACATGGACGCCTTCGCCGCGCGCAGCCACCAGCGGGTGGCTGCGGCCCGCGACGCCGGCCATTTCGATGGCGAACTGACGCCGCTGATCGAAGACGACGGCACCCTGCATCGCTTCGACGACGGCGTGCGCGACGACTCCAGCGCCGAGGGCCTGGCCAAGCTCAAGCCCTTCTTCGACAAGCGCTATGGCCGCGTCACCGCCGGCAACAGCTCGCAGATCACCGACGGTGCGGCCTGGCTGGTGCTGGCCTCGGAAGCGGCAGTGAAGCGCTTCGGGCTGACGCCGCGAGGGCGCATCAGCGACAGCCAGTGGGCCGGGCTGCCGCCGGAGCAGATGGGGCTGGGGCCGGTGCATGCCGCCACGCCGATCCTGCAGCGCCACGGCCTGGCCTTGAACGATCTCGATGCCTGGGAGATCAACGAAGCCTTTGCCGCCCAGGTGCTTGCCTGCCTGCGGGCCTGGGCCGACGACGCCTACTGCCGCGACGAGCTGGGACTCGCCGAGGCGCTGGGCCGCCTCGACGAATCCCGGCTCAATGTCGATGGCGGTGCCATCGCCCAGGGCCACCCGGTCGGCGCCTCGGGTGCGCGCATCGTGCTGCATCTCTTGCAGGTGATGGAGCGCAGCGGTGGGCGCCGCGGCATCGCGGCGATCTGCATCGGTGGCGGCCAGGGCGGCGCGATGCTGGTGGAGCGCCCATGACCCGACACCGCACATTCGATGCGCCGGCCCGTCGGCGCCGGCCGACTCCGCACGCCATCCGTCAACCGCAGGTCGGCGACAGGAGATCCGCCAAGTGAGCGAGCCGTTCATCCACTGGAAACTGCGGCGCGATGCTGACGACGTGGCCTGGCTGCGCTTCGATCGGCTCGGATCATCGACCAACACCTTGTCCACCGAGGCCTTCGACGAACTCGGCCGGGTGCTCGATCGCCTCGACGGGCAGCGGCCGAAGGGCTTGGTGATTGCCTCGGCCAAGGACGCCGGCTTCATCGCCGGCGCCGACATCGAGGAATTCACCGCGCTGGCCTCGGGCGCCGATGCCCGCACGATGGTGGCGCGGGGCTGGGAGCTGTTCAACCGGCTGGCGGCGGTGCCCTATCCGACCCTGGCCTTGATCCGCGGGCACTGCATGGGCGGCGGCCTGGAACTGTCGCTGGCTTGTCGATATCGCATCGCGGTGGACGAGCCCGGCACCCGGCTGGCGCTGCCGGAGGTGATGATCGGCATCGTGCCGGCCTGGGGCGGCATGCTGCGGCTGCCGGCGCTGATCGGCCCGGCGGCGGCCTTGGACCTGATGCTCACCGGGCGCTCGGTCGATGCCCGCAAGGCGAAGCGGCTGGGGCTGGTGGACGAGTGCGTGCCGCCGCGCATCATGGATAATGCTGCGCGCCTGTTGGTGGTGTCCGGCCAGCCGCGCCGGCGTCCGGGCTGGACGCAACGGCTGATGAACGGGCCGCTGAAGCAGGTGGTGGCCGAACGCGCCCGCAGCCGGCTGGCCGAGCGCGCGCGCCAGCAGCACTATCCGGCACCGTACGCGATCATCGATATCTGGCACCGCTTCGGCGGCAATGCACTGGCGGTGCCGGCCGCGGACGCGTCGTCGCTGGAGCGCCTGGTGCGCTCGCCGACCACGCGCAACCTGATCCGGGTGTTCTTCCTGCAGGAGCGGCTGAAGGGCTTCGGCAAGGCAGTCGCGTTCGATGCACGGCGGGTGCATGTGGTGGGCGCCGGCGTCATGGGCGGCGACATCGCGGCCTGGTGCGCGCTGCGCGGCATGATCGTCACGCTGCAGGACCAGTCCGCAGAACGCATCGCACCGGCGATCGCGCGGGCGGCGAAGCTGTTCGGCCGCAAGCTGCGCAGCGACCGCCGGCAGCAGCGCTTCGCGATGGATCGCCTGATCGCCGACCCGGAAGGCCACGGTGTCCGCCACGCCGACGTCGTCATCGAGGCGATCTTCGAGAATCTCGACGCCAAGCGCGCGCTGTTCGCCGACATCGAGGCGCGGGCGAAGCCCGACGCGCTGCTCGCCACCAATACCTCGAGCCTGCGCATCGAAGAGATCGCCGAGGCGCTCGAACAGCCGTCGCGGCTGCTCGGCATCCATTTCTTCAACCCCGTGGCACAGCTGCCGCTGGTCGAGGTGGTGCGCGGCGAGGCCACCGACGAGGGGCTGCTGGCGAAGGCCACCGCCTTCGTGCGTGGTATCGACAAGCTGCCGCTGCCGGTGAAGAGCGCCCCCGGATTCCTGGTCAATGCGGTGCTCGGCCCGTACATGCTCGAAGCGATGCGCGCTGTCGACCAGGGCATCGCGCCGGAGACCGTGGATCAGGCGCTGAAGGCGTTCGGCATGCCGATGGGGCCGATCGAGCTGGTCGACACGGTCGGCCTGGACATTGCACTGGCCGCCGGCCAGGCGCTGACCGGCGAAGCGCGGCCGCCGCGCAAGCTCGAGGCGCTGCTGGCCGAAGGGCACCTCGGGCGCAAGAGCGGGCGCGGCTTCTATGTCTGGCAGGACGGCAAGGCGAAGAAGAGCGCGGCCGCGGCGGCGCCGGACGGACTCGCCGCGCGCATCGTCGAGCCGCTGCTGCAGGCGACCCGGCGCTGCGTCGCCGACGGCGTGGTGGCCGATGCCGAACTGGCCGATGCCGGCGTGATCTTCGGCACCGGCTTCGCGCCCTTCACGGGTGGGCCGATGCATTACCTCGAACAGCGTGGCCCGGCGCCGGCCGCGCCCCGCGCCAACGAAACCGAGAAGGAAATTTCATGACTCAAGAAGTTCCAGTCAGTCTGCCCGAAGGCGAACATGCGGTGCTGCGGGTGATGCCGATGCCGGCGGACACCAATCCGATGGGTGACGTCTTCGGCGGCTGGATCATGGCCCAGGTGGACGTTGCCGGCGCAGTACCGGCGGTGCGACGGGCGCGGGGGCGGGTGGCCACCGTGGCGGTCAATTCCTTCCTGTTCAAGCAGCCGGTGTCGGTCGGCGACCTCGTCAGCTTCTATGCGCGCGTGGTGCGCGAAGGCCGTACCTCGGTCACCGTCGATGTCGAGGTCTATGCCGAGCGCCACCCGGAGAACCCGGTGGTGGTCAAGGTCACCGAGGCGCAGCTGACCTACGTTGCGGTGGATGGTCAGGGCAGGAAGCGCGAGCTGCCTCCGATCGATTGAATCCAATTGTGAAGCAGGCCCGATTGCGGCGGGCCGGCTATAACATCAACATATCGCGCATCACCTGAGGAGACACAGCGAATGCACAACAAGACCATCGCCAAACTGGTACCGATCGCAGCGATCGTGCTGGGTGGTGCCGGCGCCCACGGCGCGGGCTTCCAGTTGCTGGAGCAGAACGGCAGCGGGGTGGGGAATTCGTTTGCCGGCTCGGCGGCGGTCGCCGAGAACGCCAGCACGATCTACTTCAACCCGGCCGGCATGACCTTGCTGAGCGGCGATCGGCAGGTCTCCGGCGGTCTCGATCTGGTCCGGGTCGGTTTCGAGTTCAGCGACGACGGCAGCACGCTGCCGGCGCTGACCGCCAGCGGCACCGGCAATGGCGGCGATGCCGGTGGCGTCGCGGCGATACCGAATGCCTACATGGCGATGAAGCTCACGCCGAAGCTGGCCATCGGCATCGGATTCGGCGCACCGTTCGGCCTCAAGACCGAATACGACGACGACTTCATCGGCCGCTTCCTGGCGATCAACTCGGAAATCACGACGATCAACATCAACCCGTCGATCGCCTACCAGGTGAGCCCGATGGTGTCGGTCGGCGTCGGCATCAACTACCAGAAGATGGAGGCCGAGTTGACCAACGCGGTCAATTTCTCGGGTCTGCTGGCGCAGGCCGGTCTCGGCGTATTTCCGGGCCTGGAGGGCGTCGGCAAGGTCAAGGCCGATGATTTCTCGTGGGGCTGGAACGTCGGCGTCATCATCCAGCCGTCGCAGACCACCCGCATCGGCCTGTCCTACCGCTCCAAGATCAAGCACGAGCTGACCGGCGACATCTCCTTCAAGCGACCGGACAGCGGCAATGCACTGCTCAACGGCGCGATGGCCGCAGGCGCGCCGAACGGTCCGGGCGAAGCCGACGTCGAGGTGCCGGACACCTTCATCATCAGCGCGATGCAGCAACTGAGCCCGAAGTGGACGATGCTCGGCGACATCTCCTGGACCGGCTGGTCGTCGCTCGAGTCGCTGGAGGTCTTCCGCACCGGCGGCGCCCTGCTGTCGACCGAGACCCTCGAATGGCGCGACACCTGGCGCATCGCGCTGGGGGCCAACTATCGTTACTCGGACAAGGTCGGGCTCAAGTTCGGTGTCGCCTACGACCAGTCGCCGGTCGAGACTCAGCATCGGCTGGCCCGCCTGCCGGACGCCAACCGGCTTTGGCTGTCGCTCGGCTCCCAGTACCGGGTTGGCTCGGCGCTGGTGGTGGACGTCGGCTACGCGCATCTGTTCATCAACGATCCCAAGATCGACGCCGATGGCGACGATGCGGCCGCCAACGGTCACCTCGTGGGCAGCTACGAGGCGTCGGTCGACATCCTCGGTGTGCAACTGACCTACGATTTCTGAGTGCGCGCGGATCGCGACCCGCTGCGGCGGGTCACGATCCGGCACGCCGTCAGCGCGCTGCCCGAGGGTCGAGCGCTGGGGCCCGCTCTTTCCGTTCCCCGGAGACCACCATGAGCAAACTCAACATCCGCAGGGTCGCGGTCCTGGGCGCCGGCGTCATGGGCGCGCAGATCGCCGCCCATTGCGCCAATGCCGACGTGCCGGTGGTGCTGTTCGACCTGGCGGCCCGCGACGGCAAGCCCAACGGCATCGTCGACAAGGCCCTGGCCGGGCTGAAGAAGCTCCAGCCCGAACCGTTCTGCGGCAAGGACCGCGTCGCCTACGTGGACGCCGCCAACTACGACCAGCACCTGGCGCAACTGGCCGAATGCGACCTCGTCATCGAGGCGATCGCCGAGAAGATGGAATGGAAGCTCGACCTCTACGCCAAGGTCGCGCCGCACATCCGCCCCGATGCGATCTTCGCCTCCAATACCTCGGGCCTGTCGATCACCGCCTTGTCCGAGGGCATGCCGGCCAACCTGCGCGGCCGCTTCTGTGGCGTGCATTTCTTCAACCCGCCGCGCTACATGGCGCTGGTCGAACTGATCGCCACTGCCGACACCGAGCCGGCGATGCTCGACGGCCTCGAGGCCTGGCTCACCACGACCCTGGGCAAGAGCATCGTCCGCGCCAAGGACACCCCCAACTTCGTCGCCAACCGGGTCGGCGTCTTCTCGATGCTGGCGGTGATGCACCACACCGCCGGGATGGGCCTCGGCTTCGACGAGGTCGACGCGCTCACCGGGCCGCTGATCGGCCGGCCGAAGAGCGCCACCTACCGCACCGCCGACGTGGTCGGCCTCGACACCCTGGCCCACGTCATCCACACCATGCAGGCGACCCTGCCGGACGACCCGTGGCACCGCTACTACGCTGCGCCGGCATGGCTGGCCGCGCTGATCGACCAGGGCGCGCTCGGCCAGAAGACCCGTGCCGGTATCTTCCGCAAGCAGGGCAAGCAGATCATGGTGCTCGATCTCGCCAGCCAGGACTACCGGCCGAGCGCCGCCGAGGTGGCGCCCGAGGTGGCGGCGATCCTGAAGAACCGTGACCCGGTCGCCCGCTTCGAGGCGCTCAGGGCCAGCGAGCATCCCCAGGCCCGGTTCCTGTGGGCGATCTTCCGCGACGTCTTCCACTACTGCGCGGTGCATCTGGCCGACATCGCCGACAACGCGCGCGATGTCGATTTCGCCATGCGCTGGGGCTTCGGCTGGTCGATGGGGCCGTTCGAGACCTGGCAGGCCGCCGGCTGGCGGCCGATCGTGGAGGCGATCCGCGACGACATCGCCGCCGGCCGCTCGATGACCGATGCGCCGCTGCCGGCCTGGGTGTTCGCGCGCGACGGGGTGCACGAGGCCGCCGGCTCCTATTCGGCCGAGGCCGATGCCCTGCGGCCGCGCTCGGGACTGGCGGTGTACCGGCGCCAGCTCTATCCCGAGCAGGTGCTCGGCGAGACCCCGCCGGCGCCGGGCGAGACGCTGTGGCAGAACGACGGCGTGCGGCTGTGGCGGCGCGCCGACATCGACGCCGGCATCGGCATCGTCTCGATCACCTCGAAGATGCACGCGATCGGCTCGGAGGTGCTCGACGGCGTGCTCGAGGCCGTGGCCCGCGCCGAGCGCGACCTCGACGGCCTGGTGCTGTGGCACGAGGCGCCGTTCGCGGTGGGCGCCAACCTGATGCAGGTCACCGAGGCGATCAAGACCGGGCAATTCGAATTGCTGGAAAACACCGTCGCCAAGTTCCAGCAGACTTCGATGGCGCTCCGGCACGCGCTGGTGCCCACCGTCGCCGCGGTGCAGGGCATGGCGCTCGGCGGCGGCTGCGAGTTCGTCATGCACGCCGCCCACCGGGTGATGGCGCTGGAGAGCTATGTCGGCCTGGTCGAGGCCGGAGTCGGCCTGATCCCGGCCGGTGGCGGCTGCAAGTTCTTCGCGGTCGAGGCCGACCGTCTGGCCCGGCGCTCGGCCAACGGCGACGTCTTCGCCTTCGTCCAGAACATGTTCCAGACGGTGGCGATGGCGACCGTCGCCAAGGGCGCGCGCGAGGCGGTCCAACTCGGCTTCGCGCGGCCGTCGGACGACATCGTCTTCAACCCGCAGGAGCTGCTGCACGTCGCGCTCCACCGGGCCCGCGCGATGGCCGAAGCCGGCTACCGGCCGCCCCAGGTCGAGCGCGCCGTCCGCGTCGCCGGCCGCGACGGCATCGCGACCTGCGAGATGATGCTGGTGAACATGCAGGGCGGCGGCTTCATCTCAGAGCACGACTACGCCGTGGCCCGGGCCGCGGCCACGGCGCTTTGCGGCGGCGAGGTCAGCACCGGCAGCCGGGTCGATGCCCAGTGGATCCTCGACGTCGAGCGGGCCCTGTTCGTCGATCTGCTGAAGAACAAAAAGACCCAGCAGCGCATCGTGCACATGCTGGAAACCGGCAAGCCGCTGCGCAACTGAGGAGACCGAGCATGAGCCAAACCATCCAGGACGCCTATCTGGTCGCGGCGACGCGCACCCCGGTCGCCAAGAAGGGGGGCATGTTCCGCCATGTCCGTCCCGACGACATGCTGGCCCACGTGCTGCGCGCGCTGGTCGCGAAGGTGCCGGGCCTCGATCCGGCCGAGATCGGCGACGTCATCACCGGCTGCGCGATGCCGGAGGCCGAACAGGGCATGAATGTGGCGCGCATCGGCCTGCTGCTGGCCGGGCTGCCGAACACGGTGCCGGGCATCACGATCAACCGCTTCTGCTCGTCCGGGGTGCAGGCGGTGGCCGACGCTGCTGCCCGTATCCGCCTCGGCGAGGCAGACGTGATGATCGCCGCCGGCACCGAGTCGATGAGCGTGATGCCGCAGATGACCGGCAACAAGACCTCGATCAGTCCGGCCATCTTCGCCAACGACGAAAACGTGGCGATCGCCTACGGCATGGGCCTCACGGCCGAGAAGGTGGCGGCGAAGTGGCAGGTGAGCCGCGAGGATCAGGATGCGTTCGCGGTCGAATCCCACCGCCGCGCCACCGCCGCCATCGCCGCCGGCCACTTCCGCGACGAGATCACGCCGCTGACGGCCCGCAGCCATGTGCCCGGCGAGGGCGGTGTGGTGCGCGTGGTCGAGACGGTGTGCGACACCGACGAGGGGCCGCGAGCGGATTCCTCGCTGGAGAAGCTCGCCAAGCTGCGCCCGGTGTTCACCGCCCGCGGCTCGGTCACGGCCGGCAACAGCTCGCAGATGTCCGATGGCGCAGCGGCAGTGCTGCTGATGTCGGCGGCCGCGGTCAAGCGCACCGGCGCGACGCCGATCGCCCGATTCGCGAGCTACGCGGTGGCCGGCGTGGCGCCGGAGGTAATGGGCATCGGCCCGGTCGAGGCGATCCCGCGCGCGCTCGCGGCCGCAGGGCTCGAGCAAGGCCAGCTCGACTGGATCGAGCTCAACGAGGCCTTCGCTGCCCAGTCGCTGGCGGTGATGCGCACCCTCGATCTCGATCCGGCCAAGGTCAATCCGCTCGGCGGCGCGATCGCCCTCGGCCACCCGCTCGGCGCCACCGGCGCGATCCGTACTGCGACCATCCTGGCGGCGATGCAGCGTGACCCGGCCCTGCGCGTCGGCATGGTGACGATGTGCATCGGCACCGGCATGGGGGCGGCGGGAATCTTCGAGCGGGTCTGAGGCGGCGCGCGGTCGCCTGTCCTGCCGGGCGTACGCAGGCGGACAGGCGTTCCGGCCTGAATCGGCCGAACGCGATTGCGCTGCCCAGCGACCGGATCATGGCTTGCCGCAGAGGCGGGCATGGGCTTCGCGGATCTGCTCGCCCGCCGCCTGGCCGACGCGTGAGCCCGGTCGCATCACCTCGTCCAGTTGCTCGCGCGCTCGATGGCGCGGTCGCGCTCGTCGTCGTCCAGGTAGTTGCGATTGCCCGCGCGGTCCATCGTGAACATCGGCCCGCCCAGCGTCCGGACGCCGAGTTGCTGTCGCGCGAGCCCGCAGCGTTCGAGGCGCCGACGGGCCGCTTCCCGTCCCTGCCGTCGCTGGGCCTCCGCAGTGGTCATCGAGGTCGCGCAGGCGGCGATGCCGACGGCGACGGCTATGATCGGCACCCGACGTCGAACGGATTCCGACCTTGAACGCCCGTACTGCCAGACTGCCCGCTGCGGCCACCGTCCTCATCGCGCTTGCTGCCGCAGCCTGGCAATGGCTGAGCGTGCCGCCGGCACTCGACGACACGCTTTTGGCAGACTGCCTCGGAAGTCGCCTGCCGATGACGGTCGCCCGCCAGATGCCCTATGTCGCGGTCCGCGTGAACGGCTCGCCGGCCCGCTTCGTGGTCGACTTCGGCGCCGACGTCAGCGCGATCACGCCGACCGGATTCGAGGCATCGCCGCCATCGCCCTCGCCGGGTACGGCCGATCGCTACCGGCAGTTCGAATTCTTCGGGCCGTGGCACAACGTGCGGCTGCTTCCACAGCCGGTCGCGCCGGTGGCCGGCGATCTGCGGCAGGGGGGCGTGATCGGCACCGACTTCCTGTCGCATCACGTGTACGCGCTTGACTACGTCGGTGGGCGCGTCTATCGGGCCGGCGCGGAGGCCTTCTGCGGCGACGATGTGCTGGCCGAAGCAGGCTTCGTCGCGATCGACAGCCGGGACTACTATGCCGCCGACACCCGAAACCTGACCTGCCCGGCCGCGGCGCGTCGCGGCAGCTGCCCGAACATCCCGAGCGTGCCGCTGCGTATCGGCGCGGTCGCCGCGGTTGCCCAGGTCGATACCGGCTTCGACGATTCGGCCGTGCGCCACTCGGTGAACATCAATGCCGCGCTGTTCGACGCACTGACAGCCGCTGGCATCCGATTGCTGCCCCGCCCGAATGTCGCGTTGACGCTGACGACCTGCCAGGCCGGTGTCGTCGAGCGGGTCGAGGCCTGGCGCCTGCCCGACGGCATCGCCCTCGAATTCGTCGCGACCTCGGGTGCGGTGGCGCAGCGTTTCCCCGATGCCACGCTGTTCGTCAAGCGCCCGCCGCCGGCGGCACGGGTCTGCGGCGGCATCGGTACCTGGCCGCAACCGGCCGCGCAGTTGGGCGCTTCGTTCTTTGCCGACAGCGCCCTGATCGTCGACCCTTTCCGCGCCCGGGTCTGGGTGCGTCCGCGGTCGTCGCCGGGGCTCGACTGAGGCGGCGGTTCGGCGCGGGCCCGGGTCCGTCCCCAGACGACACCGGCCGGGGCGATCGTCCCGGCCGGTCCTTTTCCTGTTGCCCGGCGATCCGACCGGGCAGCATCGATCAGTTCGACGCGGAGTCCGAGGTCTCGAGGTTGTCGGCCGCGTCGTAGGCGTAGCCAGAGAGCGCGACGCCGGTCACCTCGAGAGCGAAGGTGCCGTTGCTGCGCGTGCGCGACGAGCGGAACGTGGCGATGCCGGCGGTGTCGGTGAGCACGCTGTCGCTGCCGCTGACGACGCCGCTCCAGCGGCCGTCGACCTGCGCGCCGGCGACCGGATTGCCGTCTCCGTCGCGGATCTCGACGGTCGCGATGGCCACGGTGTTCCGCTTGTTGCCGGACAGGGTCACGGTGATCGCCTGCACGTGCATCGACGGCGTGCTGACCGGCGGTGTCGCGTCGATGGCGACGCTGGCACTGTCGGTGAGGCCCTGGTCGTCGGTCACCGTCAGCGTTGCCGTGTAGCTGCCCTGGGCATAGGTATGACTCACGTTGCTGCCCGACACCGGTGCGGAGCCATCGCCGAGGTCCCAACTATAGGCGACGATGCTGCCGTCGGCATCGCTCGAGCCGTTGGCCGACAGTTGCACGGCGAGCGGCGCGGTGCCGCTTGCCGGCGTGGCCGAGGCGACTGCCAGCGGCGGCTGGTTGCCGGCCGGCTGGGTGGTGCCGGTGAGCACGTACTCGCCGAGGCTGCCGTAGTCGGAGTAGCCGGTATCGACCGTACCCTTGCCGACGCCGCTGACTCGCAGGTAGTAGTTGCCGTCGGCGGGCAGGGTCGCAGTGACACTGGCGGCGATCAGCGTGGACGGGTTGTCGGACGCGATCACGTTGCCATTCGCGTCGAGCAGTTCGAGCAGGGCGTCGAGGTTCGGCGCCGGGCTGGTGAAGGCGAGCGAGAAGCTGACGGCACCGGCGCCGGCTGCGAAGCGGAAGACGTCGGCATCGCTGCGTCGCTCGATCACCCCGCTGGCCGACAGCGTCGCGCCGCCGCTCATCGACGACGCCGTCGCGGTGGCGTCGCCATGATCGTCGGCGCGCAGCGGCAGCATGTTCGACTGCATCACGACATAGTCGTCTTCCTGGTTGTTGGCGCCCGGATACTCGCCCTTGCTCCACTGCACCAGCGACTGGTAGTAGCCGACGCCCATGATCGGCGCCCAACCGGTTTCGCCGCTGCCGTGGCCGGTGTAGTAGCCGCTGGTGGCGGTGCCGTCGTGGTTGAGGCCGACGTTGTGACCGGCCTCGTGCGACACCGCTTCGGCCACGTACTTCTCGTTGCCGTTGCCGAGCCGGTTGTAGAAGACGTAGGCGGGCTTATAGTACTCGCTGGTCATGTCGAACACGCCCAGGTAGGCGAAGCCGCCGCAGCCGCAGCCGCCGGGCACGAAATCCTGGGTGATCACGACGCGGGTTCCGAACACCAGGTCCGAATTACCGCTGCGCGCCAGCGCACTGGCCGGCGGCGCCTCGGTAGTGACATCGACGTCGAACGGCGCGTAGTCTTCGGCGACGCGCTGCCAGATGCCCTGGATGCGTTCGAGTTCGGTCTGGCTGAAGCTGAAGGGGATACCGTCGATGTCGTAGGGCGGCGAGTCGATGCTGGCGATGCCGTAGCCGTCGTTCCATGCCGTGCCGGTCGCCGTGTGGCCGTCGAAATCGAGATAGATGGTCCTCTGTGCGCCCTGCCGGCTGTGCAGCAGGAAGGTCTGGTCGAGCGGGAACACCGAGGCTTGTGCCGTTGCGCTTCCGTCGGCGGTGCCGGCGAGATCGACGGTGTGGGTGTCGATGTAATGCAGCCGACCGCGCCGGTCGATGCGGGCGGTGTCGTCGCGAAGCAGGATCGCAGCGAACTCGTCTGCGGTCTTGCCGTACCAGCGGGCAACGGCAGGGAGGCGCTCGCCGAGCATCTCGATCGCCCTTTGGCCGCTGGCCGCTTCGGGCAGGTCGAGTGCAGGGAAATCGGGCTTGGCGGCGACCGCCGTTCCCAGGGCGGCGGTCATGACGGCGGTGGCGATGGCGCGTGCGGCGCCGCTGGCGATCGGTTTCAAGGCTTCCCTCCAGTGACTGCAAACGGCGGTGGCGAAACCGCCGTGATCAATTCCATAGAACGTTCATGGGTTTACGGTCAACGACCGTGACGCGGCGGGCTGCAGACCGCCGGTCGCTGGCGGGCGATCATGACAAGAGGAACACATTCGGCCAAACCGACTTTGATTCCAAAGGTTTCGAAGGCCGAAGGGTGGCGTCTTCCGCCGCCGTTCGTCGGCCGTCGTCACTCGGGCTGGGAATCGAGGTGGGCGAGAAGGGGGGCAAGGTCGTCGCGGGCGCCGGGCCGCACGACACGGGCGCGTTCTTCGCCACCCGACAGCAACACCAGCGTCGGCCAATGCCTGACGCGATAGCGGCGTCCGAGGCGGCGTCCCGGTCCGTCCTCGATGCGTACATGGCGTAGCAAAGGATGGGCCGCCACGATTTCATCGACCAGCGGGCGGGCGCTGCGGCACCAGCCGCACCAGTTGGTGCCGAAATCGAGCAGCAGTGGCCCCGCGGCGGCGTCTATGAGGGCCTGATCGATCGCATCGGGGGTGTAGTCGGTAGTCATCGCGGCACGCAGACTGGACCAGCCGGGCACCCGTGGTCAAGCGAGCGCTGTCCGGCCTGCGCGAAGCGGCGCCGGCATCACACCGCTTCGCGCTGTTCCTCGGTGATCTGCAGGCCCCAGACAGTGGCCAGCTCGGACAGCACCGCGGTCAGCAGGGGATCGTTGGCGCGCTTCCTCAAGCAGGCGAAGCGCAGGCTGACGCCCGGCAACGTGATCGGCACCAGATGCAGCCGGCCCGCGGCCTGCGCCGCCTCGACCAGTTCCCGACGCATGATGCCGAGGCCGACGCCGCCCTCGACCATCGCCGCGAGGGCGTCCTCCTGGTTCGCAAGCACAGTCTTGCGCGGCTTGCAGCCATGGGATTCGAACAAGGCGCGCATGACGCCGTAGTGGGCGCAGTCTTCGGTCGTGAACACCCAGGGCTCGCGGGCCAGGTCCGCGACCTCGGGCGCCTGCAGTCGCTCGCGCCAGGCCGCCGGCGACGCGACTGCGAGTTCCTCTTCGCACAATATCCACGATGCCAGCAGCGGGTCGGCGCAATCGCCGCTGACGAACGAGGCGTCGAGCTTGCCGACGCGAAGCGCCGGCACGTTGGCGCCGGTACTGCCCGCCATGAACTCGAGTTCGAGCTGCGGATGGCGCTCGGCCAGCGCCGCCTGCAGCGGGATCAGTCGCAGGAAGCGGGCGTCGGTGTTGAGCCCGATGCGCACCGCGCCGATCAGCTCGCGGTGCAGCGAGCGGGCCTGGTGCAGAAAGTCGTTGGCCGAGGCCAGGGTTGCACGCGCCGTCGCCAGCAGCCGGTCGCCGGCCGGGGTCAGTTGCATGCCCCGCGGCGTGCGCTCGAACAAGGTGACGCCGAGTTCCTCCTCGAGCGCCTTGATGTGCGCGCTGACCGCCGGCTGGCTGGTGAACAGACGCTCCGATGCGCGAGTCAGGTGGCCTTCCTCGGCGACCGTGACGAAGGTCCTCAGGTGGTAGAGCTCCATGGGCTGGGTCCGGCGAAGATCCGATGTGCCTACGTTAATCCGGATGGCCGCGGCGTGCCATCACGATTTCCGATGACCCGCTTCCGGAAAAACGATTGGATTGCAAGCCCGCCGGCGATCAGTCTTCAGGGCATCGAAACCGATCGCAGGAGACCGTCATGCAACTCTCCGTCCAGGCACTCTTCCCGCACGCTCTGCTGCGTGCACGTCGGCGGTTCGTCAGCGATGCGACCTGGTGCCGGCTCGGCACCACGCTGCGGCTGTGGGCGCGCCGTCGTCGTGGGCGGCGCGAATTGCGCGAACTCGACGAGCACATCCTGCGCGACGTCGGCATCAGCCGCGCTCAGGCGCGGTTCGAAGGCAGCAAGCCGTTCTGGCGTGACTGAGGCGCCGCTCGCGGCGGGCATCGACGCCCGCCGCCGAAATGCACTCGACGACGTGATCGAATCGGTGCGCAGGCGCGCCACGCTCAGCTTCGCATCTGGCGCCGGGCCACCCATGCCAGACCGGCTGCGAGCATCAGCATGCCGTAGAAGCCGAGCGTCGGCACCGGTGCCAACGGTGCGAGCGAACTCTGGAACAGCAGCATCTGGGCCGTGCCCTTCGATGCATTGCCGGCGTCGAATACCTGGAGTTGCAGGGCGATGTCGACACCGGGGATCTGGGGCAGCGCGTAATTCGTGGCCTGGCCGGCGGTGGTGTTGCCGGAAAGGACGAAGATGATGACGTCGGCCACCACCTGCGTCGCGAGGCCCGTCGATTCGCTCATGACGAACTCGATGCTGGTTGCGCCGCTCGGTGCCGCCGTGGTCAGCGTCGCGTAGGTCAGGTCGCCGGTACCGGCGCCGCCCTGCCATTGCTCCAGCCGGTAGGCGGCGTTGTCGAAGGTGGCACCACCGGTCAGGGTCAGCACCACCCGGTCGCCGACCGCCAGCGGCGGGTCGATCCCGATCGAGATCGAATCTCCGGGAAAGCTGCCGGTCGCCTCCAGCGCGATCGACTGGGTCGCGGGCGGCGGGTCGAACGGCGGCGGCGGGACTGACTGCCCGACTCGCGTGAAGGTGTAGGCGAATGCCTGTGAGGAAAGACAGCAGAGTACGGCGGCGAGTCCGATGATCTTCTTCACGAATGCTCCCTGTTCGGATATGTCCTGCCTGACGTGTGTCCGCGCCGGGCATCGGCGTGGAATCGACCGTCATAGTGTCACGGCTGCGTCATCGCCATGACGATTAAGTGTTGGGCTGCGTTGCGGGAGGGCCACAGTCGAATCCGTGTCAACGCGCCTGCGAGCCGTCGACGGGCGATCGGATGCCCGATTGCGGTGACGGCCGCGCGGATGCGGCCTCAGGCCGGCATCTGCTGGCGCAGCCACACCGACGGCGAATACCCGAGGTGGGTGCGAAATGCCCGCGCCAGCGCCTGGGCACTGCCATAGCCGACTTCGTCGGCAATGTGCCCGACCGGGCGGCCTCGGCGCAGCAGGTTGCAGGCCACCTGAACGCGCCAGTGCGCCAGATAGTGGCCCGGCGTGCATCCGATCTGGTCGCGGAAAGCGCTGGCGAAGCGGGCGCGGGACATGCCCGCCAGCGATGCCAGCGAGGTCAGCGACCAGGGCCTTCCGGGGGCCTCGTGGATCGCCGACAGCGCCCGCGCGAGGCGCGGGTCGGCAAGTCCGGCGAGCAAGCCTGCGTTGGTAGATCCACGGTCCATGAGCTCGCGCAGCAGGTGGATCAGCACCAGTTCGCAGAGGCGATCGATCGCCACCTGCCGGCCGCAGTGGTTGCCGCCGGCTTCGTCGAACAGCATCTCGAGCAGGTGGGTGAGCTGCGGCAGTTCGCTCAGATCCAGCACCGATACCAGGGGCAGGGCCTGCGCCAGCGGATTGCCGGCCGCGCTGCCGAGCTCGACCATCGCGCACAGCAGGTCGACCGGTACGCCGGCGCCGGCGCCGGCGTCGATGCGATGCGGGGTCGGCCGCGGATAGAAAAGCAGGCTCGGACGTTCGAGATGCAGTGGACCATGCGCCGG
>JACKLW010000017.1 GCA_024235715.1 Accumulibacter sp. | reverse complement strand
GGGATGCAGACCTTCGTAATCGACCAGGATATCGATCTTGTCGCCGTACTCGGTCTTCAGCGCTTGGCAGGTGTCCTGCAGAAGTTGCCAGTTCGCTTGCGCCTCGACGTCAGCGGCGCTGGTGGGGCGCAGTCGGGAACTGTGGCTGATGAAGAGCTTTAGGGCCGCCATGTCGGGTTCTGGTTCCGGTGTCGTAGCCTAGTCGGAAGCGTTGTTTGCCTGAAAGCCTACCACGCATTGCGCAGCACACGGCTGGATTGGAGCGATCAGATACGCGTTGTCGATTGGTCTTTCTTGCCGAACAGCACCACATCCGGCAGACCGTCGAAATGCGCGTCGCAGGTCAGCAGTTCGGCGTCTTGCTGCCGCGCGGTAGCGTAGACGATTGCATCGGCGGTCGCCAGCTTGTATTGCCGGTGCAGATCGGCGGCCAGTAATGCGATGGCGGTGTCCAGCGGCAGGACCCTGCATTTCTGTGTGTAGGCAATGACCTGGTCGGCCTGGTCTTCAGCCAGTTCGCGCGACAGCCATTTCCGCAACTCGAGCTGCACGATGGTCGGTACGATGCATTGCGGCTTGTCGGGCAGTTCCGCCTCGAGCGTCCTGCCGAGTGCGCCGCCGACCAGCCATTCGATCCAGGCCGAGGTGTCGACCACGCGCAGCGCTGCGCCCATCAGTAGCGGTCCTGGCGGTCACGGTAGGCCTCCCGGTTCGCACCCTTGGCGATGCCGGCCAGCTGCTCCCGTTCGGGAACGGGAATGAGCAGGACGCCGCTTCCCTTCGGAATGAACACGAATTCCTGGCCAGCTTGCCAGTGCTGTTCTTCCCGGATCGTCTTGGGGATGGAGATCTGGAACTTGCTGGATAGCGTGGCGGACGCGGCCATGGTCATACCTCTGTTTGATCGATGAGAGGATGGTAAGAATAGCGCATATCACGGCGTCGCTGCGAATCGTCATATAATCGACAGGTCGCAGACCCGCCGCGCTGACGCGCGTGCACGGGTGTTCGGCTATTTCATCCCCGGCGCGTCCCCCGCGCCTTCTCCGAGTCGCAGACCGTGACCGTCATCGCTGCCCCCGCGCCAGGCGCCCGCCTGGCTGGCGTCGCCTTCATCGCCGCTTCGGCGACGGCTTTCGGGGCCATGCCGATCTTCGGCAAGCTCGCCTACGCCGACGGCGTCGATGTGCCGAGCCTGCTCTTTCTGCGCTTTGGACTGGCCGGCGCGCTGATGGTGGTCGTGATGCGGGTGCGCGGCATGGCCTGGCCGCGCGGGCGCAATCTGCGGTTGCTGGTGGCGATGGGCGGGCTGGGCTATGTCGGGCAGTCATTCTGCTATTTCGCCGCCCTGCAGTACGCCAGCGCCGGACTGACGGCGCTCCTGCTCTACCTCTATCCGGCGATCGTCACCGTGCTCTCGGCCCTGCTCGCGCGGCGGCGCTTGTCGGCACTGCGTTTGCTGGCAGTGCTCGCGACGCTGTTCGGCACCGGCCTGGCGGTCGGTGGCAGCCTCGCCGGCAGCGTACCCGGCATCCTGCTTGGCATCAGCGCGGCGCTGATCTACTCGGTGTACATCCTGGTCGGCGAGCGGGTGACGCCGGTCAGCGGGGCGATGGCGTCGGCGACGGTGATCATGCTCGCTGCGGCGGCGGTCTGCGGGCTCGCCGTCCTCGTGCGCGGAGCGGCTTTCCCGAACTCGGCTGTCGGCTGGGCGGCGGCGGGCAGCATCGCAGTGTTGTCGACGGCGGTGGCGGTGATCAGTTTCTTCGCCGGCATGGCACGGCTCGGTGCCGCCGACGCGGCGACCCTGTCGACGCTCGAACCGGTGGTGAGCATGGTCCTGGCGGCGATGTTCCTCGACGAGGCGCTCGCTCAGTGGCAGATCGTCGGCGGCGCAATCGTCCTCGGCGCGGTGATCCTGCTGGCGCGCTCGGGCGACGCCAGAAGCTAGCGGCCTATGGCGCCGCCTTCGACGCCGCGGTGCCGGCGAGGAACTTCAGCAGATGACCGACGATCGCCTGTGGTCGCTCGTTCATCATCGCGTGTCCGCAGTCGGCAATCTCGGCGCGCACGACCTGGCGCAGCGCCGACTGCAGCGGCGGCAGGTTGCGGCGCGGCGTCATGCGGTCGCGGCGGCCGACCAGCAGCAGCGTCGGGCAGGCCACCCGCGCCGCCGCGTCGAGGCCGTGCCGGTAGTCGTTGCAGTTGGCGAGGTCGACCGCCAGTACGCCCGGCGGGCTGCGGCGCATGATCGCCAGGGTCGCGCCGGGTCCCCAGACCCCGTGTCCGCCACTGCCGGTGAGCAGGAACTGCAGCGTGTGCGAGTATTCGGTCATCATCCTCATGACGCTGTCCGGATCCGTTGCGCTGCGGTTCAGCAGGGCATCGGCGACCGGCATCGGCGCCGACGTGCCGAGCAGTGCCAGGCGGCTGACGCGTTGCGGGTGGCGGGCGGCACACTCCAGCGTGACCAGCGAGCCCATCGAGTGGCCGACCAGCACGGCCTGCTCGACGC
The DNA here is from genome assembly GCA_024235715.1 of Accumulibacter sp. Lineage (GTDB taxonomy): Bacteria > Pseudomonadota > Gammaproteobacteria > Burkholderiales > Rhodocyclaceae > Accumulibacter. Next base: position 114,490 of record JACKLW010000017.1, on the reverse strand, counting down.
CGACGGCGTCGAGCAGCGCCGGCAGCCAGTCGGCGAGTTCCTCGATGCTGCGCAAGGCCGGCCCGGCCGACAGGCCATGACCCGGCAGGTCGGCCGCCAGCACCGCGCAGCCCGCGGCCGAGAGCCCGCCGGCGACCGTGCGCCAGCAGTCACGGTCGTTGGCGGCGCCGTGAACCAGCAGCAGCGGCGGCTGCGGTGAGCGGGCCGGATCGAAGGGCTGTCCGCCAGTGCCGACGTGGCAGCGTTTCCCGGCAACGTTCAGTTGCATGCCGCGGCCCTCAGTGGCGAGGCTGCGATCGCTCAGGCATGCGCATTCGGCTCGAGCGCGCTTTCGAGTTGCATGATGCGGTCCTTGAGCAGCAGCTTGCGTTTCTTCAGACGCCGAACGAGCAGTTCGTCGGGCGGCGGGTTGAGCAGCAGGTGATCGATCACCAAATCGAGGTCGCGATGCTCGAGCTGCAGTTCGTCGAGTGTGGCGCGCGTTTCAGTGCTCTCTTCTTCGGTCAGCATGGCGGCCTTTCAGCGATATGGGGTTGGCGTCCGTTGGTGTGAAAGCCGCGTACGCGACTCACGAAGCTCCCTTCTCCCCTGGCGGGAGAAGGGTTGGGAAAGAGGGAACGGCGATGAACGTCAGCCGGACAGGGCTTGCAGTCCCCACAGGGCGAGCATGCCAAGAACGACCGTCCACAAGGTGCTGCGCGTCCGCCAGGCGACCAGCGCCGCCAGGGTGGCGGCGGCGATGCGCGCCAAGTCAGGCTCAATGGTAGGCGTGCCATCGGCAAAAAACAACGGCGGTGCGATGATCGCCGCCATCACCGCCGGTGGCACGTAGCGCAAGGCCCGGGTCAGCCACGTCGGCAGCTCGAGGCGCGCCAGCAGGGCGAGCGGGGCAAAGCGGATCACGAAGGTGGCGACGCCGATGGCGCAGATCATCGACCAGACAAACAGCTCGCCCGCGGCCTCGCCGCTGACGCTGCTCACGTCCTGGCCCACAGCCTGTCGGCGGCGACGCCGGCTGCGACGCCGATCAGCGCGGCGGCGATCAGATTGAGCTTCAGTGGCATGACCAGCAGCACCGACGCCAGACCGCCGGTAGCCGCGGCGAGGCGCATCGCGCGGTCGCCGAGCAGCGGAACGACCATGGCGATGAAGGTCAGCGGGACGATGAAGTCGAGCGACCAGCTCGCCGGCACCAGACTGCCGAGCAGGATGCCGGCGATCGTCGCCACTTGCCAGCACATCCAGGTGGCGCCGGCGACGCCGAGATAGAACCAGCGCAGGTCCGGCTGCCGGTCCGGGTGCTGCGTGGCGTGCACGATGCACAGCCCGAAAGCCTGATCGGTCAGCAGGTAGGCGATCAGCGCCTGCCAGCGCCTGTTCTGGGTGCGGAAGTGCGTGGCCAGCGAGCTGGCATACATCAGGAAACGCAGATTGACGATTGCCGCCGTCGCGACAATGACCAGCAGCGGGGCGCCGCTGGCGAAAAGCTGCGTGGCGGCGATCTGCGCCGATCCGGCAAAGATCACCCAGCTCATCGCCGAGGCCTGCAGCGGCGTCATTCCCGCGCTGCTGGCTGCGGCGCCGCAGACGACGCCGAAGGGAATGATGCTCATGCTCAATGGCGCAAAGGCACGCGCACCGGCGATGAACTCGGCGCGCGCGCGCGGGACTTGCCGCATGGGCCGCTTTTTACGAATAGAATAGAGGGTCAGATTGTAACCTTGGATTACCGCCGGGAGGAGGCAGATGGTCTATCACATTATCGTTTCGTTTGGGCGGGAGAGGGAGTACGACTTCAAGTTCCCTCATGCCGAACTCGCTACAGGGTCTCCCGAAGAAGCGCGCCGCTGGTTTGACAAGGAGTTCGCCGATCTCGAATGCGAGCCGAGCAATCCAATGGGCAAAGTCCTGATCATCGACAAGATCCTCAATGTCGCCCGGTACGGCGGCGAGCAGCGCTTCATCGACCGCCAGGACTGGGCGACGCGTTTTGCGCGCTACACTGCACTGGCACTCGGGCGCGATACCGTGCGTATCGACGTCGCCGCATTCAATATCGGCTACTGATCACTCGCCGGCCGGCGGCCAGGCATGGCGGCGCAGGTTCGCGGACCTGCGCCGTTTCATTTTCGGCAGCTCGCAGCGGCAGATTCGGAGCGTCTTGCGTACACGCCGGGTCCCTCATCTACGGTCCGGCCAGCGAGGGAAATGATCAGCGCCACGGCAACCGCGACCACGACCACGACCATGAGCAGGGCATTCACCAGAGAAACCGACGGCGACGAAGAGGAGGAGGGGCTGCCTCCGTCCTTCCAGCTGCCGGCCGGAACCCGCAACTACATCACGCCGGGCGGGCACGCACGCATCCTGGCCGAGGTGGAGCAGCTGCTGCGCGTCGAGCGCCCGCAGCTGGTTGGCGTCGTGCAGTGGGCAGCGTCGAACGGCGACCGCTCCGAGAACGCCGACTACATCTATGGCAAGCGGCGGCTGCGCGAAATCGACCGGCGGATTCGCTTCCTGACCAGACGTCTGGACCTGGCCGAGATCGTCGATCCGGAAGGGCGGCAGGGCACCGAGCAGGTCTTCTTCGGGGCCACGGTGACGATTGCCGACGATGAGGGCAAGGAGCAGACCTACCGGATCGTCGGCGTCGACGAGACCGATTCCACGCGCGGGCGGATCAGCTGGGTGTCGCCGCTGGCGCGCGCGCTGCTCAAGGCGCGCGCGGGCGACAGCGTGCGTTTTCGGAGTCCTGCCGGTACACGCGAGGTCGAAGTGCTGGCCGTGACGTACACGGCCATCGAGGACTGAACGCCGTCGCGACGCAGGCAGGGCTTGAAATCGCTGCGACCGCCCCCACGTCTTGGTCCATTGCGCGCTGGCGCGCTGCCGCTCGGTCCGATCCAGCCCTTTCAATCAACACTTGTCACGGAGTCTTCAATGGGTGAACAGAAGGAAACACTTGGTTTTCAGGCAGAAGTCAAACAGCTGCTGAACTTGATGATCCACTCGCTGTACAGCAACAAGGAGATCTTCCTGCGCGAGCTGATCTCCAACGCCTCTGACGCCTGCGACCGCCTGCGCTTCGAAGCCTTGAACAACGCCAGCCTCTACGGCGACGACAGCGAACTGCAGATACGCGTTTCCTTCGACAAGGACGCGCGCACCATCAGCATTGTCGACAACGGCATCGGCCTGTCGCGTGACGAGGCGGTCGAGCACCTCGGGACGATCGCCAAGTCGGGCACCCGCGAGTTCTTCTCGGCGCTGACCGGCGATCAGGCCAAGGATGCGCACCTGATCGGCCAGTTCGGCGTCGGCTTCTATTCCTCTTACATCGTCGCCGACAGGGTTACCGTGACCTCGCGTCGTGCCGGCCTCGAAGCCAATCAGGCCGTGCGCTGGGAATCGGGTGGCGAAGGGGACTTCACCGTCGAGATGATCGAGCGCGCGCAGCGCGGTACCGAGGTGACGCTGCATCTGCGCGACGGCGAGGACGAGTTCCTGTCGAGTTGGAAGCTGCGCGAGACGATCCGCAAGTACTCCGACCACATCACCCTGCCGATCCTGATGAAGAAGGAGAAATGGGACGAGGAGAAGAAGGCGCAGGTGGTCACCGACGAGGACGAGACGGTCAACCAGGCGTCGGCGCTCTGGTCGCGTCCCAAGTCGGAGATCAGCGACGAGCAGTACAACGAGTTCTACAAGCACGTCGCCCATGATTTCGAGAACCCGCTGGCGCACGTGCATGCGCGCGTCGAGGGCAAGCAGGAGTACACGCAGCTTCTCTACATCCCGTCGAAAGCGCCTTTCGACCTGCTCGACCGCGGTGCCCGCCATGGCATCAAGCTCTATGTTCGCCGCGTATTCATCATGGACGACGCCGAACAGCTGATGCCGCTGTACCTGCGCTTCGTGCGCGGTGTGGTCGATTCCAACGATCTGCCGCTCAACGTCTCACGCGAGATCCTGCAGCAGTCGCGCGACATCGAAGCGATCCGCGGCGGCTGCGTGAAGCGCATTCTCGGTCTGCTCGAAAGCCTGGCCGACAGCGACGACGCCGCCGAAAAGGAGAAGTACGCCACTTTCTGGAAGGAATTCGGGCGCGTGCTCAAGGAAGGCGTCGGCGAGGACTTCGCCAACAAGGAGCGTATCGGCAAGCTCCTGCGCTTCGCTTCGACGCAGGCCGACACCCCCGAGGAAAACGTTTCTCTGGCCGACTACGTGTCGCGCATGAAAGAGGGCCAGGAGAAGATCTACTACGTTACCGCGGAGACCTTTACCGCCGCGAAGAACAGTCCGCACCTCGAGATCTTCCGCAAGAAAGGTATCGAAGTTCTGCTGCTCTCCGACCGCGTCGATGAATGGGTCACCAGTCACCTGACCGAATTCGACGGCAAGCAGCTGCAGTCGGTGGCCAAGGGCGGGCTCGACCTCGGCAAGCTCGAGGATTCGGCCGAGAAGGAAGAGGCCGAGAAGGCCGCCGACGAGTACAAGGAGCTGATCGAGAAGGTCAAGACCACCCTTGGCGAAAAGGTCAAGGACGTCCGCGTCACGCATCGCCTGACCGATTCGCCTTCGTGCCTGGTCGCCGACGAGTACGACCTCGGCGGCAACCTGCAGCGCATCCTCAAGGCGGCCGGCCAGCAGGCGCCCGCCAGCAAGCCGATCCTCGAAGTCAACCCGCAGCATCCGGCGGTGCAGCGCCTCAAGTACGAGGAGACGCGCTTCGACGACTGGGCCAACCTGCTGCTCGAGCAGGCGATCCTTGCCGAAGGCGGCTCGCTCGACGATCCGGCCGGTTTCGTCAAGCGCATCAACGACCTGATGCTGGCGCTCTCGCTCGGCAGCGGTCGCTGAGTGACTGCCGGCAGGCCTGCAGCAGGAATCCTGCACGGCCTGCCGCCGATTCTCGATGCCGGGGTCAGGGTCCTGATTCTCGGCAGCTTTCCTTCGCCGGCATCGCTGGCCGCACAGCGCTACTACGGGCATCGCCAGAATCAGTTCTGGCGCCTGCTCGGCGCCGTCTTCGACGAGCCCCTGGCCGAACTCGAGTACGCCGAGCGCCAGCGCAGCCTGCTGCGTCATCACCTTGGCGTCTGGGACGTCTATCGCCGCTGCCGACGCCAGGGCGCGCTCGATGCGGCGATCCGCTCGCCCGAAACAAACGATTTCTCACGCCTGCAGATCGAGGTGCCGCGATTGCAGCGGGTCTGCTTCAACGGCCAGACCGCCGGCAAACTCGCCGGCTGGTTTGCGCAGCAGGGCTACGAGACGCACATCCTGCCGTCGAGCAGCCCGGCCCACACCCTGGCCTTTGCCAGCAAGCTCGAACGCTGGCAGGCCGCACTGGCTCCGGCAGGGTCCTGCTCCGCAGAGGGAGAGGGGCCTGCCGGTCGGTGCTGACCTTGGTCGCTGCCGGTCTTGTCCGGTATAGTTGCCGATCATCGCCCTGGAGCCGTCCCCATGTCCGACGCCGCGGTCAATACCGTCTACGACCATCGCCTGACGCTCGCGGAAATCCTCGGCTGGCTGCTCGAGGACGGGCTGGTCAGCGGACCGAACGCCGACGTTCTGCTCAAGGAGAGCCGTCTCAATCGCCTCTCGGCGCATCCGCTGGTCATCGTTGCCGACCAGAAATGGAAGTCGCCACAGGAGCCGCCGCGCAGCCTGACCCTGGAAGTGCTCGGCGAGTGGCTGGCCGCCAGGGTCGGGCTCGAGTATCACCACATCGATCCCCTGAAGGTCGACTTCACCGCGGTCACCGAAGTCATGTCGAGTGCCTACGCGACGCGTTTCGGCATCCTGCCGGTCAAGGTGACGACGCGTGAAGTCGTGGTCGCCACGACGCAGCCTTTCCTGCGCGACTGGGAGAAGGAGATCCGGGCGATCGTCAAGAAGGAGATTCGGCGGGTACTGGCCAATCCGGTCGACATCGCGCGCTATCTGATCGAGTTCTACAATCTGGCGCGCTCGGTCAAGAAGGCCGCGCAGATCGGTGGCCAGAGCGGCAATCTGTCGTCCTTCGAGCAGCTCGTCGAACTCGGCCGCACCAATCGCCAGTTCGATGCCAATGACCAGCACATCGTCAATATCGTCGACTGGCTCTGGCAGTATGCCTTCGAGCAGCGCGCCAGCGACATCCATATCGAACCGAGGCGCGATGTCGGCATCGTTCGCTTCCGCATCGACGGCATGCTGCACCAGGTGTACCAGATTCCGATGAGCGTCCTGGCGGCGATGATCAACCGCGTCAAGATTCTCGGGCGCATGGATGTCGTCGAGAAGCGCCGGCCGCAGGACGGACGCATCAAGACGCGCACCGCCGACGGCCAGGAAGCCGAACTGCGCCTGTCGACGCTGCCCACCGCCTTTGGCGAGAAGCTGGTGATGCGCATCTTCGACCCGGAAGTGCTGGTCCGCGGTTTCAGCGAACTCGGCTTCACCGATGACGATAAGGCGCGCTGGAAGACAATGTCGGAAAGGCCCAACGGCATCATCCTGGTCACCGGCCCGACCGGTTCGGGAAAACGACGACGCTCTACTCGACGCTCAAGCAGCTGGCGACGCCGGCGGTCAACGTTACCATCGAGGACCCGATCGAAATGGTCGAGCCGGCGTTCAACCAGCTGCAGGTGCAGAACGTCATCGACCTGGGCTTTGCGCAGGGCGTGCGGGCCCTGATGCGGCAGGACCCGGACATCATCATGATCGGCGAAATCCGCGACCTGGAAACCGCCGAAGTGGCGATTCAGGCGGCGCTGACCGGCCACCTCGTGCTGTCGACCCTGCACACCAACGACGCGCCGGCGGCAATCACCCGCATGCTCGATCTCGGTATCCCTCGTACCTGCTCAGCGCGACGGTACTCGGGGTGATGGCGCAGCGGCTGGTGCGCATCCTCTGCCCGCACTGCAAGCAGGAGCACGCGGCGAGCGGTGTCGAGGAGACGATGTGGAACCAGCTGGTGGCGCCGTGAAAGCCAATCGTCCGGCCCGCTTCTACCGGCCCGTGGGTTGTCTCGAATGTCGCATGACCGGCTACCTCGGGCGCGTCGGTCTGTACGAGATCCTCGTGCTCTCGCCAGACGTCAAGCTGGCCATCAGCGAGAACAGGGAAATCGCCAAGATTCGCGACCTTGCCTTCCGTGAAGGCATGAAGCCACTGCGCATCTCCGGGGCGATGAAGGTTGCCGCCGGCGTCACCACCCTGGCTGAAATCTTCAAGGTCGCGCCGCCGATCGAACACGCCTGACCCCGCTGACGCGCGGCGCGCCTTCGTCGGGCGGCAGCCGCCGGCCAGGCTCAACCTTTCACGCACACCACCTGGCGCAGCGTATGCACCGCCTCGACCAGCGAGCGCTGGGCGTGCATCACCGCGTCGATGTCCTTAGTAGGCCATCGGGATCTCGTCGATCACGTCCCTGTCCTTGCGGCACTCGACATGCGCGGTGGCGAGCGCCTGGTCGGCGACGGTGAAGCGGCGGCGCGCTTCATTGGGGCTCATGACGCGGCCGGCGCCGTGGCTGCACGAACAGAAGGCCTCGGCGTTGCCCAGGCCGCGCACGATGTAGCTGCGCGCGCCCATCGAGCCGGGATGATCCCCAGCTCGCCCGTGCGCGCCGAGTGCGCCCTTGCGGGTGACGAAGACTTCGCTGCCGAAGTGGCGCTCCTTCTGCACGTAGTTGTGGTGGCAGTTCACCGCGTCGGCGTCCACGCTGAACGGTCTGGCGATCACCTGGCGGGCCGCGGCGACGACGTTGTTCATCATCGCCAGGCGGTTGCAGCGCGCATATTCCTGCGCCCAGCCGACGGCCCTCGAGGTAGTCGTCGAAATGCCGGCTGCCTTCCTCGAGGTAGGCCAGGTCGCGGTCGGGAAGATTGGCCAGGTGCTGGCGCATGTCGGCCTGCGCCAGGGGCGATGAAGGTGCTGCCGATGGCGTTGCCGACGCCGCGCGAACCGAGTGGAGCATGAACCAGACGCGCTCCGCTTCGTCGAGGCAGACTTCGATGAAGTGATTGCCCGAGCCGAGCGTTCCCAGGTGCTGGTGGTGGTTGCTCTGCTGCAGGCGGGGTATTTCTCGACGATGCGCCTGAAACCCGGCAGGAGAGCGGCCCACAGCGCATCGACCGGCGGCGGCAGGTGCTGCCAGCTACCTGGTCGCGCTTGCCGCGGCCGACCGTGCAACATGCGGCACCGCTGCTTCGATCGCTGCACGCAGCCCGCTCAGCCAGTCGGGCAGGTCGGCGGCGTTCAGCGTAGTGCGCGCGGCGATCATGCCGCAGCCGATGTCGACGCCGACCGCCGCCGGAATGATCGCGCCACGCGTCGGGATGACGCTGCCGATCGCCGAGCCCTTGCCCAGGTACGTCGGCATCACCGCCAGATGATGGAAGATGAACGGCAGGCGGGCGGTATTGCGCAACTGCTCGCGGGCGGCATTGTCGACCGGCACGCCCTCGGTCCACATCCTGATCGGCTTGCCTGCCGCCACCCGGGCACGGTGATCGCCGCGTTCTCGCGGGCCAGCCTCGCCCGTCCGGCAGGCGCCTTGCCCGCGGCGAGCTTGCCGACCCCGCTGCGCCTGGCTGCACTCATTCCGCGCTTTCCTGGCAGCCTCCGGCGGCGCTGGCCGGCGCGTCGGCCTGCGCCTGCCTGACCGGCAGCACAAGGCGGAACTTCGAGCCGACGCCGGGCTCGCTGCTGGCCTCGATCCGCCCGCCGTGTCGTTGCGCGATGCCGTAGGCCAGCGACAGCCCGAGGCCGGTGCCTTCGCCGACCGGCTTGGTGGTGAAGAAGGGCTCGAAAACGCGTTTCAGGACTTCCGCCGTCATCCCCCTGCCGCTGTCTTCGACTTCGACCCACACCTCGTCAGCAGCGAAGCCGGTGCGCAGGGTGATCGTTCCACGGCCGTCGATGGCGTGCGCGGCATTGACCAGCAGGTTCAGCAGCACCTGATTGACCTGTGCGGCGATGCATTCGACTGCGGGAGCGCCGGCGTATTCCTTGTGCACCTCGGCCTTGTACTTGATCTCGTTCCAGACGATGTTCAGCGTGCTGTCGAGGCCCGCCTCGAGGTCGGCGAAATGCCATTCGGCGGTGTCCACCCGCGAGAAGTCCTTGAGGTCCTGGACGATTCTGCGCACCCGCTGCAGACCTTCGAGCGACTCGTCGATCAGCGCGCCGACGTCGCTGCGCAGGTAGTCGAGGTCGGCAGCATCCCGGGCCATGCTGATCGCGCCCATCACCGCCGGATGGTCGGCGAGAATCGGGTCGGCCAGCGCGTAGGCGTCGAGCACGCGCAGCAGATCACGGACCGCGTTGCGGAGACTGCCGAGGTTGGAGTTGACGAAGCCCACCGGGTTGTTGATCTCGTGCGCCACGCCGGCGGCCAGTTGACCGATCGATGCCATCTTCTCGGATTGCAGCAACTGGTTCTGTGCTTCCTCGAGTTTGTGGTTGAGCTCGGTCAGGCGCTCGACGGTCGCGTGCAGCTGCGACTCGGCCGCCTTGCGGGCGCTGATGTCGCGAAAGACAACGACGCCACCGAGCGCTTGCTCGCCGGCGATGATTGGTGCAGCGGTCAGTTCGACCCGGACGCTGCCGCCGTCCTTGCGCCAGAAGCACTCGTCGGCCGAGCGGTAGACCTCCTGACGCAAACGCGCGCGGTCGAGCAGGCATTCGGCAAGCGGATACGGCGTGCCGTCGGCGTGCGAGTGGTGGAACAACTGGTGCGGGTTCCTGCCCAGCAACTCGTCGATGGACCAACCAAGGATCTGCTCCGCCGCCGCGTTGGCGTAGCTGATCCGGCCGGTGTCGTCGGTACCGTAGAGTCCTTCGGCCATCGATTCGAGGATCGAGGACTGGCGTTGCCGCAGGATCTCTGCTGCCGCGCGATCGCTGCGCAGCACCTCGGCCACCCGGTCGAGCGCCACGACGATGCGTCCGAACTCGCCGCGATGGCTGCCGCCGACGCGGCTGTCGAGGTCGCCGCGACCGATTCGCATCAGCGCATTCTCGATCACGTCCAGCTTCTCGGTGACGTGTGCGAACAAGAGTCGCGAAAACCAGACGAACATCGCCAGACCGAGCAGCAGCAGCAAGCCGGCGCCGAGCAGCGTCCGCCGATAGACGTCCTGTGCTTCTGCATGGGCCGTGGCGACGTGCGCTTCCTGCAGGCCGATCAGCTTGCCGATCGGCGTCACCACCTGCAGTTGCACGGCCCACCAGTCCTCCTTCAGCAGGTCGTTGATCGCCCGCATGTCCCTGCTGGCGAGGAAGCGGTCGAGGCGATCAAGCAGCGCCGGCAGTTCGTCGATCGCCGGAGCTATCGTAGCGATCAGCAACTGTTCCTCGGCGTCGGCCGCGCCTGCGATCGCCGCGCGATAGGCCTGCCAGCCGAGGATGATCTCCCGCCGCGCCTGCGCCAGGTAGATGCGCGCGCCCTCGATGCCGATATCGTCGTTGAGTACGCCGTACATGCGTACCCGTACCCGCGCAATCTGCCGGTCGATGCGGATCAGGTCCTGGGTCGGCGCGACCTCCTCGACAAACACCCGCTGCACGATCTCCTGGCTGCGCCAGGCGCCCCACAGGCCGAGGCCAACGACGCTGGCCAGCAAGGGGCTGGCGAGCATCAGGAAGAGCAACAAGCCCTGGCGGATGCTCACGGTCATGGTGCTGACGCGCGCACCGCCTGCCGGCGCAGGGGCACGCCAGGCAGGCGCCCCACTGGCCGCATCAGCGTGCCGCAGGGCGGTTTCTCGGTCGGCTCGACCACCATCAGCGTCTCCTCGTAATCCCGCGGTCGGCGCCGCGTTGCCCGGCACTCTAACAGAGAGCCCCGCTTCAGGTCACAGCGGGCCACGCGTCGGCGCAGGGCTGCGTTGCGGCGAGTGTGGTGCGACAGCGCTGCGCGTGGCAAGTGCGGGATTGCGCATCGGGAATAGCGTTTTCGCGTCTCCGGGTTTATGCTGGGTCGCTTGAGCATCACCCGTGCGTTCGGCTGGACGTCGCGGCCCTCGTCCCCGGCGATGGCCGCTTCCGCCGGCGCGTCAGTCCGGACCGGGAAACGGCGGCAGAATGATGTCCGAGCACAGCTCACAACAATCGGCAGGGCAGGCGGCGCCAGGGTCCGCTGCGCTGTCGCGTGCCGGGCTGCCCGCCCCGCGCTTTTCGCGCTATCTCGCTGCGGCGATCATCTGCATCAACGTGCTGGTCGCCGTCGGTGCCTGGTATCTTGTCGACGAGTCTCGCCGCAGCGAGGAGTTGTTGGTGCGCGCCCGGGCGTCGAAGCTGGCCCGCCTGATCGCCAAGGATGTCGAGAGCCAGTACCAACGCATCGACCTCAGTCTGCAAACCGTCGCCGACGAGTATTCCGATCGACTTGCGGATGGCCGGCAGCCGTTCGAAGCATGGATGCGGCGCATCGCCGGACGGCACGAGGCGGTGAATTTCCTGCGCATAACCGATGCCAGCGGCAATGTAGTCTACGCGCCCGAAGAAGAAGAGCGACTCAAGGTCAATATCGCCGACCGCAAGTATTTCATTCGTCTGCGTGAAGATCCGCTGGCCGGGCTGGTGGTTACGCCACCGCTCCTCGGCCGGACCACCGCTGTGCCGCTGATCGTCCTGGCGCGTCGTCTGAATACGGCGGACCAGCGCTTCGGCGGGGTGGTGCTGGCGGCAATTCCCCTCACTCGCCTGCAGCACATGCTGACTGGACTGCAGGCCGGTCCGCAGAGCTACGTCGGGCTTGTCGACGCGCAGTTCGGCTGGGTCGCCGCACAACCCGAGAGGGCAGCCGGGCAGCCGCCCTTTGCCGCCTTGCGCGAGGCTGCCAGCGACGCGCCGGAAAGCGGGGTCTTCCTGGCGGCCGGCGCTGCCGGCGAGCAACTCGTCGCCTACGCGCGCAGCGAGCGCTTCGGTTTCTATGCAGTCATCGGGCAGCAGGGTGCGGTCCTGCACGCCGGGTGGCGAACCACGGCCTGGGTGGGCGCCATCGGCGTCACACTGTTCGCCCTGCTCACTGCGGCATTCGGCCGGCTGCTCGGCCGCAGCTGGCGGCAGCAGGCAGCGTCGAACGCCAGCCTGCGCGAACGCGAGCAGTGGATACGCCAGGCACAGCAGGTCGGCCGGCTAGGTCTCTACTACTTCGACATCGCCAGAGAGCGCTTCGTGGTCACCGAGGCGGTGTACGACATCGCCGGGATCGACGAGGAATACCCGCATACCTGGGAGGGCTGGCTGGCGATCATCCATCCCGATGACCGTTCCGCGGTGGACAGTGGCTTTCGCCAGGTGGTCGCTGGCCGACTCAGCACTCTGGACATCGAATACCGGATCGTCCGGCCGAGCGACGGCGGCGTGCGCTGGCTGAAGAGCGTGGCGCAGGCAGTCATCGTTGCCGGCAGCGCGCAAACTGCGATCTCCGGCGTGACCGTCGACGTCACCGCCCACAAGCGCGATGAGGACGCGCTGCGCGCAAGCGAGCATCTCTTCCGCAGTGTCTTCGAGAACTCGATGATTGGCATGGCCACCACGTCCGTAAGAAAGGGCTGGTTGACGATCAATCGCACGCTCTGCGACATTCTTGGCTACACGCGCGAAGAACTTCAGCGCATGAGCTGGGCCGATCTGACGCACCCGGACGACCTGGCCGCCGACGTCGCGTGTTTCGAGCGCGTGCTCGCCGGCCAGATCGATGCCTACGAGCTGGACAAGCGCTTCGTCCGCAAGGATGGCGCAGTCGTCGATACCTTCATGGCGGTCAGGGCGATCCGTCATGGCGATGGTTCGATCGATTATTTCGTTGCCCTGGTGCAGGACATCTCGTCGCGCAAGCGCACCGAGGCCAGGCTGCGCGCCAGCGAAGCCGACCTCGGTGCGGCGCTTGACCACGCTGCCGCCGGCATCGCTTTCGTCGCTCCCGACGGTCGCTGGCTGCGGGTGAACGAGCGCCTGTGCGAGCTGGTCGGCTACCCGCAGGCCGAACTCCTCGCCCTGCGCTTCCAGGACATCACCCATCCCGATGACCTCGACCGCGATCTGGTACAGCTCGCACGCCTGCTGCGCGGGGAGATCGACAGCTACGGCCTGGAGAAGCGTTACATCCGCAAGGACGGTCGCTGCATCTGGATACATTTGAGCGTCTCGCTGATTTGCAACGAAGACGGCACCCCCAATCACTTCGTCTCGGTCATCGAAGACATCGACATACGCAAGAATGCCGAGCAGGATTCCCGCCGCGTGCGCGGGTGGCTGAAGGGTTTCCTCGATCACCTGCCCGGCCTGGCAGCGATCAAGGATCGGGACCTGCGCCTGCTGTTCGCCAGCGGCGGTCTGCAGGCGGCACTGAACCTGGACGAAGCGCAGATCGTCGGCCGCAGCAACAGAGAGCTGTTTCCCGGCGACGTCGGCGAGACGCTCGACACGCTCGACCGGCGCGCCTTCGAGTCCGGGGAGACCGCGGTCGCGGAGCTGGCCTACGGCGGGCGGATCTACCAGACGACGCGGTTCATCATCCGACAGGACGACGGGCCGCCGCTGCTCGGCGCCATCGCGCTCGACGTGACGCGACGTCACCGGCTCGAACAGCGGGCGCAGGCACTGCTGGCGATCAACGAACGCGCCGGCACGCTTGGGGAGAAGGCGTTCCTGGTCGACGGACTCGAGGTCGCCGAAAGACTGACCGCAAGCGACATCGGCTTCCTGCACTTCGTGAATGACGATCAGGAAACAATCGAGTTGTCGACCTGGACTGCCGGCGCGCTCGAGGACTGCCGCACAGTTTTTGACAGCCACTATCCGATCACTGAGGCAGGCATCTGGGCCGACTGTTGCCGCGAGCGTCGCGCGGTGGTGTTCAACGACTACGGCGCCTACGCGGCCAGGCGCGGCCTGCCCGAAGGGCATGCGCCGCTGCGGCGGTTGATCTCGGTGCCGGTAATCGACAACGGCGCGGTACGCATGGTCGTTGGCGTGGGCAACAAGGTTGATACCTACGACGATCTTGACGTCGAGACGGTGCAATTGATCGGCAACGAAATCTGGAGCGTCGTCCGTCGCGCGCGCGCCGAGGCCGCACTGGCGCGTCGCCTTGCCGAGGTGATCGAGCTCAACAGCAAGCTCGAGGACGCCCATCTGCAACTCCTGCAATCGGAAAAGATGTCGGCGATCGGCCAGCTCGCGGCCGGCGTGGCGCACGAACTCAACAACCCGATCGGCTTCGTCTACTCGAACCTGGGCACCCTCGGCGAGTATGTCGAGGATCTGCTGGCCATCGATGCCGGCTACAGCCGCCTGGACGCTGCCGCGCCGGCTGAGGCTGCCGGCAGCGCGCTCGCCGAAGTCCGCCGCCTGAAGGCGGCCTGCGATCATGCCTACCTCGTCGAAGACCTGCCGAAGCTGATTCATGAAAGCAAGGAGGGCCTGGAACGGGTGCAGAAGATCGTCCGCGACCTGAAGGACTTCTCGCGGGTCGGCGAAAGTGAATGGCAGTGGATGGACCTCGAAAAAGGTATCGAGAGCACGGTCAACATCGTCTGGAACGAACTCAAGTACAAGGCCGAGGTCGAGCGCCACTACACCCCGCTGCCACCTGTCCGCTGCCTGGCTTCACAGCTCAACCAGGTGTTCATGAACCTGCTGGTCAATGCGGCGCAGGCCATCGACACGCGCGGCAAGATCGTCATCCGTACCGGTACCGACGCCGATGCCGCCGGCGCGGTGGCGGCGGTCTGGGTGGAGATCGAAGACAGCGGGCGCGGCATGTCGCCGGAAGTGCAGAAGCGCCTGTACGAACCGTTCTTCACCACCAAGCCGGTCGGCAAGGGTACGGGACTCGGCCTGTCGATTTCCTTCGGAATCATCGAGAAGCATCATGGCCGCATCGACTTCCGTTCGGAACCCGGTCGCGGCACGACATTCCGCGTCAGCCTGCCGGTCGACGCCAGTCAGGCCGGCGCGGCGGCATCGTGACTGGTCACCGGCTTGTGCCAACTTCCGCCCGAACCTGGTGGGCGGTGACCTACAAGAAAGTGCGCAAATGACATTCATGAACTGGAGCCGGCACTTCGTCACCGGCATCGAGATCGTCGATCGGCAGCATCGTGGCCTGGTCGAGCTGATCAACGAAGTCGCGCCGCTGCTCTCGCGGAGCGAACCGGTAGTTGCCAGGGACGTGGAAAGGCTGCTCGATCGCCTTTCAGCCTATGCCGCAACGCATTTTCGTGACGAGGAACGGCTGATGGGCGCGGCGGGGATGGACGCTGCCTCGGTCGGTGCGCACCTGTGCGCGCACCGTGCCTTCGTCGATGAAGTCACGCTGATGCGCAGCGAGGTCGATGCCAGTGGGCAGATCGACGGCCGCCTGCTGCTGCGCTTCCTGGCCAACTGGCTGAGTTTCCACATGCTCGCCGATGACCAGGCGATGGCCAGGCAACTGGCCTTGATCGCCAGCGGTCGTACGCCTGCCGAGGCCAGGGCGCTGGTACGCGAGGCGGCGGAGGATACGCCCCAGGCCGCGCTCACCGAGGCGCTGGTCGACCTCTACGGCGTCGTCTCGGCGCGCAACCGCACGCTGCAGGAGCTCAACGAGCAGCTGCAGGCCGCGCGCCGGCAAATGGCGGAGGCCAACGCCGGTCTCGAGCAGCAGATCGAAGAGCGAACCGGCCAACTGAGCCGGACAAATGCCGAACTGCTGCGCGAGCAGGCCGAACTGCACGCGGCGATGCAGGCCATAGAACGCACGCAGAGCCAGTTGCTGCAGTCGGAGAAAATGGCCGCCGTCGGGCAGCTTGCGGCCGGCGTCGCGCACGAGATCAACAATCCGATCGGCTTCGTCGGTTCCAATCTTGGTTCGCTCAGAGGCTACGTCGGGCGCCTGTTCGGGGTCATCGACAGCGTTGCGCCGGCCATCGCCGCGTTGCCTGCCGATCATCCGGCGCGACTGGCTGTCGAAGATGCGTGGCAGGCAGCCGAGGTGGACTTCCTGCGCGAGGACATACCGGCACTGATCGGCGAGTCGGCCGACGGTCTGGCTCGGGTCCGCAAGATCGTCGCCGACCTCAAGGATTTTTCGCATGTCGAAGAGGCCGAATGGCAGGATGCCGACCTCAACCGCGGGCTGGAGAGCACCCTGAACGTGGTTTGGAACGAACTGAAATACAAGGCAAAGATCGTCCGCGACCTCGGCGAACTGCCGGCGGTGCGCTGCATTCCCGCGCAACTCAACCAGGTGTTCATGAATCTGCTGGTCAACGCCGGGCAGGCCATCGAAAGCGCCGGCACGATCAGCCTGCGCAGCGGCCAGGACGGCGACACCGTCTGGGTCGAGGTCGAGGACAGCGGTGGCGGCATGCCGCCGGAAGTGCAGAAACGGATATTCGAGCCATTTTTCACCACCAAACCGGTTGGCAAGGGGACCGGTCTCGGTCTGCCGATCTCGCGCGAAATCGTCCACCGCCACGCGGGCACGATCAGCGTCGACAGCGAGCCGGGGCGGGGCAGCTGTTTCCGTATCCGCTTGCCGATTGCCGGACCACAGCCTGGCCAGGAGGCGGCAGCATGATTCCGGAGAGCACACGGGAGTCGATCTACGATGCGCTCGAACTGCTGGTCATCC
This sequence comes from Accumulibacter sp., assembly GCA_024235715.1. GTDB lineage: Bacteria > Pseudomonadota > Gammaproteobacteria > Burkholderiales > Rhodocyclaceae > Accumulibacter. Next base: position 97,866 of record JACKLW010000017.1, on the reverse strand, counting down.
GCATCGACGCGCAGCTCAGGGTCTGGTACGTCAACCGCTTCGGCCTGCGTCTGCTCGGCTACAGCCGGCTCGGACAGGTCTTCCAGCGGCCGTTGAGCGAGTTGCTCGGCGCCGATTCGCTGCAGGCACCCGAGTTCTTTGCCGAGATCCGCGACATCGGCGCGCGCGGTCGCGTTCGCCAGCTGGAAACGCCCCTGACCACCAGCGACGGCCGGCGACTGTGGATCTCGTGGTCGATCGAGCAGCGCAGCGGTGACGATAGCCCGCTGGCGCCGATCTTTCTGGTCGGCACCGACGTCTCGCGCGTGCATGCGAGCATGGAGTCCGCGCTGCTCTTTCGTGACATCGCGCAGAACACGCCGCTGGCGGTGATCATCACCGACGCCGAGCGCACCATCCTCTTCGCCAACGCGGCGGCACTGGCGATGAGCGGCTACGCCGCCGAGGAGGTGGTCGGACGCAAACCGCAGATGTTCGGCTCCGGGCTGACGCCGGCGTCGACTTACCGGGAAATGTCGGCTGCTCTCGGCAGCGGCGTCAGCTGGAGCGGCGAACTGATCAATCAGCGCAAGGACGGTGGCGTGTTTACCGAACGGATCACGATATCGCCGATCACCGACCAGGAAGGCAAGGTCAGCTTCTACTTTGCGATCGGGGAAGACTCGACGCGGCAACGCGCGCTGGAAACGCGGCTGCAGGCATTCGGCAGCACCGACGCGCTGACCGGACTGCGCAACCGGATAGGCTTTCTGGCCGAGTTCGTCCGGCTGGCGACGCACGTCGCCGACGCCAATACGGGCATCGCCGTCGTCCATATCGATATCGACGACTTCGAGAGCGTCAACCGCCAGCTTGGTCACCGATACGGCGACCGCCTGCTGGTCGATATCGGGCAGCGGCTCGCCGACGCCGTACGTGAAGCCGATGTCGTCGCCCGCCTGGCCGGCGACGAGTTCGGCTTGCTGCTGGTCGTTCCGGACATCGCGTCGGGGGACGACTACGAGGAGATCTCGGGGCGTCTGCAGGCAGCGCTTCGACCGCCCTTCAGCTTTGCCGAGCGCACGATCGACATCCGGTCGTCGCTCGGTTTCGCCTGCTTTCCGGCCGACGGCGATGAAGGTGGCGAACTGCTGGCATGCGCCACCAGTGCCACGCAACAGGTCAAGCGCGATGGCGGCAACGGCGTTGCCCGCTTCGAGCGGGCGCTGGGCAGCGAAGACGCCGAGCGCCGCGAATTGCTCGGCGAGCTGCGCGAGGTCGTCCGGAAGCGGCAACTGCTGCTGCATTATCAGCCGCAGCTGAGTCTGCAGACCGGCGCGCTGATCGGCATGGAGGCACTGCTGCGCTGGCAGCATCCGGAGAAGGGCCTGATCCCGCCGGGTCGCTTCATCCCCTGCGCCGAGGAAAGCGGTCTGATCATCGGCATCGGCGAATGGGTCCTCGACGAGGCTTGCCGCCAGATGCGCGCCTGGCTTGACGCCGGCTTTCCGCCGATCAAGGTGGCGGTCAACCTGTCGGCGCGGCATTTCCGCCTCGCCAAACTCTACCAGAACGTCGGTGACGCGCTTGCCGTGCACCGCATCGACCCGCGAACGCTCGAGCTCGAGATCACCGAGAGCGCGATGATGCACGATGTGGCGATGTCCGCCCGTACCAGCGAACGTCTCAAGGAAATCGGCGTGCGGCTGTCGCTCGACGACTTTGGCACCGGCTATTCCTCACTCGCCTACCTGTCGCGTTTCCCGATCGACGTCGTCAAGATCGACCAGTCGTTCGTCAGGGACATCATCAGCAGTCCGGCCAACGCCGCGATCGCCCAGGCGATCATCGCCATGTCGCACAAACTCGGCAAGATCGTGCTCGCCGAAGGCGTCGAAACCGAGGAGCAGATGCACTATCTGCGGCGCAACGATTGCGACGAGATGCAGGGCTATTTCTTCTCGCGACCGCTGCCGGCAGATCAGCTCGCCCTCCTGCGCAGCGCCGGCACGCGGCTCTCCTTCGGGTCCGGCAAGGACGAGGCGCCGCCGACCGTGCTGCTGGTGGACGACGAACCGAGCATTCTGTCGGCGCTCAATCGCCTGCTGCGCCGTGAAGGTTATCGGGTGCTCGTTGCCGGCAGTGCCGAGGCGGCATTCGCGGTCCTCGCGCGGGAGTCGGTCGAGGTGATCCTGTCCGACCAGCGCATGCCGGTGATGACCGGGACCGAGCTTCTCGCACGCGTCAAGACGCTCTATCCGCGAACCGTGCGCATGGTCCTTTCCGGGTACTCGGAAATTACCGCGGTCACCGACGCCATCAACAAGGGCGCGATTCACAAGTACCTCAGCAAGCCCTGGGACGACGAACACCTGAAGAGCGAGATCCGCGACGCCTTCCGCACCTGGAAGGAACGCTTTGGCGGGGTGGTTGACTGATGCGAGCGTGTCTCGCCAGGCGACGGCGAGGCTTGCCAGCGGGCAGGCGCTTCAAGCGCTGGCGACTTCCTCCATGGCCAACAGGATCAGCGCCGTGCCACCCTCGATGCGGCGGGCGTTGAGCAGCATCTTGCCACTGCCGGCGCCTGGCAGCGCCAGTTCCACGGCGAATCCCTCGACGGTCCGTTGCCACGGCAGGATGCTGCCGAGCAGTTCGCGCAAGGCGGGGATGCTCAACTGCCCGTTGCCGAGATCGTAGAGCCGCCGGCCGATGGTTCCTTCCTTCGTGATCTGGAAGCGCTTGTAGAAAGAAGCGCTGGCAGCAACGACAGTCAGCTCACCGTCGAGCACCAGCAGGGGTTCGCGCACCGTATCGACGATGCTCTCGAAGAGCTGTCTGGCCGCGAGCGATTGCGAACCGGCTTCGATGCGGGTGCTGATATCGGTGAAGGTCATCACCACGCCGTCGCTGTCACCGTCGAGCGTGCGATAGGGCTGCAGGCGCACCTGATAGCTCCTGCCGGAAACGGTGCGAACTTCCTGCTCGCCCGGCTGCCTGCTGTCGAGCACCGCCTGCGCGTCGACCAGTAGCTCATGCCCATCGACGGTGGACTTGATATCGGCGAGCGGGCGGCCGACATCGCTCTCCTGCAGGCGATAGAGGTCGAGCGCTTCGCGGGTGAAGCGACGGATGCGCAGTTGCCCGTCGAGGAAGATGATGCCTCCGCTGATGTTGTCAAGCAGGTTCTTCAGGTCGTTCTGTGCCAGCCCCAGGTGTTCGATGTTGGCCTGCAGCTCGCTGTTGACGGTCACCAGTTCTTCGTTGATCGACTGCAGTTCCTCCTTGGCGGTCTCCAGTTCCTCGACCGTCGACTGCAGTTCCTCGTTGGTCGATTGCAGTTCCTCGTTGGCCGACATCAGCTCTTCGTTGGAGATCTGCTGCCTCTCGATGGTCGCCTGCAGGTTTTCCCAGGTCTGCGCGAGATCGCGTTCGAGTTCCTCGACGCGCCGCGTCTCGGGAGAAGCCTGGTCGAGCTCTGCGTTTGCCGCCGCGCTTGCGGTTGTCGGCGGCACTTCCGCAAAGCTCACCAGCAGCAGCGCCCGGCTGGAGTCTGTGCCGGGCAGCGGACGCACGCTCAGGCTGATCTGCTGGAAATCGCCATCGATGCGCGCCGGCAGCTGGCGCCCGCTGGTCACGGCGCCTTTCTCGGCAGCGCCGTGCAGGGCCGCACGCAGCCCGGCCTGCAGTCCCTCGAGCGCCATGTCGACGACATTGAGCGTCGCCCGTCCTTGCGCCGGGTGCAGGAACCTGCTGGTATCCCCATGCACGAAAAGGATGTTGCCCATGGCGTCGGTCACCACCGAGGCCGGCGCGAAGGACTGCAGCAGCGCTCGCCGCGTGAGTTCGGCGAGATTTGCCGGCTGGTCATTGCCGGCTGTCTGGTTCGCAGCGCGGCCGGCGTTGGCCATCGGCCAGGCCAGGTCGCCGGTCATCACGACGCGGTTCGGTTTGTCGGTGGCCCGGTAGAACTTCCATCTGCGGTCGATTGGCGCGAAAAGCTCGGTATGGTTGCCGACGCCCTCGGCCGGCGATAGGAACAACACCCCGTTCGGCTTCAGCGCGTAATGCAGTGAAGAAATCAGACGGTTCTGCAGTTCCGGATCGAGGTAGATCATCACGTTGCGGCAACTGATCAGGTCGAGTTTGGTGAACGGCGGATCCTTGATGACGTTCTGGACGGCGAACACCAGCATTTCGCGAATTTCCTTCCTGACCCGGTAGCCGGCATCCTCGTGGACAAAGAAGGCCTGCAGCCTTGCCGGCGTCAGATCGGCGGCGACGTTGGGCGGATAGAAGCCGGCGCGGGCGGTAGCGATCGCATCCTTGTCCAGGTCGGTACTGTAGATCTGGACCTTGAGCATGGTCCCGGTCTCGTTCATGAACTCGCGCACCAGCATGGCAATCGAGTAAGCTTCCTCGCCGGAGGCGCAGCCGGCTACCCAGATGCGCAGTACGTAGCCGGCCGGTTTGTCGGCGAGCAGCTGCGGCAGCACTTGCTGTCTGAGCACGGTGAATGCTTCGGGATCGCGAAAGAAACTGGTGACGTTGATCAGCAGATCCTTGAACAGCGCTTGCGCCTCGTCCGGATGGTCCGCGACATGGGCGCGGTAGTCATCGATGCTGTGCAGCTGACATTGCAGCATCCGCCGCGCGATGCGCCGGCCCACCGTACCCTTCTTGTAGTGCGAGAAATCGTGGCCGGTGGCCGCGTGCAGCAGCGACAGCAGCGCATCGATAGCGCGGGAGGTGGCCTCATTTGCCTCATCAGCCTCGGTTGCTCCATGCGCAGCCTGCGCCGCGTGCGCCGGATGGGCGTAGCCGGCGAACTGGCGCGCGGCGGCCAGCAGCACCGTCGGCATGTCGGCAGCCGGCAGGACATGGGTCGCATAGGCGGCGTGGATGACGCTGGCCGGCATGCCGGAGAATCTGGCCGACGACGGCTCCTGGACGAGCGTGATGCCCCCGGCGCCGTGGATGGCGCGCATTCCCAGGGTGCCGTCGCTGCCGGTGCCGGAGAGGACGATGCCGATTGCGCGATCACCCCGGTCAGCGGCCAGCGAGCGCAGGAAAGCGTCGATCGGCATGCGCTGGCCGCGCGGCAAATCCGGTACCGAGACAGACAGCCTGCCATGCTCGACGGCCATTTCGCGGTTGCGTGGAATGACGTAAACGGTGTCAACGGCGACCGTCACGCCATCCTCGGCCTCGACCACCGGCATCGAAGTCGAGCGTTGCAGGATCTCGGTGAGCAGACTGGCATGGTCGGGATCGAGATGTTGCACGAGCACGAAAGCCATGCCGCAGTTCGCCGGCAGATGGCGGAAGAAATCCTCGAAGGCCTCCAGCCCGCCAGCCGAAGCACCGATACCGACGATCGGGAAGGGTGCGCGCTGGCGCTTCTCCGGCGGATCTGCGGCCGTTGGCGAGGGCCCCGGCCCCGGCCGTGGTGCTGCATCTGTCTGGTCATTGCTCACTGCTGATTCCTCCGTTGCTGCACGTGCTCGCCGATGGGCACTGCGCCGCGGCTTCAGTCCGGCAGGCTGACGGTAACCGTGGTGCCGCCGTCGAGCACGCTGTCAAACCTGATCTCGCCGCCATGTGCGCGTACGATGTCGCGCGCCATGGTCAGCCCGAGGCCGGTTCCCTTGCCGACCGGCCGCGTGGTGTAGAAGGGATCGAAGACGCGCGACAGCGCACTTTGCTCGATTCCGGCGCCGTTGTCGCTGACCTCGATCAACGCCTCCTGGCCTTCAAAACGGCTGCGCACACGCACTTCGCCGCTGGCGCCGCGGCCTTCGATGGCCTGTACGGCGTTGTTCAGGATCGCCAGCAGGGCCTGCGCCAGATGTCCGGGCAAACACAGGAACGGCTTCACGACGCCGAGCTCGCAATGCAGCGCCGCGCCGGCAGGGAGCTTTTTCTCGGCAATCCTGCACGCTGAAGCGAGCAACTCGTTGAGGTCGACGACATCCTCCTGCGGTTTGTCGACGTTGGAAAAGCCCTTCAGGTCGCTGACGATTCGCGCCACCCGATCGACGCCGCCGATGCTGTCGTGCAGCAGCGCGGCAAAGTCTTCGAGCAGGAAGTCGATATCGTCGGCGGCGAGCAGTGCGTCGCCACCCGCGAGGGTCTTGAGCGAAGTGGCCAGGTCGGTGAGTTTGCCCAGATAGGTTTCGGCCGTGCGCAGGTTACTGCGCACGAAGGCGATCGGATTGTTGATCTCGTGCGCAACGCCTGCCGCCAGCGCACCCACCGAGGCCAGGCGTTCCGCCTGGTAGGACTGTCGCTGGCGTTCGTCGAGCAGCGTCACCTGCGTGGCGACGCGCGCGTCGAAATCTTCCGACAGGGCCCGGTAGCGGGCCTCCGACTCGGCCCGCGCGGCACTTTGCTGCTCGATTGTCGCGAGCAGGAGCTGAGCGATCATGGCCGCCGCGGCCTGGCTCGCTGCAGGCCGGGCCCGCGGCGCCTGCAGATAGGCGACGAGTTCGCCGGCGCACACGATCTCGACCCGCGCCTCGGCGGCCAGGCCGCGGGTGCCGCCAGTCACCGTGCCAGCCGGATCCTGGAGGGCGACCGGAGAATCGAGCAGCACGCTCAGTGACGCGCACAGGCGGTCGCTGTCCCCGGGCGGCAGCAGGGCAGCCAGGGGTGGATGCTGATCGACCGAAGCAGTTATCTCGGGCACGGCGCTCTCGCAGTTCTCTGGGCCAGGCGTGCCGCGGCTGTCTTTCCCGCTGGCGGCATCTGCCAAAAAAAGTTGCCGGTTGCCGCTCGCCGCTGTCGTGGCGACCGCGCCTGCAAACGATACGCCCCAAGTTCCGGTGTGTACACCTTTTCTTCAGGCCGCGCAGGACGCTGCCACGGCGCGGAAATGCCGCGTAACCGATCGCTCGGCTTCTCAGTCGCGCTTCAGCGCGTCCGGGTCGAGCATTACCGAGCCGTCGGGTCCCCATAGTACGCGCGTGATGCCGGGCTCCAGCGCCTCCAGGCGCTTGCGCTCGAAATCCTCGGCAGTGAGCTGGCCTTCCTTGAGGCGTGCCTGGTCGGCGATCTTCTGGGTCTCGTTCTGCAGTTCCTGAAACGCCAGGGCCTGCCCGATGGTCGCCACCAGTTCGTAATCGTTCCACGGTTTGGCGATGAAGCGCAGGATGCCTGCTTCGTTGATTGCCGCGATCAGGCCATTCAGGTCGGCATAGCCGGAAAGGATCAGGCGCGCAGCGTTGGGTTGCAGCTCGCGGAACTCCTTGAGGAAGGCCACGCCGTCCATGCCCGGCATGCGGTAATCGGAAAGCACCAGGTCGTATGCCGTGCCGAAGGCGTTCTCCAGCGCTTGCGCGGGGTCATTGCAGGTGTCCACGGTCAGCGGGAAGACCTTGCCACCGCTCGCGCAGGGCGTCATTGCCAGCAGTCTGCGCAAGGACTTGAGGATGTTGTCTTCGTCATCGACGATCAGGATACGGGGCATTTTCGGGCTCCTCCTCGAAGCTAATGCGGCGCGCTGTCGCGTCGGATGTGCAATACCAGCGACAGGCTTTCTCGCTGCGCGTAGGTCTGTATCTCCCGTACCAGATTCGCCTCCAGCAGGTAGTCGGCGGCGAGCAGCAGGGTTCCGTCACGCGCCATCAGGTCGCGGGCCAGTACCATTCCGACCTTGAGCTGATCCACCGGTACCCGAAGTGCGTCGCCGGGATCCTCACGCGGTGCGCCGAGGAGATCCACCAGGGCGTCGATGACCACCGGGCAGTAACGCTTGCCACGCGACTTGAGCAACAGGCTCTTGGCTTCTTCGGGGCTGAAGCGTCTCTCCGAGAGCGTGCCGATCTGCAGACCGTCATAGTCGTTGGCGACCGCCAGAATGCGCGCGCCCAGCGGGATGCCGAGCCCGACGATGCCATCGGGAAAACCCTGGCCGTCGAAGCGCTCGTGGTGCGCGCGGATCAGGTCGGCGGCCGGCTTCAGATCGGCCAGCGGCATCAGGGCATTGGCGCCGGCAAGACTGTGCTTGCGGTAACGCCCCAGTTCCTCGCCGTTGAGCTTCGGCACCGGTTTGGCGAACATGGCATCGGAAAAGCCGATCTTGCCGATGTCGTGCAGCAGGCCGGCGATGAAGATGTCCTGTTGCTCCCTGGCGTCGAGCGCCAGTTTGATCGCCAGCTTGCGCGACAGGTCGGCGACGCGACGGGCGTGCCCCCCTGCCGATCCTTCGCGCAGCTCCATCAGCGACGAAAAGACCTTGATGGAGACCAGGAAGCTCTGTTTGAGCGTGTCGTTGGCAAGGTTGAGGAAGCCGTTGACCTGTTCGAGCTCGACGGTGCGCTCCCTGACCCGCGCCTCGAGGCCGCTGTTGAGCACCTTCAGCTCTTCGTTCTGGCTCTGCGTCAAGGCCAGCAGGCGGGTGTTCTCGCGTTGCAGTCGCTGACGTTCCAGGGCATCGCGGACGATCAGTACGATGTCGTTGTCGTCCCAGGGCTTGGAAATGTAGCGGTAGATCTCTCCCTTGTTGATGGCGTTGACCGTCGAGGTGATGTCGGCGTAGCCGGTGAGCAGGATGCGCACCACCCGCGGCCATTCGGCGCGCACCCGTTCGAGGAACTGGGCGCCGTCCATCTCCGGCATGCGCATGTCGGAGATGATCAGATCGACGTCTTCGTGGCCGAGCAGTTCCAGTCCGGCGGCACCGCTTTCGGCGGTCAGGATTCGGTAGCCGCAGGGGCGGAACAGCCGGCGCAAGGCGCTGAGGATCGAGGGTTCGTCATCTACCAGAAGCAGCGTCGCTGGAGCCGCTGCCGGAATCTGTTCGGTCATTTTCTCGTGCCAGTGGTAGCAGCGTTGCGGTGGGTTTGCGGCAGGGCGGGCCGGGCACCACCGTCGCCGACCACCCTCTCGAAATCGATCCCAGAGCCTTGCATTCCCGATCATGCCTCGTGCCGGCGCGAGAACCCGGGAATCCCGGCCGGTCGTCCGCCTGCTGCGCGTGGCATCCATCGGCGCGGGCGGCTGAAGAAGTCTCGCCCGCATACGGGTGGTTTCCCGTCAGCACTGCACTTTACTCCATTCGCCACTGCACTTGCATGGCTTGTCGACCGGCGGGCTGTCCTGGCAGTTGCGGTTCCGGCAGAGCGTCCCGGCGTCAGGCGGCGCGCGACGGCTCACAGCTCGATGCGGTATGGCGCATTGGCGACCGGGTTGTACTCGGCACGATAGGCCAGTTCGGCCTGCCGGGCGGCCGACGCCCAGGGGCGGGTGGTCTTGCTCTGGTAGTTGAAGCACAGCGTCGGCGGCTGATGCCGCGAGCGGGCGATGATGCGCTGCATTGCTTCGGCGTCCGGGTGCCGGAAGCGGCTGCCGTTGGTGCTGACCAGAAAGCGCGGGCTGTCGATCAGCGCCAGCAGTTCGTCGCTGACGTTGCCGGCACTGCCGTGGTGGGCGACTTTTACCGCATCGACCTCGAGGACCTGCTGGCCGCGCTGTTGCAGCAGGCGTTGCAGCGAGGCAGTGATCACCTCGTGGTAGGCGTCGGCCAGGAAAAGGCAGGATTTTCCGGCGAATTCGGCGAGGAACGCGATCGAACTGCCGTTCGCCGCGGCTCGGTCGATCTTCAGCTGCCGGGCGAGCAACTGGTCGAGTTCGGGGGTGGTGCCGAGCAGGCCCTGTCCGGGCAGGTAGGCTTTGCGCTGCGCCAGGCGCAGCCACGCCGCGTCGAGGTCGCCGGGGGTCACGTCTGGCCCAAGGTCCTTTTCCCACGCCTGGCGCATCTGCTCCAGCGTCGCCGGCGTCGGCGAGAGAAGGGTCAGCTTCAGGCCGCCGGCCAGGGTGTGTTCCGGCAGCGGTCCTGCGTCCGGGACGACCACCGCCTGGCCGGAAAAGGCGCCGTTCCACTGCTCGCGCTCGAAACGGCGGACGATCAGCGCACTGAGGAACTCGCCCTGCTTGCCGCCGAGCACGCGTCCGCCGCTTGTCAGGTGGTTCCAGCCGTTGAACCACAGGTCGATGACCCGTATCGGCAGTGGCTGATTGGCGAGCAGGCGCACGATGCCCTCGACGTGGTCGGTATCGACGTGGCTCATGACCAGCAGCTCGAAACGCCGGTCGCCGGCGGGGAGGGCATCGAGGCGCGCCTCGAGATGTCTGTAGGTGGCAATCGGGCCACCGTCGATGAGCATGCGGCGAGTGCGTGTGCTGTCGCCGTACTCGACGAACAGGCAGTCGCCGTGCAGTGCCGGCAGCATCTCGATGCGCAGGAAGGCGCCCTCGTTGCCGCTGTTGGTCGGGTTGGCCATTGTCGGTCTCCGGTTAGAGTCGCCAGTCGGCATCGCCGAAAGCGACGACACACAGGGCCATCGGCAGGCTGTCGAGCAGCGCCTGCCGCTTGGCGTCGCGCAGCGCTTCGCCAAGGCATGGTACGGCATCCGCCTGGCGCGGTGTGCCGGCCTGCGCCGCGGCGTTCGACTGCCGCTGGATGGCGAGCAGCACCCCGAGCAGCTTTTCGCCCACTTTCACCGCGTGCGGCCCGAACACCGTGGCAATCGTCGACACGATCACCGCGGCGCCCGCCTGCCGGAAGTAGCGCACGTGGTTGGCGTACTGCTGCGCGCTGCTGGCGGTGTCGCAGCCGAGCAGCAGCAGCAGGGGGTAGGCGCCGTCGACGCGCACGTATTCCCGGGGCAGACGCAGCGTCTTGAACTCGACGCCGCCAATCTCCAGCGCGATGTCCTGCCGCTCGCCGGTATTGTGCGGGAAGGCGACCAGCAGGCTGGGGTGGCTGGCGGTGACCGCCTGCTTCCACTCATCCCAGTTGCCGGCGACCTGCACCGGCGCCGGCAGATGCTGCCGCAGGGCGGCGAGCAGTGGCGCGACGTCGGTCGCCGTGACCTCCTGGCTGTAGCCGAGCAGCGCTCCCTGGTCGAGCTGCAGGCGAACGCGGTCGCCGACCGGTTCGGCCTGGACGATCACCTCGGCCTGGTTGGGGAGATCGATCCCGGGGTTATAGACGTGCCGTTCGATGACCTTGCGCAGGCCCCAGAAACCCATCGGGCAGACGTGCCGGCGGGGTTCCCTCTGCCCGGCGCAGCCCGCCGGGCAGGCGCCGTCGGCAAGGGCCTGCAGGGCGTTCGGACAGAAGTCGGGACCCAGGGCGTCGTCGGGCGGCTGGTACTGGTAGATGAACTCGAAGGGAACGACGGCGTCGGCACGGGTGCTGACCAGCTGGATGTGCGTCGCTTCGTCGACGTCCATGCCCTCGCGCTGCAGCGGCTGCAGCTTGTCGATGACCAGGCTCGAGTAGAGGTCGGCGCCGAGGCGCGCCAGCTTGACGAACAGCTTGCGGTTGTCGCCAGTGGTCAGCCCGTCGCTGTAGTCGGCGACGCTGTGCGCGACATCGGAGAGCAGCTGGTTGATGCTGGCGACCGGCTCGTCGATGCCGCTCAGGTCCCGGGCCCAGGCGCGCTTGCCGGCTATGCCGGTGAGCAGCGGCCGCTGCAGGTCGTCGTGGTTGAGGATGAAAGAGGCGTCGAAACGCCGCCGTGCGCCGAGCTCGCCCCAGTGTTCGCGAACGCGTGCTTCGACTTGCTGGCTGATGGCCTCCTGCCCGTCGCCGGCGACGACTTCATCGGGCTCGCAGACGCGCGCGTGAATGAGCACCGTCTGCAGGACGCGACCACGGTGCAGGACGCTGATGCGTCCGGCGAAAGCGGCGCGGCGGCGCGGCGTGAACACGAACTCGGCGACGCTGCTCGGCCCCTGCTGCGGCAACAGCAGTTCCCCGACTAGCGGTTCGTCGAGTTGCGCCGGTTCGTGAAAGACCACCTGCAGGCGGTGCGGCCGCTGGCTGCGCGGCAGTTCATGCGCCGGGAAGGCTTCCGGGGCGGCGTGCCATCGTTCATCGAGCGGGCCGACGCGCACGCGCAGCATGATCGGCATGCCGACCTGCAGGCGTTGCCGCTCTTCGACCAGTTGATCTGCGTGCTTGCGCCAGAAGCCGTGCTGGATGAAACGCGGCTCGGGCTGCGCGACGGCCTGCCCGGCCTCCCTGCTGCGCAATTCGCTGGCCAGTTCGGCCAGCGCCGAGGCTTCGTCGGACTCATGGCCGTAGCCGTAGCTGGCGCTGGATCCGTCGATGCGCCCGGCCAGCCGCTGCGGCGAGACGCTGCGTGCCGCCTGGTCGGCGGATTTGGCGCCGCCGCGTGCCGTGCGCGTCAGCGGTCCGGCGGCCCGCTCGGGATCGACGACGAGTTGCCGGAGCGTGCGCTCGCTGACCGCCAGTTCGCTGTCCTCCGGCAGGGCGCGCAGGCGGGCGGTCAGGCTTGCGACCGAGTGCGACAGCGCGCTGATCTGCAGCAGGTCGCCACCGAGGACGGCCGTCAGGCCCTGGCCGAAGGCCTGCGCCAGGGCGACATCGAGCGGCGCGTTGTGGGTCAGCCCGTCGGCGAAGCGCTGCAGCGCCGGCAGCGCCGCTTCGGCATTGGCTGAAGGCGTGGTACACACCACGCCCTCGGCGGACAGCTCGGCGGCGACGACGCGCAGCAGGGCTTCGCTGCCTTCGCCGACGGCATCGAGGCCACCGAGAAGCAGCACCAGCGCGGCCCGGCTCGGCGAGCGGCGGCTCAGCAGGCGGGCAGCGGCCTGCCGCAGGGAGCCGCTGCAGACGAGGACTTCCAGGCGTGGCGTTGCGCGCCCGGCGACGGCGAAGCGATAGGGCCAGGGTTGCGGGCGTCGCAGCGGGTTCCCGGCGAACGCCCGGGCGAGTGGGTCGTCGGGCAGAACGGCGATCTGGAACGGCAGTTGCCAATCGACGCGTCCGTCGGCAGCGAAGGCGTCGGCGACGAAGACGCTGTCGGCGCCGACCGCCGGGTGCTGCAGGGCGTCCAGCATCGGCAGCAGCGTGCTCCAGCGCTGCGCGCGGCTGCGTACGGCGAGACGCGGGCCCGTGGACAGCTCGCCGAGAAGGACCGTCCAGGCAGCGGCGAGCATGCCGGCCGCCGGCAGCTCGTCGCACATCCCCGCGGCCGGCGCCTGCCAGGCCAGCAGGCCGCCGCTCCGCTCCCGGTCCGGCTCCTGGCGGGCGGCGAGCAACCGGCGGCCGATGCTCGCCGCCGCGTCGGCGGCCGGCTCTTCGGCGCCGTGTCGGGCGACGAGCGGCTCCTGCGGGAATGCGGCACGCCAGGCGCCCAGCGCGGCCAGCGCCTGCGCAAAGCCTGCATCATCGACGTCGAGACTCCAGCGGGCAAGGAACTGGCGATCGCTCATGGTCTCTGCCTCAACGCAGCGGCCAGGCGCCGTCCGGCCAGCCGCGTGGCGCGTCGAGCGGCAGGTCGGCGCGCGTGCGCAGCGCTGTGTCGGTCAGGGCATAGCCCCAGTTGATCAGTTGCCCCTGCGCCTTCGCGGTGAACGCCTTGAGGCGGGTCGGGATGTGCTGCAGCGCGGCGGTGACCGCGTTGTCGTCGGTCAGCGCATCGTTATCGTCGTAGTCATTGATCGCCGTGCCGATGCCCCAGTAGGCGCCGCGCCGGCGCCCGGCCTCGAAGTCGCCGATCAGCCAGCGCTTGCGCAGTGCCCGTGTCTGGTCGATCAGGATGTCGCGCACCCGGCCGAGTTGCAGGAGATCATCCTCGAACGGTGTTTCGTCGATCGCGAAGGGCGCCCCGGCGTCGCTGACGAGAACGATATCGACCCTGTCGAGCAGCGCTTCGAGACCCATGTTGTCGTAGATGCCGCCGTCGGCGAGCACGATGCGTCGGCGCAGCCTGTCGAGATTGGGCAGCTCGCGCTGCGGCTTCTCCCAGGCGCCGGTCTCGCTGTTAACCACCACCGGCGAGAAGATCGGCGGGAAAGCACTCGATGCGGCGACCGCCCTGGCGAGCGTGACTTCGGTCTTGTACGAGATGCCGAGGACGTAGTCGGCGATGTAGTCCTGCCGCAGACGAAAGCTGCGTCCGGTCTGCATGTTCGTGGCGTAGAAAATGAAGCGCGGCGCGCGGTCGTCCGCGGGCGTTGCAATCTGGCGCAGCAGCGTTTCGCCGAAGAGATCCCCGGCGTAGCGCCGGGCGAGAAAGTCGCCGGAAGTAAGGAAAGGTGTCAGGTGGCCGAGCAGGGCGGTGCTGATGTCGATGGTCTGATTGCAGAAGTTGCGCACCGGCTGCGCGACGACTTGCTCGAAATTGTCGGCCTGGTCGTCGACGAAGTTGAGCTGGCGCCAGCGGTGGGCAAGAACGCCGGCCAGGATCGAGCCGCCGGAAACGCTGGTGACCCGCGTCAGGCGCCGCAGCAGACCGCCCTCGTTGAGCCGCCAGAGGCTGCCCAGACCGAAAAGCGTCGCCCGGAAGCCGCCGCCGGACAATGCCAGGCCGATACTCGGCTGTTCGTCAGTTCTCATCGGAGTTCTCCTGGAGAGTGCCGCAAGCGCTGCCGATGTGCTGCGCAGCAAGGCCTGCTGGCGTGTTGCAGCGGCGCCCGGCGGCGCGCCGGGGGGCTACTGCATGATAGGAAACCCAGCAGCGTATTGTGAGAGTATCCCTGTTCCCGACAAGTGCGGTCAAACCTGCCCGTGGCGAGCGGCGGCAGCGAGGACTGCCCGCTCCCGGCAAGGTGTCCTATTCGCGCCCGGCTTGCTAGACTGAATAGCGCAGTCCGCGATCAACAACCAACCGACAGGAGGCAGCGATGAGCAAGCGCGCACTTTGCATGGGGATCAACAACTACCCAGGCACCCACATGGATCTGAACGGTTGCGTGAACGACGCCAACGACTGGGCCGCAGAGCTTGCCGGACGCGGCTTCACGGTCAGCAAGCTGATCGACAGCCAGGCCACCAAGACCGCGATGTTCAACGCCATCCAGTCGCTGATCACGGGCGGCGTCAGCGGCGACGTGCTGGTGATCACCTATTCCGGACACGGAACCTACGTGCCGGACACCAACGGCGACGAGATCGACGGCCTCGATGAGGCACTGTGCCCCTACGATATCCAGACCGGTGGCGGGCCGCTGATCGACGACGAGATCAATACCCTGTTCGCGGCGCGCAAGGCGGGCGTGCGCGTGACGCTGATTTCCGACAGTTGCCATTCGGGGACCGTGACCCGCGCCGCTGCCGCCGACCCGGACGCCGACGACGCACCGCGCCCGCGCTTCCTGCCGATGGGCAACTGGATGTCGATCGACAAGCTGCCGCACGGCATCAGCGGCCAGCCATTGACGACGGTGCCGGTCATTTCGGGCGTGTCGCCGTTTGCCGGCGCCCTGTCGCGGATGCTCGGCGATCTGCTGCTGGCGGGCTGCAAGGAGGGGCCGAACAACTTCAGCTACGACGCACGCATCTCCGGTCGCCCCTGCGGCGCTTTCAGCTATTACGCGCTGAAAACGCTGCAGCGGCTGCCGGCCAATGCCACCTACGCCGACTGGTATGCGGCGATCACGCCGGACTTTCTGCCATCGGCCTCGTATCCGCAGACCCCGCAGATTTTCGGCAGTGCCGATGCCAGGAAGCGCCAGGTCTTTACCTGAGAAAGGCGCCGGCCGCGGCGAGGGAGCGCGCTGCGGCCGGGGATTTGCCGGTCGGCGCCGCGGGATGTTGTCGGCTTGAGTCCCGCAGCCCCGAGCTGCCAGCCGGCGGCGGCTGCTGCTGATCAGTTCCGGATGAACAAGCTGGAAGTCGATGGAGGCGAGGATGGCCAGAACCACTACTCTCAATCTTACCGGTCGCCAGGGCGACCAGGCGCAACTGCCGGCCTTGCTGCAGTCCGTGCGCCGTTCCGCGGGCGAACCCGACGATCCCTTCCTGCCGCCTGACTTCCTGCAGGTCCGGGCAAGCTTCGAGGTGGGCGCCGCCGTCCGCGGTGCCGGTGCCGGCGCGCAACAGTACGCGGCCCGGGACGACGAGGTTCTGGTCATCGAGCTGGCGGACGGCGGGGTCCTGGTCACCACTGCGGCAAAGCTCAAGGCCGCGCTCGAACGCAGCCGGCCCGAACTGATCGGCAGCAATGGCGAGATCCTGTTCGACCAGTTGCGCGACGACGGCGCAGCGGCACGGGGAATGATCGGCGACGCCATCGGCGGCCTGGTCAGCAGAGTCTTTGCGCTGGCCCTGGGCAGCTCCGGCAACGCGATCATCGATGCCGCCAGAGAGAGGCTCGGCAAGCTGCGCCGGGAAGGGGCCGGAGAGGAAGCCGAGCTGGGTGTCACCTGGCTGGGCACCAAGGCGCTGATGTGGGCGATCGAGGCGCGCCTCGATCGTGCGCCCGGGCTCTACTGCTGGGAGGGCATGCGCAGCGCCGGCCAGGCCTTCGACGACAAGGCGCTGGCAGCTGCGCAGCAGGCCCTGCAGCGGGCCGCTGCCGGGAAACTGCCGGTGCTGGTCTTCGTCCACGGCACGGGTTCCAGCACCCTCGGCAGCTTTGGCGACCTGCAGGTCGATGATCGCGACCTGTGGAGCGTTCTGCAGCGGCATTTCAGCGGCGGCATCTATGCGTTCGAGCACCGCACGCTGTCCGAGAGTCCGATCGACAATGCGCTGCAGTTGCTGGCGGCGCTGCCCGACGGCATCCAGCTCAGCCTGGTCTCGCATTCGCGCGGCGGCCTGGTCGCCGACCTCCTGTGCCTGAGGGATTTCGATCGGCTGATCGAGCAGTTCAAGGCCGACCTGCCCGGTACCGGCGACGCCTATGATAGCGAAGAGGCGGCACAGAGCGTTCGCCGCGAACTCGAGTCGGCGCACGCCGAGCAGCGCGGGCAGTTGCGCAAGCTGGCGAGTGCGCTGGCCAGCAGGAAGCTGCTGGTGCAGCGCTACGTGCGCGTGGCCAGCCCGGCGCACGGGACGCGACTGGCCAGTGGCAACCTGGACCTCTTCCTGTCCGGTCTGCTGACGCTGATCGGACAGGTGCCGTTCTTTTTCGGCAGTCCCTTCTATTCGGCGTTCAAGCGGGTGGTGCTCGAGATCGCCCACAAGCGCACCAATGCGCACCTGGTACCGGGCATCGAAGCGATGCTGCCCGACTCGCCGATGGCCCGCCTGCTGCGTGATGCGCCGGTGCGTGCCGGGATCGAGATGGCGGTCATCGCCGGCGACATCGAAGGCGGCAATCTGCTCAAGCGCCTCGGCGTGCTGCTGACCGACTATCTCTTTTTCGACAACTTCGACAACGACCTGGTCGTCGACACCGATTCGATGTATGGCGGCATCGCGCCGCAGGCGGGGGCGAGGGCGCTGTTCGACCGCGGCGCCGACGTCTCGCACTTCCGTTACTTCACCAACATCGACACGCGCGCCGCGCTGCGCGACTGGCTGGTGAACAGCGATGTCATGCCGCTGGCCGCCTTCCAGCCCTTGCCGGGTCCGTTCTCGGAGGGCGAGACGGAGGTCGCGGACAGCCGCGCCGCGTCACGCGCTGCCGAGCCCGTCTTGCTCGATCGGCCGGTGGTGGTCGTGCTGCCAGGAGTGATGGGTTCGCACTTGTCGGTGAATGGCAAGGACCGGGTCTGGTTCGACCCGCTCGACATCGCCACCGGCGGCCTCGGCAAGATCGCCTGGGAGCAATCCGGTGTCGAGGCCGAGAGACTCTTCGACATGTTCTATGGCGATATCTGCGAGCACCTGGCGAAGAGCCATCGCGTCGAGCGTTTCGCCTACGACTGGCGGCAGCCGCTGGACGTGCTTGCCGAGCGCTTCGCCGAGTTCGTCGATCGCCTGCTGCGCGAGACCACGCAACCGGTGCGCCTGCTTGCCCACAGCATGGGCGGGCTGGTGGTGCGCGCCAGCATCCACAGGCGGCCGGCGGTGATCGATGCCTTGATGGCGCGCGACGGCGCGCGCCTGGTGATGCTCGGAACACCCAATCAGGGCGCCTACTCGATGGTCGAGAACCTCCTCGGCAAGGGCGATACGCTGCGTTCGCTGGTGCGCCTCGATCTGTCGCACGACATGCGGCAGGTGCTGGAGATCGTCTCCGGTTTCCGCGGCGCACTGCAGTTGTTGCCCAAGCAGGGCTTCGTCGATGCCTTTCAGGGTCAGCCGGGAGGAGGCGACGACAAGCAGGATTTCTGGGTCGCCAGGACCTGGGCGGCTTATCGGAAGAAAGTCTTTGATTTCTGGTTCGGTAACGGCAATTCGGCGACGCCGAACCAGCAGCAGCTGGACGAGGCGAACTGGCTGTGGCGGCAGGACGGCGACGCGACGCCGGCACTGCCCGAGGCCTACGCCCGGAAGACGGCCTACGTTTTCGGCGTCGCCCGCAACACCCCATGCGGTGTTCGCGACGTCAATGGGCGGCTGAAGATGGTCGGCACCAGCCAGGGGGACGGTACCGTCACCTGGGCCTCGGGGCGCATCGGAAACATAGGCAGTTACTATTACCTGCCGGCCAAGCACGGCGACCTGCCATCGACCAGCGAATACTTCGCGGCGCTATGCGAACTGCTGAGCAGCGGTGCGACCAGCGGCCTGCCGAGCAGCCCGCCGGCGGTGCGCGGCGACGCACAGGCGCTGCCGGTGACCTACGATGCCGGGCCGCCGACGCTCGACAGTGGCGAGGCGGTGGCGCGCGGCCTGCTCGGTGGCTCGCCACGCACGCGCGTCGTGGCCCGCCCGAAGCGCCGCCTCGAGGTCAGGGTCAAGGCGATGGACCTGCGTTACCTGACGCAACCGGTTCTCCTGGGTCACTACGAGCAGGACCCGATTGCCGGTGCCGAGGCACTGATCGACCGCGAACTGCTCGATGGCGACCTCACGCAGCGCTACAACCTCGGCCTCTACGCCGGACCACGCGGCGCGGCGAGCATCGTCCTGCGCGTGCCCAACGAGCAGGAGCGCCGGCGCGGCAGCCTCGCTGGTGCGATCGTCACCGGCCTTGGCGCCTACGACGGCAATCTCAGCGTCAGCAACCTTACCGAGGCGGTGCGTGCCGGTGTCCTGCGCTACCTGCTGCAGGTGATCGATGTGCTCGGCAAGGACGAGCGCGAACTGTCACTGGCGACGCTGTTGCTCGGCTACAACTCGTCGGCGAACCTGTCCGTCGCGGCTTCGGTCGAGGCGCTGCTGCGTGGCGTCATCGAGGCCAACGAGCGTTTCCGCGAGACCACCCTGCTCTCTATCCGCGTCAGCCGGCTCGATATCGTCGAGCTCTACCTGGACACGGCGATTACCGCCGTCTACGCGCTGCGCCGCATGCCGGACCGGCTGGCCGAGCTGGCCCGGCGCGCCGGCGTCGCCCTGGTCTGCCAGCCCGAGCTGGTCCAGGGCGAGGGGCTGCGTCGGCGCCTGTTCGACAGCGGCAACCCGAGTTACTGGCCGCGCCTGATCGTCACCAACGACGACCGGGAGGATCGTCAGGCTGCCCGCGTCTGCCTGCCGGCGAGCGGCGACGGTGCCGATGCGGGCGAGGCCGGCCAGGCGGGTCCACGTCCGCAGCGTACGGCGATCGCCGAACGGCTGCGTTTTCTCTATGTCGGCCAGCGCGCGCGCGCCGAGTCGGTGGTCCACCAGCGGCAGCCCGGCCTGGTCGAGAAGCTGGTGCGTCAGCAGATTCACATGCCGGTGTGGCGCGAGGACTTCGGTCGCGTGCTCTTCCAGCTGATGTTGCCGCACGACTTCAAGGACGCTGTCCGGCAGATCGAAAGGATCGTGCTGGTGGTCGACGATTACACTGCCAACCTGCCATGGGAGCTGATGTTCGCCGACGACCAGCACGGTGCCGGCGAAAAGCAGCCTCTGGCGGTGCGTGCGCCGGTGGTGCGACAACTCGCGGCAATGCAGTTTCGCCGGCAGGTGCGCCAGGTTCAACAGCGCACGGCGTTTGTCGTCGGCAATCCATCGGTCGAAGGTTTTGCCGCCGCTTTCCCCGATCCGCGACGGCCCGATGCGGCCGACCCGCCAGTATTGAAAGGCGCCGAGGATGAGGCCTGGGCAGTGGCCGGCATCCTGCAGGGCCTCGGTTACGACCCGGTCAAGGCGATCGGCAGCGAGCAGCGCGCCTGCGACGTGCTGACCCGCCTTTACCAGAAGCCGTACCGGCTGGTCCATATCTCGGCGCACGGCATCTTCGACCAGCAGCACGTCGATGGCGGGCGACGCACCGGCGTCGTTCTCTCGGATGGACTGCTGATCACGGTCGCCGAGATCGACGCCATGGAAAGCGTCCCCGAGCTGGTCTTCCTGAGCTGCTGCCACCTCGGGAAGGTCGACACCGACGCTGCTGCCGACCTGTCCGGCGATCGTACGGTGCGCGACGGCAACCGCCTGGCAGCCAGCGTCGCGCGCGAACTGATCAACATCGGCGTGCGCTGCGTGGTGGTCGCCGGCTGGGCGGTTGACGACCATGGCGCGATGATCTTCGGCAAGGCATTCTACGAAAGCCTGCTGCTCGAAGGCCGCCCCTTCGGGCAAGCGGTATTCGAAGCCAGACGGGCGGTGTGGAACGTCAATCGCGAGGACATCACCTGGGGCGCTTACCAGGCCTATGGCGATCCGGGTTGGCTGGCCGAGCCGCCGCTGCCGCACAAGCGCGGCGAGCCGGCTATCTACGCATCGCCGGACGAGCTGCTCGACGAGCTGGCCAGCCGCGGCGCGAGCCTGTCGCGTGGCATGCGGCGGCTGACGCAGCGCGAGAGGGAAGTGGCGCTGGCTGACCTCGAGCAGTTGCTGCAGGAGCGCTGCCCGGCGGGCTGGTCGGCGCTGCCGGCGGTGCAGTCGTCCCTGGCCGCCGTATGGGCGGACCTCGGTGACTTCGCGCGCGCGCACGCCGCCTATCTCGCTGCCGTGCAGGCCGAGGATGGCAGCGGTCGAGTGCCGATCCGGGACATCGAACAACTGGCCAACCTCGAGGCGCGGATGGGCGAGGAAGCCGGCGACGGCGCGCTGATCGACAGCGCGCTGCAACGACTGGGCAGTCTTGACAGCCTGGTGGCGGAGTCGTCCGGGAAGGACGCTGTGGCGGCGGTCAACGCCGAGCGTTGCGCCCTGCGCGGCAGCGCCGCCAAGCGCAAGGCCGTGCTGTTTGCCCGGCGGGTGCTCGAGGGGCGCAGGGGTCAGACCGATATCGGCGCCGACCTGAAGCAGATGGAGCAGGCCTTGCGCGACAGCGCCGCCTTCTACGGCGCCGGCGAGGGACGCCAGGGAGAAGCCGCGTTCCGTCCCTACAACGCCCTCAATCGCCTGGCCCTGACAGCGACCATGGCGGTGCCCGCGAACGCCGACCGGCAAGCCGAGATCGACCTGGCGCGTTACTGCGGAAGAACGGCCGCCGCTGCCTACAGCAGCAGCGCCAGTTTCTGGGACGCGATAATGGTGCCCGAAGCGCTGCTGGTCGAGCACCTCCTGAATGGCGCCCTGATGCAGCCGGGAGACGCCGGGGAACTGGCGTTTGAGGAAGTGGCCGGTGCTTACCGTCACGCCCTGTCCAGCCTCGGCGTCAAGGAGAAGCAGCTCGACTCGCTGCTCGCCCAGTTGCGCCTTTTGTCGACCGTCTGTGACGCTCGGCAGGCAAGTGGCGAAGCCGCTGGCTGGCGGCTCGCGGCCGACCGCCTGATCGCTCTCGGCGAGCAGATTCGCCCCGGCGAAGGTCGGCGCGACGATCGGCCACCGGCTGAAGCGGCGGTCGCCGCTGCGCCCACGGCGGCGCGTCAGCACAGGCCGCGAAAAGGCTAGCGGCCGAGGGCGCCAACGGCGTGTTTCAGCTGCCGCCGGTCGCGCATGGCGACAGTGGCGCGCTGCCTGTTCCTGCCGCCGCGCGATCTGTCGAGTGGCTGCACGGGGTGCACCTCTGCTACGCTAGCGGTGCAGTGCAGACCATCGATCAACCAACTCGTGAAAGGCTCAGTCATGTTCCAGAAGTTCTCCTCGTGCATTTCGGTCCTCGCCCTCGTCACGTTCCTGACCGCCTGTGCCGGTCCGGGTGTGCAGCCGGGTGAGATGGCGATTCGCAGCGGCGTTGTCGAACAGGTCATCGACGTCCAGTTGAAGAGCAACCATCACCCTGGCGTCGGTGCCGTCGTCGGTGGCCTGGCCGGGCTCGGCGTCGGCAGCCTGATCGGTGCCGGTACCGGACGCGACGTGGCGATGGTGATGGGAACGGTAGGCGGTGCCCTGGCCGGCAATGAAATCCAGAAGAAATACGACCAGCCTGTGCCAGGCCAGCAGATCGTCGTCCGCACCGGCAGCGGCGTCCTGGTGTCCGTAACGCAGCCCGGCATCTCCGGTCTGCAACGCGGGCAGCTGGTCTACGTCGAAGGCACCGGCGACGGCGCGCGGGTCGTCGCGCGCTGAGGAGGGGCAGCCCGCCCGCGCCGACGCCGAGCGTTGCGCGGGCGTCCCCGAGCGTTGCGCGAGCGTCCACTGCGCTGCCTGCAGTGGCGCGAGCCGCTGTTGCGGGAGAAGGGAATGAAAGCACACGCCTTCGTTGCCATGCCATTCGGCAGCAAAACCGGGCACGATGGCCAGCTCATCGACTTCGATCGCGTCTATGCCGAGTACATCTGCCCGGCGCTCGAGGCGGCGGGCATGGCCGTCTTCCGGGCTGACCAGGACGAGCGCCCCGGCGACATCCACGGCGACCTGTTGCAGGAGCTGCTGCTCGCCGACCTGGTCGTCGCCGACCTGACGCTGGACGATGCGAACGTCTGGTACGAGCTGGGCCTGCGTCACGCCCTGCGCGCGCGCGGCGTGGTGCTGGTGCAGGGGCCGCGGGTGGGTCAGCCCTTCGCCATCCATACCGGTCGCAGGCTGTGCTATTCGCTGCGCGATGGCGCGCCCGACCCTGGGACGCTGACCGCGGAGCGTGCGGCGCTGA
This sequence comes from Accumulibacter sp., assembly GCA_024235715.1. Taxonomy (GTDB): domain Bacteria; phylum Pseudomonadota; class Gammaproteobacteria; order Burkholderiales; family Rhodocyclaceae; genus Accumulibacter. Next base: position 75,112 of record JACKLW010000017.1, on the reverse strand, counting down.
CGGCCATGGCCAGCGCCAGCATGGCCAGCTCGACCCGGCGCAAGGTCAGCCCGGTCTTTCGGCTGATCCCGAACCTCGAGCAGCCGCAATGGCGCCAGCTGCTGCTCGCCGAGCACACCGAGTTTTCCGACGCCTGCGCAAGCTGGGCACGGCGGATGGAAATCGCTCGCCGGAACAACCGTCCCGGTGACATCCTGCTGCTCGCCGACGAGACGCCGACCCGCGCCCTGCAACTCGAAGCCAGGCGCAGCGCAGGCGGCGTCCTGCTCAAGCTCGAGCAATACCAGCTGGCGCTGGAGCAGTTCGATCTGGCGCTGGCCATCGACGCTGACGACAAGACCAGTCGCGAAAGGAAGGCGCTCTGCCTGGATCGCCTGGGAGGCCACGAAGAAGCCCGCGAACTGCTGTGCACACTGATCGGCGATTATCCGCGCGATGCCGAATGCCGGGTGCTGCTCGGCCGCATCGAGCAGGACAACTGGAGTGCCCGCTGGCGGCTGCCGGGGTCCTCGCCTGGGCAGATGCGTGCTGCCGCCTGCCGTGAGGATGCCGCGCTCGGCGAGGCTATCGCCCCCTGTTACCAGGCCTTCGTCGCCGATCCGGCGCATCATCACGCGGGGATCAGCGCGCTGAGGCTGCAAGTGCTACGCCGGCATTGCGGCGGCGATTGCGACCCGGCTCTGATCGCCAGGCTCGCTGGCGGCGTTCTGTGGGCCAGCGTCAGCGCCCAGGAGCGCGACCGGATGGATTATCGGGCGCGTGCCAGCTACGCCGAACTGTGTCTGCTGAGCAATCCGCTGGAGAGCGTGCGCGAGGCGTACGGTCAGGCGGTTGCTGCCGCCAACGGGGACTGGTTCGCCCTGGATTCGAGCCGGCAAGCGCTGCATCTGCTGCGCGATATCGACTTCCGTCCGGCCGAGACGGCGGCCGCGCTGGCCATCGTCGAGCGCGCGATGGAAGGCTGCGGCCCGCCGTTCGAGCCGCGCCAGGTGCTGCTGTTCAGCGGTCACATGATCGACGCCGCCGGCCGCGAGCCGCCGCGCTTTCCGGCCGCAATGGAAGGGCTGGCGGCCCGGGCAATCGCGCGCGCGCTCGACGAACTGGACGCCGCCAGCGGTGACCTGGCACTGTCGCAGGCAGCCAGCGGCGGCGATCTCCTGTTCCTCGAGGCCTGCCAGGCGCGCGGCGTCCGCCTGCAAGCGATGCTGCCCTTCGAGGAGCCCGAGTTCATCGAGCGCTCGGTGCTGCGCGCCAGCAACGGCGAGCACTGGCGACAGCGCTATTTCACGCTGACCGACGGCCTCGATGAAGAGCCGCGGATCATGCCCGCCGAACTCGGCGAACCGCCGAAAGACGCCCGCGGCGACGCGCTGAATCCCTTCGAGCGCTGCAACCTCTGGCTGCTATATACGGCGCTCGCGTGGGGAATCGACAAACTGCGCTTTGTCTGCCTGTGGGACGGCGGCGGCGGTGACGGCCGGGGCGGCACGGCGCACATGTACAGGGAGGTCAGGCGGCGGAGCGGGCGGGTCAGCTGGCTCGATACGCGTACGCTGTGGTGAGCCGGTGGCCGTGCCGGGACGGCCGCGGCAAGCTGCCGGGTCTATGGCTCGATGCGCGTTCCCAGAACCTTGAGGAACTTGGCCAGCCACTCCGGGTGCGCGGGCCAGGCGGGTGCGGTGACCAGGTTGCCGTCAACATGCGCCTGCTCGACCGGGATGTCGGGGTAGCTGCCCCCGGCCGCGCGGACCTCCGGGGCGCAGGCCGGATAGGCGCTGCACGAACGGCCCGACAGCACGCCGGCCGCCGCCAGCAGTTGCGCACCGTGGCAGATGGCGGCGATCGGCTTGCCGGCACTGGCGAAATGCTGCACGAGTTCGATCACCGCCGGGTCGAGGCGCAGGTATTCGGGGGCACGGCCGCCGGGGATGACCAGCGCGTCGTAGTCCTCGGCGCTTATGGTGGCGAACTCGGCATTGAGCGTGAACAGGTGACCCGGCTTTTCGCTGTAGGTCTGGTCGCCTTCGAAATCGTGTATGGCCGTGCGCACCTGCTCGCCGCCGGTCTTGCCGGGACATACGGCGTGTACGGTGTGGCCGACCATCTGCAAGGCCTGAAAAGGAACCATCGTTTCGTAGTCCTCGGTGAAGTCACCGGTGAGCATGAGAATCATCTTTGCTGCCATCTGGATCTCCTTGGCGTAGGGGTGGCGAGAGCGACGTGGGCTCCGCGGGCGGTAGAGGAAGATCCTTGCGCGAGGAGGATCTTCCTGCACCCGGTCGCCGACGCTGCTTCGGTTCTGCAGTGCCCCTGAATTGTATACAAAGCGCGTCGGGCTCGCTGGTGCTTGTCGGTGGCCGGGGCCGGGCCGGCCCGCCTGGCGCCGCCCGCGCCGCGGTTCACTGCGCAGCCGACGGCGTCCGCGCGGCTGTGATGATACCGATTAACGTCTATTATTAACCATGTTGCTCCCTGGGACTCGCGCACGCGGCGCTGCAGCTCGCGTCGCGCGCTTGCCCAGCGCTTGAACGAGCCGCGTAGCCAGATGTCTGCCTTGTTGTTCCTTGCAGGTCGCGCAAATCCCCTCGGAGGTTTTCCATGTCGCACTCGCCGTTCAATACCCTGTCCCGCTTTCATCCCCCCGGCCAGCCGGAGGCCTTGTTCTATTCGCTGCCGGCGCTGGCCGCTGCCGAGATCGGCAACATTGCACGCCTGCCGGTGTCGCTGCGTATCGTCCTGGAATCGTTGCTGCGCCACTGCGACGGCCAGCGGGTGAGCGAAGGAAACATCCGCGAACTGGCACAGTGGCAGCCACGCGCCCCACGCAGCGCAGAGATCCCCTTTGTCGTCGCGCGCGTCGTACTGCAGGATTTCACCGGTGTGCCGCTGCTCTGTGACCTCGCAGCCATGCGCCATGCGGCGCAGGCCGGCGGGCACGATGCCCGCAGCATCGAGCCGCTGGTGCCGGTGGACCTGGTCGTCGACCATTCGGTACAGGTCGACTACTACGGCACGCCGCAGGCGCTGCAGCAGAACATGCGCATGGAATTCGAGCGCAACGCCGAGCGCTACCAGTTCATGAAGTGGGGCATGCAGGCTTTCGATACCTTCCGCGTCATTCCGCCGGGCGTTGGTATCGTGCACCAGGTCAACCTGGAATATCTGTTCAGCGGCGTGCGCCGACAGGAGACTGCCGGTGGCAGCCTGTGTTTTCCCGACACCCTGGTCGGTACCGACTCGCACACCACGATGATCAACGCCGTCGGCGTCGTCGGCTGGGGTGTCGGCGGCATCGAGGCCGAGGCGGCGATGCTCGGCCAGCCGGTCTATTTCCTGACCCCGGACGTGGTTGGCGTGGAACTGGTCGGGCGTCTGCGCGAAGGGGTCACGGCGACCGACCTGGTGCTGACGGTCACCGAGCTCTTGCGCCGCCAGAAGGTGGTCGGGACATTTGTCGAGTATTTCGGCGAGGGCGCCAGTACGCTGAGCGTTACCGACCGCGCGACGCTGGCCAACATGGCCCCCGAGTACGGCGCGACGATGGGTTTCTTTCCGGTTGACCAGAAGACGGTCAGCTACCTGCGCACGACCGGCCACAACGATGCCGACTGCGAGCTGTTCGAGGCCTATTTCCGTGCGCAGGGGCTGTTCGGCATTCCACGTGCCGGACAGATCGACTACTCGCGTACCGTGCGCCTCGACCTGAGCAGCATCGTTCCGTCGCTGGCCGGCCCGAAACGGCCGCAGGATCGCATCGCTCTGCCCGAGATGGCCAGCCGGTTCAACGAGCTGTTCAGCGCCGCGGAAGCCGATGACGGTTTCGCCCGCCCGCCCGAAACGCTCACGCAACGCTACCCGACGGAACGGCCGGGGGTCGATCTCGGCAATGGCGACGTGCTGATCGCCGCGATTACCTCGTGCACCAACACCAGCAACCCGGTAGTGATGATCGCCGCCGGTCTGCTGGCCAGGAAGGCCGTCGCCCGTGGCCTGAAGGTGCAGCCGCACATCAAGACCTCGCTGGCGCCCGGCTCGCGCGTGGTGACCGATTACCTGGAGAAGGCCGGCCTGCTGGCGCCGCTCGCCGAACTCGGCTTTGCGCTTGCCGGCTACGGCTGCACGACCTGCATCGGCAACGCCGGCGACCTCGACCCGGCGTTCAACAAGGCAATCAGCGAAAACCAGCTGGTCGCCGCCGCCGTGCTTTCCGGCAACCGCAATTTCGAGGCGCGAATCCACCCCAACCTGCGCGCCAATTACCTCGCTTCGCCGCCGCTGGTGGTGGCCTTCGCCATCGCCGGAAGGGTGAACATCGACCTCGACAGCGACCCGCTGGGTGTCGGTGACGACGGCCAGCCGGTCTTTCTGCGCGACGTCTGGCCAAGGTCGGAAGAAATCGAGGCGGCGCTGCCCTTCGCGCTCGACCCGGAAACCTTCCGTCGCCGCTACGCCGATGTCTCCGCCGACCAGGAGCTGTGGAACGCCATCCAGGCGCGTGGCGGCGAGGTCTATGACTGGCCACCGTCGAGCTACATCGCGCGTCCGCCGTTCTTCGAGCTGCCTCCCCTGCCGGCCGGCGACATCACGGCTGCGCGCGCCTTGCTGCTGCTCGGTGACTCGGTGACCACCGATCACATTTCGCCTGCCGGCTCCTTCGGCGAAGCGACACCGGCCGGGCGCTGGCTGCGCGAGCAGGGCGTCGAACGCGCCGCTTTCAACTCCTACGGCGCACGGCGTGGTCATCATGAAGTGATGATGCGCGGCACTTTCGCCAACGTCCGCATTCGCAACCTGATGTTGCCGGCAGACGCCCAGGGGCGTCGCCCGGAAGGCGGCTACACTCTCTTCGACGGCCGGCAGACGACGGTCTATGAGGCGGCGATGGCGTATATGGAACGTGGTACGCCGACCATCGTTGTCGCCGGCGAGGAATACGGCACCGGGTCTTCACGCGACTGGGCGGCAAAGGGGACGCGGCTGCTGGGCGTGCGGGCGGTGATTGCGCGCAGTTTCGAACGTATCCACCGTGCCAACCTGGTCGGCATGGGCGTGCTGCCGCTGCAGTTCATGGCCGACGACTCGGCCATGGCGCTGGCGCTGCGCGGTGACGAGACCTACGAGATCCGGGGCCTCGGCCCGGATCTGGTGCCGATGCAGAACCTGACGCTGGTGATCGTACGCGCTGATGGCGAGCGCCTGGAGCGCTCGCTGCTCTGCCGTATCGACACGCCGATCGAGATTCAGTACTACTGGTCGGGCGGCATCCTGCCCTATGTGCTCGGCGAACTGATGGAGGAAGCTGCGGCAGGTCACTGACGGGGTTGCGCCAGGAACTCGACGCTGCCGGCCTTTCGGCGAACCGCGCGCAAAAAAGCCGGGACCAGCCCGGCTTCCCTGCTGCTTGCGAGGCACGCCGTCAGCAAGGCTCAACCCGCCTGTTTCGCGGCGCGGCGGCGAGCAAGACCGAGGAGGCCCAGTGCGGCCAAGGCCAGGGTGCCGGGTTCCGGCACGTCGTTGTTGGGCGAGCAACCGGGCAGGCTTGGGTTGTCAATGCAGACATCGCCACCACCGGTGAATCCGGCGAGGAGGAATTGGCGGATGTTCTCAAACTGGTCGCCGTTGAAATTGGTGACCAGCGACGGCTGGCTGTTGATGTCGCCGTAGATGACCAGGCGCCCGAAGGGATCGGCCAGAGCGTCCGGTCCCCATGCGGCAGCCGTGCAAATTGTAGCTCCCTCCGAGGTAATGAAACAGGCGTCGCTGAGAACGCCGGCGGTCGGCTGCACCCGCCCCGGGCCGTTGTGCTGGGCGGCCTGGCCGCGAATGTCGTTGGGAGCGGTGAGGATGGTGGTCGGGCTGGTCGAGAACCGATGGTCGAAGATGTCCACACCGAGGTTGCCGACGAGCAGGCCAGTGTCGCCGGTCAGTGTGCGTCCCACGGCTTGCACGCTGTTGTTGTGACTGTCACAACACGGACGCTCGCCGGTGAGAAACAGGCCGCCGTTACCCTGGACATAGCCGATCATCCGGTTCTGTACGTCCGCGGACAAGGCGTTGAAGATGTCGCCTTCCCAGACGATATCGGAGGAGAAGATGCTGTCCAGCTGGGCGGTAGTCAAGGAACTCCAGTCGCCATATTGCGTGACCGTGTCGCCGTACGAACTGAATGCCGTGGAAATGGTGCTCAGCTCTGAGCGCGTTCCCACGACGGAAATCATGCCGGCGTTGGCCAGCCCGGAGAACAATGCCGCGGTGAGCGCCATTGCGGGGATAAGTCTTTTCGATGTCTTCATGGTCTTCTGTCCTGAGTTTGAATGTCGGTTTCGGTTAAAGGCTTCGTGCCTCGCCTTGTGGCGTCTGCCACTCCGTATAAGCAATAACGATGCCAGGTTGCTATTCCTATAGATAAAACAAGCTTATACGTTGGCGCAGCAAAAAAATTTTTGATGAAGGGCCGGCAGCTGTAAGTTTTTCCGACACCAAGCGCGCTGCGTGATGGGAGCCGGTGCTTTCCGCCAGCAGTGGGCGCTGGCGTCTGCCGACACCAGCGGGGGCGTGCGCGACGTGTGTGCTCGCTATGTGGCGTTGCTGGGGGGGCGGTAGCCGCCGAGGGGTGCCGGCGCGTGGGTAGCCGCCAGTCGCTCGGGCGTCACCTTCACCGCTTGCCGGTGTTCACCCGCTGGGCTCGTTACCGCCAGGCGCGCGAGGCGCTGCCTGCGGCCGGTGTTGAGTCGCGCGGTTTATCCGTCGCTGTCTGCCTTCGTTTCATCGGGCAGGCCTGTGATCGGCAGGGAAACGCGAAAGCGCGTGCCGACGTCAGGGGTGCTGAAAACCTCCATTCGACCGCCGTGTTTGCTGACGATGCCATAGGACACCGAAAGGCCGAGGCCGGTCCCCTGGCCAACCGGTTTGGTGGTGAAGAAGGGTTCGAAGATGCGTTTGCGGACTTGCGCGCTCATGCCACTGCCGGTGTCTTCGATTTCGAACCAGGCCATTGTCTCATCGTGGCTGGTGCGGATGGTGATGGTGCCGCTGCCCTCGATGGCGTGCGCCGCATTGAGCAGCAGATTCATGATCACCTGATTGATCTGCGGCGCATTGCAGTGGACCGCCGGCAATTCGCCGAGCTCGAATTCCACGCGTGCCTTGAACTTGATTTCGTTCCAGACGACGTTGAGCGTGCTCCTGATACAGGCGTTGAGATCGATCGCCTGCCATTCGCCCGAGTCGACGTGCGAGAAGTCCTTCAGGTCCTGGACGATGCGACGAACCCGCTGCAGGCCGTCGTCCGATTCGCGCAACAGATCCTGCAGGTCGCCGCGCAGAAAGTCGATGTCGATCGACTGGCGGATGCTTTCCAGCGTGGCGGCTGCGTCGGCCGGCAGTTGCACGCGGGCGGTGGCTGCGGCGTAGGCGTCGATCAGTTCGAGCAGGTTGCCGGCGTAGCCGGCAAGAGTGCGCATGTTCGAGCTCACGAAACCGACGGGGTTGTTGATTTCGTGCGCCACACCCGCTGCCAGCTGACCGATCGAGGCCAGCTTTTCGGACTGCAGAAGCTGGTTCTGTGCTTCTTCCAGGCGTCGGTTGGTCTCCTTGAGCTGCAGCAGATTATCCTGCAGCGCCTCCTCGGCCTGTTTGAAGGCACTGCGGTCGTCGATCAGCCAGATGGTTCCTCTGGCAGGGTCGTCCGGATCGATCAGGTAGGCGATCAGATTGCCCCAGAATTCGCTGTCGTCGGAACGGCGCAGGAACTGTTCGTGCTGGAAAGGCTTGCCCTGCGACAGCAGCGGGAAGGCCAGGCGGCCGGTCTCGGCGTACTCTTCGTCACTGCGGTAAAGCGCTCTGCCGGCGAGACCGATGGCGCTGTCGCCGGGGTAGCCGAACAGTTCGTCGAAGCGCGGGTTGTGGCGCGTGATCCTGCGCTCGCAGGTGAACACAATGGCCACCGAAGCGTTGTCCATGATCGCCTGCATTTCAGCCAGCGCCTGCTCGTGGGCGGCCAGCACCCGGCGCGCTTCGCTGACGTCTTCGAGAATCCACACCGTTCCCAGGTCGGTGTTCTGCGGATCGACTGCCCGCCCATAGACGTGACACCAGACGAGTTGCCCGTCGCGGCGCTGATACTGCCAATCGCTTTCGAAAGCCTCGCCGGCGGCGAGCAGGGGACCCGCCTGTCTGCCGATCGCGTCGTAGCTTTCCTGCGAGGGATAGATCGTTCTTCCCGGCAGCCCATTGAGCGCGTCGGGGGGGTAGCCGAGCAACTCGCCGCTGCGGCGGTTGCAGCGATAGATGTTACGTTGGCGGGTGAACACGATGCCGACAGCCGCATTGTCGAATATCGCGCGGTATTCCGGCAGCTCGTGCTCGGTGTCCGGCTGTCTGCTTTCGCTCATCTTGGAACTGCCTGCGCTGGACGGCGTGATCGTCAGGGGATGATGCACCAAACCCATAACGCTAGCAAGGCTGCGTCCGCGTGCCGGGCATGCGCCACGTCCGGGTGCCTGGCCGGCGGCACTGCGGCAGCACTTGGAGCGAGATCGCACCTTTGGCCGCATCGTCAACACTGGTAGACTGGCACATCGGAATGCGGAGGTGGCAGCTGTGCACAACTACGACTATGACCTGTTCGTGATCGGCGCCGGGTCGGGCGGGGTGAGAGCGGCGCGCATGGCGGCCGGGTTTGGCGCCCGGGTCGCGGTCGCCGAAGACCGTTATCTGGGAGGCACCTGCGTCAACGTCGGCTGCGTGCCGAAAAAGCTCTATGTCTACGCCGCCGAATTCGGCAAGGCATTCAAGGATGCGCGGAACTATGGCTGGCGCAGCGAAGCGCCCGCTTTCGACTGGGCAACGCTGCGTGACAACAAGAAGTCGGAAATAGCGCGGCTCAACGCCGTCTATGACTCTCTCCTGTCCGGCGTGCAGGCCGAGGTGTTCAACGGCCGTGGCCGGATCATCGACGCGCATACCGTAGCCGTCGGCGAGCGCCGCTACTCGGCCGACAAGATCCTGATTGCCACCGGCGGCTGGCCGCACATCCCGGCTTTTCCAGGCAGCGAGCATGCGATCAGCTCGAACGAGGTTTTCGACCTCGAGACCTTTCCCGAGCGCCTGGCAATCGTCGGAGGCGGCTATATTGCGGTGGAATTCGCAGGCATTTTCAATGGCCTGGGCTCCCGGGTCACGCAACTTTACCGCGGGCCGCTGTTCCTGCGCGGCTTCGATGCGGACATCCGTGCCCATGCTGCCCAGGAAATCGCCAAGACCGGCGTAGACCTGCGCTTCGAGGTCAATGTACAGTCGATCACCCCGGGAGCCGGTGGCCTGAAACTGTGCCTCAGCGACGATACGGCCATCGAGGTCGATGCCGTGCTCTACGCCACCGGACGAAAAGCCAAGCTGGAGGGCCTCGGTCTGGAGAGTGTGAAGGTGCAGCTCCGCGACGATGGCAGCATCGAGGTCGACGATGAATACCGCACTTCCGAACCGAGCATCTTCGCCCTCGGCGACGTGACCGGCGGTATCGAGCTGACCCCGGTGGCGCTCGCCGAAGGCATGTCCTTCGCCCGGCGCCAGTTTGCCGGGCTGGAAAACACGGTCGACTACGATTTCATACCGACGGCCGTGTTCTGTCAGCCCAATATCGGTAGCGTCGGTTTTACCGAGGAGGAGGCGCGCGCCAGGTTCGCGCACATCCGCCTCTTCAAATCGACCTTCAGGCCGATGAAGCACACCATCAGCGGGCGCGACGAAAAGACCTTCATGAAACTGATCGTCGACAAGGCCAGCGACCGCGTCGTCGGCGTGCACATGATGGGGCCCGATGCCGGCGAGATCATGCAGGGAATCGCCATCGCCATGCGCGCCGGGGCGACGAAAGCGGTCTTCGACAGCACCATCGGCATTCATCCCACCGCTGCCGAGGAATTCGTCACCATGCGCGAAGCGTGGCGGGAAGACTGAGCCGCCAGGGCGCGTGATCTTTTTTCAACTCAACGAAGGAGAAGCAAGATGTCCCATGATGTCCCGAACGTCACTTTCAAGACCCGCGTACGCAATGATGCCCTGGGTGGGCCGAATCCATTCGAGTGGAAGGATCTGACCAGCGACGAAATCTTCAAGGGCAAGAACGTCGTCGTCTTTTCGCTGCCCGGTGCATTCACGCCAACCTGTTCGACCTCGCATCTGCCGCGCTATGAAGAGCTCTACGACGAGTTCAAGGCGCAGGGGGTCGATGCGGTGGTCTGCATTTCGGTCAACGACGCCTTCGTCATGTACCAGTGGGGCAAGAGCCAGAATGCCAAGAACGTTTTCCTGCTCCCCGATGGCAATGGCGAGTTCACCCGCAAGATGGGGATGCTGGTCGACAAGCACAATCTCGGCTTCGGCCAGCGCAGCTGGCGCTACTCGATGTACGTCGAAGACGGCGAAATCAAGCGCCTGTTCTCCGAAAAAGGCTTCGCCGACAACTGCCCGACCGACCCCTTCGAAGTGTCCGACGCCGATACCATGCTGAAGTACTTGAAGAGCCGCTGACAGCACACGCCGGCCGGTCGTCGCCACGACCGGCACACCCGACGGCCTGCCGCGCGGCAGGCCGTCGGGTCGCAGGCGGGCTAGGGCTGCAGCTCGATTTCGCCCGGCCGCCAGGTCTTGTCGAACCACGGCTCGAGCGGTCCATAGAGGCGCAGGATGGTGTTCCAGCTAGTGCCCGGCACGGTCTGCACCCAGTTGCTCTCCTTGCCCGTCGGCGCCTTCGGTCCGAAGAAGATATCCACCGAGCCGTCCGCATTGACCTGCAGGTCTTTCTTCTGGCTGCTGACGCTGGGGAAGCGCTGGTTGGTCTGGATCATCGAGCGCGTCTGGTTGCTGTACAGGATCACCGACCAGAAGTCTTTTACCGGGATGTTCGGTGGCAACTGCAGCCTGTAGTTCTTGCCGCCATCCAGAGCGTTGTCGTCCTTGTCGCGTGCGGTCCAGGCGTATTGCGAGCCCTTGCCGACCATTTTCATTTCCATGGCCGGGGTGACGCCGGTGGCCATGAAGAAGAAGAAATTGGCGCCGTCCAGGTTGAGCACGCCCGGCTCCGTCTGGAACCGGTAGCCGCCGATGAAGGGCACCTGCCAGTTCCCGTCGGCGTAGTAGTAGGCGTCGCGGCTGCGGGTGTGGAAGGCGTTGGCGCGCGCCGTCGCGTCACCCATCGCGGCGGCTTCGGTGAGAATCTTTTTCATGCGCTGGTCCGGCGCGAAGGGCTTGCCCTTCTGGATGCCGATCGACTGAAAGAAGCCCAGCGTCACGGGATCGAGCGATTCGCTGGGTTCTTCCTGCACCACCTGGTTCAGCAGTTCCCAGTAGCCGAAGCCCGCCGGGTTGACCATGCTGAACGGTTTGCCAGACATGTCGACAAAGTTTACGGGCCTGGGCTTGGCCGCCTCGGCCAACGGATAGACCTTGGTGTGCTTCTTGACCAGGTCGACCCCCGGCTTTGGATCGCCGTCGACCAGAAAACTGCGCCACGCCAGCCAGATGCTGTAGGTGCGCGGGCGCACCAGCTGGTAGCCATCGGGCAGCTTGCCCTCGTAGCCGGGCGGCAGGAACAGATACTTTCCGCCGGCGCCCTTGTCAGCGCCGGTGATGCCCAGGTCCGCCACCCAGCGGTACCACATGTCGTCCACCAGGCCCAGTACCTCGGGTGGCACCTCGACCACCAGCGGGCCGCCCTTCAGGTCGAGCCAGAACCAGGTGTAAGGCGTGTTGTCGTTGGCGGTGAGCTCCACCGTGCGTGCATCGACCAACTGCTCCCAGATCGGCACGGTCTTGTTCACCGGGCCGACGGACAGGATGGCTGCGCGGTTGGCAGCCTGATTTACCGCCGGCAGCGCCAGCAGGTAGGCCTGTACAGCGCGCTGGAAATCAAGGTTGTCGTACAGTTTCTCGGCCGAGGCCTTGTCGGGGAATCCGTCAAAGAAGTTCAGGGTGCCCAAACGCGTCTCGACCTTGTCTGGCGAGGCGACGCCCGGCGGCATCGGCGTCGAAAACTTCAGTTGCGGATCGGCCGGCGCGCCGGTGAGCGCCTGCGCCTCGGCGATTTGCGGCACGGCCATGGAAAGGCCGGCCGCGAAGGCGAAGGCAAGTCGGTACGCGGTGGGATGCTGTGTATTCATGGATCGTTCCCTCGCTGAATGGGGTTGGCTGGTGAGAGCCGCGATACACGCGGGGCAGAAGGTGGTGCTGCATCGCGCTCCTTGCTCCGTACGGCGGCCGTAAGGGTCGCAAGACCGAGGGCCACTCCTTGCGGAGTGGCCCTCACATTCCACACCAGCGAAGCCAATCAGTTATTCACTCTGCTGCGCAGGTCTGGCGAGTTCCGGCCTGCGCCCGCGTGTAGCGGCTTGCCGGTCAGCGCAAATGCTGGTATTGGCAGCCGCCGACGCCGTACGGCGCCGGCAATCGCGACGGCTCACTCGCGGGCGGATTCCACTTTCTTCAAGGCTTCCTCGAACTTCTTGACGTCCTCGGGCGAAAGCTTCGGACGGTCGACCTTGATCGTCAGCTTGTTGAGCTTGGCGGTCAGTGGGAATGGCGGCTTGTAGTCCGCGTCGTTCACGCCCGTGATGGTGTCGGAGCCGATGTCGAAGCTCTCATCCCACTGCAGGATGATGGGAATCGTCTTCTCCATCCTCTTGGTCGCGACCACCTTGCCATCTACCTTGAAGGTGGTGTCCGCGGGCCGGCCAATGCCCGAGAAGTTGTTGTACGCCATCGTACCCACACCGAGTCCGTCATACTTGGACTCGAATTCAATGGTGTGCTTGCCGGGCGTGAGCGCTGTTGGACCCTCCCACTTGACGCGCTCCAGATCGAGCAGGTTCCACAGGAACACCGGCTTGCCCTTGAGCAGATACATGCCGAAGCCCGCAAAGCGTCCGCCGGAGGTCACAATCATCCCTTCGGCACCGCCTTCCGGAACGGTGATGTCGGCAGTGATGGTGTAGGAGGTATCGAGCAGGTAGGGTGCATCGCCCTGCGGCAGACCAGTCATCGGCCGCGTATAGACGTACTCCGTGCGGCCGGCGGTGAGGCTCGGACGCGCACTCGCAACGCGGGCTCCGACCGAAGCATCAAGCGGAAGTACCTGATACTTTTTGGCTTCCTCAAGGAACATCGCCCGCATCTCCGTCACCTTGTCCGGGTGCTGTGCGGCAATGTCCACCGACTGGTTCCAACTGCTGCTCAGATCGTAGAGCTGGAAGACCTGATTGTTCAGCGGGTCGGGATTGGTCGGCAGGAACGCCTGCCACGGCGCGCGATTGGCCTTGGTACTCATCAACCAGCCGTCGTGGTATATCGCCCACTGGCCCATCATCTCGAAATACTGCGTCTTGTGCTGGGACTCCGCCTTGGCGTTCCTGGCGTCGAAGGTGTACAGAAAGCTGGTGCCTTCGATCGGTTTTTGCTTGATGCCATCAACCACTTCGGGCGCGGGGATGCCAGTGGCCTCCAGGAATGTGGGCACGAAGTCGATCACATGCACGAACTGCTCGCGCAGCGCGCCCTTGTCCTTGATGCGGTCGGGCCACATCACCACCATGTTCTGGTTGATGCCGCCGAGTCGTGAAGCATTCTGCTTGAACCAGTCGAACGGCGTATCAAAGGCCCAGGCCCAACCGGCCGACATGTGGTTGTAGGTCTGCTCGGTGCCCCAGACGTCGTAGAACTTCATCTGCACATCGACGGGGGGCGCCACGCCGTTAAAGAACGCCACCTCGTTGAACGTGCCTTCCGGCCCGCCCTCGCCACTGGTGCCGTTGTCGCCGTTCTGGTAGATGACCAGCGTGTTGTCGAGCCGGCCGAGATCCTCGAAGGCCTGGATTACACGGCCGACTTCGTAATCGTTGTAGGCCACGTAGGCGGCGAACACCTCCACCTGGCGTATGAAGAGTTTTTTCGCTTCGGGCGTGAGTTTATCCCAGGGCGTCAGGAGATCGTCCGGCCAGGGCGTCAGCTCCAGGCCCTTGGGAATCACGCCGAGCTTCTGCTGGTTTTTGAAGATGGTTTCGCGCAGCTTCTCGTAGCCGCCGTCGAAGAGGTGCATCGCGTGGATTTTGTCGACCCACTCCTTCTTCGGGTGGTGCGGCGCATGGCTGGCGCCAGGCACGTAGTACAGGAAGATCGGCTGGTCGGGATTGGTCTGGTGGATTCGCGTCATCCAGTCGATGGCGTCGTCGGCCATCGCGGTGATCAGGTTCCATTCACCCGGTGGCTTGCCTTCGAACGGATAGATCTGCGTGGTGTTGCGGAACAGGTTCGGTCCCCACTGGTTGGCGTCGCCACCGACGAAGCCATAGAAGTAGTCGAAGCCCATGCCGGTTGGCCACTGGCTGAACGGCCCGGCCTGGCTGGCCTCGTAGGTCGGCGTGTTGTGGTCCTTGCCGAACCACGCCGTCGCGTAACCATTGTCGCGCAGTATGCGGCCAATGGTCGCATTGTCCACGCCAATGACACTGTCGTAGCCCGGGTAGCCGGTGGCCTGCTCGGCGATCACACCAAAGCCGACCGAGTGGTGGTTGCGACCGGTGAGCGACGCGGCACGAGTCGGCGAGCACAGCGAAGTCGAGAACATGCGGTTGTAACGCAGGCCCGCGTTGGCGATGCGGTCCATGGTGGGCGTCGGGATCACACCGCCGAAGGTGCTCGGAACGCCGAAGCCCGCGTCGTCGGTCATGATGAACAGAATGTTCGGCGCGCTCTTGGGCGGCACGATGCGCGGTGCCCACCATTGCGTGGAGTTCACCGCATTGTCCTTGATCACCCCCCCGAATTTCGGCTGCGGCGCGGGCAATTGATTGCCCGGGATGGTAGTGGTGGCGCTGGGTGATCCGAGGGTGCCGGTGACCTGTTGCGCCGACACCGGGCCGGCGACCGACAGGGCAGCGAAGAGCAGGCATAGTGCCTTCGTCAAACTGCGAATCTTGGACATGGTTTCCTCCTGAGTAGCTATGCAGAATGCAATATAGCAAGATTGCGCGCTATGATGTCTTGCAATTCCGGACATTTTCTGCGCCTGCTGGCCGTGGCGCCAACGCCGCCCGCAGCGCACACGCGCAATGTGTCCACGTGATTACCGAAAGGGAGGCGAGCAGAGCGATGAAGAAGGACCCCGGAGCGAAGCCGCCGCTGTTGCCGCCTTCGCTGGCGATCGGCGGGCCCGGCGAGATTCGCGTCGGCCCGGTGCTGGCCATCCCGGTGCTCCTCGCCGAGTTTGGCGTCAGCCCGCAAAGTGCGTTCGCGCAGGCGGGCGTCGATCTGCGGCTATTCGACGATCCTGAAAACCGCATCAGGATCGAGGTTCTGGGCGCTCTCCTGGAGACCTGTGTGGCGCTCACCGGCTGCGCTCACTTCGGACTGCTGGTCGGCGAACGCTTCGACCTGCAGCGCCTTGGCCCACTCGGCTGCCTGCTGGGAAATTCGGCCACGGTGGGTGAGGCAATTCGCGGCCTGCTGCTGCATTTCCATATTCACGACCGCGGCGCGGCGCCCGTGTTGCTCGCTCCGGACCCCTCTCGCGTCATTCTCGGCTATTCGGTCTACCGCCACGGCACGCCGGGATCGTCGCAAATCCTGGATGGCGCGATGGCCATTGGCCATGCCATCATGGCGGAACTCTGCGGGCCGGCGTGGAAGGCGTTGCGGGTCCAGTTTGCGCACGCTCGACCGACCGATTCCGCCGCCTATCAGCGGCTGTTCGGCGCCAACGTCAGTTTCGACGCCGAAGTTTCCGGGCTGGTCTTCGCCTCTTCCTGGCTCGACAGGCCAATTCAAGGAGCGGACCCGGCACTGTACGCGCTCGTCGCCGCGGCGATTCGGGAGGCGGAGGCCAAGGTGCCGATGCGTCTCGCTGATCATGTGGCACTTGTTCTGCCGCAAATCGTGCTCAGCGGAATGGCTTCGGGCGAGGTGGTGGCCAGGCTGTTCGCGATTCACCCGCGGACCTTGCGGCGGCGCCTGGAAAGGGAGGGGAAGAGCCTGCGGGCGCTGATCACGGAGGCACGCTTCGAGCTGGCCAAGCAGCTGCTCCAGAACACCGCTCTTTCCGTGGCCGCGATTGCCGCTGCGCTGCACTATGAGGATTCGAATGCATTCTCGCGGGCATTTCGCAGCTGGTCGAAGCGCAGTCCCATGCAGTGGCGTGCCGGGGCCTAGAATGCCCGTGGCCGCCATCCGGGCAGTCCGTCACTGCCCGAGGGTCGGCTGTGGAATACGCTCGCTTCGCTACCCGCTTCGGCGGCCTGCCAGGACGCACGCTAGATGACCGCTCGATGACCGCTCGATGACCGCTCGATGACCGCTCGATGACCATTTCCCCGTTTCAGGCGCTGGCCTGCCCGCTGGATGGCATTCCCTTGCAGAACGACGGGGTCAGCTGGCGCTGCCCCTCCGGTCATGCTTTCGACATTGCCGGTTGTGGCTATACGCACTTGCTGCCGGTACAGAACAAGCGCTCGCGCGACCCCGGCGACAGCAGGGAGATGGTCGCCGCCCGCCGGCGCTTCCTGAACGCCGGCTTCTACCAGCCACTTGCCGCCGCGCTGAGTCAGGCGGCGCTGGCGGATCTGCCAGTCACGGCCAGTTGCCTCGACGCCGGCTGCGGCGAAGGTTACTACCTGCGCCAGCTGGCGGCGGCGACGGGCGAGCGCCAGGCGCTGGCCCTGCTTGGGCTGGATATCTCCAAGTGGGCGGTGTTGTCAGCCGCCAGGCAGGACAAGCGGCCGAACTGGGTCGTCGGCAGCAACGCGCGGCTGCCGGTGCAGCCGGGCATGCTCGACCGTGTGCTGTGCATTTTCGGTTTCCCGGTCTATGCCGAGTTTGCGCGCGTGCTCAGGCCGGGCGGCCTGTTGCTGCAGCTCGATGCCGGGCCGGATCACCTGCGCGAACTGCGCGCGATCATCTATCCCAGCCTGAAACCCGAACGCCCTGCCGCGCTGCCGGCAGCGGCGAGCTTTGCCGCGCTGGGCAGCGAAAGCATCGGCTATTCACTGGATCTCTGCGGCGGGGAGCCGATTGCCGATTTGCTGGCGATGACCCCGCATCTCTACCGCGCCAACGCCGAGCGTCGCGCGCTTGCTGCACAACTGACGGCCTTGTCGGTCAGCGTGGACGTGCGCCTGAGCTGTTTTCGGCGCCAGGCTTCTCGCTGATGCCGCCGGAGATTCAATAGTGGAGACTGCCTTGCCGCCCAGCATCTCTTGCCGCAGCGTGCGTTCGGCCAGCGCCATTGCGCGCCAGGACTGGAATCGCCTCTGTCCCGTTGGCCATCCCTTTCTGAACGCCGACTTCCTGAGCATCATCGAACGGCACGGCGCGGCGGCGCGCGAGTGGGGATGGGCGGCCCGTCACCTGCTGGCGAGCGACGAACGCGGTCGGATCGTCGGCCTGTTGCCGCTGTATCTGAAGACTCATTCGCATGGCGACTTCATCTACGACTGGTCCTGGGCGGCTGCCTATCGGCAGCTCGGCCGTAAGTACTATCCGAAGCTGATGAGCTGCCTGCCGCACACCCCTGCGGCCGGGCCGCGCCTGCTGGCCGCCGCCGGGCCGCAAGCGGCAGGCATTCGCCAGGCGCTGATCGATGGCGCGCGGCTTCTACTCGGCGAGGCCGGGCTGTCGTCCTGGCACGTGGCCCTGCCGGCCGACGACGAGGCGACCCTGTTGCAGAGCCAGGGTCTGCTGATCAGCCACGACGTGCAGTTTCACTGGACTGATCCCGGCTGCGGCGATTTCGACGGCTATCTGGCGAGCTTCAGCGCCGCCAAGCGCCGCAAGGTGCGCGCCGAAAGACGGCGGGTGCAGGATAGCGGCCTGTCCATCGAAACCCGTCATGGTGACGAAATCGAGCCAGCCGAATGGCCGCTGCTGCACGCCCTCTACGCGGACACCTTCGACCGGTTCAACAATCATGCCGTCTTTTCGGCGGCCTGTTTCGCCGATCTGGCGCAGGCCCTGGGTCGCCGGATGGTGGCCTTCATTGCCCGCGATCGTGGGCTGCCGGTTGCCGTCGCACTCTGCTTTCGCAGCGACGAGGCGCTCTATGGACGCTATTGGGGGTGCAGCGGCAATTACCACAGCCTGCACTTCGAACTCTGTTTCTACCAGGGGATCGCCTATTGCCTGCAGCAGGGTCTGCGCCGCTTCGAACCCGGTGCCGGTGGCGAGCACAAGCTGTCGCGCGGCTTCACGCCGACCGTCGTACGCTCGGCGCACTGGATCGACGACCCCGGCATGCGCGAGCTGCTCGCCCGCCATCTCTCGCTGCAGGGTCAGGCGCTGGCCGGCTACCGCGAGCAGGCGGCGGCGCACCTGCCGTTTCGCCGCGACCGCATGCCGCCGCCGCTGTGAAGCGGCGTCGCGCTACGCGAGCCGGCTAGTCGAGACGAGCCGCGATTTCGCGCAGCGCCTCCAGTCCGCCCGCGGCGACCGATACACCCTTGCCGGCGGGCAGTTGCGGCTCGCGGGCATTGATGCGGATCAACTGCCCCGGGCGACGCTCGCCCATCCGGCGCACGCCGGGGATGCTGGTGCCGGCGCCGACCTCGATCACCAGCAAGCGCTCGACCCTGTCGAGCCATGATTGCAGGCGGCGTTGCTGGGCATCGCTGCGTTCGCTGAGCCATCCCCAGTCGCCGAACATCAGGATGTTCGGGCGGGCGATCTTCTGGCAGCGGGGGCAGCGCGGCGGTTCCGACGTCAGCAGACACTGCTCCTCGTCGATTTCAGGGTCGAAGTCGTCCGCCGGCCAGATACGGCCGCGGCAACCGTCGCTGCACTGCAGGTGATGGATCGAACCGTGGCACTCGCTGATCCGGTCGCCAGGGAAACCGGCTTTCTGGAATTGCCCGTCGACATTGCTGGTGAACACGAATGTGCCTTGCGCCAGTCGTTCGCCGATCTCACGCAGGATGGCGAAGCCCTGGTGCGGGAGGGTGCGCCGGTAGAGCTGCAGACGGTGTGCGTAGAAGCCCCAGGCGAGGCGGGGCGTGGCGTCGAAGGCAGCCGGGTTGGCAATCTGCTCGAAGGCGATGCGCGCCCGACCGAGCGCCGGGTAGGCGCCCCAGAAACCCTGCGGACCGCGAAAGTCGGGCAGGCCGGAATCGACGCCGATGCCGGCGCCGGCAGTGACGAGCAGGCCGTCGGCCTGGCCGATCAGCTCGGCGCAGCGCTGGAAATCGGCAGCCACCTACAGTCCCCGCGCCCACGCCGGCCGCAGCATAGCGGCATCCGGGTCGGCAATCGCCTGGCGCACCTGTTTCAACAGGCGCTGCTTGTCGGCGCCGAGGGTGCCCTTGAGCACCAGCCAGTTCGATGCGTGGTCGCTGCGGAAGACGGTGCGTTCGAGCTGCAGGTGTTCGAGAAAGTGCGCCATCTCGACGAACAGCTCGTGCCGGCTCAGCGGCCGCCAGCCTGGGAAGCCATCGCGGAAGCGTTCCTCGCCGACCGGGAAGCTGACCACCAGCGTCGCCAGGTACTCGGGTTGCGTGGCATTGAGCAGGCGCGCCGAGTTCTCGGCGTGGCGCAGGGACAGCGCCGGGCCGGCGAGACCGTTGAGAATCATCACCGAGCGCGTGATGCCGGCGGCGCCGAGCTTGTCGAGCGCCTCGCGCGTCGACGCCCAGGTTTCGCCCTTGTTGACGCGTTCGAGGACTTCATCGTCGCCCGACTCGGCGCCGACGTAGGCGATCGACAGGCCGGCGGCGGCCAGTTCGCGCAGTTCGTCGACCGACTTGCGGCGCAGGTTGCGTGGCAGACAGTAGCTCGACACGCGGCGAACCGCGGGGAGGTGCGTACGGATGGCCTCGAGTGTCGCCAGCAGGCGGCGAGTCGGCAGCACCAGGGCGTCGCCGTCGGCCAGGAAGACGCGCCGGATGTCGCTGCCGAAACGCTCTCCGGTGCGCTGGATGCTTTCCAGCACCTCGGCTTCGTCACGCGCACGAAAGCGCTTCTGCGGCGCGGTGTACATCTCGCAGAAGGTGCAGTGATTCCACGAACAACCGTCGGTGATCGGCAGGATCAGCGATTCCGCTTCGCTGGGCGGGCGGTAGACGGGTTCGATGTAACGGATCGGGATGACGGGCGGCATGCTGTTCGGAAGGTCGGCGCGGCTGGCGAACAAGGACATATTAGCGTGCTTTCACGCGCTGTGGTCGCTGCACGGCAAGGGCGGCTTCACGAGCTGTCGTCGCGGGTGGCCGGCGGCACACCCTCTGGGCCGGAGCGCACCAGCGCGTAGTCGGCGCTGCGAACCTCGCGTAGCAGCATGTCGGTTTCGGCGTCGCTGACGCCCAGCGATTCGAGCGTTTCGGCTGCCAGGCGCAGGCTGGCTTCGAGGGTCTCGGGATAGGCCTTGCTGGCGCCGGCGCGCAGCAGCGCGTCGCAGCTTGCCAGGTCGCGGGCGCGGGCGACAATGACGACCTGCGGCAGTTGCGTGCGGATCAGCGACGCGGCACGAACGGCGGTATGCCGCTGGTCGATGGTCAGCAGCACCAGGTCAACGTGCTGGAGCGACGCCGCGATGAGCAACTGCGGGTCGGCGAGGTCGCCATAGTAGACCGGGTGGCCCTCGGCGCTCCATCTGGCGACCAGCACGGCGTCGCTGTCGAAGGCGACGTAGGGGATGCCGCTGCTGGCCAGGATGGTGCCGACCGTGTGCCCGACGCGGCCATAGCCTCCGATCACCACCCGCACCGCGGATTCGTTGTCGTGGCCGGTATAGCGGAAGCTCTGGTGAACGTCGGCCGGCGCCTCTGCGGCACGCCGCGCCAGATGGTTGCCGAGTTTGACGAGCATCGGTGTCAGCAGCATGGTCAGCGAAATGATCGCCACGGCCATCACGAAGACGAGATCGTCGATCAGGCCGAGGGCCTTGGCCGCAGCAAACAGCACGAAGCCGAATTCGCCACCCTGCGACAACAGGAAGGAGACCCGCAACGCGATGCTGCGACCGGTTCCGAATGCCAGGCAGAGAAGATAAAGGACGCCCACCTTGATGGCGATTATGGCGAGTACGTGCAGGCCGAGCTCGAACGGGTGCTGCAGCAGCACGCCGACGTCCAGCGACATGCCGACGGCGACGAAGAAGAGGCTCATCAGCAGCCCCTTGTGCGGCTCCATGCCGGCCTCGATCTGCAGGCTGTAGCGTGATGTCGACAGCATCATGCCCATCAGGAAGGCCCCCAGGGCCATCGACATGCCGGCGTGGTGCATCGCCCATGCGGCGATGAACACCGCGCCCATCGCTGCCAGCAGGAAGGCCTCGCGGTTGTTCTGGCGCGCCAGATGGTCGAGGATGCGCGGTACCAGGTAGCGACCGCCGAGGATCACCAGGGTGACCATCGCCGCCGCCAGGCCGATCGGTTGCCAGAGCGCGCTGTCGCTGGGCAGTGATCCGACGTCGGCGAGGACAGGCACCAGCGCCAGCAGGGGAACCACCGCCAGATCCTGCATCAGCAGGACCGCGAAAGCGGTTTGTCCGTGGTGGGTGGCGATCTCGCCCTGATCCCTGAGCATCTGCACCACGAAAGCCGTGGACGAGAGCGCAAAGCTGCCGCCGATCAGCAGCGCCGTGCCCCAGCCATGTCCGAAGAACCTGAAATAGCTGGCGATCAGTAGCGCCGAGACGGCGATCTGCAGCGAACCGAGGCCGAAAAGCGTTCGCCGCAGTTCCCACAGGTGGCGTGGTTTCATCTCCAGGCCGATCAGGAACAGCAGCAGCACCACCCCGAGTTCGGTGAACTGGCGCACGTCTTCGACGTTGGCGGTGACGAAAGGGCCCATCGTGTGCGGCCCGACGATGACGCCGGTGACCAGCAGGCCGAGCACCGAACCGAGGCCGAAATGCCGGAACACCGCCACCGCAATGGCGGCGACGACCAGTAACAGCACTGCGGAGTCAACGAAGGACTTGGGATCCATGCCAAGGTATCCGAGAGCGCGCCCGGAGCGGGCCGACAGTCAGATACTAACTTGCTTTCGGCTGTCTGGCCTTCGCCCCGGCGGTGCTAAGATCGGGCGCTTGGTCGTTCCGCAGTCTGGTGGCGGGGCGGACCGTCCAGACCATCCGAGTGGAGAAGGAGTTGCATGTCATGAAGCACCAACACATCCTCGCCAGCTTGTCGCTGGCCCTTGCCCTGTCACCATTGGCCCTCGCGCAAAGCAAGCTCGAGCTGCCCAGCAGCGTCGATGACTATCGCGAGTTGAAGCAAGCACAGCGTGCCGGGCCGTGCGAGCGCTGTGGTGTCGTTTTCGGAGTGCGCTCGGAGACTCGTCCGGGGCCGGGTCGGCGGGACCCGGCAAAGGCTGTCGCGCGCAATACGAACTCACCCGACGGGCATATGGTGACGACGCCGGTCCTCGGTTCCGGAACGACGGTCAAGGATGCGCGCAAGGCGGAGGCGCCGGTACGGGTCTACGTCGTCACCGTTCGCTACGAGGACGGCAGTTTCGCCTTTCTTGAACAGGGCGACGAACCCGTGCTGCACAAGGGCGACCGCGTGCGGGTGGTCGAGGGCCGCGCCGAACTGCGCAACGATTGATCTGAAAGTCGCGTACGCGACGCACGAAGCCGCGGCATCAGTAGAAGTAGGTGCGCGCCGTCGCGAAGCGCTGTGCGTAGTACTTGGCGGCCAGTTTGTCGATGCGCACATGGCCGCGGGTCGATGGGGCGTGCACGAAGCGATCGTCGCCGATATAGATGCCGACGTGCGAATACGAGGCGTTGCCGGTATTGAAGAAGACCAGATCGCCGGGCCGCAGCGCGTCGCGGTCCACCGGGCGGCCGCGACGCGCGATGTCGGCCGCACTGCCGCCGACCTGGATGCCGGCGGCGTGGCCGTAGATGTAGGCGACCATGCCGCTGCAGTCGAAGCCGGCTTCGGGGTTCTTGCCGCCGAAGCGGTAATTGGTGTCGATCAGGCCGAGCGCGAAGATCACCACTTCCATGCCTTTCTCGCTGGCCACGGGCCGGCCATCGGCACCTCCCGCCGTGCGCTCGGGCGTAGTGCTGCAGGCAGCAAGCAGCAGCGACATGACGGCAGCGATGAGGAACTGTGGTACACGCATGGTGCACAGTATAAACTGCGGTTTTCAGAAATCCGGAGATTGTCATGCACCTTAACGACCCGCGCCTGTTGCGTTCCGACTGCTACATCGATGGCCGCTGGGAAGCCGCCGACGACGGCCGCACGCTGGCGGTGATCGATCCGGCCAGCGGTGCGGCGGTTGCCGACGTGCCTTTGATGACCGCCGCCGAAACGGCGCGCGCGATCGACGCCGCCGAAGCGGCACTGCCGGCATGGCGGGCGAGGACGGCCAAGGAGCGGGCTGTGATATTGCATCGCTGGTACGAACTGATTGTCGAGAACAGCGAGGATCTGGCGCAGTTGATGACTGCCGAATGCGGCAAGCCGATCGTCGAGGCGCGCGGTGAAGTGGCTTACGGTGCGTCGTTCGTCGAGTGGTTTGCCGAAGAAGGCAAGCGTGCCTATGGCGAGAGCATTCCGAGCCCGGCGGGCGATCGGCGTCTGCTGACCATTCGCCAGCCGGTCGGCGTCTGTGCGGCGATCACGCCGTGGAACTTCCCTCTGGCGATGATAACCCGCAAGGTGGCGCCGGCGCTGGCCGCTGGCTGTACGGTGGTGGTCAAGCCGGCCGAGCAGACGCCGCTGACGGCGCTGGCGCTGGCCCGGCTGGCGCACGATGCCGACCTGCCGGCAGGGGTGTTCAACGTGCTGACCGGTGATCCGGAAACCATCGGCGCTGCGCTGACCGCCAGCCCGGTGGTGCGCAAGCTCTCGTTCACCGGTTCGACCGAGGTCGGTCGGCTGCTGATGGCGCAGAGCGCGCCGACGATCAAGAAACTGTCGCTCGAACTGGGTGGCAATGCGCCGTTCATCGTTTTCGACGACGCCGACGTCGATGCCGCCGTCGAAGGGGCGCTGATCGCCAAGTATCGCAATACCGGACAGACCTGCGTTTGTGCCAACCGGCTGCTGGTCCAGGAAGGGGTCTACGACAGCTTCGTCGCCAAGCTGGCCAGGCGCGTGCAGTCGCTGCGCGTTGGACCCGGCAGCGACGAAGGCGTCACCCAGGGGCCGCTGATCGACGAGGCGGCGCTGAGCAAGGTCCAGGCGCACATCGACGATGCTGTCCGCAAGGGTGCGCGAGTGGTTACCGGTGGCAGTCGTCATCCGCGCGGCGGCACTTTCTTCGAACCGACGGTGCTCGCCGACGTGAGCAGCGTAATGCGCGTCGCACGCGAGGAAACCTTCGGTCCGGTGGCGCCGGTATTCCGTTTTGCCGAAGAGAGCGAGGCGGTCGGCATGGCCAACGATACCGAGTTCGGTCTCGCCGCCTACTTCTATTCGCGTGACGTCGGGCGTTGCCTGCGCGTTGGCGAAGCGCTCGAATACGGCATGGTCGGCATCAATACCGGCCTGATTTCGAACGAGGTGGCGCCTTTCGGCGGCGTCAAGCAGTCGGGACTGGGCCGCGAAGGATCCAGGCACGGGCTGGACGAGTATCTCGAGATCAAGTACCTCTGCTTCAGCACTGCTTGAGCGCTCCCGCTTGTAGATGAAGCTGCTCTTCGCGGCCACCGTCGTCGCGTTCGGCATCGCGGCGATGGTCTGGTGGCGGGTGCTGGTCGACAGGCGGCGCGAGCAGTTCATCGACGCCTATCCGTACGGCAAGTTCCTCGACCGCCGCCTGGCTGCCCGCCGGCCGACCTTGAGCGCCGCGCAGCGGGAGCAGGTCTTCGCGGGCCTGCGCGAATACTTCCAGCTTTGTCGTCAGGCGAAAAGACGGCTGGTGGCGATGCCTTCGCAGGTGGTCGACGATGCCTGGCACGAGTTCATCCTGTTTACCCGCCAGTACCAGCAGTTCTGCGAGCGCGGCCTGGGGCGTTTCCTGCACCATACGCCGGCCGAAGCGATGCGCAAGCCCACTGACGCGCAGGACGGCATCAAGCGTGCCTGGCGGCTGTCATGCAAAAGGCAGGCGATCGATCCACAGCTGCCGCAATCGCTGCCGCTGCTCTTCGCCCTCGACGCCATGCTCGCCATCGACGGTGGCTTCGTCTACCAGCTCGATTGCCTCGCTGCCGCGAAAGCGGGTGCCGGCATGCCTTTTTGTGCGGGTCACATCGGCTGCGGCGGTGGCTGCACCGGCAGTGACGGCGGCAGCGATGGCGGTGGCGATTCCCCGGGCGACGGTTGCGGCGGGGGAGGCTGCGGCGGCGGCGATTGAAGCCGCCGCCGGAGGCCACGGCGGAGTTGGCGGGATCAGACGCCGTGCTGCTTGAACCACGCCTGCATGCGCCGCCAGCCATCCTCTGCTGCTTGCTTGCGGTAGCTTGGCCGGTAGTCGGCGTTGAAGGCGTGCGGTACGCCGTCGTAGACGTGGATCGTCGATTCCCTGCTGGCTGCACTGGGCGCCAGGGCGAGGGCTTTGCGCATCTGCTCGACGGATTTCAGGGGAATGCCCTGGTCGGCACCGCCGTAAAGCCCCAGCACCGGCCCATGCAACTCGCCGGCGATGTCAAGGGGCTGCCTGGGGGTCAGCTCGCTGGCCGGACCGACGAGCTTGCCGTACCAGGCGACACCGGCCTTGATCTGCGGATTGTGCGCGGCGTACAGCCAGGTGATTCGCCCGCCCCAGCAGAAGCCGGTGATCCCCAGTCGCCCGGTGTCGCCGCCGTTGGCCCTGGCCCAGGCGACGCAGGCGTCGAGATCGGCCATCACCTGTGCATCGGGCACCTTGCTCACGATCTCCTTGATCAGTTGCTGCACGTTGCTGTACTGCTGCGGATTGCCGTGGCGCGCGTAGAGTTCGGGCGCAATCGCCTGGTAGCCGAGCTTGGCCAGGCGACGGCAGATGTCCCTGATGTGTTCGTGAACCCCAAAAATCTCCTGGACCACCAGAATCACCGGCCAGCCGCTGCCCGTGGCCGGCTGCGCGCGGTAGGCGGGCATTTCGCCATCGGCCTTGACGATCTTGATCTCGCCGGCGGTGAGGCCGGCACTGTCGGTGGTGATCACGCTGTCGGCGCATACCGGTTGCACCGCCATGGCAAAGCCGGCGCCCAGGGCGGTGACGATGAAGCTGCGGCGGCTGAAAGGAATGGCTGGAAGGAGGCTGTCGAAGTCGGCTTTGGTGCTCACTGGGTCGTCCTCTGCAGGGTTGTGGTTTCCGGATTTGTGTATCATGCAACGAATCAGGGACATCTGACCATGGAGAGTGCGATGAATTCAGTAGGCGGCGACAACATCGAAAATCTGCCAGTCGGCATTTCCGGCGAGGTCTGAGCCATGGACAAGCCGATCAGTCGTTTTCCGGTGCCGACGCTCGACGAGATGCCGGACGATGTACGCGAGCGCATCCTTGCCGTGCAGGAGAAGGCCGGTTTCGTGCCCAACGTCTTCCTCACGCTGGCGCACCGGCCGGACGAGTTCCGCGCCTTCTTCGACTATCACGATGCCCTGATGGAAAAAGACAGCGGTCTCAGCAAGGCCGAACGCGAGATGATCGTGGTCACCACCAGTGGCGCCAACGACTGTCAGTATTGCGTGGTCGCGCATGGCGCGATCCTGCGCGTGCGCGCCAGAAATCCGCAGATCGCCGACCAGGTGGCAGTCAATTACCGCAAGGCGGACATTACGCCACGGCAAAGCGCGATGCTCGCCTTCGCGCTCAAGGTTTCGCTGCACGCTGCCGAGGTCGGTGAAGCCGATTTCGCCATTTTGCGCGAGCACGGTTTTTCCGATCAGGACATCTGGGACATCGGCGCCGTGGCGGCTTTTTTCGCGATGTCGAATCGCCTGGCGAACATGACGTCGATGCGCCCCAACGACGAGTTCTTCCTGATGGGACGCCTGCCGAAGTCCTGATCCTGCTGCCTCGCGTCGTGTTTGCCACTGACGCTGGCGCGTCGGTCCGACGGTGACGCGCGCGGGCTGAACGAGTTGAAGGGCCGGAGG
Organism: Accumulibacter sp.; assembly: GCA_024235715.1. GTDB lineage: Bacteria > Pseudomonadota > Gammaproteobacteria > Burkholderiales > Rhodocyclaceae > Accumulibacter. The sequence continues at coordinate 48,089 of JACKLW010000017.1, read as the reverse complement.
TGAAGGATCGGCTTATTCGCCCAGCTTCTCGATGATCTGCATGCTCACCGCCGGCAACCAGGCGGCGGCAGTGCCGCGGCCCGGAATCAGGACCTGTGGCGCGATTTCGAGCAGCGGGGCGAGGACGAAGGCGCGCAGATGCATGCGCGGGTGCGGCACGCTCAGGCGCTGGCTGTCGACGACGATCTCATCATAGAGCAGGAGGTCGAGGTCGAGCGTGCGCGGTGCATGGTGATACTCGCGGCGCCGGCCGAAGCGACGTTCGATGGCGAACAGGGCGTCGAGCAGTCGCGGCGGCGACAGCGCGGTTTCCAGTGCGGCAACGGCGTTGACGAAGTCGGCCTGGCCGCGGATGCCGACCGGCACCGTCCGATACAGTGATGACAAGCGCAGGAGTCGTGAAGCGGGTAGCCCGGCCAGAGCCTTTCCGGCGGCGCGCACCTGTGCCAGCGGGTCAGCCAGGTTGGCGCCGAGGGCGATGAAAGCCAGGTGCGCGGATGCGTTTCCGGCCAGCGAACCGACTGGGGCCGCGGCACCAGCCGCGGCCGGTTTCCTTGCGTCGTTCAAGGACGGCGGCCTTGCGGTTGCCGCCGCGTCGCCGTGCGTCATTCCGGCGCGCTGGGGTTCGGCGCGCTGCCCTCGGGTGGGCGCCGACGACGACGGCGGCGTTTCTTTGCCGCAGCGCCGGCCGGCGCTGGCAGCAACATCGCCGCGCGTGCTTCGTCACCGGCGTGCAGGAAGTCGGTCCACCAGACGCTGATCGTCGGGTCGACTTCGCCCGACTCGGCGCGCAGCAGCAGGAAGTCGTAGCCGGCCTTGAAGCGTGGCTGTTGCAGGACGCCGTAGGGTCGCTTCCCGGAGCGCTGCTCGAAGCGTGGTTGCAGGCCCCAGATGTCCTTGATGTCGCCAGCAATGCGGCGGGTAATGGCGAGCTTTTCTGCCTGCACGTTGAGCACTTCGTCCATGGCCACGAATAGCGACGGGATCGCCGGTTCGCCGCGGCGGGTGAGTGGCTCCCAGGTGGCCAGTAGCTGATGCCAGAGCAGGGTGGCGAAAAGGAAACCGGGCGAGATCGGCTTGCCCTGGTCGACCCGCCTGTCGGTTGCCTCGAGGGCGAGCTTGACGAAGCGTTCGCCGAGCGGCTGTTCGAGAATTACGTCGAGCAGCGGCAGAACGCCGTTATGCAAGCCCTCTTCACGCAGGCGCGTTACGCAGCGCAGGGCGTGCCCGGAGGTGAGCAGCTTGAGCATCTCGTCGAACAGGCGCGACGGCGGTACGTTTTCGATCAGGTCGGCCATCTCGCGAATCGGTCGTCTTGCCGCCGGATCGATTGCCAGGCCAAGCTTGGCTGCCAGGCGCACCGCCCGCAGCATGCGTACCGGGTCTTCGCGGTAGCGCGTCTTCGGGTCGCCAATCATGCGCAGTGTCTTCTGCTGCAGGTCGGCAACGCCGTGATGGTAGTCGATGATCGCTTCGCTGGTCGGGTCGTAGTACAGCGCGTTGACCGTGAAATCGCGGCGTGCCGCGTCTTCTGCCTGGCTGCCGAAGACATTGTCGCGCAGCACGCGGCCCTGCGCGTCGGTGTGCGCCTTGTTGCCGGCGTGTTCTTCGTTGTGATGGCCGCGGAAAGTCGTGACCTCGATCGTTTCCGAACCCATGTGGACGTGTACGATCTGGAAGCGGCGGCCAATGATTCGCGAGCGGCGGAAGCAGCGGCGCACCTGCTCGGGGGTGGCATTGGTGGCGACGTCGAAATCTTTCGGCGTCAGGCCGGCCAGCAGATCGCGAACGGCGCCGCCGACGATGTAGGCCAGGAAGCCATTCTCCTGCAGGGCCTCGACCGTCTGCCGGCAGCCGCGGCTGATCTGGTCACGCTGCAGACCATGCTGCGCAACCGCGATGATCGCCGGTTCGGAGCGGTTGCCGCTGCTTTTTCGTCCGAGAACGCGGGATATGAACTTGCGGATCATCGATCGTGTCTTGTCCCTGTGTGGTTATGCTGTGCCATAGGCGCGGCATGATAGCCGATATTGCCGGCAAAATCAGCGGCTTGTCGCGAAGCGGCTTCAGCCCAGGAGGCTGATTGTCGGCCAGCCAGCGGCTTCGGCGTGGGCGCGCAGGCGTGCATCCGGGTCGACCGCCACGGGGTTGCTGACCCTGGACAGCAGGGGCAGGTCGTTCTGCGAGTCGCTGTAGAACCAGCTACGCTCGAAGCTGCCCCACCACAGCCCCATCGCTTCCAGCCAGGCATCGACGCGGATGATCTTGCCTTCGCGGAAGGAGGGTGTGCCGCGTGGCTGGCCGGTAAACTGGCCGTTCTCGCTTGCCGGAATGGTGGCAATCAGATGTGCTATCCCCAGATTGCGGGCCAGCGGCGCGGTGACGAAGCTGTTGGTGGCCGTGACGATCGCACAGAGGGCGCCGCTGTCGAGGTGCTGGCGAACCAGCGCCCGTGCTTTCCGGCCGACGATCGGCAGGATGTGCCGGGTCATGAATTCGCCAAGCCAGGCATCGAGCACGTGGCGCGGGTGGCGCGCCAGTGGTTGCAGCTGAAAATCGAGGAAGATGTCGATATCTAGCGTGCCGGCCTTGTATTGCTCGTAGAACTCGAGGTTGCGCGCTTCGTACAAGGCGCGGTCGAGAACGCCTTTGGCAATCAGGAACTGCGCCCACTCAAAGTCGCTGTCGCCGGCGATCAGGGTGTTGTCGAGGTCAAAGAGGACGAGATCCATCGTTGTGCTTCCGGGCGGGTCAGAGTTTCAGGGGCGTCTGCAGGACCTCGCGCAGCAGCGCCAGGGTGACCGGTCGCTTCTCTTCGAGGGAGTAGCGGTCGATGGTCATCAGCAGGGCGGCGAGGCTGCGCATGTCGCGAGGTGCCCGCAAGAAGAGGTAGGCGAAAGCCTCGGGCGGCAGGCGCAGACCGCGTGCTTGCGCCAGTTCGCGGAGCGCCGCGAGCTTCTCGGCGTCACTCAGGGGCTGCAGTCGGTAGAGCAGTCCACCGCCCAGCCGGGTGCGCAGGTCCTCGCGCAGAGCGAGGTGCCGGGGGGCTGCGCTGGCCGCCACGAGCAATCGTCCGCCGCTGGCGCGGAGGCGATTGGTCAGATTGAAAAGGGTGATCTGTCCGCGCTCGCCGAGCGATTCGACGTTGTCGACGGCGTGGAAAGCCGTGTCTGGCGCGATGGCTGACAAGTCCGGGTCAAGTCGCGCATCGCTGTACGCCGCCTGGCAGGCAGACAGCAGATGTGACTTGCCGGCACCGGCATCGCCCCAGAGAAAGAACAGCGTTTCGCGGTTGCCCGGCGCAAGCCAGGCTGCCAGTCCGGTGAGCACTTCCCCGTTGCTGCCGGCGACAAAATTCTCGAAACTGGGCCGTTCTTCGGGCAGCAGGTCAAGAAGCAACTGGCGCATCGGGGGAGGTTCAGGGTCGGGCGTTTGCGGCGCGATAAGCACGCGGGGGGGCCATTTCGGATAAGATTCGGGATCGGGTGATCGGAAGAGTGGCCCATTCTACCACTACGCGGCATTCACCAGCCTTGCTCGGGACACGCTACAAATGACTCAGGAATCCCTCTCCTATCGCGACGCGGGCGTCGATATAGACGCTGGCGATGAACTCGTCGAACGAATCAAGCCTTTCGCCAGAAAGACACTGCGCGACGGCGTCCTCGGCGGTATTGGCGGCTTTGGTGCCTTGTTCGAAGTGCCGAAGGGCTATCGCGAGCCGGTGCTGGTGTCCGGGACCGATGGCGTCGGCACCAAATTGAAGCTGGCGTTCCAGTTGCAGCGGCACGACACCATCGGCATCGACCTGGTGGCGATGAGTGTCAACGATATTCTCGTGCAAGGTGCCGAGCCGCTGTTCTTCCTTGATTACCTGGCCTGTGGCAAGCTCGACGTGGTCACTGCAGCACGCGTCGTCAAAGGCATTGCCGCGGGCTGCGAACTGGCCGGCTGTGCGCTGATGGGCGGAGAAACGGCTGAAATGCCGGGGATGTACCCCGAGGGCGAGTACGACCTGGCCGGGTTTGCGGTGGGCATCGTCGAAAAATCGGCAATCATCGACGGCTCGACGATCGTTCCGGGCGACGTGCTTATCGGGCTGCCGTCATCGGGAGCGCATTCCAACGGCTACTCGCTGGTGCGCAGGATCATCGCCCGTTCGGGGGCCGATCTGGCAGCGCCCTTCGACGGCGAGCAGACACTCGCCGACGCGGTGATGGCGCCGACGCGGATCTACGTCAAGCCGTTGCTGGCGCTGACGAAGGCCCTGCCCGTCAAGGGAATGGCGCATATCACCGGTGGTGGCCTGACCGGCAACGTGCCGCGCATCCTGCCGGAGGAAGTGCGCGCAGAAATCGCGCAGGCCGCCTGGCAACGCCCGAGACTGTTCGATTGGCTGCAGCGCGAAGGTGGCGTTGCCGACGACGAAATGCACCGCGTCTTCAACTGCGGTATCGGCATGGTCGTCGTCGTTTCCCGTGAGGACGCGCCAGGAGCGCTGCAGATTCTGCGTGACGCCGGTGAGCCGGCGGTAGTCATCGGCAGCATCATGGCGCGCAGCTTGGGCGAAGCGCCGACTGCCGTCGTATGAGCTGGTGAGGGCCGGCCGCTGGCTGGTCAGACCTTGATGTTGACCTTGACGTCACCGCCAGCTTTGCGACGCCCGCTTTTTGAACGCGTGTCGAGCAGGACCGGCCGCTTTTCGATACGGCGCTCCTTCTGGCGGCGTTCAATCGCTGGCGGATGAGCTTCAGGGGGCACGTCCCCGCCGGCCTCGGCAGCCGCCGGTTGCCGCCTAGGTGGCGGATTGGCGCCAGGCGGCAACTGGTTCCGCAGCCCCCCGGAAAGGTCGTTGGCGATTGTCGTCGCGCTGCTGACCGGTTCCGGTTTCCTGACGTCGTCGGGCTCCTTGCTGATGTTGCTGACGGGCGGTACGACTTCGGCGGGAATCCTCATTGTTCCACTACTCCCGTTCACGCGGCGGTTTCCCGATGCGGGAGGCTGCCACCGGGAAACCGGGCAGCCCTCAGGCAATCGGCAGACAATAGGTCAACGGCAGACTGCAGGGCAAACTTTAGCACCGCAAGGCGAAGAGTCGAAGCGCGTCGGCAGCAGTGCGCCTTCCGCGCCTTGCCCTGCGCGCGCTCGATCCTGCATCAGCGCCGGGGTTTGCGAAACGATGGCGCTTGGGTACACTTCGCCCGCCTGCCGCCAGCTGCCGTGGGCAGGTTTGCAGTCTTTTCAATTGCTCGCTGCGGCGGGAGAACTGGATGGTCATGTCTAGCCGAAACAATCGATTCCTGGTTCTGGCCGTCGCGCTGGCCGGTCTTGTCGCTCTCGGCTACCTTGCCCATGCCGGTTTTCGCGCGCCTGCGGGCCCGATGCCGGCTGCGGCGCCGGCCGGTGGCGGAGCGAAGGCCGGCGATGCCGCCAGTTCAGGGCCTGCCGGTGGATTCCCGATGGCCGTCGAGACCGCGAAGGTGCAGGCTTCCGAAGTCGCTGTCGATGCCACGGCAGTAGGCTCACTGCGCTCCAATGAGTCGGTTGTCCTGCGTCCCGAGATAGCCGGGCGCATCGCCTCGATCAACTTCAAGGATGGCGTTGCGGTTCGCAAGGGGGCGCTGCTGGTGGCCCTCGATGCGGCGACGCAGGCGGCCGAAGTCGACCAGGCGAGGGCCGGTCTGGCGTTGGCACTGGCCAATCACCAGCGCACGCAGGACCTGTTCGCGAAAAAGTTCGTCAGCGGGCAGGCGCTCGACAATACCCAGGCCGCCTTGAAAGTGCAGGAAGCGGCGCTGGCTCTGGCGCTGGCCAGGCTGGACAAGACGCGTATCCGGGCGCCGTTCTCCGGCGTCGTCGGCATTCGCAACGTGAGCGTCGGCGATTACGTCAAGGAGGGACAGGAACTGGTCAACCTCGAGGACATCGGTACGCTGAAGGTCGATTTTCGCCTGCCCGAATCGTATCTCGGCCGGCTCAGGCCGGGACAGCAACTCGAGGTGTCCAGCGACGCTCTGCCCGGTCAGATCTTCCCGGCGGTCCTCGACGCCATCAATCCGCTGGTCGAGGCCAGTGGGCGCGCCATTTCGCTGCGCGCCCGCCTGGCGAACGGCGCGGGGCTGTTGCGGCCGGGCATGTTCGTTCGCGTGCGGCTGATCTTCGAGCGCCGCGACAACGTGCTGCTGATCCCGGAACAGGCGCTGGTGCCGGACAGCAGGGCGCCGTACGTCTATCGCGTCGCCGACGGCAAGGCGCAGCGGGTGCCCATACGAACCGGGCTGCGCCGCGACGCCCAGGTCGAGGTCGTCGAGGGTTTGCGCGCGGGCGACGAGGTGGTCACCGCCGGCCAGCTGAAACTGCGCGATGGTGCGCCCGTGCGTGCCCTCGCCGCGGAGGCTTCGGGCACCTCCGGCGGCCCGCCGGCAGGCAGCGGCGAGGGTGCCCCGGCGAGCGCACGGCCTGAAGCCAGCGCCGACAAGGCGGTGGGACCAGCGGGCTCCGGCAAATGAGGATTTCCGATCTGTGTATCCGCCGGCCGGTCTTTGCGACCGTGCTGTCGCTGGCGATCATGCTGATCGGGATGGTCTCGTACACCCGGCTGCCGGTGCGCGAATACCCGAAAATCGACGAGCCGGTGGTGACCGTCACCACGACCTATCGCGGCGCTTCGGCCGAGATCGTCGAGTCGCAGATCAGCAAGCCGCTCGAGGACTCGCTGGCCGGGATCGAGGGGGTGGACGTGATCACCTCGATCTCGCGGCAGGAGAACAGCCAGATTTCGGTGCGCTTCAAACTCGAACGCAATCCGGACTCGGCCGCCGCCGACGTTCGCGATCGCGTCTCGCGGGTCCGCAACAAGCTGCCGACAGCCATCGACGAGCCGGTGATCGCCAAGGTAGAGGCCGACGCCAATCCGATCATCTGGCTGGCCTTCTCTTCGGACCGGCACTCGGCGCTGGAAGTCACCGACGTTGCCAACCGCATCGTCAAGCCGCGCCTGCAGACGCTGCCCGGAGCCGCCGACGTGCGTGTTTTCGGCGAACGCAGGTACGCCATGCGCATCTGGCTGGATCGTGATCGCCTGGCGGCCTTCAACCTCACGCCGCAGGACGTCGAGGACGCGCTGCGCCGGCAGAACGTCGAGGTGCCGGCCGGTCGCATCGAAAGCCAGAGCCGCGAGTTCTCGGTCGTCGCCAGGACCGAGCTGTCCGAGCCAGCACAGTTCGCCGAAATCATCGTCAAGCAGACCAGCGACGGCAAGGGCAGCTATCCGGTGCGTATCGGCGATCTCGGCCGGGTCGAGATAGGCGCCGAGTCCGAGCGCAGCAGCGTCCGTTTCAAGGGCCGCCCTGCCGTCGCCCTGGGCGTCATCAAGCAGGCGACGGCCAATCCGCTCGAACTGTCGCGTGCCCTGCGCAGCGAGTTGCCCAGGGTGGTCGACGAACTGCCGCAGGGGATGACGGTGAATATCGCCTACGACTCGTCGGTGTTCATCGCCCGCTCGATCGATGCCGTATTCGAGACCATCGGCGAGGCGATGCTGCTGGTGTTGCTGATCATCTTTCTCTTCCTGCGCAATTTCCGGGCAACGCTGATTCCCCTGGTGACCATTCCGGTATCGCTGATCGGCGCTTTCGCGCTGATGCTGATGCTCGGCTTCAGCATCAATACCCTGACCCTGCTGGCGCTGGTGCTGGCCATTGGTCTGGTCGTCGATGACGCGATCGTCGTCCTCGAGAACATCTACCGGCACATCGAACAGGGCATGCCGCGGCGGCAAGCTGCGCTGCAGGGCGCGCAGGAGATCGGCTTTGCGGTCGTCGCGATGACCATTACCCTGGCCGCGGTGTATGCACCAGTGGCCTTCATGACCGGCCGCACGGGCAAGCTGTTCGTCGAGTTCGCGCTGACCCTGGCCGGGGCGGTGCTGGTCTCGGGCTTCGTCGCGCTGACCCTGTCACCGATGATGTGTTCGCTGCTGCTGAAGCACGAGCCGCGGCACGGCAAAGCCTATCTCTGGGTAGAGAATGTGCTCAATGCTGTGACGCGCGGCTATCGCCGCTTGCTGACCCTGGCGCTGCAACGGCGCTGGCTGGTGATGCTGGTCTTCGTCGTGGTGGCCGGATCGAATGTCTTCCTGCTCAAGGCGCTGAAGTCCGAACTGGCGCCGATCGAGGATCGCGGCATCATTCTTGGCGTCTTCCTGGCGCCGGAAGGGGCGACGCTGGACTATACGGACAAGTACGCGCGGCAACTCGAGGACATCTACGCGAACACCAAGGATGTCGAGCGCTACTTCGTTGTCGCCGGCAACCCGACGGTCAGTCAGGGTATCTCCTTCGTCGGGCTGAGCGACTGGAACGAACGCCCGCGCAACGCTGCTGCGGTGGTCAAGGAACTGTTCCCGAAGTTCATGGGAATTCCCGGCGTGCTGGCGTTTCCGGTGCAGCCACCGTCGCTGGGCCAGAGCCCGCGCGAGCGGCCGATCAACTTCGTCATCCTGACTTCGGCCTCGTACGCGGAGCTGGAGCAGATGACCGGCAAGATCCTTGAAGAAGTCGCCAGGAACCCGGGTTTCAGCAACGTCGATACCGACCTCAAGCTGAACAAGCCGGAACTGTCGGTGCGCGTCAATCGCGACAAGTCGTCGGACACCGGCGTGCAGATCGAGACCGTCGGCCGCACGCTGGAAACGATGCTCGGGGGGCGTCAGGTCACCCGCTTCAAGCGCGAGGGCGAGCAGTACGACGTGATCGTGCAGGTGGCCAACAGCGATCGTGCCACCCCTTCCGACATCCGCGACATCTTTGTCCGCGCCAGGGATGGCAGCATGATTCCGCTGGCCAATCTGCTGACCGTCGACGAGACGGTCAGCCCCCGCGAACTCAACCATTTCGGTCAGCGCCGGGCGGTCACCATCACCGCCAATCTGGCGCCGGGATATGCCATGGGTGACGCACTGAACTTTCTGGAGCAGGCGGCGGAGCGTGTCCTGCCGGCCGGCTATGCGGTCGACTACGCCGGTCAGTCGCGCGAGTTCAAGCTCTCGTCGTCGTCGCTGGCGCTCACCTTCGTGCTCGCCCTGGCCTTCATCTATCTGGTGCTGGCTGCCCAGTTCGAGAGCTTTCGCGATCCGTTCATCATCATGCTGACGGTGCCTCTGTCGATGACCGGCGCCCTGCTGGCGCTGCTGCTGACCGGCGGTACTCTCAACGTCTACAGCCAGATCGGGCTGGTGACGCTGGTCGGCCTGATCACCAAGCACGGTATTCTGATCGTCGAGTTCGCCAACCAGTTGCAGGAGCAGGGGCGTGCGCTCAGGCAGGCGGTGATCGACGCTTCCGAACTGCGCCTGCGACCGATCCTGATGACCACCGGGGCAATGGTCCTGGGAACCATTCCCCTGGCACTGGCCAGCGGTGCCGGCGCCGAGAGCCGGCAGCAGATTGGCTGGGTGATTGTTGGCGGGCTGCTGCTCGGCACCTTCTTCACGCTCTTTGTCGTGCCGACCGTCTACACCCTGCTGGCGCGGCGAAAGACGGTCGGTGGCGAAGTGGCGGCGGCCATCGAGGCCGGTTGATGCCGAACGCAAACGCTCACCCGCCTGGCAGCGGCGAGGCGCTCGCCGCCGGTTTGTTTTCGGTTTGCAGGCGAGTATGCTGCCAGGCCATGCCCCTGCTGCCCGTGCGGTGGCATTTTCTGGCCTGGAGGCCCCGCTCATGAATCTCGAGAAAGTGATATTCGGCTTCTTCATCGTTCTGGCTGCAACGCTGAACTTCGGCTTCTTTCTCGGCAGCATCGACAACCCGATGCACCACCATATCTATGAGCTGTTTGCGGCGATCGTGGTCAACCTGATCGCCACCGTTCTCAAGTTCGGTGACCGCACGCAGATCGGCGCGGTGCATCTGTCGACCAGCCTGGTTGCAGACCTGCAACTGGTGGCAGCGGCCTGCGTATGGGCGATCGCCGTACATGTGACCGGCGAGGGGATGAGCGCTTACGTGACCACCAGCGTCGTTTCGCTCAGTGGCGGCGCTTTGCTGGCAAACTTCGTTTCCCTGGTGTTGCTGATTTCGGAAACGGTGATGTTGCGACGCTGATGGCGGCCGAGGAATGAACACCAGCATCTTCTTCCTCGCGCTGCGGCGGATGCGGGTGCCGCTGATCGTGCTGATCGTCCTGTATGCGGTGTCCACTCTTGGCCTGACGCTGGTTCCCGGCATCGATGCACAAGGCCGGCCAGCGCCGCCGATGAGTTTCTTCCACGCCTTCTATTTCGTCAGCTACACGGCGACGACGATCGGTTTCGGGGAAATCCCGGCGACCTTCTCCGACGCGCAGCGGATGTGGGTCACGGTGTGCATCTTCCTGTCGGTTATCGGCTGGTCATACTCGATCATCAGCCTGCTGGCACTGGTCCAGGACAAGGGCTTTCAGCAGGTGTTGCAGAGCGGCCAGTTTGCGCGCCGGGTCATGCATCTGGGCGAGCCTTTCTACATCATCTGCGGTTGCGGTGAAACCGGCTTGCTGATCGCCCGCGCGCTCGATCGTGGCGGTATCCGCGTGGTGGCGCTCGAACGTGACGAGGCGCGCATCCAGGAACTCGAACTCGAGGATTTCGCCGCTGACATCCTGGTCATGTGTGCCGATGCCGCGCAGCCGCAAAACCTGCTCCTCGCCGGCATGAAACACCGCAGCTGTCGCGGTGTCCTGGCGATCACCGACGACGATTCGGCCAATCTGTCGGTGGCGATCGCCAGCCGGCTGGTCAATCCAGGGCTGATGGTCGTGGCGCGTGTGGCCAGCCCGGCGGTCGAGCGCAACATGATGTCCTTCGGGACCCACTATGTCGTCAATCACTTCGAGAAATTCGCCGACTACCTGGCGCAGGCGATTCATTCCCCGAGTTGGTTCCGCCTGGTGGATCTGCTCACCGGGCTGCCCGGTCAACCGGTCCCCGAACGACACGATCCGCCCGTGGGTGACTGGGTGGTGTGCGGCTACGGCCTCTTCGGGCAAGCGGTGGTACGCAATCTGGAGAGGCAGGGAGTGAGCCTGACAGTGATCGCTCCCGAGCAGAATCTGCCGGTCACCGTGCGCCACATCGTTGGCCATGGCATGGAAGCGGAGCCGCTGCGGCTGGCAGGAATAGAAACCGCGGTGGGAATCGTCGCCGGTGGCGACAACGATACCAACAACCTCTCGATCGCGATGACGGCCAAGGAAATCAACCCGGAACTGTTCGTCGTCGTGCGTCAGAACCGGGCTGCCAACGAGGTCCTGTTCGACGCTTACGATGCCGACTTCACGATGGTACCGTCGCGGATCGTTGCGCGCGAGTGCATGGCGCTGATCACCTCGCCGCTGCTGACCCGCTTTCTCCGCCATGTGCGCGCTTGGCCCGATGCGCGCGCCGCGACCGTGGCCAGGCAACTCGAGGAACTCTGTGGGCATCGCGTGCCGCAGGTCTGGAGTGCCAGGCTGGCCGCGGCCGATGCCCCGGCGGTACACAAGCTGTTGACGACGCAGGAGGCGACGATCGATCTGCGCATGTTGCGCCGCGACCCGTCCAATCGCCATGAGTATCTGCCGCTGCTGCCGCTGCTGCTGGTGCGCGAGGGACGCGATCAGGAACTTCCGGACGACGACACCGTGCTCAGGCCGGGGGACGAACTACTATTTGCCGGCGCGCGCGCGGCCAAGGCGGCGCAGAACCTTACGCTGGACAATCGGAATGCACTCGAATACGTGCTTACGGGGCATGATGCGCAGGGGCTGCTGTGGCGTTGGTTCAACCCGGCGAGAAATAGCGCCGGCAATGGCGGCAGCAGCCCTTAGGCGGGCGTTGACTGCGAGCCGATGACCAGGCCCGCCAGCTGTTGCGGCCACCTGGCGACTGTGATCGGCAGGGAAGTCGGGGCAGACAGGAGCGCGGCCAGAACGCGCACCCTCCTGGCTCGCCGAGCGATTAGACCGAGAACGACGAACCGCAGCCGCAGGTCGTCGAAGCATTCGGGTTCTTGATGACGAACTGCGAACCTTCGAGGCCTTCCGTATAGTCGATTTCGGCACCCACCAGATACTGATAGCTCATCGGGTCGACCAGCAGGGTCACACCGTTCTTTTGCAGCGCCGTATCGTCATCGTTGGCAACTTCGTCGAAGGTAAAACCGTACTGGAAGCCGGAGCATCCACCGCCGGTCACGAAGACGCGAAGTTTCAATTCCGGATTGCCTTCGTCTTCAATCAATTCTTTCACTTTGCCGGCCGCATTGTCAGTAAAGACAAAGGGCATTGGCATTTCGGTTGCTGCATTCATCAATGATCCTCCTGAACCTGATATCCGAGACTGCTGACGAAAAGGTCAGCCATTTGCAGCCAGTTTGAGTTCCTGCGTCCTGGTGCCTGCCTGATGCACCAGGCGTCCTTCGACAACCGCTCCGAGCTGAATTTCGATCCGTTGGTATTCAACGTCTCCTGTGACACGTGCGTTGGGTAGGAGTTCCAGCGAATCGGTTGCGACGATCGGGCCGACGACGGTGCCGTTGATCACCGCATGCGATACCGAGATCTTTCCCTCGACACGCGCCTGCTCGCTGATGACCAGAGTGCCAGGCTGGGCGTCATCGCTGCTTATGCTGCCATGCACTTCACCGTCGACGCGCAAGCCGCCGCTGAAAGTCAGATGCCCGTCAACGCGGGTTCCGGTGCCGACCAGACTGTCGATGCGATTCTGCGGTGTACCGCTCCTGGAACTACCGAACATGAAAAAGCTCCCGCCTAGCGGTCATGACGCGTGCAGACACCCGAAATCATCAAGGTCATGACCGTTTTCCTTCCCCTTTGCAGTGCGCATTCCGGCCTGCATGCCGGAATCGTTCGACGGGCAGTGCGCATGCGCCCTGCATTCCCCGTCTCACCCCCCTGCTCCTTCTCCCGCGCGGGGAGAAGGGCGGTTGGTGAATCGCGGCGCACCTGGCTTTCACATCAAAGCGCCAGCGACTGACTTGCGCGCAGCTTGCCGCCCTGCAGTACGCGCACTTCGATGCCTTTCAGCGTTGCCCCCAAGGGTAGCGAAAAAAAACCCTCAACGCGCTGATAGTGCTGGATCTCGAGGCGAAAGTTCGACGCGTTCTCTTCAGCCTTCGACGGCAGGCGGATGATAACATTTTTGCCATCCTGGACAACCGTGAGCGTCAGTTCCAGCGTTCCCTTGAACTCTCTTGGCGGTCGCCTGCCGTTGTTCACCACTAACATCCGGTAGCGATACTGGCCGGAAATGGCCTCCGGCTCGACGCGCAGTCGCTCTATTTGCAGTCCGCTTCTGGCAGCGGCCTGCGAAGAGGTCATCAATCCCTCGAATAGCGCCAGTTCCTCCTTCAGTGCTGCGTTCTGCTCTTCAAGCACCATCATCTGTGCGGCCAATTGCTGCTGCGCGGCGCTCTCGATCTTCCGGCTGCTCTCTTCCGAGCCCTGGCTGTCACGCAGTCGGCTCAGTTGCGCATCCAGTTCGGCGACACGGGCCGCGAGCCGCCGATTCTCGCCAAGCACTTCACTGGCCTGAAAACCGGCCGTACGTTTGCCGGCTTGAAAAATCCATGCCGCCAGCACCAGGATGATCGCCAGCATGGCGACGACCGCCAGCAGGCGCAGGTACCAGGGAAAGTGCGTGCGGATCGCCAGCTTTGGCGCGTTGATGCCGAAACGCTGGCGCAGACGCTTGAGCGTCAGGGAAGCACGGGCAGCTGCCACAGGCCTTCGGTTTCCGGCAGGCCGAACATGATGTTCATGTTCTGCACCGCTTGCCCCGCTGCCCCCTTGACGAGGTTGTCGATGACCGAAAGAATCACCAATACCGTTCCTCCCTGGGGGCGGTGCAGCGCAATACGGCAGACGTTCGCTGCCCGTACCGAGCGCGTGTCGGGGTGTGACCCCGGCGGCAGGATATCGACGAAGGGTTCGTTGCGGTAGCGTTCTTCGAAGATCTGCTGGAAGTCGGCACCGTCCTTGGTGTGCGCGTACAGGGTCGCGTGGATACCGCGGATCAAGGGCGTCAAGTGCGGCACGAAGGTCAGGCCGACGGGGTGCGCGGCCATCTTCGACAAGCCTTGCCGGATCTCCGGCAGGTGGCGATGCCCGGATACCGCGTAGGCCTTGAAATTGTCCGACGCTTCCGAGAACAGGGCGCCGATCTCTGCCTTGCGGCCAGCGCCCGAGACACCGGACTTGGCATCGGCGATCAAATGATCGAGTTCCACCAGACCCGCTTCGACCAGGGGCATGAAGCCCAGCTGGACCGCGGTCGGGTAACAACCCGGGTTGGCGACCAGGCGGGCATCGCGGATCCCGGAACGATCGTATTCGGGAAGCCCATAGACCGCCTGTGCCACCCACTCCGGGCTGGCATGCGCCATGCCGTACCAATGCTCCCATTCGGCAATGTTCTTGATACGAAAGTCGGCTGCCAGATCGATTACCCGCACGCCCGCATCGAGAAGTGCCGGCGCCTGTTTCATTGCCACGCCGTTCGGCGTGGCAAAGAAGACCAGATCGCAATTCTGCAGATTGGCACTGGCTGGATCCTCGAAGTTCAGGTCCAGCCGGTTACGCAAGCTGGGAAACATTTGCGAAACCGCCGTGCCAGCGTCCCCGCGAGAGGTGATGGCAACGATTTCTGCACGCGGATGCTGAGCAAGCAAGCGCAAGAGCTCGACACCGGTGTATCCCGTGCCGCCGACGATTCCAACTTTGATCATGAGAGACTCCCCGATAGCCTGCAATCATAGGCCCGACGTTCCGAAAAGACAAAAGCCGCCCGGAGGCGGCTTTGACTGCGTGGAAGACTGCGACGCAGACTAGCGTTTCGAGAACTGCTTGCGCCGACGCGCCTTGTGGAAACCGACCTTCTTGCGCTCGACTTCGCGCGCATCGCGAGTGACGAAGCCGGCCTTGGACAGCGTTGGCTTCAGCGCGCCGTCGTAAGCAATCAGTGCCCGGGTAATTCCGTGCCGCACAGCACCCGCCTGTCCGGATTCGCCACCACCGGCAACGTTGACCTTGATGTCGAAGTCCGCCATCTGTTCGATGAGCTGCAGCGGCTGGCGAACGATCATGCGACCGGTGACGCGGGAGAAGAATTCATCGACCGGTTTGCCATTGACAACGAAAACACCGCTTCCGCGCTTCATGAACACACGTGCGACTGCGCTTTTCCGCCGACCCGTGCCATAGAAATAGTTATCAGCCATTGTGATTCCTTAGAGTTCCAGAACTTTCGGCTGCTGGGCAGCGTGCGGATGGGTTGTGCCCGCATAGCACTTCATCTTCTTGAGCATTGCATAACCGAGTGGACCCTTGGGCAGCATGCCCTTGACGGCCTGTTCGAGAACGCGTCCGGGAAAGCGCTGCTGCATCTTGTTGAAGTTCGTCTCGTAGATACCGCCGGGGTAGCCCGAGTGGCGATAGTACTTCTTGTCTTCAGCCTTGTTGCCGGTGACGCGCAACTTCTCCACGTTGGTGACGACGATGTAGTCGCCAGTATCGACGTGCGGGGTGAATTCAGGCTTGTGCTTGCCGCGCAGGCGGCGAGCAATTTCGGTTGCAAGGCGACCCAGCACCTTGTCCGTGGCATCAACCACAAGCCACTCGCGTGTCACTTCATGCGACTTGGCGGAGAAAGTCTTCATCAAAAACGCCGTCCTTATTTGCCTGATCACGGAAAGCCCAGCATGTTATGGCAAGTGTGCAAGCCGTGTCAATCGCTGTTTCGGCGCTTCGCGCGATAAATTCGCCCGGAGCGCGTGCGTGCTCGGCTGGGCAAACCCGGTGCGCAGGGCAGGCCTTGGCCACGCCGCGCGCAGGCCGGCCCGACGCTGGCATCGTTCGGAGATTCTGCTGGCCTCGATCTCGTCCTTGCCGACACGGACGCGCGCTGCGGGCAAAAAAAAGCGCGGCTCGCTGGAGCCGCGCTAAATCCACACCAAAGGAGGAGGGTGGAGGAGACAAGGGAAAAGCAGATAAGGTGAATCAGGAAGCTGCTTACTGCTTACGTTGAAATCATTATGCCTCATCCGACCGTAAAGATCAAGTATTATTTGTGCGCTGCGCCATATATTTTTCGTTCTTTGGTGGCTTGCATTGTGGCCGCAAATAAAGCGCATAAACAGCAATGTGTTACAGAAGTACCGGTATATGCGTTACACAATGTGTGACTTCCGAAACCATTCTTGAAGAGTTGTTTTGCGAAAGAAATGCTGCGGCGCAACATTAGTTGCAACTGCCTGCTGCGCAAGGCTTGCGGCTACAATGAAGGTACATGACGAGGCTTGGCCGGTGACCTTCGGACCGACGCCAGCGCGCCAGGCGATCACCGCTGGCGTCTGCTTGGTGCGCACCATTGCCGCTTCGCATGCTGGTTTTGGCTTGCCGGGTCTGACACGTCGTCATGCCCGTCGGGGCGACAAGGAGGGCGGTGGATGGAATGCAGAGTGAAGTGGACCGGCGAGGGGATGTCCTTCCTCGCGGAGACGGGTACGAATCATACGGTGGTGATGGACGGAGCCATCGAGGCGGGTGGGCGCAACATGGCGCCTCGTCCGATGGAGATGATGCTTGCCGGCGCCGGTGGTTGTGCCGCGTTCGACGTCGTTCTGATTCTGAAGAAAGGGCGGCACGCCATCAAGCGGGTCGAAGTCAGCCTTCAGGCGGAGCGGGCGGACGTCGAGCCGCGCGTATTTACCCGCATCCATTTCCATTTTCGCGTCGCCGGCAAGCAGCTGAAGCCCGAGGCCGTCGCGCGCGCCATCGAGTTGTCCCACGACAAGTACTGCTCGGCGACGAGCATGCTCGCCAAGACCGCCGCGATCACGCACGATTTCGAGATCGTCGAGGATTGAGGGACGCGGCTACGGGCAGCCGGCGTCCGGGAGCCGCGGTTGCGGCTTTCGGGCTAGACGTAGTAGGCGGTGCGCGTCATGGTTCGCGATACCAATTGCATCGCCAGTCTTGCCGCGCCGGGCAATTCTCGAGCACCGAGTCGCACCGCCGTCGCCGCGTGTGAAATCTCGTCGACGCGCATCTGCTCGACGATCGCCCGCGACCTGGAATCCTGCCAGGGTAAATCGCTGAGGTGCGCGTCTAGGTGCGCCTCGACCTGTCGCTCGGTTTCGGCGAGAAAGCCGAGGCTCCATGCGTCGCCCACCTTGCCTGCGGCGAAGCCGATGGTCAGGGCGCCGAGATACCAGAGCGGGTTCAGCAAGCTCGTGCGCCCGTGCAGTTCTGCCAGGCGGCGCTCGGTCCACGCAAGGTGTTCGGTTTCTTCATACGCTGCCTGCTGCAGGGCCTGCTTGATCTCCGGGTCGTCGCAGCCAAGCGCCTGTCCCTGATAGAGCGCCTGCGCGCAGATCTCGCCGACGTGGTTGATGCGCATCAGCGCCTGCGAGTGCGCTCGCTCTGCGTCAGACAATGTCGCTTCCGGTCGCTCGCTGCCAGGCACCTCGCGAGTGGTCGGCGCCGGCACAAAGAGGGTGCGCAGGGCCTTGTCGAATTCAATGACCAGGCGGTCGACGATCATGTGTGGCCTCCGGGGTTCTGGTTCCAGTCCGGCAATGCCGCGACCGCGCCGCAAAAGCCGCTTCCGCGACTGGCAAACCGCTGCTCTCCCAGACGCGGGAGAAGAGGGGGAGTGGGGGTGCGAGGTGGGGCGTCCACGTGGGGGCGCGCTGCCTGCCGGGCACAGGATTTCGCCGTGCGCGTCGGCATGTGCGTTTCCGGCGAGGGAAACGGCCATGACCTGCCTGGCCACGTACCTCGGCATTTCATGACGGTCAATGACCCAACAGCTTCGTTCGATCCCCGCCGGTGCGGAGAATCCGCCGCGCATCTTCGGCGTCGCGAAGAGTCACGCCAATGGAGCAGAAATACTCACGAAAGAGCGCCGCGTGATGGCGGTTGAGAGTGCTTTCGCGGATTCCCACCCACTTGTCAGCACGCGCCTTGGCCCAGGTGCCGTCCGAGCGACCGACGGCATAGAGCCGGCGTTCGCCGGTACTGCAGTTCATCGCTTCGTAGCTGACGTTGCGGGCGCCGGCAGGGCTGACGATCACCAGCGTGTAGCGCACGACACGATCGGGGCTGACCGTTAGCGACGCGCCGTCGATCATGAATTCGTTGTTGGTGGTTGCGCTGACCGAGAAGGGGATCAGGTTCTCGGCCTGAGGAAACGGTGGGTACCGGACTTCGCTCTCGGCGCGGAGCGGGTTGTCTTCCTCGGCCGCGAGCGCCGCTGGTGGGCAGAGCGCAAGCAGGACCAGAAGCCAGCTTGCGCGGCGCCAGGTCGACCGTGGCGCGTCGCGACTCGTGTCGCGCGCCGGCACGTTCCGCACAGGACTCATTTCTTCTCGGCCACTGCGGCGGCGGTCGTCGGACGATCTGCTGCGCGCGCAGGACGGCGGCGTGGCTGGCGGTGGTCGGCATTGAGAAAGCGGGCAAGTTCGTTCAAAGCCTGCTCATAGACCCGGCGTTTGAATTCGATCACTGCGTCAAGCGACACCCAGTAGTGATTCCACCGCCAGGCGTCGAATTCCGGATGGTCGCAGGCGCGCAGGGAGAGGTCGCTGTCGCGCCCCACCAGGCGAAGCAGGAACCAGATCTGCTTCTGGCCTCGGTAGCTGCCACGCCATTCGCGTCTAACCCAGTGCGTCGGTACGTCATAGCGCAACCAGTCTTTGGTGCGACCAAGGATGAACACATGTTCGGGCAGCAAACCGACCTCTTCGTGCAATTCACGGTACATCGCCTGTTCCGGCGTTTCACCCCGCTTGATGCCACCTTGCGGAAACTGCCATGAATGCTCTCTGATACGCTTGCCCCAGAACACCTCGTTCTTGGTATTACAAAGAATGATGCCGACGTTCGGGCGATAGCCTTCACGGTCAAGCATGTTCAGATCCTGCAATTCGATTGATTGCACGCATTTTTCCACAATTCACAGTCCTTGCAAAGCAGCGTGTGAGGCCGGCCGGGCGAGCGTTTCGCAGCGTCCCCTGTCAGGCCGGGCGATGGCGTTTTACGCCACAGGCTGGCATCTGTCGCGTAGAATCGAGCTCCTCGATCATTTCCAGACTGATTTCCATGCGCACTTCCAGATTCTTCCTGGCCACGCTCAAGGAGGCACCTTCCGACGCCGAAGTGATCAGCCACCAGTTGATGCTGCGTGCCGGGATGATCAAACGGCTGGCCGGCGGGATCTACACGTGGATGCCGGTCGGGCTGCGCGTACTGCGCAAGGTGGAGAAGATCGTTCGCGAGGAGATGGACCGAGGTGGTGCGATCGAGTTGTCGATGCCGGCCGTACAACCGGCCGAACTCTGGCAGGAGTCCGGGCGCTGGGAGAAGTACGGCCCCGAACTGCTGCGCTGCAAGGACCGCCACCAGCGTGATTTCGTCATTGGTCCGACGCACGAAGAAGTGATCACCGATGTCGTGCGCAAGGACATCAAGAGCTACCGGCAGTTGCCGGTGCACTTCTATCAGGTGCAGGTGAAGTTTCGCGACGAGATCCGGCCGCGTTTCGGGATCATGCGTGGTCGCGAGTTCCTGATGAAGGACGGCTACTCGTTCCACAGCAGTTTCGAAGACCTGCAGCGCGAATACCGCAACATGTTCGAGACCTACACGCGCATCTTCAATCGTCTGGGGCTGAAGTTCCGCGCCGTCGCGGCGGATACCGGCTCGATCGGTGGTACCGGGTCGCACGAATTCCACGTCCTGGCGGACTCCGGCGAGGACGCGCTGGCCTATTGCCCGGACTCGGATTTTGCGGCCAACGTCGAACTGGCGGAGGCGCTGGCGCCGGCCGATGCGCGCCTGCCCGCTGCCGCCGCGATGAAGAAGGTCGCCACCCCGGGTCGAACCACCTGCGCGGACGTTGCCGAACTGCTCGGCGTGGCGCTGAAGCGAACGGTCAAGGCCATTGCCATCGTCCTGAACCCGTCAGCCGACGAGCCCGGCCCGTTTGCCCTGATCATGCTGCGTGGCGACCATACGCTGAATGAGCTCAAGGCGGCGAAGAGCCTTGGCGAGTTCCGCTTCGCGCGCGAAGACGAGATCATCGGCGCACTTGGCTGTCAACCCGGGTATCTTGGTCCGGTCGCTGTCGCCGACCTGCGGATCTTCGCCGATCGCAGCGTGGCGGTGATGAGTGACTTCGTTTGCGGTGCCAATGAATCCGACTTTCACCTGACCGGTGTGAACTTCGGCCGCGACCTTGCCGAGCCGGCGCTGGTCGCCGACCTGCGGAATGTCGTCGCCGGCGACCCTTCACCCGACGGCAAGGGCGTCCTCGAGTTGTGCCGCGGCATCGAGGTCGGGCACATCTTCCAGTTGCGCACCAAGTACGCCGAGGCGCTGAAATGCAGCTTTCTCGACGAGAGCGGGCAGAGCCGGATCATGGAAATGGGCTGCTATGGAATCGGCGTCACGCGCATCGTCGGCGCGGCGATCGAGCAGGGACATGACCAGCGCGGCATCAGTTTCCCGGCAGCGATTGCGCCCTTCGAGGTCTGCGTCGTTCCCATGGGCTACGCCAAGAGCGAAACCGTCAGGGCGGCAGCCGATTCTCTCTACGCCGAACTGGTCAGCGCCGGGATCGACGTCCTGCTCGACGATCGCAACGAGCGTCCGGGCGTGATGTTTGCCGAGATGGAACTGATCGGCATCCCGCACCGCGTGGTCGTCGGTGAGCGCGGCCTCGCCACTGGCCAGCTCGAGTACAAGGGCCGTGACGACGCCGAGGCGCAGCTGCTGCCGGTCACGGATATCGTCTCCTTCCTCAGGGCTCGACTATGCGTCGCGGCATAGGCCTTCTCCTTCTCCTGGCGCCGCTTGTCGCGCACGCCGGTGCGCAGAAGTACGAGCCGCTTTCGGCCAGTGTCCACGGGGCCTTGTCGCGATCGGTTTCCGATCGCGCCCCGCAGCACAGCTCGTTCGAGAATTCTTCGGTGGCCACCGACTGGCTGAGCGAGATGTCCGGGCGCCTGGCCAAGCGCATTCCCGATCGTGCCACCCGTCTCGACTTCCTGCGTTCGGTGCACTACGAGGCAACGCGCGCGGGTCTCGACCCGCAGCTGGTGCTTGGCCTGATCCAGGTCGAAAGTGGTTTCAAGAAATACGCCGTGTCGAGCGCGGGCGCGCGCGGTTTCATGCAGGTGATGCCCTTCTGGGTCAAGCTGGTTGGACGCAGTGACGACAACCTCTTCCATCTGCGTACCAATCTTCGTTACGGGTGCACCATACTCCGCCATTACCTCGACATCGAGCGTGGCGATCTCTACCGCGCGCTTGGTCGCTACAACGGCAGTCTCGGTCAGGCTGCCTATCCGAACATGGTCCGTGCCGCCTGGTATCGGCAGTGGAAGTACACCGGGAGCACATTGGCGCTACGCTGACCCCGGCCTGGCGGGCTCACGCCAGCTTCAGCGCATCCCCCCCGGCAGCATCCCCTTGACGCCGCGCAGCAGCTGCCCGATGCCTCCCTTGGAGAACTGCCTCATCATCTTCTGCGTCTGTTCGAACTGCTTGAGCAGGCGATTGACTTCCTGCACCTGAACACCGGCCCCGATGGCGATGCGGCGTTTGCGCGCCGCCTTGATCAACTCCGGGCGGGTGCGCTCGGTCGGGGTCATCGAGTTGATGATCCCCTCGATTCTGCCGACGGCCTTCTCTTCGCCGCCCGCCGGCAATTGCCCGGCCGCCTGCGAAAACTGCGCCGGCAGCTTGTCCATCATTGACGACAGGCCGCCCATCTTGCGCATCTGACCGATCTGGTCCTTGAAGTCGTTCAGGTCGAAGCCCTTGCCCGACTTGAGCTTGCGGGCGAAGTCGACCGCCTGTTGCTCGTCGATGCCCTTCTTGGCTTCTTCGATCAGCGACAGCACGTCGCCCATGCCGAGGATTCGCGATGCCATGCGCTCCGGGTGAAAAGCTTCGAGCCCGGTCAGCTTCTCGCCGATGCCGGCATACTTGATCGGCCGGCCGGTAACGTGTCGTACGGACAGTGCCGCGCCGCCACGCGCATCGCCATCGAGCTTGGTGAGGATGATGCCGGTCAGCGGCAGCGACTCACTGAAGGCCCTGGCGGTGTTGATAGCGTCCTGGCCGAGCATGGCATCGACGACGAACAGTGTTTCGATCGGCTTGACAGCCGCATGCAGCTCGGCAATTTCCTTCATCATTGCCTCGTCGATCGCCAGGCGACCGGCGGTGTCCACCAGCAGCACGTCATGGAAGTGGCGCTTCGCCCAGTCCAAGGCATTGCGTGCGATGTCGACCGGCTTCTCGGTCGGCGTCGAGGGCATGAAATCGACGCCCGCCTGCGCAGCGACGGTCTTCAGCTGCTCGATGGCCGCCGGGCGATAGACGTCGCAGGAAACCACCAGCACCTTCTTCTTCTGCGTCTCGCGCAGCATCTTCGCCAGCTTGCCGACGGTAGTCGTCTTGCCGGCACCCTGCAGGCCGGCCATCAACATCACCGCCGGCGGTTGCGTGGCCATGTTCAGGCCCGCGTGCTCGGCGCCCATCAGCTTGGTCAGCTCCCGGTGAACGACGCCGATCAGCGCCTGTCCCGGGCTCAGCGAACCGATAACTTCCTCGCCAATGGCCTTTTCCCTGACGGCAGCGATCAGTTCCTTGATGGCGGGCAGGGCCACATCAGCCTCGAGCAGTGCGAGGCGGACTTCGCGCAGGGCGTCGCCGATATTGGCTTCGGTCAGGCGTGCTTCACCGCGCAGCGTCTTCATGACGCGGGCAAGGCGTTGGGTCAGGTTGTCGAGCATTTGGATTCCGGCTTGGTGTAAACTCAAAAAATGCCAGACATTCTACTGCACCTTCTCCCGCACGTCGTTTCATCGCTGCTCTATGCAGCAATGGGCGTGCATTTCTGGCAGACACGCTGGCGAGAAAGCGGCCGTTCATCGGTCACCCTGCCGATGCAGGGCTGGGAGCGCGGGGTGCTTCTCGGCGCCCTGGTAATCCAGGGTTTCGGCCTGTACGAAGGGCTGTTCAGTGCCGGTGGCATGCGCTTCTCGTTCAGCTTCGCGATGTCGCTGATGCTCTGGCTGGCGGTTCTCATTTACTGGCTGGAGAGCTTTCGCTCGCGCATGGACGGCCTGCAACCGATGGTCCTGCCACTGGCCGCGCTCGGCGCGCTGTCGCCGGCCCTGTTCCCGCAATTGCGCGTCGTGGCACACGCCGGCGCCTGGGGTTTCCAGCTTCATTTTCTGACGGCGATGCTCGCCTACAGCCTGTTCACGCTGTCTGCACTGCACGCCATCTTCATGGGCTTTGCCGAGCGCAAGCTGCATCAGCGCGAGATTACCAGGAGCCTGGCCAGCCTGCCGCCGATCCTGACCATGGAAGCGCTGCTCTTTCGCATGATCACCATCGCCTTCTGCCTGTTGACACTGGCGCTGATCAGTGGCGTGATGTTCTCCGAGGCGATTTTTGGCAAGGCCATGGCTCTCGATCACAAGACCCTGTTTGCCTTCGCCTCGTGGGGAATCTTCGCGGCGCTGCTGATCGGACGCCGGGTCTACGGCTGGCGTGGTCGCGTCGCGCTGCGCTGGACGCTGGCCGGATTTCTGGTGCTGCTGCTGGCCTACATGGGCAGCCGCTTTGTCGCCGAAGTGCTGCTGCATCGTTACTGAGCCTGTGCCTCTTTTTCACGGGCAGAGCATCGCCATTCCTTTCGCACGACAAACCGAGGAGTGTCAGCATGGACAAACCAGGTAATCCGGTCGGATGGTTCGAGATCTACGTGGCCGACATGACGCGCGCGCGCGACTTCTATACGGCGGTATTCGGTCGTGAGCTGACGGCGCTGCCGGAGATCGGCGAGGACGGCGAAATGTACGCATTTCCGTGGGTCGAGGGCGGCGGTGGGGCGGCAGGGGCGCTGGTTCGGCACCCGATGAACGGTCCGGGCAAGGGCGGCACGATGGTCTATTTCAGCTGCGAGGATGCCGCCGACGAAGCCAACCGGGCCGTCGAGGCCGGTGGCCGGATCATCCAGCCGAAGATGGCCATCGGCAAGTACGGGCACATCGCCCTGATCCAGGATAGCGAAGGCAACGTCATCGGCCTGCACTCGATGCAGTAGGCAGCACGCGTGCGCAGTGATTTCTCCGGGCTGGAATCGCTGCCCTGGAGGCGTTACAGGGCGTGCTGCGAGGGGGGCGGCGATTTTCCTGCTTGTCGACCGCCGGCGCAGGTGGCAAGCTGCTTTCTCGATGACAAGCTCGCGGGGTGCATCATATGCAGCAGATCCTTCTCTACGGCGATTCCCTGTCCTGGGGAATCATTCCCGAGACCCGTCGCCGCCTGACTTTCGATGAGCGCTGGCCGGGGGTGATGGAAAACGCGCTCAACGCCGATGGCCGGCATGTGCGCGTTATCGAGGACTGCCTCAACGGTCGTCGGACCGTCTGGGAAGATCCCTTCAAGCCCGGCCGCAAGGGCATCGACGGTCTCGCCCAGCGTATCGAGAGCCATTCGCCGCTGGCGCTGGTGATCCTGATGCTCGGTACCAACGATTTTCAGTCGATGCACCCGCACAACGCCTGGCACTCCGGGCAAGGCATCGGCGTCCTGATCAACGCCATTCGTCAGGCGCCGATCGAACCCGGGATGCCGGTGCCGCCGATCCTGGTCGTTGCGCCACCAGCGCAGGAGGAAGCCAAGGGGACCATCGCGCCCAAGTTCGTTGGCGGCGAGCGCAAGTGTATCGGCCTTGCCGCCGCCAGCCGGGAGGTCGCCGACATGCTCGGTTGCCATTTCTTCGACGCCGGAACGGTAGCCACGGTCAGCCCGGTCGATGGCGTACATCTCGACGCCGACCAGCACGGTCGCCTGGGTACGGCGCTTGCGAAGCTGGTGGCGGAACTGCTGCAGGAACCGCTGACCGCTTTCCTGCCCGGATAGCCGCTCCGTCCGGCCGGCGTCAGTCGGTCGCCGCGCCAAACACCGGTTCGCAACGCACTTCGGATTTTACCGAGTTGGCGATGAAACACTCTTCGTGCGCCTGTTGGTGCATCTGGACGACTTCTTCGCGGCCAGGCTGGCGCTCGCCGGAGAAGGTCACTGCCGGCTTCAGCGTGACCACGGTGATCGCCTGCTTGCCGTCGCCGTTCTCGGCCATGACGCCGACCGGGCTGTCGGCGTAGCGATCGATGCAGAAGCGGCGTCGGGCAGCGATCGAGAGAAACCACAGCATGTGGCAGCTGGCCAGCGAGGCGACAAAGGCCTCCTCCGGGTCGACCGCCGCCGGGTCGGACATCGGCGCCGGGACCACGTGCGGTGACGAGGATGCGGCTATCTGCAGGCCGCCGTCGAAACGAAGGAGGTGTCGTCGGCTGTAGCGATTGCCGAGAAAATCCTGTTCGCCACGGCGCCAGAGAAGCTGCGCGCAGTATTCGGCCATGTTCGGTCTCCGAGAGAGGTATGGATCGGGTGCGCAAGTAATAGCACGGCTGGCGTCTTCGCGGTCGGGCATGGAGTGGCGTAATGCCCTGGAGGCCTTTGCGACGGCCACCGGCTACAGGCGAGCGCCGCGAATACAAGCGGAACGCTTCCCGCAGGACACGGCGGCACGGATAATTCGCGACGAGCCATTACCATTCGACGAGGAACGCGAAATGAAAGCGATTGTGACCGGTCATAGCCGCGGCCTGGGCGCGGCCATTGGGGAAACCCTGCTGGCATCCGGTGTCGCCGTTCTCGGCCTCGCCAGACATGGCAACGCCAGCCTGGCAGCGCGCTACCCGCAGTTGCTGCGGGAACTGGCAATCGACCTGACTGACGTTGCGGCGCTGCAGCGCTGGCTTGCCAGCGACGCGCTGCAACTGTTTCTTGTTGGCTGCCCGTCGATTCTGCTGATCAATAACGCTGGCACGATACAACCTGTTGCTCCGGTCGGCAGTCCGGAAGATGCTGCTATCGCCCGTGCCCTCAACCTCAACGTCGTCACGCCGCTGATTCTGGCCAACGCCGTTATCGCGGCCGCATCCGAAGTGCCGGAGAAGCGTATCCTCCATGTTTCCAGCGGTGCCGCGCGCAGCCCCTACCCGGGCTGGAGCGTCTACTGTGCGAGCAAGGCAGCGCTCGACCAACACGCGCGGTCGGTCGCTCTCGACGAGGTTGCCGGCCTTCGCATCGCCAGTGTTGCCCCAGGCGTCATCGACACCGACATGCAGGCCGAAATCCGTGCTGCGTCGCCGACCAGCTTTCCGTTGCGTGGCAAGTTCGAGGACTTGCAGCGCAATGGGCAACTCGCCGATGCGCGGGAGTGCGCGGGTCGTCTGGTGGCCTACCTGCTGGACGACGGGTTTGGGGCAGAGCCGGTGGCCGATCTTCGCGACCGCCCTTGAGCGACCTGTGTGCGACCCCGGGATTGCCTTGCCGGCTGAGCGAAGTCGGCGTTCGATGATCCTTCGCCGGATGCAAGTCACGGCGGGACTGACGAGCGTACCGGCAGCGTCAGCATCGAGTGCCTGGCTACTGCAGACGCGGCTCTAGCGCGGCTTACGCCATGGCATGAAAATGCCGACCATGCGGGCCCTCTTCTGGCGCTTGAGTTCGGAGGCGAGGCTGGCGATGTGCGCCTGACGTTGCGGGTTGATTTCATCCGCGAACGGGTTTATCGCCGTCTTCACGTTCTCCATCTGGGCTGCGTCCTGCTTCAAGCCCAGTTCCCGGTAGATCGCCGCGAGTTGAGTCGCTGCGGGCAACGCCGACTCCGTCGTTGCCCCGGGGCAGCTCAACGAACGCAGGAAACAGGTCATTGCCCCAACAAGGTCATGGGAACCCAGCATTGCCTCGCCGCGCAGACTCCACGCGCCCGCTTCGAAGGTGGGGGTCAGTCCCTCTGCCAGCGCCGCGCCGAACAGATCGCCTGCCTCGGCGAAACGTGCCAGCCGCAGTTCGGCCAGGGCATCGTGGAATTGTTGTTGCCCGGGGCCGGCTTCGGCTTCCACCCGGGCGAAGCTCGTCGGTTGGTGCGTGGAATCCACTCGCGGGATGTGCGGCGTCGAAGCGGCAACGGAGCTTGACCCATCGGCCAACTGGCGCCGCATCCGTTGAAGGGAAAAGGCGCCGAGAAGGGCGACCGCAGTCAGGGCCAGTCCACCCCACAGCAGTGGAGAGGAGATCGCCCGTTGCCTCGCTTGCGGGGTGGCGGGAGAAAGTGGAACCGATGCTGGTCGAGGCGCTGCCGTGTCGTTGTCCGTCGCGGGCATCGTTGTCTGTTCGACGGCAGCCGGCAAGCCTATGGTGAGCGGAGTGGCCCGATTGGCAAAGCTCCACAGCAAGGGCGAGCTCGGGATCTCCAGCACTTCAAAGACCATGCAAAGGTTCAGGGTCGGCGCACGCATCTTCAGAAACAGGGTATCGGCTCTGCCGGCCTCGCGCACGATGGCCATTTCGCCGCCGGCGCGAAGCTTGATTCTCGTTTCGTTGGCGCCGATTGGCGGCCGGAGGTAGACACATTTCGACTCTGCTCCGCCATGGACTCCGATGGCGACCAACTCGGCGGCGGCCGGCACGGCGGTGGCTCCGGACAGCAGCGCCGCATCGGTGAGGCTGCTTGGCCCGAAGGAACCGTCACCTTCCACTATGAGAGTGCCGCGCAGTTCCAGGTAGTTGTTTGTGCGACGAGGTGATCGCATGATCAAGCGGCCGTCGGCGTACTGTTGGACCGAGGGAACGGGCGTGGCGGTCGCGTCTTCAATTCGCCACTCGTTCGCCGGCGCCTCCTGCGCCGCGGACTGGTCGGCGATGCCCAACACAAGCGCCAGGATCGTTGCGAGCTTACGAAAGAGATGCATGGTGTTCACGCTCACGGAGCAAGGGGTGTGGTGAGGTCGGATGGAGTCCGGGCACTGGCAATTGAATCCATCCGGGACGGTTTCCGACTTTACCAAAGAATGCCCTGGTCAAGGAGTCAACCGACCTCGATTCAGCCTTGCGCTGGCGAACTGCCGGCGCTGGCCGGCGCGGTGGCTCGTGTGCGTTCGCTCTGGCCGTCGAGGCTTGGCCGAGTTTACGCGAAAGCACATGCAAGCGGTAGGGGAATCCGGCGGCCGGCGATGGGCGCCCGTCTGCGGACGGGCGCGCGCGGCGCGCGCACCTGCTTTTCGGCGAGTGCCTGGCCGGGCTGCACGATGAACGCCGGAAACTTATTTTTCGCCGATCGCCATGTGCAGCTATAATGGCGAACTCTTATATCTGTTTCCCAGGATCGCCATGTGCCCACTCAAGGTTCTCCCGTCTGCGGTGGCATTTCTTCTTGCCGCCCCCTTTGCTTTACCAGTCGCTGCGGCGCCGATCGAGATTGATCTCTCGCATCGGCTCGACGAAGAACGTGGCGAACGCCTCGAGAAGTTCGTCCAGCGTTTCAATTCCCAGCAAAAGGAATACCAGCTCAAGGTGGTCCGCCGCGTCGCGGGAGATGCGCCGAAACACCTCAATCTGGTGACCCGCGAAGAGCAGGCGCAGTTCCAGGCCGCGAAGGCCGACTTCAAGCCCCTGTATCAGGTGATGAAGCAGGCCAAGCAGCCGTTCGACAGCAGCAAGCTGTCGCCCGAACTGCGGGTCGGCCTCGGCGACAAGAAGGGCAATCTCTTCGCACTGCCGGTTGCGCTGTCCACTCCCGTCCTGTTCATCAACAAGGAAGCGTTTCGCAAAGCGGGTCTCGACCCCGAGAAGCCGCCGAAGACCTGGGCCGAGGTACAAAAGGCCGCCGACAAGCTTTTCGACGCCGGCAGCACCTGCCCCTACACCACCTCATGGCCGGCGTGGGTGCATATCGACAATCTGAGCGCCTGGAACGGTGGCGAGGTTTCCGATCCGAAGGGCAAGCTGGACTTCAATGGCCTGGTTCAGGTCAAGCATACCGCCATGCTGACGACCTGGTCGAAAGCGAAGTTCTTCGTCTATTTCGGTCGTCGCGACGAGGCCGACCGGCGCTTTGCCGAGGGCGACTGCGGCATGCTGACCAGTTCGTCGTCGCTCTTCGGAACGCTGCGTGACAGCCGCAAGGTCGAAACCGGTGTTTCTGCGCTGCCTTATCACGATGACGTGCCAGATACGCCGCAGCATACGCTGGCCGATGGCGCTTCGCTGTGGGTCGGCGCTGGCATGAACGCCGACGAGTACAAGGGAGTGGCGACCTTCGTCAGCTTCCTGATGCAACCGGATCTGCAGGTCGAGTTCACCGCTCTGGAAGGCTTCCTGCCGATGACACCGGTCGCCCGTGCGGCTGCCGACAGCCAGCTTCTGCGCGCCGACGTCGCCGGTCTCGACGTTGCCTACCTGCAGTTGCACGGCAAGGGCGCCTTGCGCACCTTGCGTGTTTCTCAGATCGAACCGGTGCGGGTGATTGTCGAGGAAGAGCTGGAGGCGGCCTGGTCTGGCAAGAAACCGGCCAAGGAAGCTCTCGACAGCGCCGTCGAGCGTGGCAACGAGGCGCTGCCGGCGGCGCTCGAGGCGCAAAGCCTGAAGTGATTCGTCCGCGGCTCGGCTGGTCCCTGCCGCGCGTCTTCGCGCATCGCTGTGGTGGCGTACTGGCGCCGGAGAACAGCCTGGCCGGCCTGCGCATCGCTGCCCGCATGGGCGTGCGGGCAGTCGAGTTCGACGTGATGCTGTCGGCCGACGGTTCGCCGTGGCTGTTGCACGACGAAACGCTCGAACGTACGACCGACGGCTCCGGTCGGATGTGCGAGGCGAATGATGCGACATTGAGGACGCTCGACGCCGGGGCGCATCAGCACCCGGCGTTCTTCGGCGAGCCGCTGGCGACTTTCGAATCAGCGGCGCTTCTCTCGCAGCGATTGGGGCTGCGGGTCAATGTCGAGATCAAGCCCGCGACAGGCTTCGAGGCGGTCACCGGTGCAGTCGTCGCCCGCTCCGTTCGCGAACTGTGGGCCGCTGCCGACCTGCCGCTGGTTTCTTCGTTTTCCGAGGAGGCGCTGCTGGCGGCGCGCGAGGTGGCCCCCGAACTGCCGCTTGGCGTTCTCCATGAACTGCCGCCAGAGGACTGGCTGAAGTCCGTCAATCGGGTCGCCGCGCTGAGTCTGCACTGCAATGCCGACCTCATCGACGACGCAGTGCTGGCCAGCGCGCGAGCAAACGGCATTCCGGTGCTCTGCTACACGGTCAACGACGCCGCCGCTGCTGCGGCGCTTTTCGGGCGCGGCGTGATGGCGGTATTCAGCGATCGTATCGACCGCGTCGGCGACTGCTAGCCGCCGCTGCCCCGGGGCTGTCGGCAGTGCCGGCTGCCAGACCCTTGCTTGCAGGTGCGCTCGGCCCGGTTTCGGCGGTCAGCGGTCCACGTTCACGTTAGAATCGCAGCTCTTTGAACGACCCCTGTCGGGGTATGGATGACGATGAAAAGCACCGCCATGACCAGCGCTGAAATCCGCGAGAAGTTCCTCAGGTTCTTCGAATCCAAGGGCCACCAGATCGTCGCATCGAGTTCGCTGGTGCCGCACGCCGACCCGACGCTGTTGTTCACGAACGCCGGCATGAATCAGTTCAAGGACGTCTTTCTCGGTTTTGACAAGCGGCCCTATCAGCGTGCGACGACCTCGCAGAAGTGTGTTCGTGCCGGCGGCAAGCACAACGACCTCGAGAACGTCGGCTATACGGCGCGCCACCATACCTTTTTCGAGATGCTCGGCAATTTCTCGTTCGGCGATTACTTCAAGCTGGATGCGATCCGCTATGCCTGGGAATTGCTGGTCGACGTGTACGGGCTCCCGGCCGATCGGCTGTGGGTCACCGTCTATGCCGAGGACGAGGAAGCCTACGCGATCTGGACTGGCGAGATCGGCGTGCCGGCCGAGCGAGTGATTCGCATCGGCGACAACAAGGGTGCACGCTACGCTTCCGACAACTTCTGGATGATGGGTGACACCGGCCCTTGCGGCCCGTGTACGGAGATCTTCTACGATCATGGCGAAGGCATTGCCGGCGGTCCGCCGGGCTCGCCCGATGAAGAGGGTGACCGCTACATCGAGATCTGGAACAACGTCTTCATGCAGTTCAACCGCGACGAGGCCGGCGTCATGCATCCGCTGCCGAAGCCGTCGGTAGACACCGGCATGGGGCTCGAACGGACCGCGGCGGTCTTGCAGCACGTGCACAGCAACTACGAAATCGACCTCTTTGTGCGGCTGATTGCCGCTGCTGCCCGTGAAACCTCTGCTGCCGACATGGACAGCCCGTCGCTGCGGGTCCTCGCCGATCACATCCGCGCGTGTTCCTTTCTGCTGGCCGACGGGGTGATTCCCGGCAACGAGGGGCGCGGCTACGTACTGCGGCGAATCATCAGGCGCGCCATCCGGCATGGCTACAAGCTTGGTGCGCGCGCCGCCTTCTTCCATCGCATGGTGCCCGACCTGGTCGCCGAAATGGGTGCGGCGTATCCGGAACTGGTGAGCCACCAGCAACGGATCAGCGAGATCTTGCGACAGGAAGAGGTGCGCTTCTTCGAGACCATCGAACACGGCATGAGCCTCCTCGAGGGCGAACTCGCGGCACTGACCGGCAACGGCGTCTTCGACGGCGCGACGGCCTTCAAGCTGCACGATACCTTTGGTTTTCCACTGGATCTGACGGCAGACGTCTGCCGCGAGCGCGGGGTGAGCGTCGATGTCGCCGCCTTTGATGCGGCGATGGCGCAGCAGAAGGAGCAGGCGCGCGCTGCCGGCAAGTTCAGGATGGCCGCTGCGCTCGACTACAGCGGTCCGGAGACAGCCTTCCACGGTTACGAGGCGCTCGAGTTCAACGGCCAGGTGCTGGCGCTGTACAGGGATGGCAGCCCGGTGGAGGAACTCAGGGAGGGCGAACTCGGCGTCGTCGTCCTCGATGAAACGCCGTTCTACGCCGAGTCCGGCGGCCAGGTCGGCGATCGTGGCGTGCTGCAGAGCGCACGCGCTATCTTCGCGGTCGAGGACACGCAGAAGATCCAGGCCGCGGTCTTCGGTCATCAGGGCGTTGTCAGGACCGGTGTGATCGCTGTTGCCGACACGGTCACCGCCAGGGTCGATGCGGTCGCGCGGGCGCGCATCGTCCGCAATCACTCGGCGACGCATCTGATGCACAAGGCCCTGCGTGAGGTGCTCGGTACGCACGTGCAGCAGAAGGGCTCTCTGGTCGATCCCGAGAAGACCCGTTTCGACTTCGCCCACAACGCACCGATGAGTGCCGACGAGATTCGCCGCGTCGAGCGCATCGTCAATGACGAGATTCTCGCCAATGCTGCCGCCGAGGCGCGCGTCATGGCCATCGACGAGGCGCGTAACTCGGGGGCAACGATGCTTTTCGGCGAGAAGTACGGGGACCAGGTGCGGGTGCTGCGCATCGGTTCCTCGATTGAATTCTGCGGTGGCGTGCATGTGCGGCGTACCGGCGATATCGGGCTCTTCAAGATCGTCTCCGAAACCGGCGTTGCCGCCGGCATCCGCCGCGTCGAGGCGGTCACCGGCGATAAAGCGCTGGCGCGTTTTCAGACACTGGATGCCGAGTTTAGTCACATGGCGATGGAACTCGGTTTTAACTCTGCAACAGTAGAAATCGGTCGAACGCAGGTCCTTAAGTTGAAGGGCAGGGTCTATGACCTTGAGAAGGAGTTGGCTCGTCTCAAAGCAAGACTGGCATCCGCGCAAGGCGACGACATGCTCGCGCAGGCGGTCGACGTCGGGGGCGCCAAGGTGCTCGCGGCGCTCATGGAAGGCGCCGACGTCAATGCCCTGCGTTCCGCGGTCGACAAACTGCGCGACAAGCTGAAGAGTGCCGCCGTCGTGCTCGCGTCGACCGGCGACGGCAAGGTGACGCTGATCGCCGGCGTCACCGCCGATCTGACCGGCAAGATCAGGGCCGGTGAACTGGTGAATATGGTCGCCCGCCAGGTGGGCGGCAAAGGCGGTGGCCGCCCGGACATGGCGCAGGCCGGTGGCAATGAACCGGCGAAACTGCCGGCAGCGCTGGCCTCGGTTTCCGCGTGGGTCGAGCAGCGGCTGTAAGATCCGCAGTCCGGACTCCGGTCGGCCTGGCCCGCGGGGGGCGCAGGCCGCTTTCTGCCACCCGATTGATCGGAAAGCGAAACAGGGCGAGCCATGCAGCACTTTGCGAGTGACAATTATGCCGGCATCTGCCCGGAGGCGCTGGCTGCATTGCTCGCGGCCAACGACGGCCACGTCCGTTCGTACGGCGACGACGAGTGGACGCTGCGCGTCGCGGACCGCTTGCGCGAAGTGTTCGAGACCGACTGCGACGTCTATTTCGTCTTCAACGGCACGGCGGCCAACTCGCTGGCGCTCGCCGCGCTCTGCCAGTCTTACCACAGCGTCATCTGTCACCAGCTGGCGCATGTCGAGACCGACGAATGCGGCGCGCCGCAGTTCTTCTCCAACGGCGCCAGGCTGCTGGCGGTCGCCGGCGAGCATGGCAAGCTGACGCCGGCGGCGATCACTGACGTGGTGACTCGGCGCAGCGACATCCACTACCCGAAGCCGAAGGTGGTAACGCTGACCCAGGCCAGCGAGGTAGGCACCGTCTACCGTCCGGATGAACTGCGGTCGATCACCGGGACGGCGCGCGAACTGGGCCTGCGCGTGCATATGGATGGCGCGCGTTTTGCCAACGCAGTTGCCGCCCTCGGCATCGCCCCGGCCGACCTGACCTGGCGCGCAGGCGTCGATGTGCTCTGCTTCGGCGGTACCAAGATGGGCCTTCCAGTGGGCGAGGCGGTGGTCTTCTTCGACCGCCGGCTGGCCGACGATTTCGCCTATCGCTGCAAGCAGGCCGGCCAGCTGGCGTCGAAGATGCGCTTTCTTTCCGCACCCTGGCTCGGGATTCTCGAAAAGGACGCCTGGTTGCGACACGCCGCGCATGCCAATGCAATGGCGCGGCGCCTGGCGCGCGGACTGGCGGATGTTGCCGGTCTGCAGATGCTTTTTCCGGTCGACGCCAATGGCGTATTCGTACACCTGCCGGCCCTGGTTGAGCAGGGCCTGCGGGCGCGCGGCTGGCTCTTCTACACCTTCATAGGTGCCGGCGGCGCGCGCTTCATGTGTGCCTGGGACACGGCGCCGGAAACAGTTGATCGCCTGCTGGAAGACGTGCGCGAGTTGTCGGAAACGCCGTGACCGGCACCTGGCAGTTCTGCCCCTGTTGCGCCGCTCCGCTCGAAGGCCGCCACGAGGGCGGCTTGCGGCGCCTTGTCTGCCAAGCCGGCTGTGGTTTCGTGCATTGGGACAACCCGTTGCCGGTGCTTGCGGCGTTGGTCGAGTGCCGCGGCCGCATCGTGCTGGCGCGTAACCGGGCCTGGGCCGAGGGCGCCTTCGGCCTGATCACCGGGTTTCTCGAACGCGGGGAACATCCGAGCGCCGGAGTCGTGCGTGAGGTCAAGGAAGAACTGGGCCTCGATGCCGTCGCGACGACGCTGATCGGCGTCTACCCGTTTGCTCGCAAGCATGAGGTGATCATCGCCTATCACGTCGTCGGCCGTGGCGAGATTCACCTCAACGAGGAACTTGCCGAGTTCCGCCTGATCGCACCAGAGAAACTCAGGGCCTGGGATTTCGGCACCGGGCTGGCGGTCGGTGACTGGCTGGCGCGCCGCGGCGGTGTCTGAAGACGCCGAGCGGCACGGTTCCACGGGACGCTTGCGCAGCGGCAGCCGGCCTTGCCGCTGGACAACCGGCCGTCACTCCGGAGCCGTGCTTTCTTGACCTATAATGATGGCCTTTCCCGCTCAGCAAAGTCCCGCAGGGGCTTGTCAAGACCAGACCATGGAAAACCAGCCCGTCCCCGATCTAGAGTTTTCGCAGAAGTATGATGAAGCGCATGCCAAGTATTATTTTGACAAGCACGAAAACGAATTCTGGCGAAAGCTTTCCAACTGGCGCGATCATCAGATTGCCAGAAAAGCGCTGAAAATCGCCGGCGAGCCGAAATCGGTGCTCGATGCACCGTGTGGCACGGGCAGGTTCTGGGATGTACTGGCGGAGCAGCCGGAACGCATCATTCATGCCAGTGACTACAGCCAGAACATGATTGATGCGGGCCTCAGGTATCGTCCTGCCGAGATCAGCAAGCGTATCCAGTCCTCCTTCCAGGCGTCCGCCTTCAGTTTGCCGGTGCCTGACGATTTCGTGGAATGCGTGTTCTGCATTCGCTTTGTGCACCATCTGGCGAAAGCCGAAGACCGCCTGACGCTGCTCAGGGAGTTCCACCGGGTGGCATCCAGTTCGGTGATCATTTCACTCTGGGTTGATGGCAATTACAAGGCCTGGGTCAGAAGTCGGCGCGAGAAAGCCCGGGACGCGCATCAGTACCAGAACCGTCTGGTGATTCCGGCAAAACGGATCGAGCAGGAGTTTCAGGACAGTGGCTTCAGAGTCGACGCCGCCCTTGATTTCATGAGGTATTACCACATGTGGCGCACTTACGTGCTCAAGAAGATCTGACCGGCGTCATCGACCGTGCTCAAGGAATACATCAACGATGCCTGGTTGCCCATACTTCAGCACAACCATCTGGATAGCTTCGAAGCCCTGTGGGCGCTGAACAAGGAGGACTGGTTCGAGCCGCCAAACTATCGGCGAGGTGGCTGGAGCGGTGTCGTCAAGACCAGCATTGCCCTTCCTGATGGCGGAAGTGCCGGGGTCTTCATCAAGCGCCAGGAAAATCACTTCTTTCGCTCATGGCGGAATTTTTTCAGGCTCACGGCGACTTTCGAGAGAGAGTTCAGAAACATCCTCAACTTCCGCAAGCTTGGCGTTCCGACGCTGGAACCGATCTACTATTGCCAGAAGACCGTTACCGGCAAGTTGCGGGCAATTGTCGTAACCCGGGAACTCGAAGGCTATCAGCCCTTCGATGCGCAGTGCTACCAGCCAATAAGCCGGCTTGGCAAGAGCCGGCGCAGGCAGTTGGTTGCCCGGGTTGCCACGACGCTGCGCCACATGCACGACGCACACCTGCAACATAACTGCCTGTACCTGAAGCATATATTCGTCAAGGAAGGTCCTGGCGGGGCCACTGACGCGCGCCTGATCGATCTGGAAAAAGCAAAGTGGCGGCCCATCCGGTCGATCATCACCACCCGCGACCTGTATTCCCTGTATCGCTGCGCCGAAGGATGGTCGCGGACGGATCGCCTGAGATTCTTCCTTGCCTATCGCAACGAAGAGCGTCTGAGTGTGGAATCAAGGAAGCTGGTGCGCGCCATAGTCAAACGCCTGGTGCATAAGAATCGACGGGTCTGAAGCCTGCCAGCGAACTCCTTCCGACGCTTTTTTCTTCGCCAGGCAGCGCGCTCTTCGGCCACAGTCGAAAAAAGCATCAAGCCCTGTGGCGGCAATTGAATTTCCTGTTCTCCTTCCAGTCGGTACACTGAGCCGGTCAACCAGCGAGGAGAACACGGATATGGGCAAGCGCTTCGACAGCATCCTTGGCACCATCGGCAACACGCCGGTCGTGCGCATCAACCGCCTGGCGCCCGCCGGTGTAAACCTCTACGTGAAGCTTGAATCCTTCAATCCGATGGGTTCGGTAAAGGACAGGCTGGCCCTCGGTGTCATCGAAGACGCCGAGCGTCGCGGTGAACTCAGGCCGGGGCAGACCATCGTCGAGGCGACCAGTGGCAATACCGGTATCGGACTGGCCATGGTCTGTGCGCAGAAGGGCTATCCGCTGGTGGTCACGATGGCCGAGAACTTCAGCGTCGAGCGGCGCAAGCTGATGCGGTTCCTGGGCGCCAGGGTGGTTCTTACGCCGGCCGCGCAGAAAGGAACGGGAATGGTGGCGAAAGCCGAAGAGCTGGCCAGGACGCATGGCTGGTGGCAGTCGCGACAGTTCGAGAACCCGGCCAACGCCGAGACCCACGCCAGAACCACGGCAGTGGAAATCCTCGACGACTTCGCGGATGTCCGGCTCGACTTCTGGGTTACCGGTTTCGGTACGGGGGGCACCCTGAACGGCGTTTCGCGCGTGCTCAGGGAGAAAAGCCCGCACACGCGAATCATCGTCTGCGAACCGGACAACTCGCCGATGTTGGCCAGCGGTATCGCTCAGGCGCGCAATGGCGATGGTTCGGTGAGCGGCAGCCATCCACTCTTCAGGCCCCACATGATGCAGGGATGGTCTCCCGATTTCATCCCCGGACTGGTCGAAGAGGTGAGTGCTGCAAACGGCATCGATGGCTTCGTGGCGGTGGCCGGCAACGACGCGCTACGTTGCGCGAGCGATCTGGCGACGAAGGAGGGCATTTTCGTCGGCATCTCGGCTGGCGCGACCTTCGCTGGCGCCTTGAAGCTTGCGCAATCGGCCGCGAAGGGCGCAAACATCCTGTGCATGCTGCCGGACACCGGCGAACGCTATCTGTCGACCCCCCTGTTCGACGCCGTGGCTGTCGAAATGACCGATGAAGAGATGGAACTGTCGACATCGACTCCCGGTTACCGCTTCGACGTCGCCCCTGTGGCGGCGCCTGCCGAAGCGGCCCAGTCAAGCGCTCTCGACGATACGGCCGTGCGTGAAGTCGATGCACTGATCGGTGACAGGAACCACCCGGTGGTCATGTTTGCCCTCGAGTGGTGCGAGTTCTGCTGGTCGGTAAGGAAAGCGTTCGCCCACTACGGCATAGCCTTCACCTCGGTGGATCTCGATTCGGTGGCTTACCAGGCAGGCAACCGTGGCGGGGCGATACGTGCGGTTCTCAAGAGCCGGACCGGATGGGACACTCTGCCGCAAATCTTCATCGGCGGTGAGTTCGTGGGCGGTTGTACCGATGTTTTCGACCGTCTCAAGGATGGCCATCTCGCGGCAAAACTGCAGCAGCTGGATGTTACCTGGGACGCGTCGGCACAGACCGACCCCTACTCCTTCCTTCCCAAGTGGCTGCATCCGCGATGAATCGCGTATGCACCGCGCGTGACCGGCGACCAGCCGGAGCAGGGCGGCGCCATCATCCGTTCAGTCGCCGTTGCCGTTCAACCAGTGCAGCGCAGCGCTAAGACCAGTGTTCAGCGTCTGCCGGTCGAAACTGCCTGGTATCGTGGCCAACAACCGGTCGCAGCACGCGGCATCGTCGTTGTCGAAGCACTCGAGCAGCGCAAGGATGCGCCCCAGGCGACCTTCGTGCTCGCGCAGCGCCAGGTCCACCTCTCGCTCGACGGCTATCTGTTCGAGAATCTCTTCAATCGGCAGGCCGAGCGCGGACGGCATCATCGACAGGATGCCGGTGATGAAAGCGAGATCGGCCAGCTTGTGATCGCGAGGCTTCTGGGCTTCGATCAGCAACTCCATCATGCGTCCACGCAGGGCTGCGACCTGCAGCAGGGGCGAGCGGGTTGGGTCGGCCGTTTCATCGCCGGGCGCAAGCAGCAGCAGTGACAGCCAGCGCTGCAACTGGCGCCGCCCGAGCAGGGTGATCGCGTGCCGCAGCGAGGTCACGGGTTGCGTCGAGCGGTTACCGAGGCGGCCGACGGAGTTCACGATGCGCAAGAGGTTCAGCGTCAGCGCCGGTTCATGCTTGAAGGCATCCTCGATCAGCGCCGTATCGACGTCGCGGCCGACCAGGTTGCACAGGCGGATCAGCGTCGCGTGTGCGGCCGAGAGGCGACGGCCACTGACTATTTCCGCGCGCGCGAAGTGGCGGCCCTGGAACAGGGCGAAACCGAGGCCTCGACAGCGCTCCATCTGCTCACGGCTCTCGACGCCCTGCGCCAGCAGCCTGACCGGCAGGTGTCGCAGAGAACCAGCCAGGTCCTCGAGACGACCGTCGTCGGCATCGTGGCGGAGGTCGATCTCGATCACCGCGACCAGGGGAAGCAGCGGTCGGCTGCGGTCGTCGATGCCCTGATAACTGGTCAGCGCCAGCGAATAGCCGCGCTCGACGAGTTTCCGGCAACGGGTCAGGATCTTTGCTTCCGGTACGCCGTCGAGCAACAGCTCGAGGACGACCGCTTTCGGCGGCAGCAACTCGATTGCCTCCTGTTGCAGGAAGTCGGTATCGATGCCGATAAAGGCCAGGCTATTGCCCAATGCACCCTGCATGCCGAGTTCGGAATAGGCGGCACAGAGAGGTGCGCCGGCGCCGCGGAGCCCGTAGTCGCCGGCGTCGGCGAGTTCCTCGCCACTACGGAACGATAGCTGGTAGCCGGCAATCTCCTGCTGGCGGTTGAGGATCGGCTGGCGGAAGAGGAAGGCGTTCTGCAAGGCATTGTCGGTCATCGCTTGTGCATCTCTGGTGTCTGCCGCGTGTTTCATGGCCTCAGAAGGGCAGTGCCAAACCCGGGCGCGCGGCGTTGAAAACCCGGCGGAAATCGGCCTGGATGCGCGCCAGCGCGGCGCCGTCGTCGGCTTCGAAGCGCAGTACCACCACCGGCGTGGTGTTCGATGGCCGCGCCAGGCCGAAGCCGTCCGCGTACTCGACGCGCAGCCCGTCGATGGTGATGATCTCGCGGGCGCCTGCGAAGCGGGCATTGTGCCGCAGTTCCTCGATCAGCGCGACGGGCTCGCCTTCCTGCATGCTGATGTTGAGTTCGGGCGTCGAACTGCTGTCGGGCAGGGCAGCGAGTACGGCGCTGGCGTCGCCGGCACGAGACAGGATTTCGAGCAGGCGGGCACCGGCGTAGAGGCCGTCGTCGAAACCGAACCAGCGCTCCTTGAAGAATACGTGGCCGCTCATTTCGCCAGCAAGCGGCGCGCCGGTTTCCTTCAGTTTGGCCTTGACCAGCGCGTGTCCGGTCTTCCACATCAGCGGCTCGCCGCCATGTTCCCGGATCCAGGGCGCCAGACGGCGGGTGCATTTGACGTCGTAGATGATCTGCTGGCCGGGGCAGCGACTGAGTACGTCGGCGGCAAAGAGCATCAACTGGCGATCCGGGTAGATGATCTGACCCTCCCTGGTGACCACGCCGAGGCGGTCGCCGTCGCCGTCGAAGGCCAGCCCGAGTTCGGCATCGCTGTCGCGCAGGGCGCGGATCACGTCCTGCAGATTCTCGGGTTTCGACGGGTCGGGATGGTGGTTCGGAAAGTTGCCGTCGACCTCGCAGAACAGCTCGACCAGCTCGCAGCCGAGCGAGCGGAAGAGCTGCGCAGCGATCACGCCGGCGACGCCGTTGCCGCAGTCGATGACGACCTTCATCGGCCGCGCCAGGTGGACGTCGTCGACGATGCGTGCCAGGTAGGCCGGCTGGACGTCGGCGCTGCTGGCCTGCCCGGCACCGTTGTGCAGGTCGCCGGTATCGACGCGCCGACGGATTCCCTGAATCGTCTCTCCGGCCAGGGTCTCGCCGCCGACGACCATTTTCAGGCCGTTGTAGTCCGGCGGATTGTGGCTGCCGGTGACCGCCACACAACTGTCGCAGCCGAGTTCGTGCGCCGCGAAGTAGGCAACCGGCGTTGGTACGCAGCCGACGTCGATGGTGTCTATGCCCGCCAGGCGGATACCTTCCATCAGCGCTGCCGACAATCCGGGTCCGGAAAGGCGACCGTCGCGGCCGACGGCGATGGCCCGCTGACCGCGGTCGACCGCCAGCGATCCGAGGCCATGGCCGATACGGCGGACGATGTCGGTGGTCAGCGTCGTGCCGACGATGCCGCGAATGTCGTAGGCCTTGAAGATTTCGGCTGGCAACGGGGATGCATTGGGGGTGGCATTGGTGTTCATTCAGACCTCGTGTCGAAAAAAATGAAGAATGCGTTGCGGCAGCCAGTCGAGTCGCCCCGGCGGGTGGCCGGCAACGAAACCGACGTGGCCACCCTGCAGCGGAAACTCCAGGAGCACGCTGGCGCCCGCCTGGCCGGGAGAGGGCAACACCCGCGCCGGCATGAAGGGATCGTTGCGCGCATTGAGCAACAGTGTCCGCAACCGGATGCCTTTGAGCCAGGGCTTGCTCGACGCGCGTCGCCAGTAGTCTTCGGCGCCTGCGAAGCCATGCAAGGGCGCGGTGACCAGGTCGTCGAACGCGTACAGGCTGTTGGCCGCGCGCAGCCGCTGCGCGTCGAAGAGGCCGGGGTGCAGGCGCAGTTTTGCCGCCGCCTTGCGCTTGAGAGTGTGCAGGAAGTGCCTGCTGTAGAGGCGGTTGAAGCCGCGTCCGAGGTGAGTTCCCGAGGCGCTGAGGTCGAGCGGTGCGCTGATCGCTGCTGCCGCTTGCAGGCAGGTGCCGGCCGCCGTTTCGCGTTCGCCGAGCCACTTGAGCAGCGCGTTGCCGCCCAGCGAGACGCCGACCGCGTAGCGGGGGCGTTGCGGAAAGCGCTGCCGGAGGCGCTGCAGGATCCAGTCGATCTCGGCGCTGTCGCCGGAATGGTAGGCGCGCGGCAGGCGATTGATCTCACCCGAACAGCCGCGAAAATTTACCACCACGCCGGTCCAGCCGATGGCAACGGCAGCGCGCATCAGGCTGATCGCATAGTGGCTGCCCGAACTGCCTTCGAGGCCGTGGAAAAGCACCAGCACCGGCGACGAGTGCGATGCGCTTGTCGCCGGTGACGGATCGTTCCAGTCGAGGTCGATGAAGTCGCCGTCCGGCGTTTCCCAGCGCTCGCGGCGATAGGGCGGGGGAGAGGGCTTGATCAGCAGTGGGTAGATGGTCTGGGTGTGCCCGCCGGGCAGCCAGAAGGGCGAACGGTAAGCGGTCAATGCAGGGTCCGCTGCGTATCCCCGTCGCGCTCGCCAGCGGCCCGCCTGTCGGCCAGATCCTGGTCTGCCGCGCTCGAAGAATGGTGCGCGAGCAGCCGCCAGCCGGTGGCG
Source organism: Accumulibacter sp. (assembly GCA_024235715.1). Classification (GTDB taxonomy): domain Bacteria; phylum Pseudomonadota; class Gammaproteobacteria; order Burkholderiales; family Rhodocyclaceae; genus Accumulibacter. The sequence continues at coordinate 6,268 of JACKLW010000017.1, read as the reverse complement.
CCGCGCTGGAAGACGTTGGTCGCCAGCATCGGACCATGGGCTTTCTGCTCGTCGCCGATATACAGGGTCTCGACGACGTTATGCACTGCCAGCAGCATGCTGTTCCAGCGCAGGACGCGCGACAGGCGCACCTTGAGGCGCGGGTTGTTGGCGAAGATGCTGCGCCAGCTGTCGCGGATCGCCGCGGTACCGCTGAGGCGCTGGCCGGTCGGGTGGATACAGACGATCTCCTCGTCGTCGGCCCAGACGCTCATCAGGGCGACCAGGTCGGCACGGGCGATGGCTTCGTAGAAGGCCGCCTCGACATCGTCCGGGGAGGCGAAGACCGTGATCACGCTGCTGTCCTCGCCAGGCAGGCATCGAGCACGCGCTGGGGTTCGAGCTTGTTCAGGCAATCGAGGTGGCCGAGTGGACATTCGCGCTTGAAACAGGGGCTGCATTCGAGCCCCAGGCTGATCACCGTCGCCTGCTCCGACAGCGGTGGCGTGAAGCCGGGCGAAGACGAGCCATAGACCGCGATCAGCGGCCGACCGAGTGCTGCCGCCACGTGCATCAGGCCGGAATCGTTGCAGACCACGAAAGATGCCGCCGCCAGCAGGTCGATGGCCTGGCTCAGCGATGTCGAGCCGCAGAAACTGCGCGGCCGCGTCGTCGCTTGCGCCCGACCGACGATCTCTTCCGCGACTGCGCTGTCCTTGGCCGAGCCGAGCAGCCAGACGGCGTAGCCGCGCGCCGTCAGGGCATCGGACAGCACCGCGAAATGCCGAGCTGGCCAGCGTTTGGCCGGGCCATATTCGGCGCCGGGGCAGAACACCGCCAGTTTGCCGGGCAGATCGACGGTGAGCGCCGCGAGCGTGTCGGCGCGCTGTTTGCTGCTGGAAGTCAGCCGCGGCAGCGGCAGCGGCCTCGGCAGCGGCTCCCCGGGATTCTCGGCGAGTTGGGCGAAGCGTTCGGCCATTTGCGGCAGCAGAGTCTTGTCCAGCCGATGCCGGCCGTTGATCAGACCGTAGCGGCTCTCGCCGACAAAGCCGATGCGCTCGGGGATGTTGGCGAAGAACGGAACCAGCGCCGATTTGAGCGAATTCGGCAAGATGTAGGCACGCTGGTAGTTGTTCGCTGCCAGCCGGCGGGCGAGGCGGTGACGTGCCTTCAATGACAGCTCGCCGTGTGCGAACGGGCTATCGACGACCTGCGCGATTTCCGGCATTCGTTCGAGGACGGGGGCCACCCAGTGTGGCGCCAGCGCGTCGAGCTGCAGGCCTGGCGTGCGTTCGTGCAGTCGCCTGAACAGCGGTTGCGCGAGAACCGTGTCGCCGATCCAGGAGGGGGCGACGATCAGTGCCTTCATGAGCCCTTGTTCAGCTGGCGACGCGAAGCGGACAGCCGGATCAGTGGTGTCCCTTCGGCAGTTCGCCGGTGAGCACATAGTGGGCGCTGCAGTACGGGCAAACCGCTTCGCGAGTGTGGGAGATCTCGAGAAACACGCGCGGATGCCTGGCCCACAGCGGGGCGTCCGAACGCGGGCAATGCAGCGGCAGATCATTGGCGGTGATTTCGATGGGCTTCTGCTGGGTGGTCTGGGACATGGTGGCAACCTTGCAAACTGGGGTTAGACGTAGGCGAGCCAGTCTGCATGCGCCGGTAGTCGGCCGTTCACGCAGTCGAAATAAAGACTCTGGATTCTGGTCGTGATCGGTCCGCGATGGCCGCCGCCGATCTGGCGATTGTCGAGTTCCCTAATCGGCGTGACTTCGGCAGCGGTACCGGTAAAGAAGGCCTCATCGGCGCAATACACCTCGTCGCGCGTGATGCGTTTCTCGATCACCGGGATGCCCAGTTCATCAGCGAACTCGAGCACCGTGGCGCGGGTGATGCCTTCGAGGCAGGATGTCAGGTCCGGGGTGTACAGCTTGCCGCGCTTGACGATGAAGATATTCTCGCCGGCCCCCTCGGCGACGTAGCCGTCGACGTCGAGCAGCAGCGCCTCGTCGTAGCCATCGTGCGCCACTTCCTGGTGCGCGAGGATCGAGTTGGTATAGGTGCCGACCGACTTCGAGCGGCACATGTTGATGTTCACGTGATGCCGGGCGAAGGACGAGGTCTTGACGCGGATGCCTTTTTCCATGCCTTCGGCGCCGAGGTAGGCACCCCACGGCCAGGCGGCGATCGCGACATGCGTACTGACTGCCGTGGCGGCGATGCCCATGGCTTCGGAACCGTAGAAGACGATCGGCCGGATGTAGCACGATTCGAGCGCGTTGGCGCGGACCACTTCCTTCTGTGCTTCGAGCAGCGCTTCCTTGTCATAAGGCATTTTCATCTGGAAGATGTACGCCGAATTGAACAGCCGGTCGGTATGCTCTTCGAGACGAAAGATTGCGGTCCCCTGTTCGGCCTTGTAGGCCCGGATTCCTTCAAACACGCCCATTCCGTAGTGCAGGGTGTGGGTCAGCACATGCGTTGTGGCCTCGCGCCACGGCACCAGCTTGCCGTCGTGCCATATGTACCCGTCGCGATCTGCCATTGACATGGTCTGCTCTCCCTCTTTGCCGGAATTCCTGAAGCGGAAAGTTTAGCCGATTTCGCTTCCCGGTTGGCGGTAAAATGCCGAGCTGTCCCTATCCACAAGGCTTCTCGAATGGTCTGGAAACCCAACGTCACGGTTGCCGCGGTGCTCGAACGCGAAGGTCGCTTTCTGCTCGTCGAGGAGGAAACCGAGCACGGTATTTGCTACAATCAGCCGGCCGGCCACCTCGAGTGCCGCGAATCGCTGATCGACGCGGTGATCCGCGAAACGCTGGAAGAGACGGCCCATACCATTGATCCGAAATACCTGGTTGGCATATACAATTGCCGTAACGAGGCGCGTGATGTCACCTACCTGCGCTTCAGCTTCGGCGGCGAACTGACCGCGCACGATCCGGGACGGCAACTCGATTCCGGCATCCTGGCGGCGCATTGGCTGACGCTGGCGGAGATTCGGGCGCTGCAGGCGCAGCATCGCAGCCCATTGGTAATGCGTTGCATCGAGGACTGGCTGGCGGGCCGGCGTTATCCCCTGGAACTGTTGACCCATTGTCCGTGATCTGGCCGAAATGGCTGCCGATGCTGCCGCTGGCCGGAGTGCTGCCGGTCAATGCCGGCGAGGCGGTCAGCGTCTGCTACAACTATGGTTGCCCGGCGCAGGCCGAGGTGATCTATGCCGACGAGCAACTGGCGCAGGTGCAGACGCTGCTCGCCGCGGCAAGGACCGCCGCCGACGAACGCCAGGCGCTGTCGCTGGCGGTCGGCTGGCTGCTCGGCTGGGCGGGACAGCAGACGCCGGTTTCGGCCGACCGGGGAGGCAACACCGCCGATGATGGCGTCGAGGGACGGATGGACTGCATCGACCACTCGACCACGACGACGCGTCTGTTGCGCTTGCTGGAGGCGCGCGGCTGGCTGCGTTTCCATCGCGTCCTGGAGCCTGTATCGCGTGTCCGCTATCTGTTTCAGGTGCACTATTCGGCACAGATAGAAGAAACGGGGGCGGTCGAGCCGGTGGTGGACAGCGCTGCTGAGGTGAAGCGAGCGAATGCGGAAGTCGAAGCGGCGCGCTACGTCGTCGATAGCTGGTTTCGCGACAACGGTCAGCCAGCGGTGGTGATCGCTCTGCAGGACTGGTTCGCTGGCCGGGATGACCATGATCGCGGGGACGATGAACTGCGGCCGACGACGGCGGTGCACGGTCGCGGGCAGGACCAGACGATTGAACGCTAGTAGAGGCAATGGCATGAACGAGGCAAAGACGGTGGTCGTCGGCTTGTCCGGCGGCGTCGATTCGGCGGTGGCGGCCATGTTGCTCAAGGAGCAGGGCTGGCACGTGCTCGGCCTGTTCATGAAGAACTGGGAGGACGACGACAGCGATGAGTATTGCTCGTCACGCCAGGATCTGGTCGATGTGATCAGCATCGCCGACATGATCGGCATCGACGTTGAAGTGGTCAATTTCGCCGCCGAATACAAGGAGCGCGTTTTCGCCCACTTCCTGAAAGAGTATCAGGCGGGGCGGACGCCGAACCCGGATGTCCTGTGCAACTCGGAGATCAAGTTCAGCGCCTTTCTCGAGCACGCGTTGCGCATCGGCGCCGATCGCATCGCCACCGGGCATTACGCTGGCGTACGCGAATTTGCTGGCGCTTTCCAGTTGCGTAAGGCCGAAGACGGCACCAAGGACCAGAGCTACTTCCTGCACCGCCTCAATCAGCAGCAGTTGTCAAAGACGCTGTTTCCGCTGGCCGGCCTCTACAAGCGCGAGGTGCGCAAGATCGCCGAAGCAGCCGGACTGCATGTGGCGCTCAAGAAGGATTCGACCGGCATCTGCTTCATCGGCGAACGACCGTTCAAGGAGTTCCTGATGCGCTACCTGCCCCGCAAGAAGGGCGAGATTCGCGGCCTCGACGACGATCGCCTGCTCGGCGAGCACGACGGCGTCGCCTACCACACCGTCGGCCAGCGCAAGGGCTTGCACATTGGTGGCGTAAAGGGCGGCAAGGGCAGCGACAGCGGTGATCATGACGCCTGGTTCGTCGCCCGCAAGGATGTCGCCAACAACATCCTCTATGTCGTCCAGGGGCATGCGCATCCGGCACTGCTGGCCGAAGAACTGAGCGCCGGGGATCTCTCCTGGGTGGCCGGTGAGGCACCACACACGCACTGGGTCTACACTGCCAAGACACGTTACCGACAGGCCGACGCGGCCTGCGAGGTCGAGCGCGCGGATGCCGACGCCTGTCTGATCCGCTTCGCCGAGCCGCAATGGGCAGTGACCCCGGGTCAGTCGGTCGTGGTCTACGAGAGCCGGGTCTGTCTGGGCGGTGGCGTTATCGCCTGAGCCGCGTCCTTCGTGAAACCGATCGGGCCTGGCCGGCGCTGCTCTGCGCGCCGCACTTGCGGGTCGCGGTCCGTTCGTTCGCTGGATGATCGCCGACGCCGATGACTGCGCTGCGGTATGGACAGAACATTGCGCTGCTGGCTGCAGCGCAGGCGCTGCTGCTGACCAACGGGGTGACGCTGGTGGCGATCAATGGCCTGCTCGGGCTGCAACTCGCCAGCGACAGTCGGCTGGCGACGCTGCCGATCACCACCTATGTCATCGGCGCTGCGCTGGCGGCTCTTCCGGCAGCCATGTTCATGAAGCAGCGTGGCCGTCGTGCCGGCTTCATGCTCGGTGCGGGGTTCGGGATCGGTGGCGCGCTCTTGTCGGCGTGGGCGGTGTACGCCGCGAGCTTCTGGCTGCTCTGTCTGGGGACCATTCTTGCCGGCATCTACAACGCTTTTGGCCAGCAATACCGCTTCGCGGCCGTTGATGCGGCACCTGCCGACTGGACGGGGAAGGCCATTTCGCTGACCCTGGCCGGCGGCATCGTCGGTGGCGTCATCGGCCCGCAGGTCGGCACCCTGACCCGCGATCTGCTTTCGCAGACCTACCTGGCGAGCTACGCTGCGCTGGCGGCTTTTGCCGCGCTGGCCATGCTGATTGCCAGCCGGCTCGACATTCCGCCGCTGCCAGTCCATCAGCAGCAGGCCGGCGGCCGTCCGTTCGGCGAAATCGCGCGCCAGCCGGCGTTCATCGTCGCTGTTCTGGCGGCCGCCTGCGGCTACGCCACGATGAACCTGCTGATGACCGCGACGCCGCTGGCGATGGATATCTGTGGCCTGCCCTTCACCGACACCGCCTTCATCCTGCAGTGGCACGTGATCGGCATGTTCGCGCCGTCGTTTTTCACCGGTGACCTGATCCGGCGCTTCGGCGTGCTTGCTGTCCTCCTGGTCGGCGCGCTGCTGCTGATGGCGTGCATCGCCATCGCGCTGTCCGGCGTCAGCCTCGCGCATTTCTGGTGGGCCCTGGTCCTGCTCGGCGTCGGATGGAATTTCCTCTTCGTCGGCGGCACGACGCTGCTGATCGCAAGCTGCCGCCCCGAGGAGAAAGCGAAAGTACAGGGCAGCAACGATTTCATCGTTCTCGGCGTGCAGGGGCTGACCTCGTTTGCCGCCGGCCTGCTGGTTGGCGGCGGTGGTTGGGCAACGCTCAACGTCCTGGCCCTGCCGATCGTGCTGCTGACTGCGTTGGCCAGCATGCTGCTGTCGCTTGCGCGCAGTCGCCGGCGGCATTGATGCCCGCCGCGGCGAAAAGAGTCTTCAGTTGTTGGGTTGTCGTTTTCTCGCGCCCGGCTTTAATCCGAACTTTGACTAGGTGAAGGAAGTAAGTATCTGATTGGTTGACGCT
>JACKLW010000016.1 GCA_024235715.1 Accumulibacter sp. | reverse complement strand
CCTTGGGGCCGAGGTGCCAAGTTCCGAGTCGAGATCAAGCCTTTGATTGGCGACGATTACCTCGCAATCGTGCGGGCCATGAAAGCAGTTCAATACCAGCAGTTACTGGTGGGAGAGTTCTGTGGAACCACTGCATCCTGGCCGGATGTTGTCAAGGTGTTTGGCTTGAGGGGCATCAAGGCGGTCCTACTGTCCGAGGTCGAATGCGAGCCCATCCCATCAGAATTCTTGAGTGTCCCGGTTACCCCTATCGAACCCGCGGAAGCCAAAGCGATCGTAGAAGAGCAGTTCGCTGCGACGGAGTTGCGGCTTCGGCCGCCGTGATGTTTCTGTCCGCCCGGTTGCCCTCGGTCGCGCTCGCTGCCTGTCACCAACCAGAAATTTCGCGTTGGCGTATCTGTCTGAACCAAGACGAACGTCGGAAAACTTCCCGCCGGCTGTCTAAAAAAGCACAGCCAAAACAATGGCTTAAAAGTTCTGCACTAAAATCGCGAAGTCACGAGGTTTCGAGAGAAACGGCCCGTAAGACGCCAAAATCGGCAAAAAATGACATTTGTGGGGTAAGCGAGGTCAACAGGTATAAACGAAAAACCCCGCAGAACAAGGCGTTCAGCGGGGTGTTCGTTTTTGGTGCAGAGAGTTACGGACTACTGGCCTGGCGGAGACGAAGGGATTCGAACCCTTGATGCAGGTTTGTGCCCGCATGCTCCCTTAGCAGGGGAGTGCCTTCGACCTCTCGGCCACGTCTCCTAGGAGGGCGTGATGATATCGGTTTCGTCACGGCCGGTCAAACTCAACGTGGACTTCTGCGGCTTCTCCAGGCCGAAGGCCTTGTGCAGCACGCGAACGGCAAGTTCGAGGTACTTTTCCTCGATGACGATCGAGATCTTGATCTCCGAAGTCGAGATCATCTGCAGGTTGATGCCTTCCTTGGCCAGGGCGCCGAACATCTTGCTGGCGACGCCCGGATGCGAGCGCATGCCGACGCCAACAGCGGAGACCTTGCAGGTGGTCGTGTCGCCGCTGAGGTCGCGAGCGCCAATCTGTTCCCTCACCTTTTCCAGGATCGCCATCGCCTTGCCGTAGTCGCTGCGATTGACGGTGAAAGAGAAGTCCGTGGTGCCGTCACGACCGATATTCTGGATGATCATGTCGACGTCCACGTTGGCGTCGGCGATCGGTCCGAGAATCTGGTAGGCGATGCCGGGGCGATCGGGAACACCGAGCATGGTGAGCTTGGCTTCGTCGCGATTGAAGGCGATCCCGGAGATGACAGGTTGTTCCATGGTGCATTTTTCCTCAACAGTAATCAGCGTGCCGTCTCCTTCGTCCTCAAAGCTCGAAAGCACACGAAGTTTGACCTTGTACTTGCCGGCGAACTCGACCGAGCGGATCTGGAGAACCTTGGAACCGAGGCTGGCCATTTCCAGCATCTCTTCGAAGGTGATGGTCTCGAGTTTGCGCGCTTCCGGCACGACGCGCGGGTCGGTGGTATAGACCCCGTCGACGTCAGTGTAGATCTGGCACTCGTCGGCCTTCAGCGCGGCGGCCAGTGCGACGGCCGAGGTGTCCGAGCCGCCACGACCGAGGGTGGTGATATTGCCATGCTCGTCGGCCCCCTGGAAGCCGGCGACGACGACGACATTGCCTTCGGACAGTGCCTTTCGAATCCGTGTCTCGTCGATTTTGAGGATGCGCGCCTTGGTAAAGGTGCTGTCTGTCAGCACGGTAACCTGTGAACCGGTGAAACTCTTGGCCTTGATGCCTTCTGCATGCATGGCCATGGCCAGCAGGGCAATCGTCACCTGCTCGCCGGTCGAGGCGATGACGTCGAGTTCGCGCGGATCGGGCGACGGGGAGATCTCCTTGGCCAGGCCGATCAGGCGGTTGGTTTCGCCGGCCATTGCCGACGGAACGACGATCACGTCGTGCCCCTGAGCCTGCCAGCGGGCGACGCGTTTCGCGACGTTCTTGATACGATCCGTCGAGGCAACCGATGTGCCACCGAACTTCTGAACTATCAGCGCCATTGGAAATCCAATTTGAGGTCCAAAAAAAAGCGGTATTCTAAAGCATTGCCTGCCGCGGCGGGAAAGAGCCTCGGGCCGTCACGAGCTGTCCAGCACTAGTCAAATGTTCTATTCGGATGCCACTTGCAATTCTGTTCGATTCGCCTATAGTGTGCCGTGGGTTACCAAGGTCATAGGGTGCCGATCCGTGGCAGGAAGCGGCTTTCCTGCTGGTTCGCTTGGAGTAACTGTACGAAAGGATAGCTATGAGCACCGTCAAAGTCGTCGAGAGGGTCGATCCCCGCGAAATTCGCCGCAAGCTTGGTCTCAACCAGCAGCAGTTCTGGTCAAAGATCGGAGTGACGCAAAGTGGTGGTTCGCGCTATGAAAGCGGTCGCAACATGCCCAAGCCGGTGCGTGAGCTGCTGCGCCTGGTACATGTCGAGCAGATCGACATTCAGCGCCTCAAGCGGGAAGACTTCGAGGTGGTCGAGTATCTGAAGGCCGAAGATCCCGAGCAATTCAAGAGTCTCAAGAAGGCGGCCAGGGGCAAGGGCAAGAAGGCGACCTGAGTGCTCTTGTGCTGCTCAGATGCGCGATAGACTTCTCCTGCCGATGGTAATTGCGTCAGCGCCCGGCGGCACGACTGGCGACAAGCGAGGAAGCTCCGACTTCACGGCGACGTTTCCCTGAATTCCCCGATGCGTTTGCGCGGCCGTCGCCTGACGATTTTCGAAAGGCGTGCGCTCATGGCGCACGCCTTTTTGCGTGCGTCGGATCGCGTGCCGTGAGCGGACGCTCGCCGGCCGCAGTTCCCCTGATCAGGAGAGTTGCAGCATTTCCCTGGCGTGCTGCAGGGTGATTGCCGTGATCTCTATGCCGCCCAGCATGCGTGCGATCTCCTCGACTCGCTCGCGATCGCCGAGAACCGCCACCCGACTGCGAACCTGACCGCCATCGGAGACCTTGCTGACCTGCCATTGCCAGTTGGCGCGTGCGGCGACCTGCGGCAGATGCGTCACGCACAGAACCTGGCGTTCGCCACCCAGCTCACGCAGCAAGCGGCCTACCACTTCTGCGACGCCGCCGCCAATGCCAACATCGACCTCGTCAAAAATCAGCGTCGGTACGCTGGCCGCCTGACTGGTCACCACCTGGATGGCAAGACTGATCCGCGACAGCTCGCCGCCGGAGGCGACCCTGGCCAGCGCGCGCGATTCGCTGCCCGCCAACCCGGCAATGCGGAATTCGATCTGTTCGAGCCCGGTCGCAGCACCGCCTTCGACCGCCAGCAGCGCGACTTCGAAACGCCCGCCGCCGAGTGCCAGTTGCTGCATCACCTGGCTGACTTCGCGGCCAAGCGTCGCGGCGGCTTCGGCACGCCCGGCCGACAGGCGTCGGGCGAGCTCGTCATATCGCTTTCCGGCAGCTTCGACGCGCTCGGCCAGGCTGGCGAGGTCGGCAGCATCACCGAGCTCGGCCAGTCTTTCCTGCCAGCGCGCCAGCAGGGACGGCAACTCATCCGGAGCGCAGCGCGACTTGCGTGCGCAATCCAGAACGGCTTCGATGCGACGCTCGACGTCTGTCAGACGTTGCGGATCGAGTTCGACCCGGTTGGCGTAACGGCGCAGGGTCGACACCGCCTCGCCGAGTTCCGCCTGCGCCGATTGCAGGAGTAGTGCGACCTGGCAAAGCTCCGGGTCGTAGTCGGACAGCGTCTCGAGCCTGTGGGTCACGCCGGCAAGCTGTGCTTCACAGGCTGCATCGCCGTCCGTGAGCGCCTGCAATGAGGCCTGCGTGCCTTCGACCAGGCTGGCGGCATGCCCGAGGCGTCGGTGTTCTTCATTCAGCGCCCGCCATTCTTCGGCCGAGAAGCCAAGCGCTTCCAGTTCGCTGACCTGCCAGCTCAGCTGCTCCCGTTCGGCCGCCAGCGCTTCGATGCCACCGGCTGCGGCGTCGAGCCTCTCCCTGGCTGCGCGCCAACTGCGCCAGGCGGCGCTCACTTCGGCGCGCAAGGGATCGAGCCGGGCGTGCGTGTCGAGCAGCGCGCGCTGCGCTTCGCCGCGCAGCAGCGACTGATGCGCATGCTGACCGTGAATGTCGACCAAGCCCTCGCCTACCTCGCGCAACTGCTGGACGGTGACTGGCGAGCCATTCAGGTATGCGCGCGATCGGCCTTTGACGTCTACCAGTCGACGCAGCAGCAGGCCGTCCTGCGCATCCAGGTCGTGCGCCTGCAGGCGCTCGGCTGCGACCGGAGAATCGTCGAGATCGAACTCGGCACTTACCTCGGCACGCTCGCCACCTGCCCGTACCAGGCTGCTGTCGGCGCGATCGCCGAGGGCAAAGGCCAGGGCATCGACAAGAATCGACTTGCCGGCGCCGGTTTCACCGGTCAGGGTGCCGAAGCCCCCCTGAAATTCGAGCTCCAGGCGATCGACCAGCACGAAATCGCGAATCGTCAAACGGCGGAGCATGATAGGGTCGTCGTGGAAATGATTGCTCAATGTTCCTTCGGCCGTTCGCTCCAGTGCAGCTTTTGACGGAGCATGGCGAAGTAGCTGTGGCCGGGCGGATGCAGCAGGCAGATCGAGTACTCGGAGCGGCGGATGCGCACGCAATCGCCGTTGCGCAGATCGGCCGTTACCTGACCGTCGAAGTGGGCGCGCGAATCGGTGGCGTGCACGATCCGGATTTCGATCTCGTTGCGGTCGCCGATCAGGATCGGCCGGTTGGTCAGTGCGTGCGGGCAGAGCGGGACCAGGGCGATGGCCGCCACCTGCGGATGCAGGATCGGGCCGTTGGCCGACAGTGCATAGGCTGTCGAGCCGGTAGAGGTCGCCACGATCAGGCCGTCCGAGCGCAGGTGATAGATGAATTCGCCGTCGATGAACAGCTCGAACTCGATCATCCGCCCGATGGCGCCCTTGTCGACGACCACGTCGTTGAGCGCCAGATAAGCGACAATGCTGCGCTCGTCGCGCAGGATCTCGGCTTCCAGCAGCATCCGCGTTTCGGGAACGAACTTGCCATCGAGCAGGTCGTCCATGCAGGTCAACATGTCGCTGCGCGAAATGTCTGTCATGAAGCCGAGGCGCCCCTGGTTTACACCGACCAGCGGCACGCGGTAACGCGCCAGGTGGCGCGCCGCATTGAGCATGGTGCCGTCGCCACCGACGACGATCGCCATGTCGGCGTGCGAGCCCAGCCACGCGAAGCTGCCGCTGGCCCAGCTGCGCGGATCGAGCTGCGAGACGATGTTGCGCGCGGTCTCGTCCTCAAGCAGGACCGTAATGCCGCGTTCGTGCAGGTATCCCGCCAGCAGGCGGACGGACTCGGCGATTTCCTGACTGTGGTACTTGCCGATCAGCGCAATCGTCTTGGGTAGATTCGCGCCCTCGGCCGGCTCTTGAGGAAAGGCATTGTTCATGACGACAATTAGACCACACTTCAAGCTTGCTTCCGCGGTGCCCCGCGGGTGAGGTATTTTTTGTAGAATCGGAACCATGCTAGACGAACGCGCCCGACGGTTGCTGAAGACGCTCATTGAACGCTACATCGCGGAAGGGCACCCGGTCGGTTCGCGCGCCCTGTCCAAGTACTCCGGCCTGGACCTCTCGGCGGCGACCGTTCGCAATGTAATGGCCGACCTCGAAGAGAGCGGTCTGATCGCCAGTCCGCACACTTCGGCGGGGCGTGTGCCGACATCACGCGGCTACCGTTTCTTCGTCGACAGCCTGCTCACCGTCGAAGCGCTCGACAAGGAGCGGATCGATGCCATCGAGGGACACCTGCTGCTGTCGCAGCCCAGGCAGTTGATCAGCAATGCCTCGCACCTGCTTTCCGGCTTGACCCGCTTTGCCGGCATCGTCATGACGCCGCGCCGGCAGGTGCCGAAGATTCGCCAAATCGAATTCGTCAGCCTTTCGGAAAAGCGCATTCTGCTGATCCTGGTAACCTCCGACGGCGACGTGCAGAACCGCCTGCTGTTTCCCGGGCGCTCTTACTCCCCGTCCGAGCTGGTTACCGCAACCAACTACCTGAACCAGCATTTCGTTGGCGGCGATTTCGAGCACATCCGCCAACGCGTCCAGGAGGAACTGCAGCGGCTGCGTGGCGATCTGCAATCGCTGATGGCCGCCGCGCTGGCCGCCGGTGACGAGGCAATGAAGGAACCGGATGAGCGCTACATCATTTCGGGCGAGCGAAACCTGCTTGAAGTCGAGGAGTTCTCGTCAAACATGAAACGGCTTCGCGAGTTGTTCGACCTCTTCGAACAGCGGACTTCGCTGATGCAGCTGCTTGATCTCTCGCATCGCGCCAACGGCGTGCAGATCTTCATTGGCGGCGAATCGGGCCTGGCGCCGCTTGATGAATGCAGTGTGGTCACTGCACCCTATGAGGTCGACGGCCAGGTTGTCGGTTCGGTTGGCGTGATCGGCCCCACCCGCATGGCCTACGAACGCGTCATCCCGATCGTCGACATCACTGCCAAACTGCTCTCTTCCGCGCTCACCTACCAGGCCAACTCCTGATGCCGCGTTATCTTCCGGAACCGACCTACCGTCATGGTTCGCCGGCACAAACCGCGGTTCTGCTGATCAACCTGGGAACCCCCGCAGAAGCGACGCCGCCGGCGGTCCGCAGCTACCTCAAGGAGTTTCTCTCCGACCCACGCGTCGTCGAGATCCCGCGCCCGGTCTGGTGGCTGATTCTCAACGGCATCATCCTTCGCGTGCGGCCGCGCCGTTCGGCTGAAAAATATGCATCGATCTGGACGGCCGATGGTTCGCCGCTGAAAGTGCACGTCGAACGTCAGGCCAAGCTGCTGCGCGGCTTTCTTGGCCAGGCCGGGCATCAGCTGATCGTCGATTACGCGATGCGCTACGGCAGGCCGTCAATTCCGGCGACGCTGTCGCGACTCAAGGCCGGTGGCTGCACGCGAATCCTGCTGCTGCCGCTCTATCCACAGTATGCGGCAAGTACCACGGCGACGGCGCTCGACGCCGCGTGCGCCTGGTTGCAGCGCGTACGCAACCAGCCGGAACTGCGCACGGTCAGGAGCTTTGCCGATCATCCGGGCTACATTGCGGCGCTGGCGGCCAGCGTTCGCGAGCACTGGACGGCCAGTGGTCGGCCGGACGGCTCGTATCGCCTGATCATGAGTTTTCACGGGCTGCCGCGCTACACGCTGGACAAGGGCGATCCCTACCACTGCGAATGCCAGAAGAGTGGCCGCCTGCTGGCCGAGGCGCTTGGCCTGGCGGCCGAGCAATACCAGGTCTGCTTCCAGTCGCGCTTCGGTCGCGCCGAGTGGCTGCAGCCCTATACGGCGCCGACGCTGAAGGCACTCGGCAAGCAGGGCGTGCAGCGGGTCGACGTGATCTGCCCGGGATTTCCCGCCGACTGTCTGGAGACGCTCGAAGAGATCGCCATCGAGGCTCGCGCCGAGTTCATCAACGGCGGCGGCAAGGAGTTCCACTACGTGCCCTGCCTCAACGAGCGCGACGACTGGATTCGCGCCCTTGCCGATATCGCCGCCAGCCAGCTGAGCGGCTGGCCGACGCAGCAATCGCCCGACCCGGCCGAACTGGAACTCAGCGCCCTGCGCGCGAAAGCGACCGGCGCGCCGAGCTGAGGAAGCGGCCGCGACGACAGTGCCGCGCTAGAGCAGTTCCAGAGGCGGCGTCAAGCCGAGCGAAGACGCCGAAAGACTACCCTGCACCGCTGTCTGGCCAAGTTTGGCGAGCACCTTGTTGGCTTCGCGCAAGCGTGCCAGCAGCTTGACCAGCAGAACCTGGTTGAAACGTTCCTGCACCTCCTCTGAACTCAGTTCGAGCGCAGCGCTGTTGATTTCCAGGAACAGGGTGGGCTCGAGAGTCACTACCGTGGCGTGCCGCTCGGTATCGGCAGGGTGCAGGAAGGCCATTTCGCCGACAACCTCGCTCGCACCAAGGCGGCAGATGACCCGCCCGTTGGTCGATACCTCGACGAAGCCGTCAATGATCACACCGAACTTGCGGTGATTGTCGCCTTCGCGAATCAACGTCACTTTTTCCGACAATTCCCGCCAGACACTGATGCGCAGCACTTCCCACAGCTCGATGTCCTCGAACTCGACGAAGAAGTCCAGTTTGCGCAAGCGCTCGAAGCGGGTCAGATCCTGCTGCGTCTGGTCCTCGTCGAGCATCTGATAACGCACCGCCGAGAGGTCCTTGGCGAAGGCAGCGCCGTTGCGATAGCGGCTGTAGAGGTCTTTCTCGAGCGCTTTCTTGATGATCGGATCGAGGCCAGCCGGCAGGTTCGGGTTGAGTGCACAGACCGATGGCGAATCCATGTTGACGATCTTGTAGACCAGCGTCGCGGGGTTATTGGCGCGAAAGGGCAGCCGCCCGGTCAGCAGCTGGAAAAGGAGCACGCCGAGTGAATAGAGGTCGGTCTTGTGATTGAGCGGGTAGTTCTTGACCTGTTCGGGCGACATGTAGGCCGGTGAGCCGACGCCCATCACGAAGGTGGAGTCCTTGCCCATGTCCTTGTGCAGGTTCAGGCCCAGACCGAAGTCGGTGATGCGCGGATTGTCTTGCGCGTCAAGCAGGATGTTGGCCGGCTTGATGTCGCGATGAACGACTCCCTGGCGGAAGGCGTGATCAAGCGCCAGGCAACACTTGAAGATGATGCCGATGACACGGTGCATCGGCAGCAGGCGGTTGATCGCACAGAATCGGTCAAGCGCGCCGCCGTCAACGAATTCCATGACCAGATAGGCCTGGTCCTTCTCGACGACAGCGTCGTACACCTTGACGATGTTCGGGTGCTCAAGTCGCCGACCGATCGCGTCCTCGGTCTGAAAGATTTTGCGCAGCCGCCGTGACATCGCTGCGCTGTCCTCACCGAAGCGGATCAGCTTGATGGCCACCTGGCGATTCATTTCGGGATCGTGCGCCAGATAGACGACCGCCGTCGCACCCTTGCCAAGGGGGCGAATGATCTGATACCTGCCGATCTTCTCCATCATGCCAGTACCACGCGCGGTAGAGGGCTGCCCAAAATGGCAATGCTAGCAGCGAAAGAACTGCCTGACTGAGCAATTATGCGCGAATTCCTTCACTCTTTGCCCCCTCAGAGATCAGAAAAAGACCTTGAAATCGAAAGAGTCGTCCCAAACTGAATGCGGTTTTCTGGGAGATCACTATCTATGCAAGCAAACGACAAACAGCCCGGCGAGGCCAATGTTACGAGCGACGCGGCCGATTCCGCCGAGATCACTGCCGCCAGCGCAGCAGTTGAGGACGGCGCGGCAATTGCCGACAGCACGCCGCCGAACGACACCGCGCCCGGCGCTGAGGAGGCCCTGCGCGCGGCGGAACTCAAGGCAGCCGAGCATCACGACGCCTGGCTGCGCGCCAAAGCTGAAACCGAGAATGTGCGGCGACGCGCGCAGGAAGACATCGCCAAGGCGGCCAGATTCGCGATCGAGCGTTTCGCGCGGGAACTGCTTCCCGTGAAAGACAGCCTCGAAATCGCCCTGGCCACCGAAACGCAGAGTGTCGAGAGTCTTCGCTCGGGCACCGAAGTCACGCTCAAGCAGCTGGTCGCAGCATTCGAGAAATCCGCACTGCTGGAGATCAATCCGGTTGGCGAAAAGTTCGACCCGAACCTCCATCAGGCGATCAGCGTCGTCGAGTCGCCGCAGGAACCGAACACCGTGGTAAGCGTCCTGCAGAAGGGCTATCTGCTCACCGACCGCGTACTGCGTCCGGCAATGGTCGTTGTCGCCAAGGCGGCCGCTTGAAATTCCAGCGATAAGCCCCAGCTTGGGCTTGTCACCAGACATTCTGCCGATTGGCAGCTGTCGTCACAAATTACCGAAATACTGAAAGGATTCTGTCATGGGCAAGATCATCGGCATCGATCTGGGCACAACCAACTCCTGCGTTGCCGTCATGGAAAACGGCAAGCCGAAGGTTATCGAGAACTCTGAAGGCGCGCGCACGACCCCGTCGATCGTTGCCTACACCGACGATGAGGAGATTCTCTGCGGCGCGCCTGCCAAGCGGCAGGCGGTCACCAACCCGAAGAACACCCTGTACGCGATCAAGCGGCTGATCGGACGCCGTTTCGAGGAGAAGGAAGTGCAGAAGGATATCGGCCTGATGCCCTTCAAGATTCTCAAGGCCGACAACGCCGACGCCTGGGTGGAGGTGCGCGGCAAGAAGATTGCGCCGCCGCAGGTTTCGGCCGAAGTCCTGCGCAAGATGAAGCGAACCGCCGAAGACTACCTCGGCGAGGAAGTCACCGAAGCGGTAATCACCGTGCCGGCCTATTTCAACGACAGCCAGCGGCAGGCGACCAAGGACGCCGGCCGTATCGCCGGTCTTGAAGTCAAGCGGATCATCAACGAGCCGACTGCCGCAGCGCTGGCCTTCGGCATGGACAAAAAGCAGGGCGACAAGAAGATCGCGGTCTACGACCTTGGCGGTGGCACGTTCGACATTTCAATCATCGAGATCGCCCAGGTCGAGGGCGAGCATCAGTTCGAGGTGCTGTCCACCAACGGCGACACCTTCCTGGGTGGCGAAGACTTCGACCAGCGTCTGATCGACTACATCATCGACGAATTCAAGAAGGAGTCGGGGGTCAACCTGAAGGCCGACGTGCTCGCCCTGCAGCGCCTCAAGGATGCCGCCGAGAAAGCGAAGATCGAACTCTCGTCGGGTCAGCAGACCGAGATCAACCTGCCGTACATCACCGCCGACAGTTCCGGTCCCAAGCACCTGACGCTGAAGATCACCCGCTCCAAGTTCGAGTCGCTGGTCGACGAACTGGTCGAGCGCACCATCGAGCCGTGCCGCATCGCGCTCAAGGACGCCGGCTGCAAGATGACCGACATCGACGACGTGATCCTGGTCGGCGGCCAGTCGCGGATGCCCAAGGTGCAGGAGAAGGTCAAGGCGTTCTTCGGCAAGGAGCCGCGCCGTGACGTCAACCCGGACGAGGCCGTCGCCGTCGGTGCGGCGATTCAGGGCGGCGTGCTGCAGGGCGAGGTCAAGGACGTCCTCCTGCTCGACGTGACGCCGCTGTCGCTCGGCATCGAGACGCTTGGCGGCGTGATGACCAAGCTGATCAAGAAGAACACGACCATCCCGACCAAGGCCAACCAGATCTTCTCGACTGCCGACGACGGCCAGTCGGCAGTGACCATTCACGTCCTGCAGGGCGAGCGTGAAATGGCCGCCGGCAACAAGAGTCTCGGGCAGTTCAACCTGTCGGACATTCCGCCGGCGCCACGCGGCATGCCGCAGATCGAGGTCACCTTCGATATCGACGCCAATGGCATTCTGCATGTCTCGGCCAAGGACAAGGCCACCGGCAAGGAGAACAAGATCAAGATCCAGGCTTCTTCGGGACTCAGTGAGGAAGAAGTGCAGCGCATGGTTCAGGATGCGGAAGTGCACGCCGAAGAGGACCGCAAGGCCCATGAACTGGCAGAAGCACGCAATCAGTGCGACGGCATGATTCACACCGTCAAGAAGTCACTTGCCGAATACGGCAAGGAACTTTCCGACGACGAGAAGGCAGGCATCGAGAAGGCGCTGAAGGAAGCCGAGGAGGAAATTCGCGGCAACGACCTCGCCGCCATCAAGGCCAAGACCGAGGCCCTCGGAACGGCTTCACAGAAGCTTGGCGAGAAGATGTACGCCCAGCAGCAGGCGGCGGCCGGTGGTGGTGGCGGCGATGGCGGCGAGCACGCTGCCGGCGCCGACCCGGCTGGTGCGACGAAGAAGGACGACAGCGACGTTGTCGATGCCGAGTTCACGGAAGTGAAGGACAAGAAGTAGGCATCCTTCTGAACAGCGGGGCGTATAATCGCGCCTCGCTTCGTCCCACAAACTGTTCGAGAACCGATGGCTAAACGCGACTTTTACGAGATTCTGGGTGTCAATCGCGACGCATCCGACGAAGAAATCAAGAAGGCCTATCGCAAGCTGGCGATGAAACACCATCCGGATCGCAATCCGGACAATCCGAACGCCGAAGGTCACTTCAAGGAAGCCAAGGAAGCCTACGAGATTCTTGCCGACCCGCAGCAGCGCGCCGCCTACGACCAATACGGCCATGCCGGCGTCGATCCGCAGTCGGGCATGGGCGGCGGCGGCGCGGGCGGCTTCTCGGACGCCTTTGGGGGCATCTTTGACGAAATCTTCGGGGGAGCTCGCGGCGGTCGTTCGAACATCTATCGTGGCGCCGACCTGCGCTACAACCTCGAAATCACCCTTGAACAGGCGGCTTTCGGTACCGAGACCAAGATTCGCATCCCGACCATGGAGGTCTGCGAGGCCTGCCATGGCAGCGGCGCCAAGGCCGGCACGCAGCCGAAGACCTGCCCGACCTGCCAGGGTAGCGGTCAGGTTCGTCTGCAGCAGGGCTTCTTCTCGATCCAGCAGACCTGCCCGAAGTGCCACGGTACCGGCCGCTTCGTTGCCGACCCCTGTGCGCCGTGTCATGGCGCGGGTCGAGTCAAACAGCACAAGACGCTGGCAGTAAAGATCCCTGCCGGCGTCGACGAAGGCGATCGCATCCGGCTTTCCGGCGAAGGCGAGCACGGGGTCAATGGTGGCCCGTCGGGAGATCTCTACGTTCAGATTCACCTCAAGGCGCACGCTGTCTTCCAGCGCGAGCAGAACGACCTGCACTGCGAGATGCCGATCAGCTTCACCACCGCGGCTCTCGGCGGCGAGATTGACATCCCGACTCTCGATGGTGCGGCGAAGGTCAGAATTCCGCCGGAGACGCAGTCCGGCAAGGCCTTCCGCTTGCGCGGGAAAGGCATCAAGAGCGTGCGCAGCCACGCCCACGGTGACCTGCTGTGCCATGTGGTGGTCGAAACGCCGGTGCATTTGACCGAGCGCCAGAAAGAACTGCTACGCGAACTCGAAGAGTCGAGTCAGGAAAACTCCGGCCGTCACAATCCGCGCGCCAAGTCCTGGATGGATCGCGTTCGCGACTTCTTCGCCGCCACCTGAGAGCAGCTCCCTTGCGGCGTGCTGCCCGGCAGCCCGCCGCAGTCGGCAGCAACAAGCTTGGGGCCTCCGATTGTCGCCCCCCCGCGGCAGCCCGCATTGAAGCCCTGCCAGACGGTGTAAGCGGCATGTCAGTTTTTATTGCCATCCTCGCGTGTTTGTGGAAGCGGCCTGCCGTCGGCCGCGATTCGCACCCGGCCGGAGGGCGATGGAATGAGGTATGCGAGAGCTTTGCTCTGTGCTCTGCTGTGCTGGCTCGGCAGCGTCAGCGCAGGCGAGACAGTCGGCGTTACCGACAACAGCATCCTGATTGGCATGACGGCGCCGTTTTCCGGCCCGAACGGTGCCTACGGGCTGGACATGAAGCGGGTGATCCAGGCCTATTTTCGACAGATCAACCAGGCCGGCGGCGTGCATGGCCGGATGCTTTCCCTGCGTGTCCTTGACGACGGCTACGAGACGGAGCGGGCGGTTGCCAACACGCAGGCGCTGATCAAGGAGGAGAAGGCGTTTGCCCTGCTCGCTTCCTACGGCTCCAGTCCGACGACGGCGGCCATGAACAAGGCTTTCGGAATTGCCGGCGTACCGCTCATAGGCGCCATCTCCGGCGCCGACTCGCTGCGCCAGTCACCTCTGGACAACCCGAAAAATCGCTACATGTTCAACGTTCGGGCCAGCTACGCCAACGAAACCGAGGCGCTGGTGAACCATCTGGTCTCGCTTGGCATCAAGAACATCGCGGTCTTGTACCAGAACGACGGTTTTGGGAAGTCGGGGCTGGACGGCGTCGTCAGCGCGCTCAAGAAGCACGCACTGGCGCCATCGGCGGTGGCCACGGTGGAACGAAACTCGGTCGATGTCGCGCAGGCCGCGCAGGAGATCGCCGGGGTCGATCCGCAGGCGGTGATCATGGTGACGCTGTACAAGCCGACCGCGGCGTTTGTCCGGAGCATGAGGAAAGCCGATCAATTGCCGCAGTTCATGACCCTTTCACCCGTCGGCGCCGACTTGCTGGTCCAGGAACTTGGTGACGCGGCGCGTGGTATCGGGATTTCTCAGGTCATGCCGTCGCCATGGAACGACACGACGCCCCTGGTGCGCGAATACCAGGCGCTGCTCGGCACGCAGGGCAAGCCTTCCTACTATGGCGTCGAGGCCTATGCGATGGCCCGAGTATTGGTGGACGCGCTGCGCGAGGTGGGCCGGGATTTGACGCGTGAAAAGCTGGTCACCGCTCTCGAAAGCATGAAGAACCACGATCTCGGCGGCTATCGCGTCAGCTATTCGGCGACCGAGCGATCCGGTTCGCGCTTCGTCGACCTGACCGTCATCGGCGCCGGCGGCCGGATCCTGCATTAGCCTGCCCGCCTGCCGAACGATCCCAGCCTCCTCCGCAAAGCGTTCCAGCCGACTGCCGATCACGAGCGTCGCCAGGTGGTTCCCGCTGTGCCATCCTCGAGGACGATGCCAGCCGCCAGCAGCTCGCCACGGATACGGTCCGCTTCGGCGTAGTCCCTGCGTTTCTTGGCAGCAGCGCGGTCGGCAATCAGCGCTTCGATGCCTTCGGCCGCATCGTCGGTCCCGCTGCCCGTCGCGCTGCTCGGCGCCGCTTGCAGGAAGGCCTGCGCGTCGCGAGTCAGCAGGCCAAGAACGCCCGCCAGCGCACGCAGCTGCCCGGCCAGCGCCGGCGACCTGTTTCGGTTGAGCTCGGTGGCGAGCTCAAAAAGCACCGCACATGCTTCGGGCGTATTGAAGTCGTCATTCATCGCCTGGCTGAAGCGCTGTGCGTGCGGCGCAGTCCAGTCCACCGGTGGCGTTTCGGCTGGGACGTCCTTCAACGCGGTGTAAAGCCGGGTCAGCGCTTGCCGGGCATCGTCGAGATGTGTTTCCGAGTAGTTGAGCGGACTGCGATAGTGTGCCCGCAGGATGAAAAAGCGCAGCACTTCAGGATCGTACTTCCTGACGATCTCCCTGATCGTGAAGAAGTTGCCGAGCGATTTCGACATCTTCTCGTCGGCGACACGCACGAAGCCATTGTGCATCCAGTAGTTCACGAAGCGGCAACGGTGCGCGCCCTCGGATTGCGCGATCTCGTTTTCGTGGTGCGGGAACTGCAGGTCCTGGCCACCGCCGTGGATGTCGAAATGCTTGCCGAGGAGATCCGAACTCATCGCCGAGCACTCGATATGCCATCCGGGGCGTCCCTCGCCCCACGGCGAAGCCCAGGAAGGCTCGTCGTCGCGGGCATGTTTCCAGAGAACGAAGTCGAGCGGGTCACCTTTCGCGGCGTCGACCTCGACGCGCTCACCGGCCCGCAGGTCGTCGATCGACTTTCCGGAAAGCCTGCCGTAGCCAGCGAACTTGCGCACCGAGAAGTTGACGTCGCCGTCCGCAGCCTGGTAGGCAAGGCCGTTCCGTTCCAGTTGTCCGATCAACGCCAGCATCTGTGGCACGTAGGCCGTCGCACGCGGCTCATGATCCGGCGGCTCGACGCCGAGTGCCAGCGCATCCTCGTTCATGAAGGCGATGAAACGCTCGGTAAGCTCGGCAATGCTCTCCTTGTTCTCCGCCGCACGCTTGATGATCTTGTCATCGATGTCGGTGATGTTGCGAACGTAGGTTACCTGCAGGCCACTGGCACGCAGCCAGCGTTGAACCATGTCGAAAACGACCAGAACCCGCGCATGGCCAAGATGACAGTAGTCGTAGACGGTCATGCCGCAAACGTACATGCGGACGCTGCCCGGGGTAATCGGCACGAAGTCCTGTTTTGCCCGCGCCAGCGAGTTGTATATTTTCAGCATTCTGGGACTCACGAGAGGGCTCGGCGCCGACCGGCGCGAGTTGGCAGTGTTTTGGGTTCGACGCACTTCTTGTTAGAATCGGCCGGTTGAATCACATCCAGCCGTCACATCCACCCGCTGCGCCCGCGAGTGTACCATAACGATGCGCTCGGTTTTTCCGCAGCCTCTGCGGCCGTTTCTTCCCGCCTTGCACCAGCAACCACCGTGATGCCCGGATGAAGGAATGCCTGTACCGCATACGCGAAGACGGTCGCCGGACAACCGTTCTACGAAAGGAACACGCCTGATGTACAAGATGCTTGCGCCGCTGACCACCGCCCTGCTGTCCTTTGCTGCGCTGGCCGCGCCGACGGTCGAAATGCAGACCAGCATGGGGAAGATGGTCATCGAGCTTGATTCCGAGAAAGCACCGAAAACCGTCAACAACTTCGTCCAGTACGTCAACGAGGGTTTCTATGACGGCACCGTTTTTCACCGGGTCATCCCCGGCTTCATGATCCAGGGCGGCGGCTTCACGGCGGGCATGGAGAAGAAGCCCGCGTCAAGAACAGTCGAGAACGAAGCCAAGAACGGCCTCAAGAATGACCAGTGGACGATCGCCATGGCCCGTACCAACGCCCCCCATTCCGCGAGTTCGCAGTTCTTCAT
Source organism: Accumulibacter sp. (assembly GCA_024235715.1). Lineage (GTDB taxonomy): Bacteria > Pseudomonadota > Gammaproteobacteria > Burkholderiales > Rhodocyclaceae > Accumulibacter. The sequence goes on along the minus strand of JACKLW010000016.1, from coordinate 103,620 downwards.
CAACCATAAAGACAATGCCATGCTCAACTATCCGGGATCGGACGGCTGGGGCTACGCCGTGTTCGGCAAGCTGACACAAGGCATGGACGTCGCCGACAGGATTGCCAAGGTGCCTACCGGCAGGCATGGGATGTACGAGAACGTTCCCCTTGAGCCGGTCGTCATCCAGTCGGTAAAAATCATCCCAGCACAAAAATAAGGAGTCCCCATGATCAAGCTGCACACCACTCTAGGCGTCATCGGCATCGAACTGGACGCCGAAAAAGCACCTCTCTCGGCTCAGAATTTCCTCGACTACGTCGAGTCCGGCCACTACGACAACACCATCTTCCATCGTGTCATTCCCGGCTTCATGGTGCAGGGCGGCGGCTTTGCGCCGGGCATGAAGCAGAAGGAATGCAGGGCGCCGATCAAGAACGAGGCCGACAACGGCCTCAAGAACGATGCCTATACGCTGGCCATGGCGCGCACCAACGAGCCGCACTCGGCGACCGCGCAGTTCTTCATCAACGTGGTAGACAACGCCTCGCTCAACTTCCGCGCAGCGAATGCCCAGGGTTGGGGCTATTGCGTCTTCGGCAAAGTCGTCGAGGGAACCGAGGTGGTCGACAAGATCAAGGCCGTGCGCACCGGCTCTGCCGGTTTTCATCGCGATGTGCCGGTCGAGGACGTGCTCATCGAACGTGCCGAAGTCTGCTGAAGATCGCGCCGCCGCCCGACCTGCAGCACCCTTGATTCTCTTCGTTTCCGATCTGCATCTGGCGCCGCAGGCGCCGGGTGTAAGCCGCATTTTTCTCGACTTTCTTGCCGGCCGCGCGCGTTCGGCCGAGCAGCTGTTCATCCTCGGCGATCTCTTCGAAGCCTGGCCGGGTGACGATTGCCTCGACGAGGCCGAGGAAGCTCTTGCGGCCAAAATCGTCGCCGCGCTGCACGCGCTGAGCAGCGCCGGCGTTGCGCTGTCGCTGATGCACGGCAACCGCGATTTCCTGCTTGGTGACCGCTTCATTGCCCGTAGCGGCGCCCGCCTGCTTCCGGACCCCTACGTGCTCTCCCTGCCGGCCTGGCAGTTCGTTCTCACGCATGGCGATGCCTTGTGCACCGACGACCACGAATACCAGGAATTCCGTACGCTTGTTCGTCAGGCCGACTGGCAGGCCGCCTTCCTGGCCAGACCGTTGGCGGAGCGCAAGGAGAAGGTCCGTGCGCTCCGCCGGCAGAGTGAGTCGGCCAAGCGCGACAAGGCCAGCTACCTGATGGACGTCAATCCGGGTGCGACCGACGATTTCCTGCGCGCGCACGGCTACGCCACGCTGATCCACGGGCATACGCATCGCCCGGCGATGCACGACCACATCGTCGATGGCATCCATGTCGAGCGCTGGGTGATGGCCGACTGGCGCGAGGATGAGGGCGAATGTCTGTGCTGGGATGGCGAATCCCTGACCCGGGAACGTCTGCGCTGATGCCCTCTCGCCCACGCCGCGGCGCCCTGCTTGGCAGATGAACGCGTCGGCCATCGGAATCCTGCGCCGTGTCTTCGGCTACCCGTCGTTTCGCGGTCAGCAGGCGGAGATCGTCGACCAGATCGTCGACGGTGGGGATGCGCTGGTACTGATGCCGACCGGCGGCGGCAAGTCGCTCTGCTATCAGATTCCCGCACTCCTGCGGCCGGGGGTGGGCGTCGTCGTTTCGCCGCTGATCGCGCTCATGCAGGATCAGGTAGACGCCTTGCGACAGGCAGGCGTAAGAGCCGCTTTCCTCAACTCGTCGCTGGACTTCCGGGCGGTGGTCGATACCGAGCGCAGCCTGATGCGCGGCGAGCTCGACCTGGTCTATGTGGCGCCCGAGCGGCTGCTCACCGACCGTTTTATCGGCCTCCTCGAACAACTGACCGCACGTGGGCAAGTGGCTTTGTTCGCCATCGACGAGGCGCACTGCGTCTCGCAGTGGGGACACGACTTCCGCCCCGAGTACATGCAGCTCTCGCAGCTGCACGAGCGCTTTCCAGACGTTCCGCGCATCGCCCTGACAGCGACCGCCGACCAACTGACCCGGCAGGAAATAAGAACCCGGCTCGGCCTCGGGCACGCGCGCGTATTCGTGGCCAGTTTCGACCGGCCGAACATCCGCTACAGCATCGTCGAACGCGACAATCCGCGCAAGCAACTGCTCGCCTTTCTCGGCACGCATCCGGGCAAAGCGGGAATCGTCTACTGCCTGTCGCGCCGCAAGGTCGATGAGACCGCCGCCTGGCTCAACACGCAAGGGGTAACTGCCTTGCCCTACCACGCCGGCCTGGCGGCCGCCGACCGCCAAAGGCACCAGCAACGCTTCCTGCGCGAGGATGGGCTGGTGATGGTTGCCACCATCGCCTTCGGGATGGGAATCGACAAGCCCGACGTGCGCTTCGTCGCCCACCTCGACCTGCCGAAGAGCCTCGAGGCCTACTATCAGGAAACCGGCCGCGCCGGACGTGACGGCGAGCCGTCGGAAGCCTGGATGACCTACGGCCTGAACGACGTGGTGATTCACCGCCAGATGATCGAGGACTCGACGGCGCCGGCCGAGCAGAAACGGGTCGAACGGCAGAAGCTCGAGAGCATGCTCGCCTACTGCGAATCGGCACAGTGCCGCCGGGTGATTCTGCTCAACTACTTCGGCGAGCAGGCGAAACCTTGCGGCAACTGCGATGCCTGCCTGGAACCGCCGATCGTCTGGGATGGGACAGTGGCCGCGCAGAAGGCGCTGTCCGCTGCCTTGCGTACCGGTCAGCGTTTCGGCGCCGGACACCTGATCGACATCCTGCGCGGCAAGAACACCGACAAGGTGCAGCAGTTTGGCCATCAGCGACTGCCGACCTTCGGCGTCGGCGCCGACATCGACGAGCGCGGCTGGCGTTCGGTGTTCCGCCAGCTCCTCGCCGGTGGCCTGCTGGACGCCGACGCGACCGCCTATGGGGCGCTCAAGCTGACCGACAGCGCCCGCCCGGTTCTCAAAGGCGAAGTCCGCCTGCAGCTTCGCCGCCAGGTCGAACGTACGCAGAGCAAGCCCCCCCCGAGGAGCAGGACCGGCGCAGCCGGGATCCCCGCCACGAGCGATTCGCCGCTGGTCGCCCGCCTGCGCCATTGGCGACTCGAACAGGCACGCGAACAGGGTGTACCCGCGTACGTCATCATGCACGACAGAACGCTATGCGAAATCGCCGCCCTGCTTCCCGCCTCGCCGCAGGCTCTGCTCGCCGTTCCGGGCATCGGCGTCGCCAAGGCGCAGCGCTACGGCGACGCCCTGCTGGCCATCGTTGCCGAACGCACCCAGCCAGCAGACCTTCAGGAAGCCGGCAACGGTGCCGGATAGGGACACAGTGCGTCGAGGGCGATGCTCTGCCCCGACGCCTGCACGATGCGCACGTGCTCGCGGCGCAGTTCCCGGGCATGGCGCAGACCACAGGAGTGGGCGATCATGCCAACCTCCTTGTTCATGTTGCGGCAGTACGAGGCGACCCGCGCCGCCTTGTCCTCGACGACCAGCCCGCGCTGCAGGCGCGGATCGTGCGTGGTGACGCCGGTCGGGCAGGTGTTGGTGTGGCAGCGCAGCGCCTGGATGCAGCCGAGCGCGAACATGAAGCCGCGCGCCGTATTGACGAAATCGGCGCCGCTCGCCAGTGCCCAGGCAACCCGCGCCGGCGTCAGCAGCTTGCCGGCGGCAATCACCCGAATGCGCTCCTGGAGGCCGCTGGCCAGCAGCGCATCGGCGACCAGGGGCAGCGCTTCATCGATCGACATCGCCATGTGATCGGCGAGCGCCTGCGGTGCCGCACCGCTGCCGCCCTCGCCGCCGTCGATGGTCAGGAAGTCGGGGGCCGCCTGCGGACCGCGCCGCGCCACCGCTGCCGTGAGTTCGTTGATGAAGCGCGGGCCGCCGATGGCCGTCTTGACGCCTACCGGCTTGCCGGTCACCGCGCGCAGGTGCTCGACCTTGTCGAGCAACTGCTCGACGTCGGCGATGTCGGGATGGCGGTTCGGGCTCAGCGAGTCACGACCGGCGGCAATGCCGCGAATGCCGGCGATCTCCGCCGTCACCTTGTCGGCAGGCAAAACGCCGCCCTTGCCTGGTTTTGCCCCCTGCGAAAGCTTGATCTCGAACGCGCGCACCGTCTCGTGCGCGGCCACTTCGCGCAGACGCTCGTCCGAAAGCCGGCCGAGCTCGTCGCGGACGCCATATTTGGCCGTGCCAACCTGAAAGATGATGTCGCAGCCACCCTCGAGATGGTAGGGAGACAACCCGCCCTCTCCGGTGTCCAGCCAGCAGCCGGCAGCGGCGGCACCGCGCGAGAGCGCGCGCACGGCAGGCCGGGAAATCGCGCCAAAACTCATTGCGCTGATATTCACCAGCGACTTGCCGGCAAAAGGCGTCCGGCAGTAGCCCTCGCCAATGAGCACCGCTGGCGTCGGCTGCTGCTCGTCATCGAGGATGGGAAACGGGGCATTGACGAAGACCAGTGCGCCGGGTTCGTGGATCGGGTAGGTCGAGCCGAAACCGATGATGCCGGCTTCGTTCTTGGCCATGCGGTAGACCCAACTGCGCGTGGCCCTGTCGAAGGGCTGCTCCTCGCGATCGCCGAGAAAGAAATACTGTCGGAAGTACTCGCCGAGGCTTTCGAACAGGTAACGAAGGTGGCCGACCAGCGGAAAATTCCGCAACACGGCGTGCTTTTCCTGGGTCACATCCTGCACGTAGAGGACAATCAAGGCGCCGACCAGGGAAAGGGCGAGCAAGACCCCCAGGCCAACAAACAGTACGTTGAGCATTCGTGCTTTCCTTCGATGCTAAAATCAAGCGGTTAAGCGTTCAGTCTACGGGAATGTCATGTCCATTGCAGCTCTGCTCGATGCAGAAATCGAGCGCAACGTCACAACCGCACTCAGCGAGGATGTCGGCAGCGGCGACCTTACCGCGCAGCTGGTTCCTGCCGGGGTGCACAGTCGCGCGCGGGTCGTTGCACGCGAGAGCGCCGTCCTCTGCGGGAGCGCCTGGTTCAGCCGCTGCTTCAGCAAGCTCGATGCGAGCATCGAGATCGTCTGGAAGGTACGGGACGGCGAGCGCACCAGCCCTGATCAGGTACTCTGCGAAATCGAAGGACCTTCTCGCAGCATGCTCACCGGCGAACGCAGCGCGCTCAATTTCCTGCAGTTGCTGTCCGGCGTTGCCAGCAAGGCTCGCCAGTACGCCGATCTGGTCGCGGGCACGCGGGCGCAGGTGGTCGACACCCGCAAGACGATTCCCGGACTGCGCCTGGCGCAGAAATACGCGGTACGCTGTGGCGGAGGCGGCAATCATCGCCTGGGTCTCCACGACGGAATCCTGATCAAGGAAAACCACATCCACGCCGCCGGCGGCATCGCTGCGGCGCTGGCCGCGGCCCGGCGGATCGCCGAGAGTGCGGCCGATGCCTGTCAGTTCGTCGAGATCGAAATCGAGACGCTGGGCGAACTGCAGGAGGCACTCGATGCCGGCGCAGAGATGATTCTGCTCGACAATCTCAGTCTCGAGCAGTTGCGGGAAGCTGTGCTGCTGAGCAAGGGACGGGCGATTCTCGAAGCCTCGGGAAACGTCAGCCTGGACAGCGTGCGCGGCATCGCCGAGACCGGTGTCGACAGGATCTCGATCGGTGGCCTGACCAAGGACGTGCGGGCGCTCGACCTGTCGATGCGTTTTACCGACTAGAAGCGCCGTGCGGGCAAACTGCCGGTGGCCGCAATGCGTTATATAATCCGGCGCGAGCGATGTAAGGCAGGCTGGCGGCTGTCGCCTGCGCAAGAAGAGAAAGGGGCCTCCGATGTTGTTTGCGCTGTTTTACGTGGTAGCGATCGCGATTCTGATCATGCACTTCACCGGATTCCTGGCGCGCCACAACCTCGAATGGCTGGTGCTGGTACTCGCCGCCGCCGTCTTCCCGGCCGTGATCTACCTCTGAAACGAGTGGTGGCGCGTGGTGACAAGGCTTCAGCTTCGACTGGCAGGCGGTGCGCGCGTCGTGCGTGTTCGGCCGGGACGGCGGCGGTAGTCGGGAAAAGAAACTCCGGCAAAAGCAAAGGGCGCCTTCGGCGCCCTTTTTCCCTGTGCCCGCCGGCCTCGATCAGTCCAGGTGCCGACGGATGATTTCCTTCACCGCATCGACGCTGACATCGATGACCTCGACCCGCTGCGGCAGGTCTTCTATACCCTGCAGGCCGGCCGGCCGCTCGGGCCGGCGGCCCAGGGCCTCGACGATCGTTTCCTCGAACTTGGCCGGCAATGCCGTCTCGAGTACCACCATCGGCATCTCCGGGCTGCGCAACTCGCTACCGACCTTGAGGCCATCGGCGGTGTGCGTATCGATCATCAGGCCGTACTTCTCGAACGTATGGCGGATCGTTGCCAAACGATCGGCGTGGGTGCTCCTGCCGGAAACGAAGCCATACGCCGGCAATCGGGCGAAGAACGGCGTGTCGGAGAGGTCAAAACTGCCGCCCTTATCGACCTTGGCCCATAGCCCACGGATCACGGCGGGATCGCGACCGACGAGATCAAAAACGAAGCGTTCGAAATTGGAAGCCTTCGAGATATCCATCGACGGACTCGACGTGGCGTGCGTTTCGCCCGTGGCGCGCGGGCGGTAGACGCCACTGCGGAAGAACTCGTCGAGGACGTCGTTCTCGTTGGTCGCCAGCACCAGGCGGCCGATCGGCAGACCCATCATGCGCGCGATATGGCCGGCACAGATATTTCCGAAGTTGCCCGAGGGGACGGCAAAAGCAACCTGCCGATCGTTGCTGCCGCCAATCCCGCCAGTGGCAGCGAAATAGCCCTTGAAATAGTAGACCACCTGTGCGGCGACGCGCGCCCAGTTGATCGAGTTGACCGCACCAATCCGGTAGCGGGCCTTGAAGGCGTGATCATTGGACACCGCCTTGACGATATCCTGGGCATCGTCGAACATGCCGCGCACGGCGATGTTGTGGATGTTCGCGTCGTGCAGGGAGTACATCTGCGCACGTTGGAAGGCGCTCATCCGCTGGTGCGGCGAGAGCATGAAGACACGCACGCCGCGCTTTCCGCGCATGGCGTATTCGGCCGACGAACCGGTGTCTCCGGAAGTGGCGCCGAGAATGTTGATCTCTTCGCCGCGTTTCGCGAGAACGTACTCGAAGAGATTGCCGAGCAACTGCATGGCCATGTCCTTGAAGGCCAGCGTCGGGCCGTTGGACAGCTCGAGGATCGCCAGCCCGCCTTCGCCGCTTGCTGCGTCAGGCCGTTCCAGCCAGCGCAGGGGCGTGATCTCGGCGGCCTGCTCGCGGCTGCGGCCATTGCCATACGCCTGCGCCGTATACGTCCTGGCAAGCAGGGCCTTCAGGTCGGCCGGCGGGATGTCGTCAATGAACCGGGAGAGCACGGCAAATGCCAGATCGGCATACGACAAGGCACGCCATTGCGCGAGATCACTGCTACTGACCCGTGGGTAGGTTTCGGGGAGGTAGAGGCCGCCGTCCGCTGCCAGGCCGGCAAGCAGGATCTCGGTGAAACCGGGTGCTGCCGGGTCGTGAACGGCGGCTGTCGGGCCGCGAGTCGAGAGATAGCGCATGTTGATGACCGTAGGGGAATGCCGGGAGGCGCCCGGTGAGCCCGAAGTCTACCACGCTACCATGCTCTCACCCGGGCAGCGGGCACTTGCGGCGTCCGCGAGCGCCCGTCACGGGCCAGGACTCAGCCGGTAACGACGCAGTTCTTGCCCGCACGTTTGGCAGCGTAGGTCGCCGCGTCGGCACGGAGAATCGAGTCTTCGACCGATTCCGCAACTTTCTGCACGACAACGCCGGCGCTGAAGGTTACGGCAAGCTTGCCGCCGGGCATGATGCTTGCGGCGAACTGCCGCTGAAAACGGGAAACTGCCGCAACCGCCTCGTCGAGCCCTGTTTCGGGCAAGAGCAGGACGAACTCCTCGCCACCGAAGCGGCAGAGGATGTCGGACGGCCGCAGCGCCGCACGCAGGCACTTGACCAGATGGATCAGCGCGTCGTCGCCGGCCTGGTGGCCCATGGTGTCGTTCAGGCGCTTGAAGTCATCGAGATCGATCAGGGCAATGGCCAGCGAGCTGCCATTGCGGCGCGAGCGCGCCAGTTCGCGCTGATACGCCTCGTCGAAGCCGCGCCGGTTGAGCGCCCCGGTCAAGGCGTCGGTAAACGCTGCCTGACGGGCCTCATTCAGGGCACTTTCGAGCTCCGCGATGCGCGCTTCCGCCGCCATCAATTCCATTGCTGTCCTGGCCGTTGCGGGCGCTTCGATGCGCCGCACATGCGCGTGATGGGGGCGGCCATTTGCCGACTTCAGCGCGACGTGCTTGGCGCACGGCAATGGCACTGCGCCAGGAGAATCGAGCCGCTGCGGTCGCCGTGAGGCGTACCGGGAAGACTGAAGAAGGGACTCGTCATGCTTGAACATCTTGCCTGCTCCGTTCGGGGGGCCGCTGTCGTCCGGCCATGATTCCAGAAACGGACATATTTCACAGATCTTGAGACATTTTTCACAGATATCTCGCAACAAGATGTTTACGAATGGAAATTGCCTCTATCAGTGTCAATTCCGGGCGACCAGAAGCGAACGCAGCACGGCGATCACGAAGGAGAGCATCGCCAGTGCGGCAAGCCACAGGCCGTCGCCGGTTCCCAGTGCCAGGAGAACGCCGCCGATAAGGAAAAGCAGTGCGCGTGCTCCGGCGCCACGACGCAATTGCACATGCATGCGGTCACGGGCGGGCGTGCGCCGACCAGGGCAATACCAGACCGGCAGCAGCTGCGACAGCGCGCCGCTGACCAGCGGCAGCAGGAAGGCAACCACGAAAGCCGGCACCGCGTCGCGGCCGGCGCCAGAACCGAGGGCATGCGCGCTGCCGAAGAACAGCATCAGCGCAAAGCCGGCCAGCGCCGCGAACAGCGGTAGCGCGGCCGCATCGGAGGTCAAGGTCTGCCAGCCGCCGTGCCGCAAGCAGGCCGCACCGATCCGGGCGGTGACGGCAAGCAGGGCGACCGCACCGGCCAGGGCCAGCGGCAGCCAGACAGCGGCACCCAGCGCCACCGCCAGAACGCCGCCGATGGCCGGCGGCAGGTAGCGGCGCAACCTTTCGCTGGCGCCCGCGTCAGGCCTGGCCAGGGCCGTGGGCAGCAGCACCTGCAGCGTTCCCAGCGCCGTCAGTCCGATGAATCCGAGCGTGTTCAGGTGCAGATGCAGCAGGCGCATCTGCGGCTGCGCTTGCGGCCACCAGCTCATCGCCGGGACAAGCAGCACCGCCGCCATCAGGAAGACGATCGCCGACAGATACCACAGCCAGCCCGGGTGGGGCTTGCCGAGCGAGTGCCTGGCGCGCAGCAGCAGCCAGCCGGCGAACGGCAGGCAGATCACGAGGATGCCGCCGGCTGCCGCATGCAAGGCACTCTCGGGAAGCCTGCCGATGAAGGCGAGAAAGGTCAGCACACCGGCCAGTTGCAGCAGCAGCGGCAGCAACAGCAGCGCGCGCGGGGCGCTGCGACTGCGCGTCAACACCGGAACGAAATGAGCGATGGCGGCGAAGATCAGCGGTACGGTGCCGACCGCAAACACCAGGTGTGCGCCTGCCGGCAGCGAGGTCGTGCCGGCGAGCACGAGCAGCAGCGCGGCCAGGAAAACGGCGACGGCGGACAAGCCGAGATAGATCAGCAACTCCTCACGCCCTTTTCTACGTCATCTTCGCCGCCGTCCCGGCGCACCCGGTCGGCACCGGCGCGGCACGGCACGGATCGATTACGCGGCAGCGAATGCCCCGTCCTGCAGCCCCTGTCGTCAGGCGGTCCTGGTGAAATCGATGACGATGGCACCGGCTTCGCGCTGCACGTAGTTGATCTGCAACGCATCACCATAGCGGGCCTGAAGCTGGGCCAGCAAAGGCAGGGGATCGTGGTCGTTGCAGAAACGCATCGTCTCTCCGGCGAGCAGCGCGTCGAGGGCGCCAAAGATCGCCGCGTGGCGGAAGCGCTTGGCGACGCCGCGCGCGTCGAAAGGATAGATGGCTTCCCGAGTGGGCTGGTCGCAGGCATGCATGGCGTTCTCCGTGAGCAAGAGGGTGGTTGAAGCAGCGGATCTTGCGGCGCCAGTTGCCGGCTGTCTTTGATGTGGGCAGTCAATACCCATGGCCGTCGCGCGGGGGCGTGGACGGCAGTCATCGATCGCTTGTCGTCGTGCCGCGCAGCTGATTTCGCGGATAATTGCTTGCATGCGCCGCTACCTCAAGAAGTACCTTCCTGATCACGAAACCATTCGCCGCAACCCGTGGCTGCGCCCATTCCAGTCATCCTTGCTGCATCCGCGGCTGTGGCACCTCAACCGCCACTCGGCCGCGGGTGCGGTCGCCGTCGGGCTGTTCTGCGGGCTGATTCCGGGGCCGCTGCAGATGATCGGCGCGGCGCTCGCGGCGCTCGCATTCCGCGTCAATCTGCCGCTGGCGCTTCTGGTCACCTTGTACACCAACCCGTTCACCATCGTCCCACTGTACCTGGTGGCCTATCAGTTCGGTCGCCTGTTGACCGGAGACGGCGCCGGCTTCGTGGCGCCGCCGGAGTTCAGCGCCACCGCCTTTGTCGGCTGGACCGAAGCCATGCAGAGCTGGATGCTGAGCGTTGCCAAACCGCTGGGCCTGGGTCTCGTCGCCCTGGCCTGTGCGCTCGCGGTGCTGGGCTACCTGGCGACCCGGGCCATCTGGCGCCTGTATCTGGTCAGCGCCTGGCGACGCCGCCGACACAGATCCTGAGCCGACTGTTCCCCGCTGCCGGCGGTCAATGGTCATGCCTGCCGCGGCAATGCCTTGCCTGATTGCGGCGGGCAATGGATACTCGCCATGGGTTGCCGTTGACCGATGCCAGGTCTGCTGCGACAGACCAACCAGAACAAGCACTCAAGCGAGGAGAGCTCGATGGCAAACATGACAAGAGCCAGGTTTTGCTGGGACGACCCGCTGCTCCTCGAAGCGCAGCTGAACGAGGACGAACGCATGTTGCGCGACGCGGCGCGCGACTACTGCCAGGGCCGCTTGCTGCCGCGCGTGCAGGATTCGTTTCGCCACGAGCGCACCGATCCGGCGATCTTCCGGGAAATGGGCGAGATGGGCCTGCTCGGCGCGACGATCCCCGCCGAGTACGGCGGTGCCGGGCTGAACTACGTCAGCTACGGTCTGGTCGCCCGTGAGGTCGAGCGCGTCGATTCCGGCTATCGCTCGATGATGAGCGTCCAGTCGTCGCTGGTGATGGTGCCGATCCACGCCTTCGGAAGCGAGGAGCAGAAGCGCAAGTATCTTCCCCGGCTGGCAAGCGGCGAGCTGATCGGCTGCTTCGGCCTGACCGAACCCAACCACGGCTCCGATCCCGGCAGCATGACCAGCCGGGCGCGGCGGGCCGACGGCGGCTACCGCCTGTCGGGCAGCAAGATGTGGATCACCAACTCACCGATCGCCGACGTGTTTGTCGTCTGGGCCAAGGATGATGCCGGCACGATTCGCGGCTTCCTTCTCGACAAGGGCATGCAGGGCCTCTCGGCGCCGACCATCCATGGCAAGGTCGGCCTGCGCACCTCGATCACCGGCGAAATCGTCATGGACGAGGTCTTCGTCCCGGAAGCAAACGCTTTCCCCGACGTGCGTGGCCTCAAGGGCCCGTTCACCTGCCTCGATTCGGCGCGTTACGGCATTTCCTGGGGGGCGCTCGGCGCTGCCGAGTTCTGCTGGCACACGGCGCGTCAGTACACGCTCGACCGCCGGCAGTTCGGTCGTCCGCTGGCCGCCAACCAACTGATCCAGAAGAAACTCGCCGACATGCAGACCGAAATCACCCTGGCACTGCAGGCCTGCCTGCGCCACGGGCGGATGAAGGACGAAGGCACGGCGACGCCCGAGATCACCTCGCTGCTGAAGCGCAACTCCTGCGGCAAGGCACTCGACATCGCCCGCAGCGCGCGTGACATGCTCGGCGGCAACGGCATCTCTGACGAATTTGGCGTCATCCGCCACATGGTCAACCTCGAGGCGGTCAATACCTACGAGGGAACGCACGACGTGCATGCCCTGATCCTTGGCCGCGCGCAGACCGGCATCGCCGCCTTCTGACGCCGTCGACGATGTCCACCACGGCTGCAGAATCGAACGCTGGCGGTGCGCTGGCGCATCTGCGCGTGCTCGACCTGTCGCGCGTCCTCGCCGGTCCCTGGGCCAGCCAGTTGCTGGCCGACCTCGGCGCCGAAGTGATCAAGGTCGAAAAGCCGGGTTGCGGTGACGACACCCGTGCTTGGGGGCCGCCGTGGCTGGCCGACGGCGAAGGCCAGGCGACGCGCGAGGCCGCCTACTTTCTTTGCACCAACCGCAACAAGCGCTCGCTGACGGTCGACATCACCCGCCCTGAAGGACAGGAGATCGTCCGCCACCTGGCGCTCGATGCCGACGTGGTGATCGAGAACTTCAAGGTCGGCGGCCTGACCGCCTACGGTCTCGACTCTCGAGCCCTGCGCGCACTCAACCCCAAGCTCGTCTATTGCTCGATCACCGGCTTCGGGCAGCACGGACCCTATGCGGCGCGCGCCGGCTACGACTTCCTGATCCAGGGCATGGGTGGCCTGATGAGTGTCACCGGAACGCCCGATGGCGAACCCGGTGCCGGACCGCAGAAGGTCGGCGTCGCCCTGACCGACATCCTGACCGGGCTCTACGCCGGCAACGCCATCCTCGCCGCACTGGCGCATCGCGACCGGGATGGCTTGCGCAGCGGCGACGGCCAGCACATCGACCTGGCGCTGCTCGACGTGCAGATCGCCTGCCTGGCCAATCAGGCGATGAATTATCTGGTTTCCGGAATGGCGCCGAAGCGGATGGGCAACGCCCACCCGAACATCGTTCCCTATCAGGATTTCCCGACCGCCGACGGCGACATGATTCTGGCGATCGGCAACGACGGCCAGTTCGCACGCTTCTGCGCCGTCGCCGGACGGCCCGAATGGGCCGGCGACAGCCGTTTCGCGAGCAACGCGGCGCGCGTCAGGAACCGCCAGGAACTGATTCCTCTGCTCCGGCAGACGACGGTGCAGCGAAACACCGGCGAATGGATCGCCGCGCTCGAGCGGGCCGCCGTACCCTGCGGTCCGATCAACGACCTGGCCGCCGTCTTCGCCGACCCGCAGGTGCAGGCGCGCGGCATGCGCCTGGAAATGCCGCACGGCAGTGGCGGCAGCGCCCCGCAGGTCGCCAGCCCGATGCGTCTTTCGGCGACGCCGGTCGAGTACCGCAAGGCGCCACCGACGCTCGGCGAGGATACCGATGCCGTGCTGCGTGAAATGGGTCGCAGTGAGCGGCAGATCGCGGCGCTGCGGCAGGCGGGCGTGGTCTAGGCGACCGACGCCCGCGCCACCGGACAGACCCCGCGTCGGCGCCAACGACAGTCCACGTGCAAGCAGGCCCGATACCCGTCGGCCGGAACGTCACGCCCCTTCACTGGCGCTGAGCAGACGTTCGCAGTCGCGCGCGATTATGTCTAATAGCTTCATAACGGCCCGGTTAGCTCGTGATGCCGGGGCGGCGACGGTTGCCGCCGTGGTGACGCCCTTCGAGTATGAGGGCGTCCGTAACCGCAGGGCCGATGCCGTAGTCGGCCGTCTGCAGCGCGAAGCGGACCTGGTGATGGCGTTTTCTCCAACGAGGAATGGGCCAACCGCTACAGGGACGATACCCCGCTGTTAGATGTCTTCGACGCGCTGGTTCGCCATATCGCTACCAGTCTGCATGCCGTTGTTTCCCGGCTGAGCACCACAGGGAGCCGCGTAGGTTCTACTTTCACCTCTCACGGTCAAAGCGTATGATGTACAAAATAATGCACATCCTGTGCTGCATTGGAGGTCATCATGGGTATTTCCGCAAGTGACGTTATTCCCCTTTCGCACGCTCGAGCGAACTTCTCCGAACTGGCTGAAGAGGTCAAAGGCGGTGCCGAGAAGATCATCACCAAGAACGGTGAAAGCTACATCGCCCTGATCGATGCGCAGCGGCTGGACTACTACCACCAGCTTGAGCGCGAGCGTATCCACCTGTTGCTGATCGACGAGGCATCCAAGGGACTCGACGATGTTGCCGCTGGTAGAGTGAAGGACGCCCGCAGCGTGATTCAGGCCATCAAGCGCCGTCGCAGCGCCTGAGTTGTGGCAGGGCTGCTTGTGGCCAAAAAACCAGTCGTCAGATTCACCGCAAACTTCGAGCGCAACCTCGAAGGCATCGAACTTTTCCTGACCGAAGTGGAAGCACCGCAGGCCTACGACGGCTTGCTGGATGAACTGCTCGACACAGTGATTCCAAACCTTGAGCGCTTCCCTGAAATGGGCAGGCCATTTTTGGCCCGCCAGCCGCGCTCGGTCGAGACCACCAACGCACTGGCAGCGCTCCGCACAAAGTTGTCGGCGCTGACGCAGGACATGGACGCCCTGCGCGAATACTTCCTCAAGGACTATCTGCTGCTCTACGCGCTGATCGGCGGAACGATTTACCTTCTCGCCATCCGGCACCAGCGGCAGCTATCGTTTGATTTCGAGGGGCATTGGGGGCGATAGGCCAACGCCATAGTACTATCCGTCATAAATGAAAAAAACGACAAACAATGACCTACAGTCCGCACCAGCTAGCGTATTTCGCGCATCAATTAACCCGCCGTGCCGCGTCCAATTCAATGGACCGCATGGCTGGTGCGCTGCTGGATGCTCAAGTCGACTTGAACCCGCACCAGATCGACGCCGCACTGTTCGCCACCAGCAACCCACTATCCAAGGGCGCGATCCTTGCCGACGAAGTGGGTCTCGGCAAAACCATCGAAGCCGGCTTGCTGATCGCGCAGAAATGGGCTGAGCGCAAGCGGCGCATTCTGGTCATTACCCCGGCCAACCTGCGCAAACAGTGGCATCAGGAACTGGCCGACAAGTTCGGTATTGCCGCTGGCCTGCTTGAAGCCAAATCTTACTGGCAGGCCATCAAGGACGGCGCCACCAATCCATTTGACCTCGCAGGTAACGGCGCTACCGTACTTATTTGTTCCTACCAATTCGCGGCAGGCAAAGCCAAGGACGTGCAGTCCGTACCGTGGGACTTGGTGGTCATCGACGAAGCACATCGCCTGCGCAACGTCTATAAACCGGAGAACAAGACGGCCCGCATCCTGCGCGATGCACTGACGCTGCCGCACAAGGTCTTGCTGACGGCAACGCCGCTCCAGAATTCCTTGCTGGAACTGTACGGACTGGTTAGCTTTGTCGATGAGCGCGTATTCGGCGACCTCGATAGTTTCCGCTCCCAATTCGGCCAACTGAAGGACGCCGCCAGCTTCGATACGCTGAAGAACCGAATCGCACCGATCTGCAAGCGAACGCTGCGCCGACAGGTCGAAGCCTACGTCAAATACACCCGGCGCATTCCGATGCTGCAAGAGTTCGTGCCCGGTGCCGACGAAACCAAGCTCTACAACTACGTTTCGGAGTTCCTGCAACGGCCATCGTTGTACGCACTCCCCAACAGCCAGCGGCAACTGATAACGCTGGTCCTGCGCAAGCTCCTGGCGTCTTCGACCTTCGCCATTGCCGGGGCACTGGAAACCCTCATCAAGCGACTCGGCCAGACGCTCGACGAGAAAGCCGCGACGACCGACCTTGCCGACGAACTCGACCAGGACTACGAAGCCCTCGATGAACTGGCCGATGAACTCGATGCTGTCGCAGATGGCAGCACCAAGGTATCGACCGCTGCCGAGATCGCAGCCATCCGGGCCGAAGTCGGCGAACTCGAATCGTTCCGCAATCTGGCTATTTCGATCACGGAGAACGCCAGGGGCACGGCATTGCTGCAAGCCCTCAACGTCGCGTTCAAAAAACTGGACGAACTCGGCGCCGCGAAGAAGGCTATCGTCTTTACCGAATCCCGCCGCACGCAGGAATACTTGCTGAAACTGTTAGCAGGCACCGAACATGGCCCCGGCGTGGTGCTCTTCAACGGCAGCAACACGGATGCCAAGGCCAAGGAAATCTACTCTGAGTGGATCGCCCGGCATGCCGGCACCGACCGGATATCAGGCTCACGCACTGCCGACACCCGCGCCGCACTGGTCGATTATTTCCGCGAGCAAGGCAGCATCATGATCGCCACCGAGGCCGGCGCGGAGGGCATCAACCTCCAGTTCTGCTCGATGGTCATCAACTATGACCTGCCGTGGAACCCGCAACGCATCGAGCAGCGCATCGGGCGTTGCCACCGCTACGGCCAAAAGCACGATGTTGTCGTCGTCAACTTCCTGAACCGGGACAACGACGCCGATCGGCGCGTCTATGAACTGCTGGCGCAGAAGTTCCAGCTATTCGATGGCGTCTTCGGGGCCAGCGATGAAGTGCTGGGGGCCGTGGAGTCCGGTGTCGATTTCGAGCGTCGCGTCGCCGAGATATACCAGACTTGCCGCCACCCCGAGGCCATCCATACCGCCTTCGAGCAACTGCAAGTCGATCTGGCGGGCGAGATTTCCGACGCCATGCTCAACGCCCGCAAGGCGCTGCTGGAAAACTTCGACGAGGACGTGCAGGAGCGGCTACGCCTGCGCAACATGGATGCCCGAGCCTCGCTTGGCAGGCTGGAACGTCTGCTGATGCGCTTTACCCGCGCCGCGCTCAACGGGCATGCGAGCTTTGATGAGGACGACACGGGCTTCCTGCTGAGCAGCTTGCCCGACGGCGTAGTGTGTGACCAAGGCGGAAACCCGACCGCGATTCCCTTGGGCCGCTACGAACTGCCACGCCGAAGCGAAGAAGCTCACATCTACCGGATGGCGCATCCCTTGGCGCAAGGATTGATCGACCATGCCAAGCGTGCGCCGCTGACTCCCAGCAAGCTGGTGCTCGACTACGACGCCTACGGAGCCAAGGTGTCGGTGATCGAAGCCTTGCGAGGCCAGACCGGCACGCTGATGGTTCAGCATTTTCGGATTCAATCGCTGGGGGCGACCGAAGAGCATCTGCTGGCTGCTGCCATTGATGCCGATGGAAATGTCTTCGATGCCGACGTGACCGACCGCCTGCTGGGCATGCCCGGTCATACCGTTCCGTTGCCACGTATCGACGGTGCGCCCGTTCAGCAATCGCGCTCGGACGACCTCGCCCCGGCGCAGCAGAACATGCTCGATTTCACCGCCGCCAATGTGCCGATTCCGCCAGCGCTACAACAGCAGATCGACCAGCAAAAGACACTGCTGATTACCGACCTTGAGTCGCGCAACCTGATGTTCTTCTCGCAGGAAACGGAAAAGCTCGATGCGTGGGCCGACGACCTGAAGGTTGGCCTTGAGCGCGAGATCAAAGACCTTGACCGGCAAATAAAGGAAGCTCGCACCAAGAGCAAGGGCGCGGCAACGCTGGCCGACAAGCTGAATGCCCAGAAGGAACAGCGCGATCTTGAGGGGCAGCGCGACAAGAAGCGGCGCGAGTTGTTCAATCGGCAAGACGAAATTCAAGCCAAGAGGGATAACTTGATCGATGAACTTGAAACGCAGCTGAAGCAGAAAATCACCGTTGCCACGCTGTTTGCCGTGGAATGGGAAGTCCTTTGACAATGGCGATCATGTTGCCTGTGCCGGCAATATGGTGGCTGCCAAAACAGCCGCAACAACTTGTATGGGGGTAGTCATGAACCGCGCACGCGCCCTTGAACTTCTCAGCCAGAGCAAACCGGCATTGGCAGCTCGCTTCGGGGTAAGGGAACTTGCCCTGTTCGGATCAACCGTACGCGACTCGGCTCGAAACGACAGCGACATTGATGTTCTGGTTGCCTTCGACGGCCCAGCGACATCTGAGCGATACTTCGGCGTCCAGTTCTACCTCGAAGACCTGTTCGGCCTGCCAATCGATCTGGTGACCGAGAAAGCCTTGCGCCCCGAGTTGCGCCCATTCGTCGAGAAGGAGGCCGTCCATGTCTGACAGCAACGAGCGCGAATGGCGTTTCTACATCGACGACATGATCGGCTTTGCCGAGAAAGCCATCACTTACACCGCAGGCCTTGGCCAAGCCGCATTCGTCGCCAGCGGGCTGAATTACGACGCCACCCTGCGCAATCTCGAACTGATCGGCGAGGCAGCAACGCGCATTCCGGAAGCCGTGCGCGCCGCCAATCCTCAGCTACCCTGGCGGCTCGTCATCGCCACTCGTAACCGGCTGATCCACGGCTACTTGGGGATCGACAACGATATTTTGTGGAGCATTATCCAGAGCGACATTCCAGCCCTGTTGCCACAACTGCGCGAACTCAGAGAGCGGACGATATGACCGAACCCACCATCATCTGCCCGAACTGCAAGACCGAAATCCGGCTGACCGAATCGCTGGCGGCCCCGCTGATTGCGGCAACCAGAAAGCAGTTCGAGCAGCAGCTATCGCAGAAGGACGAAGAGATTGCCAAGCGCGAGCAGGGCATCCGCGACAAGGAAAAGCAGGTCACCGAAGCCAAGCGCAATCTTGATACACAGGTGGCCGATCAGGTTGCCGCCCAGCTCAAGGCCGAGCGTTCTCGTGTCATCGAGGAAGAATCCAAGAAAGCCAAGCAGGAAGCAGCCAACGAGTTGAACAACAAAGCACGGGAACTGGCCGAACTTCGGGAAGTACTCAAGGTCCGCGATGCCAAGCTCGCCGAGGCGCAACAGGCACAAGCCGAACTCATCAAGAAGCAGCGCGAACTTGACGACGCCAAACGCGAACTGGAACTGACCGTTGAAAAGCGCGTGCAGGAAGGTCTCGGCGATGTGCGGGAAAAGGCGAAGCGCGAAGCCGAAGAAGGACTAAAGCTGAAGGTCATGGAAAAAGACCAGACCATTGCCTCGATGCAGCAAAAAATCGAAGAACTCAAGCAAAAGGCCGCGCAAGGTTCCCAGCAGCTACAGGGCGAAGTTCAGGAGCTTGAGCTTGAAAGCCTGCTGCGTGCCAAGTTCCCGTTTGATTCCATCGAACCGGTTCCCAAGGGCGAATTCGGCGGCGATGTTCTGCAACGCGTGGCCAGTCAGAGCGGCCAGTCGAGTGGCACGATCCTTTGGGAATCCAAGCGCACCAAGAACTGGAGCGACGGCTGGCTCGTCAAGTTGCGCGAGGACCAGCGTACCGCCAAAGCCGAGATTTCCGTCCTCGTCAGCCAGATTCTGCCCAAAGGCGTCGAAGCCTTCGATGTAGTCGACGGCGTATGGGTAACCAGTCCGCGTGCGGCCTTGCCGGTAGCGACTGTCCTGCGTCACACGCTGCTACAGGTCGGCATGGCGCGGCAGGTTTCCGAAGGCCAGCAGACCAAGACCGAAATGATTTACCAGTACCTGACCGGGCCACGTTTCCGGCATCGTGTCGAGGCCATCGTCGAAGCCTTCTCGACCATGCAGGAAGACCTCGAAAAGGAGCGCAAGGCGATCATGAAGCAGTGGGCCAAGCGCGAGGAGCAAATCGAGCGCGTGATGGGAGCGACTGTCGGCATGTACGGTGATCTGCAAGGAATCGCTGGCAAGTCGTTGCAGGAGATCGAAGGGCTTGAGTTGAAGTCCTTGGGCTTCGAAGATGACAAAGCCTAATCGTAGCAAGGCTGCTTTTCACATACAGAGCCGACGACAGGGTTATCAAAGGGGAATTGATGCTAGAGCGATTTTCTGAGGTCCAAGGAATTGGACTTCTTAATCAAGCAAATGGGAAACCATTTACCTGCCAAAAGGCGACGTTTATCTATGCCGACAACGGCAGGGGCAAATCCACGTTGGCAAGCATTCTGCGATCTGTATCGATCGGGGATGTTTCGATCATCTCAAATCGAAAAACGATTGATGGTGCTCTCCCGCCGAAGGTTTCTCTTCAGTTCAGTAATGGACAAAAGACTGAGTATGAAAACGGAGCATGGTCAAAGCTGCACCCGGAGGTCTTGGTTTTCGACGCCGAATTCATTGAGCGAAACGTCCACTCTGGAGGAACGGTAAGCACCGGGCATCGGAAAAATTTGCTGGAGTTTGCTCTTGGAGAGGCGGCTGTCGCGGCTCGTGCCGATGTTGAAAAGGCCACTGCCGAGGCAAAGTCCGCCGCAGAAAAAGAACAAGGATTGACCGCACAGCTTTCCGGCCATCATTCAGGGATGGCTCTCGCCTTATTCGAGAAGTTGCCTGCTGTTGCCGATGCCGACACAAAAATTCAGGACTATCAAAAGCGCATTGTCGCTGCCGGGAATGTCGCCACAATTCTAAAAAAAGCGACTCCCGCTCCCGCTGCAATACCGACGATCAACATCGACCATTTTTTTTCTGTGTTTGCTACATCACTCAAAGATATCCATGTCGATGCGGAAAAACTGGTCAAAGGACATATTGCAACACTAGGAAACAAGTCCGCAGAGGGTTGGTTAAGTCAAGGTCGGCAGTTCGATAACGGCCAGTCCTGTCCTTACTGCGCACAGTCGACAACCGGGAACAGTCTGATTCAGGCCTATCAGACGCATTTCAATGCCGCATATGGTGATTTGAAAGTGAAGGTTGCTGGCCTGACGAACTCAGTCGCTACGGGAACATCTGCCAGCGTTGCCGATACATTTTCACAGTCTGTCATCACTGCTTCCGCCCATGCTGCTGCATGGGCAGAGCATATACAAGCAACCCCAATTGAATTCAATTCGGCGGCTTGCCATACCGCACTCAACGACCTGCGTGTCCTCCTTACTGAGCTTGCCAAAATGAAGCAGGCGTCCCCCACCGATCCGGTTGGGACTGCCGAAGACAAGCAAAAGGCGGTCGCTTTGTGGGAGCAGGTTGTCGCGCCTATGCAAGCTGCTAACGCAGCCATTAATGGGTTGGCGGCGGCAATCAATGCCTACAAAGGGCAATTGGCCTCCGAGAATGTCCAACAGTTGCAGCAGGAGATTGCAAATCTTCAGGTTTCAAAGCGTCGGCACGATCCAAATGTTGTGCAACTTTTCGGCCAGTTAGTGACTGCCAGGACCACTGCCCAGTTGGCGGAAAAAGCAAAAAAGACCGCTCGCGACACTCTCGATGCGCTGATGCAAAAGACGCTCGACCAATACGAAAAAACCATCAACAACCTACTGAAAAGCTTTGGCGCTTCGTTCTCTATCAAGGGAATGAATGCAAATTTCCGTGGTGCGGCTCCGCGCAGCGAATATGGGCTTGAGCTAAGAGGAAAAAGCGTATCTCTAGAAGGCGGTCCGCCATCCTTTGCCACAGCGTTGAGCGAGGGAGATAAACGAACACTAGCGTTCTCTTTCTTTGTTGCCAGCACTATGGCAGACCCCAATCTTGGAAAGAAAATTGTCGTCATCGACGATCCAATGTGCAGCTTGGATCTGAATCGCCGGCATCATACACGGGTGGTATTGAGGAATATATTCGCGAAATCAGAGCAAATAGTGGTTTTGGCGCACGACCCGTATTTTCTTCGTGATCTCCGGGAGAACTTCAAAAAGGAAGACAAGGCTGCGTTAATAGCAACGTTCCAACTAAGCAGAACTATGGGCGAGTATTCAACCTTCTCCAGTATTGATCTTGAGGTTGAATGCGAGTCGGCCTATTTTCGACATCATAGGATGCTTAATGATTTTGTCGACGGAAAAGGTGGCGATGCGAGGTCGATAGCAAAGACAATTCGCCCCATGCTGGAGGGCTACTTACATCGGCGCTTTCCGGGGCGAATTCCGAAGGAGTTGCTATTTGGAAATGTTGTTGTTCTTATCCGCGATGCGAAGACTCCAAGTCCGCTCTGTCACGCAAAAACGCTGGTGGAAGAGTTAAATGAAATTAACGAATATGCAGGTCAATTTCATCACGACACCAATCCAAGCGCCGATACCATTGGCGTCGTTGAGCCGGAACTAAAGACATTTGTTGAACGCGCTCTAAGCGTAGTTCATCGCGGAGTTTGAAAGTCGAATGAGAAACCCGAAGCTAGAACTGACATGGATCGGTAAGGATGCGCGTCCGAAGCTGGAACCACGAATTTTGCTGGCCGATCCGGAGAAGAGCCATCATGCGAAGCACCGTGTCACCAGCGCCGACTTTTTCGATAACCAGCTCATCTTCGGCGACAACCTGCTGGCATTGAAGGCCTTGGAACAGGAATACGCGGGCAAGGTGAAGTGCGTATTCATCGACCCGCCATACAACACGGGTAGTGCCTTCAAGCATTACGACGACGGGGTAGAGCATTCAATCTGGTTGTCGTTGATTCGGGATCGGCTTGAGATAATTCGCCGCTTGATGGCAGATGACGGCTCTCTGTGGATTTCAATTGACGATAACGAAGCACACTATCTCAAGATACTTTGTGACGAGGTGTTCGGTCGCAGTAACTACAAAGCGACGATTACGTGGCAGAGAAAATACAGCGTAAGTAATAATTTCCAAGGCATTGCAACGATCTGCGATTTTGTCTTGGTCTATTCAAAGACTGAGCGATTTCAGAATAGTCTTCTTCCGCGCACAGAAGAATCGGCTGCTCGTTATTCCAACCCGGACAATGATTCCCGAGGGCCTTGGAAAGCAGTTGATTACTTGAATCAAGCAACTCCAGAGAAGCGCCGGAATCTTTGCTACGACATCATCAATCCAACAACCGGCGCAGTCATAAAAAACACGAAGAAGGCTTGGAAATACGATCCTCTAACGCACCAGCGCCACGTCGCTGAAAATCGTATCTGGTGGGGGCGTGACGCAGGGCCTCGGCACTCGGCTGTCATAGTCGGATGAGGCCCATGATCTTCACCCGGAAGTCGTCATCCCAGGCGGCTGCCTTGCGCTTCAGGCGCAAGCTGGTTTTCTTCTGGTCGGTCGTATCCAGCCGAATCAGATTGAGAACGATCTTCTTCAAGAGGGAAAGGTTTTGTGGCGCGTTGTCTTTACGGACGGTGCTGGCATCCTCGCCGAAGCTGACGTCGAGGACCCAGTGAAGTCGATTCTCCACGGCCCAATGGCCTCGCACGGCGACGGCAAGTTGTTCGGCGGTCAACTCGCGAGAGCTGATGTAATAGCGCCGCTCGAAGCTCGACTCTTCGTTGCCAACCTTGCGCAAGGAGTCGACCAGACCGATCGTCTTGCACTTGGGCCAATCAGCCAGGTCGACAGTCCCTTTCGCGGGCAGCACCGAGGCGATTTGGCCGACGATCCGACCACGGGACTTGTGGGCTTGGCGGTGGCGGTCGACGGCTTCCGATTGGTATTGGTCGATGAAATCAGTCTCTATCGCTTCCAGCAGCGCCGGTTGATTGCCTTTGACCGCGAGCAGGTAGTCACCGCCCTGGTCGGTGATCTGACGGGCGATGTTCCTCTGGCACCCCATGGCGTCAATGGTGATCAGCAAATCCTTGATATGCAGTGCCTGGAGCAGTTCCGGGATGGCGGTGATTTCATTACTCTTGGCGGCGACCTTTTCCTGGCCGAGGACGACGCCCAATTCCGTAGCGAAGGCACTGACCATGTGAATGGCCGTCTCACCGCCGCTACCCGACCCGCGCACCGTCTTGCCATCAACCGCAATGCCGCCATTGAGGGTGCCGACCACTTCAGCGACCCAGCGGCGGAACGCCACCTCGAACTGCTTCGGGTCCAGCGCCCGGAAGATCCTCAGAAACGTCTTCTCGGAGGGGACGCCGTTCTTGAGCGGCAGAAACTGACGCAGCCACTCCTCCTTCTTGTACGCCCAATAGGCGATGTCTTCGACCGTGTCACAATCGGAGAGCACGGCGGCCATGGCAATCACCAGAATCTCAACGAAGTCATGCAGCGTCCCATTGCTGGGTTTGCGCGGGTCGTCCACTTCCCTCAAGCAGCACATCAGGCTGGCTCCCTTCGTCACAGTCATTTCGGTTGCCCAAAAGACGAGAGTAGACCTGATTTCAGAGGGGTTTACAAGCTTTTGTCATAAAAACATGAAAGTTAACGATTTTTCACTTGCCGAGTATGACGAAGGAAACTATGCTATCCGAGTGCCGAGGCCCTGGGGCGTGACGGTACTAATACGGTTCCTGCACTAAAGCTTTTCCTGTCAGAAGTGCGCGACGGAATGACCCCGCATGATTGGTGGCCTCACGAAGAGGTTGGACATACGGACGAAGCTAAGAAAGAAATGATCGGCTTGTACGGGGCGCAGAACGTCTTCGATACGCCGAAACCAGAACGACTCATAAAGCGAGTATTGGAAATCGCCACAAAGCCCGGTGACCTGGTCCTCGATTCCTTCGCCGGTTCCGGCACCACCGGCGCCGTTGCCCACAAGATGGGCCGCCGCTGGATCATGGTCGAATTGGGCGAGCACTGCCACACGCACATCATTCCGCGCCTGAAAAAAGTTATCGACGGCGAGGACCAAGGCGGCATCAGCGAGGCCGTGAATTGGAAAGGCGGCGGCGGCTTCCGCTATTACCGCCTCGCCCCCAGTCTGTTGCAGCAAGACCGCTGGGGCCAGTGGGTCATCAACAAGGAATACAACGCCGAAATGCTGGCGGCGGCGATCTGCAAGCTGGAAGGCTTCACCTACGCGCCCAGCGACGCGCACTATTGGCAGCACGGCAAGAGCACCGAAAACGACTTCATCTACGTCACCACGCAAAGCCTGACGCCGGAGCAGTTGCAGGCCTTGAGCGATGAAGTCGGCGAAGGGCGCAGCTTGCTGGTCTGCTGTTCGGCATTCCGGGGCGATGCGAATCGTTACCCCAATCTCACCGTCAAGAAGATTCCCAAGATGGTCTTGTCCCGTTGCGAGTGGGGGCACGACGATTACAGCCTGAACGTCGAGAATCTGCCGATGCAGGAAAAATCAGTTCCCAAGCAAACCGTCGCGCCACAACAGGCCGGATTGTTTGAGGGGGATTCTGGGGAGGGCGCGGCGTGAGCGAATTCCTGATCTACCAAAGCGAGGACGGCAGGACCAAGCTCAGCGTCGTGCTGGAGGACGAAACCCTATGGTTGAGCCAGAAGCAGCTGACCGATCTGTTCGGCAAGGCCAAAGGCACCATCAGCGAGCACATCAAGCACATTTTTGAGGATGGCGAACTGATCGAGGATTCAGTTGTTCGGCTTTTCCGAACAACTGCCGCCGATGGCAAAACCTATGAGGTGGCGCACTACAACCTCGATATGGTACTGGCCGTAGGCTATCGGGTGCGCAGTCAGGTCGGCATGCGCTTCCGTCAATGGGCCAGCGCCCAGCTCAAGGAGTTCATCGTCAAGGGCTTTGTATTGGACGATGAGCGCCTGAAAAACCCCGGTAAGGGGCTCGATTACTTTGACGAGCTGACTCGTCGCCTGCAAGACATTCGCACCAGCGAACGGCGCTTCTACCAGAAGATTACCGACATCTACGCCACCAGCGTCGATTACGACCCCGCCGCACCGCTGACACAGGAGTTCTTCGCCACGGTGCAGAACAAGGTGCACTACGCGATCCACGGCCACACCGCCGCTGAATTGATTGCCCAGCGGGCCGACAGTACGCAGCCGAACATGGGCCTCACGACGTGGGAAGGCAAACGAATCCGCGAGAGCGACGTAAGCGTTGCCAAGAACTACTTGGCCGAAGACGAGCTGCGCGCCCTCAATAATCTGGCGGAACAGTATCTGATCTTTGCCGAAGGTCAGGCCACCCGCCGAATCGCGATGAGCATGCAGGACTGGATCACCAAGCTTGAAGGATTCCTGACCCTGAACGACCGCGAGATTTTGCAAGGCGCGGGCCGTATATCGGCGCAGCTCGCCAAGAGTCATGCCGAGACTGAATTTGGCAAGTTTCGCGTACTCGACGACGCCCGGTTCGAGTCCGACTTCGACCGGATGGTCAAGACCTTGCCCGCCCCCAAGGGAAAGAAATCATGAGTCTGGAAAATATCGTTCGTTCGGTCAGTGGCCGCCTGAGTCTGCGCGAGCCACAAGCCGAAAGCCTGCGCCGCCTGCATTGGGCGGTCGATCAGGTGCCCGCGTTGCGCGACGCGAAAGCGCGGTCGCCGGAAGAGTTGAAGGCGATGCAGGATGCGCTTGTAGGCCAGTTTCCGACGCTGGCTGACTTCGAGCGCGACTTTCCGTCGCTGTGTTTCGCACTAGCAACCGGCGTTTGCAAGACACGCCTGATGGGGGCATTCATCAGCTACCTGCATGCGGCCTACGGCTACAAGCATTTCTTCGTGCTGGCACCAAACCTGACGATCTACGACAAGCTGATCGGCGATTTTTCGCCGAACTCGCCCAAGTACGTCTTCAAGGGCATCGCCGAATTCGCCAGCACGCCGCCCGAAGTCATTACCGGCGACAACTACGAGCAGCGCGGTAGCTTGAGTCTGCTGGGCGGCATCGAGGTCAATATCTTCAATATCTCGAAGATCAATTCCGAGGTGCGCGGCGGCAAGTCGCCGAAGATCAAGCGCCTGTCGGAATACCTTGGGCAGAGCTACTTCGAGTATCTGGCTGGGCTGGATGATTTGGTCCTCATCATGGACGAGTCGCACCGCTACCGGGCAAGTGCGGGCATTCGGTC
The DNA here is from genome assembly GCA_024235715.1 of Accumulibacter sp. Lineage (GTDB taxonomy): Bacteria > Pseudomonadota > Gammaproteobacteria > Burkholderiales > Rhodocyclaceae > Accumulibacter. The sequence goes on along the minus strand of JACKLW010000016.1, from coordinate 77,018 downwards.
ACTGAACGAGTTGCGCCCCTTGCTTGGCCTTGAACTGACGGCAACGCCTTTTGTCGAGGGCACTGGCGGCAAGACGACGCCGTTCAAGAACGTGGTGATGGATTACCCGCTGGCGCGTGCCATCGAGGATGCTTTCGTCAAGGAACCTGCTGTCGTTACGCAGCAGAACTTCGACCCGAGCGCCCATAGTGCCGGTGCGCTGGAAACCATCAAGCTGCAAGACGGCGTGCGCGTGCATGAGGAAACCAAGGTCCATTTGCTGACCTACGCGCAGCAAACCGGCGACAAGCTGGTGAAGCCCTTCATGCTGGTGATTGCACGGGATACGACACACGCCGCCGGGTTGATGGCGACCATCGAATCCGAGGCCTTCTTTGCCGGGCGTTACAAGGGCAAGGTCATTCAGGTGGATTCGAGCCGTTCCGGTGCCGAGGAAGAGGAAATGATCCGGCGCTTGCTGGCGGTGGAAAGCTACGACGAGCCGACCGAGATCGTGATCCACGTGAACATGCTGAAAGAAGGTTGGGACGTGACCAATCTCTACACCATCGTTCCGCTGCGTGCCGCCAATGCCCGCACGCTGATCGAGCAGTCCATCGGTCGTGGGCTGCGTCTGCCGTATGGCCGCAAGACCGGCGTCAACGTGGTGGATCGGCTGAACATCATTGCCCACGACAAGTTTCAGGAAGTCATCGACGAGGCGGGGCGCGGCGATTCGCCGATCCGCATGCAGGCCTTGGTGCTGACGCCGGATACCGGCAGTGGCAGCAGCCTGAAGAGTATTTCGGTGCAACCCACGGCCAATGCGATGTTGGGAACGCTGACGGCTGGCACGCAACAGGTGCCCGGTGGCAGTGCTGGCTGTGCCCAATATGGCACCTCTGCACCGACAACGGTGTTCAAGACCGATGAACAGCGGCAGATTGCCCAAGTCGCCATGGACGTGATTGCCGAAATCAGCCGCGATCGGCAGGATGGTCAGCCCCTTGTCGCCAGCACCCAGGCACTGACTCAGGCCCGCATCCAGCAGCAAATTACGCAGCGCGTGCAGGAACGGATCTTGCCCAAGCAGGGAGACTTGCTCTCGACGGGACCATCCCCGGTGGCCGACATTGTTCAGCAGACGGTGGCGGTGCTGGTCGAGCACACGATTGATATTCCGCGTATCTCGGTAGTGCCAAAACGCCCGGTGAAGAGCGGCTACAAGCTGTTCAAACTGGACCTGTCGAAGATGAACTTCCAGCCGCAGGACATGGCGCTGGTCGGCCAAGGCCTGAAAACCGGGAAGCAAGTTCTGTATGGGCAGTCGTCGACGGTGCTGGAATCGCAACTGGAAAACTACATCGTCCGCGAACTCATCAACTACGACGACGTGTCCTACGACGAACACGCCGAGCTGATCTATGCGCTCGCCGGGCAGGCGGTTGCGCACTTCAAGACCTATCTGAAAGCCGACGACGAGTTGCACAACATCCTCGGCAACTACGGCAAGACCATCGCCGAGAACATCCATCTGCAAATGGCACAGCACTACTACGAAGACATCTCGGAGTCCGAGATCGTCGTCAGCCAGGGTTTCACGCCGCTCAAGCACTGCGCCTTTACCGCTGAGGGCGACATCCTGCCACTGCATCAGGCCCCCGACGAGAAGGGCAAGATCGCGCAGTACGTCTATGGCGGGTTCAGCAAGTGCGCTTACCCGGTGCAGAAGTTTCATCCTAGAAATCTCAGTTGGCGACGTGCAAAGTTGCGGAAGTGCTGGCAGGCTATGGGTTTGACGTTAATCGATGGAGTCACCTGATGGGTGAGTCGAAATTGAAGCGGCTGAAGGCCAAACAAATGCAAATGTCGTGCGCTGGTGTACAGACGGCGGGCGGGCGTGTGCAGGTGCGCTGGGAGGCGGACAGCGCAGCCACGCCGATGGGGCAACTGGCCTACTTCATCGAGTTTCTGACGCTGACCGGGTTGTGGTCGGGCTGGCAGGAACGCTGTCCGCTGTCCTACACCAGCCCGAACGCGCCGAGCAAGGCCGACGTGCTGGGCACCTGGATGCTGTCGATCCTGTCGGGTCATCGGCGCTACTCGCATGTCACGACGATTCGCTGTGACGGGGTCAATCCCGGTCTGCTGGGCATGAGCAAGGTGATCAGCGAGGACGCACTGCGCCGCGCGTTGGTGGCGATTGGCGAACCTGAAGGGGTAGCCTGGCTCGATGCGCACCTGCGCGAGAGCACGGCGCCGCTGCTCGATGCGCCGTGGATTCTCGACATCGACACCACGATCAAGCCGCTGTATGGCAAACAGGAAGGCGCGGTCGTATCGTACAACCCGCACAAGCCGGGCCGTCCTTCGCACAGTTACCACACCTACCTGATGGCCGGGCTTCGCCTGGTGATGGGCGTCGAGGTCAAGGCCGGCAACGAGCACTCGGGCAGCCACACGCTGCCCGGGCTGCTTGGTCTTCTCGACGAATTGCCCACCGAGCGCAAACCGAAGATGGTGCGCGGCGATTGCGGCTTCGGCTCGGACGCCATCATGCGCGCGCTCGAAGAACGTCGCCAGCCGTATCTGTTCAAATTGCGTCTGTCGAAAAACGTCAAGCGCCACATCGAACGCCTGTTCCGGGTCTCGGGCTGGACCGACGCGGGTCAGGGCTGGGAAGGGATGGACAGCACGCTGGCGCTGACCGGTTGGGAGGACAAGCGGCGTGTCGTGGTCCTGCGCCGCCCTCTGCAGGGCGAGATGCTCGTTGCCCAGGAAGACAATGGCCAACAGCTGCTGGGGTTCATCGAGGCCGACCGCAAGGCGGGCAAGCAGATCACCGGCTACGAGTACGCCGTGCTGGTTACCAATCTCGACCACGAAGTCCTCTCGCTCGGCCAGCTCTACCGCGACCGGGCCGATGCGGAGAACACCTTCGACGAGTTGAAGAACCAGTGGGGTTGGGGCGGTTTCACCACCCACGATCTTCATCGCTGCCAACTGTCGGCACGCGCCGTGGCGCTGATCTACAACTGGTGGAGTCTGTTTGTCCGTTTGGCCAGTCCCGAAGCCCGACGCGAGGCCATTACCAGCCGCCCGTGGCTGATGTCCTCGGTCGGATGCCGTACCGAGCATGCCGGCCAGACCACGATCACGCTGACCGGATTGCATGCCCACTTTGGCAAAGCCCGGCAGGTGCTGATGCGCATCTCCGCCCAGCTTCAAGCCTGGGTTACCGAAGCTGCGGAGCAGTTCAATGTCACATCGGTCTGGCAGCTGTGCTGCAATCATCTCAAGCTCACCCTCGCCGCAATCGGCCCGCCGCCTACCTTCAATTTGCTGGCAAATAATGCAAACAGGGTGGGGTAACTGCGTTTTCTAGGTTCATTCCGACACCGAGCGCGTTCTGGCGTGCGTTCTGGAGCGCGATGCCCTGCGCTGGTTCCGGCCCGTCGCGGGACAGTTCAACATCTATTATCGTTCCGGCGCCAACCAGCCCGAGTACGTGCCGGACTTCGTTGCCGCGACTGCCGACCACAACCTGATTATCGAGACTAAAGCGACCAAGGACATGGAAGCCGGCGACGTGAAGGCCAAAGCCGGCGCGGCGGCAACGTGGTGCAAGAACGCCAGCGAGTATTCGCAGGCACAGGGCGGCAAGCCGTGGAAATACCTGCTGGTGCCGCATGATGCGGTGGCCCATAACGCGACGGTGTCCGCGCTGGCGGGCATGTATGTGGTTGCATCGTCGTAACGGCTTGATACCTTGAATCCGTTTGAACGGTTGCCAGATGACGGTCCCGGCGCAGATCTCATGAATGATATGGGGGACGCTTCGCAACTGCGAAACGTCCCCCTGCACTGGACTTACTTGATGTACCAAGGGAATCGCTGATCAACTGATTGCCGACGCACCACCTATCGCCAGGCAACGACTTTTTTCTGCAACCGGCCGGGATTTTGGCGAAACACGACCGAATCCCCGCGCTTTTCTACGCTTCTCTGCCCATTTCCGGGCCTTTCGTCCTCATCAAGACGCAACTCGCCCGTCGAGCGCCAATAGGCGCCGCTTCGCAATCATGAGATTGGCCAAGGCGAACAACGTGTGCAGTTGCGCCGTGTTCTTGGCCAAGCCCTTGTAACGCACCTTCTTGTAGTGGAACAGGTTCTTCACGATGTGGAACGGATGCTCGACCTTGGAGCGGATACTGGCCTTCACGGATTCCAGTTTGCGCAGCAACTGACCGACCAGCGTTTCCTCTGGAACGGCCTTGAGTTTGCCCCGCTTCATGGCAATCTGCCAATTGATGTCCCGCTCCTTCAGTGCGTCCCGCTTCTCGGCCCCGACGTAACCGGCATCCAGGAAGACCTCTTTCTCGTCGCCGTGCAGCAGATGCTCGGTTTGCGTGATGTCCGCTTCATTCGCCGCCGTGCCGACGACGGTGTGCACCAGTCCGCTTTCGGCATCGACGCCAATGTGCGCCTTCATGCCGAAGTACCACTGGTTGCCTTTCCTGGTCTGGTGCATGTCGGGGTCACGGGCCTTGGCTTCGTTCTTGACCGACGGCGGTGCGGCGATGATCGTGGCGTCCGCGATGGTGCCTTCTCGCATCATCAGCCCCGCTGCGGACAGCCCGGCGTTGACGGCTTCGAGCAGCTTCCTGGTCGCTCGTGCTGCTCCAGCAGGTGCCGGAGCTGCAGCACGGTGGTGGCATCGGGCGCTGCCTCTCTCGACAGATCAATTCCGTACAAAGGCCCGCAAGGCCTGGCTGTCGGTGATCGCGTCTTCGACGCCTTCATCCGATAGGTTGTTCCATTGCTGTACGACGTACACCCGCAGCATCCGCTCCAGCCCGATCGGTGGGCGGCCTCGCTTGCCCTTCGGGTAATGTGGCTCGACCACCGCCAGCAATTCCGCCTATGGCATGATCTGTTCCATCTCGGCAAGAAACACCTCGCGCTTCGTCAGCCGCTTCTTGCGTTGAAACTCGGCCTGGGAAAAAATGATCTGCTTCATCGGGGCTCTCTGGCAGGATGGGTGCGTCAATTATACCATGGGTATATGTGGCGATTAAATCAGCGATTCCCTAACTCTTTTTTCAATTACTTTATTTAGCTACTTGGCGTTGTCGGATACGCCAAGAAGCCGTTCGCAATAGCGCGCGATGAGGTCTATTTCAAGGTTCACCCGGCTGCCGGGCTGCAAGCGGCCGAGGGTGGTTGCCGCGAGCGTGTGCGGAATCAGGTTGATCGTGAAGCAGTTTCCTTCGACCGAGTTGGTCGTCAGGCTGACCCCGTCGACGGTGATCGAACCCTTGCGCGCGATATACCTGGCGAGCGTTTGCGGCGCCCGGATTGCGAGCAGGCGATTGTCACCCACGGCGTCGAAACGCAGCACTTCGCCGATTCCATCCACATGCCCGGAGACCAGATGCCCGCCGAGGCGATCAGCCAGGCGCAGCGCTTTCTCGAGGTTGACCGGTCCCGGCGCCGCAAGGCCGACGGTGCATGCCAGCGACTCTGGAGACACGTCAACGAAGAAGCAGCGATCCTGCTGGTCGACGACGGTCAGACAGACGCCATTGCAGGCAATCGAATCGCCGAGAGCGACATCGGCGAGCTCGAGCTCGCCGCCATCGATGGTCAGGCGGACGGTCTCGGCGCCGTCATGGCGCGGCGTGATCGCAGTGATTTCGCCAATGGCGGCGATGATTCCAGAAAACATGGAGAAGCCCAGGTGGCGGCGTGGCGTGAAGGTCGCGTGATTCTAGCATGCCCCCGTCGCCTCTCCGCGACACGGCCGGGCGCAGGCAAACAGGCGAAGGTGCCGGAATCAGCGCGCCCCCGCCGCGGGGCTGTCCTTGTCGCTGGCCGGCGAGTCATCAACGCCAGACGCGCCGCGGCTGGCTGCGGGCAAATCATCGCCGAGCCAGGCTTCGAGCAGGGTGTAGGCGACGGCCAGAACCACCGGGCCGACGAAGATGCCGACCAGCCCGAAGGCCAGCAAGCCACCGATGACGCCTGCGAGGATCAGCAGCAGCGGCAGGTCGGCGCCTTGCTTGATCAGCAGGGGACGCAGGAAATTGTCCATGGTGCCGACGATGACCGTCCACACCAGCAGGAAAGTGCCCCAGCCGGTGTCGCCGCTCCAGTACAACCAGACCACCGCCGGAGCCAATACCAGCGTCGGCCCGAGTTGGGCAATGCACAGCATGAACATCAGCGCGGTCAGGATGGTGGCAAAAGGCACGCCGGCGATGGCCAGGCCTATGCCGCCGAGCAGCGACTGCACCAATGCGGTAATGCCGACGCCGAGCGCCACGGCACGGACGGCCAGAGCCGCCAGGACCACGGCGCCGTCGCCGCGTTCACCGGCCAGCCGATGGCCGAAGCGCCGCACTTCGCCGGCAGCCCGCTCACCACTGGCGTAGAGAATCGCCGACAAGGCGACGGTCAGCAGAAACTGCACGAAGACCAGCCCGAAACCGCCGACCTCGCGGACGAACCACTTGGTCAGGTTGCCCGCATACGGCGCCACGTGGGCGACCAGCCCCGACTTTCCGGCGGCCGCGAGCTGCAACCAGGCTTGCTGCAGCTTGTCGCCGACGAATGGCACCGTGGCGACCCACTCGGGCGGCGGCGGCATCTCGAAGCTGGCGACGTATTTCCCGAAGTCGACGATTCGGTCGGCATTCTCGACAAGCGTGGCGATGGCCATCGACAAAGGCACAACCAGAACGAGGAGGACCAGCAGGGTCATGACGATGACCGCCGGGGTACGCCGATTGCCAAGGTGACGCTGCACGCGCCGCATCACCGGCCAGGTCGCGACGACGACCATCGTCGCCCAGATCAAGGCCGGCAGAAACGGCTTCAGAATCCAGCCTGAAGCCGCAATCAGCGCGCCGATGAAGAGAATGACCAGCGTGCTCCGGGCCAGTTCGGGTTTGTTTGTCGTAGTGTTCATCGTCGAGTCGTCCGGGGTCGTCTGTTGGCGGGCCGTATCCGCCCGCGCGGCTTTCGGCCACATCGCCACGCGGCTGCGCGGCCATGAAGTCCCGAAAATCGCTGAGAGCCGCATCAAACCAGGGCATGGTAGCGCAATTCGCTGCCCGCCTGCGATGCCGGCCGAAAGTGCCGATGCGCTCGTTGCGCCGCGGCAGACGCGCTGCGCCAATCGTGACGCGCGGTCTGGCGGGGCAGGTCCCGATTTCGGGAATAGAATGAGCGGCGTGCAAGAGAGAGCAAATGTGAGGCGCCATGGCGGCCATCCGCAATCCGACCCACCCGGCCTGCCGGGTGATCGCGGTCACCCGCGACGCGCGACTGGCGCCGGCCCGTATCGACGGATTCCGGGACAGTCCTGACCGCGAGCGATGCTGAACCACGCCCTGCTTTTTTCGGTCTTCGTCGTCGCCTCGTGCGGTCTGGCCTACGAGTTGATCGCCGGAGCGCTGGCCAGCTATCTGCTCGGCGATTCGGTGACGCAGTTCTCGACGGTGATCGGCACCTACCTGTTCGCCATGGGCATCGGCTCGTGGCTGTCACGCTACGTCGAGCAGCATCTGATCGCGCGCTTCATCCAGGTCGAGCTGATGGTCGGCGTGCTCGGCGGCTTTTCGGCAGCTGCGCTGTTCTTCATCTTTGCCTGGGCGCCGGCGCCGTTCAAGCTGGCACTGTACCTGTCGGTGTTCGCTGTCGGCGTGATGGTCGGGCTCGAAATACCGTTGATCATGCGCATCCTCAAGCGCGACCTGTCATTGAAGGATCTGATCTCGCAGGTGCTGACCTTCGATTACCTCGGTGCCCTGGCCGTCTCGATTCTTTTTCCCTTGCTGCTGGTCCCGCATCTGGGCCTGATGCGCAGCGGGCTGCTCTTCGGGCTGCTCAACGTGGCCGTCGCGATGTGGGCCTCATGGCTGTTTCGCGGACAGTTGCGGAACTTCCGCTGGCTGCGCGTGCAGGGCGGTGCTGCAGCGCTGGCATTGCTCGCCGCTTTCGTCGCTGCCGGCGAGCTGACCTCGCTGGCCGAAGCCAGGCTCTACGCCGACGAGATCGTCCATGCGGAAAGCACGCCCTATCAGCGAATCGTGATTACCCGCTGGAAAGACGACCTGCGCCTGCACCTGAACAACAACCTGCAGTTCAGCTCGCGCGACGAGTACCGCTACCACGAGGCGCTCATCCATCCCGGACTATCCACACTGCCGGCGGCGCGGCGGGTGCTGGTCCTCGGCGGCGGCGACGGACTGGCGGTACGCGAAATCCTCAAGTACCCGCAGGTCGAGTCGGTTACGCTGGTCGACCTCGATCCGGCAATGACCCGCCTGTTCGCCAGTGCGCAACCCCTGCGCGAGCTCAACGACGACGCGCTGCACTCAGCGAAGGTCACGGTGGTCAACGCCGACGCGCTGCAGTGGCTGGAAGAGAATGACGAACTCTTCGATTTCGTGGTCGTCGACTTCCCCGACCCGTCGAACTTCGCGATCGGCAAGCTCTACAGCTCGGCGTTCTACCGCCTGCTCGACAAGCACCTTGCCGGCGGCGCGCTGGCGGTCATCCAGTCGACCTCGCCGCTGTACGCGCGACAGTCCTTCTGGTGCATCGTCAGCACTCTGGAGAGCGTCGGCCTGGTGGCCACGCCCTACCACGCGCTGGTGCCGTCGTTCGGCGAATGGGGCTTCGTGCTCGCCGGCCGGCGCAGCTACCAGCCGCCGCAGTCCTACGCGATCGCCACGCGCTTCCTGACCGCGGCCGCGACGCCGGCGTTGTTCCAGTTTCCGAAGGACATGGCGCGCGTCGAAGCCGAGATCAACCGCTTGAACAGTCAGGTGCTTGTCCGCTATTTCGAACAGGAGTGGCGGCAGGTGATCCGCTAGGGCCATGGATCGGCGCGACTTTCTGGCCTCTGTCGCCGCTGCCGGGCTGGCGAGCGCAGCCTCGCTGGGCGGCTGCGATGGCCGGCCGCCCCCCCTGCCGCCCGGCGGACTGTCGGGCACCGCGCTCGACCTTGGCCACCGCCTGCGCGACGGCGGTTTCCCGCCGCCGGGCGAAAGGCGACGGCTGCCGGTGCTGATCATCGGCGCCGGCGTCGGCGGCCTGTCCGCGGGCTGGAAACTGGCCAGATCGGGCTTCGCCGATTTCCTGCTGGTCGAACTCGAGGCTGAAGCAGGCGGCAATTCGCGCGCCGGCCGCAACGCGGTGAGCGCCTATCCCTGGGGAGCGCACTATCTGCCACTGCCGACTCGCGAGGCAAGCGCGGTGCGCGAGTTGCTCGCCGAACTGGGTGTGTTGCAGGGCGATCCGCGTGCGCCGCAACCGATCTACGATGAGCGCTACCTGTGCGCAAGCCCTCAGGAGCGGCTCTATCGGGATGGGCTGTGGCAGGAAGGCATTCTGCCGCAGAGCGGCGTGGCTGCCACCGAGCGCGCGCAGTACCAGCGCTTCTTCGAGCGCATGGCGATCTTCCGCGGGCAGCGTGACGGGGCCGGGAGACGCGCCTTCGCCTTGCCGATGGCGCTCTCGAGCCGCGATCCGCGGCTGCTGGCGCTGGACACGATCAGCATGCGCGACTGGCTGCTGGCGCAGGGTCTCGATTCACCGCAGCTGCACTGGTACGTGAATTACGCCTGCCGCGACGATTACGGTGCAGGCAGCGGCACGGTGTCGGCGTGGGCAGGCATCCACTACTTCGCGTGCCGCGATGGCGCGGCGCAGAATGCCAGCAGCGAAACAGTGCTTACCGCGCCGGAAGGCAATGCCTGGCTGGCCGAAGGGATGCTGCGCTCGATCCAGGACCGCGTCGGCGAACGCCTGCTCAGTGGCGCCCTGGCTTTCCGGGTCGCGGCGGCAGAACCCCAAGGCGGGCATTCCGGACCGGTCGAGGTCGATCTGTGGCTGCCGGGCGAACGCCGCACGCTGCGCATCCTGGCCGAGCAAGTGATCTGGGCCGCGCCGCTGTTTCTCGTTCCGCACGTCATCGCCGGTCCGAAGGCGATCAGGATCGCGGCCGGCAACTACAGCTACTCGCCATGGCTGGTCGCCAACCTGACGCTGTCGCGCTTCCCCGATGATCGGCATGGCGCGCCACCAGCCTGGGACAACGTGCTCTACGACGGCGCCGGCCTCGGCTACGTCGTTGCCACCCACCAGAAAATGCGCGTCCGGCCCGGGGCGACGGTGCTCACCTACTATCGCAGCCTGGACGCCCTGAGTCCGCAGAGGGGACGAGAAGCGCTGCGCGACACTTCGCACGCCGGCTGGGCCGAACAGATTCTTGCCGAACTCGAGCGGCCGCACGCGAACATCCGCCAACTGACGACCCGTCTTGACGTCTTCCGCAATGCGCACGCGATGGCCAGACCGGTGCCCGGCCTGATCTGGGGCGCAGCACGCCAGCAGTTTGCCGGCGACGGCGGGCAGCTGCGCTTCGCACACGCCGACGTCAGCGGATTCTCGCTGTTCGAAGAGGCGCAATACCGCGGCGTGCTGGCGGCGGAGAGAACGCTTGGCCGCCTCGGCGTACCATTCACCTCTTCGCTGACGTAGACGACTGGCCAGCTGCGCGGCGAATTCGCCGAAGAAGGCACCGGAAGCATCGCCGATTGACGCCCGCGTCATCGCCGGGTATATTACTGACTTTTCAGTCATTAAAACGCCTCGATGAGCTTTCCTGCCGAAGCCGCGATTACCGGCCCAGCGCCCGAATACCGGACACGGCGTCGCCGGCGCAAGGAGGCACGCCCGTCGGAACTGACCGCCGCAGCGCTCGCGCTTTTCGTCGAGAAGGGCTTCGCCGGCACCCGCCTGGAAGACATCGCCCTGCGTGCCGGCGTCGCCAAGGGTACGCTCTATCTCTACTTCGACAGCAAGGAAGCGCTGTTCAGAGCGGTCATCGAAGAAGGCATGGTCGCCGCGCTGGCGGCTGCCGAGCAGCGCCTGTCGGACTTTCAGGGATCGGCCGGTGATCTGTTGCAGCAGTTGCTGTGGGCCTGGTGGGAGCAGATCGGCTGCACGCCGCTGGCCGGCGTGACCAAGCTCATCGCCTGCGAGTCGAAAAATTTTCCGGAGGTCGCGCACTACTACCACGAGCAGGTGCTCGATCGTGGCCGCGCCCTGCTGCGCACGGCGCTGCGGCGCGGCATGGTGAGCGGCGAGTTTCGCCGCATGGACGTCGAGGCGGCAATCGACGTGATCATGGCACCGCTGTTGATGCTGGCGATTTCCCGCTTTTCGCTGTCCTTCTGCTGCCAGGAGAGCACACCGGAAACCTATCTGCAGACGCATTTCGACCTCCTCTTGCACGGCCTGCGCTCGGCGGCCAGCGAACGCGCTGCGCCGCTTGAGGGAAACGGCGAATGAAGCCACCGGCGTCCGGCTGGCGCGGCTTCGGTCGATTCCTGCTCGCCATACCGCTGCTGGCGTTTCTGGCCGGCTGCAGCAGGGCAGCGCCGCCGCCCGAACCGGCACGCCCGGTCCTGACCCGTGTTCTGGGTGACAGCACCGGCGACGAGGTACGCACCTACTCGGGAGAGGTGCGCTCACGCTACGAAACGGCACTGGCCTTCCGCATAGCCGGCAAGATCAGCGCCCGCCTGGTGGACACCGGCGCGGTCGTCAGGGCCGGCCAGGTGCTGGCCAGGCTGGACCCCGGGGATACCGCGCTATCGGCGGCAGCGGCCGCAGCGCAACTGCAGCTGGCCGCTGCCGATGTGCAGCGCTACCGCGATCTGCGCAAACAGAACTTCGTCAGCCAGGCGGCGCTGGACGCCCGGGAGACCGCATTCAAGGCGGCACGGGCCAACGCCGACCTGGCCCGTAACCAGGCAGCCTACACGGTGCTGCGCGCCGATCAGGACGGCGTCGTCGGCCTGATCTCGGCGGAAGTCGGACAGGTCGTCGCCGCCGGCCAGACCGTGATGCGACTGGCGCGCGCCGATACGCTGGAGGTCGCGATCTCGATTCCCGAATCGCGCATGCCGGAAGCACGGGCCCTTGGCGACGCCGAGGTCAGCCTGTGGGCCGACAGGCAGGCGGTCTACCGCGGCCGCCTGCGCGAGTTGTCGCCGGTGGCTGATCCGGTCACCCGAACCTACGCCGCCCGCGTTTCGATCCAGGAGCCCGACGCGCGCGTGCTGCTCGGAATGACCGCCAAGCTGCGCTTTCTCCGCCAGCCGGGAGAACGCCACCTGACGGTGCCGCTGACGGCCATCTTCCAGCAGGACCGTCAGCCGGCACTGTGGGTGGTCCAGCCCGATCAGACCCTTGCCCTGCGACCGGTATCGGTCGCCAGCTACCGTGAAGAGACGGCAGTCCTCGACGGCGGCGTACAGGCCGGCGAGAGAATCGTCATTGCCGGGGTCCACAAACTGACCCGCGGCGAGCGCGTGCGCATCATCGAACAGCCAGCGCCAGCGGCTGCCCCTTCACCCGATGCGAGGCAACAGGCCACGCAGCGACGATGAGCGCTTTCAATCTGTCCGACTGGGCGCTGCGCCACCGTTCGCTGGTCGCCTATCTGATCATCGTCCTGATGCTCGGTGGCCTGCTCTCGTACTTCAAGCTCGGCCGCGCCGAGGATCCCGATTTCACGTTCAAGGCGATGGTCGTACGTACGCTGTGGCCCGGCGCGACGGCACACGAAGTCGAGTTGCAGGTCACCGAGCGCATCGAGAAGCGCCTGCAGGAAGTGCCGTGGGTCGACGTGGTGCGCTCGCAGACGCGCTCGGGCGAGTCCCTGATCACTGTCCTGCTCAAGGACTACACACCGAAGAAGGAGGTACCGGAAGCCTGGTACCAGGTGCGCAAGAAAGTCGGCGACATGCGGCACACGCTGCCGCAGGGCGTCCAGGGCCCCTTTCTGAACGACGAATTCGGCGACACCTTCATTACCATCTACGCGCTCACCGGCGACGGTTTCGACCTCGCTGCGCTGCGCCGCCACGCCGAGCGCATCGCCCGCGAACTGCGGCAGGTGCCGGAGGTCAAGAAGATCGAGCTGATCGGCGTGCAGGCGGAAAAGATCTACCTCGAGGTATCGCACGCCAGGCTGGCGACGCTGGGACTCAATCCCCTGGCCATCGTCGACGCACTGCAGAAACAGAATGCGATGACCCCGGCCGGCTTCTACGAGACGCCGTCCGATCGCGTGCGCATCCGCGTCTCCGGCGACTTCGAATCGGTCGAGAGTATCCGCGAGATCGGCATCGAGGCCGCCGGGCGCCTGTTTCGACTCGGTGACATCGCCGAGGTCAGGCGCGGCCTGGCCGACCCGCCGACGCCACGCATGCGCGTCCAGGGAGAAGACGCCATCGGAATTGCCATCGCCATGAACAGGGGCGGCGACGTCATCGAGCTCGGTGATCGCTTGCGCAAGGAGGCTGCCCGCCTGCGGCAGACCTTGCCGCTCGGGATCGACATGCACGTGGTTGCCGATCAACCGCAGATCGTGCGCGAATCGATGAACCTGTTCATGTCCTCACTCGCCGAGGCCGTGCTGATCGTCCTGGCCGTTTCCTTCGTCAGCCTCGGCATGCGCACCGGCACCGTCGTCGCCCTGTCGATACCACTGGTCCTCGCGGTGACCTTCCTGCTGATGGCCGTCTTCGGCATCGACCTGCAGCGCATCTCGCTCGGTGCGCTGGTGATTGCGCTCGGCCTGCTGGTCGACGACGCGATCATCGCCGTCGAGATGATGGTCGTCAAGATGGAACAGGGTTGGGATCGCTTTCGGGCAGCGACCTTCGCCTACACCTCGACCGCCTTTCCGATGCTCACCGGCACGCTGATCACGGCCATCGGTTTCATGCCGGTCGGCCTGGCCAAATCAGGCGCCGGCGAATACACCTTCTCGATCTTTGCCGTGGTCAGCATCGCGCTGCTGGTTTCCTGGGTGGTCGCGGTGTTGTTTACGCCCTACCTGGGTTTCCTGTTGCTCGACCCCGAAAAACTTCGCCTGAAGGCGCAACAACACGGCGGCGAGGCTTACGGCAGCCCCTTCTACCAGCATGTCCGGGCGACCATCGAATGGTCGCTGCGCCACCGCTGGCTGGTGATCAGCGCCACCTCGATCGCTTTTGCCGCCGCGCTGGCGATCCTCGCCATCGGCGTGCAGAAACAGTTCTTCCCGGCATCGAGCCGCCCGGAATTGCTGGTCGACCTGTGGCTGCCGAACGGCGCCTCGCTGAAGGCCACCGAGGCGCACGCCAGGAAGCTCGAACTGCTGCTCGCCGAGCCGGGGATGGCGCAGTCGATCAAGTACTACGCCAGCTATCTCGGCAACGGCAGCCCGCGCTTCTACCTGCCGCTCGATCAGCAACTGTTCAACGACAACTTCGCGCAGTTTGTCGTCACCACCCGCGACATCGAGGCGCGCGAGGATCTCAAGCACCGCCTGGAAGAGCGCTTTGCCAGCGACACCGGCGAGTGGGGAGGCCTGCGCACGCGCGTGCTGCGCCTGGAGAACGGCCCACCCATCGGTTTCCCCGTGCAGTTCCGGGTCTCCGGCGACGATCCTGGCGAGCTGCGCCGTGCTGCCGAGCAAGTCGCCGTGGTAATGCGCGCCAGTCCGCATCTGAAGGAAGTCAACTTCGACTGGAACGAAATGAGCAAGACGATCCGCATCGATATCGATCAGGATCGGGCGCGCGCGCTCGGCGTCAGCTCGCGGGAACTCGCCGGATTCCTCAACTCGATGCTCACCGGCATCAGCATCACCCAGATGCGCGAAGGTGATCAGCTGATCGACGTCGTCGCACGCGCCGCCGAAGAGGAACGCGCGCGCATCTCGGCGCTGGCCGACATCAATATCAACACCGCCAGCGGTCGTTATGTGCCCCTGGCGCAACTGGCGACGATCAGCTACGCGCTTGAAGATGGTTTGATTGCCCGGCGCAACCGCCTGCCGACGGTCACCGTTCGCGCCGATATCCGTGACGACATCCAGGCGCCAGCGGTCACCGCGCAGATAGATCCGCAGCTCGACGCGCTGCGCAGCGGATTGCCACCGGGCTTCCGCATCCAGGCCGGCGGCGCAACCGAGGAGTCCGCCAAGGGCGAGAACTCGATCAAGGCGGTGATGCCGTTGATGCTGGTCGGCGTGCTCACCTTGCTGATGATCCAGTTGCAGAGCATAGGCCGCACGCTGCTGGTGCTGGTCACTGCGCCCCTGGGCCTGATTGGCGTTGCTCTGGCGCTGCTGATCTTCGACGTGCCCTTCGGTTTCGTTGCCAACCTCGGCGTCATCGCCCTGTCGGGGATGATCATGCGCAACGCGGTGATCCTCGTCGACCAGATCGAACAGGACGAGAAAGCCGGCACGCCCGCCTGGGAGGCCGTCGTCGGCTCGACCGTACGACGCTTCCGACCGATCATCCTGACCGCAGCGGCCGCCATTCTGGCGATGATTCCGCTGACACGCAGCGTCTTCTGGGGACCGATGGCGGTGGCCATCATGGGTGGCCTGATTGTCGCCACGCTGCTGACACTGCTGTTCCTGCCGGCGCTCTACGCCGCCTGCTACCGCGTCAAACCCGGCGACGCCACGACGGCAGCAGCTGCCGGACAATCCTGACTCACGGCGTCCGCGACCAGCGCCTCCGGCTTGTCGAGCGGCAGCCGACGGACAGCGGCACAACGGCGACCCGTCTCTAACCATATGATCGGCAAAGTTTTTTACCGCTTCTCCGGCATGGTCTTCGCATTGTACAAGTGCTCGCGCAAGTCAAAAGATGTGCCATAATCGCTGGCCTCTGTTGGCGCAAGCACGATACCGTGGCCGGTTCTGATACGGTGGCCAAGACCACCGCCTGGCGAGAAGAAGAGCAGCAAGAAATCGGGCCCGAAGGACCCGTCTTTCCACCCCTTAAAGGAGGGATATTGCGTGAATAGTCTATTGAAGCTGTCGAGCCTGATCGATGGCCTTACCGAGCGCGTCGGCAAGAGCATCATCTGGCTGGTGCTGGTCGTTACCCTGATCGGCGCCGGCAATGCGGTCATGCGCTACACCATCGACTACAGTTCGAACGCCTTTCTCGAAATTCAATGGTATCTGTTCTCGGCGATATTCCTGCTTGGCGCAGGCTACACGCTGATGCGCAACGAACATGTGCGCATCGACCTCGTTGCCGGGCGACTCTCGCGGCGCGGGCAAACCTGGATCGACATATTCGGCATCATCTTTTTTCTCATGCCGATGGCCGTCGCCGTCATGTACATGTCGTGGCCGATCTTCGTGCTCGCCTATGAAACCAACGAGCAATCGAGCAACGCCGGTGGCCTGACGATCTGGCCGGTCCGCCTGCTGGTCCCGGTTGGCTTCTTCCTGCTGGTCATCCAGGGCATCTCGGAACTGATCAAACGGATCGGCTTCCTGCTGGGCCGCTGTCCAGACCCCACCGCCAAGCCCAGCAAACCGACCGCCGAAGAAGAACTCGCGCTGGCCATCAAGGCAAGGCAGGGAGAACTGTGATGACCGAATTCCTGATCAACAACATGGCGCCGATCATCTTCGCTTCGATGGTCCTCTTCCTGCTCGTCGGCTTCCCGGTCGCCTTTGCGCTGGCCGCAAACGGCATCTTCTTCGGCCTGATCGGCATCGAACTCGGCCTGCTCGGACCACAACTCTTCCAGGCGCTGCCGGACCGCATCTTCGGCATCATGAGCAACGACACCTTGCTGGCCATTCCCTTCTTCACGTTCATGGGACTGATTCTCGAACGATCGGGAATGGCCGAAGACCTGCTCGACACCATCGGCCAGCTTTTCGGACCGCTGCGCGGCGGCCTGGCTTTTGCAGTGATCTTCGTCGGCGCACTGCTCGCCGCGACCACCGGCGTGGTCGCGGCATCGGTCATCTCGATGGGCTTGATCTCCCTGCCGATCATGCTGCGCTACGGCTACAACACCAAGCTGGCCACCGGCATCATCGCCGCGTCCGGAACGCTGGCGCAGATTCTGCCGCCGTCGCTGGTGCTGATCATCATGGCTGACCAGCTCGGAAAATCGGTCGGCGACATGTATCAGGGTGCTTTCCTGCCAGCGATCGTGCTGACCATGCTGTACGTCGGTTACGTCATTCTGGTGGCCATCTTCAAGCCCGATTGGGCACCCGCCCTGCCACGCTCGGCGCGTAACCTGCATGGCAGCAAGTTGCTGATGCGGGCGCTGACGACGATGGTGCCGCCACTGTTCCTGATCTTCCTGGTGCTCGGCACGATCTTCATGGGTATCGCGACGCCGACCGAGGGGGGGGCGATGGGCGCCACCGGCGCGCTGATCATGGCCCTGGCGCGTCGGCGCCTGTCGATGGCCCTGCTCAAACAGGCGATGGAGTCGACCGCCAAACTGACCACTTTCGTGATCTTCATTCTGGTCGGTGCGCGCGTCTTTTCACTCACCTTCTACGGTGTCGACGGACACCGCTGGGTCGAGCACCTGCTCACCGGGCTGCCGGGTGGCGAAGTGGGCTTCCTGATAGTGGTCAACGTTCTCGTCTTCCTGCTGGCATTCTTCCTCGATTTCTTCGAACTCTCGTTCATCGTCGTGCCACTGCTTGGACCGGTAGCCGAAGCGCTGGGCATCGACCTGATCTGGTTCGGAATCCTGCTGGCGGTGAACATGCAGACCTCGTTCATGCACCCGCCGTTCGGCTTTGCGCTGTTCTTCCTGCGTTCGGTGGCACCCGCCTCGGTGAAGACCACCGATATCTACTGGGGCGCGATTCCCTTCGTCTGCATCCAGGTGATCATGGTCGGCCTGTTGATCGCCTTCCCGCAGCTGGTGACCTTCGGGCTCGACAAGAAGGTCAAGGTCGACCTCGACAAGGTGCAGATCGACATCCCGACCTCGGACTACGGAGGTGGCTACGGGGGAGGCTACGGCGCGCCGCCGCCGAGCGGGCTGGATGCCCCGCAAGAGGCGCCGGCCCGGCCCGGAGCCGCCGCTACCGACGCGATCATGGAGATGCTCAAGGAGCAGGAAAAGAACAAATAGCGGGCGCGGGGGGGCGTGCCTTCCCGCACGCTGCGAGCCGGCGCGGCGCACGGCACGGCCCTCGGCAGGTTCGCATCTGCCGCCCCGCCAAAAAAAAAACGGAGGCCAAGGGCCTCCGTCTTCTCTGCCTGCCACTCGGAGCATGGCCCCGGGGCAACATGACAGCTATCTCACCGTGGCCAGGAAGTTCGAGTACGAGCCCTCCGCAATGCGGAACCAGAGAACCTCGTCGGCCATGAACTTCTTGTAATCGTCGTAGACCTTCTTGAAGTCCGCGTTCTTCGCCGACGTTTCGGCATAGACCTGCATCGCCGCCTTGTACGACGCGTCCATCACGGCTTTCGGGAACTGCCGCAGCTGCGTTCCCGAACCGACCAGTTGCTTGAGAGCGGTCGGGTTCTTGGCATCGTACTTGGCCATCATGTCGACGTGCGCGTCGGCGCAGGCCATATGCAGGATGGCCTTGTACTCCTTCGGCAGCTCGGCGTACTTGGCACTATTGACGTAGACCGACAGCTGCGGACCACCCTCCCACCAACCCGGATAGTAGTAATACTTGGCAACCTTGTTGAAACCCAGCTTTTGATCGTCGTAGGGACCAACCCACTCCGCGGCGTCGATGGTGCCCTTCTCGAGCGACGGATAGATGTCACCACCCGGGATCTGCTGCGGCACGGCGCCAAGCTTGGTGAGCACCTCGCCGGCGAAACCGCCAACACGGATCTTCAGGCCATGGATGTCGGCCACCGTCTTGATTTCCTTGCGGAACCAGCCGCCCATCTGCGTACCGGTGTTGCCACAGGGAATGGGGACAATGTTCGACTTGCCAAAGAACTCACCCATCAGCTTGCCGCCGTTGCCGTAACGCATCCACGCGTCAAGCTGTCGGTTGTTCATCCCGAAGGGAATCGCACAGTCGAAGGCATAGGTGGGGTCCTTGCCGAAGAAGTAGTACGACGCCGTGTGCGCCATCTCCACGGTGTTGTCCTTGACGGCGTCGAAGACTGCCGGCCCGGGAACGATTTCGCCGCCGGCGAAGACCTGGATCTGGAACTTGCCACCGGTGGCTTCGGCAACTCGTGCGGCCATGACTTCAGCGCCACCATAGATGGTATCCAGGCTCTTCGGGAAGCTGGAGGCCAGACGCCACCTGATCGTCGGGGCATTCTGGGCGATTGCCGGCATGGCCACGGTACCGGCGGCAAGGCCGACACCGGCATTCTTCAAAAACGAACGTCTTTCCATTACTTGTCTCCTGTTAGGGTCTTATTCGAACGAGTTGCCTCGCGATTATAACCAATGGAGCCGCAGTTGGACGACGTGCACACCGGGAGAGATCTACTCGCCGGCGACCTTCATCTGTTCGACGAGAAGCGAGCCGACCTGTTTCGCGCCGCGCACCAGGACGTCGTTGCCGACCGCCGAAATGTCCCTGAACATCTCGCGAAGGTTTCCGGCAATGGTGATTTCCTCGACCGGGTGAACGATCTCGCCGTCCTCGACCCAGAAACCCGCGGCGCCGCGCGAATAGTCGCCGGTGACGTAGTTGACGCCCTGGCCGAGCAACTCGGTGACCAACAGGCCACGCCCCATCTTCCGGAGCAGTCCGGGCAGATCCCGCTTGCCGGGATGGACGATGAGATTGTGGCAACCGCCGGCGTTGCCGGTGCTCTGCATGCCCAGCTTGCGGGCGGTGTAGGCACTCAGGAAGTAGCCCTGCAGGCGGCCGCCGACAACCACTTCCCGGTCATGCGTGGCAACACCGTCGCTGTCGAAGTAGCCGCTGGCCAAAGCGCCTGGCAGATGCGGTCGCTCGCTGATGCGCAGCTTCTTCGAGAAGACGCGCTTGCCGAGACTGTCGACCAGGAACGAGGTCTTCCGGTACAGGCTGCCGCCGCTGACCGCATGCACGAAATGTCCGATCAGCGAAGAAGCCAGCGGCGCCTCGAAGACGACCGGCACCTTGCAGGTCTTGATCTTGCGCGCGCCGAGCCGCGAAAGGGCTCGCTTGGCGGCGCGCTCGCCAATCAGCTCGGGCGACCCGATCATCTGCGGATCGCGGGCAATCGCGTACCAGTCATCGCGTTGCATGTTTTCGCTTTCACCGGCGATCATCGAGCATGACAGGTAATGCCGCGACGTCGGGTAGCCGCCAATGAAACCGAGACTGTTGGCCGACACGAAGTGCCCCTCCTGGGTCGATACGGTCGCGCCTTCCGAGTTGCCCACCTGCGGGCTGACTGCGAAAGCCGCAGTTTCGCAGCGCTTCGCCAGATCGACAGCGGCTTCGACCGAGAGCAGCCAGGGGTGATAGAGATCGAGATCGGGCAGTTCCTGGCTGTCGATGGCCAGCAGGCTGGCATCTGGCAGGCCGGCACAGGGATCGGCAGCGGTAAAGCGGGCGATGTTCAGGGCCGCGTCTACGGTTTCGCGCAAGGCAGCCGGCGAGAAGTCCGAAGTACTCGCCTGGCCTTTTCGCTGGCCGAGATAGACAGCCACGGCGATTGCCTTGTCGCGATTGTATTCGATGGTTTCGACGTCACCGCGGCGAACCGTCACCGACTGCCCGAAGCCATCCGAGACGTCGACCTCGCAGGCGCTGGCGCCAGACTTCCTGGCGTGCGCAAGAACATCGCGGGCCAGTTGCTGCAGAGTGTCGAAACGGTGGCTGAAGCGCGATTCGCTGGAGACAGTAGCGGCTGAACGGGACATGGGACGGTGACCAAAGTCAAAAGCCGCTATCATAGCAGCTCCCCGGATACCGTCCGCGCCGGCTTTTCGCCGCGCTGCCGTTCCGATCTGCCGTCGAGAAAGGCGAGTGTCCACGCCATGATTCCCCCTGAAGAAGAGCAGGCTCCGCCATCCAAGACCCGGCGCAAGCGCGCAATGGAGGCACTGCAGACACTCGGTGAGGAACTGGTCGAACTGAGCAGCGACCGGCTCAAGAAGATCGACCTCCCGGAAGATTTGAATTCGGCCGTCCGCATGGCACAGCGCATGAGTCGGCACGACGAGGCGCGACGGCGACAGCTGCAGTATATTGGCCGGCTGATGCGCGAAATTGACCCGGAGCCAATCCGCCACTCGCTGGCGACCGTGCGCGGCGAGTCGGCCGAAGAGACTTCGAAACTGCACCGCATCGAGCGGCTGCGCAAGGACCTGCTGGCCGACGAAGCGGCTCTGTACGGGATTGCCGAGGCTTTCCCGTCGGTGGACCTGCAACACCTGCGTTCGCTGCGGCGCGCGGCCCTGAAGGAACAGGAACTGGGAAAACCGCCGCGCAGTTACCGCGCCATCTTCCAGCTCCTCAAGGAAATCGAACCGGCAGCGGACCAGGCCACCGAGAAGGACGAGCATGACCACCCATGATGAACTGCTGATCGGTCTGCTGTCGATCAGCGACCGTGCCGCACAGGGCGTCTATGCAGACCAGGGCATCCCGGCACTCGAGGAATGGTTTGCGCAGGCGCTGGCCAGCCCGTGGCGGACCGAAACGCGCCTGATCCCTGACGACCAGGCCGCGATCGAAAGCGCGCTGATCGAGCTGGTCGATGACGCCGGCTGCAATCTGGTGCTGACCACCGGCGGGACCGGTCCGGCGCCGCGCGACGTCACGCCGGAAGCGACGCTCGCTGTCGCCGACAGGCTGATGCCCGGCTTCGGCGAGGAAATGCGCCGGATCAGCCTGAATTTCGTACCCACGGCGATCCTCTCGCGTCAGCTCGGGGCAATCCGCGGCAGGGCCTTGATCCTCAATCTGCCGGGGCAGCCGAAGTCGATCCGCGAAACCCTTGAAGGCGTGAAAGCGGCCGACGGCACGATCATGGTGAACGGCATTTTCGCCGCGGTTCCCTATTGCATCGACCTGCTCGGCGGCCCCTACGTCGAGACGGTCGAACAGGTGGTCAAGGCCTTCAGACCGAAATCGGCCCAGCGGCGCGCGGCGCACCCCTGAGGAAAGCGCCGCTCACCCGGGTAGTTGCGGGTGGAAACGGCCAATTTCGTAGTCGCTGCCGGCCTCCTCGAGTTCCACCGGCGTCAGCATGCGACCTTGGCCCTGGTCGTTGAACTCGAGCGCTTCGCGGACATTGAAGCCAGAGGGCGGCAGGACGATGCGCAGGACGCCGGACTCGCCAGCGTCGCGCAACCAGATCCCGGGAATGGCAACCGCCGCCGAGAATCCGCTGCGCCGCGGGCGCAGCTCGATGCTCTGTGCCTGTCGCGAGAGCACCTGCACACCCAGACTGGCCTGTCCGCCAGCACGCCGGCTGAAGCGCCGTGCCACCCCCAGCAACCAGTTGTCGCCGCCCTCCGGCTGAACGCACAGCAGTGAGCCAAGCTTGATACGCCCGCTTGCCGAATCGTCCACGTGCGCGCGAAAGCCACCCAGGCTGACGTTCTCCACCACCCAGCTTTCCAGCCCGGAGTCCTTGTCCAGGCGCGGCAGGACGCCGGAGAACACGCTGTAGCTGTGGTCGAAGCCGTGCAGCACGCGCATGCGCGTCTTCACTGCGTGCCGCTGATGTCGGCGCTGCGGCGGCTGCTTCGCCCAGTAGACACGGAGATGACGCAGTACCGGAAGCAGCGCCCGCTGCGCGTATTCGCCACCGAGATTGAGGTCGGCTGGAACCTCACCGCGTTCGACCAGGTGCAGGAGATCTTCGAGCGCCTGCAGCGCCGTCCCCGGCGAGAAGAAACGTAGCCCGGGTCTGTGCGCGCCGGGATCACGCGCCAGGCGCAGCGGCGCCGAGCCAGCCGCCGCGTCAACCCAGTACACGCTGTCCGGACGGCAATCCTGCAGCAGCATGAAATGCGGCAGAAAATGCGCTATCAAGCGGTCGGCCAGCTCGATTTGTACCGGCATCAGGCTATCCATTGACGAGGTGTAGAAGACGATCGCGTGCAGGTATTGCTGCGCGACGCTGAACAGGCCTCGCCGGGAGGGATAGAGCTGCACCGATTTATGCCCCAGGGCAAGCGCATCGGCGTCCAGATAGGTCGCGCCGAGAGCCTTCCAGAGGTCTTCCACGTTCGCGCCGTAGCGGTACGCCAACCACTTCAGCTGGCAGCGGCGGGCCGCCTGCGAGCGTACGATCGCCAGCGGCAAGGACGCCTTGAAAGCGTCACTGCCCTTGCTCTTGGGATCAAGCCGAGCGCGCTCGATACAGCCGGTGCACAGCGCGGCGATCTGGCCCAGGTAGCCATAACTGCGCGTCCACAGACGCTCCTCCTCAAATTTCGACAGCCGTGGCGAGAGCAGGTAGTCACGCGCCAAACGCAGCAGGTGCGGCTGCGCCACGTCATCGAGCTGTCGGATGACGTCGAAATAGTGGTCAACGCGGAAGTTGTCGGCACGCTGGAGCGAATCAAACCAGCCGCTCACTTCGTCCACTGCCTTCGCCGCCTTGTCGACGTGCAACTCGGCGAGAATCCGCTTCAACTCCTTGCCGTCAGCCAGCGGATGGTCGGAACGCTTGTCGGAACGTTTCGCAAAGAAATCGAGGATCATTGGACGCGAAGCCTTGGCGCAGACGGCCGGGGTGAGAACATCGATTGTAAACCAGGACGCGGCCGAGTGGCGCCAGCCTCGGCCGCATGACCGCCGCCGGCGCAGCGAGGCTACGGCAGAGCCAGGCTGCTGTCGTGCCGCTGCGCTCACTACTCCCCTATTCCTCTACAATTCGGCCTGAAACGACGACAGGCCAAAGCCATGCAGCAATATCTCGATCTGATGCGTCATGTCCTCGAACATGGCGCGACCAAGGCGGACCGCACGGGCACCGGGACGCGCTCGGTGTTTGGCTGGCAGATGCGCTTCGACCTCGGCGCCGGCTTCCCGGCGCTGACCACCAAGAAGTTGCACCTGCCGTCAATCATTCACGAGTTGCTGTGGTTCCTGCAAGGTGACACCAACGTCCGCTACCTGCGCGAAAATGGCGTCCGCATCTGGGACGAATGGGCAGACGAGCATGGCGACCTCGGGCCGGTCTACGGGCATCAGTGGCGGCACTGGCAAAGCCCCGACGGGCGCGAAATCGACCAGATCGCCCAACTCGTCGACAACCTGAAGCGCAACCCCGACTCGCGCCGTCATCTGGTGACCGCCTGGAACCCTGCCGACGTCGAACGTATGGCACTGCCACCATGTCACGCCCTCTTCCAGTTCTACGTCGCGCCGGCCGGCCCATCCGACCCTGATCGCCGCGCCCGGCTTTCCTGCCAGCTGTACCAGCGCAGCGCCGATATCTTTCTGGGCGTACCGTTCAACATTGCCTCGTACGCGCTGCTCACCCTGATGCTGGCGCAGGTGTGCGACTATCAGCCAGGAGACTTTGTACACACCTTCGGCGACGCACATCTCTACAGCAATCACTTCGAACAGGCGCGGCTGCAGCTGGCGCGCGACACACGCGCCCTGCCGAAGATGCGACTGAACCCCGAGGTCGATGATCTATTCGCTTTCGCCTTTCAGGACTTCAGCCTGGAGGGCTACGATCCGCACCCGCACATCGCGGCGCGGGTGGCGATTTGAAGCGCTGCGCGCCGGCTGCCGCAGCAGTCCAATCGCCTCCGCCATGGATGCTTGCAGCGTATTCCCAGGGAAGCTCCGCACGTCTGTCGGACGAGCGGCTTGCCATCGTCTGGTGATCCAGCAGCTGTTCCAGGCCTGCCGGTGATCATCTCACTGATCGCAGCCGTCGCCCGCAACCGCGCCATCGGCAATCAGCAGCAGTTGCTCTGGCGCTTGCCGGAAGACCTGCAGCACTTTCGCGAGACCACCCTCGGCAAGACCGTGATCATGGGCAGAAAGACCTGGGAATCTCTTCCAGCCACCTTCCGCCCGTTGCCGAAACGGCACAATATCGTCGTCAGCCACGACCCGCGTTACCTGCTCAGAGGGGCGACACTGGCTTGCTCGATCAACGAGGCGATTCGCCTGGCCGGCGACGCCAGCGAGGTCTTCGTCATCGGGGGCGCGGAGATCTATCGACAGACACTGCCGCTGGCCAAGCGACTCTACCTGACCGAAGTCGCCGAGGACTGCTCGGGCGACAGCTATTTCCCCGAAGTCGCGCCCAGCGAATGGCGCGAAGTCTCGCGGCGTGCGGGTAATAGCCGTCCGGGCAACGCCGGCCCGGCCGCTGCGCGCGGTCCGGCCTTCGATTTCGTCGTCTACGAGCGTCGCTAACGCAGGCGCGGACCGCCGCCCGCGCCAGTATCCTGAGCGAGTCCTGCATGCTGCCGCAGGAATCGCTGCGGATTTACCGCGACGCCGCTGGAGCGCACTTCGAAATGCAGATGTGGCCCCGTCGAACGACCGGTGTTGCCGCTGACGCCGATCTGTTCACCGGGGCGGACGAGCTGACCCGGCTTGACATCGATCCGCGCCAGATGCGCGTAGCGCGACGACAATTCATTGCCATGGTCGATTTCGATGATATTGCCGTACTCCGGGTGAAATTCCGCCGTCAGAACGACCCCGCCTGCCGAAGCGTTGACGCGCGTGCCCGGGTCGGCAATGAAATCGATGCCTTCGTGCCTGGCGCGCACGCCGGCAATCGGATCGCGGCGACTGCCGAAGCCGGATCCAATCCGTCCACCATCAATCGGCTGCTGGGTCGGCAAGAGGCTGTTCTTCGCCCGCTGATCGAGGAGTTGCGACTGCAGCGCAGTCAAGCGGTCGCTGCTCTGTTCCAGACGAACTTCGAGACGCTCGAGTGCATGCCGAAGCTCGGCTTCGGAGGGTGACGAAAGGTCAATCACTAGGGGGCCGCCCTGCCCGCCCCTGCTACCCGCCTTGTGCCGGGGGCTGCCGTTCGCGTCGCTCGCGGACACCCCGGACAATCTGGAGATACGTTCGCTCAGGGAATCGAGCCGCAGCAGCTTTGCCTGCATCTCACCAAGCCTTGCGGCCATGGCGTCCAGGCTGCCACGCACGAAATCGGATGCGTCCGAGTGGCTCGTTGGCGGCAACGAAGCAAGCGCGGGATCGCTGACCGACCTGTCGACCGCTGGCGACGGCCAGCGCAGACCCAAGGACGAGAAGAGCAAGGCAGCCGACAGAACCACGCCCAGGAACGCGAAGGCCAGCAATACTGCCAGACGCGGGGTGATGGTCACCGTCTTGGCGGTTGCCATGCGATTGGAGACGAGAATAAGATGCATACGTTGCCTCTCCAGGACGATCTCGATGGCGGACTCACTGCGGAACTATCTCGAAACAGCCGAAGGTGCGGCCAAGGTTCTGGTGCACGCAAGGCTGCTGAGCAGGCTTGCAGGTCTATTTCAGGAAATCGCGCCCACACATCTCTGCCAGGCAAGTACCCTGGCCAACTTCAAGTCGGGGATCGTTCTTATCCACGCCGGCAACGGCGCAGTCGCGACCAAACTGCGCCAGTTGGCGCCTACGCTGGTCGATGAGTTTTCGAAGCGGGGAGTCGAGTGTAGGGGGGTTCAGGTCAAAGTGCAAGCCGGCAGCCTACGGGAAACAACGCGGCCGGCCGTTCAAAAGCCCCTCAGTGCAAGGACCAGCAAGGAGCTAACGGCGCTGAGCGACTCATTGCCCGCGTCGCCATTGCGCGGAGCGCTCGAGAAACTGCTGGCACACGCGGCTATACGGGAATGACCGCCACGCGTTCGAGGATCAGCAAGGCGAAGACCAGCAGTGCGACGATCAGCGAATAGCGAAACACCCGCCACGAAAACTGCAGATAGCGAGGATCACGGGTAAACAGGGAGAGCACCACGCCGGCCGCGATCGTGATGGCTGTCAGCACCGCGAGCAGACGCAGCAACCACATCGGCTCAGACCGCCGGCAAGACCAACCAGCGAGAAAGGGACTGCGGGGCCAGTTCGCGGTCTTCGAAACTGACGTACTCCCAGGCATCCGGGTTGGCCAGGAGTTCGCGGGCCAACGCGTTGTTCAGCGCGTGCCCTGACTTGTGGGCGACAAATGAAGCCAGCAACGGGTTTCCGAGCAAATACAGGTCCCCGATGGCGTCGAGCACCTTGTGCCTGACGAACTCGTCGCTGTAACGCAAGCCCTCCGCGTTCAGAACACGGTACTCGTCGAGCACGACGGCGTTTTCGAGCCCGCCACCCTGCGCCAGGCCGTTCTCGCGCAACCATTCCACTTCCTGCATGAAGCCAAAGGTGCGCGCGCGAGCGACTTCGCGGACATAGGAGTTGTCCGCGAAATCAATGGTCACGGACTGCCCCGTGCGATCGATCGCCGGATGATTGAAGCCGATGGAGAAAGTCAGGCGGAAACCATCGTAAGGTTCAAAACGCGCCCATTTGTCGCCGGATCGGTCGCTCTCCCGCACTTCGATCAGACGTTTGACGCGGATGAATTTCTTGGGCGAACCCTGCTCTTCGATCCCCGCGGACTGGATCAGGAAGACAAACGGCGATGCCGACCCGTCGAGAATCGGCACTTCGGCCGCATCCAGATCGACAAAGGCATTGTCGATACCCAGACCGGCAAAAGCCGACATCAGGTGTTCGATCGTGCCCACCCTGGCCCCGTCGAGTTCCAGACACGAGCACATGCGCGTGTCGCCAACGAGCAACGCAGACGCCGGCAAGTCGACCACCGGGTCCAGATCGATGCGTCGAAAGACGATTCCTGTCGCCGGCGCGGCCGGACGCAGGCACATGTTGACCTTGACACCGGAATGGAGTCCGACGCCAGCGGCACGGACCACTGACTTGAGTGTACGCTGTTTCAACATCTGCTTGAAATAACAATGGAATTGGCGAATTCTAGCACAAGCCGGGCTATGCCGATACTCGCCAATCCGTGCAGAGGAGTTACCGCGGCGGCGCCGTCAGTCGGCCTGCTTCCTGAGAAAGGCCGGAATATCCCAGCGATCGACACCGCTGTTCGCCAGCGCTTCGACAGTCGCGCTGCGTCCCTTGCGAAATACTGCCGGCGTCTGATCCAGGCTCGAATAGTCCACGCTCTGACCATTCGCAAAACGGCCGTCGGTACCGGTCGCCTGGGTGAGCCCGCTGTTGATCACTTCGAAGCTCTGCCGTTTGGCCGCCGCCTGCCCCAGCCCGGTGGCAACCACCGTCACGCGAATGTCGTCGCCGATGGTCTCGTCGTAGACCGCGCCAAAGATGATGTGCGCGTCCTCGGCTGCAAAAGCACGGACAGTATTCATCACCTCATTGACTTCCTTCATCTTCAGCGACCGCGTGGCGGTAATGTTCACCAGTACGCCCTTGGCGCCGGAAAGGTTGACCCCCTCGAGCAGCGGCGATGCCACGGCCTTCTCGGCGGCAATCCGGGCGCGGTCGACACCTGCAGCGTTGGCCGAACCCATCATCGCCATTCCCATTTCACCCATCACCGTGCGCACGTCCTCGAAATCGACGTTGACCAGGCCCGGGAAATTGATGATCTCGGCAATGCCGCCGACGGCGTTGCGCAGGACATTGTCGGCCGCCTTGAAGGCGTCGTCCATCGACACATCGTCACCGAGGACGTCCATCAGGCGGTCGTTGAGGATGACGATCAGCGAGTCCACGTGTTTCTGCAGTTCGGCAATACCCTCTTCGGCAATCTTCAGGCGCTTTCCCTCGAAGCCAAACGGCTTGGTGACCACGGCGACGGTCAGCACGCCGAGTTCACGCGCCACCTCGGCAACGATCGGTGCAGCTCCGGTGCCGGTACCCCCCCCCATGCCGGCGGTAATGAAGACCATGTGGGCACCGGTCAGCGACTCGGCGATGGCGTCGCGCTCTTCCATAGCCGCGCAGCGCCCGGCATCCGGCTTGGCCCCGGCGCCGAGTCCGGTCTTGCCGAGCTGCAGGCGCTGCACGGCAACGCTTCGGGCAAGCGCCTGCGAATCGGTATTGGCGGCGATGAAGTCGACGCCATTGACGCCCTCGCGGATCATGTGGTCGACGGCGTTGCCACCCGCCCCACCGATTCCGATGACTTTGATCACGGTATCCATGTCGCTCCCCTGTTCTTCCTTGTCGATGATTTCAAACATTGTCGTCTCCTCTGCAAAAAACTCTGCTGTTGCCAAAAAAATGGTGATTGCCGCCGGCCCTGAGGTCAGAAATTCTTCTCGAACCAGGATCTCATGCGCCCGAAGACCTGCTTTACGTCGCGCGTTTCGCGCACTTTCAAGCCACGTTTGCGCTGCGTCTGCGCCTCGAGCAGGAGGCCGCAGGCGGTTGAAAAGCGGGGACTCTGGACGACGTCCGCGAGTGCCCCCTGATACTTCGGTATGCCCAGACGGACGGGCATGTGAAAAATCTCCTCGCCCAGTTCGATCATCCCCGGCATTACCGAGGCGCCGCCGGTAAGCACGATGCCCGAGGACAGGACGTCTTCGAAGCCGGAACGGCGAAGCTCGGCCTGGATCAGCTCGAACAGTTCCTCGACGCGCGGCTGGATGACATCCGCCAGCGCGCGGCGCGACAGCTTGCGCGAAGGACGATCATCGACACCAACCACGTCGAGCGCGTCTTCCGGGTCGGCGAGGTCGGCCAGGGCACAGCCGTAGCGGCGCTTGATGTCCTCGGCCTCGCGCGTTGGCGTGCGCAGGGCCATGGCGATGTCGTTGGTCACCTGATCGCCGGCAATCGGGATCACG
This sequence comes from Accumulibacter sp., assembly GCA_024235715.1. Taxonomy (GTDB): domain Bacteria; phylum Pseudomonadota; class Gammaproteobacteria; order Burkholderiales; family Rhodocyclaceae; genus Accumulibacter. The sequence goes on along the minus strand of JACKLW010000016.1, from coordinate 47,429 downwards.
GACGTGTGACGGATCGCGCCCTGCGTCCACACCGCCAGATCGGTGGTGCCACCGCCAATGTCTATCAGGCAGATGCCAAGGTCCTTCTCGTCCTCGGAGAGCACCGCGCAACTCGAAGCCAGTGGCTGCAGAACCAGATCGTTGACTTCCAGGCCGCAGCGACGCACGCACTTGATGATGTTCTGTGCGGCGGAGACCGCACCGGTGACGATGTGCACCTTGACCTCGAGGCGAAAGCCGCTCATGCCAATAGGCTCGCGGATGCCGTCCTGGTCGTCGATGATGAACTCCTGCGTCAGGATGTGGAGGATTTCCTGATCGGCGGGAATCGGCATCGCCCGCGCCGTTTCGATTACCCGCTCGACGTCCATCGGCGTGACTTCGCGGTCCTTGATGGCCACCATGCCGTTGGAGTTGAAGCTGCGGATGTGGCTGCCGGCGATGCCGGTATAGACATCTCGCACCTTGCAGTCGGCCATCAGTTCCACCTCCTGCAGGACGCGGGAAATCGTCGCCACGGTCTCCTCGATGTTGACCACCACGCCTTTCTTGAGCCCCCGGGATTCCTGTTGTCCCATGCCGATCACGTTTACCCGCCCTTCCGGGGTGAGTTCTGCGACCAGGGCCACGATCTTCGACGTGCCGATGTCGAGTCCGACGATCAGATCCTTGCTGTCCCTGCTCATTTCTTTCCTTTGACTTCGTGACCCGCACTGGCCGCGAAGCGCAATGCAAAGCCGTTGGGATACCGCATGTCCACCGCCAAGGGCCGCCCATGGCGGGTGTCCGACAGCGTCGGGTAGTAATCGACGAAACGCTGCAGGCGCATCTGAAGTGGTGCCTTTGCCTGCTCGCGACCAAGCTCAACCAACATTCCATCCTCCAGCTCGATGACCCACGCCAGGCGCGGCGACAAGGCCACCTGCGCCAGTTGCTGACCAATTGGCTTCAGGATCCGGGCAAACTCCTCGTGGCGGCGCAGGACTTCGACAGATGAGCCGCTCGGCCCGTCGAGCCGCGGCAATCGTCGCTCTTCGGGGAGCGAGGCGGCAAAAACCTCGCCATAGGTGTTGACCAGTTCGCCGGAGCCAGCGCCCCAGTGCGCAACCGCCTGATGCTCCTCGATATTGATGTCGATGCGCGCCGGCCATTTCCGCCACACTTCCGCGCGGCGCACCCAGGGCAGTTGCTCGAGCGACAGGCGCAGGGCTTCCAGATTGACCGTGAAGAAGCTGCCGCGCAGGAGCACCTCCAGTGATTCCTCGATCTCGCTGCGCTGAACCTCCCGCAGTTCGTGCGTCACCCGCACCTCGTCCAGCGGAATCAGCCGCAAACGCGGCGCCCCCCAGATCACCGCTGCAACCAGCAACGCTGCCCCGGCCGCCAGCAGGAGCAGATCTGAAACTGCGGTCATCAGTTGCGGTTTGTGCCACATCGCTCATCCCAGGGAGGCTAGTGCAAGGACGCGAAGCACCAGTTCGTCGTAAGGAATGCCCGCTGCGCGCGCCGCCATCGGCACCAGCGAGTGATCGGTCATTCCAGGAGAGGTATTTACTTCGAGAACGTAGCTTTGCCAGGTCTCCCCGCGCAGCACATGATCCATCAGCAAGTCGACCCGCCCCCAGCCGCGACCGCCCAGAACGCGAAATGCGTACAACGCCTGTTCGCCGAGCTCGCGCTCGAGGCTTTCCGGGAGTCCGCAAGGGCAGCGGTAGGCGGTATCGTCACGCAGGTATTTGGCGTCATAGTCATAGAATTCGGTAGTCGGTTCGATCTTGACGATCGGCAGCGCCCGATCGCCGAGAATGGCGATCGTATACTCGCCGCCGAGAATGGCACGTTCGGCGATTACCAGCGAATCATGCCGAGCGGCTTCGGCGTGCGCGGCGGCGAGCTCGCCAGCGCGCTTGACCTTGCTGATGCCGATCGACGAGCCTTCACAGGCTGGCTTGACGAACAGTGGCAAACCCAGCCTCGCCTCGACCGAGGCGAAGTCGGAATCGGCATCCAGCAGCACGTAGTCCGGCACCGGGACTCCGGCGGCATGCCACAGCATCTTGCTGCGCCACTTGTCCATGCCGATCGCCGAAGCCATCACGCCACTGCCGGTGTACGGAATGCCCATCAGCTCGAGCACGCCCTGGATCGTCCCGTCTTCACCATAGCGCCCGTGCAGGGCGATGAAGGCACGATCGAAGGCCGCCAGTTCATCGAGTTTCCGCTCCGCGGGATCGAAGGCATGGGCGTCGACTCCCCGACGATGCAAGGCTTCGAGCACCCGCGAGCCGCTGCTCAACGACACCTCGCGCTCGGCCGAACGACCACCGAAGAGGACGGCGACCTTTCCGAAGTTCTGATCGTTCAGGGTCGTCATCCTAGCCAGCCACCAGCTTGCCGGCGATACCGCCAATCGAACCCGCGCCCATGGTCATCACCACGTCGCCGTCGCGTGCCACATCGAGAATCGCCTGCGGCAGATTGCCAAGCTCATCGACGAACACCGGTTCGACCTTGCCGGCCACCCGCAGGGCGCGCGCCAGCGCCCGCCCGTCGGCGGCAACGATCGCCTGTTCGCCGGCAGCATAGACTTCGGTGAGCAGCAGCGCGTCGACAGAGCTGAGCACGCTCACGAAGTCCTCGAAGCAATCACGCGTACGTGTGTAGCGATGTGGCTGAAAGGCGAGCAACAGGCGGCGATCCGGAAACGCACCGCGCGCAGCGGCAATCGTCGCCCGCATCTCGACCGGATGATGGCCGTAGTCATCGACCAGACTGATGCTGCCGCCGTCGGGCAGGCTGACGTCGGGATAGCGCTGGAAACGCCGGTCGACGCCGGTGAAGCCGGTGAGGGCCGCGACGATCACCTCGTCGGCAACGCCCAGTTCGCTGGCTACGGCGATAGCCGCCAGCGCATTGAGGACGTTATGTCGTCCCGGCAGGTTGAGGGTAACCGGCAGACGGCTGACCTTGCCGTTGACCCGCACGCAGTCGAAATGCATCTGCCCGCCGGCCGCCACCACATTCTCGGCATAGACGTTGGCCGAGGGATCGAGGCCGTAGGTGACGATCTGCTTGCTCACCATGGGGATGATTTCCCGGACATTGGCATCGTCGGCACAGAGCACGGCGACGCCGTAGAACGGCAGGCGCTGCAGGAAGTCGACGAAGGCCAGCTTGAGCCGATTGAAATCGTGTCCGTAGGTTTCCATATGATCGGCATCGATGTTGGTGACGATCGAGATTACCGGCGAAAGGAACAGGAACGAGGCGTCGGATTCGTCCGCTTCGGCCACCAGGAACTCGCCGGATCCCAGGCGCGCGTTGGCGCCGGCCGCGTTGAGGCGACCACCGATGACGAAGGTCGGATCCATCCCGCCCTCGGCAAGAATCGACGCCGTCAGGCTGGTGGTGGTGGTCTTGCCGTGCGTGCCGGCAATGGCTATACCCTGCTTCAGGCGCATCAGCTCGGCCAGCATCTGTGCACGCGGCACGACAGGCAGCTTGCGCTCGCGGGCGGCGATGACTTCGGGATTGTCCTCCTTGACGGCCGAGGAGACGACAACTGCATCGGCGCCATCGACGTTCCCGGCGGCGTGCCCGAGAACGGTGCGCACACCGATACTGGCAAGGCGCCTGGTGGTCGAGTTGTCGGCGAGATCGGATCCGCTGACCAGGAAGCCCAGATTCGCCAGCACCTCGGCAATGCCGCTCATGCCTACGCCGCCAATGCCGACGAAGTGGATACGCTTGACTTTGTGTTTCACCTGGCGACTTCCTCGCACATTTTGGCGACATCCGCCGTCGCGTCCGGCCTGGCCAGCTGCCGCGCCTTTTCGGCCATTTCCTCCAGCTGTCCACGCGAGTAGTTGCGCAGCAGACTGATCGACTCCGGCGTCATTTGCGACTGCGGCAGCAGGATTGCCGCGCCAGCCAGCGACAGGAATCTGGCGTTGACCGTCTGATGGTCGTCGACCGCGTAGGGAAAGGGGACCAGGACGCTCGCCACTCCGGTAGCGGCAAGTTCGGCGACAGTGAGCGCGCCAGCACGACAGAGCACCAGGTCGGCCCACTCGTAGGCCCCGGCCATGTCTTCGATGAACGCGGCGCAGTGCGCCTGCACGCCGGCAGCCCGGTAGTTCTCCTGCAGCTGCGAGAGGTGTTTCTCGCCCGCCTGATGGACGACCTGCGGGCGTTCGGCGGGGTCGATAAGCGCCAGGCCTTCCGGAACGACCTCGTTGAGCGCCGCAGCCCCCAGGCTGCCGCCCAGCACCAGCAAATTCAGCGGCGACTGGCGACCGGCGAGGCGTTCCGCCGGCACCGGCACACGGCTCATTTCCGGCCGCAAGGGATTGCCGACCCAGACCCCTTTCGGCAGGACGTCCGGAAAGCCACAGGCGATCCGGTCCGCGAATCTTGCGAGCACCCTGTTGGCCAGGCCGGCGACGGAATTCTGCTCATGAATCACCAGCGGACAGCGCAGCAGCGCGGCCATCAAGCCGCCGGGGAAGCTGATGTAACCGCCCATCCCGAGAACGACGTCGGGTTTGACGCGGCGAATTTCACGGCGCGCCTGCCAGCAGGCCGACAACAGATGGAACGGAAGCAGCAGCTTGCGCAGCAGGCCTTTGCCACGCAGCGCTGCAAAACGGACCCAGGCCATTTCGTAGCCACGCGCGGGGACCAGCCTCGCTTCCATGCTCCCCGGCGCGCCCATCCAGACGACCTTCCAGTTACGGCTGCTGAGCAGGTCGGCGACCGCCAGACCGGGAAAGACGTGCCCGCCAGTACCTCCGGCCATGACCAGCAGGGTTCTGCTGAAGGACGCACTCATACCTTTGCCCCACGCATCAACTGGCGATTCTCCCAGTCGATTCTGAGCAGCACCGCCACCGCCACGCAGTTGGCAAGAATTCCCGAGCCGCCAAAACTCATCAAAGGCAGGGTCAGGCCCTTGGTCGGCAGCAGGCCGGTATTGACGCCCATGTTGATGAAACCCTGCACGCCGAGCCAGACGCCGATTCCCTGCGCGACCAGGGCAGAATAGAGGCGCTCGAGGCTGACCGCCTGGCGCCCGATGGCGAAGGCGCGCTGCACCAGAAGACCGAACAGGATGATGATTGCCAGAACGCCAACGAAGCCCAGTTCTTCGGCAATCACTGCGAGAAGAAAGTCGGTGTGCGCTTCAGGCAGGTAGAAGAGCTTTTCGACGCTGGCGCCAAGACCGACGCCAAACAACTCGCCACGTCCGAAGGCGATCAGTGCATGCGACAGCTGATAGCCGCGTCCGAAGGCGTCAGCCCAGGGATCCATGAACCCGAAGATGCGATCGCGCCGGTAAGGAGAAAGGATGATCAGCGCAGCAAACGCGGCAGCCAGAACGATGATCAGCACGACGAAAAGGCGCGCCCGCATGCCGCCGAGAAAGAGGATACTGAAGGCCACCAAAATGATGACCACGAAAGCACCGAAGTCGGGCTCCTTGAGCAGCAGGATGCCGACGGCGACCATGGCGCAGGCCATCGGCAGGAAGGCCTTCTTCAGGTCGTGCATGTGCGGCATCTTGCGCACCGTGTAGTCTGCGGCGTAAAGGACGGCAAACAGCTTCATCAACTCGGAAGGCTGCAGGTTGACGATCCCCAGGGGCAACCAGCGCTGCGCCCCGTTGACTTCCCTGCCGATGCCGGGAATCAGTACCATGGCCAGGAGCAGGCAGCCGCCGACGAACAGCCACGGCGACCATCGCTGCCAGGTGGACATCGGCACCTGGAAGACGATGGCAGCAGCGAGTAGCCCGATGGTCAGGAAGACGGCATGGCGGACAAGGTAGTAGGCGGCCTGGTTGCCGGTTCCGCGAGCGGCCTCGGCGGTGGCCATCGACGCCGAGTACACCATCACCATGCCGATCACCAGCAGGATCAGCGTGCTCCACAAGAGCACCAGATCGATTTCCGAAGGCAGGCGGCGCGGCGTGTCGAAAGTCTGCAGCATCAGGCGACTTCCTGCGCGAGGCTGCGAACAGCGTCCACAAACGCTTCGGCGCGATGCGCATAGTTGCGATACATATCCGTACTGGCACAGGCGGGAGAAAGCAGGACGGCGTCCCCCTGCTGCGCCTGCGCGGCAGACCAGCGAACGGCCTCGGCCATGTCGCTGCAGCCGTGCATCGGCACGCCGCAGCCGGCCAGGACCGCGGCTATCGTCGGAGCGTCGCGGCCGATCAGTGCCACCGCACGGGCATGCTCTTCGAGGACCCGGCGGAGAGGAGAAAAATCCTGCCCCTTGCCGTCGCCACCAAGAATGATCACGACTTTGCGGTCCAGGCCCTCGACCGCGGCCAGCGTCGCGCCAACGTTGGTTCCCTTGGAATCGTCGAAGTAACTGACACCATGTATCTCGGCTATCAACTCCAGCCGATGTGCGAGGCCGGTGAAGGCTGCCAGCGCCGGCAGCACGGCATGCGGGTCGATGCCGATCGCTTCGCACAGCGCAAGTGCAGCGAGTGCGTTGGCGGCGTTGTGGCTGCCGACGAGCTGCAGGGCGCCAATCGCGATCAGCTTCTCGCGGCCGCGCGTCAGCCAGCCGTTCTCGATGCCGTAGTCACCCTCTGCCGGCGCCGGACCGAGGCCGAAACCGAGGCAGCGGCGATCACCGCGTCTTGCTTGCAGGCTGCGCGGGTCGTCACGGTTGAGGACCATCACGCCGCGGCCCTGAAAGACGCGTTCTTTTGCAGCGGCATAGTCGTCAAGACCCGAGTAACGGTCGAGATGGTCCTCGCTGACGTTCAGTACGGTCGCCGCGTCGGCCGCCAGGGTGTGCGTCGTTTCGAGCTGGAAGCTCGACAGTTCGAGGACCCAGACCGTCGGCAGATCGCCGCTATCGATTGCCGTCATCAGCGCGTCGAGCGCCGCCGGACTGATATTGCCGGCGACTGCCGTCCGCCGCCCGGCCGCCCGACACAGTGCACCGACCAGCGCGGTGGTGGTCGTCTTGCCATTGCTGCCGGTAATCGCGACCAGCGCTGCCTGCGGTGTCAGGCGGTGCACCGCCCAGGCAAACAGCTCGATCTCGGAGACCAGCGGCACGTCGCGCGCGACCGCTTCCTGAACCAGAGGCTCTTGCACCGGGACACCCGGGGAAATGGCGATCAGATCGACCCCCCGGAATGATTCGCGCGAGAAGGGACCGGCAAGGAGAACGACGTCGGGAAGCGCCGCACGCAGGGCGGCTGCCCGGGGTGGGGCGCTGCGGCTATCGGCGACGCGGACGCGTGCCCCCTGCCGCGTCAGCCAGCGGGCCATCGCCAGCCCGCTTTCGCCGAGGCCAATGACGAGAACAAGCTTTTCCCGGAGTTCCATCTCAGCGCAGCTTCAGGCTCGACAAGCCGATCAGCACCAGCATGATGGTGATGATCCAGAAGCGGACGACGACCTGGGTTTCTTTCCAGCCGCCGAGCTCGAAATGATGGTGCAGTGGCGCCATACGGAAGATCCGCCGGCCGCCGGTGATCTTGTAATAGATGACCTGCGCGGCGACCGACAGGGTTTCGGCGACGAAGACGCCGCCCATGATCGCCAGCACGATCTCCTGGCGGACGATGATCGCCACCGTCCCGAGCGCCGCACCGAGCGCCAGGGCACCGACGTCTCCCATGAACACCTCCGCCGGGTAGGCATTGAACCACAGGAAGCCGAGCCCGGCGCCAGCCATCGCGCCGAGGAAGATGGCCAATTCACCGGCACCCGGAACATAGGGCAGGAAGAGATAGCGGGCATAGACCGAGTTGCCGGCGACATAGGCAAAGATGGCCAGCGCGGCGGCGATCATTACCGCCGGCATGATTGCCAGTCCATCGAGGCCATCGGTCAGGTTGACGGCGTTGCTGGTACCGACGACGACCAGGTAGCTGAGAACAATGAAGCCGACGATCCCGAGGGGATAGGCAACGGTCTTGAAGAAGGGGACGATCAGCTGCAATTGCGCCGGATCGCTGGCGCTCAGACCAAGATAAAGCGCCACCAGCAAGCCGAGCGCCGATTGCCAGAAGTACTTCCAGCGCGAAGCCAGGCCGCGCGGGTCGCGATTGACCACCTTCTGCCAGTCGTCGTACCAGCCGATCCCACCGAAGCCCATGGTGACGATCAACACCACCCAGACGTAGCGATTGCTGAGGTCGCCCCAGAGCACGGTGGTGACGCTGATCGCGATCAGGACCAGGGCCCCACCCATGGTCGGCGTTCCCGACTTCACGAGGTGCGTTTGCGGGCCGTCCCGGCGCACCGCCTGGCCAATCTTCTTGGCTGCCAGCCAGCGGATGAGCGGGGGGCCGGCCATGAACGAGATGATCAGCGCTGTCATCGCCGCGAGAACGGTGCGCAGGGTGATGTAACCGAAAACGTTGAAAGCGCGCACGTCCTGCGCCAACCATTGCGCCAGCAGCAGCAGCATCAGTTGCTCCTCGCGGCAGATGGAAGCGCCAGTGCATCGGCCACGCGCTCCATACGCGTGAACCGGGAGCCCTTGACCAGCACTGTGGTTTCCGGACCGAGCTCGGCAAGCACTGCCTCGATCAGCTTGTCAACGCTGACATGGTGCTCGCCACCACTGCCGAAGTTGTGCGCAGCGAGCGCGCTGGCGTCGCCGAGCGTGAATAGGCGGTCGATCCCCTGGCTCTTCGCGTAGCCGCCGATTTCGTCGTGAAACTGCGCGCTCATCTCGCCGATTTCGCCCATGTCGCCGAGAACCAGCACGCTGCGCCCAATCGTCGCCGCCAGCACGTCGATCGCCGCACGGACCGAGTCAGGATTGGCGTTGTAGGTGTCGTCGAGCAGGACCGCGCCGCGCACCGCGGCTCGCCGCTGCAGCCGCCCCTTGAGACCGCGAAACGCGCTCAGGCCCGCCTGCACGGCCTGCAGCGAGACGCCGGCGGCCAGGCAGGCGGTGGCGGCGGCGAGCGCGTTGCGCGCATTGTGCTGCCCCGGCAGCGCCAGCACGACCTCGACCTCGCCACCCGGCGTAACGATGCCGAGACGACTTTCGAGACCGTGCAGATAGAAGCGGCCGCGAACGTCCGCGTCCTTTTCAAAGCCGAAGGTCATCGCCCCGAGGCCCCGACTCTGGGTACGCCAGAGTGCAGCCCACTGGTCATCAGCGCAAAAGACCGCCACACCGCTCTCGTCGAGTCCCGAAAAGATGCTGCCCTTTTCCGTGGCGATCGCCTCCAGCGAGCCCATCCCCTCGAGGTGCGCGCGCTGGGCGTTGGTCACCAGGGCGATGCCGGGGCGAGCAATTCCCGCCAGATAGGCGATTTCACCTGGGTGGTTCATGCCCATCTCGACGATTGCCGAGCGGTGACCCGCCTTGAGCTGCAGCAGGGTAAGTGGCAAGCCGATATCGTTGTTGTAATTGCCGTGGGTCACCAGCACGGCGTCGCCGTAGACCACCCGCAGGATACTGGCGATCATCTCCTTGGTCGTCGTCTTGCCATTACTGCCGGTCACGGCGATCAGCGGCAGTTGGAAGCGGCCGCGCCAGTCGGCCGCCAGCGCGCCCAGCGAGAGGCGCGTTTCGGCCACCAGGACAAGCGGCAGGCCCAGCGGCTGCAGCACGTCGGCAGCGTCGGCGGCGACCACTGCGCCGACGGCGCCCCGCGCCTGGGCAGCAGCAACGTAGTCGTGACCGTCAAAATTTTCACCGCGCAAGGCTATGAACAACTCACCGGCAGCGATCGTCCGGCTGTCCGTTGAAACGCCACGGAAGCTGGCGTTGTCACCGACGAGTGAGCCGGCCGTCGCGCGGGCGACGGCCAGCAGATCCATCATCACGCTCACTGGGCCATCTCCTGACGGGCTGCAAGGGCTGCGCGCGCGTGTGCGGCATCAGAGAACGGCCGGCGCACGCCACCGATCTCCTGATACGTCTCGTGACCCTTGCCCGCGATCAGCAGCACGTCCGCCGGATGGGCGGCAAGAATGGTTTGACGGATCGCCTGCTGGCGATCGACCACCGTCTCGGCGCCAGGCGCGCCGGCCAGAATCTCGTCCAGGATCAGCTGCGGATCTTCCCCGCGCGGGTTGTCACTGGTCAGTACGACACGATCGGCGCGCTGCATGGCAATCGCCCCCATCAGGGGCCGCTTGCCGCGGTCGCGGTCACCGCCACAGCCGAAGAGGACCACCAACCGCGCGCCACGAACGCGGGCGACTGCGCGCAGCGCGTCCAGAGCGCTGCCCAGCGCATCCGGCGTGTGCGCATAGTCAATGACGACCAGCGGCTCGTTGTGGCCGCCGATCTTCTCCAGGCGACCCGCGGGCGACCTGAGCTGAGCAAAACGCTCGGCGACGGCCTTCGGGCTCAGTCCGCCGTCTATCAGGACGGCGGCAACGGCCAGGAGATTCGAAACATTGTAGCGGCCAAGCAAGCCGGTCTCGACGACGGCGCGGCCGTTCGGGGCGCACAGCCGGAAACGCAGGCCATCGATGGTTTCCTCGACGTTCTCGGCACGAATCGTCCCCTGGCGGCCGCTGAGCGCGTCCTGGCGGGTATAGCCGATCACCTTGGTGGCCGAAGTCAACGCCGCCAGTTCGCGCCCGAAGGGATCGTCGAGGTTGCAGACCGCCAGACGCAATCGTGGCCAGGTGAACAGTCGCGCCTTGGCCTTTGCGTAGGCGTCGAAACTGCCGTGATAGTCGAGATGGTCGTGCGTCAGGTTGGTAAATACCGCGACGTCGACACGCGCCCCATCGAGGCGGCCTTCGGCGATGCCGATCGAACTGGCCTCAAGCGCGCAGGCCTGCGCTTCCTCGTCGGCAAAACGAGCCAGAAAGCGTGTCAGTGTCGTCGCTTCCGGCGTCGTAAACCCGGTGTCGGCCATTTCGCCCGGCAAACCGGCGCCCAAGGTACCGATGATCGCGCAGCGGCGCGGATGGCAGGCGGCAATCCACTGCGTAACGCTGGTCTTGCCGTTGGTGCCGGTGACCGAGACCAGCGACAGGCGCTCGCTCGGACGTCCGTAAACTGCATGCGCCAGCGGGCCGCACAATTGCCGCAAGCCAGCAACCGGCAGGTTGGCGACCTTCCATGTATCGCGCCAGACGAATGCGCTCGCTCCGGCTTCGTCCGCCTCCCAGAGAACGGCGACAGCACCACCGGCGATCGCCTCGCCGATGTAGCGGCGGCCGTCGGCCAGCGCACCGGGGTAGGCCAAAAACAGATCGCCCGGCGCGACCTGGCGGCTGTCGTCGGTCACCCCGCTGGGCAGCACGCCCAGCCCCGCCAGGCGTGCCAGCGTTGCGTCGGCGGTAGCCTCGGGGCTGCGCAGGCTGACCGCCGCACTCACAGTCTGGCCTTCGCGGTCGGCAGTCCGAGGCTGTGCGCAACCTCAAGCGGCGCGTCCGGTGCAATGCCGAGCGTGCGCAGCGTGCCGCTCATCACGGCGGCGAAAACCGGCGCGGCAACTTCACCGCCATAGTATTTTCCACGCGGCTCGTCGATCATCACGGCGACGATCAGCCGCGGATCCGACGCAGGCGCAAAACCGACGAAGGATCCGACGTAGTTCTTGGTCGTATAGCGACCGTTCTCGAGCTTGCGCGCGGTACCGGTCTTGCCGGCGACACGATAGCCTGGGATCTGCGCCTTGGGTGCCGTTCCACCGGGCTGGACCGCCATTTCGAGCATCGCACGGACCTCACGCGCGGTCTGCGGGCTGAATACCTGCGTGCCATGCGGCCTTGGCGAGACAACGCGGGTGAGTGAGAGCGGCATCAGGTCGCCATCCCGCGCGAAAACCGTGTATGCACGTGCCAGCTGAATCAGCGATACGGAAATGCCGTGCCCGAAGGACATCGTCGCCTGCTCGATCGGTCGCCAGGTCTTCCACGGGCGCAGCCGACCACTCACCTCGCCTGGAAAGCCGAGATGCGGCACCTGCCCGAAACCGACGTCGTCGAACATCTGCCACATCCTGTGCGCCGGCAGCATGGCGGCGATCTTGGCAGCACCGACGTTCGACGATTTCTGGATCACCTGGGCGACGCTCAGCGCCCCATGCGCATGCGCGTCGGAGATCGTCGCCCTGCCGATGGTCAATCGTCCGGGCGCACAATTGATGATGGTGTCGAAGCCCACCTTGCCAGTCTCGATGGCCAGGGCCACGGTGAACGGCTTCAGCGTCGAACCGGGTTCGAAGGTATCGGTCACCGCACGGTTGCGCAACTGGCTGCCGGACAGGCTCTGGCGATTGTTGGGGTTGTAGGTTGGCCAGTTGGCCAGCGCCAGGATTTCACCGGTACGCACATCGAGGACGACGATGCCACCCGCCTTTGCCTTGGTGTCGGCAATCGCCTGCTTCAGCTGACTGTAGGCCAGATACTGGACTTTCGAGTCCAGCGCCAGGCTGATGTCCTTCCCGTCCTGCGGTGGCTTTATCGAGCCGACGTCCTCGACGATCTGCCCACGCCGGTCCTTGATCACGCTGCGACTGCCCGGCTGACCGAGCAATTGCGCATGAAACGCCAGCTCAACACCTTCGAGGCCCTTGTCGTCGACGCCGGTGAAACCGACCATGTGGGCCGTCATCTCGCCGGTCGGGTAGAAGCGGCGGTATTCCTTGTCCTGGCCGATGCCGGGCAGCTTGAGCGCGGCCACCTGCTCGGCCACTGGCGGCGGAATCTGGCGGCGCAAGAAGACAAAAGGCTTGTCGGTCGCGAGTTTGCGGGTCAACAGCTCGGGGGAGGTCTCCAGCAACGCCGCGAGTTGCCGCGTCTGCTCGGGCGTAAGGTCCACGGCCGGCGGGACTGCCCAGATCGATTTCATCGGCGTCGAAATGGCCAGAACGTCGCCATGCCGGTCGGCAATGCGCCCGCGCGAAGCGGTGATCTCGATGTCACGCCGGTAGCGCGACTCACCCTTTTCCTGCAGGAAGTCGGTGTTGACGATTTGCAGATAGAAAGCGCGGCCGATCAGCACCATGAAGGAGCACAGGATGAGCAGGGCCATCAGGCGCGACCGCCAGGCGGGCAGGCGCAGCTCGAGCAATGGGCTTTCGGCGAACTTGTGGGCGACTTTTCCCTTGAAATGCATCATCGGGACACGCCTCCGATCGGCAAAGAGGGGAGCAGCTTGTCCGCTTCCGGCGTCCGCATGCCGAGTTTCTCGACCGCGATCTTTTCGATTCGCGGCGCGGTCCCCCAGGTCGAGAGTTCCAGTTGCAGCTGTCCGTGCTCGACCTCAAGCTGGCGAGCACGCTCCTGCTGCACTTCCAGCGCCCGAAAGAGTTGCCGCGCCTTGTGCTGCGAGGTCACCGCGGCCAAGCTGCAGATGACCACCGCCAGCAAGAGGAAGACGTTCAGGCGCACCACTTCAGGCGGCCCTCCTGGCAAGCTTTTCGGCGACGCGCATCACGGCGCTGCGCGCCCGCGGATTGGCGGCGACTTCAGCAGCACTGGCTTTGACCGGCTTGCCGACCAGGCGAAGACATGGCTGCGGCAAATCGACGACGCGTAAAGGCAGTTTCCTGGGCAGATGATCGGGAGCCGCCTCGTCGCGCATGAAGCGCTTGACGATCCGGTCTTCGAGCGAGTGGAAACTGATGACCACCAGCCGCCCTCCCTGCTTGAGGACTGTCACCGTCTGCGGCAACACTAGCGCGAGCTGTTCGAGCTCTTGATTGATATGAATCCGTAGAGCTTGAAAGGTACGCGTCGCCGCGTCCTTGCCAGGCTCGCGGGTCCGCACGGCCGAGCGTACAAGGGCTGCGAGTTCACCCGTGGTTGTAAGAGGCCGCTCTCCCCGAGCAGCCACAATCTTCTTTGCAATCTGGAAAGCAAACCGTTCTTCGCCATAGTTCCTGATGACCTCCGTGATCTCCTGCACGCCGACCCGCTGCAACCACTGTGCCGCAGTTTCGCCCTGGGTCGTGTCCATCCGCATATCCAGCGGTGCGTCGTAACGGAAGCTGAACCCCCGCTCCCCCTGATCCAACTGCGGCGACGAGACGCCTATATCGAGCAGCACGCCGTCGACGCCGTCCTCGACTTTCATCCCCGCCAGCCGCAATGCCTCAGCCAAACCGCTGAAACGTCGGTGCATGACGGTCAGCCTCTGATCTCTTGTTTCTCGAGCCATGGCTACCGCCTGCGGGTCGCGATCGAGCGCCAGAAGGCGGCCCTCGGGCCCAAGCCTTTCGAGAATCGCCCGACTGTGCCCACCACGCCCGAAGGTGCCGTCGACATAGGTTCCCGCGGGCTTGATATCGAGTGCTTCAATCGCCTCCCGCAGCAACACCGTCTGATGCTGCGACGACAAGGTCACAGCGCCAGATCCTCAAGGCCCGGCGGCAGGAACTGGTCGCCTAGCGCAAAAACTGCTTCCTGCTGCTGCTGCCAGCCAAGATCCGACCAGATTTCGAAATGAGTTCCCTGCCCGACCAGCCAGACCTGCTTCTCGAGGGCGGCAAAGTGGCGCAGCTCGGGCGCAATCAGCAAGCGGCCGGCAGCGTCCATCGCCTCTTCGCGGGCATTACCGACCAGCAGACGCTTGATGGCCGCCGACTGCAAATTCAGGCTGGAAGCAGCCAGCACCTTGTCGCGGATCGGCTCCCAGGCAGGTTCGGGATAGAGAAGCAGGCAGCGATGCGGGTGGGCGGTAAGCACCAGGCGGCCATCGGCAGCTGAAGCCAGCGCTTCCCGATGACGTACCGGAATAGCGAGCCTGCCTTTTACATCGAGATTTAACGCCGCAGCACCCTGAAACATCGATCCAGCTCTTCCCTTGCATTCGTCTCGAGAACACTCCAATCTTCCCACTTTTTACTACTTGCCCCCACTTTAAGACAAAGATTGCGCTAAAGCAAGAGGCGTCGCATTGGTTTTCTCAATGGCTACAAGGACTTATGGACGACTTCCAAGACTTGCCGAAAAGCGCTTTGTTTTTATAAAACAATGCGGCCATAACCATAGTTAAAGTAACTTCTCACGAACGAGAGGGAAACTGCCCGGAAGCGGTGGTGAACGGGCTCAAAGCCGTCGAGTGGCGGCCACCAGGAGGAAGCGGGAGGGGGAACGCTGAACCACGGGCAGCGATTGCTGCCTCTCAGGCGTGAAAGGTGGGAAGCCGATCGATAAGCCGGGTTCTGTCGTGGACAGCCATTCCTCTAGACGTACTGTTGCCAGCACGTTCAAGCAGCCTACCCGGAAGCAGCGCGAGCCACGCCGATGCTTCCCTATTTGGCCTTGCTCCGGATGGGGTTTGCCGTGCCGTCCGTGTTACCACGTCCGCGGTGAGCTCTTACCTCGCCGTTTCACCCTTGCCTGCCCGCTCAGTTGCCTGATTGCGGACATCGGCGGTCTGCTTTCTGTTGCACTTTCCGTCACCTCACGGTGCCCGGTCGTTAACCGGCATCCTGCTCTGCGGAGCCCGGACTTTCCTCTCGGCGCGAGGTTTTGACCCTGTTGCCCAGCGGCTGCCTGACCGACTTCCCGTGCCAATTATACGCTGCGGCGCTGGCGGCCCGAGCGGAATTGCCACTCATCGTCGTAGTAGGCGGGGTCTTCGTTGTCCGCCGTCACGCCGGGCAGCCCCATCAGCGGCAAGGGGTGGAAGGCGCGCGGATCGACGCATCGTCCAGCCGTCAGTTCGCCCGCCAACCATCTGTCGATCTCGGCCAGCTGCGCGGACAGTGGTACGCACAGCCAGTCCTCCCTGACCTCATGCAGCACGGCCTTGGCGGTCAACCCGCGAAATGGCTGCAGCAGCTGCTCGTAGGTCGCGTGGCCGAAAACGAAACAGCGCAGCGCTCGGGCCAGGTCTGACCGTCGCTCCCAGAACAGCGCCTTCCACTGAAAACCGCGCAGCAGGGCCAGCAAGGACGCGTCGCAAGACACCACGACAACTCCGCATTCGTCGAAATGGGTCATCGCGTCGCGCTCGCGACCGCGAGCGCGACCTGCCGTCGGCACCACCATTGCCGCGACGTGACGCGCATTCAGTGTCGCCTTGCTCAGCGGGAAGCTAAGCCAGACCAGAGCATTGAAAAAATCGTGCCAGCTGCCCGGGCGCGTGCTCACTTCGCCGCGTGTCCAGATGCGCGTTTCGTAGTCCATGGCGTCGCCTGGCGGCGGAACGAAGGACAGCCGCTGACCGCTGGCGGTGTGCACATCGCCGCGTGCGTTCAGGGCGTCGAGCGACGCCTTCGCAGGTGCAAAGGGAATGCGCTCGATGAGTGACGACAGAGGCGCGAACAGGCCACCCGGCGAAGGCCAGCCGCAGCCGCTCAATTCGCCGCCGACGGCACCGCTTCCGCAGCGCTCTTTGGCGCAGCCACGAAGATCAGGCGCCCGCCGCGCATCTCGAAGCTTCCCTGCAACGGGCCCATGCCATCGGCAGGTTCGTCTTCGAGTCGGGCGAAGCCGTCACAGGTTCGCGTCTCGGTGACGAACATTCGCCGGCCCTGTTTGAGAATCCAGGCATCATTGCCCGGAGCATAGACCTCGACCCTGGTATCGGCACCTCCCGGGCCCATGTCGTGACGGCGCATGCACTCGGGCATCCGCGCGGCGACGACTGAATAGTCAGCCGTCTTTGCCCAGAAGAAGTTCTGCACGCGAATCAGCGTCAGTGAATGCTGGCTGGAGCCGATCTCGAAGGCCGCGCGTTGATCGGAGCAGGCGAGCAGCAGGGGCAGCAGGAACAGGGGCAGCAATGTTTTCCGCGACACACGAAATCTCCTCAAGCGAATCCCGGATCGGGACGACACGGCGGCGTCAGCCGAGTTGCCGCCATCGTAGCAGCTCGCCAGCGGCGAGCGGCACCAGCGCATCGCCACCGAGGTAGGGAAACGACGCGGGGATCGGCCACTCCTCCCGGGCCAGCGTGAGCGTGCCGGTATTGCGCGGCAGGCCGTAGAAATCGGCACCATTGAAGCTGGCGAATGCCTCCAGCTTGTCGAGAGCTCCAGCCGACTCGAAAGCGGTCGCGTAGAGTTCGAGAGCCGCATGCGCGGTGTAACAGCCGGCGCAGCCACAACTCGCTTCCTTCGCTGTCTGCGCATGTGGTGCGGAATCGCTACCAAGGAAAAAGCGCTGGTGTCCCGAAGTCGCGGCGCGCAGCAATGCCAGGCGATGCTGCTCGCGCTTGAGAATCGGCAGGCAGTAGTAATGTGGGCGCACGCCGCCATCGAAGATGGCGTTGCGGTTGTAGAGCAGGTGGTGCGCAGTGATCGTCGCGCCGAGGTTCGGCCCGGCACTGGCGACGAAGTCGGCGGCATCGCTGGTGGTGATGTGTTCGAAGACGACCTTGAGGCCCGGGTAGCGCGCCAGCAACGGCTGCAGAACGCGATCGATGAAGCGCTTCTCCCGATCGAAGACGTCGACCAGGGCATCGGTCACCTCGCCGTGCACCAGCAAGGGCATTCCCGATCGCTCCATCTCGGCAAGCGCCTTGTCGCAGCGGTCGAGATCGGTCACGCCGGCGTCCGAATTGGTCGTCGCCCCGGCCGGATAGAGCTTCACGGCGTGAACGAAATCGCTTTCGGCGGCACACCGCACTTCAACCGCCGACGTGGCGTCGGTCAGGTACAGGGTCATCAGCGGTTCGAAGCGCAGGCCCTGTGGCAGGGCGGCAAGGATTCGCGCGCGGTATTCACGGGCAGCGGCGACGGTGGTCACCGGCGGGCGCAGATTGGGCATCACGATGGCGCGTGCGAACTGCCGCGCGGTATGCGGCAGAACGGCAGCAAGCGCCTCGCCGTCTCGCAGATGCAGGTGCCAGTCGTCAGGGCGGGTCAGGGTGATCTGCATTCTCGGTCCGGGCTGAGCGAAAACCCCGATTCTAGATGATTTTCCCTTCTGCGGCCGAAAGCCGGCCAGCCGCCTGTCATGTTACCGGGCGCGTTTCTGCCGCGAGACGGCCTGCGCAAATCAGCTCCGCAGGCGCAACGCCAGTTGATAAAGCGCGTTCCTGCCAACACCGGTGAGTGCGTGTGCCAGCCTGCTCGCCTGGCTGACCGGCAGCCCCTCCGCGAGAAGCAGCTTCAATACCCGCTCGCCTTCGACAGCATTGTCCTGCGGCTGCGCCCCGGAAACCAGCAGCACGAACTCGCCGCGCTGGCGGTTGCCATCTGCCGACAACCAGTCCACTGCTTCGCCAAGCTGACAAGCATGAATGGACTCGAAGAGCTTGGTCAGCTCACGCGCCAGTACCAGCGTCCGCGTCGGCCCAAAGGCGGCCAGGAGGCCGGCCACGGTATCGAGGATCCGGTGCGGAGCTTCGTAGAAGATCAGCGTGCAAGTCTGCTCGGCGAGCCCACGCAAGACCTCTGCGCGCTGCCCCGCCTTGTTCGGCAGGAAACCGCAGAACAGGAAATGCCCGTCACCGAGCCCGGCCGCAGAAAGCGCGACGATCGCCGCGCATGGCCCGGGCAAGGGGACGATCCGATAGCCCGCGGCGCGCACTCTCGCCACCATTCGTGCGCCGGGATCAGAGACTGCGGGCGTGCCGGCGTCGACCACCAGCGCCACCGACTCTCCTTCCGCGAGGCGCGCGATGACCTGTTGCGCCGCGGCCTCCTCGTTGTGCTGGTGCGCAGCGAACAAGCGGGCATTGCTGCCGTAGTGTCGCAGCAGCGGCCCACTGTGCCGCGTATCCTCGGCCGCCACCCACGCCACCTGCCGCAGGACGTCGATCGCGCGCTGGCTCATGTCCCCGAGATGTCCGAGCGGCGTCGGGACGACATACAATACTGGAGATTCTTCCGTCATGACGATCCGTTGGCAGATGAACGACCAAGATAGCACGAGTGGGCAGGCCAGGCGGCCCCAGACTGCGGGCGTGATCGCCGAGCAGTTGGCCGCGCGCTTCCTGGAACGGCACGGTCTGACCATCCTGGCGCGGAACTATCGCTGCCGCGGCGGCGAGGTGGACATCATCTGCCGGGAAGAGCGCGTGCTCGTCTTCGTCGAAGTACGCTTGCGGCGCAACGCGGGCTACGGCGGGGCCGCGGCCAGCATTACCGCCACCAAGCAACGCCGTATCGCTCTCGCCGCGCGGCATTACCTGGCATCGCAAGCGAGGAACGCGGAACCCGAATGCCGTTTCGATTGCCTGCTGCTCGACGCGCTTTCGGAGGCGGCGATCGAATGGCTGCGCGCTGCCTTTTCCACGGCCTGACGTCGTCCGCCCGCGCATGTGCAGCGCCACCGACCATCTCGCGGCACAGCCTGACTGCGGCCATCGTACGGCCTTCGAGGCCGTCCTCGCCACGCTGGTGTTAGAATCTGCGACTCTTCCTTCAGCCCAGGCGATGTACAGCCCATGGATTTGATCACTCGTATCGGCCAGCACTTCAAGGATAGCGCGCAAACCAAGCTCGATGCCGTCGAACTGCTGGCCGGGCCCATTGCCCAGGCGATCGAGACGATGGTCGCCTGTCTGCTCAACAACGGCAAGATCCTCGCCTGCGGCAACGGTGGCTCGGCCGCCGATGCGCAGCACCTGGCTGCCGAACTGGTCGGCCGCTTCGAGACCGAACGACACGAACTGGCGGCGATTGCACTGACCACCGACACCTCGATCCTCTCGGCGATCGCCAACGACTACGGCTTCAAGATGGTCTTCGCCAAGCAGGTACGCGCCCTCGGGCAGCCCGGCGACGTGCTGCTGGCCATCTCGACCTCCGGCAACTCGCCCAACGTCGTCGAAGCGATCGCTGCCGCCCACGAAAACGACCTGCGCGTGGTGGCGCTGACCGGCAGGGGCGGCGGTGCCATTGGCGAAATGCTGCGCGGTGACATCGACGTGCACATCTCGGTGCCTGCCGAGCGCACCGCGCGCATTCAGGAGACGCACTTGCTCGCCATCCACTGCCTCTGTGATGGCATAGATTGCCTGCTCATGGGAGTCGAGGAATGAAGAAGACCCTGGCCACCAGCCTCCTTTGCGGCGCGCTCCTGCTACCCGCCTTGCAGGGCTGCGTTCCACTCGTTGCCGCCGGCGCCACCCAAGCCACCTTGTCGGCCGTCGACCGCCGCTCGCTGGGAACGCAGACCGAGGACGAGAGCATCGAATGGAAAGCGTCGCTGCAGATCGGCGAGTTGGGAGGCAAGCAGTCACACCTCAACTTCACCAGCTACGACCAGAAGGTGCTGATTACCGGCGAGGCGCCCTCCGAGGAACTGAAGGCGGAAGTCGAACGCCGGGTCACCGCGATACCCGAAGTGAAAGGCGTCTACAACGAGCTCGCGGTTGCGCCGCCCACTTCGCTCGGGGCGCGCAGCAATGATTCCTATATCACCACCAAGGTCAAGGCACGCTTCGTCGAGTCCGGCAAGTTCAACGCCGTCTATGTCAAAGTGGTGACCGAGAACGGCGTGGTCTATCTGCTTGGGCTGGTCACCCAGCAGGAGGCCGACGCGGCAATCCAGGTCGCGCGCACGACGGGCGACGTCAAGAAGGTCGTGACGCTACTGCAGATCATTACCGATGCCGAGGCCAAAGCGCTGGACGTCAAGGTGGAACCAGGCAAGCCGGCGAATCCTGACAGCATATCCGGCGGCTGACGGCAACGCGCGCGTCAGCACAGGCATGGCGCCGCAACGCGACGCCCTGTTCCTCCGTCCGTCAATCGGCCGAGACCGGCCGCAGGAGAATTTGACCCACAAGCCGCTGCCACGCGCGACGCGAACCAGCGATTCCGGGACAGAGCCCGAGCGTCAGCTACGATCTTTGGGTACTGGCTGCACCTTCTTCTTTCCCCACATCGGGTGTGCATGCCGGGAAAGGATGAAGTCGGCAAAGAACTTCATCCAGATGGTCGAACCGGCGATTGCACTCCAAATGTCGTACGCGACCCCGCCGATGACGATCATCAGGATCACTGCCACCACAACGCCGCCAGCAACCAGGTTGATGGCCGCCGCGTAAGGAGCGAACTTCTCCGGATCCGAAGGGCTGAGGCCGCCTTTCAGCGCCACTTCCGAAAAATCCCGCTTGACCAGAATTCGCCACGCTCGGCGCAGCCAGAAAAACGCAATCGGGAAGAGTCCCAGAAACAAAATCCATGTTATCGCGACGCTGATTGTCATCCACTACTCCTGTTGTTTCGCGCGACAGCGCGCAGAAAGCTATACGCTGCTTCGCAAGCGGCAAAGAAAAACCCCGCCAAAGCTGCCAGCGGGGTTTTTTCTTGCCCGCTACCGTCGGCGGCAGCCAACGGCAGCAG
This sequence comes from Accumulibacter sp., assembly GCA_024235715.1. Lineage (GTDB taxonomy): Bacteria > Pseudomonadota > Gammaproteobacteria > Burkholderiales > Rhodocyclaceae > Accumulibacter. The sequence continues at coordinate 26,215 of JACKLW010000016.1, read as the reverse complement.
GATCTTAAGCTGACTGCGCTTAGTGAGAACCGACGACCGCACCCGAACCACGCGGAATGCGCACTGACTCCACCATCGCCTGGATGTGATCCGGAGGTTCCGGGGTCATCTTGTCGACGACGAAGGCAACAGTGAAGTTGACCAGCGCACCGATCGCACCAAAGGCTTCCGGCGTGATCCCGAAGAAACTGTTCGGGCCACCGATCAGGTCCAGGTATTCGGTCCCCTTGATGAAGAAGATACCCTTGGCCGCGAACACGTAGAACAGGGTGACGAACAGGCCGGCGAGCATGCCGCAGATTGCGCCTTCCTTGTTCATCTTCTTCGAGAAGATACCCATCATGATCGCCGGGAACAGCGAACTGGCCGCAATCCCGAAGGCCAGCGCTACCGTACCAGCCGCGAAGCCCGGCGGGTTCAGACCCAGATAACCGGCAATCACGATCGCCACCGCCATCGAAATCTTGCCGGCCATCAGTTCGCCCTTCTCGCTGATATCGGGAGCGAAGACGTTCTTGATCAGGTCGTGCGAAACGGCGGCCGAGATGGCCATCAGCAGGCCGGCGGCAGTCGACAGAGCAGCAGCCAGACCACCGGCAGCGACCAGCGCGATGACCCAGTTCGGCAGCAGCGCGATTTCCGGGTTGGCGAGCACGATGATGTCGGCGTTCACCGTCAACTCGTTGCCCTTCCAGCCGGCAGCTTCGGCCTTGGCCTTGAATGCGTCGCTCTTGGACTTGTCGTTGTAGTACTGGATGCGACCGTCGCCGTTCTTGTCTTCCCATTTCAGCAGGCCGGTCTTCTCCCAGCGCTTCATCCAGTCTGGACGCTCGTCGTACACCAGTTGCGAGTCGGCAGCGTAGGGATCAGCGCCTTTCATTACGACACCCGGGGTGATCGTGCGCAGCAGGTTGGTCTTGGCCATCGCCGCAACGGCAGGAGCCGTGGTGTACAACAGGCCGATGAACACCAGGGCCCAGCCGGCCGAGCTGCGCGCGGCAGCGACCGTCGGCACCGTGAAGAAGCGCATGATCACGTGCGGCAGACCAGCGGTGCCGATCATCAGCGACATCGTATACACGAACATGTTCAGCATCCCGCCTGCATCCGACGTCGTGTAGTTGGCAAAGCCCAGATCGCTTACGACCTTATCCAGAGTGTCAAGCAGCGAAACGTCGTGGCCAACGAGGCTGGAGCCGAGTCCCAGTTGCGGGATCGGGTTGCCGGTGAGCTGAATCGAGATGAAGATCGCCGGGATGATGTAGGCCGAAATCAGCACGCAGTACTGCGCGACCTGCGTGTAGGTGATCCCCTTCATGCCGCCGAACACCGCGTACACGAAGACGATGCCCATGCCGACGTAGATCCCGGTTGAACTCGACACGCCGAGGAAGCGCGAGAAAGCGACGCCGACACCGGTCATCTGGCCGATGATGTACGTCAGCGAGGCCACCAGAAGACAGAGCACGGCGACCGTACTGGCAGACTTCGAGTAGAACCGGTCGCCGATGAACTGCGGCACGGTGAACTTGCCGAACTTGCGCAGGTAGGGCGCCAGCAGCATCGCCAGGAGCACGTAGCCGCCGGTCCAGCCCATCAGGAACAGACCGCCGCCGTAGCCCATGTTCGAGATCAGGCCGGCCATCGAAATGAAGGAGGCGGCCGACATCCAGTCCGCGCCGATCGCCATGCCGTTCATCACCGGGCCGACCTGGCCGCCAGCGGCGTAGAACTCGCTGGTGCTCCCGGCACGCGCCCAGAGGGCGATGCCGATGTACAGCGCGAAAGTCGCGCCGACGACCAGATAAATCGTTGTTTGCAGTTCCATATCGGCCCCTTATTCTTCGTGAACGTCGAATTGACGGTCGATTTCACCCATCTTCTTCTTGTAGTAGAAGATCAGCGCGATGAACACGTACATCGCTCCCTGCTGGGCAAACCAGAAGCCCAGGGGATAGCCGCCCAGATGGATGCTATTCAGTGCCGGCGCGAACAGGATGCCCGCACCGAACGAAACCAGGAACCATACTATAAGGATCTTGGTGAGCAACCCGAGGGTCGCCGACCAATAGGCCTTTCCACTGTCTTCCATGATTACCTCCTCCAATTTTTTTTCGATCGATTGAGCGGCTCCCGACCTGCCCAAGGGAACCACCGGGGCGATTATTGATGTCGATTCTTACTGGAAGCTGACACCCGATCGGAAAGTCAACGCCATCTGCGAACTTTCTCCGCCTGACGCAGTCGCGTGCAGTAGCGCTTTCCGCAACCTGTCGCACAGAGGTGAGTCCCGCCATTGCAATACGGCTGCCGCCCGAAGAATCCTCGCCAACGCTGTTGCCGGCGGCTTTTCAACGCCGCCAGAAAGCGGGCGTCAGCACGACCAGCAAGGTGAAGATTTCAAGACGACCGAGCAGCATTGCCCAGGTGCACACCCAGGTCTGGAAGTCGCTGAGGACGGCATAGGTCGATGCCGGGCCGACCAGGTTGAGGCCCGGGCCGGTGTTGTTCAGGCAGGCAACGACGGCAGAGAAAGCGGTGACGATGTCCAGCCGCGTGGCGACCATCAACAGCGTCATGACGACGATACTGACCACGTAGATGAACATGAAGCCGAGGATCGAGTGCAGCACCTGGTCGGGAATCACCGTGCTGCCGAAGCGCACCGTCTGCAGGCCACGCGGGTGCATGGCCCGTATCAATTCGCGCGACACCTGTTTGTAGAGAACGACGGCGCGCATCATCTTGATGCCGCCGCCGGCCGAACCCGAACAGGCGACGAAACTGCCCAGGAACAGGATCCACAACTGACCGAACAAGGGCCATTGCGCGTAGTCGGTCGTTGCAAACCCGAGCGAAGTCGCCAGCGACACCGAGTGGAAAGCGACGAAGCGCAGCGTCGTCTCGAAGTCCGGGTAGATCCCCTCGGGCCACAAGTACAGCGACAGCCCCAAGATACTCAGCGCCAGAATTCCGAGGAAGTAGTGCGCCTCGATATCGACCAGGTAGGCGCGCAGCGAGCGCTGCGAAAAAGCCAGGAAATGCGTGCTGAAGTTGATGCCGGCAAGCAGGGCAAAGAAAATGACCACCAGCTCGATATCGAGACTCACGAAGTGGCCGAGACTTGCATCCTTGCTCGAGAAACCGCCAAGCCCCATCACCGAAAACGCGTGCATCATCGCGTCCCAGCCATCCATCCCGAAGTAATGAAGACAGAGGGCGCAGGCGGCGGTAAGAAGCACATAGACGACCCACAGGCCCTTGGCGGTTTCGGTGATCCGCGGCGTGATCTTGGAATCCTTCATCGGACCTGGTGTCTCCGCCTTGAGCATGCTGCGCCCGCCGAAACCGAGCAGCGGCAGGATGGCGACCGCCAGCACGACGACGCCGAGGCCGCCGACCCAGTGCATGAAGGTACGCCAGAAATTGATCGACAGCGGCAGGGCATCGAGGCCCGAGAGCACCGTCGCACCGGTCGCCGTGAGGCCCGAAACCGCCTCGAAGTAGGCATCGGTCCACGACAGCTGATCAATGTACAGGTACAGGGGCAGGGCCCCGAAAGCGGGCAGCAGGGACCAGATCAGGGCCACCAGCAGGAAGCTTTCACGCACCCGCATCTCGCGCCGCTGAGGACCTATCCACAGCGAAAGCAGCGAGCCGCTGAGGATGGTGAACAGAACCGCCTCGTCGTAGGCACCGTGCGCACCGTCGTTGGTCAGCCACGAGATGGCAAGCGGGATCAGCATCAGAAAACCGAAACCGGTAATCAGGATGCCAAGGACGAACAGCGCCGGGGCAAAACGCCCGAAAACACGAACCCCCCGCGACTCCGACGAAAGCGACGAATAATCAGACATTTTCTCGACCGTGGCCAGCAGCTTTCGAAGTGCCAGAGACCATGCCGGGATCGGCCCGGAAAAGGGCCATTCCGAGAGGATCAAGGACCACCCGCACAGCCGCCCGGACTCCGATCCCGGCGGGCGCCGTGTGGCCGGCATTCTATACCCAAAACTGCGGCTGCCACGGCGAACCGGCGAGGGACAGCCTCCTACCCTGATTGCCCGGATGGCAGCTTTTCGCAAGGAGCGCCGGCACCCGGACGGGGTTTCTTCCCGGGCAGCGGCACTGCGACTACAGCAGCACGCGCTCGATACCGCCGTTGTTGGCACGACTGACGTAAGTGGCCATCCAGTCGTCGCCGAGCAGCCGTTTGACCATTTCAACGACGATATAGTCAGCCTCTATGCCGGTCTCGTCTCCGTAGCGCGACAAGCCCTGCAGGCACGACGGGCACGAGGTGAGCACCTTTACCGGGCCGGAGAACCCATCCGCCCGCTGCCTCTCGACGCCACGCTCGATCTCTTCCTGTTTGCGGAAGCGCACCTGGGTCGACACATCGGGACGGGTTACCGCCAGGGTTCCCGACTCGCCGCAGCAGCGCTCGGAGAGTTCGACCGGCTGTGCCATCAGGCTGTTGACCACCCGGATTCCCGGCATCGTCCGCATCGGCGCATGACAGGGATCGTGATACATGTAACGACTGCCGCCGATGCCGTCGAGGCATACGCCTTTTTCGAGCAGGTATTCGTGAATATCGAGCAGGCGACAACCGGGAAAGATCTGCTCGAAATGGTATTTCTCGAGTTGGTCCATACAGGTGCCACAGGAGACGATGACGGTCTTGATATCCAGGTAGTTCAAGGTGTTGGCGACGCGGTGGAAGAGCACCCGGTTGTCGGTGGTGATCGCCTGCCCCTGATCCGCCTCGCCGGCAGCCGTCTGCGGATAGCCACAGCACAGGTAACCTGGCGGCAGCACCGTTTGCGTGCCGATCTCGTAGAGAATCGCCTGCGTCGCCAGGGCGACCTGTGAAAACAAACGTTCCGATCCGCAACCCGGGAAATAGAAAACCGCATCACCGTCGTAGTCCGGCGCGCTGACCTTCTGCGGATCGCGGATGACCGGGACCATCTTGTCGTCCTCGACGTCGAGCAGGGCCCGCGCGGTACGCTTGGGAAGCCCGGCCGGCATCGGCTTGTTGATGAAGTGGATGATCTGCGAGCGCAGGCGTGGCGGGCCGACGGTCGCCGGTGGTTGCCGGGTCTGCCCGCGGGTCATGCCAAACGCCTTCGCGGCCCGGTACGCCAGCCGCTGCGCGCGGTAGCCCCAGTCGATCATCAGTTTGCGGACCAGCTTGATGGTCGCCGGGTCCTTGATCGTCAGGAAGGCCATCGCCGCAGCTTTCGCGGGCACGAACTTCTTCCTTCCCTGCTCGCGCAACAGATTCCGCATCCTGATCGAGACGTCGCCGAAGTCGATATCGACCGGGCACGGCGTCAGGCACTTGTGACAGATGGTGCAGTGGTCGGCGACGTCGTTGAACTCGTCGAAATGGCGCAGCGAGATGCCGCGCCGGGTCTGTTCCTCGTACAGGAAGGCCTCGATCAGCAGAGAAGTGGCGAGAATCTTGTTGCGCGGTGAATACAGCAGGTTGGCCCGCGGCACGTGCGTCGAACAGACGGGCTTGCACTTGCCGCACCGCAGGCAGTCTTTGACCATCGTCGAAATACGGCCGATTTCCGACTGCTCCATGATCAGCGACTCGGTGCCGAGCAGCGAGAAGGAAGGCGTGTAGGCCTTGGCCAGGTCACCGCCGGGCAACAACTTGCCCTTGTTGAAGTGGCCTTCGGGATCGACCCGCGCCTTGTAGTCGCGAAACGGCTGCATTTCGTCGTCGCCGAGGAACTCCAGCTTGGTAATGCCAATGCCGTGCTCACCGGAAACGACGCCGTCGAGGGCCTGCGCCAGAGCCATGATCCGCTCGACCACCGCATAGGCAGCCTGCAGCATGTCGTAGTCGTCGGAGTTCACCGGAATGTTGGTATGCACATTGCCGTCGCCGGCGTGCATGTGCAGGGCAACAAACAGGCGGCTGCGCAAGACTAGCTGCTGTATGACGACGATGCGCTCGACGACCGGCCGATATACCACGCCGTCGAAAATGTCTTCGAGCTGCGGTTTGAGCTCGGTCTTCCACGACACGCGCACCGAGTAGTCCTGCAAGCGATGGAAAAGTGTCGGCCCGGGTGCCCGGTTCTGCAGCTCGCCGCTGCACACGCCAAACGCGGCGAACTGCGCTTCGGCGTCGCCCAGCGGCAGATCGAGGCTGTCGAGCAACCACTGCCAGCGCTTGCGCACGCTGGCGACGACTTCCAGCGCTGCCGGTCGCCGCTCGCCGATCAGCAGTTCCTTGTCGAGATCGCTGTCACCGCGATGCAAGGGCAGATCACCGTTCAGGAATTCGCTCAGGGCGTCGCAGAGCGCCAGCTTGTTGCGTATCGACAGCTCGATGTTGATACGCTCGACGCCGTCGCAGTACTCGCCCATCCGTGCCAGCGGAATGACGACATCCTCATTCAGCTTGAAAGCGTTGGTGTGCCTTGAGATGGCCGCAGTGCGCGAGCGATCGAGCCAGAACTTCTTGCGTGTCTCGGCATCGACGGCGATAAAGCCTTCGGCGCCGCGCCGGTTGCACAGGCGCACCACTTCCGACGCTGCGCTCATGACCGCGCTCTCGTCATCGCCGACGAGGTCGCCGATCAGGACCATCTTCGGCCGCCCGACCGTTTCGGCCTTGCGCTTGGCCTTGGTAGCGTAGCCAACTGCTCGCAGGTAGCGTTCATCGAGGTGTTCGAGGCCGGCGAGCAAAACCCCCGCTTTCTTGCCACCACCACCGGGCGCGAAATGATCGGTGATGTCGACAATCGCCGGCACCGCCTCGCGAACCTGACCGAAGAATTCGAGACAGACGGTGCGCGTGTGTTGCGGCATTCGGTGCAGCACCCAGCGCGCAGCGACGATCAGCCCGTCGGTGCCTTCCTTCTGCACGCCGGGGAGACCGGCCAGGAACTTGTCGGTCACATCCTTGCCGAGACCCGCCTTGCGAAACTTCGACCCCGGGATGTCGAGCACTTCCGGCTTGCCGTAGGGCGTCCTGCCGTCCTTGCGAAAACGCTGGATCTCGAAGCGCACGCTCGCCTGTTCGTGAATCTTGCCAAGGTTGTGAGCGATGCGCGTCACTTCCATCTCGTGACCGCTCGGGTCGACCAGTTTCCACCATGCCAGGTTGTCGACTGCCGTTCCCCAGAGAACGGCCTTCTTGCCACCAGCATTCATCGCCACGTTGCCCCCGATACACGAGGCCTCCGCCGAAGTCGGGTCGACGGCGAACACGCGACCGGCCGCCGCGGCTGCTTCGGAGACGCGGGCGGTGACCGCGCCTGCGCCGGTGCGAATCGTCGCGCAGGGGCGATCGCAACCGGGCAGCCGCATTTCCTCGACTGCACCGATGTCGATCAGCTTCTCGGTGTTGATCACCGCCGAGAGCGGCGTCAGCGGAATCGCACCGCCGGTGTAGCCGGTACCTCCACCGCGCGGGATGATCGTCAGCCCGAGCTTTATGCAGGCACGTACCAGTGGAGCAAGCTCTTCCTCGCTGTCCGGGTGCACGACGACGAAGGGGTATTCGATGCGCCAGTCGGTCGCGTCGGTCACGTGCGAGACGCGCGCCAGGCCGTCGAAGGCGATGTTGTCGGCCCGCGTGTGCCTGAGCAGCGCCTTCCTGACCCTGGCACGCAACCTCGCCGTGTCATCGAAGTGGCGCTCGAAAGCTACGACCGCCGCTTCCGCGGCGACGATCAGCTGGCGGACCCGTTCGTTGCCTTGCCGTCGCTTCTCGATTTCGCGCAGACGATGGCGCAGCGCGCCGACCAGCGCCATCCGCCGCTCACGACTGACGAGCAGATCGTCCTCCAGGTAGGGGTTGCGCTGCACTACCCAGATGTCCCCCAGCACTTCGTAGAGCATCCTCGCCGAGCGGCCGGTAACACGCTCGGCCCGCAACTGGTCGAGTAGCGCCCACATCTCCTCGCCCAGCAGCCGGATGACGATCTCGCGATCGGAGAACGAGGTGTAGTTGTAGGGAATCTCGCGCAGACGTGCGTTCATTGGTACTCTCTGAAGCGCCAAAGGGCGAATTCTAGCTTATTGCAGTGCAGCAGCGACTGGCACTGCTGGTGGCCCCCGTGCCAAGGCGGGCACGCGCGATGTCCTGGTGACGCTGGTTTGCCTGCTGCTCGACGCGTATCCTGTCACCACCGAAACGAATGGGGAGAGCTTTGCATGCCCACCAACGCCTCTCGGGTGACAGCGCTTGCCCGGCAGCCGGCAACACCTCGCTGCGGCGACCAGCTCGTCGACAGGCTCCCCCGCTTGCCGACGCCGGGAAACCCGCAACGCCGGCCCCACCGCTGCCCGACCACGTTGTCGCGATACTGCCGCCCGATCTCCGCAGCAGCCGTGCGAACGTGTGCGCCCACGGACCGGAACACTTGATACCCGAAACGCTCCTCTCGCTCCTGACCAGCGTCGCCTGGCCGGCAGCAATAGCGATCGCGTGGACCATCGGCGAGATCGCGTACCGCCTGCTGTCGCTGCCGCGGATCAGCAGTTACGGTGTCGCCGGCTTCGTCATGGCCGCCAGCCAGGGCGGCTTTCTCGCCAACCCGTCTGGCCAGCCCGTCGCGCTGCTGGCGCATTTCGCTTTCGGGCTGATCCTGTTTGAACTGGGCTATCGCATCAACCTGCGCTGGCTGCGCGTCAACCCCTGGCTGACGATCACCAGCCTGATCGAGGCAAGCGGCACCTTTGCGGCGGTATTCGTGCTGGCGCAAGCGTTTGCCCTGCCCACCGTGCCGTCCTTGTTGCTCGCCGCGCTGGCCATGGCCACCTCACCGGCAGCCGTACTGCGGGTGGCCAACGAACTGCAGAGCTCCGGCCAGGTCACCGAGCGTCTCTTTCACCTCACCGCCTGCAACTGCGTGCTGTCCCTGTTCATCTTCAAGGCGGTCGTCGGCTACTGGGTGCTGGCCAGCGCCGGCACGGCTTCTGAGGCGGTCTGGAACAGTCTGGTGGTGATCGGGGTATCGGTCGCCATCGGCGCCGCCTTCGGGGTGGCAGTTCCCGCACTGCTGCGCCAGCTGGGCAACATCGACCGCAATGCGACCGTTGCCTTTGCGACCGCGGCCCTGCTGCTGACAGCCGTGACGCATGCCTTCAGGTTCTCGCCGCTGCTGGCGGCGCTGGCCTTCGGCCTGGTCGCCCGGCACCGGCGGGCGATCCTCTCGCAGGCGCAGCGCAACTTTGGCACCCTTGGCGACCTGCTGACCGTGCTGTTGTTCGTTTTCGTCGCCGCTTCGCTCGACTGGCATCAGCTGGGCAAGGGCATCACGCTGGCCTTGGCTGTTGTCGCAGCCCGCCTGGCCGTGAAAGTGGCAGCGACCACCGTCTTCGCCCATCTCAGCGGCATCACCTGGCGCAAAGGGGCACTGACCGGTCTGGCAATGACGCCGATGTCGGTCCTGGTCATCGTCCTGCTCGAACAGACCCGACACCTCAAGCTCTACGCTCTCGACCAGGTCGCCGGTCTGGCGGCCATCGTCCTGCTGCTTGAAGTGATTGGCCCGATCGTCACTCGCCGTGCGCTGGTCTGGGCCGGCGAAACCCATCAGCCAGCGGGCCGCTGAAGATGCCCCTCGGCACATTCAAGGCCAGCGAATCCCTGACCATGGGAATCGAGCTGGAACTGCAGCTGGTCAACTGGACCGACTTCGACCTGTCGGGCTCGGCCAGCGACCTGCTCCACCTGCTCGGCCATCACACCTTCCCGGGGGAGGTCAAGCCCGAGATCACCGAAAGCATGATCGAGATCTCGACCGCCGTGCATCACAGCCACGCCGAGCTGCTGGCGCAGTTGCGCAGCATTCGCGACGCGCTGGTGCGCACCGGCGACCGCCTCAACATCGCCGTCTGCGGCGGTGGCACGCATCCTTTCCAGCGCTGGTCCGAGCGGCGCATATTTCCCAATCCGCGCTTCAATCAGCTATCCAGCCTGTACGGCTACCTTGCCAAGCAGTTCACGGTCTTTGGACAGCACGTGCATATCGGCTGCGCCAGCGCCAATGAAAGTCTCTACCTGCTGCACGCACTGAATCGCTACGTGCCGCACTTCGTCGCCCTGGCCGCCTCCTCGCCTTTCTTCCAGGGAGTCGACACCCAGTTCGACTCGGCGCGCCTGAATTCCGTCTTTGCGTTTCCGCTGAGCGGCCGCGCGCCTGTACTTTTCGACTGGCAGGAATTCGAGCACCACTACTTCGCCAAAATGGAAAAGACCGGAGTGGTGAAGAGCATGAAGGACTTCTACTGGGACATCCGCCCAAAGCCCGAGTACGGCACGATCGAGCTGCGCGTTTGCGACACGCCGCTGACCGTTGACCGCGCCGCGGCGCTCGCCGCCTACTTGCAGGCGCTGTGTCGCATGCTCCTGCAACGCGACGAAGCGCCGCCGGTCGAGGACGATTATCTGGTCTACAACTACAACCGTTTTCAGGCCTGCCGCTTCGGCCTCGACGGCGTGCTGGTCCATCCGAAGAGCAACGAAAGCCACCTGCTGCGCGAAGACATCCTCGCCACTCTCGCGCGACTCGAGCCACACGCTGCCGCTCTGGAAAGCCTGACGGCGCTGGATCAGCTGCGCGACGAAGTGACCGGCGAAGGCAACCACGCCAGCGTCCTTCGCCGGCATTTCGCCGACGCCGGCAGTGTCCAGGGGGTGGTCGATGCGGCGGTGACCCTGTTCCGGCAAGGCAGACGCAAGTGATCGCAAACTGATCGGCTGCCACCGCACCTGCTAGAATCCCGGGTTTCCCTCGCCGCCCTTCCCCGACACCATGTCCATGGACTACCTCGAAAGAATTCTCAACGCGCAGGTCTACGACGTCGCAATCGAGACACCGCTCGACTTCGCGCCGGGCCTTTCGGCACGTACGGGCAACCGCGTACTCCTCAAGCGCGAGGACCTGCAGCCCGTTTTTTCCTTCAAGCTGCGCGGCGCCTACAACAAGATCTTTCATCTCTCGGCCGAGAAGCTCAAACGCGGCGTGATCTGTGCGTCAGCCGGCAACCACGCGCAGGGCGTGGCGCTGGCGGCAGCCAGGCTCGGCTGTCGGGCAGTGATCGTGATGCCGACGACGACGCCGCAGATCAAAATCGAGGCGGTGCGGGCGAGGGGGGGTGAGGTGGTGCTGGTCGGCGAATCGTTCGATGACGCCTATGCGCACGCTCGTGAGTTGGAGAAAACCGAGAAGCTGAGCTTCGTTCACCCTTTCGACGACCCGGACGTGATCGCCGGGCAGGGAACGATCGGCATGGAAATCCTTCGCCAGCATGCCAAACCGATTCATGCCGTCTTCTGCTGCGTCGGCGGCGGCGGACTGATTTCCGGCGTCGCCGCGTACATCAAGCGTGTCCGGCCGGAGACCAGAATCATCGGGGTTGAAGCGACCGACGCCGACGCCATGGCGCGCTCTCTGGCCGCCGGCAAGCGTATCAGGCTCGACCACGTCGGTCTGTTTGCCGACGGTGCAGCCGTCAAATACGTTGGCGAGGAAACCTTCCGTCTCTGCCAGATGTACGTCGATGAGATGGTCCTGGTGAATACCGATGCCATCTGCGCGGCAATCAAGGATGTTTTCGAGGACACCCGCGCGGTCCTCGAACCGGCCGGTGCGCTTGCGGTCGCTGGTGCCAAGGCGTACGCCAGGTCGCACAAGCTGAAGGACAAGACGCTGGTGGTCACCGCGTCCGGCGCCAACCTCAATTTCGACCGCCTGCGTTTTGTCGCCGAGCGGGCAGAGCTCGGCGAGCAACGTGAAGCGGTTTTTGCCGTCACCCTGCCGGAAAAACCCGGTGCCTACAAGAAATTCGTGTCGCTGATCGGTTCGCACAACATCACCGAATTCAACTACCGCTACAACGACCTGCGTGACGCGCATGTCTTCGTTGGCATACAGGTGGCGTCTCGCGCCGAGTCATTGAAACTGCTCGAACAGCTGCACAGACACGACTATCCGGCGCTCGATCTTACCGACGACGAAATGGCCAAGGGACACATTCGCCACCTGGTCGGTGGACACTCGCCGCGGATCACCAACGAGCTGCTTTATCGTTTCGAGTTCCCCGAGCGCCCCGGCGCGCTGATGAACTTCCTGAACAGCATGAGCGCCGGCTGGAACATCAGCCTCTTCCATTACCGCAACCATGGCGCGGACTACGGGCGGGTGCTGGTCGGCATGCAGGTACCGCCGAGCGAAATGGGCGAGTTCGAAGAATTCCTGGAGAGGCTCGGCTATGCCCACTGGAACGAAACCAGCAACCAGGCATACAAGCTGTTCCTGGGTTAAGGTGTCGTCGCGACCTGCGTTCGGCGCAGCGAGGGCGCACCTTGCGGTTCAGCTTGCCGGGACTCGGGCCACCCACCAGCCGCGTTGCAGCGGACAACAGTAGGTGCGGCCGCAGACGGTCGCAGCGATGATACGCTTCGCCCATGACGCAGCGGGCAGACGCCGGTTCGATGCGCCGTTGGTGACCACAGCCGTCGCGTCGAGACAAAATCTACAGAGGAGACCTTCAAGATGCCCATGAACATCGTCAGCAACGTCACTGGCCTGATCGGCAATACCCCACTGGTCAGACTCCATCGAGTCACGGCCGGCATCGAAGGAACCATCGCCGCCAAACTGGAGTTCTGCAACCCGGCGCACAGCGTCAAGGATCGCATCGCCATGGCGATGATCGACGAGGCGCAGGCGGCCGGCCGGATCACCCCGGAAACGGTCGTTCTCGAACCAACCTCGGGCAACACCGGCATTGGCCTGGCAATGGTTTGTGCGGCGCGCGGCATCAAGTGCTGCTTCGTCATGCCGGAAACGATGAGTCGCGAACGCCGCCTGCTGCTCAAGGCCTATGGTGCCGAGCTGGTACTGACTCCCGGGCCGGACGGCATGGGCGGCGCGATCAGCCGCGCCGAGGCGATGGCCGCCGCTGACTCGCGCTACTACATCCCGCAACAGTTCGAGAACCCGGCCAATCCGGCCATTCACCGCGCCACGACGGCAGAAGAAGTGTGGCGCGACACGCACGGCCAGGTCGACATCTTCGTCTCCGGCGTCGGCACCGGCGGCACCATCACCGGCGTTGGCGAAGTGCTGAAGGAGAGAAAGCCGGGCGTGCAGGTCATCGCCGTCGAGCCCGACGCGTCGCCGGTGCTGTCGGGTGGGGCGAAGGGACCGCATCCGATTCAGGGTATCGGTGCCGGCTTCGTGCCGAAGGTGCTCAACACCGCCATCTACGACGAGGTGATTCGCGTCAGCGCAGACGACGCTTTCGCCATCGCCCGCCGGATGGCCACCGAAGAGGGTCTTCTGGTCGGCATTTCGTCCGGGGCTGCGGTCTGGGCGGCATTGGAAGTGGCGCGGCGACCGCAGAACGCCGGCAAGCTTACCGTGGTCATCATCCCGTCCTTTGGCGAGCGCTACCTGTCGACCGCCCTCTTCGCCGACCTCGAGGTCTGAGCGGCTTCTGCCGATGGAGGACTTTGCCTTCGAGCAAGTCATCGAGCGGCGCGGCGGCGATTCCGTCAAATGGAACCGCTATGCCGACCGCGACGTGCTGCCCTTGTGGGTTGCAGACATGGATTTCGCGGCGCCGCCAGCCGTCGTCAGCGCCCTCGAGAAGCGCGTCGCGCACGCCTGTTTCGGCTACGCCGAGGCGATGCCGTCACTCCACGACGCAGTCATCGGGCATTTGCAGCGCGCCTACGACTGGCGGATCGAGGCGGACTGGCTGGTCTGGCTGCCGGGGCTGGTAAGCGGACTCAACGTCGCCTGCCGGACGGTCGACGGCGACGTGTTGACCGCGACGCCGATCTATCCGCCCTTTCTGTCGGCACCGGTTTTTTCTGGCAGGCAACTGTCGACCGCGCCGCTGCGGCAGCTTGCCGGCCGCTGGCTCTGGGACTTCGCAGCCTTGCAGACAGCGCTGACGCCCGCTACCCGCCTGCTGCTCCTCTGCCACCCGCACAACCCGGTCGGCCGCGCCTGGGATGAAGGCGAGCTCGGGCAGATCGCAGCCTTCTGCAAACGCCACGACCTGATCGTCTGCTCGGATGAAATCCATTGCGGTCTGCTCCTCGACCGCGACCGGCGGCACCAGCCGCTGGCGACGATCGACGCGGACCTTGCTCGTCGCAGCATCACCCTGATGGCACCGTCGAAAACCTGCAACATTCCGGGTCTTGGCTGTGCTTTCGCGGTAATTCCCGACAGCGCACTGCGCCGTCGCTTCAAGGGTGTGATGCGCGGCATCGTGCCGCACGTGAATGTCCTCGGCCTGGCGGCCATGGAAGCCGCCTATCGCGACTGCGACGACTGGCAACAGGCACTGCTTACCGTCTTGCGCGGCAATCGGGATCAGGTCGCTGACGCCGTGGGCGCGATGCCGGGACTGGCCGTGAACCACGTCGAAGCAAGCTATCTGGCGTGGATCGACGCGCGCGGCCTGGGCGTTGACGATCCGGCGGCCTTCTTCGAGCGCGCCGGCGTCGGCCTTTCGGATGGCACTGATTTCGCCCTGCCCGGGTGGGTGCGACTCAATTTCGGATGCCCGCGCGCGACCCTCGATGCGGCGCTCGGGCGGATGCTGACGGCCTGTTCCCGACTGGCTGCCAAGACACCGCGCGAGTGAAACCCATTGCTTTGGTCGGGTGGCGCGCATAGCATGCAGGAATTCGGGTGCCCACATGGGCGGGCGCAGTCAAATGGCATTCCCTCCTCCCTTGTCTAGGCTGTGGTCCGGCCGCTGGGCCATACTGGTCGGTGTCGGCCTGACCGCCTTGCTGATCACGGGGTGGGTCAGCAAGTCCTTGTCGCAGGCGGCGCGGGAACGCCTGGAACAACGCTTTCACCAGGCAGCGACAACGCGCGCCGACCTCGTCAGCCGACGGATCGTCGATCAACTCGACAACCTGACAACTCTGCAACGCCTGTTCAGCAGTGTTGACACGGTCACCTGGCCAGCGTTCGAGAAGTTCGCCGGGCCGATGGTCGGCGATCAGGGCATGCGCGGCTATGGCTGGCTGCCGATGGTCGAAGCCGCCGATCGCGCAGCCTTCGAACGCCGCACCCGGCAATTGTGGGGCGATCATTTCGCGATCAGCGAACGCGATGCGGGAGGTGCGCCAGTTCCGACCCAGGATCGCCCGCGCTACTTCCCGGTTCTCTATGCGGTTCCACTCGCTCCCAACGAAACGGCCCTTGGCCTAAACCTGCATGCGGCGGCCAACCGCGGTCCGCTGATCGACCAGGCCATCGATACCGGCCTGCAGGTGAGCAGCGATGTCGGCCCACTGCTCATCGATCACCGACAGACCGATACCGTGGTCATCGTCGATGCTGTCTACCGTGGTGGAGGCGTTCCGCCGACGCGTGATCAGCGGCGTGCCGCCGTTCGCGGCGTCGTTCTCGCCGTCTTGAGCATGGCGCAACTGTTTGATGCGGCCAATGCAAGCGATCACGAAACCGGCCTGAACGTCTACCTGCTGGACGAGACGCGCGCGGTCGACAAACAGCTGATCCGCGCCTGGACGCCCGGACCACAGGCGACGGCCGGCCTGTCGGCGGCAACGCCAATGCCGCGCCACCGCGTCGACATCGACGTCGGCCGACGCCAGTGGTCGGTACAGGTCGAGGCGACACCGGCATGGATGGAGGCCAACGGCTCGCCGACACTCGCCTACGTTCCGGTATACGGTGCGCTGGTGACCCTGTTGCTGCTGATTTATCTGCATGCCCTGCTGACCCGTCGAGCCATGGCCGACGAACTGGTCCGCGAACGAACCGCCGACCTCAGCAAGCGACAGCAATCGTACGAGACGCTGGTCGAGAATCTGCCGGCGATCATCAGCCGCTACGACGAAGGGTTCCATCACCTGTTCACCAACCGCGCCTTCGAGCAATCCCTGGGGCTGCCGACGGGCAGCGTCGTCGGCAAGACCGTGCGCGAGGTCTTCGGGACTTACCCCGGCCTGGACCCGGCCTTGATCGTCCAATGGGAGGCCGCCCTGAGCGCAGTCCATGCGACCGGCCGTTCGCAGCATGTCGAGTTCGGTTTTCCGACAGCGCAAGGACCACGCTTCTTCGACGGCGTGGTGGTAGCGGAAGCCGCGGCCCAGTCGGGCGGGGAAACGGCTCTCGGTATCTTCCACGAGATCACCCAGCGCCATACGGCAGAAGCCTGGGCGCGCAAGCTCTCGCTGGTCGTCGAGCAGAATCCGGCGACGATCGTGATTACCGACACCGAAGGACGCATCGAGTACGTCAACGACAAGTTCGTCGAAAGCACGGGCTATGCCAAGGACGAAGTCATAGGCCAGAAACCGAGCATTCTCAAATCGGGGAAGACCAGTGCGGCAACCTACGCCGAGCTGTGGGCAACGATCAAGGCAGGAAATAGCTGGCACGGCGAGTTCGAGAACCGGCGCCGCGATGGCTCGCTGTACCAGGAGCGCGCCCTCATCGCCCCGATCCAGGACCGGCATGGCATGACCAGCAACTACGTGGCGATCAAGGAGGACATCAGCGAGCGACGGCGGATGATCGACCGCCTTCGCGAAAGCGAGAGTCGCTTCCGCGGCGTCGTTTCGGCAATGGCCGAGGGACTGATGCTGTGGTCCGCCGAGGGAACGCTGCTGTTTTCCAACCCGGCGGCCGAAGAGATCTTCGCCAGCTCGCAAACCGACTTCCCGGGCGACGTATCAAGCGATCCAGGCAGCGATAGACTGCGCGAAGACGGAACACCATTCGCAAGCGAGGACTGGCCCTGGGTGATCGCCATCCGCGAAGCCTGCGAGGTACGCGAAATGGTCATGGGTTTGCGTACGCGCGACGGCGCTCTGCGCTGGATCCTGATCAATGCCTCGCCGTTGTGCACCGGCAACAGCACGCAGCCGAACGCTGCGGTTGCCACGTTTACCGACATCACCGAGCGCAAGGCGGCACAGCAACGCGCGGAGTTTCTTGCGCACCATGACCCGCTGACCGGTTTGCCCAACCGCCTGCTGCTGCGCGACCGCCTTGAACAGGCACTGGCGCTGGCCAGGCGGACGCACGGCCGCGTCGCCCTGATGTTCCTCGACCTTGATCGGTTCAAGACCATCAACGACTCACTCGGCCACCCGGTCGGCGACAAATTGCTGAAGGCGGTGGTCGCACGGCTGCAGAGCTGTGTTCGCGAATCCGACACCATCAGCCGACAGGGCGGCGACGAGTTCGTGATCGTGCTTCACGATGCGCGCGACAGCGAGGCCGTTTCGCGACTCGCGGACAAGGTCCAGCAACGCATGGCCGACCCCTTCCTGATCGACAACCACGCCCTGTCCACCTCTTTCTCGATTGGTATCGCGCTGTTTCCGGATGACGGCCAGGATTTCGACAGCCTGACGCAGAAGGCCGATACGGCGATGTATCACGCCAAGCACGCCGGCCGCAACGCGCACCGCTTCTTCACCGAGCAGATGAACGTGCAGGCGGTCGAGCACATGCATCTCGAGACTCGCCTGCGGCAGGCGCTGGAGCGTTCCGAGTTCGTCTTGCACTATCAGCCGCAGATCGATCTGGCTTCGGGACAGATCACCGGCGTCGAAGCGCTGGTGCGCTGGCAAAGTCCGCATGACGGACTGGTGGCACCGGCCAGATTCATCCCGATTGCCGAGGAAACGGGTTTGATCGTGCCACTTGGAAAATGGGTCCTTGGCGAGGCATGTCGCCAGGCAAGCGCCTGGCAGAACGCGGGCTTGCCGCGATTCAGGGTGGCGGTCAACCTTTCCGGGCTGCAGTTCCGCCGCAGCGATCTGCTCGAGACGGTAATCAACTCACTTGTCCTCGCCGACCTCGATTCGGAATGGCTGGAACTCGAACTGACCGAGTCGGTCCTGATTCATGACGCCGACGCGACCCTGGAAAGCGCCCGTCGCCTGAAGGCGATCGGCGTCAGGCTGTCGGTAGACGATTTCGGCACCGGCTACTCGAGTCTCGCCTATCTGAAGCGTTTCGCGGTAGACAAGCTGAAGATCGCCCGCCCGTTCATTCGCGACCTGGTCAGCGATCCGGACGACGCGGCGATCGTTCGCGCCATCGTGCAGATGGCGCACGCGCTCAAGCTGCGAACGGTTGCCGAGGGCGTCCAGAACGGCGAAGTGGCGGAGCACCTGCGCGCCTGCGAATGCGATGAAATACAGGGGTACTGGGTGGCGCACCCGATGCCGGCGGATGCACTGGCGGCTTTCGTTCGGGAGCGCCAGGTCACCCTCGGCACGACCTGAAGACACCGGCTTCGGTGACCATCGCGTCGAGAGGCTGATCGTGCGGCTCGGGGTTGATCGAGTTCAGCCGAGCCAACTCGAAACCGACCCCCACCACCAGAGGGCGCGGCGAGAGCGACGCCAGGGTACGGTCGAAATAACCGCCACCGTAACCGAGCCGATAGCCGGCGAGATCGAAGCCATTCACCGGCAAAAGCAGAGCCTCCGGAATCTCGAAATCGCCGCAGGCCGGGGTCGGGATTCCATAGCGATCGATGAACATCGCCGATGCCGGCGACCAGGCGCGGAAGCGGAGCGCCTGCTGCTCGCCGATCACCACCGGCAGCAAGGCCCGGAAGCCTGCGTGGCGGCCCGCGCGGGCCCACTTGTCGATCAAGGGTCTGAGGTCCACTTCATTGTTCACCGGCCAGCAAAAGGCTACCGCCAGGGCCGACAAGTGCGGGAAACCATCGTCGAGGTGCGCGCAGACGCAGGCCGACAGTCGCCGCCAATCGTCTGTGGTCAACAGCAATCGCCGCTCGAGCAGGGTCTTGCGCAGCGCCCGACGTCCGCCGGGGCGGTCGTCGGCAACGCCGCCAGCAGTGATTTCCGGCATTGACCCGATAGGCATGTGATAAGCTCGAAACCAGTATCGTTCGGGAAATCCAGCTTATCATGAAGTTTCGCCACACTCTGCTTCTGGTCGTCGTCACCTGCCTTCTGGCGCCGCTCAGCGCATCCTCGACGACCGCGGACGAGCAGTTCCTGGCGGCACGCGCAGCCTCGCGAAACGGTGACAAGGACAGGCTGGAACAGTTGGCCGCCACGCTGCAGACGTACGAACTGGCGTCCTACGTCGACTACTGGCGACTGCTCCTCGATTTGAAGGAAACCGACCCCGCCGCCGTCGAGGTCTTCCTGAACCGGAACGAGAACAGCTACGTCGCCGAAAAGCTGCGTACGCGCTGGCTCCGGCAGCTCGGCGAGCAGGAACGGTGGGACGTCTTCGATGCCCAGTTTCCGCGCCTGCAGGACGTGCCGCAGGATCTGGCCTGCTATTCGCTGCAGAGCAGGCGGCTGAAAGGCGACCCGGGCATGCTCGATGACGCATTGCCCCTGTGGCTGACACTTCTCGAACCGCCCGATCCGTGCTACCCCGTTCTGGAGGCGCTGATCCTCGAAAAGCGCATACTCGCTGATGGCGTCTGGGCGCGAATCCGCAGGCAATTCGAGGCCAACAAGACAGCGGCGGCGGCGTACAGCATGAATTACCTGCCGCCCAGCCAGACGCCGGACAAGAAGCTGGCGCAAACGATCATCGACGCACCGCTGCCCTGGCTGATCCGCTTGCCGGGCAATTTCTCCGGCAACCGCATGCAGCGCCAGCTGGCGATCCTGGGAATCCAGCGTATAGCGCGCAACGATCCGCGCATGGCCGCCGAACAGTTGCGGCGGATTGCGCCTTCACTGAGCAAGGATGAACTGGGCTGGGCGTGGACCCAGATCGGCCGACAGGCGGCGCAGAGTCACCTGCCCGAGGCGATCGAGTGGTATCAGCAGGCCGGCGACGCAGCACTGTCAGAGGATGCGGCGGAGTGGAAGGTGCGCGCCGCACTGCGCGTACAGGACTGGGGCGCCGTGCGGTCGACGATCGAAGCGATGCCGCCGGAACTCGCCGCGCAATCAGCCTGGGTGTACTGGCTGGGCCGGGCGTACCGCGCTGGCGGCCGGCTGGCCGAGGCCAACGCGCAGTTCGCGAAGATCGCTGGTCAGCCTGACTTCTACGGCAACCTGGCAAGCGACGATCTCGGCCAGCCGATCACGCCACCGCCGCAGGCGTCGCCGCCGAGCATGGAAGAGCTTGCCGCGGTTCAGGCCACTCCCGGCGTGCAACGCGCAATGCTTTTCTTTCGCCTCAACCTGCGCTCGGAAGGCGTCCGGGAATGGAACTGGGCCCTGCGCGGAATGAGCGACCGGGAACTGTTGGCGGCGTCGGAAATCGCTCTGCGCGCAAACATCTACGACCGGGCAATTGCCGCTGCCGACCGTACCCGCAACGAGCACGATTACGCTCTGCGCTACCTGGCGCCATTCGCCGATCAGGTCAGACCGGCGGCCCGTAGCCAGGCGCTCGATGATGCCTGGGTGTATGGCCTGATGCGCCAGGAGAGCCGTTTCATCAGCAACGCCCGCTCGAGCGCTGGCGCGTCGGGGCTGATGCAGCTGATGCCAGCGACCGCCAAGTGGGTGGCCGGCAAGATCGGGCTCAAGAATTACCACCAGGGCCAGGTCAACGACACCGAGACGAACCTGCTGCTCGGTACCAGCTACATGCGGTTGGTTCTCGAGGATCTCGACAATCATCCGGTCCTCGCCTCCGCTGCCTACAACGCCGGGCCGGGTCGGGCGCGCAGGTGGCGTGCCGACGTTCCTCTGGAAGGCGCCATCTATACGGAAACCATCCCCTTCAGCGAAACGCGGGACTACGTCAAGAAGGTGATGAGCAATTCCGTCTATTACTCGGCGCTGTTCGACGGACGCCCGCAAACGCTCAAGAGCCGGCTCGGGACCGTCGCCCCACGCACCGGCGGCGAGGCCAATTGAGTGAATTTGCCTTAAAATTACGCCTTTTGATACTTATTCACCGGTAGAAAGTCATGGAACTCAAGAACGTGCTGTTGATCGGCGGTAGCGGGTTCGTCGGCGGATGGATTGCCAGCTGCCTTTCACAACGCGGCGTGCGGGTGACGATAGCCACCCGCCACCGCGATAACACCAAGAAGCTGATCATGCTGCCGACGGTGGACATGGTTGAGGCCAACGTGCACGACGCTGGGGCTCTCGTCGCGCTGATGCAAGACCAGGACGCGGTGATCAATCTGGTCGGCGTACTCCACGACAATGATTCGCGCCTGCCTTACGGCAAGGGTTTCGCTGCCGCGCATGTCGACCTGCCGAGAACGATCGTCGGCGCCATGAAGCAAAGCGGCGTGCGTCGCCTGCTGCACATGAGCGCGCTAAACGCCGCCATCAATGGTCCGTCGGAATACCTGTGTTCGAAGGGCGAAGGCGAAGCCGTGGTCCGCGGCGCGATGGACGAACTGGATGTCACGGTGTTTCGACCCTCGGTAATCTTCGGGCCCGACGATGTCTTCCTCAACGTCTTTGCCAGGCTGCTCAAGCTGTTCCCGGTTTTCCCGCTTGGCGGTGGCTCGGCGCGCTTCCAGCCGGTCTTCGTCGGCGACGTGGCGAAAGCATTTTGCGACAGCCTGACCGACCGCAGCACGTTTGCGCAGACCTACGAACTGTGCGGTCCAAAGGTCTACACCCTGCGCGAACTGGTCGAGTACACGGCGCAGCTGCTCGGCAAGCCACGCCGCATCATCGACCTCGGCAACGGCGGCTGGGCCTACCTGCAGGCTGGCCTGCTGTGGCTGCTACCCAGGCCGCCGATGTCGCCTGACAACCTGCGCTCGATGGAAGTCGACAGCGTCACCGACGGTTCGCACAACTATCCCGGCTGGCAGCCGACGCCTCTCGAGGCAGTCGCGCCGACCTATCTCTCGCCGAAAGAGATCGGGCAACTGCGCCTGGACCGCTACCGCTTCCGCGCCGGTCGCTGAGCGGGCGACCGGGACACGCGAGGCGCCGACCGCGCCCTGATGCAGATCTTCACGGTTGGCGGGGCAATACGCGACGAGTTGCTGGGCCTGCCGGTTCAGGATCGTGATTACGTCGTCGTTGGCGCCTCGCCCGGAGAGATGCTGGCGCGCGGCTTCAAACCCGTTGGCAAGGATTTTCCGGTCTTCCTGCACCCGCGATCGCACGAGGAGTATGCGCTGGCGCGTACCGAGCGCAAGACTGGCCACGGCTACAAGGGCTTTGCCTTTGGCGCCGCGCCCGAGGTCAGCCTGGTCGACGATCTTGGACGCCGCGACCTGACCATCAACGCCATTGCACGGGCAGCCGATGGCACGCTCATCGACCCCTACCACGGCATCGAGGACCTGAAAGCCGGCGTACTGCGACATGTCGGCCCGGCTTTCGCCGAGGATCCGGTGCGCGTACTTCGCCTGGCACGCTTTGCGGCACGTTTTTCGAGCTTTTCGGTGGCAGCGGACACCGTCGAACTGGCACGCAGCATGGTCGCCAGCGGAGAACTGGACCATCTGGTAGCCGAGCGCGTCTGGCAGGAACTGGCCAAGGGTCTGATGGAAGACCGTCCGTCGCGGATGTTCGCCGTGCTGCGCGAGTGCGGCGCTCTGGCCCGCCTGCTGCCGGAACTCGACCGTCTTTTTGGCGTACCACAGCGCGCCGAGCAGCACCCCGAAATCGACACCGGGGTGCACGTGATGATGGTCATCGACCAGTCGGCGCAACGCCGCTGCGCACTGGCGGTGCGCTTCGCCGCGCTGCTCCACGATCTTGGCAAGGGCAGCACACCGGACGCAGACCGGCCGCGCCATCCGGGTCACGAAGCGCGCAGCGTCGAACTGGCCAGCGTAGTCTGCGCGCGCCTCAAGGTTCCGGTCGACTGCCGCGATCTGGCAATCCTGGTCGCCCGCCATCACGGCGACGTTCATCGCGCCGCGCAACTGGATGCACAAGACATCGTCCGGCTTCTGGAAAACTGCGATGCTCTGCGCCGCCCCGACCGCTTCGAACAACTGCTCGCAGCCTGCGCCTGTGACTTTCATGGTCGCCTGGGCTTCGAAGATCTTCCCTATCCCGCGCCAGCCCTGCTTCGCGAGGCGCTTGCACTGGCGCGCGGCGTAGATGCCGCGGCGATCGCACGCGGCTGCAGCGATCCGGCGAGGATCGGCGTGCAGGTGCATGCGGCACGGGTGGCCGCGGTAGGGCAGGGTCTGGCCAGACTCGCCGACCCCACTTCCTGAGCCGA
The DNA here is from genome assembly GCA_024235715.1 of Accumulibacter sp. Classification (GTDB taxonomy): domain Bacteria; phylum Pseudomonadota; class Gammaproteobacteria; order Burkholderiales; family Rhodocyclaceae; genus Accumulibacter. The sequence continues at coordinate 3,062 of JACKLW010000016.1, read as the reverse complement.
CAGCGCACGAAGCCGCGCGACCTCGCAGATTATTGGCGGCACGCTCCCCAGCCAGGCCTCTGCTTGCCGACCGAACGCAGGAACCGCACCGAAGGCAATTGCGAGGGCGCGCAGATGGTAGTGCCCGGTTGGCCAATGGAACAGGATCAAAACAGGCGAACGCCGAACTCCTGCTGCCCGCAGGATTCGCCAATCATGGCCTCCAGCATAAGATCTCCCAGTTCTCTGCGATAGTGTGCCGGCTCCCAGAACCACTTCAGCGGGGCACGTTTAACGCCGGCGCCGGGCACAGTCTCGTGAATGTAGGACGAGTCTGCTGAAAAATCCCAAAATTCGACATTTTTGCGCCCTCGTCTTTGTAGTCGCTCGGTAATAATGTTCAGCCATTCCTGGTGCTGCCCCGCCAATTGCCTATCCTTCAAGACCTGCCAGAACTGTTCGTGAAACGGATTAGTGAACATAATGACTCGGACATCCCTCTCTTCCGCGATGTCCAGAAATTTATCGAGCACCGAAAAATCTTCTGACAGGCTTCCATCCTCGTGGCGCAAAGCCCAGTTGTGACTGTACTTCGTATTGAGCATGTCCAACTTTTGCGCAAACAGGGCATGGGGGCCCTCGCTCGCTACGCTGGCAAGAAAATCATTGGCCGGATTGAAACCGTGGTCGTCGCGATCTGCCTGACCTGGAGATTGCAGAGCAATCGTCCGGACACTGCTGATCAATGCATCAAGAGAAAAAAGTGCGCGATAATGATCCATCAGAGATGTCCAAGCGTATTCACTATTGACAGACCCGTCGAAAGCATAGCGAAGTCGCCCGGTGTTCGTGGACCAGTTGATCGGCACTCCAGATGACGTGCTACCTTCGCGCACCAGAAAGTCAACGAAATCGACGCTTAGGTACACCTGCCGAATCGGCTGAGCATAGATAATATTCAGGGCATACTCGAGCTGTTCTCGTACCCCTGCTCCGGGCAACCCAAGGTTGTATACCCGCGCGCCGACAGTCGTGAAGCAGCGATGTGTTGGGTCCAACCCCATCTCTACCCGGGAATTGCCGACGATCAGCGTATCCCATCGTTCGAAGGTCGAGTGGTAGGCTTTGCTCATGCGCACATGCTCATTTATCGCCACTTTGACTTGGTTCAGTCCCTCTCGGCGTTCGACACCCAGCATTAGATAGGGATCAACCAAGTAATTGATAACCACCGTGGTGACCGCAAACCCTACGAAAAAAAGGGCGATAAGAATGGTATATCGGCGTGGCGTCATGATCAGAACTGAAAGTACAGGAATTCAGAAATCTGCGTAAGCGTGAGGACACCCAGCAATCCCAAAAAAGCCGTGATCGAAGCCCAGGTCATGGAGTAACTCCAGCGGATGTTGGTCTTATCCCGCACGCCTTTGAAGCTACCTTCATGCTCGTACAGCACCGGTTCATAGTGGTGGAAAATTTGCGCCACATTGGGCAGGCAAACGGCACCAAGCGCGCCAACCAGAACCCACAGGAAGTTCCCAACGAAGGACGACCCACTGCCGTGCCCTGCAGTGACACCCATCAAGGCGAGCATGTCTGCCACCCAACCCATGCGGGCAACAATACCCGCTGGCAATTCCGCGCCATTGAAACCAAGCATCGCCAGAATGATGGTATTGCCCTGCTCCAATGTGGGCGCCCGAAAGTACACCCAGGCCAATATCACTCCGAGGAAGGTCACCAGCCAACAGAAGCACTGGTAGGCTCGGTGATCCTCCCCCCTGAAGCCCGCCACCTGCATCAAACGGCGCCAAGCGTTGTTGACCATCAGGTAACTTCCGTGCAGCGCACCCCAGATTACGAAGGTCCAACCAGCGCCGTGCCAGAGCCCCCCTAGCAACATCGTGATAAAAAGATTTGCATAACGGCGGGCTTTACCTTTCTTATTCCCACCTAGAGAAATATAGAGATAGTCCCGAAGGAAACGAGACAGAGTAATATGCCACCGGTGCCAAAACTCGATAATGCTGGATGACTTGTACGGGGAAAAAAAGTTTACCGGCAACTTAATGCCAAACATTCGCGCACAGCCAATAGCCATATCCGAATAACCGGAGAAATCAAAATAGAGCTGAAAAGTATAGGCTAAAGTGCTACCCCACGCCAGGAAAAAATCAACGTTCTGTGCAGCCAGAGGGTTATCGTAGACCGGCCCAACGTAAAGTGACAGGCTGTCGGCAATCACCGTCTTCTTGAATAATCCTATGAAAAAAATGCTGATGCCAATTGCAAAATTTGACCAGCGTGGTTGTAAGACCTCCTTTAGCATGAATTGCGGCAGCATTTCTTTGTGATGTACAATAGGCCCAGCGATCAGCTGAGGAAAGAAACAGACAAACAGGCAGTAGTGAAGAAAGTTGTATTCTCTGGTATCGCCCTGCCAGGCATCCACCAAATAAGATATTTGCTGGAAAGTGAAAAATGAAATGGCCAGCGGCAGGAATACTTTATGCAGATGCCAGGATGTGCCCGCCAGCAGATTTAGGTTATCAACAAAGAAATTGGCGTACTTGAAATAGCCGAGCAATCCCAGGTTGATCACCACACCGATAACCAGGAACAACTTGCTGTTGCCTTTGTCATTCGGAATGAGCCATCCGCCAAGCGCGTAGTTGACAGCAATGGAGAATAGAAACAAAATGGTATAGACAGGATTCCACCAACCATAGAAGAAGAGTGAAGCAAGCACCAGCAGACCAAGACCGAACTCGTTCCCCACGAATCGGACCGACAAGAAATACAACAACAGCGTAATCGGCAAGAACAGGAATATAAACTCAAAGGAATTGAATAACATTGTGACAGCTTTCTGTTGTTGTCTTTTTCCGCGTATCGACAGGTCGCAGCGGATGCCGTACCAGCCGCCACCCGACCCTTGGTGGCAAATACTCTAATCCATCACGCGATGCGAAAGCGCGGCATTGTGTCACACTCATGCGCCTTTTTACGCAATATGGCGTTCACTCCCTTGGGCACTCGCTGCGATGCCAAAGCTGCTACCCGTCTCAAGTAGGCGTTCCGTT
>JACKLW010000015.1 GCA_024235715.1 Accumulibacter sp. | reverse complement strand
TGGCCAAGCGGACAAAGTGGCTTCACCAGTTGTGGATCAGCGCCAGGGCACGGTGCATCCCCTGCCAGCCCTGGCCGGCCGCCGTCCAGCCCCAAATTCGTGCCCAGAAAAATCGGAGCCGGAGTAGTCAATTCTATGTCACCCTCGGCAGACGAAATTTCGGGGGAAGCTCACACCATGCTGCACGCTATCTTCGCCTGCCTGGGCCGTCGCGGAAGATCTGTATCGCTTGTCCTGTGCGCCGCGGCTTCGACGATGACGTCTGCCGCGACCGTCGATATGGCGTTTGCAAATCTCCACAACCCGTATTTCTCGGACCGCCTGCCGGCTTCTGCCGCGGGCAGGGAGGCCGCCTCCTACGTTCTCGCCCCGGCCCCCTCGCGCTATTTCGGAATCGAGGGGGACACGGTAGCGGTACCGTTTACCGTCGTCTCGTCATCCGCGCATTCCGCCGTTTTCTCGGCGGAGCTGTCGCGTGACAATGTGGTGTTGGCCAGGCTAGGGCTGCCGGCACCGGGAGATCAAATCTCGCTTTTCCGTGCGCTCGACGTGCGTGTCGAGGGAAATTCGAATGCCAATTGCTCGTGCCCCGCTGGCGGGCTACCGCAAACGAGCGGTAGCAAGAGGGTTTGCGTCGAGGCGGCGGCAGCCGAGGAGCAACTCACGCCAAGGGGCTGCCCCAACGCCGAAGAGCGAAGAAAGACGGCGGCTGTCCTGATCCGTAGGGCACCATTTTCCATCAAGGATGCCCTGGAGCCAGTCGCCGATCCCGCCACGCCAGTGAGCCTCTCGGCAGGTACAGAGCTGTTCGTACTGGATGTCCCGATTTCTGGCAAGTTGCCAAAGGGTGACTTGCGTCTGCGCATCACTGTCAAGCCGGCGGATGGCGAGGCCAAGACCGCCGAAATGCCACTGCGCGTGCTCTCGCTGAGACTCGAACAATTCCCTTCACTGGATCTGTCGTATTGGATGTCAGAGGATCCACGGGACTTGGTCGCACGGCCGGACGGGGTACCGTTGAATGGCCGCTGGGGCGGCGAATGGTGGGGCAGCGAGCATTGGGGGCATCTCGAGCGTGCGGCGCGCCTATTGGCGGGCCTGGGGGTCACCAACACCCTCGTGCCGCTGTTTGTCCGCAGCCCCTTCGGAATCGACGCACAAGCGTTGATTCCCGTCCGCTGCATTACCGGTGACGATGTCGCACCCACGGACACCAGCGCGGTGGCCGAGCGGGGTCGGCCGCCGCCGTTGAATGCGGCGATTGCATCGTGGCGCTTCGAGTTTGACTTCGCCCGCTTTCAGCGCTGGGTGTCGATCTTCAAGGCTGCCGGCTTCAGGCGCTTCGAGGGCGCCCACCTGTTTGCCAACGGCGGCAAATTGCCGGCTGTCCTCGAGTGTGACCTGTACACCAATCGTTTTGCTCCGGCGCCCTATGCAAGACGCTTCCAGTTCTTGCCAGTGTCGCGGGATGGCGCTGAATCAGAAAGCGAGCAGCGCCTGCGCGAGTCGATCTACCGTGAAAGCTTCCTGCCGACGTTCCTGCCGCTGCTCGAAAAGGAGATCGACAAGGCAGGCATCGCCGGGCAGTACTGGCAGCACGTTATCGACGAGAACGCATCGACGGACGAGGCGGTCGCCGCCTACGCCGCCGGCGCTGAGCTCGTCCACAAGTACCTGCGAGGTGTGCAGACGATCGACGCGATCAACAAGTACGAGGCCCCGCGCTACGCCTCGTTGCTTGATATACCCGTCATGCACCTGTTCCTGATCTACGACGATCAGGTCCGGCGAGGGAGTATCCGCAAGGAGATCGACGCGTTGTTTCCTGGGCGAAAGTATTTCTACAATACCGCGCTCCGCGCCGGCGGCCCCAATCGATTCCTCGACACCAATCCGCTCGACAGCCGCGTTCATGGCTGGCTGGCGCTGGAGACCGGCTACGACGGCTTCCTCTATTGGGCGGCCAATGTCTATCGCTATCCGGTGGTCAGCGACTACTCGGCAACCGGCCGTTCTCCTGACTGGAGCCCGTACCTTTTCTCCCAAGGGCCACGCCCGGGGGGATTCGTCGCCCCGGCTTACGGTGCGGGGGGCAACTGGTTGCTGTATCCAGCGCCTGCCGGTCTGACTGATTCCCTGCGTGCTCGCCGGCTGCGCGATGGACTGCTGGACCATTGGCTCTATCTGCGCGCCTGGCGCCATTGTGAGGGAGCGAATCAGGCAGCGTGCCGGGCCAAGCTGATCGGCGTCAAGGCTCGCCTGACGCGGGATCCTTCGACGATTGCCGACTTCTCACGCGACCCCGGTGACTACGACAACGCTCGCGAGTTGATGATCGGTATCCTCGAGAATTGAGGCGTGGGTGCGACGCTCGCACGTTGGTCGGCGGCCATGAGTTTTCGTCGATCCGCTTCCTGGGATGGCGGCGACAGCTTCCGCTTCGCTACCGTGCTCAGCGCGCTGGACAACGATACGATCACCGACGTCAACGGCGTCGGGGCAGCCGTACAGTTTGCCTGCCGCTCCGAGCAGGGCGCTGGCGTCTGCCAGCACGGAGTCTCGGGGGACCTGACCGGACAGCATCGCGCAGCGCGTTGCCAGCCGACTGTCGCCAATCGGTGGCTTCGACCGGTGGACAAGGCAAGGCGCCGGGACACTGGCGGTCGGGTACGCAATTCACGCGACTCCGGATCCCCGGGATTCCCGCTGGCGTCGGCCTCCATTTCCCGCGATTCGATGGGATAGAATGCCGAGGCACTCTCTGGAAGACGCGAAATGACCAGTCCATCATCGAGCATGCCCGTGACCTCCGTTCCACCTTCAGGGTCGGTATTCATCGACGCGCTCCTTGCCGGCGTCAAGTGGGGTGGCACTGGACCGGGGACCACGGTCGCCTACAGTTTTCCATATGCCAATGGCGCAGCGACCTGGGCCGCCAGCTATTCGAGCCAGAACGAGCCGGACACCGCCTCCGGTTTCGACAGTAACCACCAGGAAGCCGCTCGGCAGGCCTTGCAGCAGTGGGCAAATGTGGCCGATCTGCACTTCGTCGAGACCAGCGAAACGCAGACGGACGTCGGCGACATTCGCCTCGCCTATACCCAGACTCCGGGAATAGCGGCGTGGTGGGGTTGGGCCAGCTATCCCAACGCCTACTGGGCGGCTGGTGGCGACGTCTGGGTGAATGCCGTGCACTCTGCTCAGGACTGGGCGGTCGGGACGGACGGCTTCTCCTCGTTGATGCACGAAATCGGCCACGCGCTCGGACTCGAGCATCCCTTTGCGGGCGGGACGGTGCTTCCGGCAAGCGAAGATTCAGAGCAGTACACCGTGATGTCCTACACGGATCACCCGCATTCGCTCTTTCGTGACGTGGTCGATAACGGCGGCGGGTCGTTCAGCTGGACGTATTTCACGGTGACGCCCCAAACACCGATGCTCTACGACATCGCTGCGATGCAGTACCTGTACGGTGCCAACACCAGCCATCACTCGGGCGACGACGTCTACACGTTCGCCGTCGACTCGCCGTTCTTCATGACCCTCTGGGATGCGGGTGGAAAAGACACCATCTCGGTGGCCAATTTTACCGACGCGTGCACCATCGATTTGCGCGCAGGATGTTTCTCGGACATTGCCGTCCGTTCGGATCCGCTGCCTGCCGGCGCTTCCGGAGCGCCGGCGACCTACGATGGAACGGACAACCTGGCGATTGCTTTCGGCGTGACAATCGAGAATGCCATAGGCGGCGCGGGAGGCGACACGCTGATCGGCAACGATGCGAGCAACAGCTTGAATGGCGGCGCCGGCGCCGACACCCTGATCGGCGGCGACGGGCGCGACTACTACTACGTCGACGACCCTGGCGATATCGTCATCGAAACCAACGCCGACCTCGCCACGGGCGGCAACGACCTCGTCTACAGCTACCTCTATACGTACACCCTGACCGACAACGTCGAACGCCTGCGGTTGCTCACCCCCGGCAGCTCGTTCGCCACCGGCAACGGCCTCGACAACATCCTCTACGCCGGCGACGGCAACAACGTCATGGACGGCGGCGCCGGCAACGACACCGTCTCCTACGCCTACGCCACCGCCAGCGTCAACGTCAACCTCGCCATCGGCAAAGCCCAGGCCACCGGCGGCTCGGGCACCGACACCCTCAAGAGCATCGAGAACCTCGCCGGCAGCAACTTTAATGACTGGCTGCGCGGCGACGCCGGCAACAACGTCCTCGAAGGCGGCGACGGTGTCGACAGCCTCAAGGGCGAGGGCGGCGCCGACACCCTGATCGGCGGCAACGGCACCGACTACTACTACGTCCAGGATGCCGGCGACATCGTCATCGAAACCAACGCCAACCTCGCCACGGGCGGCAACGACCTCGTCTACAGCTACGTCTACAGCTACACCCTGACCGCCAACGTCGAACGTCTGCGCCTGCTCACCACCGGCAGCTCATTCGCCACCGGCAACGGCCTCGACAACCTCCTCTACGCCGGCGACGGCAACAACGTCATGGACGGCGGCGCCGGCAACGACACCGTCTCCTACACCTATGCCACCGCCGGCGTCAACGTCAACCTCGCCATCGGCAAAGCCCAGGCCACCGGCGGCTCCGGCACCGACACCCTCAAGAGCATCGAGAACCTCGCCGGCAGCAACTTCAACGACTGGCTGCGCGGCGACGCCGGCAACAACGTCCTCGAAGGCGGCGACGGTGTCGACAGCCTCAACGGTGAAGCCGGCGCCGACACCCTGATCGGCGGCAATGGCACCGACTACTACTACGTCGACGATGCCGGCGACGTGGTCATCGAAACCAACGCCGACCTCGCCAGCGGCGGCAACGACCTGGTCTACAGCTATCTCTACAGCTATACCCTGACCGACAACGTCGAACGTCTGCGGCTACTGATCACCGGCAGTTCCTTCGCCACCGGCAACGGCCTCGACAACATTCTCTACGCCGGTGACGGCAACAACGTCATGAACGGCGCCGGCGGCATTGACACGGTCTCCTACGCCTACGCCACTTCCGGGGTCAGCGTGACGCTCGGCACCAGCAAGGCACAGGCGACCGGCGGTTCCGGCATCGACACGCTGAAGAACGTCGAGAACCTCGCCGGCAGCAGCTTCAACGACAGCCTGACCGGCAACGACGCTGCCAACGAACTCGCTGGCGGCAGCGGCAACGACACGCTCAACGGCGGGCTGGGCAACGACACGCTGAGCGGTGGCGCGGGAAGCGATACGATCCGCTTCGATACGCTGCTCAACGCGCTGACCAATCGCGACACGATCACCGACTTCAACGTCGTTGCCGATACCATCGAACTGGAGAACGCGATCTTCGCCTCGCTGACCAGCACCGGCACGCTGGCTGCCGGCTTGTTCCGCGCGGGGGCCGGGGTCAGTGCGGCTGATGCCGATGACTTCATCCTCTACGACAGTGCGTCCGGTGCCCTCTTCTACGACGCCGACGGCAACGGCGCCGGGGCGGCGGTGCAGTTCGCCAGCCTGAGTGGCGGACTGGCGTTGAGCAATGCGGACTTTCTGGTGACTTGATCCGTTACAGAACGCCTGCCTTGCGGCTGCCAGGCGTGGCTGCCACAAGGCATCGGCGGCGTACCCCAGGCGCGGGCATTCCTGTGCGCCAGGCTCGGCACGAGCCGGCGGATCACCTTGCCCACGTGGATTTGCGGGTCGAACCGGCTCCAGCCTGCCCGGTTATCGCGCGGTCGGCGGCCGCAGCAAGGCCTCGATCTCGGCGATGGCCTTTTCCGACAGCACCCCAGCCGCGGCTTTCAGCTGCAGGGTGCTGACCAGGAATTCGTATCTCGCCTGGGCGAGGTCGCGCCGGGCGACGAACATCTGCCGTTCGGCGTCGAGCACGTCGGTATTGGTCCGGATACCGGCGGCCATGCCGCGCTTGTTGCCCGTTACCGCGACCAGGCTGGCGTCGACTGCCTTCTGGTATGCGGCTACCCGGCTGACGCCGGTCTGCACTGCCAGGAAGCGTCGCTCGACCTCGACCAGCACGTCGTTGACCACCACCTCCAGCTCGGCCTGCGCACGACCGCGGTTGGCGACTGCCTGATCGGTCAGCGCGTTGACCCGGCCGCCGGAAAATAGCGGCACGTTGAGCTGAACGCCGACGGTGTTGATCGAACTCTTCTGGTTGAGCGTCGAGATCGTCTCGTTCTCGGCGCGCAGCGAGCGGGCGACGAAGTCCAGCTGCGGCAGATGCCCGGCACGATTGCGATCGACTTCCAGGCTGGCGTGTTCGAGTGCTTTTCGGCGCGCACGAATTTCCGGACTGTTGTCTTGCGCCAGCGCCGACCAGGCGTCGAGCTGTGCGGGCACGATACCCGTCGGCATGAAGTCCGGACGCAGCGCCCAAAGGTCGCGCATCGGCTTGCCGGTGATGCCCTGCAGGACGCGGGTGGTCACGGCGACGCGATCGAGTGCCTCGGCCCGGCCCGCCTCGGCGAACTGGAGCCGCGACTCGGCCTCGGCGATCTCGGTCAAGGTCCCCTCGCCGCCTTTCATCCGGCGCTCGGCAAGCTTGCGCTGCGCGCCGTACGCGGCGATTTCGGAATCGGTCAGGGCGAGTTGCTCGAGGGCCAGCAGGGCGTCGAAGTAGGCGGCGGAGAGCTTGCTGGCAAACTCCGCTTCCTTGCGGTCGAAGACGGCATCGCTGTAGGCGGCCTGAACGCCGCCCTGCTGGTAGCGAACGTAGCTCTCGTAGTTGAACAGTGTCTGGCGCAGGGTGAGTGCCGCCTGCTTGTCGTAGTAGTCGAGAGACTGCGTGACATTGACAACCGTCGATTCACGCTCACCGGTGTTCTTGGCGTAGGAACCGGTAATCGAGATGTTCGGCAAGAGGCCGGCAAGGCCTATCGCTTTTGCGTACTGGCCGGCGTCGCGCTCGTAGCGGGCGGCCCGGAAGGCCGGGTCGTGTTCGCGGGCGGCCCAATAGGCGTCGAGCAGACCGCCAGCGAACAACGCCGGCGAGCACAGGGTCAGCGTGCCGACAGCCAGCGTCGCCAGCCAGGGTCGAATGCTCATTCTTCGGTAAGAGCCGAGTTGAAGCGGTCGCGCAGGGGCTTGAACAGGTAGTTCAGCATCGTTCGCTCGCCGGTCTTGATGAACACTTCGGCGGGCATCCCGGCCTTGATCTCGTGCGCCTTGAGCTTCTTCATGCCCTCGGCGGTGACCACGACCTGGCCGCGGTAGAACGGCGGCACCCGACCTTGCGGGTCGGTGGTGGCATCCGCGGCGACCTGCACGAACTCGCCGGGAATCTGCGGCGTGGTGCGCTGGTTGAACGCCGGGAAGGTGATCTCGACCGGCAGGCCGAGTCGCACCTTGTCGATCAGCGTGGTGGGAATATTGACGTCGATGCGCAGCGGCTCGTTCTTGGGGACGACGTCCATCAGCGGGGTGCCCTGGGCGATGACGCCGCCGACGGTGTGGATGCTCAGGCCGACGATGATCCCTTCGGACGGGGCACGCACGTCGGTATTGGCGAGGTCGAAGGCGAGTCCCTTGAGACGGCTCTCAAGACTGCTGTTTTCCTTCTGGACTTCGGCCAGGGCATTTTCAACTTCCTTGTGGTATTCCTGCTCGCGCGCGACGAGGCGCATCCTGATCTCGCCGATGCTTTGCTGCGCCCGCCCGATGTTGCCGAGGTCTTCGGAAATGTCGCCACTGAGCTGGGCCAGCAGGCGCTCCTGTTCGGACAGCCGATTGCGTGGCAGATAGCCTTCTGCGGCGAGTTCCCGCAAGCCCCTGAGTTCTTCGCGCAAGAGCCTCGACTGCGCTTCCTTGGAACGACGGGTCGCCTGCAGGCCCTGGACGTAGGACTGCAAGCCGGCGAGCGTGCTTCGCAGGGCGCCCAACTCGGCCCGCAGGCCGGCCTGGCGGGAACGCAGCAGCTGCGTTTGCACGGCCATGGAACTCGCTGCCCGCGGATCGTGCTGTTCCTTCAGCAATTCTTCGGGAAAGAGTATTTCCGACTGCCCCCGGATTTCAGCGAGCAGGCGCGCTTCGCTGGCCTTGGTGACCAGCCATTGACTGTGCGCGACTTCGTACTGCGAGCGGGCGTTGGTCGGGTCGAGGCGCACCAGGACATCGCCGCTGCTGACTTCGTCGCCGTCCTTGACGAGGATCGCCTGAACCATTCCCGGGCTCAGGTTCTGGACGGTCTTGCGGTTGCCGGTGACGACCACCTGCCCGCTGCTCGGCACGCCCTGGTCGAGTGGCGCCAGGCTGGCCCAGAGGATGAAGCCGCCGAAGCCGATGGCGAGTACCAGCCAGCCGAGTCGCGAGGCCCCGCCGTGGTTGATGTCGACGGTCGACCCGGCCGCGGCTCGCTGCTCCGTGGTCTTGACTTCGGCAAGATCGGTGATCTCCGGGTCGGCGAACTTGTTGCGCTCGAACGGGCTGCTGGCCATCATTCCGTCCCGCCAGTCAGACGCCGATGATCGGTGCAGAGGGCAGACCACCGCGAGTGGCCATCGGCGGCGCTGGCCGCGCCGGCTTCCGGGCGCGACCGGCCTCCGGCGCGCTTGCCGAACGCATGGCTTCGAGTATCTGCTCGCGCGGACCATGCGCTTTCACGGTGCCCTCTTGCAGGACGAGGATGCTGTCGGCGACGGCCAGGGTGCTCATGCGATGGGTGACCATCACCACGGTCCGCTTCTTTGCCTTCAGGCGGCGGATGGTTTCGACGAGTGCGGCTTCGCCGTGGTCGTCGAGGTTGGAGTTGGGCTCGTCGAGGACGATCAGCGCCGGATCGCCATAGAGCGCGCGCGCCAGGCCGATGCGTTGCTTCTGGCCCCCCGAAAGCGCGCTGCCGGCATCACCGAGCGGCGTGTCGTAGCCGCTCGGCAGGAGCAGGATCAGTTCATGGACACCGGCGGCCTGCGCGGCGGCGAGAACCTGTTCGGAATCGACTTCGCCAAAGCGGGCGATGTTCTCGGCAACACTGCCGTCGAACAGCTCGATGTCCTGCGGCAGGTAACCGAGGCAGGGCCCGAGTTCGTCCTTGTTCCACTTGTAGATTTCCGAGCCGTCGAGGCGTACGGAACCGGCCAGCGCGGGCCACACGCCGACCAGCAGGCGCGCGAGGGTGGACTTTCCGGAAGCGCTGGGGCCGATGATGGCGACGACTTCTCCGGCCCTGACCTGGAAACTCACGTTCCTGAGGATCAGGGTCTTGCTGCCCGGCGCGGCGGTGGCCGCGTTCTCGACGAGGACATCGCCGAGTGGTCTGGGCAGGGGCATGCCGGCGACGCGCGCTGGATAGACGCGCAACAGTTCCGACAGGCGCTGATAGGCGGCACGTGCGGAGACGAGTTGTTTCCAGTTGGCGATCAGCGCTTCGACGGGGGCCAGCGCGCGCCCGACGAGGATCGAGCCGGCGATCATCATGCCGGCCGTAATTTCGCCTTCGATGGTCAGCAGGGCCCCATAGCCGAGAGCAAGCGATTGCATGGAGATCCGTGCGAAGCGGGTGACGGCGTTGAGCATGCCGGCGCGGTCGCTGGCCCGCGCCTGCTGAACGAGGAATTTCTCGTGCAGTTTGAACCAGCGGCCGCGAATGGCGGGCAGCATGCCCATGGCTTCGATGACTTCGGCGTTGCGCAGGTGGCTGTTGGCCTGGGCGTTTGCGGCGATGCCGAGTTTCTGCGCTTCGCCCAGCGGCGCAGCCGAGACGCGTTCATTTAGTATCGCCAGCGTGACCAGCAACAGCACGCCGATCAGGGCGAAGATGCCAAGATGGCTGTGCATCATGAAGATCACCAGGATGTAGATCGGCAACCAGGGTGCGTCGACGAGCGCGACGAGGCCGGCACCGGTGAGTGTCTGGCGCATCGAAGCGAGGTCGTGCAGCGCCTGCGCGGGATTCTGCCCGGCCTGGCGCAGGTTGCGTTCGAAGGTGGCATCGAAGATGCGGCCGTTGATGTCGAGATCGAGGCGTGCGCCGACCCGCACCAGAACCATCGACCGAATCCATTCGAGTAGCGACATCAACGCCAGCAAGCCCAGCGCGATCAGGGTCAGCATCAGCAGGGTGGTCGGATTGCGGCTGCCCAGCGCCCGATCGTAGAGCTGCAGCATGTACAGCGACGGCGTGAGCATCAGCAGATTGGTGAAAAAGCTGAACGCCCCGACAGTCAGGAAAGCCCGGCGGAAGGACAGAAGCGCCCGCTCGAGTTCCGGGCGCTGGGAGGGATCATTCATGCAGTGCTTTTCTCGGGGACGACTGGACCAGGAATGGATGTTCTGAACGGCGCCCAGGGCGGTCAAAGCGGCCCGCTAAACGCACATCCAAAAAAGGGTGATAATGACATAGGCGGGGCGCATATGCCAATCCTGTCCGGCGAATGCGTACCGTGAGCGCGGTGCTGAGCAAACGCTAGCCGACCGGCGCCGAACTCGGCTTCAGGCAGCCGACGGCTCTGGCGCAGTCAATGGGCCGTCTGCAACAGCCCCGTTCATCGAGACAGGTGCTTCAGGCTCGCTGTTCGGCCGGGCGCGAGGCGAGCTGCTCGACGAGAGCAATCAGCCGCGGCAAGGCGTGCGCCTCGAGGTCCAGCTGCTCGTGAATGTCGCGGCGAGCCTGCGTGCGCAAATTTGCCATCTGCCCCGGATCCTCGAGCACCGAGATGATCTTCTCGGCCAATGCCGCGGGCGAAAAGAAATCGACCAGTAGCCCGTTGCGGCCCGCTTCGACAATCTCCCGAACGGGGGCCGTATCCGAAGCAATGATCGGGCATTCGCAGGACATGGCTTCGAGCACCGACCACGACAGGACGAATGGGTAGGTGAGGTAGACGTGCGCGCTGGACAGACGCAAAACGTCGACGAATCTGGCGTACGGAAGTCGTCCCATGAAGTGCACCCGGCTGGCGTCGAGCGCGCTGCCGATTTCACGGCAAAACAGCTCGCGGTAGGTCTGTCCGGGTGGCAGGTGACGCCCGTAGCTGACGTCGTCGCCGCCGACGATCAATACCTGTGCTTTTGGTCGCGCGCGCAGCACCGCCGGCAAGGCGCGCATGAAGACATGGAATCCACGGTACGGCTCCAGATTGCGCGCCACGTACGTGACCACCTCGTCACCGGAGCGGAGCGTTCCGCCGCCAGGAAGCGGAAAACCACCGACGACGCCAGGACAGACGAGCCTGGTCTGGACGCCATCGTGTATCACCCGAATGAGCCCCTGGTACGCCGCCGGGTACTGATCGCGCTGCCATCGCGTCGGGCTGAGGCCGGCATCGGCGGCTTCGAGGCTGATCAGTTGCGTCGCGTTGCGAATACGTATCCGGCACTGATCGTCGAATGAGGTCGGAAACTCGGCGTCGAAGTTCATGTCCGAGCCATGCGCGCGATAGAAGAACTCGAGATAGAGCAGCAACCGGGCGCCGGGGTAGACGTCCTTCAGAAACAGCGCTTCACCCCACGCCGGATGGGCACAGATCAGGTCCGGGACGAAACCCTGCTTGCGCAATTCCATCGCCAGGCGCAGTACCGCCTGCCCTCGTCGCACGGCGGCCTCGGAACTGTGCAGGTAATGGTGCGTCTGCTTCGACGCACCACGTGGTTCAGGATAGGCCAGAAGCCGGATGCGCGGATGCAGGTCCCGTACCCGCTTGACGTTCGCTTCCTCGCCAATGGCAACAACCTGATTGCCTGGCAAATTGGCCAAGGCTGGCGCCAGATGCTTGTACTGCCCCGGGAAGTTCTGATGAACAAAAAGAACGCGCATGACGACAATCGGTAATCGCAATCGGATTCGGCGAAAGAACGTGGCTCGATGGTACCCGATTCTGTGGGCGTCCTCGACGGGTCTGCAGGCAGCATCGCCACGGACAATCGCAGCACGTTCAAATCAACGCACGGCGGCCACATCCTGCCTGCCCAGCGGACGCGATAGCAGGCATGGCTGAACTCGGGCAGCGACTGAAACCTACGGTTTGCCTTCCCGCTGGGTTAAGATCCGTGCGCGTGCCCTGCTGTGACGGCCGGACGAGCCGTCCCTGCACCACTTGCGGTCGACTTGCGTGGTCGGCGCAATAGCCACCGTCGGCAGAGGTTCAGCACGTCCAGCGCTGTTGTCGTGTGCGCACAACGGAGAACATGGCAGCTACTTCCCCGCAGCAGAGGCAGATCATGAAAATCGCACTAATCACGGGCATTACCGGTCAAGACGGCGCGTATCTCGCCGAGTTGCTACTCAGCAAGGGGTACCAGGTCCACGGTGTCAAGCGACGCTCGTCGTCGTTCAATACCGACCGCATCGACCATCTGTACCAGGATCCACATGTGGCGAATAGGCGCTTCATCCTTCACCACGGCGACCTCACCGACTCTTCCAGCCTGGTGCGAATCATTCAGCAGGTGCAGCCGGACGAGATTTACAACCTGGCCGCGCAGAGCCATGTTGCGGTGTCGTTCGAGGAACCCGAGTACACGGCCAATTCGGATGCGCTCGGTGCGCTGCGTGTGCTCGAAGCCATCCGCATTCTCGGACTGGAGAAGAAAGCCCGCTTCTATCAGGCCAGCACCTCCGAGCTCTATGGCCTGGTACAGGAGATCCCGCAGAAAGAGACCACGCCGTTCTACCCGCGCAGTCCTTATGCGGTAGCCAAGCTCTACGCCTACTGGATCACCGTGAACTACCGCGAGGCGTACGGCATCTACGCCTGCAACGGGATCCTGTTCAACCACGAGTCGCCGATTCGCGGCGAGACCTTCGTCACCCGCAAGATTACCCGCGCCCTGGCACGCATCAAGCTGCGCCTGCAGGACTGCCTGTTCCTTGGCAACATGGATTCGCTGCGCGACTGGGGCCACGCCCGCGACTACGTCGAGATGCAGTGGCTAATGCTGCAGCAGGACACTCCCGAGGATTTCGTGATCGCCACCGGCGTACAGTACTCGGTGCGCGACTTCGTCAACGCGGCTGCCGACGAACTGGGGATCAGGATTCGCTGGGAAGGGCAAGGCGTCGATGAAAAGGGCTATGGTGACGACGGCAGGTGCATCGTTGCCGTCGATCCGCGCTATTTTCGTCCCACCGAAGTGGAAACCCTGCTCGGCGACGCGACCAAGGCCAGGGAGAAGCTGGGCTGGGTGCCGCGCACGACGTTTACCGAGTTGGTCGCCGAGATGGTCCGGGAGGACCTGCGCGCTGCCGAGCGCGACGAACTGGTGAAGCGGCACGGCTTTTCCGCCTTCAATCGCCATGAATGACTGTGAAGCAAGCCAGATGCCGCCGCGCATTTTTGTAGCCGGTCACCGGGGCATGGTCGGGTCGGCAATCGTCCGGCAGTTGCAGGGGCGCGGTGATTGCACGATCCTTACCCGCAGCCATGCGCAACTGGACCTTGTCAGCCAGGCCGAGGTGCAGGGGTTCTTCAGCGACGAGCGCATCGATCAGGTCTATCTTGCGGCTGCCAAGGTGGGCGGCATTCTTGCCAACAACAGCTACCCAGCCGAGTTCATCTACGAGAACCTGCTGATGGAATGCAACGTCATCGATTCGGCACATCGGGCGGGCGTGCAAAAGCTGCTGTTCCTTGGTTCCTCGTGTATCTATCCGCGCAACGTCCCACAGCCGATGCGCGAGGATATGCTGCTGACCGGCGTACTGGAGCCGACCAACGAGCCCTACGCCATCGCCAAGATTGCCGGAATCAAGCTGTGCGAGAGCTACAATCGCCAGTATGGGCGTGATTACCGCTCGGTGATGCCAACCAATCTCTATGGCCCGAACGACAACTTCCACCCCGAAAACAGCCATGTCATTCCGGCGATGATGCGGCGCTTTCACGAGGCCGTGCAGTCGGGGGCCGAGGAAGTGGTAATCTGGGGCACCGGTAAGCCGATGCGTGAATTTCTGCACGTGGACGACATGGCTGCGGCGAGTGTTCACGTCATGAATCTCCCTGATAGCGCCTATCGCGCCAATACCCAGGCGATGCTTTCGCACATCAACGTCGGCACGGGCGTCGATTGTTCCATTCGCGAGTTGGCGGAAACCCTGTCGAACGTGACCGGCTTCACCGGCCGCCTGGTGTTCGATACCGGCAAGCCCGACGGAACACCCCGTAAACTGATGGATGTCTCGCGGCTCGAGGGGCTAGGATGGCGGGCGACGATTGCGCTGGAGGACGGGCTGCGCGACGCGTATCGCTGGTTCCTTGAGCATCAGGAAAGATTTCGCGGCTGAGGCCCTGCGGAAAGCTGATCGATGGACGCTGTTTTTTCTGGTTTTTTAAGGAAATCGTAATGGAATCAAAGTTTTGAGTAGTCCGGCCAATACGGCGGCCCTGGTCACCGTGGTGATGCCGTCCTTCAATCAGGGCCGCTTCATCGAAGCTGCGGCAAGGAGCGTTCTCGAACAGGATTATCCGGCGCTGGAGCTGCTGATCGTTGATGGCGGTTCGACCGATGGCACCTTGCCGTGTCTGGAACGGCTACTCGGCGTTTTTGGCAACAAGTTGCGCTGGCTGTCCGAGAATGATTCAGGGCCGGCCAACGCGATCAACAAGGCGCTGCAACTTGCCCGCGGCGAGTTTGTCGGCTGGCTGAACTCCGACGATCTGTATGCGCCCGGCGCAGTAGCCACTGCCGCCGCTTACCTGACTGCGCACCCGCAGACGGTCATGGTTTATGGCGAGGCCGAGCACGTCGATGAGACGGGCATGCGCCTGGCTGCCTATCCGACCCGCCGTCCCCCCGTTGCGCCAGAGACCTTCCAGGAGGGTTGTTTCATCTGCCAGCCCAGCGTCTTCTTGCGACGGGAAGTCTTCGACACGGTCGGCCTCCTTGACGAGAGCCTGGCAACGGCCTTCGATTTCGAGTTATGGATACGTCTGTTCCACGCATTCCCGGAGCGTATCGCATTCATCGATCATCTACTTGCGCGCTCGCGGCTGCACGCCGATTGCATCACCAGCAGCCAGCGGCGGCTGGTGGCCATTGAAAACATCAGGATCCTGGGCAAGCATTTCGACTACGCCAAGCCGCACTGGATGCTTACCTATGTCGAGGAACTGTATGCCAGCTACCCTCATGGCAACGATTCGTCGGCACTGCAGGCGAACGTCCAGGCAGCGCTGAACGAAGTCGAGTCCTCGCTACAGGAGCGGGACTTCATCCAGCTGAAGGATTTGATCGCCCGTGACGCGCGCTTCCAGCTCGCCTTGCCGGGGCTCTTTGCTGGCGTTTATTCGGACGGCTGGACGCCGCCGCAGTTGCTTATCCGCGTACGCGGAACCGGAGCAAAACGCGTGCTCCTGCACTGCGACCACTGCCGACCGGACCATCGCCCGCTTCGGCTGGCAGTCAGAGCCAGCTGGGGCGACGCTTTTTCACTGACGGTGGACAAGATCGGCAGGTTTGAACTGGCCATTCCGGTTCCGGAGAACTACGTGGAGACGAACTATGCAATCATCGTCGATTCGCTTGACGCCTTTGTCCCCGAGCATTCCGACGCGGAATCTGCCGACGAAAGAGCGCTGGTTTGCAAGCTCTTGCGTGTCGAGTTGTCATCGGCGAGTTGAGAACCGATGAAGGGAATGGAACAGAACGGATGCCTGTAAGTCGAGAAGAAGTGCTCTGGTGCTATCGCAATCTGCTCAAGCGAAACCCGGAGTCTGAAGCCGCGCTGAAGTCGCATCTGGGCAACAAGAGCTTCAGGCAACTGGTCGAGGGATTTGTCCGCTCGCCGGAGTTCGCCGACAAGACACGACCGTCAGTGCCCCCTCCAGTCAGAAAGGACCGCTTCCATCCCCTGAACCTGAAGGGCATGGAGGTGGACACCGAGGCGACCACCGAACAACTTGTCCAGGCGTTCGGCAAGGTCAAGACGGCATGGACGCACCTTGGCACAGTCAAACCACATTTCTCGGTGATAACCGACCAGCAGTTTCTCCCCGCGAACATCGGCGACTCGATCGACCGCTTCTGGGCATCGGGGGAGGCTGAGGCCACGGATGTACAGCGCATCCTTGAACGACAAAAGTTTTCCGACCTGTCGCGCAAGACCTGCGTCGAGTACGGCTGCGGCGTCGGGCGCGTCACAATGGGGCTGGCCAGGCGCTTCCGCACAACGCATGGCTACGATATTTCGAACGGACATCTTGCCCACGCCCGGCAGCGAGCGCAGCAGATAGCGCAGAGAAACGTCGTCTTTCATCAGTGCAGTAATGACTTGCTGGCGGACCTCGAAAAGTGTGATTTCTTCTATTCGCGGATCGTCTTTCAACACAACCCGCCACCGATCATCGCCGAATTGATAAGGCAATCGCTCAAGGCAGTGAATCCGGGCGGCATCGCTATCTTCCAGATTCCGACCTACGGCTTCGGCTATCGCTTCGTACTCGAGGAATGGCTGGCGGCCGCTCAGGTGCTGGACATGCAAATGCACTGCCTGCCGCAGGAAAAGGTCTTCTCGCTGATTGCCGAAGCGAAGTGCGTGCCACTGGAAGTGCGGGAAGACAATGCTACCGGCGCCGCCGACAAGTACATTTCAAATACCTTTGTCGTCCGCAAGAACGTGGGCTGATCACCGGCCCACCCCGACCAATGAAGGCTCGCAGGACGAGCCGATGAATCAGCCTCGATGTTCCCCGGGATTGGCCTGACAGGACGCCACCAGGTTTCCAGGGTGGAAACAGAGGTGTTGAGGAAGCGATAAAGAGATGCGTCTGCAAGGAGATGTCGTAATGCGAGGTTTTCGTACCCTCCGCTTCGGTGCGTGGGTGTTGTGCGTGTGTGCAGGAGTGCTGCTTCCCGGTTGCGCCGGCGTTCCCGAGTGGATTGCCGCCGCTGGCCCCAGCCGCGACGAGGTGCAGGAGAACCGGGAGGAGCGGCGCGCCGAGGGTATCCAGGTCGTCGACGTCAACCAGGCAGTCGCCCGCAAATTGCTCGCCAGTAGAAAACTGGGCCTTTTTTCCGAGGCGTTCCCGACCACGACTAAGCAAGCGTATGTCGCTGGGCCTGGTGATGTTCTCGAGGTTTCCTTGTGGGAAGCTCCGCCGGCGATGCTTTTTGGCGGTGCTGTGGTCGACCCGCGCGTCGGAGCGGCGACGGCGCGGGTGGTAACGTTCCCCGAACAGATGGTAAGCGGTGAGGGGACGATCAACATGCCGTTTGCCGGACAGATCCCCGTCGCCGGCCGAACGCCCCAGCAGATCGAGGCAGAGATCGCCCAACGCCTCAAGGGAAAAGCCAATCAGCCGCAGGTACTTGTACGCATGATCCGCAACAACACCGCCAACGTCACCGTCGTCGGCGAGGTAGCCGCAAGCGCACGCGTGCCCCTGACTGCGCGCGGCGAACGACTGCTCGATGCGCTGGCGGCGGCGGGAGGGGTACGAGAACCGGTGAACAAGGTCACCTTGCAGCTCACCCGCGGCAACCAGGTTCACTCCCTACCGCTGGAAACGATCATTCGTGACCCCAGGCAGAACATTGTGCTGCGACCGGGCGACGTCGTCACCGCGCTGTTTCAGCCTTTGAGTTTCACCGTGCTCGGTGCGACGGGCAAGAACGAGGAAGTCAATTTCGAGGCACAGGGCATATCGCTGGCACAGGCGCTGGCGCGGGCGGGCGGCTTGCAGGACTCCCGCGCGGACGCGCGCGGCGTGTTCATTTTCCGCTTCGAGGAAGCCAATGCGGTCGATTGGCCGAACCCGCCGGTGACCACGCCGGAAGGCAAGGTGCCGGTGATCTACGAAGTCAATCTGAAAGACCCCGCCACCTTCCTGGTGGCGCAGAACTTCCCGATGCAGAACAAGGATGTGGTCTTCGTCGCCAACGCCCCCGGAACTCAATTCCAGAAGTTCCTGACCCTCATCGTGTCGTCGATCTACCCGGTCCTGTCGATCGTCAACGCAACCAACAATTAGCGATCGCGTTCACAGAATCCCGGCCATGCGTGAGGCCTTGATCGATGTCACCCGCCTGCTCGATCGTACGATGCAGGGACGCCTGCCGACCGGTGTCGACCGGGTCGGCCTGGAGTATGTAAGCCACTTTCGCGAGCGTGCAACGGCGTTGGTACGTTTTGCCGGGCACTGGATAGAGTTGTCCCCGAGCGATTCGGAGCGCCTCTTCGCGGCCTTGCTGCAACCGGACGCCGCTTTCAATCAGCTGATCCGGCGCCTGGTGGCGAGGGCGGCCACGCAGAGCCTTGGCCGACGGTTCACAATCCCGCGCTTCATGTTCAACACCGGCCATAGTGGTCTCGAATTGGTGCAGTACGTCAAGCGTCTGCAACACTCTCGACTCCGGCCAATATTCTTTGTCCATGACCTGATTCCGATTACCCACCCCGAGTATTGCCGACCTGGCGAATGTGCAAAACACCGCTTGCGGATGAATACGGTCCTCGCCAACGGACACGGCGTAGTCACCAATTCCGCGCAAACGCTGGCAGAGCTGGCCGCCTACGGCAAGGCAGGTGGCTTGCCAATGCCCCCGGCCACCGTCGCCCTGCTCGCTCCCGCCAGGCTACCGCCCCCGGCCGCCACCATGCCCGTTGAAGCGCCGTTCTTCGTGATCCTGGGCACCATCGAGCCGCGCAAGAATCACTGGCTCCTGCTGCAGGTGTGGCGACAACTGATCGAGCGCCTTGGTGCTGGCGCACCAAGGCTGGTGGTCATCGGCCAGAGAGGCTGGGAGTGCGAGAACGTCGTCGATCTGCTCGAACGCTGCGAACCGCTGCGAGGCCATGTCTTCGAGCAGCCAGGCTGCTCGGACGCCGAGCTGGCCTGGTACCTGCAGCATGCCCAGGGGTTGTTGTTTCCCTCGTTTTCCGAGGGCTACGGGATGCCGCTGGTCGAGGCGCTGATTCACCGGCTCCCGGTCATTGCCAGCGACCTGTCGGCGTTCCGCGAGATCGCCGGGAACATTCCAGAATACCTTGATCCCCTCGATGGCAAGCGCTGGCGGGAACTGATCGCGGAATACGCACGACCCGAGAGCATGCTCAGGGCGGCGCAAATCGAGCGCATGAAAAGCTTCACAGCGCCGACCTGGGAGGCCCATTTCGAACACGTCGAGACCTTGATGGAGCGCTTGCGTGCCGCAGCGCCCTAGTACCCGGAGCACCTCGGTCGTCCACGCCCTGGATTTCTCGACCTGGAAACAAAACGCAGTACGGCAGTGCTTTCCCGGCGCGCGAATCGAGTTTATCGACAACGCGGCCGATGCCCCTGCCGGTAGCATGCTGGCCGTCTGGGGAATGGCATCCCTGCCTGCGGAAGTGGAAGCACGGGTGAAGGTTCTGCGCATCGAGGACGGTTTCCTGCGATCCGTTGGACTGGGTGCCGACCTGATACGCCCGATGTCGTGGGTGATCGACGGGAGGGGCATTTACTACGACGCGACGCGAGCATCGGATCTCGAATACCTGCTGGCCAACACCGTCTTCGACAGCGCGCTGGTGCAACGTGCCTCCCTGTTGCGCAGACGCATCGTCGCCGAACGATTGACTAAGTACAATGTCGGCCTCTCCGGCTGGCGACGCCCCGCTGGTCCCGGAAAGGTCATCCTTGTGCCCGGCCAGGTCGAGAGCGATGCCTCCCTTGCCTACGGGGCGCCAGCACTGCGTGCGAACATCGCCCTGTTGCAAGCCGTTCGGAAGGCGAATCCGGCGGCGCATGTCGTGTACAAGCCCCACCCGGACGTGGTCGCGCGCTTGCGCGCCAAGGGCGCCGGTGAGGATGAAGCGCAGCGCTGGTGTGATCAAGTCGTGGCGGACGCGGACATGGCCGATTTGCTCATGGCCGTCGACGAAGTCCATGTGCTTACTTCCCTGACCGGCTTCGAGGCGCTGATGCGCGACAAACCGGTGACCTGTTACGGCCAGCCTTTCTATTCGGGTTGGGGATTGACCATCGATCTCACCCCCAATCCCCGGCGAGGCAGACGATTGGCGCTGGACGAACTGGTGGCGGTGGCGCTGATTGAATACCCTCTCTACCTGAGCCGGGAAACGGATGAACTGCTGACGCCGGAACAAGCCCTCGATGAACTTGTGACCTGGCGCGCGAGGACGGGCGGCACGCTGCCATGGTGGCGGAAAATCTTCCGCATGGTATTGCGACGAATTGTCGGCGTGCGATGAAACGGGCGTTGCACAAGTTCACGTCGAGGGAAAGACAAACGAGCGTCGCGAAACCACCGCCTGGTCAATCTCCGACTTGCTCATGACGTGTCTCACGCCATCGTCGCCTTCAGTTCCTCATCAGCCGCACTCAACAAAGCGCCAAGCACCTCGCCCGTCATGGCGCGGGTCAGGCGCCCGACTTTGAGCCAAGTGAACCGCCCATCAGGCGCATCGATGAAATCCGCTTCCGCGGCGTCCTTTGCGGTTTCGCCGTCGTGCAGCAGCAGCACCCGACGCAGGTGCGGCGCGGCTGCCAGCACGCGCAGTTCGAAGCGACAGCCCAGGTTTTCGGGCGTGAAGCCGCGCAGGTCCATCAATACGACCTCGCTCTCCTGCACCAGTGCCTGCAGGGCCGGCTGCCAGGTGGTGTCGAAACAATAACACTCGTTGATCCGGTAACGACCGTCCGGATCCGGTCGCAGGTCGAGTCGCGACAGGTGGCCAGGGATTTCGTTGGCGCTGGCGATGAAGCGCTCAGCCAGCTGGCCGTTCAGGAAGGCGAAGAGATCGTCCGGGTCGAGCGTGCGGCTGAGGAGGTCGGTGCCGGCGATGAGCAGGGTGTTGCCGGTCAGCCGCCAGCGCTCGACGACACGGTCGAACAGGCGCTCCACCTCGGCGTCACGCTGAAAGACGCGCAGCACCAGCAGCGTTGGCGGAGGGCCGGCGGGCGCCAGCCAGCGCGGCAATACGCGCCATGCAACGGGCAGCCATAGCCAGGGCAACAACTGGCTCAGTCCCGCCAGGCCGACCCCTTCCAGGGCCGGCAAGGTACTGCCGGCGAGGACGACGAACCAGTAGGCAGCAAACAGATAACCGAGGTCCGAAAAACGTTTCCTGCGGTAAGCGCGTGCCAGCCAGCGGCCGAGCGCATACACCGGCCAGGCCAGGAGCGCCCATGGAGCGACGACAAACAGCAGCAGCGTGCCCCAGGCGCCCAGCACCTCGACCAGTGTTGTCAACCATTCAGGCCGGGCCTCGACGCTGACGGCCAGGCCCTGCAAGGCAGCAACGGACGAAGCGGAAAGGAGCAGGAAGGACGGCAGCAGATAGGGGGCAACGGCGCGAATACGGCCGCTGGCGCTGATGGCCAGGGTGACCAGCATCGGGATGGCCACGACGCCAGCCAGCCACGAACCCACGCCGGCAAGCGTGGCGCCCGCGTCGGAAGCGAGCATCACCAGCACGGTCATGGCCAGCATGTAGAGGACAATGCCGGCCAGCACCCGCCCCCAGGACCAGCGCAGCGCCAGCCCCCAGGCCATGACCATCGGCCAGGCGTAAACCGCGGCAAGTACCAGCAGGCGAGTCAGCGGAAAGCCGTCGCCCTCGTCGGCGTAGACGAAGAGCAGCGCCAAGCCCGACTGGCTGAGAGCAATCAGCAGGCTGAGCCCGGAAAGCACCAGCAGGAGACGCAAGGCGACGCGTCTGTTGGCAGCGAGGTCCAGCCGCCCCGGCTGCCGCGATGCCGGCCGGGCGACCGCTACTGCGGGCGCCGAATGCGCCGCGTCGGGCGCCGCCCCGCCACGCATCAGCGCCACCATCCGCCGCCGATATGAGCCGGCGATACCCCAGGCGACGCCCGCGGCAAGCAGCACGCCGACGATCAGAGCAAAAAGCATGGCCCCGGTGAGGTTAGCCATCGTTCAAACCGTTTCCGGGATGATTGCGCTGCCACACGACGGGGGGAAACGGGGGCATATCCGCGAGGGGCACATCGGGGAGAATCACGCCCGAGTGGGCAGCAACGACTGGCCGGAAACGTCGCCGGTGCCCTCGCGAGGTGCAGCAGGAGATCCGGACGAGAGTCTCCGCTGCCCCTCGCCTCCCGGCTGGCCTGGCTGCAGACCCGAAACTAGCGACAGATGGTGCCTGTGACCGGCGCGCCGGCAAACTCGTAACCAATGATCTCCATCGAGACGCTCGCGTTGGAGAATTTCTTGGTACCGCCAACGCCGATCAGTTGCTCGACCGCGTAGGGACCAAGGGCGGGCGCGGGCGCCGGGGGAAAGGAGAAGGGGCCAATGCCCTGCAACCCCGTGTCGCGGAGAAACAGAGATCCCAGTTCCTTGTCCTTCTTGTGTCCTTTTTCGGTAGAAAGCGTGACGACCGTTGCCGCGGTGAACAGCGAGAGGCCGGTCCCTGGCGCCGGAATGTCCGGCGGCGGCGTACCCGTGCTCGGATCACCGGCGAATCTATTCACTGTCAGAGCCGACAGGGACGTGGCTTGGACCTCCTTTCCGTCCAGTTTCAGGCCACTGATGGTGCCGGAAAAACAAATCGGGCTGCTCGGCCAGTACGCTGGCGGCAAGTCGTATACGAAAACGGTGTCGTCAAAGTAACGCTCGAGCCGCCTTGTCGCCTGAAAATCCGCGCACGCCTGCATCGTATCCTGTGGCGTCAGCGGCATATCCAACTTCAGCGTTCCAGTGACCTGCTCACAGCGTGAACCCGCAGTCGCCGCACCGACAGCGCCGCACAGCAAAAAGCCCCCCGCTACCAGACCCGCAAGCTTGTTCATGGTTTTTCTTCCTTGTGTTATGTGGAACTACCGGAGGTCGCAGTATAGATCCGGGCCGCCAGAGAGCAAGAGGGTTGAGCAGGCCGCCGGCCGGGCGGCACACCAGCCTACGGCCGGCAAGAACACTGGAAATGCCGTATGTTGACGCCGGTGCCGGCAAAGCGTTGGCCTTGATCGTTCCCGCCGCGCCACCGCTGTAAGGAAACGCCGCCTGCATACGACGAAGCTGGGACGATCAACCGGAGAACGACAAACATGCACGCCACCCTCCCCCTTCTCGCGATCAGCACCTTCCCGGCCCTGGACCGGCACTCGGTCGAGACGCTGCAGGTCAATCTCGGCTATCGCTGCAACCAGAGCTGTCTGCATTGCCACGTCAATGCCGGCCCGCAGCGCAAGGAGGAAATGACTTCCGAGACGATCGATGCAGTGCTGGCCTTCATCGCCGCCAGCCCGGAAGTCAAGGTGCTCGACCTGACCGGCGGCGCGCCCGAGCTGAACCGGCATTTCCGCCGGTTGGTGGTCGCCGGGCGACAACGCGGGCTGCGCGTCATCGACCGCTGCAATCTGACTATCCTTGAAGAAGCGGGCCACGAGGACCTGGCTGAGTTCCTGGCCGGGCACGGCGTCGAGGTGGTCGCCTCGCTGCCGTGCTATCTGGAAGAAAACGTCGACCGGCAACGCGGCAAGGGCACCTTCGACGCCAGCATCCGCGGTCTGCAGCGTCTCAATGCGCTGGGCTACGGAGCAGCCGACAGCGGCCTGCCCCTGAATCTGGTCTTCAACCCGCAGGGGCCGACGCTGCCGCCGCCGCAGGCACCGCTGGCCGCCGCCTACCGCGAGCACCTCGGACGGGAATTCGGCATCGTCTTCAACGAGCTGTTCACACTCAGCAACATGCCCATCCAGCGTTTCGGATCGATGCTCATCTCGAAGGGCCAGTTCAACAGCTACATGCAATTGTTGCGCAGCGCCCACCGCGACGACAACGTCGAGCAGGTCATGTGCCGCAAGCTGCTGTCGATCGACTGGCAGGGCTACCTCTACGATTGCGACTTCAACCAGCAACTCGGCCTGCCGCTTGGAAAGCCCGGCCGGCCGCGCGTGCACATCACCGAGGTCAGCGCAGCCGCCCTCGAGGGTCGCCCGATTCGCGTCGCCGATCACTGCTACGGCTGCACTGCCGGACAGGGATCGAGTTGCGGCGGCGCACTGGGCGAGGAAGTCGCCGCGGCGCCGACCTGCGGCACCTGACTCGGCAGCAGCGAAGCCCTTGCGGTTGCCGGGATAATCGCCACCCTTGACCTTCGCCCGCCACCGCCACGAAAGGACGACCAACCATGGCAACACTGCAAATGAGCGGCATCGAGGCCTGTGTCTTCGATGCCTACGGCACGCTCTTCGACTTCAACAGCGCGGCGCTAGCGGCACGCGACGAACTCGGCGACGACTGGCAGCGACTGTCCGAGCTGTGGCGGCAGAAGCAGCTGCAGTACACCTGGCTGCGCGGCCTGGCCGGTCGGCATGCCGATTTCTGGCAGGTCACCGGCGACGCGCTCGACTTCTCGCTGGCGACGCTGAAGATCGACAGCCCCGGGCTGCGCGCCCGGCTGATGGATCTCTATCTCCATCTCGGCACCTATCCCGAGGTTGCCGAAACCCTGCGTCAGCTCAAGGCCGCGGGCATGAAGCTGGCGATCCTGTCCAACGGCACGCCGACGATGCTGGCGGCGGTGGTCACCAACAGCGGGCTTGACGGCGTCTTCGACGCCGTACTTTCCGTCGAAGCCGTCGGCGTATTCAAGCCGCATCCCTCGGTCTACGCCCTGGCGTCCGATCGCCTGCAGGTCGCGCCTGCAGCGATCTGTTTCCTGTCGTCGAACGCCTGGGACGCCTATTCGGCCAAGGCCTTCGGCTTCCGCGTCCTGTGGTGCAATCGCTTCGCACAGGCCGCCGAGCGCATTCCCGCGACCCCCGACGGCGAGATCGGCGACCTCTCGGCTCTGCCACCTATGCTCGTTTCGGCGGCCTGAGCCTGCCCGGCAGATGCTGGCGGCCGCCAGGCCGCGTACGAGAACGGACCTGCCGAACGACAGAGCAGTCCACTGACCACCACAAGACCAATGCGCGGAAAGGCTGCGATGAATACCCGACGATTGCTACTGATTGCTGTTCTGGCTGGGCTGCTGATCGCCTATTTTGCTTTCGACCTCGGCCGCTTTCTGAGCATCGACTACTTCAAGAGCCAGCAGGAGGCGATCGAGGCCTGGCGTGAAGCGCAGCCATTCAAGGCGGCGCTGCTCTTCTTCCTTGCCTACGTCGCCGTCACCGGCCTCTCGCTGCCCGGTGCCGCGGTGATGACCCTTGCGGCTGGCGCCGTCTTCGGCCTCTTCTGGGGCCTGCTGCTGGTCTCCTTCGCCTCGTCGCTGGGCGCCACCCTGGCCTTCCTGGCATCGCGCTTCCTCCTGCACGACTGGGTGCAGAAGCGCTTCGCCGACCGCATGCGGGCGATCAATGCCGGCATCGAAAGGGAAGGCGGCTTCTACCTCTTCACCCTGCGCCTGGTGCCGCTCTTCCCTTTCTTCGTCATCAACCTGGTCATGGGGCTGACGCCGCTCAAGACACGCACCTTCTACTGGGTCAGCCAGGTCGGCATGCTGGCCGGCACGCTGGTCTACGTGAACGCCGGCACGCAGCTCGCCAGGATCGACTCGCTATCGGGAATCCTCTCACCGGCGCTCCTGGGCTCCTTCGTGCTGCTCGGGATCTTTCCACTGATTGCCAAGAAGATCGTCGACGCCCTCGCCGCGCGCAAGGTCTACGCGGACTGGAAAAAGCCGAAGCGCTTCGACCGCAACCTGATCGTCATCGGCGCGGGTTCGGCGGGACTGGTCACCGCCTACATCGCCGCGGCGGTCAAGGCCAGGGTGACGCTGATCGAGAAGCACAAGCTCGGCGGCGACTGCCTGAATACCGGCTGCGTGCCGTCCAAGGCCATCATCCGTTCCGCCAAGCTGCTCTCGCACATCGAGCGCTGCAAGGAATTCGGCATCCGCGACGCCAGTGCCGACTTCGACTTCGCCGACGTCATGGAACGTGTACAGCGGGTGATCAAGACCGTCGAACCGCACGATTCGGCCGAGCGCTATACGGAGCTCGGCGTCGAGGTGATCGCCGGCAGCGCCCGGATCGTCTCGCCATGGGAGGTGGAACTGGTCCGCAACACCGGCGGGCACGAGCGGCTGACGACACGCAGCATCGTCATCGCCACCGGCGGCCGGCCCTTCGTACCGCCGATTCCCGGCCTCGAAGAAGTGGGCTACGTGACCTCGGATACCGTCTGGGAACTTCGCGAACTGCCACGCCGGTTTCTGGTCCTCGGTGGTGGCCCGATCGGTTGCGAGCTGACGCAGGCCTTCGCCCGTTTCGGCGCAAAGGTGACGCAGGTGCAGCAGGGACCACGGATCATGGTCCGCGAAGACCCCGAGGTGTCGGAGATGGTCATCGAGCGCTTCCGCGCCGAAGGCATCGCCGTGCTCGTCAATCACCAGGCCAGGGCCTTCGTCATCGAGGATGGCGAGAAGATCCTGATCGCCGAGCATCGGGGCGAGGAAGTGCGCATCGCCTTCGACGCCCTGCTGGTCGCCGTTGGCCGCTCGGCCAACCTGAGCGGCTACGGCCTCGAAGAGCTGGGCATCGAGACCGGCCGGACGATAGCAACCAATGGTTTCCTGCAGACGAAGTACCCGAACATCTACGCCGCCGGTGACGTCGCCGGGCCATTCCAGTTCACCCACACCGCCGCCCATCAGGCCTGGTATGCGGCGGTCAATGCGCTTTTCGACCCCTTCAAGAAGTTCCGCGCCGATTACTCGGTGATTCCCTGGGCCACCTTCGTCGAACCCGAAGTGGCGCGCGTCGGCCTCAACGAGACCGAGGCGAAGGAGCGCAACATCCCCTACGAAGTCACGCGCTACGGCATCGACGACCTCGACCGGGCGATCGCCGACGGCGAGGCACACGGCTTCATCAAGGTGCTCACCGTCCCCGGCAAGGACCGCATTCTCGGCGTCACCATCGTCGGCGAGCACGGCGGCGACCTCATCGCCGAATACGTGCTGGCAATGCGCCACGGCATCGGCCTGAACAAGATCCTCGGCACCATCCACATCTACCCCACGCTCGCCGAGGCCAACAAATACGTCGCCGGCAACTGGAAAAAAGCGCACGCGCCGCAGAAGCTGCTCGAATGGGTGGCGCGTTTCCACGCCTGGCGCCGCGGTTGACGGGAAAGCCGGATGTCGCCCGATGAATCGTACCCCTCCAGGGAGGGCCATCTGGCGACGTGGGATTGCTGCCAGTCCCTCGGCCGACGCGAAATTGCACCCACGAAAACGCATCACTTGCCAACAAACGACGGCACTTTCAAGGCGACCCCGCCGATGACGGGAGACGGCTGTCCGCCGGCAGGCGAGACCTGCCACATACTCGGCGAAATCAATGACCTCGAGGAGGGCACCGTCGACCGCACCGGCGCCCCACCCCTCAAGCGATTTCGCAGGCTTCCTCGAAACTCAGCCGCGGGCCGCGCGGATAGAGCCTGGCGGGATCGCCGACACCGAGATTGCAGAGGAAATTGGCCTGGTAGCGGCCGTCGGGGAAGAACTCGGCATTGAGCTTGTCGGCGTCGAAGCCGGACATCGGGCCACAGTCCAGGCCAAGCGCGCGGGCAGCAAGAATCAGGTAGGCGCCCTGCAGCGTGCCGTTGCGAAAAGCGGTGCTGGCGGCAAGCTCGGCGTTGCCTTCGAAGGTGGGCTTCGCGTCATAGGCCGCAAACATCGTCGGCAGGTGCTCATAGAAACGGGAGTCGGTGGCGACGATCACTGTCGCCGGGGCGGCCATGGTCTTGTCCAGATTGCCTGGCGCCAGGGCCGGCGCGAGTCTGGCCTTGCCCGCCGCACTGGTCACGAAGACCAGTCTCGCCGGCTGGCAGTTCATCGACGTCGGACCCCACTTCATCAGACTGTAGAGGTGGCGCAGTGTGGCCTCGGCGACGGGTTCAGGCGCGAAACCGTTGTGGGTCCGCGCCTGCACGAAAAGTTGATCGAGTGCTTCGCTGCTCAGGCTCGTGGTCATGCTCTCTTCTCCAAAGATGTGGGCTGTGAGGTAAACGGTCCGGCGCTACCCGTGTCCTTACGTCTTCTCGTGTCTCCAGCGTGCCTCTACAGCGTCTTGTGGCTGCCGTCGCAGAGCGGCTTGTTGGCGCTGTTCTTGCACCCGCAGAAATACAGCTTCGCGGCCTTTTCGGCCCGGTACTCCTGCGGCTGGAACGGCCCACCCTTGTGGCTGCCGTCGCAGAAGGGCTGCGTCCTGCTGTTGCCGCAGGCACACCACCAGTAGCGCTTGCCGGCTTCGACGTCTATTGCGTAAGGCGCTTTCTGTGCAACGGTTGGCTTGTTCTCGCTCATGGCAGTCTCTCTCCAGGTCGTGGTTCCAGTTGGCCGGCGTGGCGAACCGGGGCGGGGTTCGTAGCCCCTTTCTGCCGCCAGTCTACTGCTTCAGGGCTTCGACCGCGATGCTCAGCGTCACCTCATCGCTGACATGTGGCGCATGTTTGCCGGCGTTGAACTCCGAACGCTTGATCGTGGCGACCGCGTTGGCGCCAATCGCGTCCTTCTTGACGATCGGATGCGGCATGGCTTGAAAAGAGGTGATCTTCAGGGTGACCGGCTTGCTGATCCCCTTGATGGTCAAGATCCCTTCGACGGCTACCGGCCTGTCGCCATCGAATCTGACGGCGGTCGACCTGTAGGTGATCCTCGGATACCTGGCCGTATCGAGGAAATCTTCGCCCTGGATGTGCTTGTTGAAGAGGCCATAGCCGGTATCGACCGATCTGGCGTCAATGGTGATGTCTACCGAGCCGGTCCTGGCGTCGCGGTCGAAGACGATCGTGCCGGCAGTCTTGTCAAAACGCTGCATCTGGTTGGAAAAGCCGAAGTGGCTGTATTCGAAGCGCGGATAGGTGTGGTTGGGGTCGACCACGAAGGTCTCCGGTGCGGCAAATACCGGCGCTGCCAAGAGCGCAGCGAGGGTGACGAGGGTGATGTGCTTCTGCATGCCATTTCTCCTGTGGGGTGTGATCGATGGTTGTGCGGACTCCCGGCAATTGCCTACTTGCTGGCCGCCGCCGGCGCAGCGATGATGTGGAATTTGATCTGCACTTCGTTGGCTACCGTGCTGACGTCGGACCAGATGCCGTCGCCAATGCCAAAATCGAGGCGCTTGAGGACGAAGGCACCGTCGAAGATGCCGTTATCGCCCTCCTGACGGAAGACGAAAGGCGCGCTGACGTCGTGCGTCCTGCCCTTGATCGTCAGCTTTCCGGAAAGTTCGAAGCGGTCGCCGCCGAGCGGGCGAATCGCCTTGGAAACAAAAGTCGCCATTGGAAACGCTTTGACGTTGAACCAGGGTTTGCCGACCACCTCGCCGTCGGCGTCCGGCGAGCCAGCGTCCACGCTGGCCAGGTCGAGTTCGAGTTGCGCCTTGGCCACCGCCGGTCTGGCCGGGTCGAAAGCCAGCTTCACCGAGAACCTCCTGAAACGGCCATCGACCGCCACGCCCATCTGCCTGGAAACGAACTGCAGCGAACTCTGCTCGGCCACGAAGTGATTGAACTCGACCGCATGCACGCTCCGGCTGGCCAGGAGCAGTGCGGTCAGGGCAAGGCGAATGGCTTTCATGGTTTCTCCGTTCTCGCAGCAAGGCGTGTTCAGCTTTTGCGTTTGAGGAAAGGCAACATCCCCGACAACACCTCGTCGCGGTCGCGCAGATGATGTTTGAGCGCCGCGCCGACGTGCGCGACGACCAGCGCGGCCAGGCTGAGGTTGAGCACCTTGTGGACGGTTTCCAGCAGTTCGCCCAGTTCCTTGTCCTTGGCAAGCAGATCGGGCAAGGGCAGGATGCCGAAATACACCGTCTGGAAGCCCTTGGCCGAACTCATCAGCCAGCCGGTGAGCGGTATCGCGACCATCAACAGGTAGAACAGCTGGTGAATGCCATGCGCGGCGGCCTTCTGCCAGCCCGGCATCGCCGCCGGCAATGGCGGCGGCTGATGGCCCACACGCCAGGCCAGGCGCAGCAGCACCAGCACGAATGCCGTGACGCCCGCCCATTTATGCCACGCGTAGAGCTTGAGCTTGTCCGGCGACAGCGGCAGATCGTGCATGTAGATGCCGAGGCTGAACAGGGCCATCAACAGCACCGCCATCAGCCAGTGGAGAACGATCGCGGGATGGGTGTAGCGGGTGTCGGGCATCGATATCTCCTTGCGCCTTGTCATTGATCGACCATCGGGGCTCCGTGCGAACCGCACGGGCAAAGAGGTTCGGTTAACGCACCTGTCCGCATGGCGTTCAGTGCGTGCCAAAAAGCTCCTGCGCCAGGCAGGCCAGCGGATGCGGCGGATGACCGACGAGCTGCGCAAAGTCATTGCGCACGCGGTCCGAGCTGCCGGCAACGCCACCGCTGCGCACGACGCGTTGCTCGACAATGTGGCGACCGAGTTGGCCGCTGGCGCCGGTGACGAGGATCATGAGCTTCTCCCGTTCTGCTCCGCGAGCACCCTGCTTGCGATGAGCGAACTCTAACGCAGAGATTGGCGACACAATAGGGCACAATCTGCAATTGCTTGTTGCCCTTTCAACAACAATGGGAGTCTCGCGGCCATCGACACGCTCGACAGCATGCGCACCTTCATGCGCGTTGTCGAACTCGGAAGTCTCGCCGCCGTGGCGCAGCAGATGAACGTCGCCCGCTCGCTGATCACCCGCCAGGTCGCCGCGCTGGAAGCACAGCTCGGCGTCAAGCTTCATCGCCGCAGCCGCCATCGAAGGCGGTGTGGTACGCCCTATCCTCCGCGATTGTCCGCTGCCGGACCTCGGCATCCACGCACTGCTTCCGGACAATCGCTACGTGCCGCAGCGGGTACGGATGTTGATCGACCACCTCGCTGAGCAGATCGGCGAGCGACCGTATTGGGAAACCGGCGAAGCCAAAAAACGACCGCCCGCCATAAAGGCCCGGTCAGGCGGCTGCGCTTGGCGACGATCATTGCAGATCGTAGCTGCGTTATGCGACTATCTGCTCGCCGTACGAATGCATCCCGTAGGCGCAACACAAATTAAAACAATCAACTGGAGGAGATCAAATGATCAACAAGCCCGTATGGGATGAATCGATCCTGACCGGGGATGGACTGTTCCCGACCGTCCTGGCAATCGGCGATTCCTGGTTCTGGTATCCGAAGAACAATCTGCTGAACCAACTGCACAAGCGGCTGAACCGCAAGAAGAGGCACATTATCCTGGTACGCGGGCACAACGGCGCCAAGGCGGTCGAGTACGAGTCGGGTCCCATTCGCACGCAGATCGAACGCGACCTCGACCGCAAGAAAGGCTATGGCAGGACGCTGAAAGCGGTGTTTCTGTCGGGAGGCGGCAACGATTTCGCGGGCCGGGACGATCTCGGGAAGCTCCTCCTCGAAGACTGTTCAGACGCCGGCTCGGCTGCCGCCTGCCTGCGCAGCGGCCAGCCAAGGCGCCTTTTCAACACCGTCATCAACGCGCTGCTGAGCGTCGTCACGCTGGTCGAGGAAAAGATCCCCGGCACGCCGGTCTTCGTGCACAGCTACGACTACCCGCCACCGAATGGCAAGGGCTTCCTCGGTCTTGGACAGTGGCTGCAGTTTCCGATGGACGAAGCCGGGGTCGATCGCGCGCTGCAACAGGAGGTTGCGAAGCTGCTGATCGACCAGTTCTGGCTGTGCCTCGAAGAGGCGCAGGCGAAGGCGCCAACGCTGCAACTGGTCGACGGCCGCCATACCCTGAAACCCGAAGACGACTGGGCCAACGAACTGCATCCGACCGTACGCGGCTTCAATCGCCTCGCGAAATGCTGGCGGCCGGCGCTGGAACGTACCGGAACTGCCTGACCGAGCTTGCCTGAAGCGGCGAGCGAAACTCCTCAGACAGGGTTTGCCGCGGCGCCACGGCAACCCGCAACGCCATGGCCACCGCCGTTGAGTAACGCCGGGGGTGCGGCGGCAAGCCGGCGGCAGCGCGCACCGTGCAGGTGCTGGCGGCCGCGCCGTCCGGCTTGCTCAGGCGGTCGCCTGCCGGGTGACGCCGCCGACGCGCAGCGCAGTCAGAATCGACAGGCTCCACAGCACGGCGATGCCGACCAGGACCGTCGCGAAGCGCCCGCCGTCCATCAGGCCGCCGAAGACCAGCGGCGCCAGCGCCAGCCCGGTGTCCAGGCCCGAATAGACGAAGCCATAGACGCGCCCATAGGCGGCCTGGCCGAAACGTGAAGTCGCCGCGCGGCGCACCAGCAGGTCGCGCGACGGACCGGCGATGCCGGTGCAGTAGCCGATGCCGACCATCAGCGGCAGCACGCTCCACTGCGGCAGCGGCAGTAGCGCCAGGGCGACGGTGAGCAACGCGGCGGCACCGAGCGCGCCGGCGATCAATTTTTCCTGCTCGCCCTTCTGCGCCAGGAAGCCGCCCGTCAGGATGCCGCCAGCGCCACCGACCAGGTAGGCAGAAAGCGCGCTCGCGCCGGCCGCCAGCGACAGACCGTGCAGGTTCTGCAGGATCGGCGTCGCAAAATTCTGGATGCCACCGAAGGCGGTGGTGATCAGCAGGAAGAAGAGAAAGCACATCCACACTGCCGGCGAGCGCAGGAAGGCGAACGGCGAAATCACCGCCGCGCCGGCCGTGCCCGCAACGCCGGCGGCTGGCAGGCTGGCGGGCGGATCGGCAAGCGTACGCCGACGCCAGAAGACCAGCAGCAGCGCCAGCCCGGCGATCCCGGCTGCAGCCAGCGCCGCGACGCGCCAGCCGGCGGTCGCGGCAATGCCGGTCATGAACACCGGCGCCAGCGCCCAGCCAAGATTGCCGGACAGGCCGTGGATCGAAAAAGCGTGCCCCAGACGGTTCTGTGACACGTGCCGGTTGAGAACCGTGAAGTCGGCGGGGTGGAAAACGCTGTTGCCCAGCCCCGCCAGCGCGGCAACCAGCGTCAGCCCCAAGTAGCCGTCAACCACCGACAGCAGCAGCGCAGCGAGCAGGAAGCACGAAATGCCACCGCCGAGCACCCGCGCAGCGCCGAAGCGATCGACCAGGAAACCGGCCAGGGCCTGGCCGATCGCCGAGACGACGAAGAAGATGGTCATCGTCGCGCCGATGCCGGTGAAGCTCAGCCCGAAATCGTCCATCAGCCACGGGAAAAGTGGCGGCAACAGCAGGTGAAAGAAATGCGAAACGCCATGCACGAAACCGATCAGCGAAATCACTTCGAGATCGCGGGATTTTTCGGGCAGGAAGTCAACGGCGGTGTTCATGCGAATGCTCCGGGGCAGGAAATCGGAGTCTAGCCGCTTCTTGCTCGGCTGGCGCGCAAAAAAGATCCGATGAAAGCTGTCGGCTTGGCAACCCGACTACCGCCCACCCCGTCGCCCGCCCTGTGCAAACGAAGCCGTCGACAAGCAGCTCGGGTGGACGTCAGCAGCGGCAGGCTCGATACTACGCCCCTGCCCTGAAGGAAGAACTGTGGGAAGCTTTCTCGTCTATCTGGCGTCTTCCGTCGCACGCCTTGCCGCAAGCGATTGGCTGAGGCCGCTCGCGGCGACGATCATCGCCGCTGCCCACATGAGCGCAGCGCGTTCCCGGCGACGCTGCCAGGCGTCGGCATCGATGCACACTGGACGCTGGCTCCTCGCGCTGCTCTTGGCGGCGCTCGCACCACTCGCCGACGCGCAACTCACCCTGCCGAAACAGCTATCCGCGGCGCCAAAAGCGGCGACGTCTGCCACCGAGGCCAGCGGCGAAACGCTTGACCCGCGTGCTCAGGCCGAGGCGCTGCTCGCGGAGGCACGCCAACAGCAGCAGCAGCAAAGGCTCAACGAGCGGGAAGCAGCCGACGACGGCCGGCCCGCCAGCCAGCGCCAGCGCCTGCTCGACCGGCTGGTGCTGCTCTACGGCGAACGCGTGAAGCTGCTCGACGAACTGGCTACGCTGAAAAACTTGCCACCCGAGACACCCAATCAGCGGATCCTGATGACGGAACTCGCCGGTCCGCCACCCTACTCCGCCTTGCGCGTCGATGCCCTGCGTGACGAATTCGATACGCTGAGCGAACATCTGAAAAGCCTCGGCGCGGCTGGACGTGCGCTCGAAGAACAGCAGGCCGTTCTGATCGAAGCGCGGAAGCGGGCGGGTAAAGCCGTTCGCCTGGCAGAGGATCGGCTGGCGAAGGCCGCCGGCCGGGAGCAAATCGACAAGGATCGCGAGAGCCGCGAACTCGCTTCCCTGGGCCAGCGACAGGCCGACGCAGATTTGACCGCGGCCACGCTCGGGCGTGATCTCATTCAAATGAAACTGGAGAAACTGCGACCGCTCCGCGAAAAGATGCAGCGTCTGCTTTCCCGCGTGCTGCCCGAACAGCAACTGAGCAAGGAAGACTTCGAGCAGCAGCAGGCGACATTGCGTGTCAAGCAGGCCAGGGTGAGCGCCGAAATCAACCAGGTGGTTGCCGAGAACAGCAAACTCGCGACCGAGCGCGAGCGCCTGGCGAAACTGCTGGCCGGCGCCGATCCGAATGGCCCCATCGCGCATCGCATGCAGGTTCTTGATGTGCAGTCGGAAACCGGCCGCCTGACTCTGATGACGCTGACTTGGCTGGACGGCCTTATTCAGACCGCCAGCAACGCCTGGGAACAGCGTTTCGTTGGTTTCAGCTCCGACGATCCCGCTACCCGCCAGGCGGTCCTGTCGGCGCTGCAGCGGACCAGCGACGAACTCGTCAGCCGC
This sequence comes from Accumulibacter sp., assembly GCA_024235715.1. Taxonomy (GTDB): domain Bacteria; phylum Pseudomonadota; class Gammaproteobacteria; order Burkholderiales; family Rhodocyclaceae; genus Accumulibacter. The sequence continues at coordinate 89,422 of JACKLW010000015.1, read as the reverse complement.
CAGGACCTGTTCCGTGAAATGCAGGAAGGGGCACGCACCGCGGTCATCCAGCAGGCGCTGCGGCTTGAAAATACCTCGCTCAGCTCCAGTGAGAGGTCGCAGGAGTCGGCGATTCTGAAGGCCCTGGAGAAGCGCGTGCAGGACTATCAGCGTCTGGAAGTCGCGGGCAGGCAGCTGCATCGTCAGATCAACCGCTGGCTCCAGGATTTCGGATTCAGCGGCGAAGCCGCCGACGCCGACAACTGGAAACTCGGCGCGCTGCAGGTAACGAATGCCCTTAAACGCGTCTGGGACTTCGAGATGTTTGCGGTCGAGGATTCGACCTTCGTCGACGGCAAGACGGTCACCGTTGCCTATGGGGTAACCGTTGGCAAGAGCATCGGCGCGATCGCTCTGTATATCGTCGGCTACTGGCTGTTCTCACTGCTCTCGGCGCGCTTGCAGCGGCTGATGGTGAGCCGCTTCCGCGTCGACGAGCAACTGGCAAGCGTCATTCGCCGCTGGTCGATGATCGCGCTCGCGTCGGTGCTGGTAATCTTCATCCTCAATCTGGCGCGCATCCCGCTCACCGTCTTCGCGTTCATGGGCGGTGCGCTGGCAATCGGCATTGGCTTCGGCACCCAGACGATCATCAAGAACGTCATCAGCGGCATCATCATCCTCTTCGAGCGCAAGATTCGCGTCGGCGATATCGTCGGCATAGAAGGGATGACTGGCTACGTAACCCAGGTTGACCTGCGCGCATCGACGGTGCGCGGCTTTGATGGCCTCGAAGCGCTGGTGCCCAACTCCACCCTTCTCGAGAACCAGGTTATCAACTGGACCTATTCCAACCCAACCGTCAGGCGCGAGATCAGCGTTGGCGTCGCCTACGGGGCGCCCGTCCGCGAGGCAAGCGAGATCATTTGCGGCAGCGCCAATGATCACGGTCTGGTACTGGACGATCCGGCCCCGGAGGTCTTCTTCGAGGATTTCGGTGACAATGCCTTGCAGCTGGTGCTGGTCTTCTGGGTCGCGCTGGGGCCGAATGTATCGGCACGCAAAGTCTGCAGCGACCTGCGCTACGCGATCGAGAAGCGCCTGGGCACGGCCGGCATCAGCATCGCCTTCCCACAACGCGACGTGCACCTCGACGTGTCGGAACCTCTGCCGGTGCGTGTCACACGGGAGCCCCACCCGGGGGCTGACCCGGGCGGACCCCCTGAACTCCACCCGGCAGCGACAAGACCGGGATAGCAAGCAGCAAGGCACAGATGCGACAACCACGTGACAAAAGGATAGCGCCATGAACCAGAAACTCCTCGACCGCATCGACCGCCCCGGTCAGAAGAAGATCCTCGCCTGCGACGGCGGCGGCATCCTTGGCCTGATCAGCGTCGAGATCCTGGCCAGACTGGAAGGCCAGCTGCGCACCAGGCTCGGCCAACCCGACCTGGTCCTCGCCGACTACTTCGACTTCGTCTGTGGCACCAGCACCGGCGCGATGGTCGCGGCCTGCATTTCGGCGGGCATGTCCACCGACCGGATCCGCAGCTTCTACGTCGACAGCGGCCAGCAAATGTTCGACAAGGCCTCGCTGCTCGACCGCCTGAAGTACAGCTACAACGACGAACCGCTTGCCGCGAAGCTGCGCAGCGAATTCGACGCGGCGCTCGGGCACGTGGCCACGCGCGAGGAACCCAATGCCACCCTCGGCGACGCCAGGCTGCGCAGCATGCTGATGATGGTGATGCGCAACGCCACCACCGATTCCCCCTGGCCGGTTTCCAACAACCCGCGCGCGAAATACAACCAGCGCGACCGCAAGGACTGCAATCTGCAGCTACCGCTCTGGCAACTGCTGCGGGCGAGTACGGCGGCGCCGACCTTCTTCCCGCCCGAAGTGGTCACTTTCGCGCCGCACACCGACAGGGAATACCAGTTCGTCTTTGTCGACGGCGGTGTCACCACCTACAACAACCCGGCGTTCCTCGCGTTCCAGATGGTCACTGCCGCGCCCTACCACGTCGGCTGGAAAACCGGCAGCGACCAGTTGCTGATCGTCTCCGTGGGAACCGGTGGCGCCGCCAACGCCCGACCCGAGTTGAAAGCCGACGACCTGTGGCTGCTCGACAATGCCAAGAACCTGCCTGGCGCGCTGATGAATGCGGCCTCGGCTGGCTGGGACATGGCCTGCCGCACCCTCGGCGAATGCCGCTTCGGACCGGTGATCGATCGCGAGTTCGGCGACATGGTGATGGCTCCGGGTGCGACCGCCAATGCCAGCGTCGGCAAGCAGTTCGCCTACCTGCGCTACGACCCGGACGTCAGCCAGGCGGGTCTCGAAGCGCTCGGCCTGGGCGGCATCGACGCCAGGAAAGTGCAGGTCATGGACTCGGTAAGAAACATCGCCGAAATCCAGAAGGTCGGTCAGACCTACGCTGAGAGGCACGTCCTCATCGACCATTTGCGGGGCTTTGCATGAGCCGGAAGTGCTGTTTCGTCGTGTGGGGCTTCGCCAGGCAGACCGACTACACCGTCAGCGGATGGCCCAGGGAGAGCAAAATGAATGCCGTTTCAGTTCCCGATGGATGCACGACAGCCGCCGGGAACAGGATCGCGACTTGCACGACCTGCTGGCCAGCCCGGCCGGGTGCGCTGCGCCGGAGGCGAACCGGTTACCGGTCCCGGACCGCGCTCGGCCATGCGGCACCTCAGGGCTGCCACCTGCTGGGTCTGTCGAGCAAGGCCAGCACGGCGCCGTCCTCGTCGTAGATGTCGGCGCGGAACGAGACCGAGCCCGTCGCGTCGGCAAGCGCCGTGCGATAGAGCAACATGACCGGCACCTCGCGCGCCACCGGTACTGTTCGTGTCCGTTGGCTGGCGATCGCTGCGTCGAGCGCCTGCTCGTTCCAGCGCTGGGCATCATCGAGCAGCAGCAAGGCCAGATCGCGCGGCTTTTCGAGGCGCACGCAGCCCGAACTGAGCGCCCGCGTGGGCTTGTTGAACTGCGCACGCGACGGCGTGTCGTGCAGATAGATCGCGTAGCCGTTCGACAGCGAGAACTTGATCCGGCCGAGTGCGCCACCGGCACCGGATTGCTGCACCACCTGATACGGAAAACCCGCCCGGCCGTAACCACTCCAGTTGACCTGCGCCGGGGAAACGGCCTGGCCGCTGTTATTCACGACGCGTAGCTGGTGCTTGTCGAGGTAGGCGGCGTTGCGCATCACCCCGGGAATCACGTCCTCGCGCAGGATGGTCGGCGGCACGACCCATTTTGGATTGAGCACCAGGTGCTGGACATGGTCGAGCAGCACCGGCGTCTTGCGCGCCGGACGCCCGACAGCGACCTTCGAGGACCACACCGGCTCACCGCCGAGGTGGAGTTCGGCGTTGAAGGCAGTGATGTCCACCAGCAGGAGATCGGCCGTCAGGTCGCGAGCCACCCAGCGCCAGCGCTCGAGATTGACGCGGATTTGCGCGGCTCGCTCCGCCGCGCTCACGTTCAACGCCGCCAGCGTGCCGGTCCCGACCGCGCCATCAGCAGCCAGACCGTGTGCACTCTGGAAGCGCTTCACGGCTGCCGCGAGCGCCTTGTCGTACCGCGCTGCGTCGCTGCGCGACGCAGCGCGGCCGTCAGCCGCCAGCCAGCCCTCCGCCTGCAGGCGTGCGCGCAGGCTGCGGACACGCGGGTCGCGCTCGCCGGGACGCAGGGTCGGACCATCCGGAACAGATCCCCAACCGCCCTTCGCCGCCAGGGCGCTGAAACGCAGCAGGGCCTTCTGCAAACCACGGTAATCTGCATCCTGTGGCGTCAGCGTCGCCAGTGCCGTGCTCAGCGAACCGGCTTCGAACAGTGCCTCGAGCGCCTGCGCGCGCTCCCGAACATCAGGCAGCGGCGAAAAGTTCCAGGTCGAATAGAGCATGCCGGGGTCGATCTTGCCGTACTGCAGCTGTCGCACGAGCTGCGCCAGGGCATCGGTCAGCAGCAGTTCGCGGCGGACGATCGCCTGCGGATCGTCACCGCCGGCAACGGCCTTGCGCAGTGCGTCGACGTGGAAATCGGACGGCGTCAGGCCATGTTCCCGGCTGGCCTCGATGGCAGTGATCAATTCACTGCTGTGCGCATTCCCGGTCCAAACGGGCCGATACCCCCGGTCGTAGTAGAACAGGCGGATCACCGCGGCCTCGGTCGAATTGCCGGCCCCCGCGTCGCCATCGGATGCATACAGCGCCTGTTCGATCAGCCGCGGCAGTTCTGCGGCCGCCTGCGTCGGCGTTGACAACGCCGCGCTGCGAAGCGGAAGCGGGCGTGATTCCTCTATTGCCTGCGCCGGTACAGGCGAAAAGACCACACCCAGGAAGGTCGCCGCGGCGACACGCCGCAGCGAACGGATGAACGGCAGGGCGACATCGGGTACGATGTCGACTTGAACTGCTTTTCCGGGACAAACGATACTCATGCTCTATGACTCCATTTCCTTTGCCAAGCGGCGCGAAACCGCGCCGCATCGTCGTCTACTCCTGAAGGGACTGGCCACACTGCCGCTGACCTTGCCCTTTGCTTCAGCCCGCGCCGCCACGGACAATTATCAACTGAAATTTCGCCACACGCACACCGATGAATGGCTGGACGTGGTTTATCGCGACAGTCTTGGCTACGTCAAGCCTGCCATCAAGCGCATCAACTGGCTGCTGCGCGACTTCCGAAGCGGCGAGATGACAGGCATGGATCCACAGCTCTTCGACATCCTGCACGCGCTAAGTTCGAAATGCGGCGGCAACAACACCTTCGAGATCATCTCGGCCTATCGTTCGCCGGACACCAACGCGATGCTGCGAAAGAAGGGCCGCCGTGGCGTCGCCCGACACAGTCTGCACATGGACGGGCGTGCCGTCGACGTGCGCCTGGTCGGTGTCGACACCGTGCGTCTCAGTGCAGCGGCGGTGGCACTGGAACTCGGCGGCGTTGGCTACTACCCGAAAGCCGACTTCCTGCACGTCGATACGGGCGACGTGCGCATCTGGGGCGCGGCGCGGAGCTGACGGGCAAACTGCCGACTGGCCAGGAGAGGCTGGCCAACGCGTCGCAGCGGTTCAGCCGGCACCAGCAATGGCGCACAAGCGCATGTCACGATGCGTTGCGGGGCGCAGGCAGTGATCGATGACCTCTTTGCCGGCCTTGACGGCGACGATGGCCGCCGCGAAACGCTGGCCGAAGGGGCAATGATTCTGCGCGGTTTCGTTCGCGCGCGGGCGCAGTCCCTGCTCGCGGCAGTAGGCGAGATCGCCGCAACAGCCCCCTTTCGCCACATGCTGACACCAGGCGGTTTGCGCATGTCGGTGGCGATGAGCAATTGCGGTGGCCTTGGCTGGGTGAGCGATCCCCGCGGTTATCGCTACTCGCCGGTCGATCCAGAAAACGGGCGACAGTGGCCAGCCATGCCGGACAGCTTCGTCGACCTGGCCCGCAGCGCAGCCGCCGAGGCCGGCTTCGCCGATTTCACGCCCGACGCCTGCCTGCTCAACCGCTATGCGGCGGGCAGCAGACTCTCCTTGCACCAGGACAGGGACGAGATCGATCGCGGGGCACCGATCGTCTCGGTGTCGCTCGGTCTGCCGGCGGTCTTCCTGTTCGGCGGACTGAAACGCAGCGACTCACCGGCACGCATCCTGCTCGTGCACGGCGACGTCGTCGTCTGGGGCGGCCCTTCGCGACTGCGCTACCACGGCGTCCAGCCGATCAAGGCCGGACGCTGCCCGGAAACCGGTGATTGCCGCATCAACCTGACATTGCGCAAGGCCGGCCCGCCCGGCAGCGCATGACAGGAGGAAACTGCCGCGGCACTGGATCGCGGCAATTCTCACCAGCCATCTTCCCGGATTTTCGCCAATGCCGGTCCGCTTCAAACGCACGATAGCGCTGCCCGCCTCGTTTCGACCCGGCGACATCCTCGCCTTTCACCGCCGCGACGCACAGGAACTTGCAGAACGCGTCAGCGGGACCGCCCTGCAGAAAGGCCTGCTCTGGGATGCCACCCCTGCCTGCCTGAGCCTTCGTTTTGCGGCCGCAACAGCGGAGGCGGAACTCACTATCGACGGCGACGCGAGCTCCGCCAGTGAAGCCGACTTCGAGCGCATGTTGCACCGCATGCTCGGCTTGACGCAGGACGTCGAAACTTTCGAATCCTGCCACCGCGGCCATGCGCAGCTCGGCCCGCTGATTTCCCGCCAGCCGGGACTGCGCGTACCCCTGACCGCCACACCATTCGAAGCGCTGACCTGGGCGGTCACCGGCCAGCAAATCAGCGTCGGCGCCGCCGTCTCGCTGCGTCGCAGGCTGATCATGGCAGCCGGCCTGCGGCACTCGAGCGGCCTGCTCTGCTATCCAGACGCCAGCCAGGTCGCCTCGCTGACCGTGGATGCGCTGCGACAGGCCGGGTTTTCAATGAGCAAGGCGCACACCCTGCTCTGTCTTTCGCAGCAGGTGGCGGCGGGCGGGCTTCCCCTGGCCGAATGGCAGATGGGCATTCCGGCCAGCGAGATCCGCGAGGCCCTGCTCGCCGTACGCGGCGTCGGCCCGTGGACCATCGACTACGCCCTGCTGCGCGGATTCGGCTGGCTCGACGGCTCCCTGCATGGCGACGCCGCGGTGCGCCGCCAGTTGCAGGCGCTGCTCGCTTCTCCGGAGAAGTTGGGTCCGCAACAGGCACGTGACTGGCTGGCACAGTTCTCGCCCTGGCGCGCCCTGGTTGCCGCCCATCTCTGGGCCATGCACGCATGACTGCGCCCCGCAGCATCACCTGCAACCAGTAGCGGCGTCGCCGCAAGGGCTCAAACGGCCACGTCAACCGCTTGCGCTGCGAGCACCTCGACCAGCACCCGCGGCGCGATCGCCACCAGGTAGCCGCGACGGCCACCGTTGATGAAGATCCTTTCAAGATCGAGAATGCTGCGCTCGACATACACCGGCATCGTCTTGCGCGTACCGAAGGGACTGGTGCCGCCGACCAGATAACCCGAGTGCCGACCGGCCACCGCCGGGCTGCACGGCGAGATCTTCTTGACGCCGAGCCGGCGCGCGAGATTCCGCGTCGACACGTCACGGTCACCGTGCATCAGCACGATCAGCGGCCGCCTGCCCTCATCCTCCATCACCAGCGTCTTGATCACCAGGTGTTCATCGACCCCGAGTGCGCGGCTGCTGAGCGCCGTGCCACCATGCGCCTCCCAGACATAAGAATGATCGGTGAAGGGCACGCGCGCAGCGCGCAAGGCGCGTATCGCCTGCGTAACCGGGAGCTTTTCCTGAGACATGCGGCAATTGTAAGCCGGGAACCGGCCCGGATTCGGTGATCGCCGCGGGCCGGCAAGATGCTTCGCGAGCGCTAGCCCGTCGCGGCAACGAGCGTTTCGGTAAGACTCGTCAGCGACACGCGTTGCAGGCCGGCCGCGTCAAAATTCTCCGCCGCCAGCCAGGCCTGGAAAGCCCGGTCCAGGGCTGGCCAGTCGCGGTCGATCACGGCGTACCAGGCGGTGTCGCGATTGTGCCCCTTGACGACACCTGCCTGACGGAAAACCCCTTCAAACGAGAATCCGAGGCGCTGGGCGGCACGCCGTGATGCCTGATTGAGCGCATTGCACTTCCACTCGTAACGCCGAAAACCGAGAGAGAACGCCCGCCGCATCATCAGCCACATCGCCTCGGTGGCCACCACCGTTCTCTGCATGGCCGGCGAGAAGTTCAGGTGTCCGACCTCGATCGAGCCCTGTTCCGGCATGATCCGCAGATAACTGGCGACGCCGACAGCCCTGCCGGTCGCCCTGCTGACTGCCGCGAGAAACAGAGGGTCGCTGCCCGAGCAGACGCGATCGATCCAGTCGAGGAACGATGCAAGCGAGTCGAACGGGCCGTAGGGCAGATAGGTCCAGTTCTTCCCCTCGGCGTCGCGGGAGAGCGCGGCGAACAGATCCGCAGCGTGGCGCTTCGTATCGAGTGGCTCGAGCCGACAATAGCGCCCGTTCATCACCTCGCCCGTCGGGCATGTCGCCGGCTTCCAGTCCGGCACAGGAAAGCCGATCGCCTGGCCGAGATGATTGGTCGTGTCCGTCATGCCAGGCAGCGGCGCGCCGTCAGCCAACACGCAGCTGACAGACGTCGACCCATTGACCGTCGGTCACGGCGAGCAACTGCGCCGGGCTGATGCGTACGGCAGTATGAATCGCGCCAGCGGCCGGCAAGACCTCGTCGAAGTCCTGCAGCGATCGATCGAGGAAGATCGGCAGCGCTTGTGCCAGCCCGAACGGACAGACGCCGCCGACAGGATGGCCGGTCAGCTCGACGACCTCTTCCGGCGGCGACATCTTCCCCTTGCCGAAGGCTGCCCGGAACTTGCGGTTGTCGATACGCGCGTCACCCCGCGCCACGAGAATGATGACCCGGCCATCGGCCAGCCGAAAGGACAGGGTCTTGGCGATGCGACCCGGCTCGACGCCGTGCGCTTCGGCCGCCAGCGCAACGGTGGCAGTGCTCACCGCCAATTCGATGATTGGCAGGTCCAGATTGCGGGCGGAAAAGAAATCACGTACCGATTGCAAGCTCATTGCCGGTCCAGTCAACACGATGTCCTGAATGGACACGCGCGGGATCCTAGCGGTGGCGCAGCCCGTCGGCAAGCCCGGCCCTTTTCCATCGCCCGCGCGCGCCTGCCGGTGTCGTCAGAATTCGCCTGGGCGGGCGCGAAAGGTACGCCGACATGCCCTCTTGCGGAGGCGTTGACTTTCCCGTCCGCCGCCCCCCGACAGGCGACTGGCCGAAATCGCCTGTGGGAATCGTCGTTCCGCCCTGCAGCGGTGTCGGGGTTTTTTACAGTCTGACTGCGCAGCGTTCGAAGCGGACGGGACCGAAAATCGTTAATGGTCTCTGTTTCAACCACTTGGAGCCCCTCGTGACGCTTCTGGCACGATACGTGCTTTTAACCTCCTCAAGTGCGAAAGCGCGGCATCACTGACTTCACTCATCAAATGGAGATACATCATGACGCAAACACAACTTCGGCGCTCGGTCATCAGCGCGATGTTCGGCGTGCTGGTCGCCGGAAACGCGGCGGCGGCAGCACTTGGCTCCTTCGCCAACGGTGGCTTCGAGGGCTACGTCGGCAACACGAACTCTTTCAACAGCGCCGTTCCGCCGGGCTGGACAACGACCGCCGGCACGCCCGACGTGTTCAGCGCCGGCACGACCATGAACAACTTTGCGTGGAAAGCGAGCAGCACCGGCGGCGATTTCCTTCACGGCATTGGCTGGGATGGCCGTCCGAATGCGCCCTATGTGGAGAGCGCGCTGCAAGTCGGCCTGACCGGTCTGGTCATCGGCCAGCAATATGAAGTCTCGTTCGAACAGAGCATCAGCAACAGTAACTTCTCCGAAGGTGGTGGCTACTGGGAAGTCGTGTTTGGCACGGAAAGCCACAATGGCGCGCTGATGAGTCTGCCGGCGCTGGGAGTCATCGCTGACTGGGTCTGGCAGACGTTGATCTTTACCGCAACGAGTGACATTCAAACGCTCGAGGTCATTGCGCACAGCAACCCCGCCACCAGCAGTCAACGCGCCGATCTGGGCATCGACAGCTTCTTCCTCGGCGATCCGGGAACCAACCCACAGAACCCGCCTACAAACGTTCCGGAGCCGTTCACCCTCGCGCTGCTGGGCATTGGTATGGTGGGTCTGGCCGCCAGCCGTCGCAAGACCAGGACTCAGTAGATACTGCCGCACTCAATCAAGAAGCCCGCCACGTTGTGGCGGGCTTTTTTTTGGCACAGAGCAGCAAGCCGGTCGCAGCGAGCGGCTGCCGCAGAGTCTGTTGATGTCGGCACGCTGCTCAGCGTGTGTGCGGTGGCGACGAGCGCGCAGGGATCGCAGCAAGTCGCGATGCAGGCCTTCGTCATCACGGCGCTACTGCCACCGGCGATCGCCATGTGGGGCACCGGCGGTGCGGTCGAGCGCGTGACCAGCGTGGTTCTCCTGCCCGGCACAGCACAGCCAGCATCGGCGTAACCCTGTTGCGGGGTTGCCTGTTCAACGCGCCACGGTGAATGTCAGCGCGCCGCCGTCGCACATGCCGTCGGACAGGAGAAGCAGCTTGTAGGCCAGCGCTGTCTCCTCGAGCACGGTCATGGCCTCCGGCTTGACTTCCTTGTCGTCACAGGCATTTGCCTTGCCCGCTTTCAGTTCGCGCAGTTCCACCTTGCCGAGGTCCAGGGTGGCCAGGAATTTCGGCACCGCTACAGTCGTACTGCGCTTTCCGTCCCACCAGACGATCGCCCACCTCACGCGTGCCTGCCCGGGCGGGTCGTCATCCGGTCCAGTGAGCAGCAGGAAGCCGTCTTGTACGGCCACCATGTCGCGGATGCCACGCCCCGCCCCGACCTTGATTCTCGCAATGCTGGCGCTGCTGTCACCGCCCCTGAACAATGCCTCGGCGTCGACCGCAAGCACGAGCGCCTGGCCGTTCCTGGCCGGGCCACGGAAGCCGAAGTACAGACGCCCGTTCCTGACCGCCAGACCCTCGATGTTGACCCCGTGCCTCCCCGCCAACGCGGGTGCCCTGGCGGGCGCCGCCGAGCCCAGGCACTTGCCTTCACCGACATGCGCCTTCAGTTCGGGCAGCGCGTGCATGATCGACCACAGGCGCTCGCTGTCCCCATGGTCCACCAACGCGCCGCTCGGGTCACCGGGCGGCGAGCGCAGTCCGCGACCGGTCGCCGGATCGACCCGGAAGCGGATGACGTGACGACTGTGCGGATTGCTCCGGCAATCAGCGCGTTTGGCCGAGTGCGAGCCGGTGACGTAGAAATACGCACCGTCGGTGGCCGCTCCCTCGGCGTCAAGCTCGCCCCCACCGCTGCGCAACACGACCCGTTCCGGCCCCACCGCGAGAGCATTGTTGCGCAAGGTCGCATAGCGCGCCTCGACGCCTTCGTCGAAGACCAGCAGGCAGACGCGCTGTTGTGCCGCGTTCAAGTTGCAGGCGATGCCGCTGACCGAGCGGCGGGTCTGTGCTTCCTTCCTGTCGCCGAGAGCGAAGGAAAAACCATCGCCGCTACTCCACGGGCCGCTGCTCGGCTGCACCGTGGGAACCGTCAGCGCCTTTCTTGCCTGCGCAACGCCCGGCGCCAGGAGGAAAGCAGCGGCGACGAGCAGCCACGCGCGGCGACAACAGCATGGTGGGAATTGGTGTTCTCGTGCTTTCATGGCATTGCTGTGGTCCAGGTTATCATTGATCTGCCTGGCACATAAGGCGGCGTTCGTTTTCCCTGATTGCCGCATTCTGCCATATGGACGCCTGCCGGCTCGCCGCGCGTCGCCCCGAAGCTGGCCGCCGAGAGGCTCAGCCCTCAAGAATTTGCCCCATATGCCGTATTTAGAGGTTCAGCACGAGAAATCACTGGAGGCAGAAAAAATGGAAACAGCAAACATTGCCGCTGTGGCGACGGAAATGAGTCAGACCAGAACGACAGCCGCCGTGCAGACGACAGTTCTGAAAAAGACCCTCGACATTCAGGCGCAACACGCCGCGCAGCTTGTCGAGGCGGCTGCCGATGTGATCCCCAGCAATCCGCCGCATCTGGGCAATCGAATCGATACCGCCGCGTAGTGCGGCGGACACGACCATCGGCCGAGTTGTCAGCTGACGAGCCTTGTCGGCCAGGCGTTTCGCGCGCGCGTGGTTCACGCTGGCGGCTGCGCTGCTAGTCGACCGCGCTGGTTCTTGCTACGCCACGATCTGGCGATCACCATGGCTGGCGAGGCGGCCTGACCGTTCCGCCGATTCTCAGGGCCAGAGCATGATCGACGCCGCGGACGACGACAGCCTGTGGATGGTGCCGCTCTGGCGCAGGCTCGCCAGCATGCCGCGGGGACCGAAGGTGGCGCCGACGGCGCGCCTGGCGCGATCGGCGTAGCTGCCGGCAAGGGCAGCGGCGCCGCCGCGCGCGAAGAGTTCCAGGTTTACCGCCGAGCCGATCAGCGCCAGGTGCGTGAAGGCCTGCGGCATGTTGCCCAGGAAGCGCTCGCTGCCGACATCGTACTCTTCGGCGTAGAGGCCGACGTCGTTGGCGCAAGCGAGCAGCTTCTCGAACAGCGCCCGCGCCTGTTCGCCGCGACCCGCGGCGAGCAGCGCATCGACCCACCAGAAGCTGCAGATCAGGAAAGCGCCCTCGCCGCCCTCGAGACCGTCGTCGGCCGCATAGCGTTTGAGAAAGGCGCCATCGGCCAGTTCCGCCTCGACACGCCTCAGGGTCGCCTCCAGGCCGGCCGGCGACAGGGGGAAGCCAAGCGCCGGGGCGAGCAGGGTCGCGGCATCGACGCTTGCCGAGCCGAAAGCCTGCAGCAAGGCGCCGTCGCTGTCGCAGCCCTGGGAAAGGACCTGCTCGACGATCGTTTCCCTGGCGCGCTCCCAGGCCGGGTTGGCACCGAAGAGGCGCAGCGCGCGGTCCATCGCCACCCAGGACATCATCTTGCCGTGCACGTGCTGCTTCGGCGCGTCGCGCATCTCCCAGAGACCACAATCGGGTTCCTGCCACTGCCGCAAGGCGACGTCGACGAAAGTGCGCAGCACCCGGCGGTCCTCTTCGGCGAGCTTGCCGCCCATCGCTTCGTAGAGCACGGCGAGGTCGAGCACCTGCCCGTAGACGTCGATCTGCCGCTGCGCGAAGGCCGCGTTGCCGCGCCGCACCGGCCGGCTCTGCGCGTAGCCTTCGAGATGATCGAGCGTCACCTCCGGCAGGAAACGCTCGTGCTGGATGCCGTACATGATGCGGATGTCGGGCAGCGTCAGGCGCACGCAGCGCGAGAGGTAGTCGACGTAGCGCTCGGCCTCGCCGCTGTAGCCCAGCGCAGACAGCGCGTAGAGCGCGAAACACGAGTCGCGCAGCCAGGAGTAGCGGTAGTCCCAGTTGCGCGAGCCGCCGATCTCTTCCGGCAGCGAGGTGGTCAGCGCCGCGACGATGGCGCCGGTGGAGGCAAAGCTCATCAGCTTCAGGCTCAGCGCGCTGCGCTCGACGGCGGCCTGATACGGGCCGCGATAGCGGTTGTACGCCGACCACTCCTGCCAGAAAGCCTGCGTCGTCGCCTGCATCGCGTCGAGCAGGCGCAAGGGCGAGTCAGTGATCGTGTAGCGCGCGGCGAGCACCAGGTCGAGGCACTCGCCAGCGCACAGCCGCAGCGTCGCGCTGACCGTGTCGCCGCCGGCGACGGCGAGTGGGTGGCTGCAGAACAGCGTCGGCAGGCAGTCGCCGCCGATACCGCCGTCCCTGGCAAGCAGCTCCACCGGCTTGGCGGCGAAGGCGAGCGACGGCCTGTAGCGCAGATCGACGCCGAGCTCGCCCTCGAGCACGCGCGCCCGGCGCACCAGCCAACCGGGGACGACGAGCTTCACGTAGTCGTGCGGGCCATTGCCGAGGCGCCGCCCGACGGGCATGAAGTCGAGCAGTTCGAGCACGCCGGTCTCGGTGCGCAGGCGCGTGACCAGCATGTTGGTGCCGGCAAGATAGTTGCGCTCTTGCGCGACGACAGCCTGTGGCGTCAGCCGCAGCGTGCCGCCCCTGGCCTGATCGAGCAGGCAGCAGAAGACCGGATCCTGGTCATGCCTCTCCAGGCAGCACCAGTCGACGTCGCCGTTGGCGGCGACCAGCGCGTGCCCGTGGCAGTCACCGATGGCCGCGTAATCGCGCAGTGCCTTGTATGCGTCCATTCCCATTTCCTTCGCTTGAGCGTCTCTCGGGCGCCGCGATCGGATCAATGATGGCAAGGCTTCTTCAGCGTTCGGCCGTTGCCTCTTTCCGCGTTGCCGCTTTGTAGACCAGTGTTTCCGGATGGAAAGCGTACCAGGCGAACCAGTAGCCGACGACGCTCGCCAGAGGCGTGCCGTTGGCGTCCTCTGCCTCGGCAATTCTCGAAGCACACGACACCGAGACCGAGGTCTCGCTGGCCATGCCGGGACAGGAAAAGCGCACCCGGGTGATCACCACGCGCAGCCTGACTGCTGCCGACGGTCATCCGACCGGGACGCTGGCGGTAAGAGGGCGGCAGATCGCCCTGGCGGGCACGCCCACGAACGACGGGATGGTCGACGTCTCGGTCAGTGGCACGGGGCCGAGGATCAAAACTGCTTTTCGCCAATCCTTTGAAGCAATGGCTGGCCGACGCGCGCCTGCCGCCGGAACTGAGCTGCGAGCCAATCTCGTCGAAAATTGCGCAGCTGGCAAGCAGCTTCAGCGCGGGGCTGCACGGCGGACCCGCCGACCGGATCATCGCCCCCTTCGCCGTGGAGCATGTCGAAGGCAAAAGGAAGGAGCCGACCCCAGCGGCGCTTGACCGTCATCCCGGCTCTGGCGAGCGCCGTATGGCCGCTATTTGCCGAGCTGTCGCCCCAAAGCGCCTCCCGCGCCGGCACCCAGCGCGGCACCAGCCGCTTGACCAGCGGTTCCTCCGCCCATCGCGTTACCTGCAGCAGCGCCGGCCGCACCACCAGCCGCACCACCGACGACGGCTCCGGTCTTGCCCTTCTTCTTGGTAGTGACGGCTGCCCCGGCGCCTCCACCCACCGCGCCACCTACGATAGCGCCCGTGTTCCCGCCGATCTGCTTGCCAATGGCGGCTCCGGCGCCACCACCAAGCGCACTGCCGAGTGCGGTCTTGCCGGCGCTATCACCGGCTACGGCGGGTGCCATTGAGAGGCTGCTGCATACCGCGATGACGATCAACATGCGATGCTTCATCGAATCTTCTCCTTTGACGTTCAATAAGTGCCTTTTAGTATAGCGCTTCTCCAAAACACGCCCTTGTCATTCCGCGCCAGTCCGTTGGGCTCGTCGGCTGGATCGAACGGAGGCCTTATGCCAAGCGAAGCATGGCGTCCAACCCACGGCCCCCGTTGCCGGGGAGCGTGACTCCGCTCTTGTACCAGTCGCGCCAACGCTTCCCGAGTTTCAGTCCTCGCTCCCCGTTGCCGGGGAGCGTGTCGCCGGCATCGATGGCCAGCCCACGTTCCACGCCAGCGCTTCAAGCTGCATACGGTCGACCTTGCATTCGAAGACCGACTTCTGTAGCCGCTGACCTGTGCCGTCACAAACCTTGCCGACTCGCCGCAAGCGGCGGCGGCCTTCACGGGTTTCGGTGCTGACGTCGTAGCAAACAATCACCAGCATCTGCCTTACCTCGCAATGAACGGAAGGTAGCTCTCCATCTCGCCGCGCAGCGTGCGTGCGAGAAAGCGAGCCTGCAGAAGCGGCAACAAACCGATGGCCACCGCTTGCTGCAGCAGGGGGTGCGCCAGTTCTTCCCGCTTCTTTTCCTGCCAGGCGACAATCACCGTCTTGCGGCCGTCGTCCCCCAGCGTCACCGCGCCACCTTCATGGTCGATGAAATCACCCTGCCGGATCTGCCCGCGGTTGACCAGGGTCAGCGCCAGGCGGTCTGCCAATGACCGGAACTCCTCCATCAAATCGAGCGCCAGCGCCGCTCGGCCAGGCCGGACGGCATGCAGAAAGCCGAGTTGCGGATCGAGACCAACGGCCTCTACAGCCGAACGGCAATCGTTCATCAGCATTGCGTAGAGAAAGGAGAGCAAGGCGTTCATCCGGTCGCGCGGCGGTCGCCGACTGCGGCCATCCATGGCAAACACTGTGCGCGCATCGGCCCGCAGTACCAGGTTCAAACCGGCGAAATACTGACGCGCGGCCTCGCCTTCGACGCCACGGACGGTGTCGATATTGCCCGCCGCTGGCAAGGAACGCAGCGAGGCGGCGAGGTCGTCGGGCCCGCCTTCCCAGGCGAGCGCCATCGTCGCTGTCCTTGGCTTCACGCCCGCCGCGCAAGAGTAACTGGCGCGTGTTCTTGATTTTTCCGGCCACGAAAGCGCGTGCGATTCGAAGGGAGAAATCGGCGTCCGCCGCACGCGCATGCTGTGCCTGGCGAAGCAGGATATTGCCTGAAGTTGGCCCTTCCATGCGCGCCTTGAAACGACCGTGCTCGCTCAGCAGCACCAGGCCAACCCCCGGCCATACGGTCGCGGACTGGCCTACCGCGATACAGCTGGCGAGGAAATCGGCGTCGACCAGGCAGGAAAAGAGCATCCGCAGCCAGACACGAAGATCTTCGCTACGGCGAATGGCCGGCCTGGTCAGCGTGATTCGTGGCGAGATGATAGCCGGAGGCGGGCCAGCGGCCATCGCTTGTGCGAGCGTCGACCGTTCATCTCGCAGTTCCTGGGACAGCGCCGCACCGCCGGCTTCACCGGGAAGCCAGTCAGGTAAGCCGGCATGGTGGCCGGCAATCAGGTAGGCCAGCAATTGACCATATGCTCCAAGCGCTTCGGCGGCGTGAATCGCCCCGGCAATCGCGTGCTTCACCCTGCCGGGTGCCTCCACGTGCCTATCCAGACCACTGGCGGACGCGATGTGCCTTTGGAACGTCGACTGGTACTTGCCGAGATCGTGCCAGGTACCGGCCAGTTCACCCCATGCGCCTGCATTGATCACCGCAGCAAATTTCGCGGCAAGCTCGCCGACTGACAACAGGTGATCCTCCAGCGAATGGACCACGAACTCGCCGTCGGCGAGTTGGCGAACATGGGCGGCAGCGGTCATTGAAAGGCCTCGACTGATCGGAGATGGCGAATCGTGGCTGGAAGGGATTATCGACAACTGCACCATTCTCCGTCCTTGGGAGATACGCGCGCAAATCCATTTCCAAATCACGGTCGGTGCGATGTTGCGAAGTGCAGTCGCGCGGCCAGATTCCTGGTAATCCCTGTTGCAGAACAGGAACCACGAGCCCTTTCGCCAGAGGGGGGGCACAGCCACTCTGCGCTGCCATCCACCGCGAAGAGCACCGCGCGACGGTCAGGCCGCTTGATCCCTTGTCATCAACTACCCATCAAGTAAAACTCACGAACGTTTATCCTTGTTTCTACATGGAAACTCTTCGAATTCCGGGCCGGAGGACGTGCACCGACAAGCCATCCATCAAGCAAATTCAGGCCCAGTACGGCAAATGGGCGCGGAGTTTGTCGCCGACAACCTGCATCAAGCACGGCTGATGGCTGCGACCGTCGCCAGGCTGCCAGCGGCGAGCGTGTATAATCCCGCCCGATGGCACCGCACGTCGCCCTTATCCCCGTTCCTCCCGCAGGCCACCGGCCCACCGAAATGAGACTTCGCCCCGACAACGACTGCGGTCGCTGCCCTCCGGCCGTTCGTGGCGACGGCTTGGCGCGCCTTACATCATCCTGAACCGCTGGTGAGCAAGCGCCTGATCTGGGTCCTCTGGATCGCCCTTGCGGCGGTCTGGTTCGGCACGCTCGACCAGCGCGCGCTGGTGCGCCCGGACGAGGGCCGCTATGCCGAGATCCCGCGCGAAATGGTCGCCAGCGGCGACTGGGTGACACCCCGCGTCAATGATTTCAAGTACTTCGAGAAGCCCGCCCTGCAGTACTGGGCGACGGCAGCCGGCTACACCGCCTTCGGCGAGAGCGAATGGACCGCGCGGCTGTGGCCGGCGCTGACCGGCTTTCTGAGCGTCCTGCTCGCCTGGTGGACCGGACGACGCCTGTGGGGACCCGCCGCGGGCCACCTCGCGGCGGCGATCCTCGGCAGCTCGCTGCTGTTCGTCGTTCTCGGCCACCTGATCACCCTCGACATGGGGCTGTCGTTTTTCCTGCAGGTCGCGTGGACCGCTTTTCTTTTCGCGCAACAGGACGAGCGCAGCGTCAGCCGGCGCTGGATGCTGCTGGCCTGGGGCGCCGCGGCGCTGGCCGTGCTCTCCAAAGGACTGGTCGCGCTGGTCCTGATCGGCGCCGCACTGGTCGGCTATACCCTGCTCAACCGTGACCTGTCGCCATGGAGGCGGCTGGCGCCGCTGAGCGGGCTGGCACTGTTCCTGCTGATCGCGGCGCCCTGGTTCATCGCCGTTTCGCTGGCCAACCCCGAATTTCCCCGCTTCTTCTTCATTCACGAGCACTTCGAGCGCTTTCTATCCACGGTGCACCGCCGCGACGAGCCGGGCTGGTATTTCTTCGCCGTCTACGCGCTCGGCGCGCTGCCGTGGACGCTGCTGCTGATACACGCGCTGCTCAAGTCCTGGCACCAGGGAACCGCCGGGCGCTTCAGTCCCGACCGCTTCCTGCTGGTCTGGATCGTCGCCACCTTCGCTTTCTTCAGTGTCTCGAGTTCGAAGATGGCGCCCTACATCCTGCCGATCTTCCCGGCGCTGGCGCTGCTCGGCGGACGCCACATTGCCGGCCTGTCGCGACCTGCCTGGCTGCTGCACATTGCGCCGCTCGCCGTGCTGGCGGTGACCGCGCTGGTGATGGCGCCGCGGGTGCTGGACCTCGCCGGCGAATCGTACTCGCCGGAAATGCTGCATCGGCTGCTCGACTGGCTGAGCGGCGCCGCCGCGGTGTCGCTGGCCAGCATCCTGTTGGCGATGCTTCTCGCCTGGAAGCGCCGCAATGGCGCGGTCGTGGCGGTGCTCGCCGTCGGCGGTCTGCTGAGCACCAGTGCCGGCCTGCTCGGTCACGACCAGCTGTCGGACTTCACTTCAACCAGAGCTCTGGCGGCGCAGGCGCTGCCGCGCATCAAGCCTGGCCTGCCGTTCTACAGCGTGGAATATTACGAGCAGACCCTGCCGTTCTACCTCAAGCGCACGCTGACCATGGTCCAGACGCGGAACGAGCTGTCGTTCGGCATCGAGCAGGAGCCGGAGAAGTGGATTCCGACCATCGACGAGTTCACGCTGCGCTGGCACGAGCACGGCGAGGCCTACGCGGTAATGACCATCGACATCTTCGACTGGCTCAGCGCTGCCGGCCTGCCGATGAGCGAAATCGCCCGCAACCGGCGCTACGTGATCGTCGAAAAACCGCCGCAACTCACTGCCGCGCCGTCCGTCGGCCGCACCGCCACTGAACCCAGCGACCGTCCCGTCGTCCCCGGCGAAGCGTCGCCAAAGCCGCGCGACGCTACCCCGACCCCTGTCCGCAACGGAGCGCCGAACTGAGATGACCCTGGTCGCGTTTGCCCTGGTGCTTACCGGCGTGCTGCTCAACGCCGCCGCCCAGCTCTTTCTCAAGGCCGGCACCAACGCCATTGGCCATTTCGATTTCGCGCTGGCCAACATCGTCCCGATCGGCCTCAAGGTGGCTGGCCAACCGACGATCATCGCCGGCCTGGCCTGCTACGTGGTCAGCGTGGTGGTCTGGATCATGGCCCTGTCGCGCGTACCGGTGAGCATCGCCTATCCGATGCTCTCGATCGGCTACGTGATCAACGCGCTGATCGCCCACTTCTGGTTCGGCGAGATCCTGGTGATGCAGAAGGCGCTGGGAATCGGCTTCATCATCATCGGCGTGATTCTGGTCGCCAATTCGTGAGCACTGCCATGTCACCCGCTTCCCCTGCACTGCCGATGCTGCCGATGACGCGTCCGTCGATCGACGAGGAGACCATCGCCGCGGTCTGCGAGGTGCTGCGTTCGGGCTGGATCACGAGCGGTCCGAAGGTACAGGCTTTCGAAGCGGCGCTCTCGGAAATCTGCGGCGGCCGCCCGGTGCGCGCTTTCAACTCCGGCACGGCAACGCTCGAGGTGGCGCTGCGCCTGGCCGGGGTCGGCCCTGGCGACGAGGTGATCACGACACCGCTGACCTGGGTGGCGACCGCCAACGTGATCCTCGAAGTCGGCGCCACGCCGGTGCTGGTGGACATCGACCCGGCAAGCCGCAACATCGACCTCGAACGCATCGAAGAGGCAATCACGCCGCGCACCCGGGCGCTGATCCCGGTCGACCTGGCCGGCCTGCCGGTCGACCGCGGCCGCCTCTACGCGATCGCCGGCCGGCACCGGCTGCGCGTTGTCGAAGACGCGGCACAGTCCTTCGGCGCGGCGTGGAACGGCCAGCCCATCGGCAGCAGCGGCGACTTCGTCTCTTTCAGCTTCCACGCCAACAAGAACCTGACCACCTGCGAAGGCGGCGCGCTGGTGCTGCCAGCCGACATCGACCCGGCGCTGTGCGAGCGCCTACGGCTGCAGGGCGTCAGACGCCTCGCCGACGGCAACATGGACGTCGACGTCCTCGGCGGCAAGTTCAACCTGACCGACGTCGCTGCCGCGGTCGGCCTCGGGCAACTCAGGCACCTGCGCGAATTCACCGCCAGGCGTCGCGCGCTGGCCCAGCGTTACTTCGAGCGCATCGACCCGGCGCTCGGCCTGACACTGCCACCGGCCGACTTCGTCAACTGCAACTGGCACATGTTCCAGCCGCTGCTGCCGGCGGGCAGCGACCGCGGTGCCTTCATCGCGGCGATGAAGGAACAGGGCATCGGCGTCGGCGTCCACTACCCGCCGCTGCACCTGTTCAGCCTCTATCGCGGACTCGGTTTCCACGCCGGACAGTTTCCGCACGCCGAAGACATCGGCGCGAGAACCGTTACACTGCCGCTTTTCCCGGCGATGAGCGATGCCGACGCGGACCGCGTCTGCGCCGCCCTGAACCGCGCCCTCTAGTCGTCGAGCCCTGAACCATGATCAGCCCCGAAATCTCCGTCATCATCCCCGTCTATAACGAGGAAGCCGGCCTGCCGACGCTCTTCGCCCGCCTCTACCCGGCGCTCGACGGGCTCGGCACGCCCTACGAGGTCGTCTTCATCAACGACGGCAGCCGCGACCGCTCGGCCGCGCTGCTCCGGGAGCAGTACGAGCAGCGCCCCGACGTCACCCGTGCCATCCTGCTCGCCGCCAACGCCGGCCAGCACATGGCGATCATGGCCGGTTTCGAGCACGCGCGCGGCCAGATCATCGTCACCCTCGACGCCGACCTGCAGAACCCGCCCGAGGAGATCGGCAAGGTCATCGAAAAGATGCGCGAAGGCCACGACTACGTCGGCAGCATTCGTCGCCGGCGCCAGGACAACATTTTCCGCAGCAGCGCTTCGAAGGCGATGAACTACCTGCGCGAGAAGACCACCCGTATCCGCATCACCGACCAGGGCAACATGCTGCGCGCCTATTCGCGCAGCGTCGTCAACGCCGTCAACTCGTGCAAGGAAGTGAACACCTTCATCCCGGCGCTGGCCTACACCTTCGCCTGCAACCCGGCGGAAGTGGTCGTCGAGCACGAGGAGCGCGCCGCCGGTGAATCAAAGTATTCGCTCTACAGCCTGATCCGCCTCAATTTCGACCTGATGACCGGCTTCTCGCTGGTGCCGCTGCAATGGTTCTCGATGCTCGGCATCGTCGTCTCGCTCGGCTCGGCGGCGCTGTTCGTCCTGCTCATCGTTCGCCGGCTGATGATCGGCCCCGAAGCCGAGGGCCTGTTCACCCTCTTCGCGCTGATGTTCTTCCTGATCGGCCTGGCGCTCTTCGGCATCGGCCTGCTCGGCGAATACGTCGGCCGCGTTTACCAGCAGGTTCGCCTCCGTCCGCGCTACCTGATCGAAGCGATCCTCGAAGGAGACCAGTGAGCGCTGCCCCGCGGGCGGTGGTCTTCGCCTACCACAACGTCGGCGCCCGCTGCCTGCGGGTATTGCTGGCGCACGGCGTGGACGTCGCGCTGCTGGTGACGCACGCTGACAACCCCGCCGAGAACATCTGGTTCGAGTGCGTCGCCGACCTGGCACGCGACTACGACATCCCGGTGGTCACCCCCGACGATCCCAACACGCCCGGCGTCGCCGCCGAACTGCGCGCGCTGCAGCCCGCGTTCTTCTTTTCGTTCTACTACCGGCTGATGCTCAAACCGGCGCTGCTGGCCATCCCGACCCGCGGCGCCTACAACATGCACGGCTCTCTGCTGCCGAGCTATCGTGGCCGGGTGCCGGTGAACTGGGCGCTGATCAATGGCGAACGTGAAACCGGCGCCACCCTGCACCGCATGGTCGAGAAACCCGACGCGGGCGAGATCGTCGCCCGGCAGGTGGTGCCGATCCTGCCCGACGATACCGCCGGCGAAGTTTTCGCCAAGGTGACCCTGGCCGCCGAGCTGGCGCTGGACCGCATCCTGCCGGCGCTGCTCGCCGGCAGCGCGGCGCACGTGCAGCCCGACCTGAGCGCCGGCAGCTACTTCGGCGGTCGCAAGCCCGAGGACGGGCGCATCGACTGGCGGCAGCCGGCGGCAGTGGTGCACAACCTCGTCCGCGCCGTCGCCCCGCCCTACCCCGGAGCCTTCTTCGACCTCGGCGAGCGGCGCATCGTCATCACCCGCAGCCTGGCACAACCCGCTCGCAGCGGCGCGAACGGCCGCCCGGAACTGTATGCCGAAGGCGGTCGCCTGTTCGCCCGCTGCGGCGACGGCGGCGTGCTCAGGATCCTGTCTCTCGAAGTGGACGGCGAGGCCATCGCTCCCGCCGCCCTGCCCGCCCGCCTGGGCCAACACCCCATCCCTCTGGTCTGACCCTCATGAAAAAAGTCCTCATCCTCGGCGTCAACGGCTTCATCGGCCACCATCTCTCGCAACGCATCCTGGCCAGCACCGACTGGGAAGTGTACGGGATGGACGTCAACCGCGAACGCGTCGCCGACCTGCTCGACAACCCGCGTTTCAATTTCTTCGAAGGCGACATCCTGATCAGCAAGGAGTGGATCGAGTACCACGTCCGCAAGTGCGACGTGGTCCTGCCGCTGGTCGCCATCGCCACCCCGGCGACCTACGTCACCGAGCCGCTGCGCGTCTTCGAGCTCGACTTCGAGGCCAACCTGCCGATCATCCGCCATGCCGTCAAGTATCGCAAACGGGTCGTCTTCCCGTCGACCTCCGAGGTCTACGGCATGAGCCAGGATCCCGAGTTCGACCCCGAGAGCTCCCCGCTGATCTACGGCCCGATCAACAAGCCGCGCTGGATCTACGCCTGTGCCAAGCAGATGATGGACCGCGTGATCCACGCCTACGGCCAGCAGGAAGGCCTGCAGTACACGCTCTTCCGCCCATTCAACTGGATCGGCCCCGGTCTGGATTCGATCCACACCCCCAAGGAGGGCTCGTCGCGGGTGATCACCCAGTTCCTCGGCCACATCGTCCGCGGCGAAGCGATCAAGCTGGTCGACGGCGGCGCGCAGAAGCGTTCCTTCACCTACGTCAGCGACGGCATCGACGCGCTGATGAAGATCATCGAAAACAGGGACGGCATCGCCGACGGCAAGATCTACAACATCGGCAACCCGAAGAACAATTACTCGATCCGCGAGCTGGCGAGCCTGATGCTCGACCTCGCCAGGCACTATCCCGAATATGCCGACTCGGCCGCCAGGGTTCAGGTTCTCGAAACGACCTCGGCCGAATACTACGGCAAGGGCTATCAGGATACCCAGCACCGCGTGCCAAGGATCGCCAACACCATGGCCGACCTCGACTGGGCGCCGCAGGTGACTTTCGAAGACGCGCTGCGCGGCATTTTCGAGGCCTACCGCAGCGATGTCGCTGCCGCACGCCGCCTGATGGACTGACGGCGCTCAAGGCCGGTCAATGCCCTCACTCGTCCTCAAGATCGACGTCGACACCTACCGCGGCACGCTGATCGGCGTGCCGCGCCTGGTCGAACTCCTGCTCCGTCACCGCGCCGACGCCACTTTCCTTTTCTCGCTCGGTCCCGACCACACCGGCCGCGCGATCAAGCGCGTCTTCCGCCGCGGCTTCATGCAGAAGGTATCGCGCACCTCGGTGCTCTCGCACTACGGCTTCAAGACCCTGATGTACGGCACGCTGCTGCCCGGCCCGGACATCGGCCGCTGCTGCGCCGGCATCCTGCGCAGCGTCGGCGAGGCCGGCTTCGAGACCGGCATCCACTGCTGGGACCACATCCGCTGGCAGGACGGCGTTCGCCACGCCGACGCGCGCTGGACCGAACGCGAAGTGCAGCTCGCCGCGGAACGCTACGCAGAAATCTACGGCCAGGCGGCGACCGTGCATGGCGCCGCCGGCTGGCAAATGAATCCCCAGGCGCTGCGCCTGACGCAACGGCTGGGATTCAGCCACGCCAGCGACTGCCGCGGCAGCCACCCCTTCATCCCGGTATGGAACGCCGAAATCGTCACCTGCCCGCAGCTGCCGACCACCCTGCCCACCCTCGACGAGCTGATCGGCATCGACGGCGTCGATGAGAACAACGTCCACCAGCGGCTGCTGGCTCTCACCCGCGAAGCGCCAGCCAGCGGCCATGTGTTCACCCTGCACGCCGAACTGGAAGGAATGAAGCTGCTACCGGTACTCGAAAAGCTGCTGCTCGGCTGGCGCGAGCAGGGCTACAGGCTCACCACCCTGCGCGGAGTCCGCGCCGGCCTGGACCCGGACGCGCTGCCACGGCACGAAATCCTCTGGGGCAGCGTGCCAGGGCGCTCGGGCGAACTGCTGGTGCAGGGAGGGGAGTTCCTGGGCGAACTTGCGCGCTGACGATTCGGGCATTGTCGCCTGGCCTGGCGCGCACGGGGCGACCCAAACCGCAGCCGCGAAGACCTGTCAGCAGAGTTCGTGCACCCTGACCAACGGCGCGGGGTCAAGGCCCCGCAGAGGGCTCCTGCCCGTCAACGCCCGCCGCCGCGTCCTGGCTGCGCCGGCGGCTCGTAAAAGCGCAGTCCCTCCCGTTCGAATTTCTTCTCCCAGGGGTCGAAGGGCTGTGCCGGCGGCGGCTTCGGTCTTTCGACCGGCGACGGCAGCGGCGTCGGCCTTGGCCTGTACCCTGGAGATTGGCCTGGCCCGTACCCTGGCCCGTACCCTGGTCCGTATCCTGGTCCGTATCCTGGTCCGTATCCTGGTCCGTACCCTGGTCCGTACCCTGGTCCGTGCCACGGGGGTCGGCCATGCGAGCCGGCAACATAGCGGACCACGAAAGTCACCGGCTTGGCCGCTTCCACTACCTCACCATTACGGTCGACGATCACCGCGTCGAGCTGCTGGCGCTGATTGGCCGGCGGTAGCGTGTCACCCCAGAACTCCGGAGGAATCGTGAACTCGCTGGCGGTAAAGCGCTGGCCGACCGGCTGGCCGTTGACGCTGACCTCGATCGCGTGGCCCGCAGCGAGTTGCAACGGCGGCTCGACGGCGACGCGCACGTCGAAGAGCGCGGTGTTGGCGGCGACGCTGCCGTTGTCCTCGGGGGACAGGATGCGGAAATTGCGGTAGGCGTGGGTTACTGGCGCCGGTTTGCCTCCTTCTTCCGCTGGTCGTTGGACAACGACGTCCTTCGCCACCGGCACCGGCTCGGCGACATTGATCGGCGGCAGGTTCACCGGCTTGGCGCCGGGCTGCGGCTTGTCGGAAAAGACGGGGCTGCCGGCGCCGCGGGTGACGAAGACTTCCTGCGCAACTACCGGCGGCGGGATGACCGAAAAAAGGCACAGCTGCGCGACCAGCGCCGGTACGCTCAGCCAGCGAACGGCAGGCCCGCAGCTACCGTTCGCCGGTGACAAGAGCCTGTCGATGGCACGGGCGCGGGTAGCTGTTGGCTGGAAGATGGGCTGTGGCATCGGGAGATCGTCACGCGGACAAAGGACACGCCCAGTATCGGCCCGCGTCGCCGGCCTGGCAAGATGTTATCGCCCGATGAATCGGGCGAAGAAAGCGGCTCACACCGGGTTCTCGCAACCCCGCAGCCGATTGCGTGCCAACAGCAGCGGCAGGAAGAACGCCGCCGAACACAGCGCCAGGCCGTAGAGGTTGGTCCCGAGCAGGATCGCGTACTTGCCGTCGCCGATCGCCCAGCTCGCCGGAATCAGTTGGATGGCCTGCAGGACGCCGAGCAGCATGCCGCTCCAGAAGGCGAGATGGAAGGACAGCGGCGAGTAGCCGACCCAGCGCGAGAAGAGGAAGATCGGCGCCAGGCCGATGACCATCGTGCCGCTGATCGTCGTCGCCTTGAGGATGTCGGTGCCGGCGAGCATCGGCAGGTTGCCGAGCAGCGCGAAAACGACCATCGTCAGCGCGCCAGCGCGCACCGCGCGCGGCAGGGGCCCGCGTCCGGCGAGCATCGGCAGTTCCTGGGCGACCGATTTCGACAGCGAGGAGAAGGTCGAGTCGAGGGTCGATGCGGCCGAGGAAATCATCACCGCGATCATCGCGAAGAAGCCGGCAAAGCCCAGTCCGCGGGCGACGTCGGCGGGAATGTTGCTGCCCGAGGTGATGCCTTCGAGGCGCGCGTGCACGCCGACCAGACTGAAGACGACGATGCCCAGGAAGCCGAGGACGCCGGCAACGACGAAGGCGCGCAGCATGCTCTTTTCGCTCGAGATGAAGCCGCGGTCGGTCAGGACCGGGTCATGGAAGGGATAGGAAAAGACCTGCAGCAGGGCGACCAGCAGCAGGTCGACGCCGCCGGCAAGCGTGAAGCTGCCCTCGTCGAGCAACTGTGTGGGCGTATGCGCCGGCAGTACGACGGCGACGACGACAGCCAGAAAAAGCAGAAAGACGATGGCCTGGATGACGTCGGTGAAGATCGAGCTGCGCAAGCCGCCCTTGAGGCTGTAGAACAGGACGACGGCGGTGAACAGCAGGGCCGCGCCGATGAATGCCGCCGATCCCGACTCGCCGTAGTAGCCGCCAACGACAGCGGTATTGCTCCACACCTCGTTGAACAGGCGGACGAGGATCGCCACCGAGAAAGCCAGCGCGGCACCGCGACCGTACTTTCCGACCAGGAAGGGGACCAGCCCGGTCGCCCCTTCGCGGGTACGCAAGCGGTAGATGACGATGCCGGCGACCGGAATCGACAACCAGTAGGTGGCGTAGGCCAGGCCGCCGACGATGCCGTAGGCAGCGCCGAGGTTGGCGGCATTGGTCACCGACTTGGCGAAAATCCAGCTGATGAAGACGCTCATCATCAAGGCCCACTCCGACGGCGCGCGACCCTGCTCGTCGTGCCCGCGGAAGAAGCCGGCGTCGTCACTGGTGCGCGGTGAGACGAGGTACATCACCGCGCCGAAGAGCAGCAGGAAGCCCCAGAAGAACAGCCCGTGCAGTTCGTTCATGCCGATCTTCCCTTTCCGGCAGGAGTCGAGCGGCAGTCGCCGGCGGTGAGGGCGGACCTGGCCGGCGACATCGTGCTCACGCCGTACCGCGAAGCGGCGTTACCATGATCATGTCGACAGCAATGCTCGCGCCGGTGTGGCTGCTGCGGACGGGTGTCGTTGGCACGCTGCCGACGAGGTGGCGGTTCGCCGCCGCGAAACAGAGGGGAAGTGGCCTGCATTGGTGGACTCCTGTGCGCTGCGGTTTTTTCGGGAATGACACCGCTATGGTCGTCAGCAGGCCGCGATGGCTTACAGCCGGAAAGCGTATTTTTTTGCCCGTGACCGCCAGTGAAGCAATTGCTCCATGACCGATGAAGCCCACGGCCGAATGCCGAAGCGCCGCGCCCTTCCCTACCCGCGCCTGTTGGCGGTAGCGCTGTTTCTCGGCGTGCTCTTTGCGAGCTGCGAGTTCTCGGGCCTGCGCGATCACTTCAGCCTGCAGTTCCTGCGCGACCAGTTCCTCGACCACAAGCTCGGCGGACTGCTGGTCTTCGTGCTGCTGTTCTCGCTCGGCAACCTGATCCAGATTCCCGGCTGGATCTTCCTGGCAGCGGCGGTGCTGTCGCTCGGCCGTGTCTGGGGCGGCGCGCTCACCTACGTCGCGGCGAGCGTGTCGTGTGCACTGACCTTCCTGAGCATCCGCCTGATCGGCGGCGACGCGCTGCGGCAGCTGAACAGCCGCATTGCGCGGCGCTTGCTGGCGCAGCTCGACGCCCGACCGATGCGCAGCATGGTCCTGCTGAGAGTGCTTTTCCAGACAGTGCCGGCGCTCAACTACGCGCTGGCGCTTTCGGGCGTCCGCTTCCGCGACTACATCCTGGCCACCTTGCTCGGTCTGCCCCTGCCCATCGCCCTCTACTGCCTGTTCTTCGACTTTCTGGCGGAGCTGCTGAAGCTGGGCTGAGCCCGTGGTACGAGCGCTCGCCAGGAGCGCTCTAGGGCAGCGCCGTGAGCAGAGCCTGGACGACGCGCGGCGAGTAGAGCATCGCCAGGTGTCCGACGCCATCGATCGTCAGATTCTGCGCACCGCGCAACTCGAGCAGCGACGGCGGCATGACGAAATTGTCGTGCGGACTGTAGATGGCCACCGTGCCGACCGTTGCCGGCGGTTCGGCCAGGGCTTGCAGCCACGCGCTGTGCGGACGCATCTGGCGCCCGTTGTCACCGAAGCCAAGGCGCGCCAGTACGCTTCCATGATGCGGCGTCCCGAGGGTCACCAGCCGCGCGACGCGCGCCGCGCCGTAGCGCTGCAGGTAGGCACGGGAGACCAGCCCGCCCATGCTGTGGCCGACGAGGATCACCTGCCCGGCACCGGTCGCGGCGAGCACCTCGTCGATGCGCCTGGCCACCGGATCGACGTAGTTGTCGATACTGGTATAGACCGGTTCGAGGCTGATCGTCGCCACCGTCCAGCCAGCCGCTTCGAGGTGCTGGCGCAGCCACCACCAGGCGCCGCGCGAACAACCATAACCGTGGATCAGAAGGATCGGCGCACGCCTGGCGCCGAAGTCGCCGCCGGACCCGCGATCCTGTCCCGCCGCCGGCAGTCGGTCGTCGCCCATCCACCAGTGCTCGAAAGGCATGATGACCATGAAGCTGAGCAGCGAGCTCGCATATTCACCAAGAACCATCAGCGTCGCCTGGCGCAGCGACAGGCGTGCAGCCGACGCACGATAGACCCAGGCAAAGGTGTAGGTAACGGCGATCAGCAGCGCCCGCAGGGCGAGCATGGCCAGCGCCGCGAGCGGCACCGCGGCGACGAACGAAACGTCACAGAGGCTCATGGCGAGGACCAGGTAGAGCAGCAGTTCGAGCGAGAGGGAGATGCGAAGGGCACGTGCGAGCATGACGGTGGCGACTCGTTCAGGGAATCATCGGAACCGGCCGGCCGGATAACTCGGCGGCCAGCAGGCTGGCATTGCGGGCCACGAGGCCGTAGATCGAGAGCTGCGGATTGACGCCCAGACTGGTCGGGAAAACCGAACCGTCGAGCACCGACAGATTATCGAGCCAGAAGTGCCGCCCGCGGTGATCGACGACACCGCGATGCGGCGCGTCGGCCATCCCGCAGCCGCCCATCACGTGCGCGCTGACCACCCGGCACAGGAAAGGCTTGAGCGGCAGTTCGGCGATACCCTTCCTGGCCTCGGCCCAGCTGGTATAGCCGGGCGAGATCTCGTGCACCGGCGTCACCCAGCGCGCGCCGGCCGCGAACTGGATCTCGGCCATCGCCAGCAAGGCGCGGCGTGCAGCCTCCCAGATCACCTCATTGAGCGGGTAGTCGAGCACCGGCAGCCGACCTCGGCCCAGGCGCACCCGGCCTCCGCGGCTTGCCGGATTGAAGCCGTCGCGCAACAGGGCCAGCACCACGTTGACCCTGGTGAACTCGTGCATCAAACGGGCATGTGCCGCACCGTAGCCCTGCAGGGTCGTCGCGTAGAGGACCGGGTGCAGTGGTGGCGTTTCGAGCTTGAAGCCCAGCGGACCGTCGATCGGCGCCTGGTGCAGGAAATGATCGCTGTAGAGCGACTGCGGCGCACCGGCGTAGGCGTCGACGCGCTGATCCATCAAGGCCGAGGAAATCACCACCGGGTGCAGGAAAGTCCGTTTGCCGAGCAGGCGATAGGGGTCGGGAACGCTGCTGCGCATGAGCAGCGCCGGACTGCCGATGGCGCCGCCGGCGATGACGAAGTGGCGGGCGCGCAAACGCAGCCGCCGGCCGGAGAGGTGGATCCCGTCGCTCTGCAGCGCGCTGCAGTCGAGCGCCGAAACCTGGCTGCCGTCGAAACGCAGACGCTCGGCGCGCAGCCGCGTATAGAGCGTCGCGCCGCGGTTCAGGGCGGACGGGATGGTGGTCAGCAACATCGACTGCTTGGCGTTGGTCGGGCAACCCATGCCGCAATAACCGAGGTTCCAGCAGCCCTTGACGTTGCGCTTGATGCTTCCGACCTCGAAGCCGAGCTTCTCGGCGCCGGCGCCGAGGATCTTGTTGTTCGCGTTCGGCGGGGTGTCCCAGGGACGCACCCACAGCTTGTGCTCCATCACGGCAAACCATGAGCTCATCGACTCGGCACTGAGTTCCTGCAGGCCATAGTGCTGCTGCCAGAAGTCGAAAACCTCCGGCGGCGTGCGAAAGCTGCTCGTCCAGTTCACCGTCGTCGAGCCGCCCACGCAGCGACCCTGCAGGATGTTGATCGCCTTGTCGGCCGTCTTGCGCGCCGCCGACTCCTGATACAACTCGGGATAGGCGTCGCTCTCGAGCATCCTGAAGTCGCTCGACGAACGCAATGGTCCCTCCTCGATCAGCACGACGCGCAGGCCGGTGGCGCTGAGCAGGTCGGCGCTGACGCCGCCACCGGCGCCGGTACCGACGATCACCACGTCGGTGTCGATGGTCTGGCTGTGAGTCAGCGTCGCCGCGTCGATGTGTTTCCAGCCGGCAGCCAGCCCGGCCCGGATTGGATCGTCCATCAGAAGTAGCCTCGCGGTGGCCCGGGGTAGCTGATCGCCTGCCAGTTCGCGGGGCGGCCGTACCAGGCACCGAAGATCAGATCGTGCAGCGCCCCGTAGGCGCTCTGAAAAAGGTTCAGGCGGCTCGATCGCCAGGATTGCAGGAAGTCGCCGACCTCGGCAACGCTGGCCTCGCGCCACGGCCTGCCGACGCCGGCCAGCAGCACCCGCCCCGGCGCCACGACCAGCAGGCCGAACAGTTCGCCGATCTCGTCCTGGCTGGCCAGCGAGAGTCCGGAGACCGCAGTGGCGACCCCGTCGACGGTCTCCGCCACCAGCCGGCTGCGCTGCGGCTCCTCGTTCGGCAGGACGCCGGCGAGCATGGCGGCAACCAGCGCAGCGAGCATCTCGCGCTCGCCTTCGCTGAACGGGCGCGGCCCGGCGGCGTTGAGCCAGCCGGAAAGGGAGAGCAGCAGGCCGCCTGCGAGACCGCTCTGGATGAACTGACGGCGCCCGCGAATCATCGCATGATGATCCGGGTCAGCAGCCGGAACAACCGGCCGTAAGGCGGCTTGAACAGGCCGATGCCCGACAGGCGCGACTGCCGGAAGACCGCCTTCTTCACCGAAAAGGTCTCGAAGCCCTCGAAGCCGTGATAGCGGCCCATGCCGCTGGGACCGACGCCGCCAAAGGGCAGGTCGTCCTGGGCAATGTGCAGGATGGTGTCGTTGACCGTCACGCCGCCGGACACGGTTTCGTTGAGCACCCGCTCGATACGTTCGCGATGGTCATCGAAATAGTACAGCGCCAGCGGGCGCGGCCGGCTGTTGACGAAGGTGATCGCCTCGTCGAGAGATCGGTACGCCCGGATGGGCAGGAGCGGCCCGAAAATCTCCTCCTGCATCACGCGCTGCCCGTCGCCGACATCGAGCAGCGCCAGCGGGGGCAGGCGGCGCGTCGCCGGGTCGGCCGCCACGCCCGCTGCGAGATCGACGATCTTCGCGCCGCTCGCCCTGGCCTCGTCGACGTAGCCGCACAGGCGGGCATAGTGGCGCTGGTCGATGATCGTCGAGTAATCGTCGTTCTGCGCGAATTGCGGATAGGCAGCAGCGACCACCGCGCGGGCGCGGTCGATGAATGCCTGCTCCTGTCCCGCCGGCAGCAACAGGTAGTCGGGAGCAATGCAGGTCTGGCCGGCATTCATGCACTTGCCGATGACGATGCGTTCGACGGCGCGCGCGAAGTGGCTGGCCGACGCCAGTTCCGGGCCGATGATCGCCGGCGACTTGCCACCGAGTTCGAGCGTCACCGGGGTCAGGCCGTCGGCGGCGGCGCGCATCACCTGCCGGCCAACGGCGGTCGAACCGGTAAACAGCAGATGATCGAAAGGGAGTTGCGAAAACGCCTGCGCGACGCTGGCATCGCCTTCGACCACCGACAGTTCGTCTTCGGCGAAAGTCCTGGCCACCAGCGCGGCAAACAGCGCCGCCGTATGTGGCGACATCTCGGACATCTTGACCAGTGCCCGGTTGCCGGCTGCCAGCGCCGCCGCCAGCGGCGCGACGGCGAGAAACACGGGGTAGTTCCAGGGAACGATGATGCCGACGGCGCCGACGGGCTGATAACGGACCTCTGCCCGGCCCGGCTGAAACCACAGCGACACCGAACGTCGCCGCGGACGCATCCAGCGGTGCAGATGCCGGCGTGCATGCCGGATCGCTTCATAACTCGGAAAAAGCTCGAGCAGGCGCGTTTCGCCCGGCGAGCGATGACCGAAGTCGCGACTGACCGCGTCGGCAAGCGCCGCTTCGTTGTCGCGCAGCAGCCGGTCGAGGGCGAGCAGGCGCCGCTCGCGCACCGTCTGGTCCGGATTCGGGTCGCTGCGTGCCGCACGCTGCTGCCGCTCGAAGCGGCCGACCAGCGTATCGGATCGAGACATCGCATACTCCTTCCTGAGCTTGATTGCCCGGAGAGTGTATGCCGCAGGCGCGCATCCCGTTAGGCGAAGCCCTCTAAACAGCGTCGCTGCGGCCGGGCATAATTGCCCACCATGGACGATTCGACTGCCTCCGCCGAAAAACGGCAGCATGCCGAAGCGCTGCGCCGACACCTGCAAGCGGCCAAGCATCTGCGCCAGCAGGCCAATTTCGACCCGACGGCAGCGCGCGAGCGGCTCTATCTGCGCGAATGGCAGGCCGGGCGCCTGGCGCGCACGCACGCCGACCTGCTTGCCAGCGCGCGCTTCGGCCCCGCCGCACAATTCTTCATTTCCGACCTCTACGGTCCCAAGGACTTCAGCAGCCGCGACGAGGAAGTCGAGCGCATCCTGCCCCTGCTGATCAAGATGCTGCCGGCGTCGGCGCTGCGCACCATCGCGCTGGCCGTCGAACTCGACGCCCTGACCGAAGAACTCGACGCGGCGATGGTCGCCGAATTGTGCCGCGCCGGGCGGATCGAACAGATCGGCCAGGACGCCTACGCCGCGGCCTACCGTGCGGTCGCCTGCGAGACCGAGCGACAGCGCCAGATCGCACTGATCCGCGCGACCGGCGAGGCACTCGACAAGCTGGCGACGAAACCGCTGCTCAGCAGCCTCCTCAGGCTGATGCGCCGCCCGTCGCAACTGGCCGGGCTCGGCGACCTGCACCAGTTCCTCGAACGCGGCTTCAACGCCTTCCGCGGCATGGGCTCGGCAAGCGACTTCCTGGAAATCATCGACCGGCGGGAGAAGGCGCTCCTGGCGCGGCTGTTTGCAGACGAAGCCGATCCGTTCCGCAGTGAGGAAAGCAGCTAGAAATGCGACCACACTGGCGCACTCGATAAAGGATTTATTACATATACATTAGAAGCTTGCGAACGTTTTTATAGAAATCGCTTTAAATATAAAACGCCTCTTACACGCCGTCACACAGCGAGACACAGTCACCACAGACCCCAGGCACCTTACTCGCTACCATTCATCTGTCGCTGCGGTGTTCCTCCTCCCCCTCCCCTCGTTGGGAACGTCGCGGCGACGGCAGTACCGGCCCGCCCACCCCCCTTGGCGGGCCTTTTTTTTTCCGCCTTCAGGCCGCCGAAACGGATTTTGGCAACGGTGCGAAAACGGCGCCGGTCGCCTGCACTGCCCGAGGGTGGTCCAGTTGCTGCCGACGCTCTACAATGCACGGCAAGCAGACGGGCTGCTCAAGGAACGTACAGACAAGGACTGCGATGAAGATCGATGACCAACATTCCGGCCCCTACAGGACGCCCCTTGCTGGCCCGCCCATGGGCGTGTTCGGGAAACTATTGACGATTGCCGCCGGTATCGTCGTGCTGGTCGTCGCCTTCATGTTCTCGATAGTCGCCCTCGGCGTGATCCTGGTCGTCGGCGTGCTGATCTTCGCTTACCTGAAGTGGAAGACCCGCAACCTGCCCCGGGACCTCCGCGACCTGCACGAACGCATGCAGGAGCAGGCCGCCCGCCAGGGGGGCAATCGGACGCCACCGGCGGGCGGGCGTGTCATCGAGGGCGAAGTGATCAGCGACGCGGAGTACCGCTCGAGTACGCAGTCGGGAAGCACCGACGGGAATTCGAACGGCGGGCCGCGTGGGCCTGCCGGCCACTCGCCGGGCTGACGGTTTCTCGAGCCTTCGCGATCTCGACCGGGTCTGCCAAACTCCACGTCTTCGCCGCGACTTGTTGCGCCTCACGCCGGCAGTTGCCCGTCGCTGCTGCAAGCGCCCTTCGCCTCCGCAAACTCCATCTTCCAGCCCTCACTTGTGACCTGCCAGCCATGAAACGCACCTGCCTCGCCCTTTCCCTGGCGCTGTTGACCAGCGCCGTTGCCGCCCAGGAAGCCGATCCTGGCGAACGCTTTGCCTCGTGCATGAAGACGCTGCGCGCTGTCGCCGCGTCGAAGAATGGGATCTCCAGCGCGTCCTTCGATCGCCTGACGAGCGGCCTGTCGCCCGACCTGAGCGTGCTCGAGTTCCTCGACTACCAACCCGAGTTCCGCTCGCCGATCTGGGACTACCTGTCCGGACTGGTCGACGAGGAACGGGTCGCCGATGGTCTCGAGATGCGCGCCAGGTGGGCCGATACGCTGGCCATGGCCAGCGAGCGCTATCAGGTCGACCCGGAAACGATCATTGCCGTCTGGGGCGTCGAGAGCAACTATGGACGCAATTTCGGCAAACGGCCGCTGCTGACCTCGCTTGGCACACTCGCCTGCTTCGGGCGCCGCCAGTCGTACTTCAGCGGCGAGTTCCTGAGTGCGCTGAAGATCGTCGACAGCGGCGACATTGAAGCCGAGCAACTTGTCGGATCGTGGGCAGGCGCCTTCGGGCATACGCAGTTCATGCCGTCCACTTTCCTGCGGCTGGCGGTCGACGGCAACGGCGACGGCAAGCGCGACCTGATGGGCAGCGTTCCCGATGCGCTGGCCTCGACCGCCAATTTCCTGCACAAGGGCGGCTGGCGCGAAGGGCAGCCCTGGGGTTACGAAGTCGTCCTGCCGGCCGGCTTTGACAGCAGCGTCTCCGGACGTCGCGACAAGCGCCCGCTTTCGTACTGGACGGCACGCGGCGTACGCCGCGCCGACGGTCAGCCAATCGCCCCGGCCGACACGGCCGCCGGACTGCTCCTGCCCGCCGGCCCGCAGGGCCCGGCTTTCCTGGTGTTCCGCAACTTCGACGTGATCTACGGCTACAACGCCGCCGAGAGCTATGCCCTGGCCATCGCCCACCTCTCCGATCGCCTCAAGGGGGGCAAGACTTTCGTCACGCCATGGCCGACCGACGACCCCGGTCTGTCCCGCCTCGAGCGCCGCGAACTGCAGACGCTGCTGGCTGCCAGGGGGCACGAGATCGGCGAAGTGGACGGGATGATCGGCGCCAAGACTCGCGAGGCGATAAAGGCCGAACAGCAGCGCCTCGGCATGACCGCCGACGGTCGTCCCGGGCAGAAACTGCTGAGCAGCCTGCGTACCGGCACGACGGGCAGGTAGGCAGCAGCCCATCCGGCCACCGGCAACGCCGGGGCCGGCGATCGGTTGCGCCAATGGCGTGCGTCGTGGCTAGTGATTGCCGGCCAGAGTGTCCTATAGTATGGCCTGCTCAGCAGTACCCCCAACGACGCCGCTTTGTCCGAGAGAGGAGAAGATGCCGCCAGCCCCGGATGCCGTCACCCCGCACGAAGGTGAAATCTGCATCGACGCGTCGCAACTGCGTCCCGGGGTGCACGTCAGGCTGCCGATACCGTGGATAGAGCACCAGTTCATGTTCAACTCCTTCGTCATCGCCGATGAGGAGCAGGCGCAGCTGATCGCGGCCATGAAGCTGCCACAGCTGTTCTGCGATCCGGCGCGCTGTACGCTGCCACCGCTGCCGCCCGGCCAGGCCGTGCAGGCAGGCGCAGCGCAGGCCGACGCCACGGCCGCGGCCGGGAGGACTGCGGAAGAAGCACGCCTGGCGGCGCTCGCCGCCAGGCACATGGCGGAGAAACGCGAGCGCGCGCGCGTCATGAGCGAACTCCGGGGCCGGCTCGACAAGGCGCAGCAGCATTATCTCGGCTCGGCCAGGACAGTGGGCGGCGCGATCAAGGGCTTCGCCACCAGTCCGCGTGAATCGATCAAGCAGGTCGCCGAAGTCAGTGAAAAGTCGACGGCGGCGCTGCTCGCCGACCCGGACAGTGCGATCGTGCTCATCGCCGAGAAGGCCCACGACGACGGACACGCGGCCCACTCGCTGTCGGTGATGACCCTGGCACTGCTGCTCGGCAAGCAGGCGAAACTGCCGGAAGCGGCGCTGCGCGCGCTCGGCATCGGCGCCCTGCTGCACGATATCGGCAAGCTGACGATCAGCCCGGCGGTGCTGCGCAACGACGAACGCAACCGCCACGAAGAGGCGCTCTACCAACTGCACTGCCGCCAGGGCCACGACCAGGCGGCACGCGCCGGCAGCCTCTCGCAACCGATGCTCGACGCCATCCTGCACCACCACGAGCGTTTCGACGGCAGCGGCTTTCCGGACGGCCAGAGCGGCAGCGCGATCTCGCTGGCAGCGCGGATGGTGGCCATCGCCAACCGCTTCGACAACCTGGTCAATCCGGTGGACCACCGCCGCGCGATGTCGCCGTCGGAGGCGCTGTCGACGATGTGGACGCGCGAAAAGAAGGCCTTCGATGGCACTCTGCTGCAATTGTTCGTACGCGCCATGGGCGTCTATCCGCCGGGCTCGATCGTGCAGCTCAGCGACGGACGGATCGGCGCAGTCGTCGGCTCGGCACCGGCCGACAAGCCGCTCAGTCCGAAGGTGATGATCTACGCGCCCGAGGTCCCGCGCCGCCAGTCGATCATCGTCGACCTGGCCAGCGACGATGCGCTCAGCGTCGACAAACCCTTGCGACTGCAGGATCGTCCCGGCGAGGAGCTCGACTACCTGCTGCCTCGCCGCAAGATCAACTGGTCGTACCTGCCGGCGCGGCAATGACCCGTGCTCACGGTCACCGACCTCGCCAAGCGTCACCGCAGAGCCCGCCGGCCGCTGTTCAGCGCCCTTGACTTTTCCGTCGCCGCCGGCGAAATCGTCGCCCTGGTCGGCGAATCGGGCGTCGGCAAGAGCACCCTGCTCAACTGCATCGCCGGACTCGAGACCGCCGACAGCGGCTCGATCGCCATCGGGCCGCAGGCGCTCGACATCGTCCGCCTCGACGAGAGCGCCAGGGCGGCGCTGCGCGCGCGCAGCATCGGCTTCGTCTTCCAGGCCTTTCACGTGCTGCCGACCCTGACCGTCGCGCAGAACATCGGCGTGCCGCTGCTGCTCTGCGGCATCCCCACCAGCGAGCACCCGGCGCGCACGCAGGCACTGCTCGACGGCGTCGGCCTGGCCGGCTTCGGTCCGCGCTGGCCGGCTTCGCTCTCCGGCGGCGAGTTGCAGCGCGTGGCCATCGCCCGCGCACTGGTACACCGTCCGGCGCTGATTCTCGCCGACGAGCCGACCGGCAACCTCGATCCACGCACCGCCGACGAGGTCCTCGCGCTGCTCCTCGAACGCGTCCGCGAACAGCAAACCAGCGCGCTCGTGGTGACCCACTCGCAGCACGTCGCGCAGTGCTGCGACCGCACGCTGACGCTGACCCCGGACGGGCTGCGATGAGCGCCCGGTGCCGGCAGACGCTCTCCTGGTGGCTTATCCGCGCGCAGTTCCGCAGCCGTCGCGCGGCGACGCTGCTGTCGATGCTGGCCATCGCCCTTGGCGTGGCCCTCGGCTATGCGATCCACCTGATCAACGACGCCGCGCTGGCCGACTTCGCGAGGGCCATGAAAAGCGTTCAGGGCGATCCCGACGCGGTGATCGCCGCCCGCGACAGCGCCGGCAGCGTGCCGCTGGCGACGCTCAACGAGATTGCGCGCGACCCGGCAGTCCTGGTCGTCGCCGCGGTGATCGAAACCCGCGTCCGCATCGACAATGCGCGCACCCCGGTGACGCTGATCGGACTCGACCTGTTCAGCGCCGCGGCGGTGATGCCGAAGCTGCTGCCGCGCCAGGACCCGCAGGCTGCGACGGGCAACATCCTCGCCGGCGGCATCTACGCCTCGCCGGCGCTGCTCGGGCAGCTCGGCCTGCGCGCCGGCGCGACGCTGACACTGGTCCGCGGTGCACAGCAGTGGCGCACGACGATAGCCGGCGACCTGCCTGCTGCCCGCCCCGACGAGTTGCTGCTGGTCGCCGACATCGCCTGGGTGCAGGAGCACTTCGGCCCGGCCGACGCGGTGAGCGAGGGGCGGGTTCGCCTGGCGCCGGACACGGACCTGGAGAGCTGGCGCAGCGGGCTCGCGCAGCGGCTGCCGGCGGGCCTGCTGGTGCGGGCCGCCGAGGACGACAGCGCGCGCGTCTCCAACCTGTCGCGCGCCTATCGGGTGAACCTCAACGTGCTGGCCCTGGTGGCCCTGCTGACCGGTGCCTTCCTGGTCTTCGCCACGCAACTGACTGCCGTTGCGCAGCGCTCGACGCAGTTCGCCCTGCTCGGCGTGCTCGGCCTGTCACCGCGGATGCGCCTGCTGCAGGTTCTGCTCGAGGGGCTGGCGATCGGCGCGCCGGGCGCGATGCTCGGACTGGCGCTCGGCTACGCCCTGGCCGTCGCCTTCACGCATGTACTCGGCGGCGATCTCGGCGGTGGCTACTTTTCGGGCAGCGCCCCGCTGATCGTGCCGGCGCTGGTGCCGGCGCTGGTCTTCCTGGCCCTTGGCTGCCTGGCCAGCCTGGCCGGCGCCTGCTACCCGGCGTATCTGAATCGAATGCAACCGCTGGCGCAGGCGCTGAAGACCGGCTTTGCGCAAGGCCCTGCCGCCGGCGAAACGGCACGCAGCAGGCTGCCGCTGCTGCCACTGCTGCTGGCCCCGGCGGCATTCGCACTGACGCAGCTGCCGCCGCTGCGGGAACTGCCGATCGGCGGCTATGCCGCGATCGCGCTGGTGCTGGTCGTCGGCATCGCCAGCGCGCCGCTGCTCACGCAGCTGGTCTTCGGCTGGCTCAGCGAACGGCCGCTGCCGGCGCCACAGCGCATTGCACTGCAGAACGTCGCGCAGGCGCCGTTGATGGCGCAGGTCGCGGCGAGCGGACTGATCGTCAGCTTCGCGCTGACCGCCAGCATGGTGATCATGGTCTCCAGCTTTCGCGTCGCCGTGGACCACTGGCTCGATCACGTGCTCCCGGCGCCGCTCTACCTGCGCAGCAAGGCCACGCCCCTGCCCCAGGAACTGCTCGCCGCGCTGCAACAGCCCGACGCGCCCTTCGCCAGGATCGAGCGAATGGCCAACGAGGCACTGACCATCGATCCGCAGCGACCCAAGGTGGCGCTGCTGGTGCGTGAACTCGAGCGCCGCAACCCGGCGGCAAGACTGCCGTTCACCGGCCCGCTGCTGGAGCCGCCGGCCGACATGCCCGTGGTCTGGATCAGCGAGCCGATGGCCGAAATCTACCGGCTGGCGCCCGGCCAGACGCTGCAGCTGCCGCTGCTCGGACGCACGGTCGAGGTCTTCATCGGCGGCGTCTGGCGCGACTACGCCAGGCAGTTCGGCGCCATCGCCATCAGCCGCGACGACTACCTGCAACTCGGCGGCGACTTCCAGCCGACCGACCTGGCGCTGTGGCCGCTGCCCGGAAAGGAGACTGCGGCCGACGCCTGGCTGGCACCCTGGTCGACGCGCTACGGCCTGGAGGTGGCCGACAGCGCGGCGATCCGCCAGTTGAGCCTGTCGATCTTCGACAAGAGCTTCGCCGTCACCTACGCCCTCGAAGCGGCGGCGATGCTGATCGGCCTGTTCGGGCTGGCGGTGACGCTGGCCGCCAGCGTCTGGCTGCGCGCCCGCGAACTGGCGACGCTCGGCGCGCTGGGTTTCGATCGTCGCATGCTGAGCCGTGCGGTGATGCTCGAAGGCGCGCTGATCGCCGTCGTCGGCCTGCTGATCGGTCTCGCCTGCGGCGTCGCGATCGGTGCCATCCTGACGCACGTCGTCAATCCACAGGCCTTTCACTGGCGCATGTCGCTGGACATCCCGTGGACGGCGGTGCTCGCCGGCGCGCTGCTCACGCTGGCGGCGGCGGTCGTCGCCAGCCACTACGCGGCGCGCCAGGCGACCCGACTGCCGGTGGCGCAGGTCCTGGCCAGTGCCCAGTAGGCGAGACGGAATCGATGCGACGACGAAGCTTCCTTTGCGCACCGCTGCTGCTGCCGACGCTGACGCCGGCGGCAGAGACCCGGGCGGCGATCGCCTACCCTCCGGCAGTCCCCGGCGTCGAACTGGCGTTCCCGCGCGACCACGGCGCGCACCCGGAGTTCCGCACCGAGTGGTGGTATGTCACCGGCGCACTCGATTCCCCGCAGGCCGACATCGGCTTTCAGCTGACCTTTTTCCGGAGCCGACCGGGCACTGCCGAAGCCCTTCAGTCACCGCTTGCCGCGCGCCAGATCCTCTTCGCGCACGCCGCACTGACCGTTCCCGGTGACCGCCTGCGCCACGCCGAACGCGCCGCGCGCGCCAATCTCGGCGCCGGCTTCTCGGAAACCGACATTGACGTACACATCGGCGGCTGGCGGATGTTCCGCGAGGACCGCGGCAGCGGCGAGGTGCTCAGGCTGCAGATGCAGAGCGCGCAGTTCTCCTACGACTTCACCCTGACGCCGTCGCAGGCGCTGCTGCTGCAGGGCGAGGGTGGCTATTCACGCAAGGGGCACGCGCCACAACTGGCGAGCTACTACGTCAGCTGGCCGCAGCTGCAGGTCGCCGGCGCGCTGGTCCTCGACGGCAAGCGCCAGGCCGCCAGCGGCCGGGCATGGTTCGATCACGAATGGTCGACGGCGATCCTCGACGGTGACGCCGTCGGCTGGGACTGGGTCGGCATCAACCTCGACGACGGCGGCGCGCTGATGGCCTTCCGCATGCGCGATGCGCACGGCGCGACGCTCTTCGCGCACGCCGCCTGGCGCGACGCCGACGGTCGCCTGCGCCAGTTCGCTGCCGGCGAAATCGGCTTCACGCCGGTCCGCAACTGGTCGTCGCCGCACAGCGGCGCGAGCTACCCGGTGGAAATCGAGATCCGCCTCGGCGAGCTGACCCTGCGTACGGCCCCGGTGCTTGACGACCAGGAGCTGTCGACCCTTCGGCCGGCGCCGGTGGTCTACTGGGAGGGGCTGGTGCATGTCGAGGGAGGCCTCCGCGGCCGTGGCTACCTGGAGATGACCGGCTACGCCGATCCCCTGCAGTTGTAGCGCATAAAGCAGGTCGGCACCGCCCCGGCTGCCGCAGCACATGGGTCCACAGCGCTCTCTTCGAGCTCTTGGAGCTCTTGGAGCTCTTGGAGCTCTTGGACCTCTGCGACCTCGTCGGTCATGGCCGAACATTGTCAGGCGGGCGGCGGGCCCTCGCATCCATCGACCGGCAGCTTGTCGGCTTTGCGACATGAAACCGCACATTCCGCGCTGAGCCAGGACACAACTTCCATAGTGTTCAGTGGCTTACGTGCTGGCACCAGCCTTGCTTCAGTGAGAGCGAGGAGATTGCCGTGAACCACCCGCCCTTTGCGAACATCAACGACACCACCCTGCGCGACGGCGAACAGTCGGCCGGCGTCGCCTTCTCGCTGACGGAGAAGCTGCAGATCGCGCGCCAGCTGGCAGCGATCGGCGTGCCCGAACTGGAAATCGGCATCCCGGCGATGGGCGAGGAAGAGCGCGACTCGATACGCGCGGTGGCGGAACTGCGCCTGGCGCCACGGCTGATGGTCTGGAGCCGCATGCGCGCTGCCGACATCGCCGCCTGCGCCGATCTCGGCGTGCACCTGGTCGACATTTCGCTACCCGCCTCCGACCAGCACCTGGCCCACAAACTCGGCCGGGACCGCGCCTGGCTCCTGCGCGAGCTGCCGGGCTTCGTTACTGCCGCGCTCGGCCTCGGGCTGGAAGTGTGCATCGGCTGCGAGGATGCCTCGCGTGCCGACACGGCCTTCCTCTGCGCGCTGGCCGAAACTGCCGAGCGCGCCGGTGCCCGCCGCCTGCGCATAGCCGACACTCTGGGCGTGCTCGAACCCTTTGCCGCCTTCGCACTGATCAGCGCCCTGCGCCGCAGCAGCGGGCTGGAAATCGAAATGCACGCGCACGACGATCTGGGCCTGGCCACGGCCAATACGCTGGCCGCCTGCAGCGCCGGTGCGACGCACGTCAATACGACGGTAAACGGCCTCGGCGAACGCGCCGGCAACGCACCGCTCGAGGAGGTGGTGTTGGGCCTGAAAAAGCTTTACGGCATTGAAACGGGCGTTGATCTCAGGGGATTCCCTGCCCTCTCCAGCCTGGTTGCCAGCGCCTCGGGCCGGGCCGTCGCCTGGCAAAAAAGCGTCGTCGGCGCCGGCGTCTTCACGCACGAGGCGGGCACCCACGTGGACGGTCTGCTCAAGCATCCGGACAACTATCAGGGCTTCGACCCGCAGGAGGTCGGCCAGACACACCGCATCGTACTCGGCAAGCATTCGGGCTCGCGGGCGGTCCTGGCGGTCTGTGCGGGCCTCGGCATCACACTCGACGAAAGCGAAGCACAGGCGCTCCTGCCACGCATTCGCGGTTTTGTGGCAAGCAACAAGCATGCCCCGGAAGCGGCTGACCTGCAGCTTCTTCTGCGTTCGACCAGGAACGCCGGGCATGTCTGACGCACTGGGCATGACCGTCGCCGGCGCTCCCGCACCCGGCCTGTGGACGATTCTCAGGGAAGACCTCGCCTGCGTCTTCCAGCGCGACCCCGCGGCCCGCTCGAAGCTCGAAGTGCTCGCCACCTACCCCGGCGTGCACGCCCTGCTGGCGCACCGGATGTCACACCGCCTGTGGCGATCCGGCTGGCGCTTCACCGCCCGCGTGCTGTCGTTCGCCGGGCGGACGCTGACCAACATCGACATCCACCCCGGCGCGAGCATTGGCCGGCGCATGTTCATCGACCACGGCGCCGGGGTGGTGATCGGCGAGACCGCCAGAGTCGGCGACGACGTCACGCTCTACCACGGCGTGACGCTCGGTGGCACTTCGTGGAACAAGGGCAGGCGCCACCCGAGGCTGGCCAGCGGGATCGTGGTCGGTGCCGGCGCGAAGATTCTCGGCCCGATCGTCATCGGCGAGCGGGTTCGCGTCGGCGCCAATTCGGTGGTCGTCAAGGACGTTCCGGCAGACTGCACGGTCGTCGGCGTGCCCGGCAGGGTGGTCGCCGCGCGCGGCAGCGAACGGCGGCCCGCGAACGGCATCGATCTCGATCACAGCCTGTTGCCCGACCCGGTCGCCAGGTCAATCGCCTGCCTTGTCGAGCGCATCGAATCACTGGAACGAGAACTCGCCGAATTGCGCCACGAACCACCGCCAGCCGGGCGCAGCGGCCAATGCGGCAGCTGTTCTGCTGGAGATCTGTGCTGCGAACACCAATCGAGGCGCTGAGACGCCCATGGACCTGCTCGACTTTTCCCACTGCACGCTGTATTTCGAAGAGCCGCTGCCCCCCGCAGCCGAAGGGCTGCTTGCTCTGGCGGCACGCGATTACGGAAAAGCGGGCGCCGAAATGGCCCTCCTGCGTGCCTACCTGCTGGTTCCCGACAGCCTCACGGTACTGGTTGGCCTCTATCGCTACTACTTCTACCAGCACCGTCTCGAAGAAGCGCTGCTGGTCGCCGAACGCGCGATGCAGCTTGCCGGCCGCCATCTGAGCCTGCCGCCCGATTG
Organism: Accumulibacter sp.; assembly: GCA_024235715.1. Taxonomy (GTDB): domain Bacteria; phylum Pseudomonadota; class Gammaproteobacteria; order Burkholderiales; family Rhodocyclaceae; genus Accumulibacter. Next base: position 45,701 of record JACKLW010000015.1, on the reverse strand, counting down.
GCGTGCGCTCGACGAGACCTGCCTCGGTCCGGCTGCCGCCAACTCGTTCGGCCTGTTGCGCTTCTACCTGCTGGCACTCAAGGCCGCGAGCGTTGTCCTGCTCCGCCTGGGGCGTAGCGCCGCAGCGCGTGATCGGCTGCGCAAGCTTGCCGCGCTCGACCATCGCGACCAGTTCGGCGCCACCAGGCTTCTGGCAGTCGTCGACGCCTTCGAGGAAGACGAAGAACGCGCAGTCAACCCTCTCACCGCTCTTAACCCTCTCACCCCTACCCAAGCCTGAGGTGACCCCGATGAATGACCCCCTGACCCTCGCCGATGCCCTGGCCGACCTGAACTCGGCCGAGGACTTTCTCGAGTACTTCGACATCCCCTATGACCCAGGCGTGGTACAGGTGAACCGCCTGCACATCCTGCAACGTTTTCACGACTATCTGTCCAGGCAAGCCGCCGAACTGCCGGACGACGAGGAGGCTGCCCGCGCTGTCTACCGCTCGTGGCTGGCACGTGCGTATCAGGATTTCGTCGCTTCCGACGCGCTCACCGAGAAGGTCTTTTCCGTGTTTCACCATGTCGCCAGGGCGGACGGTGGCTCGACCTCGTTCGTCCCGCTCGACAAGGTCTTGCAGCAGTGAGGGGTGCGCGCTGGGACTACGGCGAGCCAGTGCGCCTGACCCGCAACGTGCGCAATGACGGCACCTACCCGGGTCTTGCTGCCGGCGCACCGCTGGTCAGCCGCGGCAGCATTGGCTACGTGGTCGATATCGGCACCTTTCTGCAGGACCAGATCATCTACTCGGTCAACTTTCTCGACGAAGCGAAGACCGTCGGTTGCCGCGAGGAAGAACTGATCGGCGCCGAGGAACCGTGGACACCCTCGCGCTTCGAGTTTCGGGAACGTGTTTGCGCCGCCAAGAGCCTGGCGATCGACGGTGTGGTGCTGGTCACGGCCGGCGCCACTGGCGAGGTCGTCAAGGTGGTGCGCGATGCACCGGGCGGCGCCGCCTACCACGTCCACTTCGACACGCTGCTGGGGCGGGTCCTGCAGATTCGGGAGAATGCGCTACGGCCGGCCGAATTGCCTCGGGCTGGAAAGGACACTCGATGACCATGCCTCACCCCTACCTTGAGTTGAAACTCTCCTTGGGACTCTTCCAGAAGACGCCCGAAGCGCTTTCCGAAGCCGAGCACATGCGCCTGCTTGCGGTTGCCAGGAAACAGGAAACCATAGAGCGGCACCTGCTGGCCAGCGCCGAGGCAGCGTCCGTGGTCGTACCGCAGGCCACTCTGGGCACGCGGCTGGACGAGATACGCCAGCGCTACACGAGCGGGCAGGATCTGGCCGCTGAACTGCAGCGCATCGGCCTCGACGAAGCGGAACTGGCCAGGGCCGTGGAACGTGACCTGCTGGTCGAGGCCCTGCTCGACAAGGTGGCGTCGGCGGTCGCCCCGGTCAACGCGGTCGATGCCGAAATCTACTACCATCTGCACCCGAAAGCATTTCAGCGACCGGAAGCACGCCGGCTGCGCCACATCCTGATTACCTTCGACAACGCCCATGAAAGAGCGCTGGCAGAGGCTCAACTCGAAACACTGCGGGACACCCTGGAACGGGACACTGCGACACAATTCGGCGCAGCCGCGCGACGCCATTCGCACTGCCCGAGCGCGATGGAAGGTGGCCAGTTGGGGATCGTCAAGCGCCAGCAACTCTACCCGGAACTCGATGTGCTCGCCTTCGCGCTCGCCGAACGCGAACTCAGCACGGTCGTGGAATCACCGATCGGCCTGCACGTCCTGCGCTGCGATGAAATCCTCCCGAACGGCACGCCGCCCTTTGCCGAGATCCGCAAGCAGATCATCGACCGTCTGACCGAGCAACGCCGGGCCGGAGCGCAACGCGACTGGATCAGGTCGCTGCTTGCCAAGAGCCGGGAGCACGCTTCTGCCAGGCAAAGCTAGCCGGGCCGAGCGACCACCCGGCCCGCCGTGCTTCGTCCTCGCAAAGAATGTGCCTGTGATTGTCCGGCTCGTTGATGCCTGATCGCCTGGCGCGGAGCCAGCGAACGCACATTGCCCCCCCTCGCTCCAACGGCACGAAGACCGCGTCGCCGCGGTCTTCGTCTCGCTCGCGGCCAGGTCAGGCATAGGTCGGAGTAAAGGCGGCCTCCGGATTCGCCGCCGGCCCGTCGTCGGTCCAGTAGGGCGAGAGCTTGCGCAGTTGGGCGATGATCCCCGGCACGACTTCGATCACCCGGTCCACCTCGGTGTCGGTGTTGTAGCGCGAGAGCGAGAAACGGATGGTGCCATGCGCCGCCGTGTAGGGAATGCCCATGGCGCGCATGACGTGCGAGGGTTCGAGCGAACCCGAGGTGCAGGCCGAACCCGAACTGCCGGCAATCCCCAGCCTGTTCAACAGCAGGAGAATCGCCTCGCCTTCGATATATTCGAAGGCGATATTGCTGGTATTAGGCAGACGGTTGCTCACATCGCCGGTCGGAAAGCAGTGGCCGATCCGGCTGAGGATGCCTTTCTCCAGCCTGTCGCGCAGACCCATGACGGTCGTGTTCTCCTCGTCCATGTGCTCGCTTGCAAGCTCGCAGGCCTTGCCCAGGGCCACGATCGAGGCCGAGTTCTCGGTCCCGGCGCGCCGGCCGCGCTCCTGGTGACCGCCGCGCAACAGCGGCCGGAAGCGGCAGCCCCGGCGCAGGTAGAGCGCGCCGATTCCCTTCGGCGCGTGCAGCTTGTGACCGGAGAGCGAAAGCATGTCGATCTTCGTGTTCTTGAGGTCGATGGGAATCTTGCCCACCGCCTGCACCGCATCGGTATGAAACATGATCCCCCGGGCGGCGGCCATTGCGGCCATCTCGAGTACCGGAAACAGGGTCCCGGTCTCGTTGTTGGCCCACATCGCCGAGACGATGGCGACGCGATCGTTCAACAGGGACCGATATTCGTCCATGTCAAGGCGGCCTTTCCGGTCCACCCTGAGTCTATGCACGACATAGCCTTCCTTCTCGAGCCAGTCGCAGAGCGTCAGAACCGCCGGGTGCTCGACGACGGTGGTGATCACCGTGTTTCGTTCCGGCTGTGCCCGCAGGGCCGACAGGATGGCCGTGGCATCCGACTCGGTACCGCAGGAGGTAAAGATGATCTCCGAGTCATGCTCGGCACCGAGCAGCGCCTGCACCTGGCCACGCGCCTTCTTGAGCGCCTTGCCGACCTGGCTGCCAAAGGCATGAATGGACGACGCATTGCCGAAATGCTCGGTGAAGAACGGTAGCATCGCTTCGACAACGGCCGGGTCGCAGCGCGTCGTGGCGTTGTTGTCCAGATAGATCGCTTCCATGTGTCCAGTCCTTTGGCTAGTCTGTAGATGGCTCGCCTGGCGCCTGGCTGACTTCTCAGCCTTCCCGACCAGATATCAGGCTTCGACCGGCATGTGCGAAACGGGCAGAACCTTCACCAGTTCGCCCAGCGTCTCGATCATCTTCTGCTGGATGCCGCCCAGCGTCGCCACCTCCATCATGCAACCGGAGCAGGCGCCCTTGAGGGTGACGTAGATCGTCTTGCCCTGGACGTCGGCCAGTTCGACATCACCATGATCGCGCTGCAGCATTGGCCGGACCGACTCGAGGACCTCCTCGATCTTCCTTATTTTCTGCACCAGGGTCAGTCGCGACGGCGTCGGCGTGCCGACCGCCGCAGTCGGCGCGCTCACCGGGGCAGCCGGCGCCGCGGGAACCGGGGAAACGAGCGGCGGCGAGACTTCGCCAGGGCCCGCGCGTTCAGCCTTGATCCCGGCCAGGATCTCCTCGATACCCTCGTGACACGCGGTGCACCCGCCACCGGCCTTGGTGTAGAAAGTGACTTCCTCGACAGTGTTCAAGTGGTTGGCGGTGACCACGTCGGCGATCTTCACGGCATCGACAGCGAAGCACTTGCAGATCAGCGCGCCTTCCTCGTGATCGTCGGACCATTCCTCGCCGCGGTAATTGGCGATCGCCGCCTGCAGCGCCTCGCGACCCATCACCGAACAGTGCATCTTCTCCGGCGGCAAGCCGTCGAGGTAGTCGGCAATGTTCTGGTTCGACACCTCGAGCGCCTGGTCCAGGGTCATGCCCTTGATGATCTCGGTCAGCGCCGATGACGACGCGATCGCCGATCCGCAACCGAAGGTCTGGAAATGCGCATCCTCGATGACCTCGGTCTGCCCATTGACCTTCAGCATCAGCCGCAGCGCGTCGCCGCACTGGATCGAGCCGACGTCGCCGATGCCGTTGGCGTCCTTCAGCGGCCCCGAGTTGCGCGGATTGAAGAAGTGCTCGCGAACCTTGTCCGAGTATTCCCACATGCCGGATTCTCCTCAGACCGAGAACGACGAGCCGCAGGAACACTGCGCGCTGGCGTTCGGGTTGTCGAATCTGAAACCGGTATGGGTCAGCGAGTCGATGAAATCGATGGTGACGTTGTCGACCATCGGAAAGGTCAGCGCATCGACCAGCAGCTTGATGCCGCCCACTTCCATCTCCCAGTCGTCCTCGGCCTTCTCGGCCTCCAGCTTCATGCCGTATTGCAGTCCCGAACAGCCGCCTCCGGCGACCGTCAGGCGCAGCCCGGCAACCGGCGTGGCGGAACCACGGATGAAACGCCGGACGGCGTCCATCGCGGCGGGGGTCAGATTGATCATGCGCGTTCTCCCAGGGTGACTGAAATAGTCATTGCAAGCCCCGTGCCATCCGCGCATCGCGCTGCAACCGCTGAATTCATTGCCTTTTCCGGAATTCCCGTTTTGTCGTCTTTACGACAGCGGGTCGTCTTCGCCACGCCGGGCCGACCGGCTTGCCAGTACCCAAACGGCCGCGACGAAAGGCTGGAGGAGGTCCGCAGGCGCACTCGAAGCGACGGAGCGGCCAATTCCCGGCGCCTTCGACCGCCTCATGCAGCGCCAGGGCGGCAAACCGCCGCGGCCCGACGATACGATCACTTGCAACCGCCGGACCGCTTCGACGGATGACCACGAGCGCCCTGCGGAGGATTTCCCCGCGCCTCGCCCTCCGGCTTCCGACGGCCGGGTGAGGACCGCTCTCTCGATCTCACCACGTCAAGCCGTTGGGAAAAAAGGAAAGATGCCAGGACTCCTTGCAGAGGCGGATTGCCGGGCTGCGGGATCGGGCAAGTCATGGGCCAGCGGCCACCGCGTCTGGAACGGCCCGTTGTCAATCGGCGCACGGGCACCAGTCGCGCCGCACGCCAACCCCGTGCGTCGAGCGGGCTGCGTACACCCCGCCCGCCCCTGTTCGACACATGGGCCGAGATCATCGTCGTCACCACACCCGAATGCCCGAGCACTTCCTGGACGGTACGCATGTCGTAGCCGCTTTCAAGCAGTTGCGTGGCAAGAGAGTGGCGCAGCGCATTCGGCGTGGCCGGTTTGGCAATGCCCGCCGCCGGCACGGCCTTCCCTTTCTGCAAGTCGTCCTGGAACATGTGCCGCCGGCGCGCCAGACCGGCGCGCAGATCCGCCACGACCGCCTCTGCCAACATCGTCACGATCCTTCGCACCGTTGCCGTCGCGGATCCGGATTTCGCTGCGCTCGAAGTCCACGTCTTTCATCCGCAAACGAATCGCTTCCTCCAGGCGCATGCCGGAGCCGCAAAGCAGGCGGGCCGGCAACGAATGGAGGCCCTCCGAGTCCGAGCACCCGTCAGACTTGCGCACGCGAGCGAACCACGGGCGTGCGCTGCTGCCGCTTTGCCCGAACCACATCGTCCAGCCACGGCAGCTCGACGGCCAGAACCTCGCGGTAGAGGAAAGGCAGGGCAGGCAATGCCTGATTCCGCGTTGCCGCTGCGACGTCGCCGTCGACTGCCGGATGTGTGAGAAATGCCTCCACCTCGGCAGCACCCCTACCCCGCAGACGGCGCTTATGGTGCAAGCAAAGATACCGCCTGGCCCGGTGGACATACCGGGTCTCCGTTCGTATGCTGTAGTGCCTGAGGCGGATGCGATCCCGAAGCTGGTCGAGGACCCTGTGTCCGGAAGGTGCATGTTCCGACTCGTCAGGAGCGTGCATGTTCTACACCCGAATGAAATTATTTTCTTGCAGCTTGCTGGCAAGTTTATGCACTTGCACCCGCTGGATTATGAACCGAAAGCGGTGTTGACTAAACGTCAGGCGTATCAAAGTCATTGCGCTCATCGTGTTGTAAAGTGCCGCATATGCGATCACGCTGGGCATCCTAGATCGCGTCCTGCGAGCTGAATCTGAATCTAGATTTTATTGGTTTTGCTTCTTTGTTAGCGGCATCGTTCTTGCCAATGGCCCGCTCCTTGGTTTACGTCGTGCCAAAATGAATCACACCATTTCTATTGCAACAGTCCGAGCTTCGGCATTCGTGGTCTTTGCAGGTGATATTTTGTTCGCCGTTGCGCAGCACTGCTCCAAAGGCGTTTTTTCTTGACCGAAGCGCCTAAATTTGCAGTCAAGCGGGACTACGTCAATAAACCCTCGCGCAGCCCCTTAATTTTACGTTAGGATTTCCAATGCAATTCAGTGACAACCTACTCTTGATGGTCGGCGGTGCTTTGATTATCATCATTTTTCTCATCGTCATTGTCAGCGCTAGCTCAACGCAAACCCGTAAAGCGTCTCGGCCTACGCCGAGAGGTCCGGCTAGTATGCAGTTCGCTTGTGCAGGCTGCTCTCAACAGTTCACGCACACCAAGCGAACTGTCGCAGCTTGGGAAAAGGGAACGCGCCACTTTTTTTGCAATGCTTGCCACCAGAAATGGCGCGGTTCGCGCCCTCCTCAAGAGTCCCAAGCAAGCGGTCTGGCCGGATCGCCCAGCCAGGTTCCGCAGTCATCTCCTGCTTCGCCAGCAAGAGCATCGGCCGCCGCTGGAGCATTGGCGAAATCAAGCGTCCGACCACGCTATTCTTCTGCAGAGTCACGTAGCGGCTGCCTCGGCATTGCCGTCTTGATTATCGTGTTGCCAGCCATTTTTTTCGTCGCAACGTATGCCTAACCTATCATTCAAGCGGGACTCACTGAAGCGCGCTCCTTACTTAAAACCTTGAATATCAAATATGCCGATCGATTTTAACAAGATTATGGCAGATTTAATGGTTGCGTTTTTTTCGGAACGAAGGCGGCAAAGGGAAACTAATTTTTAAAAATACATAATACCTTGCCACGAAGCGTCGAAGATTGTATTCGACGACAAAATTCTCTATTACAATCAATCCGAGCATACTATTTTTTTGCCAAATGCCGATGGAGAAATTTTTTCTCTCAATTAGAAAACTGCTATTGCCTGGTTTAGCAAGCAGGGAAGAAATTTGGGCTATAGTTAACAATAACGACAATTTTGCTTCTTACCATTTGATTCGGCCGTTCTTGACTTGGTAAGCGGGAGCTGGAAAGTGTGCCATGATTTTAGCTATCTTGAATTGAGGCTGCTTGTTTTCTCCAGCTCAAAGGAGCGCAATCTTAATGGCGAGCAATTAAAAAAGGGAGCCAGTTTAACTTATTCGTCGCCAAGAGACTGCGGTTAGTGAAAAATTTCGAGCGATTGCCAAGGAATATAGTGCGGAAAGAAACAAGATTGCTGGCCGTTAGGCTACCAATACCTAACAAGGTCGTAAAGTCGAACCCATTTTTCGTTCGCTGCGCTCACTGCAAGTGCGTCGGCTACGCCTTGCGTTATGCGACACAGCCCAACCATGGAGGACGCACATGAAGGCATGGGTCATTCATACCGCTGGCGGGCCTGAGCGATTCCAGCTTGAAGATATGGAGTCGCCAAAGCCCCGCACAGGCTGGGCGCTGATCAGAGTCCGTGCGTTTGGGCTCAACCGATCCGAGTGGTTTACACGGATTGGAGACTCGCCCACGGTTAGCTTTCCGCGCGTCTTGGGCATCGAATGCGTCGGTGAAATCGTTGATCCCGGAGGCATGGATCTGGCGCCTGGCACTACTGTGGCCGCGATCATGGGCGGAATGGGTCGCGCCTTCGATGGCTCTTATGCGGAATTCACTCTAGTGCCGCACGCGTGTGTATTCCCCGTCGAGACGCAGTTGCCCTGGGAAAAGTTCGCAGCACTACCCGAAATGCTTCAGACCACGCATGGCTCGCTGTACGTCGGGCTCGAAATCGACCGAGCCGAGTCGCTACTGATCCGAGGAGGCACTTCCTCGGTTGGGATGGCTGCCTTGGCCTTGGCCAAACACGCGGGTTTGCACGTGGGCTCAACGACGCGCGACCCTGGAAAAATTGACGACCTAATGACCGCTGGTGCGGACGAAGTTTGGCTAGATGATGAAGAGGTGCATCGCCAGATCAGGGATCGACGTGAAAAGCCATATGATCGCGTGCTTGAACTGATTGGCACCAAGACACTGCTCGACTCCTTACGCTGTGTGGGGCGAGGCGGGATCGTTTGCATGACCGGGATTTTGGGCGGGGAATGGGCTCTTGCAGATTTTCATCCTATGGGGGACATTCCAACGGCGGTAAAGCTCACTTCATATAGCGGTGAAGCCGCTGATCTCCCTCCACGACAGTTACAAGAGTACGTTTCGGCAGTGGAGAGCGGTGAGCTCCGCGTCATGACCGGGCCCGTTTTTGATTTTGAGGACTTGATTGAGGCGCACCGCCTGATGGATGCGAATCGGGCAGGTGGAAAAATCGTGGTCCGTGGCAAACAGTGAGCAAGCCTTCCATACGAGAATGCCCATCCGACGCCGTCGAAATGTCGCATAAGAAATCGTCGCAGCGGAAATTTGACCCGCCACCCATTCTTGCTGCCGCAAAAACGGGCGTCGCCTCAAACTCCGCCGAACTCGGGCGTTGGGCAGCATAGAGCGCCGGTTCTGGAACTAATATGCCGATCGATTGCATCCCCGTTGCGCCCGTCGTTTATTGGCTCGGGTTTTCGTCCGCGGCTCCCGTAGTCATGCCGAGTTGGCGGTTCAACCTGGTTATGCGTGGCACCGAGCCGCACGGCGGAAACGGAGCGCTGGCCGGGATCGCACTGCCTATCCTTTTCCGCGTGCTGTCTTGTTGGCGCCTTAGGCACGGCGAGCAGCGTTGGTACCGCCATACAACTGGTGCGTGGTGCTGAATATGCACTTTCTGGCGGTGTCGCCCTTGGCATCCGGGTAGCCTGGGTTATCTTCATCAATAAGGGTAAGGGAGTTCCGAGTTGAGGCTGCTTGTTCCTCTCCCATGCGGCCCAACTCATCATTCCACCGGACGCTGCGCGATGAAGCAGCGCAAGGCCGGTTAATTCAAACGTCAGGCTTTTTTGGATAGCACCATGGACAAATATATTGTCACAAAGGAAGAAATCACGGCATATGAAGGTCTCCGGAAGACACACTTTCTTAATTCAAATGCCAGACGAGTAAACAAGTCAGTCGGAGACATGGTTGGTCTAACTGGGTTCGGTTTTCACATTATCGAGGTAGAGCCAGGCCACGAGTCAACGGAGTTGCATAAACACTATTACGAGGACGAATGCGTTTATGTGTTGGAAGGCGAGGCCGAAGCCACCATCGGACAGACGACTTATCCAGTGAAAGCCGGCGATTTCATCGGGTATCGCGCTGGTGGCGAAGCGCACCAATTGAGGAATACCGGTATTGGCGTACTCAAATGTATCGTCGTAGGACAGCGCCTTGACCACGACGTGGCTGACTATCCATTGAAAGGAAAGCGAATCTATCGAAATCGGGGGCTCAAATGGAACGTGGTCGAAACGGAACACATCACTGAGCCTGATGCTGGAAAAAAACAGGCCTGATATCGCGTTCAAGTCGGCCCGCTACGGCAGCCGGCGCCCCTCAACCAGGACCCTAGACGGCAAACAAGAAATGGAGACGCTGATGTCGGCAGAGGAAGATGCCAAACGAGTAGTTCGTCAGTATGTGGACGCGTTCAATCGGGGCGATTTGAACGGCCTGCGAGCATTACTTGCCGAAGATGCCGAGATTCAAGGTGTCTTCGGCAAGGGTTTATTCGATAAGATCGAGCCAATCTGGCGCCAGCTGATCGAGGGCTATGGCATGCAACTCGCAATCCAGGAGCTGGTTGCGGAGGGAGACATCGTGGCGGCGAGGTATATCGAGTCCGGTACGTTCCGGGCGCCGGCGTTTGGGCATCAACCCACCGGCAAATCTTACGAACTGGTAGCCATGGAGTGGTTCGAGATCGAGAGCGGAAAGATCAAGCGTCGTTGGGGCGCCAGAGACGCCGCATCGCAGGCTCGGCAGTTGGGCCTGCCCCTGGATGCATGAACCAGGAATGCCGCCTGATCGGGCAAGGGCCGGCGTCCAACCGGCCCTCCCCATACCACCCGGGATGCGGGTCCGCACCGGGCGGTTCATGAACAGGGCGCACACGATGTATCGAGCGTAGCCATGAGAGAGAAGGAAGAAAGGGAAAAGGGGCCAGGCTCAATTTCACGCCCGTTGCCACCGCCGCTTCTGCCCGCGATACGCGTTTCGCATGCCACGTCGTCGTCGCACCCGTCTCGACGCTCTGCGCCTGCACATCGTGCAGCGCGGCACAACCGCGCCGCCTGCTTCCTCAGCGAAGAAGATTACCTCGCCTGCCTCAACTGGCTGGACGACGCCCTCGGGCAGACTGGCTGTCGGCGCCACGCCTTCGTCCTGATGACCAACCACGTTCACCTCCTCCTCACTCCCGAGAACGCCGACGCCGTTCCCGGACTCCTCATCTCCATCGGCCGGCGCGACATCCAGTACTTCAACAGAACCTGCCGGCGCACTGGCGCCCTCCGGGACGGTCGCTACAAGTCATCGCGCGTCCAGGCCGACAGCTACCGTCTCGCGAGCATGCGCGACATCGAACTCAACCCGGTTCGCGCCGCCATGGTCGACGATCCGGCGGGCTACCGCTGGAGCAGTTAGCGCGCCAACGCGGTCGGGCAGACCGACCTGAAACTCACCCCGCCCTCCTTCCACCGCGAAATCGTGCACGACGCCGGTGAACGCCGGGCCGACTATCGCCTGCCATGCCCCGCTTGACGGAAAAGCCATCGCCGACATGCGGCTCGCGCGCCATCAAAGCCTGCCGCTTGGCGACAGCCGCTTTCACCCCGAAATCGCACAGACCGTCGGGGAACGGCGCGGAGCCAGGCCAGGCGGGCGACCACGCAGGACTGGCAAAGGCAGCGGGGATGGAGTACAAGAACAACTTGACTTGCTGCCTGGCTAGACTGGTGGACAACGCAGGTCATCGTGGAACTGCCCGCCCGTCGCCTGTTTTGCAGCCCGGGTTCTGGTCGTGGCATGGAGGACAAATTGAGCCTGGCCCTTTTCTTCGCTCTCTTCTTCATTTCTTCGACGCTGCGCGACAATGCCGCGCAGGGCCGGTTGGCTCGACGTTGGGCGTCAGAATTTCACACTGCGTCGGCGGTATGGAATCACACCTGGGAGAACCGCATGCCCCATTGGCAGGCATCGCGTGCACGATGATGACGATACGAGCTGTGTCAGCATGGACTCTGATCTCGCTGTTCTCGGGAAGCTTGGCGCTCGCCGCGGATAGCTTTACACCGGCAAGGGTGCCACTGTTGCCGCCGGCACCCACCACCATTCCGGATGGCCCCCTTGGCGACGCGATCCGGTACGGGCAGCGAATAGTCACTGATACCGCGGGGACAGCGAAGGCTTATGTCGGAAACGCACTCCGCTGTGCGAGTTGCCATCTCGATGGCGGCCGCGCCGCGTACGCAGCCCCGCTGGCGGGCCTTACGGGGCTGTTTCCTGAATATCGGTCGCGCCGCGGCAGCGTCGAGTCGCTGGAAGACCGAATTAACGACTGCTTTCTGCGCTCGATGAACGGCAAAGCGCTGCCTGCCCAAAGCCGAGAGATGATCGGCTTGCTCGCGTATATTGCGTGGCTCTCTCGGGGAGTACCGACCGGCAGCGAAGTCGAAGGCCGAGGCTTTCGCGAAATCCACGCTCCGGGTCCAGCTGATGCTTCGCGTGGCAAGACGATCTATCTTGCCAAGTGCGCCGCCTGCCACGGGGGCGACGGCCAGGGAGTCAAAGGGGACCCAGGCAAGTACGTATTCCCGCCGCTGTGGGGATCGCAATCGTTCAACGTCGGGGCCGGCATGGCGCGTCTTTCGGTTGCGGCGGCGTTCGTTCAGATGAAGATGCCTCTCGGCAATGCCGGGACGTTGAGCGACCAGGAAGCATATGACGTGGCCGCGTACTTCACGATGCAGCCGCGGCCCGATTTCGGTGGCAAGACAAACGACTGGCCCAAGGGTGACCGGCCCGCAGACGCGCGCTGATGGAGGCGACGAGACTGTTTCAGAGTGGCTTGAGAGCGGGCCCCGGCAAACACTTCGTCCAATACTTCGTACATGAGCGCAGGTTCGTCAACTTCGTTGCCGTGATCGAACAGGACATCTGTACGCGTCAGTCACGGACCGACCAGGGCGACGTTGCCGACGCGCTGGCCGCGTCCCTGTCGACAGTCGACGCGCAGAATGTGCCGGATGCGCTGCGCGGTTACGAAATCCTGCGGCTGCCCGGAGCTTCGCCCATCCAGGCCCTCTCGGCTACCAACAAGACCAGGTACCATCTGCGTGACGGGCTGAACGAGAGGAACGTGATGCGGGAATGGCACGCGGCACGACTGCCTGGTCAGGCAGCGCTTGGCTCCATGGGCACGACGCCGGCGTGATCTGGCGTGCCTCCTCTGGCGTGCTGCCGCGCCGGCAGCGGATCAGCAGAAGCATCAGGCCGCTCTTGCATCGACAGCGCTACGTTGTCGCCACCGGTCAACAATTGCACGGCGGCGCGAGGAAGCGAAGCATACAGTGAGCAGTGATGATGTCCGCTCGCGGCGCCTGCATCCGCTGTCGCCGTCGCGTTGCGTTAACTCGCTTGGCGCGCTGTCGTTTTCGAATCGTCTTCGGCTTCGAATTGGCGACAGGATTTTTCCTGGCAGCGCGTTTCTGGCCTCTGTTGCAACGATCGGTTAGGGGGTTACCCATGAATCGCAAGGAAGACAACGCTGGCGGCTTCGATGCAGACCGGCGTTCGCTGGTCATGCTGGCCGGGGCTGCGACGGTGCTCGCCACGGGCACATCGGCATCTGCCCAGACCTCGCAGAGCTCACCTCCACTGATGATCGTCCTTCACGTGAGCGATCCCGACGGATGGCCCCCGGCGCTTTCCAACGCGCGCAATCTTTCACAGAAGTATCCTGCAGTGAAGGTGCGTGTGATCGCCGATGGCGGTGGCGTCTATGGCTATCAGGGGAGCAACGACATGATCTCGGTGATGGCGACGACGGCAAAGGCCGGGGTCGAGTTCCAGGCGTGCCATAACGCCCTCGACGAAAAGAAGATTCCGGTGACTTCGCTCCCGCCATACGTCACCGTGGTTCCGGCTGGCGTGATAGCGCTGGCGGAAGCCCAACGCGAAGGATACGCGTACGTCAAGCCCTGACCCATTCGCCGCCGCCACAGGTCGCTGCATCGTTGCGACTGTTCTCAGGGCGCTCAGAGCTGTCAAGCCAGGTGGTCGTCCGCGAAGTGCGGTGCAGCCCTGCGCTGAACCTGGAGGGCCGAGTTAAGGAATCTCGCTGTCCCGCAACGGCGCGGCCCGCTGCTCAACGTGAACCTCAGGGAGCGCCATGACCAACCCGCCGCCTTATTGGTTTCCTGCAAAACGCCGTGGTTGGGGCTGGGGTCCACCCAGCGCGTGGCAGGGATGGGTGGTCATGGCATCGTTCGCCATCCTTGTCCTCGTCGGCGCCGTCATGCGATTGCCTACGCCCGGACCCCTTATCTTCGTTGCCTACGCAGCCTGCCTTTTCCTCGGTCCTGTCGCTGTTTGCCTGGTCGAGGGCGACCTCCGTCCTGGCGTTGGGGCCGCAAGTGAAGGCGCGACCCGACGCTTCGCTGGCGCCGACGTGCAACGGCTTCGCCGTCGCACGCGGCCGCGCTCAAACGTTGGACACCATGAAACACCTTCTCCACTGCCTGCCACCCACTGGCGTCCTCGCTTTCGCCATTTTGCTTCTGGTCGCATGTGTTGAACAATTTGACGCGGTCGCTACCAATCATCGCAGCGATGCGGTTGTCATCGGCATCGCGCAGTATCACTCTGAAAGGTTTGACGGCACCCCGCCGAGGTCATTTCCCGCCGGGTTGCTCATCCAGCAGGGGGAGGTCACCCTGGGCCCCGGTGAGCGCCGCACCCTGGTGTTCGACAGTGCATCTGGCGGCTTTTGGCTTCGGTGGCAGCAACTCGCTCCGACACCTGAGCCAGGCACCTGGGTTACCATTGACATTGGTCGCCATGCTCGAACCAGCGCTGTTCAGTAAGTGTCGCCCAGCGGCGCCCAACCGGTCAGTCGAAACGGGCGCTCGGCAAGCAGAGTTGCCGCGCATCGCTCCCCTGACTGTGACGTCAGAGCGCCGGTGGATTCGAAGTGCTGGAGAAGTTCATATGAGAACCGCAAGATTCCTTGTCCTGACCGCACTGGTCATGGTGTTCCAGTCGAATGCTCCTGCTCTCGACGCGTCCGCTTCAATAAGCGCATCCACGGTGCTGCAGGCCGAGAGCAGTTGGGACGGAAAGACCATCGAATACCCGGCTGGAAAAGCTGAAGTTACCGGCATGATGATAGAAATCGCGCCAGGCGGTGAAACGGGCTGGCATCTGCATCCCGTTCCCTCCTTTGCCATGGTGCTCGAGGGTGAGCTGGAGGTTCAGTTAAAGAACGGCGCCGTGAAACACCTAAAAGCTGGTGAAGCCTTGGCGGAGGTGGTTGATACACTCCACAACGGGCGGAATGTGGGCGCCGCTCCCGTCAAGCTGGTTGTTTTCTATACGGGTGCGGTCGGTCAGAGATTGTCAATCGGCGAAGATTCTCAGCAGAAATAGGGCGGCGGGTGGCGCGCCGACCGTTCGTTCAAACCGGGTTCCCAACGAGCAGTCGCATGATGCAAGCCTTGGTTGCCGACCACAAGGTGCCAGACCATGAAAATCACCGTTGAAACCACTGTCAAGGCCCCTGTCGCCAGAGTCTGGCGCGCCTACACGACGCCGGGCGACATCGTGCAGTGGAATGCGGCTTCTCACGATTGGCACACAACCCAATCCACGGTCGATCTGCGGGTGGATGGGGCGTTTACTTCGCGCATGGAGGCCAAGGACGGCAGTTTCGGCTTTGACTTCGCCGGAACGTACACCAGGATCGTGCCAAATGAGTTGATCGAGTATTCGTTTGGAGAGCGTACTGCTGCCGTCGAGTTCATTGCCACCGAAAGCGGTGTCACGGTGCGCGTCACATTCGATGCCGAATCCGAAAATCCTGTCGAGCAGCAGCGTCAGGGATGGCAAGCCATCTTGAATAATTTTGCCAGGCATGTCGAAGCGCATCATTAGATCGGTCGTGTCAGTGGTGACAACTCGCAAGGCGTGCGAGAGCGACGTGCCGGAAACAGCGCGCCCCTCAACCTTGCCTTAGCCACCATCAGCGCCCGTGAGTGCACCGGTCCTTGTCCTTGTCGTCGTTGCCGCAATAGCGCTGGTTTCTTTGCCATGGCGCCTGCTTTCCCGTCGCCAATCGCTGCCTTGTCCGGTTTGGTTGCGTTGGCTCGTCGAGCTTGACAATCCATTTACCAAGACAAACCGGGCGGCATTCATTGTCGAGACGCTTTCTCTTTCGCCAGGGATGACGGTTCTGGACGCAGGGTGCGGCCCCGGACGTCTGACTGTCCCCCTTGCTCGTGGTGTCGGCAGCGCTGGTCATGTTGTCGCCCTGGACGTTCAGGCGGGCATGCTTTCCCGCGCGAAAGCGAAGACCGAGGCGGCCGGCCTGAAGAACGTCGAGTTCGTCGCTGCCAGCCTCGGTGACCGCAAGCTCCCCGCGAACCGTTTCGATCGTGCTGTCCTGGTCACCGTCCTCGGAGAAATCCCCGATCGCACTGCCGCTTTCGCGGAACTGTTCGGTGCTCTTGAACCAGGCGGGCTGCTCGCAGTCGTCGAGGTCATCTTTGATCCGCACTTCCAGTCTCGCGCCACCGTCACGGCTCTTGCCGTTTCAGCCGGCTTTCGCGAGCACGCGTTCATTGGTCACCGACTGGCATATGTCATTCATTTCGTGAAAGCACATGCTGGCCAACCCTGTGCTGCAGCAGACGCCGCGCGATGGCCAGCCGCTCTCACATCAGGAGATCAAACGGTGAACGAAGAACAGTTTCGCCAGCGTGCGCAAGAACCGGGCCATGGCGACCTCCAGTTCAAGGACTATGTCCCCAACATGGATACCCCATTGCATGCGCATGCCGCGGCAGCGATCCACTCACCGAAAGTGTGAAGATCGCCTTTCTCTCGTGAGGCAGAGGCCGAGACGTGACAGGCGGCGATCTGCGGTGGATTGCGCAGGCAGATCCAGCCCGGCCGCTGCCCAGGCCGACGCCTTCGGGCGCAAGAGGACTGCACAAACACCATCGTCAGGCGGGCGCATAGGTGTAACAGCCCTTGGGGCAGACGCGGCCGCAGGCGCCGCAGCCAATGCAGTCCATGGCGTTGGCCAGCGCCATGACCATCATGTTGTCGTCGTCGTTGTCGCCATCGTCCTCGTCGTCGAGTTCGCGCTCGACCAGGTCGAGGACGTCGCGCGGACAGACCTTGTAGCAGCGGCCGCAGCCAATGCACTTGAGCTGATCGAGCGCGGTGACGAATTGCGGCGTCCATTCGGCGCCCCCACGGGTAAGTCCGGTAATCATGCTGCCGTTCCTTTCTGCTGGGCGGCGGCGAGGCGAGCGCTGGCGTCAGCCCAGGCCTTGCAGGCATCGAAGGTGAATTGCGACATTGCGGGAATCTCCGTATAGGCCGCCGGCAGCCGCTCTTCCACGAGGTCGTGCATGCGCGCAGCCCATTCCGAAGCGATACGCTTCAGCCTCCTGACCTCCTTGTCGAGGGCCACCACGTCTTCGTTGCTCATTCCCTCACCCTCCATCTACAGTCCGGCGACGGCCGGGTACTGGCCGATGCGTTCAAGGGCGACGGAGAGGATCTTGTCGGCCTCATCCTTCATCTTCGACAGGCTGGGGAAGCCGAAACGATGCACGTCGCGCAGCGTTCGATCGACGGCGAGCAGCTTGCCGACGGTAATCAGGGCACGGCCGAAACCCTCGTGCGTCAAGTGCACCAGCGGGACGGCGAGCAGTTTGCATTCCTTCTCGATGAGCACCGCGATGGCGTTATAGAAGGCCTTGACACGCGAGATGGTTTCGTCGTCGGGGTCGCCGATCAGCGGGATCCCGGCGCGGCGCTCCCTGGTCAGGATGTAGGGGTCGAGGATTTTTTCGACGCTCCAGCCGTTGTAGGTGCCGTACATGTCCAGGGCACGCATCTGGCGAGCCA
Organism: Accumulibacter sp.; assembly: GCA_024235715.1. GTDB lineage: Bacteria > Pseudomonadota > Gammaproteobacteria > Burkholderiales > Rhodocyclaceae > Accumulibacter. The sequence goes on along the minus strand of JACKLW010000015.1, from coordinate 28,274 downwards.
TTTCCCTGACGAAATCGGTTTCGAAGATTGGATCAACGCTCATGGTCGAACTCCTTTGACGAAAGCCCGGAAATGCTGTTCTGGTGAACCAGGCGAATCAGTTGCGGGGACAGCATCAGGCCGGGAAGCCGGCCGATGACCAGACGGCCAAGCGACAGCGCCACGACGAACCCGGCCAGTGCGCCAAGGGCGGTGGCAGCGTCGCCACCGCCGTCCAGCGTGGCTGCCGTCCAGGCGCCGAGCAACATGGCCAGGACCGGGAAGAGATAGCCGACAAGCGCGGCCGCGGTCAGCCGGTCTTCCGGCAGCGAGACGATCACCACGTCGCCTGCCCTGATCGGGCCGCTGACCGGCAGGGTGAGCAGCGTCGGTCGCCCGCCGGCCATCCTGCGGATGCCGCATCCGCCCCCGCTGCAGGAGGCGCAGGCAGCCAGGTTCATGGCGAGGATCGCCTTGCCGCCCTCGATGCGCTGGACGACAGCACGGTGTTCGATCATTGCGGTGTTCATCCCCCCGAGCCTTCCCAGCCGTCTTCCTCCATGCGCGCGAAGCGCTGGTCGGACCGCGACCTGGCGCGGGCGGCCAGCGCCCGCTCGATCCACGGGACGCCGCCCTGATTCAGTGCCAGGACGATGTCGTCGAGCAGTTCCTCGACGTCGTCGTGCTCGGTGATTCGAACGGGCTGGATTCCTTTGGCCAGCAGCTGCCTGATCGCCGAGGCGCCGATCGCCAGTACATAGACCGCGGCGCAGCTCTCGAGGAAGTCGACCTTGGCGGCGAGTTTGTCCTCGTTGCCATCCATCGCTTCGCGGTTGAAGTCGCCAACGGCAACCAGCGTCGCCTTGTCTTGCGCCACCTCATAGACGGCGAAGCTCTCGGCAGCGCCGAAGTGCTGATCGACGCGAACACGGTCGCTGCTGGCAAATGCAACCCTGACCATGACCACCGGCTCAGCCTTGAGGGACCAGACCAGTTGCAGGCGACGCGAGGAGGTCGGCTTGACTGGAGCGTTCGTCGTTGCGGGCGGCGGTCCGGTAAATGGATCGATAGGGTTCGAGTTCATGATGTTGGCCCAGAATCAGGTTGGCGAGGTCGAACAGGGTCTGCCGTGTGCCACGGTAACCCACCCAGGTGCGGGCATAGGCGCCCACGAGGTCGTACTGCGGGAAGCCCGCGCGCAGCAGCGGCAGGCCGAGTCGGCGGGCGCTCTCGAGCGCGTGCGAATTGGCGATCAGCACTTGCGCGCCGGCAGCGCGCGCCTGCGTCTCCAGGTCTTCCAGATCGCCTACGATCACCTTCGCGATCGGCAGATGCCCCAGGCCCTCGGCCTTCGCCGGACTGACCGCCGCGACGATCTCGGCACCCATGCCGGTCAGGAAGCGGACCAGCATGCGCAGCAGATCGGGATCGGCGGCCAGGGCGAAGCGCGCAAAGCCCAGCATGAAGTGGCTATCGACCATCGCGTCCTGCAACTGGGCGCGCTGGCGCTCGATTCCCGGCGGCACCGGCTGCCCGGAAATCATCGTCAATACCTGCGTGAACTCGTCGCAGGCGTCGAGGCCCATCAAACCGACGAAGCGATGATCGGGGACGCCGGTTGCCGCTTTCAGGAGGTCGGCCGCAGTGTTAAGAGACGCGCCGAGGACCAGCGTGGCGATCGACTCGCCCATGCGCGCGATTTCCGATCGCGGCGTGCCGCCGATGGTCAGCGGCGAAAACTCGCCTTCGTCCAGATGACCGTCGAGTGAATCCCCAATGTCGGGAACGAACACCGGACGCAGTCCGAAGGCTTCGATCCATTCCTTGACGGCTTCGATATCGCCCGGCGTGAGCATCGCCGAGGCGAGCACATTGACCTGCCGCGGACGTTTGCCGACGCAACGGCTTTCCGGCACCAATGTCTCGATCAGCGACTCGACCGCCAGCGCGTAACCGCTTTCCAGGCAGCCGATGGTGTCCGGGGTATTCACCGGCACCACCGTGACATGGTCGAACGTCGGATGAGCGCTGCGGAAATCGCGCAGCACCCGCCGGATGTCGGTACCCTGCGTTTCCGAGAGACCCGTTGTCACCAGGCCGATGACTTCCGGGCTGCTCTTGTCGCACAGCGTACGCAGGGCCTCGATGATGTTTTCGTCGGCCCCCATGATCGTCGATACCTGATCCATCGCCGTCGTCTGCAGCGGCACGGGCTCGCGGAAGTGGCGAACGAAGAAGACCTTGCCGAAGGCCGTGCAGCCCTGCGAGCCATGCATCAGCGGCAGGCTGTGCCTGATGCCCAGGAAGACCAGCGAAGCGCCAAGCGTCTGGCTGACTTTCAGCGGATTGACCGCCAGGGCCTTCTTCCAATGGATGATTTCAGCCATTTTTCCGTGCGCCCTCCCCCACTGCCGCCGCCGGCGCCCCGGCCTGACCCCTCTGCGTCGCCCACGGCGCCGGTCTCCTGACCGCGTCCCAGACCGGGCTTTCGATCGACAACGCCAGTTGGCGGGCGAGTTCGACCATGCCGTCGTAGCCGGCGTAGCCAAACTCGCGCTCCTGGTTGATGTCCAGGAACGGAATGCGCGCCTTCAGCGCCGTGTAGAGGTTGCGCCCGCCGGCGATCAGGATATCGGCGCGATATTCCTTGTAGATCGACAGCAGCGTGCTGGCACTGCCTTCGTCGATCATGCGCGCGTCGTCGCCCATAAGCTCGCGAATGCGCGCCTTGTCTTCCTCGGTAGATTTCCTGGTGCCGGTGGCGACGACCGTCATCCCCAGGTCCTGCAGTGCTGAAACGATCGACCAGGACTTGACCCCGCCGGTGTACAGCAGCACGCGCTTGCCCTCGAGGCGTCGCCGCCAGGGTTCGAGGGCAGCAGTCGATCGCGCCTCTTCGCGGGCGATCACGGCTTCGGTGCGACGAACCAGATCGGCGTCGGCGAGCAGGCGGGCGAAGTCGCGCAGGGCACTGGACATGTCCGCCACGCCGTAGAAACTGCCCTCGAAAAAAGGCTGCCCGTAGTTGTCCCGCAGCTTGCGCGCCACATTGAGCAGCGCCTTGGCGCAGACCACCATATTGACCCGCGCGCGATGCATGGTCTGCACTTCACGAAAGCGCGCATCGCCTGACAGCGTGCTCAGGATGCGCAGGCCGAGTTCGTCGAAAAGCGGCGCGACATGCCAGAATTCGCCGGCAATGTTGTACTCGCCGATCAGATTGACGTCGTAGGTCGGCAAACCGTCGGCGCGCGGCGCGGCTGCCTCGGGCTCACGGGTGCCGATCACGTGCTTGAGCATCGCTTCACCGGCAAGGCGGTTGCCGAGGTTCTTGGTGCCGTAGAAGCCTGCCGCATCGACCGGAACGACCGGCGTTCCCCAGCGCTCGCTGGTGGCCTTGCAGACCGCTTCGACGTCGTCCCCGATCAGCGCCGGCACGCAGGTGTTGTAAACGAATACCGCCGCCGGTGAATAGCTGTCGATCGCCTGCTTGATGGCGTGAAACAGCCGCTTTTCGCCGCGACCCATCACGACATCCGTTTCCGACAGGTCGGTGGTCATGCCGATGCGGAAGAGCCTGACGCCGGAAGAACGGGTACCGCGGTTGTCCCAGGACGACCCGGCGCAGCCAATCGGACCATGCACGATGTGGGCCACGTCGGCGATCGGCAGCAGCGTGATCTGCGCGCCGTCAAAGGAGCAGCCGCCTGCCGTGGCACCGGGCTTTGGCCGGGCACATCCTGATTTTTCCTTGTGGTTGTGGCTACAGGCAGGCTCGTCGAGCAGTGCCCGGATGTCGCTGCTTTTCATGCGCTACTCCAGATGTCCACCCGATACCCAGCAAGATGAGTGCCATGCATACATTGCTGTTTTTATTTAATTTTTTATTTCCTCGGCCTGTCGCAAAACCGACAAAGGCGGTGCACCAGACAGACTATCGACAGGCCTGGAGCCGGTCAGGGAGAGCGCCGCGCATCCTGCGTCGTCTAGTCGTCGCCTTCCAACTGCCGCCGTGGAACGGTCTCCGGATCAGCAAAGATGGCCCGGTAGATCTCGATGCGGTCACCCGGCTTGAGAACGGCATCGAGCCTGACCAAGCGGCCGAAAACACCGACTTTCTGTCGTTCGAGGTCGATGTCGGGAAACTGCCTGAGGATTCCCGAACGTTCGATACCTTCGGCGACGGTCGTCGCTTCCGGCACCTCGATATTCACCCACAGCTGCTGGCCGGGTTCGGAATAGGCAATGCCGATCTGCATCCCGTTCCCCTCAGGCCGTGACGCCGACTGCACGACCGGCCGCTTTGTCGGCGCGGGCCTGCAGGCGCCTTTCCAGCGTCCGCTTGCCCGCCAGGAGGAAGCCGAGGACGGCGAAACCGCCCGGCGGCAGTATCATCAGGAGCGCACCACCGTAGTCGGGGATCTGCATTTCGAGGAAAGCGAACGACGGGCCGAGCAGATTCGACGCCTGCGCGAACAGAGTCCCGGCGCCGAGCAGTTCGCGGATCAGGCCGATCGCGGTCAAGGCGCCGGTGAAACCCAGCCCCATCGCCAGGCCGTCGACCACTGCCGCAAGAACGCTCGATTTAACCGCGAAGGCCTCGGCACGGCCGAGGATCGCGCAGTTGCAGACGATCAGTGCGATGAACAGGCCGAGCACCTTGTACAAATCGTGCAGCCAGGCGTTCATGGCCATGTCGACCACCGTGACCAGGGTCGCGATGAGCACCACGAAAACCGGGATGCGCACCTGCGAGCTGACCGTATGACGGATCATCGCCACCAGCATGTTGGCGGCGACCAGCACCGCGGTCGTCGCCAGGCCCATACCGAGGCCGTTGGTGCCGCTGGTGGTCACCGCCATCGCCGGACAAAGCGCCAGCATCTGCGACAGGACAACGTTCTGGTCCCACAAGCCGTCCTTGACGACCCGCCGCAGATTTTCGCTCATCATTCTTCTCCCAGAATTTCCTGGCGATGCTCGCTGAAGAACGCCAGCCCGCCCTTGACCGCCTTGACCACCGCCCGCGGCGTGATCGTCGCGCCTGCGAACTGGTCGAAGGCGCCACCATCCTTCCTGACTGCCCATTGCTCCGGCAATGGCTTGCGCAAGGACTTGCCGGCGAAGTCCTCGATCCAGGGCGACTTGGTCGCCTCGATCTTGTCACCGAGACCGGGCGTTTCGGCGTGCTTGACGACGCGCACGCCAAGCGTCGTTCCGTCGGCGTCGAGCGCCATCAGCAACTGGATGTCGGCGGCGTAACCGCGTTCGGCGACCTTGAACACCGCGCCCCTGACCTTGCCGTGCTGGCGCGCCCGGTAGATGGTTACCGGCCAGCCGTCACGTTCGATGGTCAGCGTGTCGCCGAGAAGATCGTTGTCGGCAAAGCCCGCAGGAAGCACCTCGCCGAGCGAAGTGCGCAGATCCGCTGCTTCGGCAGCGACAATCGCGTCGCCCGTCGCCTTCGACATCCAGGCGAGTGCACCGCTGGCCAGCAGCGCGAAGGCTCCGAGCAGAAGCGGCTGGTAGACGACTTTCTCGCGGAAGGAGGAAAAGTTCATGCAGTGCTTTCCGGGATTGTCAGCGGCCTGCCCCTGCGGTCGCGCCCGAGGATGCGGGGCTTGATGAAGCGGTCGATCACCGGCGTCAGGGCATTCATCAGCAGCACGGCGAAAGCCATCCCCTCGGGGTAGCCGCCGTAGCTGCGGATCACCCAGGTGAGCAGGCCGACGCCGACGCCGAAAAGGACCTGGCCGGCGCCGGTATTCGGCGACGTGACGTAGTCGGTGGCGATGAAAAAGGCGCCGAGCATCGCCGCACCCGACAGCAGGTGCGCCGAAACGCTGAGGTAACGCGCCGGGTCGACGGCGTGCCCGATCGCCGCCGGCAGCGCCAGGCCCAGCAGCACCGCTAGCGGCGTGTGCCAGGTGATGATGCCCTTACCCAGCAGGTAGACGCCGCCAACGAGAATCAGCAGCGACGCTGATTCGCCGAGACTGCCGGGGCGCGCGCCAAGCCATGACACCAGCGGCGCCGGCGCGCCGCCGAGCGCGTGCAGCAGATCGATCCCGCGCGCCAGTTCGGTCTTCGAGAAGCCGAGCAGCGATGCGCTGGCCATCGCGTCGGGCGGTGGCAGGCTGGTGAGAAAGACGTGCAGGCTATCGACGAAGCCGGGCGCCGGCAAGGTCATCAGCGGCAGCGGCGTCACCCATTGCGTCAGCGGCAACGGAAAGGAGACCAGCAAGGCCACCCTGGCGACCATCGCCGGATTGAAGACGTTCTGACCGACCCCGCCGAAGACCTGCTTGCCGGCGATGATGGCGATGAAGCCGCCGACGACGGCCACCCACCACGGCGCCCACGGCGGCAGGGACATCGCCAGCAGCCAGCCGGTAAGCAGCGCCGAACCGTCGCCCAGCGAGCGCCTGATGCGCCCCCTGCCCATCATCTTGAGCGCCAGCGCCTCGAAACCCAGGCATGACAGAATGGTCAGCAGCCAGAGAAAGAAAGCCTGCCAGCCGAAAAGCCAAAAGCCGCAAGCGGTTGCCGGCAGCAGCGCCAGCTGCACCCGGAACATCGTGCGGGTCACCGTGTTGCCGCCATGCGCATGCGGCGAGGCAACCTTGTCGACAAGTGGCTTGACGGTTCTCGTGGCCGAATTCACGCGCGTTCTCCGGCCTGCTCCGGCTGCCTGGCGGTCGCCGCGGCAGCGGCTTTCGGAGCGCCCTGCCGAGCCGCCCGCTCGGCCTTGCGGCGGGCCGCAGCGGCTGCCTTTTCGCGGGCTTCACGTTCGAGACGCTGCTGCCGGCCCAGCGCCATCTTCCGCGTCGCTTCACTGCGCAACTGCGCCCGCTGGCGCGCCGAGAGCTCGCCCTTGGCATGATAAAAGTACTGGACCAGGGGGATATGCGACGGGCAGACGTAGGCGCAACAACCACAGGCAATGCAGTCGGAAAGGCCGAGATCGACCGCAGCCTCCAGCTCGTCGTGGCCAATGCGGGCACTCATTTCCAGCGGCAGCAGGCCCATCGGGCAGGCTCTGACGCAACTGCCGCAGCGAATGCAGGCATGCGGCTCGGCAGCCGCCACTTCGTGGGCATCGAGCAGCAGGATGCCACTGCAGCCCTTGACCACCGGCACGCGCGCATGCGGCAGGACGACGCCCATCATCGGCCCGCCCATCAGCAGCCGCGCCACCTCGCCCTTGCTGCCGCCGCTGAGGGTGACGAGATCGCCGACCAGCGTGCCAAGCGGTACCTCGTAGTTCCCTGGCGCCGCCGCAGCGCCGCCATTGAGCGTCATCATCCGGTGCACCAGGGGTCGATCGAGGACGACCGCCTGCTGCACGGCATGGGCCGTAGCCACATTGTGCACAATGACGCCGACGTCGGCAGCACGGGCGTCGGACGGCACTTCGCGGCCGCTCAGTTCGACGATCAGCTGGCGATCCGAGCCCATCGGGTAGCGCGCCGGCACCGGCACGATCGTGACCGCGCCAAAGGCAGCCGCCGCCAGGCGCATGGTGGCTATCGCTTCCGGTTTGTTGTCCTCGATACCAACCTTCGCCTGCGCGGCGCCGGTAGCGATGAGCATCAGGCGGATGCCGCTGACGATGTCCGTGGGACGCTCGCGCATCAGACGGTCGTCGCATGAGAGGTAGGGTTCGCATTCGCTGCCGTTGAGGATCAGCGTGTCGATTTCGGAGCGGCGCCCGAGGTTCAGCTTCACCGACGAGGGAAAGGTCGCGCCGCCGAGCCCGACGACGCCCGCAGCCGCCACTCGCGCGGCGATTTCAGCCGGCGACAGGGCGAAAGGATCGGCGACCGGATCGCTCTCGATCCAGGCGTCTTCGCCGTCCGCGTCGATCGAAATCGCCATGCCCGGCAAGCCCGAGGCATGCGGTGCGGTAATCTCGCCGATGGCGCTGATCGTTCCCGACGTCGAGGCATGCACCGGTGCCGAGATGTTGCCGTGTGCGGCGGCGATCAGTTCACCCTTCCTGACCTTCTGCCCGACCAGAACCACCGGCCGCGCCGGTGCGCCGACGTGCTGCGCGAGCATCAGGTGAACGCGCTCGGGCAGCGGCAGTCGCCGGCTCGGGAGGTCGGCCGCCGGACGCTTGTGGTCGACCGGATGGACGCCCCAGTCGTCACCGACCAGGCGCCTGAGGGCCTTCATGATTCCCATGATCTGCTCACGCCGCCAGCGGTCTGGGCATCACCCAGTGTTGCAGGGTAATCGGCACCGGGCGCATCACCAGCGCTTCCGTCGGGCAGCTGTCGACGCAGTTCTCGCAGCCGGTGCAGGCTTCGCGCAGAACGTTGTGAATCTGCCGCGAGGCGCCGAGAATGGCGTCAGTGGGACAGACCTTGCTGCAGCGGCAGCAACCAATGCACAGTTCCTCGGCGACGATCGCGATTCTTGGGCCCGAAGCGGCGACACCGGACAAATCGATCGTGATCTCCAGTTTGGCCGCCAGGGTCGCCGCCAGCGCCTTGCCGCCAGGCGGGCAGCAGGTCACCAGTCTCGCCAGGACGGTGCTGTCGGGCGAGCAGCACGAAGGCGACGCGGCGGTCGCGATCGCGGCCGCTGCCGCCGAACAGCCTGCGAAACCGCACTGGCCGCAGTTCGAGCCGGGCAGCACGGCGAGCAATTCCTCTTCCAGCGGGTCGCTTTCAACCTTCAACAAGTGGTTCGCAATGCCGAGGATGATGCCGAGAACTGCGCCGAGAATGGTAAGGCTGAAGATGGCGATCATGACGGTTTCCTTGACTTGCGTTGCCTCGCGTTAAACGTTCAGGCCGGAGAAGCCCATGAAGGCGAGCGCGAGCAGACTGATGGTGACAAAAGCGATCGGCGCGCCGGCAAAGGCTGCGGGCACCCGAGCCAGCGCCACCCGCTCGCGCAGGCCGGCGAAGATGACCAGCACGAGCGTGAAACCGAGCGACGAGCCGAAGCCATAGAGCAGGCTCTTGAACAGGCTGAAGCGCTGCTCGACATTGAGCAGGGCAACACCGAGCACGGCGCAGTTGGTCGTGATCAGCGGCAGGTAGATGCCGAGCGACTGGTAAAGGCCGGGGCTGACCTTCCTGACGAACATTTCGGTGAACTGCACGACTGCGGCAATGACCAGGATGAAAGTCAGGATGCGCAGGTAGCCCATACCGAATGGCCGCAGCAACCAGTTGTCGAGCATCCACGACGCAGCGGCGGCCAGGGTCAGGACGAAGGTCGTCGCCAGCCCCATGCCGAAAGCGCTATCGACGCTTTTCGAGACCCCCATTACCGGACAGAGACCGAGGAACTTGATCAGCACCACGTTGTTGACCAGGGCTGTGGACAGTAGCAGGAGGATCACTTCGCTCATGGCAGTGCGCTTTCGGGTTGTTCTGTCTGCTGTGGTGCACAAGCCGTGCCAAAGCGCGCCGCAGCCCCGGCAAGGCTCTGCCAACCTCCGTAAGCCCGTGTTGATGCACGCTTTTGCCGGACATGCACCAGGAACGGGCGATCGTCGCGCGACGCCAATGTCGCAAACCCGACAGACAATTTCGTTGGCTTTGCCGCGAAGGTGCCTGCGGGCGGGTTGCGGGCGCGCATTCGACAGGCGGCATGAAACCTGCTTGTGCTCTTGCAGAGATGCATCCGACGCCACCCAACACACCCCCCCTGAGGAGTCACTCGATGCCGGCTATCCCGCAAGCCAAGGTCCGCCCCGTTCAGCAGGCGACGGAACTGCCGCCGGAGGTCTACCGGCAGGCCGTCGATCAGGCTGATCTCGCCATTTCGATCACTGATCCCGAGGCAAACATCCTGTTCGCCAACGCCGCTTTTGCGCGCGTCACCGGCTATTCCGGGGAGCAGGTCATCGGCATGAACGAATCGCTGCTCTCCAACCAGACGACCCCAGACGAAACCTATCAGACGATGTGGCGCGAACTCACTGCCCAGCGACCATGGTCGGGCAAACTGCTCAACCGCCGGCAAGGGGGAGAGCCGTATCTCGCCGAGCTGACCATCTCGCCGGTCGTCGATCGCCGGGGCGAGACGACGCACTTTCTCGGCATGCAGCGCGACATTACCGAGTTGCACCGCCTCGAACGCGTGGTCCTCAACCAGAAGAAGCTGATCGAAGCGGTGGTCGACGCCGCACCGATTGCCTTCGCGCTGCTCGATCAGAGCGGCCGCGTCCTGCTCGACAACCACGAATACAAGAAGCTGCTCACCACCCTGCAGGTCAATGAACCCGCGCACACCCTGCTCGACGGCGTTGCCCCGAATTGGCGCGAGACGCTGGCCGAACAGCCGGCGACCTGCGTCTTCGCCAATCGCGAGGCGCGCGTCGACCGGGGAGCCGGGCGCGCCCAGTGGCTGTCGGTCACCACGTCGCAGATCGAAATGCACAGCGACTGCGCCGACAGTTACTTCTGCGAGGGCTGTCAGGTCGGTCTGCTGCTGGTCATTGCCGACGTCAGCAGCCTGCGCGAGGAACAGGAACGCGCCCGCACGGCCGCCATGCAGGCCGTGCTGGCGGACGAGGAACGCACCGCCGCCATGCGCGAGGGACTCACGGCCGCCATCTTCCGCCTGGAAGAGCCGCTGAACGTCATGGCCTCCGCCGCCGCGGTCCTGCAAAGACGCGACCCGGCCAGCGCCGGTGTCCTGCAGCAGGCGCTCGCCGCCAGCCGCGAACACCTGGAATTGCTGCGGCAGGTCATCCCGCAGGCCCCCCGGGACATCGTCGTCCCGGTCAATGTCAATGAAATCCTGCGCGATGTGCTGGAAATCTGCACGCCACGCCTGCTCGGTGCCGGCATCGTCGTCGACTGGCGGCCGACGGCGACGCTGCCGCCGGTCATCGGCCGCCCGCTGCAGCTGCGCATGCTGTTCAAGGCACTGGTCGACAACGCCATCGAGGCGATGAGCTGCAAGGGCTGGCGGCGACGCGAACTGTGCCTGACCAGTGCGCTCGGCGACAACTGCATCGTCGTTACCGTCAGCGACAGCGGCCCCGGCATCCCCGCAGACGAGCGGCACAAGGCGTTCGAGCCGTTCTTCACCGGCAAGAACAGGAACGCCGGCCACATCGGCACCGGCCTGTCACGCGCCCAGCAGGTGATGGCCGACCATGCCGGAATCATTGACATCGAGGAAAGCGAGAGCGGCGGCTGTGCGGCGATCGTCGAATTCCGCCTCGACAGCGACCCGACTGCGCGCCTGGGCGGCGACCCGAACTGAGCGCGGGACCATCAGGAAAGCGAATGCACGAACATCCCATCCATCGCGCAGCGGACTCGCCACCGCCGAACGGCTATTGCCGCACGCATGAGTTGAACATCCTCCTGCTCGCCGCGTTCTACGCCGTCAGTCGCGTCCTCAGCCGCTCGCTGGCCTTCAAGGAAACGCAGCGCGACGTCTTGCGCATCCTGCACGACGAGGCTGGACTGACTTGCGGAATGATCAGCGTCGTCGACTCGCGCTCGGGCCACCTCAAGGCGCACGCGGTTCACCCACCCGCCGACGTCGACGAGCTTCAGCATGTGCAGTACCGGCCGGGCGAAGGGATCCTCGGGATGCTGCTCGAAAAGCCGCGTACGGTGATGCTCGGTCGCGTCGCCGACGAGCCACGCTTTCTCAACCGGCTTGGCATCTACCAGCGCGACTTGCCGTTCATTGCCGTGCCGATCAGAGTTGGCGGAACCCTGCAGGGGGTTCTGGCGGTGCAGCCGGCCGAGCCGGACGACGGCCTGATCGCGGAACGTGCGCAGTTCGTCGAAATGGTCGCCAACCTGATCGGGCAGAGCCTGCGCCTGTCGCTGGAAGTCCAGCACGAGAAATCGACGCTGGTCGAGGAACGCGACCTGCTGCGCCGTACCGTCCGCCATCAGTTCGGCTTCGACAGCATGGTCGGACGCTCGGCAGTCATGCGCCGCGTCTTCGACCAGGCACGGCTGGTCGCCAAGTGGAACACGACCGTTCTGATCCGCGGTGAAACCGGCACCGGCAAGGAACTGATCGCCAACGCCATCCACTACAACTCGCCGCGCTCGCGCAATGCCATGATCCGCCTCAACTGCGCAGCATTGCCCGAAACGCTGCTCGAGTCGGAACTCTTCGGCCACGAACGCGGCGCCTTCACCGGCGCGGTCGAAGCGCGCAAGGGGCGCTTCGAGCAGGCGCACGGGGGCACCCTCTTCCTCGACGAGATCGGCGACGTTTCGCGGCCTTTCCAGGCCAAACTCCTGCGCATCCTGCAGGAAGGCGAGTTCGAGCGCGTCGGCGGCTGCCGGACGATCAAGGTCGACGTACGGGTCATCGCCGCCACCCACCGCGATCTTGAGACCGCCGTCGACACGGGCGATTTCCGCGAGGATCTGTTCTACCGGCTGAACGTGATGCCCATTTTTCTGCCGCCGCTGCGTGAGCGTATCGAGGACATCCCGGAAATCGTCCGGCATCTCCTCGGCAAGATCGGCAATGCGCAGAATCGCACGCTCAACCTCACCGAAATGGCGCAGCGCCGGCTGGCAAATCACGACTGGCCCGGCAATGTGCGCGAGCTGGAAAACTGTCTCGAACGTGCTGCCGTGCTCTCCGAAAGCGGCCGCATCGATGTCGACCTGATCCGTTTCCCGAGTACCCGCGAACGTCCCGCCGCGCGACTGCAACGCGGCCGGAACGGCGGCGCGTTCGACCTCGGTCCGGGCGCAGGCTCCACCATCGATATGGATGACCCTGATCTTTCGGAGAAGGAGCGCGTGATCGCCGCACTCGAACAGGCAGGCTGGGTGCAGGCCAAGGCGGCCCGCATTCTGGGCATGACGCCACGCCAGATTGCCTACCGCATCCAGACCCTGGCTATCGACGTGAAGCAGTTCTGAGCAAAATCCCGGGACCCGACATTGTCGGAAACCGGACGTAACTATTCGGTGAACCCGTAGCCAAGCTGCGTTGCGGAGTATCCGACTGTTACGTCTGGAGCTATCCCGAGTCTGACGGCGCTATCGAGCGAGAAGGGAGCGGAAGTTGTTCCGCAGAGGATAGAGCCAGATGTCCTTGATGGGCAGGATGGGTTGATGACCTTGGCACTTTTTTCCGCGACCGGTGGTTTTCCCGACGTTGATCCAGTTGGCGGCTTTATAGCAGGTGCCGCGATGGCGGGGCGTTTCCACGAAGGTTTCGAAGAGCACCGGGCGGTAGCCGTATCGCTGGAGCCAATCGTTGGGCAGTTGCCGCTGGATGACTGACAGAATCTTTGATGCCAAGCCCTTGGACTGTATCCACGGCAAGATCAGGAAGCGGGCGTTGTTGACGATGAGTTGCAGGTTTCTCTGCCGCTGCGCCTCGTCCCAGCCGATGAAGCGATCGCGTGGCGCGAGTTTCCAGGCGCTGGCGCCGAAGCTCAACAAGGCCAGCAAGCGCTCGCCTTCGTAGACGAAGTAGCGCATCTGACTACCGGCCATGGGCGTGTAGCCCAGATAATGATAGCGGGCGATGTACTCGTTCCACAGGCGCGAGTTCGCCGTCCCTGCGACCTGGCGCAAGCACGGTGGCGCCAACTCATGTACGGGTTGCGCCAGGAGTGGCTGCGCATCGGTGGCGGCGGTGGCAACGAATTCGGGGCGACGACGAGGCCGCAATTGGGATGGAGGCAAGGTGATCAGTCCATCGGCCTGCATGCGCAGCATGGCCACCCGGCAGCTCATGTCCTTCAAACCGCCATTGGGCTTGAACCAATCGAGCAACACACACAGTTGTCGCGAGAGTTCAGCACGGTTGGCGCCGGGATTTTTCGCGATCAGCTGCGCCACGGCCAGCAGTTCATCGGCGCCAAAGTCGCGTCCGCAGTAGCGTCTCATGAGCTGTCGATGCCTGCCGCGCCCGCGTGATCAGGCGCGCCACGGCGCATCGCCGCCAGGCCTTCGGCATCCATGGTCCAGGGAAGAAAGACACTCAGCTCGGCCGGCGGTTGGTTGCCGTTTTCCGCACAGGCTTGCAGATAGGCAGTCAGCCAGGTTCGCGGATTGATCCCCCAGTGCTTGACCGTCATCAGCAGGCTGAACATCGTCGCCGCCAATTCGCCCGCCCAGCAACTTCCCGAACCGTAGAAATTCTTGCGCCCGACCACCGGCAGGCGAATGGCTCGTTCGGCCGCATTGTTGTCCATGGGCACCTCGCGGTGATCGACAAACACCGTCAAGCCTGACCAATGCTTCTTCATGCTTTGCAGCACCTTGAGCGCTGCGGTCTTGAGCGAGGACTCGGCGAGTTCGGCATCGCGGTTGGCGGCCATGCGGTCTATCGCTCGCCGCAACGACTGATCGCCTGCGGCATCGGTGACGGCGTCCGATTCGCTGTCGAGGCGCCGGGCGTTCAGCTGATAGAGCTCGCCAATCCGGTCGACCCAGACGAGTGCCCAGGCGCGAAGATCAGGATGCGCGTTGGCCAGTTCCAGGAAATCGCGCCGCTGGTGCGTCCAGCAATAGGCCAGAATCACCGTCGTGTGCTGCTTGGCGAATTTCTTGTAGGCCGCGTAGCGATCACAGCTCAATATCCCACCCGGCACGTCGCCCAATTCGGCGATCGGCACCTTCGCCGATCGCGTCGGGTCAAGCACATAGTGAATCACCGAGGGGGACTGAAACACCCACAGGTACCAGCGATGCCCGATCTTGCCTTCGACGTCGATAAACACCTGCCAGCGGGTCTCATCGGCATGCCAGTGAGTCTCGCTGCGCAGTCGGGTCAGGAGCGCGGCTTCCAGCGGTTCGAACAGGGGTGCCAGCGCTTGTAGTCCGCCCGTGAGGGTGCCCGCTGACAAGCTCAAGCCGCAATCAGCCAGATCCTGCAGGAGACGATGCGTTGGCTGACCGTAGAGGAACTTGGAGAGCAAAAGGTGCACCCAGACCGAAATGCCGTACTTGCCGCGCTCGATCAAGCGCGCCGGCGGCGGCGCGCTAATGATGCCCGGGGTAGCCTTGCAGGCGCAGGTCTTTCGATAACGTCGCCGACGGATGACCCGTCGGTACGCGCACACCTCGATTTCGAGGACCTCGCTGTCTTCGCTGCCAGGAAAGTCGGCGAAGCTCAGACCACAAGATGGGCACTGCGGCGAATCAATTTCGATGCTTTCGGTGTGCGCCGGCAGATGGCCGTGCATCGTCCGTCCATGACCCGGCGCACCCGTCTGCTGACCTCGCGACCGAGGCGAGGGGACATTCGCTGTGGGCGCTCGATCTGCACCAGACGATTGCTCCGATTTGCGACCGAACACACGCTTTTGTAGCTCACGAATCTTGGCCTGAGCGGCCGACAACTCACCGCGCAACGCGGCTTCGCGCTGTGCGGCCTGCTCGGTTTCTCGTCGATGACGCTCTTCAAGTTCCCGCAGACGAGCAATCGCTCTTTGATAGGTGGTCTTCCAGTACCTCGCATCCCAAGTGAGCTGGATATACGCTTGTTTGCTCAGCGTCACCAACACCTGCGAAAACGCAGGGCACTTCCCCTCGCTTATCGCAGGCAGATCCTCGACGATGTCCCGTGCCGTATCCATGCGGCCGACTGTAGACCGACTTGATGCATGTGTCCAGCCCGTATTCGATACCCAAGGCTGCTTACGGGTTCACCGAATAGTTACAACCGGACAGCCCGGAAGAGAGGCAAGCCTCTGAATTTCCAGCCTTTCTGCGTGGCATGCAACTTGCTGGAGAGGAGTCATGCAAGCAGTGGAGATCACCATGTCAAGCACTCCCTATCACATCGGCGATATGGTCTTCGCCGCCGAGGACATCTTCAACGATGGCGGCGTGCCCGGCGTCGATGCAGAAGCCTTGATCGCCGCGTCCGGGTCGCGCGGCGTGATCGTCGATAGCGGCGTTGCCGCGATGGACGAAAGCCGCGACGTCTATCTGGTGCGTTTCGAAAGCGGCCCCGAAGCCGTCCTCGGCGAACCCGTCGGCTGCCTGCCCGACGAGCTGACGCAAGACGGGCTTCCTGGCGACCTGACGGCGTGAGGACGTGAGGAGGTGACGACGATGGGACGGATTCGCGTCTTGTTCCGAACTGCGAGCAGTCCAGCCCGGCTGCTCGCCCTGCTGCCGGCGCTGCTCATGGCGCTGCCAGCGCACGCGGACGAAGTGATGGTCGCGGTGGCCGCCAACTTCACTGCACCGATGAAGAAGATTGCCAGCGAGTTCGAACGTACCTCGGGCCACAGAACGGTGCTGGCTTTCGGCGCGACCGGCAAGCTCTTCGCGCAGATCGTCAATGGCGCACCGTTCGAGGTCCTGCTTGCGGCCGACCAGCGCGTTCCCGAGCAACTTGAAAAGGACGGCCTGGCGCTCGGCGGCAGCCGTTTTACCTACGCCACCGGCCGCCTGGCGCTGTGGTCTGCACAGGCGAACAGGGTCGATGGCCAGGGAGATGTGTTGAGCAAGGGCGTCTTTGGCCACCTCGCGCTGGCCAACCCGAAGACGGCACCCTACGGCGCGGCGGCGATCGAGGTGATGAAGAAGCTCGGTCTTCTGCCCACCCTGCAGGCAAGGCTCGTGCAGGGGGAAAACGTGGCGCAAACCTACCAGTTCGCTGCCAGTGGCAACGTCGAACTGGCCTTCGTCGCGCTCTCGCAGATCTGGAAAGACGGCAAGCTCAGCGACGGTTCGGCATGGATCGTTCCGGCCAGCATGTACCCGCCGGTCCGCCAGGATGCGGTGCTGCTCAACGGCGGCCGCCACAACGCGGCAGCCGGCGCCCTGCTCGCCTACCTGAAAGGCGACACGGCCAGGGCCATCATCAAATCCTACGGGTACGCGCTGTGAGCGGCGCCAGCGGGTGCCCTGCCCGGAACGACGCCCACCGCGGCGCTCCCCCGTTCCGCGAGCCGCGGAGCACCAACTGCGCATGGACGACAGCGACCTCGCCGCCATCTGGCTGACGCTGCGCCTGGCGACGGTGGTGACCATCATCCTGCTGATCGTCGGCACGCGCATCGCCTGGTGGCTGGCGCACACACGCTCGCGCTTCAAGGGCGCGGTCGGCGCCGTGATCGCTCTGCCGCTGGTGCTGCCGCCGACCGTGCTCGGTTTCTACCTGCTGCTGGCGATGGGGCCGAACGGGCCGCTCGGGCGCTTCACCGAAGCGATTGGCCTCGGCTTCCTCCCGTTTACGTTTACCGGTCTGGTCATCGCTTCGGTGTTCTACTCGCTGCCCTTCGTCGTGCAACCGATCCAGAACGCTTTCGAGGCCATCGGCGTACGCCCCATGGAAGTTGCCGCGACGCTGCGCGCCAGCCCTCGCGACGCCTTCTGGTCGGTCGCCCTGCCGCTGGCCCGACCGGGCATCGTCAGCGGCGCCATCCTCGCCTTTGCCCACACCGTGGGCGAGTTCGGCATCGTGCTGATGATCGGCGGCAACATCCCGAACAAGACCCGTGTCGTCTCGGTGCAGATCTACGACCACGTCGAAGCCCTGGAGTACACGCAGGCGCACTGGCTGGCTGGCGGCATGGTCCTGTTCAGTTTCCTGGTCCTGCTGGCGCTGTACACGTTCAACCCCGCGCCGCCAGGGAAAACGGCCTGAGCGTGGACATCCGGGCCCGCTTCCGCCTGGCCCGTGGCGACTTTACGCTGGACGTCGACCTGAACCTGCCGGGCGGCGGCATCACCGCGTTGTTCGGCCACTCCGGCTCGGGCAAGAGCACCTGCCTGCGCGCCATGGCCGGCCTCGACCGCGCCACAGACGGCTACTTCGCCATCGGTCGTCGCGTCTGGCAGGATGAAGCCTGCGGCCTGTTCGTTCCACCGCACCAGCGGCCGCTGGGAGTCGTCTTCCAGGAGCCAAGTCTCTTCCCGCATCTCTCGGTGCGCGGCAACATGGCGTATGGCCAGAAGCGGGTGCTGAGCGCTGACCGCCGTTTTTCGTTGCCGGCCATCGCCGATCTCCTGGGCATCGAACCGCTGCTCGATCGCCCGCCAGCGCAGCTCTCGGGCGGAGAACGCCAACGCGTGGCGATCGCCCGCGCCCTGCTCGCCTCGCCACAAATCCTGCTGATGGACGAACCCCTGGCGGCCCTGGACCTGAAACGCAAGCTGGAGATCCTTCCTTACCTGGAACGACTGCACGACGAGTTCTCGCTGCCGGTCATCTACGTCAGCCACTCCCCGGATGAAGTGGCGCGGCTCGCGAACCATCTGGTCCTGCTCGATCAGGGCCGGCAGGTGGCCAGCGGTCCGCTCAGGGAAGTCTTGAGCCGCATCGACCTGCCGGCCATCTTTGCCGACGATGCGGGCGTGGTCATCGAGACGCGCATCGCGGCACAGGAGACGGATGGCCTCAGCCGCCTCGAGTTCTGTGGCGGCCGGATCTACGTGTCGCGCCGCGACGAGCCGGTCGGCGCCCGTGTCCGCTGCCGCATCCATGCGCGCAATGTCAGCCTGGCGCTGGTGCCGCAGTTGCACACCAGCATCCTCAACAGCGTGGACGCCTGCGTCGTCGATCTGGCGCCCACCGATACCCCCGGGCACGTTCTGGTTCGCCTCGATGCCGCCGGCGAACCGCTGCTCGCCCGGATCACCAGGCGTTCGGCCGACAGGCTGCGAATCCGCCCCGGCCTGGCGCTCAAGGCACAGATCAAGGCCGTCGCGTTGCTCGCCTGAAGCGCCGGATCAGTGCTGGTCACACGCCTTGAGGAAGCTGAGCAGTTCCTCGCGCAGACGGTAGTAGTCCGGATGCTCGAGCAGCTTCTTGCGCGTACGCGGGCGCGGCAGGTCGATTTCGAGGATCTTGCCGACCCTGGCGCGTGGCCCGTTGCTCATCATCACCACGCGGTCGGCGAGCAGGATCGCTTCGTCGACGTCGTGGGTGACCATCATCGCCGTCAGCTGCGAACGGCTCCAGACGTCCATCAGCACTTCCTGCAGATCCCAGCGGGTCAGCGAATCGAGCATGCCGAAAGGCTCGTCGAGCAGCAGCAGTTTCGGCGACAACGCGAAGGCACGCGCGATGCCCACCCGCTGCTTCATGCCGTTCGATAACTCGCAGGCCTTCTTGTCGACGGCATCGGCAAGCCCGACACGATCGAGAAAGTGCATCACGATGTCGCGACATTCCTGGCGGCTGGCGTGCGGATAGACCTGGTCCACGCCCAGTTCGACGTTGTCGTAGGCGCTTAGCCAGGGCACCAGGCTCGGCGCCTGGAAGACAATGCCGCGATCGGGCCCGGCATTGGCAACCTCGCGGTTGTCGAGCAGGATGACGCCTTCGCTGATGTCGGCGAGTCCGGCGACCATCGACAGGACGGTGGACTTGCCGCAGCCGGAGTGGCCGATCACCGAGACGAACTCGCCTTTCTTCATGCGCAGTTCGAACTGCTCGACGACGGTCACCGGGCCTTTCCTGGTCGGATAGATCTTGGAGACCTGCGAGAACTCGACGTAGCGATCGTGATGGATCGGTATGATCGCCGGCGGAGCAGTCCCTTGCGCCTTGCGCACATCGAACTCGCTGCTGGTATTGGGCAGGACCGAGGGCAGACTGATGACTTTGCCCTGTTCCCCCGCCTGCGCCATGCCGACCTTCATCAGGTACTCGGTGACTGCCTTGCGCAGACGCTTGAACTCGGGATCATGGTTCATCGCCGTCCGGTCGCGCGGCCGCGGCAGGTCGACCACGAACTCGGGGCCGAAGGTGGCGCCCGGACCCGGGTTCAGCGGAATGATGCGGTCGGCCATGATCAGGCCTTCATCCACGTCGTTGGTGATCAGGACGACAGTCTTCTTCTCCTGCTCCCAGATGCGCAGGATTTCGTCCTGCAGGTTGGCGCGCGTCAGGGCGTCGAGCGCCGACAGGGGCTCGTCGAGCAGGAGGATTCGCGGGTTGGCGGCCAGCGCGCGCGCCACCGAAACCCGCTGACGCATGCCGCCGGAAAGCTCGGACGGTCGCTTGTCCATCGCCGGCGACAGATTGACCATCGCCACGTACTTCTCGACACGCGCCTTGCGTGCCGCCGCAGGCAGCCCACTGAAGACCTGGTCGACGGCCAGCGCGATGTTCTGCCGAACGGTCATCCATGGCATCAGAGAGTAGCTCTGGAAGACCACGCCGCGATCGGGACCGGGGCCGCTGACCGGCTTGCCGCCAAGCAGGACGTCGCCGGCGTCGGGTGAGATCAGGCCGGCGACCAGCGAAATCAGCGTCGTCTTGCCACTGCCTGAAAAGCCGACGATGGCGACGAATTCGCCTTCTCGGATCGCCAGGTTGATATCCTTCAGTACCGACGAGCGATGCTTGCCTGAACCATAGGACTTGGAGAGGTCCTTGAGTTCCAGAAATGCCATTCCGGCGAGCGCTGGTGACGATTCATCGGCCATCATTGCCGTCGATTCCGCCATTCTGAGTTGTGCCAATGCCATGAAGATGGGCTCCCGTGATTAGTGCGCCGGCTGACCGAAACTGACCAATTGCTGCAGGGTATTCATGATCCGGTCGAGCAGGAAGCCGACGAAACCGATCGTGAATACCGCCACCATGATCCGACCGAGCGACTGCGAGCTGCCGTTCTGGAACTCGTCCCAGACGAACTTGCCGAGGCCCGGGTTCTGCGCCAGCATCTCGGCGGCAATGAGCACCATCCAGCCGACGCCGAGCGAGAGACGCAAGCCGGTAAAGATCAGTTCAAGTGACGAGGGCAGGACGATCTTGGTGACCTTGGTCCACCAGGAAAGGCGCAGCACCCTGGAAACGTTGAGCAGATCCTTGTCGATCGACGCCACTCCGAGGGCCGTGTTGATCAGCGTCGGCCACAGCGAGCACAGGGTGACCGTCACCGCCGAGACGATGAAGGACTTCTCGAACATCGGGTCGCTGGAGACATATACCGCGCTGACTACCAGCGTGACGATCGGCAGCCAGGCCAGGGGCGACACCGGTCGGAAGATCTGGATCAGCGGGTTTATCGCCACCTGAAAGGTCTTCGACAATCCGCAGAGTATGCCCAGCGGAACGGCCACCAGCGTGCCGATGGCGAACCCGGTAAACACCGTGAACAGGCTGGTGACGATCTGATCCAGGTAGGTCGGCTTGCCCGTCCAGCTGCGGATATGCACCTCGGCGGTCGGGTCCTCGGCCAGCGTTGCGGCATTGCGCTTTTCCTGGCGCTCGTAGAAAGCCAGCGCCTTCTGGCGTTCGCGCTGGTGTTCGGTGACCAGGCCCTTGGCTTCGCTGAAAACCTCCAGCGGGCCGGGAATGGCGCCCAGGCTGGTTTGTACGCCGGCCGCCAGGACGTTCCAGAGCGCCAGAAAGGCCACGAAAGCAAGTACCGGCACGCCGATCATCAGCAGCATGTCGCGGAACTGCTGGCGCGGGTCTTCACCCGCAGCGAGGCGCACGAAGGGAACGAACCAGGTAAAGCCCGTCTTGTTGAAGAAATTCGCCACTTTGTTGAGCATGTCATTCACCTAGCAATTGATCTGGTAGGGCTGCACGATGCGGCTCCCGCAGCGTCGGGCAGCGGCCGTGCCTGCCGGCGCTGCCGTGCTGCCGGTGACGGTGGCCGCGCCGACTCGCTGCCCACCGCCGGGAGCGCCTTCTATTTCACTTTGTCCTTGCCCTTGAGGCCGATCTTCAGGCTGTCGATGTAGGCGTTCGGCTTGCTGCCGTCGTACGGGATGCCGTCGATGAAGTCGTTCTGGGTCGGCTTGAAGCCGCTTTCCTTGGCGAAATCGGGAAAGTCGGAGGCTTTCATCTTGCCTTCCGCGATCAGTTCCTTCGCCGCTGCCGCGTAGATGTCCGGGCGATAGACTTTCTTCGCCGTGTCCATCTACCAGGCGTCCGACTTGAACTCGGGGATCTGCCCCCAGCGACGCATCTGGGTGAGATACCAGATGGCATCGGAGTAGTAGGGGTAGGTGGCGTTGTAGCGGAAGAAGACGTTGAAGTCCGGCACGCTGCGCACATCCCCCTTCTCGTATTCGAAGGTGCCGGTCATGCTGTTGGCGATCACCTTGTAGTCGGCGCCCACGTAACCCGATCGCGAAATGATCCTGGCCGCTTCCGGACGGTTCTTGTTGTTCTCCGCATCCAGCCAGAAGGCGGCGCGAATCAGCGCCTTGACGACTGCCTTGTGCGTGTTCGGGTTCTGGTCGTTCCAGGCTTTGGTGACGCCGAAGACTTTCTCGGGATTGTTTTTCTGGATCTCGTAGTCGGTGATTACCGGCGCGCCGATACCCTTGAACACTGCCTGCTGGTTCCACGGCTCGCCGACGCAATAGCCGTCGATGGTGCCCGCTTCCATGGTCGCCGGCATCTGCGGCGGCGGGGTGACCGAGAGCTGGACGTCGGCACTGATGGTGCCGCTGGTGTCACCCTTGAGCGGCGCGTAGTAGCCGGGGTTCAGACCACCGGAGGCGAGCCAGTAGCGCAGTTCATAGTTGTGCGTCGATACCGGGAAGACCATGCCCATCTTGAACGGCCTGCCTTCCTTCTTGTAGTCGTCGACCACTGCTTTCAGGTAATCGGCCTTGATCGGATGCACCGGCTTGCCGTCCGCCTGCTTGGGCAGCTTGGCCTTCAGTTTCTCCATCACCGCGTTGGAAACGGTGATGCCATTGCCGTTCAGATCCATGCTGAACGCCGTGATCACGTCGGCCTTGGTACCGTAGCCGATCGTCGCGCCGAGCGGCTGGCCGGCGAGCATGTGCGCGCCGTCGAGTTCGCCCGAGATTGAGGTCGGGCTTTTGCAGCTTCGCCTGGGCTGCAATGACCGGACCGCCAGCCAGTTGTGTGCTCACGGCCATGGCCGCCAACAGTAGCCGCAGCAGCTTGCGCGAGCGCGGGGCCGGGCTCGTGGTCTCGAGTTTCTTCTTCATGGGACGCTTCCTTGTCAGAGTTTGGTCAATCGATGGCACTTCGAGCGAGGGGGACTTGCTCTCCACGCCTGGTCGCCAGCAATAGTCGTACCAATGGAATACCAGACTGAAAACACTCGGATTTCCGAGAATTTGCGCTTCCCGATGTACTGAAAGAGCGGCGCCGCGCCCCAACTTCGCTCAGTCGGGCACAAGGATGGTGCGGCGCAACATGCAGCGGATCTTCCGCCGGCCATGCGCGCGGACGACGGGATCCCGTTTCATGCCCGCTGGTTTGAAAGGTCAATCGCTTTCATCACTTTCCGTTGGCAGTAGCCAGCGCTGCACCCAGGGAAATCTCGAGCCGACTGGCATTGAGCGGCGGTCAGATCCAGGTGTCGCGCCGCACCGAGCCGGTCGGCTTCCGCATCGCTGCCGCATTTACGCGTGTCATGTCGGCCTGGCGCTGCAAACACGCAGCAGGACAGTCGCGCGACTCGCCCGAAAAAGCGCGCCTGCACCCGGAACGGGCGGGAACCGACGCGCCACCGCGGTGCAGAAAATGGCGTCTCCGGGCCCGCTATGCACCGCCTGATGGCGCCGGTAGCGGCGCCATGATGGCCCGGAAAGATTTTTGCCAATAAAAGCAGCGGCGTAGAAAGACGGGCAAGTGGTGCCAAGCGAGCATGATTCTTGCTGGAGGTGAAGCGTCTGCCGTCTGGAAAACACGCCAATGAACAATGTCTACCGCCTCGAAAACAGCTCGACCTTAGACCAACTGCCGCCCGAGGGAACGCGACGGGTTATCGACGATGAAGAACGTGTGCTGTACAACGATTACTGGATCAAGACCTATCCGGTGCCGGTCGATTCGCTGCAGGGCAAGAAGTCACTGATCGAAGCCCTCGCCCGCCGGCTGTTCAATCACACCGAGCATGGGCTCAACATCCCGGGTTGCCGACTCGGCGAAGCGCGGCAGAGTCACGAGGCCGAAACCGACCCGGCACGGCGGCGGGTCAAGGCCGGCATGCTGGCTGGTGCGCTGTTCAACCGGGCGATCGACATCTTCAGACGACTGGTCGAGTTGCAGACCGATGGCATAGAGATTCGAAGCGACAATGCGCTGATGCGCGAATGCGGTCAATGCCTGCTCGAAGCAATGGACCTCGGCCGCTTCGTCCTGCACCGCAGCGGCGAGGAAGGCATCGACGAATTGTGGGGCGAGCCATTCCGGGCCTTCTCGATCCCGGTCGAGGACTTCTACGAGAGCCGCTACGTCAAGATCGGCCAGAGCATGCGCGACATCGACCTGATCGCCGAGGCGATGATCGGCAACTTCAGCCGCATTCCCACCTTCGAGACGGTCGAAGCGCCGATCCGGGAGTTCGCCAACGCGGCCAAGGTCAAGACCGAAACACTGCGCACCGACCCCGACATCTTCGACGTCTGGTCGCGCCTGGTCACCGCCGGCGAACGCCTGGCCAACTTCACGCCGCAAGCGGCGGCGGATGCGGGCGAAAAGCGGCCAGGCAGCCCGCTGCACAGCGTTTCGGACGGCTTGCAGCTGCTCCGCAACGGCCGCGACCTGGTGTTCTATATCGCGCGCGCACGTACGCCAATGCCCAAGAGCACGTCCGAGTACATCGCGCGCTGCGAGTCCTACCTGACAAGCGGCCGGGCACCCTTCATGCCGGCACCACTACCGGCTTGAGCCGCGCCTGCATCCGCACCCCACCGCCGCAAGAGGTGTCCGACACAGAGGCTTGTCACTTCCTGCGATCAGGCAGGCATCAACCTTGAACGGTGATTCGACAGGAACGCAAAGGCCCGGCAAATGCGGGCCTCTGCTTCTCTTCCGTGAGCCGGCTCGGGGGTAGGAGCCTTGCATTCCCACTTTCGGTGGAAAGTGTTTCCTCGGCGAACGACGGCCGGGTGGGCCTGGGTTCCGGCAGCGGGTGGCTGCACTTGTGCGCCTTGGTCAGATGGTGCAATTAGACCCGAACGCCTTGTATCTGCAAAACACTATATACAGATAGTCGTATCTCGAATCACGATTCCACGAGTACCATTGCGCCACCATGGAACTCCGCCAGTTGCGCCATTTCGCGGCCATTGCCAGGCACGGCACCTTCTCGAAGGCGGCCGAGCAGGTGTTCGTCGCGCAGTCGGCGCTAAGTCATCAACTCGCGCAGCTGGAAACCGAGCTGGGAACACGCCTGCTGCACCGCTCGCGGCGCGGGGTCGAACTGACCGAGTCCGGCCGCGTCTTCCTGGCGCACGCCACGTCCATCCTCCGCCAGGTGGACGACGCCAGGGCCAGCGTCCGCAACCTCGCCGGAGATCCCGGCGGCAAGGTCGTCTTCGGCGTACCGCACAGCGCCTCGAACGCGCTGGCCCTGCCGCTGCTGCAGGCGGTCCGCCAGCACCTGCCGAAGGTCGAACTGGAACTGACGGAAGAGCTGACCGGCAACCTCATCCAGCAACTGCGCTGGGGCCAGATCAACCTCGCCCTGCTGTTCGACGACGGCACGCTCGGCGAGTTTGCCTGCGAGTACCTGCTCGACGAGGCGCTGGCGCTGATCTCGCCCGCTTCGGCATCAGATCGCCCACAGACGGCGCTGACCTTGCGGCAGGCACTGCTGCTGCCGTTGATCCTGCCCGCCAATCCGCATGGTGTGCGCCCGATCATCGAGGCGGCGGCGCGTGCGCAGGGCCTCCCGGGACCGAACGTCATCGCCGACATCAGCTCCGTCAGCATCCTGCGCACGACGCTGCTCGCCGGCCTCGGTCACACCCTGCTGCCGGTGATGCCCTTGCTGCATGAACTGGCGGCCGGCACGCTGTGCGCCGTTCCCGTCGAGAACCCGACGCTCACGCGCCGCCTGGCGCTCTGCGCCTCGAAACATATCCCCCTCTCCGCCGCCGCAGCCGCGGTTGCCCGACTCACCGCCGATCTGACGACGAACCTCTGCATGACTAACGACTGGCAGGGCACTACACTTGTTCCGAGGCGACCTTGAACACCGCTTTCGGTCGGGATGCCGACTGAGTTTCCCGGTCCTCTGCGCCCTTTCTTGGTCGTTTTGTGCCGATGGAACCGTCTGAGAGCTGTTGCTGCGGGGCGACGATGACCGGCCGGAGTCGGCCAATTGCTGTCGTTCGATGATTCTGGTAAGCAGCCATCTGAACGGCTGCTGTACTTCGCAAGCTGCCAGAGGGCCAACGCACACAACTCGGCCACTGCGGTCATTGGCGGCATGCGCCTTGAGCGTCGGCTGTACGCTGCATTGCCGCCGTTCGACCGGGTTCGCGGAAGAATTTAGGGCCGGTGACTCCGGGCGACCGCTTTTTGAAGAACGCTACTCACCCTTTCGACGCAAAAAGCGACTTTCGTCGTGCCCTACAGGCCGGACAGGCATGACTGGCAGCGCCAAATCGCAGCTGGAAGTCGATCCGTCCGGACTCTGGCTTGAAGATGACTTCTTCTACCTGCCAAGGAGCAACGAGGCCCAGAGCCTGGGTGAACAGCGTTTCAATCATGAGGAAGCGGCCGCGACAGGAAAGGCCGTCATTGTCCTCTATGCCGAGGGCAGCAGACTGCCTTCCTCAGCCCGGAGGAAGCGTAAGCGAGGGGGCAGCGATATGTAAAGGGTTCGGCTGCGCCCGGACTGCGTCCGCCCTTGACATCACCGCCCCCCTCAAACCGCCAAAACCAGCGCCCGTTCCACACGAAAGGATATAGACCCCTATAGGGTTGAGGTCGTTTGGTGTGGAACGGCGCCGAAATCCGTGGCGAGCCCTTCGGCTTACTATCGTTTTTGACGTCGTGAAGGGTTCGCTTCGCCGGGCTCCGCCCACCCTTGAGCGCGCCCACAACGCCGGCAAAATCGCTGCTCCCGGTGTATGCTTAGCTCCAGCTTGGCCGAGTGCTCGTTACCGCGAGTAGCCGGGGCTGTGCAGCGGCCGTCGCTGTGGTAAAAGACTCGCTGGAAGGCGAGCCGCATCGCTCTGAACCGCAACGAGTTGGGGAGAGTGCGAGTGGAGTAACCGGGCAAGAGCCCCGTGTTGAGATAACAAAGCGTGTGAGTTGCCAAACATCAGAAGGTCAAACGGAGGATATATGAGCACAGAGAGCGACTATTTCCCAACCTTGCTGCTGAGCGGACTGCTGGCTCTCTCCGCACCAGCTTGCCTGGCGAGTGAAAACGACGTGACAGCAGATCAAGTGGTCTCCGCCTTGGAGAAGACTTTTGGAGTGCACCAGGGAGAGCGCCGCAATCACACCAAGGGGACGTGTGCAGTCGGCGAGTTTGTCGGATCACATAATGCCCACATCTATTCGCGCTCAGCGCTTTTTTCCGGCAAGCCAGTGCCGGTAGTCGCGCGCTTTTCCATGCCTGGCGGCAATCCAAAGGTTCCAGATACAGCAAGGATTCCGCGAGGGATGGCCTTGGAGTTCAGGCTTCCCGACGGCAGTCTCCAACACATGACCATGCTGAACACGCCAATGTTTGGCGCGGCGTCGCCGCAGACCTTCTTCGATGACATTGTTGCCAAGACGCCAGACCCCGCGACCGGCAAGCCTGATCCGGAGAAGATCAAGGCGTTCAAGGCCTCCCATCCTGATAGCCTGCCGCAGGCGGAATTCCTCGCCAAAAACAACCCCCCACCGAGTTGGGCGAATACTAGTTACTTTGGCATTCACGCCTTCCGATTTGTGAATCTTGAAAACAAGACCACACTGGTCCGTTGGCGCTTCGTTCCAGAAGATGGCGAGAAACAAATGTCCGATGATGACCTCAAGTCCTCGCCGAAGGACTTTCTTGAGCAGAAGCTAATCGACCGCACCAGAGGTGGGCCGGTACGCTGGCAGATGGTACTTACGATTGGGGTCCCCGGGGATAACGAAGACAACCCCACCCGGCCGTGGCCCGACGACCGGAAGGCGGTCAGCATAGGGACCTTGACAATTTCTTCGGCAACACCACAAGCAGGCGCGGAATGTGAAAAGATCAACTTCGATCCTCTGGTGATGACTGACGGCATTGAACCGTCCACTGATCCTGTCCTCCTGTTCCGCTCGCCCGCTTATGCGGTTTCGTTTAGCAAACGGCTAAACGGGAAATAGAAACAAGGCATGTGCGCAATGGGGCAGACCGGCGGACACGCTATCGTGTGCCGCTGGCTTGGTAATCTTTTGTCGCTCGGTCAATCCGGATAGCCGCTCGAAAAGCTCGGCTGTTTGTCAATGTCCGCTCGGCGTATCACGACGCAACAGCCGCTGTCGGCCATTATGCACAGTTCCCAGTTATGAACAGTTGAGGTGCGGGCCGCAGCATCGCACGAGCACAGAGTCGGTGCGTGGTGCCTGCGGCCTGCACATAACTACAAGCTCTTCAGGAACTCGACCACCCGAGTTCGACACTTTTCGCGTGCCAAGCGCATAAAGGGCGCCTC
>JACKLW010000014.1 GCA_024235715.1 Accumulibacter sp. | reverse complement strand
ATCCCAGCTGGTTGCGATAGTGATGGTTGCGCGTCGAATAGAACCCCCTGCGCCACTCGACCGGCCTCTGCCCAAAGGTGAAAGTCACTCGCTCGACAAGCAACAGCGGGCTTCCTTCCGCAACCTGCAGCAGATCGGCGCTTACCCGGTCGGCCGACACGGCACGCAAACGCTCATCAGCACGAACCATGCAAACACCGTAACGGGCTTCGAACAGGCCATAGAGCGACTCGCCCGTCCCGAGAACCTCCAGCGACAGGTCCGGGAACAGTTCGCTGGAAAGATAGATCTCATCGAAAACAACCGGCTCGTCGCCCAGTTTCAGCAACCGTCTGACAATGGTGATCGGCGCCCCGGGCTCGAGCGCAAGCGTGCGTGCAACATCCGGACCCGCCTTCGCTCGCCAGCATTCCAGCGGTATGCTCCGAGATACCTGCGGCACGCCATCATTGGGGACCAGCCGCAAAAAGCGGAAGGCGGAGCCCGGATCCCTGTGGGTGGCGACAAACGTCCCCTTGCCTTGCTGACGCAACAGGAGGTTCTCGGCGGCCATCTCGTCAATCGCCTTGCGCACCGTACCCTGACTGACGCCGAAGCGCGCGGCAAGTTCTGACTCGCTGGGAATCGAGTCGCCCGGACCCCACTCGCCCGACTCCAGATTGCGCATGATCAATTCCTTGATCTGCCGATACAGCGGGCTGAAGGTAGGAGATTGCGATGACGAGAGGCGGTTCATGGACGCCTATTTCAGCACAAATTCACTGGCCCGTCCATCCCGCTTCTAGCAAAGTTTATCTTATATAAGACAAAAGATATACGAGATGGATTTGACACTTCAGGCGTCTGGATCTTATGATTGTCCCGGTTCAGTGCGCCCCGCGAAATAGTGGAACCGCGGGCGCCGCCGATCGTTTTTTTCTCCATCCACAGTTTGCAATTCAACCAGTTTCGCTCATCACCAACGACAGGAGCCGCATCATGTCCAAAGCCCCCATGCGCGTCGCGGTCACCGGCGCCGCCGGCCAAATCGGTTACAGCCTGCTTTTCCGGATTGCCTCCGGCGAAATGCTCGGCAAGGACCAACCAGTCATCCTGCAACTGCTCGACCTGCCGCAAGCCCAGAAGGCCTGCCAGGGCGTAATCATGGAACTCGACGACTGCGCCTTCCCGCTGCTCGCCGGCATGTTCGCCACCGACGATCCGAACGTCGCTTTCAAGGACGCCGACGTCTGCCTGCTGGTCGGCGCCCGGCCGCGCGGCCCGGGAATGGAGCGTGCTGACCTGCTGACCGCCAACGGCGCCATCTTTACCGTTCAGGGCAAGGCGATTGCCGAGAACGCCAGGGAAGACGTTCGCGTGCTGGTCGTCGGCAACCCCTGCAACACCAACGCCCTGATCGCCGCTTCGGCAGCCAAGAAAGTCGGCCGCACCAACCCGGCCAACTACCATGGCATGCTGCGCCTGGATCACAACCGCGCCCTCTCGCAACTCGCCGCGAAGACCGGCCGCCCGGTGGCCAGCTTCAAGCAACTCACCGTCTGGGGCAACCACTCGCCAACGATGTACGCCGATTACCGCAACTGCACGTCCAATGGCGACAACGTCAAGGATCTGATCAACGATCCGGTCTGGAACAACGATGTCTTCCTGCCGACAGTCGGCAAACGCGGCGCCGCAATCATCGATGCCCGCGGCCTGTCATCGGCTGCCTCGGCGGCCAACGCGGCTATCGACCACATGCACGACTGGGTTCTCGGATCCGACGAATGGGTAACCATGGGCGTTCCCTCCGACGGCTCGTACGACATCCCGGCCGGGATCGTCTTTGGCTTCCCCTGCGAATGCAAGGGCGGCTCGTTCAAGATCATTCAGGGTATCGAGATCGACGGCTATTCGCGCGAGAAGATCAACAAGACGCTCAAGGAACTCACCGACGAAGCGGAAGCCGTGAAGTCGATGCTGTAAAGCTGCGCTGTCTCGCTCCCGAAAGCCGCGGCAAGTCCGCGGCTTTTTTTCGCCGGCGCCTTCTCACGGTAGCGCGGTAGAATATCTGTTCCCCACGACCCAGACCCAGCGAAAGCCCGATGCGCCATCCCAGCCAAGTCCTCTTTGCAGGCGAAAAACCGTTTCCGATGATTCCCGCCGTCGACCATTACGCCGGCTCCGAAAAACTGATGAACAAGGCCCTGCAGCTGCAGAACGAGCTGGGACCGATCTTCGACATAAGCTGTGATTGCGAGGACGGCGCGCCGGCCGGTGCCGACCGGGAACACGCGGCAATGGTTGCCGAGGTGATCATGAGCGACGCCAATCGGCATGGCCGCGTCGGCGTTCGCATTCATGACATCGCCCATCACGGCTGGCAGCAGGATATCGAAATCATCGTCGCGGCGGCCGGCCGGCGCCTGGCCTTCGTGACGCTGCCCAAGGTCAGCAGCGGTGAGGATGTCCGGATACAACTCGACGCCTTGCGCCGCGCCGCGGCTGCCGCCGGCCTCGACCGCCAGATCCCGGCACATGTACTGATCGAGACCTACGGCGCCTTGCGCGACGTTTGGGACATCGCCGCCCTGCCCGAAGTCGAATCGCTCGATTTCGGACTGATGGACTTCGTCAGCGGTCACCACGGCGCCATTCCGGCTTCGGCGATGAGAAGCCCCGGGCAGTTCGAACATCCGCTGATTGTCCGCGCCAAATGCGAAATAGCAGCCGCTGCGCTGGCCAATGGTGCAGTCCCGTCGCACAATGTCACCACCGAGCTGCGCGATCTGGATTACATCCGCAACGACGCCCGGCGCGCGCGCAATGAGTTCGGCTACATGCGCATGTGGAGCATCCACCCCAACCAGATCGTTCCGATCGTCGAAGCGATGCGCCCCGACTTCTCGGAAGTCGCAAGCGCCGCGGCCATCCTGATCGCCGCACAAGACGGCGACTGGGGACCGATCGAACACCAGGGACTGCTGCACGACCGCGCGTCCTACCGCTACTACTGGGAACTGCTGGCGCGCGCGCAGGCAACCGGCATGCCGCTGCCCGAAGAAACGCAACAGCGCTTCTTCGCCTGAAGGAAGCCATGAACCTGCCGGCGCTGACCGCCAAGGTGCTCGAGTTCCGTGACCAGCGAAACTGGGCGCAGTTTCACAGCCTGCGCAACCTGATCGTTTCGCTGAATCTCGAAGCCAGCGAGTTGCTCGAACTGACGCAGTGGAAGAGCGATAGCGACATGACGGCGATGGCCAGCAGCGGCGAAGCGCAGGAAGCACTGCGTGACGAATGCGCCGACGTGCTGATCTATCTGCTGCTCATCGCCGAGCATGCCGGCATAGACCTGGAAGATGCCGCGCGCGCCAAACTGGTCAAGAACGCCGCAAAATACCCCGTCGAAACCAGCCACGGTTCGAGCCGCAAATATGTGGCCGGGAAAGGCAAGGCATGCTGATCGGCCGGCGGCGAACTGGCGGATCATGCAACGCCACGACTCGCCCATCATTCACGGCGCCTTGCTCCCCTCGAGGGCAAAGCCAGCGCCCTCGTCCTGCCCGAGCACCTCGACCAGCCAGGGCATCACCGCCTGCAAGGTAGCTTGCAGGGTCCATGGCGGATTGAGCACGAAGAGACCGCTGCCGTGCATGCCAAAACCGTCGGCGGCAGGGGTCCGGACCCTTAGCGTGACATGCAGCCAGTTGCTTGCCGGCAGGCGTTTCAGACGTGCCGGCAACTCGTGCGACTCGAGCCGGGTCAGCTGTGGATACCACACCTGGTAGATACCGCCGGGAAAACGCTGCAGGCAATCCTTGAGGGCGTGCACCACCCGCTCGTAGTCCTGCTTCTCTTCATACGCCGGGTCGATCAATACCAGTGCGCGCCGCGACGGTGGCGGCAGGAGCGCCTTGAGCGCCGCAAAACCGTCGCCGTGCTCGACGACCACCTGTTTTCCGGCGCCATCGAAATGCTCGCGCAAGCGCAGGACATCACGGCTGTGCATTTCGAAGATGCGGAGGCGATCCTGCACACGCATGGTCCGCTGCGCGAAATCTGGCGACCCGGGATAAGCCTTCAGGCTGCCGCCCGGGTTGGCCGCGCGTACCAGCTCGAGATAGTCGGCAACCGCCGCCGGAAGGGCCTTGCGCCCCCACAGCCTGCCGATTCCGTTGCGGTACTCGGCCAGCTTGACCGCCTGTGCCGAATCCAGCGCGTAGGCGCCCGCGCCGGCGTGGCTATCGATGTACCAGAACGGCTTGTCCTTGCGGCAGAGATAGCGGCTGAGCTGGATCAGCACCAGATGTTTGAGAACATCGGCGTGGTTGCCGGCATGAAAAGCGTGGCGATAGCTGAGCATCGAATGCTGCCCTTTCGCCTGCGCGGCGAGAATCAGCGGCGGCGGACTATTCGGCGGCGAGGATCTTGCCGTCGGTGCTGTACTGATAATCCCTGAAGACATGCTCGGCGCTGAGCAGTTGATAGCTGCCGTCCGGCAGACGGCGAGACGTGTCCTTGAGACGATAGGTGTAATGGCCGCAGGTCCAGCAATCGAAGTTGCGCATCTGCGTACACAGACAGGTCTTGTCCCTTACGGATATCCGCTTGACCCCCGGATTTGCCTCCACCTCCCGGTTGTAGGCGCTGATGTACGAGCAGTTGCCGGTGCTGTCGAGAAGATATCCGTAAGCCTCGCAATTGGGCCGGATGCCGTCGCCAATCGCCGGGCTGTTGCTCAACATGCGCATCGGATAGCCGGTCGGCGAAATCTGGTTGACCTCGATCTGATCCTCGCTGGCTTCGAAATAGCGCTGCTTGACGTCCTCCGGCAGACCGCACTCCCTGGAAACGGTAAACCGCGTCGCCACCTGTACGGCTGCGGCTCCCTGCTCGAGAAAGGAGACCGCGTCGCTGCCGGTGAAGATCCCGCCAGCCGGAATCAGCGGGATGTCCAGTTGCTCGGCCTGCAAATGGCGACGAATCTCGGCGAAGATCGTCGCCAGATCGTACTCCGCCCAATCCATGCCGAAACCCAGGTGACCGCCGGCCAGCGGCCCCTCGACCACCACGTAGTCGGGCAGGCGCTTGCAGCGGGCGGTCTTGCGCAAAAACAGCTGCAGCGCACGCAGGGACGAAACGATGATTCCCAGCTTGGCATCGCGGAAACGCGGATGATCCTCGATCAGGGCGAAGGAACCGAGATGCAGTCCGGCAGCCAGGGTGATGCCGTCGACCCCCGCATCCAGCGCCCCCTGCATGCGTACCCGCAGCGTTTCGCGCGGCGAGTTCATGGTCAGCTTTTCCATGCAGTTGACGAAGATCAGTCCCTCGCCACGTTTTGCTTCCATCGTCCTGCCGACATGCATCCTGGTCGCCTCGGCGAGTTGTCCGAGATCGAAGCGAACGACCGACTTGTCCGAATTGGCGACGTTGAATTTGTACTGTTTGAGCTTGTCCTTGACGAACTTCGCATTGAAGCGACGATCGGCAACGGTATTGACCATCGCATCGGATATATGTCCAACGCCACCGAGTCGAGCTGCTTCGAGCGCCAGTTCGGCCGTCGAAATGTCGACGCCCATGCCGCCGATCACGATCGGCACCAGTTCCTTGTTGCCGAACTTCAAACGGAAATCATCAACGCTCTTCATCCATGTCCTTCCCGACTCGCGCAAGCGTCCTCGGCTCGCCCGACAGGTAATCTCACCGCCAACTCCACGAGCTCGTCATTATCGCTCATCCACTGCCCGGATGGCTTGCTGCATGCAAGGAAATCACGATCGATACGCAGCCGGCGAATGGTTTACGCAACACGATCGGCAGCGGGCAAACCGGAAAGGAGCGAGCACGACGTGTATCATGCTCGCTTCAGGAGACCCCAACCGGAAGCTCGCCATGTCCGATAGCAGCAGCCATGATCAGGCGGTGCCAGCCGCGTCCGCAACTGACATCGGTATCGCGCGGCAGCGGCCTTTCGACGCCGCCGCCTTCGAGCGGGCAGTCGCCGACCTGCTCGGCGCATGTGGCCTTGCCGCCGATGGCGCGCACATGGGGCGGACCCCGCAGCGCGTCCGCGAACTCTGGCAACGCCGCCTGCTCGGCGGCTACGACCTGGACCCTGCCGAAGCACTCGGTGACGGTTTCGCCGATCATCGTGGCGACCTGGTCGTAGTCCGCGGGATTGCCGTACACGGCGTCTGTCCGCACCACCTCGTCCCGTTCCGCGGCCTCGCCCACGTTGCCTACCTGCCCGGCGGCCGACTGCACGGCTTCGGCCGAATTGCCCGCCTGGTCGACGCCATCGGTCACCGCTTCACCTATCAGGAATGGATGACGCGCGACATCGCCGAAGCCCTGATGCGACACGGCAAGGCGCGCGGCGCAGCCTGCGTCGTCGAGGCCGAGCAGCTGTGCCTGCTGCTCGGCGAAGACCGGCGCGGTGACGAGCGGGTCGTCACCCAGGCGTTCATCGGTGAGTTCGAGCACTCGGAACAGGCGCGCAACGAGTTCCTGCGCGCCATCGCCGGCAGCCGTCGCGACTGACGAAGCACCGCGCCTGCTCAGCTGCCGGTCAGCGTCATCAGCAACGGCGTACTCAGCGCGGCCAGTGCCGTCGACAACACCAGGCTGCTCGCCACCGGCCCCTCCAGGGTGTTGAACTGACGCGACATCAGATAGACGTTGGCGCCGACGGCCAGCGAGGCAAGCAGCACCACCACCTGCGTCTCCATTGCCGGCAGGCCGATCAGCAGCGCCAGCGACCAGACCACCAGCGGCTGCACGATCAGCTTCAGCACGCAGATGGCGACGCTGATCCGCCAGCCGGCGCGCACCCCGTATTCGGCCAGCCCCATGCCAAGGGCGATCAGCGCCAGCGGCGCAGCTGCCTGCGCCAGCATGCCCAGCGGCTGCGCAATCAGTGTCGGCAGCGGCCAGCCGGCGAGGCCGAACAGCGCGCCGGAGAGAATGCCGGCGACGATCGGGTTGGTCAGCACGCCCCACGCCGTCCTGGCGAAACCGCGCGGCGAGAAGCTGCCGTGCAGCGCCCACTCGATGGACACGCTGAGCAGTGTCCACAGGATCAGCGCGTTGAACACCAGCACCAGCGCCACCGACGGGACCGCTGCCACCCCGAGGGCGACCTTGGCCAGCGGCAGACCGAGCAGGACGTTGTTCGAGAACACGCCGCCAAGCGCAAACACCGACTGACCGACGCCGTCGAGCGCGAACAGCCGCCAGGCGACCAGGCGGCCGATGACAAAGACGATCAGGCAACCGCCGAAGAAAGCGATCAGCAAGCGCGCATCGACCGGCGGCAGCTTCGAGAAGTCGCTCATCATCCGGAAGAGCATCGCCGGCAGGGCCACCGAGAAGACGAAGCGCGAGAGATCCTCGGACATGGACTTCGGCCAGCCACAGCCGCGCATCAGCAGGTAGCCGACCAGCACCAGCACGAACAGCGGCATCGCCAGCCCGACGTGGTGGACAAACGTCTCCATGCTAGTTGCGGCCCAAGGCGAAGCTCAGTCGCCGAAGCGCGGCGGCCGCTTCTCGCGCATCGCGGCCAGCGACTCCTCGAGATCGGCCGAAGTCAGCATCGACGCATTCCACGTCGCGACATAATTGAGGCCGTCGGCCACCGAATGGTCGCGCCCGTAGTTGAGCATTTCCTTGCTGCCGCGGATCGCCAGCGGCGACTTCGCGGCAATCGTCCGGGCAATCTGGCGAACCCCATCGAGCAGCAGTTCGGGCGTCTCGAAGATCTGGTTTATCAGCCCGATCAGCTTCGCCTCGAAGCCATCGACGCGGCGGCCGGTATAGGCCATCTCGCGGGCAATGCCGTCCGCAACCAGCCGCGGCAGGCGCTGCAGCGTGCCGACGTCGGCGGTCATCCCGACGTCGATTTCACGCACCGCAAACTGCACGTCGGCGGCAGCGTAACGCATGTCGCAGCAGGTCACCAGGTCGATCGCGCCGCCGATGCAGGCGCCCTGAATCGCGGCCAGCACCGGCTTGCGGCAACGTTCGACGCGCGACAGGCAGTCCTGCAGATCGAGGATCACGCGCCGCAGCGCCTCGCGCCCGCGCGCCGGGTCACGGTGCGCGACTGTCTGGGCAACGCCGGCCAGCATCGACAGGTCGATGCCGGAGCAGAAATTTCGCCCGCTACCGCCGAGCACCACCACCCGCACCGCCTCGCACTCGTCGGCCCAGGCGAAGGCCATGCGCAGTTCCTGCCACATCGCCTGGTTGATGGCATTCGACCGCTCGGGCCGATTGAGAGTAATCTCGGCAACGCCCTCGTCCAACACGATGAGCATGGTTGTCAACTCGGGAATATCAGTGCTCAAGCGGCTCTCCTGGAAGTGATCGTTCGTCGGCGGCTCTGGTTCGTGGCCTGACCCGGGCAGCGCGGCAAGCCGACCGTGCACCCAAGGTGCGCAGTTTAATTGATTTGCCGGCCGCTGCCGCCGGCCGGAAATTGGCGGACAATGGATGCCCTGACCCGTCACCACCCGCTGCGCGCATGCCCCCGAGCCAAACCCCTCGCCTTCCCGCCACCGCCTGCGGCAAGCCGCCCCGTGGCGCACCGCAAATCGTCTTCGCCGACGCAGCGCTGCTGGTGGTCATCAAACCCGCCGGTCTGCTTTCGGTTCCCGGCCGGAGTGAAGACAAGCAGGACTGCCTGACACGGCGCGTGCAGGCCGACTTCCCCGACGCGCTGTGCGTACACCGCCTCGACATGCACACCTCCGGCCTGATGGTACTGGCACGCGGCAAGGAAATGCAGCGGCACCTGGGCGACAGGTTCGCCAGACGCCAGGTCGACAAACGCTACCTGGCCGTCGTCGCCGGCCAACTGCCGGCGGGCTGCGGAGAGATCGACCTGCCGCTGAGCGCCGACTGGCCGCAGCGGCCGCGACAGAAAGTCGATCGGCTTGCCGGCAAGCCCTCGCTCACCCGCTACCGGCTGCTCAGCCATGATCCGGCCACCGACCGCTCGCGGGTCGCACTGTCTCCGCAGACCGGGCGGACACACCAGTTGCGCGTGCACCTTCTGGCGCTCGGCAACCCGATCATCGGCGACGCACTCTACGGCTGCGCCGACCCGGCCGCGGGTAGCGGCCGCCTGCTGCTGCATGCCGACGCGCTGGCCTTCGCGCATCCCGCGAGCGGTCAGGCGCTGCGGTTTTCGTCTCCGGCGCCGTTCTAGATCAAAGCCAGGCGCCCGTCGCTGCGCGAGAATCCTCGCCTGACAAGCCGGCGGGCACCCGATCCGCCTGCAGACACAGCCACTTCCAACCAACACCCACGTCGAGGCAAGCTGAGCATGCGCTTTTCGGAACAACCCCTCTGGCTGGTCGGTTTCAGACCCTTCTTCGCCCTCGCCTGCCTGTCCGGGCTGACCCTGCCCATGCTCTGGGCGCTGCTCTTCGCGGGCGCCCTGACCGCGCCGCCGGCGCCGTTTTCGCCCGTCCAGTGGCACGCGCACGAAATGTTCTTCGGCTTCGGCTGGGCGGTGATGGGCGGCTTCCTGCTGACCTCGACCAAGAACTGGGTGAAGATCCGCGGCTACCACGGCACGGCACTGATCCTGCTGGTCGGCGCCTGGCTGCTCGAACGCGCCGGCATGTGGTTTGCCGGCTCGCTGCCGCCGGTCCTTTTCCGCCTCTCCAGCAACCTTTTCCTGGCAGTGATCGTCGTCATGCTCCTGTGGTCGCTGATCCGCCACCGCCAGAGCGACTCCTTCCGCGACAACTATTTCTTTCTGATCATCCTGCCGCTCTTCCTGGTGGCCAAGAACCTGCTGCTCAGCGAGGACAATTTCCAGGCCGGCGCGCACATGACCATGGCGCTCTTCCGGATCGCATTCCTGGTCATGCTCGAAAGGACGGTGACGCAGTTCATGCGCAACGCCCTGGGCGTCGGCATCCTGCGCAACCCGGCGCTCGACACCAGCATCAAGATGCTCGCCCTGTTGCTCGTCTTTGCCAGCCTGCTGCCGGCAGCACTCTCGGCATGGAGCGGCCTGCTGCTGGCGCTGCTGCTGCTCGTCCGTTTCGTCTTCTGGAAGCCGCAGCTGGCGCTGCGCAGGCTGGACATCGGCATCATGTATCTTGGCTACCTGGCCATCGTCGCCCACCTGCTGCTCCAGTTTCTCGCGCAGATTGCGCAGCCGGCGTGGATTGGCTCGCTACCGATGCACGTCTTCACCTTCGGCGCCATGGGACTGATCATCCCTGCCATGCTGATCCGCATCGTCAACGGTCACACCGGCAGGAAAGTCGTCTTCGATCGCCTCGACAAGAGCGTGCTGTGGATCATGATTGCCGGCTTCGTCTTCCGCATCATCATCCCGCAGGTCGACCCGGCCGACTACCTGCGCTGGATCGACCTCGCCGCGGCCTGCTGGTTTGCCTGTTTTGCGATCCTCGGATGGCGCTATATCCCCTACCTGCTGCAACCGCGGGTCGATGGCAAGGAGCACTGAGCAACGCTACCGTATCTCGCCCCCGGCTATGTCGGCCGCGCCCGCCGCAGGAACACCGCAACGGCGCACCAGAGAAGCACCGGCAGCCAGTCGAGCACCAACACGCCGGCCGCCGCTGCACCGCCGGAAGCCGACAGACCGATGCGCGAAAACGTCGCCACCGCCAGCGTCGCCATCAGGGCGCCGGTATTGCGGCCGGTGTGCAGCGGCGCGCCGCGCTCGCCGGCCAGAGCGATCGACGCGCACAGGATGAAGGCCCAGAAGACCCCGGCGACGAACTGACTCAGCAGCAGCGCCGCCAGCGATACCGCGAGCGCCGCGCCGGCCAGCGCCAGAGCACCGAATGCGCAGGCCATCCGCAGCACCTGCAGCGCGCCGCGCGTCCGCACGACGCGACCGACGCCGAGCAGACCGAAGCTGAACCCGATCCAGAAGACCGGCAGCAGCCACGGCAACAAGGCCGGATCCGCCAGCCGCTTGAACTGCGGCACCGAGTTGATCAGCGAGTGCACCTGTTGTCCGAAGCCGAGCAGCAAGGCCAGCACCAGCAGGAAAGCCCAGGTGGACTTCGCGGACTCTGCGGACTTCGCGCCGCCGCCCGTGCCCTGCTGCGCGGCTGGTCCCGCAGCCGGCGGCGCTGCGGCGGCCGGCAATCGGCGCTCGACATAGACCAGCGCCAGCGCCGAGCCGGCGACCGCCAGCGCACTGAGCAGGAAGGGCAGCGCCGGATCGACACCCTTGATCGTGATCGCCAGGTACGGCGCCAGCGCCGACGCCAGCGCCAGCCCGAGCAACTGGATGCCCGCCAGGCGCGGCAGGGTCGCGCGGCCGGCGTAGCGTGACAGCAGCACGTAGGGTGGCGCGCGCAAGGCCGACGACGTTGCCACCCAGACGCCGGTCGCCAACAGGAAGAGCAGCGGCATCGGCGCCAGCCATGGCAGCAGCAGCATCGCCAGTGCAGAAACCGCCGACAGCGTCACCAGCATCGGCCCGATCCGGCGCAAGGCGGAACGCGCGCGGTCGACGGCGACGCCCATCGACCAGTCGGCGAACGCAAAAACCAGCTGATCGGCGGCAACAAGCCACGGCAGATAGCGTTTCTCGATGCCGCCGCGCGCCAGCAGCTCGGGAAGAAAAATGACGTACACCACCCAGCTCAGCGCAAAGAAGAACTCCACCCCTGCCAGCAGCCAGGCGGCGCGGGTTTCACCAAGGGACTGTACGGGTGTCATGGTCATAAGCGTGGCACAAGAAACCGCGCCAGGGGAAGCATCATGTTACGCGGACAGGACAGCTCGGCCGGCGACAAACGTGCCATCGCCATCAACGGCGGACGGACGTCGGAACTCAGCTGCTCGAAAGCTGCAGCACGAAAGTCCTGATCCCGCGCAGCAGCATTTCGATCGACACCGCGACCAGCACCAGGCCCATCAGCCGTTCGAGAGCGACCACGAAGCGTTCGCCAGCGATGCGCTGAATGCGCTCGGCGAGCACCAGCACCACGGCGGACAGGGCCATGGTGATGCACAGCGCGCCGATCCATTCCAGGCGCCGGTCGGGCGCCTGCGAGACCAGCAGCAGCACGGTCGCCAGCGCCGACGGCCCGGCGATGGCCGGAACCGCCAGCGGCACGATCAGCGGCTCGCCGAAGGTGTCGGGCACGTCCAGACTCGGCTGCGGGAAAATCATGCGCAGCGCGATCAGGAAGAGGATCACGCCGCCGCCGATCTGCAGCGACAGTTCGCTGAGGTTCATCAGCCGCAGAAAGCCGTCGCCGACGAACATGAACGTCAGCAGCAGCACAAAGGCGATCAGCACCTCGCGCAAAATCACCCACGGGCGGCGTTCGGGGGCGACGTGGCGCAGCGCATTGGCGAAGATCGGAATATTGCCGATCGGGTCGGTGATCAGGATCAGCAGGATCGTCGCCGAGGCGAAGGTGTAGTTCACGGCTGGC
The DNA here is from genome assembly GCA_024235715.1 of Accumulibacter sp. Classification (GTDB taxonomy): domain Bacteria; phylum Pseudomonadota; class Gammaproteobacteria; order Burkholderiales; family Rhodocyclaceae; genus Accumulibacter. The sequence continues at coordinate 119,881 of JACKLW010000014.1, read as the reverse complement.
GCCTGTCGATGCTTCGCTCGTAGAGATCGAGGATCATCGCCGCAGCCTGCTCGGGCGAAGCCTGCCCGCCCTGCCCCTGCAGCACCGCCTTAACGACGCCTTCGAGAACGGCCGCGTCGAGGGTTGGCGCCCCGGGGACGAAGGCCGGTGCCGGACCGCTCACCGCATAGGCCGGGCTCGCCTGCGCGACAGCGCGCATGCCGCAGCCGGTCGCCAGCCAGTCGACACTGACGCCGGCCGCCGCGGCCAGCGCCGCCGCCTTGTCCAGCGGCGGCATGCGCCCGTCCCTGAGATAGGTCCGCAGCACCGACTCGGCGATGCCGCACCTGCGCGCAAAGGACGATACCGACTCGCCGCCGATGATCGCCTTCAGGCGCGCCGCCAGAGGGCCGGATTCCGTCGCGGGCACGGACCGTTGAGCGGGGACCTGGTCAGCTGCTCCGGTGTCCGTCCAAGCATTCGTATGGGCTGGGCGTTTACTCATTCATCGCCTGTAGAAAAGTCAAGAGGGAACGACGCCACCCGAAAACGTTGACATCTCGCAACATCTTGCTGACAATCAAGGCGTGTAGCATAGCAGGAAACAAGGACGCGCTGCCCTCGCCGCGTGACGTACCGGTCGTAGTGCAGCGCGTCGACGCTCTGAACACTGTTCCCGAAACCACACCGGGTCATCAGACCCCTAACGGCCACCATGCACCGGAAAGCCGCCGGCAACAGGCGGCAGGCGCCGCAATCGCGGCGTGCGTAGGAATCCTCCCCAGCAGAATCGTCTATTCTTGGCGAATGGCAAAGTCGTAGACTCGTAACACTGGCAGTCAATCGCGTGGCCGCTCCAGGCCACCAGGTCACTTGGGTTTTGTCCGTTGGCATTGATCTGTGCAATGCGAAGGGGGAAGGACCATGCGCAAGCCTGCAGGCAGGAACGCTTGTCTCGATCAAAGCCGCCGGCTGATGGTGCAGCCGCTGCTCGCGGCCTTGCGGGCGGCCTTCTGGCAGCCCGGGCGAGAGCCAGCAAGGAAAAGCAGGGCGCGGGCGCGAAGCCCGGTTCCCGCGAAAAAGCTCGCGTTCGAAGCCCTTGAACCACGGCTTCTTCTCGCAGGCGACCCGGGCGCAGCCGTGCTGACCATCGCCGGCGCTATCGACGTGCCTGGCGAGCAGGACCTCTACCAGTTCACCGTCGAAGAACCAACCCGCATCGTCTTCGACAGTCTCACCAATCGCGGCGACCTGAACTGGCGACTCGACGGTCCCGCTGGCCTCGTGAGCGGCCGTTCCTTCAGCGCCACCGACTCCCTGGCCGCCGCTTCGCCAGTCGGAGAACTCGCGCCGGGCAGCTATGAACTCAGCGTCGATGGGCAGGACGATGCGCTGGGTGCCTATGAACTGCGCGTCATTGACACCGCTTCGGCAACGGCAATCGTGCCGGGCAGCCCCGTCAGTGGCGTGCTCGACGACGGCAAGCAGACGGCGATCTACCGCTTCGCGGCGCGCGCCGGAGACAGCTTCTTCATCAATATCGAGGATATCGAGGCGCTCGCTTCCGGTTCGCTTTCCGCGCGCCTGCTCGATCCCTTCGGCCGCCAGGAGGGAAGCAGCTTCGCGGCCGGCAACGGTGGCGAACGCGTTACCGTGCAGTACAGCGGTGAATACCTGCTGCTGCTCGAAGGCGGTATCGCCAACGAGCAAGCGCTCAACTACGCCTTCTCGGTGCAAGCGATCCAGGACAGCCACCAGCCTCTGCGCCTCGGTGAGCTGACAAGCGCCGACATCGACCAGGCCGGAAAGATCGCCCATTTTGGCTTCGACCTGGGCGCAAGCACGCCCCTTGTATTCGACAGCCTCACCGATGCCGGCTTCAACTGGTCGCTCGCGGGTCCGGCAGGCGCGCACGTCGCGCGCCGCACGGCGGACGGCAGCGCGTCATTCTCCGGCCGCGAACGGCTCGTCCTGCCCCCCGGGAGCTATACGCTCTCGGTCGACCTCGACGGTGCGGCTACCGGCAGCTTCCCGTTCCGGCTGCTTGGCGCCGACTCGGCACAGCCACTCACCGTCGGCACGAGTCGCGCCGGGCGGCTCGATCCGGCACGTGGCTCGCGCCTTTACAAGGTCGATCTCGCCGCTGGCGACAAGCTGTTCCTCGAAGCACGTTCGCTCTCCGGCGGAGCGCTCGACTGGCGCCTGATCGACCCATGGGGCGTGCGTGTCGCAGCGGCCAGTTTCGACCCCACTGCCACCGATCCCCTGCCATTTACCGCAGCCAGCAGCGGCGAACACTGGCTGCTGCTCGACGGCGCCGACGGCAACGCTGCCGACGCCGACGTCGCGTTCGAGTTTTCCCTGAACGCGGTTCCCGACCTTGCCCGGCCGCTGACCATAGGCGACTTGGTCAGCGACGAGATCGCCAGCGCCGGCCAGGCGACGGTCTACGGTTTCGCGCTGAGCAGCGAAACGCAACTGGCATTCGATTCTCAGAGCGATCGTGCAGACATCGTCTGGTCACTCACCGGGCCGCGCGGCAGCGAGGTATCCGATCGCCGCTTCGACGCCAGCGACGGCGCCGGGCGGCTCGGCGTACTCACCCTGCCGGCCGGCAACTACCAGCTGGCGGTGCATGGCAGCGGCAGCGCTACCGGCGCCTTTGCCTTCCGCCTGCTCGACCTGGCGGCGGCACCCGCGCTGTCGCCGGGGACGGCGATCAGCACCAGGCTGAGTCCGGGCAACAGCACGCAGGCTTACCGCTTCGTCGCCGAGGCCGGCGATCAGATCAGCTTGCGGAGCAACGGCGGCGAGACCAGCTGGCGCTTGATCGATCCCTATGGACGCGAGCTAGCCGCGACGCCCACAGCCTCGACTGCTGCCGCAAACGATTCCGAGACCATCTTGCTCGCCACCAGCGGCGCCTACACGCTGCTGCTCGAAGGGCGCGTCGACGCCGCCACGCAAGTCGACCACGATTTCCAGCTCGACATCGTCGGCCACGTGACACCAGGCGGCCTGCCCGACGGCGAGGCGCTGGCCCTCGGGAGCGTGGTCGCCGGGCTACTGCCAGGCGCCGACGCGACCCGGACCTATCGCTTTACCCTGGCCGCCGACAGCCAGTTGCTGATCGACTCCCAGGGCGACGCCAGTAGCGCCGTGTGGTCGCTGCTCGGGCCACGCGGCACTGAAGTTGCCAACCGAAACCTGCTCGCCAGCGACGCCGCCAGCGCGAATCCGCTGCTGAGCCTGCCGGCAGGGGACTACGTCCTGACCGTCAAAGGGGCAGCACAGGCCGGGAATGTGTTTGGCAACGGCGCCTATGCGTTCCGCCTGCTCGACGTCGCCAGCTTGCCGCAAATCGCTCCCGGCCAAACAATAACGACGATGCGCTTGCCAGCCAGCGCAACCATAGGCTACCGCGTCGACGCGAGTGCGGGCAACCGACTGATCCTGCAGGCCGCTGATTCCGCTGGCGGCGTGTGGCGCCTGCTCGATCCCTTCGGACGGCAGCTTGCCGTCGTTTCGGGTCAGGCAATCGAGACGGGTCTCGACATTGCGACGAGCGGCAGCTACACGCTCCTGAACGACGGCTACCCGGGTGCCAACGGTGCGTCGAACGTCCACTTCAAGCTGGGCCAGGCGAGCAGAATCGGTGCGGCGCTGAGCTTCAATCGGCCGATCAGCGTCAGCCCGGGAGGCGTGGGCAGCACTGCCGAATATGGCTTCACACTCGACCAGCCGGGTACCATCATCTTCGATGCACTGAGTGGCCCGGACTCGCGCTGGATGCTCTCCGGGGCACAGGGCACGGTGCAGGGCTGGACCTCGTTCCGCGATGATGAAGCGCGGATGCTTCGGCTGCCGGCCGGCCCCTACCTGCTGATACTGGAGACGTACAGCCAGGAGACTTCGGATTACCGCTTCCGCGTCCTCGACGCCAATGCCGCCATCGACCTGGCGTCCGGCGCGACGATCAATGAAACGGTCGCCGCCGGTGAAACGCGGCTCTATCGCTTCTCCGCCAGCGCCGGCGATCGAGGCACGCTCAAGCAACGCGATCTCGCTACCGGCGACCAAAAGAACATCTCCTGGCGCCTGTGGGATCCCTACGGGCACCCGGTCGCCACGTCTGGCGAGGGAATGACGGCTACCCTGCTGCCGACCAGCGGCGAGTACCTGCTCGCGGTCTTCCCGCATTTTGCAGACCGTCGGCCGGACGCCGAACCACGCCCGCTTGCCTTCACGTTCGCGCTATCGACCGACCGGACGGCACCGTTGACACTCAACCAGCGCACCATCGGCCGCATCGAGCGCCCCGGCGAGGCCGTCCGTCACGGCTTCACGCTGACCGCGCCGACCGAGCTGCTGCTCGATACCGGAGACGCCAACGGCGACTTCTCGTGGACTCTCAGCGGCCCTCGCGGCGATGAAATACCCCTCCACGATCCCGGCAGTACGATAGCGCCAACAAGCTTCGCCAGCCCGCGCGCCAGCCTGCTGTCACTGCCAGCCGGCAACTACCACTTCACCGTCGCGAGCACGACCCTGGCCATCGGCGACTTCACTTTCATGCTGCGCGACGCCGGCACGCTGCCGGCCCTTCCGCTGGAAACCCTGAATGCGCTGACCCTGAACCCGGCAAGCCAGGCACAGGCCTATCAACTGGTCGTCGATCAGGACAGCGAGTTCCTCTTCACCCCCACCGCCACGTCGGTGCGCGATGCAGACTGGCGGATTCTCGACAGCGTCGGCGCAACGCGAGTCGGCGGCACCATGTCGGAGAGCACGGAGCTGTTCGCGCTGCCTGCCGGCCGCTACACCTTCGTCGTCGACAGCCGGCAGGTCGATTCCAGCAGCGACAGCTACGAATTCCTGCTGCGGCAAATGCGCGTCCGCACGGAGGCGCTCACCCTGGACAGCCAGGCTCACGAGATCAGCGGCAGCATCGAGCAGCCGGGTCAAATCCGCGACTACAGCTTCTCGACCGACTCGCCGACCACGCTGGTCCTCGACGCGCTGAGCGCTCGCGACGACCTCGCCTGGCAACTCGCGGGCCCTGGCGGACTCGTCCACAGCGAGGATCATCTGGGCGGTCCAGGCAGCATCACACCGCTGCAGCTCGACACGCCCGGCCGCTATCGCTTGCGCATCATTCCCTACTTCGGCGCAACGGGCGAATTCCGCTTCCGCCTGATCGATGCCCGCTACGCCGCCCCCCTGCCGCTGGACAGCGAGCGCACGCTGCTGCTCGACCCGGGCAGCAGCGTGCGCGTCTTCCAGATCGAAGCTGAAGCCGGCGACCATTTCCGCTTCGACGTCAAGAGCCTGTCCGGCGGTGTCGCCTCGGCACAGGTGTCGGCCCCCGGCGATCCCGTGCCCTTGCTGAGTGCCAGCGTCGCACCCGGTTCGCCGTTCGTGAAGAGACTGGCAACCGGTGGCCGCCAGCTGTTCATCGTCGCCGGCAGCGGCGCCAGCGACGCGCCGCTCACCCTCGGCTATTCGGCAAGCCTGGCCAGACCACGCGTCTCGTCCGTTGGCATAGGCAGCGAAGCGCGCGGCAGCACACGCATCGCGGGCCTCGCCGACCAGTGGCGATTCTCGCTGCTGCAGCCGACTCGCCTGCTCTTCGATGGCCTCGCCGGTTCGGGAAACCACTGGACACTGTGGGCGGCCGACGGCGCGTCGGTCGCTTCAGGTGCCTGCGACGGCAACAAGCTTCTCAGCCTCGCCCCTGGGGCTTTCAGACTCGAAGTGCAGGCCGATCAGGTCGCGGATCTCGGCCCCTACGCGTTCCGACTGCTCGACTTCGCTCTCGCCGGGACGCTGTCGTCGAATCAGGATTCAAGCGGGTCACTCGCCGGGAACACAGCCGCAAGCATCTTCCGCATACTGCCCGCCAGAAATGGCCAGGCGTTGAGTATCGACGCTATCGCCAGCAACGGCGAGAGCGGTGCGGTCACCGTACACGACGCTGACGGCATGCTTCTTGGCGAGTACGCCTTGCCGGTGCTCGGACTGGCCGACGTGCCGGGAGTAGACGGCAGCGAGCGGCTACTGGTGGTCGACGGCTTTGCTGCCGCCGCCAAGCCGCTGCGCTATACCCTGAGTGCACGCCAGTCACAGCCGCCGCGGGTGCTGCCGGGCGAAACGCTGACGGGTACACTGGCACGCGCCGGCGATCGCATCAGTTACCGGGTAGTCGTGCCCTTCGGACAAGACCTGCCTGCACAGGCCTGGGTACACGATGCCGGAGGCGACGACAGCAACATCCGCTGGCGCCTGCTACCCGCCGGCGACGATGCCGAGATTGCGGACTGGTGGCCGGACGCGCGCGACGCCGGTAACGCCGAAGCCTACGATTGGCTGGTCAGCGCCGGTGACTACGACCTGAGCATCGAAGCGAACGCCGACGACGCCGCTTTCACGCTGCAACTACTCACCGGCGACACGGCGATCGGCATTCCGGCGACAGGCCTGCACCAGAAAATGGCGCACGGCCGCGACGCTCTGGTCTACGAATACAACGTTGGCGAGGTCGGCGACACTCGCGTCTTGAACACTCATCACCTGCAACTCGAAACGGCCGACGCGTCGCTGCTGCAGTGGACCCTGTATGACGCTGACGGCTGGCAGATAGTCGGCAGCGACAGCGGCGGCACCTTCGAGTTGGACGATCTCGCCGCCGGTCGGCACCTTCTGGTCGTGGCGGGTCGTGCCGAAGCGAACGAAAGCGTCGATTTCGACCTCACCTTGTCGCCGGCCACAGTCGTGCCGGGAGAGCGCATTTCGGGTCATCTCAGTGACACCGAACCAATACGCAGCTATGTCCTGCGCGTACCGGCTGCCGGCCATTTCCAGGTCCATGATGGGGGCTCGGACGCCGGCGTCAAATGGCGGCTGCATCCGCTGGCCGCAGCCGCCGAGTCCTCCGACTGGATCAGCCTTGGCGCAGTGCCGGCCCGTGCCCCGCACCCGGAAGGCAGCTATCCCTTCCTCGACGATCTCCGCGGTGGCAGTTACGTTTTCGAGGTCTCGGCCGATACCGAGGATGCTGCCTTCGTTTTCCACGTGGTCGACCTCGATCGTGCGCCCTCGCTCTTCAGCGGCGAAACGGCCGTCGAGTTTTCTGCCGGCGAACAGATCAAGGTCTTTCGCCTCGACCCTTCCCCGGCCGGGCGATTCCTGCAACTGGCGCTCGACGGCGGCGACGAGGACGAGGAGGAAATCGTCTGGCTGCTTTTCGACGCCGACCAGCGCCTGATAAGCCAGGGAAGCGGCACCAGCGCCTCGATCCGCACGCCAGTCGACAACGCTCCCTACACGGTCGAACTGATGCGACGCGCAGCGCTGGCCGAGACGTCCTCACTCAGCGTGCGCCTGTCGCTGACTAGCGGACCGCCGCCGACTGTGCAGCTCGACGAAGTCACCACGGTCAGCCTCGATGCGAGCAATGCTTACGAAGTCACTTTCGCCCTGGTTGTCACTGACGGCAGCCGGCTGTTGGTCGACGCCCTGTCGGATGTCCGGAACGTCGATTACGAGATCCTGAGCGCGAATGGCCGGCGGCTGGCCAACCACTACCTGGGAAATCGCAACGTCTCCCTCCTCGATCTCGAACCGGGCAGGTACACAATGCGGCTTTATGCGAACTCGACGCCAGAGACCGAAGCCTCAACGGTGGACTTCAGTTTCCAGCTGCTCGATGTCCTCCGCGGTCATCGCGAAATCCTCACAACGGCCATGCCGCTCAACGGCACCTTCGCTCCCGGGAGCGAGCAGACGCAGGTCTATCGTCTCCATGCACGCGCCGGCGACACGCTCTCTATCGCGGTCAGCACAGCCACCGGTTTCCAGGAACGCGCCTACGAAGCCAGCCAGACCCTGTTCGACCCCTTCGGTCGCGTCGTCGCCACGACATGGCTCGGCAGCGGCCCATTGCAGCGCACGCTCGATGAATCAGGTACCTACACCCTGGTCGTCAGCGGCGGCCAGGGATCGGTCGGATCGCTCGACTACTCGATCAGCGCATCGCTGCTTGCCCGGGAGGAGCGTTCGCAAATCCCCAGTACGCTGCTGACACCTGGCGTCGATATCCGTGACGTACTGGCCGGAGCAGGCAAAGCCTATCGTTTCACGCTCACCGAGCCGGGGCTGCTGGTGCTCAGCGGCCGGACAAGTGGCGGCAGTTCGCCGTGGTGGGCGCACTGGGTGGTGCGCGACGCTGCCGGATTCCTCAGCGGCGACCACGGCTACTGGAATGGCTTCGACGACAGCGTCGCGCCTCTGGCACTCGCCGCAGGGGACTACACCATAGAAGTCTCGGAATATTACGGCGAAGGCGGAAGCTTCGCCTTTCGCGTCGATGGCAGCACAGCAGCCAGCCCGGCTGTCCCCGGCAGCCGCTTTGGCGATTCGGGCGCCGCGCTCTACAAGGTCGATCTCGTCGCTGGCAGCGAATACCTCCTGCACACACCGGGCAGCGCCGAGTGGACGATTCACCTCCCCGACTTCTCGCTGGCGCGACGCCTTGCCGGCAGCGACCTGCTGCGCTTCGTGCCTGCACTCGACGGCACCTGGTACTTCGCGCGCGGCTGGGATCTTTCCGGCGATTCGACATTGTTGCTCGAGCACGCCGGCAATCCGATCATCATCGGTGCCAGCGTCGCCGGGCAACTGACGGCGCATGGGACAGGAGATCTCTATCAGTTGTCGCTGGCCGAGGACAAGCGTCTGCTTCTGAACTTCACACAGCTCGATGCGCCCGTGCGCGTTCTCCTTTACCAGGGCAACGACTTGTACAGGACCATCGACGCCCACTCGGCGCTTTCATTTCCAATCACTACCCTGCAACTTGCCGCCGGTGCCTACCGCATCGAAATCCATCCGGGCCAGGGCGCGACCGGCAACGAGGCCTACGCCTTCAGGCTGCTCGATTTCGCCGATGCGCAGGCACTAACGCCGAACGCTACGGCCGCAGGCAGTTTGCAGGCAGGCGAAAGCGTCATTTACAGCCTCGACCTCGCTGCCGGGACGCTGCTTGACTATCTGCCCGTGACCGTCGACGCCTTCGATGGGCAGTGGCAGCTGTTCGATCGGGACGCCGCAGCGATCGCCTCCGGATCTCTCACGGAGCAAGCCAGCCTGTCGCCGGTGAGCGCGACCGGGCGCCATTTCCTGGTCTGGGACAGCAACCCCGGGCACTCGGCAGGCAGTGGCCAGCGCCCCTATCGCTTTGGCCTGAAGGCGGCCCAGACGATCACGCCCGGCGAACGGGTCGACGGCCTGGCGTTTGCCGGCGGCACCCTTGCCACCTACCGTCTCACGCTGTCCACGGCGACGCGCCTGCTGATCGACCGGGTCAAGAACGCCAGTGACGACGCCGATTTCGCCTGGTGGATTTCCCGCGACGATCAACTGCTCGTACAGGGAGACCTCTATGGTGCCTCGACGCTTGCGGATCAACTGCCGATTGTCGAATTGCCAGCCGGCAGCTACCTGCTCGAATTCGAGGCCAGTGACGAACAGACACAGGCCGACGACTTTGCCTTCCGCCTTCTCGATCTGGCGCAGTCGCAAGCCGTGCAGATCGGCGCCCGGACAAGCGGCGAGCGACCTGCCGGAGAGGCGGCGACCTTCAACTTCGTCGGTCAAGCCGGTGACGAACTGACCATCCGCCAATACCTCGGCGATAACGATCGCTGGTGGCTGCTCGACGAGTTCGGGCGGGAAACAGCCAATGGAGAAGGCTCGGGCTGGAGCGGCTTTCTGCCGCGCAGCGGCACCTACTTCGTGCTTCGCGATGACGGCGGCGGCGCTGCTGCTGACGGTTCGCTGCGCGTCTACGACTTCGGTTTGTCGACCACGGCCACACGGACGCCAGCGCCAACGGAAATGCCGTCTATCGCCGTGGACAGCGTGGTCGACGGGATGCTCGACGACCATGGTAGCCGCAGCTACCGCTTCACGACCAACAGCGCCGGAGCACTCTGGCTCGCCCCGCTGACGCCGGACTTCGCTGCCCATGTCGAGGTACGCAGCGCTTCGGGCTGGCGAATCCATGCAGCCGACTACTTCGACGCAACCCACCAGACCATTCAGCTGCCGGCGGCCGACAGCTACACGCTGGAACTGCGCGACGTCTACGGCCGGCAGAACGCCCGCTCGCTGCGCTTCTCGCTGCGCGACCTGAGCGCAGCAGTACCGCTGCAAGCGGGCAGCCAGGGCAGCGGCAGCGTGCGGCACGCTGGCGACGTCCAGGCCTACCGCTTCACCGTCAGCGACGGCGAGGGCGTCGTCGTCGCCGGCGATCCGGCGTCAGCGAACGGCTTGTCGTGGCGCCTGATTTCGCCTTTCGGCGACAAACTGGCGGAGGGCGATGTCCGGTACACCAGCACGCTGCAAGCGCTTGCTGCCGGCGACTACCTGCTGCTGATCGACGGCGGCATCGATGAAAGCGCCGCCAGCTACGCCTTCACGCTGCGCAAGCCGTCGGCCAGGCAGGCAACGGCGCTGCCGCTGAACAGCCTGCTCAAGCCGACACTGGCCGCCGGCGGCGAAGCGCGCTATACGCTGCGGCTCGAGCAGCCGGGCGTAGTGGCATTCGACTCGCTGACAGCTGACGTCGGCCTGCACTGGCAGCTCGCCGGACCCGCCGGGAAACTGCTCTTCTCGCGAGCGATGCTGGCCAGTGCCGGCGGCGATTTCGCCGGCTACCTGGCAGCAGGCGATTACATGCTGCTGATCGCCAACCCGGGCAACGCCGAGGCGAGCGGCGCTTTCCGCGTCCTCGATCCAGCCGGCGCAAAGCCGCTCGCCGTTGAGGCGACGCAGACGACCAGCACGACGCCCGCCAACGGCATGCAGCTCTTTCGCTTCGACGCGCTTGCCGGTGAACGATACTTCCTCGACGCGCTGGTCACCGACGGCGACACCTCGCGATCGGCAACAAGCCGCGCCGTGCCGTATTGGCAATTGCTCGACCCGCTCGGCCGCGAAGTGGTCGCCGACACCCCAATGGGCACGGCCAGCGCCACGCCCGCCTACAGCGACCCGCAAACCGGACAGGTCCTCTACCGACACGGCTTTCGCGGCATCGATAGGGAAACCGCGTCCCTGCAACTCAGTGGCACCTACACCCTGGTCGTTTCCGGACTCGCTCCGGCCGACAGCACACCGGCGCATGCAGCGTTCCGGCTGTTCAGGCTGCCAGCGCAGCCACCCATCGCGATTGATGCGTTCGCAAGTGCCGGATCACCCGATCTGACGCTGACAGGCCTCACCGTCAATCCGGCCGGCAGCATTCAAACCGGGCAAACGATCGACATCGAGTGGTTGATCGAGAACGCTGGTGTGCAATCCACCGCGAGCAGCTGGAACGACCGGGTAATCGTCCGCAATCTTGACACCGGCCGTATCGTAGCCGATGTCCTGGTTCCCTACGACGCCGCCACGCGCGGCAATGGCCCGATCGCCCCGGGCGGCTCACGGCACCGCAGTCAGACGCTCTTCCTGCCGGATGGCAGCGACGCTGCCGGCCGCTTGCAGGTCATGGTCATCGCCGACGCCGACAACGTCGTCCGCGAACGCGGTGCCGGCGGCGACAGGGAGCGCAACAACGCCCTTTCGATCGACATCGACGCTGTCCGTGCAGCGCACAGCGAGCTGCACATCGAGAATCTCGCCTTCGACCCGACCGCGGCATTCGAGCCTGGCGCCAGCGTCACGGTCAACTGGGAAACGGCCAACCGTGGCACCCAGGCCGCTGTGCCAGGCTGGAGCGAACATCTCGAACTGCGCAATCTGACGACCGGCGCGCTGCTTGCCACTGTCGCGGTTCCGGATCCGGCCAGCACTACCCCGCTGGCGGTCGGCGCCACCCGCAGCCAAAGCGCGCGACTCGTCTGGCCGGGCGGCGTCAACGCTGCCGGCCGTTTCGCGCTGCGCGTCGTGATCAGTGGACAGGACGGGAACATCGCCCAACACGCGGAACTGATCCACGAGGTTGGCGCCGACCTGCAGATAAGGAACCTGCGCGTCGACGGCGCCGACATCCACGCCGGAGGCATGGTGAGCATCCGCTGGCAGGAGTGGAACGAAGGTGGCAGCTCGACGGCAACCGCCTTCAACGAGCGTATCGTGGTCAGCAGGCCTGACGCCGTACTGCCCCTGCTTGACACCAGCCTGGCCTACGACCCGCTTGCCGAGACCGCAGGCCGAGGCAATGGCCCGATCGGGCCCGGTGAGCACCGCGAGCGAAGCTTCAGCTTTCGCCTTCCCGAAGGCATCCGCGGTACCGGCAACATCGAGATCAGCATCACCGCCGACCGGGACAACAACGGTTTCGGGATGCTCTTCGAGACCGACAGTGGCAAGCCGGGACGCGACGCGGAAAGCAACAACAGCGCCAGCCTGCAGCTACGCTCGGCGCCGGTCGCCTACGCCGACCTGCAGGTCGAGGCCTTTGCCGCGCCGACAAGCGGCATCGCCGGCGACATGATCAGCATCGATTGGCGCGTTGCCAACCGTGGAGCAGCCGACAGCGAGGCTGACTGGAGCGACCAACTGGTCATCAGTCGCGACGCAGTCATCGGCAATTCGGACGACGTCGTCGTCGGCAGTTTCCGGCACGTCGGTGGCCTGCGGAGCGGCGAGAGCTACACGCAGAGCGTCACCGCCGCCCTGCCGTTCGCCGGCCAGGGGCGCTTCGTCCTCGGCGTCCGTGCGGACGCCGGCCAGGAAGTGATCGAGCCCGATACGCGCGCCGACAACATTGCCGGCACCGCCATCGAGTTGCAAACGCCCGCCGCCGACCTGACGATCAGCAGCATTGTGCTGCCCACCGTAGCAAGCAGCGCTGAAACCATCCGCGTCAGCTGGAGCGTGCGCAACGACGGCAAGGCACGCAGCGATCTGGCACTCTGGAACGATCGCCTCATGCTCTCCACTGACGCCAACTTTGACGCCGGCGACAGTGTCGTCGCATCGCTTCCCCATGCCGGCACGCTGGCACCAGGCGAAAGCTATCTCGCGGAAACCATGCTGACACTGCCGCGCCTGGAGAGTGGCGCCTTCTTCCTGATCGTCGACGCCGATGCCGGGCGACGTGTTTCAGAAAACGGCAGCACCGCCAACAACCGCGCTGCCAGCGCCACGCCCCTGCGCATCGAGCAGACGCCGACGGCCGACCTGGCGGTCGGCGAAGTCGTCGGGCCGACGATCATGCGGCCGGGCGAAAGCGGCAGCATCAGCTATACGATGCGCAATCTGGGCAACGCCCCGGCCGCTTACCGCTGGCGCGAGCGCATCTTTCTCGATCAGGGAAGTGCCGGGTTGCGCGAAGTGGCGAACGTCGCTGATCCCGCGCCGCTCGCTGCGGGTGCCATCGTTGCGCGCAGCGTGAACTTCACACTGTCAGCCGCGACTGCCGCGGGCGAGTTTCGCTGGCTGGTCGTCATCGACAGCGAAGAGGCGAGCAACGAACTGTTGGTGGACAACAACCGCGCTGCGTCGACGGAAACGCTCCGTGTCGTGCGCAGTGACCTCGGCATCAGCACGGTCGACTACCCCAGCCGGGTCGAATCAGGCAGCAAGCTGCACCTCGAGTGGACGGTACTCAACAGCGCCGCCAGCACATCCGGCAGCTGGAGCGATCGCGTCTTTCTAACGCACAACGACCAGCAGCACCAGGTCGCCGAGATCAAACACTCCGGCCCGCTGGACACTGGCGCCAGCTACGTGGCCAGGGCCGATTTCGACGTTCCGGTCGACTTCGTCGGCGACTACGAGCTGATCATCGTCAGCGACGCCAACGCGGCAATCGCCGACCGCGACCGAGACAACAACCGCTTTGCCGCGCCGCTCACGATCGAGCTGGTTCCGTACGTCGACCTGGTCATCGACGGACTGACGCTGGCGCCGGAGGGCCCACTGCAGCCGGGCGAGACCGTCACCGCCAACTGGCTGACGAGCAATCGCGGCAGCAGGACGCTCGACGAGCCCTGGAGCGAACGCCTCGAACTGCTCGATAGCGACAGCAACCGGGTCGTCGCCACACTCGAACTGGTCAACGACGCGCCTCTGGCTGCGGGCGCCAGCCGTGCCAACAGCGCCCGGTTCCCCTGGCCGAGCGGCGCCGCAGCAGCCGGGCGCTTCTCGCTGCGAGTCAGCACCGACGCCGGTGCTCAGATCGACGAAGCCAACCCCGACGGCAGCGCGGAGGCCAACAATAGCGCCGCCCTGCAGCGCATCAGTGGCCCCGATCTGCTGGTGCGGGAGCTTCACGTCCTGGCTGCCGACGCCCCGCAGATCCACGCCGGTGGCCTGCTCAACATCTCGTGGGAGACCTGGAACGAAGGATCCAGCGCCAGCGACGCTTCCTTCGACGAGCGTATCAGCGCCAGAAGTATCGCTGACGACGTGATCATCGCCGACGCGCTGCTGCACTTCGACCCGCTGGCTACAGTCGACGGCATGCCGGGGAGCGCGCTACGCCCCGGCGAGCACCGCCAACGCAGCGTCAGTCTGCTTCTGCCGGAAGGCGTCAAGGGCAGCGGCGACATCGAGCTGACAGTGACCACCGATCAGGGCCGGGCCGGCGTCGGCGTGATCTTCGAGACCAACGCCAACGGCGACGCCGAGAGCAACAACAGCGCCAGCGTCCTCTTCGCCTCTGCCGCCAGGGCCTACCCCGATCTGCGCATCGAAAACGCCAACGCGCCGCAGACCGCCGTTGGGGGTGAGTTGGCCGAGATCAGCTGGACCGTCGCCAATCGCGGCCAGGTAGAGGCGAGCGGTGCATGGAGCGATCAAGTCGTTTTGAGCACCGACCAGTTCATCGGCAATGGCGACGACCTGGTGCTTGGCGACTTCCAGCACGCCGGCGAACTGCAGCCCGGCGAGAGCTACACGCAAAACGTCGCGCTCAGGCTGCCCATCCGCAACACCACGACCTGCTATCTCGGTGTGCGCACCGACAGCCGCCACGCCGTCGAGCCCGATCCCGAAGCCGACAATTTCAGCGCCGCGATGGCCATCGACCTGATCACGCCGATCGTCGACCTGACGGTGACAGCGCTGACCACGCCGACGAGTGCCAGCAGTGGCGACACGCTGTCGATCAGCTGGGAAGTGCGCAATCTGGGTAACGCAACGACCGATCGGGGGCACTGGAACGACCGCATCATCCTGTCACCGGATACGAAGCCGAGTAGCGACGACATCATCGTTGCCGGCTCGCTGGCCCACAGCGGCGTGCTCGGACCGGGACAGGGCTATCGCGGCCAGGCTGCGCTGACGCTGCCGCGCGACCTTGCCGGCGACTACTTCGTACTCGTCGAAACGAACGCTGATCGGCAGGCCAGCGAGGGCAGCCGCGACACCAACAACACGGCCGCGAGCGCATTGCACATAGCCTTGACCCCGACGCCCGACCTGACGGTCGGCGAGGTGTCCGGACCAGACGCGCTGCGCCCTGGCGATCAGGCCAGCGTCAGCTACAAGGTCGCCAACGCCGGCGCCGCGAGCACCACGACCGCCTGGCACGATCGCATCTACATCGAGGACGCCAGCGGCACCTTGCACGAAGTCGCCAGTGTATTGAACAGCGCCGCCCTGGCTCCCGGCAGCAGCTTCACCCGCAGCGCCAGCGTCACGCTGCCGGCGTCACTGCCCGACGGCGAATGGCGCTGGCTGGTCGCCGCCGACAGCGACGACAGCCTCTACGAACGCGGCGCCGAGGACAACAACGTGGCGCGTGCCAGCAACGCGCTGCGCATCGCGCGTGTCGATCTGTCGCTGGTCGAGACAAGCACGGCGCCGCGTGTCTCCTCGGGCAGCCTCCTGCATGTCGAATGGCGCGTGCAGAACGGCGGTGGCGTCGCGCTCGGCAGCTGGAACGACCAGGTCTTCCTCGGCAACGCCGAAGGCATGCACAAGCTTGCCGAGATCAGCCACACGGGGCCGCTGGCGACCAATGACAGCTACGAAGCGAGTGCCGACCTGGCAGTACCGCTCGATTTTTCCGGCGCCTACGAGTTGCTCGTCGTCAGCGACAGCGGCGAGGTACTCGACGACGGCAAGCGCAGCAACAATCGCGCAGGCGTTCCTGTGACGGTCGACCTGTCGCCGTACGCCGACCTGGCGGTCACTTCGATCGGCGCACCGGCAACGTTGATCGCAGATCCGGCCACACTGACCGTGACCTGGACGGTGGTCAACCAGGGAAGCGGTGCCGGGAGATTCGACAACTGGACCGACCACGTGCTGCTTTCCCGCGACGACATCCTCGGCAACGCCGACGACCTGATCATCGGCGAATACCGGCACGATGGGGTACTGATCGCCGGCGAGTCCTACACCCGCTCGGAAAGCATCGCACTTGCTGCACGCAGCAGCGGTCGTTTCCGCCTGTTCGTGGTCAGCGACGCGTACGGCGAAGTCTTCGAAAACCACTCCGAAACGAACAACGCCGGTCGTGTCACGCAAGTGGTCGACGTAATGCCCAGTGCCTACGCCGACCTGAGGGTCGCGTCGCTGAGTAGCGATGGCACCCCTGCCAGTGGCCGCTCTCTGGCGGTGAGCTGGGAGGTTGTGAATGACGGCATCGGCAGCACCGACGCAGCCGAATGGACGGATCAACTCTGGCTGAGCCGCAATGCCGACGGCAGCGACGTCGTCGTGCAGTTGGGTCCAGCCCGGCACATCGGCCAACTCGCCGTCGGCGACCGCTATACACGCCGCATGGAGGTGACGCTGCCCGAGGGGATCAGTGGCACGCACTACCTCAACGTTCGTACCGGCGGCCCCTTCGAGTTCGTTTTCACCGATAACAACAGCGCCACTTCGCGGCCGCTGCCGGTAGTCCTCTCGCCCTCGCCCGACCTGCGCGTCGAAAGCATCGTCGCACCGGCCAGCGTGCAGGAAGGCGCACTGGTCGATGTCACCTGGAGCGTCGCCAACCAGGGCGACGCCGACGCCAGCGGCGTATGGGTCGACAGTGTCTGGTTGGTGCCGACCAGCGGCACGGCCGCTGCCGTCGCCCTCGGCAGTTTCAGCCAGCAGAGCGGCCTTGCCGCGGGCATGCGCTACACGCGCACCGAACAGCTACGCCTGCCGACGAAAACCGACGGCCTCTATCGCCTCAAGGTGGTCAGCAACGCCATGCTCGGCAGCAGTAGCAGTGGCGACCAGGTCTACGAGCACGGCGCAGCACGCGACAACAACACGCTCCTTGCTGCCGAACCGACGGCCATAGAACCCGGCGAACGCCCCGATCTGCGCGTGGCCAGCGTCATCGTCCCCGAGCAGGTCACCGCCGGCACTGCCGCCGCCATCCGCTACACGATCCACAACCTCGGCGCTGCGCCGGCCGACGGGCGCTGGACCGACAGGGTCTACCTGTCCCCCGACGCCACGCTGAGCGCCGGCGACACGCTGCTCGGCGAAGTTGCCAACGCCGGCGCCCTCGCACCCGGCGAAAGCTACGCCGCAGAAACAGCGTTTCTCGACATCCCGATCCGCTGGCGTGGCGACGCCTATCTGATCGTCGTCGCCGACGGCAACCACCAGGTCGACGAGTATCCAAACGAAACGAACAATGCGCAGGCAGCACACTTCACCATCGACGCCGTACCCTTCGGCGACCTCGTTACCAGCCACGTCGTGGCCCCGGACCAGGCCGTGCACGGCGCCGGCATCGAAGTCCGCTACCAGGTCAGCAACCTCGGCAACCAGACGACGCGTGGCGAAATGGCCACGCTCGACAGCTGGACCGACAGCATCTGGCTGAGCCTCGACAAACGCCGCCCGGGTGCCTACAAGGGCGACATCCTGCTCGGCTCGTTCACCCATGTCGGCAATCTCGGCGTCGGTGAGAACTACCTCGGCAAGGTCCGCGTCAGCCTCCCCGACGCGCTGCGCTCCGGAGAATATTTCGTCACCGTCTGGAGCGACACCTACGACGTCGTCCTCGAAGACACGCTGGCCAGCCACATCAATGCCGACGATCCGACGCAGGTCGACAACAACAACTACCAGGCGCGGCCGATCAAGGTGCTCGGCATCGCGCCACCCGACCTGCTGATCAGCGAAGTCATCGGACAGCAATCAGCCCTGGCCGGCGACAGCTACAGCTTCAGCTACAGCGTCCAGAATCGTGGTGACGCCTTTACCGGCACCTGGACAGACTCGGTCTACCTCAGCGACAGCCCCGACTGGAACGTCGCGCGCGACCTCTGGCACCTCGCTGACATCAGCCAGAGCAGAACGCTGGGCTTCGGCGAGCGCTACACACTCAGCCAGACCGTTCGGCTCGCTCCATCGGTCAGCGGCCGCTACCTGATCGTGCGCACTGACGCCGGCGGCCGCGTCGGCGAAGCAGACGAAGACAACAACAGCCTGGCCGCCCCTTCGCAGGTCAGTGCCGCAGCCGCCGACCTGCGCGTCACCGGCGTCCGTAGCGAGCCGAGCAGCTTCTCGGGCGAGGAAACGACGCTCAGCTGGACCGTCAGCAACTTCGGCAATGCCGTCTGGGCCGGTACGCGCAGCTGGGTCGACAGCGTCTATCTCAGCAGCGACCCTTCGTTCATCCCCGAACGCGCGACCGCCCTGGGAAGCGTGCTGCACGCCAATGTAGACGGGCTCGCGGCCAACGCCAGCTACACCAGCACGGCGACGGTGCGCCTGCCGGCTGGCACCGGTGGCCGGTACTACCTCTACGTGATCACCGACGCCGAACGCGAAAACGGCGACCCGAGAATGCGTCGCGCCCGACAGGAACTGTGGCCGAGTGGTGATCTTGCCGGCGGCATCGCCTGGTACGCCGGCGCAAATGGACAAGCGGGCAGCGTCTTCGAAGGTGCTGGAAACGACAACAACATCGGACGCGGCACGCTCGACGTCCGCTATCGGGAAGCCGATCTGCAGGTCGACGATGTCGTCGTTTCGGCAACCGGGGCGGCATCTGGACAGCCGCTGACGATCAGCTGGACGGTAAGCAATCGCGGCGATCGCGAAACGCGCATCAGCAACTGGGTCGACGGCGTCTATCTTTCGCGCGACGCCTCACTCGACTACAGCGACTACGCATTGCAGACCTGGGCCGTACGGTTGCAGGAAAACGGCCAGCCGCAGGGCCTGCGGCCCGGCGAATCGTACACCGCTTCGCTGAGCGCGACCCTGCCCGAATCGATCGGTGGCGACTTCCACGTCCTGGTCAAGGCGGACAGCGCAATCTTCAGGAGCTCGTCGCTGGGCGAACGCAGCAGTATCCGCGACGGTCTGCCGACCCTGGGCCGCTACGGTGACGCAGCCGGCGCCGTCGCCGAATTCGCCGACGAAGGCAACAACCTTGGCTCGACAGCACTATCGATCAGCCTGGCAACACCGCCCGACCTGCAGCTGGCCAACGTGCTCGCTCCCGCAGGCGTCCTTGCCGGACAGGACTTCAGCGTGGCCTACCGCGTCGTCAATGCCGGCGGCAACACGCCCGGCGAGCAGGGATCATGGTACGACCTGATCTACCTTTCCCGTGACCGCTTCCTGGATGTCGCCCAGGACCACTATCTCGGCTACCTCGAGCATCTTGGCGGCCTGGCCGCCGGCAGCAGCTACGATGCCAGCCTGAAGGTCACCGCGCCGCAGCAGTTGTCCGGCCCCTACTACGTCTTCGTGGTCGCCGACCCGGCACGTGCCTGGGGTGCTGGCGAGTTCGGCAGGGTCCGCGAATTTGCCGCCGAGCAGAACAACGCCGCGGCCGCACCGCAGCCGCTGCTGATCGGGATCCCGCCGCCGGCCGATCTGGTCACCACCCGGGTCATAGTGCCCGCCAGCGCCGGCATCGGCGACCCTATCCGCGTCGACTACCACGTCGCCAATCAGTCGAGCAACCCGGCGTCGGGACGCTGGACCGATGCCGTCTATCTTTCCTCCGACAATCAATGGGATCTCGGCGACCTGCTGCTCGGCAAGATCGATCATGCAGGCGGCCTTGGCGCGAACGCTGGCTACGATGGCATGCTGGAGGTCACGCTGCCGCCGCTCAAGGACGGCAGCTGGCGGGTGATCGTTCGTCCCGACCTCTACAACGAAGTCTTCGAAGGCAGCATCCGCTACACCGCAGCCGGCCTCAGCCTGCCCCCCGGCGAGGTCAACAACCGTAGCGCGTCAGGCGCCACGCTGCAGGTCAGCGTCCCGCAACTGCAGGTCGGTGTGCCGCTCGACACGATGCTGAGTCCGGGGCAGGCGCGCCTCTACAAGGTCGCCGTCGCCGCTGGCGAAACGCTGCGCGTCAGCCTCGACGCCGGCGCCGGCGCCGGCGCCAGCGACAGCGACAGCGGCAACGAAGGCAACGAAGGCAACGAACTCTACCTGCGCCACGGCGACGTCCCCAGCGGCCATACGTTCGACGCCGCCTACGACAATCCGCTGGCGACCGATCAGGAAGCCTGGCTGCCGACTACCCTGTCCGGCGACTACTACGTTCTCGTTCGCTCCCGACAGGTCGCCGCCAGGTCGCCGCTGACCCTGCGTGCCGACCTTCTGCCGCTGTCGATCACGCGTATAAGCCCGGACCAGGGTGGCAGTGGCGACGACGAGCATCGCTGGGTCAGCGTCGACATCGAAGGCGCGTACTTCAAACCCGGCGCCCTCGTCAAAATCACCCGTCCGGGCGTCCATGAGGCCGAACCCGAACGCTGGCAAGTCCTCGACGCGACGCACATCCGGGCCATTTTCGATCTGCGCAGCCTGCCGCTCGGTCTCTACGACCTGACGGTGATCAACCCCGATGGCCAGCGCGTCACCGAGGCACAACGCTTTCTCGTCACGCGTGGCATCGAAGCCGACGTGAGCATCGGCATCGGCGGCCCGCGCACGCTCGACCCCGGCGAAAACGGCCTGTACAGCGTCGCGCTGCAAAGCCTGAGCAACGTCGACACGCCCTATGTGCGCTTCGACCTCGGCGTTCCCGAGATGGGTTACAGCGACGAGGTCCTCAATGGCCTTGCGCTGCCCTACCTGGTCGTCGGCAGCAACGTCGGTGGCCGCCCCGACGGCGCGACGCTCGACCCTGCCGGGAACACCCAGAGCTACGGCCCGTCGCCGGTTGCCGGCACGACGCGCCCGGATATTCCCTGGGCCAGACTAGACAACGTCCAGAATACTGCTGGCGTCAACCTGATACCGGGTTACGCCCTCGACCTTGCCGCTGGCGCCTACGTCGGCACGAGCTTCAACGTCCAGACCTATCCCGGCCTCGCGGAATGGCTGGCCCGAGATTTCGAAGGCCTGCGCGCCCGGCTCTACGCGCTGCACCCGGAGTGGCAGGGACGAGGCTTGCTCGACGGCGGTGTACAGGACCTCGACCGAATCGCCGGCGGACTGGCGAACAGGTTCCTGTCGACGAACCCGGACGAGCACCTGCTGCCGATCGAGGCCCTGGCTATGCCCTTCCGCTTCAACCTTGCCGGCGCAGCGACCCCACTGACCCGTGACGAATTCATTGCCGAACAGGTCGAGTACGCCGCCCGGTTACGCGCTGCAATTCTCATCGACAGCGCGGCGCCGGCCAGCCTGGCGGCACTCGCCGCCGACCCCGGACAATGGGTTGCCGGCTGGCTGGGCGCGCTCGAAGCGGCTGGCTGGCTGCGTCCGCGGGACGAAGCACCGCCGATCCGCGCCAACCCCAAGGTCGTCGGCCTGAACAGCACGCTCGCCACCGGTGTCTTGCTTGCGCGCGGTGGCGATACCTATCGCACGCAGGGCGACCTGCTCGAATTCTTCACCACCGTCCAGCAATGGTACGGCGATACCGCCAGACACGCCGGCGACCCGCAGGCAATGCGCGCAGCGGTGGACTACGTGGAAGTGCGGCAAGCGCTCGCCGGCTACGTCGAGATCCCGGTGCCAGTGATGGCCGAGCGTGCCGACTACGACCGTCAGGCGGCGCAGGCAACGCACTTCATCAACTTCGATGTCTTTGCCGGCGGCCGCAGCGAACTCGAGTACCTGCGTCACGTCGGCGTGCTCGACGCCGACTTCAAGCCGCTTCCCGGCCAGGCGCTCGACCTCGGCCGCTACCTGCAGCAGGCGGCCAGCCAGTTGGCCGCCGGCACGCAACTGCTCGCCGTTACCGGTCCGCAAGCAGCGCCCGGTGAGGACGGCAGGGCCTACGTGCCGGCGGCAACACCCCTGTCTTACACGCTTGATTTCGGCAACCCCAGCGAAACGGCAGCCGGTCAGCTGCGCCTGCTCAGCCAGCTCGACGCCAGCCTCGATGCACGCTCGTTTCGTCTCGGCGACCTCGAGATCGGCGACATCAACGTGCACCTGCCGGTCGGTCAGGCGAGTTTCCAGGGCGATTTCGACTTCAGTGGCAGCAAGGGCTTCGTCCTGCGCATCAGTGCCGGCATCGATGTTTCGACGCGCATCGCCACCTGGCTGTTGCAGGCGATCGACCCGCAGACCGGCGAAGTCCTCCGGGATGCCACACGCGGCCTGCTCGCCCGATCCGACGGCGTGCAGTCGCAGCGCGGCTCGCTGCGCTACACGGTCAGCGCTGACGACGCCTCGGCGCCAGGCGTCGACATCGCCGCCAGCGCACGGCTGTTCATCGACCAGTCGCCACCGATCGACAGCGGCAGCGTGCTGGTCAGGCTCGACGCCGAGGCGCCGCGGACGGCGCTGACAGTCACCGCGCTCGGCGACGATGCGCAAGGCGCGCCAAGCTTCGACGTCCGCTGGCACGCCGAGGACACGGAAAACAGCGGCAACGGTGGCAGTGGCATCAAGTCGGTGACCGTCTACGTCGCCGAAAACGGCGGCAACTTCCGCATCTGGCAGCGCCAGCTCGACCCGACGATCGGCCAGGCAATCTTCACCGGTACCGCCGGCACACGCTACGAGTTCCTGGCCACGGCCACCGATCGCGCCGGCAACCGCGAGGCCGTGGCCGTAGCCAGCGCCATCCTGCCCGACGACGGCGCACGCCAGGAAATTCTCGACGCGCTCGGCGTCAACCCGTCGCTACTACCGACCGCCGAGTTGCCGCTGGCCGCGGCGGACCGCAGCTATCCCGCCAATGCCCTCTTCGCCGAGGCCATGTCGCAACTGCCCGGGCGCGTTGCCGCCGGCCGGAGCAGCGAGCTGCGCTCGGTACTTGCACCGTTCGCCTTGCGCAGCTTCGCCGAAGGCTACGCGGGCAGCGACGCCGACATCGGCGCACAGGCGCTGGTCGAACTGCCCGATCACAGTTTCCTGGCCAGTGCCGGCGCCGAGCGCAACCAGGTATTTCACATTGGCAAGACGGGCAGCAATGCCCGTGACGCTCGCCTGGAACCGCTGTTCTCCCTCGACGCACCGATTACCGACATGGCCGTCGATCACCTGGGCCAACTGTGGGTGATGACGGGCGCCGAACTGCTGCAGCTTGACGCCAGCAGCGGTGAGATAGTCGGACGCCACCACGCTCCGGGCGGTGATCCACTGACCCATGCACTGGCCATTGACCCGAATAGCGGCGATATCTACGCCTCGTCGGGAACAGGCATCGAGATCTTCAACCCCGCCGAGGCTGATCCCGCACGCGCCTGGCGACATTTCAGCGGCCAGCGCGTCGGCGATCTTGCCTTCGCTGCCGACGGACGCCTGTGGGCCGTCAGGTGGAGCGGCGCCGAGATTGCCGGCGCGCAGCGCAATCCGCGCAGCGAGATCATCAGTCTGCCGCTGGGCGGTGCAGCTGCCGGCCGCGCCGAGATTGAGTACCGTCTCGCCGGCGTCATCGACAGCATCGCCTTCGGCGCCGCCGGGACGGCGCTCGAAGGGCTGTTGATCGCTTCGAGCAACCTCCGCCAGCGCGTCGTCAACACCGGCGCTGAGGGCACGCCACACGAATCCCCTGTCTGGATGATCGAGCTCGCCAGCCGGCGAGCCCTTCCGGTCGCCAGCGATGGCAGCCGTGGCGAAAGCGTCGTTGCCACCACTGACGGTCGCATCCTGGTCGCCCAGACGACGCGTATCGATGAAATCGCAGCGCGTCAGGCGCCGGTCGTCCGGGCGATCACCATCCCCGATGGCGGCCTGCTGCCACTGCCGATCAACCAGATCGGTGTCGTCTTCGACCAGCCGATGTGGTTGGGCTTGAGTGCCGAGGGCGCCGACGACGCGACTGACGGGATGGCAGACTCGCGCAGCGTCCTCAACCCGGCCAACTTCACGCTCACCATGCTTGGCGCCAACACCGGCGCAGTCGTCAAGCCACAGGCGATCCGCTGGGATAGTGCGACGCGAACCGCCTGGCTGGAGATCACCGGCCTTGCCGCCGGCGCGTACCAGATAGATGTTTCCGCGAGCCTGCAGAGCGACAACGAAATGCCTTTGCACGGTGGCTATGCGAGCAGCTTCACGGCGCTCGCCGACATGAGCAGCCAACTCCGCCTCGACTTCAGCGATACTCGCGCCATGCGTGCCACCGGCGAGGTCAGTTACGACGTCCGTGTGACGAATGTCGGCGACGACGCGATCCGTGGCCCCCTGATCCTGGTACTCGACGCCGGCCGCTATTTCACCGATTCCATTGCCGATGCGCAGCCGGGAAACGATGCGCAGGCCGAGTTGTGGACGATCGACCTCAGCGAAGCACTGCGAGCGCGCGGCGGCGGGCTCGCGGCCGGCGCGACGATCGCCGCTCGAACCATTCGCATCATCCCTGCCGGCGAGTTCGCTCTGCGCGCCGGTCTCGCAGACCTGCGCAAGGTCAACCTCGAACACGGCGTCTACGCCTTTCCCCGGGACAATCTTCCGCCAAGCCTCGGCCTTGCCGACCGGTTCGACGATGAGCAGTTGCCAGCGGCGACAGTCGGTGAAGCGTGGAACGCGACGATCGAGGCGATCGATCCCGACAGCGCACGCCTGTGGTGGCAACTCGTCGAGGCGCCGGCAGGTGTGACACTGACGCCGTCGACCGAGATCGACTCGGCCGACGACGGTTATCACGCGACGGCGACCTTGACCTGGACGGCAAGCAAGGACGCCGATGCCAGCACGCCCATCGTCGTGCGCGTCGAGGACAGCCGCGGCGGCGCCACGGTGCGCGACTTCCGCTTGCCGGTAAGCGGTGGCAACCACGCGCCGGTCATTTACGGTGCAAGGGACACCGGCCTCGCCGAAGGCGAAACGCTGTCGCTGCCCCTGCACGCCGCCGATGCCGACGGCGACCGCCTGACTCTGGCGATGCGCAATCTGCCACCCGGGGCGTCCTTCGACGCTGCCAGCGCCGTCCTGCACTGGACGCCGGACTACGAGCAGGCCGGCGTCTGGGATGACGTGACGCTCGTCGCCAGCGATGGCAGGACGATTTCGAGCCAGTCTTTCACGATCACCGTCGAACAGGGCTACGCCTACCCCACCCTTGCCACCGTCGCCCCGCAAGCGCTGCGGGAGGGGGAGGCGTGGGCGCTGCAGCTGGCGGCCACCGTACCCGGAATGATCGCCGGACACTCACAAGCCGACGGCACCACCCTCAGCCTCGAGTACGGCGCGCGCTGGCTGCCCGGTGGTGCGACGCTCGACCCGCAGAGTGGCTGGCTGGCGTGGACGCCGGGCTTCAACCAGCACGGGAGCTACCGCGTTCCGATCAGTGTCGTCGCCACCTGGACCACCCTCGCCGGCGAAACCCGGCGTACCGCGATCGATCGTGAGCTCGTCCTCGAGGTCACCAACAGCAACGGCGAACCAATTTTCGAGTCCGCCGAAAACTGGCAGGTCATCGAAGGCCAACCGCTGCGCATCAGCGTCTTCGCCTTCGACCCCGACAACCCCGAGTTCGAGCCTCCCCTCCGCCCGCGTCCCGATGCCGAAGCGAGCGGCCCGGAGACCACCGCCCCCAGCGTCAGCTACCAGCTCACCGGTCTGCCGGCGGGAGCGATCTTCGATGCCGAAACCTTGGAGATCGTGTGGACGCCAGACTACACCCAGGCCGGCAGATACGAGGTCGTCGTCACCGCAAGCGATGACGGCGACGGCACGGGGATCCCGGCCCTCAGTCAGCTTGCGCTGCCAATCGTGGTCAGCAATTCCAACCGCGCGCCGCAGATCGGTGACCTTGGCAACGCTTTCGTCGATGCCGGCGACGTCATCGTGATTCCGGTCGACATCAGCGATGCCGACGCACGGCCGGGATCATCGCCGTTGACGGTCGCCATCGATGGCCTACCGCGTTTCGCCACCTGGACGCCGCCAGGGGCCGCAGCAAATGCGCAGCACGGCGTCATCCGCTTTGCTCCAGAGGCAGGTGATCGCGGCGATTACACGATCACCATTACCGCCACTGACGATGGCGACGGCAACCCCACCCAGGCGCTCAGCACAGCCAGATCCTTCGTGCTCAGCGTGCGCAGCAACAGCGAAGCGCCGCTGATCGCTGCGCCCCGCCAGGTCGTCGCGGTTATTGGCCAGCCGCTCTCGGTGAACGTCATCGCCAGCGATCTCGATCAGGATCCGCTGAGCTGGACAACCAAGGGTCTGCCGTTCGGCGCCGAGTTTACTGCGTCCGCCCGGTACGGACAGGCGACGCTGACCTGGACACCGACCGCTACCGACCTCGGCAGCCGCGACGTCGAACTGATCGCCACCGACAGTGGCCTGCCACCACAGGGGGGCGGCTTCAACAACCCCGAACAGCCACTACCGAATGTCGGCAGACACACGCTGCGCATCGTCGCGAGATCCGACAATGCTGCGCCCGCGCTCCTCGGCGTTGTGGTCAACGGCGAGTCGCTCGCCGATGCCGACGGCAGCACCATACACATCGAAGCCAGAGAAGGAAGGCCGCTCGACCTCGAGATCTTCGCGCAAGACAGCGACGCCGACTTGATCGACTGGCGCGTCACCGAACTGCCGCGTTCAATGACGTTCACCGCTGACGACAAGCGCGCGGCGTTCAGCTGGACACCCGACCGGTTTGCCGCGCAGGACGGCAGCGAAGCCGAAACGATCGCTGGACTCTGGCACTTCCGCGTCACCGCCAGCGACGGTGCGGCGGAATTTGTCCGCGACGTCGAAATCGCCGTGGCCAACAACAACCAGCCGCCACGCATCGCGCCGATCCCGCTGCAACTGGTCAACGAAAACGAGACGCTGGCGTTCGCCCTGCTCGCCAGCGACCCCGACGGCGATACCGTGCACCTGAGCCTGATCCATGACCAGCACACGCCAGCCGGCGCCTCGTTCAACGCCGCCAGCGGCCGCCTCGAATGGACGCCCGACCAGGACGTCGTCGACAACGGCGTCGCCGACAGCCAGCCCTACACGTTGACGTTCCGCGCCGACGACGGCCAGGGCGCCGCCAACTCGTCGAGCACGCAGACCGTGCAGCTGCGCGTGCTCGACGTCAATCGCCGGCCGCAGATCAGCGCCGGCAACCACGCCGTGCTCATCGGCGATATGCTGAGCATCCCGGTACGCTTCGGCGGTGCAAGCGAGGGCATTTCGGCCAACGACCCGGACGGCTCGCCCCAGACGAAAGCGCTGACGATCAGCTTCCAGGGTCTTCCGGAAGGCGCCAGCTACGATGCGCAGAACCAGCGTCTCAACTGGACACCAGGTGCCGGGCAGATCGGCGACTTTGCCGTCACCGCATCGATCAGCGACGGTCACGGGGGTGATGGCACGGCATCAGGCACCTTCATCCTGCGCGCCATCGCCGACGCCGCAGCCACCGCCCCGACAATCGCTGTGACGACGACCCCAGCCGCGCCCGCGCTGCCAGGACAAGCGATTCTGCTCAGCGTCCGCGCCGACGCATGGAGCGGCATTGCGCAGCTGACGGTGAGCGCGCGCGGCCCGGCGATTGCGGCTGACACCTGGCAGAGTGTCGCGCTCGATGGCGCCGGCCGAGTCCGCCTCACGCCGACCCAGGCCGGGCTGATCGAAATCCGCGTCACTGCCACCGACCGCGATGGCTTCACCAGTACCCGCATGCAAACCCTGCGCGTCAAGGACCCGGCCGACAACGCTGCACCGCTGATCGCCTGGAGCGGCGAACTGGCCGATGCCGGCGCGAGCAGCCAGCCACGCAGCCTGCGGACGAGCACCGCAATCACTGCCCGGTTTTCCGAAGCGCAATTGATGGGCTGGCAGCTGCAACTTGCCGCCGCCGGCAGCAATGTCTGGCAAACTCTCGCCGCAGCCGAGGCACCGGCAATTACTGTCGCGCAACCGCTGGTTCTGGCAGATCTCGATCCGCAGCAGTTCGATAACGGCATCTACCAGCTGCGCTTGAGCGCCTGGGACCTCGCCGGCCACAGCAGCGAGATAGCCGCCGCGCTGATTTTCGACAGCGCCGAGAAGACCTTCGCCAGTCACACCGGGAGCGACGCCAGCGTGGCCCTCGCCGGCCATACGCTGGCGCTCGCTCGTCAGTGGCACGCGGCAAACAACGCTGCGCCCGGGATACCCGTGGGTGATTTCGGCAACTGGACACTACCGCTGCTCGCCACCCGGCTGAGCAGTGACCAGCCAGAGACGCTGGCCGGCGGCGCGACATCGCCGTGGGCAGTCGGCGCGCGGGTCTGGCTGAGCATCCCCGGCGATCTGGCCGACGCCAAGGCGAGCCTGACACACCTCTCGTTCACGCTGGGTGCACAAAGTGAGCGCCTGGGCGCCGAAACGGACGCGCCGCGGATCTGGCACCCGGCTTTCACAACCGACCGCGGCTGGATGCTGCAAGCGCGCGCCAGCGACGAGCGTCGTGCCGTGGACAATCTCCAGCGACAAGGTGACCGTCTGTACGAGCAGGGCAGCGGTCTTCCGTGGGTGCCGAACGCCTACTCCCTGACCGCGCCCGACGGAACGTGTTACGCGCTCGATGCGCAAGGCCGTATCGTCAGCGTGCGCTTCACCGACGGCCAGGCCTGGCTGGTGTCGGACGCGGGCATCGCGGCAATCGGCGGAGATTTCAACGAACGCATGGACTTCCAGCGCGACGGCGCGGGGCGCATCGTGCGCATCACCACGCCGGCCGCTGATACCGGCAACAGCCTTGCCCGAACAGCAATTGCCTACCGCTATGACAGCGCCGGCCGGCTGATCCTCGTGCGCCATCTTGGCGGCAGCGATCTCGGTACGCCAATCGCCTACGATGCAACGGGCGCGGTGGTCACCGGCCCGCTAACCGCAAACCTTGGCACGGCAGCGAACTGGGCCAGCAGCAACGCCAGCACCTGGCGCGGCGAACTGACCGCCGACACCAAGGTCGAGTTGGCCTTCAGCGTGCGCGAAAGCGAAATCGCCTCGACAATCCACGCACCCGGTAGCGACGGCGCAGTGATCCTGGTGCTCGAAACGATGCTCCCCGCCGATGGCCTGGTGGAAGTCGCCGGCGCGCAGATTGTCGGCAGCACCGCGGCAGATCGCCGGGTCAGCCAACTGCTGCGTGTTACCGAAGCTGGCGTCAAGCTCGTGCGCCTCAGTGGAACGGGCGCTGCGCAGGTGAGCATCAGCGTGGCCGGCGACCTCAGTGGCGATGGACAGGTCGACGCCGTCGATAGCCGGGCGTGGGAACGCGCCGCAACCGGGCAGGATCTGCTGGCCGATATTGACGGCGACGATCGGATCGGCAGTGCCGATCGCCAGCTCCTCTACGCAAACTTGGGTTTCAGGGCCAACCGGGCGCCCGTGACGAACACCACGCTCGGTCCGCTGAAGACGCACACTGACCTCGGCACGCGCAGCGCGCTGAGCGAGATCGCCGAAGACCGCGAAGGCGATACGCTGTTCTGGCGCATCCTTGGCAGCACCCACGGCAGCGCCCATCTCGACGCCGACGGAAAGACACTCGACTTCACGCCGCAAACCGGGTACAGCGGCGACGCAACGGTAACCGTACAGGCCGACGACGGCTTCACGGCGGGTGCCGCAATAGAACTGACGATCAATGTCAGCGACGCGAGGCTGCGGCAGTTGCGGCTCGCACCATTGCCGGTGCTGGCCAGCGGGCAGTTTGCGCGCCTGCAGGCGACGGCCGATTTCGACGACGAAGCGTCCGTGATCATTACGGATGCCAGCTACCTCACGCTCGGTACCGCCGACCTGGCGAGCCTGGGCGGACGCATGCCAAGCCCGCTTCAGGTGGATGACACGCGAGACATGTTCCACGCCACCGGGGTCGGCCCGGCGCTGCTCGTGGCCGAACGTGTCGACCACGACGGGCGCCTGGTCCAGGCCGTGAGGACGATCAATGTGCGGGCCGCAGGATTGCCACCCGACGCGAACGAAAGCTACGACGGAAGCGATTACGCCACAGAAGGAACGCCGATCATCGAGCCCGACGTCTACCCCGCTGCGCTCACCCTCACACCCGGCGACACGCGGCAGTTGAAAGTCCACCTGATGGACCCCTTCGGCGATCAGCAGGCCGACATCCACACGCCCCGCCAGACGATTTTCCCCGGTGAACCCGCAGCACTGGAAAGCTACACCGACCCGGACAGCGGCGACAGCTTCGAAATAATCATCCCGGCCGCCCCGCCCGTGTACAGCGGCACACGCTACCTGGTCTCCGACGCCAGCGTCGCCACGCTCGCCGACGACGGACTGATCACCGCCCTCAAGGCTGGCGACGTCAGCATCTCGATCGTCCATCTGGCGAGTTCCGTCGATGTCTATGGCCAGATCGGCGAGCAAATCATCGCCCAGACCGACATTCGGTTGCGCGTGCAGAACGCGCAACTGACCGACGACGACGCGACCACCGACGCGCCCGCAGGCATCACCATCGCCGCCGACCAGGGCGGCGTCGTGCAGGCGGCGAGTGGCGAGACGGTAATGATCGGCGCGGGCGCGTTGACGGCTGATGCGCTGGTTTCGATAAACCGCATCGCCCTTGCCGACCTGATTGCCGAAACGGGAATGGCCGCGCCAGAACCGGGAATTCTGCAGGCCCTCGGGGCTTTCCGTCTCGACCTCGGCGAAGAACCGACCAGCATCCCGGTGCAATTGGCGATCACGCTGCAAGACCATACCGGCGTCGAGATCGGCGACGAAGTCCTCTTCCTGCGTCGCGGCACCGCCCCCGACGCCGCTGGCGCGATGCACGACAAATGGTGGGTCGTGGACAACGGTTTCGTCGGCACGAACGCCCAAGGCCATCTCGTGGCTCGCACCGCCAGCCCGCCATACAAGGGCGTCAGTGCGTCCGGCGACCTGCTTCTGGTCAAGACCAGCACCAACAGCCAGACAGGTGCGGTGACAATAAAGGGTGCCGGCCTCGACGTCTTTGCGCTGACGATGAACTCGCTGGCGATTTCGACCGCCGGAGATCTGGCCAGTGGCGGCTTGGCCGGAGCCGGCGCAGCGACGAACCTGATCGGTATCCTCGCCGGACTTTCAGAAATCCAGGCCATCAGTCTGGAGTTCGGCGGCGTCTACCAGGTCGTCCCCGTGGCGAAGAGTCTCGACAAGGGTCAACTCACGCTGACGATCGGGTCGACCGCTGCCGGCAGCGCTGCCACCAGCGACGCGAACACGGCACCGGTGATCACTGCTGTCCGGATGCTGGCCTCCGGGAAACTGCAGCTCACCCTCGAAAACCTGCAGCCGGTGACGCTGCCGGGAAGGCCTGCGCAGGCGGCGGCGCTCAGATTCTGGCTCTCTCCCGAAGACCTGACGATAGATCATCTCGGCAAAGCCGTTTCCGCCCGCTGGAGCGACGACGATCAGTCGCTGCGCGATGGCCTGCGACTCTGGCAGAAGGTCGCCGATCTCGAGGCGGTCGCACCCGGTACGGACCGCATGACCGTTGACATCGCCATTCCCCAGCAGTTTGCGCTGGGTCTGCATACGCTCACCGTGCAACGCATGCTGCAGACCGTCGATCCGACCGTCCCGGGTTCCACACGCTGGCTTGCCAACGGCGAAACGGGTAGCGTCCGGCTCGAAGGCGAGGCCGACTTCAGCGTCGTCACGCAGGCCAACATGATCCAGATCTTCAGGAACGGCCAGATCGTCAAGGAGATCCCCTGCCTGTACGCCAACGGCAATCCCGCCGGGATCAGCGGCAGCAAGACCGACCAGATCGCGTTCAGCCTCGATAACCGCCTGCTTTTCGTGGCCGGCGCATACGGCGACATCCACGTGATCGACACCGCGACCATGACGCTGGCGACGAGCTTCAGTGTCGGCACAGCCAACGTCAGCAGTCTCGCCGTCTCCGGGCAATCGCTCTACGTCGCCGAGGGCGGCTACCATGACCCGGGTGGGAAGTATCGCCTCTTGCGCGTCAACATCGACGAAACCGATGCCGACTTCCTGTCGATCCAGCAGCTTGTCCTGCCTGCGGCGGTCAGTGGGCGCAACGCGCCTTACGGCTATGTCGACATGGCGCTCACGCACGGGGCGCATACCTATCTGGCGGTCACGGCCAGCCACCAAAGCCTGGGCGTTTCAATGGTCCGCAGCCAGCCGGATGGCGGCAAGGTCTTCATCCTGGACTTGGACCAGTTCCGGGAAAGCAATGGTCGTCTCGTCGCGAGCGGTCCCGACGCTTTCTTGCAGGTCGACTTCCCTGCCCGACAAGGCAAGGGTCCGCAGTTCATTTCTTCCGCGGGCATCAAGGGCAACACGCTGCGCTTCCTGCTCAGCGACGCTTTCGACCAGGACGCTGGACTGGCCACGCTCACGGTCGAGCTGAGCGACTCCGGCAAGCTCACGGGAGCGCCAGCCTTCAGGCAAGTCGCCATGTCCGGCGCACTGCCCGGCACGAACCGCCGCGACGGCAGCTACCAGCTGAACATCCAGCGAGCACAATCCCCAGCCGTGGTAACGGCGCTCGATGGAAATGAATATGCGCTGGTTGCCGACTACTTTTTCGACTTTGTCGATCCGCTCTACGCGCTCGATGACCCTCGGAACGGCGGCAGGCAAATGGGTGGCAAGCTCGGCATCATCAAGAACCCCTTCGCCGCCAGCCCGGAATACCTCGGCGCGACCTCGCCGATCATCGGTGCCAACTTTTCTCGCTTGCAGCTGAGCGACGGCGGCACGACGCTGTGGGCGGACATCCGTTACTGGCCGACGATCGGGGAACCGCCGCCACCAAGCGGCATCCTGGTCTGGAACCTCGACTCGCTGATTGCCGCAGCGGAGAGGAATTCGCTCGCCAGGCAGGCGTCGCCGCAGCCGCTGCCATTCGATCGCGAGCAGGTCAATGGCATCACGACTCAAGTCGTCACGCCCAGCAAATTCGATCTCGCCAGTAGCCGGACGCTGGCTTCCGGCTGGATCTACGGGATGGCCGCCAGCCAATTCCTGCAACCCGACGCCGTGGAGTTCACCTCACCGATCGACGGCGGCAAGTTCCTCAGGACGCGCATCGAACCCGACAAGGACAGCAAGGTTCCCGAGATAAACTATGGTGACATCGCCCGCATAGACCTCTTCAGGCTGATCCGCGATGAATACGCCATCACACTGGCCGATCTGGAGGATGCGGATCTCAACATCAACTGGGAAAACATCGAGGTCGGCGGCGCCGCGCAAGCAGTCAAGGACGCCAGGGGCTTCCTGCTCACCGCCGAACGCGAGGATGGATTCGCGTCAGCGCAAGCGGCTGGCGAGAAATCCTACAAGGGACAGCAAGCGGTTGATTCTGACCTCGGCAAGACGACGCTCAGCAACAGCGGCATCATCTTCCTGGCGCCAACGATCGATGTCGATCGCCTGCGTCAGGGCAAAACGCTGCTTGCCCGCGACATCAGCATCACGCTCAAGGGCTACGACAAGAACGATCCCGAAAAGCGCCTGCTCCTGAAACTTCGGGTAGTCGACTACGCGAGAGCGCCTGACACCGTCTTCTTCGGTGATCGACCGCTGAACAATCCCGGCTATCACAGCTTCGAACCCGCGGCGGCGACCTTCAGCGCGAAGAAGAGCGCCAACAACGACCTTCTCGACGTGTGGCGCGTGGAACAGCGCCTGAAGTATCTTGGCTACGGGCTGTCGAGCGTGAACACGGGAGAGATCACTGTCAATGGCACGATCGACGACGCGGAGCGCATTGCCCTGCGGCAATTTGACCAGATTGTCGACGGCAAGACCGAGTACGTGGCCACCGTGACCGAAACCGTCATAGCCAAGGGAAAGAAGAAGACCGTCACCAAGCCGCTGCCGCCGGTGACGCTGACGAGCGACGATGTCGCCTGGCTGAACGCCTACAATGCGCCGCACTGGCTGAATTTCTTTCCGTCTGGGAAGCAGCAACTTCTTGGCTGGGAGAACAAGACCGACTTGACGAAACCCAAAGAAGCCATGGGCACAAGCTGGATCTATGATCTGATGCTTGCAGGGCAGGAAGGAAACAAGACATCTGACGGCAAGATACGTGCGAAGCTCTGGTATTCTGGCACTAATACCCTAGGCACCATCTTGGGTCTCGGAATCAGAGAAGATTACATCTCAAAGAATAATCAACAACATATCAGCGGTAAAGACGTGATCAACGGAATAATACCACGGACACCGCCACCCACAATCACCAACGTTGCGGCATACGCTAGAAACCAATGGGACTACGAAAACGCGAAGACCATATCGTCAATGCTGTTCAATAACAATCTCAATAACTTCGACGTCGCAACACGAACGTTTGGCAATAATCCAAGCAATGGCACGCCTCAGAAGGCCCAGGCCAACAAGCAGAATGAAGCACTACTAGACTTCGTGGCCGTTTATGCCTCCACGCAAAGGAACGGGACGCGCGAGTCCACCAAGATAGCAAATGGAGATGCCGAGACAATACGCACTTCGCTGTTTGGCGACGGAAGCTCAACCGGGAGCATCATTGATTCTGAAGCGCTGCTCATTGGAGGAGTTTCCTTGCAAATCGGCAGCCAAATGACAGCCGAATCTCTCGGCAGAATTATGGGGAACATAAACGGTGTTAACTATAATGATTGGCTAGAGCCTATACAAAACGCCATGCTAGAGTTCGAAATCACAACACCACAACGAATTGCCGCTTTTCTGGCGCAGGTAAAACAAGAGTCCGGTGGCATGCGCCACATTATCGAGAGCTTTAACTACTCTCAGGCTGGTCTCGCAAACACGTTTTCATACTTGAGAACGCATAACGCTCGCGACGCGACTGGCAACACGAGAACTTTGGCCCAATTGTGGGGCAGACAACTTGGAGAGGCAACAATCCCTCACGATCGTCAAGTCCGGATTGCGAACACGGTCTACAGCAGTGAAGCTATCGCGTCCCTAGGCAACGGCAACATCGCCAGCGGCGATGGCTGGCTTTTCAGAGGGCGTGGTCTAAAGCAAATCACGGGAAGGGCGAATTATCAAGCATTTGCAGACTATTTAACTGACCATCCTATTGCAGGACAACCGACGGGAACTGAGCTAATGAGCAACCCCGAGCTACTTTCATCAAACCGCTATCTCGCAGCACGGTCAGCAGGCTGGTTTTGGCGTATAGGATCTTCAGCTGGAAATCTAAACACCCGTGCTGACGGGCTCGACTTGAGCAAATCGGATACCGAGATGCAAAGATTCAGACAGATCTCTTATGGCATTGGGAGAAAATCGCCTGCCGAACGCTGGGAAAAATACAAGCGAAATGTGGACTTAGTCCAAACTGGCGGCAACCCCTACGAAAACCTGACACAAGCGCTTACACGACTAGGATTTTCGACTAGCGGAAAAAAATCTTACGAAGATAGGTTTGGCATCGTATTGCGACCGCCCTCCAGACAGGAGTTATCAACCCAGGAGCCGATCAAAGCCAGTGCTGAGAAAAGCACCGCAGCAACCGTCAGCTCGGCTATCACGGCGTTACCTACGACATACGAATATCGAACGACAACCACTGAAACCCACCTTAATTTCCCGTTAAGAGAACACAACATGTTCACTTTAGACTTTACCGACTACTTAGCGTCAAACAACCACGCCGCAACAATCGCACAAGTCCAAACCGCTGAAATGAGAACCGGAAATACCCTACGTGAAATGGGAATTTGCCATGTGGTACCAAACGTTCCAGAAAATCGCACACAGACCAAATCTGGCACCTACCCGGCACAGCAACCAGTTTTTCCATATACCGACGTATCGTTTTATTTTCTACAATACGAAGATCGAGACATACGAAAATGGTACGGGAACGCGGGGCCTTTCGACCAATCAAGCGTAAGCGTCACCCAAGCACCAACCCATGGCGTGCTACTTCCAGCAAAGTGCGAAGAACATCGCGCGTACTGCGAACACAAAGCCTTTTACTATAAACCTACTGACGGGTTTTTCGGCGACGACTCGGCTGTGATTGATGCGAAAGTTAACGGCTTGAAGGTTCGGCTTCGCTATTACTTTCACGCGATTGACGCTACTTCTTACAGCGAAGCTGAAGTTTGCAAGAGCAGCGGAGGATATAGAAACTGGAAGATTTCTCAATGGCCAACAGATGTCGAGAATAAAAGCCTCTTTGAGCAGCAAGAATCTGGATTACTCGCCGGTGGGCCTACCGCCGGCGGCGACGTATCGGTTACCTATGAAGACTTGTCCGGCGCTATGCTGGCTCAAGTTACTACGCATGGGGCGAATATCCAAATGACTTTGGACAATACCGCCGCCGGCCATGGCTGGTTTATCGACCTTACCCCATCCGACAACACCGAATACCTGCCCACCAGCAACCCGCTTGAGTGGATCGCCAGGGCGGACTCCGATGCCGATGGCAAGATGGATCTCATGACGGTCCTGCTGCATGAGTACGGCCACGCCGCGGGACTGGATCACAGCGCCGACAGCCACGGCCTCATGGCTTCAACCCTCCTGCCTGGCGTGCGTCGCCTGCCGTCTTCCACCGAACTTGCGGCACTGCGACACTTTCTGGCTGACAGCGACTCCGCACCCACCCCCTATGAACCATCGACCCCGCCCGGTGCGCCGCTTCCGCTCAGTCGCGGTCTGCAAAGCTGGCGGCCCAGCCGGCTGCGGCCATCGGACCGGACTGATCTCGACGAGCCCGATCGTGGCGCTCCTCCCACGCAGTTCAGTATCCTGGCCAATGCGACGCTGGAAAACCAGACCTTTTCCAGTGCTACCGGCTGGACCACGACCGGCGATGTTCTCTTCGAACAAGGCGGCGCGACGCTCAGGGAAGCCGCCATCACCCAATCCCGCCTCAATCAGGTCTTCGTCCTTGGCGCCAACGACCGCACATTGGCTTTCACATTGACCAACATCACACTGGACGACCTGGACGCGGCCCCGGACGACGCCTTCGAAGTGGCGCTTGTCGACGCTACGACCGGGCAGTCGCTGCTGGGGGGCATCGGCCTTGCCAACAGCGACGCGATCCTCAACCTGCAGGCCGACGGCAGCGAACACAAGGCCGCTGGCGTGTCGACCGTCCGCAAGCAAGATGGCAGCCTGTCCGTCACTGTCGACCTGGCCGGCATTGCAGCCGGCACTGTGGTGAACCTTGCCTTCGACCTGATCGGCTTTGGCCGTGGCCTCGCCGCCGCCAGCAGCCAGGTCACGATCAGTTCGCTTCAGCTTGGCAGCAGCGCAAGTCCGGAAGCCCGCGACGACCACGCGAGCACCGCCGAAGACGTCGCGCTAACTATCGACGTTACGAACAACGACCGCGGCGCAGACCCAATCGACGTCTCACCGATTCTCGTCGATGGCCCTGCACATGGCCATGTGATGGCAAATACCGATGGCAGCTTCAGCTACACCCCGCAGGCTGACTGGCACGGCGAAGACCGCTTCAGCTACCGGCTGGAAAGCGGCGGCGTCCATTCGAACGTCGCCACGGTCAGCCTCACCGTCATACCGGTCAACGACCCTCCAACGGTCGCCGACCGCAGCGTCGTGCTTGATGAAGACAGCGAGATCACGCTCGACCTTCGCGATGGCGCCAGCGATGTGGATGGCGATGCCCTTGGCTTCTCGACCGGCCGCCCGCAACACGGCACGCTGGTTCGTAACGCCGACGGTACGGTAACCTACCGCCCAGCAGCGGACTTCAGCGGCGAGGACCGCGTCGTCTGGACAGCAAGCGACGGCGAACTGAGCACAGAAAGCCTGCTGCACCTGACGATCACGGCGGTGAACGACACGCGCTTGGCCAACGACGGTGCGACCACCATCGAAAGAAGCCGTTCCACTGCTCTCGACCTTCCGAGCAACGACCCTGACGCAGACGGCGGCGCGCTGATGCCGGCTGTTGCCGTGCCAGTCACGAGCACTGCCGAGCCGGCGGTAATCGGCGCGGCCCCGTTTGTGACGAACAAGGCCGTCCGGGTGAGCGGTGCACCAGGAACGCTCACCACTGTCACCATGCGCAGAACGATCGCGCAAACCGGCGACATCGGCGAAATCGGCCTCTTCCGGGTGGATGATCCTGCCGGTCGCATCGGACCACTGGCACCCGGCGACCCGACTTATGCGCGCGCTGCACTGGCAAGCGATCGGCGCGTCATTGTGTTCGCAGGCGGCGCGCCCCAGGGCTCGACCGCCAGCGTGCGCCTCCCTGCCGGACAAGGCATCGGCTTCTATGCGATGCACGGCGGCAGTGGCGCTCAATGGCCGGGCGCCAATGCCGCCAGCCTGCTCGATGAAACGCCGCTCGTCTTGTTCTCGGTCCCGGAGGCCAATCCCGATCGCTCCGCCCACCTGCGCAGCATCTGGCAGCGCGATGGCAAGCTGACGCTCGCCTGGAAAGACCCGCGCGGCGACGGCGACTTCGACGACGTGCTGATCGACGTCAGCGGAATCACGACTGCGCTGCCAGCAGCGATGCTCGAGGCTGGCGCTGGCGACGGCGGTGCCGATTCGCCGACCGCCCGCCTGCTGGATGGCCCGATCGCGGCCGGCATCGACGCCGCCAGTCGTCTGCTCGCATGGAACGTCTCGCAAACCGGCAGTCACCCCTTCCAGCTTGACATCGATGACGCCAGGGGCAGCCGGATAGAGGGACGCAGCGTTCGCCTGGTGACGCGCCGCAAGCGCCCTGCTTCTGCCACCGCTCGCGGCGCGAACGACGTGCTGTCGACAAGGATCGACTGGAGCGGCGCCAAGCCCGCCTGCTTCACGGCCGCCTCGTTCGAGCAGAACAAGTGGCTGGCCGCGTTCCTCGGCGTCGAGCCGAAGGACAGGGCGCGCCTCGGCCTGCCCACGTGGGAGATCACCGTCGACCGCTGAGAGGCGCTTGCGAGGATGTCCCGCAGGCCAATGCCAAGCCATCGCGGGTGTGGTACGCTGCCCTCGCAGGCCGAGCCCTGCCTTTCACATCGGCTCTTTCCACCACGCGCCCGCCTGGGACGCGAATCACCCTCCCGCATGTATGAAGACTGAGAACTCAACGATATCCGGACTGTATTACGCGTTTGTCGACTCCACACCGGCCCTGCTTCGGCGGCTGATGGGGCATCTGCCCCGGCGTCTGGCGCACTTGTGGCATGCGCGGCTGATGCATCTGTCCGCGCTGCTGCTTCTCGCCGGTGGCATGGCGCTGCCGCTGGCCGCCGAGGGGACGGCGGCCAGCGGGGTATGGCTCAAGGTGGATACGGAGGCGGCCACCCTCACGGTCATGAACGGTGACAAGCCGCAGAAGGTCTTCAAGGACATTGCCATAGGGCGCTATGGCACGACCGATGCCAAGATGCAGGGCGACCACAGGACGCCGTTGGGGCGATTCACCATTGGCTGGATACCCGAGACATCGCGCTACCACCGCTTCCTGGGCCTGACCTATCCGGATGTCGAGCGTGCTGAGCGGGCCCTGGCGGATGGGAAGATCAGCGAAGCGCAGTGGCAGGCGATACGTCGCGCCGCCGAAACGAACGCGCGCCCGCCTCAGAACACGCCCCTCGGCGGATTCATCGGTATCCATGGTACGGGGGCCGGTGATCCGAGGATTCACAGGCAATACAACTGGACCAACGGCTGCATTGCCTTGACCAACGAGCAGATCGATCGCCTGATGGCCTGGGTCCGCGTTGGAACCCCGGTCGAGATTCGATAGGCTTGACAGGCGTTGCCAGCCCGACGACGTTCCTGGTCCCGCAAGCAAGGCGAATGCCGCCCGAGTGATGCAGACGAGCAATTGCTGTTCTTGTTGATCGTGTCGTCTGGTAAGCTATGATCATACTTGTGAGCTGTTGCTGCGTACGCCTGCCAGGCTGCGGGAGCGGCAGCTTCCGGTGAAGTTGTCTGTCCTGCCAAGCAGGTCATCCCATTGATCAAGGAGAAAGCAATGAAACAGTCCCTAATGAGTCGCTCACGCGTCCTGGCCCTGGTCGCCATGGCGGG
The DNA here is from genome assembly GCA_024235715.1 of Accumulibacter sp. Lineage (GTDB taxonomy): Bacteria > Pseudomonadota > Gammaproteobacteria > Burkholderiales > Rhodocyclaceae > Accumulibacter. Next base: position 79,585 of record JACKLW010000014.1, on the reverse strand, counting down.
TGTCTATGCCGGGCTGACCGGTTGCGCCACCAACGGCGACATCGAGGCCCTCAGAACCGAGATAAACCAGAACAAGAAGGACACGGCGGCGGCCGCCAGGGACGCTGCCGATGCCAAGGCCATGTCGCAGAGTGCCGTGAGCACGGCCAATGAGGCAAAGGCAATGTCGGCCGATACGGCAAGCAAGCTTGACCGCATGTTCAAGAAGGCGATGTACAAGTAACAACAGCAAGGCCACCGCTGCGCCGATCCGTCAGCCAGTGACGTTTCGGCGCCCTGCGGCGGCGGTCGAATCTAGTATCGCCAGGCCCCTGCGGGGGCTTCTCTTTTTTCGCTGCCGGAAAGGGAAGCCGCGATCATCACCGGGATACCGCTTCGTTCTTCAAGCGCCGCCCGGATAGCGTTGTCGCTGAGCGCGATCTCCTGTGGGTTCGGCGCGCCGGCGATGGCCGCGGCAATGCTGTCCAGCGCGGCACTGAGGATTTCCGGATATCTCTCCTGGTCTTCATCCATCGGCGGGTGCACCTCGAGATACAAGGCGCCGTCGAGCCAGCCGACCTTGATCGGCTGGTTGACCAGTTGCACCTGGGTACGCACGGGAACCTGGTCGAACAACTGTTCGATATCCTCGGGATACATGCGTATGCAGCCGTGCGTAACACGCATGCCGACCCCGAAGGGCTTGTTCGTGCTGTGGATCAGATAGCCTGGCAGCCCCAGCCGCATGGCGAAGCGACCGAGAGGATTCTCCGGCCCGGCCGGCACGACATCGGGCAGGAAATCGCCTTCCCTGGCATGTTCCTCCTTGACTGACTCGGGAGGACGCCAGACGGGATCGCGCTCCTTGGCGACGATCTTGGTCTTTCCCAGCGGCGTCACCCAGTCCATGCGCCCGACGCTTACCGGGTGGGTGATCACCACCGCGGGCTGCACGCCGACCGGCTTGGGGTAGTAGTACAGGCGCATTTCCGGCAGATTGAGCACCAGGCCCGTACGCTCCGCCCTAGGGAGAATATAGCGATCCGGGATGGTCACCGGCGCACCTTCCTCCGGGAGCCAGCGGTCGACATGCGGGTTGGCCAGCAGGATTTCGTCCTGCCCGATGTCGTGCCGGCGGGCAATGTCCAGCAGCGTGTCCGTACGGCTGGCACGGGTGGACTCGACCTCGCCGACCACGTCGACATCGGGCGCGGGCAACTGGAAAGTGGCGGCTGCCGCGTTAGCGGCAACGAGCAGGGTGCACAACAGCAGCGGCAGATGACGACGCATGATGGAAGTGATGTGTTTGATGGTTTTTCCCGACGGCCTCGGAGCGGGCCCGAGACCGGATGTTAAGGTAGCGCCGACGGATTGTCATTGTTCCTGACGATAGCTGGCGGAATCCTCGCAGTGCCCTGCTCACGGGACCCCGTCCTCGCCGGGCAGCGGGCCCGCGGAAGGGCATGCTCGTGCTCGATCTTCGTGGTTGCCATCGCCATCTCATCGTGACCGCGCTCGTGCCCCTGGGCCGGGCGCCGATACGAGGCACGAATGCATTAGAATCGGCCTTACAGAACACCGCCGTCGACGCTTCGCCGCGTCACGCGCAATCCCCTGCCACGACGTCGTCACCGGCCGACGCCCGCGCTCGCTCGCTCGATGCTGCCTGCGGGTCGGCTCGGGGACGGCGCTGGCCGGCGTCGACAACCGGATCCTCGCGATGTACCAGAAGATTTCGCTCATCGTACAACCCGGCGACAGCTTCTTCCCGATCGTTCGGGCGATCGACCATGCCGACCACACGATCAACCTGACCGTCTTCCGCATGGACGATCCGATCATCCAGCGGGCACTCATCGAGGCCGGCCAGCGCGGGGTACACATTCGCGTGCTGATCTCCAGCAGCGCGCGTGGCTGGCAGGAGCGGAACCGCAAGCTGCTCAAGGAAGCCACCGAGGCGGGAATCGCGACCCGGGAACCCCCTGGCGACAGCAGGCGCGCGCGTTACCACTACAAGATGATGACCGTGGACGACAAGGAGGCCTTCGTTTTCACCTTCAACCCGACACGCGAAAACCTGCACTATGCGCGCGACTTCGGCATCGAGATCTTCAGCCCCGCCATCACCGGCGAAATCAACCGTCTGTTCGACGCCGACTGGCACGACCAGCCGTTCGCCGCCGACCCTGACTCGCCGGTGCTGGTCAGCCCCTTCAACAGCCGGCAGAAGATGACCAGCCTGCTTGAAGGCGCGACGAGATCGATTCAGATTGCCGACGCCAAGCTGAAGGATCCGTCCATTGTCGCCCTGCTCCTGAACAAGGCGCGCAGCGGTCTCCTGGTTCGCGTCCTCGGCGACGAAGCTCACGGCTGCAGCTTGCCGGCAGAGATTGCCTTCCGGGCCGTGGCGCGCTACCGGATGCACGCCAAGTGCACGATCATCGACGGTGACACGGCCGTCATCGGCAGCATGAACCTGCGCACCGTGAGTCTCGATCGCCGCCGTGAACTGTCGATCACGGTTCACGATCCCGATATCCTGCAGCGCCTGAATGCGGTCTTCGAGAGCGACTGGGAACGCAGGGCAGCGCCCCGCTCCGACAACGTCACAACGCAGGTGTTGCAGGCGTTTCCGCCATCCGGCCAGGAGTCGGCCGAATCACCCTCGCCGGACTTCGTCCTAATCTCCCGCAGCAATGCACTGCGGCGCCACGCCATCAACGACGGGATGACGACGATCGGACGTGCCGAGGAGAACGATGTGGTCATCAGGGACCCCCTGGTCAGCCGGTATCACGCATGCATGGTGCTCGACGGGGGCATCTGCACCCTGACCGACCTGCACAGCGGCAATGGCACCAGCGTCAACGGTCAGCGGATCACGGGCAAGAAATGGCTTCGCCCTGGCGATGTGCTCAGGTTTGCGGAAAGCGAGGAATTTCGCCTGCTCGAGCTTTAGCTGTCCGGAAAGCTCGGCGGCTCGCACACCGGGAGGGACCAGGGGTGCAGCGCGGATGCCGGCCTGCATCCCGGCACCTGGCACACCCGGCGCGACATGGCCTGGCCTGCGCCAGCGGTCTGGTCGAGTGCCGATCAAGGGAAGGAGCCTGGCCGCCTTTCTTTCTTCCCTCGAGCGATCCCGCACGCACTTGTTTCCTCGATATTTGAAAATTGTCCGATCGGCGACTAGGGTTAAAGGGCCTGCTGACGTTTCGCTCGACCCGCTGGAGGCAGTCAACAGGCAGACTTCCAATCCGGAAAAGGAGGACATCATGGGAATGCTCGACAAGCTGTTTGGCAGCAAGAAGGACTACCCGCCGCTCCCGGAGGGCAACGAGGCAAGAGCCTGGCTCGATGAGGTGAAAGCTCCGCTCGAGGAGTTGGCGCATCGCGTTTCCGATCCCCTGGAAGTGGTGCCGGCTGAGAACCAGGCCTTTGTCTTTCTCGGCAAGCCACCAAAACGCTTCGGCATCGCCTGGATCCATGATGGCAAGGTGAGCGGCCTCAAGGAACTGGCGGAAGACCACAAGCTCTCGCAGGTCGCGGTCGGAAAGATGATCGGCGAACTGGGGCAGGCCTACGAGCAGGCCAGTGCGATACCACGCTTCTCGACCGAGGTCGGCGGAAAACAGGTGGTGGTAATCCCCTCCGACGGCCTGGAGCGTGAGGTTCACCAGATCATCGAACGCGCTACGCATTGAGCGTCGACCGGCCGAGCGGGGCGTTTCCGGCCGAAAGCTGCCAATAGCGGCGATTCCCCGTCGCCCGGACGGCGCCGCATGACTGGCACGAGCCGACCGGTGGCCGCTCGCCCGCGCGGGCCGAGTTGCGCAGGGAGCCCTTCCGCCGGCGGTGGTAATATCGAGACTTCTCCATCGTCCTGGTGCGGCGTGCCGATTGCCGCCCGCAAGCCATGCCGCTTTCCCGCCTTCGCCCTCGCCCTCGGTCGCTCTTCCTTTGTCGCCGTTCGCAGGGCAAAGTCTTCGTCCGGGAATCGTCAAACCACTGGACAGTTCATCCATGAACGGCGAGATCCTGCTGGTTTTTGGCCTGCTGCTGGCGACGATACTGCTCTTCGTCAGCGACCGGCTGCGGATGGACATCGTCGCCATCCTGGCGGTACTGGCCTTGATGCTGAGCGGGCTGCTGACGCCAAAGGAGGCGCTTGCCGGATTCGGCGATCCGCTGGTGGTGTTGATCGCCGGATTGTTCGTCATCGGCGAGGGCCTGTTCCGAACGGGCGTCGCCTTTGCGATCGGCAACTGGCTGCTTGGCGTCGCCGGCAGCAGCGAAACCCGCCTGCTGGTGTTGTTGATGCTCGTCGTTGCCGGCCTCTCCGCATTCATGAGCAACACCGGCGCGGTTGCCGTATTCATCCCGGTCGCACTGAACCTGAGCGCCAAGGCCGGGGTGCCGGCCACTCGCCTGCTGATGCCGATGGCCTTCGCCGGTTCGCTCGGCGGCATGCTGACCCTGATCGGCACGCCGCCGAACCTGGTGGTCAGCAACCAGCTTTCCCGGGCAGGCATGCAGGCCTTCAACTTCTTCAGCTTCACGCCGCTCGGTCTGCTGATTCTCGTCGCCACGATCATCTTCATCGTCCTGCTCGGGCGCTTCCTCCTCCCAAAGGAGGGCGACCCAGGGGGGCATTCCCGGGACCGCCTTTCTCTCGACGATCTGATCAGCGCTTACGCCGTCAAGGACCAGCTCTTCCGGTTGCGCATCGAATCCGGCTCGCCGCTGATTGGTCAGACACTCGGGCAGGCGCTGCTGCGCAGCCGCTTCGGGGTCATCGTTGTCGCCGTCAGGCGGCCATCGCGAGGCGATGCGACGGTCAGGCCGGCGCTGGTCAACACTGAGTACCGTACCGGCGACATTCTCTACCTGGTCGGGACGGAGCAACAGCTGGGCGAGTTGCTGCGGTCGGTGGAGGGCCTGCAGCGCCTGAGCGCCGAGGCACAGCAAAGGCAGATCATTGCCCGGGAACTCGGTCTCGCAGAAGTCCTGCTGACCCCGCGCTCGCAGCTTGTCGGCCAGACCATCAGGGAGGCGCATTTCCGCGAACGCTTCGGTCTTTCGGTGCTCGGCATCCTGCGCATGGGCAAGCCGATGAAAGGCGATTTCCTGGCCACGCGCCTGGACTTCGGCGACTCGCTGCTGGTTGGCGGCGGCTGGCGGCAGATCGATCTGCTGCAGGCCGAGCAAGGCGACTTCTCGGTGCTCACCCTTCCTCGCGAGATGGATGAAGTGGCGCCGCACCGGCAACGCGCGCCCTGGGCGCTGGCCATTGTCGCCGGTATGCTGGCGCTGATGACCTTCAACGTCGTGCCGTCGGTGACGGCAGTGCTGCTCGCCGCGCTGGCGATGGTCCTGGCGCGTTGCGTGTCGATGGAAGAAGCATACAGGTCGATCAACTGGCAAAGCATCATTCTGATTGCCGGCATGCTGCCGATGGCCACGGCCCTCGACAAGACGGGTGCGCTGGCGCTGATCGTCACCGGCCTGGTGGATAGCCTCGGCGAACTGGGACCGCTGGCGCTGCTCGCCGGTCTGTTCCTTCTGACGTCGGTTTTCAGCCAGTTCATCTCCAACACCGCGACGGCGGTTCTGGTCGCGCCGGTCGCCATGGGCGCGGCCAGCAGCATGCAGCTCTCGCCCTACCCCTTCCTGATGGCCGTTGCCCTCGCCGCTTCCACCGCTTTCTCGACGCCCATGGCCTCGCCGGTGAACACGCTGGTGCTCGGGCCTGGCGGCTACCGCTTCAATGACTTCGTGAAGCTCGGCGTCCCCCTGCAGCTACTGGCCATGGCGCTGACCTTGCTCGCCGTGCCGCTGCTTTTCCCGTGGCGCTAGCCCGCTGCGCGTGGCGAAAGGCGGAATGTTTGCCTGCGGCGGCGAGCAGTCCCGGGGTTACCGCCGAGACGGCATTTCCGGCCGCCAGGCAACTGGCCGCGATCCATCGGGAACTGCGCATGAGGCGGGACGCGCTGAAGATGGAAGAGCTGGAGGCGGTCCTCAACCCCTTTGCCGGTGATCCCGGTGCGCAACGACTGGCACGGATCGCCCGACTCCTCTCGCACTCGAGCGCCGGAGACGAGACCGCCTCCTGACCGCTTCAAGATTCTGAGGCCATCCCCGCGACGCCTGCACCGATACCGCAACGATGGGCGGGCGCGGGGCGAACACAGGCCGGCAATCGGCGCGCACGCGTTGCCGGCAGGAACACCTGCCGTGTTTATGGGTAAAATGGACCATCGTCAACCCACTCTTCAGGGATCGCAGTGTTCGATCACCCCTGCAGTCCGCTGCGCACGCTCCTGATCGCCGGCTCGCTGCTTTTCAGCCTGGGCGGCTGCGACATGATCCAGCAGAAACTGGGACTCGAGGAGCCCGCTGCCAAGGCGGCCCGACTCGAAGCCGAAGGACAGGCGGTCGGCGGCGGCTGCCGGCAGTCCGGGCGCGCCATCGAGGACTGCTATTCGATCTATTCCTGGCTGCCCAAGGCCGCAATCTACGGGGGCTGGCGTGACATGGACAGCTACATGCGCGAGAACAAGCTGGAAACCGTCGAGCCGCAGCTGCCACCCCCGCAGCCGCCGGGCAGCCGGAAAAGAAGACCGCCTCCAGCAGCGGAAGCCGACAGCGAAACGAGCGCCGGGTCCAATGCCGAGGCAGCTACCGACAGGTCGTCCGCGCGCTCGCATTGACGACATCCTGCCGGCGACTCAGGGCGCTGGATTGGTGTAGCGCAAGTGAATGTCGTCGATCTCGGCCAGTACTGAAGATGGCAGTTGCACGGCCAGCGCAGCGAGGTTTTCGGCAAGCTGCGCAGTACTCGTCGCACCGATGATCGTGCTGGCCGCGAACCAGCGCGAGTAGACGAAGGCCAGCGCCAGCTGGCTGGGGGTCAGCCCGTGCCGACGGGCGAGGTCGGCGTAGGCGGCAACCGCGGGCGCAACATTTGTCTTGGTGTAGCGCTGGCCGAAGCCAGCGAACGCCGTAATGCGGCCGGGCGCGTTGGCGTCCGCCAGGTATTTTCCGGAAAGCGTGCCGAAAGCGAGCGGCGAATACGGCAGCAGGCCGATGTTTTCGCGGTAGCAGACTTCGGCCAGGCCGTTCTCGTAGACACGGTTGAGCAGACTGTAGGCGTTCTGCAGCGATACCGGGCGCGGCAAATCATGTTCGCGCGCCAGGCGGACGAACTCCATCACCCCCCAGGGATGCTCGTTGGACAGACCGAAGTAACGGATCTTGCCCTCGCGCACCAGCGTCGCCAGCGCCTGCAAGGTTTCCAGGATCGGCGTCGACGGGCATTCCCTGGCGGGATCGAACTGCCACTGGCCGAACATCGGCTGGTTGCGTGCCGGCCAGTGCAGTTGGTAGAGATCGACATGGTCCGTGCGCAAACGCCGCAGAGAACCTTCAAGTCCGGCACGAAGTCTGGACAGATCGAAGGCCAGGTCCCCGCCACGAATCCACTTCAGGCCGCGAGCCGGCCCGGCGGCCTTGGTGGCGACAATCACCTTGTCGCGCGACTGCCCGGCAAGCCAGTTGCCGACCATTTCTTCGGTCCTGCCACAGGTAGCCGCCCGCGGTGGCACGGGATACATTTCGGCAGTGTCGATGAAATTGACGCCACCGGCGAAAGCGTGGTCGAGTTGTGCGTGCGCTTCGGACTCGCTGTTCTGCTGCCCGAAAGTCATCGTCCCGAGACAGATCTCGGACACCTCCAGAGTGCTGCTGCCCAACTGCCGTCTTTTCATGCATCCTCCGCTTGCGTTCCACCAACGACGCCGCCCCTCGGGAGAGCGCCCCGGCAAGGAGCGGCCAGTGCCGGACGCAGACCATCCTCGTCTATAATGCCGTCATCAAGTGCACGCCCTTCCGGTAGATCTGCTCGCCACATACGATACACCAATCAAGACCGCCAACTTGTCCCAGCCGGCCTGCAACCATGCCTGACCATCGCCAGCCGCTGCCGCCAGCACCAGGAAACGACGATCGTTTCGAGCTTCTGCGCGCCGGTCGCGCGCTTTTTCAGCGGCAGTTGGGCGAAATCATCGGCAAGTCAGGAGTCGCCAGGCCATCGCTGCTCGCGGCATTCGGCCGCGCGCTTGGCGAGGCCTACGATCAGCTGGCTTCGGCCCGGCCGCGTGAGGACTTCGATGAAACCGGGGAGCTGACGGCGTCGCGATTGACCCTGATGGGGGACGACGACCTCGAAATCGACATCCGCATCAGCGATATCGGCAGCCACCTGCGAGACGCCGCCGGGCGCGATCTCGGACGCAGCCAGTTGCGCTACATGACCTTGCTCGGACGCCCGAAGATGAAGGCTGCCGGCAATCCGGTCGGCCCGGATGCGATTTGTCACGGCCTGTGGGCGATCTGCAGGGAGAGCGGCGGCAGCCTCGAACAAACGCTCGCGCTGCTCGACCGCATCGAAAAACCGCTACTCCAGCAGCTGCCGACGCTGTACCGGGAAATCGACGCTTTGCTGGCGGGCCGGGGGGTCGAACCGGCGTCGGCGCAGGGCGTCCCCGCCGCCGTCACCGCAGGCCGCGACGGCGAGCGGCGCGGTGATGGCGGCCGGACGCCCGCCAACCCGCTATCGACGCTGCAGCAGGCGATGCGCCAGCAGCGCGGCACCGATCAGACGATACCAGCCGGGCAATCTTTCGCCCACGGCGACGCACAAGCAGCGAATCCGACCGTCGATGCGGCGGCGATGGTCATGCTCAAGCACTTGCTGGATCGCCTGACCGCGCTTGAAACGCAGTCCACAGCGAGCGGCGGCCATGCTGTGCAGGGTCGGGCAGTGCCGCCGCTGCCACTGTGTGCAGTGAAATCAGGGGATCTCGACCTGCCACTGGGCAAGCCGGAAGCGATCACCCTGGACACCATGGGTCTGATCTTCGAGTCCATCTTCGACTCCCCGGACCTTCCCGACACGATCAAGGCGGCCATCGCCCGACTGCACATTCCGCTGCTCAAGCTGGCGATCACCGACCCGACGCTGTTCGCCGACAGCATGCATCCGGCGCGCCAACTGATCAACCGCCTGGCGCGGGCGGCCATCGGCCTGCCGCGGACGACGGGCTGGGAAGATCCGGTCTGCAAGCGGATCGGCAGTGTGACTACTGCCGTACGCGCGACGCTGGACAGGAAGGGTGCCTCACTCGAGCCGTATCTCGCCGAACTCGACGCTCTGATCGGCGAACGCGACCAGGCGGTCCGGCGGGCCACCGCCGGGCATGTGCTGCTGGTCGTCGAATACGAGAAGGAACAGCACGCCGAACACCTCGTCAACAGCTGGCTGCGCACGACACTGGCCGCAATGCCGGCGCCGGAAATTGCCTCGTTCATCGAGAAATACTGGTCGCAAGTGATGCTCTCGGCGGCACTGGCCGGCGGTACCGACGGCACGCGCTGGCAACAGGACAGCACAACGGCGGCCGAGCTCATCTGGAGTGTGCGGCCCAAGGACAGTGCGGAAGAGCGCCAGCGCCTCGCCGCGATGGCATCGTCGTTGCTCAGGCGGATCGGTGCCGGTCTGGACGAGATCGGCGTCACCGGCGCCGAGCGCAGTCCTTTCCTGAACCGCCTGTTCGACCTGCAGACCGCCGCGCTGCGTGCCCAGGCTCCGATTGCCACGACGCCCCCTGCTACCACTCCCGGCGATCCGTGCCAGGCGGCCCCCCGCAACACGGCGGAAGCCGACACCGGGCCGCGCATCCTGAAACGTGACGGATTGCGCGTGCACCACCTGGGCGTGCCGATTCGGCCTGCGCCGCCCCGGCGGCGCTCGCCGGCCGACTGGCAGGTCGGCGACTGGCTGCGTTTCCGGGCAACGGACAAGGAAACGCTGTGCGGACTCTGCTGCTGGCAAAGCCCGTCTTCCGGAACGGTCGTGCTCTTCAACCCGGCCTGGAGCTACGCCGTCGCCATGCCGGCCACGACACTCGACCAGCAGCTGGGCGCGGGCGTCGCGCAGCTTGTTTCGCGAATTGCCCTCTTCGACGCCGCCGCCGAAAGCGCCCTGAGCCGACTCGAAATGCCCTGAGCTCTGCCCCCGGGCCAACAGCAACGCAGCGCGCTCGTCCACCCGCAGGCGCCCGCCACCCCGCCCCGCAGTCAGCCTGGCCGGCGTCGACCACCGGCTGTGGGCAGGCAGTGCCGGCAGCCATTCAACGCCGGGCGCTGTCACCAAAGCAATGTATAATTATGGATTTATCCAATCGAGCGCTGACTGTTTTGACCGATTCGAAGGCTTCCCCAATACGCTTCACCGATCTTGGCCTGGCCCCTGACCTGCTGCGAGCAATTGCCGATCAGGGCTACACCGAGCCAACACCGATCCAGGCGCAAGCGATCCCGGTGGTTCTCGCCGGGCGAGACCTGATGGGCGGCGCCCAGACAGGAACCGGCAAGACAGCGGCCTTCACGCTGCCACTGCTGCAACGCATCCTCGCCTTCGCCAGCCCGAGCCCGTCGCCCGCCCGTCACCCGGTGCGCATACTGATGCTGGCGCCGACGCGTGAACTGGCGATCCAGGTGCACGAGTCGGTCAAGACCTACAGCAAGCACGTCCCGATCCGAAGCTGCTGCGTTTATGGCGGCGTCGACATCAAGGCGCAGATCGCCGAAATCCGCTGCGGCGTCGAAGTACTGGTCGCGACGCCAGGCCGCCTGCTCGATCTGGTCGAACAGAAGTGCCTGCACTTCAACAGCGTGCAGGCGCTGGTTCTCGACGAAGCCGATCGCATGCTGGACATGGGCTTCATCCCGGATGTCACGCGAATCATCAACATGCTGCCGCAGCAGCGCCAGAGCCTCCTCTTCTCGGCGACGTTTTCGGAAGAAATCAAGAAGCTGGCGGACCGCATGCTCAAGGCGCCGGAACTGATCGAAGTCGCCAAGCGAAATACGGTTTCCGAGACCATCACCCACCGTGTGCACCCGGTGGCCAGCGAGGCCAAACGGGCTTTGCTGGTCAAGCTCCTGCGCTCGTCGGATTTCAATCAGGTGCTGGTCTTCACCCGTACCAAGCTGGAAACCAATCGTCTCGCACGCGAACTGCAGCGTGCGGGAATTGCCGCCGATTCGATACACGGCGACAAGAGCCAGCTGGAGCGCCTGAAAGCACTTGAAGCCTTCAAGGACGGCTCGGTACTGGTCCTGGTGGCGACCGACGTCGCCGCCCGCGGCCTCGACATCGACGAACTGCCACACGTCATCAACTTCGAACTGCCGCGCACGCCGGAAGACTACATCCACCGCATTGGCCGCACCGGCCGCGCCGGAAAGCCTGGCACGGCGATCTCCCTGGTCTCGGCCAGCGAAGTTCCTTATCTGGTCGACATTGAAAAGCTGATCAAGCTCCAGGTCGAGCAGGTCATCGTCACCGGCTTCGAGCCGGAGTACGACTACACCTACCCGCCCGGCGACAAGCATCGCCGTCGCCGGCCGCAAGTCGCACCGGCGCCCGCGCCGGCCACGCCGGCCGCAGCCCGTGGCGAACGTCCAGCCGAACGTGGCGCGCCACGAAAGGGGTCGAGCAGCCACGGCAGCAGCCGCCGCCCGAGCCATATCGCCGCCGACGGCTTCGATTTCAGCAAGCCCTACGAAAGCGCCATCCCCCATCCGGTCGCTGCCTCAGTCGATGGCGACGGCAGGAAATTGCCCAGCCATGGCGACCACCCGCACAAGCGGCGTCGTGCGGTAGCGGCGCTACTTGGCGGACTCGGGCGGGAGTGAGCTGGAGCCGGCTGCGACCGAAGGGATAGCCGGCGGCGCCTCGACCAGTTTCAGGATGGCCAGCGAGATATTGTCGCCGTCGCCATCGCCCAGAGCACGCGCGCGGTCGATCAGCAACTCCGATGCTTCGCGCGCCGACGACGCCCCATCGATCACCCAGGCCAGTTCCTGATCGGTGAAATAGCCCCAGAGGCCGTCGGAACAGAGCAGGAAGGTGTCGCCCACCTGCAGATCCCCGGCTTCGCCGAAAGCGATCTTTGGCGCTTCGACCCCCCCCAGCGAAGTCAACAGGATGTTCCTGTGCGGATGAACGAGCGCCTGTTCCGGCGTCACCCGCCCCTGCACCACCAGTTGCGCGACATAGGAGTGATCGGTACTGCGAAAAACCAGGCTGCTGCCACGAAAGCGGTAGAAGCGACTGTCGCCGCAGTGGGCCCAGCTGACCTTGCCGGGCTGCAGCAACAGCATCACCGCCGTGCTGTGCGGATCCTTCTCGTTGATGAAGCGTGACGCCTTGATCAGCATGTGCGCTTCATTGATGCTCGACTCCAGGAGCACGCGTGCCGACTCGGCGCGCGCCGAAAAACGCTCGAGGTTGTCACGAGCCGTATGGATCACCTGCTGCGCGGCAAGTACCCCGCCGGTATGGCCGCCCATACCGTCGGCGACCACCGCCAGCGCCACCCCCCCACCACGCGGATGCGGCAGGATTGCCACCCGGTCCTGCTGCTCGCGGCGATCGCCCTGGTGTTGGGCTACGCAGGCATCGATTGAAATCGGCATTGATGGATTTCCGTGCGACCACTCCACCGCCGTCAGCCCGACCGCCCGACGAGGGACGGCAGACCGGCTGACGCTGCGGACGGCGGCCTTGTCGTTCTAGAGGTGCGCCCGCCGAAGTTCGCTGGGGCGCGGCAAGTGACTGCTGTGATCCGGATGGCGATCGATATACAGACGATGCGCGGCAACCACCAGCGCGTGCACCTCGTCGTCGTTCAACGCGGGAAAGTTTTCGCGCAGCACGCGATACGCCAAGAGCTCGAGCGACTGTCCCGCCCACCCCTGCTGCGGATCGAAGAACGGTTCGATCATCAGGAAAGCGTCGTCGAAAGCCACCCGCAGCGACAGGTTTCGCCGCCGCTCGGTCTCCGCTCCCGCTGCTTGTGCAAGCTGTTCGCTCAAGTCATCACCCTTCCGATCCTCCCCTGGATTGCGCTTCGCGCGCGCGCAGAATTCGCCTCTGAACCTTGCCGGTGGTGGTCATCGGCAGCGCATCGATGAATTCTATCGCTTTCGGCGTCTCGTAGGGTGCCAGATGCTGCCGAACCTGCTGTTGCATCTCCTCGACCAGCGCCGGCGACCCGGTCAATCCCGGCTGCAGGACGACGAAAGCCTTGACCAGCGTCCCACGCACCGAGTCAGGGATACCGATTACCGCGCAATTGGCGACCGCTGGATGCTTGAGCAGACAATTCTCGATCTCCGACGGACCGATGCGGTAGCCGCCACTGTTGAAAACGTCATCGGCGCGCCCCTGGTACCAGAGATCGCCATCGTCGTCCATCTTCGCCAGGTCGCCAGTCAGGCCCCAGCCGTCACCGACGAACTTCTCTGCCGTCGCGGTCGGATTCTGCCAGTAGCCGAGCATGATCACCGGATCGTCTTCGCCCTTGCACTGCCGATGCACGGCAACTTCGCCGAGTTCGCCCGGCGGCAGCACATTTCCCTGACCGTCGACCACTGCCACGCGATGCCCCGGATAGGCGCGGCCCATGGCGCCGGGCTTCGCTGGCCAGCGCGACGCACAGTTGCCGACAACGTAGTTCATTTCGGTCTGCCCGAACATCTCGTTGATCGTCACCCCAAGCTGCTCCTTCGCCCAGCGGAAAACCGCTTCGCCGACCGGCTCGCCGGCGCTCATGATGCTGCGCAGATCGAGATCGTAGTGCGTCCGCGGCGCCGGCACGGCCTTCATCATCATCTTCAGGGCGGTTGGAAACAGGAAGCTGTTGCGGATGTTGTACTTCTCGATCAGTGCAAAGGCTTTTTCGGGTTCGAAACGACCCTTGTAAGCGAGCAATGGCATCCCGAAATGCCAGGTCGGCAGGAGTACATCCCAGAGACCGCCGGTCCACGCCCAGTCGGCCGGCGACCAGAACATGTCGCCGGGCTGCGGAAAGAAGTCGTGTGAGCAGACGTAGCCGCTCAGATTGCCGAGCAGCGTCCGGTGCGCCATCAACGCACCCTTCGGCTTGCCGGTCGTGCCGCTGGTGTAGATGATCATTGCCGGATCATCCGCGGCGGTGTGCATTGGCGCATAGCGCGGTGACGCGTGCTCGAGCACTTCCGCCCACTGCTTGACGCCGGCGCCAAGCGCCGCGCCGACGCCGATCACGTGCCGCAACTGCGGCAGCTTCTGGCGAAGCTGCTGCACTTTCGGCAATGACGTCTCGTCGACGATGGCCACGTGTGCCCCGGAGTCGCCAAGCCGGTATTCCAGCGCGTCCGGACCGAAGAGGTGCGACAGCGGTACCGCCAGCGCGCCCATCTGATAGGTGGCGACATGCGCAATCGCCGTTTCCGGGCATTGCGGCAGCAGGATCGCGACGCGGTCGCCGGGCAGCGTGCCGAGCGCCGCCAGCACATTCGCCAGCCGGTTCGCTTCGCGCTGGATATCCCAGAAGCTGTGCGCCGAAGTAAAGCCGCTCTCGTCCTCGTAGTAGAGTGCGAAGCGGCTGCGCTCGTCGGCCCAGCGGCCACAGACGTCGACCGCGATATTGAACTTCGCCGGTATCTGCCAGCGGAAGCTGCCGCAAAGTGCCGCGTACCCGCCGGCCTGACTGTTGATTTCCATGGCTTCCCCGTTTCAGCAGAGACGCCTGCCTGACCCGCCTTCTTCAGGCGCCAGCGTTCAAGCGCTCGTCGATCAGTTCGATCCAGTGGCGCACCGGCATCTCGCTGCCGCCCTGCAGGTGCGTCTGACAGCCGATGTTGGCGGTGACCAGCAGCGCGGGCGATCCGGCGGCCATCGCCGCGAGCTTGTTGTCGCGCAGGTGTTTGGCGAGTACCGGCTGGCTGATCGAGTAGGTTCCCGCCGATCCGCAGCACAGGTGCGGATCGGCCACCGGCGAGAGCTGATAGCCGGCAGCCGCAAGCAGCGTTTCGACGACGCCGCGCACTTTCTGCGCATGCTGCAGCGTACAAGGCGAGTGGAAGGCTACGCGCTGGCCGGAGCCGGGACCGGCCTGGATCAGCAACTCGAGCAGACGTCCCTGCTCGGCGGCGAGAACTTCCGACGCGTCGCGGGTAAGCGCGGCGATGCGAGCCGCTTTCTCGGCGTAGGCCGGGTCGCCCTTGAGCAAGTCGCCGTACTCGCGTACGTGCGCGCCACAACCCGAGGCGGTCATCACGAACCCTTCGACGCGGCCGCTCTCGACCTCCGGCCACCAGGCGTCGATGACCTGGCGCATGTCGTCGAGTGCCTTTTCCTGGGCGTTGAGGTGATAGCGCAAGGCACCACAGCAATTGGCGCCGGCCATCTCGATCAGCTCGATGCCGAGACGGTCGAGAACCCGTGCCGTCGCGGCGTTGGTATTCGGTGTCAGCGTCGGCTGCACACAACCGGCCAGGGCAACCATCCGGCGCTGGTGCGTGCCTTTCCGAGGCCAGGGTCTGGCGGCGCCGCCAGCAGCCATCGGCACTTTTTCGGCGAGCACGGCGGGCAACAGCGGCCGCATCAACTGGCCGACAGCCACCGCCGGCTTGAAGATCCAGCGGCGCGGCAAGGCTTCGCAGAGCAGGAAACGCGTCGCACGCACGGCAAGCGGCCGCGGTACGCGATCCTCGAGGACTTCGCGGCCGATTTCGAGCAGCCGGTGGTAGCGCACCCCTGACGGGCAGGTCGTTTCGCAGGCGCGGCAACTCAGGCAGCGATCGAGATGCAACTGCGTCGTGGCAGTGACCGTGTGCCCTTCGAGCATCTCCTTGATCAGATAGATGCGCCCGCGCGGCCCGTCGAGTTCGTCACCCAGCAGCTGGAAAGTCGGGCAGGTGGCGGTGCAGAAACCGCAATGCACACAGGTACGCAGAATCGCGTCGGCCTCGCGCCCGGCTGGCGTGTCCTTGATGAAATCGGCAAGATTGGTTTGCATGGTCAGCGAACTCTCATAGTCCCGGATACATCCGGCCGCGGTTGAATACCCCCTGCGGATCGAAGGCGTGCTTCAGATTGCGATGAATGCGCAGCAGGGGAGCCGGCAGCGGCTGGAAGACGCCAGCCGACGCTTTCAGCGCGTCGTCGGCGCGAAACAGCGTTGCGTGCCCACCGGCCTTTGCGGCGGCCTCGCGTATCGCCCGGGAATCACCCCCCCGCAGCCATCGTTGTGCGCCGCCCCATTCGATCAGCGTCGATCCGGGAAGCGCCTGCCGCGGTGCCACAGAAGGCAGCGACAGACGCCACAGGGGCCCGTCACCGGCGAAGAAAGCGTGCGTCTGCTCGCGCAACGACTGCCAGAAAGCGACTGCATCTGCCTCCGGCAACTCCTCGCCAGCCAGGGCCCGCTGCGCGGCCGCCACCGCCGCTGCAGCGCCCGAGAGGCGCAGCGTGAGCACCCCGTCGTGCCAGGCCGACGCCGAAATCGGCAGGGGCTGGCCGCCCCACTGGTTGAGTCTTGCCAGCGCCGAAGCCTCGTCGATCGTGAAACGCAGGCTCTTCTCGGCAACCGGCAACGGCAGCACCTTGAGCGAAACCTCGAGCAGCACGCCAAGCGTACCGAGGCTGCCGGCCATCAGCCGTGGCACGTCATACCCGGCGACATTCTTCATCACCTGCCCGCCGAAGGAGAGCACTTCGCCGGCACCACTCAGGACTTTCACGCCGAGGACGAAATCACGCACCGCACCAACTGCCTGCCGGCGCGGTCCCGACAGGCCGGCGGCCAGCATCCCGCCTAGGGTCGCCGCGGCACCGAAGTGCGGCGGCTCGAAGGGCAGCCACTGTCCTTGCTCGGCGAGCGCCGCTGCCAGTTCGCTCAACGGCGTCCCGGCGCGCGCAGTGACCACCAGCTCGGTCGGTTCGTAGGCGACGATGCCGCGGTAGGCACCGACTTCGAGGACGTCGCCGTTTTCCGGGTGACCGTAGAAGGCTTTGCTGCCACCACCACGAATGGCAAGACTACGGCCGGCACTTGCCGCTTCGGCAACGCGACCGACCCAGTTTTCGATCAATGCTTCCATCACGACCTCGTCGGTGTTGCTGCGCTGCCGGCTCGGGCCTGAGTGTACTCGCGGCAACGGGCAAGCGTCGGCACGCCCTTGCCGGGGTTGAGTAGCCCATGCTCGTCAAAGGCAGCCTTGAGACCGTGGAAAGTGGCGATCTCGGCAAGCGAGAACTGTTCGGCCATGACGGCGATCTTTTCGATGCCAACACCGTGCTCGCCAGTGATGGTGCCACCGAACCTGACCGACAGTTGCAGTATCTCGGCGCCGAAGGCCGCGGCGCGCTCGAGTTCTCCGGGCTGGTTCGCGTCGTACATGATCAGGGGATGCAGATTGCCGTCGCCGGCGTGGAAGACGTTCGCACAACGCAAGGCGTACTTTTCCGACAGGCCGTTGATCGCCAGCAGCATCTCGGCCAGACGCTTCCTCGGAATCGTCCCGTCCATGCACAGATAGTCCGGGGTCATCCGGCCGACCGCCGGGAACGCCGCCTTGCGCCCGGCCCAGAACTTCAGCCGCTCGCCTTCGTCCTGCGAGACGCGGATTCCCGAGGCGCCGCTCTTCTCGAGAACCGCCGTCATCCGACCGATCTCCTCGGCGACCTCTTCGGGGGTACCGTCCGACTCGCAGAGCAGGATGGCTTCGGCGTCCATGTCGTAGCCGGCATTGACGTAGGGCTCGACGGCATGGATCGCCTTCTTGTCCATCATTTCCAGTCCGGCCGGGATGATGCCGGCAGCGATGATGCTGGCGACCGCATCTCCGGCCAGCCGCACGTCGGCGAAAGACGCGATCACCACCTGCGCCAGTTCGGGTTTGGGCGTCAGCTTGACCGTCACCTCGGTGATCATCGCCAGCAGGCCTTCGGAGCCGTTGAGCAGTGCCAGCAGGTCGTAGCCGGGCGCGTCCAGCGCCGCGTTGCCGAACTCGACGATCTCGCCCTCGATGGTCAGGCCGCGCACGCGCAGAACGTTGTGCACCGTCAGGCCATACTTCAGGCAATGCACGCCGCCGGCGTTCTCGGCGACATTGCCGCCGATCGTGCAGGCAATCTGCGACGAAGGATCGGGCGCGTAGTACAGGCCGTACGGCGCCGCCGCTTCGGAAACCGACAGGTTGCGCACCCCGGGCTGGACCACCGCCGTGCGCGACACGGGGTCCACGCGAATGATCTTCTTGAGCTTGGCCAGCGAAACCAGAACGCCGTCACGATGCGGCATCGCGCCACCCGAGAGGCCGGTGGCCGCACCGCGCGGCACTACCGGCGCCTTCAGCTCATGGCAGACCTTGAGGATCGCCTGTGCCTGCCCTTCGTCTGCCGGCAGCGCAACGATCAACGGCAATTGCCGATAGGCAGTGAGTCCGTCGCAATCGTAGGGCCGCATCGCTTCTTCCTCGACGAGCAGCGCCTGCGCGGGCAGCACCTCCCGCAGACGGTTGACCAGGGCCTGCCGGTCCACGGGGAAACGCCGGTCGGCAACGCTGCTTTCGATGCTCATTGGGGATCCTCCGATCGAGAAGTTGATGACCGCGCCGAGGAAACGGGCGCGACGACGCGAGCGTCGATGCTCACCCGAGCTCCGCCGATCTCTCGCTGACCAGATCGCCGGCCAGCTCGATGCCCACACGCCGGGCGGCGCAACGCACATGCTCATGCGCGTACCGGCGCGCGCGGCGCGGTTTGCCGGCGACGACGGCCTCGAAGAGCCGCCGGTGCTCTGCCTGCGCCTGCTGCGGCAGCGCGCTGTTGCCATCCGGCATGGTCCATGCCAGACGACGTGACTCGGAGAAATGCCGCCCAAGGAACTCCACGAGGCGACGCGTGTAGCTGTTGTGGGTTGCAGCGGCAATCGCCAGGTGGAAATCGTCATCGGCTTCGGATCCGTCGCTGCCGTTTGCCAGTGCGTCGTCCATGGCGTGCAGAAAACAACGTATGGTCGTGATGTCGGCCGGCAGGCGACGGCGCGCCGCCAGCTCGGCAATCGCGCTTTCGACCATCGCCCGCAACTCGAAGATCTCGCGCAGTTCCGCCAGCGCCGGGCCATCGCCCTGCCAGAACCTGAAGTTCAGGCTCTTTGGCACCAGGGCAACGAAGGCACCCGCCCCCTGCCGTGTCTCGACGCGTCCGTCGGCCTTCAGCCGCGCAATCGCTTCGCGGATCACCGCGCGGCTGACGCCGAATGTCCCGGCCAGCACTTTTTCGACCGGCAACTGCTCGCCCGGCTTGACCTCGCCACGCGCGATCTGCCCTTCCAGAGCAATTGACACTTCCTCGCTCAGGCGCGGCCGGCGCGAACTTCTTTTCAACTCATTGGCAAGCATAGGAGCCCGGTTGTCTGACAACTTCCTGGCAGGATACTACAAGCGGCGAGCGATGCAATACCTGCCCTCGCCGGAAGCACGTCGGCAGAGGAAGCTACAGCCCAGGGCGAGCGACGCACTGCCGCCCGCCTCGCCGGAGGCCGGTCGACGGCCTTCTCTTTGCTGTTACAATCAGCCGCGCGTCGCGCTCATGCCGACGTCCTCCAAAAGCCCCGCCAGTGGCCGAACGAACCGTCGAGGTAACAGAATGTCTGCCATCGTTAGCCATCTCAATCGCGTGTTGCCCGGGCTGATGCCGCTGCTCAAGTACCGTGCCGCCGACTGGCCGCACGACATCAGGGCCGGCCTGTCGGTGGCCGCGGTGGCCATCCCGATCGCCATCGCCTACGCACAGCTGGCCGGGTTCAGTCCGTCGACCGGCCTGTATGCATCGATCCTGCCGATGGTGGTGTACGCCTTCACCGGCACTTCGCGGCAGTTGATCATTGGGCCCGACGCGGCGACCTGCGCGATGCTGGCCGCCGTGATCGCACCATTGGCGGCGGCCAACAGCGGCCTCTACCTCTCGTACAGCATCGCGCTGACCATGCTGACCGGCCTTTTCTGCCTGTCGGCGAGCTTTCTGCGCCTCGGTGGCCTGGCAGACTTCCTTGCCCGGCCGATCATCATCGGTCTGCTCAACGGCGTCTCGCTGTCGATCATGATCGGTCAGGTGGGCAAGGTTCTCGGCAGCAAACCCGAGGCCACCCGCTTCTTCAAACAGCTGATGGAGATTCCCGAGTTGGTCCTCAGGGCCCACTGGCCAACCGTCATCCTGTCGCTCTGCTGCGCGGCCGTGATGTATTTCCTGCCACGCTACACGAAAGTCGTTCCGGCGTCGCTGGTGACCATGGCCCTTGCTGGTCTGGCCGCATTTCTCTTCGGGCTCGACGATTTCGGTGTCGCCCTGATCGGCCCGGTGGCCGCCGGATTGCCTGATCTGGTGATACCCGAACTACATCTTGACGTCGTTGGCGAACTGGCCGCTTCGGCGGCCGGTCTGGCGCTGGTACTGTTTACCAGCGGCATGCTCACCGCGCGCAGCTTTGCCGAACGCAACGGCTACGACATCGACGTCGACCGCGAATTCGCCGCCTTTGGTCTGGCCAACATCGTCTCGGCGCTGTCGCAGGGCTTTGCCGTCACCGGCGCGGACTCGCGCACCGCGGTGAGCGATGCCAACGGCGGCCGCACACAGATGGTCAGCATTGTTGCGGCAGCGGCGATTTCCCTGCTGCTGCTGGTCGGCACCGGCTCGCTGGCCTGGTTGCCGATACCGGCCCTGGGAGTGGTGCTGCTCTTCGCCTCGTGGCACTTGCTCGACTTCCAGGTCTTCAAGCGCTACCAGCTGATCGAGCGCTCGGCAGTGGTACTCGGCGTGATCACCATGCTCGGGGTGCTCGCCTTCGGGGCCATCAAGGCGATCATGCTGGCCGTGACACTGGCCCTGCTGATGTTCATCCGCAAGGTCGCGCGCCCGGACTGCGAAGAACTGGTCAATGTTCGTGGCCGCGCCGGGCTCTACAACCACAGGCTGTTTCCCGACGCGGCAACGATCGACGGACTGCTGCTCCTGCGCTTCTGCGGTCCGCTGGTCTTCTTCAATGCCAACCATTTCCGCGCCGAAGTGCATCGGGCGATCGCCCGCCAAAAGGTCCCCGTCGAACGCGTGGTGCTGGACATGATTGCCATGACCGACGTCGACATCACCGGCATCGACACCCTGGGCCGGCTGGACAGCGAGCTGGCAGCAAAGAACATCACCCTCGTTCTCGCAGGAAGACAAGTCGAGTTCGAGCAATGGCTGAAGACCACCAAACATCCCGATGAGGCACTTCGCCAACGTGCTTTCCCGACCATGCGCCAGGCGGTTCGTCATTGGCGCAGCCACGGCACGCGCAGCAAAGTCGACGAGGCCGAGGACGCACGGGGATTGGCAGGCCACCAGGAGCACCTGCCCGCAACGGAAGCGGACGGGCCGGCGGCAGAGGTGGAAGCCGAGGCGGTAGCGGCAG
This sequence comes from Accumulibacter sp., assembly GCA_024235715.1. Lineage (GTDB taxonomy): Bacteria > Pseudomonadota > Gammaproteobacteria > Burkholderiales > Rhodocyclaceae > Accumulibacter. Next base: position 58,256 of record JACKLW010000014.1, on the reverse strand, counting down.
AGGTGGAAGCGCCAAGGGGCGAGCCTGGCGCACGATAAGCGTGCGTCAATCACAAGCCGCACTGCCCGGACAGACTGCTGCTGCGACGACGGGTGCCGAAGCGCTTGCTGCGTGACGGACCGACGCCGGGTTGATGGCCGCCCGAGAAGGCGGCGATTCCAGGGCTGCGCGGGCAAGGCGCGCACACCACTGGCCAACTGAACGACGACCTCGCCCTTGAGCGGGAAATGGGCCAGCGGTCATGACCTGTCGAGATAACATCCCGGACCATGGAAGTCATGACCGCCCCCTCTTTAGCGACGCCTCTCGCGCGCCGCGAGACGGAAACTTCGCGAGGCGCGTGCGCTACTCTCACATCAACGGGGCCAACGGCGGCACGGCGAGTCAGCCGGCCTTCTCGTTTTCCAGAGCCTTGGAGGTGATGTGTTCGTAGAGCTCGACCAGCCGTGCCGCCAGCTCCTGGTATTCCGGATGCCGCGCCACCATGGGCCTGAGATCTTCGCTGTCGGCGAAGACCCGCTCGAGAAAAGCAATGTCCATGTCGTCCAGTCGCGCGCCGGAATCGACCTTCTCTTTCAGGTCGAGGGCGCGGGGGAGCCGCTCCTTCTCCAGGCGCTCCAGCACGACGGCCGCCAACCCGCGATCATCCGCATCTTGAGTCATCAATGGTTTCCTTTCAGTTTGTGGCGCCATTGTGGCGGCCAGAGTCCCGAATAATGCCAGCGCGGTCGAACAGAAGGCAAGCGATGGCAGCGGCGGTCGGCAAGCACTGCGGAAAACACCGGGCCGGCGCCAACGCTGACGAGGATCCTGGCCGGTGCGGACAGATCACAGGCCGTTACACAACAGGGACAGAGAACCAACAGATCAGGATCAGCCAATTCGGTACGCTTCTCCCTGTCGCTGCTGTGCCCCCTCCCCCTCCCCTGTGCGGCAACGACGGTAGCACCCGGCCCGCCCAGACCCTCCCTCTGGCCGGGCCGTCCTCTTTCTGGCAAACCGTGCTCGACTGCCTTGTCAACCCGGGCCGGGTCGCCGGACAGGACGCAGTTCATCGAACGCTGGCCGCAACCCGTGTGGAGTGGTAATCATGAACAGACTGAAAATGGCTGCCGCATGCATCCTGTCGTCGCTGCTAGTGAGCTTCGCGCCGGCAGGCGTCGGCGCGCAACAAGCACAGGCAACGGCGGCAGGCAGCCAGTTGCCGGCCGGCGTCGAAAAACTGAGCACGGTGGAAGGCATCAGCGAGTACCGCCTGGCCAACGGCCTGCATTTCATCCTCTTTCCCGATGCCGCCAAGCCAACGGCCACCGTGAACGTCACCTACCTGGTGGGCTCGCGCAACGAAAACTATGGCGAGACGGGCATGGCACACCTGCTGGAACATCTGATGTTCAAGGGATCGAAGAACTTTCCTGACCCGACCAGGGAATTCAAGTCACGCGGCTTCAGGATCAACGGTACGACCTGGCTCGACCGAACCAATTACTACGTCACCTTTCCTGCCACCGCCGACAACCTCAAGTGGGCCCTGGCGTGGAGCGCCGACGCAATGGTCAACTCGTTCATTGCCAGGAAAGACCTGGACAGCGAGATGAGCGTGGTACGCAACGAATTCGAGATGGGAGAAAACCAGCCGGCAAGCGTGATGCTCAAGCGCCTGCAGTCGATGCTCTTTGACTGGCACAACTACGGCAACAGCACCATCGGCGCACGCAGCGACATCGAGAACGTCAGGATCGAGAATCTGCAGGCTTTCTATCGAAACTTCTATCAGCCGGACAATGCCGTCCTGACGGTCGCCGGGAAGTTCGACCAGCAGCAGGCGCTGAAGTGGATTGCCACCAGCTTTGGCAGCCTGCCCAAACCGACACGCAAGCTGGCCGCGCAGTGGACCGTCGAACCGACGGCCGACGGCGAGCGACAGTTCGTCGTTCGACGTAAAGGGGAGGTACAGCTACTGACCATGGCCTACCGCACACCCTCGAGCCTGCACGCCGACGCCGACGCCATCGGGATGGCCACTGAAATACTCGGCGACACGCCGAACGGTCGCCTCTACCAGGCACTCGTCAAGACAGGCCTGGCGGCACAGGTTTTCTCATACAGCATCGACGCCCGCGACCCCGGCTTCGTGGTCTTCGGCGCGATGGTCAACAAGGGGGAATCACTGGACCTCGCGCGCGACAAGATGATCGAAGTCATCGAGGGCGGTTTCGCGCGCCAGGCGGCGACCGCTGCCGAACTCGAGCGTCCGGTGGCGCAGGCGCGAACTGCCTACGAACGGGCACTGGCCAACCCGGAAGCCTTCGCGGTGATGCTTTCGGAGTACATCGCACTCGGCGACTGGCGGCTGTTCTTCCACGCCCGCGATCAACTCGAGCAGATCAAGCCGGCGCAGGTCGACGCGGCTGCCGGCAAGTACTTCGTGCGCGACAACCGCGTCCTCGGCAGCTTCGTTCCCGAGGACGCGCCACTGCGCGCCGCGATCGCGCCGGCACCCAACGCGGCGCAGGTGCTGGCCGACTTCCAGCCCAAGGAGAAGGGCGACAGCGGCGAGGTCTTCGACGCTTCTCACGAGAACATCAACCAGCGCTCCAGTCTCCCGAGCGTCGGTGAACTGAAGGTCGCGCTGCTGCCGAAGAAGAACCGTGGCCAGACGGTCAACGTGGCCACCAGCTTCCGCTGGGGCGACCTCGACTCGCTGCGCAATCGCGACATGGCCGGCGCGCTGGCGATGGCCATGCTCACCCGCGGCAGCGGCCAAATGAACCGCCAGCAGATCGACGACGAATTCACACGCCTGAAGATCCGTGGCGGCCTGACGCACTTCGAAACGACTCGCGAGCACCTGCCCGAGGCGCTCAAGCTGCTTGCGCAGCTGCTCCGGGAACCCAGCTTCCCGAGCGCCGAATTCGAAGAGCTCAAGCGCCAGACGCTGACCGGCGTGCAAGCCCAGCTCGACGATCCGCAGACGCTTTCCAGCGACGCCCTGGCGGCGCATTTCAACACCTACCCGCCGGGCGACCCGCGTTACCACGCGCGGCTCGCCGAACGCATCGAACAGCTACGCTCGACGACGCTGGAGGACGTGGTCAGCTATCACCGCGACCTGATCGGCACTGCGCGCGGCGAGATCGCCATCGTCGGCGACTTCGACGAACAGGCGATTGCCGAAGAACTCAGGCAACTGTTTCCCAAGTACGTTTCGCGATCGCCCTACAGCCGCGTCGATCGCGAGTTCCGCCCGGTGGCGGCAGAGCGCATCGTCATCGACACACCCGACAAGGAGAACGCCTTCGTGCGCGCGCGTCTCGACCTGATGCTGCAGTTCGACGACGCCGACGCGCCGGCCCTCTACGTGGCCAACAACATCTTCGGTGGCAGCAGCGGGCTGTCGAGCCGGCTGATGGATCGCCTGCGACAGAAGGACGGCCTCAGCTATAGTGCCGCTTCCTCGCTGTCGATCGGCATGCGCGAGAATTTGTCGTCGTGGAGCTTTGCGGCGATGGCAGCGCCGCAGAACGTAATTCGCGCCGAGCAGGCTTTCCGCGAAGAACTGACGCGCGCCCGACGCGACGGCTTTACCGCCGAGGAAGTCGCCGAGGCCAAGAAGGGCATTCTCCAGGCGCGCGCGGTCGCCCGCTCGCAGGACGGCGCGGTTGCCGCCCGCTGGACGTCCCTGCTCGACCTTGGCCACGACTGGCGGTACTCGAAGGAATTCGAGGAACGCATAATGGCGCTGACTCCGGAGCAGGTAAACGCTGCCTTCCGCAAGTACATCGACCCGGAGCAACTGACGCTGGTCGTTGCCGGCGACGCCGGAAAAGCACGAAAAAACTGACGCTCACGACGACCGCTCATAGCGGCGCCCGGCGGAAATGACGCGTCCCACAGCCTCTCTTGCCGCGGCAGTGGGCGCGGCTGGTCAGACGCGGCGCAGCCTTTCACCCGCGGCGGCAAGCGTCGCCTCCTGTTTGGCGAAACAGAAGCGGACGACGCGGTCGTCGTGGCCGTCGTGATTGAACGCCGATACGGGAATCACCGCCACGCCGATTTCTCGGGTCAGCCAGCGCGCGAACTCCTGGTCGGGCAGGTCGGAAATGGCGCTGTAGCGTGCCAATTGAAAGTAACTGCCCCGACAGGGCAGCAACTCGAAGCGTGAAGTGCCGAGCTGGCTGCGAAAGAAGTCGCGTTTGCGCTCGTAGAACGCCGCCAGGCCGAGATGTCGGGAGGCGTCGCGCATGTACTCGGCGATCCCCAACTGGCAGGGCGTATTGACCGTGAACACGTTGAATTGGTGGACCTTGCGAAACTCGCTCATCAGCTCGCCGGCAGCCAGCACATAACCGATCTTCCAGCCGGTAATGTGATAGGTCTTGCCAAAGGATGAAATGACCATGCTGCGCGCAGCGAGTTGCGGATGCGCAGCGACGCTCTGGTGGGCCGCACCGTCGAAGACGATATGTTCATAGACCTCGTCGGACAGCAGGACGATGTCGGTGTCGCGCGTGATTTCGGCCAGCATCGCCAGATCCTCGGCGTCGAACAGGCTGCCGGTCGGATTGTGCGGCGAGTTGATGATGATCATCCGCGTCCGCGGGCTGAGCAAGGAACGGACCTGCTGCCAGTCGGGGCGGTAGTCGGGAAAGCGCAGCGCGGCGTACACCGCCTTGCCGCCGACCGTTTCGATCGCCGGCACATAGCTGTCATAGACCGGCTCGAAAACGATCACTTCGTCGCCACTGCGTACGAATGCGGCAATGGCCGTGAAGATCGCCTGCGTGGCGCCGGCCGTGACGGTGATCTCATGGTCTGCGTCGTAGGCGGCGCCGTAGAGCGCAGCAACCTTGTCGGCGATCGCCGAGCGCAGTTCGGCGACGCCCGCCATCGGCGGATACTGGTTGCGCCCCTCGCGCATGGCCCGCAGGGTTGCCTCGAACAAGGCGGGCTCGGCCTGAAAATCGGGAAAACCCTGCGAAAGATTGATCGCGCCACAGTCGGCAGCAAGTTTGGACATCACCGTGAAGATGGTGGTCCCCACGCTGGGGAGCTTCGAGTCGATGGTCAGCGACGACTGGTGCATGGCAGGCCGCGACGGCCGCGGTGGAGAGTGGGCAGGCGCCCAGTTTATGGGCGCCGCAACGAACAGACAAGGCACATGGTCAGCGACAGCCGCCTCGACCGCCCTCGCCCGGCAGCCACTCGCGTCTGCGGTGCGATGATCTGGTAATATTGGCTGCTCGCACGGCTGATCCGGTTCTCGCGAGCCTTCGCGCCCACTTCATGAGCACAGTCTCCTCACTCCAGTTCCGCCTTGCGGCCGCTGCGCTTGCCGCCACGCTGAGCACGGCAAGCGTCCACGCCGCGCCACCACTGCCAGCGCTGGCTACCGAAGCCAGCGGGTGGACGGTTTCCGGCATCTCGTCGGGCGGCTACATGGCAGTACAGTTCCAGGTAGCACACTCGAAACTGGTCCGCGGCGCCGGCGTGCTCGCCGGCGGTCCCTACGACTGCGCCGAGGGGTCGACCTGGCGGGCGCTCACGCATTGCATGTCGCCGTCGTCGTGGATGCCGCTGCCGTCGGTGGGCGAATTGCGTGCGCGTGCTGAAAAGCTTTCCGGCTCGGGCCTCATCGACCCCCTCGACAACCTCCGCGACGATCGGGTGTGGCTGTTTTCAGGCGGCCGGGACAACATCGTCGCCACCGCAGTGGTGGAGCGGCTGGCGGAGTTCTACAGCCAGTGGCTGGCGCCGCCAGCGATCCGCTTCGTCAAACTCCCGGATGCCGCACACGCCATGATTTCGGTCGCCGATCCACAGGCCAATGCCTGCAGCAGCGAGGAGTCCCCGTTCATCAATCGTTGCGGCGACCTCGATGCCGCCGGCGAGATGCTGGCGCACATGCTTGGCCCGCTGCAGGCGCCGGCGATGACCGCCAACGGCGAGATGCTGAGTTTCGACCAGGGTTCCTTTGTCGAAGGCAAGGCGATCGACGCCGGACTGGCGGATGACGCTTACGTCTACGTACCGCAAGCGTGCCACAGCGGCGGCTGCCGGGTGCATGTCGCTTTTCACGGCTGCCGCCAGAGCGCCGCACAGATCGGGCGCCGCTTTGTCGATGGCGCCGGGTACAATCGCTGGGCGGACAACAATCGCATCGTCGTCCTCTACCCGCAGGTGGAACCGCGCCATGGCCCGGCGGCCGGATCCTGGCAATGGTTGAACAATCCCTTTGGCTGTTGGGACTGGTGGGGTTATTCGGGAAGCAACTACCTGACGCAGGACGGCTTGCAGATCAAGGCGGTACGCGCCATGCTCGATCGGCTGGCGGCGCCGCTTCAGCCCGAGCCCCGGGAGGAAGACCGCGGCGGCAGGAAGAGCGCTTACCTGCGCGTGCGCAGTTTCCCGTAAATCACCAGAATGATCACCGCCATGATCACCGAGGCGATGAATCCAGCGCCTTCGCCGGCCCGGTACCAACCGAGAAACTGACCGACCAGGCCGGCACCGAAGGAACCGGCGATGCCGAGCGCGACGGTGATCAGGAAACCCATGTTTTCCTTGCCGGGGTGAATGAGCTTGGCAATCACGCCGATGACAAAGCCCAGGACGATCGTCCAGATTATTCCCATCGGCAACTTCCCGTCATTGCATTCCCATGCAGCGGCTGACCGCGCCCTTCCGCCATGCAGCGTCCTCCTCGCCCGTGCGCTCTCCTCGCGCGGTCGAGGTATGGCGGCGCTCCGACCTCGGTCACAGGGGTGGAATACGCAGCGTCTGCCCCGGGTAGATCTTGTCCGGGTGACTGAGCATCGGCCTGTTGGCCTCGTAGATGAGCATGTACTTGTTGGGGTTGTCGTAGTGCAGCTTGGCAATCCTCGACAGGTTGTCGCCGGCAACGACCGTGTAGAAGAGCGCTTCCGGCGCACTCTGGTCAACCGAGAGCATGTCCTTGACCTGCGCAACGCCACTGACGTTGCCACAGCACAGCAGGATCTTCTCCTTGCTCGCCTGATCACCCGCGACACCGAAAACGGTCGCCTCGCCTTTCGCGCCATCGAAGGTCACGGTCAGCCCGGTCACCGGCAGGTTCTGAGTCCTGATGTAGGTCTCGATGGCATCGCCGGCACTGCGGTTCATCTCGTCCAGCCTTGCCCTGGCCGCATCGTCGCCGGGCGTACTGCTCGCTGCATCCGACGCCGCTTGCGCGTCCTGGGAGCGAAAAAGCTTCTCGCCAGCTTCCTTGACAAAATCGAACAAGCCCATGCTGCCTCCTCGGGTGAAGTGGCGCGGTTCTGCGCCGGTAGGTCTGGCGACCGTGCCGCGAGCAGGGTCCAACCAGCCGCAGCGAGTCTAGCAGCTTCAGCAGCCTTGGCAAGTCACTGTGACAGCGGAAGCCGACGAATGACCGCGGCGGAGGCAACCCCGCCGCAAACCGCCGACCCTTGAAGATGATAAACGCTGGTAGACCGGGTGTTTGCCGTCGCAGTGCGCACCAGGGTCAGCCGTAACGGCCCTCGATGTAGTCGGCAGTCTCCCTATGGGTCGGCGTCACGAACATTTCCTCGGTTGGCGCGTGTTCGACGACCTTGCCCATCAGCATGAAGATGCATTCCTCGCTGGCGCGTCGGGCCTGCGCCATGTTGTGCGTAACGATGAGGATCGTGTATTGCCCACGCAGTTCCCACAGCAGTTCCTCAACTGCCTCGGTGCCCTTCGGGTCGAGCGCGGAACAGGGCTCGTCCATCAGCAGCAGCTTCGGCTTCACCGGCAGCAGACGGGCGATGCAAAGCTTCTGCTGCTCTTCCAGCGACAGTTCGGTCGCCTTGCGTTTCAGCCGGTCCTTGACCTTGTCCCACAACAGCACCGTGCGCAGGGACTCCTCGACGATCTCGTCCGGCGTGCCCTGGTGTACGTCACCACCGCCCTTGGCGTGCAGGCGATGACTGAAGAGGATATTGTCGCGTATCGAAATGGGCAAGGGATTGGGGCGCTGGAATACCATTCCGACCTGCTTGCGCACCTGGATCAACTCGACGCGCGGGTCGTAGATGTTCTCGCCCATGACGTCAATGCGGCCCTCGATGCGCACGTAGCCGAGACGCTCGTTGATGCGGTTGACGCTGCGCAGGTAAGTACTCTTGCCACATCCCGAAGGACCGATCATCGAGGTGATCATGCCTTGGCGGATGCGCAGGTCCACGTCGTACAGGGCCTGAAAGGTCCCGTACCAGAGGTTGAGTTTCTTGGTGTCGATCGCGTATTGGGGAGCGGGCTGCAGCAGAGCTGCGGCTTGGGCGGCGGTCATCTGATGGTGTCCTTCGTTGGCATTCAGTCAATACAGTGGCAAGCGGGGCAGCCTGGCGCAAAACCGGCCGCGCCGCTTTAGACGGCAGCAGAGCCCCGGTCCGGCATCCAGAGACTCAGCCGAATCGTCCCTCGACGTAGTCGCGCGTACGCTGATCCTTCACCTCACCGGTGAACAGTTCCTCCGTGATCCCGATTTCGACGCATTCGCTGTTCAGGAAGAAGGCGGTACGGTCGGCGAGTCGCCGCGCCTGCTGCACCAGGTTGGTGACCAGGATGATGGTCACTTCCTTGCGCAGTTCCTTGAGCACATCCTCGATGCGCATGGTGGTGACCGGGTCGACGGCAATCGAAAACTCGTCCAGCATCAGCAGGTCCGGTTCCTGTGACAGCGCCCTGGCAATCGTCAGGCGCTGCTGCTGGCCGCCGGAGAGCAGGCTGCCAAGGGCGTTCAGACGATCCTTGACTTCGTCCCAGAGGGCGGCGCGGGTCAGGCAGCGTTGCACGATGACGTCCAGTTCGGCCTTGTTGGTGATCCCCCGCCATCGCGGCGAGAGCGCGACATTGTCATAAACCGTCATCGGCAGCCCGACCGGCAGCGGGAAGACGACGCCGATACGGCTGCGCAGTGCATAGAGGTTGTTCAGCTGGCGGGTATCGAGACCGTTGAAACGCATCTCGCCATCCACGCGCATTCCGCTACTGAACAGATCCATGCGGTTGACAGCCTTGAGGAACGAGGTCTTGCCGGCATTGGCCGGGCCGATGATACCGAAAATCTCATGCTCGCGAATCTCCAGGCTGACCCCCTTCAGGGCCACCGTCTTGCCGTAACTGATGGTCAGATCCTTGACCGCCAGCTTGATCGGCGACCCGCCCGATTCGCCATTGGCCTGACTGCCGGGCGGGGGTCGCTCGAGAGCGCTCTGGCTTACCATTTCTTCTTCCCCCTGAGCCACATGCGAAACGCGATCGAAGCGCTGTTCATGGTCAGCACCAGCGCGATCAGCACCAGGGCGACACCGAACGGAACTTCCTCGGCAATCCCGGGCACCTGCGTCGCGGCGACGAACAGGTGCAGGGACAAGGCCATGGTCTGATCAAGAACGCTTTCCGGCAGGAATGGCGTGAAGAACACCGCACCGGTGAACATGATTGGCGCCGTCTCGCCGGCAGTGCGCGAAACCTCGAGGATCACACCGGTGAGAATGCCGGTGATCGCGTTCGGCAGCACCACCCGACGGATCGTCTGCCAGCGCGTCGCACCCATGTTCCAGCAGGCCTCGCGAAACGCCTGTGGCACCGCCTGCAGCGACTCACGGGTGGCAACGATGACCACCGGCATGGTCATCACCGCCAGCGTCAGACTCGCCGCCAGGATGCTGGTCCCGAAGCCAAAGAAGATGACGAAAGCACCGAGGCCGAACAGCGCATGCACGATCGATGGCACGCCGGCCAGGTTGATGATCGCCAGGTTGATGGTGCGCGTGAACCAGTTGTCGCCCGCATACTCGCTGAGGTAGATCGCCGCGCAGACGCCGATCGGTACCGACAGCAGCAGCGCCACCATGACCAGCCAGATGGTGCCCAGCAGGGCCGGCAGGACGCCGCCGGTGCGCATGCCGTCGGTCGGCGCTGTGAACAGGAACTCCCACGAAATCACGCCACCGCCCTTGGCCACCAGGGTCCCGAGAATCAAGAGCACGGGCGTGATCAACATCAGGGTCATCAAACCGAAGAGTATCCGGTAAGAATTCTGGACGCGCTCGTTGCGTTTGTTCAGGCCACTGGCCTGGAACATTTCTGCATTAGCCGATGTCATTTTCTAGCCCTTGCGAATGCCGCGCACGATCAGGTCGGCGCTGAGATTGACGATAAAGGTCACCAGGAAGAGCAGGATGCCGATGGTGAACAGGGCCTGATAATGCTCGCCGCCGACGACGGTTTCACCCAACTCGGCGGCGATGGTCGCGGTCAGTGCCCGCACCGAGTCGAAAATGCTGTCCGGGATGTTGACTGCGTGACCGGTAGCCATCAACACCGCCATGGTCTCGCCGAAGCCGCGGCCCACGCCGAGCAGCACGCCACCGAGCAGACCATTCTTGGCGGCCGGCAGCACCACCTTGTAGGTCACCTGCCAGCGTGTCGCGCCCATCGCCTCCGCCGCTTCGCGGTAGCGATCGGGAACTGCCTTGAGCGCATCCTCGGCGATCGAGGTCATGATCGGCGCTGCCATCAAACCAAGAATGATGCCGGCATTGAGCACACAGAGACCGACCGGCACGTCGAACCACTTGATGATCAGGGGGTTCATGATCACCAGGCCGATGAATCCCCAGACCACCGAAGGGATCGCTGCCAGCAGTTCGACCAGCACTTTCAGCGTTTCGCGGGTCTTGCCGCTGGCGAACTCGGCGATGTAGATCGCCGCCCCGAGTGAAAACGGAATCGCCACCAGCATTGCCAGTCCGGTGACGCTGGCCGTACCCGCCATCAGTGCCAGAATGCCAAATTCGGGGTCGTCGGCATCGCTCGGAAACCAGTACGGGGTGAGAAAGAACTCCCGGACGTTCATGTGCTCGAAGATGAAGCCCACACCTTCCTTGGTGACGAACACGAAGATCCCAAGGACGAAGATGATCGCCGAGATGCCGCACAGGAAGACAATCGCCTGAACGGCCTTGTCGACATACCAGTCGAAATTGCGACGGTCGAAGGCAGCCGCCCCGCCGGCGGTCACGGACACGCCAGGCGCAGTGTTGCTGTTGGCCATGTCAGTCGGCCTCCTCGCCCCGAAGGGTGCTCATCAGATTGCTCACCTGCACGGCAATCTCGCGAATCAGGGCCTCGTGGCGTTCGCGCCGCTGCTCGTCGGGAACTTCCGCCGTGACGGCACCACCAACATCCCATTCGAGTGCTGCGGTGTGAAACGGCACGTTGTCGACGTAGGACTTGACCGGCCCCTGCAGACTGACGATGACGTGGAAATCAGCGAGATCCTGCAGGCTCAGGTTCATCGCTCGCGGCTGGTGGCGCGCCAGATCGATGCCCAACTCCTGCAACCGGCTGACCACCTCCGGCGCCATCGCGCCAGCCGTCCGGCCCAGGCTGCTGAACTCGCCACCTCCGGAAAAATTCTTGCGCGCCACCATCTCGGCGATCGGCCCGAGCAGGGTGTTGTCCTCGTCGAGGAAGAGGATCCGGAAGACCTTTGTCGCCTTGGTCTGCCCGGTGACCGCAAACACGGTTTCCTCGCAGATGTTCTTGGCCTGGTCCGAGACCCGTTCGAGCGCGTTGAACACGCCCAGATAGGCGAAGAGATCCTCGACGCTGAAGTTCTCTCCCTCACTGACCAGATCGGCAAAGACCACATCGAAGGTCCGCTCGACCTGATCGGCCATGATCATCGTCGCCCGTGCCTTCTCGGCATTGCCGTCGATGAAGCCGCATACCGCCTGCTTGAACATTTGCCGCGATTCGCCGGCGAGCAGTTCAACCTCGCGCTTGATCAGCGCGTCCGGACGTTTGGCGAGGTGCACCGATTCGCGGGCGATGGTCACCGCGTAGTCACCGACACGTTCCAGGGCGATGTTGGCGTGAATCATGGCCGTGATCAGGCGCAGATGGCCGGCGCTCGGCAGGTGTACGCCGATGAAGGCGTGACACATGCGATCGAGCTTGCGGTTTTCGGCGTTGATGCGCTGGTCGCCGAGGACTGTGGCGTAGGCGAGTTTGTCGTCACCGCTCAGCAGGGCACGTACCGCGGCACTGAGAGCATCGTCGACACGCTTGGCGAGCAGGGTCGCTTGTTGTTTGATCAGGGACAGGTCTCTTTCGAGACGTTCTTCGTAGTGACTCATCGGTTGCGGCTCCCCACAGCGCTAACGGACAACGGATTGCAGAGCGGGCGCGAGGACTCCAAGTCCCCGCGCCCGCGATGGTGGACGACTTACTTGCAGGTGACTTTCTTCACCGGCGCATAACCTTCCTTGGCGACGATGCACTGACCGACGTCGCTCATGATCCATTCCATGTACTTCTTGACGTCAGCCTTCGGCTTGCCATCGGTGTACATCATGAGCGGACGGGCGATCGGATAGGTGCCGTCGAAAGCGGTTTCCTCGGTCGGCTTGACGCAGGGCTTGCCTTTCTCGGTCGAGATACACAGCGTCTTGAGATGGTCCGTCGCATAGGCAAGGCCGCTGTAACCGATCGCGCAGGGTGTCTTCTCGACCAGATCGGCGACATCCTTCGAGCCATGCATGTCCAGCGTGCCCTGGCGGAACTTGCCCTTGTCACCGAGAACGGCTTCCTGGAAGTAGGCGTAGGTTCCCGAGTTGTTCTGCCGGCTGACGACGACGATCTCGTCCTTGCAACCCGGAATTGTGATCCCGAGATCGCTCCACTTGGTCGCGCCACCGCCGCGCCCGTAGATCTTCGCCAACTCGGGGATGCTCAGTGAATCCAGGGGGAAACTCTTGTTCACGAAGATTGCCAGCGCATCGTAGCCAACGACGTGCTCGACCGGGTCGTGACCCTTGGCCTTGGCCTCGGCGATCTCCTTGTCCTTCATCTTGCGGCTGGCGTTGGCGATATCGACCGTGCCGTTGATCAGGGCCGCGATACCGGTACCCGAGCCACCGCCGGAGACGGCGACGGCGACGTCGGGGTTGATCTTGCCGTACTGTTCGGCCCACGACTGAGCGACGTTCACCAGGGTGTCCGAGCCCTTGTTCTGAATCTCGGTACGTGCGGAAACGGCGCCGGACGCCAGCGCGGCGGCGGCGGCAAGGCTGATGCTCAACAACATCGATTTCGAAGTCATTCGGGACTCTCCAAAGGTGGGAAATTTTTTGAAGTCTCTGGATTTGGATCAAAGACTTCAGGGGGTGACGCAAAGTAGTTCGGGGAAAGAGATTAGCAGAAAATTTTTCTCTGGCAAGCACATCGATGCACCAAAGAATAATAAAAATTGGCCTGACCAATAACCAGACCGGGGTTCGCTGCCAACACCGGAAAAATAATGCCAAGTAGCTATTAACTTCCGCTTGCAAACTTACGATTCGTCATGCAAAACTCCTATCTATATGTTTTTGCGTTTGTTTTAACAATGTAAAAATTGCTTTTGTCATTGCCTCTGAACTATTTCTTGAATTGAATGCAATTTCATATCGATTAACAATATCGACCGCTAAAATTCCATCAACAGAGAAAACCGACCAACGCACTTTCAGGCAGAAAACAACTACCATTGCCGCAGATTCCGCCCGATTTAATCGTCACTACAGACAAGTAATCCTTATAGATCATAAGAGTGCAGGACATTTTCGGAAAATTGCCCAGCGCGTTCTATTCGTCGTTCCTTGTTCATGGCTCATGACAATGGAACGTCAGAAAGCGGCTGACGGAAGGCGCGTATCTCGGGCCCACGTTTCGACTCTTCCAGAACTGCAATTCATGCGCCTCGCATCACGCCGACAGCGCTTCACCGACGTTCGCAAAACAGGTATTGGTATGAGTGCCGGGCGACCGGATCGGCCGCCACAGGGTACCGAGGAAGGACGCAGTGAGGCGCGCTGCGATCGTTGCGGGAAGATCGTGCGAGGCCTGCCGGGCCCGTCAGGCCGGTTCCGCCTGCCACTTCCTGTCCGGACTTCTGAGAACACGGCGGCGGCGGCGCCACCCCGCCTACTTGCTGAGCAGCCTCATCCCTCGTTCGAGGCCGTCGAGCGTCAGCGGGAACATGCGTCCACCCATCAGGTTATGGATCAGCGAGGTCGATTGCCGATACTGCCAGGCGTGTTCCGACTCGGGATTGAGCCAGATCGCGTGCGGCCAGGTATCGGTCAGCCGGCGCAGCCAGGTGGCACCGGGCTCGGCGTTGTTGTACTCGACGCTGCCCCAGGGCTGCAGGATCTCGTAGGGGCTCATGGCCGCATCGCCGACAAAGATCAGCTTGTAGTCGTTCCCGTACTTGTGCAGCACGTCGTGCGTGTCGATGCGCTCGCTGTGGCGCCGACGGTTGTCCTTCCACAGGAATTCGTAGACGCAGTTGTGAAAATAGTAGTACTCGAGGTGCTTGAACTCGCTGTGACACGCCGAGAACAGTTCCTCACAGACGCGGACGTGATCGTCCATCGAACCGCCGATATCGAGAAAGAGCAGCACCTTGACAGCGTTGTGGCGCTCGGGCCGAAGCTGCAGGTCGAGCCAGCCGGCGTTGCGCGCAGTGCCGGCGATGGTTCCTTCGAGGTCGAGTTCCTCGGGCGCCCCCTGGCGGGCAAAGCGGCGCAGTCGACGCAAGGCGATCTTGATGTTGCGGGTGCCCAGTTCGACGCTGTCGTCAAGGTTGCGATATTCGCGCTTTTCCCAGACCTTGACCGCAGAGCGGTTCTCGCTCCTGCCGCCAACGCGGATACCCTCGGGATGGGTTCCGCCATGCCCGAAGGGCGAAGTGCCGCCCGTGCCGATCCACTTGCTGCCGCCCGAATGACGTTCCTTCTGCTCGGCCAGACGCTTCTTGAAGGTCTCCATCAGCTTGTCCCAGCCGAGTTTTTCGAGCTTGGCCCGCTCGGCGTCGCTGAGGTGCTTCTTCACCGCCTGCCGCAGCCATTCTTCGGGAATCAGTGCGTCCATTCCGGGCAAGGCCTCGACGCCCTTGAAGTACTCGCCGAACGCGCGGTCGAACTTGTCGAAGTGCGTCTCGTCCTTGACCAGGACGGCCCGTGCAAGCACGTAGAAATCGTCGAGACTGTGCTCGATGACGTGTTTCTGCAGGGCTTCGAGCAAGGCCAGGAACTCCTTGATCGACACCGGCAGCCGGTTCGCCTTGAGGTGGAGAAAGAAATCGATCAGCATCGTAGCGCTGGCTCGTTCGAGGCGGCGGTCGCCGCTCAGCGATTCTGGCGCGCCATGAAGATCAGCCGCTCGAAGAGATGCACGTCCTGCTCGTTCTTCAGCAGCGCGCCGTGCAGCGGTGGAATGGCGCTCTTCTGGTCCTTGCTGCGCAACGCTTCGGGCGGAATGTCCTCGGCGAGCAGCAGCTTCAGCCAGTCGAGCAGTTCCGAGGTCGACGGCTTCTTCTTCAGCCCCGGGATTTCACGCAGCTCGAAGAACACCTCCAGCGCCTCGCGCAGCAGGGCCGGCTTCAGGCCCGGAAAATGCACGTCGACGATGCGGCTCATCGTTTCCCGGTCGGGGAACTTGATGTAGTGGAAGAAGCAGCGCCGCAGGAAAGCATCGGGCAGTTCCTTCTCGTTGTTCGAGGTGATGAACACCGCCGGGCGGTGGCGGGCGCGGACATTCTGCCGCGTCTCATAGACGAAGAACTCCATGCGGTCGAGTTCGCGCAGCAGGTCGTTGGGAAACTCGATGTCGGCCTTGTCGATTTCGTCGATCAGGACCACCGACGGCGTCTCGCATTCGAAGGCCTGCCACAGCACGCCCTTGAGGATATAGCTGCCGATGTCGGCAACCTTCGCTTCGCCGAGCTGCGAGTCGCGCAGCCGCGAAACGGCGTCGTACTCGTAGAGCCCCTGCTGCGCCTTGGTGGTCGATTTGATGTGCCACTGGAAGAGCGGCAGGCCAAGCGAGGCGGCCACTTCCTCGGCCAGCATGGTCTTGCCGGTACCCGGCTCGCCCTTGATCAGCAGCGGCCGCTGCAGGGTAACGGCGGCATTGACGGCCAGAGTCAGGTCGCCGGTGGTAACGTAGGTTTCGGAGCCGGAAAAGCGCATGGATTGTTCCTCTCGAAGCGACCTCGTCGATTCTACCCGCAAACGCGCTGCAAGGGCTCCGGCGGAAACGGCTCAGATACCGGCCACGCGCCGCACGCAGTCGAGATAGGCCACGCCATCGATGGCGCTGCCATCGCGCTGCGCACGCCAGAGCGCCTCGCCGAGACACTCGAGGATCGCGTGTTCGGCGTCGTGAACCTCGAGGCGCGCACGCAGCGCCTGGTAAGCGGCACGAATCCCGTGCGGCTGGTCGATGCTGATCTGCTCGGCGACGGCCAGATGCAGCGAGAGATGCAGGAAGGGGTTCATCTGCCCGCTTTCGGGGGTGAACTCCTGTTCGAGCGCGACGGCCGGGTTTTCGAGCAGCGCGTGGTATTCGGGGTGTTCGACGATCAGATCGGCGGCGGTGACCTCGGCGCCTTCGAGTATGGCTCGCTCGCGGTGCTTGCGCCAGGCGGCGCAGAAGAACTGCCGTACCTGCTCACGACTGGGATTGAACATCGGCCCTCCGGACGGTGTTGCTGATCAAGGCAGTGACGACGGCGTTGTGCAGCGACAGGTTGCCGCCGGCCGGACATGGTGCAATCTGCCCGGTGCCGTAGACACCCAGCAGCGGCAGACCGGGAAAGCGTTGTCGCAGGCAGTCGAGTTCGCGATCTTCACCGCCATGGAAATACGGACCACGGCCGATGCACGAGAAAACGACGCCGGCCACCGGCGAAGCGGCAACGGCAGCCAGCCGACCGACGCTTGCACGCATGTCCTCTTCGGCCGACTGCGGCCGGCGAATCGCCCACGCCAGCCTTTGCCCCGGCATCGTACCTTCGGCCAGCGTCAGTGACCGATCAGCGGCGTTGGCCGACAGAATGGCGACGGAATGCCAGCTGCCGGCGGCAAGGCTTTGTCCGCTGCCGACAGCGCCGCCGGCGCCACCTGCCTCGTCGACCAGCAGCGCACACAGCGCGGTCAGCGGCAGGGGTTCCTGAGCGCGCAGATCGGGCGGCAGAGCGGCGATCAGGCTGTCGAGCGCCGTCTCGCCCCCCAGGCTGAGCAAATCGTAAGCGCGGCTGCCATCGATCGGCCGTGGTTCGTCGAGCAGTCGCCATCCGCTGGAGACGTCGACGGCAACGCATGCTCCGGGAAGACGCACGCCGCACTGCGTCGTCAGGCGGCTGCGCTGCCATGCAGCGCCTTCGTTGCGGCCCACGCTGCCCGAGAAGCTGCCGCCGAAGCGGCGCTTCGTCGCGTCGCCCCACTGATACGGGAAACTGCCGCCGCTATAGCTGAGGAGCGCGTGCCGAGCCGCCTCGCCCGCACGATGATCCAGAGAGTCGAGCGAAAAGTCGCCGACAAAGACCATGACCGCAGCGGCCGGGCGATCGATCACCCAGCCGCGGTCGCTGAATACGCCAGCGGCGATGCCGCCGGCGACCTCGGTACACTGTGCCGCGCGCGCCACGGCCGTAACCGTCTGCTGTGCCTGCCGGGAAAAGTCCGGCGTCAGGAACAGGAGCACGCCCTTGACGTGGCTAGCGCCGGTCCTTGCCAGCGCCTCTGCCAAGGCCGCCTCGGCCAGAGCCGGCAGGGGCTCATTGCCCGAAACAAGCGCACTGGCGACGTTCATCGCAGCTTTTCGCCGAAGGAATCACGCTTCTCCGGCCAGCTGCAGAGATCGGCGATGTCGCAGCGCCAGCATTCCGGCTTGCGTGCCTTGCAGACGTAGCGGCCGTGCAGGATCAGCCAGTGGTGCGCCGAATGCCGGAATTCCTCGGGAACGACCTTCAGCAGTTCACGCTCGACGGCCAGTGGCGTCTTGCCGGGCGCCAGCCCGGTGCGATTGGCGACCCGGAAGATATGCGTGTCGACGGCGATCGTCGCTTCGCCAAAGGCGGTGTTGAGGACCACGTTGGCGGTCTTGCGGCCGACCCCCGGCAAGGCTTCGAGCGCCGAGCGCGAGTTCGGCACTTCGCCGGAGTGCAGTTCGAGAAGCTGGCGACAGGTCGCGATGACGTTCCTCGACTTGCTCTGGTACAGGCCGATGCGGTTGATGTAGCCGGCCAGAGCGCCTTCTCCCAGGGCCAGCATGGCCTGCACTGTCGGCGCATCGGCGAAGAGCTTCCGGGTCGCCAGGTTGACACTCTTGTCGGTGGCCTGCGCCGACAGGATCACCGCAATCAGCAACTGGAAGTTGCTCGCGTACTGCAACTCGGTGGTTGGCTGTGGACTCGCCGCGCGCAGCCGCGCGAAGAGCTGCTGAACGTTCTCGCTGGTCATCAATGGCCCGGCACGCGGAGCGCGCTCAGGCGCCGTCGGCAAGCGGCGCCGGCGAAGCCTGGTCATGCCCTGCGTCGGTCTTGCGCGCTGCCGCACGGGCTTCCATCCAGTTCTTCCAGGCGATCAGGAAGCCCAGCAGGATGAAGGCGCCGGGCGGCAGCACGGCGAGCAGGAAACCGGGGTAGTCGGCGGGTAGCAATTGCAATCCCTGCAGTGTCGGAAAGACCATGTCGATTCCCGACAACAGCGTGCCGCCGCCGATCAGTTCGCGCAGACCACCGAGCAGGCCCAGGGTCCATAGCAGGCCGACACCCATGAAAATGCCGTCGAACAGCGACTGCAGGGGAGGATTCTTGTTGGCGAAGGCCTCGACACGCGCCAGGACGATGCAGTTGGTCACGATCAGCGGGATGAAGATCCCGAGGACCAGATACAACTCGTGGAAGTAGGCATTGAACACCAGGTCGACAACGGTCACCAGCGCGGCAACGACGAGGATGAAGACCGGGATGCGGACCTCGTGGGGAATCAGATTGCGCAGCAGGGCGACGGCGACGTTGGCTACCGCCATGACGATGATCGTCGCCAGCGAGAGCATCACGCCATTGACCAGCGTCGTTGTCACGGCCAGCAACGGACACAGGCCGAGGAGCTGTATCAGGCTGGCGTTCTGGTGCCAGATGCCGTTGTCCATGAGCTGGCGGAATTGTTCGCGATCGATCACGAGCTTTCTCCTTGGCTGGCTGCGGGAAGTTCGAAGAGTTGCCGGCGATTCTCGGCGACGTACTGCAGGGCCTTGTGCACCGCCTTGATCACCGCGCGCGGCGTGACCGTCGCACCGGCGAGCGAATCGAAACGGCCACGGTCCTTGCGGACCCCCCATTCGTGGTCGGGCACTCCTGCCAGCGACAAGCCATCGAACTGACTGATCCAGGGTCGTTGCTTGTTCTTGTCCTTGCGCGGGTCGATGTAGTCGCCGAGTCCGGGCGTTTCCCTGTGCCGGGTGACGCGAACGCCGAGCAGCCTGCCGTCGGCAGCGACGGCAATCAGCAGGCGGATCGGGCCGGAATAGCCATCGGGCGCGACCGCCTCGAAGACCAGCGCGCTGGCGTTTCCGCCCTGGCGTGCGAGATAGGCCACGGAGGGCTCGTCGAGGCCGAGTTCGGCGCTTGGCGCCAGCTGCCGCTGATCGTTGAGCAGGTCATTGTCGTACACATCACGAGGCAGCACCTCGCCGATCAGTTTCATCTTTTCGGCCGTCGCCGCCGCCTCGATTGCCGGCTCGGTAGCCATGTGGACTGCCGCCAGCAGCCCGGTGAACGCGACCACGAAGACGAACAGCACGATGGCCGTACGCACGGCCATCGATGCGGCGCTGAGCGTTTTGGCCGGCGGCGTCATTTCTCGTTCTTCAGGCCGAAGATCGGCGGTTGCGAATACATGTCGATCAGCGGCACGCAGAGATTCATCAGCAGCACGGCAAAGGCAATCCCGTCCGGAAAACCGCCGAAAACGCGGATGATGTAGGCCAGCAGGCCAGCCAGAAGACCGAAGATCAGCTTGCCCTTCGGCGTCGTGCACCCGGAAACCGGATCGGTGACGATAAAAAAGGCGCCGAGTAGCGATCCGCCGGAGAACAGATGAAAGAGCGGATCGGCAAACTGCTGCGGATCCAACGCCCACAGCGCCGCCGCCAGGACGCTCAACCCGGCGATGAAGCCGAGCGGCGCGTGCCAGCTGATCAGCCTGCGCTGCCACATCCACAGGCCGCCAAGCAGGTAGCCGCCGGCCACCCACTCCCAGCCACGCCCGGCGAAGTGGCCGAAGACCTCCTGCGTCGCCAGCAAGGTCGGCACGTCTACAGTCCCGTTGCCGAGTTTCAGCGCCGTCTTGAGCGCATCGAGCGGCGTCGCGCCGCTCATCACGTCGATGCGCGGTGCAATGCCGGCGACGATCCTGAGCTGTTCGAGGAAGCTTGCCTCGAGGCCGAGAGCCGGCCATTGCGACATCAGCGCCGGGAAGGAAACGATGCAGGCGGCAAAGGCGACCATCGCCGGGTTGAAAGGATTCTGACCGAGGCCGCCATAGAGGTGCTTGGCAACGACAATGGCAAACAGGGTGCCGACGGCGATCAGCCACCATGGCGCCAGCGGCGGGAAACTCAGGGCGATCAGCCAGGCGGTGAGGATGGCGCTGCCATCGCTCAGGAACAGGCCAAGCGGCTTTTGCCGCAGCCGGAGCATCAGCGCTTCGCCAGCCAGCGCGGCCAGCGTCGCGATCGCCAGCTGCACGACGATGATCGGGCCGATCAGCCAGACGTAGGCGGCGACACCGGGCAACAGCGCCAGCAGTACCTGCATCATGACCCGGCGCACACTGCTGCGTTCCTGCAGCAGATAGGGAGGCGTGGTGAAGTCGCTCATTCGGCCGTCCCCTGCTGCTCACCGCTCTTCGCAGTTTCGCCGGACGCACCCGACGCCGCGACCGGCGCCACCTCCTCTGCCTGCAGCGCCGCACGCCTCGCGTCGACGGCAGCAAGCTGTCGCTTCTGCTCCGGACTCAACTGCTCGGTGTTCCGCGGCGGCGCTGCCGCGCGTTGCGAACGCGCACGTTCCATCGCCGCGACGATGGTCGCCTTCTTGACCGCCTCGGCGTCGAGCGCGGGTTGCGCGGACGACGGCTGGTCGGCGGACTTCGCTGGCGGAGTGACCAGGGCCGCGTCTACGGAATCAGCGGCAAGCGCCGGCGAAGCGGCGGCGGCCAGGGCTTCAACAGGTGCGGGTTCAGCCGCCGACGGCCGCGACTTCTTCTCCGCCGCTCGCGCGGCAGCGGCCTTGGCCAGCCGCGCGGCTTTCTCGGCCTGTTCGCGCTCCTCACGCGCGTTGCGCAGTTCGAAACGCGCCTTGGCGGCCTCGGCGGCCTTCTTGTCGCGCTCGCGTGACCAGATCTCGCTCTTGGCGAAACGAAAATACTGCACCAGGGGGATGTGCGAAGGGCAGACATAGCTGCAGCAACCGCATTCGATGCAGTCGAAGATGTGGTACTCCTGCGTCTTGCCAAAGTTTCGCGCGCGCGCGAACCAGTACAGCTCGAAAGGCTGTAGCTCGTGCGGACAGGCCTCGGCGCAGGCACCACAACGGATGCACGGCATCTCGGGAGGACTCGGCGGAAACATCGCCGGCGAAGCAGCGATGACGCAGTTGGTCGCCTTGACCACCGGCGCGTCGAGGCCCGGCAACGCGAAACCCATCATCGGCCCGCCCATCAGGTAGCGATCGGTGTCGTCTTTCGGCTTGCCGAGAGCAAGCAGCTCGTGCAGCGGCGTACCGAGCCGCACTTCCCAGTTGCGCGGCCGCTCGAGATTGCCGGTCAGGGTGACGATGCGCGAAATCACCGGCTCGCCAAAAGCCAGCGCACGATAGGCGGAGTGCACGGTGCCGACGTTGAAGCACTGCACGCCGAGTTCGGTCGAGCGCTTGCTGGCCGGGACTTCCTTGCCGGTCAACACGCGAATCAGCTGCTTTGCGCCGCCAGCCGGGTAGCGCGTCGGCACGGCGACGACCTGGTAGTCCTCGCCCTGCGCCTGCACTGCCGCCTGCATCGCCGCCACTGCCGCCGGCTTGTTGTCTTCGATGCCGATCAACACGCGCCGGGCATCCAGAAGATCGCGGAAGATGGCAATGCCCCGGACGATCTCGTCACTGCGTTCGCGCATCAGAACGTCGTCGCAGCTCATGTACGGCTCGCACTCGGCACCGTTGATGACCAGCTCTTCCACCGGCACGCCGGCGGCGGCGGCAAGCTTGGCGTGACTCGGAAAAACGGCGCCGCCAAGACCGACGACACCGGCATCACGCAGCATCTCGCGGACTCGCTCGGGCGGCAGGCTGCGGTGATCGACCGCCGTACGCGCGATCCATTCGTCGCTGCCGTCTGCCTCGATGACCACGGTCAGCGTCGGCAGACCCGAGGGATGCGCGGCAAGGTGGTCCTCGATGGCGATCACCGTACCGGACGTCGACGCGTGCGCGGCCGCCGAAAGCCAGCCGTCGGCACCGCCGATCACCTGCCCCTTGAGAACCCGTTCCCCGACTTCGACCCGCGGATTCGGGACGCCACCGATGCTCTGATGCAGCGGCACGTACAGGCGCGCCGGCAGCGGCGCCAGGCCAATCGGTTCCTGCACCGAAGGCGTCTTGTGGGTTTGCGGTTTGACGCCCCCCTTGAAGCTGAACAATCGCGGCAGCATCGCCATCGCCTCAGGCGGCACGCTTGATTTCGATCACCGGGTATTTCCACTTCCAGTTGTCGAGGTTCTCGGTGATCGGCTGCATCACGATGCACTCGACCGGACACGGCTTGACGCAAAGTTCGCAGCCGGTGCACAGGGGTTCGATGACGGTGTGCATCTGTTTGGCCGCGCCGACGATGGCGTCGACCGGACAGGCCTGGATGCACAGGGTACAGCCGATGCAGGTGTCTTCGATTATGATCGCCACCTGTTTCGGTTTCTCCTCGGCATCCAGCGGTTTCACTTCGCGGCCAAGCAGGTCGGCCAGCTTGCGTACGCCATCCATGCCCCCCGGCGGACACTGGTTGATGTCCGCCTCGCCCGCGGAAATCGCCTCCGCGTAGGGTTTGCAACCGGGGTAGCCGCACTGACCGCACTGCGTCTGCGGCAGGATCGCCTCGATCTTCTCGACCACCGGGTCGCCCTCGACCTTGAACTTGATCGACGCATAGCCGAGGGCCGCGCCAAGGACGACGGCACCGAGTGCCATGATCGCCAGGGTAATGATCATTGATAGCGGTCCAGCCCGGCAAAGCCCATGAAGGCCAGGCTCATCAGCCCGGCGGTGACCATCGCAATCGCCGTTCCCTGAAAGTAGGCCGGGACGTCTGCGCCCTCGATGCGTTCGCGAATGCCCGCGAAGAGCACCAGGACCAGTGAAAAGCCGATGGCACTGCCGGCACCGAAGAGCAGCGACTCGACGAAATCGTGCTTGTTGGCGATATTCAGCAGCGGCACGCCGAGGACGGCGCAATTGGTGGTAATCAGCGGCAGGTAGATGCCGAGCACCTGATGCAGCAGCGGGCTGCTTTTCTGGATCACCATCTCCGTGAGCTGGACAACCGCGGCAATGGTAACGATGAACGACAGCGTACGCAGGTATTCAAGGCCGAAGGGCATCAACAGATAGTGGTCGATGATGTAGCTGGCGCCGGTGGCGACGGTCAGCACGAAGGTCGTTGCCGCCCCCATGCCGAAAGCCGTCTCGAGCTTCTTGGACACCCCCATGAACGGGCAGAGTCCGAGAATCTTCACCAGCACGACGTTATTGACGAGGACCGCGCCGACGATGATGAACAGGTAATGGGTCATGGCTTGTTTACCGCGGCAGTCGCGTCCGCGACGCGCGAAGCTCGCGTGGCTCCCGGGCGGGAGCAGGCTCGGGGACGAGACGGAGGCCTCCGGGCACATGCGCCGTGCCCGTCGAATGATTCCGGCGTGCAAGCCGGAATGCGCACTGCAAGTGGACGGGAGGGCTCATGACTCTCATGATCTGGGGTGTCTAGACCGGTCATGACCTTCAGGCTGCTTGCAGTGAAGTCCGGTGCGCTGCGATTATCCCGTGTCGGGTGAGTGCATTCAACCACGTTATCAATAGCACCTTGCGGGCTCAGGGCGTGGGCAGCGCACGCTGCCTGGCGATCGCTGCGGCGACCTCGGCCACCAGTTCCGGGCCACGGTAAATGAAACCCGAGTAGAACTGCACCAGGCTGGCGCCGGCAAGGACCTTGGCCACGGCGTCGGCGCCGCTCATGATGCCGCCAACACCGATGATCGGCACTTCGCCGCCGAGAGCCGCCGCCAGCTTGCCGAGCACCGCGGTCGATTGGGCAAATACCGGCGCCCCGGAGAGGCCGCCGCCCTGCTTGGCATTCGGCAGGTCCTCGACGCCGGCCCGGGAGATCGTCGTGTTGGTGGCGATGACCCCGTCCATGCGGTGCTGCCTGAGCAGTGCTGCGATCGCCCGAATCTGCTGGTCCTCGAGGTCCGGTGCGACCTTCAGCGCGAGGGGCACGTACTTGCCGTGGCGGTCGGCAAGCCTGGCCTGGGCCTCCTTCAGTCGACCAAGCAGGGCGTCGAGCGCGTCGTCCCGCTGCAGTTCGCGCAGATTGCTGGTATTCGGACTGGAAATGTTGACCGCCACATAACTCGCCGCCGAATAGACGCGATCGAGGCACAGCAGATAGTCGTCGGCCGCTCGCTCGATTGGCGTGTCGAAATTCTTGCCGATATTGATACCGAGAACGCCGCCGGAGCGGACAAACCTGGCGCCTGCGATATTGTCCAGCAGTTTCTCGACGCCATCGTTGTTGAAACCCATGCGGTTGATGATCGCCTGTCGTTCCGGAATGCGGAACAGGCGCGGTCTGGGGTTGCCGGGCTGGGCACGCGGCGTGACCGTACCAACCTCGATGAAGCCGAATCCCTGTGCAGCCAGTGCATCGACATGCTCGCCATTCTTGTCCAGGCCAGCCGCAAGACCGACCGGGTTGGGGAAGTCCAGCCCCATCACCCTCACCGGGTCGGGTGGCACCGGGCGCGCCAGCAGACACGAGACGCCCGCGGCATTGACGAAGTCGATGCCAGCCATGCCGATGCCATGTGCCGTCTCGGCGTCGAGAGCGAAAAAGAATTTTCGGAGCAGCGAATAGATCATCTGCGCATTTTACCGCATCGCAGCATAAGGCGCGTGCGGCGGCAGCCGTTGCACGCCTTCAAGCGGAGGCAGGAGCGCAGCCGTTGGTCTGCAGCAGCAACTCGGCAAAACTTTCGGCGGCCAGCGGCCGGCTGAAATAGTAGCCCTGGATTTCCTCGCAGCCAGCGCCGCGCAGGAATTGCATCTGCGCCGCGTTCTCGACGCCTTCGGCGATCACCGACAGGCCAAGGTTCTTGGCCATGCTGATGATCGTGCGGGCGATCGACGAATCGTCCTTGTCTCCGGGGATGCCGCGGACGAAAGACTGGTCGATCTTGAGCGTATCGATCGGGAAGCGCTTGAGATAGGAAAGACTGGAGTAGCCGGTACCGAAATCGTCGAGCGTCATCAGGATCCCTGCCTCGCCGAAATCACGCATCATCGACACCACCGAGTCGGCGCTGTGCACGAGCATGCTCTCGGTGATCTCC
Organism: Accumulibacter sp.; assembly: GCA_024235715.1. Lineage (GTDB taxonomy): Bacteria > Pseudomonadota > Gammaproteobacteria > Burkholderiales > Rhodocyclaceae > Accumulibacter. The sequence goes on along the minus strand of JACKLW010000014.1, from coordinate 32,738 downwards.
AGTTCCAGGAAACTGCTGGGAATCGCATGCCGCGCGATCAATCCGACGACCTTTCTCGGCAGCGAAGCGCTGAATTGGCGGGCCGACAGGTTCACCGCCACACGCACGCCTGGCAGTCTCTTGTCGATCCATTCCCTGATCTGGCCGCAGGCCGCATTGATCACCCATTCGCCGATCGGAATGATCAGGCCGGTTTCTTCGGCCACCGGGATGAACTGTGCCGGCGAGATCAGGCCACGTTCGGGGTGTTGCCAGCGCAGCAGGGCTTCGGCACCGGTGATCCGTCCGCTGTTGAGGTCGAGTTGCGGCTGGTAGACGAGGTACAACTCGTCGCGCTCGATGGCGCGGCGCAGCCCGCCTTCAAGCTTGAGGTGCTCGAAGGAACGCTGATTCATTTCCTGCGAATAGAACAGGTGCGCGCTGCTGCCGCGTTTCTTGGCACGAGCCATCGCCACGTCGGCGTTCTGCAGCAGGGTCCCGGCGTCGCGACCGTCATCGGGAAAGATACTGATGCCGATGCTCGCCGACAGCAGAATCTCGTGCTCTTCGAGAAAGAAGGGTTGTGCCAGCGAGGCCAGCACTTTCTTGGCCACGTGGCCGGCGTGTTCGCGACGACTGATATCGGGCAGGGCGATGACGAACTCGTCGCCGCCGAGTCGGGCGACGACATCCTCGTCGCGCAAGACGGCAGCCAGCCGCCTGGCCACTTCCGTGAGAACCGAATCGGCCTGGGCATGCCCGAAGGACTCGTTGATGTGCTTGAAGCGGTTCAGATCGACGTACAGCAGCGCGCCATGAGTGCGCTTGCGCAGCGCCGCGCTCAGCGCCTGCTCGAGCAGGGAGTTGAACAGGCCGCGATTGGGAAGCGCCGTCAGCGCGTCGTAGTGCGCCAGACGATGAATCTGCCTCTCGGCCTGCTTGCGTTCGCTGATGTCGGAAAACACGAAGAAGCGCTGGTCACGGCGGTCACTGGTGCCCGCGACCGCTCCGATCGCCGTCCAGGCAGGGAACTGCTCACCGTTCTTCCGCGTGAACTGCAGTTCCCCATGCCACTCGCCGCCACAGGCGATCTGCTCGCAAATCAGCAGTCGGAGTTGCGCCTCACCATCTTCCTTGAACAATATCGCCGGCGACTTCCCGACAAGGTCCTGCTCGGCATACCCGGTAATGCGCGAAAAGGCATGATTGCACGCCAGGATCTGCTCGTCGGCGTCGGTAACCAGAACCGCGTCGTTGCTGCGTTCGAGGATTCTGGCGTTCAGGCGCAGCTTGTCGGCACTCACGGCCAGTGCAGCAAGACCCTGCTTCTGACGCGCACGTGTCTGCAACAGGCCGGCAAGCAGGACAGCCAGGCCGGCAAACCGTCGCACGGCGACACGATCGTACCCCCCCGCCGCGCCGCCGACACCGACAAGGGCGAGCAACTGCTCGCCGCACAGGACAGGCAGGGCAAGATGGTCCGGATGCCGATTTCCGGGCGTCGCCCGGCAGTGCGCCAGCCTGCCACGCGTGCGCGCCGCGGAGAACAGCTCGGCCCACACGCCGCCGACCTCGGCCAGCTGCTCTGCCCAGACAAAACACGCTTCAGCGCTGCACAGTGCCTCGCGCAGCAAGGCGGCGATCGCATCGCCGGGCGGCTGCCGCTCGTCGCCCACGAGGGCCTCATGCAAGCGGGCGGCGAGTTCGAAATCGCAAAGCGCCAGGGCCAGGCCTTGGCCAGGATCATCGCGATTCCCTTGCCTGGTGGCCATGGTCGACAAGCGCTACCTCTCGGAGTTGATTCTGCTGGCCCAGTGGAAAGCACCCACCTGCGCGCTTGCGTGACACGACGGTGCGATGCCGAGGCTTGACAGGAGTGCCCGCGCGCTGCCGAAATCCCTCGACTCGCCGGCCACAACCGCCGCCAGCAGGGAACCCAGCGCACCCTGCCGCGTAGAGAGCGCACTGGCCACATCCGGGGGCAACGGAAGTTCGCCAAGGATTTCGCTCATTGGCATCTTGAGCAGAACGTCGAGCAGGGAAAAGATACCGGTCATGAAGGCGGCGTCAGCCAGGTCTGCAGCCTCGTCTGTCGAACCCAGGCTGGCGCACAGCAACTCCATCTGGCGACCCCGCTGAGCGGCCAGTTGCAACAGGGGATTCGGCTTGCTGGCGTGCGCCAGCTGATCGGCATAGATCAGCAACTGCAACCAGCGCTGCAACTGGCGTCGACCAAGCAGTGCGATTGCCTGATTGAAACTGCTGATCCGCGTCTTGGCGCCGACGGCAACCGAGTTCACCAGGCGCAGCAGGTTGTACGACAGCCGCGCCTCCTGACGGAAGACCTCCTCGAGATCCGAGGTATCCGCATCCTGGATCACCAGACTAAGCAACCGGAGCACTTTCAGGCGTGCCAGATCCGGCTCGGCGCTGGCGGTCGGGTCGACAACGGTCACGAAGCTTCCGTCAGCGAGGTCGAAGTGCTTGCCGGCAAGCCACTCGAATGCGTCCGCTGAAGCAACGCCGACGGCGATCTTGCGTAAGCGAGCCTTCTCGATGGCGCTCAGATCCGGCGCCGAGAACTCGTAGCGAGCCACCGCCGCGTCGAGGTGCACGTGATCGAAGGTGGCTGGCGGCAAGCGTTTGACGACTTCGCTGCTGTCCAGCCGCAGGGCGAGATGGCGGCCCTTCTTGCGCAACTCCTGGCAGCGCGCAAGAGTCTGCCCGTCATCGAGCAGGCTGGCCGGAAGAACGAAGATAGCTTGGTCGGCCTCGAATTTGTCGATAAACTCGCAGTCCAGCAACCAGTTCGGATCGGTGGACAACACCAGCGGCAGCGTCCTCGCCAGCGGCGCAGCGTCGGCGTCGGCGAAGCAGGCGGCCAGTTCCCCGGGATCGACCGCATGCGCTGCGGAGACATTCCACTCAAGTGCCGCCCAGCGTTTGTCAGCAGCAAGTAGCGGGTGAAAGAAAGAATGGGTTTCCGGCATCGTCGTGGTGGTTCTTCTGGTCAGGATCCTGTTTTCCGCGCTGGCGTGAGCCGCTCGCAGCCAAGAAACCATGTTAATACGACAAGCATGGAACTCGAACCTTTTTGTCATCACCTGCAAGGAAAGGTAACGGCATGACCCGCGCTTTCTTTAGCTTTTTCCGGCTGGCAACAGCATTTGCGCTGCTCCTCATCTTGCATTCGGCATCACTTGAAGCGCGCGACCTGCGCCTGGCGACGACCACCAGCACCGACAACTCGGGCCTGTTGCGCGCCATCCTGCCGCAGTTCGAGCAGCAGCAGGGCGTTCGTGTGCAGGTCATCTCGGTCGGCACCGGCAAGGCGCTCAAACTGGCTGAAAATGGCGATGTCGATGTCGTACTCGTTCATGATCGCCAGGCCGAGGAAGCCTTCGTCGCCGCCGGACACAGCGGCGAGCGGCGCGATGTGATGTACAACGACTTCGTTCTGGTCGGCCCGAAGAGTGATCCGGCCGGACTGCGCGGCGGTCAGGACATACTCGCGGCGCTGCGCCGGATCGCGGCGGCAAAGGCGCCCTTTGTCTCGCGCGGCGACGATTCGGGAACCGAGCGCAAGGAGAAGAGCTACTGGCAACAACTCGGCATCATGGTCACGGGTGCGCCATGGCATGTTTCGGCCGGTCGCGGCATGGGTGAAGTGCTGACCATGGCCGGCGAGATGCAGGCCTACACCCTGTCGGATCGCGCGACCTTCGCCAGCTATCAGGCCAAGACGGGCCTGGAAATCCTGGTCCAGGGCGATGCCCGCATGTTCAATCCCTACGGAATCATGGCCGTCAGCCCGGCGAAGTATCCGGACATCAATAGCAGGGACGCAATGACGCTGATCGACTGGCTGACCGGCGATGACGGACGCGCAGCGATCAGCGCCTTCAGGCCAAAGGGCGAGCAGTTGTTCTTCGTGACGCCGGCAAGCGCCAGGTAGCGGCGCCCGTCCGTGGGCCTGCTCGACGCCACCTACGCGGCACTGCGGCTGCTCTTCTCCGCCGACCCGGAGCTCTGGGGCATCGTTGGCGTCTCGCTCTCGGTCACCCTGCGCGCCATGCTGATCGCCATGCCATTGGGGATTGGCAGCGGTTACCTGCTGGCCACGCTGCGCTTTCCGGGGCGACGCGCGCTGATCGTCGTCATCCAGGGGCTGCTGGCGTCGCCGACGGTGGTCGTCGGTCTGCTCCTCTACCTGCTGCTCTCGCGCCAGGGCATCTTCGGCCAGCTGCACCTGCTCTTCACCCAGACAGCGATGGTCGCTGGCCAGGCGCTGATTGCCCTGCCGGTACTGACCGCCTTCTCCCTCTCGGCGCTGCAGGGCGCCGACCCGCGCGCACGCGAAACCGCCGTGGCACTCGGCGCATCGGCGCCACGCATTGGCTGGACGATGCTCGTCGAAGTGCGCTTCGCGCTGATGGCGGCCGTCTGCAACGCCTTCGGCCGCATCGTCTCCGAAATCGGCTGCTCACTGATGGTCGGCGGCAACATCGCCGGCGTCACGCGCAACATTCCGACGGCGATCGCCCTCGAAACCAGCAAGGGCGACTTCGCGCAGGGAATCGCCCTCGGCATCGTTCTGCTGGTCGTCGCTCTCGGAATCAATTCGGCGTTCGCCTTCTTTCAGGGAGAATCGCGTCAATGAGCCTGCTGGCGGTCGCCATGCTGGCCAAGTCATTCGGCGAGAGACGCCTGCTGGCCATCGAAAGCCTGAGCCTGAGCGCTGGCGAGCGCTATGTGCTGACCGGCGAAAACGGCAGCGGCAAGTCAACCTTGCTGCGTATTCTGGCCGGTATCGAGGCGCCGAACCGCGGTGACGGGTGCTACGCCGGTCGCCGCTTCGACTGGCGACCGTATCCCGACTGGCTACGGCGCGAGGTCATCTACGTCCATCAGCAGCCCTACCTGTTCCATACCAGCGTCAGCGAGAATATTGCCTACGGGCTGCGCGCGCGGGGTGTCGACACCGGCGAGCGCGAGCGCCTGGTTGCCGCCGCCATCGCCTGGGCCCGCCTGCAGCATCTGCTGCTGACGCCTCCGCAGAAGCTGTCGGGAGGCGAGCGCCAGCGGGTGGCCCTGGCCCGTGCCTGGGTGCTGGCACCGAAGGTGCTGCTGCTCGACGAACCAACGGCCAATCTCGACAGCGAATCACGCCGCCAGACCATCGATCTGCTGCACGGTTTCTGCGGCGCACGGACAACCGCGGTCATCGCCTGCCATGACCGCGACGTGATCGCCCTGCCAAACATGCGCCGCCTGCACCTGCTCGACGGCGGGATTCGAGTCACTGGCGGGCCGGCACCCTGAACCAGCTGGCAGACCGGGCTACGCGGAAGCGACCACCCGACGCGGCTGCAGACTCCCCTGGCCATCGGCCTGGCCCAGCCCGAGCAGGCGACCGAGTCCATAAACCCGGCATTTTCCGGGGCTGGCCAGGCAGTCGACAGGATTGCCGCGCACGAAGCGCGCGGCAGCTTCGTCGTCCAGATCAACGGCTGGCAGACTCTGCAGCAGCGTGTCCGGGGCGAGGAGCCAGCGTTCACGTTCTGCTTCGCCGTGCCCTGCCAGCTGGTCGAGGGTCACCGCATCGCCGACCGCGAGAGCACCGACCGCAACGCGGCGAAGCGCCGTCAGATGTGCACCGCAACCGAGAGCACTACCCAGGTCCTCGGCCAGGCTGCGAATATAGGTACCTTTGCTGCAGGCGACGCGCAGGCGGCAGCTATCAACGGAGAAATCGAGGAGCTGCAGTTGGTGGACCGTCACCTCGCGCGCCTCACGTTCGACCTCGATACCCTGCCGCGCCAACTGGTAGAGCGGTTTTCCGTCCCGCTTCAGCGCCGAGTACATTGGTGGAACCTGCCGAATCGGCCCGCGGAAACGCGCCAGCGCCGCTTCGAGGTCGTCGGGCCCGAAGTCCACCGGATGACGGGCAACGACGTTACCGTCGGCGTCACCGGTATCGGTCGTGGCGCCAAACAGGAGATCCGCTTCGTAAGTCTTGTCGGCAGTCAGCAGGTCGACCGCGAACTTGGTGGCCTCCCCGAAGCAAAGGGGCAGCAGGCCGCTGGCCAGCGGATCGAGCGTGCCCGTGTGACCGGCCTTGGCCGCGGAGAAAAGGCGGCGGGCCGCCTGCAGCGCCGCGTTGGACGTCATCCCGGTCGGCTTGTCGAGCAGCAAGACGCCATCGACCCGTCGCCAGCCCTTCCTGGTATTCAAGTCGGCCAGCGCTGCAGGATCGGCCTGCGGAAATCAGCGTTCAACTGCGGCCCGACAGCCACTCAGTCGCGTTGCGCCGGATCAGTCTGATCCGAGATTGCCGCGGCCTCGCTGATCAGCTTCGACATCTTCTCGCCACGTTCGAGTGACTCGTCGAAAATGAAGTGCAGCTGCGGCGTGCTGTGGATACTGATGCGTTTACCAAGTTCGCTGCGCAGGAAACCCGACGCATTGTGCAGGCCGAGCTGAACCGAATCGAGATGTTCGCTGCCCGCCAGGCTGCTGAAGTAGACCTTGGCATGCGCGTAATCGGCGCTGATCTGGACTTCGGTCAGGCTGATCATGCCGACCCGCGGATCGCGGAGCTCGGTCCGGATCACCTCAGCCAGCTCACGACGGATCTGCTCGCAGATCCGGTCCCGGCGCAAAAATCCCCTGTTGGCAGGCACTTACAGCGTCCGGGCAACTTCCGTGACGTCGTAGGCTTCGAGCTGGTCGCCCTCCTCGTAGGCATTGTAATTCTTCAGCGACAGACCACATTCGAAACCGGCGCGCACTTCCTTGGCGTCATCCTTGAAGCGCTTCAGGCCGTCCAGCTCGCCTTCCCACATGACGATGTGATTGCGCAGGAGACGGATGCGCGAGCTGCGCTTGATGACCCCTTCGAGGACGTAGCAGCCGGCGATGGTACCGATGCGAGTCGCCCGGAAGACCTGCCGGATCTCGACCAGGCCGGTGATGTCTTCGCGCTTCTCCGGCGCCAGCATCCCGGACAACGCGTTCTTCACCTCGTCTACCGCATCATATATGATGTTGTAGTAACGAATATCGACACCGGCGCTCTCGGCGGCCTTGCGCGCGCCAGCGTCGGCCCGGGCATTGAAGCCGATGATCACCGCATTCGACGCCTGCGCCAGATGCACATCCGACTCGCTGATCGCACCGACCGCGGCATGGATGACGTTGACCTTGACCTCGGCAGTCGACAGTTTCACCAGCGATTGCACCAGCGCTTCCTGAGAGCCCTGTACGTCGGCCTTGATGATCAGCGGCAGGACCTTGGCTTCCGCCGTGGTCATCGTGTCCAGGATGCTTTCCAGGTTGGCCGCCTGTTTGGTCGCCAGCTTGACGTCGCGATATTTGCCCTGACGGAAGAGCGCGATCTCGCGCACCTTGCGCTCGTCGGCCAGCACCACCGCCTCCTGCCCGGCAGCCGGGACATCCGAAAGACCGAGGATCTCGACGGGAATCGACGGCCCGGCCTCCTTGATCACCTTGCCATCTTCGTCGAGCATGGCACGTACCCGTCCGAAGACCTGCCCAGCCAGCACGACATCGCCCTGGCGAAGCGTCCCCGACAGCACCAGCATCGTCGCCACCGGCCCGCGCCCCTTGTCGAGGCGAGCCTCGATGATCAGGCCCTTGGCGGCAGCCTCCCTCGGCGCCTTCAGTTCGAGCATGTCGGCCTGCAGCAGGACGTTTTCGAGCAGTTCGTCGATACCCGCGCCGGTCTTCGCCGAAACAGAGATGAAAGGCACATCGCCGCCGTATTCCTCCGGTACGACTTCTTCGGCAACCAGTTCCTGCTTCACCCGCTCGGGTTGTGCACCGGCCTTGTCGATCTTGTTCACGGCAACGACCAGCGGTACGCCGGCGGCCTTGGCGTGGTGAATCGCCTCGCGCGTCTGCGGCATCACGCCATCGTCGGCAGCGACGACCAGAATGACCAGGTCGGTGGCCTTGGCACCGCGTGCGCGCATCGCCGTAAAGGCTTCGTGACCCGGCGTATCGAGGAAGGTCACCATGCCCCGCTCGGTTTCGACGTGATAGGCGCCGATATGCTGCGTGATCCCGCCCGCTTCGCCACTGGCAACGCGGGTGCGGCGAATGTGGTCGAGCAGCGACGTCTTGCCGTGGTCGACGTGCCCCATGACGGTCACCACCGGCGCGCGCGGCTCAAGTGGCGCGTCCTTGTGGTCCGCTGGCGCGTCATCGAGGAAGGCGTCGGGATCGTCGAGCTTGGCGGCAAACGCCTTGTGACCCATTTCTTCAACGATGATCATCGCCGTTTCCTGATCCAGGACCTGGTTGATGGTCACCATCGAACCCATCTTCATCAGCGCCTTGATCACCTCGGTGGCCTTGACAGCCATCTTGTGGGCAAGATCGGCCACGGAGATGGTCTCCGGCACGTAGACATCGTGAATGACCGGATCGATGGGCGCCTGGAAGGAATGCTCTTCGTCGCTGGAGCCACGGCCCGGGCGCTTGCCATGCTTGTTGTCCCGCCAGCCGCCGCCACCGGTTGCGCCACGCGTGCGCAGCCCGGCCCGTTTGTTGGCGCCCTCGTTCTTCCATTGCCCCTTCTTGTCGGCGGCCTTCTTTTCAGGCGCTTTCTTGTCGGCGGTGCCAGGCTTGGCCGCCGGCTTGTGCAGGGTCTTGTCCTCGGCCGGTCGCTCGCTCGCCGTCTGCGCGGCAACCTGCTTGGCGACGCCGGCGGCTTTGGCCGCGAGAGCCTTTTCTTCGGCATCCTGCTTCAGGCGCGCCAGGTCGATGACGCGCTGCTGCTTGTTCTTGAACTCGGCTTCCTGGAGGGCACGCAACTCGGCGTTGCGCCGCTCTTCCTCGGCGCGCAGCCTCTGCTGTTCCTCACCGATGATCGACGCACGGGTCACGACCTTCTTGCCGCCAGTTCTTGGCTCGGCATGTGGCCGGCCTTTGGGCTTGGCCGCAGCTTCGGCTTCCTGCTCGACGACGGCAGCGGGCTGATCATCGTCGACGGCTGCCGTCCGCTCCTCGGCGACTGCTTCGGCCTTCGGCTCGGGAAGCGCTTCTGCGCGGGTCTCGGCTGGCGTCGCGGCGTCGGGCTCGGACACGCTCTCGGCCGCGCTCTCGGCTGCAGCCTCCACGAGCAGCTCGGCCGGCGCTTCGGCGACCGCCTCGGTGGTCAACTCGACAAGCGCCTCGAGCGGCCGGTCCGCTGGCTCATCGGGCCTTGTCGCCGCTTCCCCGCTTGCCGCCGCACTGGCCGCCGCCGCTTGCGCAGCCGCCGCACGCACCTCGGCCGAGTCGCGCTTGACGAGAACACGCTTCTTGCGTACCTCGACCTGTACCGTATGCGACTTGCCGTGCGAATCCTGCGAGCGAATCTCGGTGGTTTCCCGACGCGTCAGGGTGATCTTGGTCTTGGCATCGCCACCATGTGCACGCCGCAGATATTCCAGGAGCCGTGACTTGTCCTGCTCCGAAAGCAGATCGCCTGCCTCACTCTTGGCAACGCCGGCCCGGTGCAACTGCTCAAGCAGGGCACCGGCGGGCATCTTCAGTTGGGTGGCAAATTGGGCAACACTTGTTTGCGCCATATGAATTCCTTTTTCCCGCTTACTCGAACCAGTGCGCACGCGCCGTGGTAATCAATTGTTTGGCCCGCTGAACATCCATGCCGGTCAACTCGGTCAATTCGTCGACGGCCAGATCGGCGAGATCGTCGCGCGTCTTGATACCACTCCCGGCCAGTTTCCCGGCCAGCGACTTGTCCATCCCGTCAAGGCTCAGCATATCCTCGGCAACGTCCTCGATCTTCTCTTCGGTGGCGATTGCCTCGGTGAGCAGAATATTACGCGCACGTTCACGCAGTTCCTGCACCGTCGCTTCGTCGAACGACTCGATTTCGAGCATCTCGTGGACCGGCACATAGGCGACCTCCTCGAGCGTCGAGAAACCTTCCTCGATCAGGATGTTGGCCACTTCCTCGTCGACATCGAGCTTTTCCATGAACAGCACGCGAATCGCCGCAGCCTCGGCCTCGACCAGCGTCTGCGACTCTTCCTCGGTCATCAGGTTGATCGTCCAGCCGGTCAGTTCCGACGCGAGACGAACATTCTGGCCGCCGCGACCAATGGCAATTGCCAGGTTCTGCTCGTCGACCACCACGTCCATGCAATGCTTGTCTTCATCGACGATGATCGAACTCACTTCGGCCGGCGCCAGTGCACCGACGACAAACTGCGCCGGATCGGCCGACCAGAGCACGATATCGACACGTTCGCCAGCCAGTTCGTTGGTCACCGCGGTGACCCGCATGCCGCGCATGCCGACGCAGGTACCGATCGGGTCGATGCGCTGGTCGTTGGACTTTACCGCTATCTTGGCACGCATTCCGGGGTCGCGGGCAGCGGCCTTGATCTCCAGCAAGCCATCATCGACTTCCGGCACTTCCAGCGCAAACAGCTTGACGATGAACTCCGGTGCAGTGCGCGAGAGAATCAGTTGCGGCCCGCGTGCAGCACGGTCGATACGCAGCAGAAAGGCCTTGATGCGGTCACCAACGCGCAGATTTTCACGCGGAATCATCTGGTCGCGCGGCAGCAGGGCTTCGATCTTGCCGGTTTCGATGATCGCGTTGCCACGCTCCATGCGCTTGATGGCACCAATGACCAGATGTTCCTTGCGGCCGAGAAAATCATTGAGGATCTGCTCGCGCTCCGCGTCACGGATCTTCTGCAGGATCACCTGCTTGGCAGCCTGCGCGCCAATACGACCAAAATCGATGGGCTCCAGCGCCTCTTCCAGGAAATCGCCGATCTCGACCTCGGGGTCCTGTTCCTGCGCTTCCGACAAGGGTATCTGTTGCTCCTCGTCCAGGAAATCATGATCGGCAACGACCTCCCACCGGCGGAAAGTCTCGAAATCGCCGGTGTCGCGATCGACCACCACGCGAACATTCGCGTCGTCATGGATGCGCTTCTTGGTAGCCGACGCCAGCGCCATCTCGAGCGCGCCGAAGACGATGTCCCTGGTGACGTTCTTTTCACGTGCCAGGACATCTACCAGCAGCAGGATTTCGCGGCTCATTTGCTCATTACCTCCTAAACCAGCCTGTCACTTGATTTCTTCAGCTCGAAGTTGGGGACCAGGCGCGCCTTGTCAACATTTGCCAGGTCCAACGCCACCTCACCCGAATCGACCTGCAAGCGCAGCTTGCCTTCGTGCACACCCTGCAGGACACCGCTGAAATTCCGGCGACCGTTAAACGGCAAGCGCAGCTTGAGAGTGATCTCCGAACCCGCGAAACGCTCGAAATCAGCCTCTTTCTTCAACGGCCGGTCGATCCCCGGCGAGGACACCTCGAGACGGTCGTAATCGAAATTCTCGACCATCAACACGCGCGACAGCTGATTGCTGACCAGCGCGCAGTCCTCGACATCGACGCCGCGCGGCTTTTCCGGCTTGTCGATGAAGACGCGCAGCACGCGCCCACGCGGACTGCGCTCGACATCGACCAGCTCGTAGCCGAGGCCGGACACCGTTTTTTCAAGAACTTCGTGCACATCCATGGCTGCAAATAAAAAATGGGCGAAACGCCCATCCCCGAAAAGTTTGCCCCACAAGGGGCGACCGGAAAACCGTTGGATTATAACGAAAATCGCAGCCGGCGTAAATCGCCATGCGCGCCGGGAGAGATCACTCAGCGCTCCCGGGCGCGCCGCGGCGGGCGGTCACCTTCAGGGTTTTCCATGTCGAAGCCGGCCAGCAGCCGCTTCACCTCAGCCTCCGCAAGCTCGAGAACCTGGCCCCGCTTCAAGTTGGGCGGCAGGGCGACGGGACCATAGCGAACGCGCATCAGACGGCTGACGACGAGGCCGACGGCTTCGAACATGCGCCGCACCTCGCGGTTCCTGCCTTCGAAAAGCGAGACGCGGTACCAGCGGTTGGCACCCTCACCGCCGGCATCCTGGAAACTCGCGAACTGCGCCGGCCCATCGTCGAGCTCGACGCCCCCGAGCAGGCGCTGGCGCGCTTCGTCCGACACCTCGCCGAGGATGCGTACCGCATACTCACGGACCAGCTGGTAGCGGGGATGCATCAGCCGGTTGGCGAGTTCGCCCGAGGTGGTCAGCAACAGCAGACCGCTGGTGTTGAAGTCGAGGCGGCCGACCGCCACCCAACGTCCGGCCGACATCCGGGGCAGCGAGGTGAAGACGTTCGGGCGATGCTCGGGGTCGTTGCGCGAAACGATCTCGCCTTCGGGCTTGTGATAGATGAGCACCCGCGGCAGACGGTTGGAAAAGCGCAGATTGACCAGCTTGCCGTTGACCTTGACGCGATCGCCGGCGCTGACGGTCTGACCGACGTGCGCCGTTTCGCCATTGACATTGATCCGCCCGGCGGCGATCAGCGCTTCCATCTCGCGGCGCGAACCGATGCCGCTCTGTGCCAGCGCCTTGTGCAGGCGTTCGGGCTTGCCCGGAACCTCCTGGTGACGCCCGCGCTTTGACGGGTCGACCGCCCGGCTCGGCGCTGCCCGCTTGCGCGCACCGCCGGCTTCGGCAGAAGAAGCCGCTGCCGGCGCATCGGGCGCTAGGCGCCGCGCGCTGCCTGACGCAGCCGGACGAGGAGAACGGGAAGGGGCGGCAGGCAACCTGCGCTTGCTATTGGCCATCGCTTAGGTCCAGGGTTGAATTGATTTGTTCGAGGGGAGGCAGTTCGTCAAGACCGCGCAAGCCGAGGTCGTCGAGGAATTTCCGCGTCGTCGCCAGCAGGCCCGGCCGCCCAGGGGTATCACGATGTCCGACGACGTCGACCCAGCCGCGCTCCTCGAGCAGCCGGATGACCTGCGTCGCGACCGTGACGCCGCGGATATCCTCGATGTCTCCACGTGTCACCGGCTGACGATAGGCGATGATGGCCAGGGTTTCGAGTACCGCACGCGAATAGCGCGGCGGCTTTTCCGGGTTCAAGCGCTCGAGGTAGGGCATGAACTCGGGACGCGTACGGAAGCGCCAGCCGCTCGCCACCTGCAGCAACTCCAGGGGGCGCTGGCGCCATTCGCCGCGCAGTTCGTCGAGCAGGACACGCAGGACGGCGGCGTCGATACGATCGTCGAAGACCTTGCGCAGCTCGAGCATCGACAGGGGTTCGCGAGTGCTCAACAGGACGGCCTCCAGCACCCGCTTCGCTTCGCCGGGACTGGCCGGCGAGTCGCGCAGCAGAACGTCGTCAGAATTCGCGTCGGTCATCGCACAACCTCAGGTAAATGGGCTCGAAAACTTCCACCTGCGTCATTTCGAGCAGATGCTCGCGCGCCAGTTCGAGCAGTGCCAGGAAGTGCACCACCAGCACCGGCGCACCCCGCGTCGCATCGAACAGGTCGACGAATTCGACGAAACCGCCGGCGTCGCGCAGGTGGCGCAGAATCAGCGTCATGTGCTCGCGCACCGACAACTCCTCGCGCTGCACCAGGTGATGGGTGTGCAGCCTGGCCTGCTGCAGGATACCGCGCCAGGCCTTCTGCAGGTCGTGCGCGCTCACCTCCGGCAATCGCCGCAGCAGCGTCTTCTCGACCCACACCTCGACCCAGTCGAAATCGCGTTCGGCCTGCGGCAGTTCATTGAGTTCCTGCGCCGCCAGCTTCATCTGCTCATACTCGATCAGACGCCGCACGAGTTCGGCACGCGGATCCTCCGCGTCGTCGCCTTCGACGACCTTCGGTCGCGGCAGCAGCATCCGCGACTTGATCTCGATCAGCATGGCCGCCATCACCAGATAATCGGCAGCCAGTTCGAGGTTCTGCGAGCGCATCGCATCGACGTAGACCAGATACTGTTCGGTCAGAGGGGCCATCGGGATGTCAAGCACATTGACGTTGGCCCGGCGTATCAGGTACAGCAGCAGATCGAGCGGCCCCTCGAAGGCGTCGAGCATCACCGCCATCGCATCGGGCGGAATGTACAGGTCGAGTGGCAGCTGCGTCAGGGGCTGGCCGTAGATCCGGGCCAGGGGACTGGCCACCGCTTCGGCCGGCGGCTGCGCTGCTGCGGCCATGCTCTCGCTATCGCTCATTTCGTTCCGACCGGACGCAGCGATCAGGCGTAGTTCAGCCCCATCGCGTCGCGCACGTCGCGCATCGTCTCACGGGCCAGATGGCGCGCCTTGCGGTTGCCTTCGGCGATGATCTCGCGTACCAGGCGCGGATCGTCCAGGTAGGGCTGCGCACGCTCGCGCATCGGCGCCTGCTCCTGGAGTATTCCGTCGATCACCGGCTGCTTGCACTCCAGGCAGCCAATGCCGGCGCTGCGACAACCCTGCTGCACCCAGGCCTGGCAGGCCTCGTCCGAATACACCGTATGCAGTTGCCAGACCGGGCACTTGTCCGGATCGCCCGGGTCGTCGCGGCGCACGCGCGCCGGGTCGGTCGGCATGCGCCGCACCTTGTGCGTCACCGAGGCCGCATCCTCGCGCAGGGTGATCGTATTGCCATAGGACTTCGACATCTTCTGGCCGTCGAGCCCCGGCATCCGCGACGCTTCGGTCAGCAAGGCGCCCGGTTCGACGAGAATCATCTTGCCGGTGCCTTCGAGATAGCCACGGAGCCGCTCACGGTCGGCGTGCGCCAGGCCGGGAACTTCGTCGAGCAGCGCATGTGCGCGCTCGATGGCCGTCCTGTCGCCGTTCTGCTGAAAATAGGTGCGCAGCTGCGCATAGGCGCGGGCGCGTTTCGAGCCCAGCTTCCTGACCGCTTCCCTGGCCTTTTCCTCGAAGCCGGCCTGGCGTCCATAGAGGTGATTGAAACGCCGGGCAAGCTCGCGCGAGAACTCGATGTGCGGCACCTGATCCTCGCCAACCGGCACCTTGTCGGCACGATAGATCAGGATGTCGGCCGACTGCAGCAGCGGATAGCCGAGAAAACCGTAGGTCGACAGGTCCTTGCTCTCCAGCTTTTCCTGCTGGTCCTTGTAGGTCGGCACACGTTCCAGCCAGCCGAGCGGGGTCATCATCGACAGCAACAGGTGCAGCTCGGCGTGCTCGGGAACCTGCGACTGGATGAACAGTGTCGCCCGCTGCGGATCGACGCCGGCCGCCAGCCAGTCGATGACCATGTCCCAGGAGGCAGCGACAATGCCTTGCGGGTCGTCGTACTGCGTGGTCAGCGCGTGCCAGTCGGCAACGAAGAACAGGCAGGGGTACTGATCCTGGAGCTTGACCCAGTTCTTCAGCACGCCGTGGTAGTGGCCAAGGTGCAGGCTGCCGGTGGGGCGCATGCCGGAGAGGACTCGTTCTGCGTACATGTTCGCTCTCCGACCGTTCAGGCAGAAAAATTGAAAATGAAATAAATCATGCCCATCACCAGACCCATCACCGGCATCAACAACTTGCCGAGAATGCCGGTAAACAACAGCAACAGCAGGATCGGGAAACCGAAGCGCTCGAGTTGCGCAAAGCGCCAGGCGGCTTTCGGCGGCAGCAGGCTGACGGCGATACGACCGCCATCGAGCGGCGGCAGCGGAAAGAGATTGAGCACCATCAAGGCCAGGTTGACCAGCATGCCAATCTCGGCCATGCGCGCCATCGGCACGCTGAAGAAGTTGATCGGCAAGGTCACGGCCAGCTTCATCAGCGTCGCCCAGAAGAGCAGCATCGCCAGATTCGCCGCCGGTCCGGCGGCGGCGACCCACAGCATGTCCTGCTTCGGGTGCCGCAGGCGGCCGAAATTGACCGGTACCGGCTTGGCCCAGCCGAAGAGCAGACCGCCGGTCGACAGCAGCAGGATGACGATCGGCACCAGGATCGTGCCCACCGGGTCGATATGCTTGAGCGGGTTGGCCGTAATCCGGCCCTCTTCCCAGGCGGTGGGATCGCCGAAATGACGCGCGGCATAGCCATGCGCCGCCTCGTGCAGGGTGATCGCCAGGATCACCGGCAGAGCGGCGATGGCGATGGTCTGGATCGTTTCTTCCATGCGTGCTTTCTCAGTCGAGCCCGAGCGGTGCCAGTGGCCCGAGGCCGGCGCGAACGAGCAGCGGCAGGGCGCCGGTCAGGTCGACGACGGTGGTCGGTTCGATGCCGCAATTGCCGCTGTCGATGATCATGTCGAGCTGACTCTCGAGTCTGTCCTGGATTTCCCAGCCTTCGGTCAGCGGCCCATCGTCACCGGCGACGATCAGCGTCGACGTCAGCAGCGGTTCGCCAAGCGCTTCGAGCAAGGCCAGGGTCACCGTATTGGCCGGCACGCGCAGGCCGATGGTCTTTCGTTTCGGGTGCAGGACGCGACGAGGCAGTTCGCGGGTCCCCTCGAGGATGAAGGTGTAGCTGCCCGGAGTCGTCGCCTTGAGCAGACGATAGGTGGCATTGTCGACGCGGGCGAACTGACCGATCTGCGACAGGTCGCGACACATCAGCGTCAGCAGATGCCGCTCATCGACACCGCGTATGGCGCGAATTCGCTCGACCGCCGCCTTGTCGCCGAGGTGACAGCCAAGCGCGTAACTGGAGTCCGTCGGCAAGGCGATGACACCACCCTGACGAACGATCTCCGCCGCCCTGCCCAACAGCCGCTGTTGCGGATTGTCCGGATGTACCGAAACGTGTTGTGCCATCGCCCTCCCCCGGGCTCAGAACGCTTCCCAGACGGGCTTCAGCCCATCCGGCAACGGCGCCAGTTGACCAAGATCGAAATAGCTCTCGCCCGGTCCGTGAAAATCGGAACCGCGCGACGCCAGAAAGCCGTACTCCCTGGCGTAACGAGCGAAAATGTCAACGTGTTCCTGCGTGTGACTGCCCGACACCACCTCCACGGCGCGTCCACCCAGATCCTTGAATTCGCCCAGAAAACGCCGCATTTCGGCGCGTGACAGCTTGTAGCGTCCCGGGTGCGCAACCGCCGCGATGCCACCGGCGGCGTCGATCCAGCCGAGCGAATCCGCCAGCGTCGCCCAGCGATGTTCGACGTAGCCCGGCCGACCTGGAACCAGATAGGACTCGAAAACGCTGCGCAAGTCCCTGGCCGCACCGATCTCGACCAGGTAGCGGCCGAAATGGGCCCGGCTGATCAGGCACGGATTCGCGGCATAACGCATCGCGCCGTCGAAAGCGCCATCGATGCCAACCTTCTCGAGTTCCGCCGACATCCGTCGCGCACGCTCGACACGGCCCGAGCGAATGCTTTCCAGGCCGGCATTCAGCCCCTGGTCACTGCTGTCGAACGCGTAGCCGAGAATATGGATCTGCAGCGACTGCCACTCGATCGAGATCTCCACGCCGTTGACCAGACCCATGCCGGCTGCGGCGGCTGCCAACCGTGCCGCGGCAAGGCCGTCGAGCGAGTCGTGGTCGGTCAGCGCCAGCAGGTCTACGCCGTTGCCCGCCGCACGTTGGGCAACGTCGGCAGCGCCCAGAAGACCGTCCGAGCAGGTGGAATGGCAATGCAGATCGCAGTTGAACACGGCAGAAGACACAGTTGGCCAGCGCAAAATCGTAAACCACGCATGATAGCACAGGCACCGGATCGCTCCCTGACACCGAAGCGTTCGAGAGGAAGTCGATTCGAGCCTATAATTGCCGGCCTTTTCTCAACTGCCGAGTCCGCCCATGTGGTTCAAGAACCTCTACCTCTACCGCCTCCCCAGGAACTGGTCCGCTGACGCCAGGACGCTGGAAGAACAGCTTGCCAGGCTGACCCTGCAGGGCTGCAGCGCCAGCGATCCGCGCAGCATCGGTTGGCTACCGCCGCGTGACGGCGGCGCGCTGATTCACTCGGTCAATCAGCAATGGCTGCTCGCCCTCGGCGTCGAGGAGAAGCTCTTGCCGGCGTCGGTCGTCAAGCGTTTTGCCGCTGACAAGGCGAAGGCCATCGAGGAAGCCCAGGGACGCCGTGTCGGTCGCAAGGAGATGCGCGAAATCCAGGAAGAGACGACGCTCGAACTGCTGCCGCGTGCCTTCGTCCGCGGCCGCAGCACCCTGGCCTGGATCGACCGCGGCAATGGCTGGCTGGTCATCGACTCAAGCTCGCCAGCCAAAGCCGAAGAGTTCCTCGAGCACCTGCACAAATCGGTCGACGGCGTGCCGGCAAAGGTACTCAAGGTGATTCAGTCGCCGTCAGCGGCAATGACCGGCTGGGTGGCCGGCGGCGAAGCGCCGACAGGCTTCACCCTGGACCAGGATCTCGAACTGCGCTCGGCCGAGAAAGCCACCGTGCGCTACGTCAAGCACAGCCTGGAAGGCGAAGAGATCCGCCAGCACATCGCCGACGGCAAAGTCGTTACGCGCCTGGCGATGACCTGGAACGATCGCATATCCTTCATTCTCGACGACAACCTGCAGATCAAGCGGCTGGCCTTCCTCGACATCCTCAGGGAACAGGCCGACGGCCAGGGCGAAAACGAAGAGGAACGTTTCGATATCGACTTCACGCTGATGAGCGGCGAAGTCGCGCAGCTGCTCGACGATCTGCTGACGGCGCTCGGCGGCGAGCCTTTGGCGGCCGCATAGTCAGACCGCCAGACAGCGTCATCGCCGGGGTCTGCGGGGCCGTTCAGCTGGCGCACAAGGCCGGCGACGGACCCGATTCCACGGGCTCGCGCAGCTGACTTACCTTCAGCCAGTTCTTGTGCGCACTCAACAGCGCCAGACTCATTTCGACGTAGTCGTGCGACGAGAGTTCGTCGGCGGCGTAGCGCTCGAGCAACTTCAGCCAGCGGCGGTGGATTGCGCACGGTGTCTGCTGGTCGCCACCCGCCAGAGGGCAATCGGCGCAGCGCCTGCTGGCCAGCGTACTGACCGCCGCCTGCTTCTGCCACTGCTGGCGATAGTGCATGGCGTTTCTCGCTATCCATTCCAGAGCGCGCTGATCCCGCTCGTCGGACGGAAATCGCTCGACGTAGGCCTCGATTGCCGCGACCTGACTACTGAAGAACGCCGCATCGGAACCGCCGTCCGGCGATGCGTTGCCGACAAAACGGGCAATCAGCGCAAGGGTGGGATCATCGACGATATACATGGAGCTTCGGGGAAACCGTCAGCGAGCATTCAACAAGCCTCACTATAGCACCATTTTTGGTGCGGTGCACCACGACAATCGTTCTGCCGCGTTTCACGCGAGGGATCGTCGATCCAGGGCCCGGCTGAAGCAGAAGCGACTGCGTCGTCGCACCATGGAGCGGTTTCGTATTGCGCAGTTCGGTGGCAGATGCTGCACCGCCACAGCCTCGTCGCCAGCACCGGCAGCACAGCGGGCCCGGCGGCGGCCAACGGCACGGCGGTCTTTCCGCAATCGTCCAGCCGCTGCGCGTATGGCAGCGACAGCAAATGCGCGATTGACCGCCTCGGAAAGCGGCCCATATACTCGCGACGCCGCCACCGGACCTTCCATCCGGCCCGGCCGACGGCGCTTGGCAATTCCTGCGGCCCCGGCAGGCTGTTGCGGTCTGCCTCCTGTCCCCGAGTCATGGAAAGGATATCGATGAGAGCGCTGCCAATTGATCCACAGAGCACCACGAGTCTTCGCTCCTCCCTGCTGCGCGTCGGTCTGCCGGTGCTGCTGGCCGTTGCCTTCTCGGCGTTTGCCGTGGAGGCGGATGTCGCGGCCCAATCCCCCGACTGGGTACAGCTGTTCCTGGGTCTCTTTGGCGGACTGGCACTGTTTCTCGGCGGCCTGCAGCTGTTGTCGGAGGGCATGAAGAAGGCGGCCGGACAGGCCCTGAAGACGGTACTCGCCAAGCTCACGACCAATCGCTTCAGCGGCGCCCTGACCGGCGCTTTCGTCACCGGCGTGCTCAATTCCTCGACAGTCACGACCCTGCTGGTGGTCGGCTTCATAAGCGCCGGGTTCATGACCCTGGCGCAATCGGTTGGCGTCATCATGGGCGCCAACATCGGCAGCACGGTGACCGCCCAGCTGCTGGCCTTCAACCTGTCGGCCTATTCGCTCGGCCCGGTCGCCATCGGCTTTTTCATGATGTTCAGCGCCAAGCGCGAAAAAGTGAAGTACTACGGCATGATGATCATGGGCATCGGCCTGGTCTTCTACGGCATGGGCCTGATGAGCAGCGGCATGACGCCGCTGCGCAGCTACGAACCCTTCCTGCAAATCCTGAAAGGCCTCGAAAACCCGCTGGCCGGGATTGCCGCCGGCGCACTGTTCACGGCGATAGTGCAGTCCTCTGCAGCGACAGTCGGCATTGCCATCGCCATGGCCAGTGAAGGCTTGCTGGCGCTGCCCGCGGGCATCGCACTGGCACTTGGCGCGAATATCGGCACTGCCGCGACGACCGCGTTCATGGGCATCCTGAGCAGCAAGTCGGCGGAGGCGACGCGAGCGTCGGTGGTGCACGTGGCCTTCAATGTCCTCGGAACGCTGATCTGGTTGCCGGTGATCTGGCTGCTGGTAGACCTTTCCGTCTGGGTTTCCCCGGCCAGCCCCGAGTTGCAGGGCGCCGCCAGGGCGGCGGCCGAAGTGCCGCGACAGATTGCCAACGCGAACACGCTTTTCAACGTGCTCAACACCGTGCTGTTCATCGGCTTCACCGGCTGGTTCGCCAAAATGGCTGAGCGGGTGGTACCAGACCGTGAGTTGCCGGAAGGCGTGATCGTGCAAGTGCAATACCTCGATGACGGTGCGCTCCAGGCACCATCGGTGGCGTTGCAGGCGGTGCGCCTCGAACTGGGGCGGGTTGGCGAGATCACGATCGGCATGCTGAGAGACATCGGACCGGCCTTGAGGGATCGGGATCTGGCGCGCATCGAGGATATCGCCCGTCGCGATGACGAGGTCGATATTCTCGAGGCGGAGATCTTTCGCTATCTGGGCAAGATTCGCGTCGGCCATATGACCGAACAGGAAAGCGCCGAAATGCAGCAGCTGATGGTGGCAACGGACAACATCGAAAATCTGGCCGACGTAATGGAAACCGATATGGTTGCCCTGGCTCGCAAGCTGGTCAATGTCAGGTCCACGACGGAAGGTGAGACCCAGACGATCCTGATCGAGCTCTACGAATCCACGCTGAAGTCCGTGGAACTGGCGGTAAAGGCCATTCGCGACAATGACCAGCGGGCCGCCGAATCGGTAATGATCATGAAGGATACGGTCCGCGACCAGAGCGAGCGTCTGCTCGAAAGGAAGGCGACACGCCTTGTCGCCGACGACCCGGATTACCTCGACCTGGTGCGTCTGCAGATGTCATTCGTCGATCAGATGCGCAGGATCTACACCCTGGCGAAACGCATCGCCAAGGTGGCGCTGCCGCCCGGGATTGCGCAGAAGGATTGAGCGCGAGGATTTTCCGGGATCAGTCGGGCCGCTCAGCACGCCGACGAAGTCATGGCGCTGTCCGCGGCATGAATATCGGCAAGGCGGAGGAATCCAGATTCACAGCGCCTAGCGTACTGGCCGCGCCAGCCTCACCTGCTCCAGGGATCGAGACACCCAGCACGCGGTCCGCGAAGTTGCGCACATTGCAAGTAACGAGACCAAGGCCGTGCTGTGCCGCGGTCGCTCCGAACAGCCTGTCAATTGCCGGGACCAGACGACCAGCTGCAGCCATCAGGCACCCCCAACAATCGCCAACGAGGCTGTCAACGGGCAAGTTGCGGCCGCTGAAGAATGGCGGCAATTCCATCTCCAGCCAGTCGAGCAGCGCGCTTCGCCGGTCCGACGCGGCGCGGTTGTCGACGCCCTTGCGCAATTCACCGAGCGTCAACGCGCTCAGGAAAAAGGGCCGAGGCCGGACGACGCACGCACCATTCGACGAGGCCGCGGCTCGGTGTCCTGCGGCCCTTCGCTTTCGGCGAGTCTGACCAACTCCGAAAGACGCGCTCTTGTCTTCAGCATTTGCCATGCTCGCCCCTGCGCCTTCACGGCAGGCCCACAATCGCCCGAATCGCTGCCTCCACCCGGCCGAAACCTATCCTCTCCTGTTCCAGACGCAGATTCCTGCGCAGCCGGTTGTCGCGCAGATCGTCGTAGAGAGAGCGCTCTTCGGCGTTCAGACGCGGCAGTTCGCGCAAGGTCTGCCGGTCCTCCTCTCCCCATTGCGCTTCGCAAGCCAGCAGCGTTGCGCGATCCATCAGGAAGGAATCGACGTGTTCGAAATGCGCACGCAGCTGGTCGAGGATGGCGAAGCCGTGCGTATCGATATCGCCCCAGTAGTGGATGCGGCAGCGCGACAGCCAGTGCGCCTGCGCCAGCATCTCGAAGCCGTAGCCGGCGCCGAAGACGATCAGGCTGTCACGCACGGCCGGGAAGGCGAGGAAGTTGATCTCGTTCTCGGTGATGAAGACGCGCGCGGCACCGGGGTCGAGGCGGGCGAAACTGCCGGCGTCGACACTGAGGTCGTCGCCGAAGTCGACCGGCAGCCGGGCGTGCTGGCGATCGAGGACACGAAAGCGGATGCGCAGCGGCTTGTCGCGGAAACCGTAGCGCCGGGCGAAGCCGCTTACCCCGGATGCCGACGCATCGACGGCCGCTGGCGGCAGGACCAGGTCGAAGCACTCGGCGAGCACGCCACGATGCGCTTCGATGAACTTGCTGTGCACGCCGGGAATGTCCACCTGTCGCAGATAGACATCGGGCCGAGGACGCTCGGAGACCCAGGCGACGATGGCCAGCAACCGGCGCCATTCGTCGGCGAGTTCGAGTGCGTGCAACGGGCGCCTGGCCAGCCAGGCGAGCAGTTGCGGCTGGCGCTGCCGCGTCAGCTCGACCAGGGCACTGAAGCGGGCGACCTCGCGGCGCTTGCCGATCAGCGACAGGGCGTCGTCGAGACTGTCGATCCACGCCGCGTGGGGAACGGAATTGGCGCCGAAAACGCGGTGGCGAAAGTTGCGCATCTCGATACGGCAGTGTGGCATGGCGCGCAGCTCGGCGACCCAGGCGCGCACGGCGTCGAAGCGCTTGGCCATTTCCGCGGAAGTCGGTCCCTTGAGGAACAGGCGGCGCGGAAACAGTGGCTCGGCGCGGACCAGGCTGGCGAGCAGCTCGCCGCGGTCCCAGAACTTCTGCACCTGCGCCCGCAGCTCGCCCGGCCGCGTCCAGTTCATCCGGCCACTCGCGCCTTCTCGGCGCGGTACTCCTCGATCGACAGGTTGCGCAGTTTCGAGGTACGCCCCTCCTCGTTATGCACGAAGCCGACGCTGGCGACGAAGGGCTCGATGATGTGGATCTTCTGCAACGGCGTGACGATCAGCAGCTGCAGGTTGAGCTGCGCGAACAGCCGCAGGCCGTACTGTGCAGACTCGTCCGAGCCGCGCCCGAAAGCTTCGTCGATGACCACGAAGCGGAACGAGCGCGAACGCACCGCGCCCCACTCGAGCCCGAACTGGTAGGCCAGGCTGGCGGCGAGGATGGTGTAGGCCAGCTTCTCTTTCTGCCCGCCGGATTTCCCGCCCGAGTCGGAGTAGTGCTCATGCTCGCTGTCGTCCTCGCGCCAGCGCTCGCTGGCGGCAAAGACGAACCAGTAGCGGACGTCGGTGACCTTCGCCGTCCAGCGGCGGTCCTGCTCGGCGAGGCCGTCGCGACCGCGCAGGCGCTCGATGATCTGCCTGACCTGCAGGAACTTGGCCTCCGAGTACTGCGCATCGTCCGAGCCGGTGATGCTGCCTTCGGTACAGGCACGCAGCTCGCTCTGGAAGTCGCGGATGTCGGCGTCGGGCGTCGCCTGCGCTTCGAGAGCGATGTAGCGGCCGGTGTTGTAGTCGATCTGCGTCAGCGAGGCGTTGATGCGCGCGATGCGCTCCTTGATCGTCTCGCGCCACATCGCCAGCTGAGCGTTGAAGTTGGCGACCTCGCGGATGGTGTTTTCGTTGAGCAGTTCCTTGAAGCGCAGCTCGAAACGCGGCAGGTCGTCGGCCTGCAGCTTGTCGAGCATCGCCTGGTACTCGCCGACAGCCTCGATGGCGACGTCGACTTCCTGCGTGTCGAGCGGGAACGCGCTGCAGTAGGCGCGCATGGCGTCGATGATCTTGTCGCGCAGCCGCTTGAGCTTGTGGTCCTCGCCGTCGATGCGGTTCTGCAGCCAGTCGCGCATTTCGCGCTCGCGGTTGTCGCAGGACTCGACCGTCAGCTGGTGTTCGCCGAGAGCCTCGCCGCGCAGGGCGTCGAGTCGTTCGAAGCAGGTAGCTGGCTGCGGCTGCGCCGCCGCGCTGTCGGCGATCAGCAGCAGGGTGTCGCTGCGCAAGGCTTCGGCGGCTTCACGTTTGGCCTGCGTCGCGCCCAGCTCGCGCGTCCTGGCGGCGAGCGCGGCATCGGTTTCGGCGAGTTCGCCCTGCAGCCGCGTCAGTCTTGCGGTCAGGCTCTGCAGGACGTCCGAAGTCGATTCGAGCAGTCGCTTCTCGTCCTGCAGCCGGGCCACCTCGCTGGCCAGCGACTGCCAATCGAGTTCGCTGAAGTCGGCGTACTCGCCGAGTTTCAACAGCGCGGCCAGGCGCTCCTTGAGCACGTTCTGTTCGCCCATGATCTGGCCGATGCGACTGCCCAGCTCGCCGAGCCGTGCTTCGAGTTGCCGGGCGTTGGCTTCGAGGGCGCTGATCTTGGCGGCGTTGCTCCAGCCGAGGACGTAGCGACTGCGGTCGTCGAGACGGTGGCGGTCGTCCTTCTCGTGGCGCTCGCCGGGCGCCTTGATCTGACCGGCACGGGTGATCGCTTTCGTCTCGCGGCGAAACTGCTCGTGGGTGGCGCAACAGGCGACGTCGAAGCGGTTGGACAGCTCGCGTTCGAGCCAGTCGTAGTATGGCGAGTCGGGCTTTACCGCCAGCTTGCGCGCCAGCGAGTCGCGGTGCAGGCCGGGCAGGTCGCCGCGCGACGTCCTGCGCACGCGGAAATAGACCAGCCGCCCGCGCAGCTGCGTGCGATCGACCCATTCGGCGACTGCCGCATAGTCGTCGTCGGGAACCAGCAGCGACAGGCCGAAGTTGTGCAGCAGGCGTTCTGCGGCGCCTTCCCAGTCGCGTTCGTCCTCGCGCACCTGCAGCAGTTCGCCAGCGAACGGCATCGTGTCTTCCGACAGGTCTAGCGCCTGGCAGAGCGCACTGCGCATTGCCACCTGCGCCGCCGGGACGTTGCTCCGCCGGGCCCGGAGACTCTCGATCTCGGTCGACAGCCCGTCGTGCTCCTGCCTGCCCTGGCGCAGGCTGACAGCGAGCTCGGTGATGTCGTTCTGCAGGCCTGCCTCACGCTCGCGCGCGGCCTCGGCCAGCGCGGCAAAACGCTGCCGTTGCTCGAGAAAGTCAGCTTCGTCGGGCGCAGCCTTCTCGCCGACCGCGCCAAGCAGCTCGCCATAACGCTGTGCCTTGCGCGCCCGCGTCTGGCGCTCGAGTTCCAGGCGCTGGATCTCGACAGCCAGACGTTCGAGCCGATCACCGCCATTCTCGGCAATGCTGCGCTTCAGCTCGCCCTCCTCGGCATGTTGCACGAGGCGCTGCTCCTGGATGCGCCTGAGCTGCGCGTCCTGGCGTCGCCAATCGTCGGCAAGTCCGGCGAGACGCTTGTCGAGCAGCCCGAGCTTGAGACCGGCGAAGTAGGCCTTGAGCGCCTCGCGGCAGACACGCATCTCCTCGACCAGCGCGACCAGCGCCGTGTGCCGCTGCGCATCGGCGACCAGGGGCGCGAGCAGCGCCACCTGCCGCTTGGCCTTGAGGACCGCTTCGTGGGCGCGGTTGAGGTCGTCGAAATGGCCGATCAAGGCCATGATTCGCGGTGCGACATCGAAAGGCTCGAGCATGTGACTGCGCACGAAATCAGTCAGGTTGCCAACCGATTTCATCGACACTGTCTGATGGAAGAGGTCGAGCGCCTGTTCGTTGTCGATCCCGAAGCGCCGCCGGAACCAGGCGCCGTAGGGCGGAAAGCTGTCGAAGACTTCGGCAAGCGGCCGTCGCAAGCGCTTGCGCAGCGCGGCGATGTCCGACCCGAAGTGCGCAAAGTCGCCGGCAATCGACAGTTCACGTTCGGCAGCGACGAAGAAGCGTGCCGGCTGACCTTGCGCATCCTTGATCCAGAACACCTGCGCCAGCGTCACCGTCTGGTCGTAGCCCGCGTTGTGAAAGACGCCGAGAATCACCGAGTAGCTGTTGTGGTCGCGCAGCGCCACCGGCCGCGCCGTGCCGCTGACTTCGTTGCGCTCCGACTTGTAGTGTCCGAGGACGTAGGAACGCAGCGTCCGCTCGCGGCTGTCGGCGCCGGCGGCCTTGTTGTAGGCAATGCGTTGCGCCGGCACCAGCAGCGTCGTCACCGCATCGACCAGCGTCGATTTGCCGGAACCGATATCGCCGGTCAGCAGCGAGTTCTGGCCGCCGGGGTTGAGCGTCCACACGCGGCCATCGAAAGTACCCCAGTTGAAGACTTCCAGGCGCTGCAGGCGGAAACCCGAAAGGGTGTCGTCGGCGACGAAGTCGAGCCCGAGGCTCTGCGGGTCATTCATCGGACGCTGCCCCGCGCGTGCCGCTCCTGTTTCGCTCCTGCCCCGCTTTAGCTTGCACGCCGTTCTCCCCGGCCAGCAACGAGCGATAGGCCGCCAGCCGCTGATCGAATGCGGCCAGCCACTGCGCGTCGACGAATGACTTGAGGATTCGCCGCACCTCGAAGGTCGCCGTCTGGCCGGTCTGAACTTTCAGCCGGCGCACGAAACCCAGCTCGACGACCTTGCTCAGGTAGAAGTCGATCTGGTCGATCAGCCTGGCTTCGTTGCTGCCTTCGTGGAGGAAAACGCGCAGCAGCTCGACGACATCGTCGCGCGTCAGAATCAGCCGGGTGTCACCGCCGCCGGCATCGAATTCGGCGAGCTTCTTGCGCAGCAGCGCCAGCAGCAGGCTGACCGGGAACGACAGCGGACGCCGCGCGACCAGCCGCGGCAGCCGGGCTGCAGCACCTTCTTCGGCTTGCGGACGCGAGCGCAGGAAGGCGTAGCCCTCGGCCTCGTCGAGCACCAGTTCGAGGTCGAGCACCGCCACATAATCACGCACCCGCGCCTGCAGGTTGATCAGCGCACTCCATGACACCGCGTCTGCTTCCTGATAGAGCACGCCCTTGAGCAGTGGGATGACCAGCGCCGACAGGTCGGGGCCGGCCGGCGCCGAGGCGGGCTCGGCCGACGCATCCAGTTGCAGCTCTGTCTCCATGTCTTCTGCCGCCACAATCCTCACCTCACGAATATTACCCGCGGCAGCCGCGCCTGCTTCGCGTATTTCCTGCCGTCGGGTCCGGCGCCGCGCCAGGCGATCAGTTCGGTCACATCTTCGTCGACCACCGTCTTGAAGCTGTCGCCGGCGAGTTGCAGGTAGGCGACGAGTTCGGCCAGGCCGTGCTGCAGCGGCCGCGTCTCGCACAGCTCGCGCAGGGTGACCTGCGTGCGCGCCTGCAGGGCGTGGCGGATGTGCCGGGCAAGTTGCGCGCGGTCGACCACCACCTGCGAGAACAGCACTGCGGCATCCACGTCTTCATCGCCGGCCTCGAGTACCAGATCGGCGATCGACGGCTTGATCGGCGGCGTGTACAGCGGTCGCTCCATCGGCAGTTCGATGGCCGCGGCAGTATCGGCGATGCTCATCACCTCGTTGCCCGGCGGCGGCGCGTCACGCACGGCGAGTGCCTTGGCTTCGATGCCGTGCAGGATGTCCATGATGCGGCGGTTCTCCAGCCAGGCCTGGTCATCGAGAAAGCGGCGCAGCTGCTGCGAGAGCTGCGCCACCGTGCGCTGGGTGTGCTCGCCGGCTTCCAGCCAGTCGTAGTGTACTCGCCGCGTGCGTGCGTCTGGCCGCAGTTCGGCGACGGCTGGCAGGGTCAGCACGCGTTCGAGCAGGGCCGAAAGCTCCTCCTGGCGGCTGCTCGACATCAGGAAATCCCAGAAGGCGCGAAAGCTGCGCCCCTGATCGGAATCGGCAATGGCGTCGCGCTCACCCATGATCTCTTCGAGCAGCGCGCCCTTGGCGCCTTCCCAGAGCGCGATGCGCTCGCGGACGCGCCGGTCGAGGCCGCGAAAATTGTGCTCGACCTCGCGGAAATCGGTCAGCAGCTCGCGTGCCATGGCAATGAACTGCTGGAAACGATCGCGCAAGGCGCTGTCGTCGAGCAGCGGCATGTCGCCGGAGAGTACACGTGCGATCTCGGCGTCGATGTCGTCACGCCGCCGCTGCAATTCGGCAATCCGCGTCTGCGGGTCGGTCTCGCTGCCTTCGCTCATCTGCTTGAGCAGCTCGAAGAGCGTCAGCAGACGCGACTCGGTGCCGACGAAGCTGCGCTCGGCAAGCGTCCCCAGCCAGGCAATCGCCTTCTCGGTGGCCGGCGTCAGGTCGAAATGTGGCTCGTCAGAGCCCTGCGCGTAGAACTTGCGCAGCCAGCCCTTGTCGTTGCCGGCCCAATCGTTGAGGTAGTCGAGCGCCGATTTCGGGAAGATGTCGGCGCCGAGACGGTCGCGCAAGGCAAACAACTCGTCTTCGAGCGCTTCGGCCAGATCGGCCTGCGCCATCACGCGCAGGTTCGGGGCGATGAACACACGCTGCAGAAAGCTCGCCACCAGCGGCGCGTGATCCGAGCGCAGCAGCCGCCACGCCGGATGGTTCTGGCGCAGCAGGTCGAGGGTGCTGTAGTCGAGGCTCATGTCTTGGCGCTGGTCATCGGTCAGGGCAGAGACGGCATTGTCCGCAGGACCTCGTCGCGCAGCAAGCTTCCAGCAACGACAAGCCCCCCGCGGCGGCGCATGGGTCGTCGGCGGCAGGCCCGCGCTGCAGCGCGCATTGCCGGCGGCCACCCTCCTGAATGCGAGCGCCTTCCTGCTGGTAGAATCCGCTGCTCAGCCACTCACGACCTCCCTTTGCCGGCATGCAGAAACTCGAATCGATCATAGAATCCGACACCTTCCAGCGCTTCATCATCACGGTGATCGTGATCAACGCGATCACCATTGGCCTGGAGACCTCGCGCGCCGCCATGGAGTCCTTCGGCGGCGTTCTCTTCGTTCTCGACCGTGCTGCGCTGGCAATCTTCGTGGCGGAAATCGTCGCCAAGCTGGCAGTCTATCGCCTGCGCTTCTTCCGTGACGGCTGGAACGTCTTCGACTTCCTGATCGTCGGCATAACGCTCGCCCCCGTCGGCGAAGGCGCTTCGGTATTTCGCGCCCTGCGCATCCTGCGCGCCCTGCGGCTGGTGTCGGTGGTGCCTTCGATGCGCAAGGTGGTCAACGCCCTGCTCAAGGCGATCCCGGGCATGATCTCGGTACTGGCGCTGCTCCTGCTGGTCTTCTATGTGGCGGCGGTGATGGGCACCAAGCTCTTCGGTGGCGCTTTTCCGGAGTGGTTCGGCAGCGTCGGGGCATCATTCTACACGCTGTTCCAGATAATGACTTTGGAATCCTGGTCAATGGGCATCGTGCGACCGGTGATGGAGGTCTATCCGCCGGCCTGGCTGTTTTTCGTCGTATTCATCCTGCTGACCACCTTCGCCGTGCTCAACCTCTTCATCGCCATAGTGGTGGATGCGATGAGCGTCAGCGAACACGCCGAACAGGAAGAGACCCGAGAGCTGGTGGATAACGAACACCGCGAAGTGATGACGGAAATCCGCCAGTTGCAGGCCGAAGTCGCCGCACTGCGGCGAGCGCTGGAACAGCGCGGTTGACGGGTCGCTGCGGGATTGGCGGCCCCATCACAACCGAAAGCCCGATCCCTCGGTGACAGGGGGGAAGTTGGCGCGAATCGGAATACAATGATCCACGGACCGTTTTTTGCCAGCGATCGCCGCTGGCGCGATCGGCAATGGCAGGGCTTGCAGATCGATTGGCGAGCGACACGGCGAGACGCGCTTTCGCTGGCCGCTCTTGCGGACCTCGCCGTACCCACAGAAAGGGAACGAGTCAATGGATCAAATATCGCTTTACGAGCGCCTCGGCGGCTATGACGGCATTACGGGTTTCGTCGATGACCTGCTGCCGCGATTGAGGGCCGACGAGCAACTCGGGCGTTTCTGGCAAAATCGCGGCGATGATGGCATCGCCAGGGAGAAACAGTTGCTCATCGACTACCTGTCGGCAAACGCCGGCGGAGCGCTGTATTACACCGGTCGAGACATGAAACTGTCCCACAAGGGGATGAAAATCAGCGAGAGCGACTGGTCGATCTTCCTCGATCACGCGGCGGCGACCATCACCGCCCTGCACGTTCCAACGCCGGAAAGCGACGAGGTCGTCGCCTTCGTGCTGAGCCTGAAAGACGATATCGTGGAAACCTGATCCGCTTCGCCACGCTGGCCGCCGACGGGACCGGCACAGGCGATTTGCTTCACCGGGAGAGCAAGAACAGCATGAGCGAACAGAATCTCGCCGACCTGCAAAGGCAGATCGAGCACGAGCGCGCGGCGCGCAAACAGGCCGAACGCTCGCTCGAGGAAAAGATAAGCGAACTGACATTTGCCAATCAGCTGCTGCAGCGCTACCTCGACTCGGTGCCGTGCATCATGGTCGCGCTGGACACCCGGGGTTGCATCTCGATGATCAACCGCGCCGGATGCATGCTTCTCGACCAGCCGGAAAGCGCCTTGCTCGGGCAGGCCTGGTTTGAGCGTTTCCTGCCACAGCCGGACGGCGGATCGCGACTGCTCCCCGCGTTCCTGCAACTTGTCGGCGGCGACGTTCACCCCCGGGAGGAGTTGTCGGAGTATCCAGTCGTCGATGGCAGTGGGCAGCCGCATCTGATGGCCTGGCACACGGCCATGCTGACCGACCAGGCCGGAAGGATCGTCGGCACGCTGAGTTCAGGCGAGGATATTACCGAGCGAAAACAGGCGGAAACCGCAATCGCCGAATCGCGAAAGCTGCTTCTGAAGATAATCGATACGGTGCCCGCGCGCGTCTTCTGGAAGGATCCCGACCTGCGCTTTCTCGGCTGCAACACGGCGTTTGCCAGGGATGCCGGAATGCAGAGCAGTGCTGACATGATCGGCAAGGACGACTATCAGATGGCCTGGGCAGCGCAGGCTGACTTCTATCGTGCCGACGACCGGGCGGTCATGTCTTCGGGAACTCCCAGACTCAACTTTGAAGAACAGCAGACGACGGCGAGCGGTGAGACAGTCTGGCTGCGAACTTCCAAGGTTCCGCTGGTCAACGACGACCATGAAACCTTCGGTGTGCTGGGTATTTACGAAGACATCACTGAATACCGGCGTATCGAGGCTGATAACCGGGTGCACGTGGCCGAGCTTACCGCCCTGAATACAATGCTCATCGAAGCGCAGAACCAGATGCTGCGATCCGTAAAGATGGCGTCTGTGGGTCAGCTGGCGGCAGGCGTGCTGCAGGAAATCAACAATCCTTTTGCATTCATCAACTCGCATCTCGCGGCGCTCAAGGGGCACGTTGCCGATCTCCTGGGCGTGCTCGATGCCTACCGGCAGGCGGAGCCGGCGCTTGCCGTGCATGCGGATCTGATGGCTGCCATCGAACGGGCAAAATCGGCGGCCAATCTCGATTTCGTGCGCCAGGACATTCTCAACCTGATCACCGAGTCGCTCGATGGCGTCCATCGGGTCAAGACGATCGTCGAAAACCTCAGGGATTTCTCGCGAGTGGACAGCGCCGAGTGGCACCAGGCAAACCTCGAGAAGGGACTGGAAAGCACGCTCAACATCGTCTGGAACGAAATCAAGTACAAAGCCACCATCAAGAGGGAGTACGCCGGGCTCCCGGAAATAGAATGTCTTTCCGGGCAACTCAACCAGGTCTTCCTGAATCTTCTGGCCAATGCCGTGCAGGCCATCGACGAACGCGGCGTGATTACCCTGCGTACCGGCTTCGACGACGATACGGTCTGGGTGGAAGTCGTCGATACCGGCAGAGGTATCGATCCCGAGCAGCTGGACAGGGTTTTCGAGCCGTTCTTCACGACCAAGCCGGCCGGCAAAGGAACCGGCCTCGGCCTGTCACTTGCCTACAGCATCGTGCACCGCCATCGCGGGCAGCTCGAGGTGCGCAGCAAGGTGGGCAAGGGAAGCGCGTTTCGCGTCACCCTGCCGCGCAAGCGAGCAACTGATGGGAGCGGTTCCTGAACCCGCGGTCACCGACCGCGTCAGGATTGACCACGAACCTCTTCGACAAACAGCGTGGCCAGTCCTGCGTCCAGGGCTGCCGTGATGATCAGTTGGCAGCACCACGCTGATAGAGATGCACGTCCCGCTGCGGGAAGGGGATGTTCAGCCCGGCCGCGTCAAAGCGCTTCTTGAC
This sequence comes from Accumulibacter sp., assembly GCA_024235715.1. Classification (GTDB taxonomy): domain Bacteria; phylum Pseudomonadota; class Gammaproteobacteria; order Burkholderiales; family Rhodocyclaceae; genus Accumulibacter. The sequence continues at coordinate 543 of JACKLW010000014.1, read as the reverse complement.
CTGGTCGTGCAGATGAAAATGGACGGCCCAGTAGTCCGCTGAATTCACCCAGGGGCGAACGACGAAATTGACGCTGCTGTCACCGAGCGCGACGACTTCGACAGTCGGCGCCGGATCCTTGAGGATGCGCTCGTCGCTGGCCAGGAGGTCGTTGAGCAGCTTGCGCACCTGGTCCAGGTCGTCACCATAGCTGCAGCCGACGATCAGGTCCAGACGCCGTGTGTCGTTGGCGGAGTAGTTGGTAATGGTCCCGGACATGATCTGGCTGTTCGGCACGAGGATCTTCTTGTTGTCCGGCGAATGGATGATGGTCGTGAAGATCTGCACTTCCTTGACCGTGCCGGCGACACCGGCGGCTTCGATGAAGTCGCCGACCTTGTAGGGACGGAAGGCGACGATCAGCACGCCGGATGCGAAGTTCGACAGGGAGCCCTGCAGGGCCAGGCCAACGGCCAGGCCGGCTGCGCCGAGAACGGCGAGAAGCGACGTCGTCTGCACGCCCAGCGCGCCGATGGCGGCAATGATCACCACCACCAGCAGGAC
>JACKLW010000013.1 GCA_024235715.1 Accumulibacter sp. | reverse complement strand
CGGCATACCAATCATCAAGAAGTACAGCGCAAAGTGCATAAACTCGGCCGATAACTTCTGCCACTTCGGAAGATCCGGCTCAGTTAGGGGGTCGGATCCAGCCATGCGCGCCACCAGCAGGCGCAGCCAGACCAGAACAAAAACAGATAAGCCCAGCATGAAATGCCAGGCCTTCAGTGCCTCACGAGGTCGCTACCCTTCGGGTACAACTCAGTCGGATCGGCTTCATGTGGGCTTTCAGCAAGCTCATTCATGCCGCAGCGCATCGATCGGGTTCAGCCGTGCCGCCCGGCGGGCCGGGAAGTAGCCGAACAGCACGCCGATGCCGGCCGAGAAGACGAAGCTCAGCAGGTTGACCCCGGGGTTGAACACGTAGGGCACATTCATCAAATCCGAAAGACCGATCGAGGCTCCGATGGCCAGCACGATGCCGATCGCCCCGCCCAGCGCGGCAAGCACCACGGCCTCGATCAGGAACTGCAGCAGCACCTCGCGCTCCAGCGCGCCGATGGCCAGGCGCAAGCCGATTTCCCTGGTGCGCTCTGTCACGCTCACCAGCATGATGTTCATGATGCCGATGCCGCCCACCAGCAGGCTCACCGCGGCCACGGCACCCAGAAGCGTGGTCATCACCTTGGTGGTGCCCGAGAGTGTGTCGGCCAGCTGTTTGGTGTCGAGCACGTTGAAGTTGTCTTCATCGGTGTCAGCGAGCTTGCGGCGCTCGCGAAGCAACTGGGTCATGCTGGCCTTGACGCGTTCGGTGTCGCTGCCATCGGCCATGGACACGAGCAAGTCGTTGACCTGGGTATTGCCGGTGATGCGGCGCTGCAGGGTCTTGATCGGGATGAAGACCAGGTCGTCCTGGTCGTTGCCGAACGAGCCCTGGCCCTTGGAGCCGAGCACGGCGATGACCTCGCAGCTGATCAGCTTCACGCGCAGCGACTCGCCCAGCGCGGGGCTGCTGCCGAACAGTTCTCGCCGTACGGTTTCGCCGATCATGCAGACCGCCGCACCGGCGCGCTGCTCGGCGTCGGAAAACTCGCGCCCCTGGGCCAGGGTCCAGTTGCCGATGGTGAGCCACTCGTTCGTGCTGCCGGTGATCGTGCTGCTCCAGTTGCGGCCATTGGCCACCAGCGTGCCCGACGAGCGCGATTGGGGTGCAGCGGCCGCGACGCCACCGATCTGAGTTGCGATCGCCTCGGCGTCGCTGTCCTTGAAGTAGGGCGCGCTGGAGCCACCGCTGCCCGGGCCCATGCGCTGGCCGGGACGCACCTGCAGCAGGTTGGTGCCCAGGCCCGAGATCTGGTTCTGCACGGCGAGGGTGGCGCCGTTGCCCACGGTGACCATGGTGATGACGGCGCTCACGCCGATCACGATGCCCAGGATGGTGAGGAACGAGCGCATCAGGTTGCGCCGGATCGAACGCAAGGCGAGCAGGAGTGTGTTGAGCCACATGGTCAGCCTGCTCCCATCACCGTCGCAACGCGTCCCGCCTGGAGCACGACCGGATCGGAGTTGCGCTCGTCGCTCTCCACCACGCCGTCCACGAAGCGTACGATGCGCCGCGCGTAGGCGGCCATCTCGGCCTCGTGCGTCACCATCAGCACGGTGATCCCCTGGTCGGCGTTCAGGTGCCAAAGCAGCTCCATGATCTCCTTGCTGCGGGCGGTGTCGAGGTTGCCCGTGGGCTCGTCGGCGAGCAGCACGGCGGGCTCCGTGACGATGGCGCGCGCGATCGCCACGCGCTGCTGCTGCCCGCCCGAGAGTTCTCCCGGCGTGTGGTGTTCCCACCCTTTGAGGCCGACCTGTTCGAGCGCGCGCGCGGCCATGGTATGGCGCCGCGCGGCGGGCTCGCCGCGGTAGATCAGTGGCAGCTCGACGTTTTCCTGTGCCGAGGTGCGTGCCAGCAGATTGAAGCCCTGGAACACGAAGCCGAGGTAGCGCCGGCGCAAGCGGGCCCGCTCGTCGCGGCTGAGCGATTGCACCTGCACGCTCTCGAACTCATAGGTGCCGGTGGTGGGTGTGTCCAGGCAGCCCAGCGTGTTCATGGCCGTGGACTTGCCCGAACCGCTGGGGCCCATGATGGCCACAAAGTCACCTCTCTGGATGTCCAGATCCACGCCTTTGAGTGCCTGGAACGCCGTTTCGCCTGCGCCGTAGACCTTGGTGATCCCGCGCAGACGGATTAGCGGAGCAGGCCCCGGCTGCCCCGTGGCTGGAGTGGCCGGCTGATTCATGGTGCGGCGCTTGCGCTGCGCTGGTCGGTGATGACGGCCATGCCGGGCGTGAGGCTCTCGCCGCTGACCTCGGTCATGCGGCCGTCGCTGATGCCAGTCTGCACCTGCATGGCAGCCGGCTGGCCTCCCTGCAGCACCCAGATCTGGCGCGTGCCAGGGACCTTGCTCTCGCTGCCGGCCACTTTGCTGCTGCTACTCCTCGGCGGGCGCGGCATTATCTTGGATAGGATGCTGCTACTCCCGGAGGACTTGCCCGCTGCGGCTGCTGCGCTGGGCGAGAAGCGCAGTGCAGTGTTGGGCACGAGAAGCACGCCATCGCGCTCGGTGGCCACGATGGTGGCCACGGCCGTCATGCCGGGGCGCAGACTGAGGTCGCTGTTGTCCACATCGAGCGTGGCCACATAGGTCACCACGTTGTTGGTGGTGGTCGAGCCATAGGCCACGCGGCGGATCGTGGCCGGGAAACGGCGCGAGGGGTAGGCGCTGACGGTGAAGCTGGCTTTTTGCCCCACCTTCACAGCGCCCACGTCGGCCTCGTCCACGCTGGCTTCAAGCTGCAACTGGGTCAGGTCCTCGGCCACGGCAAACAGAGTGACGGCCTGCAGCGAGGCGGCCACCGCGTTGCCCGGATCCACCGAGCGGCTGAGCACCACCCCGTCGATGGGCGAGCGGATCGAGGCTTTGGCGAGGTTGGTTTCATCCGTCGAGAGGGTGGCTCTGGCCACGCCGACGTTGGCGGCAGCACTCGATTCGGTGGCCACGGCGCGGGCCAGCGCGGCGCGCGCACTGTCGAGCTCGGTCGCCGAAGGCACCTTGCCGCCCGAGAGCTTGAAGACGTCTTCCAGGCGCGCAAGGTTGGCGCGCGACTCGGCGACGGTGGCCTTGTTTTGCGCGACCAATGCCCGCGCGGCGGCAAGCGAGGCGCGCGAGCGGGTCACCTGATCGCTGAACTTCGACGCGTCCAGCTCCACCATCACCTGGCCGGCCTTGACCTGGTCGTTCACGTCCACCAGCACGCGCTTGACCGTGCCCGACAGTTCACTGCCGACGTTGACGGAGCGCGTGGGCTGTAACGTACCGTTGGCCGACACGCTAAGTGTGAGACTGCCCGTGCGCAGTTCGGCGGTCACGTAGGTGGGCGCGGCCTTGCCGGCGCTTTGCGCCTGCCAGTAATAGACACCGCCGGCCACGATCAGCAGGGCGCCAAGACCGAACCAGAGCGAGCCGCGCTTCCACCAGCGCGGCGGATGGTCCTCACCCAGCAGGGTTTGCAGGTCGGCGGGAGGGGTGACGTTCTTCTGGCTCATGGCGGGTAGGTGTGAAGTGATCGTAGAGAGTGGCCGCGGGTGTCAGTGCGCAGCGGAGGAGGTCGCCTGGCGGACCGTCGCTTGCGTGGCGGCGACGGCGGCGGATTCGCCATCGGGCGTCCAGCCGCCGCCCAGGGCCTTGTAAAGGCGGACGTGGTCGCTGCTGATGTCCGCGCTGGCGCTGGCCACCTCGCCCTGGGCGCCGATCTGCGTGCGCTGCGTCTGCAGAACGGTCTGGAAATCGACCAGCCCGCTGGCATACTGCTGGCGCGCCAGCGTCGCCGCATTTGTGGCCGCGTCGGCGGCACCCTTCAGGTGCGCCAGCCGCTCGCGGTCGCTGCGCAGGGCGACCAGCGCATCTTCGACATCCCTCAGGGCAACGAGCACGACAGAGCGGTAATCCTGCAGCGACTGCTCGAGCGCGGCTTGCTGCGCGCCGACCTGCGCGCGCGCTGCGCCGCCGTCGAACAGCGACCCGCTGACGCTGCCCAGCACGCTGCTCACGAGCGAGCTGCCGTCGACCAGCGAGCCGAGCGTGAGCGAGACCAAGCCCAGCGAGCCGCCGAGCGAAAAGCTCGGCCAGCGCGCGGCTTCGGCCTGGCTGACGCGGGCGCGCGCCGCGCTCCACTCAAATTCGGCGGCGCGGACATCGGCGCGCTGGCGCAGGGTCTCGGCCGGAAAAGCGAGCGCCAGGTCGTCGGGCGCGGCCGGCACCGGGCTGGTGGCAGCGAGTTCGGCCGACAAGGCGGACGGCGCCTGGCCGACCAAGACCGACAGCGCGTGCGATGTCTGGTCCGCGGTCTTCTGCAAGGCAGGCAACAGCGCGGCCGTCTGCTCGGCCGAGGTGCGCGCCTGTTCGACGTCGAGCGAGGTGACGAGTCCAGCCTGCAGGCGCCACTGCGTGATCTGCAGCGTCTCGCGCTGGCTCGCCAGGTTCTCTCGTGCGATGGCCAGGAGCGCCTGAGCGTTGCGCAGCGCGATGTAGTCGAGCGCGACCTCGGCGGCGACGGACACCTGCACGTCGCCCAGGTTGGCGGCGCTGGCCAGCGCGCTGGCCTCGTCGGCCTGCAGGGCGCTGCGCTGGCCGCCGAAGACGTCGAGCTCCCAGCTCGCGTCGAGTCCCGCCAGAAAGCTGTTGACCGTGCTCGTGGTGCTGCCCGAGCCGGTGCGGATGCGCCGCGCGCTGGCCGAAGCGCCGAGCGTCGGCAACAGGCCGGCCGCAGTGACATCACGCAGCGCGCGCGCTTGGCGCAGCGCGGCCTGCGCGCTGTTCACGCTGGTGTTGGCCTGCAGCGCACGCTCCACGAGGCGCGACAGCTGCGCATCGCCAAACCGCTGCCACCATTGCGCGAGCGGGCCGGGCGTGGCCGCCGTGGCGTCGATGCCGGCGCCCCACTGCGCGGGCACTTCGACCGCCTGCGGCGGTGCGGCGATCGGTGCCACCGAGGCGCAACCGGCCGCCGTCAACAGCCAGGCCGTCGCGGCGATCGTGGCGAACGTCGAACGGGTCATGACCAGTACTTGCCGCCGGAGATCGACAGCGTGATGCCATTGATGAAGTTGGCCTCGGCGGCCAGCTTGTCGTGGCCGTAGTCGACGGCGACGCGGCGGCCGGCGGTGAGCAGGTAAGGAGCGAGTGAGTCTCGGGCCAAGATCGGAGATGTCATGGGAGCACTATTCCATGTTGGCGAGGGGGTGGTGTCGCGGTACGGATGGGTTGGTTGCTGAGGCCATGCGGCGGGGATGGTGGCTGCAGTTCACCTTGCAGCCGAGCGCGGACGTCGCCCACAGGCAGACAGGCAAGGTTCATCAGCACTCGGCGACTTCAGGCGTCTTCATGTTGGGGCGCCCGGCCACCCTGAGCACTACAGAGTTCGGCGGCGAGTGCAAAAAACTGCGCGGCTTTCGTCGGGCCTAGCGCCGTTTCAATACTCTCGTCAGCGCCCTGCCAGACATCCAGAACGACCGTCAGCATCGCCAGGCCATTTGGTGTCAGCTCCAGAACGTCGCTCCGTCGATCATCCGTGTTCGTGTTTCGTGTGATGAACCCCAAGGCAAGCAGCCGATCCGTCATGGAACTCATGCTTCCCGGTGAAATATCGAATTCCTTCGCCAGATGCCTTTGCGATGTCGGCCCAATGCGATGCAAGGCGTCCAGGATCAGGCCCTGACGATGGCGCACGCCGGACGCTCTCAGCAATGCAGTCACCCGCTTCTCCATCAGAGTCGCCGCGTGCAGGAAAGGATGGATTTTTGCCGGATTACGAATCACCACTGCCCCTTTACATGAATAGTTCTGATTGATACTATCACGATTCTAACTAACAGTGTTGTGAAAGCAACTGATGCGCCAACCGATCATGAAAGTACGACGCGTGCTCAGCTGCATACCGTCTTTTCCCGCCGCCAGCACAGCGCTTGCCCAGGCGCCATTGCCTGTCCCCGAAACGGCAGAACCCGGCTGTCTTGACGACACCAGGGGAATTGCCTGCCCGGCGCCGGGTGCGGTGTTCGATGGGCACGACGTGCCGCATGACGGCTCAAACCCCCGTATCCGCGATCAACCTCTATTCGAGGAACGGACGAATCAATTGGTGGAACAACCATGAAAAACATCAAGATATCCTTCTGGTCAATCCTGATCGGGCTGACGCTCCTGTGGGCGCTGGCGAATACCAATTTGCCAGACAGCTTGACCTTCATTGCGGTGCGCAATCTGCTCGTCCAGTATTCGGGCGTTCTCAGCATCGGCGCCATGAGTGTGGCGATGATCCTGGCGACCCGCGCCAAATGGCTGGAGTCGTGGCTGGATGGCCTCGACAAGTCCTACAGGCTGCACAAATGGTTGGGCATCGCCGCCTTGGTCACTTCGGTGCTCCACTGGGTGGCAGCCAACGGGCCGAAATGGATGGTCGGTCTTGGCTTGATGGAGCGTCGCAGCCGGGGCAAGCCGCCCGCTGGTGAGGTGGAGCTGGGCGCCATCCAGACCTTCTTCAACAGCCAACGTGAATTGGCTGAGACGATTGGCGAGTGGGCGTTCTACGCTGCGGTGGCGCTGATCGCGATCGCGCTGATCAAGCGCTTCCCCTACAAGTTTTTCGTCACCACCCACACGCTGATCGCTATCGCCTATCTGGTCCTGGTGTTCCACGGCATGGTGCTGATGCGCTTCGACGCATGGCTGCAACCGGTCGGCATGGTGACCTTGCTCTTGATGATCGGGGGAGTCGTTTCAGCAGTCCTCGCCCTGACCCGCCAGATCGGGCGCAGCCGCAGAGTGTCCGGCACGATCGAAGCAGTGCGAACGTTCCCGGCAATGGGCGTCACGGAAATCCACATTCAACTGGACGACGGCTGGAAGGGACATGACGGCGGCCAGTTCGCCTTCGTCAACTTCGACCACCGGGAAGGCAAACACCCTTTCACCCTGGCCTCGGCCTGGGATCCTGCAACGCGCAAGTTGATGATCATCAGCAAGGGTCTCGGCGACTACACCGACCTCCTGCCCAAGCGGATCAAGGCGGGCGACGCCGTGACGGTGGAAGGTCCCTACGGTCGGTTCACGTTCGAGGACGGGAAGCGTCGCCAAGTGTGGATCGGTGGTGGCATTGGCATCACGCCCTTCATCGCGCGGATGAAGGAACTGGCCATGACTCCTGGCACGAAATCGATCGACCTCATCCATTGCGTCAAGGAACTTGAACCGGAAGCGCTGGAATTGCTGGAAGCGGACGCCAATGCTGCCAACGTCAATCTACATGTTCTGGTCGACGAGAAGGACCGGCGGCTGAGTGGCGACCGTCTGCGCGAGATGTTTCCCAGCTGGAAATCCGCCAGTTTCTGGTTCTGCGGCCCGGCGGCCTTCGGTCAGTCCGTGCGTGCAGACCTGATCGCACATGGTCTTGCGACGAGGGACTTTCATCAGGAGCTCTTCAATATGCGCTAATCGACGCGCCAACTTCATCAACTGATCTACAAGAATCAAAGCCATGGAAACTGGAATGAAGTTCAGGACAGGCATCCGACAACCCTTCAGCCCTCTGACAGCGCCACGCAGACCACGCTACCGAGCGCCGTAGTCGCGCCTCCAGCGGCGATTCGTCACGCGTGCATGTCGAGGTTGTAAGCCGGAACCCCAGAAAATTCCGTTAATCTGGGGCAGAACAAGTAGTTGTGTCACCACACCGGCCTCCACCTTGGAGTAAGCGGGAGCTTCATTTGCTCATCCGCTTGCGCAGCAGGCGCTTTTTCAGGGAGGCGCGTTCCTGCGGATTGCGTCCCTTGTGGTTGGCGATGCGATCCGCCGTGGCGACCTGACGCTTGATGGGCCAGAGTAGGGGCGGCCAGCCATCATTCGTCGCCGTCCAGGCCTCCATGGCACAAGCTGTCTGAGTACAGCGCCGTCAATTGCGATAGCGTAGCCTGTACCTCTTCCAGATTGGTCATCATGTGGGAAACCTGCTCATCCAGATCGCTGGCCAGGTCGAATAGATAGGCAACCTGGCTGCGCGATACCGCGTTGATGACGGCGAAAAGTCGAAGCAGCCGTTCGGCGCAATTTCTTCCCGTACGTCCGGTCAAGGCGCTATACCGGCCGTCCGCGCCATGCGGCGCCAACGGCCGCTTTGGCCGAAGAGGAGTCATTGGAGCCGACCGCAAACCCGTCTTCTTTACGCGGCACAGCGGACGTTCGCATCACAATTGACGTCGCAGCCTTCGAACAGCTCTTGCCGACCCGCGGCAACCATCGGCTGCAGAGTCCTGGCTACTTGTGTCCACCGCGCGCCCGCAGCTCGGTCTGTCGTCAGATCGTGTCAGGCAAGACCTCTCGCCTGAGCCATATCCGTCCCGAAATGCAAACCTGGGGCGCACCACCTCGCAGCAACACGGAGAATTTCACCGGCCCGCCGGCGCCAACGCCAGGATCCGCTTTCCGCAAAGGGCTGCGTCAACCCTCTGCGGAAAGCCCGGCGTTGCCGCCGGGAGTTTATCGGGGATCGCGTCGCCGGTAGCGTTCCAGCACCCGATCCCGAATCACTTCGGGATCGAGGCCAGAAAGCGCGCAGCACGCGTGGTACGAGAAGGCGTTCGAGCAATCCTTCGGGGACAGCAGCCAGTCGAGGATCTCCACCCGTGTGGTGGCGCAGACCCTCGAATCGAACAGAGCGCGCAGCGACTTGTGCAGCAGGCGCCTGTGGAGCCTGACGAGGTCATCGTCAGACCACGGGTAGCCTTCGCCAGGTGTTTCTGCTCGCTCGGTGCGGACCGCAGCCGTTTGTCGTGGCCTCGGGCCATCGGCCATGGGTAGAGACACCGCGATCACTTCCTCGCGGGGCGCTCATTTCGCTACGCCGACAATCGCACTGACCGGTGAAGCCGTGTCGGTCAACGCTGCCTTACGACTGCGGTAGGCACGAAGCAACTGCTCAAGATCGCCGTCGTCGGCGGCGTCTTCAGCCTCGGCGTAGAGTTCGTCGAGGTCATCAACGGATGCGGCCTGGCCGATGCTGGCGAGGAGCGTATCGAGCGGCGGTTTGCCACCTTCACGACCGGACTTCTGGTCGCCCGCCCCCGCCTCGTTACTCTTCGATTCACTTGATTCGTCGTCGATGATCGGAGCCCAGGAGCCGTCGATCGCCTCGGCCATCCCGATGTTCTGGGTCTTACCGCGTTCGTTGAGTTCGTCCATGGCCAGTGCCATGGCCAGCTCCGGCGATTTCGGCAGCAGATTGCACAGGCGGCGAATGGCCGTCTTGAGGCCCATCGGAACGAAATGCGTGTCCCAGGGACTCTCCTTTCGCTTCTTCTTGGCCATCTGGTAACCGCGGGAGTGGTCACGTACCCACTCGACCTGCTCCTTCGACAAGGCGTAGAAGGTGCGTGAGCCATCGTTGAACACCGCCACGGCGTAGAAACCGGCGATCGCTCCGCGCTCGTCGTCGGACGCCGGGAAGCCGTTCTTCTTCAACGGCTCGTGTATCAAGGAACGGTTGAGGCCCAAGACGATGTCGAACTTGTCGTTGATCCGCACTTCGTGCGCATAGATGTCCTGCACGCTGCCACTGTTGCGCGCGAGTTTCACGAGCCCCTGATAGCCGAGAATCAATTGGCACTGGCTACCCATTGGCACGAGGTACGCTTCACCCATCAGACCGATTTCCAGACCGAGCTGGCTGGACTGGATGACCGCCGCGAAGACACTGCGCGGATCCGCTTCAGACAGCGTCGGATTCATCCGAAACGCAGTCAGTGCGATGCGCGCCATGCGGTCCGGACTCAGATGCTTGGGCAGCGCACGGGCGATTTCGCCCTTGAATCGCTCCAGCATCGCTGGAAAAGACACCACGCTGGTCGTATTCCCCTGACGGGCGCTTTGGATGTTACGCAAGGTTTGAGACATGGTTTCCTCCAAATACAAATGGCGGAGACACCATGCCTCCCGGAGCGGGGACTGGTCTCCCCGCCGGGGTTGATAAACTAAGAATGGCCGCCGATCAGGCGGCGTCGAACTCGAAAGCGTCGGTGTTGGCTGCCCAACGCGGTAGCGAGATCAATTCGATCTCACCCCCGGGCTGGTAAGCCGGCCAGCTTCCGGCATCCTGGCACCACTTCAGAAGCTGTAGTGCTGCCCGGTACTTCTTGCGACCGACCTCGATGATTTCGGGGTCAGCCCGGTAAAGCGCCACGGCATGGGGAGCCTCCTTCTCGACGGCGACAAAGAGAAAGGGCAGCTCCGTGCCGGTCACGGCTTTCATTCCATCGACGTAGAACGCCGCTTGAATGTCGTAGCCGAGGTTGGCGATGGCGCGAGAAAAAACGCGGCTGCTGGCATCGACACAGCTCTTGAGATCCACCACGGCCGTCCCGTTGAACCAGTCCGGACGACAGCGACAGCGGATCCCAGTGAGCGGGTCTGTCCAGAACGCCGACAGCTCGGCCTCTCCCTGCGTGAACAGGCGGGCCGCCCCCTCGTGCGCGTGAACGGCGGCGCGCACTCGGGTCAATGTCGCCAGATCGTCGGAAGTGATCAGGGTTTTGCCCTGATTTTCCTGTTCGAAGCGGGCGGCGGCTTCCTTGCCTTCCTTGGTGCGGCGATCAAACTTCTCGACCACCGCGAACTCTTCGGAAAAACGATCCGGTTCGAGGACGTGGGTGTGAACCGCGGACCCAAACGCCATCGCCGGCGTGGGTGGCGACGGATGATCGAGGGCTTCGCGCAGATGCGCGGGGCTCTTGAGCAGCTTGATGATTCCCGAATGCCCGATCGATTGATCGGCGTGGTATTGCTTGGCCGGCATGCGCAGCAGGCCAGGATGTCTGACGTCCATGGTGCCTCCAGAAAAAAAAGCCGGAGTCACCAGCCCCTTCCGGAGAGGGCCTCCCCGGCTGGGTGGATGAAAATGCTGTTTGTTTCGTGCGGCCAGCTACCGCGACTTGCTCGGGCGAAGAATCGCTCGATCAAAGGCTGCTTTCCGGAAGGCGCTTTGGAAACGCACTCGGGAAAGCCCCGGCAAGCCGGGGCGTGGTTCAGTTCGCTGCTTGTTCTTGCTTCGAGAGCGCCAGAGCCTGTCGAAGCAGCTGGCGGGTTTCCGGGTCGGTGCGTCCTGCCTGGAGTCTCTGGTGGAGATCGCAGGCACGATTCATCGAGAGCGCCGAAAAAAGCCGAACGAGAAGCGGATTGGATTGCACGACTTGATCGTGTGCGGGGTCGAAAGCCATCTTCAGAGCCCCAGCGCGCGAACAATCGGACGGCTGATGATCCAGCCGGTGATGCAGCAAGAAAGAAGAACGAGTGCCATGAGATGCCTCCATTAAGAAATAAAGGGCATCCCTCCCCTGATGCGGAGGCGATGCCCCGCAGGGGGATGAGCGTTCAGGCGATCACTTCAAACGAAGCCTCACCGCTCTTGGCGGGATCGATGTCGATCCCGGTCCGGCGCTGGTAAGCCGGTCGGTCGTATTGCTGCCAATGGGTGCTGGTGACCTTCACCGGCTCGGACGCTGCCATCGCTTCAGGTCTACGGTTCAACAAGCTCTTAAGGCCTTGTGCTGAGCAACGGAGAAACGACAGAAGTAAGTGAAGCCCTGCCAGCATGGCGAGGACGAGAATGACACGTTCCATGAGCGAACCTCCTGAGGTGGAGGACGGTCGGCTCCCGGTCCGGGAGAATGACCGCCCGGTGGGGGAAAGAAGTCACGACCTGCTCAGAACGGCTCCATGGCCGGCACTTCGTCACCGGCTGAACTGCTTGCCTGATCAGACGAAACCGTGTCGGCACGACGAGGGACGGAACCCGATGCCGTGGCGTCCTTCGCCGATGGACGAGCGCCGAGCATCTGCATCTCGCTGCCGATGATCTCGACGACGTAGCGGTCCTGACCTGCGTTGTCCTGCCATTTGCGGGTCTGGATGCGACCTTCGACGTAGATCGGAGAGCCCTTCCTGAGGTACTCGCCGACGACTTCGGCCGTACGGTTGAAGAAGACCACTCGGTGCCATTCGGTGGTTTCCTTGCGTTCACCGGACGACTTGTCCTTGCTGATCTCCGTCGTCGCGATCCGGATGGTGGCGATCGCTTCTCGGTTCTGGGTGTAGCGAACCTCGGGGTCGGCGCCGAGATGGCCGATGAGGGTGACTTTGTTCAACGAGGGCATATGGCCTCCTGACAAGGAAGGCAGGGACGCCGCCGTATCCTGACGGGGCTACCCCGCCGGGGGTTGGAGAGAATGCTGTTTATGAAGAAGGCCAGCTACCTTCACTTCGATCGTCATAGACGGAACGAGAGATGGCTGAATTCTCTGCCGCCACGATCGTCGCAGGCGTCTGAAATGCGTCGCTTCTGGGCGCATTTCGAAGGTCGCCCTCGCGGAGCAAGCGATACGCTGGCGTTGATCGACACTCCGGGAGACGGCAGATGGCACAGCGACAGAGGAACGATTCGACGCACATTCCATCGGTCCGGCAGGACAACAGCCGGCCCTTCCTGACGCAGAAGGCCTTGCTCAATTCGCTGCACGCGCAGCAGATATTCGACCGTGGCTACGAGATGTGCGCGAACGCGCTGTTCTCGTTGAGTGTGGTCTTGCGATTCATCGGCAGCGAAGAGCAGGCGCAGAAAGTCGATGCCTTGGTCGATACTCAGATCGACCAGACCCTGGAGGAGATTCGCAAGGAGTCGCTGCGGCTGAAGGAAGTTACCGAGGGCAATGGCATCGAAACCGCGATCGGCTACACCAGTGCCAAGACCATCGATGTGCAGATCACCTCGCCGCGCGCGATCAAGTACCTGGCGATCATCCGTGAGTTCGACGCGATGATGACCCACCTGGATGCGCTCTGGCTGTCATGCGTCATCACCGACAGCCAATACGCGCGCGGGGTCTATGAATGGAAGCGGCGGATTCTTCGTCTGGCCGGACAGATCCGGCAGCTCGCTACGCGTGCAGTGCTGGCGGCACGGCGGAAGGAAACGGCGAGCGAGACGGTGGCTGACGCGAGCGTTACTCCGATGGTGGAGTCTGAGAATTCGGTGAGCGAAAGTGCTGCCAGAGACATCTCGGGAACCGGGAAAGTGGCGATCGCCGCCGTCACGGGTTCGGGGGCTGGGGGCAACAGGGAGGGTACGGGCGAATGATTCGATCCCGAGCGATCCAAGAAAAAGACACAAGGACTGCGCGGTGGCCATGAAGCAGATCTTCGTCGAGCTTCCGACCGTGGCCAGAATGCTCACCCTGTCCGAATCAACGGTGCAGGCCATGGTGCGCCTTGGTTCTGGCCATTTCCCTCAGCCGCGGCAAATATCCGTGCGACGCGTCGGGTGGCTGCTGCGAGAAATAGAGGAATGGGCCGAATCACGGCCGGCGTCCGACCTTCCACCTCCACCCAACACCGGAGCAAGAAGACCGCGTGTCGCTACACAGAAGCAGCAAGATACTCCAGGTGATCAGAAAGTCGCTTGAGCCACCCTGCCCGCTCAGAATCGTAAGCGTGCTTGTTGTAGACACCAAGCACGCCAGGCAGCATGTGCCCAAGTATTGATTCTCCAACCGCGTCCGGACAGCCCATTGCGGCAAGCAACGTGCGAGATGTCCGCCGCAGATCGTGTGGTGACCAGCGCGAAACGGGAAGCCTTGCCCGCGTAGTGTCAACCCGCGTCTGGCAGTACGGCTGGCGAAAATAGACCGTCGCCTGGATGGTCTTCTGCTCGACGGCACGAATTTTCCCGTCACGCGTTTTGGTTGGGAACAGCAGCCCGTCTCCGTAACGATCTTTCCGGCGCATGGCGACAGCCAAAGACCGACCGAATAAGGGAACGCGCAGGTCCGTGGAATTTTCGTGGCGCGCACTCTTGGTTCGTGCCTTCGGTATCACCCACCACACCAGACCATCGGCTTCCCGATGAATCTCCCTCCCTTGCATGCCGACAATCTCAGCACCGCGCGTGCAGGTCCAGAGGTATAGAGTGAGCGCGTCCTCGATCAACCGACTAAAGTTCGGCAGCCATCGAATCAGTGCACCAACCTCGTCTGCAGACAGAACTCTCTGAGCCGTTCCAACCTTCTCACCAGCGATCTGTTTCCCCTTTGACCTGATCTTGCCCCGCATGATCAACCGCCACCAGTTTGGGCAAGACTCTGGCAGCCTTCCCGAGTCAACTGCGTAGTCCCACGCTGCACCTAGCTCCGCGCGCAGTTTTCCGGCCTGCACCGGCGCCGTTTCGGCATACCGCTTAATCAGATCAAACGCTTGAGCACGGGAGATTCTTGACGCTTCCAGATTTCCCGTATCGCAGAGCATCCTGTCGAACATGCGTTTGACCTCTGTAACGCCCTTGCTCGCTCGCGTCGGCGCAACATGGCCTTGCCAGTAGTCGTAACAGACCTGCGCCACCGTATACGGCGGAGATGCTGCGGCACCCTTCTCGACGATGGCGAGCCGCGCCTGCTCTCTTTCGGATCGCGCCTCAGCAGCAGGATCTCGGCCTGAATCGCGCTGATCGCGCAACTTCTCCCAGGCGACAAACGCCGCATGCACTGATACGGCTGGCCACATGCCGATCTTGACCTGCCGCAACCGCTGATCGAGCGGGCTCCGGTATCGGTAAGTCCACGTCGTTCGGTCTGAGTGGGCTTCTACGCGAAGGCCAGGGGCCTCCGCACTGGTAATATGCTGCCCTGGCTGTAGTAACTTGATTGCCCTCGCATCGAACCCCATGGCGATCTTTCAGTATAGGTTTTCAGGGCCCGCCGATTCGGCGGTATAGGTTTTGAAAAATACACCAAAAAACCTATACTGAAAAGCGAAGTGTAGATAGGTCTAGCTGGACTTCCCTGAGCCTCGCGACATCCGAGACACCAAAAAATTAAACCAACATATCAACGGCTTGCGCGAAATATGCCGAAAAATCAACAAGCAACAGACGCTACAGAACCGTCGCACACCCCGATGATGCAGCAGTATCTGCGCATCAAGGCGCAGCATCCCGGGCTGCTGGTGTTCTACCGGATGGGCGACTTCTACGAGCTGTTCTTCGACGATGCGGAAAAGGCAGCGCGGCTGCTGGACATAACGCTGACCAGCCGTGGTCAGTCGGCCGGGCAGCCGATCAGGATGGCCGGCGTGCCCTACCATGCCGTCGAGCAGTACCTCGGCAAGCTGGTCAGGCTGGGCGAATCGGTGGTGATCTGCGAACAGATCGGTGACCCGGCGACCAGCAAGGGTCCGGTCGAACGTGCCGTGGTGCGTATCGTCACGCCGGGAACGCTGACCGACGCGGCGTTGCTCGACGAGAAGCGCGACACGCTGCTGCTCGCCATCCATGCGACGCGGCAGCTCGCCGGCCTAGCCTGGATCAACCTGGCGAGCGGCGATTTCCGGGTCTGCGAAGTCGCGCCGGCTAAACTCGCGGCCACGCTGGAGCGCATTCGTCCGGCCGAGATCGTCGTTCCGGAGAGCCTTGAAGCCGGTTTCGCGGCGGACGCGGCACTCACCCGCCGGCCCGACTGGCATTTCGACTTCGAGGCGGCGGGCCGCGAACTGCGCGCCCATTTCGGTACCAGCTCGCTCGCCGGCTTCGGCACCGAAGGGCTGCGACCGGCGATTGCCGCCGCCGGTGCGCTGCTGCGTTACGCGCAGGCCACACAGGCACGTGCGCTGCCGCACCTGCAGGCGCTGATCGTCGAACGCGACGCGACTTTCCTGGGACTGGACACGGCGACACGGCGCAACCTCGAGCTCACCGAAACCCTGCGCGGCCAACCGGCGCCGACGCTATGCAGCCTGCTCGACAACTGCATCAGCGCCATGGGCTCGCGCCTGCTGCGACATGCGCTGCACCACCCGCTGCGCGATCCGGCGATCCCGACCGCCCGGCACGCGGCGATCGCCATGCTGCTCGACGATGGTGGGCAGACGCTGCGCGCGCTGCGCCAGACCCTGCGCGGCTTTGCCGACATCGAACGTATCGCTGGCCGCGTTGCGCTGTGCAGCGCGCGGCCACGCGACCTGTCCAGCCTGCGCGACAGCCTGCAGCGTCTCGACGAGCTGCGTGCGCCGCTGGCCGGCAGCGCTGCGCCGCTGCTCGCCGAACTGCACGCACAGCTGGCAACACCGTTGGCTGCACTCGACCTGCTCAGTCGGGCAATCCTTCCCGAACCCGCCAGCCTGATCCGTGACGGCGGCGTCATCGCCGACGGCTTCGACGGCGAACTCGACGAGCTGCGCGCGCTCAACGACAACTGCGGCGCCTTCCTGCTCGAACTGGAAGCACGCGAACGCGAGCGCACGGGCATCGCCAACCTGAAGGTCGAGTACAACCGCGTGCATGGTTTCTTCATCGAAGTGACGAACGCGCAGGCCGCCAAGGTACCCGACGATTACCGCCGTCGGCAGACGCTGAAGAATGCCGAACGCTATCTGACGCCAGAGCTGAAGGCCTTCGAGGACAAGGCCCTGTCGGCGAAGGACCGCTCGCTGGCGCGCGAGAAGCTGCTCTACGACGGCGTCCTTGGCGACCTGCAGGGGGATCTGACGCAATTGCAGCGGATCGCGCACGCGGTCGCCTACGTCGATCTGCTGGCCGGCTTTGCGGAAACCGCGTGGCTGCGCAACTACTGCCGGCCGCTGTTTTCGTCCGAACCGGGCCTGCTGATCGAGGCGGGTCGCCACCCGGTCGTCGAAGAGCAGTTGCCGGGGGGCGCGAGCTTCATCTCCAACGAGACGCGTCTCGGCGACGAGCGCCGGCTGTTGCTGATCACCGGCCCGAACATGGGCGGCAAATCGACCTACATGCGGCAGACGGCCCTGATCGCCCTGCTCGCCCACATCGGCAGCTATGTGCCCGCCAGCCGCGCCGTCCTCGGCCCACTCGACCAGATCTTCACGCGCATCGGGGCGGCCGACGATCTGGCCGCCGGGCGCTCGACCTTCATGGTCGAGATGACCGAATCGGCGGCGATCCTGCATCACGCCAGCGAGCGCAGCCTGGTGCTGATGGACGAAGTCGGGCGTGGCACCTCGACTTTCGACGGCATGGCGCTGGCTTTTGCCATCTGTCGCCACCTGCTCGAGAAGAACCGCTGCCTGACGCTGTTCGCCACCCACTACTTCGAACTGACGCTGCTCGCCAACGAGTACGCCGAACTGGCCAATGTGCATCTTGGCGCCGTCGAACACGGTGAGCGCATCGTCTTCCTGCATGCGGTCGAGGAAGGCCCGGCCAATCAGAGCTACGGGATCCAGGTCGCCGCGCTGGCCGGCATTCCCGCGTCGGTGGTCAGGGCGGCGCGGCGACAGTTGCGCGAGTTCGAGCAGCGCGCGTCGATCAACCCGCAGCAACCAGACCTGTTCGCGACGGCGCTTGCCAACGCTGCCGAAGCGAACGAGCCAGTCAGCGATCCGGCGCTCGAACGGCTGCGCAGCGTCGACCCGGATCGCTTGACTCCGAGAGAGGCACTCGACGCACTCTACGAACTGAAGGCGCTGCTGCAATGAAGCGGCGGAGTACGCTCAGGCTGCTGCTGACGACCACCGGCCTGCTGCTCAGCTGCACGTCGCACGCCGAGACCTGGCGTTTCGCGGTAATCGGCGACACGCCGTACAGCAGCTACGAGGAGCGCGAGTTCCCGCGAATGCTCGAAGATATTGCCGGGGAATCTCCTCAGCTGATCGTCCACGCCGGTGATCTCAAGAGCAGTCGAGAACCCTGCAGCGACACACTTTTCCAAGACCGCCGGGCACTCCTCGACGCTTCGCGCGTGCCGCTGATCTACGTCCCCGGCGACAATGAATGGACCGACTGCCACCTTCAACTGGCCGGCCACTTCGATCCGCAGGAGCGGCTGCAGAAGCTGCGCGAGATATTCTTCGCCGCGCCACGTTCGCTTGGTCAACAAACGCTACCGGTCGAGCAGCAGCGTGGCGACTATGTGGAGCAACTGCTCTGGCGACTGGGACCGGTGCTCTTCGTGTCGCTCAACGTCCCGGGGTGGAACAACAACTTCGGCGAGGGTAGCAAGCCAAGCGAGGAATACCTGGCCCGCAACCCGCGGGTGATCGAATGGCTGGAACAGGCCTTCGCCAGCGCCCGGCGCGAGCAGGCCGCCGGCGTGGTGATCGTCATGCAGGGCAACCCCGGCTTCAAGCACGACGCAGCTGGCCTGACCCACAGCGGCTTTCGCCAGTTGCTGGAAACGCTGCGCCGGGAAACCCTCGCCTTTTCCGGCCAGGTGCTGCTGATTCACGGTGACACGCACTGGCAACGCATCGACCAGCCACTCCGCGACCCGACGACGAAACGCCCGCTCGCCAACTTCACTCGCCTGGAGACCTTCGGCTATCCGATAATGGGGTGGGTGAAGGTCATCATCGATAGCGAGTTGCCGCAGCTCTTCCGCTTCGAGGTCCATGCGCACCAACACCGCTGAGGCTGTTCGCAGAGCAGAAGTGGATCGACACGCCTGCCAACAGGCTCTAGACTGGCAGAGACACTCAAGACAGGTGGGACGATGAAGCTGATCTCTTTTCTGGGCCCCGTACTCGCCGCCTTCGTGGCCGGACTGGCGCCGCTGTGTGCCGGCGCCGCAGATCTGGTCGTCGGCCAGGTTGCCGCCTTCAGCGGCCCCCTGGCGCCGACCGGCAGCCATATGCGCGCCGGCGCGCAACTCTATTTCGACGCGGTCAATGCCGAGGGCGGAATTCACGGAGCGAAGATTCGACTGATCTCCAAGGACGACGGCTACAAGAGCGCGGAAACGGTTCGTCTGGCGCGGGAAATGCTGAAGGAATCGCAGCCGCTGGCCTTCATCGGTTTCGTCGGCACCGGCAACGTCACGGCAATCCTCGAAGAGAAGGTTCTCGCTGAAGCCGGCATCCCACTGGTCGCCGTGCGGACCGGCGCTGCGTCGGTCGTTGAACGCAAGGATCCGCTGCTGTTCATGACCCGCGCCAGCTACGCCGCAGAAGTGCAGAAGATCATTGATCAGTACGCAACCACCGGCTACAACCGCTTTGCCGTCCTCTATCAGGACGACGCCTTCGGACGCGACGTCCTGGGCAGCGCCGAGCAGGCGATCAAGGCGGCCGGCGGCACGCTGGTCGCCACCGGTTCGTACAAGAAGAACACGACCGACGTCGGCGCTGCGGTGAAGAGCATTGCTGACGCCAAACCGCAGGCCGTGATCATGATCGCCAACACCGCCGCCAGCGCCGAGTTCCTCAAGCAGTCGCGGGAAATCGGCAACTCGGCCCAGTATGTCGCTTTGTCGGTAACCGACGCCGCACAGGTTGTCCAACGAATCGGCATCGACAAGGCGGCCGGGCTGGTGCTGACCCAGGTCGTCCCCGATCCGGACAGCCCCACGGTTCCCCTGATCAGGGAGATCCAGAATAACTTCGCGAAGTTCAAGCCGAAGGACGTCACTGCCAACCACACCTTCGTCGAAGGCTATCTGGGCGCCAAGGTGCTCGGCGAAGCGTTGCGCCGTGCCGGCCCGAACCCGACGCGCCAGAAGGTGCGCGAAGCCCTCGAGACCATGAAGAACTACGATGCGGGCGAGGTGTTCATCAGTTTCTCGGCCACCCGCCACACCGGTTCGCGTTTCGTCGACATCACCATCCTCAATCAGGCTGGCAAGCTGCTGCGCTAGGCGCCTCTTGCGCCTGGCGCCCGGTTTCCGGGCAGTCCCCTGGTGGACGGACCGCCGGATGCGGCTTACCCGAGCATGCTGCGCGATCCTTCCAGCAACACCCGCACGACGCCGCTGGTGAGCAGCGCAACGGCCACCGAGAGGCCGATCGAGAACCACGCCTGGCGCCAGCCGATGGTCCCGAGCATCACGGCGAAAGTCGATACGCAGGGAACGTAGAAGGTGAGGAAGACCAGGAAGGTGGCGATCTGAACCCGATCGAGGAGCGGCATGATCTCCATCGTCCCCAGCGCCTGGTAGACCATCAGCAGCGACAGCTCCTTGCGCAGGACGCCGAACAGGATCGGCACGCCGAGAAGCGCCGGCAAGCCAAGCCACCAGCTGGTGATCGGCAGAAGCAGGACATTGATCACCCGGTCGGCGCCGAAATGGCTCAGCAGCGCCAGCAGCACGCTGCCTGCCACCAGCAGCGGCGTGACGATGGTCACGATGTCGCGGGTCCGCTGCCAGGTCGCGGACAGCACCGAACGCCATCTCGGCAGCGCATACGGAGGGATCTCCTGGATCATGCCCACCGCGGCTTCCTTGTAGCGGCGAGCGAGAAACAGGCCAAGCAGCGCCAGAACCAGGGCGGTAAGCATGAAAATCGCCAAGACCCCGAGCCCGCCCAGGTATTTTCCGCCCATCGCCAGGATGATCGCCGAGCGCGCCGAACAGGGGACGAAAGCCATCAGCAAGGTGGCGACGAGGCGATCCTTGCCGGCCGTCGTCGCCGCAACCATCGAGATCGCCGGCACGTTGCAGCCCAGGCCGACCAGAAAAGGTGCCGCCACGGCGCCGTGCAAACCAACGCGGTGAAAGCCGCGGTCGACGACAAATGCGACCCGGTGCATGATTCCCGACTCTTCGAGCGCGACCAGCAGCAGCACCAGCGGCAACATATAGGGCACGGCGATACCGACCAGACCGATCAGGCCGTCGGCAACGGCGCGCCCGACAACGCCGACGGTGGTCGACGGCTGCCACTGCTGCGCCCATTCGATGAGTGGCGCGGCGGTCCACGCGTCGAGCGTCGTGCTGAGCTTGAACACCACCACCAGAACCAGCGCGAAAACGCTCATGCAGCCAATCAGGCCCCATTGCGGATGCAGAAACAGGCCGTCGAGAAAGCGTTGCCAGCGACCGGCGTCGGCGGCACCCCCGAAGCGCGTCACGTTCTCGAAGATGGTCGCCGCGCGATGATGCCGGTCGGCATGCAATTCGTCCGACAGTCGACGTGGCAAACTTGCCTCGGCGGCGCTGCGCGCCGCGAGCACTTCGGGGAGCAGGGTCGGGAAATGGCAACCGAGTTCCTGCAGGAAATAGTCGTCGTTCTCCGCCAGTTGCATGAGCAGGAAGCGCCAGGGAACATGAAAGGCTTTCTCGACGTCCGACCTGGCGAGCAGTGATCGCAACGGGTAGAGGGTCGCGCCGAGGTGCTGGTTCGGCGCCGTATGTCGCGGCACAAGCTTGTCACGCGCCGCCGCCAGTGCCGCCGCGAAAAGTGCCGCAACCCCCAGCCCCATATGCGCCACGGTCGCCACCACCGCCACCCCGAGTCGCTCCGACAAGGCCCGGGTGTTGATATACAGCCCCTTGCGGCGCGCTTCATCGACGCGGTTGAGCGCAATCACCAGCGGTTTGCCGAGCAGACTCAGTTCGAGGCTGAGTTCCAGATCACGCTGCAGGGTGGTTGCGTCGACCACCTGCACCAGAACATCTGGCGCGCGGAAGGCGGCCACCGGTTGCTCGGCTTCGTGGGCGGCAACAGGCGGCCAGCGGTCACCCCAGAGCAGATACTTGACGAGTACCCGGTCGCGCGGGTTGAGGGAGTGCAGCGAGCCGAGCGATGGCAGGTCGACCAGCGAGATCTGCTCCAGGCCGACGTCGACCAGACATTCGTCATAGACCTCGCCGTCGTGCAACAACTTGTCCTGATGCGGTGCGGCACTGGAGGCGGCCAGGAAGAGGCTGCTCTTGCCGGTGCGCGCGTGACCGACGAGGGCGACCCGCGGCCGCCGCTCGGCGCGCAGGAGTTGCCGCGGCACCGTGATGGTCGAGATTGCTGCTGCCACTTCAATCCTGCTCCGGTCCTGCGCAGTTGACCCCGCTCGCCGATGCTAGCTATCCGGGAAGCAGGAAAGACGGTCGTCGAGTACAGCTATTGCGGGCAATCGCAGTTGACGAGCAGTCAGCTGCCGTGGCGGCGGATGACCGCAGCAGAAGCGCCTGCCCACCCGCCGCCGGTGCGCATCACTCTTCCTCGTCGCAATCGCCGTGGTGGGTGTGACCATGACTGATTTCATCTGCGGTGGCCGGGCGAACGTTGGTCACCGTACAGGTAAACACCAGCGCCATTCCGGCCAGCGGGTGATTGCCGTCGAGCACCACCTTGTCGTCGGCCATCTCGGTCACTCGATAGATCAGCACGTCCTCCTCGTCGTCATCATCGTCATCGCTGCCCTCCGGCACCCCTTCGAACTGCATGCCAACCTGCAGTTCCTCGGGAAACTGGGCGCGTGGCTCGACCTGGACGAGCGCTGCATCGTACTCGCCAAAGGCATCGTCCGGCTGCATCTTGACGACCACCGACTCACCGATCTTCTTGCCCTGCACGGCTTCTTCGATCAACGGAAAGATGTCGTCGTAACCCCCGTGCAGATAGACCAGCGGCTCCTGCCCGGCATCGACCAGCCCACCTTCAAAATCGGCGACGCTGTAGTCGAGGGTAACAACGGTGTTCTTGGCAACTTGCATGTTCATGAATTGAGTTCCTTAACCACGCGCAGCATTTCCCGCGCATGGCCCTTGGCGTTCACTCCGTACTGCGCGAGGCGGAGGATGCCCTGTTTGTCGATGACAAAAGTCGAGCGTACGATGCCGTGTTTCCTGACACCATCCACTTCTTTCGCCTGCCAGACACCGTATTGCTTGCATGCAGATCCTTCGGCATCGGAAAGAAGAGATACCGAAATCCCGTGCTTGTCCCTGAATTCGGCGTGTCTGATGCAATCGTCACGGCTGACGCCGATGATCGTGCAGTCCTGACGCGCGAATTCATCCTCGTGGTCGGAAAAGTCGGTAGCCTGCAAGGTACAGCACGGTGCGTCGTCTCTCGGATAGAAAAAAAGAATGACGTTATTCTTGCCCTGAAACTGGGCAATATCGATGAGCTGCATGTCCGCATCCGGGAGGACGAACATTGGCGCAGTCTGTCCTGCTTTCAGCATTGTGACCCCTCGAAGACCCTTCCCTCTCGCACGCAAGCAAACGGGTGACGCAGATTCTAACCAAGCTTCCGGCAACTGGCCACAAGAACGCGCTGGCAGGATCACGCTAGAATGAATGCTCGCAGACGATGCCCGGCAGCACCCGGCATCTTTCCAGACCCCACTGACGGCGGAGTTGCAGGATACCCGCCCTCCTCACCGACGGCAAACCCGGAGACGGAAACCATGACCAGCTTTCGACCACTGCTGCACGCCACCGCCCTGCTGCTCGCCCTGGTCGCCACGCCTGCGCTGGCAGCGACCGGCGGCAACGCAACCACCATCGATCTTTCAGCCGAGGCCACGCGACCGGCAAGCAACGACCTGGCGCGCGCGACGGTTTTTGCCGAAGCCACCGGCGCGACGGCTGGCGAACTGGCGGATCAAATCAAGCGCCTGATCGGCGACGCACTGAAGGCGACCAGGGCCTACGGCAGCATCAAGACGCAGAGCGGCGCCACCAGCACCTATCCGGTCTACGCCAAAGGCAGCAAGATCGAAGGATGGCGGATGCGCTCGGAGTTGACCCTCGAGTCCACCGACACCGCTGCGCTCTCGGAACTTCTCGGCAAGCTGCAGGCATCGCTGGGCGTCGCCAACCTGAGCATGCTGCCTGCCCCGGAGACGAGGAAGAAGACCGAAAGCGAGGCAATCGTCGACGCCCTTGCCGCCTTCAAGGCACGCGCCAAAGTCGTCGCCGACGCGATGGGCAGGGACTACCGGATCAAGCACCTGTCGATCACCAGCGATGGCCAGCCACCGGCACCGCGGATGATGCGTTCGGCAGCAATGGCATCCGCCGAGGCAGCACCGATGCCGATCGAGGCTGGCGATAGCCAGATCAGGGCAACGGTATCAGGCCAGATCGAGCTGCTCGACTAGGCGCAGTTGCCGGCAGCAACACGCACGGCTCGATCAGCAGTACGCTACTACGGCTTCCGGGCCGCTCTTGCCGGCGCTGCCGCAGTACCGGCAGGAGCATCCTTGAGCACAGGCGCTGGAGCTGACCCGGCCCGCGGCCGATCGGGAATCTGCACGAAGACTTCGTCATGCTTGACCATTCCGAGTTCGAAGCGCGCACGCTCTTCGATTGCGTCGTATCCCTGCTTCAGATCACGCGCTTCGGCGTCGAGCCCGGCGTTGCGCATCTCGAGGGCACGGTTGATCTCCTTCTGTTGCTGCAGTTGCCGGTCGACATCCCACACCCGCAACCAGCCGCCCTTGCCGATCCACAAGGGATGCTGCAGCAGGGCCAGGACCACCAGCAGCGCGACGGCAAGCCAACGCACGGTGCGAGGGGGACGTCTGTTGCCGGACAGGTCAGGAAAGATTGTAGAACGCGTCACGGCCCGGGTAAGCCGCAGTGTCACCAAGATCCTCCTCGATACGCAACAACTGGTTGTACTTGGCGATGCGATCGGAACGTGACAGCGAACCGGTCTTGATCTGCAGCGCGTTCATGCCGACAGCGATGTCGGCAATGGTACTGTCCTCGGTCTCGCCGGAACGATGCGAGATGACTGCCGTATAGCCCGCACGCTTGGCCATCTCGATCGCCGCAAAGGTCTCCGACAGGGTACCTATCTGGTTGATCTTGATCAGGATCGAGTTGCCGATGCCCTGCTTGATACCTTCCTTGAAGATCCTGGTGTTGGTGACGAACACATCGTCACCGACGATCTGGATACCCTTGCCGAGCCGCGCGGTGAGCACTTTCCAGCCATCCCAGTCGTTTTCGGCCATCCCGTCTTCGATCGAGACAATCGGAAAACGGTCGGCGAGCTTGGCCAGATAGTCGGTCAGCTCGTGCGCGTTCAGCTGCAGATTCTCGCCCTTGAGATGATAGCGTCCATCCTTGTAGAGCTCGGAAGCAGCGCAGTCGAGGCCGATCAGGACATCGCCACCCGGGGTATAGCCGGCATTCCCGACCGCCGTGACGATCAGTTCCAGGGCTTCGGCGTGGCTGCCAAGGTTGGGGGCAAAGCCGCCTTCGTCACCGACGGCTGTCGAAAAGCCCTTGCTGTGCAGCAGCTTCTTGAGCGCATGGAATACCTCGGCGCCGCAACGCAGCGCTTCGCGGAACGAGCTCTGGCTGACCGGCAGAATCATGAATTCCTGGAAATCAAGGCTGTTGTTGGCGTGTTCGCCACCGTTGATGATGTTCATCATCGGCACCGGCATCTGCATCGGGCCCGAGCCGCCAAAATATCGGTAGAGCGGCAGTCCCGATTCCTCGGCAGCCGCTTTGGCCACCGCCATCGAAACAGCCAGCATGGCGTTGGCGCCGAGGCGGGCCTTGTTGTCGGTGCCATCCAGATCAATCAGCGTCTGATCGATGAACGCCTGTTCCTGCGCATCGAGGCCGATGATCGCCTCGGAAATCTCGGTATTGACGTTCTCGACGGCCTGCAGCACGCCCTTGCCGAGATAGCGCGCAGCGTCGTCATCACGCAGTTCGATGGCCTCGCGCGATCCGGTCGAGGCGCCTGAAGGCACCGCTGCGCGACCCATGACGCCCGATTCGAGAAGGACGTCACATTCGACGGTAGGGTTGCCGCGCGAATCAAGAACCTCGCGGGCGACAACATCAACGACTGAGCTCATGGTCTTTCCCTTGTCTTCAAAATTGCTGGATTGGTAATCCCTCGACGAGCAGGATATTCACTTCTGCCGCATCCTTGCGTGCGGCGCGCGCTGCCCGATACTCGGGAGAATGATAGAACGTCCTGGCCTGTTCGGGCGAATCGAACTCGACGATAGCCAGCCCTTGCGGCTTCGACCAGTTGCCTTCGAGGACCTCGAGACGACCACTACCCGCGCAATAGCGGCCGCCGTAGCGTGCGATCGCCGCCTGCCCCAGGCGGGACGTTTCGCAGGCCAGCGGATCTGTGGTGTTCGCTTCGGCCAGCAGGTAGGCAGACATCAGCGCAGTTCCTCGAAGCCTTGGGCCTTGACCACCTTGTCGAGCGCCACCAGCGTCGCCAGCAGGCTCGCCATGCGCGCCAGCGGCCAGCTGTTCGGCCCATCCGACAGGGCCTTCTCGGGACAGGGATGCGTTTCCATGAACAGACCGGAGATCCCCGCGGCGACAGCAGCCCGCGCCAGCACCGGGACGAATTCGCGTTGCCCGCCGGAAACGGTGCCCTGCCCGCCGGGCAACTGCACCGAATGGGTGGCGTCGAAAACTACCGGACACGCCGTTTCGCGCATGATCGAGAGACTGCGCATGTCCGAGACCAGGTTGTTGTAACCGAAGGAAACGCCGCGCTCGCAGACCATGATCGTGTCGGCGCCAGCAGCGGCATCCCTGGCCTTGACGACCACATTGCGCATGTCGCCGGGCGCGAGAAACTGTCCCTTCTTGATGTTCACCGGTTTGCCGGCAGCGGCGACGGCCTGTATGAAATCGGTCTGACGGCAGAGAAAAGCGGGCGTCTGCAGTACGTCGACGACGGCAGCGACAGCGGCGATGTCTTCCTCGCGATGCACATCGGTAAGCACCGGAACGCCGATCTGGCGACGCACTTCCGACAATATCTGCAGACCGGCGTCGACGCCCGGCCCACGCGCCGAGCGACCGGAACTGCGGTTGGCCTTGTCGTACGACGCCTTGAAGATGTACGGCAGGCCAAGACGTGAACAGATTTCCTTCAATTGCCCGGCGACCTCGATACACAGGTCCAGCGACTCGGCCGTGCACGGCCCGGCAATCAGGAAAAGTGGTTGGTCGATGCCGGCTGCAAAACCACAGAGCTTCATGTCCGCGCCTGGTAAGCCGCGGCGGCGACCACGAATGACGTGAACAGCGGGTGACCCTTGCGCGGCGACGAAGTGAATTCGGGATGGAACTGGCAACCGAGGAACCACGGGTGCGCGTTCGCCCCGTCGGTAGGCAGCTCGACGATTTCGCACAGCTCGGTAACCGGTGCGCGACCCGAGACCACCAGACCACTCTCTTCGAGCTTGCCGAGCAGCGTGTTGTTCACCTCATAGCGGTGACGATGGCGTTCGATGATCTCCGCCTGGCCGTAGATCAGGCGCGCCAGCGTCGCTTCGCCAAGCTTGCAGAGCTGGCCCCCAAGACGCATGGTGCCGCCGAGATCGGAGTTCTCGTCGCGCTTCTCGAGCCGGCCCGACGCATCCTGCCACTCGGTGATCAGGCCGACCACAGGATACGCAGAGTCCTTGTCGAACTCGCTGCTGTGCGCGCCGTTCATGCCGGCGACGTGGCGTGCGAACTCGACGACCGCCAGCTGCATGCCGAGACAGATACCGAGAAAGGGAATCCCGCCTTCGCGGGCGTGGCGAATTGCGGCGATCTTGCCTTCCGTTCCGCGTCGCCCGAAACCGCCCGGAATAAGGATGGCGTCCATGCCCTGCAAGGCGCCACAGCCCTGACGTTCGATTTCTTCGGAATCAATGTAGCTGATCTGAACCTTGCTGCGGGTGGCGATGCCGGCATGCATCATGGCTTCCGTCAGCGACTTGTACGATTCGGTGAGATCGACATACTTGCCGACGAAGGCGACATTGACCACCCGCTCCGGATGCTCGAGGGCATGCACTATCGTCTTCCAGACCGTGAGATCGGCTGCTTTGGCAAGAATGCCAAGCTTGTGACAGACGATTTCGTCGAGCATCTGATCGTGCAGCATCGCCGGAATCTTGTATATCGAATCGGCATCGCGCGCCTCGATCACTGCTTCGCGCTGGACATTGCAGAAGAGCGCCATCTTCCGCTTGTCGTCCTCCGGGATTGGCCGATCGGTGCGGCACAGCAGGATGTCCGGCTGAATGCCGATCTCGCGCAGTTCCTTCACCGAGTGCTGCGTCGGCTTGGTCTTCAGCTCACCCGCCGTCGGAATGAAAGGTACCAGCGTCAGATGCATGTAGCAGGCGTTGTTGCGCCCCTCCTGCAGACCCATCTGGCGGATCGCTTCGAGGAACGGCAGGGACTCGATATCTCCGACCGTGCCGCCGACCTCGATAATGGCCAGCTCGGCACCCTCGGCGCCGCGCCGGATGTGCGCCTTGATCTCGTCGGTGATGTGCGGAATCACCTGCACCGTCTTGCCGAGATACTCGCCGCGCCGTTCCTTCTTGATCACCGATTCGTAGATCTGGCCGGTCGTGAAGTTGTTCCGCCGCTCCATGCGAGCGTTGGTGAAACGTTCGTAGTGACCAAGGTCGAGATCGGTCTCGGCGCCATCTTCGGTGACAAAGACCTCACCGTGCTGGAACGGACTCATCGTGCCGGGATCGACGTTGATGTAGGGGTCGAGCTTGAGATTGGTGACCCTGATCCCGCGCGACTCGAGTATCGCCCCAAGGGATGCGGCAGCGATGCCTTTGCCAAGCGAAGAAACCACGCCGCCGGTGACGAACACATATTTGATCATTGAGAGGGCCGCCGCGGGAAAGCAAGATTGTAGCGGAAAACACGCACCCTCTCAAACCGCGGCAGCATGACTGCAGAACGCGGAACTCGGTGCCGGCGGCGCAATTCAGCGCAGAAATTCGCGGCTGATCTCGCGAAAGAGCTCGGTCCCCGCCTGTTTCAGCCACTCGAAGGCGACCATTTCACGCGACACGACATCGGCCCCGTGCGCGCGCATGCGCTCCAGCGCCAGCGCCTTGTCCGTAGATCGCCGCGACCCGACCGCGTCCTCGACGACGAAGACCCTGCGTCCGGCCGCAATCAGGTCGAGGACCGTTTGCTGAACGCAGACGTGCGCTTCGGTACCGGCGACAACGAACTGCGCCCGGTCACCTCCCGCCACCCGAAACAGGCCACCCTCGGCAACCGCCGAGAAATGCATCTTCCCGAAGACGCATTCATCGGACAGCAAGCCGCGCAGGGCAGGCATCGTCGGCCCCAGGCCCTGCGGATACTGCTCGCTGCAGATCACCGGAACGCCCAGCCGCTGGGCAAGCCTGGTCAACCACAGGCTGGCTTCCAGCACCCGCGCAGCATCGTCGATTGCCGGGTAGAGGCGCTCCTGCAAATCGACCAGCAACAGAGAGGAACGGTCGGTACGAATCAACATCTTCTTGCCCTCCAGACTATCAGGTTCTGCGTGCCAGGAACTTGCCTGCCCCCCAGCCGACGATCAGCAGTCCGAGCAGCCCACCGCCGAGCAGCCAGGGGACGAAAGGCCCGAGGCTGCCGGCATCGGGATCGTAGACAAAGCCCAGCAGGTCTGTACCCGGATCGAGCTTGCCCTGTCCGGCGTAAACGTCGACGATATGCCGCCAGCGGGCGATGGTCATCGCGCCTGACTCGACGCCTGCCGGCCTCGCCAGATCGCGAATCTGGCGCGCTTCGAAGAGCAACTGCCCGCGGGTCTTGTTCTGCGTGTTGTACCGGGCCAGGAGCAGGTCGACCAGTTCCTCGGGATGATCCAGCGCGTAATCGAGCCCCTTCAGCGTTGCCGAGCGAAACGCGCGCACCATGCTCGCCTGCGATGCCAGCACGTTTTCCGAGGTCAATAGCAGGCTTCCGTACAGATCTATCGCCGCGCTGCGCGGCAGGAGCAACAGGTAGTCGCCACTGCCGGCCAGTTCCCGGACCAGATCATCACCGATGAAGACACCGACGGCGTCCACCTGATCTGCCAGCAGCGCCCGGCGAGCATCACCGATTTCCGGCACATGCCGGAACGCCGTTGGCGGCAGCCCACTGGCCGCGAGATAGGCCAGCACCTCATCGCGCGTGTCATGGCTGCTGCCGATACGCTTGCCGGCCAGATCGCTTACCCCGCTTACCCCGCTCTTGCTGCGCACCAGCAGGCCCACCGCCGAATGCTGCAGCAGTGCGGCCAGGGCGACCAGCGGCCGGCCGTTGGCACGTGCGACGATCAGGCCTGAATCGAGTGTGCCGAAGTCGGCCCGCCCCTCGCTGACCTCCTGGGCCACGTCCACGCCGGGGGACCACTCCCTGAGCACGACGTCGAGCCCGGCCTCGCGGTAATAGCCTTTCTCAAGCGCAGCGATGAAGGCCGCAAACTCGAACTGATACTTCCAGGCAAGCTGCACGACGACCGCCTGGCGAGGCCTGGAAAGCCCGCTCTGCGCCTGCGCCGCGAGCGGTGCCAGGCCGGCAAGCAGGATGCAGGCGCCAAGCAAGACGGCCAGCCGACCGAAGACAAATGGCAAGAACATGCGGCGAGAGCTCTGGCGGCAGTCTTGCAGGCAAGAGAACGTGGTCATCAGCAGCGATGGTAATATGCGCAACGCTGGTCGCCAAGCTCTGAAATGAAATGGTCAACCCGCTCGAGCCCACCGAATGCAGGACGCGAAGGCTCTCGGCGCCTGAACTGGTGGTGACCAGGCGCAGGCCGAAAGCGAGCATGGGGTCGACAGGCTGGCACCTGCGCCGTCAAACTGGAGGTCCAGGAAGCAAGTAAATCGCAGCGTCATCCTGGCAGGAGACTTTCTCAGATGAAGATTGCCGCAACTCGCGCCTTGCTGCTTGCCGTTGTCGGGTTTCTGCTCGCCCTTTCCGGCTGCAGCGAAAAGCCCGCGGACGACACCAAGGCAGCCGAGAGCGTCGCGGAGACCCCGATTGCGGCGACAGCCCCGGCTCTGGTGCAGGCCGCCGGCCGCGGCGACCTGACCGAGATCAGGGCGCTGCTCGACGCCGGCGCGGAGATCGACGTCACCGACGCGTTGGGCAGAACGCCGCTGCACATGGCTGCCTTCTACGGCAACCCGAAAACTTCGGCCCTGCTCATCGCCCGCGGGGCAAACATCGAAGCCAGGGACCGCATCGGGATGACGCCCCTGCACGCCGCAGTGATCTCGGGCGGAAGGCGTGAGGTGGAAACCCTGATCGAGAGAAATGCGGACGTGACCGCGAAGACCGATGCCGGGCAAACGCCCCTGCATCTTTCCGCCGCAACGGGCCAGCCAAAGCTCTCGAAGTACCTTATCGCACAGGGCGCCGACCCGCAGGCCACGGACAAGGACGGCAAGACGCCGCTCTTCTACGCATCACGGAACGGCCATCCGATCACTACCGGCGTACTGAAGCAGTTCACCAGCCGGAAGAATTGAACCGTGCCGGCGCACGCGAGCCGGGACGCGGCGTTCAGGCCTTGCTGACCGCCTCGTCACGCAACTCGCGGCGCAGAATCTTGCCCACGTTGGTCTTCGGCAGATCGCTGCGAAACTCGACCTGGCCCGGCACCTTGTAGCCCGTGAGATGCGCTCGGCAATGCGCGATGAGCGCCTCGGCGGTGAGCGCCGGGTCCTTCCTGACCACGAAGATCTTGACGGCCTCTCCCGACTTGTCGTGTGGCACACCCACGGCAGCCACCTCCAGGACGCCGGGATGCTGAGCAACGACGTCCTCGACTTCATTCGGATACACGTTGAATCCGGAGACGAGAATCATGTCCTTCTTGCGGTCGACGATGCGCACGAAACCTTTTTCGTCCATTACCGCGATGTCGCCAGTGAGCAGAAAACCATCACGCATGATGACCTTGGCCGTCTCTTCAGGGCGATTGTAGTAGCCCTTCATCACCTGCGGGCCGCGTACGCATAGCTCACCGCGCTCTCCCGGAGCGACATCGCCGCCTGCGTCGTTGCGAATCACGACTTCGGTGGACGATATGGGCAGGCCGATCGAGCCGTTGTACGCGGGAATATCGAGTGGATTGATGGTCGCCGCCGGAGAGGTTTCGGTGAGACCGTAGGCCTCGATCAAAGGCTTGCCGGTCACCCGCTTCCAGCGCTCGGCGACCGCTTTCTGCACCGCCATGCCGCCACCGAGCGTGACCTTCAACCTGCTGAAGTCGAGCGCGCAAAATGCATCACTGTTGAGCAACGCGTTGAACAGGGTGTTGACGCCGGTAATCACGGTGAACGGATACTTGCCCAATTCAGCGACAAAGGCCGGAATATCGCGCGGATTGGTGATCAGCAGGTTGCTGGCGCCGACCTTGAAAAAAGTGAAGCAGTTCGCAGTCAAGGCAAAAATATGGTAAAGCGGCAGCGCCGTGACCACCAGGTGCTGCTCATTGCGGAGCGCCGGCTTGATCCAGGCATGGGCTTGCGCCAGATTGGCAAGAATGTTGCGATGGACCAGCATCGCCCCCTTCGAAACACCCGTCGTGCCACCGGTATACTGAAGAAAAGCGAGGTCGTCCTGGCCAACGGTGACCGCTTTCAACTCGGCCGCGGCGCCCTTGGCAAGCGCCGCACGGAAGTCGACAGCACCTGGCAGCTTCCAGGCCGGGACCATCTTCTTCACATACTTGACGACAAAATTGACTATCGCGCCTTTCGGGAAACCGAGCATGTCGCCAAGACGCGCCAGCACGATGTGCTTGACCGGCGTTCGCGCCACCACCTGCTCCAGCGTCACCGCAAAATTCTCGAGTATGACGATTGCCTCGGCACCCGAATCCTTGAGCTGGTGTTCGAGTTCGCGCGGCGTGTACAGCGGGTTGACGTTCACCACCACATAGCCGGCGCGCAAGGCGCCAAAAATGCAAATCGGATACTGCAGCACGTTCGGCATCATCAACGCCACGCGTGCGCCCTGCGGCAACTTCAGGACCGACTGCAGATAGGCGGCAAAATCCCGCGAGAGTTTGTCAAGCTCGCCGTAGGTGATTTTGACGCCCATGTTGATATAGGCGACGCGATCGCGAAACTGAGCGACGCTCTTTTCGAAAAGCTCGCCTAGCGATTGAAACTCGTTCAAGTCGATTTCGGCGGGCACGCCCTGCTGGTAGCTCTTGAGCCAGATCTTTTCCACCTGCTGTCCTCCTGAGTCACGCTGGTAATGGGTGGGCCGGCAGCGCGGATGCAACTCGCAATCTCTCCCGGCAGCGTTCCTGCAAACCGATTTCCGAACTTCTCGCGCTACGGGTTTAATTCTAAGGGATTTTCAGGATTTGGTCGGCACTTCAAGTGATGCCTGCAGGGCAGGCGGATCGCCGGCTCGGCGAGCAGCGTGCCGGGCAGGTCACTGACGCACGCAGAACGACGCTCGACCACGGCCACTGCGCCCGGCTGCACCCTGTGCGAATGGGTGCTCGGGCGACGGGCGCGCCAGCCGCGTGGCCAACAACCGTCAAGGCAACCTGATCAGCGATCAAGCAGCTTGAGCTTGTCCGGCCTGTTGTTCCACTCGTCTGCATCGACCGGCGGCTCCTTGCGTTCGCTGATGACGGGCCAGACCTTGGACAATTCGGCATTGAGCGCCGTGAAGGCGACCTGCGAGTCGGGAACGTCGTCCTCGGCGTAGATTGCCTCGGCTGGACATTCGGGAACGCAGAGCGTGCAATCGATGCACTCCTCCGGATCGATTACCAGAAAATTCGGTCCTTCGTGGAAACAGTCGACCGGGCAGACATCGACACAGTCCGTGAATTTGCACTTGATACAGTTCTCGGTAACGACGTAGGTCATTGTCTCTATACGGAAGCTTGAAAAGCGAAATACTATAGCTCATTTGCAGACCCGGAGACAGGGCGGCCGCTTCCCTTCCGGGGATTTTTTCGCTAGCATTGCAACGCTAGCTGACTATCGGCGCCTGTCTCGTTCTGACATGCTTCCCGCTTTCGTTACGCATTCCCTTCCCGCCCCCTCCCCCTCCCCCCGCAAGAGGCTTCTCAATGAGCGAACACATTCACCACGTTACCGACGCCAGCTTCGGCGCCGATGTCCTGCAGTCGGAGCAACCCGTTCTGATTGACTACTGGGCCGAGTGGTGCGGTCCCTGCAAGATGATTGCCCCACTCCTAGACGAAATCGCCAATGACTACGCTGGCCGTTTGAAGGTCGTCAAGCTGAACATCGATGACAACCAGCAGACGCCCGCGAGCTATGGGATCCGCGGCATTCCGACGCTGATGATATTCAAGAACGGTCAACCGGCAGCAACCAAGGTCGGCGCGCTATCCAAGCTGCAACTGACCACCTTCATTGACAACAACCTCTGAAGTCGCTAGCCTAGGCCCGAAGGTTCGATGGGCGTAGCATCTGGCCCATAGCAAAGCAAGAGTCCGCGCCGGGTCAATCCTGCGCAGAACCTTCAGGCTTCCTCTCCCAATCGCGGTTCCCTCCCGGCCCCAAGGCACCTCTCCCGGCACGCGTTTCGTTCGCGACGGCGCGCGGCGCTCCTGGTTCATCCCTTCCTGCTTCCTCCCATCTCCGTCTCCAGCACATGCACCTATCCGAACTGAAAGCACTCCATGTAAGCCAGCTTCTCGACATGGCGATCACCAACAACGTCGAAGGTGCGAACCGCCTGCGCAAGCACGAACTGATTTTCGCCCTTCTCAAGAATCAGGCCCGGAAGGGCGAGAGCATCTTTGGCGACGGGACCCTGGAAACCCTCTCCGACGGTTTCGGCTTTCTGCGCTCGCCGGACACCTCGTACCTGGCGAGCACCGACGACATTTACGTCAGCCCGAGCCAGATCAGGCGCTTCAACCTGCACACCGGAGACACCATCGAAGGCGAAATCCGCACGCCGAAGGACGGCGAACGCTATTTCGCGCTGGTCAAGGTCGACAAGATCAATGGTGAAGCCCCGGAAGCATCGAAGAACAAGATCCTCTTCGAGAACCTGACGCCACTGCACCCCGCCGAGCACCTGAAGCTGGAGCGCGAGATCCGTGGCGAAGAGAACATTACCAGTCGCATCATCGACATCATCGCGCCAATCGGCAAGGGTCAACGCGGTCTGCTGGTCGCCAGCCCGAAGAGCGGCAAGACGGTAATGATGCAGCACATCGCGCACGCGATAACCACCAACCACCCGGACGTCACGGTAATCGTGCTGCTGATCGACGAACGCCCCGAAGAAGTGACCGAGATGACACGCTCGGTGCGCGGCGAAGTCGTCGCCTCGACCTTCGACGAGCCGGCCACGCGACATGTTCAGGTCGCGGAGATGGTCATCGAGAAGGCCAAGCGCCTGATCGAGCACAAGCGCGACGTGGTCATCCTGCTCGACTCGATAACTCGTCTGGCGCGCGCCTACAATACCGTGCAGCCGGCATCCGGCAAGGTACTGACCGGTGGCGTCGATGCCAACGCGCTGCAGAAGCCGAAGCGCTTCTTCGGTGCGGCACGGAACATCGAGGAGGGCGGCTCGCTGACCATCATCGCCACCGCGCTGATCGACACCGGCAGCCGCATGGACGATGTGATCTACGAGGAGTTCAAGGGAACCGGCAACATGGAAATCCACCTTGATCGCCGTATGGCCGAAAAACGCGTCTATCCGGCAATCAACGTGAATCGCTCGGGCACGCGCCGCGAAGAACTCCTCCTCAAACCGGACGTCCTGCAGAAGATGTGGATCCTGCGCAAACTGCTGTACAACATGGACGATCTCGAAGCGATGGAGTTCCTGCTCGACAAGATCAAGGCGACCAAGAACAACGCCGAGTTCTTCGACTCGATGCGTCGCTGATCGACACCGCAGATCATCAGCCGATTGCAGATGATCGAAAAATCACCGATAATCACAGTCTTTCCAAAAAGCCTCACGTGCCGGTCGCCGCTCCAGGCGACGGGCGGACCGATCTAACACAGGACA
Source organism: Accumulibacter sp. (assembly GCA_024235715.1). Classification (GTDB taxonomy): domain Bacteria; phylum Pseudomonadota; class Gammaproteobacteria; order Burkholderiales; family Rhodocyclaceae; genus Accumulibacter. Next base: position 109,088 of record JACKLW010000013.1, on the reverse strand, counting down.
AGCACCAGATGAAAGACAACATCCATCCTGCATATAACGAACTCGCGGTGACCTGCTCCTGCGGTAACACCTTCACCACCAAGTCCACGATGAAGAAAGACTTGCATGTCGAGGTGTGCTCGGCCTGTCATCCCTTCTATACGGGCAAACAGAAGATCATCGATACGGCTGGCCGGGTCGAGAAATTCAACCAGAAATACGGCGCGATGCGCAAATCGGCTTAGGCCGACGGAACCGGTCGACACGAGTCGGCAGAAAGGGCAGCCACAGGGCTGCCTTTTTCATGTGCGTCAGCAGAAAACGGGGATGAGCACTAATCCAGCGATGTCAGCTCAGCCGAAGCGCGAACGCTTCAAGGGGATCACGCTGCCACCCAGCGGCTGGACGCTGGCGGCTCTGCTCGCCCTCTATATTTTCACCGGGCTGACCGGCCACGACCCGTGGAAGAACGACGATGCGGTGACCATCGGCATCGTCCACGATCTGGTCGCCAACGGCAACTGGCTGACCCTCAGTCTGGCCGGCAGGCCCTATCCCGATGCCCCCCTCCACTACTGGGTGGCGGCGGCCGGTGGCCACCTGTTCGGCTGGGTCATACCGGTACATGCGGCGGCGCGACTGGCCAGCGGCGTGTTTACGCTGCTCTCGCTGACTTTCATTTACCTTGCCGCACGCGAACTGCACGGACGCGACCAGGCGCCGGCAGCACCTCTGCTGCTGGCCGGCAGCATTGGCTTCCTGTTCCATGCCCACGAGGCGCAACCGATGCTGGCGACGCTGACGGCACACACCGCCGCCTACTGGGGCCTCGCCCAATCGTACCGCCGACCACTGCGCGGCGCTTGTTGTTTCGGGACGGCACTGGGACTCGGCTTTCTGGCCAATGGCCTGGCACCGATGCTGCCCCTGCTGCCTGTCGCGGCTTTCGTTGCCTGGCGCGCCGAGAACCGCCGGCAAGCAGTGCTGCTGCTGCTTGGCTCGCTGCTCCTCGCCAGCGTGCTTGCAGGCGCGTGGCTGGCAGCCTTGCTGATCGTAGCCCCAGACTTCCTGGTGACCTTCTGGCAGGACGAATTGAGCCAACTCACTGGCAACAGGCAGCCGCTGCTCGGCCTGCTGCGCTTCTTGAGCCTGCTCCCGTGGTACGCCTGGCCAGCACTCCCACTCGCCGGCTGGACGCTGTGGGTAAAGCGTCGACAACTGCGCTCGCGTTCGCTGGCCGTGCCCGTCTTCGCGTTTCTGCTGACCCTGCTGGTGATCAGCGTTTGCCTCGGAGCACGCAGCGCGCCGGCCTTGCTGTTGCTGCCCTCGCTGGTTCTGCTCGCCGTCCCCGGCGTGGGCTCGCTGCGGCGGGGTGCGGCCAACGCCTTCGACTGGTTCAACATGATCACCTTCAGTTTCTTCGCCGCACTGGCCTGGATCGGCTGGTCGGCGATGGTCTTTGGCTGGCCGGAGCAACTGGCCCGGCAGGTTCACCGACTGGAGCCCGGCTTCCGTGGCCAGTTCAGCCTGTTCGGTTTCAGCATCTCGCTCGTCGCCACGCTGATCTGGTGCTGGCTGATAGCGACCAGTCCACGTTCGCCGATGCGCGGAATCATGCACTGGATGGCCGGCCTGACCCTCTTCTGGCTGCTGATCGCGATGCTCTGGATGCCATGGATCGACTACGGGAAGACCTACCGTCCGGTATCGGCATCGCTGGCCAGGGCGCTACCCGAGCAGTACGGCTGCATCGCCAGTGCCAACCTGGCCGACTCGATTCTCGCCTCGCTCGATTATTTCGACGGAATACGCACCGTTGAACTGGCAAGCGCCGCCGGAAAGCAATGCGAGTTGCTGCTGAACCATGGCCCCCCCAGCAATGGTGCCTGGCAGCTGCTATGGGAGGGCGGACGGCCGCGCGAGCGCGACAGCGACAAGCTGCAGCTATACCGGCGAGAGGAGCGCAAGGGGCGGCCAGGCCCGGAGCAGCTTGACCATCGACCGTAGAGCACGACGCAGCGGCATGCTCAGAGCCGGATGAAATGCTCGCGGTAGTATCTCAGTTCCTCGATCGACTCACGCACATCAGCCAGTGCCGTGTGATCCGCCTTCTTGACAAAGCCTTTTGCCACCTCCGGTTTCCAGCGGCGACACAGTTCCTTCAGCGTGCTGACGTCGAGGTTCCTGTAGTGGAACCAGGCCTCGAACTGCGGCATGTATCTGACCATGAAGCGGCGGTCCTGGCCTACGGAATTGCCGCATAGCGGGCTGGCAGCCTGCGGAACGTGTTGCTGCACGAACGCCAGCGCCGCAGCTTCAACGGCCGGCTCGTCGAGCGGCGACGCCCGGACGCGATCGATCAGCCCCGAGCGAGCGTGTGTCTTACGATTCCACTCGTCCATGCCGTCCAGACATGCGTCATCCTGGTGCACCACCCACACCGGCGATTCGGCAACCGTCGTCAACTGAGCATCAGTGACGATCATCGCCAGTTCGATGATGCGGTCGCGTTCAGGCTCCAGACCGCTCATTTCCATGTCCAGCCAAACGAGGTGATTAGCGTCCTGTGCCATATAATCCGCCTGAACCGGTAAAGGGGCCATTGTGTCACACTCGTATGCTGAATACTTTCTCCCTCACCTTTCTTGCCGCCTTGACGGCGATGGTCGCCTTGCGTCTCTGGCTGGCGGGACGCCAGATTTCGCATGTCATCGATCACCGTGCGCGCGTACCCGAGAGCTTCGCTGATCGCGTGGAACTTGCCGCGCATCAGAAGGCTGCCGACTATACGGTGACGCGCACCCGCTTCAGCAGAATTGGACTTGCCGTCGAAATCGCGGTTCTGCTTGCCCTGACACTCGGAGGCGGCTTGCAGGTGCTGCACGAGTTCTGGGCGGCGCGCCTCGACGGCCTGCCTTACGGCGTCGCCCTGATCTTCAGTGTCCTGGCGATTTCGGCCATCATCGATCTTCCGCTCGCGGTCTACCGACAGTTCGTCATCGAGGAACGGTTCGGTTTCAACCGCATGACCGCGGCCCTCTTTGTCGCCGACCTGCTCAAGCAGGCGGCGCTTGGCGTCGCCATAGGCACGCCGGTGCTGCTCGCCGTACTCTGGCTGATGCAGAGAATGGGCAGCCTGTGGTGGCTTTACGTGTGGCTCTTCTGGTGCGGCTTCAATCTGCTGCTCCTGTTCCTCTACCCGACCTGGATCGCGCCGCTGTTCAACAAGTTCGTTGCCCTCGACGACGCGCCGTTGCGAGCACGTGTTGAAGCCTTGCTGGCACGCTGCGGGTTTACCAGCTCCGGCCTGTTCGTGATGGACGGCTCGAAGCGCTCGAACCACGGCAACGCCTACTTCACCGGCTTTGGCAAGAGCAAACGCATCGTCTTCTTCGACACCCTGCTCGGCCGCTTGCAACCCCTTGAAGTGGAAGCCGTACTGGCGCACGAACTCGGCCATTTCAAACATCGGCACGTGCTCAAACGGATCGCCATGCTCTTCGCGATGTCCCTCTGCTTTCTTGCGGTACTCGGCCAGTTGATCGACGCCAGCTGGTTCTTCAGCGGCCTGGGGGTCGAGACGCAGAATACGGCACTGGGATTGCTCCTGTTCTTCCTCGCCGGACCAGTCTTCACGTTCCTGCTGACCCCGCTGTTGAGCCTCGTGTCGCGCCGCGACGAATTCGAGGCCGACCGCTACGCGGCCGAGAACGCCTCGGCAGGCGATCTTGTCAGCGCGCTGGTGAAACTCTACGAAGACAACGCCGCCACCCTCACTCCCGACCCGCTGTACTCGCTGTTCTACGATTCCCATCCACCAGCAATGCTGCGCATTGCCCGCCTGCAGCAAGCGTAGGCCGCCAGCCCGAGGTCCCCAAAGCCATGACCACCGCACACGAACTTGCCCGCGAACACTGCCGCCCCCTGCGCGGCAGCGAACACCTGATCGACCCCATACAGGCCGCCAGCCTGCTGAGCTGCCTGCCAGGCTGGCAGATCAGTGCAACGGGCATCCTGGAAAAGGAGTTCTGCTTTTCCAGTTACCCCGCGACACTGCTCTTCGTCAACACCGTGGCCGGCCTCGCCGAGCGAGAGAACCACCACCCTGATCTGGCAGTTGGCTACGGCCGGGTCAAGGTCAGCTACAGCACACATGATGTTGGCGGCCTTTCGCGCAACGACTTCACCTGCGCGGCCAAGATCGAGGCCCTGACAGGATTCTGATGTTCAACGGCACCGTCGTGGCAGCCTACGGCCGGCAATACCGGGTTGAGAGAACCGATGGCACGAAGCTGCTATGCTTCCCGCGTGGCAAGAAGAGTGACGCGGCCTGCGGCGACCAGGTCATCGTCGAGCAAACCAGCGCCACCCAGGGCGTGATCAGTTCGATCGAGGCGCGCCGAACCCTGCTCTATCGCTCCGATCACTTCAAACAGAAGCTGATTGCCGCCAACGTCACACAGGTGGTTGTCGTCGTTGCCACCGAGCCCGCGTATTCCGACGAGTTGATCACCCGCTGCATCGTCGCTGCCGAGAGTCAGGACATAAAGGTGTTGATCGTTCTCAACAAGTGCGACCTGAGCGATCGCGTGGCAAACGCCCGCGCGCCACTGGCACAGTATGAAAAGCTCGGCTACCGCGTTCTGGAACTCTCCGCGACGCACGACAGTGCCCTGCTCCTGCCCCACCTTGCCGATCATCTCAGCCTCCTGATCGGACAGTCCGGGATGGGCAAATCAACTTTGATCAACGCCCTCGTTCCAGAGGCGGGAGCAGCAACGCGCGAGATTTCGGCAGCACTCAATACCGGCAAGCACACGACGACCCATTCCCGGCTCTATCATCTCGGGGCGGAAGCGGCGCTCATCGATTCGCCCGGTCTGACCGAGTTCGGTCTGCACCATCTTTCACCGCAAGCGGTGGCGCTCGCCTTTCTCGAACTGCGTCCGCTGCTCGGCCACTGCCGCTTCCGCAACTGTCGGCACGACCGGGAACCGGACTGCTGCATACAGGCCGCACTCGGGCACGGCGATATCGACCCGCGCCGCTATGCGGCATTTCGCTCACTTTGCGCCGAAACCGGCTAACCCCACAGGACACATTACGATGAGCGACATCAGCATTCGCCGCGAACACGGAAAAACGCGGGCCCAGGCCCGAAAATCAGCGGAACACATGGCTGCCGAGCTGAAGGAGGAGTTTGACCTGGATTACGCCTGGGACGGCGACGTCATGAGCTTCAAGCGGCCTGGCGTTGCTGGCGAGTTGTCGCTCGACAACAGGGAGGTCTCGCTGGAAATCAGCCTCGGCCTGCTCCTCTTCGCGCTCAAGCCAAGCATCGAGCGCGAAGTGCACCGTTTCTTCGACGAGAACTTTCCAGCCTGAGACTGCTGGCCAAACCCGCGTTCAGCTCGCGTGCAGGCGGTCGACCAGAGCGATGTACTTGCTCATGGCATCGTCAGGCCCGGTGCCTTTCAGCGCTGCCCAGGCATCGTACTTGGCGCGGCCGACCATGTCCGTAAAGCCCGGCCGCCGGCCCGTGACGTCGCCATCGGTGGCCTGCTTGTAGAGGGCATAGAGCTTCAGCAGGGAGGCGTTGTCCGGCCTCTCGCTCAAAGTCTTGGAACTGGCCACAGCGGCCTCGAACCGGGTCTGCAAATCACTCACGCTAGGCTCTCCGCTCGATAAATCGATGAAATGGCTTGTTATTATATGGCTTCGCCATTCTATCCGGGAGCAGCGGCGATGATTTCGCGCGAAAGGGTTTCCCACGTCGATACCGCGTGGCTGCGCATGGACCGGCCAGAGAACCTGATGCAGATCGTCGGCGTCATGACTTTCGTCGGCCGCGTCGACGCCGAGCGCCTGAAGCGTACCATCGCCCATCGTCTGCTTTGTTACCGGCGCTTCCGGCAGATCGCGACGCAGGACGCCGAGGGTGCATGGTGGATTGACGACGCCGACTTCGATATCGACCGCCACCTTTGCCACTCGCTGCTTCCATCTCCCGGCGGAAAGTCCGAGCTGCAGAAGTTCGTCGCCGAATTGGCCAGCACCCCTCTCAATCCGGCACGGCCGCGCTGGGCGTTCAATCTCGTCGAGATTGCCGACGGGAACTCCGCCCTGGTCGCCCGCATCCATCACGCCATTGCCGACGGCATCGCCCTCATCGGAGTCCTCCACACGCTCACCGATGAGAGGATCGACAGCGGGCAAGATACTGGCCGTGACACCTCGTCCGACGCCATCGCCGATCGGCACGGCGAAGCGCGCGACATGAGCGAGCAGGACGACCTCTTCTGGCGTTTGATCCTTGAACCGCTCAGCGAAGTCACCGAGAGCGTGCTGAAGGTCACGGGCAATCTCAGCGGACAATGCCTCGCGCTGCGCAAGAAGCCGACGGCTATCAGGGATTATGCCCGCGTTGCCGGCGCTATCGCCGGGGAGATCGGCAGACTGGTACTGATGGCTGCCGACAGCCCGACACGCTTCAAGGGCAAGCCGGGCACGGTCAAGCGCGTCGCCTGGTCCGAGCCGCTCTCGCTGAGAGAAATCAAGGCCGCCGGCAAGGCGCTCGGCTGCTCGGTCAACGACACCCTGCTGGCGTCGGTAGCCGGCGCGTTGCGCGGCTACCTGCTGGCCAAAGGCGATGCGGTGAACGGCGCCGAGATACGCGCCATGGTCCCGGTCAATCTGCGCGCAGCGAACGACAGTGGCGATCTCGGCAACCGTTTCGGTCTGGTCGCACTGGAGCTACCGGTCGGCATCGAGAACCCACTTGCCAGGCTCTACGCGACACGCGCGCGGATGGCCGCGTTGAAGGGTTCCCATCAGGCGCTGCTGACCTACGCCCTGCTCGGCGCCGCAGGCATGGCGCCAGGCTTCGTCGAGGAACAACTGCTCCGTCTGCTGGCCGGAAAGACGACGGCGGTAATGACCAACGTCCCGGGACCGCAGCAGCCGCGCTATCTTGCCGGCCAGCGGATCGACCAGCAGATGGTCTGGGTTCCGCAGACCGGCGATATCGGCATGGGCGTCAGCATCCTTTCCTACAACAACCGCGTACAACTCGGGGTGATCACCGACAAGGGCATGGTCGACGACCCGCAGAACATCGTCGACCGATTCTCCGACGAATTCGAAAAACTCCTCTGGCTGGTCCTCCTCGAACCCGGCGACAGGCTCGATGACCCGGAAGCCGTCGAAGTAAGTCTCAATCAGCCAGTTCGGCGCGCGCCGCTTCGACGTCAAGGCGCTCCATCGCATCCATCGGCGTAATCTTCGCAGCCTCCTCGTAAAGGCGCTCGGCATCCTTCATTCTCGCTTTGCCAAACATCATCACCAGGGCATTCGCATACTCGATGCGGGCAATCGCAGAATCGGGATTGAGTTTCAGAGCCGCTTCCAGGAGATCATTGCCGGTGCTCTTCTTGGCGCCGTAGGTCACTCCCCCGACCAGCGCCCCCACCTTGTCGATCACCTCGGCGTGATAGGCCCCCAGCGCGACATGGGCGTCGGCGTGCCTGGGTTCCAGCTCGAGAGCCTGTGTCAGGCTTTGTTTGATCTTGCTGCCGAGGCCCTGTGCCAGTGCCTTGACCACCGATATGCTCTGGCTGTAGCGGCCGAGGGCGTAGGCGTGCAGGTACCAGCAATTGGCGTCGCCAGGCGTCTTCTCCTGCTGTTCCTCGCAGCGCCGGGCCACCTCCATCAGCAGAAGGCACTTGCGCTCATCGTCGGTCTCGAGGTAATTGGCATAGATGGCGGCAGCCTTGTTGGCCGCGTTGTAGCCCGCGAGGCCACAGGCCAGCCCGGATTCGACCGCTTCCTCGAAGTCGCCGGCGTGATACCGGCGCCAGGCATCCTGGACCTCCGGTTCCGCGGGAAACGGCTCGCAGTCACCGCGATGCAGGCGCGCCCAGTGCTTTTGCAGCGCGGCACCCGAATAGGCATAGGCCTTTTCGGGGAAGGGAAACGATTTCCAGGCCATGATCTTCCTCCAGTTCGTGAGCCCCTGCCGGCAGCCTGCTGCTAGGCCCTGACGTACTCGCGTGACAGTCTTTCCAGAAGCTGTTTCGATTGATCAAGCAGAAATGGTGAAAGCATCGCCATCACCTGATACACACCGCGTCCGATGCGGCCGCTCTCGACCTTGCCACGTGGATCACAGGCGTACTCGAACGACAGCCAGTAGCTGGCGATCACCGCCATGTTCGTCGCCAGGGCTTGCAGCTCCAGGGTAGTGGCACGCATGGCGCCGGTCGACACCAGACCCTCGCATAGAACGGTGGCCGTGTGCACCTTGTGCGCCATGATCTGCTTGAAATGAATCTCGAGCAGGCGATTTCGGGTCAGCAGATCGTTCAAATCTCGGTAAAAGAAACGGTACTTCCAGATCTTCTCGAAGAGCAGATGCAGAAACAGCCAGATATCCTCGACGTCGGCCAGGCGTCGCGTCGGCGCGGCAAGCGTTTCCTCGATCTCGCGCTCGAAAACGACGAAGATCTCCTCGATGATCTCGTCCTTGTTGTGAAAGTGATAATAGAGGTTGCCGGGACTGATGTTCATTTCGTCGGCAATGACCGTCGTCGTCACGTTCGGCTCACCAAAGTCATTGAACAGCCGCAGGCTGGTCTCGACGATCCTCTCCCGGGTTCGCCGCTTCGGCTTCTTTTCCATCAGCCCCCCATCGCGATCCTGATTGTCGAAGATGGTCAGCATAGCACCGCTGGCGAGTGCGGGGAATGCCACTCGCCTATGCGCGCGTTGCCGATCGACTGACTCACGCTTTCTGCGCCTGCAGCCAGACTTCCAGGTCGCGCAGGGACGCATCGAGAGCGCTGGCGCTGCTCGCCAGATCGGGACGGCGCTTGCGCGACAACAACGAGCGTGTGTGGTCCTTGAGCACGCCAAGATTCAAATGGATGCCATGACGCGCCAGAATGGGCTGCAGTTCGTGGCGGCGCTGATAGAGGTCCTTGCGTGTACGTTGATAGGCATGCTCGCAGAGACGGCTGCGGCCACGATAGCTGAAGACATTCGTAAAGAACATGTCGGCATCGTCGCGTGTCGGTTCGAACAGCACCACATCGGCACCCTCGAACTCGAGCCGATAACGATCCATACCGGTGCGCATCCGCGAATGGATAATGGCGCGAAAAGTCTGCGACAGAACGACCGGCAGTCCTCCGTCGACCAGATGCGCTGGTGCGCGGGTCGGCTGCTCGTGCGCCAGGCGCCTGGCCGCGAGGCGGGAATCGAAGGGTACCAGCGGGTTGATACAGACCACCAGCTCGGCGCCTTCGTGCAGCGCAACGGAAGCATGCAGGGTCTTGATCAGGGCACCGTCCACGAAATAGCGCTCACCGATCTTCACCGGCGGAAACAGCCCCGGCAGAGCTGCGCTGGCCTGCACGGCGACGGAAATCGGCACGTCGTCGTGGCCCCGGGAGCCGAACGCGACCGACTCCCCGGTGTCAAGATCGGTCGCCACCAGGAAAAGCTGGTGCTTCAACTGGCGAAAGTCGTTGCTTCGCCCGCCCGTCGAAAACAGCTTGCCGAGCAGTTGATCAATTCCTGCGCTGTTGAAGACACCCGTTGGAATCGCATGGCTGAGGCCCTGGAAAGCCTCTACCAGACGCAAATGCCAGGGGTCGGAGAGGTACTGCCGCAGCGACGACCAGAAAAGGACCGGCACCGACATGGCGCGCCGCATGTACTCACCAAAAGCCGGCCGCAACAGCATGCCCGTGTCGAAGACATCGTTGCGATGGTTCTCCACGAGCATTCTGGCCAGCGTCGCCGGCGCCAGCCCGTTGGCGACGGCAGCTGAAATCAACGCGCCCGAGCTGACGCCCACGTAGATGTCGAAGGCGGTGAAATCGACGCCGTCGAGCGCCTCGGCCAGCGCCGCCATGGCGCCGACCTCGTAGATCCCTCCGACCGGACCACCGCCGGCAAGCGCCAGCCCGATCCTTGCACGCCCGCCTCTAGCAGTCATGTAGCAGCCCTCGTGTCAAAGAAGGCGCTGTCTGCGGTGGCAAAGGAGACACCGCTTCGACCGCCTCCCGGCAGCTTGCGGCGGGAGGCGTGTCCGCGACCCGCATCGCAAGGCTGGCGCCAGGATTACTCGCCGCTCTTGGGAAGTGTGTTCAGCACGTCGGCAGGGGTTACCGGCGCCGCCGACTTTGCCGCCACCGCCTTGCGCACTGTTGGTTTGCGGGTAGCCGGTCTGGCGGCGGCAACCGCTCCCGCGGCGTTCTCGACCGTCTTGGTGGCCGTCTTGAGCGCCGTCTTGGGTGCTGCCGACCGGGTAGCCGGTTTTCCGTCGGTTAGTGCCTGTACAGCCGCGCTCAGCTCGACAACCCGCTTCGACAAGCTGTCGATATCCTGCTTGCTCGGCACGCCGAGACTGCCCAGAGCGCGCGCCACACGGTCCTCGAAGACCTGCTCAAGGCGGTCCCAGGTCCCGGTTGCCTTGCCGGCAACCTCGGCGAGCTTCTGGTCGGTCACCTTGCGGGTTTTCGACTGAATGCTCTCGCCCTCCTTGACCAGTGCGTCGAACACCTTGCCGCCCTCTTCCTGCGCCTTGGCGAAAGCGCCGAGCCCGGCCAGCCAGATTTGCTGGGCGGATTCCTTGACCGTCGATGCCAGTTGGTTTTCCGTCGTGCCACCTGCCAGTTCTTTAAGTTTCTTGCCCACTTTTCTCTCCTTGAACACACCAATCAAAAGATCGACAAGCTTTTTTGCTTGCCCTGGAAAGCGAGTCTAGTGACAATATCTAGAGGACGCACACTAAAGGCCTAGAGTATAGCCTCTAGCGTCGGCTGCTTCGACAGACGGTGACCTTACAAGAAGACTTGGGATTCTCGGGAGACGGCAATGAATTACTTTGTAACGGGCGCGACTGGATTCATCGGCAAACGGCTGGTCGCAAGACTGCTGGCCCGCCGCGGCGCTGTCGTCTATATCCTGACGCGCAGCCTCGACTCGGACAGACTCCGGGAGTTGTACGAGTATTGGGGTTGCGACGAAAAGCGTGTCGTCCCGATTGTCGGCGACCTGACGCAGGAGCATCTGGGCGTCGCGAAAAGCGATGTACGCAAGCTCGAAGGCAAGGTCGCGCATTTTTTCCACCTGGCGGCCGTCTATGATCTCAAGGCCAGCGCCGAGGCGCAGCAGCGTGCAAATGTCGACGGCACGCGCAACACCGTGCAGCTGGCGGAAGAAATCGCCGCCAAACACTTTCACCTGGTCAGTTCGATCGCCGCCGCCGGGCTCTTCGAGGGGCTGTTTCGCGAAGACATGTTCGACGAAGCGGAGAACCTCGAAAATCCCTACTTCCGCACCAAACACGATTCCGAAGCCATCGTTCGCCAGGAGTGCAGGATCCCGTGGCGCGTGTTTCGTCCGGCGATTGTCGTCGGCGACTCGCGAACCGGCGAAATGGACAAGATCGATGGCCCCTATTACTTCTTCAAGCTGATTCAGAAAATCCGCAAGACCTTCCCGGCGTGGATGCCGACGATCGGCATCGAAGGCGGGCGCATCAATGTCGTACCGGTCGACTTCGTGGTCGCCGCGATGGACCACATCGCGCACCTCAAGAATGAAGATGGTCGCTGCTTCCACCTTACCGACCCAACGCCGATGCGCGTTGGCGACCTGCTCAACACCTTTGCGCGCGCGGCCCACGCACCGGAAATGGCGATGCGCATCAACGCCGCACTGCTCGGCTTCATCCCGCGCTCGGTACGCAAGGCGATGTTCGCCCTGACGCCGGTGCGACGTATCCGCAGCGCGGTCATGAAGGACCTCGGCCTGCCCGATGACATTCTTGACTTCATCAACTACCCGACGCGTTTCGATTGCCGCGAAACGCAGCGTGCACTCAAGGGCACCGGCATTTCCGTACCGGCGCTCGACAGCTACGCCTGGCGTCTGTGGGACTACTGGGAACGTCACCTCGACCCTGACCTGTTCATCGATCGCACCCTGCGTGGCAAGGTCGAGGGCAAGGTGGTACTGGTCACCGGCGGCTCCTCCGGGATCGGCAAGGCCACCGCCCGCAAGATGGCCGAGGCCGGCGCGATCACGGTCACCATTGCCCGCGACCAGCAAACACTCGATGAAACCCGCAGGGAGTTCGAGGCCGCCGGCCTGTCATTGATAACGCACACGGTCGATATTGCCAGCCACGAGCAGTGTGACGCGCTCGTGAAGACGCTGAATGGGGAACTCGGTGGCGTACACATCCTGGTAAACAACGCCGGGCGCTCGATTCGTCGCGGTATCGAGAACTCTTTCGATCGTTTCCACGACTTCGAACGAACCATGGAAGTGAACTACTTCGGTGCCCTGCGGCTGACCATGGGCCTCCTGCCGGGCATGATTGCCAAACACAAGGGCCAGGTGATCAACATCTCTTCGATCGGTGTCCTGACCAATGCCCCACGTTTCTCGGCCTACGTCGCCTCGAAAGCCGCGATGGATGCCTGGGCCCGCTGCGCCGCGTCCGAGTTTGCCGATCGCGGCATCGAGTTCACCACCATCAACATGCCGCTGGTGCGCACGCCGATGATCGCGCCAACCAAGATCTACGATCAGGTGCCGACACTTTCTCCCGAAGAAGCTGCTGATCTGGTCGTCGAGGCGATCATCCATAAACCCGTGCGCATTGCCACCCGGCTCGGGATCTTCGGTGCCCTGCTGCATTCGCTGACGCCGAAGCTTGCGCAAATCGTGATGAATACCAGCTTCCGCATGTTTACCGATTCCAGTGCCGCCACGCACCAGAAGAGCGAGGCCGTACCGCAAACGGCCGACCAGATCGCCTTTTCGCAGATGATGCGCGGGATTCACTTCTGACCCACTGCGTCCGCTGGCAGACGCCCGCCGCGCTCGCGACCAGAAAGCGTGCCCGGCGAGTCGCTGCCGGGCAGCCGGGTGTGCCGACCACTCCTCTTTTTTTCGCAGCCGATCATTCCATCCATGAATACGCCCACCCCAGGCCCGGCCTCCAGCCGGGAAGCAAGTCCGCCGCCAGCCCAGAAAGCTCGCCAGCTATTGAAGGAATTGCAGGAGAAGTTCCCGGTCTTCCGCGACTGCCTGCCGCTGGCCATCGGCATCGACAAGCAGCTATTGGCGCGACTGCCCGAGCTGGAGCGCAAACCCCTGCGTATTGCGCTGGGAATCCACACACACTCGCTGCGCTACCTGAAAGCAAGCGCCCAGGCGACCGCCCGCGTGGACCTCGACGGCCAGCCCGCAGGCGAAATCACGGCGACGCACCGCTCGCATGCATCGGAACTGGTACAGGAACGTCTGAAAAGACAGGCGGAACAACGCAAGGCACAGCGCGAGGCCGAGGCCGCGGCCCGTCAACACGCGGCCAAGCTGGGGCAACTGGTGGAAAAGTTCGGCCGCAGCACGTGAACATGCGGTCTACGGCGCCACCCTGCGGGAGACGATGGTCACAGGCGAAACGCTGCGGGCCGAAGGTGACGCGGGAATGCACAACGGCGGGCAGCCCGGCAAGCGCCCAGCGCTGACGACCGGCCGACGACAACGCATGGATCATCTGCTCAAGGATAGCGCCACGCTCGAGTTGTACGCCTGGCTGGACGCTGATGCGGAGCTCCCCGGCTGGGACATCCTGGTGGACAACCCCTTCGCCGACTCCCTCCCGGAAGACCGCATCGCAACGGTCCAGAACTACTTTGCCGAGTATCACCTCGAATATTTCCGCCAGCGACTGTATCAGCACTTCCCCAGCCGCCTGCACGCCGTTGTGCTTTTCGCCACCCGCGTCGATGCCGAGACCTTCCGTGCCAAGCATCCGGCGCGCGTCTTTGGCAGGGCGCTCACCCGCGCCCGCAGTACGGGAGCCTATGTCTGCTCGTTCCACGATTCGAGCTGGCTCGACTATCTTCGCCTGCCGCACAGCCTCAGTCTGTCGACCCTCGATGAAATCGCCAACCACTACTGGAAAGGCGCGCTGGTCGAAGAAGTCGGGCTGACCTTCATGAACGAACGCTGGCGCGAAGCACCGGTCATCGAAGCGCTTTTTCAGGGTACGCTGGAAGCCGTAACGACGCCCCAGCAGAGTGGCTGGCTGCCTGGCTTTGCGTGAAGCGTTTGGCCAGCGCAGCAGCAGCGTCGCCATGCATGGCGACGCGATCACGGGGGTCATCCTGGCGGGTGGCCAGGGCCGCCGCATGGGCGGGGTCGACAAGGGACTGCAACTGCTCGGCGGCAGGCCACTGGTGCAGTGGGTGGCCGACCGCTTCGCGCCGCAGGTAGAGCAACTGCTGCTCAACGCCAATCAGGGCATCGTGCAATACCGGGCCCTGGGCTATCCGGTGATCACCGATCATGTCAGCGGCTTTGCCGGTCCGCTGGCCGGGCTGCACGCGGCCCTGTCCTGCGCGGCACATCCACTGGTCGCTACGGCGCCGTGTGATTCGCCATTTCTGCCGCGCGACCTCGTTGCGCGCCTGCGGTCAGCGATGGCGCAGCATGGCGCCGATCTGGCCACGGCACGCACTTTCGACCAGCTGCAGCCGGTATTCTGCCTGTGTCGCCGCGAGCTGTTGCCACAACTTGGCGCTTTCCTTGAGCGCGGTGAGCGCAAGCTCGATCTCTGGCAGCGCACGGTGAACAGCGTCGTAGTGGCTTTCGACGACGAGGCGGCCGCCTTCCGGAACATCAACACCAGCGACGAACTGGCCGCGATCAGGCACGATCAGCGATAGGCAGCGGAACAGGGAATACCCTGCCAGCAATGAGAAATATCGCTGCTGCTTCTTGCCGCTCGGCCGGGCAGCGGTTAAACTCTCCGGCTCGCTTCGCCAAGCGAATAACCATTTATCCATCAGGCGTTTGGCTCTATCAAACCGGGGCTGCGCCGTTTTTCATGAAAGAGAGTTTGACATGGCGATCAACGTCGAGCAAAAAGCAGGCATCATGGCCGAGTACCAGCGCGCGGCTGGCGACTCCGGTTCTTCGGAAGTGCAGGTAGCCCTGCTTACCGCCCGCATCAACGACCTTACCGGTCATTTCAGAGAACACAAGAAGGACAATCACTCGCGCCGCGGCCTGTTGCGCATGGTCAGCCGGCGCCGCAAGTTGCTGGACTATCTGAAGCGCACCAACGTCGATTCGTACCGCAGCCTGATTCAGCGTCTCGGCCTGCGCAAATAAGCCCGCTCGCCGATCCGCCCGGCGGTCGGGATGCAGGCATTTCAAGAGCCGCCAGCGGCCAGCCCCTCGCGGGCTGTGCCGCCGTTTCTGCTGCGGCTGGCACATCGGCACATCGGATGAATAGCCTGCCGGCGTCGTGGGCAGGCACGTGCCAGACTATTGAGAAAGGCAACAATGTTTAATATCGTCAAGAAAACCTTCGCCTACGGCGCCCATCAGGTGACTCTGGAAACCGGCGAAATCGCCCGCCAGGCCGGCGGCGCCGTCGTCGTCTCGATGGACGACACCGTCGTCCTGGTCAGTGCAGTCGGCAACAAGACGGCCAAACCCGGTCAGGACTTCTTCCCGCTGACCGTTGATTACATAGAGAAGACATACGCGGCCGGCAAGATCCCGGGCGGCTTCTTCAAGCGGGAAGGCCGCCCCTCCGAAAAGGAAACCCTGACCTCTCGCCTGATCGACCGTCCGCTGCGCCCGCTGTTCCCCGAGGGCTTCTATCACGAAGTCCAGATCGTTGCGATGGTGATGTCGCTCAACCCTGAAATCGATCCCGATATCCCGGCGATGATCGGTGCCTCCGCGGCGCTGGCGATTTCCGGCATCCCCTTCGACGGTCCGATCGGTGCTGCCCGCGTTGGCTATCTTGACGGGCAATACGTGGTCAACCCGAGCGCCACACAGCTCGCCAGCAGCCAGCTCAATCTGGTCGTTGCAGGAACGCAGGGAGCAGTGCTGATGGTCGAATCGGAAGCGCAACAGCTTTCCGAGGAAGTGATGCTCGGTGCCGTCATGTTCGGGCACCAGCAGATGCAGGTGGCGATCAACGCGATCAACGAACTGGTCGAGGAAGCAGGCAAGCCGGATTGGGAATGGTCGGCAGCGGCGCGCAACGAAGCCGTCCACGGCAAGCTCGACCAACTGGTCGAAGCCGAACTGAAGGAAGCCTACGGAATTACCAGCAAGTCCCTGCGCAGCCAGCGCCTCAAGGAAATCACCGCCTACGCCGTCGAAACGCTGACCGCCGACGACAACGCCCCGGACGCCAGCGCTATCCGGCGCATGGTCTCCGACGCCGAAGCGCGCATCGTCCGTGGTCGCATCCTTGCCGGTGAGCCGCGCATCGATGGTCGCGACACGCGTACCGTCAGACCGATCGCCATCCGTTCCGGCGTGCTGCCACGCGCGCACGGCTCGTCCTTGTTCACCCGCGGCGAAACACAGGCCATCGTCGTCGCCACCCTCGGCACCGGTCGCGACGAACAGATCATCGACGCACTGGGCGGCGAGTACCGCGAGCGCTTCATGCTGCACTACAACTTTCCACCCTATGCGACCGGTGAATGCGGCCGCGTGGGCACACCAAAGCGTCGCGAGATCGGTCATGGCCGCCTCGCCAAACGGGCACTGCTTGGCGTGCTGCCGTCGGCGGAGGACTTCTCGTACACCATCCGCGTCGTCTCGGAGATCACCGAATCGAACGGATCGAGTTCAATGGCTTCCGTCTGTGGCGCATCGCTGGCCCTGATGGACGCCGGCGTACCGCTCAAGGCACACGTCGCCGGTATTGCCATGGGACTGATCAAGGAAGGCAATCGCGTCGCCGTGCTGACAGATATCCTCGGCGACGAAGATCATCTTGGCGATATGGACTTCAAGGTCGCTGGTACCGAGAACGGCGTAACAGCCCTGCAGATGGACATCAAGATCCAGGGGATCACCCAGGAAATCATGCAGATCGCGCTGTCCCAGGCCAGCGAAGCGCGCCTGCACATTCTCAAGCAGATGCAGGACTCGATGTCCGGCCATCGCGAAGAAGTGTCGACCTACGCCCCGCGCCTGTACACGATGAAGATCAACCCCGAGAAGATTCGCGACGTGATCGGCAAGGGCGGCGCGGTCATTCGCGCCATCACCGAGGAAACGGGCACGACCATCGACATCAAGGACGACGGTACGATTACCATCGCCTCGGTGAGTGGCGAGGCCGCCGATGCGGCCAAGGCCCGCATCGAATCGATCACCGCCGACGTCGAAGTCGGCAAGGTCTATGACGGCACGGTCCTCAAGCTGCTCGACTTCGGGGCCATCGTCAGCATCCTGCCCGGCCGTGACGGCCTGTTGCATATTTCGCAGATTGCCAACGAACGGGTCAACGCCGTTGCCGACTACCTCAAGGACGGCCAGAAGGTTCGCGTAAAGGTTCTCGAAGCCGACGAGAAGGGCCGTGTCCGCCTGTCCATGAAGGCATTGACCGCCGAAGAAGGCGGAGCAGCACCGGCGGCGTAATCGAGCCGCCATGCGGCGCCTCGATCGCCGCTCTCACGCATCGCAAAAAAGGACGCCACGGCGTCCTTTTTCCCTGCCCCCGAACATCGAACCGCCGGCTCACCTGCCCGCCAGCGGCCTACTTGGCCATCTGTTTCTCGCGCACTTCTTCGAGTGTCTTGCAGTCGATGCACAGCGTCGCCGTCGGGCGTGCTTCGAGACGTTTGATGCCGATCTCGACGCCGCAAGCGGCACAGTAACCGTAGTCACCAGCGTTGATCAGTTCGACGGTCTCCTCGATCTTCTTGATCAACTTGCGCTCCCGGTCCCGGTTGCGCAACTCGATGGCGATGTCGGTTTCCTGACTCGCGCGATCATTGGGGTCGGCGAAGACGGTCGCCTCATCCTTCATGGTGTGAACCGTACGCTCGATGTCTTCGATCAGCTGCTGTTTGAGAGCTTCGAGGATGCCGCGAAAATGCGCCAGCTGTGCGTCGTTCATGTAGTCCTCGCCAGCTTGCGGTACGTAAGGGGTGAAATGCTTGTACATCAACTCTTCAGCCATGTTCGAAGACCCTGATTTGCAAAAGAGACGAGTAAATATCAGAAATGACGCCGTCTGGCAAGCAGTCACTCCGGGCGCCCCCGCGCCAGGCAAGCGCGCGCGACCTGCGCGCTGCCGCGGCGCCACAGCCATGGGCGGCACAACTCATGCGTCCGCCGCCGGCCTGCCGCCCGTCTGGCGGCCTTGCTGACGAAGCCTGGAGCGTTCGCGCTGAGCCATCGCCATCTCGAAGGCGGCCTGCGTGAAACCGAGAATCTCGGCGAACTCCTCATCACTGAGGGCTCGCGCCTGATCGTTGCTGCGATAGACATTGACGAACTGGTGCTCGCGTACCGACTGCAGGACGAGCTTGCCGACGCCGAGGTCTTCAAGGCTCTTCCACAACGCCGGATTGGCGGTGCGCGTCAGGCCCATGACAAAGCCGATCGGGTCCTTGCGGCCAAATACCGCCGCCAGCCGGAGGATCAGCTCGAACGACAGCGCGATGCGGCCGTTCTCCAGGGCCTCGACCAGCGACGGATCCTCGAGATCGATCGCGGCTCCGAGTTCCGTGATCGTCAAGCCGGCGTTCTCGCGCATCTTGCGTATCGCTGCGCCGGTCCTCGCCCAGGCCGCGGACTCTGCGGCACTGGGCAACACGGCCTTCAGGACCTCCGACGCCGCTTCCATGGCCTGCCCATCCAACAGCGCGCGGGAAACCCTGCTCGCCGTATCCAGCGTTCGCCCGGCGACCCCGGCCGCAGAGCTGACGTCGAGCAATCTGCCAGCGACGGCGCGCACCTGCTCAAGCAGGCCGGACTCGTTTGCAGCCGCGGCCTTGGGCTTTGCGGCCGCCGACGGCTTCTTCCTGCCTTGCCGCGCAGGCGCCCCGGCCTTCGCGCCTGGCACTGACTTGGGTGGGCTGTTCATCGACAATCCTCTGTAGAGCGGCCTGATCGGCAAACGACACCGCGCCGCCCGCCAGTCGCCGCCGGTTGGCGTCTGGTGATCAGTACACGGCGACGCGCGGCCGGATGTTCTTCGGCACACTATAGACCTGAAGTCGGCCACCGGCCATAGCCATGCCTGGCACGAGGCAGGCAACCGGATCGACGCCCGGAGCATCGCTAGCGGCGGCGTGCATGGCTTCGCAACCTCATACTGGACGACGACCCCATTCAGCGCGCGGTTCTCGTTCCCGTCACCGGCATCGTCTTCACCCGCATGCGCTTTCCCCCGCCGCCGGCCGCCGGCGTTGGCGCTTTGCGATATCTGTTCGCCACCCCCCTCGCCCGACAACGCTCTTGAAGTAGATTGGCCCGAACGGGGCAAGCGGCAGCACGAGCATCAAACGATCCAGGGCAGGGTCGTCCCTGTCCCCGGCGCCGCCCTCCTGCGCGCCCTCCTTGATGTCCTGTTCGGCGTTCTCGTCCACGCTGCTCGGCGCTCCCGCTGGCTGGGCATTCGGCGCGCCCGGCTGGGTGCGACCCGGCAAAGCGTCCTGTGTGCCGTCCGGCAGCAGCTCGTCGAGAAAATCATCCGGTGCGAGAGGGACCGCTCGCGATGCTCCGGTGCTCACCCGCAGGGCACTATTCGGGTCGTCCGCCTTCTTCGCCATGTTCGTCACGAACGCCTTTCGCCAGTTGTCGTGTTCGCCACGCCCATGGCCCACCGGCAAGCGCAAACCGGCGGGCCGCGGGCGAAAGTCGACCAGCGGCAGCGCGCCGCCGGCATCGTCGGGCGCCGACCGTGCCTGCCCGCCAACAAGCGTCGGCTGAAAACCGGCCACGTCGTTCAGGGCGCCCGGCAGTCGGCCGGCACCTGACTGCTGCTCGCTCCCCACCGTATCACCGACCGCGATCCGGCCACTGCCGTCAGTACTGGCGAGCACGTGCGAGGCGGCGACCGCCGACGTCGTGAAACCGCCAACCCACCACAAGGCACCTTGCCCGATCGGCATCGTGTCGGCGGCGTCGAAAGTACCACCGCCCCTGGTGCCGACAAGTTCGCCGACCGCCTGCCGTGCATCGTCGCCGACGCCCGGCGCGCTCACCGGCGACGGCCGTTGCAGCACCGTCAGCGGCAACGGGGTTGCGAGGTAACTGCCGTCCTCGTCGCTGGCCGTCGCCCGGATCGCGACCGGCCCAAGGCTGACGCCATAGCGGTGTTCGAGTCGACTCGGGTTACCGGCGTAATCGATCACCTGTCCATCGCCCCAGTCGATCCGCCAGTTGCTGATGGTGTCGTCACCGGGGTCGCTACTGCCCAGTGCGAGCGAGTAGGGCTCGCCGACGTGGATCGACGACGGGCCAGAGACGCTCAGCGTCGGTGCGACGTTGAGCACGGTCGCAGTAAACCTGCGATCGGCGAATTCGCCGGCACGGTCGACCACGCGAACGCTGAAAGCGTGGCTGCCGCCACCGTCGCGTGCCTGCCAGACGATGTTCCCGTTACCCGCGTCGATACTCGCCCCTGCCGGCGCGACCAGCAGCGAGTAGCTCAGGACGTCGCCCGAATCGGCGTCGCTGCCGACTGCGGCAATCGTCAGCTTTTCGCCTTCGCGGATACTGACGTCCGCAATCGCGGCCAGCGTCGGTGCGCGGTTGGCGGTAACCAGCACCTCGACCTGCCCGCTGGCCGTGGCGCCGTCGCTGTCGGCCACCAGGTAGCTGAACCGGTCGGCACCGACGCTGGTACCCAGCGGCGTGTAGCGCAGCTTGCCGTTCTCGATCGCCACGCTGCCACGCGTCGCGCCGCTGGAACTGATCAGAGTCAGGGCCTGATTCTCTGCGTCGGTGTCGTTGGCCAGGACGTCGATCAGCAGCGAATCGGCGACATCGACGCTGGCGCTGTCGGCAACCGCCACCGGTGCATCATTCACCGCCGTCACGGCAATCGTCGTCTCGCCGCCCGTCGTGTGCTGGCCATCGCTGACGCTGTAGCTGAAACGACCCACGCTGTCGGTGCCGTTGTACTCGGCCGGCGGCTGATACTTCAGGCCGACCAACTGGGCGCTGCTCAAGAGATCGTTGGCAGCGAGCGCGCTGCCGTCGGCGTACTGCACCTCGCCGATGGTCGGCAGAGCGGTGACGGCGATCGTCAGCAGCGGACTATCGACGTCGACCGGCGCGCTCAGACCGAGCGCCACTGTCGGACCTTCTTCGCTGGCGGTGATCGCGCTGCTGCTGGCGACCGGCGCGTAGTTGCCCGGAATGACGGTGATCGTCGTCCCGCCGGCTACCGAGCGGCTGCCATCGCTGACGCGGTAGGAAAAACTGCCGACTGCATCATTGCTGTCATATGCTGCCGGTGGCAGGTACTTCAGCCCAAGTAGCTGCGCCTCGCTCAATGTGTCGTTGATGCCTACCCTGCTGCCGTCAGCATACTGAACGACGCCCAGCAGCGGCAGCCCACTGACGACGATCGTCAGCAGCGGGCTGTCGACGTCGGTCGGCGCACTCAAACCAAGCGCCACGGCGCCACCACCTTCATCGGCCATGATCGCGCTACTGGCCGCGACCGGTGGGTCGTTGACCGGTAGCACGGTGATCGCCGTCGCGCCGCTGACCGCCCTGCTGCCGTCGCTGACGCTGTAGCTGAAGCGGCCGACCGCATCGCGGCCGTTGTACTCGGCCGGCGCCAGGTATTTCAGGCCGACCAGTTGCGCGCTGCTCAGCGTGTCGGCGTCCTTGACCGCACTGCCGTCCGCATACTGCACCTCGCCAAGCGCCGGCAGACCCGTGACGACGATACTCAGCACCACGCTGTCTACGTCGCTGGGCGCGCTCAAGCCGAGCGCCACCGCTGCACCCTGTTCGCTGGCGATGATCGCACTGCTGCTGGCGACCGGCGCGTCGTTGACCGCTGCCAGCACGATCACCGTCTCGCCGGTAACCGTGCTGATGCCGTCACTGACGCTGTAGCTGAAGCGCCCGACCGGGTCGCGAGCGTTGTATTCGGCCGGCGGCATGTACGTCAGGGCGAGCAGTTGCGAACTGCTGAGCGTGTCGTTGACGCCAACCGCATTGCCGTTCGCGTACCGGATCTCGCCGATGGCCGGCAGACCGCTGACGACGATCGACAGCAGCGGGCTATCGACGTCGATCGGCGCGCTCAGAGCGAGCGCCACCGCCGGGCCCTCTTCGCTGGCGCTGATCGCGCTGCTGCTGGCGACTGGCGGCAGGTTGTTGCTGTCGCCGGCGCTGACGATGCTGACGTTGTCGATGCGCAGCCGACTCGCCGCGCCGGAAAATCCGAGCAGGTCGAAGTACAGCGTCAGCACGCTGCCGGAGGCGATGCCGCTCAGATCGATGCTGACCGTCACCGGCTGCCCGGCCGGCAGCGTCCCGCCATTGCGGTTGGCCAGCCCCGTCGCGCTCACCGACGACGCGGCGAATACCCTGCCACCGGCCTGCAGGTTGAACAGCGCGTCGCTGTCGCCGACCGGGATGGTGCCCGCGACGGCATTGCCGGAGGCATCGAGCAGTGCGACCTCGAAGGCATCCGCTGGCCCGCCCTCGTTGGCAACGAAATCGGCGCCGAGCAGTTCGAAGCGCAGGATCTGTGCCTGATCGGGAACGGCGAAGGTCTGTATCAGGCGCGAAGCCAGGCGCGGATCCTCGCGGAGAACGCCCTGACCGCTGACCACGCCGGCATGGCCAACAGTGATCCAGCCGTAGTCGGTGGCCGTCGCGTCGCCGACGTCGAAGGCGCCATTGACGATGCCGGCGTGGATCTCGCCGTTGCGCAGCAGCGGTTCCGAAGTCACCCCGGCCGTCGCGTCGCCGACCATGCCCACGAAGGCCAGCAGCGCGGTGAGCGGGTCGGCCTCGGGGTCGCCGTCGCCGGCTCTGGGAGACAGTGCCTGCGCAGTACGGCCCGGACGGTTCGACGCGTCGAGCGCGTTCAGGTCCAGGTACCAGGTCGCCAGGGCATTGGTACCCGCCAGCGAGACCGTGGTATCGGGATTGTCCATCGCCAGGTGCAGCGCTTCCCGCTGCCGGTTGGCGACCGTCACCGTATTGGCGGTGGACATGAAGTTGGCGCCGCCGTTGCGTGGCACCGACTGGAAGGGATTGTAGATGTACTCGTCGAACAGCCCGAGGTTGTGCGCAAGTTCATGACCGACGACCCAGCCGAAGGCTTCACCGACGTCCTGCCGCGTGTCGCCGACATTCAGGTAGGCGCGCAGGATGCCATCGACGACCAGGGTCATCGCGCTGCCGCCGGCCATCGCGCCGGTACGCAGCGGATTGACCACCTGAGACAGCAGGAAGCGCTTGGCCGGAATCGAAATGTCGTCGCGCAGGACCTTGCCGCCGAAGCTGCCTGCGCCCGCACCGGCCTCGGTAAGATTGTTCTCGAAGCTGGTGTAGGCGAAGTCCAGCCCGGCGAAGCTGCGCGACTCGTTGTCGGTGACGTTGAGCCACGGCCGGTTGATCATGACGATCGGATTGAGGCCGGTTTCGGCGTACGCGAACTCGTTCTGCTGGATACTCGGCAGATAGATCGAAGCCGGGTACACCGGCCCCAGAGCGTTGGGGTCCTTGCCGAATACGTTGTGGAAGCCGGTCAGCACGTCAGCCCATTCGGCGTCGGTGATCACTGGCGAGAAGAGGCTGGCGAAGGTGCCATAGTTGCCGGTGGCGAATCCGTTCGGGTCGTGCACCGGGGCCGTCGGATCGGCCACCCACTGGTCGTATTCGGTACGAATCGCCTGCACCATCGTGCGCAGCGTGGCCAGCGAAACGCCGACCGTCTGTTTCTCGACCGCGCGCGCCTTGACGGTGATCTTGCCCAGGTTGCGGCCACCCTCCTCGATCTGGAATTCGGCGAAATCGTCGATCGCGCTGGTGTACACCGACTGGTACTTGATCCCCTGCGCGATGCCGCCGCTCTCGTCCACCGAGAATTGCCCGGTCGGGTTGGACAGGGGCTTGACGTCGACCTGCGCGGCATTGTCGAAGGTCAGCGTGCGCGTCTTGCCGTCCAGCGTGTCCATCATCGTCCACACGCCGTCGGAGGCATCGCCGTCGGCGAAGTCCGGCAGGTAGAAGAGGTCGACCAATTCGTCGCGAATGCTGCCGTTGCTCAGCGTGATCGTGAAATACAGGGCCGTCTTCTCGATCGGCAGGTCGGCGTCGGCGTATGTCTTCACGAAATCGTCGCCGAACCTCGCTTTCAGGTCGATGTGCAGCGTAGCGCCCGGACTGACGACCAGATCCTGGTAGAGCGGCGCGTGCGCCTGGTTGTCGTTGAGCAGTTTCTCGAAGGGGCCGTCGACGACGACCAGGAAGTCGTTCGGGTCGGTCGTCACGGTCACCGTGACCGCGTCGGGGAAGCGATTGGTCAGTTCGACCCACTGGCTGCTCAGGCCGCTGGTCGGCCCGGTCGCCGTATCGGTGAAGAATACGCCCTTGTCGTTCTGGTCGGTGGTGCTATCGACGATCAGCCCGCGCATGAACTGGACATGGTCGAGCAGTATTTCGGCGTTGGCGGAGCCGCCGCCGCTGAGCGAGAAGCGGAGCATCCTCTCGGCGCCCCGGAACTCGACCGGCACTTCCAGCTGGCGGTTGACGAAGCTGTTCCCCTGGCTGTCGACCGCGACCGAGCCGAGATCGATCCAACTCGCGGTATCCGGCACGAAGCCCTGCACGCGAAGCGTTTCGCCAGCCGCCGCGTCCAGCACCTGGACGTCGAAACTCAGGTACTCGGCCCAATCGGGAACAACCATCCGGTTGTGCTGGATCCACGAGTTGTCGTTGTCGAGCATCGCCGCGTGCGTGCCGTTGGCCAGCGTTATCAGCCGGTCGCCGTCGAACAGGGTGCGCGTCGTCTGGAAACCGCCGCCGTGGAAAGACCAGCCCGGCAGGTCCCCGGAAAGGTTGGTCGCCAGGCCACCCGCCGAGAACTGCAGCAGCCAGCTGCGATTCAACGCGCCTTCCTCGAAATCGCCGTTGAACACCGACGGCACCGGCAGGCCGGACGGATTGATCGTCTCGCTATTGTCGAAGCTCACCGGAATCCGCGTATTGCTCGGCGTGCCGGCAAAGGGCACGCCGCCCTGCGGCGAGAACGCCCAGCCGGTGCCGATGCCCTCCCAGGGCCCCATACCTAGGGCATACGACTGCGCGTTGTACCACGGGATGCTGACCCCCTGGAACTCGGTTGCGTCCTTGTCCGCGAGGCGGCGGAAGACCGGCTCGCCGCCTTTCGCGAACTCGGTCACCGACAGGTCGGTGGTCGCCCCATACCAGCGCCAGACACGGCTGTGCGGACCACCCGGCCTGAGCGAGCCGTCGTTGAGTGCGGTCAGCGTCGCCAGTCCGTCGTCGGCGGTGAAGCCGGCGCGACCGTTGAGGTTCATGCTGACGTCGAAATTCGGAACGAAGCGCCCGTTCGGCGTCGACACGATGCCGCCGCCGACTGGCAGCGCAGTGTTGCTCGCCAGGATCTGGTAGTAGTGCTCGGCAAAATCGATGTTGCTCCAGCGCTGCACGTCCGGATCGAGGAAGTTGCCGGTCGGGATGATGGTATTCGTCGGCAACATCCCCCACAACTGCGCCAGCGTGCCGATCGCGGGCGCACCCAGGGCGCTCGCAGTGGCACCAAACAACTGGATG
Source organism: Accumulibacter sp. (assembly GCA_024235715.1). Taxonomy (GTDB): domain Bacteria; phylum Pseudomonadota; class Gammaproteobacteria; order Burkholderiales; family Rhodocyclaceae; genus Accumulibacter. Next base: position 83,480 of record JACKLW010000013.1, on the reverse strand, counting down.
TACTCGCCAACCGGTATGTCGAGCGACGGCTGGTTGAAGTCATGGACGTCCAGCGAGGTCATCGACAGCCGTGTCGTCGGCGAATAGATACCGAAACGCTGGGCAATCTCGCTATTCACCACCGTGCCGCGGCTGTGGCCGATCAGGTGTATCGGCGACTTGAACAGCTTGTCGTTGCCGAGGTTGAAGTTCAGCCTGGCCAGCGCCGAGTAGAAGGTATCGGCTGCCGCTTCGCTGAAGCCATTGGTCGGAAAATCGGACTCGTCGTACCAGTCGCTGATCAGCACCACCGGCCTGCCGGCCGTTGCCGGCGAGGCGAGCACCGTTTCCAGGTCGACGCCGGTCACCGAGGTGGCGCCGTTGTAGAAGACCAGCCAGCGGCCCGTTGTCTTCTGGTACAGCGCGGCGACCCCCTCGCCACCGGCGCGGGCGATGTTCTCGCCCATTTCGAGGAAGGCGGCGATGCTGTCGGCGACGTTGGCCGGCGCCGTCGGCGAGAGCTGGAAACCATGGGTCAGCAGGGTCACGCTGCTGAACGGCTTGGACGCATCGCGGAAGGCTTCGGTCCTGACGACCCGCCAGTCCCGGGCGACCACCGTTCCCGCCGGCGACACCACCTCGACACCCCAGAAGTACTGCTGACCGGCGGTGAGCTTGAGCGTCGCGGCCAGCGCCTTGATGAAGATCGCCGCGCCCTGCGCGTCGACACTGCTGGCGTCGAGCAGGTCGGACGAGAAAATCCGGTCGGCGTTCAGGTCCGGCGTCCCGAGGTCTGTCGGGAACAGGCCGTCGCTGCCCCGGTAAGTACTGACGTAGAGGCGGCTCTTGGCGTTCTCGAAGCCCTTCACCAGCCACGAGAACGTGGGCGTCAGGTCACTGGTCAGCGCGCCGGGCGCCAGCAGCTCGAGCGAAGCGCCACCCTGGGCGACCAGGCCATTGGCCTGCCCGCCGACGCCGATCGGGCCGCTGGCTTCCTCGCCCGGCGGCACGCCGAAGACGGGGTCCTTGAAGCGGCTGCCGGGCTCGATGATCTTGAAGTTGGAACGGACGTTGATCGACGGATCGAGATCGTCGATCGGCTTGCGGTCGAGTTGGGCGGCGAAGGCCGGATTGTTGACCGCATCGATCATCGCCTGCACGTCGAAGCCCATCACCACCCGCTGCCCGCGGTAGGCGGCGTAGAGGGTGTCGCCGTCCGGCGAGAGGACCAGATTGTCGGGCCACGACATCGGCACCGGCCGCGTTGCGGCGACCAGCATCGGCGCCGCCCCCAGCGGATCGCGGATGATGCCGACGTTGCCACCGGCCGGGTGGAAGGGGTCGTAGTTCGGGTCGTGCGACGGATTGTCCTGGATGTAGACGTTGAAGCCGGAAACGAAGGCGTAGTCGCCGTCCTTCGAGAGCACCACCGCGATCGCGTTGTTGACGTCGAAGTAGTCGGTGAACGAACCCAGGTTCATCGCCACCGCGGTCTGCGTGTAGCTGCCGACGTCGCCCTTGACGATGACCACCCCTTTGGAGTCCGAGAGGCGATTGGTGTACAGCATCACGCTGGCGTCGTTGGTCGCCGACACGCCGTACGGTTCGCCGCCGGCCGCCAATACTTCCAGGACCTCACCATAGGTGGCGCTGCCCTCGTCCACGTCGATCACGAAGACCCTGCCGTCACCGCTTCCGGAACCGCCGAACAGCGCTTTTTCCGGCGCAGCCACGAACAGCCGCGTGCCGTTGGCGTTGATCGCCATGCCACGCAGTCCCGAAGGTGCGGGCGCCACGTCAAGCGTGCGCACCAGCTTGTTGTAGCTGCCCGACGACGGATCGATGTCGAGCACGTAGATCCGCCCGGCCACCTCGTCCGAGACGTAGGCCTTCTTGCCACCCTTGCCGGCGGCAATCCAGAACGGCCGCGCGCCAGGCAGCAGCTCGATATTGCTGACGCCATTCGCCAGGTCAGCGTCGGCATCGACCTGCTGCAGCGCCACGGTATCGACGACGGCGACCGAACTCCCGTAACGCAGGGCAGCGTAGGCGCGCGTGTTGTCGGCGCTGATCGCCACCGAGCGCGGCGCGGGGAAAGTGCCGCCGATCGGGATGCGCGCCGCCAGCTCCCTGGTCTGGCTGTCGATCACCAGCAACTGACTGCCGCTGAGGCCGCCGAAGACATAGCGCGCGTCGTAGGAGAGCTGCACGCGGTTGCTTTCCTTGCCGACCAGCTGGTTCCAGGCGCCGTTGTTGCTCAGGACCTGCGGCCGCCTGACATAGACCTTGGCGGTGCCGATGGCCACCGACTGCGGCACCCGCACGATGACCTCGGTGGGCGTACTCGAGGCGTCGGGATGTACCTCGTGGGTACGGCCGTCGGGCGTAACGAAGATGACGAAGAGGTCGGTGATGACGCTGCCGTCCTTGGCCGAAGCCGGCGCCGGCGGGTTGTCGTAGGTAAAGCGATCGCCCTTGATCTCGACGAAGGGCGCGACATCGCCGCTGCCGGCGGGACGAAAGACCAGCCGCGCTTCCGAGATGAACGGCTCGCTGGCCGGCGAAGTGCTCGGGCTGTACGGATTGACGACCTGGATCGAGTAGTCGCTGACCTTGCCCGGATCGATCTCGACACCCAGCGTGGTCCGTTGCGGCAGGCCCTGTGCCGGCACCGAAATGATCTGCAGTTCGCGCGAGCCGAACAGCGCGGTCATGATGAAACCCGAGGTCAGCGAGAAGGCCGCGCCGATGGCCGCGCCGCCACCGAGCGACGAGAGCGTCGCAAACGACGAACCACCATCGTTGATCCCCGACGGGAAAGTCGCGTAGGTACGCCCGCGCACCTGTCCGAAATTGACGTCCGACGCGACGCCGGCAACATAGACGCCCGATATCGCCACGCCCGCATAAGGCGGCGACGACGTACGCGCCATGCCGTCATCGCCGACGATGCCGGTCTCCTCCTGCAGCCACACCGGCAACAGCTTGCCCTCGGGCGTCGGTATTTCGGCGTAGCGCATGAACACGACCTTCGTGCCGGCCGCCAGGCCGCTGGTCGGAATCGCCAGCTGCACGGGTGTCGCCAGCTTGCCGTCGCCGACGTCGAGTCGGAAGGCGCCGGCCATGGGCATGCTTTCGGGCATTGCCAGCGGCAGCGCCGCCGGCGTAAGGGCGGCGATGGAGACCTGCGTGCTGCCGGCAAGCGCACCCGCCGCCACCGCCACCACCGAGCCGTCTGCTCCCTTGACGATGCCGCCGGGACTGCCAAGCACGGCCGGTCCGCTGACCGGTGCCTCGACCCTGGCCGAAAGGACGAATTCGCCGCCGCCGTTGATCACCGTGACCGTCGAGTTCCCCGCCGCCTTGCCGGTAATCAGGCCGTCGGCCGAAACGCTCAGCACGCGGTCGTCACCGACGAAGTAGCGCGTGCCGCTGCTCGCCGGCGTCAGATCGATCTGGCCGGCGAGGCTGGCGACGATCTGGCGCCGGCCACCGTTTTCGACCAGCGCGACGGCGCCGGGATAGACATCGATGCCCATCCCGAAGACGTAGGCGGCGACGGTTTCGGTCGGCGTGCCGACAGTGAACGAGGTCGCCGCGCGCAGATCGCCGCGCTCGGCGACGAGCACGCCCGAGCCCTTGCCGACGGCACTGATGCGTCCGCCGCTGACGACCGTGCCGCTGGCGACATTGGTACTGGTGAGGCTGACGTACGAAGCCGGCAAAGCGACGCCGCTCTGGTCGGCGAAGTCGCCGACCAGGCGGATCTGCTGCCCTTCGCCGAGATCGAGTCGCCAGGCGCGGTCGACGAAGTCGATGCGCGTCAGCGCGGCGTTGCTGATCGTCACGGCGATGGTCTGGATGGTCTGGCCGAAGCCGTCGTCGGCGCGGATGGTGAAGTCGGCGCTGCCGACGAAGCCCGTCTCCGGTGCGAAGATCACCGAACGACCGTCGCCGGAGAGACGCGCCGTGCCGTGATTCGCGCCGACGATCGAGAAGTAGCTCCGGTCGCCTTCGGGATCGGTCACGAAACTCGACACTGGCGCGCTGACGTCGAGATCCTCGTGCGTCCTGACCGTGCCGGCGACGACCACCGGCGCCTGGTTCGGCGTGAAGCCGGTGTTCTGCATCAGCAACTGCAGGTCGAGGCTGTCGACCACCCCGTTGGCATCGGCGTCGAGAGGCAGCGCGTAGCCGGCGTCGCCGCTGCGCAGCCCGGCGGCGGCAGCGATCAGCACGGCGTCGCGGCCGTCGGCCTTGCCGTCCCGGTTGGCGTCGCCGGCGACGAACAGCGAAAGCTGGTAGCTGCCGGCGCTGGCAGCGCTGACCTCGATCAGCTTCAGGCCGGCACGATCGAGCCTGTAGAGCGCGAAGGCGCGGTTGCCCTGTACCGACGAGGCCACCGGCGAGAGTCCCTGAAGGACGGGAATCTGCGGCAGCAGCCCGCCACTGCCCTCGACGATCAGTCCGAGATAGACCGCACCGCTGGCCGTCGACGCCAGTTCCGAGTCGCGCAGCGTGAACGCCAAGCGGTCTTCTTCGCCGGCGGCGAGATCGCCGCTGAACGATGTCGCCAGATAGCCGAGGGAAGAACCCAGATCGGCGGTGATCGCCTGCTGAACGACGGCACTGGCGCCGTAATCGAAGCGCTTGCCACCGGCGGCGTCGACACGAATCGCCAGGCGCCCGAGAGCGCCCTCCTCGTAGCCGTAGCGGAGCGAGCGCGCGCCTTCGAGATCGCGAACGGCAAGGAGGCGGCCCAGCGCGTCGTAGTCGTAGAGAAACTGGCGGCCGTCGTCGGCGACCACGCGGTCGATGAAACCGTCGGCGTTCAGCGAGAACTGCACGCGCTGGCCATTGCTGGCGACGATGCCGCTGTCGCTGACCAGCAGGCGAACGCCATCGGCAAAAGCAATTTCGCGCACCTCGCCGTCGCCGATGCTGTAGCGCGTGCCGTCGGGCGCGACCAGCAGGTAGTCGGTACCGGCTGCGTTCGCCGGGTTGTAACCCTTTCCGGTGAGCAGGTCGAAATAGCTCGAGCCGGCCCGCTGCAGCACCGTCGCCGGCGCCTCCAGCGACCAGCCGCTGCCGTCGGCGGCGACGAAGGCCGGCAGGTACCAGGTCTGGCCGGGAATCGAGCGCTTCTGCGGCGTGAAGGTGAAGGCCGTGCGCTGGCCGTCGGGCAGTGTCACGAAGACCCGCTGGCCATCGGCAAAGGTGCCCAGCACGCCGGCCGTTTCCCGACCGGTGAGCGCGGCGTCGTTCTGCAGGTCGACGTCGCGGAAAGCCAGCCGCCAGCCCTCGCCGAAGCTGCCCGGAATCGAGCGCGCGAGCGAATCGTAGCTGCGCGCGAAGGGCAGATCGTGGCCGGCGACAGTGAGCACGAAGTCGGTCTCGGAGCGCAGCAGCTGCGGCTGCTTGGTCGCCGAATCGATCTCGACATCGATGCTCGCCTCGCCACGCCGTCCGGCCAGGTCGACGACCCGCAGGCGCAGCGTGTAAAAGCCGTTGGCCAGGGCGGTCGGGTCGAGTTGCAGGAAAGCGGCGGCATCGACCGCGCTGTTGCCGCTGGCCAGCAGCGAATAGTGTTCCTCGCCGTAACGGGCGATTTCCAGCGTCCACGCGTCGACGTTGTCGTCGCCGGTGCTGCCGACCAGCGCCGTCGTCGCGGCGATCCGGGCAAACGCCAGCTGACTGGCGAAGGACGGCGTGGGCGCGCTCCTGTCGAGCGGATCGCGGACGCGGATCGCCGCCGTGCCGCTGCCGACGAAACCGTCGACGTCGGTGGCCTCGGCGCGCAGGGCGATCTTGCCGGTCGTGGTGGTGGTCAGCAGCGCGCGTCCATCCTGGTCGAGCGCCACCTCGACGCCATCGGCGTAGAGCCGCAGAGCGGCGATCGCGCCGAAGCTTTCGGCGATCACGTGCACCAGCACCTGCTGGCCAGGTATGACCGGGAAGCTCGGCGTGTTCTCGATGATCACGCTCGCTGCCGGCGGCGTCAGCGAGGCGCGGATCACCAGCGGCAGCGTCGTGCTGGCGAGACCGTCGGAAACCTGCGCCATGATCAGGTAGTCCCCCGCCTGGCCGGCGCCGGGCGTCCATTGCAGCAGCCCGGTCGCCGAGTCGAGTGTCGCGCCGTCGGGCAGGCCGCTGGCGCTGTAGCTGAGCTGGGCGTTCTGGTCGGCATCCTGACCGACGATCCGGAACGAGAGTGGCCGGCCGAGCAGCGCCGCGTGATTGGAAACGCTCAACTGCGGGGCCCGGTTGACGTTGGCAATCGCCACGCTGACCGTCGTCTGGCTGCTCGCCCCCTGCGGGTCGCGTGCCGAGAAGCTGAAACTGTAGTCACCGGCCTGCTCGTAGCTCGGCGTCCAGCGGAACTCGCCCGTGCGCGCGTCGAAGCGCGAACCCGCGGGCAAGGGCGTCAGCGCGCTGAACACCACCGGGTCGCCGTCGGCATCGCCGACGGACAGCTGGAACTGCAGCTGGGCGCCCTCGCGGCCGCTCTGCGGCAGCAGCGGGACGACGATCGGCGCCTGGTTACTGTTCTGTACCGTGAGACGCACGCTCTCGGCACTCTCGGCCGAACCGTCGCTGACCGAGAAGCGCACATCCGGGTAGTCGCCGGCACTGAAGATGTTCGGCGTCCAGCTCAGAACGCCATTGACGGTATCGAAACTGGCGCCCGGCGGCAGATTTCCGACCGCGTAGCTGAGCGCGTCGCCGTCGGCGTCGATCGCTGCCAGTTGCATGCTGAAGGCCTGACCCTCGACCAGCGTGAGGTCGCCGACCGGGGCCAGGACCGGCGAAGTGTTGCTGTCGCGGACCTTGATGCGCACCACCTGCGACGCCTGGTTCGGCCCCGTCGCGCCGTTGTTGCCGTTGTCGGTGACTTCGAAACGCACGTCGAAGCTCTTGCCGAGACTGGTCGCGGTGGGCGTCCATTCGACCAGCGCCCGGCCGTAGGTCGGCTGCGGCGTGATGGTCATCCCGGCCGGCGCGTTGCGCATCGCGAAGCTCAGCGAGTCCTGGTCGAGGTCGCTGGCCTTGATGGCAAAACTCAGGCGCTGGCCGACCAGTGCCAGCTTGTCGCCGAGCGGCGCCAGCAGCGGCGCTTCGGATGCGGACTGCGCGCTGAGGATGAAACGCCGGGTGAAGGACTGCGCCAGCAGCGCGCCGCCGCCATCGCCGTCGTCGGTCGCAGTGAGCGCTATCTCGTAGTCGCCCCGGTCCCCGGAGTGCGGGGCGAATACGAACTTGCCGGTGCCGTCACCGTGGTCGACGAAGCTGGCAAAGGACGGCAGGCCGCTGGCGGTGAGCGTCAGCGGATCGCCGTCGGCGTCGCTGGCGCTCACCGCCAGCTCGAAAACGCTGTCGCGCTGCACGCCCTGCGGCAGGATCTCGGCGATTTCCGGCGCACGGTTGGCGTTGCGGACGCTGATCGGCACGACGATCCCGGAAGTCAGCGGCAGGCCGCCGTCGCCGTCGTCGGTGGCGGTGAAGCGCACGCTGTAGTCGCCGGCCTGCCCGAAATCGGGCGTCCAGCTGAACATCGCCGTCACCGGATCGAAGCTGGCGCCGGCGGGCAGACCGCTGGCCACGTAGCTGACGCTGGCGTCGGAACCTTCCTGTACGGTCAGCGTGCCGCTGCTCTGGCGGTCCTGCGGGATGAAGCCGGGATTGTCGGGATCGAAGGCGAAGGCGCGGAAGCTCAGCGTCTGCCCCTCGAAGCTGATCCACGAGCCGAGTTCGTCGAAACGCGGTGCGGCATTGACATTGAGCACGTGCACGCGCAGATCGGTTTCCGTGGTCTTGGCGCCGTCGCTGGCGCCGAGCTCGAGCAGGTAATCGCCGGCCTGCGTGAACCCGGACGTCCATTCGAAGACGCCGGTATTCGGATCGAGGTAGGCGCCGACCGGCAGGATGTTGGCGAAGAAGCGAAGCTTCTGCCCGTCCACGTCGGAAGCCTGCAGTTGCACACGCAGCGGATCGCCTTCGCGGATCGTCCGTTCGGCCAGCGGCTTGACCTCGGGCGGCGCGTTGTCCGGCTTGACCAGCAGCGTGAACGAGCGGGTGACCGAGGTCTTGCCGTCGCTGACCACCAGTTCGACGTTGTTGTAGGTGCCGGCGGACTGGTAATCGGGCGTCCACACCAGCGCCTTGAGCACGGGATCGAAGACCGCCCCCGGCGGCAGATTGTTGGCGAAGTACTGCAGGAAGTCCTCGTCGGGATCCTGCGCCGAGAGGCCGACCAGCAGCGACTCGCCCTCCTTGCCCTCGATCTCGCTCGGCAGTTCGGAGACCACCGGCGGACGGTTGGCGCCGGCGACCTCGATTACGAAGGCCTGGGTATCGAAACCGCCGCGCGAGTCGTAGGCGCGCAGCAGCACCGAGGCACTGGCCGGACTGCGCGCCGTCGGCAGCCAGCTGAGCAGGCCGCTGCTGCTGTCGAGTTGCAGACCGCTCGGACCGTCGAGCAGCAGGTAGGCCAGCGAGCTGCCATCCGGGTCCCGGGCCACCGCCTGGTAGCTGTAGGCCTGGCCGGCGTCGGCGACGCCCGGCGGCGTCGAGGTGAAACTCGGCCGCTGGTTGGGATACGGCACGGCATAGATGCCGTGGCCGATACCGATCTGCTGCTCGGCGCCGTTGGTGATCGAGACGCTGAAAGTGGCCAGCGACGCGCCGGCCTGCAGCTTGCCGTTCGGCAGCTTGCCGGACAGGTCGATATACCACAGGCTGCCGGCGCCCTGCGGCGCGACGCCGCCGAGCGGCCGGCCCTGGAAGTAGCGCGCCGGGTCGATGATCAGCGATGCCGGCAACAGCAGGTCGTAGTCGGCCTCGTTGGTGACCGTGACGTCGTAGGAAACGATGCCGCTGCCGCGGTCGCTGCGCACGCGATCGAAGTCGAGGCGGACCACCGACGAGAAATCCTGGGCAGCGACGAAGCTCGAAATGAATGCCGAGCCGAGCGCCATGCCGGCACTGCTGCGCACGCTGCCGAGCACGCGCAGGTCGTAGAGGTCGGCTTCCAGGTCGCTGACCGCCAGGGTGACGGTACGCGCCGGCGCGTCGTAGCTGACGCCGCTGACCGTCGCCAGGCCGCCGTTCTGGCGGACCACCTGGTAGTTCAGCGGATTGAGCACCGAGGCCGAATCCGACGCCGGCCCGGCGAACATGTCCTGGTCGAAGCTGATCGTCAGCGCCGAAAGCGGCAGCAGCACCACCGCCATGTCGGGTGGATTGGTGGCGATCACCTGCGGCGCAACGATCGGGCTGATCACGTCGACCTGGTGCGACTGACCGAGCAGCACGCGACCGTCGCTGGTCGCCACCACTGCCTCGCCGCGCGAACCGCCGCGGGCGATCTCGACGCTGCGCAGGGTACTCAGGTCGACCATCGTCAGCGCCGAGCCGAGCTCGCCGCGCGTCGAGTTGCTCGAAACGAACAGCAGGCCCGCCAGGCGAGTGCCGGCGCGCCCGAAGGCCAGCGAGTCCACCTCGCCGTCGAGACGCACCTTGACCGTCGCGCGCCCACGCTTGTCGAAGCTGACGACGTCGCCGCGCGCCGGCCACGAAGTGCCCCACAGCGTCTCGTCGGCGGCAAACGCGAGGTCGTCCACGCGCAGGTCGCTGAAGTGCCGGAAGCTGCTGCTGGTCGGGTCGAAAATCTCCACCCCGTCGCCTGACGAAACGTAGATCTCGCCGGTGGACGGCTTGATCGCCAGAGCCTGCGTGATGCTCGTGCCGAAGCGCGCCTGGATCGCGCCGCTGGTCGCGTCGAGGCGCAGCAAGGCGCCACCGCCAGTGGTCGCCCACAACTGTCCCTGCGCGTCGAGCGCCAGGTCGAAGACCGGCTCGTCGAGTTCGGCGAAAGGCTGCAGCGCGCGGCCGCCATCGTGCGCGATGCGATACAGCCAGCCACGGTTCGGACCGCCGCTGATGATCGTCGAACCATCGGGCATCTCGACGATCGCCAGCGGGCCGATCGCTGCGTGGCTTTCGACGAAGTCGGTGGCGTACGACTGCGCGGTGAACGGGCGCAGGGTCTCGGTGAACTCGGGCAGGCTGGCCAGCGGTGTCGCCGCCGGAATCTGCTGCTGCGCGGCGACGAACAGTGGATTGGTCGGCGGCAGCACCGGCGCCGGCGGTGGCGGCAGGTCCTGCGACGTCTGGCCGAAGCTCGGCAGACCGCCGAGGTTGGCGCCGGAGCCGTCGTCCGGCGCCTGCACGCCACCCGGGGGCCGCTCGCGATTGCCGGCAAGGTCGGTCGCCAGCGCGAGGAACTCGTAGCGATGACCGGCCTCGCCGGAGTAGATGTCGAAGACGTCGGTGGTCTGCCGCTTCCAGATCCGGAAATCGCCGCCGTCCGTCGCGACATAGACCGTGACGTGGGCAAGGCCCGAGCCACCGTCCTCGTCGACGGCGCTCCAGCGCACCTCGTAGTCGCTGCCGCCGGCCTGCACCGGCGTTGCGCTGAGCGTCGATACCGGCGCGCCGCTATCGAGCGTCTGCACCAGCTGCCGGGTTTCCTGCGGGGCGATGGCGTTGAAGCGGACCACCGCCTTGGCCTTGACCAGGGTTCCGGAAGCGAGTCCGTCCCTGGCCTGCACGCTATAGCCGAGTTGCCCGACGCCGCGACCGTCGGCTGCGTTGGGCAGCAGCAGGCCGCGCGTGGCATCGAGCAGCACCTCACCGGTGTCCGGATCGATCGCCTGGAAGACCCACGAAGCGGTATTCGTGCTGGGGTCGATTCCGGCCGAGACGCGCAGGATGAAGCCTTTCGAATTGCGCAGGTCGAAGTCGCCCTGGAACAGCGCCCGGCCGGTCGGAATGTGCACGGTCAGGTCGGCGAGCTTGATATCGCCGAGCCGGAAGGTGGTCGGATCGAGCGCCAGATCGAGTTCGCTGACAACGCGGATTTCGGTCACCGAAGTGGCCGCCGCCGACGGATTCTCGAACTTGATGGTGTATGGCAGCGCCTGACCCGCCGGCAGGAACTGGTCGACACCGTAACCCTGCGGACCGGCGATCGATGCCAGCTGACCGTCGCCGATCGCCTGCTCGTAGAGGCGCGAGAAATCGAGCGCCGTCAGTTCGTTGGATGCCGCCACCGAAGCGTAGTCGGGCAAGGCGATCGTCGCCGCCGACGCGCCGTCCTTGTCGAAACCGACGTAGGGCACGAAGATGTTGAAGGTCTGGAAATACGTTGGATGCGACAGAGCGAGGTCGTAGTCGCCGAATACCGGCAAGGCCGGCACCGGAATTTCCCCTGACAGACACTCGCTCTCACGATACTCGTAGTGGTCGATGGCGGCCTCGGTGCCGGGCTCGTCGCCGTACCATTCCCGGATCTTGGCGAAGAAGTCGGCGAGGTCGCCGGTCGTGCGGATCTGCTCACCGGCCGGGCCGATCAGGATGCCGGTGGCCAGCGTGCTCATCAGGCTCATCACCTTGATGTCCTGGCGGATCGGCGGCGCCTCGTCGACCGGCCGCAGGATGCCGACCTGTTCGAGCGCCGCCAGGTATGCCTGGCTCCAGGTCGTCGCGTCGGCAGCGAGGACGCGCAGGGCGATCGCCGCGCGCTTCTCGGCCAGCGACGTCTCGTCGCTACGGGTGTCGGCGATCTGCGCGTCGAGGTCGGCGTCGGCGAGAATCGCCGCGCGCAGCTTGAGCGCCTCGGCCGTCTGGTCGGCGATGAACTCGTCACGGGTCATTGCCGTCGCCGCGCCGACGATGTTGAAGCGGTAGGGAATGAAAGGGATCACGCACCTGTCGGGCAGGCCTTCTTCCGAACCCGCCAGCAGCCACAGATCCCAGAACTCCGGCAGCACCGTGCGCATCGACTGCGGACCACCGGCGAGCGCCTGGATCGGTTCGAGATCGGGGTACATCTCGTACAGGCCGACGCGCAGCGCCTCCCAGTTCAGCGTCGACAGCGCTTTCAGCAAGGGGTAGGTCTGGACGTTGAAAGTGGCGCCGACATAGCCGCCGGCGATGACGTCGTAAGCGTAGCCTGACGACAGGATCTGGCCGCTGGTATTGGTCGCCGAATCGAGGCTGGCCCACGCCACGTCCTCGCCGCCGCTGTCGGGCTGGCCGCGCAGGTTGTTGTAATACCTGAGGAACGGCAGATCGTAAACGTACTCGTTGGCGCCCATCTCGGGAACGCCGAAGGTGAAGCGCACGTAGGGCGTGTCGACGTTGGTCAGGCTCTGCAGCGCGACACCGTAGGTGCCGGTTTCGCCAGCGGCGAGCACGCGCGGACCGCCGAGGCCGATGGTCACGTCGGTTTCCAGCGCGCGCTCGATGAGGAAGCGGTAGGCGACGACCGCCTGCTGGCCATCGGGATTGATGACCTTGAGGTCGTAGAGGCCGAGCGGCGCGTTGCGGAAATCGAAGGTCGCGCGAATCCACGTCGCATCGATGACGTCCCACTTGACCGGCTCGAACTCGGCGATGTCCGGCCGCACCAGCTTGAGGATCGCGTTGTCGGCGAACTTTGCACCACGTACGTCGATGGTCACCCAGCGACTGTCGCCGCCCTGGTCGACCTGGACGCTGGTGATCGCGAACGGCACCAGTTCGGCGAGCAGCTTGACCTGCGCGTTGGCCTTCGGTTCGCTGTGGCCGCGAATCAGGACGTAGTAATCGCCCGGCTTGGTGAACGGAATGACCGCCGTCTGGTTGGCCTGCAGCGGGTTCTCGTAGGTCGCGTCGTAGTTGAAGCCGTCGGGAACGTCGCCGTAACGGATGAAGATCTCGTTGGCGGCGTCGTGGTCGGCTGCGGTCAGGCTCAGCCTGAGCGTCTCGCCCTGGCCGACGGTGAGCTTGTAGACACGGTTCTGGCCGGTGGACAGGGTGGTGCTCAACGCAACGCCGAGATGCAGTTCTTCGACGGCGATGCTCAGCGCATTCGCCGAGGTGCTGAAGTTGTTGGCTTCGCCGGCCGAGCGGTAGGGACCCTCGAAGACCTCGTTGTAGATGTCGGGCCGGACGATCAGCCGGTACTGGCCGACCTTGACCGGCGGCACCAGTGCGTCGACGCTCGCCGTGTAGCTGTCGTTCTGGTCGAGCACGCCGCTGTGCGCGACCTTGCCGAGCAGGCGGTCGTTGATGTCCCAGACGTTGTCGTCGGACAGATAGACGGCGTCGGTCCAGCCGCCCGAAGTGGCGTTGCTGCTGTGATTGGCGACCGTCCACTCGACGTGGATGGTGTCGCCGGAGGCGCCGACGCCGGAAAAGGCGATGGCGTCGACCTGGACGTCGGCCGGCGGCGGCAGTTCGAAGATCGACGGCGGCGCGTTCGGCGTCGCGTTGTTGCGCTCGAAGCCGCCCTCGAAGACCTTGCCACGGCCACTGCCGCGCGCCGGGTCGGTGACCACGAATACGTAGTAGGCGCCGCTGATGTCGAGCGGCGCGCGCAAGGTCTTGCTGACCGTGTAGCTGGCGCCCTGCGCGAGGCCACCGCGGTGTTCGACGGCCAGCATGTAGCGGTCGCTGTCGAGGTCGAGCAGCGGGTCGCGCGACAGGTAGATCAGGTCGTCCCAGCGCGCCTGGTCGGGCAGCGTGTCGGCACCGCCGAGGTTGCCGACGGTCCAGGTGACGGTGAAGTCGTTGCCGACGGTGATGTGGTTCGCTGCGCTCACCACCGTGACCTGCAGGTCGGCGAGTGGCGCCGCCGCCACCGGCAGCGCGGCGACGGTGATGTTGTTGCCCTCGCCGCGGAATTCCGGCACCTCGTCGCTGTTGGCGTTGATGCCGACGCCGCGATACTCGGGAACGATGTTGCTGTTCCACCACGCCAGACGGCTGTCGGCCTCGGAATCGGTGAACGCCAGCAGGCTGAAGGCGCCGGCGATGCCGTCGGGCAGCTTGACGGTCGCCGTTCCGGCATAGCTGCCGCCGGCGCTCAGCACACCGTAATGCCGCGCCTCGGCGACCTGCAGGTCGAAGGTATCGAGCGAATCGTCCCTGGACAGGAACAGGCGGTCCCACCAGCTGCTCTCGCGGGTATCGCGGTTGCCGATATTGGTCACCGTGTAGTTGACGGTGACCGTGCTCCCGGACTTCCCGCCGGCAGCCGGCACCACGAGCGAGGTGATTTTCAGGTCAGGTTCGCGATAGGTGACCGGAATGCTGCCGACGCCGCGGTTGTTGTCCTGCCCGCCGACGCCCTCGTAGACCGAGCCGGGATAGTAGACGTCCCGATCGTACGGGTTGTCGCCGCTGTCGGTCTCGCCGGCCGGGTAGCGCGGGTCGTAGCGATTGGCATCAGTGATCACGTAGATGTAGAAGTTGCCACCGATGCCGCGCGGCAGCGTCACCTCGGCACTTTCGGTATAGCTCGCGCCGGCTGCCAGTCCGGCAGCGTTGCTGTGCACGAAGGTGCCCAGGCTGGTCGCCCGCTCGGGCAGGAAGACCGGATCCGGTGAAAAATAGACGCTGTCCACCCAGAAACGGGTGCCGTCCCAGACCGCGCCGCCGAAGTTCTTGACCGTCCAGCTGATGGTAGTCTTCTCGCCCGAGTAATTCACGCTCGGCGCGGCGATGGTCACCACCCGCAGGTCGGCCGGCACCGGCACGACGCGGGTGTCCTGCACGCGGGTGTTGTTGTCCTCGTCGCCTTCGGCGACGTCGTACGGTTTTGGCTTGACGGGGTTGTAGTCGGTATAGGCGATCAAGTACTGGCCGGCTGCCGCCGGGTTCAGTGCAAAACTGGTGCTCTGGGTATAGCTGGCGCCGGGCGCAGCGCCGCCGTCGTGCGCCACCGAGCCGAGGTACCACCGTTTGGCATTGGGAGCGTCTAGGGTCGGCTTGTCGGACAGCCAGAAGACGTCGTTCCAGCTGCCCGAGGCTTCGCCGGCGCCGGCGTTGGCCACCGTCCAGGTGACACTCAGCGGGCTGCCGGTGGAGGCCAGCGGCGAAGCTGCGAGCGCGGTGATCCGCAAGTCGGGCGGCGGCGGCGCGAAGCCGCCGATGACGTCGATCGCGCGCGCCTTGTAGTTGTTGTTGTCGAGTTCGTTGACGTCGTCCGGGTTGAGGTTGCTGGCCAGCGTATCCTCTAGGATGACGTCGTAGGAATCGCTCCAGACGGTGATGTAATAGGTGCCCGAGGCGACATGCGCCGGAAGCGCGACCTGGGTAACAACGTCGTAGCTGCTGCCGACCGCCAGCGTGCCCTGATGCTGCAGCGTGCCGAGCAGGATCGCGCTGTTGCCGCTGGCATTGGGCCGCGTCTTGTCGCGCGACAGCCAGATGGTGTCGGTCCAGTTCGCTCCGGCGGTGGTGCCGCTGCCGCGGTTGGCGACCGTGTAGCGGACCTCGATGCTGGCGCCTTCGACCGCCTGCGCCGGTGCCACAACGCCGCCGGCGACCAGGTCGGCAAGCGGGTAGGGTTCGACGAAGAGCGGCACGGCGGCGATGTTGTTGGCATCGTTCGGATACTCGTCGACCGAGCCGCTGCCGTCGGCCTGGACGATCAGGAAAACGTCGCCGCGGAAGCGGATCGGGATCTGAATGCTGCCGCTGTCGGTGGCGTACTGCTCGCCGGGATTGAGCGCTGCGCCGTTGTCATAGGCGCCGATCAACAGGTCGTCGCCGGTCAGCCTGTTGTCCAGCGACAGGTAGACGCGGTCCTGCCAGCGCGGCGTGGTCGTCGGGACGCTGCCCTGGTTGATGATCGAGAAGCGCAGCGATACCGTCGCACCGGCCGAGGCGCGCGCCGGCGCGACGACGTTGGCCACCTGCAGATCGGAACGCGGCAGCAGGGCGACCTGCAGCGCCTGGTCGTCGGCGGCGCTGTTGTTGGCGGCGGCGCTGCCGTACTCGTACACCTGCCGGCCGGAGTTGGTCAGCACGACCAGCTGATAGACGCCCTCGGTGCGCGGCGGCAGACGGAAGCGCTCGGTACGCGTGTAGGAGATGCCGGCCTCGAGGCCACCTGCGTCGTAGGTGAAAGTACCGAGGAAGATCCCCGGATCGTCGGGCTGCCCGACCTTGCGCATCGAGACGACGTCGGTCCAGGCGCCTTCGGCCTTGGCCAGGCCGTTGTTGGTGACCGTCCAGCGCACGTCGATGGTGTCGCCCTCGGACGCCGTCGCCGGCGTGACGATGTCGGTCACCTGCAGATCCGGAGAGTCGGACAGGACGACATCGAGCGGCCCGGCGACACGGCTGTTGTTGCCCGTGTAGACGAACTCGAAGGGGCCGGAAGTGCGCACGCGCACGTAATGGTTGCCCGAGAGTCCGTTGGGGATGGTCACTTCCTGCGTGCGGCTGTAGCTGTCGCCGGCTGCGAGCACGCCGAGGTGCGTGAAAGTGCCGAGCACGGCGACCAGCTGCGTGCCGGCCGCATCGGAAGTGAGAACCAGCTCGTCGTTCCAGCCCGGGATGTCGGTCGGACCGATGCCGACGTTGCTGACCTGCCACGAAACGTCGATGGCGCGCCCCGAACGGGCGGTGGCGGGCACGCTCGCCTGGCTGACCACCAGATCGGCGTTGGGCATGCGCATCACGTCGAAGATGCGCGCCGCCTCGGCGGCATTGTCGGCCTCGAGGCCGTTCTCGAAGACCTGGTCGCCGGCGTCGCTGCGCACGAAGAAGTGGTAGCGCCCCTGGAAGTACGCGGGCAGCAGGAAGGTCTCGGTACGCGAGTAGCTGTCGCCGGCCGCCAGCGCGCCGACGTGGTCGTAGCTGGCAATGATGCGGTCGTCGCCGTTGCCGACGATGGTATCGGTCGATACCAGCAGGGTGTCGGTCCATTGCGCCGTCTGGCCGACGCCGTTGCCGTCGTTGCCGACCGTCCAGCTGACGGTGATCTGTGCCGGATCGCCGACGACCACCTCGGGCGCCGGCGCATAGGGGATGCTGGCTTCGGCGCTCACGGCGCTGACGACCAGGTTGGCATAGGGCGCCAGCGCAGCGGTGAATGGCGTCGAGCCGACGTTGTTGTTCTCGGCACCGACCTCGCGCACCTGCCCGAGCGCGTCGCCGACCACCAGCACGAAGTAGTCGCCGCTGGCCGCCAGCGGCAGATTCACCTGCAGTTGCGCGTCGTAGCTGGCGCCGACGGCGAGCGGTCCGGCATGGGCAAGTTCACCGAGCAGCGTGTCGTCGCTGCCGAGCGCCGCGTCGCGCGACAGGTAGACGCGATCGGTCCAGGCGTCGAGCGCGTCGCTGCTGCCGGCATTGCGCATCTGCCACGAGACGACGATGGCCTCGCTGGAAAGCGCGCCGGCCGGCGCGGCGACCGACACCGGCAACAGATCGGGATGTACCACGCGCAGGGTCGCCGTCGAGACGGTGCTGTTGTTGCCCTCCTGGCTGCCTTCGAAAACGGTGTCGGTGACGTCGCTGCTGACGACGATCAGGTAATCGCCGTCGACGACATCCGGCAGGACGATTTCGGCGCTCGCCGTGTAGCTGGCCAGGGTCGCCAGTTCGCCGCTGTGCGGCACGGTCGCCAGCAACTGCGCCCCGCTGAGACTGCCGTCGGCGCTGAGGTAGACGCGGTCGCTCCAGCTGCCGCGCGCAGCGCCGCTGCCGCTGTTGGCGACCGTCCACGCAACGCTTCTCGTCTGGCCGGGAGCGCCCTGCGCCGGCACGACGATCTGGCTGACACTAAGATCGGCGAGCACTGGCGCCAGCACCTGCACCGGCGCAAGGCTGGCGGTGACGTTGTTGTTCTCGAACACGCTTTCGAAGACCTGGCTCTGGGCATCGGTGTCGACCAGGATGCGGAAGTCTCCGGTCATGCCGAAGGGCAGGAAGACGTTGCTCTGGCTGCTGTAGCTTTCGCCGACGCCAAGTCCGCCGCTGTGCAGCAGCTGCGCCAGCAGCGTGTCGCCGGCATCGAGCGTGGCGTCGGTCGACAGGTAGATGCTGTCCTTCCACTGCGTCACGTCGGTCGGCCGGTCGCCGGCATTGCGCACCCGCCAGCTGACCGGCGTCGCTTCGCCGCTGCGCGCGCTGGCCGGCGCGGCGACGACCTCGACCTGCAGGTCGGCGTGCGGCGTCGATAGCTGGATATTCGCCGTCGCCGTGTTGTTGTCGCGCGTGTCGGGCTCGCTGACCTCGCCGACGATGTCGGCAACGACAGCCAGGTGGAAGACCCCGTCGAGCCGCTCGGGCAGGACCAACTGCCGGCTTTGCTGGTACGAGTCTCCCGGCGTGAGCACGCCGTAATGCCCGACAGTCGCCAGCGTCACGTCGTCGGCATTGCCGATCACGGCGTCGCTGCTGAGCACGACGCGGTCGCTCCACTGCCCGCCGGTGGCGATCGCTCCCTGGTTGAGCACCGTCCATCCCAGCGTGATCGTCTCACCTCCGCGCCCGCTGGCCGGTGCGCTCAAACTGCCGACCATCAGGTCCGCGTAGGGCCTGGCCGCGGCGGTGAACGCCATGCTGGCGCTGTTGTTGCCCTCGCCACTGCCGCCGGCGGCGGTGTATTCGACCAGGCTGCCCTGGCCGGCGGCATTCTGGTCCGCACGGACCTCGACCTCGATCCGGCCGCTGCCGCGCACACCCTCGGGGAGCTGGAAAGTGTAGGAGCGCGTGACACCGCTGTTGGCAGCCAGCGCGCCATTGCCGACCTGCGCGATGTTGTACGGCAGGCTGACGTCGAGCAGCGTTTCGCTGCTGTCCAGGTTGCGCACGATCAGGCGGTCGTTCCAGCTGGCCGGGGTGGCGATCAGACCCTCGTTGCGGTCGTCCCAGAAGACGGTGACACTGTCGCCGGCGGCGACCGCGGCGGCGCCGACGCGCAGGTTCTGCACCCGCAGGTCGGGCGCCGAGGCGACGACCAGACTGGCGGAGTTGTTGGTCTCGGCGGTGTCGCTGGCATTGCTCTCGAAGATCTCGCCATCGTCGTCGGTGCTCACCAGGACTTCGAACTGGCCGCTGCCGGCGATACCCGCCGGCCAGCTGAAGCTGAAGCTGCGGTCGACCGAGCTGCCGGCGTTGAGCACTCCGTCGACGGCCGGCAGGTAGCGTTGGCTGGCGTTGAGCAGCGTCGCGCCGGTGCTCAGGTTGCGCACGCTGATGCGGTCGCTCCAGGCATCGTCCACGTCGATGCTGCCGCCGTTGTTCACCCGCCAGCTCACGGTGACGCTGCTGCCCGCCGCCCAGCCGCTGCCCGGAGTCAGCGCAAGGTGGTCGACCTGCAGGTCGGGATACGGCGTTGCCGCGGCGATCGCGTTGACGATGGCGCTGTTGTTCAACTCGGCAACGCCAGGCTCGGCAACGGCGTTGGTAACGTCGGCGGCGACCTCGAAACGCAGGTTGCCGGTGCCGCTGTTGCCGGGCGGCAGGCTGAGCGTCACCTGTCGGGCGCGACGGCCGCCAGCCGCCAGCGGGTCGCCGGCGGCGGCGCCCAGATCGGCGTAATCGACGAGCAGATTGACGATCAACTCGCCGCCACGGTCCATGTTGCGCACCAGGATGCGATCCTTCCACGGCGCATTGGCCGGCAGGTTGCCGGTATTGCTCACTTCCCAGCTGAGCAGCACCTGACCGCCGGCGGCGAGACCGCCCGCAGGCGGCGTCAGCGCCAGGTCCTCAACCTTGAGGTCGGGACCGGGAGCCGTGCCGAGTCCGGACAGGATGATCTTTTGCGAGATCGGCGACGGCGAGACGTTGAGCGTGTAGTTCGAGGTGCCGCTTTCGTGGTAGCGACCCTCGACGAGCAGCGTGTAGACACCGTCGAAGTCCAGCGTCGTGACGTCCACGTCGTCGTAGTAGAAGTGTGTCGGTCCCCAGACCGTCTTGCCCCAGGGGTCGAGCAGCCGCCACTCGGTGTAGTAGGCGCCGCTGAAGCTCACGCGGTCAAAGTAGAAGCGGTCTCCGGCAGCCGCATTGAAGCGGTAGATGTCGGTCGCGTTGGCCGGGTTGAGCTGGCCGCTGACCGGCGTACCCGGCGTGATCAGCGGCGCCGCGGCGAGGTCGAGCAGGCGCAGGGCGTAGGCACCGGTGGTCGCGCCGCTGCCATCGATGGTCAGCGTGTAATCACCGGGCACCAGATCCAGCAACGACAGGCCGTGCACGCCATCGGTGGCGCCGAACGAGCGGTTCGACACCTCGACGCCACGCGGACCGCTGAGGCTCCAGGAAAAGTTGCTATTGTTGGTCAGGACGTCGACATAGACCTGCCTGGCATCGGCGAGCGTGAACGTGTGCAGAGCGCGCTGCCCGACGCTGTCGATCGTGCCCGAGACCTGCGTGTTCAGGCTCATCGGCGACACCGGGTCGACCACCGGCTGGACGTTGATCGTGTAGGTCGAACTCGGCGCATCCTCGTGGTAACGGCCTTCGACGAGCAGGGTGTAGCGCCCGTCGAGCGGCAAGGTCGTGACGTCGACATCGTCGTAGTACATGTGCGTCGGGCCCCACAGCGTGCGCCCCGTGGGATCGAGCAACTGCCAGTCGGTGTAGTAGCCGCCGCTGAAGTCCACCCGGTCGAAGTAGAAGCGCTCGCCGGTGACCGCGTCGAACCAGTACACCTCGGTGGCCCTGCCCGGCGTCAGCTTCTGGTCGACCAGGGGCGTGCCCGGGACGATCTGGGTGCCCGCAGACAGGTCGAGCAGGCGGAAGGCGTAGGCGCCGCTAAAATCGCCGCTGCCGTCGATGATCAGCGTGTAGCTGCCCGGCGCCAGGTCCATGATCGAGCGCCCGTTGGCGGCGTCGCTGCTGCCGAAGGAGCGCCCGGAAACGACACTGCCGCGCGGCCCGCTCAGCGTCCAGCTCAGGCGGTTGGTGTTGCTCAGTACGTCGAAGTAGATGCGTTTCGATTCGCTGCCAGCGATATCGAAACTGAAGCTGCCGACCTCGCCCGGCTTGCCCAGATCGGCGTCGACGCGGTCGCCAATGACGATCGGCGTGCTGGCGCCGCTGTCGATCTTGCGCGCGTTGATCGTGTAGTTCGACGCCGTGGTCTCGTGATAGCGCCCCTCGAGCAGCAGGTACCAGGTCCCCGAGTACGGCAGTGTCGTGAGGTCCACGTCGTCGTAATACATGTGCGTCGGCCCCCACAGCGGGCGGCCGAAGGGATCGATCAGGCGCCAGTCGGTGTAGTAGCCGCCGCTGAAGCTGACGCGGTCGAAGTAGAAGCGGTCGCCGGCGACGGCGTCGAAGCGGTAGATGTCGGTCTCGTTGCCTGGGCTGAGCGTGCCACTGGTATCGGTATCCGGCGTCAGCACGTCGCCCTGATCCATGTCCATCAGCCTGAAGCTGTAAGCGCCCGTGCTGCCGAAGACCGAGAGCACGTAATCGCCGGCGGTCAGGTCCATCAGCGACAGGCCCTGATAGCCATCCGAAGCGGTGAAGCTGCGTCCGGAAACGACCGCGCCGCGCGGCCCGGTCAGGCTCCAGCGCAGGTTGCCGTTGTTGGTCAGCGAATCGAAATAGGCACGCGTGCTGCCGGCGAGACTGAAGCGGTAGCGGTCCACCTCGCCGCTGGCGGACAGGGTGCCGCTCACCGGCACGGTACCCAGGGCCAGCACCGGCAAATCCTCGGCGCTGCCGGGGACGACCGCGACGCGGATGTTGTCGAGGTCATTGTCGGCGCGCCAGCCACCGTTGCGCGCAGCAAAGGCCATGCGACCGTCGTAGGCCTGCATGCCACTGATGAAGTAGTCCTCGACGACCGCCACTTCACTGCCTCCAGCCGGCGTCAGGTACACCGAGACCCTGCTGCCGCCGGCGACCGCCGTCATGACGATGCGCGCGTGGTGGAAGTCGCCGCTGTCGAGGCGGAAACCGGCGAGGTCGAATTCGGCGACCTTGCTGCCGTCGAAGTGCAGGGAGACGTGGTTGTCGCTGATTTCACCGTTGTTCACCGGGTCGAAACCGACGCCGAAGCTACCGGCCAGGTTGACCTCTTCGCCGAACTGTGGTGCCGGGCCGCTGTTGCCCCAGACGTCCGCGTTCAGCCAGGCGAAGCCGATGCCGTCGCCCTGGCGGTTGACCTGGCTGATCCGGAGATCGAAATCGACGCTGACCGTCGCCGGGATCACGCCGACGCCGGCGCTCGTGAAGCCGATCGTGTTGTAGCCGGTGACGCTGCCCGGCAGCAGGCGCAGGAAGTTGCCCGACGGACCGCCGGCGAGCACCGCCGGCGCCGAATTGCTGAAGCTGGCGGGCGCCCAGGGCAGACCGGCCGCGTCGAAGTCCTGGCTGCTGGCAGCGCCGCTGTTCGGCAGCGCCGTGTCGTCGACCCGGAAACTGTAGTCGACGGCGTTGCCCTCGCTGACCCGCCCTTCCAGGAGCAGGTAGTAGGTGCCATTGAACGGCATGGTCAGCGCGCCGGTGTCGGCAAAGTTGCTCGGCCCGAAGAGCAACCCGGAATAAGGGTCGAGCAGGCGCCAGTAGGCGCTGTTGCGACTCTCGCTGATCATCGTGAAGGCCAGGCGGTCGCGGGCGTCGGCGACGAAGCTGAAGAGGTGTGTCCTGCTGCCTGGCAGCAGGCTGCCGCTGACGTCGGTGCCAACGGCGATGGCGCTGGCCGCCGAGAGATCCATCAGCTGGAAATCGAACGTGCCGGTGGCGTCGCCGGCGCCATCGACGACCAGCGTGTAGTCGCCAGCGACCAGATCGAGAACCGGGCTGCCGCCCAGGTCAGCGGAATCCGACCTGTTGAATGCACGGCTGGCGACGACGTTGCCGCGCGGACCGCTCAGCGACCAGCTGAGGCTGGCGTCATTGGTGCGCGAATCGAAATAGACCACCTTGTCGCTGTTCAGGCTGAACGTATAGGCCTGCCGCTGTCCGGCATTGGCGATACTGCCGACGACGTCGGCACCGAGCGCGACGGCCCTGGCGCCGTCGTTCGCCGGCCGGGCGTTGAGCGTGTACGAGGCGCTGCTGCCGCCCCAGTGGCTGCGCCCTTCGATCAACAGGGTATAGGTGCCGACGAAAGGCAGCGTCACCTCTACGTCGTTGCTGTTCGGATTGTTGACCGCGCTCGGACCGAATACCGTGGCCCCCCAGGGATCGAGCAGACGCCAGTAGGCGTCGGCGCCGCTGCGACTGGTCGCGTCGAAGAACCAGCGCTGATCGGGCGTGCTTACGTCGAAGCGATAGGCGTCGGTCCGCCGCGCCGGGTCGAGCCCCCCCGACACGGGCGTCCCGGGGATCAGCACGCCGGCGGCGGCCAGGTCGAGCAGGCGGAATGCGAAGGGCCCGGTGCCGTCGTCCCGGGGGTCGACGGTAAGCGTGTAGTCGCCGGCAGCGAGCATGTAGAACGACGAGCCATCGTAGGAATCGCTCTGGCTAAACGAGCGGTTGCCGACGATCTGGCCACTCGGGCCGGCAAGCGACCAACGCATGTTGGCGTTGTTGGTCAGCGAATCGAAATAGATCAGCGTCGGCGCAGCAAGGCTGAAGTTGTGGTTTACCACCTGTCCGGCGTGATCGACGCTGCCGAGCACGATGCCGTCGGCAATCGCCCTGAACAGCGCCGGATTGCCGTCGCCGGAGAGGTCCGCAAGCGTCTCGCCACTGCCCTCGTCGGCCTTCAGGTAGAGCACCAGGCCGGCCTCGCTGCCGTTCAGCGGCGTATCCCTGGCGGCCTGTATCTGCGCCTGGCTGCGGGCCGTATTCCAGATACGCACCTCGTCCAGCGCACCGGCAAAGAGGTTGCTGTCCGACGACTGGTAGAGCCCGCCACCGAGCAGCAGCGGCTGGTCGTAGGCGGTCGACGGCGCTGTCCCGATATTGTCGCGAGCCGCCGCCTGGTCGCCATTGACGTAGATCCGCAGGCTGCCGGTCGCCCGGTCGATGGTCCCGGCGACATGTGTCCATACGCCGGCCTGGACGACGCCGGCAGCGGTGCCGGTGTAGCGGCTATCGGAGCCGAACTGCAGCGAACCGTCGCTGTTCAACCACATCGCGTAGCTGCGCCGGGTCCAGTCGCTGCTGGCGTCGCCCTTGTAGAAGATCGGCTGCCAGGTGTTGGTGAAATGATCGAGCCTGATCCAGGCCTCGACCGTGAGGCTGCCGGTGAGGTCGATGCTGCTGCTGTTGGCGACTTCCAGGTACTGGAAGCCGTTCAGGTCGACACCACCGCCCAGTTCTCCGTCAACCCGCTCAGCGGTCATTCCCGACGCGACGCCAGGCGCAATGGCCACCGTCTTGTCGGTCACCGTGCCGACGTGCAGGGCGTAGCCCGAGCTACCCGTGCCGGCGTCGCGACGGCCCTCGACGAGCAGCGTATAGACGCCGGTGAACGGCAGGGTCTGCAACTGCACGTCGTCGCTGGGCATGTAGCTCGGGCCCCATACGGTGCGACCCCAGGGGTCCAGCAGGCGCCAGTAGGGTACGCCGCCGCTGGTCGCGACGACGTCGAAGTACAGCCGGTCGCCGGCATTGGCGCTGAACTGGTAGGCATCGGTCCGGTTGGCCGGCGTCAGCAGGCCGTTGACGGTGGAGTCGAGAGGCAGCGCTTCGGCGCCGGCGAGATCGATCAGGCGGAAGCCATAGTCAGCGGTGGTATCGCCGACCCCGTCCACCCGCAGCGTATAGTCGCCGGCCACCAGGTCGAAGACACTCAGTCCGTTCTGCGAATCGCTGCCCTGGAAGGAGCGATCGGAAACCAGCACGCCGCGCGGCCCGCTCAGGTACCAGCGCAGGTTGTTGTTGTCGGTCAGCGAGTCGAAATAGAGGCGCGTGCTGTCGCCGAGCGTGAACCGGTAGTAGTCCTGCTGGCCGAAGTCGATGCGCCCGGCGACGACGCCGGGCGTGCTCGCCCAGGGATGGACTATCTGCCCGGCATTGCCGCGACCGCTGCTGTCGGCGAGAGCCGTGCCGCTGCTCTCGTCGGCCTTCAGGTACATCAGCAGCCCGGCCTCGTTGCCGACCAGCGTGTGGTCCTTGTTGTCGACGATCTGCTGCGCGCTGCGCGCGCTGTTCCACAGACGGACATCGTCTACGGCACCCTGGAACACCGGGTAGTTTTCCAGGTTGCTGCCGATCAGCAGCGGATTGGCATTGGAACTTGCCGCGCCGGTCGACAGGGCGCCACTTGCCGCCTCCAACCCGTCCAGGTAGATCTTCATCATCCCGGTGGCACTGTCGCGGTCGAGCACCACCGCGACGTGGTGCCACTGCCCGGTCACCACACTGCCGTTCGCCGTGTTGATGTTGTTGTTGGAATTGTTGCCGGTAGACAGGTGCAGGTAACCCGCCGAATTGAGCCACAGCGTATATGTCCGCTGGTTGCTGTTGCCGTTGCCCTTGTAGAACAGCGCCTGCCAGGTACTGGCGTAGGCGTCGACCCTGAACCAGGCTTCGAGAGTCAGCGAGCCGGTCAGGTCGAGGTCGGCATTGTTGGCCACCTGTGCGTAGCGCAGGCCGTTGACGTTCAGCGCGCCGTCCAGTTGACCGTCGGTGCCGAACTGGTCGAGGCCATGGCTGACACCCGGAACGATGTCGACAATGTCGTCGGTGATCTCCAGCAGCTTGAAGCTGTAGTCGGTCCGGGCGCCGTACTGCGTCTGCCAGATGCGGCCTTCGACGATCAGCGTGTAGGCGCCACTTTCTCCGAGCGTGAAGATATCGACGTCGTTCAGGTTGCTGGGGCCGAAGACCTGGCGACCGTAGGGATCGAACAGGCGCCAGGTCAGGCGGTCGGCGCCGCTGCTCAGCGTCTGGCGGTCGATGTAGTAGCGCGTACCGGCAGTCGCGTCAAAGGTATAGACGTCGGTTTCGTTGGCCGGGTCGAGCTGGCCGCTGACGACGCTGTCGCTGGTGACCACGGTCGCCGCGGCGAGGTCGAGCAGGCGAAAGCTGAAGTTGCCGGTCTGATCGCCCTGCGCGTCCAGGGTCAGCGTGTAGTCGCCGGCAACGAGGTCGAGCAGCGGGCTGGTGGCGCCCAGCTCGTGCGATTCGGAAGCGTAGAAACGGCGGTTGCTGATCTCTGTGCCACGCGGGCCGGTCAGCGTCCAGTAGATATCGGGATTGGCGTTGTCCGGCGTCAGGCCGTCGAAGAGCAGTCGGCGCGGGTCGGTGAGCGTGAAACGGTAGCTGGCGCGCGCGCCGGGCGTGCCGAAGCTGCCGCTCACGGTCTGGCCCGGCGTCAGGCTGTCGCTGATGTCGACGACCTTGTGCATGTTGAAGCTGTAGGCGTTGGCCGCGGCGGCGTTGCCGACGCGGCCCTCGACCAGCAGGTAGTAGGTGCCGGACAGGGCAAAAGCGCTCATCTCCTGGTCTTCGGGCCAGACGTAACCGCCCCAGACCTGCCTGCCCTGCGGATCGATCAGACGGTAGGTGGTGTTGTAGTAGTCGCCATAGCTGATCCGGTCGAAGTAATAGCGCTCGCCGGCGACGGCGTCGAAGCGGTAGAAGTCGGTGACGCGGGCGCCGCTCAGGCTGTCGTCGACCGCCGTTCCAGGGCTCAGCGCGGCCGCTTCGCCGGCCACATCGACCAGCCGGAAGCTGTAATCGCCGGTGTTATCGCCGACGCCGTCGAGGGTCAGCGTGTAATCGCCCGCCGCCAGCCGCAGCAGCGGGTTGGTCTGTCCGAGTTCGGACGAGTCGCTGTTCTGCAGATTGCGACTCAGGAGGTAGCCATCGGGGCCGCGCAGGGTCCAGGCGATGTTACTGTTGCTCAGGCTGTCGAAATAGAGCAGGGTTTCGGCGGCCAGCGAGAAGCTGTAGCTGTCCTGCTGTCCGGCATGGTCGATGGCGCCGTTGACCGTGTCGCCGATGGTCAGCGCGCTCGCCGGATCATCGGCAACCGGCTGGACGTTGAAGCCGTAGTCGAAGCGGGCGAGCGAATCCCTTGTCCACACCCGTCCTTCGACGAGCAGCGTATAGACGCCGGTAAACGCCAGCGTGCTGACGTCGACGTCATCGTAGAAGTTGGCCGGCCCCCAGACCTGGCGACCGTAGGGGTCAAGCAATCGCCAGCTGACCCAGTTGGAATAGGCCGGACTGAAGGTCTGCCGGTCGAAAAAGACGCGGTCGCCGGCGTTGGCGGCGAAACGATAGACGTCGGTTTCGTTGGCCGGATCGAGACTCGCGGTGACCGGCGTACCGGGTGTAAGCACCGTGCCGTCGGCCAGGTTCAGGACGCGGAAGCTGTAGCTGCCCGTAGTGTTGCCGTTACCCCGGACGCGAACCTGATATCTTCCGGCGAGCGGCACGTCGATCACCGGGTTGCCGTTGCCGAACTCGTAGGACTCCGAGTAATAGGTGCTGCGATCGGCGATCTCGGTACCGCGCGGGCCGACCAGCGACCAGTGGAACTCGCCGCTGCTGCTTGGCGCGAAGCTGTCGAAGTAGAGCCGCGTTGGCCCGGCGATGTCGAAGACATAGTCGTCCACCTCGCCTGCTGCGCCCAGCGTGCCGCTGATGGTGGTGCCCAGCGTGATGCCGGTTCCGCTCAGCGCGGGCACCGGCACATTGCCCTGGGAAGCAATCCTGAAGCTGTAATCGATATCGCCGGTCTCCCAGCTGCGACCTTCGACCAGCAGGTAGTAGCTGCCACCGAGACGCAGGCTGGTACTCGTCCGGTCAGCGAAAGGCTCCGGCGCGAAAACCTGGAGACCGGTCTCGTCGAGCAGCCGCCAGTGCGGGCTGCCGCCGCTGAGCGCGATGCGGTCGAACGCCACCTGATCGCCAGCACTGGCCGTGAACTTGTAGACCCGCGTCAGGCCACCCGGCGCGAGCGTGCCGCTGACGTCGCTGTCGTAGGCGACGACGCTGCCCGCAGTGGCCAGGTTCAGCAGGCGGAAAGCGTAGGCGCCCGTCTTGTCGAGATTGCCGTCGACGGTCAGCGTATAGGTCCCGGCCGCCAGATCAAGCAGCGGACTGCTGCTGTATTCGGCCGAATCCGAGTAAACGAAGCTGCGCCCGGCAAGCTCGCTGCCTCGCGGGCCGGCAAGGCTCCAGTTGAAGTCGTTGTCGTAGGTCAGCGAGTCGAACAGCAGCTGCGCCGGCGCGGTCAGCGTAAAGGTATAGGCCTGCCGCTGACCGGGATGGTCGAGCTTGCCATCGATGCGGCTATCCAGCGCCAGCGGCGCGCTGCTGTCGACGACGCGCTGCACCTTGAACTGGTAGTTGCTCGCGTTGCTGTTGTAGACGCGGCCCTCCAGGGCCAGCACGTAATCGCCGTCGTAAGCGGCGGTGAACACATCGACGTCACTGGTGAACGCCTGCGGCCCGTAGACCAGGCCACCCTTGGGATCGAACACGCGCAGCGAGACGTTGTCGCCCGACAGGCCCTGACTGTCAAGGAAGAAACGTTCGCCGGCGACGGCCGTGAATCTGTAGAGCCGCGTCTCGGTAGCCGGCGCGCTGCCCGGCGTGCCGCCGCTGGCACCAGCGTCACTCAGCGTCCCGGTGACCGTCGCGTTCACCGCAACTGCCTGGGCAGCCGCCAGGTCGAGCAAGCGGAAAGCGTAGTTGCCGACACGGTCGCCTTCGCCATCGACGGTCAGCGTGTAGTCGCCGGCTCGCAGCAGGATGCCGTTGTTGCCTGCCAGCTCGTACGAGTCGGAATACTCGAAGCGACGACCGGCAACGACCGTGCCGTTGGGTCCGCTGAGCGACCACAGCATCCTGTCGTCGGCGGTCAGCGAATCGAAGACGACCCGGGTATCCGCGGCGAGCGTGAAGCTGTGGATGTCGCGCTGCCCCGGTTGCGCGATGCGCCCGGCAACCAGCGTACCCGGGGCCATCGGTTGCGGCAGCGGCTCGTCGAGCAGGACGACGTTGAAGCTGTAGCCAGCGCTACCCGTGGTGTAGGCTCGCCCCTCGATCAGCAGCGTGTAGCTGCCGTCGACGGCGAGCGTCACCTCGCCCAGGTCATTGTTCATCTGCGTGCGATCGACCACCGTGCGCCCGTAGGGATCGAGCAGCCGCCAGTAGATGTCACCGCCATTCGACAGGCGGTCGATGAAGAAGCGCTGGCCGGCAGCAACGCTGAAGCGGTAGGCGTCGGTCTCGTTGGCCGGATCGAGTTGCCCGCTGACGGTCGTTCCCGGCGTCAGCTCCTGCGCCTGCGCGATGTCGATCAGGCGGAAGCTGTACGCGCCGGTGCGGTCGGCGACACCATCGACGCTCAGCGTGTAGTCGCCGGCTCCGAGGTCGAGAGCGACCTCGCCGCTCCGCTCGTACGAGTCCGAAGCGTTGAAGCCGCGATCGCTGACCACCGCACCGCGCGGTCCTTCGAGCGACCAGCGGATGCTGGCATCGTCGGTCAGCGAATCGAAGACGACGCGAACGCTCTCGTTCAGCGTGAAGCCGTAGCGATCGGTCTCTCCAGCGACGTCGATGGACCCATCGATGCGGGTGACCGGTATGCTCGGCGTCGCGTCGAGCAGGATGCGCGGCTCCAACACTTCGCAAGTCAGGCGCCCGGCGGTCGTCGGTACCGCGCCTGCGGATTGCCCGAGTGCCTTGGCAAGAAACCCGCCCAGCCACGCCAGCCCGCGGCGCGTGCGCAAGGCGTTTCTGGGAACGGGCCTGCGCGTCGCCGATGGCGACCCTTCCGGACGTACCTTGCTATCCATCAGCGGCACGACCGCGACGTGATCTCTGTATCCAACGTTCGCCTCCTGCTATCCACGCAAGCACAACGCACCGGAAACAGGCAGGCTGCAGCGCCCACCCTGTGCTTCCACATCAGCAGCGCTCGTGTCGCGAAAGGGGGCATGATCACCCACCGCGAGCGCCAGATTCGCCAACTATAAGCAATTTATATACCCACGGGTCAACAAGATTGCAGACTCTTGTTTACTCGAAATTCAACTCGATCCGGCACCCTGTTTCGTGCGACAACTGTAAGAAATTCCGACACATTCATGTCGGCAACAACATCCCCTTCAACCACTTCGCCCCTGCTTCGGCGAGCCCTTGCCGGGCCCCTCGAACAGCCGGACGAGCAGCAAGGCAATCAGCGCGAAGGAAAGACCGGTAACCAGCATGAACACCGCCACGGCCAGCGGCGCGGCCAGCAACCAGGGCAGTGCCGTATCGTGGTTGTCGGCGCTCGCGAAGACACGATCAAATGCGGCCCCTGCCGCCTGGTAGCCGAGCGGTACGGCGCAGGCGCCTGCAACGACCAGCTGCAGCAATGGACGAGCAAGGTCGACCGCAGCCTCGCCGGTATGCCGCTCCCGGCGAGCCGCCCGCCGTCGCCAGACAACAAAGAGGAGCAGGCAGACACCGCCAAACAGCAGACCGCCTGCGGCCAGCAGCAGCGGCAGCAGCCAGCGCTCGGCGCGCCCGACCCAGGCCAGATCGCGAACCGGAGGCGGGGTACCATTTGCCGCCGACGCCGCGCCCGGCATTACGGCAAGCTGCGCCGCAGCCATTCCTGCTCCCGCAGGCTGCCCACCACGGGTCGTTCCGGTGGGCGCTGCCTCGTCACACGGCTCGTCACGCGGCGGCCGGATGGTACGTGCCGGTGGCGGGCAAGGGCCGTCAACCATGAACTGCACGCCCTTCAGCTCGCAGATCGCCGCGTTGCGCAACCGGCACTCCTGCGCGGGGGTCGGCACATCGGCTCGGCAGGTGCCGAACGCCAGCCAGAACGACGACGCCGCCAGCAGACGGCTGGCGACCGTTACGGCGAAACGCTCCTGTCTGACGTTCATCGGCTTCACCTGGCAAGTCTGGGTGTTGTCACGTCCTGCAGCCGCTGGCGCGGGCACTGCCGGCAGCTACATCGGTTTTCCCGAAGGATCCGCCGCCGGCTTTCCTGCCGGACGCGCTGCGGCCGACGGTGGCGCGGTGGAAAAACGACCGGCGATAGCCGGAAAACTGGCCTTGCACTTGATTCCCGCCGGCAGTTTCAGGTCCGGGTTTGGCAACTCGAGGCGCACCCCGAAGGTTCCGCTGGCGGCATCGAACACCCGGTCGATCACCTGCACGGTCGCCGTGTACCGTCCGCCGATCGGCGCTTCCGGCAGCACCTCGACCTTCTGGCCGGCACTGAGCTTGCCGAAAGCCTCGATCGGCATCAGTACCTCGACGTACAGGGTGCCGATATCCGCCAGCCTGAGGATCGGTTTGCGCAGGTCGCGATTGTCGGCGAGTTCGCCGGCCGCGAGCAGGCGATCGATGACGACGCCGTCGACCGGACTCTTGATCGTGCGCAGTCGCAACTGCTCGGCCAACCGGCGGTACTCGATCTCCGACAGGCGGCGTTCGTCCCTGGCCTCGAGAAGTTCCGACTCGGCGAGTCGCTTTTCGGTCAGCGCCTCGTCGCGGTCGCTCAGCGAAATGAATGACTGGCTGGCCAGCTTTTCACGACGCTTGTACTTGGTCGTCGAGAACTCGACGCGGCTTTCACCTGTCCGGATCTTGCCCTGCATCGTCGCACGATAGCGCGCCGAATCGACCGCCGCCTGCTCGACGCCGGAATCCAGGGTGACCAGCACCTGGTCCTTCTTGACCATGTCGCCGCGGTCTACCCAGATCTTCTCGATCAGCCCCTCGCTCGCCGCGCGCACGTCCACGGTCTTGCTCGGCTCGATGATGCAATCGAACTCGGCCGCGAGCCCCCTGCCCGACCACGCGAGCATCAGGAGCACCGCGCTCCGGGCGCCCATCCGCATCCGCCTTGCCCAAGCTGGCATTCGTCTATTCTCCTCTTCCGGCAAACGCGAGCGACTGTTCCACGCGCTTGTCCATTTCAACTGTCTGCCGCCTGATCCGCGAGTTCTGCCGCTCGGCCGCGGCTTGCGCGGACTGGCGCAGCAGCCGTGCCAGGTGTGACGGCAGCAGCCCCGCCTGCGAAACGCGCGGGCGCAGCCAGCCGAGCAAAGCCGAAGCATGGGCGAGAAACAATTCATCATCAAGCGAAACGATTGCTTCGCATGATCCCGGATCTCCCTGCCGACCGGCACGGCCGTACAACTGGCGATCGATGCGCGCAGAATCGTGGTACTCGGAGAGAATGACGTGCAGGCCACCCGCCAGGCGAACCTCCGGGCTGAGCAGAATGTCGGTTCCGCGCCCGGCCATGTTGGTGGCCACGGTGATCCGCCCCGGCTGGCCGGCCTGGGCGATGATCTCGGCCTCGCGCTGGTCCTGGCGCGCGTTGAGCACTTCGTGCGCCAGTCCGGCGGCGCCCAGATGCGCGCTGGCCAGCTCCGATGCCGCCACCGAACGCGTCCCGATCAGCACCGCCCGTCCCGCCGCGCGCATCCTGGCGGCGCTCTGCACCACCGCTGCCCAGCGCCGGTCGCTGTCGACGAACACGCGGTAGCCGAGATTGCGCCGCACGACCGGACGATTCGGCGGGATGCGCAGCACGTCCATGGCATACACGGAGCGCATTTCCGGCGCCACTTCGATGGCCGTGCCGGTCATTCCGGCCAGGCACAGGTAGCGGCGAAAGAAGCGCTGATAGGTAATCCGCGAGATGGTGTCGCGTCGTTTGCTGATCGCCAGCGCCTCCTTGACTTCAATCATCTGGTGCAGACCACGCTCCCAAGAACGATCGGCCATTACGCGACCGGTGTACTCGTCAACGATCTGCACCTTTTCGTCGGCAATGATGTAGTGCCGGTCGAGCTGGAAGAGATGCAGCGCCGACAGGCCCTGTTCGACCAGTTCTTCGCGCGCCCGCGGTATGCGCCACAGTCCGCTGAGCTCGCAGGCGAAATCGGCGACTGCCGCCTTGCCGGCGTCGGTCAGTTCAACGCTCCGTTCCGTCGCCCGCAGCAGGTAATGGCGCCTGCTTTTCAGGCTGGCGGCCAGCGCCAGCGCCTGCTCGTAGAGGGCGCGCCCGTTCGGGTCGTCGACGTCGCTGGAAATGATCAGCGGCGTTCGCGCTTCGTCGATCAGGACACTGTCGGCTTCGTCGACGATCGCGAAGTAAAGCCCGCGCAGCAAGACCCGCGCGGGCGCCTGGCTGCGCGGCCCGGCCAGCCAGCCATCGAGCAGCGCCCGCGGGCCGGCGCGGGCGCGCTTCTGCGTTATGCGGTCGCGAAGATAGTCGAAGACCAGATCCTTGTTGACGCAGTAGGTGACGTTGGCGGCGTAGGCCTCGACGCGCTCGGCGGTCTCCTGGTCGGGGACGACCAGACCGACGCGCAAACCGAAGAATTCATAGACCGGCGCGAGATATTCGGCATCGCGGGCCGCCAGATAGGAATTCACGGTGATCACGTGCACCGGGGCGCCGGCGAGTGCCACCGTCACGGCGGGGAGAACGGCGGTCAGTGTCTTGCCCTCGCCGGTCTGCATTTCCGCCAGCGCCCCGGTCAGCATGGCGTAGCCGCCCATCAGCTGCACCGGGTAATGGCGCAGGCCAAGCTGGCGCGAACAGACCTCGCGCACCAGCGCAAAGCACTCGGCAACCGCTGCCTCGGCGAGCCCTTCGACGGCCAGTGCGGCGCCCACGCGCAGCGCCCTGCTGCGCAGTCCCTCGTCGTCGATGGCCAGCAAGTCCCCTTCCAGCGCCTGGACACGCTCGGCAAAACGCCGCAGGTCGCGCAGGCGCAGCGACCAGCCAGCCTGCGCGCAACGCCCCAGCAGGCGCCCGATGAAGCGGTCGAGACGACCGTCCCTGAGGTCACGACGCTCCGGGTACAGGCCCGGCGCGAACTCATGCACCTGCCAGCGATCGAGCAGCGCCCTAGACATTGAAGCGCGAGAGAAAAAGCTGGCGCAGCCGCCGCGCCCACTGCTCGGCGAGTGGCTCGGCGCGGTGATGGAAACGCACGAAGACGCGTGTGCCGATCTGCAAGGGTCCCACTTCCGGCGGCAACTCGAGATCGAACTGAAACAGCCGTTGCAGCGATTTGAGGCCATTCGGGTCGCGCGGGTCGGTGCCGTGCTGGCCACCACCGGCAAGCGAAAGCGCCTTGCTCGGCAGCTGGTCGTGCGCACCGGGGACCTCGCGGATCACGCGTGCGGAATAGGTCTGCTCGAGGCGATCGGCGATCTTCACCTGCACCTCGTCGCGCGCTTCGCGAACCAGGGCAATGTCGTCCTGGCCGACGACCACCCGTACCAGCCGGGGCGGGCCGTCGAGGATGTAGCCGAGCAGTTCGCCCTTCTTGACGTAGCGGTCCGGCAAATCCTGCGGCCGCGCCAGCTTGAGCGTGCCGGATACCTGGGCAAGCAGCAGCAGCGAATCGAGCTTCTCTTCCGCGCGCGCCAGAGCACTTCGTTCTCGGCGCAGATCCTCGCTGATCGCCGCCGCCTGTACGCGCTCGTCGAACATCTGCGTCGTGTACTGCACCTCGAGCTGGCGTACCCGCGCCCGTGCCTGTTCGACTTCGGCAGCCAGGGACGGCTGGGCGGTCACCAGCAACAGATCGCCGACCTCGACGCGGGCTTCCGGCTGGATCAGCAGCTGCTCGACGAAGCCATCGGCCGCGGCGCGCACTTCGGCGTTCTCGGGAATCCAGACCAGGCCCTCGGCATGCGTGCGCAAGGGCATCGGCACCGAAAGCACGAAGACCAGAAAAAGCGCCAGCGAACCGAAGGTGACCAGGCGAGCGCGCGTCCGCTGGCGCTGCAGCTCCGGACTCGAGAGCACATAGGCGAGGCCCTTGCCGATCGGCAGCACGAACATGGTCACCGCCGCCCAGATCGCCAGCACCACCCCGACAAAGAAGAACTCGCCGGCAATGAACAGGGTGATGACGATCATCACCAGCGTCCGGTAGACGAAGGACGCCGCCCCGTAGAACAGAAACCAGCGGCGTTCGCCGGCAGACCCCTGCGGCCGCTCGACGGTCCTGACACCGAAGAGGTAACGTTTGGCAAGCCATTGCCAGTACTGATTCGAGCGGTTTCCGAGATTGGCGATCTCGATCAGATCGGCGAGGACGTAATAGCCGTCGTAGCGCAGCAGGGGATTGCCGTTGAACAGCAGCGTCGAGGCGCCGGCCACGAAAAGCACGTTGAAGGCGACCGAG
The DNA here is from genome assembly GCA_024235715.1 of Accumulibacter sp. GTDB lineage: Bacteria > Pseudomonadota > Gammaproteobacteria > Burkholderiales > Rhodocyclaceae > Accumulibacter. Next base: position 48,630 of record JACKLW010000013.1, on the reverse strand, counting down.
CGCACCAGCCCCGGCTCGACCAGCACCCACAGGTACATCGCGAGGGCCGCCAGGAACAGTTCGACCAGCATTCCGGCGGCGCCAACCATCGCCCGCCGCCATTTGTTGCGAAAGGCGCCGGAAGCCGTCGCGTCGACGTAGGGAATCGGCGCCAGGACGAGCAGCATGATGCCCATCTCGTGTACTTCGCCGTCGCCTGACTTGACGGCGTAGCCATGGCCCAGTTCATGCAGCGCCTTGATCAGCGGATAGACCAGCCAGAGCAGGAAGAGGTTGTGCGTCGACAACACCTGATCGCTGAGATTGGCGGTCAGTTCATGCCAGTTCACGCCGGCGACGACGATCGCCGGGAGCACGACGAGCAGCCACAGCAATGCCCCGAGCGGACCGAACAATGGCTTCACCAGTGGCCAGCTGCGGTTCAGGAAGGCATCGGGATCCCACAGGGGAATGCGAATCGACATCGGGTTGATGAAGCTCTGCAACAGTTTCTGACGCCGCTGCTTGCTGCCGCGCTCGGCCAGTTCGTCGACATCGGGCGGCAGATCGGCCTGCAGCAGGTCGCCGGCGTGCAGTTGCGCCAGCAAGCGGATCACTTCGTCCTGCGTCGGCGCGTCTTCGCCGGCTTCCGCGGCCACCTCGGTCCATAGCGCGTCGACCGTTCGCTGCCCGTCCATCAGCTGTATCAGCCGATAGGCAGCGGGACTGAAACGATGCAGCTTGCCCGAGGCGCTGTCGTGCACCACGTACCAGGGCTCGCCGCGAAAGCGCTGGCGATGGATGCGTACATGCGCGCGCAGTTCCGGGCGCAGTTCGGCGACGCGATACCACGAAGCGCTGAGAAAGGGGGCGGCCATGCCGTCAGCCGCCGCCTACGGCAACCAGATCCACGCCTGCATGCGCAACCAGTCGCTCAGGCGGTGGGTCCAGATCCACGCATAGCTCTGCTCGCCGACCTCGATCTTGCCGACCCCTTCCATACCCGGGCGCAGCTTGAGGTCGCTGCGATCGAGCTGGGCTTCGACGCGGAAAGTGTTCTTGCCGTCCTCGGCCTCGGCCATCGACACGTTGCGCACCTCGAAGGCCAGGGCTTCGCCGGCCAGCCCGGTGAGCACCAGGCTGCCCGTCTGGCCAACGCGCACATCGCGTATATCGCGATCCTCGACCTTCAGGATCACGCGGTAGGCGTCCAGTGGTGCCAGTTCGAAGAGCAGCTTGCCCTGCTCGACCGGCGAACCGATCAGCTGGCTGAGATCGCCGGAGACGACGATGCCGTCGAACGGGGCGACGATCTCGGCGCGCGTCAGCTTCTCGTCCACCAGCGCCAGTTGCGATTGGGCTTCCTGCATCTGCGCCAGCGCGACGTTGGCATTGGCCCGCTCGTGCTTGGCCAGCGCATCGCGGTAGCGCGCCTGATGCTGTTCGCGCTCCGACAGCCAGCGCTGCCGCTCGACCCGCAGGTCGCGATCATCGAGAGTCGCCAACACCTGTCCCTGCTTGACGACGAAGCCCGCGCGCACCGGCGCCTCGCGCAGGAAGCCATCGAAGGGCGCCACGGCGGCGCGTTGCACCGCACCCTCGACGACCGCCCTGGCGCTGACTCGATACTCGCCGTCGATCGCGAAGAAACTCACCAACAACAACAGGGCCGCTGCGACGCCGACCCGAAAACCCGGGCGGCGGGCATCCTTGAGATGGAGCCACCAGCCACGCAGCTTGTCGGCGAAGCGGCCGGCAAACCAGCGATGCAGCTCGAGCCGGCTCTCGAGCAGGGGGCCGAGCAGGGCGCTGACGGCTTCGAAAGCCATCGTTTCGTCGGCGCTGAAGGGCGCTCCCTGATTGCGCTCGAAAGTCAGCACACCGACGCCGATGCCCCGGCTGCCGAGCACCACCGAGCACACCGCTCGCGTCGCGGCAAAATCGCGGTGGGCAATGGCAATTCCCCTGCTGTCGTCCGCGCCGGGCGGAAATACGATACTGCGCCGCTGATCGAGGGCCTCGTCCATGGCATTTTCGAGGGCGGTGACAAACTGGCTCTTCTTCTCGAAGAAAGCCGAGTGCGACATGGCCAGCAAACGCGTGCGCCCGCCACGATCGACACCGAGCGAAACCCGGTCGCAGGCGAAGCGGCTGGCGAGATCGTTGACCACCGCCATGGCCATGGGATCGAGGCGGGCCTGCTCGGCCGCCACGCCGAGGACGTCGAGTGCCGCCCGTGCCCGCTGCAGGGCCTGCGCGTCGTCGCCATTCTGGCGGCGCAGGAACAGGGTCTCGATCCAGCCGATACCCCAGTGCAGTTGCCTGAGCACCTGCTGCAAGGCCGCGGCGGGCCGTTCGGCGACGTCGAGCACGACCGCGCCGAGCATCCGTCCTTCGAGCTCCACCGGATAGGCGACGACCATCACGGCGCCTGCGAGGCCCGGCAGGAGAATGCCGCGCCGCTCGCTCAGGCATTGCTGTGCGGCTGGAGCAAGGTAGGTGACGTCGGTCTGCTCGGATGGCCAGACGGCAGCCGGGACGAAGGTGCCACTCGCTTGTTCGAGCAGCAGCAGGGCTGCGCGCACGTCGGCGACCTGCAGGCATTGCAGGGCCAGCCAGCTGGCGCAGAACTCGGTCGACGTCGGCGCCGAAGCGAAGGCTCCCCACAGCGCGTCATCGTGCGCCCGTCTGTCACGATCGCCATTGGCGGACGACGGAACTGCGCCTGGCGTGCTTGAAGCGTAAAAGTTGGAAGACAAATAATGGCCTCGAAACCGGCGTCAAAATGAGACCGGCGCAACATTGGAAAGCCGAAGGCTCAACGACGCCTGCCGTCCAGCAGGCGTCTCGGGGCAACCCGACGCGGGCGGCGGGCGCCGCCGGTCTGGCTCGCTTCCCTAGCTGCCCTGGTTCAACTCGCCGTAGCGGCTTTCGTATTCGCCAACGAGCTTGCCGAGCATCTGCGCCAGACGCTTCGCGGCGAACGGACTCATCACGATGCGATGCTCCAGCCTGACGTCGTACTCCGAGGCGCCCCGGTCCCAGCTCTCGTTGACCCCGAAGTTCATGACCACTTCCTCGCGCGTCGTCGTCACGTTGACCATGTTGCAATAACTGCTCTTCACCGACGCGGTATTCATTCGGATGCGCTGCGGCTCCTCACCGCCGCCGCCTGGCGATTCGACCTTCTCGTCTGCCACGTGTTTCTCCCTAGTATGCTGTTGAGTTTTTCCGGCGCCAGTGGCAGCAACGGCAGAAGCACCATCAGGCTCTCCAGCGAAGCGTCGTGACTGCCTTCCTCGACACGCTCTTGCTCGCCGCTCGTACCGTTGTTCGTGCCCTTCGGCGTTTCCTGCGGGCCGCGACCCTGCGTTCCCTGCGGCGTTCCTGCCGGCGGACCGTCGTCCGCATCCTGCCCAGGCTCGTCAGGCGCCGACCGGAATTGTAGCGAAGGTCCGGGCGTAACTCGCAAGGTCTCGTTCGGATTGTGCACCTTTTTCCCCATGTTGGTCACGAACAACTTCCGCCACTCGTCATGCCCGTTGCGGCGAAGGTCGACCGGGAGCCTGAAGCCGGCGGGGCGTGGCTGAAAATCGATCAGCGGCACCGGCGCGGTGAAGACTTCCGCTGCCGACGTCGGCGAGTCGGCTGCAAAGCCCGGCTGCGCTCGCGCCGGGCTGTCAGGGGGCGCCGCAGCGGGCGAAGCGGACGCAGGCAGCGATCGGCCGACGATGCCGGTTTGCTGGCCGCTGCCGGCCGTGCCCGCCGTGCCGATAATGCCCTGACCGGGGAACTGCAACTGCAGCGGTCTCGGCAGCACCAGGACTGGCAGAGGATCGAGACGATAACTGCCATCCTCGTCGCTGGCGATTGCCCGGATCTGCAGCGGTCCCAACACGCCGGCATAGCTGTGCACCAGCTGGCGCGGATTGCCGGGGTAGTCGATGAACTGCCCGTCGCCCCAGTCGATTCGCCAGTTGCGGATGCTGTCCTCACCCGGATCGGCGCTGCTCAGGTACAGCGTGAAACGCTCTCCGACGTAAGCCACTGGCAGGCCACCGGCGGTCAGCGTCGGCGCCACGTTGGCAACGTTCACCGTGAAACTGCGAGTCGCCGAGGCGCCGGCCGCGTCACTGACCCGGACGGTGAATCCGGAGCGGCTGTCCCCGTCGGTCGCCCGCCAGGTGATCACGCCGCTTAGCGGATCGATACGCGCGCCTGCCGGCAGCGGAGCATCGAGTGCATAGCGCAGCGTGTCGCCGCCATCGACGTCATGAGCCCTTGCCGAGACGGTCAGGGTTTCCCCTTCCTTCACGTTGACGTCGGCCATGACGTCCAGCGTCGGTGCGTGGTTCGGTCGCGCGCCGACGCTGACGTGGACGTCGCCAGTGGCGGTGGCTCCGGCGCTGTCGGCGACCACGTAATGGAAATCGTCGGCGGCAAAGTTGCCGGTGCCCGGCGTGTAGCGTACCTGTCCCTGCTCGACGACCGCCGTACCGTGCAGTGGCTGGCCGACACTTGCCAGGGTCAGCAGTTGATGCTCGGCGTCGTGGTCGTTGGCCAGGACGTCGATCAGCACCGAATCTCCGGCGTCGACCGTGGCGCTGTCCGCAACCGCCACCGGCGCGTGATTCACCGCGGTGACGTCGAAGCTCAGCGTCCTCGCCGTCGGGTCGGTGTCCACGCCGCCATTGGCCGTGCCGCCGTCGTCCTGCACCCGGAAGCTCAGTTGCGCGTAGCCCGCGCCGCTGGCGTTGGCCGCCGGGGTGAATACCAGTGCCTTGGCGTCGATGTCGGCGACCTGCACGACGGCGCCGGCGCTCAGCGCGACGTTGGCGAGGGTCAGCGTCCCGGCGGCCGGCAGGCTGTCGATGATCACTGCCTTGAGCGCGTTCGCCGGCGTGTCGCCGGGGTCGCTGAAGCCGAAGTCCGCCGCCTCGAGAACGGCCGGCGTGTCCTCCAGCGTGACGATGCTGGTACTGCTTCCGTGCGGTGCGTCATTGACCGATGCGATGCTCAGGCTGACGGTCGCCAGCCGCGAATCGAGCAGCCCGTCGCTGGCCCGGTAGGTGAAGATGTCGGCACCGCTGTAGTTCGCCGCCGGCGTGTACAGGAAGGCGCCGCCAGCCGCCTGGGTCAGCACGCCATGCGCGGGAAGATCGACCAGGGTGGCCGTCAGCGGGCTGTGCTCGGCGTCGCTGTCGTTGGCCAGCACGTCGAGCACCGTCGCGACGTCCTCGTTCACAGCAAACCGGTCGTCGACCGCCACCGGCGCGTGATTCACCGCGGTGACGTCGAAGCTCAGCGTCCTCGCCGTCGGGTCGGTGTCCACGCCGCCATTGGCCGTGCCGCCGTCGTCCTGCACCCGGAAGCTCAGTTGCGCGTAGCCCGCGCCGCTGGCGTTGGCCGCCGGGGTGAATACCAGTGCCTTGGCGTCGATGTCGGCGACCTGCACGACGGCGCCGGCGCTCAGCGCGACGTTGGCGAGGGTCAGCGTCCCGGCGGCCGGCAGGCTGTCGATGATCACTGCCTTGAGCGCGTTCGCCGGCGTGTCGCCGGGGTCGCTGAAGCCGAAGTCCGCCGCCTCGAGAACGGCCGGCGTGTCCTCCAGCGTGACGATGCTGGTACTGCTTCCGTGCGGTGCGTCATTGACCGATGCGATGCTCAGGCTGACGGTCGCCAGCCGCGAATCGAGCAGCCCGTCGCTGGCCCGGTAGGTGAAGATGTCGGCACCGCTGTAGTTCGCCGCCGGCGTGTACAGGAAGGCGCCGCCAGCCGCCTGGGTCAGCACGCCATGCGCGGGAAGATCGACCAGGGTGGCCGTCAGCGGGCTGTGCTCGGCGTCGCTGTCGTTGGCCAGCACGTCGAGCACCGTCGCGACGTCCTCGTTCACAGCCAACCGGTCGTCGACCGCCACCGGCGCGTGATTGCCGTTGGCGAGGCCGAAATGGGCGTCTGCGAGGGTCAGCGAACTGTCGTACGGCCCGAATCCAAGCAGGTCGAAGTAGAGCGTGACCTGCGTCCCCGCCGCCACTCCCGTGAGGTCCGCAGTCACGGTGATCGGAGAGTTCAGCGCCGCGACCTGACCGGAGGCCGATCGTCCGGAGACGCTGACGCCCGGCGCAAAGAAGATGTCGCCGCTGGACTGCACATTCAGGAACGCGTCGGTCAGGCTCAGTCCGCTCGCGGTGGCGATGACCGGGTGCCCGCTGGCGTCGAGCAGGGCGGCCTCGAAAGCATCGGGCGGGTTGCCCGCGAGATTGGTCCTGAAGTCGCTTGAGGAAATCGTAAACTCGAGCGAAGTCGCACCAACCGGAACGACGAAGGTTTGCGACAAGCCGCTGGTGACGGTTGCATTCTCACTCAGCGTGGCCGTGCTGGCGGTCGTCGCGACCGATCCGTTCTCGGTCCAGCCGGCCAGGGGACTGCCGCCGCCGGTGATCGAAAAACCGTTGTTGCCGGTCGGCGAAGCCGGCGGGGCAGCAAGCAGCAGCGCCGGGACAGCAGCCTGCCCGCTACCGACCGCAAGCGAATTGCCGGCGCTGACCACCGTGCCCGTGACGACGGCGGCCGGGAAGGCTGCATCCGGATGCGACGGGGCAAGGCTGTCGGAGCGAACGGCAGCGATGACCTGCACATCCATGGCCGAAGGCAGGCGCCGCACCGACGGCGCCAGGACGTCGTTCATCAGGTCGTCGGGGTAGCTGCTGCCCGCCAGGTGCTGGCCATCGGCCGACAGGCGGGCCGTGAAACCGGGGCCGACGAAGACCTGCGAGCCGGCGACCGTCCCCACCTGCGCGGAAAAGCCGGCCGTCTGCGGATTGAAACCGAGCAGGTGGCCTTCCTCGTGCAGGAGAACGGTGAGCAGGTCGTACTTGCCGGCGGCATCGGAAGCCCCGCTGGCCAGGAAGGCGGTCGAATCGAGCGTCGTCGAGAACTCCGAATTATCGAGCGGCGTCGGATCGACGAACCAGCCGACCCCGCTGGCGTTGCGGTCGAGGACGATGGTACCGGCGGTCGGCAGGCCGTCTGCGCCGACGGCATCGATGCGCGCCTCGCCGAGTTGGCCGTCCGGCAGGTCTTCGACGCTGACGCCGATCTGCATCGAAGCGGTGCCCTGCAGGCGGCTGGACCAGAGGTCGAGAGCCGCCTGTGGATTGGTTGCGGAGGCGTCGAGGGTTGCCATCGTGATGCCGGCGGCGCCAACGCCCGAAACGGTCACCGTGCCGGTATCGGGGAAGGCCAGATTGCGCGTGCCGTTGTCAAGGTAGAAATTCGCGACATTGGCGTTCGAGGCCAGGGCAAAAGCGCGGCGAACTGCGCTACCCACATCGACAAGGCCATAACCGTAGGCGGGATCCTGCACGGTGCCCGGAATGCCGCCGACGTTTGCGACGGCGCCGCTGGACGCGGAGCGGACGATGCTTGCGCCCGTACTGTGAGCAGCAATCGTGGTGCCGTTGTAGCCGCGAACGACCTTGTAGGTGGAACCACCGACGACGGGTGTCATCGCGGTGACAAGCATGTCCTCCGAACCCACCGTAAGTACCCAGATCTGTGGCGTCGGGAGGGTTTTTCCGTTGGGAACAAAGGCCGTATCGGAGACGCTGATCGACGTCGCCGCCACATCCGCCGCAACGTCTGCTTTCAGCGCCAACGTACTGGTGGTCCGCGTGACGCTGAGCGGCGCAGCAGTGTCGATCAGAAGTTGGCGCAATCGCGTTCCGGAGAGTTGCGGATCGACGCTCCACACCAGCGACGCATAGCCGGCCATGTTGGGGTTGGCGGCGGAGGTGCCGTTGAAAAACAGGGCGCCGTTCGAGGCTGGGGTGAGGCCCGGCCAGTTTCCCAGCACCGTGCCATTGCCGATCACTGCCGGTGAATCGGTCGGGGCCATCAGGGTCAGCGTCGGACCGAAGTTCGAGTAACTGGCGCGGCTGACCGCGGTCGCGTTCTGCACCCAGGCGGTCATGGTCAGAGAGGAGACCGGGGTGGTGAAAGCGTCACTCGCATTGGCGATCAAGGCGCCGACGGCAATGACATTGGCGTTGGTAGCGGCGAATCGCGCGACACCCCCGCTCAAAACCGGGTCGGGCGGATCGGTAATGGCGATATCAACGGCACCGTTGCCCGCGGCCACGGCAAAAAGCGCGTAGTCGGCATTCGCCGCGATCAGTTGCTGTAGCTGGGCCTGCGTGCCGCCGCTGGTCAACCAGCCTTCGCCTTGAATGCCCCCCTGGAAGACGACATGATCGTAGCCCTTGGCAACCGCATAGGCCAGTGCGTCGCTCACCGAGAAGTTGGCGGAACTTGCCGCATTGTAGGGATCTTCCACCAGAACCGGGCTGGTCCAGTTGATGCCGGCGACTCCCAGCGCGTTGTTCACGATGGCCGACATGATGCTGATCGACTGATGGCCGTGCGAGTCGCTGCCGGAGGAGGAAACTGCGCCCGGGCGCGAAGCATCCACCCGCGCCGGGTCGAGGTCAGCAACGGCGGCGGGTGCAGCGGGAAGACCGTTGTCCACCGACACGATCAGGATCTTGCTGCTCCCGGTCGTGAAACGCCAGGCATCGGGAGTATCGGTGACCGCCAGATTCCATTGCAGGTTGAACAGGGGATCGGTTGGATGGACCTGCAATTCCTTGACCGATCCGTCCGCAAACTGCAAGCGCTCGATACCCTGGCAGTAGATTTCCTGACCAGTATCGAGGCACAGATAGTCAAACGCCGTTCCCCGGTAGATCGCCTGACTCGGCGGCGAACTCCAGGCATTGGTGAAGGCGCTGAGTGAGATGCCGTCGATGCTCGTCAGATGGGCAGGCAGCACGCCAAGATTCAGGGTATCGGTGCCGCCCCCGCCATAGATGACGACGCCGTCATTGACGTAATCGGAAAGGTTGTAGGTCTGTGGCGCAAACGAGCCGCGAATGATGCCATCGGACGCGACGTTGGGCGCAGAAAGACTGGCCCGGTCGCCCTGGACGGTCATCGGCTTGAAACCGACGTCTTCCCCTGCCGCCCCGTTCTCGTACTCGATGTGCAGGTAGATCTTGTAGTAGCCCTCGACCGGCACGGTGACCAGGGCATCGAGGTTCAGGAGTTCATCGGTAACCTGGAGTTGCTGTCCGGTATAGGTCTTCAGGAGAACATCGGCACCGCCGCCGGTCGGCTTGGCCCTGAGCTGCATGTCCTTGACCACGCCGGGAAGGCCCGAAGAGGGAATGCCGAAGCTGATTTTAAGGACGCCGTGCTGGAAGACCGTTTCCGGCGTGCTGTCGCCCGACGCGTCGTAGACGCTCAGCGGATACGACCGCGTCTGCACCGCGATTCCGCCCGGAAAGCCGCCGGTGAGGACTGGCGGACGGTTGCTCCCGGCCGGGATTCCGAATGCGGTTACCCTGCTGCCGTCGGCAAGGGTGTCGGTATGCAGAAGATAGTCGGCACGCAGGTCGATCTGGGCGTTCGCCGCACGATTGCCATTGACCAGCGGCAGGTCGTCGATCGCGTACTTGCGCATGTCCCTGCCCGACGGGTCCGTGCTCAGCTGCAACTGGACCTGCTGGAGCATCGCCCTGGCGTCAAAGACCATCACCCCACCGGAGCCGGCACTCGTCGGCAGTCCCTGGTAGCTGACATAGAGATAGCGACCATCGGCCGAAAGCGCCAGATCGACAGGGAAGCCGTAGGGAGTCGGTCGGGTTGCCGCCACCACCTGCGGATGGTCGCTCAGGGGATCCTTGATGATCGCCACGTTGCCGGCTTCGTAGAGGGGATTGGCACTCTGGTCGAGATAACCGCTGACACCGCTGGCATTGAGGCTGGCACCGTTGAATTCGCCGCCGAACACCTTGTTGACCTGGTCGGCACGGGCGGCGACAAAGGCATAACCGCCGTCGGGCGTGAACACGATGCCGCTCGCGTTGTGCACCGCGAGTTGCGGGTTCAGCCGGGTCGCCAGCTTGTCGAGGTCGAGCGGGATGGTCCGCTTCTGGCCGGCGGCAAAGTTGGTCACGAAGACGCCAAGCGCGTCGGCCTCGGCATTGGTGAAACCGACGTCCTGGCGGCCCGGCGTGACGGCAACGCCATAGGTCTCGCGACTGCCCGGGATGTACTTAATGGCGGCCGGGTCGCCCGCTTTAAGCTTGTTGAGATCGATATCGACCAGATTACCCGCCAGTTTCGTCCAGGAATGACCGCCGTTCGGATCCGTATTCTCGTTCGGAGCGGTCACATAGACGTGCAACCCGTCGGCGGAAACCGCGACGTTGCGCAGGCCCGACGGCGCTTTCGAAGCGCTGGCAAAGCTTTGCTGGCTGCTCTGGTCTACCCCGGACAGCGACACCTCGCCGCCGACGCGGATGTTTTGCACCACCCGGTTGTAGTTCACGGACGCCGGGTCGATGTCGATCTGGAACAGGTAGGACGATGCGACGCCCATGATCAGGTACGGGCTTTGTGCGGCCACGTAGGCGTATTTTCCGGCCGGATCGATGGCGATGCCGTAGGGTTGGGCACCGAAAGGCAGGCGAATGGAATCGCTGGGGAACTGATTCGAGTAGATGTAAACCGATGAATCGACGAAGGCGAGTCCATCCTTCCTGGTGGCCACCAGTTCCAGACGGTAGTTGCCGGTGGCGTGGCTCTTCGGGTCGAAGGTGGTCAGGACACCGCTGTTTACGTTGGCGTTCCCCGTTGCCAGCTGAATCGGGCTGCCGCCACCGTTCAAGGGCAGAAGACTGAGTTTCCAGCTGGCAAGATTGGCGATATCGATCGTTGCGCGAATGGGCGTGGCCCTGATGACCTCCACCCCGAACAGTTCCGGGTCGACGTGCAGCGAACCGGTGATCGGCTTGTTGCTGGCAGGCGGTGGCGCGGTGTTGGTATTGATTTGCTGCAGGGCGACGGTATCGACCACGGCCACGCGTCCGGACCCGCGCAGGGTGACATAGGCGCGCGTGTTGTCCGGGGTGATCGCCACGTCTCTCGGGAAGGGATTGTCCTCGGCCGAGTCGAGAGGAATCCTGGCGATCAGATCGCCCAGTTCGCCGAGCACCGGGCTGCCATTGAGAACCGCCAGATCGCCTTCGACGCCGGCCGGGGTGTACTTGCCCTCGGGCAGTGCGACGAAGACGTAGGTCCCCTCGGAGTTGATCGTCGCGGCGTTGCTGTCGACCGTAAAGAAGTTGAACACGACGCTGCCGTTCTTGAACGACTGATGCGCATCGGTCCGCGTGACCTTGATCTGCGCGAGGCCCAGGACGACAGACGCAGGCACGATAACGTGCAGTTCGGTCGCCGTACTGCCCGACGTAGGACTGACAGTCGTGGTTTTCTTGCTGTTGAACGGCCCCGGCAGGATGAAGCTGACCGAAAGCTCGTCCGGATTCTGACCCGAGTCGGTGAAGTGGCTGCCGGTCAGCACGACCTCATGCAGCAATTCGCCGGTGGCCGGATCGGTCCTGGTCAGGTCGACCGACACCGAGGTGATGTGTGGTGCCGTCGGCGGCAGCGTCGGCGGCGGCGTGATCTTCGTCGCAAAGTCGCTGACCTGGCCGGGGTCGATCTGGAAATTGGACACGGTCGTGATCGGCAGGCCGTCCTGCGGTACGACCTGGATCGCAAACGGCAACGGACTCGGGGCGGAAGGAACCGCCAGCGTGGCCAGGATTCCCGCTGCACTGACCGCGCCGAGGGTACCGACCAGGGTCCCGCTGGCACTGGCCAGCGAGACGGTCAGGACCAGCTGCTGGGTAAGCGCCGCCTCGAGTTGCAGGCGCCCGAGATCGACCGTCGGGTACGCGACCAGGTATTGTGACTTGTCCTTGATGCCCGGGAAGGGGCGTGAATGGGTATGCGCCATTCCGTCGCTGCCGACCTCGCCGCTATCGACCTGCCACCAGATCGGCCGCGTCGTGCCGTCGTCGTTGAGGTATTCACCGGCCTGGTAGAAATAGACCGTCGCGCCCACCGGAATCGACGGATCGACCTTGACGTGAAGCTGCAGGGGCACGGCCAGAGCGTCGTCGCCGACGTCGAGATTGAATGCCGCCGCGAAGCGGAAGCCGTCGGGAACGGCTTGCGGCAGCTGCGCGAGCGTCGCGGGGGTCAGGCTGACGCTGGTGTCGGCGTGCAGGTCGCCGGGAGGTAGCGCGACGTAGGAACCGTCCGCGGATGTCACCACGCCGCCGGCAGACCCGAGCACGGCGGGCCCCGTCGGTGCGGGCGCGGCGACGCGAACCGGCAGCAGCGATTCGGCCGGACCATTGATGACGGTCAGCGTCGCGCTGCCTTCGGCGACGGCAGTGATCAGGCCATCGGCACTGACGTCAACCACCCCCGGATGGTTGACGAAATAGCGGGTACCGGCGGCCGCAGCGGTGAGGTCCATCGACAGCGTCGTGTCCGCCTCGGCAAAGACCTGCATCTGGCGGCTGCCGCCGTTGCTGCTGAGGGTCACCGCCCCCGGATAGGCATTGAGTCCCAGGGCATAGAGATACTGCCCCAGGGTGTCCTGAGGAATGCCGACGGTAACCGCGGTGGCTGCCTGGACGCCGTGGCTGGACACCACCAGTGTCGTTGTGCCGTTGTTCACGGCGTGCAAGAGGCCATTTGACGAAACACCGGCCACCGACAGGTCCGTCGAATGGAAGGAGAGATAGGAACTCGGCAAGAGCACGCCCTGCTGGTCGGCAAAATCGCCGACGACATTGAACTGGAAGTCGACCGGCGTGACCACCGGCGGCGGGCCCGTCGGTACGAAGTCGCCGACCGACGCGTCCCAGGTCGCATCCCAGCTGCCGATGACGCCGAGTTGCAGCCGCGGCGCCCGCTCCTGGAAGTCGAGGTTGATCAGGGGTGCAGTGCTGACATCGACGACAACGGTGGCGACGGCGGATCTGCCATAACCATCGTCAGCGAAAAACTGGAAGCTGCCCTGCCCTGCAAAACCCGGGTCCGAAAGGAAGCTCACCGAGCGGCCACCGGGCGCCAGCGTCGCCGTCCCGTGCTGTGCACCGACGATGCCGAAGAACAGCGGATCGCCGGCCGGGTCGCTGGCCAGCGTCGTCAGGTCGATCGATGCCGGCAGGTCGATGTGCGTCAGCGCTGCGGACGACTGCGCGAGCGGCGGGCCGATGGCGGCAAAGCCGAAATCGCCGCCGAGAAGCTGCGCGTCGTCGCCGTTGATCGTGCCGTCGCGGTTGACGTCGGCAGCACGCACATAAGCCGCCTGCCCGCTCGAACTGCCCAGCGCCTGCGCGACCAGGGCACTGTCGAGCCCGTCCACCCTGCCGTCCTGGTTGGCGTCGCCGGCGACGAACACTTGCAGCGTGTAAGCGCCGGCGGTGCCCGCGTCGCTGCCGGCGATGCGGATCAGACCGAGTCCGGCGTCGCTGACCGCGAACAGCGCGAAGGCGCTGCCGTTGCCGCTATGCTGCAGCAGCGGCGTCAGTCCGGCGATCGATGGCGCTGCAGGTTGCAGCCCGCTGCCTGCGTCGGCGCGCAGCTCCACGCCCAGAAGTACTGTCCCCTTGAGCGTCGACCGGATTTCCAGGGGCCGCAGATTGAAGCTCAGCAGGTCGCTCGCACCGGCTGCCAGGGTGCCGTGATAGGGCGTGCCGGAGAACTGCCCGGGGCCGCCCAGGTCGGCAAGCACTGGCACAGCGTTGACCGTTGCCCCGTAATCGATTGCGTTGCCCGTCTGACTCGACGGCGAAGTCGCCAGGATCAGCAGGTGTGCATCGCTGCCGGCGTAGCCGTAGCGGCGGCTTTCCTGCGTGCTGGTATCGTGGAACGAAGCCAGGTTGCCAAGTGCATCGTAGGCATAGAGCACGCGCCGGCCGTCGGGCCCGATGATCTGGCTTACCCTTCCCGACGCGTCGCGAACGAACTGCACGGATTCGCCGGTCGAACTGCTGATGCCGTCGTCGGTGAAGGTCAGGCGGACGCCGCCGGGCAGGACTTGCTGCTCGACGCCGTTGGCCGCGCTGAGCAGGTGCGCCGTTCCATCCGGCGCGGTGAGCGTGTACTGGGGCCCGTCGAACTGTCCGCTGGACGGATCGTAAGCCTGCCCCGTCTGTGCGTCGTAGAAGCCCTTCGGTCCGCGAATCAGCACCGCGCCGGCCGAATCCAGCCGGTAGTCGACGCCGGGATCGGCCTGGTACGCGGGTGTGTAGAAGGTGATCCCGGAGAGCGTGTGCTTCTCTGGCGCAAAGGTGTAGCCGACGCGCCGGCCGTCGGGCAGCGTCAGGTACACGCGCGTGCCCTGCTGGAAGGGATTGTAGCTGCCGCGGCTTTCGTCGCCGGTCGGTACGACGCTGGTCTGGATGTCGCTGTCGCGATTGGCCAGCCGCCAGCCCTGGCCGAAACTTCCCGCAACATCGCGCTGCAGCGAATCGTACGAGCGGACGAGATCGACCCGCGTGCCGCCGAGGTTCACCGACAAATCGATATCCGACTGTCGGTAGCTTCCCGGCTTGCTGGCGGTATTGGCGTCGAAGACGGTCTCGGTGCCCGTCACACGACCGCTGATGTCGCTTGCCGTCAGACGCAGGTGGTACACGCCGTTCGCCAGGCTGGCCGGATCGAGCGCGTAAAGCACGCCACTGACCGGGCTGTCGCCGCTGGCCAGCGTCGTGAAGCGGTCCGAGCCGAGTGGCGCCAGCTCGAGGACCCAGGCGTCCAGGTTGCTGTCGCTGACCGTGCCGCGCAGATCGAGCGCGCCGCTCAGGGTGCTGCCGCTCACCAGGTTGTCGAAGGAAACCCGCGGCGCGAGCTGGTCGTTCGGGTCGCGAACCTTCAGCACGCTGGCGGCAGTGCCGACGCGGCCGTCGGCGTCGCTGGCCGTGGCGACAATCGCAAAGTGGCCCGCCGTTGCCGGCACGTAGGTCGCGCGACCGTGAGCGTCGAGCAGCAGCGGCTGTCCATCGACCGCCAGCGTAAGGCCGGCGATCGGCGCGATGCTGTTCGCCGCGGCATGCACGACGACCGGCGAACCCGGAACACCGGGGAAACTCGGGGTAAGCTCGATCAGTACCTGGGGCGGCAGCGGATCGAAGGTGACGCGCAGGACCGACGGAAGGGTGACCGCCAACTCGCCGTCGCTGACCGAGAACTGCACCGGAAAGTCCCCGGTCTGCGACGGGCCGGGCGTCCACACGAAGCGCCCACTGTTGGCGTCCAGCGTCGCACCGGCCGGCAGCCCGCTCGCCGAGTAGCTGAGCGTCGTCGCCAGGTCGGGGTCGGCGCCGGTCAGCTGCAGGGTGAACGGCTGCCCGACGACCAGCCCGTGATTGTCGACCTGCAGCGTCGGTGGCCGGTCGACGTTATCGATGCGCAGTTGCGCCGCCAGGCTGTCGGTCAGACCGCCCGGGTCGGTCACCGTGAAGGCGAGCGTATGGTCGCCAGCCTGCTGGTAGTCCGGAGTCCATTGCACGCGCCCGGTCTGTGCTTCGAGGGTCACCCCGGCGGGCAGGCTCGACGTTGCGCTGTAGGTCAGCGAGTCCTGGTTGGGGTCTGCGGCGCCGAGAGTGAATTGCAGCAAGGTCCCCTCGCGACCCGACTGGACTGGCAGCGGGATGAAGCGTGGCGCCTGGTTGACCGGCGTGACGGTGATGCTCATCGTCCGGGTGCTCGCCAGGTTGCCGTCGCTCGCGGTTAGGACGATGTTGTCGTACCTGCCCACCTGCACCAGCTGCGGCGTCCAGCTGAGAATGCCGGCGAGCGGATCGAGCGTCGCCCCGACCGGCAGATTGGCCGCCGAGTAGCTCAGCGGATCCTGGTCGGCGTCGACCGCGTGCAGCTGCAGCGTCATCGTCTGCCCGGCCGGCGCCGTCGGGTTGGGGGACGACACCCACGCCGGCGCCTGGTTGCTGCTGCGCACCGCGAGCGTAAAGGTGCGCTGATCGGAGAGGGACTGTGCCGGGTCGCCGTTGCCGCCATCGACGACCTTGACGAGCACCGTGTAGTTGCCGACGTCGGCCGCCGTCGGCGTCCAGTTGACCACCGCTTCGCCGTAGACCGGGCCGGGCGCGATGCTGGCGTTGCCGGGAAGCCCGACGGCGCTGAAGGCAAGCGGCTCCTGATCGCCGTCGCCGGCCTGGACGGTGAACTGCAGTGCCTGCCCGACCAGCGCCACCTTGTTGCCGATCGGCGCCAGATGCGGCGGCACGTTGGCCGCGTCGACGCTGAGCACGAAGGATTGCGAGCCTGACAGGATCGCTCCGGGCCCGTTGCCGTCGCCGTTGTCGGCGGCGCGCAGCGACAGCGTGTAGTTGCCCCGGTCATCGCGCCCGGGCTCGAAAGCGAGTTCGCCCGTGCCGTCGCCGTGATCGACGAACTGGCCGAAAGCCGGCAGGCCGACCAGCGAAAGGCTCAGCGGATCGCCATCGGGGTCCACCACCTGTACCGGGATCCGCAGCAGCGTATCGTGGTCCATGTGGGTGTTGGCGATGAAGTTCACCTGCGGCGCGCGGTTGACGTTGAGCACCGTGAGCGTGAGCCTCTGGACAGCACTGAGTGGCTGCCCGGTACCGTCGCCGTCGTCGGTGGCGGTGATCGTGACGATGTGCTGACCGGCGTCGTCATGACCCGGCGTCCACGTGAAGATCAGCGTCTCCGGATCGAAAGTCGCTGCGGCCGGCAGGCCGCTGGCGACGTAGCTGAGCGAAGCCCTGCCCACCTCGCTGTGCACCAGTGTGCCATCGGCAGCGCGGTCGGGAGCGATCCAGGTCGGGTTGTCGGCGTCGAAGGCCTGTGCCCGGAACCGGATCTGCTGGCCCTCGGGGATCTGGAAATCGCCGAGATCCTCGAATACCGGCGCTGCGTTGGCGTTGAGCACGACGATGGCCAGGGTCTGGCTGCTGCTCGCCTGACCGTTGCTGACGTTGATCGGCACCGAAAACACACCATGCTGCGTGGCGTCGGGGGTCCACTGGAACAGGCCGCTCTGCGGGTCGAGGAAGGCGCCCGGCGGAAGCAGGTTGCTGCTGAAGCTCAGCGCAGCACCATGCACGTCGCTGGCGCGCAGCTGAATCCGGATCGGGTCACCTTCACGGCCCGTGAAATTGGCTGGCTTGACGAAGGTCGGCGGCTGTGGCGTCGGTGCGATGATTACGGTCGTCGTCGCGCTCAGCGTGTGCAGCCCGTCGCTGACCAGCAGGCGCACGTCGCTGTAGGTTCCCGCGGAAGCGAAATCGGGCGTCCACACCAGCGCGTGCCGGGCGGCATCGAACACCGCCCCCGGCGGCAGGTGCTCGGTCCAGTAGACCAGGGTGTCACCTTCCGGGTCGGTGGCTTCGATCGGCACCTGCAGGAGTTGCCCTTCCTTGCCCCGGATCTGCTCGGGGAGCGCGACAAAGGCGGGCGCGCGGTTGACGCCGCCCACCGCCACGGTGAACGCCTGCGTGTCGTACGCACCGCCCGAATCATAGACCTGCAGGACCGCGGTGGCCTGCTCGGGACTGGCCGGCGTCGGCGTCCAGGTGAGCAGACCGGTGGTCGCGTCCACCACCATGCCGGATGGCGAGCGCACCAGCAGGTAGGACAGGCGATCGCCGTCGCTATCGGCAGCCAGCGGCTGGTAGCTGTACAGTTCACCAACGGTGGCCGATGTCGGCGGCAGCGAAGAGAAACCTGGCGCATGGTTGCCGGCCAGCAGGCCCGATACGCCGGGGTCGAAGGCGACCGGTTGGCGATCCGGCGTGAGCACGCTGACGGTCCGGCCGGTGGTGCTCTGCCCCGGATCGAGGATGCCGTTGGCCGGCAGGTTGCCGCTCAGGTCGATCAGCCACGAACCATCGGCGGCTCGGCCCTGACTGCCCAGCGGTTCGCCGGCGAACCGCTGCAGCGGCGTCAACTGCAGGACCACCGGCAGCAGCAGGCGGTGCTGGCTGTGGTTGCTGACCGTGACGTCGAAGGAGACGGTGCCGCTGGCACGATCGCTGCGCGCCAGCGAGAATTCCAGGCCGAGAACCGCGCTGAGGTCGCCGATGGCCGTGAAGGCGCTGCTGTACGGCGCCGCCAGCGCCAGGCCGGCGCTGCTGTGCAGTCGCGTCGATACCTGCAACTGATAGTGATCGGCAAGGAGCGGCGTGAAGCTGAGCACGGCCGTCCTGCTTGCCTGGTCGTAGGCGATCGCGCGGATCGGCACCGCGCCCACCAGGTCGCCGAGCAGGCGGTAGTTTTCCGGGTTCAGCACCGAGTGCGGGTCGGCCGCGCTGTCGGCGAGCATGTCCTCGTCGAAAGTCACGGCGACGTTGGTGAAGGGCAAGGTCAGCGTCGTGTCCGCCGGCGGGTTGCTGCGCGCGACGTGCGGCGGGCGAAGCGGGTTGAGCACGTCGATCTGGTGCGATTGGCTGATGAACACCCGGCCATCGGCGCCCGCCTTGAGCTGGTCGCCGCGCGTGCCACCGCTGGCCACCACCACCTGCTTGAGGGTCGCCAGGTCCACCATCGTCAGTTCGCTGCCGGCACCGGCCATCGACTCCTCGGTGTGCGAAACGAAGAGCAGCCCTTCAAGCTGCGAGCCCGGCAGGCCGAAGGCCAGCGAGTCGACGTCGGCGTTGAATTCGAGCATCAGCCGCGGCTTCACCGGCGTCCCGCTGAACTGGATGATCTGCGCCTGATTGTGCGGCCAGGTCGCCGCCCAGAGTGTGCCGTCGGACGCGAAGGCAAGACTGCCGACGCGAATGTCGCTGAAATGGGTGAAGATCCCGCTGCCCGGGTCGAAGACCTCGATGCCCGTACCCGACGACAGGTAGATCAGCCCGCTGCCCGGCTGGATGGCGAGGCTCTGGGTCAGGCCGTCACCGAACTGGCCGAGGATCTCGCCGCTGGTCGCGTCGAGCTTGAGCAGCGGTCCGCCGCCGGTCGTCGCCCAGATCAAGTTGCCCGAGCCGTCCAAAGCCATGTCATAGATCGGCTGCG
The DNA here is from genome assembly GCA_024235715.1 of Accumulibacter sp. Taxonomy (GTDB): domain Bacteria; phylum Pseudomonadota; class Gammaproteobacteria; order Burkholderiales; family Rhodocyclaceae; genus Accumulibacter. The sequence goes on along the minus strand of JACKLW010000013.1, from coordinate 29,724 downwards.
CCAGCGTCGCCAGCGGCGTGGCCGCCATGCCGCCATCGCTGTTAAAACGGAAGAGCTGATTGCGCGCCGCGCCACCACTGGCCAGCACGGATCCATCCGGCAGAACCAGGATGGCCAGCGGACCGATGTCGGCGCCGCTCTGGGTGAAGCCATTGGCGAAGACCTGGCCGCTGAAAGGCGACAGGACTTTCTGGAACTCGGGCAGGTGGCTGGGACTCAGGCTGGCCGGAATTCCCTGCTCGGCCTGCACGAACAGCGGATTGACCGCAGCTTGAGAACTGGGTGCCGGCGGCAAGCCGAAGTCGCGACTGGTACCGGACACCGTCGGCAAGCCACCCAGGCTCGCCTGCGACTCGTCGCTGGGGACCTGCTTGCCGGCGGTCGGCTGTTCCTGGTTGCCGGCGTTGTCGGTCGCCAGGGCGAGAAACTGGTAGCTGTGTCCGGCGCGGCCGTTGTAGATCGCGGCGGCCTCGGTACTCCGGCTCTTCCAGATCGCATAGTCGCCGCCATCCTCGGCGACGTAGATGCTGACGCTCTTTACGCCGCTGCCGCCGTCGTCGTCCCTTGCGCGCCATTGCACCCGGTAGTCGCCGCCACCCTGGACCACCGGGCTGCTGGTCAGCGTACTGGTTGGAGCCAGCCCGTCCAGCGTATAGGTGATTTGCACGGTATCTAGCGGGGCGGTGGTATTGAACAGCACCCGCGCCTGCGCGCTGATCTGCGTGCCGGTGGCCAGGCCCTCGCGGGGAAGCACCGTGTAGGTGACGAAGCCACGCCCGGCGCCCTGCGCGTTGTCCGGCGGCAGCAGGCCGCGTGCCGGGTCGCTGACCACTTCGCCGGTCAACGGATCGATGGCCTGCAACAGCCAGGTCACGGTATTCGACCCGATATCGATGCCGGCGCTGACACGCAGAATGAATCCGCGACTGCGGGTGAAGTCGAAATCACCCTGGAAAGAGCCGACGTCTGACGGAATGTGCACCTGCAGGTCGCCGAGTTGGAGGTCGCCAAGCCGGAAGCTGCGCGGGTCCACGTTGGCGTCGAGCTGGCTGACGACGCGCACCTCGCCGACCGTCGCCGCAGCGTTGGCGCCGTTCTGGAACTGGATGGTGTAGGGCTCGCGCTGCCCTTGCGGCACGAACTGCTCGCTGCCGAAGGCCAGCGGCCCGTTTACCGCGGCCTGCCCGGCCCGGCCGGTGCCGGTGAAGAAGGGGGCGAAGTTCGGCGCCTGGACGTTGAGGAAGTTCGGGTTCTCGGGGTGCGTCTCGTCCGAGTCGCCGTGGTCCGGGTGTGTCGGAAAGTCCCAGTCGTTGGCCCACGGCACGTAGACGTAGAAACCCTCGTAGTGCGTCGGCGCCGACTGGCGCAGGTTGAAGTCGCTGGCGGGTGGCGGATCGAAGCTCCAGTAGCTGGTCGGGTCGTCAGGACTGACCAGGTCCTGCTTGACGGTGCTGTAGGGCGTCGTCTGGCTCGGATCCTCGCCATACCATGTCCGCACCTGGTCGAAGAAATGCACCAGATTACCGTCGGTGATGATCTGCTGACCGGCTGGCCCGGCCAGGATGCCCGCCGTCAGCATTGCCTGCAGGCTCACCAGAAGCGGGTTGTCGTGCACCGCCGGCGGTTCGTCGACCGCCCGCAGGAGACCCGCCTGAACCAGCGCCTCCAGGTACAGGCCGGTCCATAGGCTCGGGTCGGCGGCGAGATTGCGCAGCGCCGACGAGGCGCCGGGGTCCTTGATGATGCTGGCGCGAAGGGTCGCCGCGAGGGCGCGCTGTTGCGCGATGTACTCGTCGCGCGTCAGCGGCGTCGCCGCGCCCATGATGTTGAAGGCAAATGCCGTCACCCCGGGTTGCTCGGAGTAGGCGCCCGGCGGCAGGCCATCGGGATAGGTCTGGACAAGGAAGCTGAAAGTGGTGTTCGAGCGGTCGGCGAAATCGATCGCGTAGCCGGTGCTCAGCAGCTGGCCATTGCTGTTGGCGCCGGGCAGGACGCCCGCCCAGGGAACGTTGGCGATATCCGGCGCGCCGCTGACGCTGGTCGTGAAGCCGAGGTAGGGCACGCCTCCGTTCAGCGGCAGCCCGGGGACGCCATACTGGAACTCGACGTAGGGGATGTCGACGTTGGTCCGGCTGGTGAGGGTGAAGCCATATAGCCCGCTCTGCCCTGCCCAGACGACGCGCGGGCCGCCCAGGGCGATGCTCACATCCGGCGGCAGGGCCTGTTCAACCAGGTAGCGATAGGGCGCAACGGCCGTATCGCCATTGGGGTTGATGACCTTAACGTCATACAGCCCGTGCGGTGCGTTGCGCAGGTCGAAAATGGCGATGATGCGCGTCTTGTCGATCACCTGGTAGCTGACCGGCTCGTATTCGGCGAAACCCGGACGAATCAGCTTGACTGTCGCCTGAGCGTCGAATTGCGCCCCGAGGATGGTGGTCGTGACGTAGCGGCTGTCGCCGCCCTTGTCGGGCACGATATCGGTAATGCCGAAAGGCAGGACATGCGCCAGCACGCTGACGGGTGTGCCGGCGGACGGCTCCGACTGACCGTGGATCAGGACGTAGTAGGTCCCGGCCGTCGTCGACGGGATGACCGCGAACTGGTTCGCCTGCAACGCCTGCTGGTACGCCGCGTCGTAGGTCGAACCGGTTGGCAAGGCGTCGTAGCGCAGGAAGAGGACATTCGCCGCGCGCGCATCGGCGGAAGTCAGGTCTACCCGGAGGGTATCTCCCTGGCCGACGGTCACCTGGTAGAGGCGGTCTTCGCCGGTATCCAGTGTCGTGCTCAGCGCCACCCCCAGGTGCAGTTCGGGGACGCTTACCTTGAGCAGGTCAGCGGAGGTAGTGCGGTTGTTCAGCTCCTGCGACTCGAGAATGTCGTCGAAGATGTCGCTGCGCACGATGACCCGATACGAACCCGGCGTTGCCGGCGGCAGATTGGCGTCCAGCGAGGCATCGTAAGACCCGCCTGGTTGCAGCGTGCCGCTGAAACTGAAGCGGCCGATCGGTCGGTCGCCGATGTCCCAGATGTTGTCGGCGGACAGATAGGCGGTGTCGCTCCAGGCGCCACTGGCCGCATTGACGCCGACATTGCTCACCGTCCAGCCCAGGTGTATGGGGTCACCGGCCATCGCCCCCTGCGGCAGGGAAATGCTGTCGACCACCAGATCCGAGGGTGGCGGCTGCTCGATCAGCAGCGGCGTCGCCGTCGCCGTCGCGTTGTTGCCCTCCCTGTCGCCCTCGAAGACCAGGCCGCGCGGCGAGTTCGGGTTCGGCGCATCGCTGATCACGAACACGTACCAGGGGCCGCTCATGTTGCGCGGTGCCTTGAGCGTCACCGTGTTCGAGTAGCTGGCGCCGGCCGCCAGGCCGCCGCTGTGGTGATGGTCGATAAAGTAGACGTCGGCATCACTGAGAAACTGATCGCGCGACAGATAGATCCGGTCGTCCCATGCTGCCTGGCGGTCGGGCGTGTCGCCACTGCCATTGTTGCTAACCGTGTAGGTCACTGTGAACGACTGGCCACTGAGCACATGGCCGGGCTGCGCCGGGTCCGGCCCCAGGGCCAGCAGCGCGGTAACCTCGAGGTCGGGTGGCGGGGCCAGAATGACCGGCAGCGGCGCGGCCGTGAGGTTGTTGCCTTCGCCCTGGAACTCGGGCACCGACCCCATCGACGTGCCGCCGCTGACGCCCGGAAGACCGTTCGTTCCCCGCACGGTGGCGTCGGTGAACACCAGCACGTGGAAGTCGCCGCCGATCCCGTCCGGCAAGCGGACGTCGAGCGTCGTAGAGTACTGCTCGCCAGTCCGGAGGATGGCGCTGTGCGAGATCTCGCCCAGCTGGGTATCGCCCGAATCGAGCGATGCGTCGGTGGACAGGAAGACGCGGTCGGTCCAGTTGCCTTCGCGCGTATCGCGGTTGCCGAGGTTGCTCACCGTCCAGGTGACCGGCAGGAGATCGCCGGAATGGACGCTCGCGGCGGGCACCAGCAGGTCGGTCACCTGCAGGTCGGGCTCGCGGTAGATGACCGGCAGCGTGCCGGTGCCGCGATTGTTGCTGGCATCCTCGTAGCCGAGGATGGTGAACGTTCCCCGGCTACCGTCGTTGTCTCGCCCGTGCGTGTTCACCGTACCGCCAGCGTCGGTCACGACGTGCACATAGAAGGTCTGCGGGTCGGCGGCGGTGCCGCCTATGCCTTTCGGCAGGACGAAACTTGCCGACTGCGTGTAGCTGGCGCCCGACGCCAGCGGCTGATCGTTGCTGTGGGCGAACTGGCCAACGAAGACGTCGCGGGACGGGTCGAGCGTCGGGTAGCGGGAGAAGTAGACGTCATCAAGCCAGTAGCGCGTACCGGACCAGGCCGCAGCACCGACGTTCTCGACCGTCCAGCTGACGCTGGTGGTTTCGCCGGAATGGTTCGGCACCTGCGCGGTCACCGAAGTCACCAGCAGGTCCGCCGGTGGCAGGGGCGTGACGTGCGTCGCGGCGGCAGCGACATTGTCGTCGGTGTACGGTCCTTCCCAGGTCGGGGCAAAGTATGTTCCGACCGCGACGGAAAAACGCGGGTCCTTGCCGGGGTCGATCACCGTCCCGCCGGTATTGGTCACCACGATGACGTACCTGCCGGATATCTCCGGCGAGAGCTTGAAGGTGTGCTGCGCGGTATAGCTGCCGCTGGCCGCCAATACCCCGTCGTGCTCGACGCTGCCCAGGAACCACTGGTTGCCGACGTTCTGACCGCCCAACGGCGGAACGAAGACCGGCTTGTCGGAGAGATACACCTGGTCGAAGAGAACGCTGTCTTCGGTCGCACTGGTGCCCTTGTTCTGCACCGTCCACTGCACCGAAAAATCGTCGCCGCCGACGGCCGACGCCTGTGGGGCCACGGTGGTGACCACCAGATCCGGCGGCGGCGTCAGCAGCACGGTGATCGGGCGCGCCTTGTAGTTGTCGTTGTTCAGCTGCCCGGGATCGTCCGGATTGATATTGACGTCCTGGGTGCTCTTGAGCACGACGTCGAAGGAATCGGACCAGGCCGTGATGTAGTACTGGCCGGAGATATGTTTGGGCAGCGTCACCTGAGTGCTGACATCGTAGCCAACCGGCGGCGCGATGATCGACGGGTCGTTGCCGAGGACGCCGGCGTGCGGCAGCGTCGCCAGCAGGACGTCGCCCTTGGTGACGTTCGGGCGCGTCGGGTCCCGGGTCAGCCAGATGGTATCGGTCCAGTTCCCCCGGTCGGTGGTTTCCAGCCCGAGGTTGCTGACATGGTACGAGACGTCGATGGTCGTGCCGTCGAAGGTCTGGTTGGGCGCCGTGACCAGGCTGGTGACCAGGTCCGCAGGCGGTTCCGGGTTGATGTAGATCGACTGCACGAGTGTGTTGTTGTCGGCGCGCGGAAACTCGTCGACCGTCCCGCCGGCATTGCTGTACACGATCAGGTACGCCGGCCCGCCAAGACGCTTGGGCACCGGCAGGTTGTCCGTATGGCCCTGATACTTGTCGCCGGGCATCAGCGCCGACTGGTTGTCGAAAGAACCCAGGAAGATCGCACTGCCGTCGAGATGGTCCTTCAGCGACAGGTAGACGTTGTCGGTCCAGTGGCCGCGCGCCTCGACCGTCCCCTGATTGATCACCGTGTAGTCGAGCGCGACGCTCCCGCCGGCGTTGGCCGTTGCCGGTGCGTTGTCGATCGAGAAGACCTGCAGGTCCGGATTGGGCGGCACGGTGAGGGTCAGCGTCTGTGCGTCGACGAGCGTGTTGTTGCCGGTCGCGCCGTTCTCGAAAATCGGGAAGAGTCCGGCATTGGTCGTCAACACGAGCTGGAAGAGGCCCTGCACATTGCCCGGCAGCTGCAGCTGCTCGGTGCGCGTGTAGAACTTGCCGGCCTGCAGGGAAGCCGCATAGTTGAAGACGCCGAGCGTAAACGATCTGGTACCGCCGACTTCCCTGAGGGCGATGCTGTCCACCCATTGGCCCTTGGTGTCGCCGGCCCCGACATCCTGAACGTTCCAGCTGACGTCGATCTTGTCGCCGGCGCTGGCCGTGGTGAGCGCCGCAGTGGATCCCGGCGTCGTCGCCGCCAGCCGCGTTGGTACCAGATCCGGCGGTGCCGAGAAGGCCACCGCCAGCGGGCCCGAAACGGCGCTGTTGTTGTCGGTGTAGATGAATTCGTACGGGCCAGTCGTACGAACGACGACGTAGAAGGTACCGCTCAGCCCGTCGGGCAGGGATGCGCTGACGGTATGGGTGTAGCTGCCGCCGACGGCCAGCGCGCCGAGGTGATCGAAGCTGCCCAGGCCGGCGACGACGTTCTTGCCCGCCGGGTCGGAGGCCAGATAGACGGAGTCCGCCCAAAAACCGCTGTTGGTGGTGCCGATTGCGTGCGGCGACTGGTTGCTGACCGTCCAGCTGACCTGGATCGCCTGGCCGCTGGCGCCGGAAGCCGGCGCGGCCACCGCCGAGACGGCCAGGTCGGCGTAGGGAATCGGTGCCACGTCGAACAGATTGGCGGCCTCGCCGAAGTTGTCTGCTTCGAGGCTGTTTTCGAAGACCGCATCGCCGGCGTCGGTGCGCACGAAGAGGTGCGAATGGGTCTGGAACTGCGCCGGCAACAGGAAGGTCTCGCTGCGCGCATAGCCGGCACCGGTCGCCAGCGCCCCCTGGTGGGCGAACGCCTTGAGCACCGTACCATGGCTGGGGTCGGCGTCGGGCGAAATGATGATCGTATCGACCCAGTCGGCAACCGTCGTCGCCGCGCTGCCAACGTTGGCGACGCTCCAGCTGATCGTCACCGGCGCGGGGTCGCCGATCGTCAAGGCCGGCGCCGTGACGCCGGAAACCGCCAGATCGGCGTAGGGCGCCAGCGCCGAGTTGACGGTCACGCTGGCGGCATTGTTGGTCTCGGCGGTGCTGGTACTGCCCGCACCCGCGGTGTTGTACTCGGAGAGCTGCGTGTAGTAGTCGGCGGTAACCGTAAATAGCAGATCTCCGGCACCGGCGTCTCCCCGCGGCAAGGTATAGGCGAGTTGCTGCGAACGCGCGTCGCCCCTGCCGATGGCGCCGTTGCCGGCGGGCGTCGGGTCATACAGCAGGTCAAATCCATCCAGCTGCTGCTGCGTCTGCCGGTTGAAAACGTCGACATGCGTGTAGAACGCTGTACCGACCGCGCCCGTGCCGGTATTGGCAAGATCCCATTGCAGGACGACGCTGTCGCCGGACTGCAGGCCCACCGCCGGCGTCACGGCAAGCCCGGTGACCTGCAGGTCGGGAGCGGGCGCCAACTGCGCGTTCGCGGTCACGCTGGCGCTGTTGTTGGCCTCCGCTGTGCTGGTACCGCCCGCTCCCGCCGTGTTGTATTCGAAGATCTGGTTGAACCAGTCGCTGCTTACCGTGGCCTGGAGTTGCCCGCTGCCGCGCAGGCCGCTCGGCAAGGTAAAGGCGAACACTCGCGACCGCGACGCGCCGCCGGCGATGGCGCCGTTGCCGGCATCGGATTCCTGGTAGGCGACCGCCCCCGTGGCCAGCGTTTCGCCGGTGGTGAGGTTGGTGACGGTGACGTAATCGTTCCAGGAACCGCTCGTCGCCCGGCCGCCGCTGTTGCTGTCGTTCCAGCGCAGGGTGACGACGTCGCCCGACTGCAGGACGCTGGCGGGGTCGAAAACCAGATCGCTCACCAGCAGGTCGGGATACGCACCGGCCACCGACGCGGTGCCCAGCGAAGCGACATTGTTGCTCTCGGCCGACCCAGCGGCGTTGTTCTCGAACAGCGCGTTGCCGGTGTCGGCGGTCACCGTCAACAACAGCTGGCCGACGCCGGCGGCGCCATCGGGCAACTGAAAGCTGTACTGCCGGGCGCGTTTGTCAGCGGCAGCGATGTTGCCGTTGCCGGCGACCGTCGGGTCGTAGGTCAGCGCCCGGTTGACCAGGATCTCGCCGCTTGTGGTGTTCCTGACCACCAGCAGGTCGGTCCAGGCACCGGCAGTCGCGCCACTGCCGGTGTTGTCGTCGTCCCAGCGGACGGTCACTGCACCGCCCGAAACGACCCCGTCGGGACCGTCGATGCTCAGCCCGCTGACCTGCAGGTCGGGATACGCGGCCAGCGCCGAACTGCGCGTCAACACCGCCGTATTGTTCGCCTCGGCAGTACCACCGGCATTGTTCTCGAAGACCGTCTGGCTCCCGTCGACACTGACGGTCACCTGGATCTGGCCAACGCCGCGCTGTCCGTCCGGCAGTTGATAGCTGTATTGCCTGGCACGGGTGCCGCCCGGTGTGATGCTGCCGTTGCCTGTCGCTGCGGGTTCATAAGGCAGGGAGACACTTGCCAGGGTCTCGCCGGTGCTGGTGTTCCGGACGATGAGCAGGTCGGTCCAGCCAGCCGACGTGGCCCGCGTGCCGCTATTGCCGTCCTCCCAGCGAACCGTGAAGGAAGCACCCGAGACCAGACCGCCCGGGGGATCGATGCGCAGGTTCACGACCTCGAGGTCGGGGTAGGTGGCGAGCGTCGAAGTGGTCGTGACCACCGCGGCGTTGTTGGCTTCGCCGTTGCCTGCCGGGTTGAGCTCGAAGAGATTGCCGTTGGCATCGGCGAGCAGCGTGACCTCGAGATCCCCGACGCCGCGCAGTCCGTCGGGCAGGGTGAAGGTGTACTGCTTCGAGTGCGTGCCGCCGGCGGCGATCGGCCCATTGGCCGCCAGCGCCGGATCATGCGCGACGGCGGTGGACAGCAGCACCTCGCCGGTGCTCCGGTTTTTCACCGTCACGCGATCCACCCAGGGACCGCTGGTCGCACCATTGCCGGTGTTGACGTCGTCCCACAGCACGACCAGCGGACTGCCGGAAAGGAGGCCAGTGGCCGGCTGCACACGCAGGTTGCGGACTTGCAGGTCCGGATACGGGGCCAGGGTCGCCGTCTGCGTGGTGCTGGCCGTGTTGTTGCTCGCAGCCGGGCTGGATTCGCTGATCTCGCCGTACGCGTTGAGCGTGACGCTGAAGCTCAGGTCACCGACACCGGCCAGCCCGTCGGGCAGTCTGAGCGAATACTGCCGCTGCCTCGACCCGCCCGCCTGGATCGGGCCGTTTGCCGACGCGTTCTGGTCGTAGAGCACGGGCGTGCTGAGCAGCGTCTGGCCGCTGGTCGCGTTCCTGACCACCAGCAGGTCCGAAAACGAGCGGTTGGTGGCAACGCTGCCGACGTTCGCAACGGTCCAACTGACCACCACCGTGCCGCCGGACTGCAGTCCAGCGGCCGGAGCCAGCGAAAGGTTGGCAATGCGCAGGTCCAGCGTGTCGTTGTCGTGGTTGACCAGGCTGACGTCCGGCGGGTTGAGCCCCTGGTACTTGAGATCGCTGCTGACCGCCGGCGCCGTCACGATCGTCCAGGCGACGTCGCCATCCACCACCTGGTCATCGACGCCGCTGGCCGTGACCGTCTGCGCCACATTCCAGTTCTGCGGGGTGAAAGTGAGGTGCGCCGGAAGTACCGTGCCTTCGTTGCCATTGCCCGACGCCAGCGCAAAGCTGACGTTCGCCGTCGGCCTGGCTGCGAGAGCAACGGTGAACGTTGCGCTGCTCCCCGATTCGGCGGTCGCCAGTCCCGAGGTGGCGCTGAAAACGAAACCGGCGTGATCGTCATTGAGGTTGGTGAGCGTGACGTCGCTGGCGTTGAAGCCGGCGTAGGCCGGATCGGCGGAGACTGCCGGCGCGGTGAGGACATGGTAGACCACGTCGCCGTCATCGACCTGGTCATCGACGCCAGTGACCGTGACCGTCTGAGGCAGGTTCCAGTTCTGCGGCGTGAACACCAGCGCCGATGTCGACAGCGTGCCTTCGGCCGGATTGTCCGAGGAGAGAGCGATCGATACCTCGGCCGTCGGCGCCGTGTCGAGGGTGACGGAGAAACTCGCAGCACCCCCGGCCTCGGAAGTGGTCAGCCCGAAAGTGGGGTTGACCTTGATACCCGGCACTTCGCTGAGCAGGGTGAGATCGCTGCCCGTGTAATTGGCGCGAAGGACCGCAGAAGGACTCGATATCCGTGCGAACTGGCCGCTCCGCGAGGCAAAGCTCGCGATGGCGAAGGAATCGCCGCTGCTCGGCGTGAAACCGTTTCTCAGGGCGACGTCGAGGGTGCCGTCAAGCGTCGCGCCGCCGGCAATGGCGAGCTGATCGAATTGCGATCCGGCGCTCACCCCGCCGAGCTCGACGTCAAGCACACCGCTGGCGGTCTGGCTGTAGTCGCCGGCGACCGTCAGCGTGCCGAGCGGGCTGCCGGGATCGATGACCGCCGAGTTCGCGAGGTCGGCATCGATGGACCCCGAACCACTCAGACTGCCGCCCAGCAGTTTGACGATGCCCGGCGCGCTCAACCGACCGCCGTCGAGCAGGGTGCTACCCGCCTGCTGGACGTAGGAGTCGCTTGCCAGCCGCGCACGCAGGCGAACCGAGTCGATTTCTTCCCAGGCATTGAGATCGTGACTGGTGTCTACATAGATCTTGAGACCCTTGACCAGGTACGGCGTCGGCGCCCACGACACGCTGAAATCGACCGGCGTGCCGGGCTGGCTGGTATCCGTGCCGCTCCAGACGGTGTGCGTGACATCGCTGGTATCCACGGCGTCGATCTGGTACACGAAACCGTTCCCCGAGGTCTCGCGAATGGTCGCACCACTGGCAAAAACGGGTGTTACAAAACCCAGCGTCAGGAACTCCAGTGTGCCGTTGAACGACGACGGTGCCCAGGAAGTCGGCCGGTCGCCATAGCTGACGGTGTCGGACGTCCCCAGGGCCTGCGCGGCTGACCAGGAGCTGCTGCTGTACTGCGAACTGAAACCGAGGACCGTCTCGGCATACTGGTCACCGCTGCCAACCTGCAGCAGACTGTTGGTGCCGATGATCACCATTCCGGAATTGCTGAAATCGCTTGCGAGAGCCAGACCGGCCCCGTTTCGCAGGGTCAGGCTGCCGCCGCTGACATTGCTTGACAGAGCACTCAGCGCGCTGGTCGTACCGGCATCGCGATAGAAATTGGCGTTTGCACCGTCGAGGACAAGACTGGCCGCGTTGCTGACGATCGGCGAAGTCAACAGGAGTCGCAGGGTACTGCCCGCAAACACCTCCCAGGCCCCGCCGGTCAAGGTGCCGGTGACGAAGTTGGCCAGCGCCGTCGGCTGCACATTCAGCGTGCCGCCACCGCTCGCCTGCAGTGTCCCCGCATTGACCAGGGCCGCACCGCTCAGCGCGATGCTCCCGGCCCGGTCGGGGCCGATGCGCCCGAGATTGCGCACCGAGACGTTCGCCGGTCCGCCCCAGCCCGCGTTGTAGCCGACCGTCCCGCCCGCCCCTCTGACGGTGATCCCCGAAGCGATCGTCAACTCGCCGCCACTGGCGACTTCGCGCAGGCTGTTGTAGCTGTTGTTGTCGCCGAACAGCACCGTGCCGCTGCCGGCCAGCGTCGCCGCGGCGCTGCTGAAATAGAGCTGGCCGTAGTTCTGCAGCAGGATCGTCGCGTTGGCCAGCGTCAGGTCGCCGCTGACGCCGACGTTGACGCCGTAGCCGCCGCTCAGATCGAGCAGCGTCGGCTCGCTCTGCGCCGCGTCGCCCTGCAGGGTCACGTCCTTCAGGGTGCCGCCCAGATTGCTCGCCAGCAGCTTCGCGCCGCCCGTGGCGCTGACCGTGCCACCCTGGATCGTGCCGCCGGCAAGATTCCAGGAACCGGTCCCGGCGTCCAGCGCCAGCGTGCTGCCGTTGTTGTTCAGCGTTCCCGTCAGGTTGACCGTGCCGCCGTTGCGGTCGAAGGTTCCGAGTTGCGCGAGCGTCAGGCTGCCCCCGAGGTTGACCGTCGCGTCGCTGGCGCTGATCGTGCCGCTGTTCGCATACGCGCCCGCCAGGGTCAGCGTCGCGCCGCTGGCCGTGATCTGCGCGCCGGCCGCATTGCTCCAGCTGGCCGGCTGCACATTCAGCGTGCCGCCGCCGCTGGCCTGCAGCGTCCCCGCATTGACCAGGCCGGCACCGCTCAGCGCGATGCTCCCGGCCCGGTCGGGGCCGATGCGCCCGAGATTGCGCACCGAGACGTTCGCCGGTCCGCCCCAGCCCGCGTTGTAGCCGATCGTCCCGCCCGCCCCTCTGACGGTGATCCCGGAAGCGATCGTCAACTCGCCGCCACTGGCGACTTCGCGCAGGCTGTTGTAGCTGTTGTTGTCGCCGAACAGCACCGTGCCGCTGCCGGCCAGCGTCGCCGCGGCGCTGCTGAAATAGAGCTGGCCGTAGTTCTGCAGCAGGATCGTCGCGTTGGCCAGCGTCAGGTCGCCGCTGACGCCGACGTTGACGCCGTAGCCGCCGCTCAGATCGAGCAGCGTCGGCTCGCTCTGCGCCGCGTCGCCCTGCAGGGTCACGTCCTTCAGGGTGCCGCCCAGATTGCTCGCCAGCAGCTTCGCGCCGCCCGTGGCGCTGACCGTGCCACCCTGGATCGTGCCGCCGGCAAGATTCCAGGAACCGGTCCCGGCGTCCAGCGCCAGCGTGCTGCCGTTGTTGTTCAGCGTTCCCGTCAGGTTGACCGTGCCGCCGTTGCGGTCGAAGGTTCCGAGTTGCGCGAGCGTCAGGCTGCCCCCGAGGTTGACCGTCGCGTCGCTGGCGCTGATCGTGCCGCTGTTCGCATACGCGCCCGCCAGGGTCAGCGTCGCGCCGCTGGCCGTGATCTGCGCGCCGGCCGCATTGCTCCAGCTGGCCGGCTGCACATTCAGCGTGCCGCCGCCGCTGGCCTGCAGCGTCCCCGCATTGACCAGGCCGGCACCGCTCAGCGCGATGCTCCCGGCCCGGTCGGGGCCGATGCGCCCGAGATTGCGCACCGAGACGTTCGCCGGTCCGCCCCAGCCCGCGTTGTAGCCGATCGTCCCGCCCGCCCCTCTGACGGTGATCCCGGAAGCGATCGTCAACTCGCCGCCACTGGCGACTTCGCGCAGGCTGTTGTAGCTGTTGTTGTCGCCGAACAGCACCGTGCCGCTGCCGGCCAGCGTCGCCGCGGCGCTGCTGAAATAGAGCTGGCCGTAGTTCTGCAGCAGGATCGTCGCGTTGGCCAGCGTCAGGTCGCCGCTGACGCCGACGTTGACGCCGTAGCCGCCGCTCAGATCGAGCAGCGTCGGCTCGCTCTGCGCCGCGTCGCCCTGCAGGGTCACGTCCTTCAGGGTGCCGCCCAGATTGCTCGCCAGCAGCTTCGCGCCGCCCGTGGCGCTGACCGTGCCACCCTGGATCGTGCCGCCGGCAAGATTCCAGGAACCGGTCCCGGCGTCCAGCGCCAGCGTGCTGCCGTTGTTGTTCAGGGTCCCGGTGAGATTGATGTTGCCGCCGCTGCGACTGTAGTTGCCCAGGTCGGCGGTGCTGAAGCTGCTGCCGAGATTGAGCGTGGCATTGGTCTCGCTGATCAGTCCGCTGTTGCTCCACGCCGTGGCCAGGAGATTGAGCGTGCCGCCGCCGCTGGCCTGCAGCGTCCCCGCATTGACCAGGCCGGCACCGCTCAGCGCGATGCTCCCGGCCCGGTCGGGGCCGATGCGCCCGAGATTGCGCACCGAGACGTTCGCCGGTCCGCCCCAGCCCGCGTTGTAGCCGATCGTCCCGCCCGCCCCTCTGACGGTGATCCCGGAAGCGATCGTCAACTCGCCGCCACTGGCGACTTCGCGCAGGCTGTTGTAGCTGTTGTTGTCGCCGAACAGCACCGTGCCGCTGCCGGCCAGCGTCGCCGCGGCGCTGCTGAAATAGAGCTGGCCGTAGTTCTGCAGCAGGATCGTCGCGTTGGCCAGCGTCAGGTCGCCGCTGACGCCGACGTTGACGCCGTAGCCGCCGCTCAGATCGAGCAGCGTCGGCTCGCTCTGCGCCGCGTCGCCCTGCAGGGTCACGTCCTTCAGGGTGCCGCCCAGATTGCTCGCCAGCAGCTTCGCGCCGCCCGTGGCGCTGACCGTGCCACCCTGGATCGTGCCGCCGGCAAGATTCCAGGAACCGGTCCCGGCGTCCAGCGCCAGCGTGCTGCCGTTGTTGTTCAGGGTCCCGGTGAGATTGATGTTGCCGCCGCTGCGACTGTAGTTGCCCAGGTCGGCGGTGCTGAAGCTGCTGCCGAGATTGAGCGTGGCATTGGTCTCGCTGATCAGTCCGCTGTTGCTCCACGCCGTGGCCAGGAGATTGAGCGTGCCGCCGCCGCTGGCCTGCAGCGTCCCCGCATTGACCAGGCCGGCACCGCTCAGCGCGATGCTCCCGGCCCGGTCGGGGCCGATGCGCCCGAGATTGCGCACCGAGACGTTCGCCGGTCCGCCCCAGCCCGCGTTGTAGCCGATCGTCCCGCCCGCCCCTCTGACGGTGATCCCGGAAGCGATCGTCAACTCGCCGCCACTGGCGACTTCGCGCAGGCTGTTGTAGCTGTTGTTGTCGCCGAACAGCACCGTGCCGCTGCCGGCCAGCGTCGCCGCGGCGCTGCTGAAATAGAGCTGGCCGTAGTTCTGCAGCAGGATCGTCGCGTTGGCCAGCGTCAGGTCGCCGCTGACGCCGACGTTGACGCCGTAGCCGCCGCTCAGATCGAGCAGCGTCGGCTCGCTCTGCGCCGCGTCGCCCTGCAGGGTCACGTCCTTCAGGGTGCCGCCCAGGTTGCTCGCCAGCAGCTTAGCGCCCCCCGTGGCGCTGACCGTGCCGCCCTGGATCGTGCCGCCCGAAAGGGTCATGCTGCGATTCAGTACGATGGTCGTGGCGGCCTGCAGCGTCGCCCCCGAGAGAACGCTGATCGGCCGGCTGGTCGTCAGGCTCTTCACCTGCACCAGCCCGGCGGCTGCCGGGATGTTGATCGTCGGGTCACCGGCCGCGGCATCGATGATGACGTCGTCGCTCGCGCCCGGCGTCAGGTCGCCACTCCAGTTGAAGCGGTCGTTCCACGAGACACCGTCGCCTCCCCCGTCCCATGTCCGGCTACCGAGAAGCCCCTGGTACCGATCCAGGGAAGGCTCGCTCGCTGGCAAGGCGGCCTCGATCGGGCCGGTGCTTTTTTCCAGTTGCCAATTGCCGCCGAGCAGCGGACTGCCGCTGAAGTCGGTCGATGCCGCAACGTCGGCGCCGGTGAGGTCAGCCATGCGCGCGAGGAAGCGGTCACCTTGCGGCCCAAAGCCTGCGTCGCAGCCGTAGATGAGGATGTCGCCATCTGGCGTCAGCGTGCGACCCCAGCCAGCCAACTGCGCAGAATGGCGCTCCAGCACGGGCGCATCGACGCGATCGGCGCCGAACTCGACGCCGCCGTCAAACCCGTGCGAAAAGATGTGGATGGCGGAAATGCCGCTTTTCCCGACCAGGGCGTCCGTGATTTGCTGCAGGCAATCTCCGGCCGGATCGAGGACGAACACCTCGGTGGTCCCCGAGCCACCGCCGACCGCGCCATTTTGGCCCCCCGGGATGGCGGCAACCAGCGTCTGGTAATCGCGCAGACCGGCGTCGACAAAGACGACGACGTTCGACTCGGCACTGACCGCCACCGGCGGCCGAGCCGCCGGCGCGGACGCGGCAATCGCGCCGCCGGTGCGTCCGTCGGTAGACGGTGCGACCGCTTTCGTGCCGTCGACCGTCGTCGACGCCGGCGAGTCTGCACGACCGCTCAGATCGATTTGGACTGCGGGAGGCACGAAGCGCAACGATTGCGCGGGCAAGTCCGAGTTCGACAATTGACCCGGATGGGGTAACAGCTCTGCCGACAGCAACAGCCGCGGCTCCAGGCTTTCGAAGCATAGCGTCGACGAGGCGGCAGCGCCGACATCGGCCCCGGCGCTCGTTTTCCGCAGACGGTGTGTCGCAACCAGCTTGCGCAGGGCCGCGACGATGGGATTCGCCGCAAACCCGCCCTGGCGCGGCGGGGCAGAACTCGCGCGCCTGACGATCTTCATCAGAAGTCGCTCGCCAGCGGACGGACAAAGGTGAAGAAGAGGCGGTCGCAGATCCTGGTCGCAGCCAGGGCAACGACACCCGGCGACCGTGCCGGACGCCCGGGATCGGGCCTACGGGCAAGGCCCAGCTTGCTTGCGCTGTACAATCGACGGCCGGCCATGGGTCTTTCCCTTCCTGCGATGCTCATCAACATCATGCCGGCCCGACTGGCTTCCCGACGAGGGGAGAGTCCTGGCGTTCTTGCCCCGCCTCGCGACGGGAGTGCTACACCGTTACTGCCATTGCTTGCGAGCCGAGTGGTGCACACCGGGAAAGGCAACGACACGCACCCGGAGAGCCCACGCCGCAAGAAGAACGTCTTTCTGCGGTGTGCGTCCCAAGGCGCAGCCAGCGGCAGAAACAAGGCCCGTCTCACTGCGTCTGTAGGACAGAGAACGTGATGTCAAGTTCATTTCTCCGTCGGCCTCTGCCGCCCTCTTGGCACCTTGGAAAACAGTTCGCCGGGAACAGGCACATCTCGACCATAAGCATGGCGTCAAACAGCGTCGCAGATGCTATCGGATCCCGGGATCGCGGTGTAAAAAATATTGCTCGCAACGACCTGCCACTGCCGCGGCGATGCGGCGCCGCCCTCAAAGCTGGTACTCCTCCCCCGGCCGCGCACCGGCGATCGCCATATCCACCGCCTTGCGGGTCAGCTGCGGCGCGAAAAGTTCGATGAAGTCGTACTCGTAGCGACGGATGTGGTTGCCGCGGCGCAGGCCGATGCGCGTGGTGTTCGAGCCGAACAGGTGCTCGGCGGGCAGTGCCTGCAGGCCGGCATCGCGGGCCGGGTCGAAGGCCATGCTGGCGATGATGCCAAGGCCCAGCCCGAGGCTGACGTAGGTCTTGATGACATCGGCGTCAATGGCGGTAAGCACGACGTTGGGCGTCAGTTGCGCCAGTTCGAAGGACTTGTTGATTCGCGAGCGCCCTGCAAAGGCCGAGTCGTAGGTGATCAGTGGCCAGCGCGCCAGGGAGGCCAGCGACAAGGTCTTCTCGCCGAGAATCGGGTGCCCGTCGGGGGCAATCACGCAGTGCACCCACTGGTAGCAGGGCAGCATCAGCAGTTGCGGGTACTGGTCGAGCGCTTCGGTGGCGATGGCGATGTCCGCCTCGCCCTTCAGCGCCCATTCGGCGATCTGCGTCGGATGCCCCTGGCGCAGCGACAGGCGCACCCGGGGATGCCTATCGACGAAGCTCTTGACGACCCCGGGGAGCGCGTAGCGTGCCTGCGTATGCGTGGTGGCGATGACCAGGCTGCCGGAGTCACCAGCCGCGTACTCCTCGCCGACACGGCGGATATTCTCGGCGTCGCGCAGGATGCGTTCGGCGATTTCGAGCACTGCCCTGCCCGGCTCGGTCACTGCCGTCAGGCGCTTGCCGCTGCGTTCGAAAACGGTCACCCCGAGTTCGTCTTCGAGCAGCTTGATCTGCTTCGAGATTCCCGGCTGCGACGTGAACAGCGCCGCAGCGGCCTCCGAAACATTGAGGCCACGATGCGCCACCTCGACGAGATAACGAAGCTGCTGGAGTTTCATGGCTGCCGCAAATCACGTTTGGTTATAACAATCTAACTGAATATTCTTTTTCGATCAAACACTGCCCTGATAGACTGCGCGCTCTCTTCGCCGTGGTGCATTGCTCATGGACTGGATGTTCACCTTGTCGGGTTTCGTCGTTGGCGCCGTCGTCGGGCTCACCGGCGTCGGCGGCGGCTCGCTGATGACGCCGCTGCTGGTGCTGGTGTTCGGCATTCACCCGGCGACGGCGGTTGGTACCGACCTGCTGTACGCGGCAATCACCAAGGCCGGCGGCACCTTCGTGCACGCCAGGAAGGGCCACGTCGACTGGCGCATCACGCGACTACTGGCGACGGGCAGCATTCCGGCGGCCCTGTTCACCGTCTGGGCGCTGTCCTTCCTGCCCAAGCGGAGCGCCGAAGTCTCGCACGTCATCTCGGTCTCGCTGGGCATCGCCCTGCTGCTTACCGCCGGCGCGATCCTCTTCCGCCACAAGCTGCAGGACCACGCACTGGCGCACGCCGACGACAGCGCGCACACGCGGCTGCGGGCGCCGATCACCATTGCCGTCGGCGCCCTGCTCGGCGTCCTGGTTACCGTCTCGTCGGTCGGCGCCGGTGCGCTCGGCGTGGCGGTGCTCTTCTACCTCTACCCGCGGCTGCCGACGATCCGGATCATCGGCAGCGACGTGGCGCACGCGGTACCGCTGACTCTGGTCGCGGGCCTCGGCCACTGGCTGCTCGGCAGCATCGACTGGTCGCTGCTCGGCAGCCTGCTGCTCGGTTCGCTGCCCGGGATCTGGCTTGGCAGCCACGCTTCGGCAAAGATCCCGGACCGTATTCTTCGCCCCATCCTGGCGTGCATGCTGCTGTT
This sequence comes from Accumulibacter sp., assembly GCA_024235715.1. Lineage (GTDB taxonomy): Bacteria > Pseudomonadota > Gammaproteobacteria > Burkholderiales > Rhodocyclaceae > Accumulibacter. The sequence goes on along the minus strand of JACKLW010000013.1, from coordinate 11,381 downwards.
GATCGGCGGCAAGCTGATCGCCCAGTAGCAGACCCTTCCCGGCTTGACCCCGGCCAGGGCCACAACCACAACAGGAGCGACCCATGTATCGCTACGAGACGATCGACCAGCAACTGATCGACGAACGCGTCAACCAGTATCGAGACCAGATGGCACGTCACCTGGCCGGCGAACTGTCGACCGACGAGTTGCGCCCCCTACGCCTGCAGAACGGCCTCTACATCCAGCGGCACGGGCCGATGCTGCGTATCGCCATCCCCTACGGAATGCTCTCGTCGAGGCAGCTGCGCAAGCTGGCCGAGATTTCACGCCGCTACGACCGTGCCGTCGGTCATTTCACCACCCGCCAGAACATGCAGCTCAACTGGCCGAAATTCGAGGAAACGCCGGAGATCCTCGCTGAACTGGCGAGCGTCGAAATGCACGCCGTGCAGACCTCCGGGAACTGCGTGCGCAACATCACGACCGACCACTTCGCCGGCGTCGCGCCGGATGAACTGGTCGACCCGCGCCCGTACTGCGAACTGCTCCGGCAATGGTCGACCTTCCACCCGGAATTCGCTTTCCTGCCCCGCAAGTTCAAGATTGCGGTCAACGCGGCAGCGCAGGACCGCGCGGTCATCCGCGCGCACGATATCGGTCTGGATCTGGTCGGCGACGAGCGTGGCGAACTCGGCTTCAGGGTCCTGGTCGGCGGCGGTCTCGGTCGCACGCCGATCCTCGGCAAGGTGATTCGCGAGTTCCTGCCACGCCGGCACCTGCTTTCCTACCTGGACGCCATCCTGCGACTCTACAACCGCTACGGCCGCCGCGACAACATGTACAAGGCGCGCATCAAGATTCTCGTCCAGGCGCTGGGCGTCGAGGAGTTCGCTCGCCAGGTCGAGGCCGAGTGGTCGCATCTGCGCGATGGCGAGACTACGGTGACCGACGCCGAGTTCGAGCGCCTTGCCCGCCATTTCACGCCTCCGGCATGGGAGACTCTGCCCGCAGAAGACCCCGGGTACGCCGCGCGACTGCATGCCGACAAGGCATTTGCCAACTGGGTCAAGCGCTGCGTGCACCCGCACAAGACCCCGGGTTACGCTGCCGTGACCTTGTCGCTGAAGGCGCCGGGTGTTGCTCCCGGCGATATCAGCGACGCCCAGATGATCGCCGTGGCCGACCTCGCCGACCGCTTCAGCTTCGGAGAACTGCGCGTCAGCCATGAGCAGAACGTGGTGCTTTCCGACGTCAGGCAGAGCGACCTCCACGAAGTCTGGCAGATCGCCCGCAGCCATCGCCTGGCAACCGGCAACATCGGCCTGCTGACCGACATGATCTGCTGCCCGGGCGGCGACCTCTGCGCCCTGGCCAACGCCCGCTCGCTGCCCATCGCCGAAGCGGTGAACGAGAAGTTCGACGATCTCGACTACCTGTTCGACATCGGCGACATCTCGCTCAACATCTCCGGCTGCATGAACTCCTGCGGCCACCACCACGTGGCCAACATCGGCATCCTCGGCGTCGACAAGAATGACGAGGAGTGGTACCAGATCACCGTCGGCGGCCAGCAGGGCAACCAGGCCGCGATCGGCAAGGTGATCGGGCCCTCGTTCTATGCCCAGGAAGTACCGGAGGTCATCGAAGCGCTGATCAAGGTCTATCTCGAAAACCGCACAGCCAGCGAGCGCTTCATCGACACCTGGCAGCGACTCGGCGCGGATCCCTTCAAGGCGCGTGCCTACGCCGGGCGCGACCGCCGCCGTCCCGCCAAGGTCAGTCAAAAGGAAAAGGAAGTCGTCAATGCCTAGGATCATCAAGAATACCCGGATCGTCGAGGACCAATGGCAGGTCCTGACGCTGACCGAGGACGAGACGCCGGAAGCGGTCGTCCTGCCGACGCAACCAACGCTCCTGCCACTGGCGGTATGGCTGGCGCGCAAGGACGAGATCGTCGCCGCGAACCAGCCTCTCGGCGTCTGGCTGGATAGCCACGAAGGTCCGGAAGCGCTGGCCGGCGACATCGATCGCTTCGCGGTAATCGGCGTCAATTTCCCGAAATTCACCGACGGTCGCAGCTACTCGAGTGCCCGCCTGCTGCGCGAGCGCTACGCCTATGCCGGCGAAATCCGCGCCCTCGGCGACGTGCAGCGGGACCAGCTATTCTTCATGCGCCGTTGCGGCATCGACGCCTACGCAGTACGTGCCGACATGGACATCGAAAAAGCGCTGGCTGGCCTGGCCGTGTTCAGCAACACCTACCAGGCGGCAGTTGATCAGCCACAACCGCTGTTCCGGCGGCGCGGTGAAAGGGCGAACGCATGAACGCCCACCTCAATCTCGAAGACGCGGCCCTGCTCGACGCGGTTGCCGGCAAGGTCACCGCCGCGCGCTCCCTGCTGCGCGAAATCGCCGACGATTTCTCGCCGGCGGCCTTCGCCAGCAGTCTCGGCGCCGAGGACATGGTGCTCACCGATCTGATCGTCCGCGACCGGCTGGCCATCGAAATATTCTCGCTCGACACCGGTCGCCTGCCAGCCGAGACCTACGAGCTGCTCGGCAAGGTGAAGAGCCATTACGGGCTGGCCCTGCGGCTGTACTATCCGCGCCACGACCTGGCCGAGGCCTGGACTGGTGAACACGGCATCAACGCTTTCTACGATTCGGTCGAGTTGCGCAAGGGCTGCTGCCACTTCCGCAAGGTCGAACCGCTGCAACGCGCCCTTGCCGGCCGCAAGGCCTGGATCACCGGCATGCGCGCACAGCAATCGGCGACTCGCGATGGTCTGCCGATCCGCAGCTTCGACGCGGGCAGTGGCGATGCCGGGCTGGAGAAATTCAACCCGCTCGCCGATTGGAGCGAACGCGAGGTCTGGGCCTACATCAAGCAGAATCAGGTGCCGTACAACACCCTGCACGACAAGTTCTACCCGAGCATCGGCTGCGCGCCGTGCACCCGGGCGATCACGCCGGGAGAAGACGTCCGCGCCGGCCGCTGGTGGTGGGAGAATCCAGAATCCAAAGAATGCGGCTTGCACGTCAAGCGCCCCTGAAACCCGACGATGAATCTCAGAATCACAGGTAAATCATGAGTACTGCAACACTCGCCAGCGTTACCCTTTCCCACCTCGACTGGCTTGAGTCCGAGGCCATCCACATCATGCGCGAGGTTGCCGGCCAGTGCAGCAATCCCGTCCTGCTGTTCTCCGGCGGCAAGGACTCGATCTGCATGCTGCGCATCGCCGAGAAGGCCTTCCGCCCGGGGCGGTTCCCGTTCCCCCTGATGCACATCGACACCGGCCACAACTACCAGGAAGTCATCGACTTTCGTGACCAGCGGGCCGCCGAACTCGGCGAGCGACTGATCGTCCGCTCGCTCGAAGACTCGATGGCGCGCGGCACGGTGGTTCTCAAGTCGGCCGACGAACCGCGCAACAAGCACCAGTCGGTGACCCTGCTCGAAGCGATCGAGGAATTCGGTTTCGACGCCTGTATCGGCGGCGCGCGCCGTGACGAGGAGAAGGCGCGGGCCAAGGAACGCATCTTTTCCTTCCGTGACGAATTCGGCCAGTGGGATCCAAAGAATCAGCGCCCCGAGCTCTGGGATCTGTACAACGCACGCAGCTTCAAGGGCGAAAACATCCGCGTCTTTCCGATCTCGAACTGGACCGAAATCGACGTCTGGCAGTACATCGAGCGCGAGAATCTGGCCTTGCCGTCGATCTACTTTGCGCACCGCCGCCCGATCGTCCGCCGCAGCGGCGGCCTGCTGCCGGTCACCGCGGTGACACCGATAAAGCCTGGCGACGTGGTCGAGGAGATGATGGTCCGTTTTCGGACCGTCGGCGACATCACCTGTACCGCGCCGGTCGAGTCCGACGCCGACAGCGTCGCCAGGATCATCGCCGAAACGGCGATCACGACGATCACCGAGCGTGGCGCCACCCGCCTCGATGACCAGACCTCGGACGCATCGATGGAACAACGCAAGAAGGAAGGCTATTTCTGATGTCCGCAATAGAACCGATTGATCACCTCCGCCTGGAAGCTCTCCCGGACAACGGCCTGCTGCGCTTTCTGACCTGCGGCAGTGTCGACGACGGCAAGAGTACGCTGATCGGCCGCCTGCTGTACGACAGCAAGACGATTCTCGCCGACACCCTGCATGCCATCCAGCGCACCTCCGAAAAACGCGGTCTGGACGTCGTCGACCTGTCGCTGCTCACCGACGGCCTGCAGGCCGAGCGCGAACAGGGCATCACCATCGACGTCGCCTATCGCTACTTCACCACCGGTACACGCAAGTACATAATCGCCGACGCGCCGGGCCACGAGCAGTACACGCGCAACATGGTCACCGCCGCATCGACGGCCGATCTGGCGATTATCCTGATCGATGCTCGCAAAGGCGTGCTGGCGCAAACCCGCCGCCACTCCTATATTGCACATTTGCTCGGCATCCCGCACGTCGTCGTCGCGGTAAACAAGATGGACCTGGTCGACTACTCGCCGGAAGTCTTCGCCCGCATCAAGGCCGACTATCTGGCCTTTGCCGGAAAACTGGGGATCAAGGACGTTCGATTCATGCCGATGTCGGCGCTGCACGGCGACATGATCGTCGAACGCGGCGAACGGCTGGACTGGTACGAGGGGCCAAGCCTGGTCGAGATCCTCGAAACGGCGCCGGCACTCCACAGCGCCCATACCGAGAAGTTCCGCTTCCCGGTGCAGTACGTCTGCCGCCCGCAGGACTCGGCCAACCCTGAACTGCACGATTATCGCGGCTTCATGGGGCGCGTCGAGTCCGGAGAACTGGCCATCGGCGACGCAGTGACCGTGCTGCCCTCCGGGCTGGAAACGCGGGTCAGGGACATCCAGGTTCTCGCCGAATCGCTGCCGCGCGCCGTCGCCGAACAGTCGGTCACCATCCTGCTCGAAGACGAGATCGACATCTCGCGCGGCGACATGATCGTCAAGACCGGCGAACTGCCGAACGTCGGCAAGCAGATCGACGCCATGCTCTGCTGGCTCGCCGAGGCACCGCTCGACCCGCGCCGCAAGTATCTCATTCGTCACACCACGCGTGACAGCAAGGCGATGCTCGCCGGCATCGACTTCAGGATGGACATCAACAGCATGGAACAGCAGGCAACTGAGCGACTGGTGATGAACGACATCGCCCGCGTGCGTTTCAAGCTGGCGCAGCCGATCTTCGCCGACCCCTATGCGGAAAGTCGCGGAACCGGCGCCTTCATTGTCATCGACGAGTCGTCGAACAACACCGTCGGCGCCGGCATGATCGTCTGAGCTCGATGATTGCCGAAGAGGACGCAGTTTGAGCTGAGCGCCGACGGCAACGATACTCCTGCTGATTCGCCCGCAGTGCGCGTACTGAAACGTCCGGTCGGCGCACGACCGCGTCGTCAATCTGGAGGCTGGTGTCGCCATGGACATTCACGGGAAGCCAATCGCCGAACGGATCGACTGGCTGTTCGGTCTGGCCGATCGCCATAGCATCATCTTTCGCAGCCCCGAGGCCTGGCTGGCGCGCGAACGCTATCTTGCCGAGCACCCGACGGCGATCGCCGTCCTCAAGTGCATGGACGGCCGGATCAACATCCCGGTGGCGACCAACACGCCCGTCGGCCTGCTGATGCCCTTTCGCAACCTCGGCGGCATTTTCGACCTTGGCTGGCCACACCTTGGAGAAGTGCTCGCGCACCATGTGCAGCGCGTCGTCGGCGCCGGACGGCACGTGCTGTTCCTGGTCACCTACCACTACTCGCAGGGTGACCCGCGGCGAGGCTGCGCCGGCTTCCAGTATGACACCGCGGCAGCGATCGCGCATACCTACGAAATACGCCGCCAGATCGAGCACATTTTCGGCAGCGCTCACGCGACCGTCTATCCTCTCGTCTGTGGTTTCGAAACCGACGAGGACGCACTGGTCATCCATGGCACGGCAGGCGACAAGTTGCATCTGGCGACCTTGGACGCAGCCGACCGGGCGACGCTCGAACTGCGCCTCGCCGCCCTTCTGCCGGACATGCCGGCACAGATGCGCGCCGACCTGCTACCACTGCTGCACGGCAATCTCGAACATATCGAGACCGTGCGCTCGCAGATTCGCAGTCGCGAGCGCCTGCTGGATATCGAGCACCGCGAGTGGATGATCTGCCTCGGTCGAGGGTTCGACTTCCTGCATACGCCCAACGTGGCGTTGATCATAGGCCCTTACAGCCCCAACCTCGACGTTCCCCTGCGCAAGGCGGCAGGCATCATCGAGGGCAACATGCGCGCCCGGCGCATTCCGGATGATGGCTTTCTGCTCCTGGCCTCGGTCCCCTACGACGAAATCGGTGTCGACCGCGCCCGTGCCGAGCTCAAATCGCGCTTTCTGTCGCGTTTTGCCGCGGATGTCATTCGCAGCGAGTTTCCCCGGCTGGCCGCGCAGATGACGACACGCACCGCGGTGCTCGACTGGCGTTCGCGCACCCTGGAAGCGATCGCCGTCGAGCGGCAGGCGAACTGACCAATGCCGGCCAGTGCCGGCCAGCAATCCGACAGAAAGGCGGCAAGCTGTTAGAATCGCGCCCTCTCTCCAGCGGTGCTCGTGCCCATGTCCCAGAACTCTCGCCTGATCTTCGGCTTCCATTCGACCCTCGCCAAACTGCGGCACGATCCCGGCGCGATACGGGAAATCTATGTCGACGCGGGCCGCCATGACGCCCGCCTGCGCGACCTGGTTCGTCACGCCGAGTTCGCCGCGGTGCGCGTGCTCCCCGTGGACAGTCCGCGTCTGCAAGCGATGGCACCGGGAGCCAGGCACCAGGGAGTGATTGCCACGGTCGACGCAACACAGCGTCACGTCACGCTGGACGACGTGCTCGATACCCTTGACGAACCGGCTTTCCTGCTGGTGCTCGACGGCATCCAGGATCCGCACAATCTCGGCGCCTGCCTGCGCGTGGCCGACGCGGTCGGCGCACACGCCGTCATCGCGCCGAAGGATCGCGCCGTCGGCCTGACGCAGACGGCCGTCAAAGTGGCTAGCGGCGCTGCCGAAACGGTACCCTACGTCACCGTAACCAATCTCGCGCGCACCCTGCGAGAATTGAAGGAGCGCGAAATCTGGATCGTTGGCACCGATGCCGACGCGAACGAGGATCTCTACGCTGCGCAATGGCCGACCGCCTGCGCCTGGGTACTCGGCGCCGAGGGCGACGGTCTACGCCGCCTGACACGCGAGACCTGTGACCAACTGGTGAACATCCCGATGCTTGGTTCTGTCGCCAGCCTGAATGTCTCCGTCGCCACCGGCGTGTGCCTGTACGAGGCACAGCGTCGCCGACGCACCGAGCGCAACGACGCCTAACCCTTGTACGAGTAACGGTATACGTAGCCCTTGTAACCGTAACGGTAACGCTGGCGGTTGACGTTGAGGTCGTTGAACACGAAGCCCTTGACCTCGACGCCGGCCTGATGGAGGCGCTTGACCGCCTGCTCCAGCTCGCGGATCGGATGTTTTCCCGACCTGGCGACCATCAGCGTTGCGCCAACGTGACGGCCAATGATCGCCGCGTCGGATACCGCGAGTACCGGCGGCGCGTCGACGATCACGGTATCGAAACTGGCACCGAGTTCGGCCAGCAGTTGGCCAAAGGCCTTATGCATCAGCAATTCCGACGGATTGGGCGGGATCTGGCCGGTGCTGACAACATACAGATTGGGTACGAACGTCGTCTTCAGGATCGCTTCCAGCGACGCCTGTCCGGCAACGTACTCGGAAACACCGACGGCACGCTCGAGTCCGAATGCCTTGTGCAGATGGCCCCTGCGCAGGTCGGCATCGACGACCACCATTCGCTTGCCCACCTGGGCCAGGACGACGCAAAGGTTTTCGGCAACGAAACTCTTGCCAAGGCCCGGACTCGATCCGGTGATCAGCAGCGAGTTGCGTTGCGCGTCGAGCAGCGCAAAATGCAGCGTCGTTCGCAGGCCGCGCAGACTCTCGACCGCGTCGTCTTCAGGAAAGTCGACCGCCAGCAGCGCCCTGCCCGTCGATCGTACCGTTCGCTGCAGCTCGAGTTCGTCCTTGCTGTGCGGAATCGTCGCGTAAACCGGCAGGCCAAGCTGCGATTCTATGATCTCCGGGTCTTCCACGACGATTCGCAACGAACGCAGCAACCAGATCACGACCATGCTCAGCAGCAAGCCAAGCAGCAGGGCAATGCTCAGGATCACCACCGGCTTGGCACCGACCGGTTCGCGCGCAACGGCCGCAGAGTCTATGACGCGTACGTCGCCAACCGTTCCCGCCTTGGAAACCCGCAATTGCTGGGCGGTATTGAGCAACTCGGTGTAGAGTCGGTTCGAGACCTCCACGTCACGAGCCAGGCGCAGGACAGTCTGCTGGGTATCGGGCAAGGCGGAAACGTCTGCTTCAAATTCCTTGCGACGCTCCGCCAGGCGCTTCAGCTTGTTGTCCACCGCCTGTATTCTGGGATGCTCCGCGGTGAAGTTCTGGCGCAGTTCATCACGCTCCTGCTTGAGCAATACGACGGCGTTCTCGACTTCGACCAGCGACTTCAGGACTCCCTGCGTTTCGAGACTAAGGTCGAGCGAACCGCGGCTCTGGCGGTAGTTGTTGTACGCCGCCTCGGCACTGTCAACCTGGGTCTTGAGCACGGGCAATTGGGTTTCGAGAAACTTCAGTGTCTTCTCGGCTTCCGCCGAACGCCGTTCGACGTTCTGGCGGACGTAGGTATTCATGATATCGTCAAGGACCACGGCGATCTCGGCTGGCACGGGTCCCAGCAGGCTGACTTCGATGATGCTCGTTTTCTTGCCGCGCTCCTTGACCGAGTAATTCTTGCGCAGTTCATCAACCGCCATTTCGGCAGAGAGCTTGCTCAGGCGAAACTGCGTTCCCGGTCGCGCCACGATCTGCGCGACAAAAAGCGAGTACCCCCGACCACTGACCCGTTCGCCCGCTTTGCCCTTGAGAACGCTCTGATCGTCCCCGTCGAAAAGTTCGAAAGCACCGTTTTCACCAGCAATCAGGATGAGGTCCGTGTCAAGCGCGACTTCCGGAACCTGAAGCGAATCAACCTGTATCCGCTCCCCCCCCCAGGCGAAGCTCGACAAACCCAGCAACGGCGAATTCGGCCCTTCACCATCGTAGCGCCGGGCAACTGCGCGGCCAATCAACGGCAGCGTCCGGGGAACGGCAACAATATCCAGCTTGAGTTTCTCGATCACCCGCCCAAGGATCATTCGCGAGCTGAGGATTTCGAGCTCGGCGGAGGCGGTCGTCTCATCGCCGAGCAGCGGCGCCAGGTCTTTCAGCGCACCAATACCCGAACTCTTTTCCTCAACCTGTAACAGCCCGTCAGCCCGGTAGACCGGTGTAGCGATAAACACCCAGGCGAGGCCCAGAAGAAGGGCAAACAGGCTCACCGCGGCAATCAACCACCGGTAGTCCATGAGTACGGCGACAATTTCACCAAGCGCCAACCCTTCTTCTTCGTCTTCCGGGGACTCCCTTTGCGCCGACAGCGGCTGCATCTGCTGTCCCCCCGGCCTGTTGGCAACGCCCGAGGCGCTGAATGAGCTATTTGACTGATTGTTATCCATGTATCTTCCGTCGTTGCCGTTGCCAGTCGTCCGACCGGGCGACCGCCAAGCTTGTCACGCAGTTACCGGGCAGGCAGGAGTTGGGGAACAGCCACCGGGCGAAAGCGTCTTCGCCCGGGCTTGTAATTCTAGTACGGTGGCTGCTTTCCGCCGAACAGCGGGTACTGCGTCTGGCTGGTCACGTTAAGCATCGTCGCCGTCGGCAGGATATTGGAAATCACCCGCTGCCAGCGAACGACTGCCGCAGTGTCAACGTAGATGACGTCACGCGGTCGCAGGGGAAAACGATCGGCGAGCAACATCGCGTCGGGCAGACTGGCGTCGAGATGAAAGAGCTCGGGCGTCTCGGTATTGCCTCGCATGACGTAGATCCAGCGCGGATCCGAGGTCGTCTGGCTGACATAGCCGGCGTCGCTGAGTGCTTCGGCAAGCGTAGAGCGTTTCTTGTTCATCACTTGCGAACCAGGCCGGACGACTTCACCTAGCACGAAGATCTTGTTGAAGCTGCGATCCGCAACGTTGACGATGTCACCGTCTTCAAGCAGGGCATTCTGCGTCGTATTGCCGTAGTCATACATGGCCTGGATATCGACCAGGTAGGTCGTGCCGCGACGCGTCAGCAGCACGCGGCTGTAATCGGCCTCGGGCGTGAAACCTCCGGCGCGATTGACCGCCTCGAGAACGGTCATCGGGATATCGGTCACCTGCTGGATACCAGGCTTCGCAACCTCGCCGACGACGTAGACCTGCTGGCTGCGAAATGCGACCATGCGCACATCGAGCTGAACCTGTTCGATGTACTTGGCAAGCTTTGTCGATAGCAACTTGCGCACCTCGCTGGTGGTCATGCCCTGCACCTTGACCACTCCGGCATACGGAAAGTAGATGGTTCCGTCCTCGGCGACAACGGTGCCCGCCTGCTCGGCGGTACGAAAGCTACCGGCCGGGATCGTGAGCTCAGGGTGATCCCAGACGATGATCGAGATGATGTCGCCTGGCCCGAGCTTGTATTCGAGTGGGGCCTTGTCGTCTCCGCTGCCACGACGCGGACGATCCTTCCCGGCTGCAGTGGCGACGCTGGTGCCGTCACCGATCGGCGGTCGGGCAGCCTTGAACATGTCGATGATCAGCTCGGCGGTAATCGGCTTTATCTTGATGTTGGCCGGAGACAGCAATTCGCCCTGCTGCACCGGCAGCATGACAGCCGACTCGTCACGGTTGCTGTAGCTCTGGTTGCCTGGCACCAGGCTGCAGCCCGCTAGGATACTCGCGGCGAGCCCTATCAAGAGACGCCGGATGCCGTCGGGCGGGGCTGGAAATACCGTCATGCTCAACTCCTCGTTCTTTTGCCAACTGTTGCGGGCGCGCTATGCCAACGGCACCACGCAGCCCACGTCGTGCAAGAAGGTGCCGAAAAATGCGCTTAACGCCGTCACCGAAGTGAACAGCGTGAGCACCACTGCCTCCCCACCAGGCACTACTTTCCACCTGCGCGACTCGACAAAAACCGCCATGAAGCGCGGGATGTACAAGCGCGGGCGCGAGTCTGACCATTCGGGATTGTCAGAGCCAGAACACCTTCGCAGGATAGCGTCAGTAACCCCTATTGCGCGTGATACCTTTCACGCACTGCCAAGCGAACTCAGCGACGACCGATCATCAAGCCTGCCCACAGAGTTTCCTGAGCCAAGGATCAAGAGCCGCCTCGATCAGGCGAAGCGCTACAGCATGCGCTTCGTCACCGCGGCGGTAGGGGTCTGGAA
>JACKLW010000012.1 GCA_024235715.1 Accumulibacter sp. | reverse complement strand
GTTGCCGCAGCGGCATGCGTGCCGGCCAGGGTGGTGGGAACGGCCTTGTTCAAGGGCGAGTTGACTGAAGACAACGACGCGGCTTTCGAGGCGGTGCGCCAGGCTCTCAAGCGGAATCCGCATCTGCGCCTTGACCTGTCGAAGGTGCGCAGGCTTGATGCGGGTGGTTGTGAGCGGCTTCTGTCGCTGCTTCAGCAGGCTCGTCGGGGACGTGGCGAAATCGAGTTGCTGGGCCGCGAGGTGCTTGCCGCACTGCTTGACAGCCGCATTGTCACCGGTCACCCGGAGGACCGGGCCTGCTGGTTGCTGAAGCTCGAACTCTGTCAGTTGCGCGGCCAGTTGGAGGTGTTCGAGGAGATGGCGATCGACTATGCCGTGACCTTCGAAATCTCGCCACCGTCCTGGGAGGTCGAGCGAGTGGTCGACAGCGAGCCGGCGCCGCTGGAACTGGTGCCGGTCGATCAGCTGCTGACCGAGGCCTATGTCATCAAGGGCGAGATCAAGGGTGCGCGTTTTGGCGATCTGGTGGCCTACGCTGCGGCCAACGATCCGGTGTTGGTCGACTGTTCGGCCGTGACGCGCATGGACTTCCTCAGCGCCGGCGCCTTGCTCAATGTCTTGACGACGGTCAAGAGGTCGGGACGACAGGTGATCATCCGTCACCCCAACCATCTGCTTGCCGAGTTGTTCCGTGTCGTCGGCCTGCGTGCCGTGGCCGAAGTGGACCTGGCAAGAAATTAATACAACCAACGGGAGTTCTGGATGGATCAGTACCACGGGACGACGATTCTGTCGGTTCGTCGGGGCAAGCGCGTGGCCATGGGTGGCGACGGGCAGGTGACTCTCGGCAATCTGGTCATCAAGGCCAGCGCGCGCAAGGTGCGCCGTATTCACCAGGGTGAGATTCTCGCCGGCTTTGCGGGTGGCACTGCCGATGCGTTTACCCTCTTCGAACGCTTCGAAGCGAAGCTCGACAAGCATCAGGGAAATCTGTTGCGCTCGGCGGTTGAGCTGGCCAAGGACTGGCGCAGTGACCGGGCCCTGCGCCGGCTGGAGGCCATGCTGGCGGTTGCCGACCGGGAGAATTCGCTGATCATCACCGGCAACGGTGATGTCGTCGAACCTGAGTACGGGATCGTGGCGATCGGCTCGGGAGGCGCTTTTGCACACTCTGCGGCGCGCGCACTGCTCGAAAACAGTGAGCTCGAGCCCGCCGAACTGGTCCGCAAGTCCTTGCAGATCGCCAGCGATCTGTGCATCTATACCAATCAGAATTTCACCATCGAGGTGCTGGAGTAGATATGTCGTCGATGACTCCACGGGAAATTGTTAGCGAACTTGACAAGCATATCGTCGGTCAGGGCAAGGCCAAGAAGGCCGTGGCCATTGCCTTGCGCAACCGCTGGCGACGGGCGCAGGTTGCCGAACCGCTGCGCCAGGAGATAACCCCGAAGAACATCCTGATGATCGGTCCAACCGGGGTTGGCAAGACCGAGATCGCCCGCCGCCTGGCGCGGCTGGCGAACGCCCCGTTCATCAAGATCGAGGCCAGCAAGTTCACCGAGGTCGGCTACGTCGGCCGTGATGTCGAGACGATCATCCGTGATCTGGTGGAAATCGCCATCAAGAGCGTTCGTGAGCAGGCAATGAAAAGTGTCCGGGAGCGCGCCGAGGATGCCGCTGAAGATCGCGTTCTCGACGCGCTGCTGCCGTCTGCGCGCGGCAACTACTTTAATGACACGCCAGCGAGCGAAGACAGTACAACCCGGCAGAAATTTCGCAAGAAGCTGCGCGAAGGTGGCCTCGACGACAAGGAAATCGAAATCGAGGTGTCGGCGCCATCAATGCAGGCCGAGATCTTTGCGCCGCCGGGAATGGAGGAACTCACCTCGCAGATCCAGGGGATGTTCCAGAACATGGGCGGCGGGCGCAAGAAGTCGCGCAAGCTGAAGATTTCGGAGGCGCGCCGCTTGCTGGTTGACGAGGAAGCGGCCAAGCTGGTCAACGATGAGGACGTCAAGCTGACCGCGGTACAGAACGTTGAGCAGAACGGCATTGTCTTCCTCGATGAAATCGACAAGATCGCCTCACGCAGCGACACGCATGGCGTGGACGTCTCGCGTCAGGGGGTGCAGCGCGATCTGCTGCCGCTCGTCGAAGGCACGACCGTGTCGACCAAATACGGGATGATTCGCACCGATCACGTGCTGTTCATCGCCAGCGGCGCGTTCCACCTTGCCAAACCGTCCGATCTGATTCCGGAGTTGCAGGGCCGATTTCCGATCCGTGTCGAACTCGATTCCCTGTCGGTAGCGGACTTCGAGCGCATCCTGACGCAGACGGACGCCTGCCTGACCCGCCAGTATCAGGCGCTGCTGACGACTGAAGGCGTGACCCTGGATTTTTCGGACGAGGGTGTCAGGCGCCTCGCCGAGATCGCCTGGTCGGTCAACGAGCGAACTGAAAACATTGGTGCCCGCCGGCTACATACGGTCATGGAGCGGCTGCTGGAAGAAATTTCCTTCGCTGCCAGCGAGGGCGGCGTGGCGACGCTGGCGATCGATGCTGCCTACGTCGATGCCCGCCTTGCCGAATTGGCACAGAACGAGGATTTGTCGCGTTACGTTCTGTAAGCCGGTCGCGCGCCGCTCCCGCTACTTGACGATCACCACCGGTACGTCCGCCAGATGGACAACACGGGTGGTGACCGAGCCGAGCAGAATGCCGGCGACCGAGCCCAGGCCGCGCGAGCCCATGACGATCTGCGTGCAGCCGTTTTCTCTGGCGAAATCGGCAATCGCCGCTGCGGCTTCACCAAGCAGGACGTGCTTCGAGTAGGACACGCCGGCCGCCTCCAGGCGGGCGCGGGCCTCCGCCAAAGCGGTTTCACCGGCTTCCCGGTGGTAGTCCTCGATCACCGTCTTGCTGACAAAGCGCGTGATGTCCGATGGCAGGGGCGCCTGTACGTTCACCAGGCTGATCCTCGGTGCCACGGTGCCGGCGGGTAGTTCGCGAACGATATGGTCGACGGCGCGCAAACTTGGCGCTGAGCCGTCGACCGGAAGCAACCAGTGCGGATTCATTTCTGCCTTCCTTCCAGTAAGTTTTTGCGGCTGCTGGCGGAGAGACCAGCGCTTGCATGCGCATCGTTCTGCCGCCGGGCCAGAAATTTTCCAAGCACGATTACCAGCAGCGCACCAAGGACTGATGCCAGGTAGGTGCCGTAGGGAACGAACCCGCGCCAGTCGGAAGGGATCGCCGGGTCTGTGAGCAGCATCGCGCCGCCGATCCAGCCCAGCAATGCGCCGCCGGCGACAATCACCACCGGGTAGCGATCCATCAGCGCCAGCACCAGTTTGCTGCCCCAGACGACAATCGGGATTGAAACCGCGATGCCGAAGACGACCAGAACCATCGATCCGTGCGCCGCTGCCGCAACCGCAATGACATTGTCGATACTCATTACCGCGTCGGCGATGATGATCGTCTTGATCGCTCCGATCAGGGTCGTGTTTCCGGCGACCTGGTCGTGTCCGTCGCCGTCTTCCGGGATGACCAGTTTGATGCCGATCCAGAGCAGCAGCAGTCCGCCGACGATCTTCAGGTAGGGGACGGCGAGGAGTTGCAGGGCGAAATAGATCAGTGCAATGCGCAGGCCGATCGCTCCGACAACACCCCAGAAGATACCCTTGTTGCGCTGGGCCTCGGGCAGTCTGCGGCAGGCCAGGGCAATCACCACGGCGTTGTCGCCGCCGAGCAGAATGTCGATGGCGATAATCTGAAGAACGGCCACCCAGAAGGCAGGCGAGGCGAGATCGGGCATGGCGCTTGTCTATCCTTGCAGGCGGCGGCACGCGGACGATGGTGGTCCATGCAAAGGGATGCGTGCCGGGAACGCAACGATCTTGATTGTCTCATACCTGCTGGGCAGGATCGGACCTCCGTGGCGCGTGCCTGGGCCGCATGCGCCGGCCGCCGCTCGCGTCGGTACATTCGGGTGTGGCTCCGTCGGAAGGGTGTTCGTCGCGCCGGGCTTGCCGCTTTCTCGGACTGCCAATGGAAAGCGGCACCGCATGGAGTTACGGTGCCGCTTTCCGCAGGAGCTGTCTGGGTGGAACGGGCGATGTCAGTCCATCGCTTCGTAGAGTGGCAGCGTCAGGAACTCGGGATAGTCCGCGCTCAGCGACATCTTGTCGAAGATCACCGCAGCCTGATCGTAGGTGGCGGTATCCTCACCCTGTTCGCCGACAGCCGCTTTGACCTTCGAGAGCTCTTCGGCGATCATGCCGCGCACCATCGCCGCCGTCACTTTGCGACCATCGTCGAGAATGCCCTTCGGAGACACCACCCACTGCCAGACCTGCGAGCGCGCGATCTCCGCCGTCGCGGCGTCTTCCATCAGATTGTGGATCGGCACGCAGCCGTTGCCGGCCAACCAGCTGCCGAGATAGTGGATGCCGACATTGATGTTGTTGCGCACGCCGGCTTCGGTAATCGGTTGCGACGGCTGGAAATCGAGGAAGTCGGCGGCCGTGAAGACCTCGTGACGCTGTTTGTCCCACTGGTTCGGGCGGTCGCCGAGGACCTTCTGAAACTCCTCGGCGGCGATGGATACCAGACCCGGATGGGCGACCCAGCCGCCGTCGAAACCGTCCTTTGCGTCGCGCGCCTTGTCGTGACGAATGCCGGCGAGCGCCTTTTCGTTGGCCTCCGGATCGTTCTTGATCGGGATCAGCGCGCTCATGCCGCCCATCGCCGGTGCGCCGCGCGAATGACAGATCTTGACCAGTTGCAGCGCGTAGCTACGCATGAAGGGGACTTCCATGGTGATCGCGGCGCGGTTGGCGAGACAGAAGTCGGCGTTCTTCTTGAATTTCTTGATGCACGAAAAGATGTAGTCCCAGCGACCGGCGTTGAGGCCCGCGGAGTGCTCGCGCAGTTCGTAGAGGATTTCCTCCATCTCGAAGGTCGCCAGAATGGTTTCAACGAGCACGGTGGCCTTGATGGTGCCCGGCGGCAATCCGAGGTGATCCTGCGCCATCAGGAAGATGTCGTTCCACAGGCGTGCTTCGAGATGCGATTCCATCTTCGGCAGATAGTAGAAGGGGCCGGCGCCGCGCGCGATCTGCTCCTTGGCGTTGTGGAAGAAGACCAGCGCGAAGTCGAAGATGCCCCCGGATACACGTCGGCCATCGACGGTCACGTGCTTCTCGTCGAGATGCCATCCGCGCGGGCGAATCTGCAGCGTGGCGACCTTCTCGTTGAGCCGGTATTCCTTCCCGGCTTCATTGACGAACGACAATTCACGCCGGATGGCCTTGTAAAGGTTGATCTGCCCCTGAATCTGGTTATCCCATTTGGGGCTGTTCGAGTCTTCGAAGTCCGCCATGTACGAGTCGGCACCGGAATTGAAGGCGTTGATGATCATCTTGGCTTCGACCGGGCCGGTGATTTCCGTGCGCCGGCGCTCGAGCGCCTTGGGCAGGGGGGCAACAGACCAGTCACCCTCGCGGATGCTCCGGGTTTCGGGCAGGAAGTCGGGCATGTCACCGGCGTCGATTGCCGCCTGACGGTCGACGCGTGCCTGCAGCAGTTCCTGGCGTGTCCCTTCGAAGGCGCGGTGCAGTTTGGCCACCAGGGCCAGTGCCTCGGCGCTCAGAATGGATTCGTAACCGGGCTGAATGGGGGCGCTGATTTCCATTCCGGCGGGCAGATTGAGGCTCATGTGTTGGCTCCTGTCGAAGGTTGATGATGCGATGCGCACATTGTATTAGATGCTGCGCTGGAAGATAAGAGCGATTAGAATCAAATGATCTTTTACTTTTTGTATGCAATCGGACCCATGGATCATCTCAAGCAGATCCGCGCCTTCGTTGATGCGGCGACCCGCGGCAGTCTCTCGGCGGCCGCCAGGGCGGAAACCGTCACCCCGGCGGTAATCGGGCGCCGGCTCGACGCTCTCGAAGCGCGCCTCGGCGTCAAGCTGTTGCTGCGCACGACACGCCGGCTCTCGTTGAGCTTCGAAGGCCAGGCTTTCCTCGAAGACTGCCAGCGTATACTCAACGAACTGGCGAACGCCGAGGCCGCGGTTTCGCTAGGCAGCATCCGTGCCAGCGGTCACCTCAAGGTTTCGGCACCGGCGGGCTTCGGGCGGCGTCACGTGGCACCTCAGGTGGCCACTTTCATGGAAGACAACCCGCACGTCAGCGTGCGGCTCGATCTGACCGACCGTGTCGTCGATCTGCTCAACGAGGGTGTGGACTGCGCTGTGCGCATCGGTGAGATGGCCGATTCGAGCCTGGCGAGCAGCAAGCTGGGCGAGATGCGGCGTGTGGTTGTCGCCAGTCCGGATTACCTCAGGCGTTACGGCGCGCCATTGGAGCCGCTGGAACTGGTGGCGCACAATTGCCTGTCGCTTGACCAGCAGCGTGGCTGGGCGCTACGCGAAACACCCGCCGGCGAGGTCGTGCAGCGCAAGGTGTCGGGGACTTTCGAGTGCAACGATGGTGCGGTCTTGCACGAATGGGCGCTGGCCGGGAAGGGCCTTGCCTGGCGATCGGTGTGGGAGGTTGGTGACGACCTGCGCAGCGGGCGGCTTGTTTCGCTGCTCGATGATTATGCGCCGCCGCCGGTGGGAATTTACGCCGTGTTCCCGCAGCGCCGGCACCTGCCCTTGCGCGTGCGCCTGTTCATGGATCAGCTCAAGACGACTTTCAGCGATCCGCAGTACTGGGGACTGGGCAACTGAAGTGCGGCGGCGAACGCGCCGCGGCGATCGCTTGCGCCTTGAGGCAAAGTCGAGCGCTTGGCCGGCAGTCTGCTCAGTGGTTGGCCGCCGCGGCTTTCTTCGCCGCCCTTAGCAGGGCCTTGCGCGCTTTTTCCGCCCGGATGTGTGCGAGCGCCTGGGCGCGGTTGCATTCCTTGCAGTAGGAATGCAGACCGTCCGAGCTTCGCGAGTTCTTGTGAAACTCGAGCAGCGGCTTTTCTTGCTTGCACTTGACGCAGACTTTCGTGGTCATGGGAATTACCGGGTTCGGGGGAAGGTTTCGGGGACCATGGCCGGCAAGCGGCGGGACTGGCGGCGACGGCGAGTGGTAAAGGGCAGGGTCAGTCGGCGTGAGTGGCGTGACGATTTTCATTGGCTGATTGCTTGCGTGAATGTGCTTATGGGAAGTGCTCTCCGACAAAGTCATCTTTGGTGCACGGCACGTGGTGGACGGTTACATGGCAGGGTGCGGCTCAAACGCGCCGCCGAGGCATCTCTGTCGCAGCGACTTTCCAACGGCATGCTCAGCTGCTTGGCGATGTTCTGCCCGCTGGCGCCAAGCGGTGGCCAGCACGCAGTCACTGCCAGGAAACGCGCGGTTGGGCTCAAGCACGTATAAGCAAAGACTATGCCTGTAAATAAACAGCGTTTATTTAATCAATGGGTTAGAGGTGTGTTTATCCAGGTGCTATCGAACGAGCACCGGCAGCTGTAAAGAAAGCTGACAGTTCCTTGCAAGCCCGGCAACCACCCTGCTAGTGCGGCGAGCGGCCATGGTGTGAATGGTCATGTCGGGACCGTTGGGCCGCCCAGGCAATGATCGATGTCCACCCGGTCAATCTGCTCTGGCTGCATGAAGCGCTTGGCATAATCGAGATAAACGCCGGAGCGCAGGAAGAGCGCAAACAGCTCCGCGTCGATGTGCTGCTGTTCCTGCATGCGCGACATGATGCCGATCGCTTCGGACAGGGTCTTGCCCTGCTTGTATGGGCGGTCGACGGCGGTCAGCGCTTCGAAGATGTCGGCGATAGCCATCATTCGTGCAAGGGGGCTCATCTGTGCGCCGGTCAATCGCCGTGGGTAGCCGCTGCCGTCCATTCTTTCGTGGTGACCGCCGGCGATTTCCGGTACCTGGCTGAGGTGTTTCGGGAAAGGCAGTTGCGACAGCATGATCAGTGTCTGAACGATGTGCTCATTGATCTTGTAGCGCTCCTCTTCCGCCAGCGTGCCTCGTTCCACGGCCAGATTGTGGAGTTCGCCACGGTTGTAGAGCAGTGCCGGGACCGTCATGCGAAATCCCAGGGGGTTGTCGGCAGACAGGCAATCCCGCGGTCGTCGCTGGAATATGTGCTCCGGCTTGTCGGCCAGCAGTGCTTCGGCGACGGGCAGGGGTTTGGCGGGTGTGCGCGCTTTGCGCCGCTGCTCTTCGTGGGAGATGCCGATACGGTCGTCGAGCGTACGCAGCCAGCTGCGCGTGGCGATCGCCTCGAGGCGCGCTATTCTTTCCGGGGCCATGAACTCGCCGCCTTCGTTGCAACTGGCGACGAAGGCAAAGTCGTCATCGATCTGCCGCAGTTCTGCGGCCAGCTGGCGGCGCGCAGACTCGGCGTCGTGGCCATTGGCAACCGCCTTCAGGCAGCTGATTTCCGCATCCCGCTTGAGTACTTCAAAGCGCATGCGTACCTCGTGAATGCGGTCATGGATGGTTTCCAGCTTGGTCGCCTTGTCGACCACGTATTCGGGGGTCGTCACCTTCCCGCAGTCGTGCAGCCAGGCGGCCACATGCAGCGCTTCCCAGTCGTCGTCGCTCAGCTGGAATTCGCGGTAGGGTCCGCTGTCGTCTTCGCAGGCGGCGAGAGCCAGCATTCTGGTCAGTTCGGGGACACGTGCGCAATGGCCGCCGGTGTACGGGCTCTTGGCGTCGATCGCCGCAGCGATTAGCTGAATGAATGCCTCGAAGAGGTCCTTCTGTGCCTTGATCAGCGCCTTGCTCTCCAGGGACACTGCCGCCGATCCCGCAAAAGCCTTGACGAAGCTCAGGCGGGCGTCGTCGCTGGCCGAGTCGCAGAGCAGGAGCATCGCGCCAACGAGTTCGGCCTTGCGGTTGAGCAAGGGGACTGCGATGGCGTCGCAGGCGCCGTCAAGCTCTGCCTCGCTGCCGCCCAGTCTGGCGACATCGGCGGACTGCAGGCGGCCAGCACGCGCAACGCCATCCGCGAGCGCGGCGCCAAGGAGCGGGCCGGCGGAGGACAGGTCGACGCTCGGCAGGTCGCTGCCGAGGATGGAGGAGGCGATAGCCAGAGCCGCCGCCGGTTTCAGTTGCGTGCCCTCCGCGAGATAGAGCACGCCAGCGTGTGCTTCGGATGCCGATAGCGTTTCCGCGAGCAATTGCGGCAAGAGCCGGTCGAAGTTCTGTTCGGCGGCCACCGCGTGGCTGATATCGAGAAAGCGGCGGATCGTGCGCTTCATCGCTTCCATGGTTCCCGCCAACTGACTGACCTCGCGGATTGCCGAATTTACCGCAATCGGCGCCGAGAAGTTGAAATGGCGTATCTTCTCGGCCTCGCTCGCGAGGCGGCCAAGCGAGCGTGCAATGCTGCGCGCGAGCAACCAGGTGAACGGAATCGTAAGCAGCAGCACGAGCACGGTGGCAAGGGCCGAATGCTCGATCAGCTGCAGGGCACCGGCCATCAGTTCGCTCTCGGGAACCGCGGTCACTATGTACAGGGGATCCTGGTCGTCCGGCCCCAGGGGGCTGATCGACGCTCGCCATGCTGTGCCGCCGACGTTGACGCGCAGCGTCCGGGGTTCTGGCGCCAGCGGCTTTTCTGCCATCTTGCGCACCTCGCCAAGGAGGGGTATCAGTGCTGGCACGCCCAGCTCATCGAGCCTGGCCAGCGAGGGGTTGCCATCGGCGGTGGCGGAAGGCCGGACCAGGCTGGCGACGTTTTCGTAGGCAAGGGCGTAGCCGTCTGCATCGACGATCACCAACTGGTTGCCCGGTGTCGCCTTCTGTCTGGCCAGCGTCTGGCCAAGGCTGTGCAGCAGGATGTCGGCGCCGACCACGGCTTGCCCGACGCTGGCGCGGCTGGCCAGTGTGATGCCTACCCTGCGGCTGGAGAAGAAGAGGTAGGGTGGCGTCTTGATCAGTGCCGACGAGGCCATGGCCCGGGAGAACCAGACGCGTCGCCGTGGATCGTAGGTCGCCGCATAGTCGGGCCGATCGTCCTTGCGCAGGGTCTGCAGGGCCGCATCGAGATAGATGAAGCTCCCGCGGGGCTTGCCGCCCGCACGCTCGATGCTTTGCACGATGTAGCGGGCGCCAGTCGGAACTCGGGCCGCTTCATTTTCGCCGCCGTGGCCGATGTGACCGACGAGGAAGAAGTCGCCATTGGCGTAGCCAACGTACAGGGACGACAGTGCCGGCGAACCGTCGAGTGCCCGGCGCATGAATGCGAGGCTGTTCAGGCGCTGTTCGAGTGACTGCGCCTGAGTCAACCGGTGTAGGGCAAGCAGTGTGGTAGCCACCTCGGCCGGCTCGATGATGCGTTGCATCTCGATTTGCGCTTCCCGACTGATACGCGTCGTGCGGTCGGCTGCAGCCGCTTCGAGCAGCTCGGCGCTGAGTTTGTAGCCGATTGCCGTGAGCACGCCGCAAATGAGCAGGATCAAGGCGAGAAAGAGCGTCGAGATGTGCACGTGCAGAGGGTAACGATGGCGCACTTGCCTGTCCTCATGGCAGGGAGCGGATGGCCAAGGATACTGCCCGACAGCCGGGACGACCGTCCACTACGTCACGGGAAGCGGTTGACAGGGATGCTTCTTTTTCTGCGGGCGTCGGTCGGCCGCGTGATCGGTTCGCCAACGGGCGTCCGTCGTGGGAAAAAAATCGACGCGCACGCTTGCGCGGGGAAGCCGGTCGTGCCTGGCGCGGCGCCGAGGGCAAAAAAAACCGCGCTCTCGCGCGGTTTCTCTGCGACCGGCGGGTCGCCTAGTGGAACTGCTCTTCTTCGGTTGAGCCGGTCAGCGCGGTGACTGACGAGGTGCCGCCCTGGATGACCGTGGTCACGTCATCGAAGTAGCCGGTGCCGACTTCCTGCTGGTGCGATACGAAGCTGTAGCCGCGGTCACGCGCTGCGAACTCGGGCTCCTGCACCTTCTCGACGTAGGCGGTCATGCCGCGTTTGACGTAGTCCTGCGACAGATCGAACATGTGGTACCACATGTTGTGGATGCCGGCCAGGGTGATGAACTGGTACTTGTAGCCCATCGCACCGAGTTCTTTCTGAAACTTGGCGATCGTCTGGTCGTCGAGGTTCTTCTTCCAGTTGAACGACGGCGAGCAGTTGTAGGCCAGCATCTTGCCCGGGTGTTTGGCATGCACGGCGTCGGCAAACTGGCGCGCGAACTCGAGGTCCGGCGTGCCGGTTTCGCACCACACGAGGTCGGCGTAGTCGGCGTAGGCGATGGCGCGCGAGATTGCCTGCTGGAGACCCTTCTTGGTCTTGTAGAAACCTTCCGACGTGCGCTCGCCGGTGACGAATGGCTTGTCGTTCTCGTCGCAGTCCGAGGTCAGCAGATCGGCTGCCTCGGCATCGGTACGGGCGATGACCAGTGTCGGCACGCCGCAGACGTCGGCAGCGAAGCGCGCGGCGATCAGTTTCTGGACAGCTTCCTGGGTGGGCACGAGAACCTTGCCGCCCATGTGGCCGCATTTCTTGACCGAGGCCAACTGGTCTTCCCAGTGCACGCCGGCCGCTCCGGCGCGAATCATTGCCTTCATCAATTCAAAGGCGTTCAGCACACCGCCAAATCCGGCTTCGGCATCGGCGACGATGGGTGCGAAGTAGTCGATGTAGCCCTTGTCGCCGGCGTTCACGTCCTTGGAACACTGGATCTCGTCGGCACGACGGAAAGAGTTGTTGATCCGCTCGACGACCTTCGGGACCGAATCGACCGGATAAAGCGATTGATCGGGGTACATAGCGGCGTACGAGTTGTTGTCGGCGGCAACCTGCCAGCCCGAGAGATAGATAGCCTTGATGCCAGCCTTCACCTGCTGCATCGCCTGGCCGCCGGTCAGTGCCCCGAGGCAGTTGACGAAAGGCTCGTTGTTAACCAGGTTCCAGAGCTTTTCGGCGCCGCGACGGGCAACGGTGTATTCGATCGGGAAGGACCCTCGCAGGCGGACCACATCGGCAGCGGAATAGCCGCGCTTGATGCCTTTCCAGCGGGGATTCTCGGCCCAGTCTTTTTCCAGTTCGGCGATCTGCTGTTCTCTTGTACTCATGATTTGGCTCTCCAAAATTAGGAAGTGCGGTTGCGACGATGGCGCGCCCGAAGAGTCGAAGCGGCAACGGGATAGCCAATCGACAGCGGGTAACCAATGGCATCAAGTATAAAGGTCTTTGCCCATGCTGGCAACAGTCATCTATAAGACATAAGACATATTTTTTGTGAAGACAAAACAAGCGCTTGTCGCCGAGGTTTCGCATCACGAGACGAAGTTCTCTTTATCGAAATGCCTTTTTCCTATGCGTACGGGTTTCCCGGCGCGAGGACCGCCGCTGGAAGAATTGCCTCCCGGCGCTCTCCGCGAAGCCTCTCGACGTATTCGTTCGGGCTTGCCGTCGCTGCGCGACCGCCCTGTGGGCATCGCGATACGCACCGCGAGGCCATGCATACCGGTTGACTGCCCGTAGCCAGCCGCAAGTCGACCGACCAGAGGTTTCCGAAGATCGCCGCAGCAGCCAAATGGCCGCGTGCGCCTGCAGCCGGAACGGCGTGCCGGGCATGTGTTGGGCAGTCACCCGGTGTATGGGGGGCGCGGGCGTCCCGCGACGGGCGATAGCGCGATCGACCTCGCGCGCAACTGGAGATGAGAGCACGACGGCAATCGCGGGGGAGGGGGCGCCGGCGACAGGTCTGCGGCGCGGCGCAAGGCGCTGAAGAACGGTTCAGGCCGGAGATCCGCTGCTCGGCAACGATGATTCGTTGGAAGAAGCCGCGGCGGCCAGGCCTGTCGCTGCCTGGGCAGTTCAGGCGGCTATTTTTTGTCCATGTCGCGCGCCGCACGGATCAGGTCGGCATCAAGGACCGAGGTATCCGTTCCGTAGCAGCGAACCATTTCGATTTCCTCGAAAACCGGGGGCTCGTCGCCAGCCTGCTCGGGTTTTC
Source organism: Accumulibacter sp. (assembly GCA_024235715.1). Classification (GTDB taxonomy): domain Bacteria; phylum Pseudomonadota; class Gammaproteobacteria; order Burkholderiales; family Rhodocyclaceae; genus Accumulibacter. The sequence continues at coordinate 140,028 of JACKLW010000012.1, read as the reverse complement.
CGGTGCTGGCGTCATAGTGCCGCCCGCGCCAGCGCGCGACCAGCATTTCCTGCTCAGTCAGCCCCGTCGCCATGCCTGACGGGACTTCGGCGCCCATTTCGATCAGCGCCTTGACGACTTCGGTCCGCCGACCGCGAACGGCCATCGACAGGGGCGATGTGATCTGGGCGTTATCGGTCGTGTTGACCCTTGCGCCGCGGCCAACCAGCTCGCGGACAATATCGACATGGCCCATGAAACAGGCAACACCAAGCGGCAAGCCCGGATCGCCCCGACCATCCTGTATTTCGACCGGGGTCCCGGCATCCAGAAGGGCCTTGACCTCTTGAAGGCGGCCTGTCCGGATTGCTTTGAGCAGGTCAATGGCAGCGGTCACAACTCATCTCCGATTTCTTGGCAACTCCATGGTGGCTGGCAGGCGAAGTATCTTCCCTGCCCGTTCTCCGGTCAACGGGTGCCGGGCCGGACTCGCGGACCCTCGACGAAATCCGGTCAACGCCGACGTGTGCAATCGCCAGGTACGGACTCATCAGCACCCCACGGCGACCGTCGCCATTTCCCGCATCATCAGCCCGCGACTTCCCGGTGCTCGTCCGACATCCTTTGCCGGGCAGCCTTTCAAGTCAGCGGCTGGTCGCTGACGACGAGCCCGTCGCCGTCGACGTATATCCATTCGCCGGGTCGGAAAGTGACCCCGCCGAAGCTTACAGGCAGGTCGCGTTCGCCGATACCCTTCTTGATGCTCTTCAACGGATGAGTATCGAGCGCGCGAACACCAAGCTCGATCTCTCCTATGTCATCCGCGTCACGGATGCAGCCGTAGACGACGATTCCCTGCCAGTTGTTCTGGCTCGCGAGAATAGCCAGCTGGTCACCGACCAGTGCGCAGCGCAGGGAGCCGCCGCCATCAATGATCAGCACCCGCCCTTCGCCGTCTTCAGCGAGCGCTTCCCGAACAAGCGTGTTGTCCTCGAAGACCTTCAGCGTGGCGATCTGGCCATTGAACGCAGGCCGTCCACCGTAGCGCTTGAACATCGGTGCAACGACGCGGGCGCTGCCGTCGCGTGCCCGGTCTTCATTGTTGTCGAGAAGGTCGGCGGTCTTGAAGCTCATGCGGTGTACCTCGTGTTCTCCGTGCGTGTGTGACCGACCAGCGGCCCTTGCTCAGCTCCTTGGCGCTCGTCATCCTCAGGCGACCACCTCCGGCTCTTCTTCGAAGATCAGTTTCACTTTCTCGTCCTCATCGAGATCGACGGTCACGTGGCCGCCGTGCGCCAGGCGCCCGAACAGCAGCTCATCGGCCAGCGAGGCGCGAATCGTGTCCTGAATCAGCCGTGCCATCGGACGCGCGCCCATCATCGGGTCGAAGCCGTGCGTAGCGAGGTGGTCCTTTATCGCTGAAGTGAATACGGCTTCGACTTTCTTCTCGTGCAGTTGCGCCTCGAGCTGCATCAGGAACTTGTCTACCACGCGCAGAATGACTTCGTGATCGAGTGACTTGAAAGAGATCGTGGCATCGAGCCGGTTACGGAACTCGGGCGTAAAGATGCGTTTTATCTCGACCATTTCGTCACCAGCCTGACGTGTCGGCGTGAAGCCCATCGTTGCCTTCTGGATCGCTTCTTGTCCGGCGTTGGTGGTCATGATGATGATCACATTGCGGAAATCCGCCTTGCGGCCGTTGTTGTCGGTCAACGTCCCATGATCCATCACCTGCAGCAGTATGTTGTAGATGTCGGGATGCGCTTTTTCGATTTCGTCGAGCAGCAGTACACTGTACGGTTTCTTGGTGACTGCCTCGGTCAGCAAGCCACCCTGATCGAAGCCGACGTAGCCGGGCGGCGCACCGATCAGCCGTGACACGGCATGCCGTTCCATGTATTCGGACATGTCGAAGCGGATCAGCTCGTTGCCGAGACAGTATGCCAGCTGCTTGGCAACTTCCGTCTTGCCGACGCCGGTGGGGCCCGAAAAAAGGAAGCTGCCGATCGGTTTGGCGGGGTTGCCAAGACCCGAACGGGCCATCTTTATTGCTCTGGTCAGCGCGTCGATTGCTGCATTCTGGCCAAAGACGATCGCTTTCAGATCACGATCGAGGTTGCGCAGACTGTTCCGGTCATCCGACGAAACGTGCGTGGACGGGATGCGCGCGATCTTGGCAACGATCTCCTCGATGTCGATCTTGCCAATGACCTTCTTCTGCCTGGACTTTGGCAGGATTCTCTGCGCGGCTCCGGCCTCGTCGATGACGTCGATGGCCTTGTCGGGCAGGTGGCGATCGGTAATGAAACGCACCGCCAGTTCGACGGCGGAGGTCAGCGCTGCCGCCGAGTACTTGATGCCGTGGTGGGCCTCGAAGCGCGACTTCAGTCCTTTGAGGATCTCGACGGCCTCGGCGCTCGACGGCTCGTTGACGTCGATCTTCTGGAACCGCCGCGAAAGCGCGTGGTCCTTCTCGAAAATGCCGCGATATTCGTTGTAGGTGGTCGCGCCGATACACTTCAGCTGCCCTGACGAAAGGGCTGGTTTGAGCAGGTTGGAGGCGTCGAGCGTGCCGCCCGAGGCCGAGCCGGCGCCGATCAAAGTGTGAATCTCGTCAATGAACAGGATCGCCTGCGGATTCTCGCCGAGTTGTTTGAGAACGGCCTTCAGGCGTTGTTCGAAATCGCCACGATACTTCGTTCCGGCCAGTAGCGAGCCCATGTCCAGGCAGTAGACGTTCGCCTTGGCGAGGATTTCCGGGATGTCGCACTCGACGATCCGCCGCGCCAGTCCTTCGGCAATCGCCGTCTTTCCGACGCCTGCCTCACCAACCAGCAAGGGGTTGTTCTTGCGTCGCCGGCACAGTGTCTGGATGACCCGTTCAAGCTCACGATCGCGGCCGATGAGCGGGTCGATCTTGCCCTGCAAAGCCAGCGCGTTGAGGTTGATGGTATAGCTCTCGAGCGGGCCGGCAGCGCTTTGCTGGTCCGCTTCGTGCTCCACTTCCGGCTCTCCGCGTGGCGCGCTCTGAGGGATACGGCTGATTCCGTGCGAGATGAAGTTGACCACGTCGAGCCGGGTAACGCCCTGCTTTTGCAGGTAGTAGACGGCATGCGAATCCTTCTCGCCGAAGATCGCCACCAGGACGTTCGCACCGTTGACTTCCTTGCGGCCCGAAGACTGGACATGCAGTATGGCGCGCTGGATGACGCGCTGGAAGCCGAGTGTCGGCTGAGTATCGATTTCATCTTCGCCGGCGACGGTCGGCGTGTGTTCACCGATGAAGCGGGTCAGATCCTTGCGCAGTTGCTCAAGACTGGCGCCGCAGGCGCGCATCGCTTCGGCCGCGGACGGGTTGTCCAGCAATGCGAGCAGGAGGTGCTCGACGGTGATGAACTCATGGCGCTTCTGGCGTGCCTCGACAAATGCCATGTGCAGGCTGACTTCTAGTTCCTGGGCAATCATTCAGTTTTCCTCCATTACGCACGCCAGGGGGTGCTGGTTGCTTCGTGCGAAGGCTGTGACCTGTTCAACTTTCGTGGCCGCGACATCACGCGGGTAGACGCCACACACGCCGCGTCCATCGGTGTGAACTTTGAGCATGATTCGCGTCGCGTGTTCTCGATCCATCCCAAAAAACCGCTGCAGAACGACGATCACGAAATCCATGGGTGTGAAATCGTCGTTCAGCAACAGGACTTTGTAAAGTGGCGGCGGTTTGACCTGCGTGCGCTGCGCCTGCAGTAGGGAGTGGTCCTGATGCTGTGTTGCCATGGATGAATTCTAACCAGTCTTTACGGATGCGCAATACCGCCCTGTAGCAATTCGTGCCAGCGATTGACGGTCTGTCCAGCGCCGGACGATGAAAACGCTTGACGCATCAGCGCGAGTTGGCGTAAAAAGGTGGAATGTTTTTATGCAGACCCCCCGTTTGGTTGTTCCGACTTCGTGAACTTCCGTCCCGGTTGCGGTTGAATTAGAAGCATGCAAGTCGGGCACCGCCCGGATTTAGTCTTTTTTCAAGGAAGTGGCAATATGGCAACTGGTACAGTGAAGTGGTTCAATGATGCTAAGGGTTTTGGCTTCATTACTCCGGATGATGGCAGTGAAGACCTCTTCGCCCATTTCTCCGCGATCACCATGGGTGGATTCAAGACCCTCAAAGAGGGCGAGAAGGTTTCCTTCGACGTGACGCAAGGCCCCAAGGGCAAGCAAGCTTCGAATATCGCGCGCGCCTGAGTTTTTTGGGTGTGCAACAGGGACCCGCCTCCGGCGGGTTTTTTTTCGTCCAGGCGCGGCGTGTAAGCGGTGCTCAGCCCGCCGTCCAGTGCCCAGATTTGCCGCCGAGTTTTTCAAGAAGGCGAACGGCTTCGATCCGCATGCCGCGGTCAACGGCTTTGCACATGTCGTAGATGGTCAGCAAGCCGATGCTCGCGGCGCACAGGGCTTCCATCTCCACGCCGGTACGACCGAAGCACTCGGCACGGGCCACACAATGCACGGCATTGGCGGCGCCATCGATTTCGAAGTCGATGGAAACTCTGGTCAGCGCGACAGGATGACACAGGGGAATCAACTCGGACGTGCGTTTGGCGCCCTGAATCGCCGCGATCCTTGCAACGCCGAGAACGTCGCCCTTTTTCGCCGAGCCCCTGACGATCAGCGCCAGGGTTTCCGGTCGCATCAAGATGCTGCCGGCAGCGCTTGCCTGCCGGTCGGTTTCGGCCTTGTCGCCGACGTCGACCATCTGCGCCTGGCCGTGGGGATCGAAATGGGTGAGCGGGCTGGCGGACATAGGGATCGCTGCGGCAATGAAGGCACGTCGAGACGAGTCGGGTACAGCTGGTAACGCTTGGTAACATATCTCTGCAGCGTCGTTGGGTATCATAGCAAATCTTTCTCGGCTCGTGCCGAGGCTGGCCGGGAGTCCATCACTTGATCAGAATGATTGCCACCGCAGTGTCCTTGGCCGCTGCTGTCTTGCTGGGCGGTTCCGCATCGGTTCTGGCAGACGGGCTGCCGGATCTCGGCGATTCCGCGCGGGTAGACCTCTCGCCGCAGCTCGAACGCAAGATCGGCGAGGAAATCTTCAATGACATACGCGCGCATGAGCCCGGCTATGTCGATGATCCCGATATAGAAGACTACCTGCGTTTCCTGGGCCATCGTCTGGTCGCCGCCAGCGCGAACCCGGCAGGTGATTACTATTTCTTTGCCATGCGCGACAACACGGTGAATGCTTTCGCGATGTTTGGCGGTTTCATCGGCGTGAACACGGGCACGCTGCTTACTGCGCAATCGGAGTCCGAGCTAGCCGCCGTGATCGCTCACGAGATCTCGCACGTGAGCCAGGGTCACCTGGCCCGGCAAATTGCAAGGGAGAAGCAGAGTTCGATCGCGACCATGGTCGCCATGGCCGTTGGAGTCCTCGCAGCGCGGTCGAACGCGCAGGTGGCGACTGCGGCGATTGCCTCCGCCCAGGCCGCGTCGATCCAGTCGCAGTTGGCCTACAGCCGTGATTTCGAGCGCGAAGCCGATCGTCTGGGGTTTCAGACGCTGGCCAAGGCAGGCTACGACGTGCGTGGCATGAGCGACTTCTTCGGCCGCATGCAACTCGCCGGGCGGGTATACGAGAATAACGCGCCGGTCTATCTGCGCTCGCATCCGCTGACCGTCGAACGTATGTCCGACATGCAGAACCGGGCGCAGAACGCCTCCTACCGGCAGGTTGCCGACAGCATGGATTTCCATCTCGTGCGCAGCAAGCTGCGTGCCCAGGCGCTTACGCCCGGGGAGGCGGTCAAGGAGTTCAGCAAGCAACTGCGGGAGAAGAAATATGCCTCAGAGGTGGCGACCCGCTACGGACTGGCGTACGCCCTGCTGCAAGGCAAGAATGTGGCTGCGGCGCAGAAGGAAGTCGACACGCTGACAGCACTCAAGGCGTCGTCGCCGATGATTGCCGGCCTGGCGGCCAGAACGGCGGTCGCCGCCGGCGACCACGCCGGCGCGCAGAGGATATATCGTGATGCCCTGCAGCGCTACCCGCAGTCCAATGCACTGGTGTATGGGTACGCCGAAGCCCTGCTCGACGGGAGGCGGTATGACCAGAGCCTGCGCTTTATCGAGTCGCAACTGCAAGTCCACAGCACCGACTACAAGCTTTATGGTCTGCAAGCGAAGACCTTTGCGGCGCTCGGCAAACGCCTGCAACAACACCGTTCGCAGGCCGAGTTCTACCTGCTGCAGGGGCAGCTGGGCGCCGCTGTCGAGCAGTTGCAGTTTGCACAACAGGCTGGTGACGGGGATTTCTTCGAGAAGTCGGCCGTCGACGCGCGCCTGCGTGACCTGCGCAAGCAGCTGGCCGAGGAGGCGAAGGAGAAGAAGAGGAATGGCGGTTAGAATAGCCGCTCAGTTTTGTTCTGGACCTGATCATGCATTGCGACCGAGAGCTCGATGTGAAAGGGCTGAATTGCCCCCTGCCTATTCTGCGTACGAAGAAGGCGCTGTCGGAGATGTCGCCCGGTGAAGTGTTACATGTGCTGGCGACTGATCCGGGGTCGGTCAAGGACTTTCAGGCGTTCGCCAAACAGACCGGCAACGAGTTGCTGTCGAATGTCGCGACGAGTGACATCTACGAGTTCTACATCAAGCGCAAATAGCGCCAGAGCCTTTCGCTGCTCGGCAGCACCGCTGCCCGCGCAGCCCGACGACCGCTGTTGTCGCTGCCGATTCGCCGATTGACGCCCGCCGGCCAGTTCGCGCTCTTCGACGCCGATGGTGGCAGCGCAGTGCTGTTGACTGACAGCTGCGGCTCGTTTTTCCTCGATGGGGCTGCCGAACCGCGTGATGTTTTCGCGGCAATCGAAGGCGAGCTTGCTGCCGGGCACTGGGTGGCGCTGGCGGCCGATTATGGGCTGGGAGCGCGGTTCGAGCCGGCGGTTCCGCAGCCGGCGTGCGGCCGGAGCCTGTTGCGCGCCTGGGTGTTCGCGGCTGGTCGGCGCCTGGACGCGCCGGCAGTCGATAGCTTTCTCGCCGAGCAGCTGGCAGCCCTGCCCGAGTATCAACGGTCGGCTGGAATCGCCGATCTGTCGCCTGGCGTTGATGCCGCGCGCTACGCGGCACAGGTCCGCCGCATTCGTCGCTGGATCAGCGACGGCGATTGCTATCAGATCAATCTCACTTTTCCGTTGACTTTCGAGGTGTTCGGACATCCCTTCGCACTTTATGCACGCCTGCGCGAACGACAGCCGGTGCGCTATGGCGGGTTCCTGTGCACGGCCGTCGAAACGCTTCTTTCCTTCTCGCCGGAGCTGTTTTTCGAGCGCCTGGGCGAGCGCGTCCTGACGCGCCCGATGAAAGGCACCGCGCCGCGCGGCAGGACGCCGCCGGAGGACCAGGCGAATCGTTCAGCTCTTCTTGCCTCGGCAAAGGAGCGTGCCGAGAACGTCATGATCGTCGATCTGCTGCGCAACGACCTGGGGCGCCTGGCACAGCCCGGCAAAGTGCGCGTCGAGGCCTTGTGCGAGGCAGAGGCCTACCCGACTCTGTGGCAGATGGTGTCTACGGTTGCCGCGGAGTTGCCTGGCGTCGGGCTGGCCGATCTTTTCATGGCGCTGTTTCCCTGCGGTTCGATCACCGGCGCGCCGAAGATCCGTGCCATGCAACGCATCGCCGAGCTCGAGCACGGGTCGCGTGGCTTGTACACGGGCGCCTTGGGTTGGCTGGCGCCGGGTGGCGACTGCCGCTTCAATGTCGCCATTCGCACCATAGAAGTCGGCGCCGATCGCCGGGCCAGACTCGGTGTCGGCAGCGGCATCGTGATCGATGCCGATCCGGCGCGCGAGTATGCCGAATGCCTGCTGAAGGCGAGTTTTCTGACCGCCTTCGACCCGGGGTTCGAATTGTTCGAAACGCTGCGCCTGGAAAACGGCGTCTATCCGCTGCTGGCCTTGCATATCGAGCGCCTGCAGGCGTCCGCACGCAGCCTCGGCTTTGCCTGCCCGCAGCGGACGCTGCAGGCAGCGCTGGCCGCGACAACCGCATCTCGGCAGCAAGGTGTCTTCCGTGTTCGTCTGTCGCTGGCGCACGACGGCCGCTTTGCCATCGATGTGTCGCCCTTGAACGCGGCGGAGCCGGGGCATGTGTGGCACGTCGTTGTGGCTGACGAAGCGCTGCCCGCCGATGACTACCTGTTGCGCCACAAGACCACGGCGCGCGTGCGCTACGATCGCGCGCTGGCGGCGCTGGCCGAACAGCCGGCGGTGTTCGACGCGGTTTTTCTGAACACCCGCGGTGAGGTTTGCGAAGGCGCGCGCAGCAACGTCTTCGTCGAGCGCGACGGGCGATTGCTGACTCCGCCACTGGGCTGCGGGCTGTTGCCCGGCGTCCTGCGCAGATCGCTGCTGGAATCCGGGCGGGCCGTCGAGCAGGTCCTGCGGCGCGAGGATCTCCTGCAGGCGTCGGCCTTGTTCGTCGGTAACGCCTTGCGCGGCCTGCTGCCGGTCATTCTCGACGCGGAATCGGACTAGCGGCGCAGACGCTCGCGCTGCGGTTCGAGTTTTTCCAGCGTGGCCAGGAAGTCGTCCAGCCGCTTCTTTTCCTGTTCGACGACTGCCGCCGGCGCCCGCGCGACGAAGCGCTCGTTGGCGAGCTTGGCTCTCGCCTTGCCGATCTCTCCGGCAAGGCGCGCGATTTCCCTGTCGAGCCGCTCACCTTCGACGGCGACGTCGATCTCGACCTGCAGCATCAGCTTTGTTTCACCGACGATGGCGATCGGTGCGCTCGCCTCGGCCGGCAGGTCATCGACAATCTGCATTTCCGAGAGCTTGCAGAGTGCCGTCAGATATGGCGCGAAGCGAGCAAGCGAAGCGCTGTCGCCACTGCTCAGGAGCGGTACGCGCTGGGCTGGCGAGAGGTTCATTTCACCGCGCAGGTTGCGGCAGGCGTAGGCCAGATCCTTCAGTTGCTGGACGCGGGCTTCGCTGTCCGGGTCGATCTTTTCCGGCTGCGCCCGGGGGTAGGCGGCGAGCATCACCGAGTCGTGCGTCTTGCGGCCGGCGATCGGCGCCAGGGCTTGCCAGAGCTCTTCGGTAATGAAAGGCAGCAGCGGGTGCGCCAGGCGCAGGACGGTTTCCAGAACGCGCGCCAGCGTGCGGCGGGTAGCACGGACTTCCTGTTCACTTCCGTGCTGCAACTGCACTTTCGACAGCTCGACGTACCAGTCGCAGAACTCGTCCCAGACGAACTCGTAAACCGAACGCGCCAGCAGGTCGAAGCGGTAGTCGGCGTAGTGTTGTGCGACCTCGGCTTCCGTGCGCTGCAGCTTGCTGACGATCCAGCGGTCGGCGAAGGAGAAGCGCAATGCGGTCGAGCAGCTCTCCGGCGTGCATGCTGCCAGGCCGAGGTCATGTTCGGCGGTATGCATCAACACGTAGCGCGTCGCGTTCCACAGCTTGTTGCAGAAATTGCGGTAGCCTTCGCAGCGGCTGAGGTCGAACTTGATGTCGCGGCCGGGGCTGGCCAGCGACAGGAAAGTGAAGCGCAGTGCGTCGGTGCCGAATGCCTGGATGCCCTGCGGGAATTCCCTGCGCGTGCGCTTTTCGATCTGCGCCGCCTGCTTCGGGTTCATCAGGCCGCTGGTTCGCTTGCCGACAAGAGCGTCCAGGTCGATGCCGTCGATGAGGTCGATGGGGTCGAGGACATTGCCCTTGGACTTGCTCATCTTCTGGCCTTCGGCATCGCGGATCAGGCCATGCACATAGACATGCCTGAACGGGATCTTGCCGGTGATGTGCCGGGTCATCATCACCATCCGCGCGACCCAGAAGAAGATGATGTCGAAACCGGTGACCAGGACGGTGGACGGCAGATACAGTTCGAGCGCGGTGTTCGTCTCCGCCGGCCACTGTGGCGTCCAGTCGAGCGTCGAGAACGGCCACAGTGCTGATGAATACCAGGTATCGAGGACGTCCGGGTCGCGCGTCAGCGGGCCGCTGTAGCCTTGTTCATCGGCCAGCGCCCTGGCTTCCGCTTCGTCATGGGCAACGAAGATGCGCCCTTCGTCGCCGTACCAGGCCGGGATCTGGTGGCCCCACCACAGCTGTCGCGAGATGCACCAGTCCTGAATGTTGTTCAGCCACTGGTTGTAGGTATTGACCCAGTTTTCCGGGAAGAAGCGAATCTCGCCCGAGGCGACGCAGTCCAGCGCCTTGCCGGCAATGCTCGTGCCGTCGGCGCCGGCTTTGCTCATCGCGACGAACCACTGGTCGGTAAGCATCGGCTCGATGACCACACCGGTGCGGTCGCCGCGCGGCACTTTCAGGGCATGTGGCTCGACCTTTTCGAGAAAGCCCTGCGCTTCGAGGTCGGCGACGATCTGCTGGCGCGCAGCAAAGCGATCCATGCCCTGGTAGCAAGCGGGTGCGTTCTCGTTGATCCTGGCGTCGAGCGTCAGGATCGGGATCATCTGCAGCTTGTGACGCTGGCCGACGGCGTAGTCATTGAAGTCGTGAGCCGGTGTGACCTTGACGCAACCGGTACCAAATTCGAGGTCCACGTAGGCGTCGGCAATGATCGGGATCTCGCGCCCGCAGAGCGGCAGTCTGACCATCTTCCCGAGCAGGTGGCGGTAACGCTCGTCTTCCGGATGGACCATCACGGCGGTATCGCCAAGCATCGTTTCCGGTCGTGTCGTGGCGACGGTCAGCGTCGCACTGCCATCAGCCAGCGGATAGCGAATGTGCCAGAGGTGGCCCTGTTCTTCTTCCTGTGCCACCTCGAGGTCCGAGACCGCGGTCTGCAGCACCGGATCCCAGTTGACCAGGCGCTTGCCGCGATAGATCAGGCCCTCCCGGTAGAGGCGGACGAAGGTCTCGGTGACGGTGGTGGACAGGCCGGCGTCCATGGTAAAGCGCTCGCGGCTCCAGTCCGGCGAGGTGCCAAGGCGGCGCATCTGCTGGGTGATGGTATTGCCCGAGAACTCCTTCCACTGCCAGACTTTTTCGAGAAATTTCTCGCGACCGAGCTCGTGCCGGGAGACTCCCTGTGCGTCCAGCTGACGTTCGACGACAATCTGGGTGGCGATTCCCGCATGATCCGTCCCCGGTTGCCACAGGGTGCTGTCACCGCGCATGCGATGGTAACGGGTGAGTGCGTCCATGATCGCCTGGTTGAAGCCGTGCCCCATGTGCAGGGTACCAGTGACGTTCGGCGGTGGCAGCAGGATGCAGAAGGAAGCTTCGGGCTTCTTGTCGGTATCGAGGCCGGCGTCGAAGTAGCCTCTCGCTTCCCATTCGGGGTACCAGCGACGCTCGATGTCAGCCGGTTCAAAGCTCTTGGCGAGTTCCATGGAAGGGGCAGGTGGATTTCAGGAGCGCGCATTATACCGGATCGCGCCGTCGCCCCGGGCCGCGAGACCTACGCCTGGTCGGGTGTTGCCGTTTGGTTGTCGAGCGGATCTTCGAGCGGCAGTTGCAGTTGCCCGCGCCGGGCGACGAAGTCACCCGCAGCCACGGCGATCCTGGCTTCGATACCCTCGCGCAAGCGCTCGGCCGCTTCGTGTGCGGCAGTTTCCACCAGGAGCGGCAGGGCATCGGCCAGTTGCCGGTTGACGAGCGCTGCAAGTTCCGCAGCAAGTGTCGGGCGCAGGCCTGCAGCGATCTCGTCGACGCCCGGCGCTGGTTCGACCTCGGCGGCGACAACGTCGGTCAACAGCGGCAGATCGTCGTCTTCTGCGCTGCGTCGGACAAAACGAGCGCCGCCTTCCGAATCGCCGTCAGGGTTCGCCGAGGCCAGGAAGCTGCGCCGCCGCCGCATCTGGCGCGGGCTGTTGCGGCGTTCTCCGCGCGCCGCCGCTGCGTCGGCGTTGATCAGCGAGTTGGCGCGGCTGAGCAGGTCGTCGTCATCGGACATCAGCTTCTCCCCGCGCAATCGACGTAGCGGACGTCGTAGCCGCGATCCGTGTAGAAACGGGCGCGTCGACGGCCGTCGGCGCGTTCCTCGTCATTTCGGCCGACGACTTCGATCAGGCTCGTAAAGCGCGAAAAGCCCGGCGGTATTTCGCTGGAAAGGTTGAACAGCCGTTCGTCGTGGGGCAGGGATTCCAGCTTGCTGGCGATCAGCACCGGCGTTTCACCGGCGAGTGGCGAGTCGGCGGTGACGTGCGGGACAAAACCTGTCGGCGGGTGTCCCCAAAGCTGTCGGTCGAGTGCCGCAGCGAGTTCGGCGTCGGGAGCGTAGACCAGCAAGGCTTTCTTCTGGGCAAAGGCCTTGCCGATCAGAGTTACCGCTGCGCCGATCCGGTTGGCGGCGTTGTGATAGAAAAAGATCTGCGTCACTTGAGTTTCCCGGCGCGCTTCAGCAGATAGTGCATCAGCAGCGGCACCGGTCGCCCGGTGGCTCCCTTGTCGGTGCCGGAGGTCCAGGCAGTGCCCGCAATATCGAGATGGGCCCAGATGTATTTCTTGGTAAAGCGGGCAAGGAAGCAGGCGGCGGTGATGCTGCCGCCCCAGCGGCCGCCGATGTTGGCCATATCGGCGAAGGGGCTTTTGAGCAGTTCCTGGTAGTCGTTCCAGAGCGGCATCTGCCAGGCTCGGTCATGCGCTTCGTCACCGGCATGCTCCAGTTCCCTGGCCAGGGTATCGTTGTTGGCGAAGAGGCCGGTGGCGACATGGCCGAGCGCGACCACGCAGGCGCCGGTGAGGGTGGCGACGTCGATCACCGTGTCCGGTTCGAAGCGCGCGGCGTAGGTCAGTGCGTCACAGAGAATCAGGCGGCCTTCGGCGTCGGTGTTGAGAATTTCGATTGTCTGTCCGGACATCGAGGTAACGATGTCTCCCGGTCGGCTGGCGCCGCCGCCGGGCATGTTTTCCGTGCTCGGCACTATTACGGTCAGGTTGAGCGGCAGCTTCATCAGTGCGGCGGCCTTGATGGCGCCGAGCACGCTGGCGGCACCGCACATGTCGTATTTCATCTCGTCCATTTCCGGCGCCGGTTTGAGCGAGATGCCACCACTGTCGAAGGTGACGCCCTTGCCGACCAGCAGCACCGGTTTTTCGTCACTCTTGCCACCTTTGTACTGCAGGACAATGAGTTTTGGCGCCTGCCGCGAGCTCTGCGCGACGGAGAGCAGCGAGTGCATGCCCAGTGCCGCCATTTCATCGCGTTCAAGAATCTGGCATTCGAGCTTGTGTTCTGCAGCCAGTTTCTGCGCTGTTTCTGCGAGATGGCTCGGGGTGCACACATTGCCCGGCAGGTTGGCCAGATCCTTGGCCAGTGACATGCCTTCGGCAATGGCTTGCCCCTGGCTCAGTGCTTCTTCGGCAGCGGCAAGTTCGTTCCGGCGATCGACGATGAAGGTCAGCTTGCGAAGCGGGCGACGGACCTTGTCCTTCTTGCTCTTGAACTGGTCGAAGCGATAGACGGTCTGCTGTGCGACCAGCGCTGCCTGACGCACACGCCAGGCAGCGCTGCGTTTGCGGACGCTCGTTTCGGTCAGGAACACCGTGCCGTCAAACGAACCGGTCTCGTTGAGCGTTCTGACCGCACAGCGAATCGCGTCGCAGTACTCCCGGTCGCCGAACTCCTTTTCCTTGCCGAGTCCGACCAGCAGAACACGGTCGCAGAGCGTCCCGGGGACGTTGTGCAGCAGGAGCGTGGTGCCTGCCTTGCCCTCCATGTCCCCGCGCCGGATGATGTCCGAAAGGTGGCTGCGCGCAGCATTGTCGATGAGTTCGGCGGCCAGCGTCAGCTTGCGCGGTTCGAAAACGCCGACGACCACACAGGCGCTGCGCTGCTTCTCCGGGTTGCCGCTTTTTATGCTAAATTCCACTCACCCTCCTCAGGACAGGCGTGTTTCTTCTAAAACGCCGATTATCACTGCAGTTTTTCACCAAAGTCAAAAAATGATCTTCCAGCGTGCCGTCCGACGCGAGTTCGCTCACTCGACCGCCGGTGTCTTCATTGCGCTTTTTGCGATCTTGGTGACAACGCAACTGGTCCGCTTGCTGAACGAGGCGGCGCAAGGCAGTGTCGACCCCGGGGCGGTGGCGGCGCTGCTCGGTTTCGCCTCGCTCAATTATCTCCCGCCGCTGCTGGCCCTGTCCTTGTTTGTTGCCATCTTGTTGACGATTTCGCGCAGCTATCGTGATTCCGAGATGGTCGTCTGGTTCTCCTCCGGCCTGTCGCTGACCGCCTGGATGAGGCCGGTATTGACCTTCGCGCTGCCCCTGGTGCTGACCATCGCCGTTCTGTCGCTGTTTCTTTCGCCGTGGGCCTTGTCGCAAAGCGCCGAGTTCAGGGGCAAGCTGAGCAACCGAAAGGATGCCGGGCAGGTGGCTCCGGGCACTTTTCAGGAATCGTCGGCGGGTGATCGCGTGGTCTTTGTCGAAGCAGTGGCTGATGACACCAGCCACGTGCGCAACGTGTTTGTCAGCGAAGCCGAGCCCGAGCGCCTTGGCGTGACGATGGCCGGCACCGGTCACCAGGAGACGGCAGCCAACGGTGACCGCTTCATCGTCTTGCAGGATGGCCGCCGTTACGAACTGGAACCCGGCACGGCGGGCTTCCGCATTCTTGAATATGGGCGCTATGCCGTTCGTCTGGAAACACGGGAGGCGCATGGCATAGAGCGGACACCGAAGAACATGCCTCCCCTCGAGCTCCTGCAGCTGAACTTGCCGGCCTATCGCGCCGAGCTTCTGTGGCGTCTCGGCATGCCGCTCTCGGCGGCTGTGCTGGCCTTGCTGGCGATCCCGCTTTCGTTTGTCAATCCGCGTGCGGGCCGTTCAGCAAATATGCTGTTCGCGATTCTGATCTACGTGATCTACAACAATCTGCTGAGCATCAGCCAGGGGTGGGTCGCCGGCGGGCAGATATCCTTTGCGCTTGGGGTATTGCTTGTCCATCTGCTGATGCTGTTTCTTCTGCCGCTGCTCTTCTACCACCGGATTGCGGTGTCGTCTTTCCTGCGTCTCGCTCGATGAAGCTCTATCTGCGTTACCTTGCGCGCGAGGTGTTTGGCGCCATCCTGTTGGTGTTGCTGGCATTCCTGGCCTTGTTTGCCTTTTTCGACATGCTCGGCGAGGTCCAGGACGTGGGGCGGGGCGGATACCAGCTCCACCATGCTTTTGGCTTCGTCCTTTTGCGTCTGCCGGGGCGTGTTTATGAGCTGATGCCGATTGCCGTCCTGATCGGGACCCTCTATGCCTTGTCGGCGCTGGCGCGTCATTCCGAGCTTACCGTGCTGCGCGTCTCGGGTCTGTCTTCAGGGGCGTTGTTGCGCGGGCTCTTCCTGGTCGCGGGAGTTCTTGCCGTCGCTACCTTCGTGATTGGCGAGTATGTCGTGCCGTCGGCCGAGCGGGCGGCAAACCAGCTGCGCTTGAAGGCCAAAGGCCGAATGATCGGACAGGATCTGCGTTCCGGGCTGTGGGTCAAGGATGAGCGCAGCTTCATCAATGTGCGCGTGGTGCTGCCGGACACCCGGCTGCGTGGAATCCGCATTTACGAGTTCGACGAGGACGCGAAGCTGCGCTCTCTTACCGAGGCCGCCGAGGGCGCGTATGTCGTGCCTGACAGCTGGCGGTTGACTGACGTGGTGCAGACGGTCCTGCACGCCGACCGCGCTGACGTTCAGCGCAGCCCAGAGATGATGTGGCAGTCGGCGCTGAATCCGGACATCCTGGCGGTGCTGATGGTCTCGCCCGACCGAATGTCACTGCGCCACCTGGCCACCTATACCAAGCACCTGTCCGACAATCGTCAGACGACCAATCGTTACGACATTGCCTTCTGGAAAAAGGTGGTTTACCCACTGGCGGCGTTTGTCATGGTCGCCCTGGCCTTGCCGTTCGGCGGCGCGCACTATCGTTCTGACGCAGTGGGCCTGAAGATCTTCTCCGGGGTGATGATCGGGATCCTTTTCCACATGCTGAATGGCTTGTTTGCAAATCTTGGCGCGATCAACAGCTGGTCGCCGGTACTCAGCGCAGGCATGCCGTCGGCCCTGTTTCTGCTGGCGGCGATCACCATGATCTGGTGGGTCGAGAGACGCTGATCAACAAGCCGCATGGTGGCGGTGCACTACGCTTTCTTGCCCCGAGCTCCGCTCATCACCAGTTGCGTACCGGCGAGGCGGTCATGCAGGAACAATCGCTCGCGATCGACAACTGCCCAGAGGATTCCGATACCTCCCAGTGCGATGCTCGGCCAGCATAGCAGGTAGCGCAGAAGCGCTTGCGCGGGGCGGACGGGCTGTCCATCGCGGCCTAGCAGCCGGATGCGCCAGGTCTTCATGGCCAGCGTCTGTCTGCCGTCGCTCCAGAACCATAGGCAGTAGACCAGCAGCACGATGAAGGCATGTGCCTGTACGACGACCGGCGCCACCAGGCGATGGCCCAGGGCACCCAGCAAGAAATGTGGCACGACCAGCAGCGCCGCGAGTACGCCAAACAGCAGCAAGGACTCGTACAGCATGCTGGCCAGGCGCCGCACGATGCTCGGCCGCTCGAGAGGTTCACCGGCGGGCGTCAATCGCTGCTGTCCGTTGCGGTTGTCGGTGCCGTCCCGTGGCTGGCCGTCGGGGCGGGGTGATGTGTGCCGAGAGGCAGCAGCGCGCTTGCCGGGGAGGGGCTCAGGCTGGTCGCCGCGGGGCTGGCGCTCGACGGCCCCGGCTTGGCCGCGGCCCGTCTGGCGGCTTGCTGCTTGAGCCGTTCTTTTTCTTCATCCGGCAGGCTTGAGTACTCCTGCCACTTGAGCACGAGTTCCTGCCTTTTCTCGATGGGGAGTTTGTTGGCGGTGATGAAATTCTCGCGTGCCAGCCGCCTCTGCTCCGCCGTCAGCTTTCCCCAGTCCTGCATCTGCCCCTGTACCCTGCGCTGTTCTTCGGCGGTCATCTTGAAGAAGCGCCGCGTGATTCCCAGCCACTTCTTCTGCCGGGCGTAGTCCATCCCGTCCCAGTCGTAACTGAGCGGCGCGAGGATGGTCTTCTGCTCCACCGTGAGTTCGCTCCACTGCGGCTGTGCCGGCGTCGCAATGGCAGACGGGCTGAGCGCATCTGCCCAGCCCGTGACGGCTATCAAGCTGCTGAGGATTACTGCGACGCGGAGCTTTTCAGCCATGCATCAAAGCCCCTGTCGGTAAAAGCCGCGATCGGCAGGTCGTCTGCGAGCAGGGCACTATCGATGAGCTCCAGCTCGGCGATGTTCTGATCCGCCTGCCAGTAGGTATAGCTGGCGACGCCGACAACCACCGCCAGCGCGACCAGCATCTGCTTGATGTGCAGCCCTTCGCCATGCTCCTGAATGAAGCTTCCTGCCGTCGCCAGCAGCGACTGCTGCACCGTCGTCTTCCGGCGGGCCAGCGCCTGCTCTCTGGCGGCTTGCAGGCGTGCGTGCGTCGCCGGCGGCAACTCGTGCAGGCCCCTGTTAAGGTGCTGCCTGGCCTTGAAGGCAAAATGCAGTTCGTTCATAGGGTAATTCCTTTTGCTTTCAACGCTGCGGCCAGAGCGTGGTTGGCGCGTGAACAGTGTGTCTTGACGCTCCCCTCCGAGCAGCCCATGATCGACGCCGTTTCAGCAACGTCCATATCCTCCCAGTAACGCAGCAGAAACGCTTCCCGTTGACGCATTGGCAGCGATTCTATCTCTTTCTCGATCATTCCCAATACCTGCGCCTGTTCGAACTGGCCGTGCGGGGTTTGCCCATCTTTCGACCCTCCTTCGCCGCTGATGGTTTCGAGCGGGTCGTGGTCCTCATCGTCGTTCGGCGAGAACGCGGAAAGCAGCGTTGTCCACAGGGAGCGAACCTTGCTCCGCCGGTAGTAGTCGCGAATCGTGTTCTGCAGAATGCGCTGGAATAGCAGTGGCAGTTCGGCTGGCGGCCGATCCCCGTATTTCTCGGCGAGCTTCATCATCGCGTCCTGGACGATGTCGAGCGCGGACTCCTGGTTGCGCACTGCGAACATCGCTTGTTTGAAAGCGCGGCGTTCGACTGCAGTGAGAAAATCTGACAGTTCGCGTTGGCTGGCCAGAGCGGGGATCCTTGCGGTTGTAGGGTGGGAAGCGCGCTTTCCCAGGCGCCGGTTCTTGCGAATGCCTTGACCAAACCAAGTCGAAGCTTTAACGTTGTAGACTTTTTTTCGAGCGATTTGCTTGCTGGGGCGACGGTAATGACAATGATGACCGGTGCGGAGATTGTAATCAGGTGCCTGCAGGAAGAAAAGGTCGAGTACGTATTCGGCTATCCGGGCGGTGCTGTCCTTCACATGTATGACGCGCTGTTCAAGCAGGATCAGGTCAAGCATGTCCTCGTTCGTCACGAACAGGCTGCGGTGCATGCCGCCGACGGCCTCGCGCGTTCGACCCACAAGGTTGGCGTGGCACTGGTCACCTCTGGTCCGGGCGCGACTAACGCCGTCACCGGTATAGCTACGGCGTACATGGACTCGATTCCCCTGGTGGTCATCTCCGGGCAGGTGCCGAGCGAATACATCGGGCAGGATGCGTTCCAGGAATGCGATACCGTCGGCATTACGCGGCCCTGCGTGAAGCACAACTTCCTGGTCAAGGATGTGCGCGACCTGGCGCTCACTCTGAAAAAGGCATTCTTTATCGCCAACAGCGGCCGCCCGGGACCGGTGGTGGTCGATATCCCCAAGGATATTACGGCTGCCAAGTGCAAGTTCGAGTACCCCGAAACGATCCAGTTGCGGTCATACAATCCGGTTGTCAAAGGGCATCTGGGGCAGATCAAGAAGGCGCTCCACCTGTTGTGCGAAGCCAAGCGGCCGATGGTTTATAGCGGCGGTGGCGTCATTCTCTCGAACGGCGCGGAAGAGTTGACGCGGCTCACTCGCCGGCTCGGCTTTCCGATTACCAACACCCTGATGGGCCTGGGTTCCTATCCGGCGAGCGACCGACAGTTTCTCGGCATGCCGGGCATGCACGGCACGCTCGAAGCGAACCTGGCGATGCAGCACTGTGACGTGCTGCTGGCCATCGGCGCTCGTTTCGACGATCGGGTGATCGGCAATCCGATGAACTTCACCAGCATCCCGCGCAAGATCATTCACATCGACATCGATCCGTCGTCGATCTCCAAGCGGGTAAAGGTCGACGTGCCGATCGTCGGCAACGTCCCGGACGTCCTTGAGGAAATGCTCAAGCTGCTCGAGGCCGGCAATGCGAGCCCGGATGCCGAGGTGCTCGCCCTGTGGTGGAAGCAGATCGAAGAGTGGCGTGCCAAGCAGTGCATGAAATACCGCATGAAGAAGAACATCATCATGCCGCAATACGTAATCGAGAAGCTGTACGAGGTGACCGGCGGCAAGGCGATTGTCACTTCCGACGTTGGCCAGCATCAGATGTGGGCCGCGCAGTATTACAGGTTCGACGAGCCGCGCCGCTGGCTCAACTCGGGTGGCCTGGGGACCATGGGGGTCGGCCTGCCTTACGCCATGGGCGCATCACTGGCGAATCCGGAAATGCAGGTGGCGTGCGTGACCGGCGAAGGTTCGATCCAGATGTGTATCCAGGAACTGTCGACGGCCAAGCAGTTCCGCCTGCCGATCAAGATCATCAACCTCAACAACCGTTATCTGGGCATGGTCCGACAGTGGCAGGAGATGTTCTACGGCAGTCGCTACTCGGAGTCGTACATGGATTCACTGCCCGACTTCGTGAAGCTGGCCGAGGCTTACGGACATGTCGGGATTCGTGTCGAAAAGCCGGAAGACGTCGAGGCAGCTTTGAAGAAGGCATTCATCGACCACAAGGACGATCTGGTATTCATCGACTTCATCACCGATCAGAAGGCAAACGTCTTTCCGATGGTGGCGGCCGGCAAGGGCCTGGCGGACATGATCCTGGCCGAAGATCTGTAAGGGAAAGACAAGATGCGACACATTATCTCAATCCTGCTGGAGAACGAAGCGGGGGCCCTGTCGCGGGTGGCCGGTCTGTTCTCGGCGCGTGGCTACAACATCGAGACGCTGACCGTGGCGCCGACCGAGGACCTCTCTCTGTCACGCCTGACCATCGTTACCTCGGGCACCGATGCCGTGGTCGAGCAGATCACCAAGCAGTTGAACAAGCTGATCGACGTCATCAAGGTCGTCGATCTCTCCGAGGCAGCGCACATCGAGCGCGAACTGATGCTGCTCAAGGTCCGTGCCACAGGCAAGGACCGCGAGGAACTCAAGCGGCTGGCCGATATCTTCCGTGGCCATATCATCGACGTTACCGAATCGACCTATGTGATCGAACTCACCGCCAGCGGATCGAAACTCGACTCCTTCATCCAGGCCATCGACGCCGGCCTGATTCTCGAAACCGTCCGGACCGGCGTCAGCGGCATTGGCCGCGGTGAACGCATTCTAAAAGTCTAAGCAGACAGACCAGCAAGAGAGGAAATTTGATGAAAGTTTACTACGACAAGGACGCCGACCTTTCCTTGATCAAAGGCAAGCAAGTCACCATCGTTGGCTACGGCTCGCAGGGCCACGCGCACGCGCAGAATCTGAATGATTCGGGCGTCAGGGTGATCGTCGGTCTGCGCCGGGATGGCGCTTCCTGGAGCAAGGCCGAGGCAGCAGGCCTGCAGGTCGCCGAGGTCGCCACTGCAGTCAAGGGCGCCGACGTGGTGATGATGCTGTTGCCCGACGAGAACATTCCGCAGGTCTACAACGCGGAGGTGGCAGCGAACATGAAGAAGGGTGCCGCGCTGGCGTTTGCGCACGGTTTCAACGTGCATTACAACCAGGTGGTGGCGCGCGACGATGTTGACGTGATCATGGTGGCGCCGAAGGGGCCCGGGCATACCGTGCGTTCGGAATATCTCAAGGGTGGAGGAGTCCCCTCGCTGATTGCCGTCCATCAGGATCGTTCCGGCAAGGCCAAGGACATGGCTCTCTCCTATGCCGCGGCAATCGGTGGTACCAAGGGCGGAGTGATCGAAACCAACTTCCGTGAGGAGACCGAAACCGATCTTTTCGGAGAGCAGGCAGTTCTCTGCGGCGGCGCAGTCGAACTCGTGAAGATGGGCTTCGAAACGCTGGTCGAGGGGGGATACGCTCCCGAGATGGCGTATTTCGAGTGTCTGCACGAGCTCAAGCTGATCGTCGATCTGATGTACGAAGGCGGCATCGCGAACATGAACTACTCGATTTCGAACAACGCCGAGTTCGGCGAATACGTGACCGGACCCGAGGTGATCAACGAGCAGTCGCGTACCGCCATGCGTACGGCGCTCAAGCGAATCCAGAACGGCGAGTACGCGAAGATGTTCATCCTCGAAGGGCGCACCAACTACCCCTCGATGACCGCACGTCGCCGCCTGATGGCCCAGCACGAGGTCGAGATCGTCGGCGCCAAGCTGCGTGACATGATGCCCTGGATCAAGAAGAATCGTCTGGTCGATCAGAGCAAGAACTGATCGGCGCAAAGGCTTGCCTGGCGGAGGCGACTGCTGGTCCTCCGCAGGAACATCCAACCCGAGGCCATGATTCAATTGATGAAGTGCCCGTATCCGATGCCGGCCAGACCGGACGGTTTTGCCGCTGCGGTCGTTTCTGAACCGGCCTGAGCCCAGTTCCAGTAGACCGGACCGCGCAATGCCCGAAATCAAACCCCGCAAGACCCTTTTCAACCCGGAGTTGCGGCGTCGAGGGATCTACGTCCTGCCGAACCTGTTTACGACCGCGGCACTTTTCTGCGGCTTCTTCGCCATCGTCCAGGCGATGAAGGGGGGCTTCGAGGCTGCGGCCGTGGCGATCTTCGTGGCCATGGTGCTCGATGGGCTTGATGGGCGGGTGGCCCGCATGACGCGTACCCAGAGTGCTTTCGGAGCGGAGTACGATTCGCTGTCCGACATGGTTTCGTTTGGCGTCGCGCCGGCCTTGATCGCCTATGCATGGGCACTCAAGGACATGGGACGACTCGGCTGGATCGCTGCTTTCGTCTATTGCGTCGGTGCCGCGCTGCGTCTGGCGCGCTTCAATACGACGCTGGAAGTCGTCGACAAGCGCTATTTCCAGGGGCTGCCCAGCCCGGCAGCCGCAGCGCTGGTTGCCGGTTTCCTCTGGGTGATGATCGAGAAAGATATCGCCGCCGCGGATGTGCGCTGGTTTTCCTGCGCGCTGGTGATCTTTGCCGGAATTTCGATGGTCACCAATATCCGGTTCTACAGCTTCAAGGACGTCAACCTGCGGCGAAGCGTGCCCTTCATCTTTGTCGTTGCCATCGCCCTTGCTTTTGCCGTGCTTTCCTACGACACGCCGGTCGCTCTGTTTGGCCTGTTTCTGACCTACGCGCTATCCGGCTACGTCCTGGCGGTGACTCGCAGGATCCGCAGCAAGACGCCACCGCCGCAGATCGGCTAGCACCTGCTCGAACGGTCGGCAACACGACCCGTCTGCGCAGCGGCGACGCGATTTCGACGTATTGATATCAACATCCTCACTTCCGGAGTCAGGCCATGAAGGATCACCTGGTAATCTTTGACACCACCTTGCGTGACGGCGAACAGAGTCCAGGCGCGTCGATGACCAAGGAAGAGAAGCTGCGTGTCGCACGCCAGCTCGAACGTATGCAGGTTGACGTCATCGAGGCCGGATTCGCCGCCGCGTCGCCCGGCGATTTCGACGCCATCAAGTCTATTGCCACGATCGTCAGAGCGTCCACGGTGTGCTCTCTCGCGCGCTCCAACGAGAATGACATCCGCCGGGCGGGTGAAGCCATAAAACCGGCGGCCCGCGGGCGCATTCATACCTTCATCGCGACCAGCCCGATCCACATGGAGAAGAAGCTTCGGATGACGCCTGATCAGGTCGT
The DNA here is from genome assembly GCA_024235715.1 of Accumulibacter sp. Taxonomy (GTDB): domain Bacteria; phylum Pseudomonadota; class Gammaproteobacteria; order Burkholderiales; family Rhodocyclaceae; genus Accumulibacter. The sequence goes on along the minus strand of JACKLW010000012.1, from coordinate 117,224 downwards.
CGAGTCGGCTGTACGGGCTGTGCACTGGGCGCGCGAATATACCGACGACGTTGAGTTTTCCGCAGAGGACGCGGTGCGTTCGGACGTCGATTTCCTGTGCCGTGTTTTCGAGGCGGTGATCAAGGCCGGTGCACGCACCATCAACGTTCCCGATACCGTCGGCTATAGCATCCCGTCGGTCTGGGGTGATCTGATGCGCACGCTGATCGAGCGGGTGCCGGGCGCCGGACAGGTGGTGTGGTCCACGCATTGCCACAACGACCTGGGGATGGCGGTGGCCAACTCGCTTTCAGCGGTGCTTGCCGGCGCCCGCCAGGTCGAATGCACGATCAATGGCCTCGGCGAACGGGCCGGCAATGCCTCGCTAGAGGAAGTGGTGATGGCGGTGAGAACGCGCGCCGACCTCTTCCCGGTAGAGACGCGCATCGATACGACGCAGATCGTGCCGGCCTCCAAGCTGGTTTCGCAGATCACCGGCTACCCGGTGCAGCCCAACAAGGCCGTCGTCGGCGCCAACGCCTTCGCGCACGAGTCCGGGATTCACCAGGATGGGGTGCTCAAGCATCGTGAAACGTACGAGATCATGCGTGCCGAGGATGTCGGCTGGGCCCAGAACAAGCTGGTGCTCGGCAAACACTCAGGGCGCAATGCCTTCAAGTCGCGTCTTTCGGCGCTGGGCATCGTGCTCGATGGCGAAGAGGCGCTGAACGTCGCCTTCGCGCGCTTCAAGGAACTGGCCGACAAGAAACACGAAATCTTTGACGCCGACCTGCAGGCGCTGGTCTCCGACGAAGAATTCACCCAGGACGGCGAGTACTACAAACTGGTCTATTCCCGCGTCTGTTCGGAAACCGGTGAGACGCCCGCTTCCAGTTTGACGCTGACTGTCGATGGTGTCGAGACGAAGGCTGCGGGTGTCGGCAGTGGTCCGGTCGATGCGACCTTCAAGGCGATCGAGTCGGTTGCCGGCAGCGGCGCACAACTGCTGCTCTACTCGGTGAATGCGATTACCACTGGTACCGACGCGCAAGGCGAAGTGACCGTTCGTCTCGGGAAAGACGGTCGCATCGTCAACGGCAATGGCGCCGATACCGACATCGTCATCGCGTCGGCGAAAGCCTATCTCAATGCGCTGAACAAATTGCAGGCTCCCGATCGCGTGGACCCGCAGGGTGACGTCTGAGCTTTCCCGTTGCCGACAGGCGCGATATCCGGGAGCACACCCGTCCGGCAGTTCACCGTGCCGATGGGCGGGTAAGCCTGGCGTAGGCGACGGTCGCGCAGAAGAAGATCAGCGAGAGGACGGTTTCGGCAATGGCCAGCGTCTGTCCGATGCCGGTTTCGGTCGTGGCGCGCACGATCCCCTCGGTGAAGTACAGCAGGATCAGCATGCTCGCCCACTGGTAGGAATAGCGGCGGCCGTGCAGTATTCCGAACAGTGGGGCCAGAAGCGGCAGGCATTTCAGGGCCAGCCATGAGCCGCCCGCCTGGACCGGCGCCAGCCGAAGTTCCCACGCCAGGCACAGGAAGATCAGGGCGATCAGGCTGCTGCAGGCGGTCAGGTACAGGACGCGGATCATCGGGCGCCGAGTTTCATGGCGATAGCGGCGAGTCTGCGCCCCTGCGCGAAGGCAAGTTCGCGCTCTTCGTCGCTGAGTGCCGGGTTTCCCTCGGCGCCGGCCACGTGGCTGGCGCCATAGGGTGTGCCGCCGCTGCGCGTGCTGGAGAGTGCGGCTTCGCTGTAGGGCAGGCCCACCAGCAGCATTCCGTGATGTAGCAATGGCAGCATCATCGACAGCAGGGTGCTCTCCTGTCCGCCGTGTGCGCTGGCCGTCGAAGTGAAAACGCTGGCCGGCTTTCCCGCCAGCGCCGCAGCTGACCATTGTGCGGCGGTGCCATCCCAGAAATACTTCATCGGCGCCGCCATGTTGCCGAAACGGGTCGGGCTGCCGAGCGCGAGGCCGACGCATTCCTCGAGGTCGGCAGCTTCAACGTAGGGTGCCCCGTCGGTCGGTATCTCCGGGGCGCTGGCCGTGCACACGGCTGACACTCTGGGCACCGTGCGCAGGCGCGCCGTCGTCCCATCGACTGACTCGATACCGCGGGCAATGTGCTGGGCGAGGGCTCGTACCGAACCGCGATGGCTGTAGTAGAGAACAAGAATTTCAGACATCCGGCCATTATCCCGGAAACCGCCACCGCGTTTGCTGTTCTTGCCGAGCTTGTGCGCCGCAGCGCTTTGGCAGCACTTGTTGAAGGCGCCCGCGCGGCTGGCCGCAGGGGCTTCGGCAATGCCCGCGAAAGAGCCGGCGCACTGGCGACAACTGCCGGCGAGTTGCGCAAGGAAAGAGGCCGCCGCTTGCGCCCACCCGGCTAGAAGCGCTTCTGGTCCGGTTCTATGGAGACGATGTCGACGCTGCCGGTCTGCTCATCAACGCCGAGGCTTTTTACCTCCCGTACGGCCAGGTTTTCGTCCTCGATGACCAGCAGCAGCTTCTCGTTCTGCTGGATCAGTGCGCCTGACGCCACGACCAGCAACTGGCTCGCGCGCAAGGAGGGGATCTCCGGGAGCACAAGAACGCGTAGATGTTCTGTCCCTTCGCCGGAAGGCTGGGCGACAACTGCCGCGACAGCCTTCGGCGCCAGGATCTGCAGGCCGAGTTCAAGATGTTCTGGGTTTTCGGATACGGCCCAACGGACGATGCAGATCTGCCAGTTCTGGTCATTTCCGGTACGCACCGCGGCGACGTTGCCAACCGACAGCGAGTTGATCTTGCCGGACACATGCATGAGCGCGTAGCCGTCCGGGCTTTCGTTGGTGATCATCCAGCTCGACAGTTCGACATCTGGTGCGTCGCCTCGCTTGCAGAGTTGCCAGAGGCCGTCGATACCGGTGCTCAGGACGGTTCGGTAGTTCTGTCTGCGGCGATGAAAGCGGCGCTTTCCGGGATCGCTCCAGCGCCCGGCCAGGCGGCGCAGGACGCCGACCCCTGCGGGCGTGCCTGCCAGATCCGGCAGTCCGATTTCCTGCGCCGGGGTACCGGTCTTGAGCTGGGCAATCTGGGTCTTCAGCAGCAGGCCCAGACCCGCACACGAAAAATAGTCCAGCGCCGCCGCCGACGGCGCCATCTGGTGGCGCGAAACGGGCAGTGCCGGTGCATCGCGGCTCGGATCGACCCAGAAGGTTCCCGGCGCCAGCGCAGCGGCTGCTTCCGCGGGTACGGTCTCGATCTGTTGGGCGAAGCGGTCGAAGTAGGCGGACAGAAAGCCCACCTCGCGCGCCGTCAATGAAGCGGGCTGAGCGCAGCCGAGCAGAAGCGCCGCGTGGTAGATGTGCCGCAGGCTTTTCGACTGGCCGCGCGGGACGGCCGCCTCAAGGTTCAGGCGTCGTGCCGTGGCGTAGGTCTGATGCAGCTGTTGCCACACACCGGTGGGTGCCGGAGCAGCGATCAGATGGCTGATCATCAGCTGTTTCGCGAGGGCATTCAGGCTGCGCCATAACGCGAGGTCCAGCGCCTGATTGGGGTCCTTCGCGCCTGTCCGATCGCTTTCCTCGACCATCGCCAGCGTATTGTCGGCAAGCATTTGCAGCAGATCGAGAACGCTACGAACGACTCGCCGCGACTTGCGCGGGACAGGCAGCACCAGCTCGGTCAGTTCGGGGAGCAGGTCGGCTATCACCTTGGCACTACGCGCGTAGAGGCCGTCGAGAGCCAGGGCGCGCTGCTGCGGCGTGCCGCCGACCTCGTGCCAGGCCTTGACCTGCGCACGCAGCGACGGAAGTTCCTCACTCGGATGAGGCGCCATTGGCGACTCGAGCCACTGCAGAATGGTTCGGACGCCGGAGTGTGGCGTTGCAGCGCCGGCTGCGCCTTGGGCGTTGAAGGCGGTGTTGGTCATGGGCCATCTGCCAAAGAAGTTTCCGCGGCTACCCCGCCCGTTCGATCGGCTCGTCGTCTTCAACGGCGCTTGGGCAACTGCGGCTTGGTGGGAACGTCTGCTCCGGAATCAAGGTGTTGGCTGTTGATTCTCGTCCTCCGGATTAAAAACTGCAAGCTTCATTTTCGGCTCAGTGGCCAGGGCGTAGAGCGCGGCCAGATTGGCGCGGGCAGGTGCGCGGACCCGGCTGGACGCCCAATGGGCGGCGACCATCGAAGCAGCGGGGTGCCGAGCGGCGGCGCGACACCTCGGGCGGGCCACTGCGTGGGCAAGCCGCCGGCGCTTCCGAGGCGACCGAATTGCTCGCCAATGCGCGCTGGCGGGGTGCAATGCCGTGTTGAAAACGCGCTTTCTTGTTATAATCCGTCTCTTTTTCTGAATTCGGAAGAGCTGATCATGGTTGTTATTCGTCTCGCCCGTGGCGGCGCCAAGAAGCGCCCCTTTTACAACATGGTGGTGGCTGATTCACGCTCCCGTCGGGATGGTCGTTTTATCGAGCGCATCGGCTTTTACAATCCGCTCGCTTCGGACAAGGAAGAAGGCCTGCGCATTGCCACCGACCGCCTCAGCTATTGGCAGGAGCAGGGTGCGCAACTGTCGATGACCGTTGCTCGCCTGCTCAAGCAGTCGGCCGCCAAGGTGGCAGCCTGAGCTTTGCCTGGCGGGTCGCTGTCTGACGGAACTGGTGCTGGTGCTGTTGCCGGAGCCGACGCGGCGGCCGCTGATATCGTCGTGCTCGGCAAGATCGCCGGTCCGCACGGACTGCGGGGCGCGGTAAGAGTCTATCCGTTTGCCGATGACCCCGCCGCCTGGTCGCGTCTGCCGTGCTGGTGGCTTGGCCATGAGGGTGACGCGCCGGGGCTGTGGCGTCCAACGAGACTGCTCAACTGCGATTTGCGCAACGACATGCTGCTCGCCCAACTCGAGTGCGTCGCCGACCGCTCCGCCGCTGAAGCGGTTGCCGGCGTGCTGGTTGGTGTTCCGCACAGGGCCTTGCCGCCGACGGCGAGCGACGAGTACTACTGGGCCGACCTGCTTGGCCTCGATGTGGTGAATTTGCATGAGCAGTCACTGGGCCGGATTCTCGGTCTGATCGAGACGCCGGCCAATACCGTGTTGCGCGTGGGTGATGGCCAGTGCGCAGAACGCCTGTTGCCCTTTGTCGCAGCCGTCGTTCTGGACGTAGACCTCGGGCAGAAGTGTGTTCGTGTTGACTGGGAAGTGGACTGGTGACTGCTCCGGATGGTGCGCTGCGGCGTGCGCAGCCCCTGGTCGTTGATGTCGTGAGCCTGTTCCCCGAGATGTTCGCCGCGGTGGCCAGGTCCGGTGTGACGCGCAGGGCGCTGGAAGAAGCGCGCTGGCATCTGCAGCTGTGGAATCCGCGTGATTTCACCGTTGATCGGCATCGCACAGTCGATGATCGCCCCTACGGCGGTGGCCCGGGAATGGTGATGATAGCCGAGCCGCTGGCGGCGGCGATCAAGGCGGCGAAGGCCCGACAGCGGGCGGCGGGTGCGGGTGCCAGCCGTGTGATCTGTCTTTCGCCGCAGGGCTCCTTGCTGACGCATCGACGGGTGATCGAACTGGCCAGGGCGGAAGAAGCGTTGGTGCTCGTTTGTGGGCGCTACGAAGGAATCGACGAACGGCTGATCGAGGCCGGCGTCGATGAGGAGATTTCGATCGGGGATTTCGTCCTTTCGGGGGGCGAGATTCCGGCGATGGCGCTGATCGATGCCGTCGTCAGGCAGTTGCCGGGCGTTCTCAACGACGCCGAGTCGGCACAACAGGATTCGTTTGTCGCGGGCTTGCTGGATTGCCCGCACTATACGCGGCCCGAGGAATACGACGGGCGGCGGGTGCCGGATGTTCTGCTCTCCGGTCATCACGAGGAAATACGACGCTGGCGTCTGCAGCAGGCGCTGGGTCGCACGTGGCAGCGGCGTCCCGAGTTGTTGGCGGGGCGTTCGTTGTCGAAATCGGAAACGCAACTCCTGGCGCAGTTTCAGGAGCAATGCGGTCAGGACAACAATGCGATGTTCGCATACAGGAGTCAAGAACATGAATCTGATCGAGCAACTTGAACAAGAAGAGATTGCCCGCCTGGGCAAGGTCATTCCCGTATTCGCACCAGGCGACACCGTCGTCGTCCAGGTCAAGGTCCGGGAAGGGACGCGCGAGCGTCTGCAGGCCTATGAAGGCGTGGTGATTGCCAAGCGCAATCGCGGTCTCAACTCCAGCTTCATCGTGCGCAAGGTTTCTTCGGGCGAAGGCGTGGAGCGCACCTTTCAGACCTACTCGCCGCTGGTTGCTGCGATCGAGGTCAAGCGTCGCGGCGATGTCCGCCGTGCCAAGTTGTACTATCTGCGCCAGCGTTCCGGCAAGTCGGCGCGGATCAAGGAAAAGCTGACGCGCAAGCAACGCTGAACAGCAGCGCTGCTGCCGTTAACCGGAACATGGCGGAGCCGAGAGACTCCGCCATGTTTGCTTTCGGGATTGCCCTGGTCAACCGGCGTGCGCAGCCAGCTTGTCGTTCTCGATCAAGGCGTACGCCGAATGATTGTGGATTGACTCGAAGTTCTCGGACTCGACCACATAGGCGTCGATGCGGCGCTCCGCGCTGAGGCGTGCAGCGACGTCGCGCACCATGTCTTCGACGAACTTCGGGTTGTCGTAAGCACGTTCGGTGACGTATTTTTCGTCGGGGCGCTTGAGCAGCCCGTAGAGTTCGCACGATGCCTGGCCTTCGACGAATTGCACCAGCTCTTCGATCCACAGGTGATCGTTGATCCTGACGGTGACCGTCACGTGCGAGCGCTGGTTGTGCGCGCCGCGCTCGGAGATCTCCTTGGAACACGGGCACAGGCTGGTCACCGGGACGACGACCTTGATCGTCGACTCGATGCGGCCATGCTCAATTTCGCCGACCAGGGTGACGTCGTAGTCCATCAGGCTCTGCACGCCGGAAACCGGCGCGGCCTTGTTGATGAAGTAGGGAAAGCTCATTTCGACGTGGCCGGTTTCGGCTTCCAGCCGTTCCACCATGTCGCGCAACATGGCCGGAAAATTCTCCACCGAAATCTCTCGCTCGTGGCTGTTCAGGATCTCCACGAAGCGCGACATGTGGGTGCCCTTGAAGTTGTGCGGCAGGCCGACGTACATGTTGAACATGGCGATCGTGTGCTGCACGCCGCCGGACTTGTCAAGTACCTTGACGGGATGCCGAATGGCCTTGATGCCCACCTTGTTGATGGCGATGCGTCGGGTATCAGCCGATCCCTGGACATCTGCCATCGCCGTCGGTTGCGGGGTTTCGGGTGCGTTCATTGCTGCTCCTGGTTGTTCTATTCGCTGTGCTGGGCGGCCGTGCCTGGCCCGCCTGCACCGGCACGGCCAGCAAGCCGTGCACGTACCGCGGCAACAATGCCATCCCTGTCGAGGCCAATCTCCGCCAGCAGCAGAGCCTGGTCACCGTGATCGATAAAGCGGTCGGGAATTCCCAGGCGAAGAAGTCGCGTCGTGCCGGCAATCTCTTCCAGAACCCGTTCGACTTCGGAACCGGCACCGCCGATCAGGGCATTCTCTTCGACGCTGACCAGCAGCGAATGTTCCGCGGCCAGGGCGATTATCAGCTCGCGGTCGATGGGTTTGACGAAGCGCATGTTGGCAACGGTGGCGTCGAGCTCGTCAGCTGCCGCGAGCGCCGGCGTCAGCATGCTGCCAAAGGCGAGGAGTGCGACGTCGGTGCCGCGGCGGCGGATTTCGCCCTTGCCAAGCGGCAGTCCGAGCAGCGTCTTGTCGATCGTCGCGCCATTTCCGCTGCCGCGCGGGTAGCGCACTGCGCTTGGCCCGTCGAGGCGGTAGGCGGTGGTCAGCATCTTGCGGCACTCGTCTTCGTCGCTCGGCGTCATCAGCACCATGTTCGGGATGCAGGTCAGGAAGGAAATGTCGAATGCACCATGATGGGTCGGACCGTCGGCGCCGACCAGACCGCCGCGGTCGAGCGCGAAGACGACGGGCAGATTCTGCAGTGCCACGTCGTGTACCAGCTGATCGTAGCCGCGCTGCAGGAAGGTCGAGTAGATCGCCAGAACCGGCCGCATGCCTTCGCAGGCCAGGCCGGCGGCGAAGGTGACAGCGTGCTGCTCGGCGATGCCGACATCGTAGTAGCGGTCCGGATAGCATTCGCTGAAGCGGAGCAGGCCGGAGCCTTCGCGCATTGCCGGCGTGATGCCGACCAGTCTCGGATCGGCTGCCGCCATGTCGCACAGCCAGTCGCCGAAGACCTGCGTATAAGTTGGCTTCGCACCGGTCTTGCCGTCCGCGATGCCGACCTCCGGCCTGAACTTCGAGACCCCGTGGTAGAGAATCGGATCAACCTCGGCCAGCTTGTAGCCTTGGCCCTTCTTGGTGATCACGTGCAGGAACTGCGGCCCCTTTAGGTTCTTCAGATTGAGCAGGGTCGGTACCAGTGACTCCAGGTCGTGCCCGTCGATCGGGCCGATGTAGTTGAGACCGAGTTCCTCGAACAGCGTCCCCGGGGTCAGCATCCCTTTGACGTGCTCCTCGGCGCGCTTGGCGAACTCGAGCAGGGACGGCGAAAAGTCGAGAATCTTCTCCCCGGCCTTGCGGGCGGCGTTGAAGGTGTTGCCGGAAAACAGCCGTGCCAGGTAGCGGTTGAGTGCTCCCACCGGCGGCGAGATCGACATGTCATTGTCGTTGAGCACGACCAGCATGTCGGCGTCGGCGACGCCGGCGTTGTTGAGTGCTTCGAAGGCCTGGCCCGCAGACATTGCGCCGTCGCCGATGATCGCCACCACCTTGCGGGTCTCGTGCCTGAGCTTGGCGGCGAGCGCCATGCCCAGGGCAGCCGAGATCGACGTCGATGAGTGACCGACACCAAAGGTATCGTACTGGCTCTCGCTGCGTTTCGGAAAACCGGAGATGCCGCCGTGCATGCGCAGCTTGGCCATGCCGGCGCGGCGGCCGGTAAGGGCCTTGTGCGCGTAGGTCTGGTGCCCGACGTCCCACACCAGGCGGTCGTGTGGTGTGTCGAAAACATAATGCAGGGCAACCGTCAGTTCGACCGTGCCGAGGTTCGACGAGAGGTGGCCGCCGGTCCGGGAGACCGATTCGACCAGGAAGGCGCGCAACTCGTCAGCCAGCTGGGGCAACTGGCGGCGTTCAAGCTTGCGTACCTGCGCCGGGTCGCTGATGGTGTCGAGTAGAGGATAAGAGGTCATTATCGTGAGGGGTCCTGCATGAGCGCCAGTCAGAGGCGACGGGCGCGGTGGGCGGAAGCCGCGCCTAGAATTTGCGCTGGGTGATGAAGTCGGTGAGTTCCAGAAGGCGTCGGCTGCGCTCGCCGAAGGGAGAGAGTGCTTCGCGTGCCTGACGCCTCAGGTCGCCGGCGAAGTCGCGGGCTCGTTCGAGTCCCATCAGGCTGACGTAGGTGGGTTTTTCGGCAGCCGCATCCTTGCCCGCCGTCTTGCCGAGGGTTGCCGTGCTGGCGGTGCAGTCGAGAATGTCGTCGACCACCTGGAAGAGCAGCCCGGCGCGTTTGGCAAAGCGATCGAGCGCGGCGCTGTCGGCGTCGCTCAGGGCGTTCCCGCAGAGGGCGCCGAGCAACACCGCGGCACGGATCAAAGCGCCGGTCTTGAGCGCGTGCATCAGTTCGAGTTCAGGCTGGTTCAGGCTCTTGCCGACCGCTTCCAGGTCGATAGCCTGGCCGCCGGCCATGCCACACGAGCCACTGGCCCGCGCCAGCAAGCGCAGCATCTCGACCTGCCGGCCCCGGTCCGCGAAATCCTGGCCCGCCAGCAGCTCAAAAGCCAGCGACTGCAGGCTGTCGCCGACCAGCAGGGCCGTTGCTTCATCGAACTCGACGTGGCAGGTCGGCCGGCCACGCCGCAGGGTATCGTCATCCATCGCCGGCAGGTCGTCATGAACCAAGGAATAGCTGTGGATCAGCTCGACGGCGCTGGCCGCGACCTGCAGCCTTTCCGGCGGCGCTGCGCCGAGTTCGCCGGCAGCAAAGACGAGCAGTGGCCGCACGCGTTTGCCGCCATTGAGGCTCGCGTAGCGCATCGCCTGGTGCAGGCGCGCCGGAATCGCCTCCGCCGGTGGCAGGCTGCGCGCCAGGGCTGCCTCGACCTGTGACTGGACGCCAAGCATCCATTCCTCAAAGGCGAGTTGCCCAGCTGCGGACGGCGCGGACGCTGGTGTGTTCATCGGACCTCGCCCGTATCGGCTTCGAAGGCCCGTAGCGAGCCGTCTTCGAGAATCTGGATTTGACGTTCGGCGTCGCTGAGTTGCTGTTGGCAGTGCTTCAGCAGATCGCTGCCACGCCGATAGGCGGCGAGTGACTCCTCGAGTGGCAGTCGACCGCCCTCCATGTTCCGGACGATCTCTTCGAGCTCGGCAAGCGCGGCCTCAAACTTCAGTTTGCCGATCGGCGTCCCTTCGCTGCCGGATGCGGCGAGGTCGACAGCTTTCTCGGAGTTCGGTCGTGGCATGGGAAAGGCTCGAATAAAACAGGCAAAAATAGCCTAATAGTGGCCTTGCGGTCAAATGAAAAGCATTTTCCCGCGGACGACCCCGGACACTCTCGCCAGCCGCTCGCCAGGCCTCGCGCGGGGGCTTTCGCCACCACTCCCCGGAGCTCGGTGGCCAACCGGTGCGGCGCGAGCCTTCGCGGCAGGACTGGTGCTACACTTGTGCAACCAAAAGGGGAGGATGCCATGATAGTCATCGAAAACCAGCCTGGGCGCGTCGAGGTCACGGTTTACGCGGAATTCACGCTCGCCGATTATCAGGAGTTCGAAAACGCCGTTAACTACGTGATTCAGTTCGAGGGACCGGTCGATCTCCTTTTCGACCTGCGCGAGATGGCTGATTTCACGCTCGATGTCGCGTGGGAAGACATCGTCTTCTCGCGTGCGCACGCCCACGATTTCAGTCGCATTGCTGTGGTCACCGAAAGCCAGTGGGTGGCGTGGAGCGCCTGGTTGTCGCAAATCTTCGTTGACGCCGAGATGCGCGTCTTCGACGAAGATCTCGAAGCACGATCATGGCTGCTCGAAGAGGTAGGGGAGGGGAAGGCGTGAGCTTTTCGACGCTGGTCAGCGGCGCCCTTCTGGCCGATCATCTCAGCGATCCTGGCTGGCGCGTTTTTGACTGTCGGCATCAACTCAACGATCCGGAAGCGGGTGCCAGGGCTTACGCGGCCGGGCACCTGCCGGGCGCCAGCTTTCTGCACCTCGATCGCGACCTGTCGGGGCCGATGAACGGCAGCAACGGTCGCCATCCCCTGCCGGATCCGCTGCTGCTTGCCGCCAGGCTTGGCGCGGCCGGGGTCTCGCCGGAAACACAGGTAGTCGCCTACGACGATTCCGGCGGTATGATTGCCGTTCGCCTGTGGTGGCTGTTGCGCTGGCTCGGTCACGAGCACGTCGCCGTTCTCGACGGCGGTATCGACCGCTGGTCGGCCGAGGGCCGGCCGCTGACGACCGAATTGCCGGAAGTCGTTGCCACGACTTTCGCAGGCGCTCCTCGCGAGGGGGTGGCCAGCACCCAGGAAGTGCTGGCCGACGTGCAACACGGCCAGTTCTGCCTGATCGACGCGCGCAGCCCTGATCGCTTTCGCGGCGAGAACGAGACGCTCGACCCGGTCGGTGGCCATATTCCCGGCGCCCGCAACCGTTTCTTTCGCGATAACCTCGACAGCGACGGCTGCTTCCGCCCCGCCGCGGAACTGCGTCGCGAGTTCCTGGCGCTGCTCGCCGGGATCGAGCCGCAAAAGGCCGTGATGAGCTGCGGCTCGGGGGTTACCGCCTGCCACAACCTGCTGGCGATGGAAATCGCCGGGCTGTCCGGAGCACGCCTCTATGCCGGTTCCTGGAGCGAATGGTGCAGCGACCCCTCCAGGCCCGTCGTTTCTCGGGCTTCCTGAGCGCTCGATCGCGCACCGCGCCAGCTCTCCAGAGCCACATCCACGCTGGGCATGGGCAGGGACGAGGCGATATCTGGCCTGCGGGTGGAGTGCCTTCCACTTCTGCCTGTCGCGAGTCTCGCGGAGGCATCGTGCTCGACCGGTGCAACGCCAGTCCCAGGCCATTTGACCCACCCACCTGCCAGCCCTTAATCGTCGCTGCTACGCGCGAAAGAATGGATGTCATCTGAATTTTCTCGGTGTCGAAGTGCCCGGACGCAAGAAGAAGTTCCAAGCGCGAAGTGTCCCGTCTCCTTGACATCCGCGCGTACTCTGCCGTAGATTCTTCTCGCAATGCGTGCGGGGTGGCTAGCCGAGCACTCCGGGCATCCGCAGAGTTCAAAGTTGATACTGACTTGAAAAAGGCAAACCAAGCGAAAGCCTGGGGCGCAAAGTGACCGGTCTGACGGCTTCGGCCAAGACAGCGGGACTGCCAAGTGCGAGTAGTGTTCGTCAGGCGGCGCGCATGGCGCGTCGTCAGGGATGTGGCCATCTGTAGTGGCTGCCCGTTCCTTTCCGGCGACTCTGGTCAACAGGCTCCCATGCTGTGCTCAGTTCAGGCCAACATAACGGAGACCCGAAATGTTGACCAGCCAATCCCTCTTCCTTGCCATCGGTACGAGTGCATGCATTCGGGCTGATTCTGGCGGCAAGTCGTCACAGATCGTTTCCGCTGGCCGGCTGCTTGCCCTGGCCCTCGGGATCGTCATCGCCCCGGCGTTTGCCGCGTCTCCGCTTGCCGGTCCACCGCCGCTCGACTTCGTGCCTGGACGGCTCCTGATCCAGCAGCGTGCCGGCCTGAGCGATGTCGAGGTGGACAAGATCCTCAAACCGCATGGCGGCAAGCGGGTCGGCAAGATCAACGGAATCAACGTGCATGTGGTGCAATTGCCTGCACAAGCCAATAGCAAGGCCGTCGCGGCGCTGCTGGCCAAGAACAAGCACTTCAAGTTCGTCGAACAGGACCAAATCCTCGCCCCGGGCGGGACGACCGACGACCCATCCCTGGCCAGCCAGTGGCACCTCGCCAAGGTCGGCGCTCAGGCGGCGTGGGACACCTCTACCGGCAGCGAAGTGATCATCGCCATCCTGGATACTGGTGTCGACGCCAGCCATCCCGACCTGTTCGCGCAGATGGTCCCAGGCTGGAACAGCTACGACAACAATGGTGACTCCTCGGACGTGCATGGCCACGGCACGGCCGTGGCCGGTACCGCGGCCGCATCCGGCAACAACGCCATCGGCGTCGCATCGGTAGCTTACGGCTCGAAGATCATGCCCGTGCGCATCTCTGACCCCAGCGGCTACGGCTACTTCAGCACCATGGCCAGCGGCCTGACCTGGGCGGCGGATCATGGCGCCCGTGTCGCCAACATCAGCTACGAAAACGTCGCCAGCAGTTCCACCGTCGAAAGTGCCGCGCAGTACCTGAAGAGCAAGGGCGGGCTGACCGTGATCTGTGCCGGTAACAGCGGCACCCTGCAGACCGTCGCTTCCTCCGGCAACCTGGTCGTCGTGTCGGCAACCAACAGCAGTGACGCGAGAACCTCGTGGTCCAACTACGGCGCTTACGTGGACATAGCGGCGCCCGGTCAGAGCGTCCTGACGACCAGTCGTGGTGGTGGCTACGGTCAGTGGTCAGGGACGTCTTTCGCGAGTCCGATCGTTGCCGGCACGGCTGCGCTGATGATGGCCGCCAACCCGGCGCTTCCCGCCGATCAGGTGCAAAGTCTCCTTTATTCGACCTCGGTCGATCTGGGCACGGCAGGCAGGGACGACTACTACGGCGCGGGGCGCGTCGATGCTGCGCAGGCCACCCTGGCCGCGGCCACGACGACGGCTTTCGACACGCAGGCGCCGACGGTTGCCATCTCCGCGCCTGCCGGCGGAAAGGTCGCCGGTCTGGTAGCGGTCGATGTCGCGGCCAGTGACGACGTCGGCGTGGTCAGCGTGGACCTGGTCGTCAACGGCAGCAAGTACGCCACCGATACGACGGCGCCGCACGGTTTCAGTTGGGACACTACCGCAATCGCCGACGGGCCGGCGACGCTGATTGCCTATGCCTACGATGCGGCGGGCAACTATACCGGCTCGCAGCCGGTAAGCGTAACCGTCGCCAACGGCGCGGCGGCAGCGGACACGGTGCCGCCGACCGTCGTCTTCAGCGCGCCAGCGAATGGCGCCACGGTGAGCAAGGTCGTGCGCATTGAGGGCGTGGCGGACGACAATCTCGGCGTCAATGGCGTCACGCAATCGCTTTTTATCGACGGCGAACTGAACGCGACGGTGAGTGGCGGCACCCTGAGCGCACGCTGGAACACGAAAAAAGCGTCAGCGGGCAATCATCTCCTCACCTTGACGGCCAGGGACGCCGCGGGCAACTCCGCGTCCAAGTCGATCATCGTCGTTGTCAGGTAGGTGCTCGGATTGGCGGGCAGCGGCGGCCATGAAATCCAGCTAGCCTCGGGTAGATGGGAGTCGCTTCCGCCTGATCCATCGCGCTGCAGCCTCGTGGCTCGGTAGCGCTCGGCGCGACCTTGGTGTTGCCAGGAGAGTCTTTCGCGGCAGGAAGGGCTCCCCGTGGCTGCTGGCTGTCCTCGGCGCATTATCCCGGCAAATTGACCGGCCGGCGTTGTCGAAAATCTTTACAGTCCCTCGCGATTTTTTGTCGTAAAAGCGGCTTGGCAATTACTAAATCAATGGATTGTAGGTACTGGCCCGAATATTGCTTTTATCTTGCCATTGAAAATTAGTCGTGGAGCACGGAAATGAAAGCACTGCGAGCAGCCATGGTCGTCCTGCCTTTGCTGGCGGTTGTTTTCCCGGCATCGGCGTCGGTCAGCTTCAGCGGCACCTCGGGGAGCCGCGCAGCGTCTGTCAGCTTTGACATCGTCGCCGGCAAACTGCAGGTCCGGCTGGACAATACGAGCCTCGCCGATGTGTTGGTTCCAGTTGACGTGCTGACGGGCGTCTTCTTCAATGTATCGGGAACGGGGGGCGCCAGCCAGTTGTCGCCGCTGTCGGCACTATCCGATGGCCCCACATACAAGAATGGGGTTCTGCAGAACGGTGCCGGGACGAACGTGGGTGGCGAGTGGGCCTACGCACCTGTCGCCAGTGGCAGCCTGCCGACAGTCAATGCCGGGATTTCGAGCACCGGCTTGGGCATTTTCGGTAGCGGCAACTTCAACGGACCCAACCTTGCCGGCCCGGTCGCGGTCAACGGGCTGCAATACGGGCTGACTTCGGCCGGGGATAATCTGGCCACCGGCAACGGCGGCATTGCCAACAACGAGATTACCAAGCATTCGGTGACCTTCCTGCTGACTCCCGCCAGCGGCTTCAGCCTGACACAGATCAGCAACGTGTTCTTTCAGTACGGGACGAGTTTGAGCGAACCGCGCTTCCCAGGTGGCGGTGGCGGTGGTGGTCCGGGCGGAAACGAGGTTCCCGAGCCGGCGACACTGGCGCTGTTCGGCCTCGCTCTGCTGGCTGGTGTCGGCGCGCGCCGCCGCGGGCGCGCCTGACGGCCGACGACCAGTCAGCTTCGCGCACCAGGAGCCCCGCTTCGGCGGGGTTCTTTTGCGTTGTGCGTCCGGCAAGAGCCCGCTCCCGCAACTCGGTCACGGCGGACGAGCGAGGGCGTCTGCGGGTTTCTTGAGCGTCAAGGGCTGGCCTGTTTGAGCAGGGCGGCGACCTCGCCTTGTCCGCTGAACGGCTCGCTGCGTGCGGCGAGAGTCAGCAGTTCCTCGCGCGCCTGTTCCTTGTCGCCGGCCTGCAGGTACAGCCGCGCCAAGCCCAGCCGCAGGCTTGGCGACTCCGGCGCCAGGTTGATGGCCTTGCGTTGTGTCTCGATGGCCCGATCAAACTGCATCGCGTCGGCGTAGGCGAGCGCCAGGGTATCGAGCATGTCGGGGCGCCGAGGGGCCAAGGCCACCGCCCGCTGGGCCAGCGGCAAGGCACCTGGTTTCTTCAGCTTGACCAGCAGATACGCCAGGTTGTTCAGTGCCAGCGCCTGATTCGGCCGCAGTTCGAGCACCTGCCGGTAGTACGCCTCGGCCGCCGGCCAGTCGTCGCGCAGCATCGCCATGTCGCCCAGATGAATGAGGAAGTCCGCGTCACGCGGGTGGTCCTTCAGCCAGGTTTCCTCGAACTGCTTCGCCTCTGCGGGCTTGCCTCCAGTCGCAAGCGCCCAATGCAAGCGTACGGAAGTGTCGCCGGGATCATCAAGCACCAGCGCCTTCCCGAAAGCACTGATCGCCTTTTCCCAGTTCCGTTGGCTGGCTTCAATATCACCTTCGAGGCGAAAGCCAAGTGCATCCGTCGGAAACTGTCGCTGCAGCGCTTTCGCCCCTTGCAAGGCGTTGGCCGGTTGGTCCTGGCGCATCGCCATCGCTACACCGGCCTGTTGTACGGCGCGCGACGCGGGTTCCAGCTGCGTCGCCATGCGCACCTGATCATCTGCCTCACGCGTCTTGCCGGCCTCCAGGAAGGCGTTGGCGAGGCGCAGACGGGCGGCAGCGGAACCGGGAGTCGCGCGCATGAGGCTGGAGAAGGTCAGGATCGCCTGATTCGTGTCGCCAGCCGCCAATTGCAGAGCGCCAAGGCGTTCGAGCAAGACCGTCTCCGAGGGAAGGGCCATAACTGCCGCTCGAGCCGCCGTCAGCGCAGCCGTCTGGTCGCCGCTGCGCAGGTATTGATCGATGAGCGCCTGATGGGGGGCCGGATCGTTCGGGCGGGTCTTCACGGCTCTGTTCAACAGCTCGAGGCTTTGTTCGGTCGGTGCGCCAGTGCGCGCCATCCACTCAGCGAGGGCGATCATCGCTGATACGTTCTGTGGGTCGTCGGCCAACAGTCGTTCGAAACGCGCCCGAGCTGCAACCGGCCGGTTCTCCGCCAGCTCGATGGTCGCCATCCCCTGGATGGCCGGAACGTAGCGCGGATCCTTGGCCAGCGCCTGCTCGAATTGTCTGCGCGCGCCCGCCGCGTCGTGCCTTGCCCAGGCGATGGCGCCTCGCAACTGCTCGGGCAGCGGACTCTTGGGAAGTTTTCTTGCCAGCCCATCGACCGCGGTCAGGGCGGCGTCCCATTCCTTGCGCCGCAGTCGTGCGCTGATAAGCGCCAGATCGGCTGACGCGCCACGATCCATCGTCGCGATTTCGGTGAGTTCGGCCAGCGGCTCCTCGTCCTGTCCGCGCCCGAGCCGAGCGCGTGCTCGCGCGATGCGCAGTTCCCGGTCTTCCGGCAACAAGAGCGCCGCCCGGGCGAAGTTCGCGTCGGCCTTGCCGAAGTCTCCTAGCAACAGATAGGCCTGGGCTGCCAGAGCCAGCGACTCGCCGTCTTCCGAGCGCGGCGAGTTGATCAGCGATTCGAGGAAGTCAAGTATCGCCAGCGCCTTCTTCGCTTCGCCGGCCTGCAAATAGGCGGCGGCGAGCGCGCGCCGCGGCTCGGGGGCCTTCGGCGCGGCTTCCATCGCCCGCAGCAGCAGCGACTCGGCCTGTGTCAGCGCGCCGAGCCTGGTTTCGGCCAGTCCGGCGAGGAGCAGCACCCTGGCGTTGTTCGGCGAACCTCGCACCAGCAATTGGGTGATCTCACGCGTCTGCTCGAGATTGCCGTCAAGATAGGCGATCAGCGCTTCGTAGTACATCGTCTGCGGATGTCCCGGCAGGGCCTTCGACATCTCGGCCAATTGCTTTCGGGCACCCTCGATATCACGGTGTCTGATCCGCATCGTGACCAGCGCGCGATGCGCCGGCAATAGATCGGCCCGTATCGCGAGCGCCTTTTGATAGGCGGCCAGGGATTCGGCGCTGGCGGGATCGCTTCCCAGCAGCAGATCGCCCTTGAGCAACCAGGCTTGCGCATTGTCAGGCGCCTGGGCCAGTACCTCGTCGGCGATCGCCAGTGCCTTACGCAGGTCGCCTCGAGTGCCCCGCAGGCGGGCATCGAGCAGACGAGCAGGTGCATATCCAGGCGCCCGCTGCAAGGCCGCGGCGAGCATGCTCTCGGCTTCGCCGAAGTCGCCGTTCTCGGCGTAGGCGAGGGCGATCTGGGTCTTCAATTCAGCGTCGGCATCGACGGCGTCGAGATTCAGTCCCCGGTAGCGATCGATCAACTCCTGTGGCTTGCCGAGGGCCAGCAGCGCAGTCGCCAGCGGCACGGCTACTTCTGCGGCGGGAAAGCCATTCTCCAGGGCACGCAGGAGCTCGGCCTCCGCCCCCGCCGCGTCACCGGTGGCGAGCAAGGCTTCGCCAAGCAGGAAGCGGCCCTCGGCCGACCGCGGCAGCCCCTGCAGCAGCGACTTCAGCTCGACGATGGCTGCCTCGTGCTGCTTGTTTTCGATCTGCGCGCGAACGGCTGCGATCGCCGTCGCTTCATCCTTGTCGGCGCTGCAACCGGCAATCGCCGCTGCCAGACAGAGCGTCGCGGCGGTGCGCCAGCGATGTGGTTGCCGTTTCATGATCGTTCTCCCTGCAAACTTCATCGCCTGTGCGGCGTGCTTCGGCGACAGATAAGCCGGCGTTTCGTCTGGCGGCGACCGCTGTCTCCGTGGCTTACCGACAGACGTGCATGGTACCGTATTCGCTCCTGCCGTCGACCGCGCGACGCTGCGACCACCAGGATCAATTTGTCCTCTAAGCCACTGCACAGCGAATCAAGCAGCTACTTTTTCCCCTGAACACTGCAGAAGAAGGTGCGAGTGAGTCGCACCTGGAAAGCGATCCTGGTGCTTGCGTGTTCGCCGGGTGGACAAGAGCGAAGAGGCTCGCTATCGGATGTTGATGGCGCAGCATCAATACTTTGGCGATCTGGCGAAGACTGGCAACACCCTCTGGTACTTTGCCACCGACAGCGAAGCGTTGGCGGCGTTGCTGACTGTTTTGGCCGCGCTCTGGAATGCGGCGTCTGCGACCGCTGGATCGGATGGGGCATCGGCATCCGTATGATCGCCTGGGTCTGGTCGCCAACCGGCCCTGCCTGGGACTGACGCAAGGCTTTCGCCGCACGCGGGAAGACTACAGCACCCACCCGCAGGAGGCCAAACCAGTCTTCGTTCGCCCACCGCAGGCTGACGCTCGCGCACCGCTTTCCTGTTCGATACTCAACCCCAGCTGTCGCACAGGATGCCAGGATGATGCTCACCGCTGTACGGATGCACACCCCTCCTGGCAGCCTCGCCGAAGGAATGGGACGGCTCAGCCGCAACATCCGCCTGGTTTTCGACGATCTGCACATGGCCAACGATTCCACTGGCCAAGCATCACCTTGCTCCCGGCACGAGAACAAGTCACCCCGTGGCGCTCTTGCGTCTTGCAATGGCAGGTTGTCGCTTGCCCCCGTTCTGCCTCCATAAGCGTGCTTGCATATTCCGTTTTGCTGCATGTACTATCCCTGTGGTGGATGTGGGATAAATGGCGTCGGCTTGCGCACGGATGCCGTTTCCCGTTCCGCCCTTCGTAGCGTAATGAGAGTCGGGGAGGTACGCATGGGGAACAAGCACGTGCTGGCTGGGCCAGCCCAGCAGTTGATCGGAGGCGCTTTGCTGCTCGTGGCGCTGTTCTTGCCTTCTGCCCTTGGTGGCATGGCGATGGCCGATTCCGGGCGGGAGCAAGCCCGAAGCGAGGGATTGGTTGCCAAGTCGGCACTGAGCGTTTCCCCGACCGCGCTGACCATGGCCGCGAAAAGTTCGTCGGTGGCGCATGTCAGCAATGCCTCCGGCTCGGTCAGGGTCAAGTCGTCCGACTACAGCGTCATCGGCGCATCGTACTCGGCCGGGACAATCCGGCTCTCCGCCGTCAAACCCGGCGAGGCCAGGGTTCTGGTCAGCGATTCGCGCAGCACGAAAACGATTGAAGTGACCGTGACCCGGTCAGTGGTCGGTAGTACGCCGACCACTGCCGGGTTCAAGGTGCTGGCCTGGAACGACTTGGGCATGCACTGCGTCGATGGCAAGGATTACTCGGTCTTCTCGATTCTCCCGCCCTACAACAACCTGTACGCCCAGGTGATCAACACCACCACCGGCAAGCTGGTAAGCAGCGGCGTGTCATTGAGCTACGAGTCGGTCGCCGACGCTGCAGGCTCGATCAATACCAGCAGCGCGACGAAGACCAACTTCTGGCAGTACGTCGATGCCCTGTTCAACCAGAGCCCGCCACCCGACGTCGGGCTCGGTGGCAATCCGACACCCAGTGCCCGTCCCGCGAGGATGACCTATAGCGCGCAGCTGGCCTGGTTCGCGGCCGAGGGGATTCCGATCACGCCCTACGATGACAAGCTGTTGAAAAACTTCTATCCGATGGTCAAGGTGGTGGCGAAGGATGCTGCGGGCAAGGTGCTGGCGTCGACCAGAACCGTGCTTCCGGTCAGCGACGAGATGACCTGCAAGGCTTGCCATGCGTCGAAGTCCGTTGTCGGGAATGCGGCGGAATTGGCGGCCATGCCCCGCGCGGGGTGGGCCTGGGACGACGACATCGAGAAGGACTGGAAGTGGAACATCCTGCTCCTGCACGACGAACGCAAGATCAAGAACGCGATGTTCAAGGACGCGCTCGCCAAGCTCAACATGGACCCGGACGGACTGACGACGACGGCCAGACGAGGCCAGCCCGTGCTTTGCGCCGCGTGCCACGCGTCGAACGCCCTGCCGGGTACGGGGCTTGCGGGTATTTCGGCGCTCACCTCGGCGCTGCATACACAGCACGCGCTGGTCGCCGATCCTGTGCAGGGCAAGAAACTCGATGCGATCGACAACCGCAGCGCCTGCTATACGTGTCATCCGGGATCCGAGACAAAGTGTCTGCGCGGCGCGATGGGCAACGTTGTCGACGCCAGCGGCAAGGCCACCATGGGTTGCCAGAGCTGTCACGGCACGATGACCGCTGTCGGTGCACCGACGCGCGTCGGCTGGCTGGAGCAGCCGAACTGCCAGGCCTGCCACCACGACGGCAAACGCGAACTGAGCGCGCTAGATGCCAATGGCACGCTACGCAAGGTCGCCGATACGCGCTTCGCGACGACGCCTGATACGCCGCGGACGAACCTGGCAGATTTCCGCTTCAGTCTCTTCCGCTTCAGTACCGGCCACGGCAAGCTGCAATGTGAAGCGTGTCACGGCTCGACGCATGCCGAGTACCCGAGTTCGCACGATAATGACAACGTTCAGAGTATTGCGCTGCAGGGTTACGCCGGCACCATCCGTGAGTGTTCGACCTGCCACGCGAAGGTGCCGACGACCAGCAATGGTGGTCCGCACGGCATGCACTCGACGAACACGGCGTGGGTGGAAAAGCATGCAGACGCGGTCGAGAGGGGCGGCAAGGCTGCTTGCGCGGCGTGTCACGGTGCCGACTTCCGCGGCGCGCCGCTGGCGGAGATCAAGGTCGCCAAGAGTTTCCTTATCGACGGCAAGGCGCATAGCTATCTTCCCGGGGACAAGGTCAGTTGCTACGATTGCCATAACGGTCCGAAGGGCGACTAGGCGTTTTTCGGCGGCGCATTCCCGGGGAAACCGCTAACGGCAGCCACGCATATCCACGATTCGCGGTTTTCCCGCCCGGCGTTCTTGGCGTAGCGAAGTGCTCTCCGAAGCGGCCGGGCGCCGCCGCGTGTGCGAGTTGCGGCCCATCGCCTCGCGGGCATGCTATGCTCAACGGCTGACGTGTGGCCGCTTGATCGGTAACGCATGCTGCACACGGGCGCGGGTGGCAAGGGCAAGTTGCGATCGACGCGGGACAAGCAACCGCATAGTGTGCGCCTAATCGGATCTACCTGGGCATGGTCATGATTGCAACTTCTGTAGTGGAGTGCTGTGTTCCTCGAGCCGGCGGCTGGCGGCTGCCGCGCTCATCGACACCTGCCGCCTGGCTCCGTCGCGCCGCGCCGCGCTCTCGGGCGCTGCGCGTGGCCATGGCCGTAGTGATTGGCAGCCTGCTGCTCGCCCCGGCAAGTGCGGCGACTGTCGGCAACGTCTTCGTCTCCTACGCCGACGGGGGGCCACGCTATGCCAGCCAGCGCCTGGACGCCAGCTACAGCCTGTTCATTCGCGGGAAGACTGTCCGCAAGAGCCGCAGCACTGCGTCGGCAACGGCAGGCCAGGTGAGCCGGCAACGCGCGCAGCGGCAGTTGGCGCCGCTGATCGAACACTATGCCCGCGTTCACCAGGTGACGCCGGCCCTGGTCGCGGCGGTGGTGGCGGTCGAGTCGGGGTTCGATGCCGGGGCTGTTTCGGCGAGGGGCGCCACCGGCGCAATGCAACTGATGCCGGTGACTGCCGCCCGCTACGGAGTCACCAACAGCCGCGACCCGGCGCAGAACATCGATGCCGGCGTGCGCCACCTCAAGCGCCTCCTTAACCAACATCACGGCAACGTAGCCCTGGCGCTGGCCGCCTACAATGCCGGTCAGGGTGCGGTGGCCAGGAACGGCGGCCGCATTCCGCCGTATCGGGAAACCATGCTCTATGTGCCGGCGGTACTGTCGGCAGCGGCGCGAGGAAGCAGTCAGTGAGCAGATATCGACCAGACCCGCAGGCAAAGCGGCGCAATCTTGCGGGCAGCACTACCGGCCAGGTGGCCAGGCCGGCTTTCGGTGGCTTGCGGAACTGGGCGCGAGCTGGCGCCGGTTTCACGCTGCTCGAGCTACTGGTGGTGGTGGCGATCATCGGCCTGCTGGCAGCATACGTCGGCCCGAAGTACTTCTCGCAGCTCGGCAGGTCGGAACAGGGAGTGGCCAAGGCGCAGGTGGAAGCCTTTGCCCGCGCACTCGATACCTATCGCCTCGAGGTGGGTCGCTATCCGACCACCGAAGAGGGCCTTGATGCCCTCCTCAGCAAGCCGGCCAACGCCGCTCGCTGGAATGGTCCCTACCTGCAGAAGGCCGTGCCGCCGGATCCCTGGGGTCGTGCTTACATCTACCGGTCGCCGGGCGCCAACGCCGACTTCGAGATCATGTCTTACGGCAAGGATGGCCAGCCCGGCGGCAGCGGCGATGCCGCCGACGTCAGCTATCAATGAGAATCCGGCGGGGCAGGGATGCGTTTTGAAGTGCGTGCCTTATCTGCCGACAACCTGATCGAGACGCACAGCATTGATGCCGCCGATGCTGGCGAGGCCGGGCGGCTGCTCCGGCAGCGGCGCCTGCAGCCACTGTCTATCAAGGCCGCCAGCCGCGCAGGCGCCGGCTCGGGACGCCTGCCGGGTCGCGGCCGCCGAGCGTTTTCGCTGTTGCTCTTCAGCGCCGAAGTGCTGGCCTTGCTCGAGGCCGGGCTGAGTCTGGTCGAAACCTTCGAAGCGCTGCTCGAGAAAGAGACTGCGCCGACTTCACGGGCAGTGCTCGAACGGCTTGTTGCGCACCTGCGCGAGGGGCTGCGCTTTTCCGCGGCGCTGGCGCTGCAGCCGGAAGTATTCCCGCCGCTCTACGTCGGTATCGTCAGGGCCGCCGAGGGAACCAGCGACCTGCCGCAAGCCCTGACGCGTTATATCGACTATCAGACGCGTCTCGACGCCGTGCGCAGCAAGGTGCTCAGCGCCGCCATCTACCCGGCAATTCTGCTCGCCGTCGGCGCTGGCGTCACCGTCTTCCTGATGGCTTACGTCGTGCCGCGCTTCGCCGGCGTCTACCAGGGCAGCGGCCGTTCCCTGCCCTGGCTTTCGCAGCTGTTGCTCGACTGGGGCGCTTTGGTCAGCGAGCACAGCGATGTCGTTTTCGGCGGGCTGCTGCTGCTGACACTGGCAGCCGCTTTGTGGTTGCGCCACTTCCTTCGCTCGGGTCTGTGGATCGTCTTTCTGACCCGCCTGCCGGGCATTGGCGAGCGCATCCGGGTGATCGAGCTGTCCCGGCTGTACCTGACCACCGGCATGCTGCTGGAAGGCGGCATTCCGATCCTGACGGCGCTCGATATCGTCGGCAACGCCGTTTCACCAGACACCCGCGAAGCGCTGCGCGCGGCGCGCAGCATCATCTCCGATGGCGGTTCCCTGTCGCAGGCCTTCGAGAGCAGTGGGCTGGCCACGCCAGTCGCGCTGCGCCTGTTGCGCGTCGGCGAAAGATCCGGGCAGATGGGCGCCATGCTGACGCGCTCGGCGCTGTTCTACGAAGGAGAGAGCGCGCGCTCGATAGAGCGCTTCGCCAAGGTCTTCGAACCGCTGCTGATGACTGCCATCGGCCTGCTGGTCGGGCTGATCGTGATCCTGCTGTACATGCCCATTTTCGACCTCGCGGGGACGCTGCAATGAATGCCCCCGGCGGTGACGTCAGCCAGGGCCTCGACGACGTCCTGCTGCAGCAGGCGAGGAATCTGGCGCAGGTTTCTGGGCGATCACTGGTCAGCGAACTCGAGGCGCTGACCGGCCGCGAGCCGCGCCAGGTGGTCGACGATCTCGCCCGACACTTTCGCCTGCCGGTCCTGGACAGCGCCGGGATGCTGTCCTGCGGCGCGGCTTTCGACCTTCTGCCGCTGGTCAGGGCGCAGCAGCGAGGTTGCCTGCTGCTGCGTTCGACGCCGAGTGGTGGCGATGGCGTTGATCGCCAGATCATCGGCGTCATTGCGGATCCCTATGACAGCGATTGCATGGTGTGGCTGAGCAGCCTGGTCGGCACGCCGGTGCACTACAGCCTGGCGCTGGCGGCCGACATCCAGGCCTATCTGTCGAAGCATGAGGAATCGGTGCACGCGGTGCAGTCGCTGGTGCACGATGCCGCCACGGCACCCGAGAATGGCCGGACCGCCGAAGTGCTCAGCTACGCGTCGGTCAGCGAGGCGTCCAGCCCGGCCGTCAAGCTGGTCAATTCGACGGTCTTCGACGCGGTGCGGGCAGCGGCCAGCGACGTCCATCTCGAGAGTACGCCGACCGGCATCACCATCAAGTACCGTCTCGACGGAGTGCTCGACACGGTTGCGCAGATCAGCGGCGTGGTGCTCGCCGAGCAGGTGGTGTCGCGGCTGAAGGTGCTCGCCGAACTCGACATCGGCGAGCGGCGAACACCTCAGGACGGCAGCTTCCGGGTGCAGGTGGCCGGCCGCGACATCGACCTGCGGGTGTCGATCATGCCGAGCATTCACGGTGAGGATGCCGTCGTGCGCATCCTCGACAAGCGCGGGGTCATCGAGGCGCACGGTGCGCTGACGCTGGACCTGCTCGGCTTCGACGCACATTCGCTGAAAGCGCTGCGGCGACTCGTCGAAGAACCCTACGGGATGCTGCTGGTGACCGGCCCGACCGGCTCGGGCAAGACGACCACCCTCTACGGCGCAATCTCGGAGATCAACAACGGTCGCGACAAGATCATCACCATCGAGGATCCGGTCGAGTACCAGTTGCCGGGCGTGCTGCAGATTCCGGTCAATGACAAGAAAGGCCTGACCTTCGCTCGCGGCCTGCGCTCGATCCTGCGGCACGATCCCGACAAGATCATGGTCGGCGAGATCCGCGACCGCGAAACTGCCGAGATCGCCGTGCAGTCGGCACTGACCGGGCATCTGGTGCTGACCACCGTGCATGCCAACAACGTCTTCGACGTTTTCGGGCGTTTCACGCACATGGGCATCGACCCCTACGCCTTTGCCTCGGCCCTGAACGGCATCTGGGCGCAGCGTCTGCTGCGCGTCAACTGTGCCCGCTGCAGTACCTCCTATACGCCGGGCGCGGCCGAACTCGAACGTTTCGTCATTGCCGCCGACGAAATGGCGCGTTTCGATTTCCGCCGCGGCAGCGGCTGCGGCGACTGCCGTGGCTCCGGCTATCGCGGCCGCAAGGCGATTGCCGAGATCCTCAATCTCAACGACGAGTTGCGCGAGTTGATCATCGAAAAGCGCCCGATCAGGCAACTCAAGGAGGTCGCCTACCGCCACGGCACGCGCAGCCTGATGGAAGCCGCACTGCGCCTGGTCGCCAGCGGCGAAACGACCCTGGACGAGCTTCGCCGTGTCACGCTTTCAGGCTAGGCAGCTGCTGCTTGGCTGCACGGCCGACGAGGTCGTGCTGCTGGCCGAGCCGGAGTCGACGACGGCCGCGGCGGAACTGCTGGCGTCGCTGCCGGTCGACCCCTCGCCGTCGGCGCTGAGTGCCCCCCTGTGCGCAGCGCTGCAAGCGCTGCAGCCGACGTCGCCGCTGCCGCCTGCTAGCAAGGCACTGTCCACGTTTCTGACCGTGACCCTTGACGACAGCCTGGCCAGAAGCTTTGTCGTCACGCCGCCACGCGGAGCGCGTGGGCTGCGCGAACTGCGCGCGACGGCCGAGGCACGCTTCGCGACACTCTACGGTGAGTTGGCCGAGCAGTGGCTGCTGGTGGCTGACTGGCATGCGAGCGCACCGTTCATCGCCTGCGCGCTGCCGCGGCAGCTGTGCCAGGCGCTCGACGCCTTGGCAGAGAAGCACTCCTGGCGACTGGATTCGCTTGGCCCGGCTTTCGTCCGGGTCAGCAACCGCCTTTGCGAGTCGGTTCCGGCCAACGGCTGGCTGCTGGTCGGTTTTGGGCAGACGCTGACCCTGCTTGGCACCCGCAACGACCAGCCCGCCACCATGCGCAGCTTGCGCCTGCCTGGCGCACCCGATTTCGCCGCTCTCGAAACCCTCGTGACGCAGGAACGCCTGCGCAGCCCGCTGCAGGGTACGGGGGGCGAAGGGCTGTCGCTGTTGTGGGCGGGGGCCGCCGACTGGTTGCCGGCAGCGGACCGGGTCGCCAGCCTCGAATCGCGCTTGCTACCGCTGCGCGGCCTGGTACGGCAAGGGGCTGGCGGCTCCGTCGCCGGCCAACTGGCGCTCGCCGGGAGTCGCCGATGAAGCATCTGAACATTGATTTCGTTAGCCGCCCTCGGTGGCAGCTGCCGGTTGCGGCGCGCGCGCGCGCCGTCCTCGCCGTCATCGGCGGGCTCACCGCTATCGCCGCCGCTGCCCTGGCCTGGCAAGCGTGGCAGCTGGATCGGCAGATCGCGGAAAGCGAGCAGCTCATCGTGCTGACGCGACAGGAACTGCACATGCGTACGCCGCCGCCGCGACCGCCGCTGCGCCTGTCCGAGGCGCAGGTGGCAGCGATCAACGGTGTCATCGGCCAGCTGAACACCCCCTGGCCGGCAATGCTCGACGCTTTCGAGAGCGTCGCTACGGGCGAGATCGCGCTGCTGCAGATCGAACCAGACAACCGGCGCCATCTGGTCAAGGGTGTCGCCGAGGCCAAGGACTACCAGGGAATGCTCGACTACCTGGCGGCGCTGGGCTCGGTCGCGCCATTCGGCCGGGCGATGGTGAGCAAACAGGAAATCAATGACAGGGATCCCAATCGGCCGCTGCGCTTCGTGTTCGAGGCGCTGCTTGACGATCGGCAAACGAACGCGGCAGGCGGGCACCTCCCGCGGGAGCGCCGGTGAACAGGGTCGCGCTGATCGCCGATCGCCTGCGCCTGCGCACGGAAATCGGCTTGCACCGGCATGGACCGTGGTGGCCTCTGCTGGCCCTGGCCTTCTGCCTGCTGCTGGGCCTGTCGCTGATCCTGATGCCGGCACTGCGCAACGAGCTGGCGGCGAAAGAGGCCGTACTCGGCGAACTGCGGGTGCGCGTGGCGAGCGGCGCGCAGCCGGTGGCCGCAGTGGAGTCGGCATCCGAACGCCACTACCAGGCATTCCAGCGAACGCTCGCCGAGGAAGGCCAGGTGTTGCCAAGCATTCAGGCGGTGCTCGATTCGGCAGCCAGACATGGCTTGTCGAGCAACCACGCCGAGTACCTGCGTGGCCGGGATCTGCGTGCGCAAGCGGAAACCGTGCAGATGATCGTTCCGGTGAAGGGCCGCTATGCAGACGTCCGTCGCTGGATCGAGGAACTGCTCGCCACGCAAGTTTTCCTGGCGGTCAACGAGCTTGGCTTCAAGCGTGACGCGATTGGCGTCAACGAGATCGAAGCAAGGGTGCGTCTGACCATCTGGCATCATCCGTCGCAGCCGGCAGGGCGCGCCGCTGGCGACGTCGATGCTGAGGGCGGGTGATGAACTTCCGACGTCTGCTCCTGTTCGCGCTGCTGATCGTCGCCGCATGGTTGGCGCTGTTCGGCGACAAGACGCCGCCGGCCGACGCCGTCGTCGATGTGGTTGCAGCGGCGAGAAGCGGTGCTGCCGCTGGCAGCGCAGCGCCTGCCGCAGCCCGCAAGGGCGCCCGCAGCCGCCTGCCGGGGTCAGCGCCCGATTCGGACAGGGCGGCAGCCGATCCGGAAGTGCTGGCCCTGATTCCGCGCGAGGAGCTGATCCCCGGCGCTGCTGATGGCCGACCGGTTCGCGATCTTTTCCCTGCGCTGAGCTGGGCGCCGCCGCCTCCGCCGGTGGCGGAAGGAGTCGCCAGACCAATGCCGCCCATGGCGCCGCCGCTTCCCTTCGTGTACCTTGGCAAGAAACTCGAAGACGGGCGCTGGGAAGCCTACCTCGGGCACGGCGAGCAGGTATTCATCGTCCGCGAGGGAATGACGCTCGCCGGCACCTACAAGGTCAGGAAGATCGCTCCGCAGGCGCTGACCTTGATCTACCTGCCGCTGAAGAAACTGCAGACCATCCCGATCGGAGGATCGCCATAGTGAGCAAGGAAGAGTCAGGCCGGAGTGGGCCTGCAGCCTGGTGGCGCTGCTGCCTGGGCGTGGCCGTGGCCTTGTCGCTGGCAGGCTGCGCCGCGCAGAACGCGTTTACCGAAGGTCAGGCGCTGCTGGCCGCCGAGCAGGTCGATGCCGGTTTGGCCAAACTTCAGCAAGCGATTGCCCTTGACCCGGATAGCACCGAGTATCGCGTCGCCTACACGCAGGCGCAGGAACGTTACGTCCACGCCAGTAACAGTGCCGGCCAGCGTGCTTTAACGGAGGCGCACTACGACGCTGCCGATGCTTCCTTCCGCCGCGCCCTGGCGCTGCAGCCCGGCAATCAGCTGGCGCTCACCGGTTTGCAGCTGGTGGACACCGCGCGTCGCAACGAAGCCCTTTACGGCGAAGCCGAGGCCGCCTGGCACAGGGGCGACACCGAGGTGGCGCAGGCCAACCTGCGCAGGATCCTGGCCGCCAATCCGAAACACGCTCGCGCGCTCGCGCTGCAGCGCATGGTCGATGAGCGGACGACTCGCATCGCCGAGGAGTCGGTGCTGGCGGTCGCCTACCGCAAGCCGATCACCATCGAGTTCCGGGATACGCCGCTGAAGACAGTCTTCGAAGTGATTTCGCGAACCTCGGGGCTCAACTTCGTTTTCGACAAGGACGTGCGCGCAGATCAGCTGGTCACCATTTTCCTGCGCAACAGCACCATCGAGGCGGCGATCAATCTGGTGCTGCTCACCAACCAGCTCGAGCAGCGCGTCCTCGACGGCAACTCGATCCTGATCTACCCGAACACGCCGCTCAAGCAGCGCAGCTACGAGGCGCTGAGCGTCAGAACCTTTTACCTGGCGAACTCCGATGCCAAGACCGTCGCGACGACGCTGAAGACGATCCTCAAGAGCAAGGACGTAGTGGTTGACGAAAAGCTCAACCTGTTGATGATCCGCGACAGCCCGGAAGCGATCCGTGTGGCCGAGAAGCTGGTCGCCCTGCAGGACGTGCCTGAACCGGAGGTGATGCTCGAAGTGGAGATTCTCGAGGTCAAGCGGTCACGGCTGCGTGACCTGGGGGTGAACTGGCCAAACACGCTGGCGCTGACACCGCTGCCGTCGACGACCGGCGGCACCCTGACCCTGAACGACCTGCAGAATCTCAACTCGTCCAGCATAGGCGCAACGGTCGGTCCGGTGGTCATCCGTGCCCAGCAGCTCGACGCCGACGTCAATTTGCTGGCCAATCCGCGCATCCGTGCCCGCAACCGCGAGAAGGCCAAGATCCTGATTGGTGAACGGGTGCCGAACATCACCTCGACCGCTACCTCGACGGGCTTCGTCTCCGAGTCGATCACCTACATCGATGTCGGCCTCAAGCTCGACATCGAACCGACGATCTACCTCGACAATGAAGTGGCGATCAAGGTGACGCTCGAGGTCAGCAACATCGTCGACCGTGTCGAGACGCGCTCGGGCACCGTCGCCTACCGGATCGGCACGCGCACGGCGACCAGTGTCCTGCGTCTCAAGGATGGCGAGAACCAGCTGCTGGCCGGTCTGATCAGCGACGAGGACCGCCGGACGGCCAGCAAGGTGCCGTTCCTGGGCGACATCCCGGTGCTTGGCCGGCTGTTCGGGAGTCAGAACAATGAGGGCATAAAGACCGAGATCGTGCTCTCGATCACGCCACGAATCATTCGCAACATCCTGCGCCCGGAGGCCTATCTCGCGCAGTTCGATGGCGGTACCGAGAACAGCTTCCGCGGCCGGCTTGCCAGCGCTGGTGGCAGCGCAGTGTTCGGCGGCGCGGCCGGCGCTGTCGGACATCTCGCTGCACCGCCGCTCCCGGGCGGCCCAGGCCAGGCAAGGAGCGCTACCCCGGCGGACGCGCCATCGCAGTCGGCTGGCGGTGGGGCGCAGCCGGCAGCGGGAAACGACCTGCAGGCGGCTGCCCAGTCGGGTGGGTCGGCGCAGCTGCTCTGGCAAGGGCCGACGCAACTCAAGGCGGGCGACAGTTTTTCGCTGCAACTGGTCATGCAGGCCGATCAACCGGTGGTCAGCCTGCCGCTGGCCGTCAGCTTCGATCCGCGCGTCGTGCAGCTTGCCGACGTCAGCGAGGGCGGCTTCCTCAAGCAGGGCGGGGGGCAGACCAGTTTCAGCTATCGGGTTGACCCCGGCGGACAGGTGCTGATGACCGCGACCCGTTCGGGCAATGGCGGCGCCACTGGCCAGGACAATGTTGCGACGCTCAATTTCCGCGCCATGGCGCCGGGCGACGCCCGCATCGAACTGATCACCATTGCACCGGTCGGCCTGGGCGGGTCGGCGATCAATGCCACCCTGCCGCCAGCGCATGCGCTGACCATCGCCCCGTGAGCGATGGTGAACGGGCTGCTCGCGTTCCTCCCGAAGGCGTCTCGGCGTCGGTGGGCTGCCGCCGGTGTCGGCGGTTTCTCGCTGATCGAACTGCTGATCACGCTCGCCGTCGTTGCCGTACTCGCCGGGGTTGTCGTGCCGGTTGCGCAAACCGCGGTCCAGCGCAGCAAGGAGCAGGACCTGAGACTCGCCCTGCGTGAACTCCGGGGGGCCATCGACGACTACAAGCGGGCCGGTGACGAAGGGCGCCTGGAGAGGGACATGAGCGACAGTGCTTATCCCGAGAACTTGCAGGTCCTGGTCGATGGCAAAGAGGATCTGCGCGACCCCGAACACCGCAAGATCTACTTCCTGCGCCGGATTCCGCGGGATCCCATGCATCCGGACGGCAGCGTGCCGGCAGCCGACACCTGGGCCAAGCGCGCCTACGCCAGCGACGCAGACAACCCTCGCGAGGGCGACGACGTGTACGACGTCTACTCGCGTTCGACGGGCATCGGCCTGAACGGCGTGCCCTACCGGCAATGGTGAGTCGCGGCGGCAAAGCGCATCGGCGCGCGCGCGGTTTCACGCTCATCGAGTTGCTGGTCGTGCTGTCGATCATCGCCCTGCTGCTCACCCTGGCCGTGCCAAGGTACTTCAACAGCATCGACGTCGCCAAGGAAGCGGTTCTGCGCGAAAACCTGCATCTGGTGCGCGAGACGATCGACAAGTTCTATGGCGACAAGGGACGCTACCCGGACAGCCTCGACGAACTGGTCAGCGAAAAGTACCTGCGCTCGCTGCCCTACGACCCGTTCACCGAGAGTACCGGCAGCTGGCTGCTGATTGCGCCCGATGCGGCCGGCTCGCCCGAGGTCAGGGGCAACGTATACGACCTCAAGAGCGGTGCCCCCGGTGCCACCCGGGACGGCCAGCCCTTCGCCGATCTGTAGCCATGTCGCACGATCGCTGTCGCGAGGCATGTGCCGGAGGTGGCGAGGCCGGCTTCACCTACCTCGGGCTGTTGATCCTGGTCGCCATCCTGGCACTGGCGACCAGCGGCACGCTGATCCTGGGCAGCATCGTCCAGCGGCGTGAGGCCGAACAGCGGCTGCTCGAGGTTGGCGACGCCTACCGGCAGGCGATTGCCAGCTATCTGAACAGCAGTCCGGCGGGCAACCGCCGCTATCCGGGCGCCCTTGCCGATCTGCTCAAGGACCCGCGCTATCCCGGCGTGCGCCGGCATCTGCGGCAACTGTACCCGGACCCGATCACCGGCAGGAATGACTGGGCTGTGGTCGGCGCACCGGGCGGCGGCATCATGGGGGTGCATAGCCTGTCGAATGCGCAACCGATCAAGATCGCCGGCTTCGCCCCCGAGAACGAGTCTTTCGAAGGCGCGTCGCGCTACTCCGAGTGGCGCTTCATCGCACTGCCGACGACGGCGGGATTGCGCCAGATTCCCGGCCAGGGCAGCCAGCCGCCGCCAGCTGTGCCGGCGCTGGTACCGCTGCCGGGCGCCGCGATGTTCGCCCCGCAGAGTCCTTACGCAGCGCCAGCGCCGCCGCCGCCGTCAATACCCTTGCCGACCCCGCCGTCGCGCTGATTGCTGCTTTGTCAGAGATTGGTGACCGCGCGCAGTATGGTCTGCGTTTCGTTGCGGCGCACGCGGTTGCTGAACCACCATACGCCGCTCCGCTTGATCGTCCAGTCGGCCTCCTGTCCAGACAAGAGCAGCGCCGCCAGACGGCCCAGCGCCGGCTGATGGCTGACCAGAATGACGGTACCCTGGTGGTCCGGCCAGCCGGCAGCGGCGAGCAGGTCGGCAGCGTCGGCGCCAGCCGCCAGTTGCGTTTTTACGTCATAGGGAAGACCGAGGGCGTGCGCGGTCTGCCTGGCCCGTCGCGCCGGGCTGGCCAGCACCTGCACCTCGCGCAGGTGCTGCTTCTTCAGCCACTCCGCCATTTGTGCGGCATGCTTGCTGCCGCGACCGGAAAGCTTCCGTTTGCTGTCCGCGACCTTGTCCGATGCCGCCTCGGCTTCCGCATTGCGCCACAAGATCAGATCCATGTCAGCGTTCGTTCTCCGTGCAATGGCGAGAAGGATGGCAATGGTTTGTGTCGGGGTGATGAAACACGCGGGCTACGCGCGCGGTCTGCGCACCGGCGAGTCGTTCGTCTGGCACGATTTCCGGCGCCGCAGACCTGGCGTGTATCGGCGGTCGCAGCGGCGATAGCGGCGGGAGCGGGTGTGGCGCGACGGGTCCGGTGGCCGCACTGTCGACTTGTGGCTCGCTGGCGGTGATCAGTTGCAGTCGGCCATCGAGATGTTCGATGATGGCCGAGCAACAATCGACCCAGTCACCGCAGTTGGCATAGGTGAAACCGTCGCTGGTCTTTATTGCCGCGCTATGGATATGGCCACAGATGACGCCGTCGAGGCGGCGCCCGCGCACGGCGTGGATCACCGAGTCCTCGAAGTTGAAGACGAAGGAAACCGCGTGCTTTACGCGCCGTTTGGCATAGCCGGCGAGTGACCAGTAGGCACGTCGGCGCAGCAGCCGCCGCAAGCGCGTCAGCAGCCAGTTGATGCGCACCAGCAGGTCGTAGCCGGCGTCGCCGAGTACCGCCAGCCAGCGGTGATAGCGCGTCACCTGATCGAAATCGTCACCGTGCAGCAGCAAGAAACGGCGGCCGTCGGCGGTCACGTGAATGTGCTCGCGGCGCACCAGGATATTGCCGAAGGACTCGCCGTCATAGTCGCGCAATGCCTCGTCGTGGTTGCCCGGAATCAGCATCACCCGCTCGCCGCGACGAGCGCGACGCAGGATTTTCTGCACCAGCGTGTTCTGCGCTGGCGTCCAATGGACACTTCGCTTCATCGCCCAGAAGTCGATGATGTCGCCAAGCAGGTAGAGGTATTGCGCCTCGTGCTCGCGTAGGAAATCGAGCAGCCGTTCGGCCTGGCACCCGCGGGTGCCGAGATGAACGTCCGAAACGAAGATGGCGCGGACCTTCATCGACGCCGGGCAAGGCGTGCCATTGGCAGGATCAGCATCAGGTCGGCGGTATTGAAGTCGGGATTCCATGCCGGTTCGCCGCAGACCCAGGCGCCGACGCGCAGATAATCCTCGATCAGCCGCGGCATCACGGTGTGCCGATGGTCGGCGAGATGCGCGACGGGCAAACGATGCAGCGGGAAGACACGGTAGTCGATTGGGGCCATTTGCTGCGCGTGGATCTGCTGGAAGACGTTGGCAGCGTGTCGGCCACCATCGGCGATGCCGATCGGGACGCAACTCATCAGAATCTGATGATCGCGGGTCAGCAAGTGGTCGACCAGGCCTCTCCAGAGCAGGGCGGGCGCGTCGCTGCCGCGGAAATCGGGATGAATACAGACACGGCCGACTTCGGCCATGCGCGGACGAAGCTTGCGCAGGCGGCCGATGTCAAAAATGTTCTCGGCGTGGTAGCTGCCGACGCGCTCGGCGGCGCCGGGGGACAGGATGCGAAGCGAGCCGACGAGTTCTTCCGACGCCGCTTCGCGTGCTACCAGGTGTTGACAGTAGGGGTCGTAGAGGTCGCAGTCGTGACCGGGAATACGCCCTTGCGGCCGGGCTTCGATTTCCGTGCCGAAGACGTGATAGCGCAAACGCTGCGTTGCGCGGACTTCATGCGTACCACGGGCGAGGGTGACGCGGAAGCCTGCATTGCTCTTCGCGGGCGCGGTACGTTCCAGCAGCTCTTGATCCATGACACTCTCCATTCGAGTCTTGGGGAGCCATCATTCTTGAGAACCCGTGTGACGCCCGAATGACGATTGCGTTTCAGGCGGAAGGCAACGCATCGCAGAGCGTTTCAGTCGAGATGACCCTTCTGCCGGCGTCGCGAGCGTTCGGCAACGGACTTGCCGCTTATGGAGCAGGAGCAGCGTCGGGAGCCGTCTGCCTGGCGCTGCGTAATGCCCTCAATTGGTGCCAGCGAGAAAGTAGCACGCCAGCAGCCCGAGCGCTGCTACGAGCAACAGCCAGCGGAAAGCGTTGCGGGCGTTTTCCCAGTTGGCGACCGCCATCTGGGTCTTCAGTCGCGGATTCATCTCGATGAAGCGCTCGACGATCTCCTTGGCCTCCTTGAGGCCGAGCGCATGGGCGGCACGGACGCTCTTGATGGCGTCGATCTTGCTGCCGCGCGTCAGCGCGGCTATCGCCTCGCTCGGAAGTTCCGGGTCATTGTGGTTCATCTGCTTGTTCATCGGCGGGATCCATCGAAAATCGGTCAGCAGGGTAAATGCCCGGCATGTCCTGCCGCACGGGACGGCGAAGGTCTGCGCGCCACGCCATTGTGCGCTGGGCCGGCGCCTGGCAGGCGACGGCTGACCCGTCTCGGGCAAACTCGAAACCTTCCCGGTCGGAGGCGCAATGGTCAAGGTCGCCGACGAGCTTTCTTAGGCGCGCTCGGCGCAACGCGAGAAGCATTGTCGCCGACAGATGGCTGCTGCGGTAAATCAGTGCCAGGTAGGACGCATAGGGCGCTCGGGTGAGGCGATGAGGAGAGCGGTCCGGGGTTGCTACTGATGCAAGCCGCGGCAAGTGCCGCAACAGGAGTACGCATCGGTGCATGCAGGAGAAAGACGGGTGTCGTGCCGGGCGCGACGGCGGTTGCTGCAGTAAGTTGCCGGACACTCGAGCCGTGTCCATCGTAGCAAGCGTTGCAAGTGGCAAGGGCAGATCCGTTTCCCGGCGCAGAGATCGGTCCTCGTGCAGCGGACCGGCGCCTCTTCCTTTGTTGAAGCGGTGTGGTGACGAGTGGTCCACGCCACGAATGCCGTGCCCCTGAGACGGGTCAGAGGTGAAGGCACTGGTCTTGCCAGTGCGCACCGCGTTAGGATTGCGTCATGAACGACGCCAAAACCCCATCAGCGCAGGCCCGTGCAGCCGCAGTCGAAGCACCGGAGGTCGATGTGACGATCGAAGTGCCCCGGGGCAGCTTCCTGAAACGCGGTTCGCTCGGACGCATTGACTTCTTGTCGCCCTTTCCGTGTCCATTCAATTACGGCTCGGTACCGAACTATCTGGGGCTCGAAGGCGATCTCCTCGATGCGCTGGTCCTTGGGCCGCGCCTGCCTTTCGGCACGCGCGTACGGGTCAGGGCGTGGGGCGCGGTGACGCAGACTGATCGCGGCATGGTCGACGACAAGCTGGTGTGCAGCGCCCGGCCGCTGACCGCCGGGCAGAAAGCGTTCGTGCTGCGCTTCTTCCACTTCTACGCAAGGTGCAAGGGTTTGCTGAATGTGCTGCGCGGCCGCCCGGGGCGCAACGCCTGCGACGGCTGGTGTTCAGCAGCGCAGGCCATGGCCCGGGCGCGCCCCAGACAGGAGTCGTGGAAAGGCCCAGTGGTCAAATACTGAAGGCCGCGGCCTTCTCTACGGGCGGCCTTGTCGGCAGACGCACCGGGCGGCACCGGCAAAGATCGATGGATTCCCCGGCACGTCGCGGCAAACACCGCCTTGTGGTGCCAACACGTGTCCGACGTGATCGTAGGTGCGGTTGAAGCGCTGGGTGTATACGCCGTTCAGCTGGCGCATGCCTCGGGAAAGGTTAGCATCTGATGTTTCGACCAGCAGGTGGTAGTGATTGGTCATCAGACAATAGTTCTACTTTGTCAGATTGCATTGCAGTTTGATGCGGAAAGCATTTCTTGTTGTCGTCGGTAGGCTGAATCCATGGCGCGGCGTCGCCGTGTATGCCTATTGGCGATGGACGCAGCCAAGTCTTCGTCGGTGACGATTTTCAGGGGTAGCTTGTGGCGCATAATCTCGACCAGATCGCGACAGGAGAGCAGATCGGCAGTATCGCGATGTGCCAGTCGCTCTTTGGCGAGGAACATTGTCGCGATCATTACCAGCGCCATGTGATGGTGCCACGCCTGCCAGCGCCGCACCTGATAGTCGGCCATGCCGCAAGCACTCTTGGCATCCTCGAAGGAGCGCTCGACGAAATGGCGCGCGGCTTGCATTTCCGCGAGACGGCGCAAGGAAGCGCCAGGCTTGGTATTGGACAAACAGAACTTGAGTGTCGTCCCGTCCATTTCCCGGCGGACCAGAAGGTGCCAGCGATGCGCCGAAGGCGACTTGCCGTCCCATACCCAGACCCGTTGGGTGAGGTAATCGGCGATCACTTCGCCTTTCTCACCGCCCCTGATCGACAACCGGCGCCATTGCGCTGCCGGCTGAGCGGCCGCCCAAGCAGCCACCGACGCTGGAGAGGCGTCGGTGCGCAGTCGGCTGGGCGCTCGACCCTTCGAAGAGCCGCTATCCGGTATCGCAGGCGCCGGGTCGTCGAGAAAGATGGCCTGATCCGAATGAACCTCGGCCAGGAAGGTTTCCCTCTCACCGTCCAGTTCCCGGAGGAGCCAAGGCAGATGCCCGTAACCGCCATCGAAAGCCACGAAGGAGAAGCGCAGGCCGTCCCGTCGCAAGCGCCGCACCAGTTCCAGCGCGATCTCGCCCTTTGTGCGGAACGCCCGTCTATCCTCTGGCACCCCGGCGGCCTCGCAGCGAGCAGCGTCGTTGCTCCACGCGCTCGGCAGATACAGCTCGGTATCCACCAGCGAGGCCACGCCGTCGCGCGCAACGGCTGCAAACACACCGACCTGGCAGTTATCGGTCTTGCCGAGGCGCCCGTTCCACTGCCGGGCGACCCCTGCCGACAGCTCGCCCTTCTTGGCAAAGCCACTCTCGTCGATGAGCAAGCCACTGGCATAGCCAAAATGATCATTGGCATCGGCGACCAGTTGCCGTCGCACCTCACGGCGATCCCAATGCGATTCACTCAGCATGTGATGCAGCTGCTGGTAGCCGCTCTCGGCCACGGTTTCGGCCATACATTCCATGTTGCGGCGCGAACTTTGGAACAGGCCATGCAGATACTGGCGCGCCGCGTTCTCCACGGAGCGTGTGCGGCTCTGAAAGCAACGAAGATACGGCGCGAAGTGGGAATCGAAGTGCGCCAGTGCCGAACTGACCAGCGCAGAAATGCTATCCGTGTATTGGAGTTGACATTGTCATTTACAACTCCATGAATATATTGAAGAATCACAACAGTTCACATTCTATCACACGACCCAACCCGATGATGTGAAACAAATCTGACAAAGTAGAAATAGGCATGAATCGTCCAGTTGAAGCGTCCCCGGACGTCTGCGAGGAGGTCGAGAAAGACATGCCGGTCGCCATCGGCGCGGTAGATGTCCTCGCGGCCATCGCCGCGTGCAGTGACATGGTAAAGCGCGCCGACGAACTCCACTCGAAGCGGTCTGGCCATGCGCGTGAGACTGCATCGGGGGGGAGGCAGGCGGAAGTCTCCGACCCTGCGGCTGGCGCTGTGCGCCCGTTCGACTGGACTACTTGCTGTTTCACCGTGTCGCCCATTCCAGCAAGGCTGCCACGCCACAAGCAACAGCCAGGGCGCAGGTAAAGATCAACAAGCCGCGAGTCATCCCCTTCGGGATCCCCCAAGCGTCGAGATGGCGTCTGATGAAATGGCCGGCGATAAAATACGCGACGGCCGAGAGGGTAAGGGTCAGCATGTTGTCGACTCAGTCGCACTGATTCCGGCACATCAACCACCTGCCGAGTCTCAACGCCAAACCAGCGCGGGTGCCGAGCAGCATGTGCCGATTGTCATCGGTGCCGCAGACATCACGGCGTTCGTCACCGTCTGCGCTGACGGCGTAACGCGCGCCGGCAGACTCTGGTCCAGGAGGCACTATCATGTGCTGAGGACTAGGGCGTGTT
Source organism: Accumulibacter sp. (assembly GCA_024235715.1). Taxonomy (GTDB): domain Bacteria; phylum Pseudomonadota; class Gammaproteobacteria; order Burkholderiales; family Rhodocyclaceae; genus Accumulibacter. Next base: position 78,594 of record JACKLW010000012.1, on the reverse strand, counting down.
GACATTCCGCCCGCCCCAGGGAATGCCATTGTCAACGGACCTGTCAAAAAGTCTTTAACCATCAGGTCCTTACAAAATTTCTGTTCACAGCGGTTGATTTATGGTCATGTCCTGACTTTTGGGCAGAGTCAGGATGGCACGAATGTGGTTGAGAGACGATCAGTTTTCGCGGATCGAAGCGCTGTTGCCTGGTAAGAAGGGCGACCCGGGCCGTACAGCGGCGGACAATCGTCTGTTTGTTGAAGCGGTCTTGTGGGTTGCGCGGACCGGCAGTCCCTGGCGAGACCTGCCATCGGAATTCGGGCCATGGAATAGCGTTTATCAACGCTTTGGCCGATGGTCGCGTCGAGGCGTTTGGCATCGGGTCTTCGCTAAGCCGAACTTTGACCAGGTGAAGGAAGTAAATATCTGATTGTTTGGCGCTATTTAACAATCAGATGGTCGCTTACTGGGTACGCGCGGGGTTGACCCCCAGAAGGGCAAAGGCTTTTTCCTGCAAGGGCGTGGGCCGTGTGTTGAGGACGATCTTCGCCTTGGGGTTGAGCGCCGTATAGGTGACGTTATAGGCGGGCGTGCCCAAGTCCTGCATCAAGGTACGAAAGCTGTGCAAAGGGGTACCGTCGTCGGCGCGTCCGGTGGCATCCCTGACCTTTGCGTGGGCCGATCGCTGGGCCTTGGCGACGGCGGAAGGTTTGTCGGCCTGTGCGGCGTCAATGAACTCGTCCTCGAAGAGCATGGGCTTCAGACGGCGGCGCATATGCCACTCGACGTAATAGGCAAGCATGCACAGGAAGACATGCGCCCGCACCCGCTTGGCGCAGTAGTGGAAGACCGGCCGCAGCTTCAGGTCGACTGTCTTGATCGAACGGAAGGCGCGCTCAACCTGCGACAGACTCTTGTAGGCGGCAACCGCGGCATTGGCCTCCAACTTGTCGGCAGCGAGGCTGGTGCGAATGACATATAAGCCATCAAGCGCCGCTTCCTCGGCAATCTTCTCCGTCTTGCGCACCCAGGTGACACTGCTGTCGGTGATCGTCAGCGTTAGGTGCTTGGCCATGTGATAGTGGTCGATCGCGCGGCCCGCACGTAGCGCAATCTGTGCCGCACCGCGCAGCGGGTTACGAGCCCGCGTCACGGCTGCCGCCACGGTCGCCAGTTCAGCCTCTGTCGCCGCCAACAACTCGCTGCGTTTGCGCGCCCGTTCCTCGGCCAGCAGGGGATTACGACAGACCACCAGACGCTCACCGGGGAAGTGTTCGCTGGTGAGTTCAAGGAGATTGCGTTCGTCGAACAGAGAGGGCTGGAAAGGACCGTGTTCCTGCGCCAGCTGCGCGATCTGTGGCGCTCGCAGGCTGCTGATCCAGTCCATCCCATTGGGCTTGAGGACGTTGCGGATGCGTGCCGAGGTGATCATCCCCCGATCGCCCACCCAGGCGATCTGCTCGATACCGAAGCGTGACTTGAGTTTGGCCACTTGCGCGGCGACGGTCGCCGGGTCGGCGGTATTGCCCGAGAACACCTCCACCGCTACCGGGCAGCCATCGGCGGCGCAGATCAGCCCAAAGACAATCTGCGGATCATCGCGCTTGCCGTCGCGCGAATGCCCGCGGGCGGCAAGCGGACAGCAACGGCCGGTGAGCCAGGTCGAGGTCAGGTCGTAGAGCACCAGGGTACTACCGACCAGATGCTTGCGCGCCAGGCGCCGCTCGATGTCCGGTTGTGCCGCGTGTAGCCAGTCGAGCGCACGATACAACTCCTCCGGTTCCATCTGCCCCAGGCCCAGCACCCGTCCGAGCGAGTGTGCCGCCGTATCGTCGCTGAGCATCCGGTGGGTGGCGAGCTTCGACGCCGGCGACACGATGCGTGCGGCGACCATCGCCAGCAGGAGCTTGCGCAGCCGCTCGGGGGCGGCGGCGAACCAGTCGCGCGCACCACAGACGGTTGCGCTACCCAGCACCGCCGCAACGTGGCCGTGCGGCAACGAGCGCTCGATGGTAAAGACCTCCTCTGCACTGGGTACGGCCACGCCGCCCTTGAGGAGAACCCTCAGCCCCTCGACGACTTCCGCAGGCAAGCATCACAGATTGGCCAGGGTGCGCTTCCTGACCTTGCCTTGCTCTCTGAATGCCTCGCGAAGCGACACGGCCGGCGGCGAGCTGCGGTTGGGGATGGCCTCGATATACATGGCGCTACCATGCTACAAAGCGCATCAAAAAGCAGGGGCGAACACATTCATCTACATGGCTACGCATTGGGCAGAAAAAATAGCCAGAACCCGCATCACACAAGGGTTCCAGCTATTTCGGCGGGCCAAAGTTCGGGCTAATCATTTGTGCCAGAACACCAAAGCCGAAATGAGAAAGTGCCTTGATCGTCAGCGGGCGTTACGTCAAGATCGGAGCGAATAGCCAGCATTAACTGATTAAGGGCACGGCCGTGCTCTTCCACCAAAGGCCTCGGGTTGGACTTCGCAATTTTGTCTTGGAACTGGCAAAGCCGGCAAGAGAACCTGCTGCGAGGCAACCAGCCCGATGGTGTTTGTAGCTCTCGCCCACCGGCGTTGGCCTTCGGGAGTTGCATCAGAGCCGACCACCCCGCTCAGAGCATCTAGAAGCTCACGATAGCGCTTTAGCTCTTGTTTCCGCCAGTCGGCCTCGCGTTCCTTCCGTTTGGTGAGAAAAAACGTAATGGCTGCAACAGAAAGACTGGCGGCGGCGGAGATGACTGCGACCAGGATTGTTGTGTCCATTGTTAAGACCCCTGACGTGTCAGCTCAAGGACGCGCTGCTTGCGGCGCGTCCCGCTGGAGCGAAGGGCTAGCCGCTATCGCCGAAACGAGTGGAAAATCTTCTGGGTGCCGGACGGACTCGACGGACAAATCCACATCCAGCAGTGGCCAATACAGGTGGTCCGGGCTTGGCCATTCGACGGTGCTCAGTTGCTCGATAGTGGCCTGCCGGAACCAGGGGAACTCGGAGAACGGCAAGAGAAGCTCCTCATCCCCGAGAAGCAGCCAAAAACCGTTTTTCGAGACGTGGGTGACTTCAACCGCCAAAGTGCTTGTGCCAGGCATCGACGATCTCCTCAAGATGGCGAGCGACGACACGATCGGCGTCGGTCAATTCCCGCCCAGACAGCCCTGGGTGGTTGGCAAGCTCCAGGCTGGGTTGTAGCCAGAATTTGGCTTCGCCATGCGGATGGGCTACATGGATGTGCATTCTCGGTTCTTCCCGCGAAAAGAAGAAAAGCCGGTATGGGCCATCGCGGACGACTGTAGGGGCCGCGCTGCCTCCTGCTGGCTGCCGTTCGTTTTAAGCACGCGCGCGGGTTTTCCTTCTGCCTCGCTGCCTGCTTCCCCTGCCATCTTACGATACTTCTAACAGGCGTAGTGTGAGCCGAAACAATCGCCAATCTCCTTCCGGCTGTCACGGCTACTCGCGAACGCGGCACCGATCAACTCACCCCGTTCACGACCCCGCCGTCCCCATCCCATGATTCGCCCGATGCAGCTGCCCGCCAATCCGCTTCAGCAACAGCAGCAGATCATCCACATAGGTAAACACCACCGGAATCACCAGCAGGCTCAGCACTGTCGACGTCAGCAAGCCGCCAATCACCGCGATCGCCATCGGCGAGCGGAAACTCGGCTCGGCACCGATCCCCAGGGCGATCGGAGTCATGCCGGCGATCATGGCGATGGTGGTCATCAGGATCGGCTTGGCGCGCTTGTGGCAGGCGTCGATCAGGGCTTCGAAGCGCGCCATGCCGTGCTCGCGCCGGGCCATCACCGCGTACTCGACGAGCAGGATCGAGTTCTTGGTGACGATGCCCATGAGCATCAGCAGGCCGATGACCGACGGCATCGAGAAGCTGTTGTGGGTGACGAGCAGGGCGAAGAAGGCGCCGCCGACCGACAGCGGCAGCGCGGCGAGGATGGTCGCCGGTTGCAGGAAGTCGTGGAAGAGCAGCACCAGCACGACGTAGATGCAGAGCACGCCGATCAGCATCGCCGAACCGAAACTGCCGAACAGTTCGGCCATGCGCTCGGCGTCGCCCGACGGCGGCCGGCTGATTCCCGGCGGCAGGCCCTTGAGCGCGGGCAGTTGGTTGGCCTCGGCGACGACCGCACCGAGGTCGCGTCTGCCGAGTTCGACGTCGATGCTGACGTTGCGCTGGCGGTCGAGGCGGTCGATCTGCGCCGGGCCACTGCCCATGCGAATGTCGGCGACGGTGTCGAGCGGCACGGCGCCCTTGTTGGCCGGCACGCGCAACTGGCGCACGGCGTCGAGATTTTGTCGCAGCTCCTCGTCGAGGCGGACGCGGATCGGAATCTGGCGCTGCGCGAGGTTGAGCTTGGGCAGGTTGGCGTCGTAGTCGCCGGCGGTGGCGACGCGGATGACGTCGGCCATGGCGGCGGCGGTGACCCCGAGGTCGGCGGCGCGGGCGTAGTCCGGCGTGATGTGGATTTCCGGGCGCTGCAGGCTGGCGCCCGAGGTGACGTTGCCGATGCCCTTGAGCGTGCGCAGTTCGGAGGTCACCGACTGGCTGGCCAGGCGCAGCGCCTCGGGGTCCTCGCCGGCGAGCACCAGCTTGAGGTTTTCGCCGGTCTGGCCGGCGCCGACCGATATCCGCGCGCCGGGCAGTGCGGCCATGCGCCTGCGGATGTCGGCCTCGACGGCGCTCTGCTTTGCGCGGTCATGGCGCGAGACCAGGCTGACGTTCAGCGTTGCCTTGCGCACGTCGCTGCTGCCGCTGCCCGCGAACGGACCATCATTGCCGCCCGAGCTGCGGCCGATGGCGCTGAAGACGCGCGTCACTTCGGGCATTTCCTCGAGCAGACGGCGCGCCTGGGCGGCGATGGCCAGCGTCTCGTTCAGCGTGCTGCCCGGTTGCAGTTCAATGTTCACCCTGGTCTGCGCGCGATCGGCGGCCGGGACGAAGCCGGTCGGCAGCAGCGGCAGCAGCGATAGCGAGCCGACGAAAAACAGGATCGCGGCCAGCGCCGTCGTCTTGCGGTGCGTCAGGCACCAGCTGGCCGCGGCCAGAAAGCGGGTCATCAGGCGGCTGTCGGGCGGCTGTGCGCCGTGCGCCTTGAGGAAATAGGCGGCCATCATCGGCGTCAGCAGGCGGGCAACGAGCAGCGAGGCGAGCACCGAGACCGCCGCGGTGATCCCGAACTGCTTGAAGAACTTGCCCGGCACGCCACCCATGAAGGCCGTCGGCAGGAAGACGGCGACCAGCGTGAAGGTGGTGGCGATCACCGCCAGGCCGATCTCGTCGGCAGCCTCGGTGGCGGCCTCGATCGGCGTCTTGCCCATGCGCAGGTGGCGGACGATATTCTCGATCTCGACGATCGCGTCGTCGACCAGGATGCCGACGACCAGCGCCAGCGCCAGCAGGGTCAGCGTGTTGAGGCTGAAGTCGAAGTAGTACATGGCGGCGAAGGTGGGGATGATCGACAGGGGCAGCGCCGCCGCCGAGACCAGCGTCGCGCGCCAGTCGCGCAGGAACCACCAGACGACCAGGATGGCCAGGAAGGCGCCTTCGTAGAGCAGTTCCATCGAGCCGTCGAAGTTGTCCTGTACCGGCGCGACGGTGTTGAAGGCCTCCTCTATCTGCACCTGCGGGTGTTTCGCCTGCAGTAGCGCGACCGCTTTGCGTACCGCATTGGCCACGGCCACTTCGCTGGCGCCCCTGATGCGCGTGACTTCGAAGCTGACCACCGGCTGGCCGTCGAGCAGGGTGATGCTGCTGCGTTCGGAGACGCCGTCGCGGACCCTGGCCAGGTCGCCGAGGCGGACGCTGCGTCCGCCGGCGAGCGGGATCTCGAGCGCCGCGATGTCGGCGACCGTGCCGACCGCCGCCAGCGTCCGTATCGACTGGATGCCGCTGCCGATGTCGCCGCGGCCGCCGGAGGCGTCCTGCTGCACCTGCCGCAGCAGGTTCGAGACATCGCCGGCGGTGACACCCAGCGCCGCCATCCGGGCAGTGTCCAGGTCGACCTGCACTTCGCGGTCGACGCCGCCGACGCGCGCGACCTTGCCGACGCCCTTGACCGCCAGCATCGCCTTGGCGACGTCGTTGTCGACGAACCACGACAGCGCCTCGTCGTCCATGCGCTCGGAACGTACGGCGTAGGTGAGGATGGCACTACCCGAGGTCGTGACCTTCGAGACCACCGGGTCGCGCATTGCTGCCGGCAGGTCGGCGCGCACGCTGTCGATCGCATTGCGCACCTCGTTGAGCGCCACCTCGGCGTTCTTGTCGATGCTGAAAGCGACCTTGATCGACGCCGAGCCGTCGGTCAAGGTCGTGGTGATGTGCTCGATGCCGCCGAGCGAGGCCACCTGGTCCTCGATCTTGCGTGCCACCTCGGTTTCCATCTGCGCCGGCGCGACGCCCTCGTAGGCGGCGGCGATGGTTATCGTCGGTAGCTCTATGTCGGGGAAGTTCTGGATGCCCAGCGAGCGGAAGCTGCTGATGCCGAGGAAAGTCAGCAGCCCAAAGAGCAGCAGCGCCGGAACCGGATTGCGGATCGACCAGGCCGAGAAGTTCATCTGGCCGCCTCGGGCTGTATCGTCGAGCGCGCCTTTGCGGGCGCCCCTTCTGGCCCTCCCTGGTGCTCCGCCGCGTCCGGCGCGGCTTCGACACGTACGGTGTCCCCCTCGTTGAGGAAGGCGCCGCCAGTGGCGACGATGCGTGCGTCTGACGGCAGCGGCGCGACGATTTCGATTCGGCCGCCCTGGCGGCGGCCGGTGTCGACCTTGATCTGGTGGACCACGTCCTGCGCGCCGACCTCGAAGACGTAGCTGTGACCGTCGCGCAGGATCACCGCCGACGACGGCAGCGTCGTCGCCGTCGTGCTGCCGGGTAGAATCTCGCCGCTGGCGAACATGCCGGCGCGGGCGGCGCTGCCGGCCGGCAGATCGACATAAACCAGCGCCTTGCGCGTCGCCGGATCGAGTGTCGGCGCAAGCATGCGCACGCTGCCGGTCAATTGTGAACCGTCGGCCAGACGCAGTCTGGCGTTCTGGCCCGGCGCAACGCGCGCCAATTGCTCGGCGGAGACTTCGGCGCGCCACTCCAGGCGGTTGCCGCGCAGCAGTCGAAACAGCTCGCTGCCGGCTTGCACGACGCTGCCCAGGGTCGCGTTGCGGCTGCTGATCACCCCGTCGTCGGGCGCGAGAATGCGCGTCTGCGCGAGCCGGACGCGTTCGCTCTGGAGCGCTGCTGCCGCTGCCGCGACTGACGCCCTCGCGCTCCGTTCGGCGGTCAGGTACTGGTTGATCTGCTGTTCCGACATCGCGCCGCTGCCCTTGACCCGGCGTGCGCGGTCGGCGTTCGCCTGGGCTTCGGCGACGGCAGCCCTGGCTTTGCTGAGGTTCGCCTCCTGCTGGGCCAGACTTGCTTCGACGCTGTCGCGCGAGAGCTCGGCGAGCAACTGCCCGCGGCGAACCACGCTGCCAACGTCTTCTGCGACCTTGACGACGCTCAGTCCGCTGGTCTCGGCCGCGATTACGGCTTCCTGCCACGGGAAGATGCCGCCGCTGACGGCGATCTGCTGCGCCCATGGCGCCTGTTGCGGCTGAACGGTCGTCACCGCCAGCGCGGCACGTTTCGCAGGGACGACAGTGCTGCCCGCGGCGCCGCTACGGGTGAAATGGAAAGCGGCAAAAGCGCCGCCGAGTACGAGTGCCACGGCGATCAGGAATCTTGTCTGGGGAAGCGAGCGTTTCACGGGAGGTCTCCGGCGTCGGCTTGCACAGGTGTGGCCATTGACCTCGCCGGCAACCGTACGACAGCCGCCTCGTCACGCCCAAGACGCATGCAAGGCGGCGAGCCGTCCGGCGTGATCACGCGGCACTGGGGGCGAGTGTCGCAGGTCGGGGAGATGCGTACCGCGGACATGAATGGCGTTCCTGATGATCAGGGCGACATTATCGCCACTGCCAGGTTAAGTGCCGTGGATGTTTTGCAAAGACAGGTAAAGGCGGGGCGCCACACGACTCGGCGCTGGTGGAACGCGCTGGCGGAAAGAGTCTGCCTCGCCGCCCGCCAGTTTGGGCAAGCGTTAGGCCTGGCGGGCGGTCGCAAATGGCTCGGTGAGCCGGGGGAAGGTCAGCCCAGCTCGCCTACCAGCTCCATGAGCCGTCCAGTTGCGCCCTGGGCCGACAACAGACCGAGGAGCTTGTGGCTTCCTTCTTCGACGACGGGAATCGGGCTGCGGCATTGCACCAGCAGCCGGATCCCTTCCCATAGCGGTGTATCGAGATGCGCGAGCTTGACCTCGCGGTTCATCACTTCGCCAATTTCTACTGGCAGCAGATCCCGGAAATGCTTGGCCACTCCTGGCGTGGCATCGAGCAGGTAGTCGAGGCGCAGTCTGAGGTCCATGAGGTCATGGTGGTCCACGGTCAGTGCAGCAGGCAGCAGCCCGGCGAGCATGTCCTCGAGAGCGAACTGTCCGACGAGGCGGCCTTCGCCGTCGACGATCGGAAGCATGCGGATTCGGTGTTTTGCAAATAGCTCGAGAGCGTCCCTGGTGGTCTGCTGTGGACCAGCCGAGATGACGTTGGTGATCATCGCATGGCGACAGAACATTGTTGGTACCCCCGTTATTCCGAAAACATACACCGGCGATCCGACCCGAGCAGTGAAGCCGGCATCGATTGCCCCATTATTTGATGTGTATCGGGGCCGAAAAGAAATCGAAAAAGACCACCAACAGCAGGGTGCAGACCAGTAGCGTGGCCAGCATGGCGGGCGTTCCCTTGCGGAACCACAGGCCAGGGGTAATCGCCAGCGCTGGATCGCGCTCCTTCTGCGCCAGGCGCTCGGAGAGCGTGACGATGAAGACGTTGGCGGTCGAGCCAATGTGCGTTCCATTTCCGCCCATGCCGACGCCCATGGCCAGACACCACCACAACGGGGTGACGTTCAGGCCTTGCGTTTCCATGCTCAGCAGAATGGGAATCATCGCCGCGGTGAAGGGGATGTTGTCGATCGCGGCGGACAGCAGAGCCGAACCCCAGAGCAGGGTTATGCTGGCAAACAGGAGATCGTCGCGCACGAAGGGCACGATGTGCTGGCCGATGTACTGGAGAAAATGACTGTGCTCGACGCCACCGACCATCACGAACAGCGACATGAAGAAGAGCAGCAGGGAGTATTCGACTTTCTCCAGATAGGGGTCGAGTTGCAGATGGCGGCCCACCAGAAACAGCGTCACCATGCCGACGGTGCCAACCACCCAGGCCTCCCAGTGCAGTTGGCGGTGAAAGATGAACAGCAGCACCATCAGCCCGAGTACGATCAAGGCCAGTCGCCAGGTCTTGGGGTCGTCCAGCTCGATGTCCTCGGCGAACTTGACGTCGGCGGGCTTGACGGCCAGTTCTTTCCGGAACAGGAAACGCAAGGCGAGGATCGTCGCCAACCAGGCGCCGAAGACCACACCACCCATGCGCAGAAAAAAGGTGTTGAAGTCTATGTTGGCTGCCGAGCCGATCATCAGGTTGGGCGGGTCGCCGACCAGAGTGGCGACGCCGCCGGTGTCACTGAGCAGAGCCGCCGCCAGAAGGTACGGGATGGGCGAGATCTTGAGCACCTGACAGATCAGGATGATCAGTGGCCCGAAGATGACCACCGTGGTGACGTTGTCCAGCAGCAGCGACAGCACCGTCACCGCAGTGCCGAGCATCACCATCAGCGGAAACTGGCGCCCTCGCGAGACGCGTGCGATCCAGAAAGCCAAAGCCTGGAAGCCACCGGTCGGGATCATGATGGCAATGATCACCATCATCGAGCCGAGGAGAAAGACGACGTTCCAGTCGATGGCCTGGAGCGCCTCCTCGGGTCCATAAAAGCCGAGGAGCTGTCCGCTGAAGACCATCGCCAGGGCGCCGAGCATGCCGACCTTGGTGCGGTGCATGTGATGCACGCCCTCGGTGAAGATTCCCGCAAATGTGGTCGCGAGAATCAGGGCCGAGACTAGCATCGGCGTATTCCAGACGAGCGTTTCCATGCTGACTCCCAAGGCGCATCACTGCAGGCGGGCGGAATGATAGCAGCTAGCAATAAGACAGAGAACAGCGATTTGCGTGCTGCCGCGAGACGGGCAGCAGTGGGTTCGAGCGGGTGCGGCCCTTGCCATTATCCGGGGGAGCATCGCCGGGCGCCCGGGCGCCAGAGCATGGCTCCTCGCCTGTTTGGTTCTGCCCCTTCAGTCGCTGTTTTCCTGGCCCAGGCTCGCCGACCAGGCACGGATCTGATCGATCGTCGCGGTGGCCCCTCCGCAGACGATGAACAAGACCTTGGCAAAGCCCTGGAGCAGGGGGGCGGCGTCATAGGCTACAGCCAGACTGGCACCGCAGGCCGGCTCGACGAGCAGCCGGTGATCGGCGAGGAAGCGTTCGCAGGCGCTGAGCGCGACGCGGTCAGAAACGACCAGGCTGTGAATCGAATGCTCCCGCGACCACTGCAGCGCCCTGTCGCAGACGCGCTTGGCGCCGAGCGAAGTGGCGATGCTGGTGATCTTCTCCAACTCGACCAATTCACCGGCACGTAGTGACCGGTTGAAGGACGCTGCGCCTTCGGTTTCGACGGCGATCACCGGGACCTGTGCGAGGCCGTTGCGCTGCAGGCCTTCGATCACGCCGCAAAGCAGACCGCCGCCACCCACCGACAGCACCACCGCATCGGGCACCAGTGTCGAGCTGGCGAGTTCGTCGATCAGGCTGGCATGGCCGTGCCACAGCAAGGGGTCGTCAAAGGGGTGCAGAAAGGCGTCGGCCTTTTCGATCATCGACAAGGCGAGGGCGTTGGCTTCATGCCAGGAATCGCCATGCACGATGATTTCCGCGTCTTCGCGCTGCAGCAAGTCCATGGCTCGCGCGGAGGTCGTTTCCGGCACCACGACGGTCACCGGAATCGACAGCTGCCGGCCGGCATAGGCGACGGCGAGTCCGGCATTGCCCCCGGAAGAGGAAACGAAGCGCCGCGCGCCGCGCCGGCTGTACTCTTCGCAGGCAGCACCGATGCCGCGGATCTTGAACGAGCCCGGCGCTTGCAGCGCCTCCAGCTTGAGCCAGACCGAACATCCGGCGGCGGTGCTCAGCGCTTGCGACGCGATCAGCGGCGTCTCGATGTGCAGTGGCATTGTGACGGGGCTTTCGTGGCGTGATCGAGGATCGATGATAAACAGCGGCTGAAGCGATATGCAAGAAAGCAAGGCAGATTTCTCGGCCGCGGCGCCGGCGCCCGTCGGCGATGTTCTTCCACGCGCATCAGTGGGCTGCTTTTTGAGCTACCATGTTCATCGAGGGGCTTTCTCCCTCGCTCGCGGGACTGTCGGAGTTGCTTCTCGTTATCCCTTAACTTTGCAAGGAGAGTTTCGATGCTACGTCAATTAGCCATCGGTTCAGCATTCGCGGTTCTGGCAGCAGGTAGCGCCTGGGCGGGTGAGTACGGCACGCCGGCCGAAGCCAAAGCCATGCTCCAAAAGGCGGTAGCTGCCGTCAATGCCGACAAGGCCAAGGCGCTCGAGATGTTTACAAAGGGGGAAGGAGGTTTCAAGGACCGGGATCTATACCCCTATTGTGGTGGGCCTGACGGCAACTTCACCGCGCATCCGTCGCTGGTCGGCAAGAGCCTCAAAGACCTCAAGGACAAGGCCGGCAAGCCCCTCGGCGTGGAGGTCTACGCCGCTGCCAAGGACGGGGTGATCGTCGAAGTCTCCTACATGTGGCCGCGCCCCGGGCAGACCGAACCGGTGAACAAGGTGGTCTACGTTACCAAGGTCGGCGACCAGGTCTGCGCGGTCGGCTATTACAAGTAGCGCTTCGCTGCCGGTCGCTGCCCGACGGTATTCCTGAGCAGCGATCGCCACAAGAGAACCCCGCCGTAGCGGGGTTCTCTTGTTTGGCAGCTGCTCCTGGCGCACCACTCGGGGCCTCGGTCGCCCCGATCGGAATCGCTCGGTGTATCAGTACACTTCGGGAATGAAGGTCTGATCCGACATCGGCGGACGCACATAGCCGATTTCCTCCTGGCGCGGCGGCAGGACGATAGGCTCCGGCGTCAGGTCTTCGTAGTCGATCATGTTGAGCAGATGCGTGATCACGTTCAGGCGGGCACGCTTTTTGTCGTCGCCATCGACCACATACCAGGGTGCCTGCTTGATGTCGGTATGCGCGAACATATTGTCTTTCGCCCGCGAGTATTCGACCCAGCGTGCGCGCGATTGCAGGTCCATCGGGCTGAGCTTCCAGTGCTTCTCCGGATGGAAGATGCGCTTCTGGAAACGGCGCTCCTGTTCCTCATTGCTGACCGAAAACCAGTACTTGATCAGGATGATGCCGCTGCGTACCAGCATACGTTCGAACTCGGGGCAACTGCGCAGAAACTCGCGGTACTCCTCGTCGCTGCAGAAACCCATCACTCGTTCGACGCCGGCGCGGTTGTACCAGCTGCGGTCGAAGAGCACCATTTCACCGCCAGCGGGCAGGTGCTGGACGTAGCGCTGGAAATACCACTGGGTCGTTTCCCGGTCGGTCGGCGCAGGCAGCGCGGCAACGCGCGTGACGCGCGGGCTGAGGCACTCGGTGATGCGCTTGATGGTGCCGCCCTTGCCGGCCGCATCGCGCCCTTCGAACAGGACGACCACCTTCAGTTTCTTGAACTTGATCCATTCCTGCAGCTTGACGAGTTCGACCTGCAGCTTCGCCAGCGCCTTCTCGTAGTTCTTGGTCTTCAGTGGCATCTTGCGCGTGCTCTTGACGCTTTCCACGTCCTTGTTCTGCGCCACGGCGGGTGCCATTTTCTGTTGCTCCGCTTTCTGCGCTGCCGGTTTCGCTTTCGCCGTTTTTTCCTCCTTGGCCTTTGCCGGCTCCTTTGCCGGCTCCTTTTTCGGCTCTTCTTTTCTTGCATCGCTTTTTGTGGCCGCCGGCTTGGCCGCTGCCCTGGCTGGGGTGGCGGCCGGAGGCGCGGCCTTTCCCTCGGTCACGCTCTCGGTCTTGACGTGATCGCTCGGCGGTACAGCCTCGTCTTGCACGGCTTTAACTTCACTCATTGGTGCCTCCTTGATGTGGCTAGAAACGGGTAGGGGATGAAGACTTGTCCCGGCGGAGAGTCGGACGCCTTCTTCTTTGCGGTGAGGGCGGGCACGTCCAGGCGGTCCCGAACTTCTGGCATGTTTCCTTTCCTGCTTGCGCCGGAATGTCCATGGTCGTCAATTATCATTCATTTTTCCGCAGAAATGAACACCATCGTGCACGAAACGTGCAATCTTCTCCGGGCGCTGCGCGCGCACAAGTGAACGCCGTGCCGCTTGGCACAAAAAAAACGCCAGCTCGTGGCTGGCGCTCTTTTCTTCTTGCCTGGTTTTCTGCAGCAATATGTCGATCGAGAGGGCTCCGGTGATCTTGAGTTTCCGCCGGGCGATCGCCCGGAGCCTCCGAACGCGCTGCCGGAATCTTCCTTGGCTCAGGCCAGTTTGGCGAAAGCTTCGATGACGGCTGGCGGTGCCTGGACCATTTCGATCAGGACACCTTCGCCGGCAATCGGGAACTCGTCATTGGCCTTCGGATGCATGAAAGTAATGTCAAAGCCGGCAGCACCCTTGCGGATTCCACCCGGCGCGAAGCGCACGCCGTTGGCCGACAGCCATTCGACGGCTTTCGGCAGGTCATCGATCCACAGGCCGATGTGGTTGAGCGGCGTGACATGCACCGCTGGCTTCTTGTCCGGGTCGACAGGCTGCATGAGATCTACTTCAACCTTGAACGGGCCGGAGCCGATTGCGGCGATGTCTTCGTCGACGTTCTCGCGTTCGCTGACGAAGTTGCCGGTGATGTCCAGGCCAAGCATATCGATCCATAGCTTGCGCAGTTTCATCTTGTCAGGCGCACCAATGGCGATCTGCTGGATACCGAGGACTTTGAAGGGACGTTGGCTCATAAGGGGGGCTTTCTCTCTGGTAGGAGGGGAAAAGTTCTCGCCGCGCGATCTCAGTCGCGAGCGGAACGACGTATGGCGGTGGCGGCTGCAATCTCGCCATCGCGTGAAAACGCTTCGACATTCTCTTCGATGTTATCAGGGTCGTACACATAGTTCACCATCAGCCCGTAGGACTGCTGGTTGCCGCGCGCTGAGGTGTCAGCCAGGTAGTTGAGGCGCTCGATGCGAGCGCCATTGCCCAGATGAAAGCGGGCCACCGGGTCGTAAGGCTGACCGCCCTTGCTGGCCGACATCAGGTAACGGGCTGCAAGGCGCGTCAGGCCGCTCTGCAGGGCGCTGCTCAGGCGCTCGTCGGCAGCCCATTTTTCCGCAGAAAGCAGTCGGGCAAGATCGGCGGCGCTGGCAATTGGCGACATCTCGGGCAACAGGCGATGTTTGATCTTGGCCAGGTCGGCGTCGCTGAAGGCCTTTCCCCAGGCCTCGGGATTGGCCTCTGCCCAGCGTCGGAAGGTTGGCAGCGGCGAGAGCGTCGCAAAGCTGACCAGGCGCGGATAATCACGTTTGAGATCGTCTACCACCCGCTTGAGCAGGAAGTTGCCGAACGACACGCCACGCAGGCCGGGCTGCGTGTTGGAGATCGAATAGAAGATCGCCGTGTTGGCACGCTGCGCGTCGAACACCGGCGCATTCTCGTCGAGAAGTGCCTGGACGTTGTCCGCGAGGTGTTCGGTCAGCGCCACCTCGACGAAGATAAGTGGCTCCATCGGCATGCGCGGATGAAAGAAGGCATAGCAGCGACGATCGGAATCGAGTCGGTTCTTCAAATCGCTCCACGAGCGGATTTCATGGACTGCTTCATACTCGATCAGTTTTTCGAGCAGCGCGGCCGGCGAGTTCCAGGTGATGCGCTGCAGTTCGAGGAAGCCGACGTCGAACCAGGCACTAAGGCGCGACTCGAGTTCGCGGTCCAGCGAACGCAGCGCGGGATCCTTTTCCAGGAAGCGCAGCAGATCGGCGCGCAGGTCGACCAGGAACTTGACGCCCTGTGGCAAGGCGTTGAATTGCGTAAGGATGCGCAGTCGTGACGAGCGCATCGCGTTACGCAGTGCCGACTCGGCGGTCCACTGCCGGTCGGTGCCGATGGCCGCCTGATAGTCGGCGTGCGCCTTGGCGACTCGTTGCGGGTCGGGACCGAAGTCGTTGGCGATGGTGCTCAGGAAAGTGGCGCGGCCGTCGTCATTGAGGTGCTGATAGGTTTCCGCCAGCAGCGCGGCCCGCTGGCGTACCGAGACTTCGCCGCCGACGCCTTTGGCGCATTCGTGCAGCAGATCGCGTACGCGTCCCAGGTGCTTGCCTTCGAGTTCAAGCGGGCCGCTGCCCTCGGTGAGCAGCTTGCGTACCCGGCGCAACCCCCTGACAACAAATCCTTCTGACATTCTTCCTCTCCTCCGTCCCGCAGCAAGCGGCGCGTCCGACTCAGTTGCGTCGGCGATGGGCGAGAACGACAAGAACCAGACCAAAAACGATCATCGGCAGCGACAGCCACTGCCCCATGCTGACGGTGAACGAGAGGCCGAGGATACCATCATCGGGGGAGCGGAAATACTCGGCGAGCCAGCGCAGGGCGCCGTAACCAATGAGAAAAACGCCTGAAACGGCGCCGCGCGGGCGTACCCGCCCGGAATAGAACCATAGCAAGACGAACAATAGCACGCCTTCGAGTCCCGCCTGATAGAGCTGCGAGGGGTGGCGCGGCAGCTTGTCCACCCACGGGAAAACCATCGCCCAGGGCAGCGACGGGTCGGCGGCACGGCCCCATAACTCGCCGTTGATGAAGTTGCCGATGCGACCGGCGGCGAGGCCGAGCGGCACCAGCGGTGCAATGAAATCGGTGATGTCGAGCCAGGTCTTGCCAACCTTGCGCGCGTACAGCCACATCGCGACGAGGACGCCGAGGAAGCCGCCGTGAAACGACATGCCGCCCCGCCAGACGGCGAAAATCTCGAGTGGATGCCCGAGGTAGTAGCCTGGCTGGTAGAAGAGCACTTCCCCGAGCCGGCCGCCAGCGATCACGCCAAGGACGCCATAGAACAGCAGGTCGTCGAGGTTCCGCACGCTCCAGCCGCTTGCCGACAACTGCGGATGGGTCAGGATGCGGTGCCGGCCAAGCCACCAGAACTGCAGAAAGGCTGCCAGGTACATCAGTCCGTACCAGTGCACTTTCAACGGACCGAGCGAAAGCGCGACGGGATCGAACTGAGGATGGGTCAACACGGTACGAGCACCCTGAGGCTTTCGGATAGAATTGGGATTATATCGCGCCACCCTCGGGCGTGTTCCGGATTGGAGATTGGCAATGCCCCACTATCGTTCCCGTACCTCTACCCACGGTCGCAACATGGCTGGTGCGCGCGCACTGTGGCGCGCGACCGGCATGAAGGATGGCGATTTCGGCAAGCCGATTGTCGCTGTCGTCAATTCCTTCACCCAGTTTGTCCCGGGTCATGTGCACCTCAAGGACATGGGTCAGCTGGTGGCCCGCGAGATCGAGGCCGCTGGCGGGATTGCCAAGGAGTTCAATACCATTGCCGTCGACGACGGCATCGCCATGGGTCACGACGGGATGCTCTACTCGTTGCCTTCGCGCGACCTGATCGCCGATTCGGTCGAATACATGGTCAATGCCCACTGTGCCGATGCCATGGTCTGCATCTCGAACTGCGACAAGATTACGCCGGGGATGCTGATGGCGGCGATGCGGGTGAACATCCCGACGATCTTTGTCTCCGGTGGCCCGATGGAGGCCGGCAAGGTGGACTGGGGCGGCAAGGTAATCGCGATTGACCTGGTGGACGCGATGGTCAAGGGGGGCGACAGCAACTGCTCCGACGACGAAGTGGATTCTTTCGAACGATCGGCTTGCCCCACCTGTGGTTCCTGTTCCGGAATGTTTACGGCCAACTCGATGAACTGCCTGACCGAGGCGCTCGGTTTTTCGCTACCGGGCAACGGCACCGTTCTGGCGACGCACGCCGATCGCAAGGCGCTCTTTCTCAAGGCCGGCCGTCAGATCGTCGAACTGTGCCGCCGCTACTATGAGCAGGATGACGGGTCCGCGCTGCCGCGCGCGATCGGCACTTTCGAAGCTTTCGAGAACGCGATGACCCTCGACGTGTCGATGGGTGGCTCGACCAATACCGTGCTGCACATTCTGGCTGCGGCGCAGGAAGGTGGTGTCGCCTTCACGATGGACGACATCGATCGCATTTCGCGCAAGGTCCCGTGTCTCGCCAAGGTCGCGCCGGCGACGCCCGATTATCATATCGAGGATGTGCACCGTGCCGGCGGTATCTTCGCCATCCTTGGCGAACTTGACCGCGCCGGATTGATCCATCGCAGCCAGCCGACGGTGCACGCCGGCACGCTCGGCGAGGCGATTGACTGCTGGGACGTGATGCGCAGCCAGGAACCGGCGCTGGTCGAGTTCTTCAGCGCGGCACCGGGCGGCATCCCGACGCAGACTGCGTTCTCGCAGAAGCGGCGCTATCCAGATCTCGACCTCGATCGTGCGCACGGATGTATCCGCAACCGGGCCAACGCCTATTCGCAGGATGGCGGCCTGGCTGTTCTCTACGGCAATCTGGCGACCGACGGTTGCATCGTGAAGACCGCCGGCGTTGACGAGAGCATCTGGGTCTTTGCTGGCAAGGCGCGCGTGTTCGAAAGCCAGGACGATGCAGTGCAGGCAATTCTTGGCGATCAGGTAAGCGCCGGGGATGTCGTGGTCATCCGCTATGAAGGGCCGAAAGGCGGTCCCGGCATGCAGGAAATGCTCTATCCGACTTCCTACCTGAAGTCCAAGGGCCTGGGAAAAGTCTGCGCCCTGCTCACCGATGGCCGTTTTTCCGGTGGGACTTCGGGCCTGTCGATCGGGCACGCGTCGCCGGAGGCGGCCGAAGGAGGAACAATCGCTCTCGTCGAGGAGGGCGATGTGATCGAAATCGACATCCCTGGCCGTCGCGTTCATCTGGCCGTTCCCGACGCCGAACTGGCCAGGCGTCGGACAGCAATGGATACGCGTGGCGACGCCGCCTGGCGGCCGGCAGCCGCTCGCCAGCGAGTCGTGTCGAAGGCCTTGCAGGCGTATGCGCTGATGGCTACCTCGGCGGCGACCGGTGCGGTGCGCGATCTGACGCAACTGAAGAGGCGTTGATCGCCCGTGCCGATGGCCTTCGATCTCTGGCTCGCCTTCCTGCTGGCAGCGATGGTGATCTCGGTCACTCCCGGCCCGGGAGCGGTGACCAGCATGAGTGCCGGATTGCAGTACGGTTACTGGGTGGCCCTGCGGGCGATCCTCGGCTTGCAGACGGCCTTGCTGATCCAGCTGGCGGTCGTCGCTGCCGGGCTCGGTGTGTTGCTGGCAACTTCGGCGGCTGTCTTCGATCTGGTCAAACTGGCAGGAGCCGCCTACCTGATCTGGCTCGGCGTCCAGAAGTGGCGGTCGCCGATGAGCGGCGTCGGCGAAGCCGGTCTTGCGCCGGCACCCCCGAACGGCCTCTTCCTGCAGGGCCTGCTGGTCAACCTGAGCAATCCCAAGGCAATCCTCTTCATCGCCGCGCTGGTGCCGCAGTTTGTTGACCCCGCTGGTCCGCAGTGGCCGCAGTTTCTGCTGATCGGGATCACGATGTGTGCTGTGGACATCCTCGTCATGTCCGGCTATGCGCTGCTGGTCTGGCGTTTGCGCCGATGCTTGCGCAGCGCGCGGGCATTGCAGACGCAGAATCGTCTTTTCGCTGGCTTCTTCATCACCGCCGGTATCGTGCTCGGGGCGTCGAGCCGCCATTGACGCCCGCCTTGCCGGCTGCCGGGCAGGTGGGGCCATGTCAACGATCCGCGCTGTCGATGCGTTGAGCGTCCTGATGGTTGCGATACAGGTAACGGGAATCAACAGACTTTGCAAGCGGACCAAACTGCAATAATATCGGTACGTTTCAAACCATATTTCTAAACGGAGTGAGAGCATGAAAGCGATCTATGTGAGCCTGCTGGCTGCTGCCGGCGTAATGTCAGCCGGGGCCGTCCAGGCCGAAGACGCCGCGGCCCTGGCCAAGTCCAAGAACTGTCTGACCTGTCACCAGGTCGACAAGAAGGTCGTTGGCCCGTCCTACAAGGACGTGGCGAACAAATACACGGCCAAGGACCAGGCCATGCTCGTCGAGAAGGTCATCAAGGGTGGCAAGGGCACCTGGGGCCCGGTACCGATGCCGCCGAACAAGGTCACGCCTGAAGAGGCCAACACCCTGGTCGTGTGGATCCTCAGCCTCAAATGATCGCTGTATGAACAGAACCGGCCAAGCGCCGGTTTTTTTTTGCCGGGCCCGTTCAACGGCAGATATGCATTTCGATCGCGAATATGCATGTTGACAAGGCTCTGATGTGCTTGGACAATCGCCCGTTCGCTACCCCATTAAGAAAACAATATTGGAGATGAAATCTATGAACCAGCTACGTATGCCCGGTGTATTGATTGCTCTGGCCGCGTCGGTCGCACTGATTGGTTGCGGCAAGAAGGAAGAACCCAAGGTCGCCGCGGCGCCGGCCGCTGCGGCTGCGCCAGCGGCGCAGGAGGAGATCGTTGTCAAGATTGGTCACGTTGCGCCGCTGACCGGCCCGATTGCCCACCTCGGCAAGGACAACGAGAACGGTGCTCGGCTGGCCGTTGAAGACGCCAATGCAGAGAAGATCGTCATCGACGGCAAGTCAGTCAAGTTTGAGCTGCTTGGTGAGGACGACCAGGCGGACCCGAAAACCGGCACCGTCGTCGCCCAGAAGCTGGTTGACGCCAAGGTCGCGGGTGTCGTCGGTCACCTGAACTCGGGTACCACCATCCCCGCGTCGTCGATCTACAACCAGGCTGGCTTGCCGCAGATTTCGCCATCGGCGACCAATCCGAAGTACACGCAACAGGGCTTCAATACCGCTTTCCGGGTGATGGCCAACGACGTTCAGCAGGGCTCGGTGGTCGGTACCTACGCCGCCAAGGACCTGGGTGCCAAGACCATCGCCATCATCGACGACCGTACGGCGTACGGACAGGGGTTGGCGGATGAGGTCGAGAAAGCTGCCGTCGCCAATGGCGCAAAGGTGGTCGCCCGCGAGTTCACCAACGACAAGGCCATCGACTTCAAGGCCATTCTCACCAAGATCAAGGCGACGAATCCCGACGTGATCTTCCTCGGCGGCATGGATGCAGTCGGCGGCCCGATGCTCAAGCAGATGAAGGAACTGGGTATTACCGCCCAGTTCACCACCGGTGACGGCGGCTGCTCGCCCGAACTGATCAAGCTCGCCGGTGATGCGTCGGAAGGCGTCATTTGCACGCAGGCCGGACTGCCTGCCGACAAGCTGCCGAATGGCCAGAAATTCCTTGCCGAGTTCACCAGCAAGTATGGCCCGATCCAGATCTACTCGCCGTACAGCTACGACGCGGTGATGGTCCTGATCGACTCGATGAAGCGCGCACATTCGGTCGATCCCGCCAAGTACCTGCCGGAAGTGGGCAAGACGTCGTACGACGGGGTTACTGGCAAGATCGAGTTTGACGAAAAAGGCGATATCAAGAACGGCGCGATCACCGTTTTCGAGATCAAGGACGGCAAACTGGTCACGCTGAAGACTGAAGGCGGCGCCATGGCAGCAGCGGCACCGGCGGCTCCAGCCGAAGCCAAGAAGTAATCCCGGCATCCGGCACCGGGGGGAGGGCCGCCTCCCCCCGTTCATCCTGTGCATCCGCATCCGCTCAGCATGAGCCGGGCCCTGCGCCCGCGCACCTGACTCGCGGCGCCGTGAGTCCGAACCTCTGGTTCGCCACAAGCACCTCGTTGCGGAAAGCCCGACCATGGACACTCTCCTTCAGCAGCTGATCAACGGCCTCACACTGGGCGCCGTCTATGCGCTCGTCGCTCTCGGTTACACCATGGTGTACGGCATCATCGGGCTGATCAACTTCGCCCACGGCGAGGTGGTGATGATCGGGACGATGGTCGCCTTCACGGTCATCGTTTCTCTTGCCGGTTCCGGCATGCCGCCGCTGCTCATTCTCGGCGTCGGCCTGCTGGTTTCCGTGCTGGTCTGCATGGCGCTCGGATGGTCGCTGGAAAGAGTCGCCTATCGGCCACTGCGGGGTGCGCCGCGACTGACGCCGCTGATCACGGCGATCGGCATGTCGATGGTTCTGCAGAACGTGGCGATGATCGTCTGGGGTCGGAACTACATCACCTTTCCGCCGATGATCGAGAAGCATATCTACACCGTCGCCGGCGCCACCTTCACCAATGTGCAGGTGGCCATCGTCACCCTTGCGGCGCTGGTGATGATTGGCCTGATCTACCTGGTCCACCGCACGCGCATCGGCATGGCCATGCGGGCAACGGCGCAGAACCCGCAGGTCGCGTCGCTGATGGGTGTCGACATCAATCGCGTCATCGCCATGGCTTTCGTCATCGGCTCGGCGCTGGGCGCGGTCGCCGGCTGCATGGTCGGTTCCTACTACGAGATAGCGCACTACCAGATGGGCTTCATGCTCGGGCTGAAGGCCTTTACAGCGGCCGTTCTCGGCGGCATCGGCAATCTCGCCGGGGCAATGGCCGGCGGCATCCTGCTTGGCGTGATCGAAGCGCTGGGTGCCGGCTATATCGGCCAGCTGACGGGCGATTTCCTCGGCAGCCACTACCAGGACATCTTCGCGTTCATTGTCCTGATCGTGGTCCTGATGTTTCGTCCATCGGGTCTGTTCGGCGAGCGTACGGGAGATCGTGCATGAACGGCCAGGTCAAAACGTCTGTCCCCTGGCAGCGGCACTGGCTGGGCGTCTTGCTGATCGCCGTGGTCCTGCTGGCCGTGCCCTTCGTTGCCGCCCTCGGTGGCCAGGCCTGGGTACGCATCGCCAACTTCGCAATTCTCTACATCTTTCTGGCGCTCGGCCTGAACATTGTCGTCGGCTACGCGGGCTTGCTTGATCTGGGTTACGTCGCCTTTTACGCGGTCGGCGCCTATGCCTATGCCTTGCTGGCATCGCCGCACTTTGGCCTGCACCTGCCGTTCTGGGTCATTCTTCCGCTCGGCGCCGGCATTGCCTGTCTCTTCGGCATGCTGCTCGGCGCGCCGACGCTCAAGTTGCGCGGCGACTATCTGGCGATCGTTACGCTCGGCTTTGGCGAGATCATCCGTATCTTCCTGAACAACCTGAACGCACCGATCAATGTCACCAATGGCGCGCAGGGGATTACCCTGATCGATCCGATCCGTATCGGGGAGTTCTCGTTTGCCACGACCAGCACCCTTCTTGGTATCGAAATCAGTGGGCCGCAGAAGTACTATTTTCTACTCGTCGCACTGGCGATTCTGGTGATCATCGTCAACGTGCGACTGCAGAATTCACGCGTCGGCCGCGCCTGGCAGGCCATTCGCGAGGATGAAGTAGCTGCCAAGGCCTGCGGCATCAATACCCGCAACATCAAGCTGCTGGCATTTGCCATGGGAGCGTCATTCGGCGGCATCGCCGGCGGCGTCTTTTCGGCAATGCAGGGATTTGTCAGTCCGGAAAGTTTCTCGCTCATGGAGTCGATCACCATTCTGGCGATGGTCGTGCTGGGCGGGATGGGTCATATCCCCGGCGTGATTCTCGGTGCTGTCCTGTTGACTGCACTTCCCGAGGTCTTGCGCTATGGCATTGAACCTCTGCAGGATGCGCTCTTCGGGCGCATGATCATTGATCCGGAGAGCTTGCGGATGCTGATCTTCGGGCTGGCTATGGTGCTCGTGATGCGCTTCCGGCCCGCCGGACTGTGGCCGTCGCCGCAACGCCGCCGCGAGCTTGCCGAGCATTCGGACTGACCATGAGCGAACCACAGATTCTTCTCGAAGCCCATGACGTCGCCAAGCACTTCGGGGGCGTCAAGGCCTTGCACGACGTCTCGCTGACCATTCGGCGCGGCGAGATCTACGGCCTGATCGGGCCCAACGGTGCCGGCAAGACCACTTTCTTCAACTGCCTGACCGGACTCTACAAGAACGAGAGTGGCCATTTCGTCTTCGACGGTGTCGAACTTGCCGCCGACGCACCGCACAAGGCGGCTGAGGTGGGCATCGCCCGGACCTTTCAGAACATCCGCCTGTTCGGCAACATGACCGGAATCGAGAACGTCATGGTCGGGCGGCATCTGCGTACCCATGCCGGGGTATTTGGTGCGCTCACCCGCAACCGGACGACGATGGCCGAGGAGGCGGCGATTACGCGCCGTGCCGAGGAGCTACTGCACTATGTCGGGATTCACGAGCGGGCGCACGACCTTGCCAAGAACCTCTCCTATGGCGATCAGCGCCGACTCGAGATTGCCCGCGCATTGGCCACCGAACCGAAGCTGCTGGCGCTCGATGAACCAGCGGCGGGCATGAATGGCACCGAGACCGAAGCACTGCGCGTCCTGGTCGAGGGCATCTGCCGTGATGGCGTGACCGTCCTGCTGATCGAGCATGACGTCAAACTGGTGATGGGCCTGTGCGGGCGAGTGGCGGTGCTCGACTACGGTGAAAAGATCTGTGAGGACGTGCCGGCGGTGGTACAGAAGGATCCGCGCGTCATCGAGGCCTACCTCGGCGGCTCGGTCGCCTGAAGGAACGGACAAACAATGCTTGAAGTTACTGGATTGCGTGTTTCCTACGGCGGTATCCAGGCCGTTCGCGGCATCACGTTTCATGTCAACGAGGGTGAGATGGTGGCCCTGATTGGCGCTAACGGCGCGGGCAAGAGCAGTACCTTGCGCGCCCTGGCCCGCTTGCTCGATCCAGCGGGTGGCAGTGTTCGCTATCGCGGCAAGGAACTGGTGTCCTTGCCGCCGCATCGACTGGTTGGTGAAGGGATTGCGCTGGTGCCCGAAGGTCGTGGCGTCTTTCCGCGCATGAGCAGCCTCGAGAACCTGCGCATGGGCGCCTACGCTCGCAACGACAAGGCAGCCATCGAGCGCGACCTCGAGCACGTGCTGTCACTTTTTCCGCGTCTCAAGGAGCGTGCCCAGCAGACTGCCGGGACGCTTTCCGGCGGCGAACAGCAAATGCTGGCAATCGGCCGTGCGCTGATGAGCAAACCCAGGCTGATGCTGCTTGACGAGCCTTCGATGGGGCTGGCGCCGATCATGGTGCAAAAGATCTTCGAGGTCATTCGTACGGTGGCGCTGGACGGGATGACCATTCTGCTCGTCGAGCAGAATGCCAAGCTCGCACTGGAGGTCAGTCAGCGGGGCTACGTCATGGAGAGCGGTGAAATCACGGTGACCGACGACTCGCACAAGCTGCTTGCCGACCCCAAGGTGCGCGCGGCCTATCTCGGCGAGTAGTAGTAGCGTGCAGCGCCGTGCCGTCGCGCTTCGTCCCTTCGTCCCCTACAATTCCATCGTTTCGGCAAATGACTGGGCCTGCAGCTGTGCCCGGTTGAACTGGTCCGCGGTCAGGCCAAGCATTCCTGCCTGCTCGGCGATCAGCTCTCCCTGGTTCGTTTCGCTGGACTGCGCCAGTTCGAGGAACGGGTGATAGCGACCGGCGTTGCCAAGCAGGGCGTCGCAGATCGGGTCGGGCAGTCGCATCGCATCGAGGACCTTCTCCATGCTGACGCCGAGCAGGGCGTCGAGCAAGGAGAATGCGCCGGTGATGAACAGGTTGTCGTACTCCGACTTGTCTACCAGGCCGATCGCCAGCAACTCCATCAGCCGTCCTCGCAGCAGGGCGGTGTACATCAATGCGGGCGCCATCGGGTCCCTGCTCGCCGTCGCCAGCAACAGCGACAGCCAGCGATTGAGCTTGTCGTAGCCGAGCATGCTGACCGCATGACGGAAGGACTGGATCTCGCAGGACAGACCGAAGCCGGCGGAGTTGATGTAGCGCAGCAGCTTGTAAGACATCGCCACGTCGTGCTTGAGCGCCGCCTCGATTTCCTGGACGTCGGCATTCTGGCGGACCAGGTTGAGCACCCGTACGATGTTCGTCTGCGCCGGGTTGAGCGCTTTTGCCTGCGTGCCGGTCGGCGACGTGAAGAACCATCCGGCAGCGGCAGTGAGGCCGGCGTCCATGCACCCCCTGAAATCCTCGCCGGTCTCGATGT
Source organism: Accumulibacter sp. (assembly GCA_024235715.1). Taxonomy (GTDB): domain Bacteria; phylum Pseudomonadota; class Gammaproteobacteria; order Burkholderiales; family Rhodocyclaceae; genus Accumulibacter. The sequence goes on along the minus strand of JACKLW010000012.1, from coordinate 53,486 downwards.
TGAATGCGATGCCCATACCGTAGCTCCGGGTGCGGGCGGCCAGAAGCTTGAGTTGTGCCAGCGAAAAAGTCCGGGCGTCGAAGCCGATAAAGCGAAACGGCACGTCGACGGACAGCGCTTTCGCGGCCTGTGCGTCAAACAGCAGGCAGGTCGTCGGTTGCCAGGTCTGCAGGGCGCCGATCAGATCGGGCCCCTGGGGACCGAGCAGCGCCGCGGCCGGCAGCTCGATCGCCGCGTTCTCGGGAGTCAACCAGTCCAGCAAGCCGGCGTCGCAACTGCTGTGGCCGCAACTGATGAACACTGGCTTCTGGCTGCGCGGCCAGATATCGTCGAGGGCACCGAGAGCGCTCGCCGCATCCTGCATGCTTCCATCCCTGCCAAGATGGAGTGTCAGGCGCGTGGCAATGATCCTGCTCTGGCGATTGAGCAGCGGCTGGCGGGACATGTAGACGTTATTCATACTGGCCGACCCCTGATTGCTGAGGATTGAGAGCATCGATTGCCGCGACCGTATCGGCTGCAAAGTCGAAGGAGTCGGCGAAAAACTCCTCGGCCGGCAAGTGGCAGTGTGTCAGGAAATCGCGCCTCGCGGCGGCGACCATCGCCGGCGAACCGCAGACGTAGGCCTGATAGCCCGACAGGTCGGGGTGATCGGCCATTGCAGCCTGATGAACGAGACCGCTGCGGCCAGGCCAGTGCTCCTCCGCAGGCGTCTCCGACAGCACCGGAATGAAGCGAATCTGCGCGTGCTCGCGCGGCCAGCTCTCGGCGAGTTGCAGCAGGTAGAGGTCGGCCCGTCCCCGTCCACCCCAATAGACATGCATCGGGCGCTGGCATTTTTCGGCGATCGCCTGCTGGACGATCGCCTTGATCGGTGCGAAGCCGGTGCCGCCAGCGACCAGCAGCATCGGCTTCGACGAGTCGGGACGCAGGAAGAAACTGCCCTGCGGTCCGCGCAGGCGCAGGATGTCGCGTTCTTTCATGGTGTTGAAGACGTGCCCGGTGAACTGTCCTCCCGGCATGTGGCGGACGTGCAACTGCAGCAGGCCGTCTTCGTGTGGCGCGTTGGCAATGGAAAAAGCCCTTCGCTTGCCTTCCCTGAGCAGGACGTCGACGTATTGGCCGGCAAGGAACTGCAGGCGTTCGTTGGCCGGCAGCTTGAGTTCGACGATCATCACGTCCGGGGCTGCGCGGGTCAGCCGGTGCACCCGGGCAGGCAGGGTTCTTACCGGGATGTCCTCCAGCGAACGAAGTTCCCTGCTCTCGATGCGCAGGTCGCTGCGGGCCATCGCACAGCAGAAGAGGGCGTAGCCGGCCTGGCGATCAGTCTCGCTCAGGGCATCTGGCTGCGCCCTGCCGTAATCGATCTGGCCGCTCAGCACCTTTCCTCTACACGAGCCGCAAGCGCCGTCCCGACAACCGTAGGGAAGACACAGTCCCTGCCGCAGTGCGGCGTCCAGAATCGTTTCCCCGGACTCTGCCTGAAATCCGTGCTGGCTAGGTTCAATGCTGACCTGAAAACCCATTGCATCTCCGCTGATGTGCGAATCCGGTAAAATTGCGCAGTGCAAAAACTATTGATCGTCGGCTGCGGAGATATCGCCCGCCGTCTCCTGCCCCGATTGCTCGGCCACTACCGTGTCTTCACCCTCGTTCGCGATCCGGAGCAACTCGCTTTCTGGCGCGGGCAGGGCAGCATACCGATACTTGCCGACCTCGATCGCCCCGGCACCCTGAAGCGTATTGCCGGCCTTGCTGATGTCATTATCCATCTGGCGCCGCCGGCTGCCCGGCAAGCAGGTCGGCAGGTTGGTCGCCGCGACATCCGGACGCGCTACCTGCTTGCCGCCCTCGCCAGCGGCCTGAGTCTACCACAGCGACTCGTCTATATAAGTACGTCCGGCGTCTATGGCGACTGCGCCGGCGCGCGTGTCGACGAGACGCGTTCGCCTTCTCCCGCAACTGTCCGCGCTTGCCGGCGGCTCGATGCCGAGCGCCAGTTGCGCGCCTTCGGGCGTCGTTCGGGTGTCGTCGTCAGCATTCTGCGTGCGCCCGGCATCTATGCCGCCGACCGTTTGCCGATCGAGCGCCTGAGGCGGGGCGTCGCCGCGCTGTGCAAGGCAGACGACGTCTACACCAACCATATCCATGCCGATGACTTGGCACGGGTGACCCATGCTGCGCTGCGCTATGGGCGCAGCAACCGCAGCTACAACGCGAGCGACGATTCGGAAATCCGCATGGGTGACTATTTCGATCTCGTCGCCGACCGGCTCGGCTTGCCCAGGGCGCCGCGTCTGTCACGCAATGAGGCGAAAGCCTCGCTGTCGCCAATGCAATGGTCGTTCATGAGTGAATCGCGCCGATTGGCAAATCAGCGCATCAAACGAGAGCTGCGGGTGACGCTGCGCTATCCGCGCGTCGAAGATGGCGTCGCCGCCGCCTTACATGAAAGGAAGCATCAGTGCTCGTAGTCAAGGTCCTGCATCTCTGGATGGTGGTCAGCTGGTTCGCCGGCCTGTTCTACCTGCCGCGCATTTTCGTCAATCTGGCGATGGTCAAGGAAGACAGCATTGCCGAGCGCGAGCGGTTGCTGTTGATGGCCGGCAAGCTCTATCGCTTCATGACGCCGATCGGCTTTCTGGCGGTCGCACTTGGCCTCTGGTTGTGGTTGGGCTATGGCTTTTCCGGTGGCTGGCTGCACGCGAAGACTGCGCTGGTGATACTGCTGGTCGGTTATCACGCCTACTGCGGTCGCTTGCTGCGCGACTTCAAGGCCGGCGTCAAGATGCGCAGCCATGTCTGGTTTCGCTGGTTCAACGAAGTGCCGGTGCTCTTGTTGCTGGCGGCGACCTATCTGGTCGTGATGAAGCCCTTCTAGCCTGTAACGATCGGGAGACAAGTGTGGAAATGTTTTTTGCAAGCTGCCCGCGTGGCCTCGAGACACTGCTCTCGGAAGACCTCGCGCTGGCGGGTGGCCGCGATCTGCAGCAGATCTCCGGCGGGGTGCATTTTCGGGCCGATTGGCCGGTCTGCTACCGTGCCAATCTCCACTCACGGATTGCCACACGCATCCTGTGCCGGGTCGCACAGGCCCCGTACGCGAAGGAGGAAGACATCTACCGGCTGGCGCTGGATACCGCATGGCCGGAATGGTTTGTTCCCGAACAGACGATTCGGGTCGACGTCAATGCCGTGAAGAGCCCACTGAAAAGCATCGACTTCGTGACCCTGCGCATCAAGGACGCGGTCTGCGATCGCTTTCGGCGTGAGTTCGGCCGCCGTCCCAGTGTCGACACGCGTCAGCCAGACGTGCGCATCCAGGGTTTTGTCAGCAGTGACGCGTGTACGCTCTACCTGGATACCTCGGGTGCGCCGCTCTATCAGCGCGGTTTTCGCCAGAAGACCGTCGAGGCGCCGCTGCGCGAGAACCTTGCCGCGGGAATCCTCCGCCTCAGCGGCTGGCAGCCCGGCGTCGCCCTTTTCGACCCGATGTGCGGCAGCGGTACGTTTCTGGTCGAGGCGGCCCAGATAGCGCTAGGCCAGGCGCCAGGCGCCAGGCGTGATTTCGCCTTCCAGAAGCTGCGCAATTTCGATGCCGCCGCCTGGAAAACGCTGCACGCCACGGCGCAGGCTACCGAGAAGCCGCGTGCCGACGCGCGGATCTTCGGCAGCGACATCTCGCCGGTAGCGGTGCGCGCTGCACTCGCCAACCTGGATCGCGCCGGGCTGTTGCCGGCGGTCACTCTGCGTTCGGGCGATCTGCTGGATGTCGAGGCGCCTGCGGATCAGGGAATCATGGTCAGCAATCCACCATACGGCGAGCGCGTTTCCAGCGATGACGAGTTGGCAGCATTCTATCCGCCGCTGGGCCAGGCGCTGAAGCGAAGGTTTGCCGGCTGGACCTGTTACCTGATCAGTGCCGACACACGTCTGCCGAAACTGGTGCGCCTGACGCCCAGCAAGAAGACGCCGCTATACAACGGCGCACTCGAATGCCGCCTGTACGAGTTCAAGATGGTTGCCGGGAGCAACCGTGGCGGCAAGGACAGGGCCAACTTGTCGTAGCGGGGCAACCAGCCGCCCGCACCCGAGGCTAAGCTAAGCCTTCATCAACGAGCCGGGGGTGCGACGCGGCGGCGCTAGACGATGTCCAGGTGACCTATGCCGGCGGTCAGGTCCCTGTCTTTCGACTCCTTGCCATTGAGCTTGATCTGCAGTCGCAGATCGTTGAGCGAGTCGGCGTTGCGCAGGGCGTCCTGGTAGTCGATCTGGCCGGCCTCATAGAGGTCGAACAGCGCCTGGTCGAAAGTCTGCATGCCGAGTTCGCGCGAGCGCTTCATCACGTCCTTGAGTTCGTGCACCTGTCCCTTGAAGATCAGGTCGGAGATCAGCGGCGTGTTGAGAAGGATCTCGATTGCCGGCACTCTTCCCTTGCCGTCCTTCTTCGGTAGCAGGCGCTGCGAAACCAGGGCGCGCAGGTTCAGGGAGAGGTCCATCAGCAGCTGGTGACGCCGTTCTTCGGGGAAGAAGTTGATGATCCGGTCGATGGCCTGGTTGCTGCTGTTGGCGTGCAGCGTGGCCAGGCAGAGGTGCCCGGTCTCGGCGAAGGCGACGGCGTAGTCCATGGTTGCCCGATCACGGATCTCGCCCATCATGATCACGTTCGGTGCCTGCCGCAGGGTGTTCTTCAGCGCCACCTCCCAGGAGTCGGTGTCCACCCCGATTTCACGCTGCGTGATGATGCATTTCTTGTGTTCGTGAACGAACTCGATCGGGTCTTCGATCGTGATGATGTGGCCATGGGTATTCCGGTTGCGGTGGTCGACCAGTGCTGCCAGCGAGGTGGTCTTGCCGGTGCCGGTGCCGCCAACGAAAATCACCAGGCCGCGACTGGTCAGGGCGATGTCCTTGAGCACCGGTGGCAGGGCGAGGTCGTCCAGCGTCGGCACGACCAGATTGATCGTCCGGCAGACCACCGCCACGCGCCCCTGCTGCACCATGGCATTTACGCGGAAGCGGCCAATGTTGCCCGGTGAAATGGCGAAGTTGCATTCCTTCTTTTCTTCGAACTCGGTGGCTTGGCGGTCATTCATGATCGAGCGCGCGAGTTCGGCAGAATGCTGTGGCAGCAGAGCCTGGTTGGATACCGGCATCACCTTGCCGTCGATCTTTATCGCTGGCGGGAAATGGGCGGTGATGAAGAGGTCGGAACCATTCTTCTGGGTCATCAGGCGTAACAGTTCGTGCATGAACTTCAGTGCTTGATCTTGCTCCATGCTCTTTCTCCTGCTCGCGAAGCGGGCCTAGATTCCGGGGAAACTTTCCTTGTTGGCGGCCTTGCTCTTGGCCTCCGCGGCCGAAACGACATTGCGCCGGACGAGGTCAATGAGATTCTGGTCAAGGGTCTGCATGCCATGCTGCTGTCCGGTCTGCAGGGAGGAGTACATCTGCGCCACCTTGTTTTCGCGGATCAGGTTGCGAATCGCCGGGGTCCCGATCATGATTTCGTGCGCAGCCACCCGTCCCAGGCCATCCTTGCTCTTCAGCAGCGTTTGCGAAATGACCGCGCGCAGCGACTCGGAGAGCATCGAGCGAACCATTTCCTTCTCGGCCGCGGGGAAGACGTCGACGATCCGGTCGATGGTCTTGGCGGCACTTGAAGTATGCAAGGTGGCGAATACCAGGTGTCCGGTTTCAGCACCGGAGAGCGCCAGCCGGATCGTCTCCAGATCGCGCATCTCGCCGACCAGAATGACGTCGGGGTCTTCGCGGAGCGCCGAACGCAGCGCGTTCTGGAAGGAAAGCGTATGCGGCCCGACTTCGCGCTGGTTGATCAGGCACTTCTTTGACTGGTGCACGAACTCGATCGGATCCTCGACGGTGAGGATGTGGCCGTACATGTTCTCGTTGACGTGGTTGACCATTGCCGCCAGCGTTGTCGACTTGCCCGAGCCGGTAGGGCCGGTAACCAGCACAATGCCGCGTGGATACTCGGAGATGCTCTTGAAGATTTTCGGACAGTTGAGATCCTCGAGAGTCATCACTTTCGACGGAATCGTCCGGAAGACCGCGCTGGCGCCTCGGTTCTGGACGAAGGCATTGACGCGAAAGCGCGCCAGGTTGGGAATCTCGAAGGAGAAGTCGCATTCCAGCGTGTCTTCGTACTGCTTGCGCTGGCCGTCGCTCATGATGTCGTACACCCTGGCATGCACGTCCTTGTGCTCCATGGCCGGCAGGTTGATGCGGCGCACATCGCCGTTTACGCGGATCATCGGCGGCAGGCCCGATGACAGGTGGAGGTCGGAAGCCTTGTTCTTGACGCTGAAGGCAAGTAGTTCGGTGATGTCCATCCGGTTCGCTCCCCTCGGGCGGTAGGCAGGGCGCGGTGCTATACTCGGGGCAACCTGCGCAACGCCCGATTATGACCTCTCTTTCTGCCAAGCTGCAAGCCGTTCTCGCGCGAATCGCCCGCGCCGCCCGGCACTACGGACGTGATCCCGGTGACGTTGCGCTGGTCGCCGTGAGCAAGACCTGGCCCGCCAGAGCTGTTGAAGAGCTGGCGTTGGCTGGGCAGAAGGCTTTTGCCGAGAGCTTTGTCCAGGAAGGCGTCGAGAAAGTCGCGCAGCTACGCGGACTGGGGCTTGACTGGCATTTTGTCGGCTCCCTGCAGAGCAACAAGACTCGACTGCTTGCCGAGAATTTCAACTGGGTGCATTCTGTGGACCGCTTGCGGATTGCTGAACGCCTTTCAGAGCAACGCCCTGCATCATTGCCGCCGCTGTCGGTCTGTCTGCAGGTAAACGTCAGCGGGGAGGTCAGCAAGAGCGGCGTTTCGCCTGCCGAGGCGGCGGCCTTGGCGCACGCGGTTGCCGTGCTGCCGAGGCTGCGACTGCGTGGCCTGATGGCCATCCCCGCGCGCAGCGACGGTCTGGCGGAGCAACGACGACCTTTCCGGCTGCTGCGGGAGCTTTCGGAACGACTGCGGGCCGACGGGCTGTTGCTTGATACACTTTCGATGGGTATGTCGCACGACTTTGAAGCGGCGATCGCCGAGGGGGCGACGCTGGTGCGTGTGGGCACCGCGATTTTTGGTGAGAGAAACCGGGCATGAGAATTACTTTCCTGGGTGGCGGCAATATGGCCAGCGCGCTGATCGGCGGGCTGGTGAAGACCGGATTTGCGCCAGCCGACATCGCGGTTATCGAGGTCGGCGCACAAGGGCGTGCAAAGCTCCGCCTGATGTACGGGGTACGCTGCTACGAGGCGCCGACGGCGGCCGCGCTCGACTGCGATGCGCTGTTGCTGTCGGTGAAACCGCAGCAGATGCATGATGCCTGTGCGTCGCTCCCGAAGCGTCTCGATCAGCAATTGATCATCAGTATCGCTGCCGGGCTGCGTCTGGCCGACATCTCGAACTGGCTGGGAGGTTACGGCAAGATCGTGCGGGCGATGCCCAATACACCAGCGCTGATCGGCGCCGGCATCACCGGCCTGTGCGCCTTGCCGGCGGTGTCGATGGCCGAGCGACTGGGTGCCGAGCGTATCCTGCAGGCCGTTGGCAGTACGCTGTGGGTGGCCGAGGAGACGCAGATGGATGCGGTTACCGCGATCTCGGGCAGTGGGCCGGCGTACGTGTTCCTGTTCATTGAGACGCTGCAACAGGCAGCCGTGGAACTGGGTCTTACACCGATACAGGCTCGCCAGCTGTCGATCGAGACGGTGCTCGGTGCGGCCAAGCTGGCTGTGCAGTCGGATGAAGCTGCCGCCGTGTTGCGTGAGCGCGTCACTTCGAAAGGCGGAACGACCGAAGCTGCCCTGCTGACCATGGAGAAAAGGGGCGTCAGAGAAGGTTTCATCGCCGGGGTTCTCGCGGCCAACACGCGCAGCCGCGAACTGGGCGAACTGCTCGGAAAGGACAGTTGATGGCCGGGCAAGCGGGTCTGTTTCTGCTCCAGGCCGTCACCGGCTTCCTCAGTTTTGCGCTGCTGCTGCGCTTCTACATGCAGGCGTTTCGGGTGTCGTTCAGCAACCAGATCGGCACCTTCGTCGTCGACCTGACCAACTGGCTGGTAAAACCGCTGCGCAAGGCGCTGCCCGGGCTGTGGGGACTCGATCTGGCGAGCCTCCTGCCCGCCTATCTGCTGCAGGTGATTTTTACTGCTGCGATGGTATCGGTGCAGGGCAACATCGAAGCCTGGTCGGCGACAGGTTTGCTGCCGCTTCTTCTCTGGCAGGGTGTGCTGGCGACCTTGCGCCTGAGCATCTATCTACTGATCGGCGCCTTGCTGGTACAAGCCGTTCTGTCGTGGGTGAGCCCGTACTCGCCGTTGAGCCAGCCTGTCGGGCAACTGACCAGACCTTTCCTGCGGCCCATACAGCGGGTAGTGCCGACCATCGGCGCCGTCGACCTGTCGCCGCTGATCGCCATTGTCCTCGCGCAAGTGGTCCTGATGTTTCTCTAAGCCGTGGACGACTGGCTACGCGAAGTCGGTGGCGGGCTTGCCTTGAGCGTGCATGTCCAGCCAGGTACGAAGCGAAGCGGGGTAGCCGGCCTGCACGGCGATGCACTCAAGGTACGCCTTTCGGCACCGGCAATCGACGGCCGAGCCAATGCCGCGCTGGTCGACTTCGTCGCCCAGCGGCTGGGTCTTGCGAGGGGTCTGATCGAACTGAGGAACGGCCACAAGTCGCGGCGCAAGGTTCTCGTCGTGCGCGGCGCGGCGCTGGACGACGCACGGCGTCTGCTCGGACAGTGAGCAGGCGCGTCCCCGTCCGGCGGGGGGTGCTCAGGCCTCGAAAACGATGCGCCCGCCGACCAGCGTCATGCGTACCCTGCCGCTTACTTCGTGGCCGAGGTATGGGCTGTTCTTTCCCTGGCTGCGCAGGGCCTCCGGGGTGACGCGCCAGGTTTCGTTGGCGTCGAAGACGCAGACGTCCGCCTGACTGCCGACGCTCAGCGAGCCGGCGTCGATACCGAGAATTGCCGCCGGATCGCAGGTGATGCGGGCCAGCGCGTCCGTAAGAGGCACCTTCATCTGTTCGGCCCAGAGCAGCGTCAGCGGCAGCAGGAGTTCGAGGCCGGTTGCGCCGGGCAGGGCCTCGGCAAACGGCAGTTGCTTGCCGTCAGCATCGACCGGGGTATGGTCGGAACAAAGCGCTGCCAGACCGTCGCGGACGGCGGCAGCGCAGCGCGTCACGGTCGCGTGCCGAGCGCAGCGGCGGATCGAAACGGGCATTGCTGTCAAAGTAGCCAATGTCCATCTCCGAAAGGTGCAGGTGGTGGATGGAGACATCGCAACTGACCGCCATGCCGGACCGCTTTGCCTCGCGGATCAGGGCGATTCCGGTGGCCGAAGAAAGCCGCGAAAGGTGCAGCCGGACACCCGTTTCAGCCGCCAGTTGCAGGGCCGTCGCGACGGCGACGGTTTCGGCCGAGACGGGTACAGCGGTCAGTCCCAGCCGCGCTCGCGACCTCGCCATCATGCGCGACACCGTCACGGGCAAGAAACTGATCCTGTGGTCGCAGGCGCAGCGCGTAGGCAAACGTGGCGGCATACTGCATGGCGCGCAGCAACAACAGTGGATCGATCGGCTGGTTGGCCTGCGAGAAGCCGATACAGCCGGCTCGCGAAAGACTGTTCATCTCGGCCAGCCGCTGACCTGCCAGTCCATGGGTCAGGGCGCCGATCGGATACACGCGCGCCAGGCCCAGTGTTTCGCTGCGTCGCACCAGGCGCTCGACGAGCCCGGGTTCGTCGAGCGCCGGTTTGGTGTCCGGCGGGCAGGCCAGCGAGGTGACGCCGCCGGCGACGGCGGCAGCGAGTTCCGACTCGATGCCGCCCAGACGGGTCGACAGGTCGACCAGCCCGGGGCATACGATCAGCCCCTTGGCGTCGATGCTGCGGTCCGCCGCGAAACCGGCCGGTGGCTGGCCGATGGCGGCGATGCGGGTGTCGGCGATGAACAGATCCAGATCTTCGTCAAGGCCTTTCCCGGGATCGATAAGCCGTGCGTTGCGGATGTGTAGATTTTGCCTGTTCATTGTTTTCAGTTCCCTGCCAGAATGCCCATCACCGCCATGCGTACGGCAATCCCGAAGGTGACCTGCGGCAGGATGACGGCCTGCGGTCCGTCGGCGACGTCGGAGTCGATTTCGACGCCGCGGTTCATTGGTCCCGGGTGCATCACGATGGCATCCGGTTTGGCCAGCGCCAGGGTCTCTGGCGTCAGTCCGTAGCAGTGGAAATACTCGCGAGCCGAAGGCAGCAGCGCCCCGTTCATGCGTTCGTTTTGCAGACGCAGCATGATGATCACATCACAGTCGCGCACCCCGGCGCGCAGGTCGTGGCAGACGCGCACCCCCATTCTTTCGATGGCTGTCGGCAGCAGCGTCTGCGGGCCAACGGCGCGCACCTCCGCGGCGCCGAGCGTGGTCAGCGCGTTGATGTCCGAGCGCGCCACCCGCGAGTGCAGGATGTCGCCAATCACTGCCACCACCAGATTGGCGAAATCCTTCTTGTAGTGGCGGATGGTGTACATGTCGAGCAGGCCCTGCGTCGGGTGCGCGTGGCGTCCGTCACCGGCATTGACGACGTGCACGTCGTTGCGCCCGAGACGGCGCAGATGCTCGGTGATCAGGTGCGGTGCGCCGCTGGCCGCGTGGCGTACGACGAACATGTCGGCGTGCATGGCGATCAGGTTGTCCACCGTGTCGAGCAGCGTTTCGCCCTTGGCGGTCGAGGAGCGTGTCACGTCGAGATTGATGACATCCGCGGAGAGGCGCTTGGCGGCGATCTCGAAAGTGGTCCGCGTACGCGTGGAGTTCTCGAAAAAGACGTTGAAGACGCTCTTGCCGCGCAACAGAGGCACCTTCTTGACGTCACGGTCGGAGACCTCGATGAAGCTCGACGCGGTATCGAGAATCTGATGAATCAATTCGCGCGGCAAACCCTCGATCGACAACAGGTGCGTCAGCTCGCCATTGGCATTGAGTTGTGGGTTATGCATTGCCGGCGAGACTCCACTGCAGGTGCGCGTCGCCGTCTGCGGAGAGCACCAGTTCCTGCGTCGGATCGAGCTGGACGTGCCAGGTGCAGAAGTCGGCGCAGATCGGCAGCTGGCGCTGGCCGCGATCGGCGAGTACGGCGAGCTGGATGCTGGCCGGGCGACCGTAGTCGAACAGCTCGTTGATCGCCGCGCGCGTGGTGCGCCCGGTATACAGCACGTCGTCGACCAGGATCAGTGGCCGGCCTTCGACATCGAAGGGAATCGACGTTGGCCGAACACGTGGATGAAGTCCCTTCTCGCCGTAATCGTCCCGGTAGAAGGAGACGTCGATCAGGCCGATCTCGTTGGCCAGTTCGAGCAAATCGCGGAGACGTCGGGCTACCCAGACGCCGCCGCTGTGAATGCCGACCAGGACGGTGTCCGCCTGTAGCCGGGGTCGAATCAGTTCAGCCAGTTCGGCACATTGGGCGTCAGCGTCGGGGAGTTCAATGGCAGGCATCTGTTTGGTCGTCATCAGGGTCAGGGAAGTCGGTGGAAGGGGGGCACCGGCGGTCGCTGCCGACACCGTCGAAATAGCCCTGCAGGATCAGCTGGGCGGCAACGGCGTCAAGATGTTTGCCGGCGCTGCGCGACTTGTGTCCGGCGGCACGTAGCCGCTCCTGCGCTTCGATCGACGAGAGCCGCTCGTCGGCATAATCGACCGGTAGCCGGAAACGGCCACGCAGCTGGTTGGCGAAGCGCTGGCAGCGCGCGGTCATGGCATGGGCGTCGCCGTCGAGCGACAACGGTCGTCCGACGACCAGCGTGCGCGGCTGCCACTCATTGATCAGAGCGCTGATTGCGGCAAAGCGCAGCGCATTGGCCTCGCCATGAATGGTGGTCAGGGGATGTGCCTGTCGCAGTTGCCACTCACCGATGGCAACGCCGATCCGTTTTTCGCCAAAGTCGAAAGCGAGTACGGCGCCGGTCGGTCTTCCGTCCGCCTCAGGCATGGCCGACTTGGTCGGCAAGATTGGTGAGGCTGACGCCGAGGAGTTCCAGTGCCGACGCGAGCCGCTCCTCGTAGGGCAGTTCAAACAGAATCGGCTGCTGAGCCGGCACGGTAAGCCAGGCGTTCTGGGCCAGTTCGTGTTCCAGCTGGCCCGCCGACCAGCCCGAGTAGCCGAGGGTGACCATCACGTCATGCGGCTGGCCGTGCTCGGCGACCGCCTGCAGGATGTCGCGTGAACTGGTGAGGCCGACATGCTCGTTGACCGCCAGCGTCGACTGCCATTGGCCGACCGGTCGATGCAGAACGAAGCCGCGGTCGGTCTGGACCGGGCCGCCGAAGAGGACCGGCAGATTAGCGAAGCCTTCGACCTCGAGCGGCACATCGATCTTGCCAAGCAGTGTTCCCAGGCTCATGTCGATCGGACGATTGACGATCACGCCCAAGGCACCACGATCATTGTGTTCGGCAATGTATACCAGTGTTCTGGAGAAATACGGATCCGCCATTGCCGGCATGGCAATGAGAAAATGATCGGTCAGGTTGATGCTTTTCATGGTCTCATTCTAATCGTCGGTGGCGACCGACACAAAGGTAATCCATGCTCGACTCGATTCTGGTCTGGTTTCGGCGCGATCTGCGTGACATCGATCACGCTGCGCTGGGTGAAGCGCTGCGGCGGGCCCGCCGCGTCTATTGCGCCTTCGTTTTCGATCGCGAGATTCTCGACGCCCTCGAGCAGCGCGCTGATCGCCGCGTCGAGTTCATTCGTGAATCGCTGCTCGAACTGGACGTCGCCCTGCGCCGGCGTGGCGGCGGCTTGCTGGTGCTGCATGGCTGGGCAAGCCGGGAAATTCCGAGGCTGGCCGGCGAGTTGGGTGTGGCGGCGGTCTTCGCCAATCGCGACTACGAACCGCAGGCCAAGCGACGCGATGCCATCGTGGCCAGTGCATTGAATGGTCTGGGAATTTCCTTCGAGGCGTTCAAGGATCAGGCGCTGCTCGACGGCGAGGAAGTGCTGACGCAGGCGGGGAGACCACATACGGTTTTTACGCCGTACAAGAAAGCCTGGCTGAAGCGGCTGACCGAGGACGATTGGCAGCCTTACGAGGCGCGTTGCGGAACGCTGGCGAACGTCCCGCGCGCCAGCGGCGTGCCGACGCTGGGCGACCTCGGCTTTTCCGCCACAAACCTGCATGCGCTGGGTATCGTACCGGGAATGTCTGGCGCCCGGCTGCTGCTGGAGGATTTTCTCGGGCGCATTTCCCGCTACCACGAGCAGCGTGATTTCCCCGCCGCAAAAGGCGTGTCCTACCTCTCGGTCCACCTGCGTTTCGGGACCATCTCGATCCGCGAGCTGGTGGCCCGGGCGATCGCCGCCGGCGCTCTCGGGGGCAGCAATGAAGGCGCTGCGACCTGGCTGTCGGAACTGGTCTGGCGCGACTTCTACTTCATGATCCTCGATCGCTTTCCGCATGTCGCCGAGCGTGCCTTCAAGCCCGCGTACGATGCCATCCGCTGGGAGCAGGGGCCGGCTGCGGAGCAGGCCTTCACGGCCTGGTGTGCGGGTCGGACCGGCTATCCGCTGGTCGACGCAGCAATGCGACAACTCAATGCAACGGGCTACATGCACAATCGTCTGCGCATGCTGAGCGCTTCATTTCTGTGCAAGGATCTGGGTCTCGACTGGCGGCGAGGCGAGGCCTATTTTGCCGCGCGGCTCAATGATTTCGACCTTTCGGCCAACAATGGCGGTTGGCAATGGGCGGCGTCCAGCGGTTGCGATGCGCAACCCTATTTCCGGATCTTCAATCCGCTGCTGCAGTCGCAGCGCTTTGACCCTGATGGCAGGTTCATCCGTCGCTACGTACCCGAACTGGCGGAAGTTCCCGACCGATTCATCCACGCGCCGTGGCGCATGAGTCAGCCTGAGCAATCCGCCTGCGGGGTGATCATCGGGCGCCACACGCCGGCCCCGCTGGTCGACCACCAGCAGGCGAGGGAGCGGACACTGCAACGTTACGCGGTCGTCAAGCGCCCCGCTGCTCCTTGACGTGCGCCGCCACCAGGCGCAGCAGTTCGTCTTCCTGATAGGGCTTGCCCAGGTAGTGATTGACGCCGAGCTCGAAGGCGTACTGGCGGTGCTTGTCGGCGGTGCGCGAGGTGATCATGATGATCGGGATGCGCTGCAGGCGCTGGTCGGCGCGCACGTTCCTGGTGAATTCGAAGCCGTCCATGCGCGGCATTTCGATGTCCACCAGCAGCACGTCGGGGATTATGGCAACCAGCTGTTCGAGCGCATCGGCGCCATCCTTGGCGGTCATGACCTGGTAGCCTTCGCGAGCCAGCAGCCGGCTGGTGATCTTGCGCACGGTCAGCGAGTCGTCGACGATCATTACCGTTGGCAGCGTCGCCGTGACGCTGCCAGCGCCTGTCGCCTGACGCAGGGTCGGTACCGGTGAAACCGGGGGCACGGTGCGCGGGCGACTGGCCAGTGCCACCGGGTTCAGGATCAGCAGGACCTGGCCGTTGCCGAGCACCGTCGCTCCAGCCACGCCGACGACCCGCGCCAGTTGCGGGCCGATGTTCTTGACGACGATTTCCTGGTTGCCCAGCACTTCATCGACCTGCAGGGCAACTCTGCGGGCGCCGCTGCGCAGCAGCAGAACCCAGTACTGGGTGTGTTTTTCCGGCAGCGCCTGTGGATCACCGAGGAGATGTGGCAGGTAGTGGAAGGGATACGGATTGCCGCTCCACACGGCGGCTTTGGCGTCGCGAATCCGGGTCAATCCCTTTTCCTTGAGATCGAGCACCTGCTCGATCATCGCCGCCGGAATCGCGTATTCGCGGACGCCGGAGCGAACCAGCAAGGCCTTGGTGACCGCCAGCGTCAGCGGCAGATAGAGACGGAAGGTGGTGCCCTGGTCCGGGCGCGAGAGGACTTCGATGCGGCCGCCCAGGCCGGTCACTGCGCTCTTCAGCACATCCATGCCGATACCGCGCCCGGCGATTCGCGATACACCGCTGGCCGTCGAGATGCCCGGCGCAAAAATCATCTCCACGACCTGCGCTTCGTCGGCGGCCTGTTCGTCGCTGAGCAGGCCAGCGGCCAGGCCGCGCTCGCGCAATCTGTTCATGTCCAGCCCGGCGCCGTCGTCGGCAAAGGCGACAATCACTTCGTTGCCTTCCTGCGTCAGCGTCAGCGACAGTTCGCCGATTTCCGGCTTGCCCTTGCTCAGTCGTTGCGGCGTTTCTTCGAGTCCGTGGGCAATCGCGTTGCGCAGCATGTGTTCGAGTGGCGCCAGCATCTTGTCGAGAACCATGCGGTCCAGTTGCAGCTGGGCGCCGCTGATTTCGAGGTTGGCCCGCTTGCCCAGTTCCTTGCCTGCTTGCCGAACGATGCGGTAGAGGCGATCGGCAATGCTGTTGAACGGCACCATGCGCACCGACATCAGCTCCTGCTGAACTTCGCGATTGAGGCGCGATTGCGCCAGGATCGCAGCGTTGGCGTCGTCGAGATTCTTCAACAGGTTCTGCTGGACGGTGGCGACGTCGTTGACCGATTCGGCCATCATCCGCGTCAATTCCTGAAAACGCGTGAAGCGGTCGAACTCAAGCGGATCGAAGTCGACCGGACGACGTTCATCGACCAGTGCGGTGCGGGACTGCATCTGCAACTCCGCCTGGATTTCGATATCGCGCAATTGCCGGCGCAGACGGATGACGTTCTCCGTCAGGTCGAGCAATGATCCCTTGATGGCGCGCATCTCGCCTTCGATCCGGGAACGGGCAATCGAAAGCTCGCCGGCTTCGTTGACCAGGCGGTCGATCAGGTCGGCTCGTACGCGCAGCAAGGCACCCTGTCCGCCGGCGTCGGCCTCGCCTTCCGCCTGCTCGGGCTGGCCATCGGCGGCACCCTGATCGACAGGCGCGGCAGCGCCCTCGGTGCCGGAGAGCGCCGTGCCGGGTAGCGCTCGGGCGGCGTCGTCCGGTACCTCGACCGGGGCGTCGGCAAAGTCGCCGCGCTGCAGCCGCTCGATGATCTGGACGATGACGTCGAAGGCGTTGTCGATATCATCGACCAACTCCAGTGGCGTACTGCCAGCCTGCTGCGCTTCGGCCATGCGCGTTTCGATGGCGTGCGTCAGTTCGCCGAGATTCATCGCCCCGGCCATGCGGGCGCTGCCTTTCAGCGTGTGGAACAGACGCGCCAGCTGGCGCAGGACGTCGGCATCGGCAGGCCTGTTTCGCCAGGCCCGCAACTGCGTGGCAATGTTCTGCGTGAGATCGGCGGCTTCCTCCAGAAACAGCGGCAGCAGCTGTTCGTCCAGCTCATCCTGCAGCTCGGGGACTGGGCTGGCAGCGCTGCCCGGGGCAGCTGCCGGCTGTTCGGCGACAGTGACCGGCGTCTGCTGTTCGGCAGCCAGCGCGTCGAGCGCTGCGAGTTCGTCGTCCCCTTCGCTGCTTCCTTCGTCCGCGGCTGCTTCGGCGGCCGATGCCGCTTCGGCGAGCGGGGCTTGCGCATCGACGGGCTGTTCCGGGTACAGCGCTGCGAGCGCATCGATCAGCGTCGGCGCAGCCTCGGGTTCGAGTTCGTCGGCGACGTCAGTCAGCATCACGGCCAGTCCGGCAATCGCCTGGCGGATCGTCTCCAGTGCTTCTCCGCGCTCAGGGTGCGCCGAATGCTGCCGCCTCGACAGGGCGTGTTCGAGCGCCATGCCCAGTTGGTTGATCGGCTTGATGCCGACCGTCCCGGCGATTCCGGCCAAGGTGTGTGCGGCGCGGTACATCTCGTGGGTTGTTGGCGCCAGCGGGTCACTTTCAAGCACTGCGAATTCGTGCTGCAGGGTGGCCAGGTGAGTCGCCGCCTCGTCGTTGAAGATGTCCGCCAGTGCGCGCGTGATCGACAACCGATCACGTACCGGGCGATCGTCGGCAGCGGCAGCCTCCGGTACCTCGGCGGCGACGGCGACGGTGGCCGGTTCGTCGCTACTCTGCAGCAGCGACGCGGCGAGTACCATCACGGCCGTCGCATCCGGTATCTGGCCGTGGCCAGTCTTCAGATGTTCGACCCAGGCGACGAAGACCGTGTAGGCCTGGCCGATCAAGTCCAGGATCACTGGCGTGACTTCGTTCTCCTGGCGCAGCCAGAGGTTGAGAACCTGCTCGACCGACCAGGCCGCTTCACCGAAGTCCCTGAGGCCGACCATGCGGCCGCTGCCCTTGAGTGTATGCACCGAGCGGCGGATGGCAGTCAGCAGCTCACTGTCTTGCGGCTGTGCCTTGAGCAGCTGGAAGTTGCCATCGAGGCTGGCCAGCACCTCGCCGGCTTCTTCGAGAAAGATCTCGAGAATCTCGGCATCGACCTCCTCGGTCGTCGCCTGTGACAGCTGAATCGTTTCTGCCGAGGGTTGCGGTGTCTCCGCCGTCTGCGGCTTCAGCGCTGCCAGGGTCCCGTCGAGCTGCTGGCTCGCGTCGCCGCCGGCGAGCAGAGCCGACTGCAGCTGTTTGATCTGCTGGCCGAGGCGCTTGTCATCAACCAGATCGGTGTCTTTTTGCAGCGCAGCGAGCTGTTTCGCGGCTTCCTGGCGCAGGTGCTGGTCGTCGGGTCGACCCTTGAGCGCCAGCAGCAAGGCGTGCGCTTCGAGCTTCTTCTGCTCGAGTTCCTTCTCGACCGTCTCCGCCGGCTCCTCGGCGGTCGACGCCCGGCCGCTCCCAGACTCCATGTTCCTGATGAAGGCGTCGAAGTCGGTCGCGCCGTGTTGCAGGGCATCGACAAAGAAGCCAATCAGCGACAGCTTTTCGGCGAGGCGTTCGAAGTCCGCCTCCAGCGGCACATAGTCTGGTGCCGCGAGGCTTCTGATGTCCGCGGCGCACTTGCGCAAGACTGCAACCGCTGCGTCATGGCGCATCATCGTCAGCGCACCGATGACCTGTCGCATCGGGGTTTCCAGACCGTCCAGATCGGCATGCTTGTCGGCGTCCCTGAAAAAGCCGTCGAGCACCTGTTCGATATGGGTCAGGTTGTTCTGGATCTCGCGGGCAACCTGGCTGATCAGCAATTTCTCCTGGGCCTGGCGGGACATCTCGTCGAGCGACGGGAGTTCCGATTCCGGCGGCAGCGGTTTTCCGGCAAGGCAGCCATGAATCCGGTCCACCATGACGCCAACCTGGTGGGCAAAACTGCTGTCCAGATAATTGATGTTGCTCTGCGCGTTCTGTGCGAGCAGGATCGCCGTGGCTGTTTCCATGGCCAGGGCTTCGCTGTGCCGGGCGGGGGCCTGCACGAGGAAGTCGGCGACCTCGGTAAGCGCATGCACCAGGCGGCGAAAATCCTCGTGATCGAGTTCCTCCGCCACCGTCGCCAGTGCCAAGGCGTTGATGCGGAACGTCGGCAGCACCTGCGTCGTTCCCGCACAAAACTTGTTCCACGCCTCCTCGGTGTTGGCGATGGCTTCGCGCAGGCGGCGGCGCACGGACTCCTCGGCGACCGGCGCTTCCGGCGAGGCATCGGGCATCAATGCCGCCAGCTGGTAAGCATTCTGCACGCGGTGAACAGCGCGATGGTCGCTCCTGGCAGTACCGACGAGGTACAGCGCGTCACGCATCAGGCGTTCGGCGACATTGTTCGAGCCTTCGAGGAGGCGACGAATCTGCAGATCGATGCGGGTGCAAAGCTGTCGGGCATCGGCATCGGGCGGCAGCACCCGTTCAGCCAGAGCCGTCAGGAAGGCGGTGGCGACCCACCAGAAGGCGCGCGCGCCCGGCTGTTCCTGAATGGCATCGATGCGTTTGACGGCATCGAGCATCTCGGGCACACCGGCGCAGTCCTGGGGCGCACGCAACCACGACAGCAGACCGCGCTGGAAGTGGGCCCGCTGCTGGCGCAGGCGGCGCTGAAAATCACCGCGGCTGCCTTTCGGGGTGCTGCCTGCGCGGCGCGGCGGCCGTACGCGGAGGTCGGGGAAGAAGAGGTCGCTCGGGAAGACGCGTTCGTGACCACGTGCCAACTGCAGTTCGCGGTAGAGTGGCAGGAGCCGCAGGGGCTGGTTGGGCTGGCCGCCGATCAGGTCGTCGAGATAATGGCGGAGGGCCGCGATCGCGCGTTGTACAAGTTCGACGCGCGCCGCGCTGAAGGGAATTTCCTGCTCTTCGATGGCCTGTAGCAGCGCTTCCAGCGCTTCCGAAAACTGGGTGACGCCGTCGAGACCGACGATGGTCAGCGCGCCCTGCACCTGGTGCAGGTGGGTGCGACAGAATTTGACATGGGTGAGATCGGCGCTCTCGTCGACCGCGCTTGCCAGGAGTTCCTGCAAGGCCTTGTCGGCGCGCGCCAGTGCGAGGTCGATCTCGCTCTTGACCCAGGTCAATGGGCCGATATCGAAGTCCGTCGGGGCATTCATCCGGAAAGGTTTCTCCACTCCAGTCTTTGCGCGCGCGCGCTCAAGTTACCTTGAAGCCGGCAACCGAGCCTTTCAACTCGGTCGCCAGACCGGCCAGCTCGCCAATCGCCGTCGCGGTCTTTTGCGTGCCTGCCGTGGTCTGTCCGGTGACCAGCAGGATCTCCTGCATCTTGCGGGCCACCTTGGTTGCCGACTCCGACTGCTGGCGTGTGGCGCCGGCGATGGTTTCAATGAGCGCCGTGAGCTCTCTTGAAACCTCACCGATTTCGGCCAGCGCCTGACCCGCAGCGTCGGAAAGTCGAGCTCCCTCGACAACGCCACGGGTCGACTCTTCCATTGCCGAAACGGTGTCCTGGGTGTCTGTCTGGATGGTCCTGACGATCGCGCCGATCTGCTTGGTCGCTTCGCCTGAACGTTCGGCAAGCCGTTGCACCTCTTCGGCGACGACCGTGAAACCACGCCCCGCCTCTCCCGCCGAAGCTGCCTGTATCGCAGCGTTGAGGGCCAGCACGTTGGTCTGCTCGGTGATGTCGGAGATCAGCTCGACGATTTCACCGATCTCCTGCGAGGACTCGCCGAGGCGTTTGATCCGTTTCGAGGTTTCCTGGATCTGGTCGCGAATCTTGTTCATGCCCTTGATCGAGTCTTCGACCGCCTGCGTCCCCTTGGCGGCCGCCGCCAGCGATTGGCGGGCGACCGTCGCCGACTGTTTGGCATCACCGGAAACGTTGGTCATCGACGTCGACATGGTCAGTACCGATTGACCCGCCGACTTGATCTCGGTTGTCTGGCGCTCGGCAGCGGCGAGCAGCTCGGCAGACGTCTGCTGCGCGATTCCCGTGGCCACCGTCACGCGGCTGGCGGCATCGTTGATGCGGCCAACCAGGACGCGCAGCTCTTCGATCGTGTAGTTGATGGAGTCGGCGATCGCGCCGGTGATGTCCTCGGAAACGGTCGCGGTTACCGTCAGATCGCCGTCGGCGAGGTCGCCCAGCTCGTTCATCAGGCGCAGGATCGCCCCCTGATTCTGGCGGTTGACCAACTCGGTTTCACGGCGGCTGCGTTCGGCGGTTTCGGCCTGCCGGCGGCTCTCGGCAAGATAGGTCCGGGCCAGCAGAAAGAGCAGGCCGATGGCCAGCACGATCAGGCCGGCCAGCGCAAAACCGTAACCGGTGCGCTTCATCACGCTGCTCTGGTAGGCCTGGGCCAGCTGATCGGTGGCCTGCAGCAGTTGTTCGCTGTCGCGGAAGATCTGCGAGCCGGCCTGTTTGGCAATCACCAGCCGCTGCAGGTTGCCGAGGATGCCGCCGACGGCGGTTCGATATTCGCTGAAACTGGTGTCGAGCTCAGCGAGCTTCTGTCTGATTGCTGCGTCAGAGGTGGCGGCAATGCGCCGTTCCTCACTGCCTTTGCTGAGGGCATTCACCAGGTCACGGAAGGTATTCGTATCCTTGCCCAGCAGAAAAGCGATTTCCGAGTCGATGGCATCGCCGACGAGCAGCGCATTGGCGTTCTTGGCAATGCGCTGGGTAAGCATCACCAGCTGATTGGCGGCGGCAATCTCGCGGGTTCCCGCGCTGCTCTGCAGCTTGAGGGCGGCGATCTGTTCCGACAGTTCGAGCAGCTGGGGGTTCTTGTCGTTGATCGAGGCGACGTCCTTGCCGAGCGAGATCAGGTTCTTTTCCATTTCCAGCAGACGGGCAGCGTTCTTGTCAGTCTTCTCCCAGGCATGCGTCAGGGTTGCCAGTTGCGGCTGCACGGCTGGCGGTGAAGGCGGCACGCTGGTGTTGCCCAGTTCACCGCCACTGGTCAGTCGATCGAGATTTGTCGCGAAGGTGTCGCGCGAACTGCGCAGCTGAGCGAAAGCCATCGGGTCACCGAGCAGGGCCAGGCTCGATGCTTTTGCCAGTCGCTGCGAAAGCATTCCCATGTCGCCGGCGGCGGCGAGGTATGCGGTGCCGTAGGTCGACTGCCGGTCGTCACGATAGACCACAAGGGCAATGACCAGCATGGTCAGAAGCAAGGCGCCGCCGAGAATCTTCAGTTGCTTGGTAACCGGGTAGCGGCCCAGGATTGGCAGGGCAAACGGGATCTCTTCTTCGTGTGTCGGCTCGTCCATATCCATCACCGTGTGCGCCACCAGGGTCTCGCCTGCCGGGTCGTGCGTACGGGAAGAAGGGCCCGGCAGTTTGGAATTCAACGTCATGTTTCCTCTCCGGTTACACGGAATCTACGGTGTGTTGGTTGTCGTCACGGCGCTGTTTCGGGAAAAGGACTCACACGCCGATGTCCATGAACACCTCGTCGGCGAGCAGTTCGCGCACCTTGAGCTTTCTCCAGCGACGCCCTTCATTGTCGGTAAAGGATTCGTGCGCCCATCGCGGCGCAGCGGGATCAGACGCTTCGGGATGCAGGGCCTCGACGTTGCGCAAGCCGATCATGCGCGTCACCAGCAGGGCGGCGTTGCTGCCATGGCGGGTACCGACCAACAGCAGTCGTGAACTCGCGTTCTGTGGCGTTGCTTCCTTGCCCAGAAATGCAGAAAAGTCGACCGCTGAGTACAGATTGCCGCGAATGTTGGCGATCCCGGCGAACCAGGGCCTGGTCAATGGCACCGTGGTCAGTGGTGTCAGCGGGACAATTTCGCCCGAATCGGCGAGGTCCAGGAGCCAGTAGTCGGATCCCGCCTGGATGCCAAGCAGGCCCGCAGAACTCTGGTTGCCCATGCCCGCGAGGCGGGCTGCGAGATAGGACTGAAAATCGTGCAGGCTGATCTTCTTGGTCATGCGTGTGCTGCCGTTCAGAGTGCGGCAATCTTGGACAGCAACTCTGGGCCGTTGACCGGCTTGACGAGGTAATCCTGCGCGCCCTGGCGCAGGCCCCAGATCTTGTCGGTTTCCTGCCCTTTGGTCGTGCACACGATGACCGGGATGTTCCGCGTCGCTTCGTCGCGCGTCAAGGTGCGGGTTGCCTGGTAGCCATTGAGGCCGGGCATGACCACGTCCATCAGGATCAGGTCGGGCAATTCGCTCTTCGCCTTGGCGATTCCCTCTTCACCGCTCTCGGCAGTAATCACCTCATAGCCGCTGCTGGTCAACAGGGCCTTCATGACATGGCGTTCGGTGGGCGAATCGTCGACGACGAGAATTTTCTTGATGGTCATGGCTTCTGGCTCCCTGAGGCTGACGGCGGTGCAAAAGTCGCGACCGTCTGCAGGAGACTGTCCTTGGTGAATGGCTTGGTCAGATACTGGTCCGAGCCGACCATGCGGCCGCGTGCGCGGTCGAACAGGCCATCTTTCGACGACAGCATGATCACCGGCGTCGAGCGGAAGCGCTGGTTCTTCTTGATCAGGGCACAGGTCTGATAACCGTCGAGTCGCGGCATCACGATGTCACAGAAAATGACTGCCGGCTGATGATCGGCGATTTTCGCCAGCGCATCGAAACCATCCTCTGCCAGCAATACCTGGCAACCGGCCTGGACGAGGAAAATCTCGGCGCTCCGGCGGATGGTATTGCTGTCGTCAATGACCATGACCTTGACGCCGCACAGGCTTGCAGCTTCAGCCAATTCTCTCCTCCAGAGTGCGTCAGGTAATTATTCTTCGAACGTCCCTGCTCCGACACGAGCTACTGCTGTCCCTACTATACCGCATTGTCTTCAGATTTCGACCATTTCAAAGTCTTCCTTGCGCGCGCCGCATTCCGGGCAGGTCCAGTTGATTGGAACGTCTCGCCAGTGGGTCCCCGGTGCGATGCCTTCGTCTGGCAGGCCGGCGGCTTCGTCATAAATGAAGCCGCAGGTGAGGCACATCCAGGTGAGGTATTGTTCGTCATTTGCTGTGTTCATGGCTACCGTCGGTTTTCGGTTAGAATCGGCGAAAAATCGCTAGATTCTAGCCAAAGCCCTCTCTTGCTGCCAAGTTTTTCTTTGCCTGGCAGAAAACGCTCGCTGACCGCGGCCTGACGCCGATGAACCAATATCCCGCCCAACTGCCGCCACCGATCGTGCTGACCTTCGCCGCCAGCGACCCTTCTTGCGGCGCGGGCTTGCAGGCCGATTTGCTGACCATCGCGTCGCTCGGCTGCCATCCTCTGTCGGTGACCACGGCTCTGACCGTGCAGGACACCGTTGGCGTTGCCAGCGTTCTGGCCGTTGATGCCGACTGGGTCGAGGATCAGGCACGGACGCTGCTTGAAGACATGCCGGTTGCAGCCTTCAAGATCGGCCTGATGGGCAGTGCGGAGAACATGCAGGTGATCGCCGAGATCGTCGCCGACTACCCCTCTGTACCATTGGTTCTCGACCCCGTGCTGGCCTCCGGGCGTGGCGACGAACTGGCCGACGAGGAGATGATTTTCACGCTGCGCGAAATGCTCCTGCCGCTGACCACGATCCTGACGCCGAATTCTCTCGAAGCGCGCCGACTCGCCGATGAAGATGACGGCGACGAAGCGCTGACTCTCGACGAGTGCGCGCAGCGCCTGCTCGCGCAGGGCTGCGAGTACGTCCTGCTGACCGGCACCCATGACAATACGGCGCGCGTCGTCAATAGCTTCTATGGGCGCGAGTCGGGGCGGTTGCGCAGCGATGTCTGGGACCGCTTGCCGGGCAGCTACCACGGTTCGGGCTGCACGCTGGCCTCGGCCGTAGCCGCGCATCTGGCACGGGGCATGGACGTTGGCGACGCAGTGCAGGCGGCGCAGGACTACACCTGGCAGGCGCTGGCCGCCGGTTTCCGGCTGGGGATGGGGCAATGCCTGCCCGACCGCTTCTTTCGGTTGCGCGCTCGCGACCGGGTGCGCAATGGCTGAGGCGGATGGTGGCAGCTTGCGTGGTCTGTATGTGATCACGCCCGACTGTCTGGCGCCGAACGTCCTGCTCGACCGTGTTCGCGAGGCCCTGTGCGGCGGCGCGGCTTTCGTCCAGTACCGCGACAAGGGAGGCGATGCCGTCCGCCGGGCCGATTGCGCGCGCGCGCTGCTCGGCCTGTGCCGCGAGTTTGGCGCCGGCCTGCTGGTCAACGACGATCTGGCGCTGGCGCTGGCGGTCGGCGCCGATGGTGTGCACCTCGGCTCGGCCGATGGCGACCTGGCCGCAGCCCGACAGGCGCTTGGTCCCGGCCGCCTGCTCGGCGCCTCCTGCTACGACGATTTCGAGCGCGCCCTTGCAGCGGTCGCGGCTGGTGCTGATTATGTCGCCTTCGGCGCCATGCACCCGTCGTCGACCAAGCCTCTGGCGGTGCGTGCTTCACCGTCGTTATTCACCCGCTGCCGTGTCGAACTGCATGTGCCGGCCTGTGCCATCGGCGGCATCACCGTCGAGAACGCCGCGCCCCTGCTCGCCGCCGGTGCCGACCTGCTGGCGGTGATCAGCGATCTCTTCGAGGCGCCCGACGTCGCCGCGCGCGCCGCCGCCTATCAACGACTCTTCGAGGAAAATGCTCGTGATCTCCCAAAATCAGCAACTCTTTGAGCGCGCCCAGAAGCACATTCCCGGCGGCGTCAACTCGCCGGTGCGCGCCTTCCGTTCGGTCGGCGGCACGCCGCGCTTTTTCGTTGCCGGTTCCGGTGCCCACGTCACCGACGCCGACGGCAAGCGCTACGTCGATTACGTCGGTTCCTGGGGGCCGCTGATTCTCGGCCACGCCCACCCGGAGGTGATCGCCGCAGTGCAGGAAGCGACGCTGAAGGGACTGTCCTTCGGCGCACCGACCGAAAGCGAGGTCGACATGGCCGACCTGCTGTGCGAGTTGCTGCCGTCTCTGGAAATGGTTCGCCTGGTCAGTTCAGGGACCGAGGCGACGATGAGCGCCATTCGGCTGGCGCGCGGCTACACCGGCCGCGACCTGCTGATCAAGTTCGAGGGTTGCTATCATGGCCATTCGGACAGCCTGCTGGTCAAGGCCGGCTCGGGGATGCTGACGCTCGGCAATCCGAGTTCGGCGGGAGTGCCGGCGGATGTCGCCCGGCACACCATGGTTCTCGACTACAACGACAGCGCCGGCCTCGCGGCGGCGTTTGCCGAGCACGGTGCGCAGATTGCCGCGGTGATCGTCGAACCGGTTGCCGGCAACATGAACCTGGTCACGCCACGGCCGGAATTCCTGCAGGCGCTGCGCGAGCTGTGCAGCCAGCACGGCGCCGTGCTGATCTTCGACGAGGTGATGACCGGTTTCCGCGTCGGTGCCAGGGGTGCGCAGGGGCTCTACGGCATCACGCCGGACCTGACCACGCTCGGCAAGGTGATCGGCGGCGGCATGCCGGTCGGTGCCTTCGGCGGGCGCAGCGAGATCATGAGCAAGGTTGCACCCCTCGGGCCGGTCTACCAGGCGGGTACCCTGTCCGGCAATCCAGTCGCCGTCGCCGCCGGCCTGGCGACCCTGAAGCGGCTGCGCGCGGCCGGCTTTTACGAGCAGCTGGGGCAGCGTA
Source organism: Accumulibacter sp. (assembly GCA_024235715.1). GTDB lineage: Bacteria > Pseudomonadota > Gammaproteobacteria > Burkholderiales > Rhodocyclaceae > Accumulibacter. Next base: position 27,651 of record JACKLW010000012.1, on the reverse strand, counting down.
CGCGACAGCTCACCGACGGATTGCTGGACGCCGCACGCCGCAACGGCGTGCCGTTTTCAGCGCAGGCGGTGGGCGGCATGTTCGGCGTCTATTTCCGTTCCGAGTGTCCGCAAAGCTACGCGGAGGTGATGAGCTGCGATCTGCAGGCCTTCAACCGCTTCTTCCACGGCATGCTCGACGCCGGCCACTACTTTGCTCCCGCCGCCTTCGAAGCGGGCTTCGTTTCGGCGGCCCACGCAGAGGCGGACATCGCCGCCACGGTCGCCGCAGCCGAAGCGGTTTTCAGGGGCTGGTGATCGTCGCCGGCGTCAGGCGGTCCTGCGGTGGGCCGCCCGGTTGATGCGGATGCGGCGCTTCTCGAAAAGCTTCAGGCCGTAATACATGCAGCTGCCAACCGCCACCATGCCGACGACCAGGGCAGAGTAGGCGATCTGCCAGGGAATGCCCTCGGTCACCATGCTGAACTCCGACATGCCGCCCATGCCGGCGATGACGTTGATCGGCATGAAGATCACGCTGAGAACCGTCAGACGCTTGATGTCCTTGTTCTGGTTGATGTTTATCGCGCTGTCCGTGGCGTCCATCAGAAAGTTGATCTTGTTGAACAGGAATGCCGTGTGGCCGTCGAGTGATTCGATGTCGCGCAGGATTTCACGGCCGTCGGCCAACTGCTCGTCGGAAAGAAGGAATCGCCCGCGCAGCAGGAACGACAGCGCGCGCCGGGTATCCAGCACGTTGCGGCGGGTGCGCCCGTTGAGGTCCTCGGCTTCGGAAACCGCGGTCAGAATCTCGGTTGCTTCCTGGTCGGTGACGTGCGAGCGCAGCACCTGCCGGCCGACCCTCTCGAGTTCGGTGTAGACGTCCTCCAGCGCGTTCGCCGAGTACTCCACACCTGCCGCGTAGAGGTCCAGAAGAATGTCCTTGCCGTCGGTGACATAGCCTGGCCGGGTGCGCGCCCGCGCCCGCTGCAGGCGGAACACCGGCAGTTCCTCGGTACGTATCGTAAACAGGACATCGTTCTTCAGAATCAGGGCCACCGGTACGTTGTGCGACTCTTCCTTGGTGTCGAGCAGGAAGTCCGAATGCAGGTGCGTGTGCCCCTCTTCATCGACGTAGAAGCGCGCACTGGCTTCGAGGTCGGTCAGGTTGCCGGGGTCGGGCAGGTCGACGTCGAAGCGGCTGCCGATCCAGCCGCGAATCTTCTTCGTTGGCGCGATCAGGTCCACCCAGATCGGCATCACGTTCTGCAGATCCTCGGGGCGGCTTACCGAGAACTGGCGCAGGTGGCCGTCACGCAGCTCGAAAGCCGTGATCGCCGTCTTCTCGTTGCGGTAATGGCTGTCGTCGATCAACTCCTCGAGGACGTCGTCCGGGAGCAGTGCCAGGATCGGGTCGGCGCCTTCCTTGACCTCCTCCCAGACGATCAGCCGCTCGTTGGCTTCCAGGGATTCGAGAATGTAGGCGACTTCATTGGCCGGCATCACCCTGAGCTTGTTGCGCAGTTCGCGGCGATACTGCTGCTGGATTTCGTTGCTCGCTTCGTCGAGGGACGGGGTCTCCTGCTCGCGCAACAGCGGTTCGACGAGTTCTTCCACGCGCTTCTGCAGCGAGAGCAGTGAACGCACCTCGCTGAGATGGACGTCGGCAAGGCCTTTCGCCAGTGCGTCCGGCGCAAGCAGCTTTCTTTCTTCGTTCAAGGCCTTACCTCCCCGATCAAAATGCAGCAGGACAAGGGGCGTGAGTTTAGCACCGCCAGAAAGGAAGAGCGTGTCCATTTGGCCCCTTTTATTGTCAATCCAAAAAACATCAAATCGTGCCTTCCAGAGCCCCCCGACAGCGAATTTGCTTGCGTTGTCGCGGCGGCCTTTCTATCCTTGTTGCCGGTTTGCATGCGTCCTGGAATCCTTCCTTCCTGGTGGCGCTGCAGCGGCCGACAAGGGCCTTGTGCGGACCTCGGAAAAAGCCGCGTGCTTGCAGGAAGCCACTGTCTGCATGACCCGCTTTCAGGCCGTGGGCTACACGGCAAACGGCATCGCGAGCAGACTTCCAGGAGGCGGCAATGAGCACCGACGGCGCCACGCAGGGCGGCAGGCCACGCCTGGCAGCGACCGCGCTGGCAGCGATGGGCGTCGTCTTTGGCGACATCGGCACCAGCCCCCTGTACACGATGAAGGAGGTTTTCGGTGGCCATCATCCGCTGCCGATCAATGTCGATAGCGTCCTGGGGATTCTCTCGCTCGTTTTCTGGGCGCTGACGATCACTGTTTCACTGAAATACGTGCTGTTCATCATGCGCGCCGACAACAAGGGCGAGGGCGGCATCATGGCCCTGACGGCACTGGCTCTACGCACGGCGAATGCTTCGCCGCGCGTCCTGTGGATGCTGTCCCTGCTGGGAATCTTCGGCGCCGCGCTTTTTTACGGCGACGCGGTGATCACGCCGGCAATGTCGGTCCTTGCAGCAATCGAGGGCCTCGAAGTGGCGACGCCACTGCTCAAGGACTATGTCCTGCCGATCACCATCACCATCCTGGTGGCGCTGTTCGTCTTTCAGCGCCACGGTACGGCAACCGTCGGCGCCTTGTTCGGTCCGGTGATGTTGTTCTGGTTCGCCACTCTCGGCGCGATGGGTCTGTGGAACGTGATCGAGCATCCCTATGTCCTGCTGGCCATCAATCCCTCGTATGCGCTGCGTTTCATCATCGAACACGAAGACCTTGCCTATCTTGCACTGGGCTCGGTAGTGCTCGCCATCACCGGCGGCGAAGCGCTGTATGCCGACATGGGCCATTTCGGGCGGCGATCGATCAAGTGGGCCTGGTTCGGCTGTGTGTTTCCCCTCCTGTATCTCAACTATCTCGGCCAGGGGGCGCTGATCCTTGCCGACCCGACGGCCGTTGAGCATCCCTTCTTCCTGATGGCGCCGGCCGCCTTTCTGCGCATGCCACTGGTCATCTTGGCCACGGTTGCCACCGTGATCGCTTCTCAGGCGGTGATTTCCGGCGCTTTTTCGCTGACCAGCCAGGCGATGCAGCTCGGCTATTGTCCGCGCATCCGGGTGAAGTTCACCTCGAAGCACGAAAAAGGTCAGATCTACGTTCCGAACATCAACTGGCTGCTGCTGCTGGCGGTGATCGCCGTCGTGCTCGGATTCCGGTCGTCGACCAACCTCGCTTCCGCCTACGGTATCGCGGTCACGCTGACGATGATGATCGATACCATTCTTGCCTTTGTCGTCGTGCGCGCACTATGGAACTGGAGCTGGCCGCGTGCCGTCCTGTTCCTGGTTTTCTTCGTGGTCGTCGATTTCGCTTTCTTTTCGGCCAACGTGATCAAGGTTCTCGACGGCGGCTGGTTCCCGCTGGCGCTGGGCGCCAGCGTCTTTGTGCTGTTGTCCACCTGGAGGCTTGGCCGTCGACTGCTCGCCGAGCGCTTGGCGGAGGATTCGATGCCGCTCGACGCTTTTCTGGTCAGCATCGGCAGCAGCGGCCCGCAGCGGGTCGGGGGCACCGGCATCTTCCTGACCGGGACGCCGGCAGGCGTGCCGCGCGCACTGTTGCACAACCTCTACCACAACAAGGTATTGCACGAGCGCGTCGTACTGTTGCACGTCGACATGGTGGACGAGCCACATATCCCCGACAGCGAGCGCGTGCGCATCGAAGCATTGTCTGCAGGATTTCACCGGGTCTTCGTCCGCTATGGCTTCAGCGACGAACCCGACCTGCCGCGTGCCCTGGAACTGTGCGCCGCACAGGGAATGGATTTCGAGATGATGGAAACCTCGTTCTTCCTCGGTCGTGAGACGGTCGTCCGGCAACCGCTTTCCAGGCGTCTGCCGATGGTGCGGTGGCGGCAGATCCTGTTCACCTGGATGTTTCGCAACGCGGAAAGCGTGACCGGCTACTTCAAGATTCCCCCCAACCGCGTCGTCGAGCTGGGCTCGCAGGTCGAGCTCTAGCGCGCTTCCTCCCGTCGACGGCGATTGCCGGACCGGCGGCAGATCGGCGAGAATCCGACCATCACCGACGCAGGAAAACCGGACAGGGGAGAACAATGGAGCATGCAAGACGCTGCGCAGCCGTACTGGTACTGAACCTGCTGGTCGCCCCGGCGTTCGCCGACCAGCTGCCGTCGGAATCCAGCGAAATGGGCCACCTCCGGCGCAATGCCCAGGGGCAGCTGGAAGTGGTCAGGACGCCCCCCGAGGCCCCGGCAGGCGCATCGGCCGACGCTTCCGCTGCCGGCAGCAAGGCGGTGCCGGGCAAGTCCCCTGACAGGAACGCCCAGGGCGCTGCAGCGAGCGGCAGGATCATAGTCGTCGGGCCGCAGGAGGAGATCCGCAGCATCCAGGACGCAGCGAAGATCGCGCATGACGGCGACACCATCGAGATCCGGCCCGGCGAGTATCGCCAGCAGGCCGTCGTCTGGACGCAGGGCCGGCTGACGATCAGGGGCAGCGGCAAGCGCCCGGTGCTGATTGCCGACGGCGCCAGCGCCGAAGGCAAGGCGCTGTGGGTGGTGCGTGACGCCGAGATGCTGATCGAGAACGTCGAGTTTCGCGGCGCGCGCGTCCCGGATGGCAACGGCGCCGGCATCCGCTTTGAAAAAGGTCACCTGCGCGTCGTCCGCTGTGGCTTCTTCGACAACGAGATGGGCATTCTGACCAGCAATTTCGCCGATGCCGTACTCGAGGTCGAGGACAGCGAGTTCGGCGAGGCACCCAAGCACGCCGGCTCGCTGCACCACCTGCTCTACGCCGGCAGCATCGAACGCCTCAGCGTCAGGGGCAGCCGCTTCCAGCAGGGTTATCTGGGGCATCTGATCAAGTCGCGGGCGCGCGAAAGCGTCATCCTCTACAACCTGCTGGTCGATGGCCCGAGGGGTCGCGCCTCGTACGAGCTGGAGTTCCCGAATGGCGGCCTGGCGTGGGTGATCGGCAACGTCATCGGGCAGAGCGACCAGACCGACAATCCGGACGTGGTGTCCTACGGCGCCGAAGGTCAGCGCTGGCCGGACAACGCACTCTACCTGGCCCACAACACGCTCTTCGATCCCCACCCCGGCGGACGCTTCCTGCATGTCTGGGCGGACAAGTTGCCACCGGGAACCGAGGTCTGGGCGCTCAACAACCTGCTTGTCGGCCATGGCGTCTTCGCGCCGCAGGCGCCCGGTCGCTACGACGGCAACGAGGTCATCAACCGCGCCATGCTCGCCGACGGCGACGGCCCGCTGTTCCGTCTGCCGAACAACTCGCCGCTGTGGGGCAAGGCCGCCTCGCCGGGTTCCGTGCGCGGGAAAAGCCTTACCCCGAACGCACAATTCACCCTGCCCGCCGGCACGCGCCCGCTGCCCGCCGGCAGACCGCTGTCAGCGGGGGCGCTGCAGTAGTCGTCGTACCGCCAGAGAGGCCCGTTTGCGGGACGCCGCACGTCCGTCCGTGCCGCTGCCATGATCGCCGGACATCGCAAGCGCCAGCCAGAAGAAATCGATCTGCAATTGCGCCATGCTGCGCCGCAAAACAATAGCCTCCTGCCGTTGAACAACGCCCGAATTCGCTTGACGCAAATCAAGGCGGAGGCGAATTTGCCGCCCTAGACTCAGCTCCATCATGTAACCAACAGAGGGGGTGGGTGGTGGCTTCGGAAAAGTACAAGCAGTGGTCAGTCGTGGCCTCGAGCACCACTGCATTCACGGTCTGTTTCATGGTGTGGATGATGTTCGCCGTGATCGGCATCCCGATCAAGCAGTCACTCGGCCTCAATGAAACGGAGTTCGGCATCCTGGTGGCCATGCCGGTGCTCACCGGGTCACTTATCCGTTTGCCGCTGGGCATGTGGACCGACCGCTTCGGCGGCCGCCTGGTATTTTTCGTGCTGATGCTGTCGACGGTGATTCCCATCTGGATGATTTCCTGGGCCACCGAGTTCTGGCAGTTCCTGGTCACCGGCCTGTTCGTCGGCGTCACGGGAGGCTCCTTCACCGTCGGCATCGCCTATTGCGCACGCTGGTTCCCGAGGAGCCGCCAGGGCTTTGCCATGGGCATCTTCGGCGCCGGCAATACCGGTGCTGCGATTACCAAGCTGGTGGCGCCGACGATCGTCGTCGCATACGGCTGGGAAAGGGTCCCGCAGGTCTATGCGATCCTCATGCTGGTGACGACGCTGCTGTTCTGGATGTTCACCTTCACCGACCAGGACCATACCGCCGGTGCGGCGAAAGTTACCATCAAGGAGCAGCTGGCGGCGCTCAAGGACCCGGCCGTCTGGCGCTACAGCCAGTACTACTCGATCGTCTTTGGCGGCTTCGTCGCCCTGTCGCTGTGGATGACCAAGTACTACATCAGCGAGTACGGTTTCGACATTCGGCTGGCGGCCCTGCTGGCCGCCGGGTTCAGCGTCCCCGGTGGCTTGTTGCGTGCCGTCGGCGGCTGGTTCTCCGACAAGTACGGCGCGCACTCGGTCACCTGGTGGGTTCTGTGGGTGTCACTGGTATGCCTCTTCTTTCTCTCCTATCCGCAGAGCGACTTCACCATTCACACGGTGTCCGGGCCGAAGACCTTTCATGTCGGGCTCAACCCGACGGTGTTCACGATCCTCATGTTCACCATGGGCATCTCTTTTGCCATCGGCAAGGCGTCGGTGTTCAAGTACATCTCGGACGACTACCCGCATAACATCGGTGTGGTTTCCGGCGTCGTTGGCCTTGCTGGCGGTATGGGGGGCTTCATCCTGCCGATCCTTTTCGGCGCCCTGGTGGACCTGACCGGTCTGCGTTCGTCCGCCTTCATGCTGATGTTCGGGATCGTCTGGGTGTCGCTGATGTGGATGTACTTCACTGAAGTGCGGCCGATGAGCGCGGCACAGAACAGCAAGGAGCCGCTCGCCGCGCCGATGAACCTCAACTGAGTCCCGGCTCCGTCAGCTATCCGTTCTCTCTCGTCCGGAAACGCAGCACGCGCTGCGGTTCGGCCGGACACGCGTGGCTCCGGGCGGCCACCCAACGCAAGATCACACTGCACACTGGAATGATGATGACCAATCAGCAAACAATCGCCTCACAGGCAAGCGCCGGGCACAGTTCGGCAGACATCAGCGACTGGCGACCCGAGGATGAAGCTTTCTGGGAATCCACCGGCAAGCGCGTTGCCTATCGCAACCTGTGGATCTCGATCCCGGCGCTGCTGTGTGGCTTCGCGGTATGGGGCATGTGGGGAATCATCACCGTGCAGATGCTCAACCTCGGCTTCCCGTTCACGCAGCCGGAGCTGTTCACGCTGACCGCCATCGCCGGCATCGCCGGGGCGACGATGCGCATTCCGGCATCGTTCCTGATTCGTCTGGCCGGGGGCCGCAATACCATCTTCCTGACGACGGCGATGCTGCTCGCGCCGGCCATCGGTACCGGCATCGTTCTGCAACACAAGGACTGGCCGCTGTGGGCCTTCCAGCTGATGGCGCTGTGGTCGGGCGTCGGCGGCGGCAACTTCGCCAGCTCGATGTCCAACATCAGCACGTTCTTCCCGAAGCGCTTGCAGGGCACCGGTCTGGGACTGAACGCCGGTCTCGGCAATTTCGGCGTGACGACCATGCAGGTGGTCATTCCGCTGGTCATGACCCTCGGCATCTTCGGTAGCTTCGGCGGTGAGCCGATGACCCTGATCAAGGACAGCGGCTGGATCTTCGGCAAGATCCCCGCCGGCACGCAGACCTGGATCCAGAACGCCGGTTTCGCCTGGGTACTGTCGCTGGTGCCGCTGGCGGCGTTGTGCTGGTTGGGGATGAACAATCTGAAGACGATCTCGCCGGCCACAGGCAACCCTGTCGCCGCCTTCGCCAAGATCACCTACCTCTACTCGCTGGCCTTCGTGCCGTCGATCTTCATGCTCTACCTGTACCTGCCGGCACCCACCGGGCTTGGCCTGCTCAACATGTGGGTTGCCATTCCGCTGGACATCGTCCTGGCGCTGCTGGTGATGAAAATGGCGGCCTTCGGCCCGATGAAGGAGGGCGTCGCCAAGCAGTTCGAGATCTTTCACAACAAGCACACCTGGGCGATGACCGTTCTCTACATCGTCACCTTCGGCTCGTTCATCGGCTTCTCGATGGCCTTGCCGCTGTCGATGAAGGTGATTTTCGGCATCAGCCACGTACGCGATGCCGCTGGTGTCATGCAGCACACGGCGAGCAACCCGAACGCGCCGGCGGTGCTGGCTTTTGCCTGGATCGGTCCCTTCGTCGGCGCGCTGATCCGCCCGGTCGGCGGCTGGATCTCCGACAAGGTCGGCGGTTCGATCGTCACGCAATGGGTCTCGGCGGCGATGGTGCTGGCCTCGGTGGCCGTCGGCTACGTGATGATGCAGGCCTACCAGTCGGCGACGCCCGAGCAGTACTTCCTGCCCTTCATGCTGCTGTTCATCGTGCTCTTCGCGGCCAGCGGCATCGGCAACGGCTCGACTTTCCGCAGCATCGGCATCATCTTCGACCGTCAGCAGGCCGGTCCGGTGCTCGGCTGGACATCCGCCGTCGCCGCCTACGGTGCCTTCATTGCGCCGGTGGTCATCGGGCAGCAGATCAAGGCCGGCACGCCGCAGATGGCAATGTACGGTTTCGCCATCTTCTACGGCCTGTGCCTGTTCCTCAACTGGTGGTTCTACCTGCGCGCCAACGCCTACGTAAAGAATCCATGAACACCCGCTTGCCTGCAGTCAAACGCTTCCAACGCACCTCTCCAGGGAAACCCCTATGAGCCACTTTCTCGATCGACTGAGCTATTTCTCCCAACCACGCGAATCCTTCTCGGACGGCCACGGCGTCGCCACCGGTGAAGACCGCACCTGGGAGGACGCCTACCGCAACCGCTGGGCGCACGACAAGATCGTGCGCTCCACACACGGTGTGAACTGCACCGGGTCGTGCTCGTGGAAGATCTACGTCAAGGGCGGCATCGTCACCTGGGAGACCCAGCAGACCGACTATCCGCGCACCCGCTGGGACATGCCCAACCACGAACCACGCGGCTGCGCGCGTGGGGCCAGCTACAGCTGGTACCTGTACAGCGCCAACCGGGTGAAGTATCCGATGGTTCGCGGTCAGCTGCTCAAGAGCTGGCGCGACGCGCGTGTGGGCAGGAATCCGGTCGATGCCTGGGCATCGATCGTCGAGTCCGACGCCAGGCGGCGCGAGTATCAGAGCGTGCGCGGACTCGGCGGCTTCGTGCGTTCGAGTTGGGACGAGGTCAACGAGATCGTCGCCGCGGCCAACGTGTACACCATCAAGAAGCACGGCCCGGATCGGGTCATCGGTTTTTCGCCGATTCCGGCCATGTCGATGGTCAGCTATGCCGCCGGCAGTCGCTACCTGAGCCTGATCGGCGGCGTCTGCATGAGCTTCTACGACTGGTACTGCGACCTGCCGCCGTCCAGCCCGCAGGTCTGGGGCGAGCAGACCGACGTCCCCGAATCGGCCGACTGGTACAACTCGAGCTTCATTATTGCCTGGGGTTCGAACGTGCCGCAGACGCGGACGCCGGATGCCCACTTCTTCACCGAGGTGCGCTACAGAGGCACCAAGACCGTCGCCGTCACCCCGGACTACTCCGAAGTCGCCAAACTCTCCGACATCTGGCTGCATCCCAAGCAGGGTACCGACGCCGCGGTCGCCATGGCCATGGGGCACGTCATCCTGAAGGAGTTCTACTTCGACAAGCGCAGCACCTATTTCGACGACTACGCCCGTCGCTACACCGACCTGCCGATGCTGGTGATGCTGAAAGAGCACCTCCTGCCCGGCGGCGAGAAGGTTCTGGTGCCCGACCGCTATCTGCGCGCCTCCGATTTCGACGACAAGTTCGGCCAGGCCAACAACCCGGACTGGAAGACCGTCGCCTTCGACGAGTCCGGCCGGGTGGTGCTTCCCAACGGTGCCATCGGCTTTCGCTGGGGCGCGGATGGGCGCGCCGACCAGGGGCAGTGGAACCTGGAAGCGAAGGAAGCGCAGGGTGGTAGCGAGGTCAGGCTGAAGCTGTCGCTGCTGGAGGGTGAGCAGCCGGGCAAGGACAGCGCCAGGGTCGGTTTTCCGTACTTCGGCGGCATCGCCAGCGAGCATTTTCCGAACAACGTGCAGCCGGGCGAGAACGGCGACGTGCTGGTCCGCACGGTCCCCGTGCAGCGCATTTCGCTTGCCCGGGCGGGTGGCAAGCGCGAGGTGCTGGTGGCCACCGTGTTCGACCTGCAGGCAGCCAACTACGGTGTCGCACGCGGCCTCCCCGGCGAACTCGCGGCCGCCGACTACGACGACGACACGCCCTACACGCCGGCGTGGCAGGAGCGCATCACCGGTACGCCGCGTGAGCAGGTGATCACCGTTGCCCGCCAGTTCGCCGACAACGCCGACAAGACGCAAGGCCGGTCGATGGTGATCATCGGCGCGGCGATGAACCACTGGTATCACAGCGACATGAACTATCGCGGGGTGATCAACATCCTGATGATGTGTGGCTGCATCGGCAAGAGCGGCGGTGGCTGGGCGCACTATGTCGGCCAGGAAAAACTCCGGCCGCAGACCGGCTGGACGGCGCTGGCCTTTGCGCTCGACTGGATCCGCCCGCCGCGCCAGCAGAACAGCACCAGCTTCTTCTACGCGCACACCGACCAGTGGCGCTACGAGCGCCTCGGCATCGACGAAGTGCTGTCGCCACTGGCCGACAGGAAAGCGTACGGCGGCAGCATGATCGACTACAACGTGCGTGCCGAGCGCATGGGCTGGCTGCCGTCCGCCCCGCAACTGAAGACCAACCCGATGCAGGTCGTCAGCGACGCTCAGGCGGCCGGCATGGACGCCAGGGATTATGCGGTCAAGGGCCTCAAGGACGGCTCGCTGCAGCTCAGTTGCGAAGACCCGGACCACCCGGACAACTGGCCGCGCAACATGTTCGTCTGGCGCTCGAACCTGCTCGGATCGAGCGGCAAGGGGCACGAGTACTTCCTCAAGCATCTGCTCGGCACCAGTCACGGCGTGCAGGGCAAGGACCTCGGTGCCGACGACGCCAAACCGCGCGAAGTGGTGTGGCACGACAAGGCGCCGGAGGGCAAGCTCGACCTGCTGGTCACGCTCGACTTCCGCATGAGCACCACCTGCCTGTACTCCGACATCGTCCTGCCGACGGCGACCTGGTACGAGAAGAACGATCTCAACACCAGCGACATGCACCCCTTCATCCACCCGTTGTCCACGGCCGTCGATCCAGCCTGGCAAGCGCGCAGCGACTGGGATATCTACAAGGGCTTTGCCAGGAAATTCAGCGAAGTGTGTGTCGGCCACCTCGGCGTTGAAAAAGAGCTGGTGCTGACGCCGCTGATGCACGATACGCCCGGCGAACTGGCGCAGGCGCTGGACGTCAAGGATTGGAAGCGCGGCGAAGTGGAGTTGATCCCGGGCAGGACCGCGCCGCAGATGGCGGTTGTCGAACGCGACTACCCGAATGTCTATCGGCGTTTCACCGCGCTTGGCCCGTTGATGAACAAGGTCGGCAACGGCGGCAAGGGGATTTCCTGGAACACCGAAACCGAAGTCAGGCAACTCGGCGAACTCAACGGCCTGGTTGGCGGTGAGGGTGCGACGCTCGGCATGCCGAAGATCGAGACCGACATCGACGCCTGCGAGGTGGTGATGATGCTGGCGCCGGAAACCAACGGCCACGTCGCGGTCAAGGCCTGGGATGCGCTCGGCAAGCAGACCGGCCGCGACCATCGACACCTGGCGCTGCACCGCGAGGACGAGAAGATCCGTTTCCGGGACATCCAGGCGCAGCCGCGAAAGATCATCTCGTCGCCGACCTGGAGCGGCATCGAGAGCGAGACGGTTTCCTACAACGCCGGCTACACCAACGTACACGAGCTGATTCCCTGGCGCACGCTCACCGGGCGCCAGCAGTTCTACCTCGATCACCCCTGGATGCTGGCGTTTGGCGAAGGCTGCGTCAGCTACCGCCCGCCGGTCGACCTGAAGACCACCGCCGGCATCCACGGTGTGAAGAGCAACGGCAATCGGGAAATCCTGCTGAACTTCATCACGCCGCACCAGAAGTGGGGAATCCACTCGACCTACACCGACAACCTGCTGATGCTCACCCTCAGCCGCGGTGGGCCGTGCGTCTGGCTCAGCGAAGACGACGCCAAGCGGGCCGGGATCGTGGACAACGACTGGGTCGAGCTGTTCAACCTCAACGGCGCGATCGCCGCGCGGGCGGTGGTCAGCCAGCGCGTCAATCCGGGAATGGTGATGATGTACCACGCGCAGGAGAAGATCGTGAACACGCCGGGATCGGAGATCACCGGTGCGCGCGGCGGCATTCACAACTCGGTGACGCGGATCGTCCTCAAGCCGACGCACATGATCGGCGGCTACGCGCAGTTGAGCTACGGTTTCAACTACTACGGCACCATCGGCACCAACCGCGACGAGTTCGTGGTGGTGCGCAAGATGGTCAGGATTGACTGGCTGGACACGCCGGTCGGCGAAGAACTGGTTCGCCCCGTGCAAGCCCATGGAGAAGTGTCATGAAAGTACGCGCACAAATCGGCATGGTGCTGAATCTCGACAAGTGCATCGGTTGCCACACCTGTTCGGTCACCTGCAAGAACGTGTGGACCAGCCGGCCCGGGGTCGAATATGCCTGGTTCAACAACGTCGAGACCAAGCCCGGCATCGGCTATCCCAAGGAATGGGAGAACCAGGACAAGTGGAACGGCGGCTGGGTGCGCCGCGCCGACGGGTCGATCCAGCCGCGCCAGGGGGCCAAGTGGAAGCTGCTGATGCGCATCTTCGCCAACCCCAACCTGCCGGAGATCGACGACTATTACGAGCCGTTCACCTTCGATTACGGTCACCTGCAGAATGCGCCGCAGATGAAGGCCACGCCGACCGCGCGGCCACGCAGCCTGATCACCGGCAAGCAGATGGACAAGATCGTCTGGGGGCCGAACTGGGAAGAGATTCTTGGCGGCGAGTTCAGCAAGCGTTCGCAGGACAGGAACTTCGACGACATCCAGAAGGACATCTACGGCCAGTTCGAGAACACCTTCATGATGTACCTGCCGCGGCTGTGCGAACACTGCCTGAACCCGGCGTGCGTCGCCAGTTGCCCCTCGGGCTCGATCTACAAGCGCGAGGAAGACGGTATCGTGCTGATCGATCAGGACAAGTGCCGCGGCTGGCGGATGTGCGTCAGCGGCTGCCCGTACAAGAAGATCTACTACAACTGGAAGAGCGGCAAGGCCGAAAAGTGCATCTTCTGCTATCCGCGCATCGAAGCCGGCCAGCCGACCGTCTGTTCCGAAACCTGCGTCGGCCGCATCCGCTACCTGGGCGTCCTGCTCTATGATGCCGACCGCATCGAGCAGGCGGCCAGCGTCGAGCACGATCGCGACCTCTACCAGTCGCAGCTCAAGATCTTCCTCGACCCCAACGATCCCGCGGTGATCGCGCAGGCGGCGATCGACGGCATCCCCGACAAGTGGATGGAGGCCGCGCGCAACAGCCCGGTCTACAAGATGGCCGTGCAGTGGAAAGTGGCGCTGCCCCTGCACCCCGAGTACCGCACACTGCCGATGGTCTGGTACGTGCCGCCGCTGTCGCCGATCAGCGCCGCCGCGCATACCGGAGATCTCGGCGCGAACGGCGAAATACCCGACGTCAAGCAATTGCGCATCCCGGTCAAGTATCTGGCCAACCTGCTCACTGCCGGTGACACCCTGCCGGTGGTGCGGGCCCTCGAACGGATGCTGGCGATGCGTGCCTACCAGCGCGAGAAGCACGTCGACCAGCGGGTCAATACCGCGGTCCTGAAACAGGTCGGCATCAGCCAGGCGGAGGTCGAGGAGATGTACCACGTAATGGCCATCGCCAACTACGAAGATCGTTTCGTGATTCCCAGCACGCACCGCGAATACGCCGAGAACACCTTCAACGTGCGCGGTGGCTGCGGCTTCTCGTTCGGCAACGGCTGTTCGGAAGGGACTGGCGAGACCAGCCTCTTCGGCAGCGAGAAGAAGCGCACCATTCCCATCAAGCTGGAGGTCTGATCATGGCCAAACCCGTGCCAGCCTCCGGCAGCCTGCGCGTGCTCGCTGCGCTGCTCGGCTATCCCGACGCCGACATGCGCCGCGACCTGCCCGAAATGCGGGCCATAGTGCGCAGTGAAGCGGCCGTGTCGGCGACGCGCTGCGCTGAACTCGAGGCCCTGATCGATGCCCTCGGTAGCGGCGACCCGCTGCAGGTCGAGGCCGACTACGTCGATCTCTTCGACCGTGGCCGCGGCACTTCGCTGCACCTCTTCGAGCATGTGCATGGCGACTCGCGCGAACGTGGCCCGGCGATGATCGACCTTGCACGGACGTACGAGAAGGCCGGCCTGCTTCTGGCGCCGGGCGAACTGCCCGACTACCTGCCGGTCGTTCTCGAGTTCGCGTCCACGCAGCCGCCGCGCGAGGCGCGCGCCTTTCTCGACGAGATGGCGCATATCCTCAACGCCCTGTTCAGTGCCCTGCAGCAACGCCGGAGTCGCTACGCCAGCGTAGTTGGCGCGCTGCTCGACCTGGCGGGCAGCAAGGCGCAGGCCGTCAAAGTCGCAGCCGAGCAGGCGCTCGACGAGAGCTGGGAAGAGCCGCCCGTTTTCGACGGCTGCTCGGCGCAGGGGCAGGCCAGTCCCGGCCAGCCGCAACCGATACACCTTGTCCGCAAGAACCCCCAAACAGGAGCGGTCGCATGAACGCCTTTCAGTCCTATCTGCACACCTTCTTCTTCGCCTATTATCCGTACATCTGCCTGACGGTTTTCCTGATGGGCAGTCTGGCCCGCTTCGACCGCGACCAGTACACCTGGAAGAGCGACTCCTCGCAGATGCTGCGCACCGGCACGCTGCGCTGGGGCAGCAACCTGTTCCACGTCGGCATCCTGTTTCTCTTCTTTGGCCACGCCGTCGGCCTGCTCACGCCGCACTGGCTCTACGAGCCCTTCATCAGCGCTGCCCACAAGCAGGTGCTGGCCATGTCCGCGGGCGGGATCGCCGGCTTCTTCTGCTTCATCGGCCTGAGCCTGCTGATCCATCGCCGCATGTCCGACGACCGTATCCGCCTGACCAGCCACCGTACCGACCTGGCGATCCTGATCATCCTCTGGGTGCAACTGACCCTCGGCCTGATCACCCTGCCTTTCTCGTTTTCGCATGCCGACGGCAGCGTCATGCTGCTTCTGGCCGACTGGGCGCAGGGTGTATTCACTTTCCGTGTCGGCGACGCGGCCGGCCTGGTCGGCATTGCCTGGCCGTACAAGGTGCACCTGGTGCTCGGCATGACCATCTTCCTGCTCTTCCCGTTCAGCCGTCTGGTGCATGTGTGGAGCGGTTTCGCCACGCTTGCCTACGCCTTTCGTCCGCATCAGATGGTGCGCAGCCGGCGGCTCAACCTGCCCGCCGGGTACGACCAGCCGCGCCAGCCCGGCGCCGGTGTCTGAAACTCTCGCCAGAGGTATGGCATGACTGTCGATACGAAGATTGATGGAGCGGTGGCCCGGATCAATGGTGTCGCCCTGAACGCCGCTGGCGAGACGCCGAGCGTCGAGGAATTGCGCCAGCGCGCGTGCACCGAGCTGCTGCGCCAGGCGGCGCAGGCAGCCGGCCTGCTTGCCGCCAGTGACGTGCCCTCGGGCGACGGCGTGGTCAGCGAGGCGGCATCGGCCGCGATCGAGGCCTTGCTCGAACAGGAACTTGGCGCGCCCGAACCTTCGGAAGAAGCCTGTCGCCGCCACCATGCCGCCAACGAAGCCGCCTACCGCAGCGGCGAACGCGTGCGCGCGCGGCACATCCTTTTTGCCGTGACGCCGGGCGTCGACGTGGTCGCCCTGCGCAAGCGGGCGGAAGCGATCCTGCTCGACGTGCGTTGCCACGATGGCCGCGCCGCCGAAGGCTTTGCCGATGCCGCGCGGCAGTGGTCGAATTGTCCCAGCGGCGCGGAGGGCGGCGATCTCGGCTGGCTCGAAACCGGCGATTGCGCACCCGAGTTCGCGCGCGAAGTCTTCGCGCAGGTCGGCGTCGGCGTGCTGCCCCTGCTGGTGCACAGCCGCTTCGGTCTGCACGTCGTCGAGGTGCAGGAGCGCGAAGCGGGCGTCTCGCAGCCCTTCGAGGCGGTCCGCGGCGCGGTCGCCAATTCGCTGCGCCAACAGGCCTTCGTCACCGCGCTGCGCCAGTATCTGCGCCTGCTGGCTGGTGCAGCAACGGTCGAGGGCGTCGATCTCGAAGCTGCCGATACGCCCCTGGTGCAGTAATCCCTGTCCTGCGCCGCGCTGCGCGGCGCAGCCCGGCAGCTGGCCGGCGCTGCTCAGCAGCGTTCCCTGGCGGCGAACGCGAGCGAGTGCTTCGAGCGTGTCGACGAGCGCGATGGCGATCAGTATCTGTTCTGCTGCAATCGCAGAGTCGAGAAACTGAAAGACTCGGTGCTTGGCCGTTTCGACGGTGGCAATGAAGCGCGGCAGGCCAAACATCGCAGCACGCAGGGTCTTGCGCACCTCGGCGGATAGCCACCGGTGTTCGCGAAGACGCGTTCGGCTATTGTGGTCGCGCTCCGGCTTTACGTGTTCACGGACCCATTGGTAGCTGGCCGGCCAACGGCGACGCACTTGGTCGGCATGGTGACCGAAAAAGTCGATTAGGAGCACACCTCGTGGACGATCGCTCAGGTCGCGCCACAGCGGCTGCAGGCGCTGGCGGATGTCGGGGTCGGCGAGGTCGGCGAGCCTGATGCGATGCGAGCGTGGGTCGGGGAAGGGCGTGTAGGTGGCGCTGGAACGCGTGAACTCGGCGTACCGCTCGATGACGTGGCCGACGTCGACGACGATAACGAACGGTGGCCGGCCCTCGGCGGCTGGCAGTGCGCGCGTAACCCTCGGCCTGGCGGCCATCGCGCGACTTCGCGTGGATTTGCCGGTTCATTAAACGTCTCGGCCCTGCTAACCTCTCGTTTTTTTCCGCCTGAACTTGCCGCTCCCCAGCGAACCGCGGCCAACACAGCGATACCACCAAGAGGCGACCATGCTCGATACGCCCGACCAGCACCAGGAAATACGCGACGGCGTTCGCGACCTCTGCCGGCAGTTCCCGGACGCCTATTTTCGAGAGATCGATGAACAGCGCGGTTATCCCGAAGCTTTCGTCGATGCGCTGATCGGCGCCGGCTGGCTGGCGGCGATGATTCCCGAGGAATACGGCGGCTCGGGACTCGGGCTGACCGCGGCGAGCGTGATCATGGAAGAGATCAACCGCAGCGGCGGCAACGCCGGCGCCGTGCACGGCCAGATGTACAACATGGGCACCTTGCTGCGCAGCGGCAGTCCGGCACAGAAGGAAAGGTATCTGCCCGACATCGCTGCCGGCAGGCTGCGCATCCAGTCGATGGCGGTCACCGAGCCGGGCGCCGGCACCGACACCACGCGCATCAAGACCAGCGCGGTGAAGAAGGACGGCCGCTACCTGGTCAACGGGCAGAAGGTCTGGATTTCGCGCGTGCAGCACTCGGACCTGATGATCCTGCTGGCGCGCACGACGCCGCTCGCCGAGGTGGCGAAGAAGTCGGCAGGGATGTCGATCTTCATCGTCGATCTGCGGCAGGCCATCGGCAACGGCCTGAGCGTGCGGCCGATCGCCAACATGGTCAATCACGAAACCAACGAGCTGTTTTTCGACAATCTCGAGATTCCGGAAGAGAACCTGATCGGCGAGGAGGGCAAGGGTTTTCGCTACCTTCTCGAAGGACTCAACGCCGAGCGCGCGCTGATCGCCGCCGAGTGCATCGGCGACGGCTACTGGTTCGTCGAACGCGCCAGCCGCTACGCCAGGGAACGCGTCGTCTTCGACCGGCCGATCGGCCGGAACCAGGGCGTGCAGTTCCCGATTGCCGAGGCCTTCATCGAGGTCGAGGCGGCCAACCTGATGCGGTTCAGGGCCTGCGCGCTGTTCGACGCGCAGCAGCCCTGCGGCGCCGAGGCGAACATGGCCAAGTACCTGGCGGCCAAGGCGTCGTGGGAAGCGGCCAACGTCTGCCTGCAGACGCACGGCGGCTTCGGCTTCGCCACCGAGTACGACATCGAGCGCAAGTTCCGCGAGACGCGCCTCTACCAGGTGGCGCCGATCTCGACCAACCTGATCTTTTCCTACGTCGCCGAGCACCTGCTCGGGCTGCCGCGCTCGTTCTAGGAAGCCTGCCATGCGCCCGCTCGACGGCATCACCGTGGTCACCCTCGAACACGCCATCGCCGCCCCTTTCTGCACCCGCCAGCTGGCCGACCTCGGTGCGCGCGTGATCAAGGTCGAACGCCCGCGCACCGGCGATTTCGCGCGTGCCTACGACGAGCGCGTGCGTGGCCTGGCATCGCACTTCGTGTGGACCAACCGTTCCAAGGAGAGCCTGACGCTGGACGTCAAGCATACCGAGGCACAGGCCATCCTGGCGCGGCTGCTCGCAGCCGCCGACGTGCTGGTCCAGAACCTGGCACCCGGCGCGGCGGCACGTCTCGGCCTGTCGTACGAGGCGCTGCGCGAGGCGCATCCGCGGCTGATCGTCTGCGACATCTCGGGCTACGGCGGCAATGGGCCGTATCGCGACAAGAAAGCCTACGACCTGCTGATCCAGAGCGAGTCGGGCTTCCTCTCGGTGACCGGCCTGCCCGATGCCCCGGCCAAGGCCGGCTGCTCGATCGCCGACATTTCGGCCGGCATGTACGCCCAGAGCAACATCCTGGCAGCGCTGCTGCAGCGCGGCAGGAGCGGGTGCGGTTGCCACATCGAGGTGTCGATGCTTGAAAGCATGGTCGAGTGGATGAGCTATCCGCTGTACTACGCCTTCGACGGCGCGCCGCCGCCGCCGCGTGCCGGCGCCGCGCACGCGACGATCTTTCCCTACGGCCCATTTACCGCCGGCGACGGCAAGACGGTGATGCTCGGCCTGCAGAACGAGCGCGAGTGGCAGGTCTTCTGCGCGCGCGTTCTCGAACGCCCGGAACTGGCCAGCGACCCGCGCTTCGCCTCGAACTCGCTGCGCACGCAGGCGCGCAGGGAACTGCACGCGCTGATCGACGCGAGCTTCGCGCAGCTGACTTCCGAGCAACTGGTCGCCAGGCTCGACGCGGCGCAGATTGCCAACGCGCGCATGAACGACATGCACGAGGTCTGGGAACACCCGCAGCTCAAGGCGCGCGGGCGCTGGCGGGAAGTCGACACCCCGTCCGGCCCGATTCCGGCCCTGCTGCCGCCCGGCGAGGTCGACGCCTTCACGCCACGCATGGACGCCGTGCCGGCGCTCGGCCAGCACAGCGATGCGATTCTGCGCGAACTCGGTTGGGACCAGGCGGCGATCGGGCGGCTGCGGGAGGCAGGGGTGGTCTAGGGATCGGAGCGGAAGGCCGTCGCCCCGCCAGGGACTTCGCCGCGTGTGCCTCCATCCTGCACCGCGTGTGGAGCGAAAGCCCCGCGCCGGATCACCCAGGATGTCTATTTCCAGGTCACCGCCTGCGAGGCCGGTTCGCTCTGCGCAAGGCGGCTTTTCTCGCGCCGTACGAACGGTTGGAGCAACTGTCCGAGCAGGCCGGGAGCGGTGGGCGTATCGATGCCGTATCTCCCTGGCCACCGCTTCGCGGGCAGGTAGGAAGTGCCAAACAGCCAATCCACGCAGGGAAAGATCGCGGCGTAGTTGCGGTTGACATACGCCGGCCCATCCTTGGTGTGGTGCCAGTGGTGGAAGGCGGGAGTCGATATCAGCCACTCCAGCCAGCCGAAGCGCCAGCGTACATTGGCGTGGATGAAAAAGCTCCATGCCGTACCAACGACGACGTACAGCATGGGGACCGTGTCCAGTTCGTTGCCTGTCGGCTGTGCCAGGCCGAGCCCATAGATGGGAAGCAGGCCGCAGAGGCGGGTGAAGACCATGTCCAGAGGGTGCGCGCGCGTGTTGACCAGCCAGTCCATTTCCTCCGCGCTGTGGTGGATCGCATGGAAGCGCCACAGCACGGGAATTTCGTGCATCCAGCGATGGCCCCAATAGGACCCGACTTCGCCAACCGTCAGCGCCGCCAGAAAACGCAGCCACAGCGGCATATTCGCCTGCCACGAGTAAAACCCGCTGGCGACCAGCTGATGGACCACCATGGCGACCATCGATATCGGCAGGACGAGAAGCAGCCTCGGCAGCAGGCTGTTGAGAAAGTAGTAAGCCAGATCGGTGACAAACGCTTTGCGCAAGACCTTCTGCCGACGCAGGGCGAAAAACCGCTCGAGCGGCACGAAAATGCCCAGCAAGAGCAGCAACCAGATAGCCAGTCTGAAGACATCGAACAGAAATGGCGGCAGATTCTGCTGGAGTTGTCGGAGTGCTTCCATGCTGTGCCACGCAAAAAACGTTTTGTGGAATCCCACGGCTTCAAGGCGACGCGAGCAGCGCCGGGCTGTCGCTTGCCTTCCCGGCGCGGAATCAGGGAATACGAGGAGCGACTAGGCGCGCTCGCTCCGTCGCTTGTGGGCCAAGAGAAGTCCGAGCAGGGCAACCGCCACCAGCACGTACGATCCCGGTTCGGCAAGCACCTTCTCCAGGCGGACACCGTCCAGCAACGCGAACGGCGGAATTCCCGCAGGCGAACCCACCGCCAGGAACGAAAGCAACTGGTTTCCTCCCACTGCCGGCGTGTAGGTGAAGGATTCCGCGAACCAGCCCGTAAAGCCTTGCGAAGGATTTGCCACGACCGCTGTTGACTGCGTTTCACTTCCCAGGGTCACCTGCCATTGATCGGTCGTCGGGCCGAGCACATTCCGCTCTTGCGAAAGCGCCCAGCAGAACGAAAGCGTGTATTTCTGCCCCGCCTGCAGACCGCCGATCATCTGCGTAATCGGCGTCTGAAAAGTAGGATCACTGTCGATGCCGACGAAGTTTCCGCCATCACAGGAGGGTTCGCCGACCTGGTTCAGAACGAGCGTGTAGAAGGGGTTCGAGGCCGTGTATACGGCGCCCGAGGTGGTCGCCGTATTCGGGAAGAAAAGGTAGACGCGACCGAATGGATCAGCATTGTCCCAGTCCGTTACCTGGGTGGTGAACTGAGACGAGTTGGCGGGCGTGAACGAGCTCTGCTCAAAGCTGCCATTGCTCACCAGATTGACCGCTTGCACGGAAGCGGCCAGCATTGACAGCGCCATCGCTGAAAGGGAAATCACGCTCCATTTGCGTACAGGTGCTTGCTCGCCCATGACGATTCTCCTTGAAATGCCCAACGCATGAAAAATATTGCAACGGCTTGAAGCGCACGGCAGCGGCCAGGCACGCCGTTCCGGTCAGGACGAGCACACCCTCCGCCAGGGAGCAGACACCGCTCCCATGCTCGTCGGACGGCGTCATTCGGCCGTGCAACGGAGTGAAGCATAGATCACGCCATTGAAATGGCGGGTGTTTTCAATCAATCACTTGCCGGCTTTCGACTTCGTTTTGCCACCCACCGGGCAAGTGGTGTGTAAGATATTTCGACACTCAGGCGGCGCGGGAGATCTTGCGCAAATGCATCCTTGGTCACATGCCAGCGCACGTTCCGGCGATAGAAAAGACCGTTGGCGGTCAGAATCTGACGGATCAGTGCCACTTTGTCAGCTTCCCATGCCGTCCACTGCAGCAGGCTGGCTGGCTGCAGGGTGGTTACCGGGGACGGAGCACGGTTGCTCGAATTACTTCTGCATCACAGTCCAGCGGCTGCGTTCCCAAATCGTCAATGGGTGTATCCGAACCAATGCGGACCTTCAGCCAGCCGCCTGCTGAATGGCAGGTAACACAGTAGAACTGCCGGTCCAGCCGACTGCTCACTGGCAAGTTCTCGGCCAAAGCGGATGGCTACAATCGGATGAATGACTCGTCAGGGCGGCCGGAATCAGCATCCGTGTCCATGAGTTTCTGAACCGGTGCAGATCCGTGTTCGCCGGCCCGCCGCTGCAATAGCGCCGCGGCGGCCTCGGCGGCAAACCGGACGTAGCCGGTATCGCGGTGGCTCAAAACGAGAACGTGGCAACCCTCGATGAGTAGTACCACCTCCCGGGCCAGCTGCCTGGCGCCGGCGATGCCGTGGTCGGCCAAGGCATCGGCAAGCCAAGCTTCAACGCCGCCTTGTGCCGATGCG
This sequence comes from Accumulibacter sp., assembly GCA_024235715.1. Classification (GTDB taxonomy): domain Bacteria; phylum Pseudomonadota; class Gammaproteobacteria; order Burkholderiales; family Rhodocyclaceae; genus Accumulibacter. The sequence goes on along the minus strand of JACKLW010000012.1, from coordinate 5,455 downwards.
CCGCAAGGCGCGCGGGATGACCTGGCGGATCGGCGAACTCGATTGCCGCTCGGGTGAAACCCGAGCCGCGCCAGTGGCCCTGCGCGACCCACCGCTCGAAGGCGGCGAAAAGATTCTTCTTCAGCATCGCTGCCGGGCCGTTGGTGCCGGGCTGGGCCCATTCCTGGATACGCGCGAGCATCAGGGAATGCTGGTCGGCGAGGACAGCATCGACCAGCGCGGCCTTGCTGTCGAAATGCTGGTAGAGCGTGCGCTTGGTAATACCTGCGGCGATGGCGATGGCATCGATATTTGTGCGCATGAAGCCAGCCCTGCAGAAAAGCTGGTAGGCGGCCGCAACGATCCTCTGCCTCGTGTTGCTCGCTCCCCTGTCCATCGCCATGTATCTCCCGGAAGGTATACCGAAGAGTGGGTGTACTTCCAAAGCCACACGTCTAGTATGAGACGAAGCGTCGGCAACATACCGCCGGTGCCGGCCGACAACGCGTGAGGAGCTAGACATGATAAGTGGATCCCCACTGAAAATCCGCGGCCTGAGAGTCCGTGCCGTCATCGTGCCGATGAGCGAGCCGCACCGCACAGCTGGCGGGACCATCACCGAATCACCGCTGGTGCTGACTGACGTGATTACCGACCAGGATATCGTCGGGCATAGCTACGTCTTCTGCTACTCCGCTCTGGCGCTCAAACCGACGGCGCTTCTCATCGCCGGGCTCGAACCGCTGATCGCCGGCCGTCACGTTGCGCCGCTCGAGATACAGCAACTGCTCGGCAAACGCTTCCGCCTGCTCGGCCCGCAGGGGCTCGCCGGCATCGCCATGGCGGCGATCGACATGGCCGTTTGGGACGCGCTCGCTCGCGCCTGCGGCCTGCCGCTGGTCCGCCTGCTTGGCGGCGAGCCGAAACCGATTCCCGCCTACGGTGCCGCCGGCTACGACGGCGCCCCGGGTACGGCGCGGGTAGCCGGCGCCTGGGCAGAACGCGGCATCAAGGGCGTCAAGGCGAAGATAGGCTACCCCGATGTCGGCGAAGACATCGCCGTCGTTCGTGCGATGCGGCAGGCGGTCGGCGACGGCGTCGCGTTGATGGTCGACTACAATCAGTCGCTGTCGCCGGTCAATGCTATCGAGCGCGGTCGCCGCCTCGACGATGAAGGCTTGACCTGGATCGAGGAACCCACTCTGGCCCACGACTACACCGGCCACGCCCGTGTCGCCGCCGCCTTGCAGACACCGATTCAATGCGGCGAAAATTGGTGGGGCGCTCAGGACATGCGCACGGCGATCGACGCGCAGGCCTCCGACCATATGATGCCGGATGTCATGAAGATCGGCGGCATCAGTGGCTGGCTGCAGGCGTCCGCTCTCGGTGCAACGCACGGCATTCGGCTGTCCAACCACCTCTTTATCGAGGTCAGCACGCATCTGCTGTGCGCAACACCGACCGCGCACTGGCTGGAATACGCCGAATGGTTCAACCCGATCATCGAGCAGCCGCTACGCATCGTTGAGGGCTGCGCGGTCCTCGACGAACGGCCGGGATCGGGCGTCGAGTGGAACGAAGAGGCAGTGGGCCGGTATCTTGTCGAGTGATCGCCGCGCTGAATTCGGGCGTCTCGCAAGCGCGTGCGACTACTTCGATGCCCTGCAGGCGGACTCGGATCGTGCTGATGAGCGAGGGCAACCGGGAACAGACCACGTTTGCCCTACGATCAGTTGCCATCGCAATGGCCGCTTTTCTCGCTCGCCAATTGGTGCTAACGACCCCTATGCACAGTTTGAAACTATGTGCAGTTGGTGCGACGAGAATCACTGAGGCGCCGTAGCGGCAGTGGATTTGGCGACGCGGGGTGATGTAGGTCTCGACATAGTTTTCACTGCAAGGTGCAGTGATGGTCCCACACAAGGAGACCATCATGGCAAACGAACGAACATCTCGATCCGACCGAATCGACTGGCTCGCAAAGGGGCCGTTGGCGCCCTACGTTGATGCCTACAAGCAGTACCTGACTGACCGCGGCTACGCTGCCTCCACGTTCAAAAACTGCCTACGCGGCATTGCCCATTTCGCGCAATGGATGCACCGTCGGTGTCGATGCTTGCGACGCATCGACGAATCCGTTGTTTCCGAATTCCTTGATAGCCATCTTCCGCGATGCCGCTGCACCGGCCCAACCCATCGTGATCGTCGCAACCTGAGCGCCGCACTCGGCCATCTTCTGATGGTCCTTCGTGCTTCCGGTATCGTTGCGCCGCCAAAGGCAAAGACGACGCCGGTGGCTGAGGAGCTGCTGCGCTACGACGAGCACATGGATCATGTGCGAGGTCTGGCGCCCAAGACCCGAAGTATCGCCCTGCGGATCATTGGGCGGCTGTTGACCTCACGCTTTCGCGACGGCCCCGTCGCCATCAACACTGTCAGGCCCGACCAGGTTCGCCGATTCTTCGCGCACCAGGCCAAGCTGTACAGCAAGCCGGCGAATGCCGGATCGGTGGTCGCGGCACTGCGCGGATATTTCCGCTATCGCGCTTCTCTTGGCGACGCGGTGCACGGGTTGATCGGCGCGCTGTCCTATCCTGCCAACTGGCAACTGTCCTCGCTCCCCAAGACACTGACCGCAGAAGAAGTTGAGCAACTGATCGGGGCACTCGGCCAACCCGGTCGGTCCATGCGGCGTGCTGATGCGATTGTGCGCTGTGCGCTTGATCTCGGGCTTCGTAGCGGTGAGGTTGCTCGCATCGGCCTCGACGACATCAACTGGCGCGCGGGCACGATCACGCTTCGTCAAACCAAGGGTCGTCGCGAGGACGTACTGCCACTGCCGGTGGCGACCGGCAAGGCGATTGCGGCGTACCTGCAACATGAACGCCCCAAGACCGCCAACCGGGCGGTCTTCGTGCGGCACGTGGCTCCGCGGGATGTGCCTGTTGGCCCCGACCTCGTACGCAAAACGATTCGCCAGGCCTTCGCTCGCGCTGGACTGCCCTATACGCGCTCGCACCTGCTGCGCCATACCATGGCCAACCGGCTGCTGGCCGGAGGTGCGTCCCTCAAGGAAGTGGCTGACGTGCTCCGCCACCGCTCGCTGAACACCGCCATGATTTACGCCAAACTCGACAGTCGCAAGCTCATCGAGGTTGCCCTGCCGTGGCCGGGGAGTGCGTCATGACCTCGGTCTCGCTGCAGGCTCGGGTCGAGCAATATTTGGTCGAGCGACGTCGGCTTGGCTTCTCCGGCCGCTCCGAGAAGTATCCGTTACGCAGTTTCGCAAAGTATGTTCAGGCCATCGGTCATCGTGGATCGCTGACGATCGAAGTCATGGCCAACTGGGCGCGGTGCGACAGTCACGGCAGCGACGACCCGCTCACCTGGGCTCGCCGACTCAAGAAACTGCGCACTTTCCTGCGCTGGTTGCAGCAGTTTGAGCCACGCACCGAGGTCCCTGATGATTCTGTCTTCGGGCGCCTCCCCGAGCGGCTGTCTCCTCATATTTACAGCGATCAGGAAATTATCGACCTGTTGGCTGCCGCCCGGCGGCTTGGACCGGCGCCCGGTCTACGCGGCGCCGTTTATGAAACGCTGTTCGGTCTGATCGCCAGTACCGGCATGCGGATTTCTGAAGCACTGGGGCTACGCAACGACGACGTCGATCTGAAGTACGGGATGCTTTCCATCCATCAAACCAAGTTCGGGAAGTCGCGCCAGGTTCCACTGCACCCCAGCGCAGTAGAAGCGCTACGCCGGTATCGATGGATCCGCGATCTCGCTGGCGACTTTGCACAGGAGGATGCGCCGCTCTTCATCGGCACGCGCGGGCGACGACGTGGCCTACCGCTGGATAGCCGCCAGGTCCATCGCGTCTTCATCGCATTGCGTGAGCAACTGGGCTGGCGCAACCGGGGGGCGCATCATGCCCCTCGTATCCACGACCTGCGCCACACATTCGTCGTGCGCCGCATCCTGCTGTGGCAATCGCAGGGGGCCGATGTCGATCAGGCGATGCTGTCGCTATCGACGTATGTCGGCCACGCGATGGTGACCAATACTTACTGGTATCTCTCGGCCGTGCCGGAATTGATGGCACTGGCCGGACGGCGCTTCGAGTCCTACCTGGATCAGCCGGAGGTGCCCGATGCGTAAAACGATCGCGCCGAAACCACCTTCCTTCGCGTCGCTGGTTCAACAGTTCTTCACTGAGTATTTGGTCGCGCAACGCGCCGTCAGCCCACGTACAGTAGCCTGCTATCGCGACGCGCTGATGTTGTTCCTAGACTTCTCCAGTCAGCGGTTGAAGAAGGCGCCGACGAGCCTGAAACTCAATGACATCCAGCCTGAACTCATCTTGGCGTTTCTCGACCATCTGGAGCACGAGCGACATAACGCGGTGCGTAGCCGGAATCTTCGACTCACGGCACTGCGGGCGTTTCTGAAATTCGCCGGTCGGCGCGATGTCGCCTCCCTGCACGTGGTCGAACGCGCTCTGGCGGTGCCGATGAAGCGCTTTGAGCGCCCCATGCTCGGATACCTCACGCGCGAGGAAATGCTGGCGGTCTTGGGGCAGCCCGGCGATACCTGGACCTCGCAGCGCGATCACTTGCTCTTGGCTCTGCTCTACAACACCGGTGCGCGGGTCTCGGAGATCATCGGCGTCCAGGTTGCGGACGTCGTTCTCGACGGTGGCGCTTGCGTTCAACTGCACGGCAAGGGACGCAAGCAGCGATCCGTTCCGCTCTGGCACACCACGGTCGCCGAGGTTCGTGCCTGGCTTCGACTGAATTCGGGCTTGCGTGGCGCGGCAGCCTTGCTGCCAAACCGCGATGGACAGTCAATGACGCGATCCAATGTCGTTCAGCGCCTTGAGCTTGCCGTGACTCGGGCGGCCACTCAAGTGCCGGGTATCCTCAACAAGCGGGTTTCGCCGCACGTGCTGCGCCACACGACAGCAATGCACCTGCTGCAATCGGGCGTCCCGTTCAACGTGATCGCGCTGTGGCTCGGGCACGAGAGCCCGACGACGACTCATCGTTACGTTGAAGCCGACCTCGCAATGAAGGAAAAAGCGCTCGCACGGTTGGACGCACCCGATACCACCTTGCGTCGATTCAAGGCGCCGGATTCGTTGATGCGGTTCCTTCAGACGCTGTAACTATGTGCACCGGCGCCGGTCGCAACGCCTGCCAGCGCTGGAAATATCGACAGACCTATGCATAGTTTCAAACTGTGCATAGGGGTCGCTATGTACACCTCTACATAGCGACCCAGAGCGGACCTTCATCCAGCCCCCTGCTGAATGGCAGGTAACAAAGTAGAGCTGCCGTTCCAGGCGAGTGCTCAATGGCAAGTTCTCGGCCAGAGCGGCCGTTGGACCATCAGACGCCCAGTGACCGTTGAGGGGTGGGTAGCGGCCGCTGACCTGGAAAGTTCTCAGGACGGCAGCCTTCGCACCACGCGAACT
>JACKLW010000011.1 GCA_024235715.1 Accumulibacter sp. | reverse complement strand
AATCGCTGTCCGAGACGCTGTCCGGCGGCGAAGGCGTGTAGGTACGGCTTGTCTGCAAGCTGTAATTGGGATTCGTCACGGTCACGCCACCAATCACCGGGAAATAGGCGGTGACGTCGACGAATGCGCCAAAGCTCGTGTCGAAGTGGCCGCCGTTGCTGTCTCCCTGGAAGCCGAGCAACAAGCTGACTGGCCCAGCTTGCGCCTCGTTGTCGTAGGCGACCGTGATCCTGCTGTTGTAGTTCGACTTGACGGTTCCGGTGCTGGCACCGGTCTCGAAGCGCAGGCCGAAAGTGGAGTTGCCGAGGAGGAACTGGTCGATGCCAAAGCTTGCCGCGCTCTTGCCTGGGCCCCAGAAACTCTGGCTTGGAGAAGAGAAGTCCACGTTTTAGTTGACCGTCGTTGGCACCGCATGAGCAGGTACACCGGCCAGGGTGCAGATCGTCAAGGGAAGCAACACAAGGCGTCGCATCAGTGTTCCTCCGTTCAAAAGGTTGGTTGGTCATGCATTTCGTGCCCGGTCTCCACACGGGCACAAGTTGAACGGACAAGCAATAGCTGTGCCCTGATTTCCAACACGTTGATTCTTATTCGCAATATCAATGGCGAACCAACACCATGCTTGACCGGTGAAACAAGGCGCGACATGCCGGGCAGCATACATCGACGGCAGCGTTTCCCATTTATACAACATTCAATCAGAGACTTGCCGACACCGGACGGCGGAGACCCCAGTCGCACCAAGCAAGTAACTGCGCGCCACGGTGTAAAGTTTTCCGACAGTGGAACAGGATCGCCGGAAATCAACACCCGCCGGGAGACTCGTGACGAGTGCGCCCGCGATGCCTGCGCTACAGCGATTCCCCGACCATGTCGGCGTAGACTGGCGCCGCGCGCATTCGCCAATCAAGGGCGCAGAGACGTTTGCGTTTCGTGGGCCGTGGAACTCATGTCCTGAGCACAGCCGCCTCAGGATGCGACGTCGCGGTCGTTTACGCCCTGCTCGGCGCCACCCGCGCAACGGAGGAACTGGGTAAGAGGGGGGCTTGCTGCTACCTGGAACTCCCCGCGCCCGGACGGTGCGTGAGCGCTTTGCCGCCTGCCGGCACAGCGCTGGGAATCCGCCCCGGGGAAACATATTGCGCGGTGACGAACATTCCTGCTCGGGGCGCAAAAACCGCAGGCGGACTGCCCACGTAGAACCTGAAGGGCAAGGAGAGCATCGTCAGGCGATCCCCCGACCGCAGTACGGTCTGTACGGCGAAGTGCAGATGCGGCCCCGACGAGTAGCCGGTGGACCCCGACAGCCCGATGCGCATCCCGACCTTGACTCGTTGTCCCCGACGCACGAGCACGCCGCCATGCGCCAGGTGTGCATAGACGGCGATGGTTCCGTCGCGGTGCTGTATGCGCACGGCGTTGGCCTTGCCCATCAACTCCGGGCTTCGCCCGCCACGGATCTGGTTGGCTTCGGTATCGATCACCAAACCATCGCGCGCAGCGACCACCGGCGTGCCCTCCGGCATACCGATATCCACCGCGTACTGGCTGTCCGGCGTCTTGTGACTGATCAGGGGACCACCGGCAGCCTGACCGATGTGGAACGCCAGCCCGTCCGGGTACGGCAAGCGATAGATGGCTGCGGGGCTCTGTCGGGCGTTGAAATCGCCGAGCAGCCACGAGGAGCGGGTGCGAAAGGAGTAGGCAGCGCCGGCTGTCTCCGGCCGAATCCGTGCCAGCTGCAGGCTCCGGGCACCGGGCGGAACGACGGCCTGGACGGGGAAGGGCCGGTCCGTGCTGATGTTGCGCGAAGCTGTGAGCGCAACCATCACCGATACTGGCGCCGGGCCATTATTACGCGCGACGACGCGCTGGCCAGCACCTTCTTTCACTGTTTCCACAACGAACGGGTAGTTCTGCAGCTGACCCGCAGACAGGCGCAGGCTGTGGAACAACAGCAAACAGACAAACAGGGCGGGCTTCACGACGGCATTTCCTGGGTCAAGCGTTGGCACCAATGATAGCGTGTCGATGCCGGCGGTTCTTCACCGCGCAGCTCCCTGTGAGCCTCCGATCTGCCGGAGGCTGATCGCGAGATCGAGCACTCCCGACGGAGCCAATATATACTCCTCCGAGCCAGTCGCCTGAAGCGCCCCCTCCGTGACGATGCGTCTCGCGACGGCTGCGCAGAAGGGCGGCCGCGTACCGAGCCGCCAGCGACGCTTGCGCACCGATTTTGCGATGAGCCAACGGAAACTGCAATCACCCACGCAACGAAACCAGGAGGGCCGGCGCCGTGAGAGTCTTTCAGATCCAGGATGACTGGGGCATGGAGCATCTGCAGCTCGCCAGTCGTCCCGACCCGCAGCCTGGCCCGGGACAGGTGCTGCTCCGCATGCGAGCCGCCTCGCTGAACTACCGCGATCTGGTCGTGCCCGATCGCGGCTACGGATCATTCACCGGTGTACTGCCGCTGATTCCGGTTTCCGACGGCGTCGGCGAAGTCGTCGAGGTCGGTGCGGACGTGACGCGCGTGCAGCTCGGCGATCGCGTGTGCCCATGCTTCCACCAGGGCTGGCTCGCCGGCGCTCCTGATCTCGAGCGGCTCACGCAGACGCTCGGCGGGCCGGTCGACGGCATGATGGCCGATCTGGTGTGCCTGCCCGAAAGCGGTGTCGTCCGCCTGCCGGCGCATCTCGGCGACGAAGAGGCGGCGACGCTGCCCTGTGCGGCGCTTACTGCATGGAGCGCGGTCGTCACCTACGACACGCTTGGGCCGGGGTCGCGCGTGCTGGTGCAGGGAACCGGCGGCGTGGCTCTCTTCGCGCTGCAGTTCGCCAAACTGCTCGGCGCTCATGTGACGGTCATTTCGTCGAGCGATGCCAAGCTGGCACGCGCCAGGGCACTCGGGGCGGACGCCGGCATCAACTATTCGACGACTCCCGAATGGGCGAAGCCGGCACGGGCGCTGACCGGCGGCCGTGGTTTCGATCACATCGTCGAGCTTGGCGGCGAGAAGACGCTGCCGCAGTCACTGCGCTGCATACGCCCTGGCGGGACGCTGTCGATGATCGGGGTGCTGTCGGGTGCGAGCCTGGCGGCGCCGCTGGGACTGGTCGTCACCCGGCTGGTTCGTCTGCAGGGCATTACCGTCGGTCACCGCGACGGTTTCGAAGCAATGTTGCGCGCCATCGACCAGCACCGGCTGCAGCCGGTGGTAGACCGCGTCTTCGCTTTCGAAGAGCTCAAGCAGGCAATGGCCTACCTAAAGAGCGGCGCCCACTTCGGGAAGGTCTGCATCCGACATTGAAGCGCGCCGCGCGCGCTGGCCACGCGATCTGCGTCGCCTTGCCGGCTGGCGTGCAGGCGGCGGCCGCTGCGGGAGGCGATCACGCGCAGCGGCCTGGGGAGCCGGTCGCGCCGCCGCAATGATCGACCGCAGCGAGCAGTTCGAACAGTCGGCATGCTGGCGCGTCGCTTTTGATAAGATGCACCCCGGGAATGCCGTGAACGTCGCACGACCACGCTCCGGCGTTGTCGATGAAGGGGCAATGGTATTCGTGCCAGCATGCGGGTCGGGGCGTTTCGAAGCGTCGGAGTCGCCGAAAGGGTGGTGATGATCAGGAAGCTTGTCTTTCCCGTACGAAAGATACTGCACGGGACCTTGAGAAAGCTGTTCAATTTCCTGCCCAGGAAAAGGCGCTTCGCTGTTTACCGCAACTTCGTTGACTGCAACCCCACGCCGAACGAGCGACTGGTACTGAAGATCGCCGACACGCGCGAGGAACTCGAGGCGTGCTTTGCCTTGCTGCATGAGGCCTACGTCGACAGCGGCTTCATGAATCCGGATCCTTCCGGGATGCGCGTCACCATCTATCATGCCTTGCCGACCACCACCACCCTGTGCGCCAAGTACGACGACCAGGTGGTCGGCACCTTGTCCCTGATCCGCGAGAGCGTGCTCGGCTTTCCGCTGCAGCGGATCTTCGATCTGACGGCGCTGCGCGAAAAGAAGGGGAATATCGCCGAGGTCTCGGCGCTGGCCGTGCACAAGCGGTTCCGTCGCACCGGCGGCAGTATCCTCTTTCCGCTGATGAAGTTCATGTACGAGTATTGCACGACGTTCTTCGACACCCGGCACCTGGTGATCGCGGTCAATCCGCGCCACATCGAGATGTACGAATCGCTGCTATTCTTCAGGCGTCTGACGCAGAACGTCGTCGAGAACTACGATTTCGTGAACGGTGCACCCGCGGTAGGCGCGACGCTGGACCTTCGCTCGGCGCCCGAGATCTTCAAGAAGCACTACGACAACAAGCCACCAAAGCGCAATCTGTACGCCTTCTTCACGCAGGTGCGCCTGCCCAACATCAGGCTGCCGCAACGCCGCTTCTACACCACCAATGACCCGGTGCTGACGCCGGAACTGCTGGATCACTTCTTCAATGTACGTACCAACGTCTTTGCGCAGCTTAGTGATCGAAAGAAGTGCCTGATGCACACGATCTACGACCTGCCGGCCTACAAGGATGTTCTGCCGGTCGTTCCGGAAGGCAACAAGGACGAGACGGGCCGGCGGCGCCATCGGCGCTTTTCGGTCAGATGCCCGGCCCGCTTCCTGGTGGTTGCGCCCGATGGTGCCGAGAACCGGGTCGACCTTGAAATCATCCAGCTCTCACGCTATGGCTTTCAGGCACACGCGCTGGTCCTGGTGCCGGTCAATGTCTGGGGGGAAATCACGATCCAGCTCGGACCCGCCGAGGTGTCGCGAATACAGGTCGCGGCATCCAGGGAATCGGAGGGCGGCATTTATGGTTTCCGCCTGGGCGAACCGGACCTGATCTGGCGAAAATTCGTCAATGCCCTGTACAGCGGCAGTACGCACGCCGACCTTGAAAACGCGACGCGTTTCATGACCGACCGCTGAAGCATTGCACTCCCCCGCCGCGCCGCGCACGCAGCGCTCCCACGCGCCACCTTCCCCGCCGGCGCCTGCCTGCCGGCCCGCTATTCCGGCGCCGACGACGAGACATTTTGGCCAGTTCCGCTCCGCCCGTTACCCGCCGCCTGCAGTCGGCGTCGGTACTGCGCTGGCGCGATGCCCGTCCAGCGCACGAAGGCCCGGTAAAAAGCGGCACTGTCGGCGAAGCCCAGTTCGGCGGCGATCTGCGCCAGCCCGAGCCGGGTCTTGGCCAGGCTGTCGATTGCCACATCGCGGCGCAAGGCGTCTTTGGTCGCCTGAAAACTGGATCCTTCGTCCGCCAGTCGACGATGCAGCGTGCGCGGTGAAATATGCAGGATGCGGGCGATCGTGGCCAGCGACAGTGAACCGGGCAGGGCGTCACGCAATGCCTTGCGAACGCGCAGGACCATTTCCCGGTCGCGGCGGTAGAGCGTCGTCAGCTTGCCCGGAGCGCCGTCGAGAAAGACCTGCAAAGCCGCCTCATCGCGGCGGATCGGCAGGTCCAGCAGAGTGGCGGCGAAGCTGGCGGTGAGCGTCTTGGCGTCGAAAGTCGAATCTGCGGTGTAGATCAGCGCATAATCCTCGGCGTGCTGCGGGCGTGGGTAGGGAAAATCCACCGCGTCAAGAACGATTGCACGGCCGACGAGCCACGAAAGCAGGCCGTGCAGCAAACGCAAGAGCCATTCGAAGGCGAAAACCCGCCCGATTGGCAGTGATCGCGTTTCACTGATGCACAGGCGAGCCTGCTCGCGGTTGCTTTCGAGGCGGACGACGAGATCCGGGAGGACAAGGCGGAGGAAGCGAATGCAACGTTCGATGGCTTCCGACAGGGTCGGCGCAGTGATGGCACTGCGACAGAGGAACTCGAAGCTGCCGACGCGCATCGGCACCGAGAAGAGCCCGAAGCCTTCGTCGTCGAGTTGCGCGTTGATCAGGTTGTAGAGTGCCGCGTAGCGGTCGACGGGGATACGGGCCGTCGGTTCATCGAGCAGCGCCGGAGCGATGTGGGCGCGCTCGAGGAGCGGCGCCGTGGCGACGCCGGCATCGCGGACGCCGGCCAGCATGCCCTCGACGAAAGCAATGGCGACCGTCGCCCGGGCAGCGGCCGGAATCCTGCTGCCTGCCGCGGCAGCGCGGAGGGATCTGGCGGCGCCGGGCAGATGTTTGGCGGTCTTCTCAGCGTAACGCATGGTCCTGGTGCAAGGTCGTGAATCGACAGCATATTTCAAGTTGGCGACATTTACACTGTTCAAGGCGTATCGGGTAATGGCTTTATTGCGGGCAACTTCCTACCATGTACGTTCCGTGAAATATCCCGATAACCGACAGATTTCTGATTCTCGTGGAGCGCAAAGACCATGACCGACCTTTCGATCGCCAAGAAGCTCTTGCCGTACAAACCCACGCACAAGCTGCGCTTCGTCACCGCAGCGTCCCTGTTTGACGGGCACGACGCGTCGATCAACATCATGCGCCGGATCCTGCAGGGAACCGGCGCCGAGGTGATCCACCTCGGTCACAACCGCTCGGTTCAGGAAATCGTGAACGCTGCCTTGCAGGAGGATGTGCAGGGAATCGCCATCACCTCGTACCAGGGTGGCCACGTCGAGTTCTTCAAGTACATGATCGACCTGCTGAAGGCAGGCGGCGGCGAGAAGATCAAGGTCTTCGGCGGCGGTGGCGGCGTCATCGTGCCCAGCGAGATCGACGAGCTGCACGCCTATGGCGTGGCCCGCGTCTATTCGCCGGAGGACGGGCAGTCGATGGGTCTGCAGGGGATGATCAACGACGTCGCCGAGAAATCCGATTTCGACCTCTCGGCGCTGGCGCCAACGGATCCCGAGGTGGTGCTCGCCGGGCTCAAGGCCGGTGACCGCCGGCAGCTCGCGCAGGTGATCACCGCGCTGGAGAACGGTGTCTATCCGGACGCACTGCGCAAGAACATCCTCGACGCGGCCGCCGGACTGAAAGTGCCGACACTGGGTATTACCGGCACCGGGGGTGCCGGCAAGTCGTCGCTGACCGACGAACTGGTGCGACGCTTCCGGCTCGACCAGGGTGACCGCATCAAGCTGGCGCTGATCTCCATCGACCCGTCGCGCAAACGCACCGGCGGCGCGCTGCTCGGCGACCGCATCCGGATGAACGCCATCGAGCATCCGAACATCTACATGCGCTCGCTGGCAACGCGCGAAACGGGTTCCGAGCTTTCCGCGGCACTGCCCGAAGTGCTCGCCGCCTGCAAACTGGCCGGCTTCGACCTGGTGATCGTGGAAACCTCTGGAATCGGCCAGGGCAACGCGGCGATCGTGCCGCTGGTCGATGCCTCGCTGTACGTGATGACGCCCGAGTTCGGCGCCGCGTCGCAGCTGGAGAAGATCGACATGCTCGACTTCGCCGACTTCGTGGCCATCAACAAGTTCGACCGCAAGGGTGCCGACGACGCCTTGCGCGACGTTCGCAAGCAGTATCAGCGCAATCACGAGGCCTTCGGCCAGAGCACGGAGGAAATGCCCGTCTTCGGCACCATGGCCTCGCGCTTCAATGACGACGGGGTCACCGCGCTCTACCAGGCGATGGTGCCGCGCCTGCTCGAACTCGGCCTGGCGCTGAAAAAGGGCAAACTGCCGCTGGTCGGCGTCAAGCAGTCGTCGAACCAGCGGGCGATCGTTCCGGCGCAGCGCGTGCGCTATCTGGCCGAAATCGCCGAGACGGTCCGTGCCTACCACGCCCATACCGCTGAACAGGCCGAAACGGCCCGCCAGCGGCAGGCGCTGAGAACTGCCAAGAACCTGTTTCAGGCCTGCGGCAAACCCGCTGGCGGCGACTTCGACGAAATGATCGAGTGGAAGGACGGGCAACTCGACCCTCGCGCCCGGAAGCTTCTCGACATGTGGCCGAAGACCGTCGAGCTGTATGCGCAGGATGAATACGTCGTCAAGATCCGCGACAAGGAGAAACGCACCCGCCTGACCAACACCTCGCTATCCGGATCGCGCATCCGCAAGGTATCGCTGCCGACCTACCAGGACGACGGTGAAGTTCTGCGCTTCCTGATGAAGGAGAATGTCCCCGGTTCCTTCCCGTTTACCGCCGGCGTCTTCGCCTTCAAGCGCGAAAACGAGGATCCGACACGCATGTTTGCCGGCGAAGGCGACGCCTTCCGCACCAACCGCCGCTTCAAGAAGGTTTCCGAGGGCATGCCTGCCAAGCGCCTGTCCACCGCTTTCGATTCGGTCACGCTGTATGGCTGCGATCCCGACGCCCGGCCCGACATATACGGCAAGGTCGGCAATTCCGGCGTCTCGATCGCCACCCTCGACGACATGAAAGTGCTCTTCGACGGCTTCGAGCTGTGCGCACCGACGACTTCGGTATCGCTGACCATCAACGGACCGGCACCGATCATTCTGTCGATGTTCTTCAATACCGCCATCGACCAGCAGGTCGACAAGTTCCGCAGTGAAAACTCGCGCGAACCGACCGAAGACGAGATCGACAAGATTCGTGAATGGGTGCTGGCCAATGTTCGCGGCACGGTGCAGGCCGACATCCTGAAGGAAGACCAGGGGCAGAATACCTGCATCTTTTCGACCGAATTCGCGCTCAAGATGATGGGCGACATCCAGGAGTTCTTCGTTCACAACGACATTCGCAACTTCTACTCGGTGTCGATTTCCGGGTATCACATTGCCGAAGCGGGCGCCAATCCGATTTCGCAACTGGCGTTTACCCTGGCCAACGGCTTCACCTATACCGAAGCCTATCTGGCGCGTGGCATGCAGATCGACGACTTCGCGCCGAACCTGTCGTTCTTCTTCAGCAACGGCATGGACCCCGAGTATTCCGTGATCGGCCGTGTTGCCCGGCGCATCTGGGCGGTGGCGATGAAAAACAAGTACGGCGCCAGCGAGCGCAGCCAGAAGCTCAAGTATCACATCCAGACCTCGGGTCGCTCGCTGCACGCACAGGAAATGTCCTTCAACGACATCCGGACCACGCTGCAGGCGCTGATCGCCATCTACGACAACTGCAACTCGCTGCACACCAATGCCTATGACGAAGCGATCACCACGCCGACCGAGGAATCCGTTCGCCGCGCCATGGCAATCCAGCTGATCATCAACCGCGAATGGGGTCTGGCGATGAACGAGAACCCCAATCAGGGGTCGTTCATCATCGACGAACTGACCGATCTGGTCGAAGAGGCCGTGCTCAAGGAGTTCGAGGCGATCGCCGCGCGCGGCGGCGTTCTCGGGGCGATGGAGACCGGCTATCAGCGCGGCAAGATCCAGGAGGAGTCGCTGCACTACGAGCACAAGAAGCACGACGGTTCATTCCCGATCGTCGGCGTCAATACTTTCCGCAATCCGAAGGGCGACGCCCAGATCGAGATCGAGCTCGCGCGCTCGACCGAGGAGGAGAAGCAATCGCAGCTGACGCGCTTGCGGGCTTTCCACGACCGCAATGCCGGGGCGGCGGGCGCGATGCTCGAACGTCTGCAGCAAACGGTAATCGACAACGGCAACGTCTTCGCCGTGCTGGTCGACGCGGTACGGGTCTGTTCGCTTGGGCAGATCACCAACGCGCTATACGATGTCGGTGGTCAATATCGTCGCAGCATGTAGCTTGCAGGCCTGGTCGGCGTATCAGGGCAAAAAAAGAAAGCGCGTATCCGGGGCTCGTCGAAGTCCGGGAATACGGTTTGTTGGCCAACAACAAGGAGGGGACCGAGCATGTCGGATATTTACCAGAGGATTTACCAGAGCAAGAAAATGAACGCCGCGGACGCCATGGGTCTGGTCGAGAATGGCGATCTGATCAGTGTGCCGACCGGGGTCGGCGAGCCGCCGACCCTGCTGAGCGCCCTCTCCGAGCAGCGGCAGCGTTTTCACGGGGTTACCGTGGCGCAGATATTGCCGCTGCGAAAGTTTGCCTATATCGACCCCGAGACGGTCGACAATGTCCGCCATCTCGCCTTCTTCTTTGGCGGGGCCACTCGTCCCGGCGGACAGGAAGGATGGATCGACTACCTGCCGAGCTATTTCTCCGAAATGCCGTCGCTGATCAAGAACCGGCAGATCCGCGTCGACGTCGTGTTCACCATGGCTTCGCCGATGGACGAGCACGGCTACTTCTCGATCAGCCTGGGCACCGACTACACCATGGCGGCGATCAGCATGGCGCGGGCGGTGATCCTCGAGGTCAATCCCAACGTGCCGTTCACCAACGGCAACTGTCACGTGCATGTCTCACAGATTGCCGGCCTCGTCGAGAGCGAGGACCCGGTGCTCGAGGTGGGCCTGCCACAGATCGGCAAGGTCCAGGAGGCAATCGGCGAATACGTCACGGACATCATCGAGGACGGGTCGACGCTGCAGATCGGCTATGGCGCCATCCCCGACGCGGTGGTCATGCAACTGGTTCACAAGCACGATCTCGGCATCCACACCGAGATGATTGGCGACGGCATTCTCAAGCTGCTCGAATGCGGCGCCGTGACCAACCGCAAGAAGACCTATCTGCCGGGCAAGATGGTGGCCACTTTCGCGCTCGGTTCGCAAAAGCTCTATCGCTTCATGCATCGCAACCCGATGCTCGAGATGCATCCCGTCGACTACACCAACGATCCCTTTCTGGCGGCGCGCAACGACAAGCTGGTGACCATCAACGCGACGCTGCAGGTCGATCTGATCGGCCAGTGCTGTTCGGAGAGCTTCGGTCCGCAGTCCTACTCGGGAACCGGCGGCCAGGCCGACTTCGTTCGCGCCGCCAACCGCTCTCGCGATGGCAAGTCGTTCATCGTCCTGCCGGCAACGGCCAAGGGAGAAAGCCTTTCGCGGATCGTGCCGACGCTGACCACCGGCGCGCACGTCACGACCAGCAAGAACGATGTCAACTACGTGGTCACCGAATACGGCCTCGCGCAGTTGCGCGGCAAGAGCGCCAAGCAGCGAGCCCAGGCGCTGATCGGCATTGCCCACCCGGATTTCCGCGGGGAACTGACTGAAGCGGCGCGCAAACTGAAGCTGCTCTAGGGAAACCCGGAAGGCGAACGCTGCTTTCGGCCGCTGTTACGCAACAGCGGTCGAAGCACGATCACGGCAACTCAGCGCCTTTCGTAGACCAGCTCGACCTTGCGCATCGCCTGCCGGCAGGGTTCGCTGTCGCAGGTCTCCTTGCTGCTCTGCTCGCTGCCGAGCGGCAGGCGCCGCAGCTGGTTCTTCGGCACGCCAAACGAGCGCAGCTTTTCGGTCGCCGCGTCGATGCGCTTGTCGGCGACAGCCAGGTTGTACGCGGCACTGCCCAGATTGTCCGTGTGGCCGACCACCGTCACCACCAGTTGCGGATCGTTCTTCAACTGCTGGGCGTTCTCACGCAGGACTTGCGCCCCCGCGCTGTTGATCGTCGCCTCGCCAAAGCCGAAATAGACCGTTCGCCGGCCCGGGTCATCGGCGAAAGGCGTGTTGGCGACCGCCGGCTTGGGCGTCGCGACTTCGCGGGCCGCCGGCTTGGCGTCCGGCGGCTGCGTATCGAGCGTGCTGCACGCACTGAGCAACAGGGCGAAAGCCAGGAGGCAGCGGCGAAAATCCAGGGAAAGCGGCATTGGCGATGCACCCGAAGGGAGGAAGGCGACAGTCAGCGTAACTTTCACAGTTTAGCAATGATTTCTCGCATAAGGGGCCTGGCAAGCAAATAGCGCGTCAAGGCCGCCGCTCGTGTCTTCCTGCCGTCGCCGCGTGCGTCTCTGCGCCGCTTGACGTGTCGCTGCCGGCTCCCGATACTGCAGGATCGGAAAACTCCTTCGCCTGCCATGCCACGCCATCGCCTGCCGGGTACCAGCACAGCCCTGCTCTTCGCTCAGCTCGTCGGCTGCCAGGCATCGACCGCGCTGGCCGAAACGGTCACCTGTCACGTCAGCTACGGTGGCGAAACGCGGCTTGTTGAGGCACAGCCGGTGGCATCGCCTTACGCTGTCCCGGTGCAGAAGATCGGTTCGTATTTCCTTTTTCGTGTCGTGTTCCAGCAGGAACCCGCCGATCTGGCGGCAATCAAGGTCTATGTACTGGCCGACCGAGAGCGGGGCCCGGCGCCAATCCACCAGGCAACCCACCGTTACCCGCCGCCGCAGGTGAATCACGCGCTCTGGGGTTTCACCGGGCTCAACCACATCTACGAGCCACGCAGGGATGGCGAGTTGCGCTACTGGTGCGAGCTGTCCAAAGCAGAGAGCCAGGCAGGGTGAACCGCTGGCACCGGCTGGCCGGCCTCCTTCTGGCGCTCACTCTGACACCGGCCGGACCGCTGGCCGCGGATCCGGTGCGTCTCGTGTTTGTTGGCGACATCATGCTCGACGACGGCCCGGGCCGCCTAATCCGCCGCGGCGGTGACCCGCTGGCGGCCTTCGCGCCCGCGCTGCAAGATGCCGACTACCGCATCGGCAACCTCGAATGCCCGATCGCCACGCAGGGCCAGGCGCTGGACAGCAAGATCTACAGTTTCCGCGCAGACCCGCGCGTGACGGCCCTGCTCAAGGGTCGATTCGATGCGCTGGCGGTGGCCAACAACCATTCCGGCGATTACGGACAGAAGGCGTTTCTGGAAACCCTCGACCATCTCGCCAGCCACGGAATCGCCGCCTTCGGCGGCGGCCGCAACCTGCACCAGGCGCACCAGCCGCTGTGGATCGAGCGTCGCGGCTTGCGTATCGCCGTGCTCTCCTACAACGAGTTCAAGCCGCGCGCCTTCGAGGCTGGCGCCGAATGGCCGGGGATCGCCTGGAGCGAGGACAGTCAGGTGGTCGCCGACATCCGCGCCGCGCGGGCGGCCGGTGCCGATGTGGTGATCCCCTACATGCACTGGGGCTGGGAACGGGAAGTGCGGCCGAGCGAACGCCAGCGGCAGCTTGCCCGCACGATGATCGACGCCGGCGCCGATCTCGTGGTCGGCGGCCACCCGCATGTGACACAGGGCGTCGAATACTACCGGGACAAGCTCATTGTGTACAGCCTGGGAAATTTTGTTTTCGACGGCTTCGACGACGCCGCGACACGTACCGGCTGGCTGCTGCGCCTGACTGTGGACAAGCGTGGCCTTGTCGCCTGGGAAACCGTCGCCGCCCACCTCGACGACGACGGCAGCCCACAACCGCAAGCCGGTGTCGCAACACCCTGCGGTCGCATCGGCGACAGCGTGGTGCGCGAGTGCGTCAACCCCTGAGCGAGAAACTGAGGTGGCTCGCCCGTTGATCGTCGACCGCGGCGCTGTCGACAGGCCCTTCCCGCCCGTCCGGCAACCATTGCGGCGGCACGGCGGCCGTCCATTCGAGACGTGCGAGCAGACGACAGAAGTCGCTGGCCAGTGGTGCGCGCAGCGTCAGCATTGCGCCGCTCGCCGGATGCGGCAGGCGCAGTTCGACACACGCCAGGAGCAACCGGTGGCAAGCGAAGAGCGTCTGAAACAGGCGGTTGTGACTCCCCTTGCCGTAGGTCGCGTCGCCGATCACCGGATGCGAGATGTGCCTCAGATGCCGGCGCAACTGGTGGCGACGGCCGGTCAGCGGCTCGAGTTCGACCAGCGCGTAGCGGCTCGACGGGTAGCGGTCGACGCGGTGCGGCAGTTCGCTGGTCGCCAGGGTCCGGTAGCGGGTCCAGGCGTCCTGCGTCTGTGTCGCCGTCGCCGCGCTGCCGCGTTCGCAGCGCTCGAGGTGGCGACGCAGCGGATGGTCGATCTCGCCGGCAAGCGGCGGGTGGCCACGCACCACCGCCAGGTAGTTCTTGCCTACCTGCCGCTGTTCGAAGCTGCTGCTCAGCGCGCGCCCGACCGCGCTGCTCAGCGCGAAGAGCAGGACGCCGGAGGTTCCCTTGTCGAGCCGGTGCACGGCATACACGCGCTGGCCAATCTGCTCGCGCAGCATCTGCAGCGCAAAGCGGTGCTCACGGCGGTCAATGGCGCTGCGGTGGACCAGCAGACCGGCGGGCTTGTGAATGGCGATCAGGTGCTGGTCGTGGAAGAGAATCGGCAGCAGGCCGCGACACGCCTCGTCCGCGCTCAGCACCTGGCAACCTCGACCAGACAATCGTAGAAGGTCGCTCCGCCGCCCATGTCGGTCAGTGCCTGGCTGGTCACCTCGTTGCAGTTGCGGCCGTCGGGCGAAAGCTTGCGCCACCAGATCGACGTGGCCATTGCCACGCCGGGGCGCACGCGATCGCTGACGACGGCGCGCGCATTGAATTCGCCTCGGCCGTTGAAGACGCGCACCAGACTGCCGTCGGCGATGCTGCGTGCCGACGCGTCAGACGGATGAAGATGGATGGCTGGCGACTTTTCCTGCGCCAGGAAACGCGCCGAGTTGGCGAAGCTGGTGTTCAGGAAATTGCGTGCCGGCGGGGTGATCAGGGCGAGCGGAAACTCGCTCGCCAGCGGGCTCTGCCGCCATTCGCGCGGCGCGATGAAATCGGGCAAGGGGTCGACGCCTGCACTGGCCAGGGTCGCACTGTAGAACTCGCATTTTCCCGACGGCGTCGGGAAGCCGCCGTCGGCGAAGGGCGCTGCGCCGCGCGGCAGAGTCAGGCGGGCGTGCCCTTCCGTCCTGAGTTTGTCCCAGGACAGACCGGCCAGCCGCGGGTCGTTCCAGTCGAAGGCCTGGCGACAGAGATCGTCGTCGGAGTCGGCAAAGCAGGCATCGGCAAAACCCATGACCCGCGCCAGGCGGCGGAACACCTCGGTATTCGGCAGCGCTTCGCCGAGTGGCGCAATCGCCGGCTGATTGACCTGGATGTGCAGATGGCCGTAAGACTTGTGAATGTCGAGCTGCTCCATGTGGCTGGTCGCCGGCAGGACAATGTCGGCATAGTCGGCGGTATCGGTCTGGAAAAGATCGTGCACGACGGTGAACAGGTCTGCGCGGGAGAAGCCGCGCACCACTTCGGCCGACTGCGGCGCGATCGCCACCGGATTGCTGTTGTAGACGACGAGCGCCTTGATCGGCGGCTGCGCGCGCAGCAGATCGCGGCCGATCGTGCTCATATTTATCGTTCGCGGCGCCGGCCTGGGCATCAGGTCGGGGCGCTCGAGAGCCGCCGTGTCGACCGGGTAGTTGCCCGAACTCGAGAGCAGGATACCGCCTGCCGGGGATCGCCAGGCGCCGGTCAGCGCCGGCAGACAGGCCAGCGTGCGCAGTGCCATGCCGCCACCGGCGGTACGGTTGATGCCGTAGTTGGTGCGAATCGCCGCCGGAGTGGCGCTGCCGTACGCGCACGCAAGTTGCTCGACTTCGCTTTCGTCGATGCCACAGATCGCCGCCACCCGCGCCGGCGGGTAGTTCAGCGCACGTTCCTTGAGCGCGTCGAAGCCGAGTGTGTGCCGGACGATATAGTCGTGATCGAGCAGGTCGTCGCGAATCAGCACGTGCATCAGCCCGAGTGCCAGGGCACTGTCGGTTCCCGGCAGCAGGGCGATATGCTGGTCGCACTTCTCGGCAGTCGCGGTGCGCAAGGGGTCGATGGCGATCAGGCGCGCGCCGCGCCGCTTCGCTTTCTGTGCCAGCCGCCAGAAGTGCAGATTGGAGACGACGCTGTTGCTGCCCCAGATGATGATCAGCCGCGCGTCGACGACGTTCTCGATGTCGAAGCCGAGGCTCGCACCGATCGTGCCACGATAGCCCATCGCCCCAGCGCTGGCGCAGATCGTGCGGTCGAGTTGCGAGGCGCCGAGACGATGGAAGAAGCGGCGATCCATCGAACCATAGCCGAGCAGGCCGGAGTTGCCGGCGTAGCTGTAGGGAACGATCGCTTCGGCCCCGTCTGTCGCGGCGATGTCGCGAAAGCGCCCGGCAATGGTCGCCAGCGCTTCGTCCCACGAAATGCGCTCGAAGCGAGCGCCCGGGCCCTTGCCGCCGACGCGGCGCAAGGGGTGGAGCAGCCGGTCGGGATGATGGATGCGCTCGGGGTAGAAAGCTACCTTGCTGCACAGCACGCCGGCAGTCGGCGGATGATCGGCAGCGCCGGCGACCTTGAGCACGCGTCCGTCGCTGACGCTTATATCGAGCGCGCAGGTATCCGGGCAGTCGTGCGGACAGGCGCCACGCACGACGTGCGTGCCGCTGATGGCAGGGGAGGGTGTGCTCATGGCTCGTTCACGGGCGGGTTGCTGTCGCCGCAAGATAGCAGCTTCCGGCAGCTTCGTGCTACGCCGTCGCAGGCGGCGCAGCGACTTGCGGGCCATGGCGGCGCCCGGTCTGCCGGAACGAACGTTTTCTGCCCTGTGATGTCCGTGCAGTTCGACCTCCGACAACGCCGCAGCCCATGCTACGCAGACGCGGTTGCACGGCAGCCGGACGCTGCTCCCCAACAAGCCCGCAACAGAGAACCATGACCTTTCTCTCCCAGGCAAGAATGATCCCGGCCCTGCTGCTGGCGACGATCGCCAGCACGCTTTTCGGCGTGCTGGTCGCTGATCGCGCCAGCGCGGCCAGCGCCGCGCACCGGCCGGCGCCGCCAGGCAAAGCCTGTCTGGCGCCAGCCGGCTGGGCAATCTTCGACGATCGCCAGACGAAGGCGGCGAGCAAGCAGAACATCCTCGCCGAACTGGTCGGACGTGACGTGCTCCTGCTCGGCGAACAGCATGACGACGCCGACCACCACCAGTGGCAGCTGCAGGTTCTTGCCGGACTGCACGCGCTGCGGCCGGAGATGGTCATCGGCTTCGAGATGTTTCCCCGCCGCGTGCAGCCGGTTCTCGATCGCTGGGTGGCCGGAGAACTGGGCGTCAAGGAGTTTCTCGCCGAGTCGCAATGGGACAGGTTCTGGAACACGCCCCCCGAGCTCTACCTGCCACTGTTCGAGTTCGCACGCCTGAACCGGATTCCGATGCTGGCCCTGAACATCGACCAGAAACTGACGCGCAAGATCGCCGACCACGGCTGGGCCGCAGTACCGCCGGCCGAGCGCGAAGGCGTCGGTCAGGCGGCCGCGCCGTCGGATGCCTACCGCAGGTTCCTCTTCGAGATCTATCGCCAGCACGCGGAGATGCGCGGCAAACCGCGCCAGGCGGCCCCGGGCGACGCCGCCTTTGCCAACTTCGTCGACTCGCAACTGGCCTGGGATCGCGCAATGGCCGAGGCACTCGCCAGGCAGGCGGCGCCGGCGGCCGGTAAAGCCAAGCCGCTCCTGGTCGGGATCATGGGCAGCGGCCACCTGCGCTTCGGTCACGGCGTTCCCCACCAGTTGCGCGATCTCGGCGTTCAGTCGATCGGCACGCTGTTGCCGCTGCCGTCGGCCACCACCTGCGACGAGCTTGCCCCCGGGCTTGCCGACGCCGTCTTCGCGGTGCCGACGCGGCCACCGACGCCCGACGTGCCGCCACGGCTCGGGGTCGCCCTCGAAAGCAGGGATGGCCGCGTCCTGATCGCCAGTGTCAGCAAGGGAAGCCTGGCCGAGAAGAGTGGCCTGCAGGACGGTGACCAGATCATCGAGCTGGCCGGTCGGCCGCTGCCCGGCCTGCCGCCACTGCTGGCGGCGATTCGCGAGCAGCCGCCGGGCACCTGGTTGCCACTGCTTGTCGAACGCGACGGCGACAGGATCGAAGTCGTCGTCAGGTTCCCGGCCGGGCGATGAATCGCGGGCACCTGCTGCGCGCACTGCTGACGCTGTTGCTGTTGACGCTGGCGATTCCCTCGGTCGGCGCCGCCGACGCGCCGCTGCCACATCTCGACCTCGAGGTCGAGCTCGATCCCGGCAGTCGTCAGCTCGCCGTCGTCGCCACGCTGACGCCCGCCGCGCCCCGCTTCCGTTTCCTCCTGCACGAGTCGCTGGGCGTCACCACGGCGTCGCTCGACGGGCGGCCGGTGGCGATCAACGCCAGCGGACGGGAGGGAAACCTGCGCACCTGGCAGACACGCGCTGCTGCCCGCGGCAAGACGCTACGCATCGCCTACCACGGCACTCTGCCGGCGCTCAACGCATCGCTGGACCATCGCGACGTGCTGCGCCAGCTGCCGCCGATGGCGGCGGTGGAAGGCAGTTTCCTGCCATCGGGCGGCGGCTGGTATCCACAACCCGCCACCTTGTTCACCTATCGCGTCCGCCTGAGCGTCCCCGGCGCTCAACGTGCGCTGGTCGCCGGCCGCCTGTTGGACGAGGAAGTGCCGGACGCGGCCGGCGGCCAGTACCGCGCCAGCTTCGCGTTCGTGCATCCGGCGGACGGCATCGACCTGATGGCCGGCCCGTGGATTGTTCGCGAGAAGATGGTGCCAGGCGGTGCAGGCGAGCCCTTGCGCTTGCGCACCTACTTCACCCGCGAGCTCCACCAGGTCGCCGGCCTTGCTGACAGCTATCTCGACGAGACGCGGGCCCACATCGAGGACTATGCGAGCGAGATCGGCGCCTACCCGTTCAGTGGCTTCTCGGTGGTTGCCAGCCCGCTACCGACGGGTTTCGGGATGCCCACCCTGACCTACCTGGGTGCCGAGGTGCTCAAGCTGCCATTCATTCGCGCCACTTCGCTTGGCCACGAAATCCTCCACAACTGGTGGGGCAACGGCGTCTACGTCGATTATGCGAGCGGCAACTGGGCCGAAGGCCTGACCACGTTCATGGCCGACTACGCCTACAAGGAGCGCGAGTCGCCCGATGCCGCGCGCGCCATGCGCCTGGCCTGGTTGCGCGACTTCGCGGCACTGCCGCCGGGCAGCCGGCAAACGCTGGCCTCGTTCCGTGCGCGGACGCACGGCGCGGCGGCGGCGGTCGGCTATGGCAAGTCGGCGATGGTCTTCCTGATGCTCCGCGACCAGCTGGGCGAGCAGCACTTCGCGACGGGACTGCGAACGTTCTGGGAGCAGCAGCGCTTCCGGGCCGCGAGCTGGGGCGATTTGCAACGGGCCTTCGAGCAGGCGTCGGGGCAGCAACTGGGCACGTTCTTCAGACAGTGGCTGGAACGCGACGGCGCGCCCGAACTGCGGATCACCAGCGCCAGCGCGGCGGCCAGCGCTGATGGCACGCGTCTGACGGTCGAGTTGACGCAGGGTGTGCCTGCCTACTCGCTGCGCGTGCCGGTCGAAGTGCGTAGCGGCGATCACAGCGCAAGCCTCGCCTTCGAGGTGGACCAGGCGCAGCAGTCGGCGAGCCGGCGCATCGACCGGATGCCGCGGAGCGTCGTGCTCGACCCCGACTTGCGCCTCTGGCGTTCGCTCGACCCCGTGCAACTGCCGCCGATCCTGCGCCAGTGGATCGTCGCGCAGGCACCGCGGCTGTTTCAGGTGTCGTCACGTCCCGAAGTGCGCGAGGCGGCCGCGGCACTGGCCGCGCGACTCTTCGAGACAAGACCGCGGGAGATCGCGGCGGCGGATTTGCGTACGGCGACATCGCCAGTACTGCTGGTCGGCCTGCACGCCGACGTTGACGCGGCGCTGACGGCAGCCGGACTGCCGCCCCGGCCGGCGCAAACGGCCCGGCGGGGAAGCGCGCAGGTGTGGACCATTGCCGGGCAGGCGGGCGTGCCCGTGGCCGTCGTTTCGGCGCGCGACACCGACGCTCTGAGCGCCATGCTGCGCCCGCTGCCGCACTACGGCAGCCAGAGCTGGCTGGTCTTCGATGGTCGCCGCGCGCTCGGGCGTGGCATCTGGCCAATGCTCGACCAGGCCGTGCCGGTGCGCGTTGCCGGACCGATGCGCGGAAACTAGCTTGCCTGGCGGCGGGTTGCGCGTCCGCACCACGGCCAAGCCAGACAAAACGCGAGGCTCATGATATGGTTGCGCTTTTTTTCGTCCCGGCATGAGCAAGATGATTGGCTACTGGCGCGCCTGCAGCAGTCGGCGAGCCCGTCGAGCCTTGCCGTTTTACACACCGACGCAAGCCGCGCCAAACGCACAGGAAGCCTGATGATGCCTTTTCCCAGACCAGCAATCGTCGCACTGGCGACGACGATACTGACCGTTCCGGCGGTCCAGGCGCAGCAGGCCGCGGTTGCCGCTCAGACCGCCGCCGAGGCATGGAGTGCTCCCGAGCCGTGGCGGACCGACCGCTTCTACCTGCAGACCAGCGTCGCTTCGGTGCACTTCCATCCGGACGACGAACACGACAATTCGCAGCAGCTGATCAACGCCGAATGGCGCACCGACAAACGCTGGCTCGCGGGGCAGGTTCTGGTCGGCGCGGCGACTTTCGAGAACTCGTACAGCCAGGCGTCCTGGTATGCCTACGGCGGTCTGCTCTGGCGGCCGGTCGACAAGATACAGCCGCTCTACCTGAAGCTTACGGCTGGGGTACTGCACGGCTATCGCGGCGAGTACCAGGACAAGATTCCGTTCAACAATTCCGGCTATGCGCCTGCCATCCTGCCGTCGATGGGCTATTGCTACAACCGCTTCTGTACCGAACTGGTGGTTTTCGGAGCGGCGGGCATGATGCTGACCGTCGGCGCTACGCTGCCCTGACGTTCATCGGGCTGACGCCCGCGTGATGCCGCGAGCCGTGCCCGGCTGAACGAAGCCCGTTTGCCGGCCAGCGCAGCCAGCCCGTCACCGGCCACATGCAGCGATCCGGTGGCCGCTGCCGCTATTTTGATTCCCCTCAAAAACAAGGCCTTGTGCGGCGATTTGCCATACTCCGCACCGTCCGCACCGCAACATGACTCCCAGGAATGCGACGCCCTCAGGGACATCCAGGGAGACTTGGCAATGCCCTTCGCGAGAAGGCCGATCACGGTCGCGGCAGCGCTAGCCCTGCCGCAGCTGTGGCAGCATGCCGTCGCACAGGAAAGCGCGGCAATGCCGGCATGAACCTGCGTTCCTGAGCGTACCGCGCAAGACCCTGACGTTGACCGCGGTGCAATGCCGGGACTTGAAAATCAGGCCGCCGCACCGCGCTCGATGACCACGCCGACGCGTTGTACGCCGGACATCATGCCCAGCTTGGCAATCGAGACGCGCACCCAGGTGGCGCCGAAGTCTTCGAGCAGCAGCGTCGCCACGTACTCGGCAAGCCGCTCGAGGAGATTGAAGTGGCGCGACGCCAGCTCGCTGCGCAGCCGCTCGGCGACGGTTGCGTAGTCGATGGTGTCGCGAATGTCGTCACTGGCTCCGGCGCTGGCGGTAGACGTACCGATCTGCAACGAGATCTCTATCGTCTGGGGCATCGCCTTTTCGCGCGGGTAGATGCCGATCTGCGTTGAAGCGCGAAGCGCGTCGATGAAGATGATGTCCATGCGGCGGTACGTCAGCTCGGTGTAGAATTCCCTGCCGTCGCGAAGTCTGCCGCGCGACGATCCCTTCGCGCATTCTAACCCAGAGCCGCACCGACCACCCGATCACCCCCATGCCGCCCTCCCTGCTCCTCCTTCTCGGCATCCTCGCGGCCTACCTGCTGGGGTCGATCTCCTTCGCGCTGGTCGCCAGTCGCCTGTTCGGCCTCGCCGACCCGCGCAGCTATGGCTCGAAGAACCCCGGCGCCACCAACGTCTTGCGCAGCGGTCACAAGGGCGCAGCGATCTTCACCCTGGTTGGTGACGCCGCCAAGGGCTGGCTGGCGGTCTTTCTCGCCAGTCACTATGCACCGCAGTATGGTCTGCCCGGGTACACCGTCGGCCTCGTCGCACTGGCGGTCTTCTTTGGTCACCTGTACCCCGTTTTTCTCAAGTTCAAGGGGGGCAAGGGCGTGGCCACGGCTGCCGGGGTCCTGCTGGCGATCAACCTCTGGCTGGGCCTGGCGACACTGGGCACCTGGCTGTTCGTCGCCTCGATCTCGCGCTACTCGTCGCTGGCGGCGCTGGTGGCGGCAGCGGCCGCGCCGGTTTTCGCCATTCTGGCGTGGGGCAAGGATGATATCGTGCTGGCCATCGGAATCATTTCGATGGCGCTCATCGGCAGACACTGGCAAAACCTGCAGCGCCTGATGGCCGGCAGCGAGCCGAGGATCGGCTCGAAGAAGAAACCACAGCAAACCGCCGCCAGGCCGATGAAGTCGCGCTAGGTACAGTCCAGCGGCCAGCGCGGCCGTACGGCGAAGGCGCCGGCAGGCTTCGCGGCATCCCCGGTCTGCAGACGCAGCGCACCCGCCAGGGCGATCATCGCGCCGTTGTCGGTACAGAACTCGAGCTCGGGATAGAACACGGCGATGCCGGCTTTGCCGGCGCGGGCGTCGAGCTGCCGCCGCAGTTCACGATTCGCGCCAACGCCACCGGCGACAACCAGCTGCCCGAGACCGCTCACCGCAACCGCGCGCAATGCCTTGCTGACCAGCACTTCGACGATCGCATCCTGGAACCCGCGCGCGATGTCCGCCCGCTGCTGCTCGCTGATCGTCGCCAATTCGCGCACTTTGGTCAGCACCGCCGTTTTCAGGCCACTGAAGCTGAAATTCAGATCACCCGACGTGAGCATCGGCCGCGGCAGTTTCACCCGCTCGGCACGGCCGGCTTCGGCCAGCTCGGCCAGCGCCGGACCACCCGGGTAGCCCAGACCGAGCAGCTTGGCGGTCTTGTCGAAAGCTTCGCCAGCCGCATCGTCAAGCGTTTCACCCATCAATGCGTACGCGCCGACGCCGGTAACGCGCATCAGCTGACTATGACCGCCGGAAACCAGCAAGGCGACAAACGGGAAGCGCGGCGGGGTACGCGAAAGCAGTGGCGACAGCAGATGACCCTCGAGGTGGTGGACCGGCACGCTGGGCCGATCGAGCGCCGTTGCCAGGGCCTCGGCGAACGCGGCACCGACCAGCAGGGCGCCCGCCAGACCGGGACCCTGTGTGTAGGCCACCGCGTCGATGTCGGTCAGCGAACAGCCGCTGTCGACGAGCACCTGGCGCAGCAGGGGTACGAGGCGCCGGATATGATCGCGCGAGGCAAGTTCCGGCACGACGCCTCCATAGGCCCGGTGCATGCGCACCTGCGAGTGCAGGGCGTGCGCGAGCAGGACGCCGCCAGCAGACGTGCTGTACAGCGCCATACCCGTTTCGTCACATGAGGATTCGATACCGAGAACCAGCATCGCGCCATTCTACCGCGGCCGGCCTCGCGAGACGGCCTCGTCGACGGTCGCTGGCGGGCCGGATTCCAGACCAGGAAGAAAGGCCCTTGCCCGCTGACACGGGCAAGGGCCTTTCCGAACCACTGCGACGAGTCAGCTAGTCGCGTTGCTGGAGAACCGCCGGGAGAACGCTCTTGGCCATGCGCTTGGCGAAATAGTAGATCCGCTTCTGCTTCTCGATGATCTCGACTTCCAGCGTGTAGGCCAGGATGCGATTGGGTTCCGAGGCGATCAGCCGGCGCGCCTCGTGCGCTGCCGCCGATTCGGCAATCCGGTTGATCTCGTCCTTCATCCCGGTGACCACCTGCGCTGCCCGCTCGTTGCTCTGCGCAACTGCCTGTATGGCGGCAGCGACCGCTTTGCAGACTGCTGCCTGGAAGCCATTGAGGACCTCCTGGGTCGTCTCGCTGACCTGAATCTTGTCGCGGATGCGATCCTGGCCGAGCACCACCAGATTGGTCTCGACGATGTCACCGATGTTTTCCAGGTTGCTGACCGCCTCCATGAGATTCAGCAACTCCCTGGTCTGCCCTTCGGTCAAGGGCTGTTTGCTGATCTGGCCGAGGTAATCGATGATCCCGGCGTGCAGGATGTCAACCGTGTCGTCCATCTGGCGGATGCTTTCGAGCGCCTCACGATCGCCCTTGATGATCGCCGGCATGATGCCCTTGAGCATCCCGTTGACCGTCTCACCCATGTGCATGACCTCCATGCGCACGCTATCGAGCGCCAGCGAGGGTGTGCTCACCAGTTCCTCCTGCAGGAACTTGGTGCGGACGATGAGCGCCTCCTCTTCGAGTGGCTTGTCGGGCACCAGCCATTCGACGAAGCGCGCGATATAGGTCGTAAACCAAATGAAGATACAACCGTTGGCGACGTTAAAGAAGGTGTGCGCGTTGGCGATCTGGCGCGGGGTCTCCGCAGCGAGTTGTTCCATGCCGCTGAGCTCGGGATAGGCTGGCGAAATAGCCAACACCACACTCTTGATGACACTGACAAACGGCAGCCACATCAGGACGCCAGTGGTGGCCAGTCCGGTGTGCACGACTGCGCAGCGCACTGCTTCCCGGGGTTTGCCGATGGCGGCCAGAAGTGCCGTGACGCAGGTGCCGATGTTGGCGCCCATGACCAGCGGGATGCCGGCATCCAGGCTGATGAAGCCCTGCGAGGCCATGACGATGACGATCGCCGTGGTGGCCGACGACGACTGGATCAGCGCGGTAAAGAGAGCGGAGACGATTACCGCGACGACCGGGTTGGTCATGGTCTGCATCATGTCCAGGAACGGCTGGTAACTACGCAGCGGATGCATCGCCTCACCCATCACGTGCATGCCGAAGAACACCAGGCCGAGGCCCATCAACATGCCGCCGTAACTCTTGACCTTCTCGTTCTTCGACAGGAAGAGCATGCCGAAGCCAACGGCGATCATCCCCAGCGCGGCCTTGGTGATCTTGAAGGCGACGATCTGACCGGTGATCGTGGTGCCGATCTTGGCACCAATGATCACCCCGACCGACTGCGGCAGCGACATCAGCCCGGCCGAAATGAAGCCGACCAGCAGAACGGTGGTGACCGATGACGACTGGATCACCGCCGTTACCACCGCGCCGGTTCCCAGGCCCGCGAAGCGGTTGACGGTCAGTTTGGCGAGGATGTTCTTCATTCGCTCGCCGGCCACAGCCTTCAGCGCCACTTCCATCTGGACCATGCCGTAGAGGAACAGTGCGAGGCCGCCAAGCAACTCCATTGTCATTGCGCCCCAGTTCATGCCGGCGGCGCTCGCCGTCGCGGCAAGCGCCGGCCAGGCGATGACGCCGAGAACGGAGCCCACGATGCATAGCGCAACCATCGCTCCGGTATTGCTGGGACATTGCTTCAGATAGGTGTTGAGCATGAATAAAGTCTCCTCCGGTTTTCTTGACTCAGTGTTTTGCCTGTTCTTTGACGATGGTCACCGGCAGCTTGGCAAGGCCAAGAACCTGCTCGGCAACCGAACCGAGCAGCAGGTGCCGCAGTCCTGTCGCGCCTTTGCTGCCCATGACGACCATACTGGCCTTCTCCTTCTCGATCACCTGGAGGATGCGCGTCACCGGAATACCTGTGACCAGCAGCACTTCCGCGCCGTGCAGTGCTTTCCGCGCCGGATGCCGTTTCCGCACTTTCGCCATGAATTCGTCAAGCATCTCGCCCGCGATATCAGCCATTCGGGTCAGCGTTTTCTTGCTGGCCATTCGCGCGTAATAGCCGGGCATATTCTGTGGATCGTGGACCACGTGGAGGACCAGAAGCTTGCTCCCCAGGCCATCGGCAATGTCACTGGCCAGCAGTAGCGCAGCCTCGGAATGCGACGAGAAATCGACAGGCACGAGAATCGGCCCTTGGGCAGGATCGTGCGCGTGTGGGTCCTGTTTTTTGTCAGCCATTAGGAAATACTCCTCTTCTGGTGGGGACTGGCAGGTACAGTCGCCGGATAAAAGTCAAACTCGAAAACCCGAGCAAACCGAGATGTCGTCGTGACCTTTCGGGCCGAGCCGCAGCCACCTCGGCAGCACTTGCCGGGCGGACCGGCTGGCGCTAGAGCCCGAACGACCAGTCGGCTGAAGGACGAACCCCGGAGGTTTTCTGTAGCCCCCCCTGCTGGCGAGCAAGCGCAAGAATACAATAGTTTGCTGCCGCAGATCGTGTTTTTTGTGCGCATTTGGCCAATAAAACGCGCACACCTGGCAGCGCAGAACATGCCTGCGCATCCGGCAGCCATCCGTGGGTCGCGCAGTCGCTGCAAGCGCGACTCCGTCGATTCGCAATACGACAAGCCCCGGCCGGGACCGCCTTGCCCGACGCTAACGGCAGGAACAAGCAGCGATTTTCCCTCGACAAGGCTTGTTTCGTCGCTATATTGCGCCTATCCTTGCGCCTTGCGCGTCCCCGCATCGTGTCGGCAGCCGGCCGATCGGTCGAAGGGTGGTGCACTGCGATCCGGCGCGCCAGATGGCGATCTCTGCTGGCCGACAATTCCTTGGGGCGGGGGCATTTCATGGAGTGGTTAAGGGAAACCGTCGACTCGATCAATCTGTCGGCAGTCGATTGGGAACTGACAATTCGGCTGCTGATCCAGAGCATTCTCTTCTGTTTCTCGGCGTTCTTTTCGGGC
This sequence comes from Accumulibacter sp., assembly GCA_024235715.1. GTDB lineage: Bacteria > Pseudomonadota > Gammaproteobacteria > Burkholderiales > Rhodocyclaceae > Accumulibacter. The sequence goes on along the minus strand of JACKLW010000011.1, from coordinate 127,325 downwards.
TCCGAAACGGCACTTTTCTCGCTCAGCCGCATCGATCTGCAAAAACTGCGCAATTCGCGGAGCCCACATTCCGAAAGCATCCACGCGATGCTCGACGAGCCGCGGCGTCTGATCGTTTCGCTGCTCTGCGGAAACGAACTGGTCAACATCGCTGCGGCAGCCAACATGACGGTGATCCTGGTTCACATCTTTGGCGAGGCGGACGCCGGCTGGATTAATGTTGTCGTCATGGTGCCGCTGCTGCTTCTCTTCGGCGAGGTCACCCCTAAGACCATCGCGGTCAATGCTCCCGTCAAGTTCGCCAGCGTCCTCTCGGCGCGCTTCCTGCCAAAATGGATCTTCATCGTCACCCCTCTGCGCGATGTGGTCCGCCTGGTCGCCGACCGGGTGACGACTTTCGTCGTCGGCGAGCACGTCGACCGCGAAAACATTCTGAAACCCGATGAGCTGCGCACACTGATGGCCGACAGCGAGGAAACCGGGGTAATCGAGGCGTCGGAACGGGTGCTCATCGACAAGGTGCTCGAGGCGGCCGAGACCGAGGTAGCGAGAATCATGACCCCAGGGCCGCGCATACGCTTCCTTGATGCCGACCTGCCGATCGAGGAATTGATCGAGCGTTTTCGTGGTTACCGGCATCCGCGGGTGCCCGTCTACCGCGGTCACTGGGACAACGTCATCGGCTTCCTGCATGCGGAGGATCTGCTGCGCCGGGTGCGCACGGATCGGGACATCTCAAAAATCGAACTGCAGGAGATCCTCAAACCCGCACACTTCGTGCCGCCGACCAAGAAAGTGGATGAAATGCTGGAGTACTTTCAGCGTTTCAACACGCGCGCGGCAGTGGTCATCGGGGAGTACGGCGAGGTCCTCGGGATCGTCACCATCAAGGACGTGATGAGCTTCATTTTCGGCGAGATTTCCGGGAAGATGCGAGGGCAGGAGCACTATCAGCAGGAGGGGAACAACAGCTTCACCGTCCCCGGCTACATGCGCCTGGCTGACCTGCGCACGCTCACCAACTTCGACATCGACGACCCATTGATGAACACCATTGGTGGCGTGGCGCTGGTGCTTTTCGGTCGCCTGCCGCGGGTTGGCGAGAAGGTGTTCTGCGCGGACTACGAGATCACGGTGAAGGAAGTGAGCGGTATGCGCATCACCAAGGTGCGCGTCTCTTTCGGACGCACGCAGGAGGAAGCCGGCGAGGCACCGGAAGAGCCGCTGGACATGGAAAGCCTCGCCTCGGCAGCAGACGACACGACGGCCGACCATGAGCAGGAGTCGCTCGACGAGTACGAAGACGACCTGCTTCGGGAAGCGAAGGATGAGGAACCCGAAGCCGGTGGCGAACTGCCAGAGCAGATCGACAAGCCGACAGGGCAAACCGCTGCTTCGAAAAAGCTGGGCGAGGAGTAGAGCAATGGAATGGGTCTCCATGGATTGGGTCTTCCACCTGGTGGTCATCCTGATCTTTCTGGTACTGAAGGGCTTCTTTTCGGGCTCCGAACTGGCGATGGTCAATGCCGACAAGATTCACCTCCGTCATCAGGCGCGACTTGGTGACCCGGGAGCGAAGCTGGTGCTGCAGCTTTTTCGCACGCCCGACGTGATGCTGGGCACGACGCTGGTCGGAACCAATATCGCGACGGTTACCATCACCACCATTGGCACGCTGCTCTTCATCGACCTCGTCGGCCCGTCGGGCGACATGATTTCGGTGCTGGTATTTACGCCGTTCCTGCTGATTTTTGGCGAAATCGTGCCAAAGAGCATTTTTCAGCAGAAATCTGACTGGATCGTCACCAAGATCATTTACGGACTGCGTTTCTTCTCGTATGTCTTCTACCCGGTGATCTTCGTTTTCAGCCGCGTTGCACGGCTTGCCGCGCGCCTGTTCGGTGGTGCTTCCTCGGGGCAGAGCGGCTTCATCACCAAGGACGAGTTGCGCGTGCTGCTCGACCTCTCGGAAACGCCGGCTGACGGCGGGGGTGCCACCAACAAGCAACGCATTCGCCGCATCTTCCGCTTCGCCGATACCACCGTCGGCGAGGTAATGACGCCATTGGCCGAGGTCATCGGCTTCAACGAGAGGCGGGGTATCGACGAAGCGGTACGTCGCGTCTGGGAGCATGGCTACAATCGCCTGCCCGTCTTCCGCGGCAACATCACCAACGTCACCGGCGTGCTGACGCTGACCACCTGGGATTTGCTGTTGCCGGATATCGACAAACGCCCGGCCAGCGATTTCATTCGCCCGGCGCTCTATCTCTCGCCCAAGCAGACCATTGACCAGGTCCTGCCGCTGCTGCGGGGACGCAGCGACCACATGGCGATCGTCGTCGACGAGTTCGGCTCGGCGATCGGCATCCTGACCATGGAAGATATCTTCGAAGAGGTCGTCGGCACGGTGGACACCGGCTATGACTTCGACAACATGAAGCCACCGCGCGTGGTGATCGAGTCGGAGAACGACGACCGGCACCTGGTGGGCGGGCGGGCACCGATCTCGGAACTCAACGACTCGCTGCGACTCAATCTGCCGGTTGGCGAAGCGCATACCCTCGCCGGCTTTCTCATCAACCGCCTGCGACAAATCCCGCTCGTCGGCGATACCGTCGAAGAGCGCGGCTACCGCTACACAGTGATCGAAGCCGATGCGCGTACCGTGACCAAGGTGCGCGTCGAACGCCTGTAACTCACGACATCGCCCACCGCACGCGATGTGCTGCCGGCGAGCGGATGCCGTTCTCGCTTCCATGCGCCAAGGCGACCTGACCGCCGCATCCGGCGACGACGCGACGTTCGACATTTCCTGACTGCCCGTCGGGAAGCTGTGCACGGCAGCAGGCTGCCGACTCCTGCATCGCCCTCGGCGCAGACCCGGCGCAGGGGCGCCGGCGCGTCCCTGGACAGACTTCGCTCGGTGCGCCGGCCGGCTCCTCCTTTGCTGCTGCGTCTCCTGCGCATGACGGCGTGCCAATCGAACAGAACACCCTGCCATGTCACACGCTCTGTGATCTATTTCCTCACGCCAAGCGCCTGACGGGCCTATTGTCTCGGTCAACAGGGCGCGTTGACGCCAGCGAGTCATTAAGGAGTCAGGAAGTGAGTGAAGGCGGTTTCGACAATTGCGAGCTGTGCGGCTCACCGGGCGGTGAAGTGGTCTGGGAGAACGGTATCTGCCGAGTGGTCATGGTTGCTGATCCGGACTATCCCGGATTCTGCCGGGTGATCCTGCACCGCCATCTGCGCGAGATGACCGACCTGCCGCACAAGGAACGTATGCAGCTCATGAATGTGGTGTTCGCGGTGGAAACCGCGGTGCGCTGCCTCTACCAGCCGGACAAGGTCAATCTCGCCAGTCTCGGGAACCTGACCCCGCACGTGCACTGGCACCTTATCCCGCGCTGGCGGGACGACAGACACTTTCCCCAGCCGATCTGGGCAACGCCGCAGCGGCTGGGCGCTCAACGTCGCCGTGCAGTCAATGGGCGGCAACTTGGCGACGAGATCATTGCCGCCCTGCGCACCAGCGAGACCAGAACGGCGGTGAGCAAGGAGATAATGTTATGAACGCAGTTCTTTCCACCGCGCCAACTGCCATGAAGATTTCCGACCTGCAAACTGGCTTCAGGATCCTTTCGCGTCTGCCGCTGGCCAACGCGCAGCAGGCTCAGGTCGAGATCAACAACTTTCTCGATTGCCTGCTGCAGTCACCCCCGGCCGGCGACGTATACCTGCAACTGCTCGAGCAGACGCGGATTTCACTGTGCTTCATCGAGGAAGAGCTGGCGCGGCAGTACACCAGCAAAGCACTGCCGCTGGGGGACACCGAGGACGCTGCTTTTCGGCAGGTGGTCGCCACCTGGGTCAAGGCGTCGCACGCCTACGCGCACTGCGCGCAGTTGCAAAACGCCCAGGACGACGATGGCGACGCCGCAGAACGTCTGGCCTTGATCCTGCACCGCTGCATCTACTACACCGGGATGGCGGTCATCGAGCACCATCGCGCCCGGCGGGAACTGCCGCGGGGCATGTGGCTGGATCTGCACGGTTTCTACGCCAGCGCTGAGGAATGGGGCGTGGCAACGCTCGCCGTACCCGATTCACTCGACCCACTCGGCCGCAGCACGCACTGCACGGCTGCATTCGTCAGCCTGCTCCTCAGCGAACTCGCCGGGCCGTACAGCCTCAACGTCCGCGAACTCGGACTGGTTCGACGGTGGGCAAACAGTTGGTCGCCACTGGTCACGGTGCATTCTGTCGTAGCGGGCGAGCCTCTTCCTCCATCGGTCGTGGATCTGATGAAGGATGCCGGGCTCTGTGCCTCCCGCGACTGCCTGCAGACCGAAAACGTTCGTCGCGTCGACAGTGGTCGGCTGGCAATGCAGATCAACCAGACCAGGCAGCAGTTACGGGAAAGGATCAGCCCCGCTCAGCTTGGCCTCGGCGAGGACTGCACGGCCAGTCAATGCCAGCGCCTGCTCGCGCGGCTCGCGAGGCCTTGGGCATTGCTGCGCGCCACCCGCCAGTTCCGCCGCCACGTGACGACCGGGAAGTCGAAAGTGTGCGCCGGATTTGCCGGCATGCATTACTACATTTCCGGCAAGGAGTTCACGCAGCCCGAGAGCGCACGGGTGTACTCGCGCGATGAGTTCGACAGGCTGTTCGCCTTTCGCCACACGCTCGACCCGACGCAACGACTCGACGTTCGCCAGACACAGGTCGGCTTTGCCGTGGATGAATGGGAGGTTCTCGACCAGAGCGCTACTGGCTTCCGTTTGATGCGTTCGACGGCCGGCCGCCGGATAGCGCCCGAGCAGTTGCTGTCGATTTGCCCGCACGACGGCAGCGCACACCTGCTGGCGCAGGTGGTGTGGTTGATGCAGGAACAGGGAGGTGGGCTGATTGCCGGGATCTCCGCATTGCCCGGCAAGCCACAGGCAGTCGCCGCACGGCCGCTGGCTCAGGAGGCGGCGCACTCCGAACCCTATAGCCGCGCCTTCATGCTCCCCGCCGTCCCGGCGATGGCTAGCGAACAGAGCCTGGTCATTCCACAAGGCTGGTTCCATTCAGGGCGCCTGCTGGAAGTCTATGTGGATGGGGTCTGGCGTGTCAGACTCGACCGCCTGCTCGGTGACGGCCCCGATTTCGCCCGCGTGAGTTTCTCGGTGACCTGACGGGAAACTGGCGGCCGGACACGGTCGGCGCCGCCCGCGGCACGGCGGGAGAGAGACGCCATGCGTTCGCCTGCGTCCGCTGTTCCTCGATCCGCCAGCCGCCCTCCGGCCCCGCTACCGCTTCCTGCGGAGGAGCCCCCGTCTGCCCCACGACGGCCTGCCGACGCGCGCCACGGTCGCCGTCGCCCGATTTGCGCTATCATGATCAGCCCGATTGTTTTTAGAGGCATTCATGGCAGGCCTGGACGAGACGACAAAGATCCCGACCGAGATCAAACTGCACCAGAAATCCCGTATTCTCGAAATGAGCTTTGCGGACGGCGAACGCTTCGAACTGAGCTACGAGTTCCTGCGCGTGTTCACGCCTTCCGCTGAAGCGAGGGGCCATGGCCCGGGGCAGGAAGTACTGCAGGTCGGCAAGCGTGAGGTAGACATAGAACGCATCGAGCCCGTCGGCAACTACGCGATCCGGCCTGTCTTCTCCGACGGCCACGACAGTGGCCTCTACTCCTGGGACGTCCTCTACAATCTCGGCAGCCGCCGCGATCAGCTCTGGCAGAGCTACCTCGAACGTCTCGCTGCCGCGGGCGCCAGCCGCGATCCGGGCGCGTCCCCTGCGCTCGTCACCCCGGCGAAGCCCGCTGGTGGAGGCTGCAGCAAACATTGATCACCGCGACTTCTCGGGCGTGAGCGAGGACGATGAACGACAGAGACACAACCCATTTTGGTTTCCAGCAAGTCGCGGAGCGCGACAAGGCGCAGCGCGTAGCCGATGTGTTCGATTCGGTGGCTCAGCGCTACGATGTGATGAACGATCTCATGTCGGGCGGCCTGCACCGGCTGTGGAAGTCCTTCACCATTGCCAAGAGCGGCGTCCGCGAGGGTTCGCGGGTACTCGACGTGGCGGGAGGCACGGGCGACCTGGCGCTGGCCTTTGCCAGGAAGCTCGGGGACGGGGGCCAGGTCTGGCTGACCGATATCAACAATGCCATGCTGACACGCGGCCGGGACCGACTCTGTGACTGCGGCGTGATGGTTCGGGTCGCCCAGTGCGATGCCGAGAAGCTGCCTTTCCCCGACGATCATTTCGACTGCGTGACGGTTGCGTTCGGCCTGCGCAACATGACGCACAAGGACCTGGCGCTGGCCGAGATGCAACGCGTAATGCGCCCGGGCGGTCGCCTGCTGGTGCTGGAATTCTCCCGGGTCTGGAAACCTCTCGCCCCGGTCTATGACTTCTATTCGTTCAAGGTCATTCCGCGCCTGGGTCGGATGATAACCGACGATGAGGCAAGTTATCGCTACCTGGCAGAGTCGATCCGCGTTCATCCGGACCAGGAGGAACTGAAGGGCTTGATGGAACAGGCCGGACTCGAGCGTGTCGAATATTTCAATCTGGCGTTGGGCGTGGTCGCCCTGCACCGGGGTTTCAAGTTCTGACGAGGAGACGGTTGTGAAGAGATTTTTTGTGGCTTTGGCGGTCTGCGCCTTGAGCTTTGGTCTGATGGTCGATGATGCCGAGGCCAGACGGTTCGGTGGTGGCAGGTCCATGGGCATGCAGCGCCAGGCAACCCCGCCGCCGCAAAGGTCAGCGGCCGCGCCGGCGAGTCCGGCTGCGCCTGCCGCAGGCGCACCGAAACGCAACTGGATGGGGCCCCTGGCGGGACTCGCGGCCGGCCTGGGAATCGCGGCGCTGCTCTCGCACTTCGGGCTCGGCGAGGGGATGGCCAATCTGGTAATGATCGCCTTGCTGGCACTTGCCGCGGTTTTCGTCTTCAAGCTGCTCTTTCGGCGAAAGGCCGGGACTTCGCCCGCTGCAGAACCCTTGCGTTACGCGGCGGCGGGCGGCGCAGGCGTGCGCCCGGTGCCACCATTGGATGCGCCGAAAGACCTGTCGCCTGGGCAAGGTTTTCCCGGCGCGGGGGCTGTGGCCGCGCAGCCGGCAGCCAGCATCCCCGCTGACTTTGACGCCGAGGGTTTCCTGCGCGTCGCAAAGCTGAACTTTGTCCGTCTGCAGGCGGCCAATGATGCGGGGAACATGGAGGATATTCGCGAGTTCGTCAGTCCCGAGGTGTTCGCGGAGATCAAGCTGCAGATGGGTGAAAGGGGTCAGGCAAGCCAGCAGACAGACGTGGTGACCCTTGACGCCGAACTCCTGGAAGTGGCCACCGAAGGCAACCGGCACGTCGCGAGCGTTCGCATGAGCGGCATGATCCGCGAGGAAGCCGGCGCAGCTGCCGAGCCCTTCGACGAGATCTGGAACCTGTCCAAGCCTGCGGACGGGTCGCGCGGTTGGGTGGTGGCAGGCATCCAGCAGGTATCCTGACTGGCATGCTGAGCCATCCGCCGCTCGCGCTGGTCAACCATTTGTTGGCGAGCGCGGACTGGGCGCACTCTCGACTCGCCGGCCATGCCGGGCAGACGGCCCGGCTGGAGTGCGGTCCTGCGGCGCTTTCCGTCGCGATCACGCCGTCTGGTTTTCTCGAGGCCGCCGAGCCGTCCGTGCCCATAACGGTTTCCATACGACTACCCAAGGACAGCGTGCTGCGGGCGCTGACTGATCGGCCATCCCTGTTCTCAAGGGCGACGATTTCTGGCTCGGCAGAGCTGGCCGAGACCCTCGGCTTTGTCTTCCGCAATTTGCACTGGGATGTCGAGCACGATCTGTCACAGGTCTTTGGCGACATTATCGCGCGGCGAGCGGTTCGCCTGGCAAAAGGAGCGGCGCAATGGCAAATTCAGGGAGCGAGGAATCTGGCCGCCGGGCTGGCAGAGTATCTAACGGAAGAGGCAGCCGCGGTCGCAGCGCGCCTTGAGGTCGAGAAATTCTGCACCGGCGTGGACGCACTGCGCGACGATTTCGCGCGCGTCGAGAAGCGACTCAGCCGGCTCGAACGCTGCTAGAACATGTGTTTCCCGGAAGGAAAACGGGCAGCCTTGCCGCTGCCCGTTTTCCTTCTTCGGGATGTCTCCTGCTTCAGCGCTGGGGGCGCAACCTCTTGATGGCCGCCAATTGGGCAACCGCCTGCGCCAGTTCGGCTTCCGCCGCAGCCAGACCAACATCCGACGTATGATCGCGAAGCATTTCCTCCGCACGGCGCTTCGCTTCAATCGCCTTCGCTTCATCGAGGTCGGCCGCGCGAACCGCCGTGTCCGCCAGGACCGTAATCAGGGCCGGTTGCACTTCCAGCATCCCGCCGGACACATAGACCAGCTCGTATTCTTCACGATCCGGGATCTTGAGGCGCACCGTGCCCGGCTTGATGCGTGTCAGGAGCGGCGTATGGCGCGGATAGATGCCTAGCTCGCCGGCCTCGCCTGGAAACACCGCGAAGTCGGTCTGGCCGGAAAAAATCAACTCCTCCGCGCTGACAACGTCGACATGTACTCTGAGTGACATGATCTTCTTCCCTTGCTGAGTCGTTTTCGCACCTGAGGGCGGTGCGGAAACGACGTTCTCCCGGCCCGCTCTAGAGTGTCTTGGCTTTCTCGAGCACTTCTTCGATACCGCCCACCATGTAAAACGCCTGCTCGGGGATGTTGTCGCATTCTCCGTCGACGATCATCTTGAAGCCCTTGAGGGTGTCCTTGAGCGGAACGTACTTGCCCGGAGAGCCCGTAAAGACCTCGGCCACACTGAACGGCTGCGACAGGAAACGCTGGATCTTGCGCGCCCGATAGACGGCCAGCTTGTCTTCCGGCGACAGCTCGTCCATCCCGAGAATCGCGATGATGTCACGCAGTTCCTTGTATTTCTGGAGCGTCATCTGTACGGCACGGGCCACCGCGTAGTGCTCCTCGCCAACGACCTGCGGGTCGAGCTGGCGCGAAGTCGAGTCAAGCGGGTCGACCGCCGGATAGATGCCCAGCGAGGCGATGTCACGCGACAGCACGACGGTCGAGTCGAGGTGCTGGAAGGTGGTTGCCGGCGACGGGTCGGTCAGGTCGTCGGCAGGCACGTAGACGGCCTGAATCGAGGTGATCGAACCCACCTTGGTCGACGAGATTCGTTCCTGGAGACGGCCCATTTCCTCGGCCAGTGTCGGCTGGTAGCCAACCGCCGACGGCATCCGCCCGAGCAGCGCCGATACCTCGGTACCGGCCAGCGTATAGCGGTAGATGTTATCGACGAAGAAGAGAATATCGCGGCCGTCATCACGGAAACGCTCGGCCATCGTCAGACCGGTCAGCGCCACCCGCAGGCGGTTGCCCGGCGGCTCGTTCATCTGCCCGAAGACCATCGCCACCTTGTCCAGAACATTCGACTCCTTCATCTCGTGGTAGAAGTCGTTGCCCTCGCGAGTCCGCTCGCCCACCCCGGCGAAAACGGAAAGACCCGCGTGCTGCTTGGCGATGTTGTTGATCAGCTCCATCATGTTGACGGTCTTGCCCACGCCGGCGCCACCAAACAGCCCGACCTTGCCACCCTTGGCGAAAGGACACACCAAATCGATGACCTTGATCCCGGTCTCCAGAAGATCCACGGAGGGCGACAGCTCGTCGAACTTGGGCGCCAACTGGTGAATGGAACGTCGTTCTTCGGTGGCAATGGGCCCTGCTTCATCGATCGGGCGACCGAGAACGTTCATGATGCGGCCGACCGTTGCGTCACCGACCGGTACCGAGATGGCGGCACCTGTGTCGTTGACCTTCATGCCGCGGCGAAGACCATCGGAAGACCCCATGGCGATCGTGCGCACGATGCCGTCACCCAGCTGCTGCTGGACTTCGAACACCAGGTCAGCTTCGCACATGTCCGACTCTTCGGCCTTGTCGAGTTCGAGGGCGTTGTAGATGTGGGGCATCGCGTCACGTGGGAACTGGACGTCCACCACGGCGCCGATACACTGAACAATGTTTCCTTGATTCATGGTTGTATCCCTAATCAATAAACTAACTATCGCGTGGTCAGACGTCAGACAGCCGCTGCGCCGCCGCAAATCTCTGAAATCTCTTGCGTGATCGCGGCCTGACGAGCCTTGTTGTACACCAGCTTGAGTTCGCCGATGACGTTCTTGGCGTTATCCGAAGCGGACTTCATGGCGACCATGCGGGCGCTCTGTTCGGATGCCATGTTCTCGGCGACCGCCTGGTAGATCATCGCCTCGACATAACGCACGAGCAGGTCGTCGATCACCGTCTTGGCATCGGGCTCGTAGATATAGTCCCAGCGGTTCTCTCCGCCACCGACCAGCTCGCCGGACAGCGGCAGCAACTGATAGAAGGTCGGTTCCTGTTTCATGGTGTTGATGAACTGCGTGCAGGCGATGTACAGGACATCGATCTCGCCGTTGATGTAGGCGTCGAGCTGAACCTTGACCGGGCCGATGAGCTTTTCCAGGTGCGGCGTGTCGCCCAGCCCGGTCAGCTGTGAAACGATGTCGGCGCCGGCACGCTGCATGAAGCCCAAGCCCTTGCTGCCGATCGTGGTGACCCGCAGCTTCTTGCCTTCGGCGTCCCACTCCTTCATCTTCGTCAGCGCGAGACGCAGGAGGTTGGTATTCAGGCCGCCACACAGGCCCTTGTCCGAGGTGACGGTGATCAGGCCGATGGCCTTCACCTGCTCACGGACGGTCAGGAAAGGATGGCGGTAGTCGGTCAAGGCGTGCGAGAGGTTGCCAGCTACCAGGCGAATCTTCTCGCCGTAAGGCCGGGCCGCACGCATCCTGTCCTGCGCCTTGCGCATTTTCGATGCGGCGACCATCTGCATGGCCTTGGTGATCTTGGCCGTGCTCTCGATGCTCTTGATCTTGTTGCGGATTTCCTTGCCGCTAGGCATGGCAACCTCCTCGATCGATCATCAGGCCAATGTGGCCTTGAACTCCTCAATCGCCTTGGTGAGCTTCTGCTCAGCGTCGGCGTCGAGATCTTTGCTTGTTTCGATCTTGCTGATGAGGTCGGCGTGTTTCTGCTCGATGAAACCTTGCATCTGCTTCTCGACCGCCAGCGCGTCCTTGACATCAACATCGTCGAAGAAGCCCTTGTTCACCGCCAGCAGGGTGACCGCCATTTGCGAAATCGACATTGGCGAGTACTGGGGCTGCTTCATCAGTTCGGTCACCAGACGCCCACGATCAAGCTGTTTGCGGGTCGCTTCGTCGAGGTCGGAGGCGAATTGCGAGAAAGCGGCAAGTTCGCGATACTGGGCCAGCGCAAGACGAACGTGGCTGCCGAGCTTCTTGACGACCTTGGTCTGGGCGGCGCCACCGACGCGCGAGACCGAGATACCGGCATCCATGGCCGGGCGGACACCCGCATTGAAGAGGTCCGTGTCGAGGAAGATCTGCCCGTCGGTAATCGAGATGACGTTGGTCGGAACGAAGGCGGAAACGTCGCCCGCCTGCGTCTCGATGATCGGCAAGGCGGTAAGCGACCCGGTCTTGCCCGTGACTTCGCCATTGGTGAACTTCTCGACCCATTCCTCGGAAACGCGCGCCGCACGCTCCAGGAGGCGCGAGTGCAGGTAGAACACATCGCCCGGGTAGGCCTCACGTCCAGGCGGGCGGCGCAACAACAGCGATACCTGGCGATATGCCCAGGCCTGCTTGGTCAGGTCGTCGTAAATGATCAGCGCATCCTGGCCGCGGTCACGGAAGTACTCGCCCATGGTGCAACCGGAGTACGGTGCGATGTACTGCAGGGCGGCGGTTTCGGAGGCGGTGGCGGCGACAACCGTGGTGTACGCCATCGCGCCGTTCTCTTCGAGCTTGCGAACGACGTTGGCGACGGTCGAGGCCTTCTGGCCGACGGCAACGTAGATACAGATCAGGTCCTGCCCTTTCTGGTTGATGATCGTGTCGATCGCCACCGCGGTCTTGCCGGTTTGCCGGTCACCAATGATCAGTTCGCGCTGGCCGCGACCGATCGGCACCATCGCATCGATCGACTTCAGGCCGGTCTGCACCGGCTGCGAGACCGATTTACGCCAGATCACGCCGGGTGCCACTTTCTCGATCTTGTCGGTCAGCTTGTTGTTGATCGGGCCCTTGCCGTCGATCGGCTGACCCAGCGAGTTCACCACGCGACCGAGGAGTTCGGGACCGACTGGAACTTCGAGGATGCGACCGGTGGTCTTGACCGTGTCACCCTCACTGATCTGGTCGTATTCACCGAGAACCACCGCGCCAACCGAGTCGCGGTCGAGGTTCAAAGCCATGCCGAAGGTATTGCCCGGAAACTCGAGCATTTCTCCCTGCATGACGTCGGTCAGGCCGTAGATGCGGCAGATGCCGTCGGTCACCGAAACGACGGTGCCCTGGGTGCGCAGATCGGCGCTGATCGCAAGATTCTCGATCTTGCTCTTGATCAGTTCGCTGATTTCTGAAGGATTCAACTGCATGGAAATTCTCCTAGTTCTTGAGCGCCAACCGCAGGCTCTCCAATTTTCCGCGCACGGAAGTGTCGAGGACCTGGTCGCCAACCACAATCTTTACGCCGCCGATCAACGATTGATCGACGACCACGTCGGCCGTCAGCCGGGTCTTGAAGCGCGCTTCGAGGTCCGCGATAAGCGCCTTGCGCTGCCTTTCGGTGACCGGAAAGGCGCTATAGATAGTCGCTTCCTTGACACCTTCCTGGCTGGCTTTCAGGGCCTCGAAGAGGTCGGCGATTTCCGGCAGCGCGGAAAGCCGCTCATTGGCAGCGAGAACGTCGATCAAATTGGCTTCGCTGCCCGCCAGCGCCTCGCCGGCCAGCGACTTGAAGAGTTCGCTCTTCTGCGCGGCAGACAGTTCGGGGTTGCTGATGCATGAACGCATCTGGCTGTCCGCGGCGATTGCGGAAAGCAGCGACAGCCGCTCGGACCAAGCCGGCAGCGCCTTTTCGTCCAGCGCGACGCGGAAAACTGCTTCAGCGTATGGACGCGCGATGGTAGCGAGTTCGGCCATGGTCTCAGAGTTCCTGCTTCAGTGCGGCCAGGATCTCGGCGTGCCCCTTGGCATCGACTTCGCGCTTCAGGATGCGCTCGGCGCCGGCGACGGCGAGATCGGCAACTTTGCCACGCAGTTCGGCGCGGGCCTGCTCGACCTGCTGAGCAATCTCTGCCTGTGCTGACGCGACGACCTTGTCGGCTTCCACTCTTGCTGCCAGCTTCGCCTCTTCAATCACCTGCAAGGCACGCTTTTCGGCGGCAACGATGATTTCGGCCGACTTCACCTTGGCTTCACGCAGGGAATCGGCGGAACGCTTCGAGGCCAGCTCGAGTTCGTGCTTGCCACGCTCACCGGCGGCAAGCCCGTCGGCGATCAGGGCCTGGCGATCGGCAATAGCCTTCTGCAGCGGGGGCCAGACGTACTTCATGGTGATCCAGATGAAGACGCCGAACCAGACCGCTTCGCCAAATAACGTTGCGTTGATATTCACGCTAACCTCCTTTTAAGGGTGAGTCAGAAAGGAGAAGCGATCAGCCCTTGACGACGGCGATGAATGGGTTCGCGAAAAGCATGAACAGGGCGATACCGACACCGATCATGGTCACCGCGTCAAGCAGGCCGGCAACGATGAACATCTTGACCTGCAGGGTCGGAATCATTTCCGGCTGGCGAGCGGATCCTTCGAGGAAGCGACCACCGAGAATACCAAACCCGATAGCGGTACCGAGGGCACCCGCGCCAATCAGGATGGCGACGGCGATGGCGGTGTTACCAAGCAACATTGACAGAGCGGCTTCCATTGGTGGTTCTCCTAACAAAAAATGCTAAATGGGTTAAACAAGGACGGCGTGAATCAGACAGAGCATGAAGACATCCGGCGAAGACCCACTAGCCGTGGGACTCGCTGGCCATCGACAGATAGACGATGGTCAACATCATGAACACGAAAGCCTGCAAGGTGATGATCAGGATGTGAAACAGCGCCCAGGGCAGGGCCAGCGGCAACTGCCAGACACCCAGCAGGGCGATCAGGATGAACACCATTTCGCCAGCGTACATGTTGCCGAAGAGACGCAGTGAGAGAGAAATCGGCTTGGCAATGTCTTCAATCACGCGGAAGAGAATGTTGACCGGGGCCAGCTTGATGCCGAAAGGCACGGCGACGACCTCGTGCAGGAATCCGGCCGCGCCCTTCACCTTGAAGCCCATGACGATCATGATCGTGAACACGCTCAGGGACATCGCGAAGGTCAGATTCGGATCGGTCGTCGGCACAGCCTTGAAGTAGTGGATTCCGAAGACGCCGAGAATCAGGGGCAGAAAGTCGACCGGGATCAGGTCCATGGCATTCATCAGGAAGACCCAGACGAAGATCGTGATCGCCAGCGGGGTCACCAGAGGGCTGCGGCCGTGGTAAGTGTCCTTGGCCTGCTGATCGATGAAGGACAGCAGGAGTTCAACAAAGCTCTGCAGAGGGCCTGGAACACCGGAGGTCGCCTTCTTGGCGAGCTTGGCCATGCCGAGAAACGCGACAAGTCCGATGATGCCGGAAACAAACAGGGTATCCAGGTGAAGCGTCCAGAACCCGTGGCCAACGGTGTTGTTGGTCAGGTGGTGGACGATGTACGCACTGCTCGTTAGCGCTTCGCCTGAAGCTTCGCCTGAAGACATGTTTTTCCCCTGTTTGACTAGTGCTGCCTGAGCAGCGCCATCCAATAAACGACAATCGTTGCGGCATAAGCCAGGAAGAGCGGCAAGGCGACGAGCTGTGCGTAGCTTTTGAAAACCAAGGCAAACAGCAAAAGGGTTACGGCAAACTTGTACCCTTCAGCGGCAACTTGGGAATTGAACGCCTTTTTCGCATCAGCAACTGCCGTTCCCGTTGGCCGCAGGCCCCGCCACACGTAGGCCAGAGCGCTTGCAATCGCAATGCCACCGCCGAGCGCAGCGGATACGGCCGCATCGAAACCCAGCGCAAGACCCGCGATCAGCGCCGCAGCCATGCTGACCATGACCTGGCAGCGGAAAAACCAGCGAACCTGCGGATGCACAGCCAGCCCCTCCAAAACGTTGGCAGGATACCAGACTCCCAAAGAGGAATCAAACCGCATGTGCAAGAAAGTCGGTTTTCCTTGATAAAATCTAGCTTGCGGGCGCTTTGAGCGAGCTCCTGGACAGCGCCTATGTTGCGGCGCATCAACGACGCAGGCGCTGCAGGATTCCATCGAGCTGATCGAGGTCGCCAAACTCGATCAGCACCTTGCCGGCACCACGTTGATTGGCGCGAATCACCACCTGCGCGCCGAGGAGATCGGCCAGCTCGTCCTGCAGGCGCATGACGTCGCGATCGGGTTTGCTGGCTACGGGCTCCTTCGGCGGTCTGAGCGCGTACTGAACCAGGCGCTCGGTTTCACGTACCGAAAGGCCCTTCTGCACCACGCGCTGAGCGAGTTGAATTTGCAGCGCACCGGCCAGGGGAAGAAGTGCGCGCGCGTGGCCCATATCGACCTCGCCACGCATCAGGAGCTCCTGTACCGGCACCGCCAGCTGCAGCAGGCGAAGCAGATTGGACGCCGCCGGCCGCGAACGGCCGACAGCATCGGCCGCCTGCTGGTGCGTCATGGCGAATTCGTCGATAAGGCGCTGCAGTCCCTGCGCTTCCTCGAGCGGGTTGAGGTTCTCGCGCTGGATGTTCTCGATCAAGGCCATCGCCAGCGCCGCTTCGTCCGGGATCTCCCGGATCAATGCCGACACCTCGGCCAGGCCGGCCATCTGGGCCGCGCGCCAGCGGCGCTCGCCGGCAATGATTTCGTAGCGATCGTCGTCAACCGGCCGCACCAGGATCGGCTGCATCAAGCCCTGCATCCTGATCGACGCGGCCAGTTCCTCGAGCGACGCGCTGTCCATGTGCGTACGCGGCTGGTACTTTCCGGGCTGGATGTCGGTGAGCGGCAAGGTCCGCAGCTGCTCCTTGTTCTGGGCGTCGTTACCGGCCAGCAACGCGTCGAGGCCACGGCCCAAACCTTTGTGTTTCATGGCTAGACTCCCAGTGCGGCCGCGCCAGCCGGCCGCTTGACGGCACGACGATCGAGAATTTCCCGTGCCAGCTGAAGGTAGGCCTGTGCGCCCCTGGAACCGCGGTCGAAAGCGATCACCGGCTTGCCGTAGGACGGGGCCTCGGCGAGGCGTACATTGCGCGGAATGATCGTACGGTAGACCTTGTCGCCGAAATGGCCTTCGAGTTCGCTCGACACCTGCTGGGTCAGCGTCGAGCGCGGGTCGAACATCGTGCGCAGCAAGCCTTCGATCTCGAGCTTCTGATTGAGGTTGGCGCGGACCTTCTTCAGCGTCGCGACGAGGTCGGTCAGGCCTTCCAGCGCGTAGTACTCGCATTGCATCGGAATCATTACCGTGTCGGCGGCGACGAGGCCGTTTACGGTCAGCATGTTCAGCGCCGGCGGACAGTCGAGGAGGACGAAGTCATAGTCGCCACGAACCGCACCAAGCGCGTCGCGCAGCCGATACTCGCGCTGCCCGAGGTCGATCAGGTCGATTTCGGCACCCGCCAGTTCGCGGTTGGCCGGCAGTACGTCGAAGCCGAAATCGCTGCTCAATCGCGTCTCGGCCGCCGTCGACCGTCCGATCAGCACCTGGTAGACGGTCGGCATGGCGCCGCGCTTGACCACGCCACAACCGGTCGTCGCGTTGCCCTGCGGATCGAGATCGATCAGCAGCACGCGCTGACCACATTCGGCCAGACAGGCCGAGAGGTTGACGGCTGTCGTCGTCTTGCCGACGCCACCCTTCTGATTGGTTACCGCGAGTACTCTTGCCAAATCAACTCTCCCCCTCAAGCCCAGCGATACGGCGGCGGATCAATACCAGATGCCGCTCGCCGGCGACCCCCGGCACCTCAACGCGATGCACCGCATCGACGGCGGCGTCGGCCGGCAAACGAGCGATCTCGTCTTTTGGGTCGACGCCTTTCATGGCCAGCCACCGGCCCTGGCCTTGCAGCAGGTGGCGCGACAGCTTCACGAGCACCGCCAGCTCGGAAAATGCGCGGGCGGTGATCATCGTGAAACCCGTTGCCGGCCGGTAGTTCTCGACCCGCCCGCAGTGTACGGCAATATTCGCCAGCCCCAGCTCGATCACCGCCTGTTGCAGGAAAGCGCTCTTCTTCGAGTTGCTGTCCAGCAGCACAACGTGCAAGTGGGGGAGCGCGATCGCCAGAGGAATTCCGGGCATGCCGCCGCCGCTGCCGACGTCGAGCAAGCGGGCGCCGCAAAGGAAAGGCAGCACCGCCAGTGAATCGAGCAGGTGATGACTGATCACGCGCGCGGTGTCCTGCACGGCAGTCAGACGGTAGGTCCGGTTCCATTTCTCGAGCAGCCGCGCATAGTCGAGGAGCTTGCGCTGCGCGTCATCTGAAAGCGCGATGCCAAGGAGCGAAAGCCCCTCTGCCAGTTGCGCCTGCGCAGCCATCAACCGACGCCAGCGGCGCGCGAACCCTGGGCGTCCCTCTCGCCGCGCTTCAGACAGACGGTCAGGATCGAAATCGCCGCCGGGGTCACACCCTGAATGCGTGAAGCCTGTCCGAGGGTCTGTGGCCGCTGCAGAGACAGCTTCTGCTGCACTTCCCGCGACAGGCCGCTGATGTTGCTGAAATCGAAATCGACTGGAATGGGCCGCTCCTCGTTGGCCAGGCTCCTCACCACTTCTTCGTGCTGGCGTTCGATATAGCCCTGGTACCTGGCCTGGATCTCGAGCTGCTCGATGACCTGCGGATCACGCACGCCGCCGTCGACCGAGGCTTCGCCGAGGCGCAGACTCATCAGCGCCGGATAGCCTACATCCGGGCGGCGGAGCAGTTCGTACAGACTGTATTCGTGTTCCAGCGATTTGCCGAAGACGCGTTGCGCATCCCCTTCGGCGAGCCTTTCCGGATGCACCCAGGTCGATTTCAGGCGCTCCTGTTCGCGGGCGATCGCTTCACGTTTCTCGCAAAACGCCGCCCAGCGCCGGTCGTCGACCAGTCCCAGGCGACGCCCGTGCTCGGTCAGCCGCATGTCTGCATTGTCCTCGCGCAAGGACAGACGATACTCGGCGCGGCTGGTGAACATACGGTAGGGTTCGGACACGCCGCGCGCAATCAGATCGTCGACCAGCACGCCCAGATAGGCCTCGTCGCGACGTGGCGTCCAGGGCTCTTTCTGCTGCGCCAGCAGGGCCGCATTGGCGCCGGCCAGCAGCCCTTGCGCTGCGGCTTCCTCGTAGCCGGTGGTGCCGTTGATCTGGCCAGCAAGGAACAATCCACCGATGGCCTTCGTTTCCAGCGAGGCCTTCAGCGCACGTGGGTCGAGGTAATCGTATTCGATGGCATAGCCGGGGCGCAGGATGTGACAGTTCTCCAGGCCACGGATCGAACGAACGATCGCCAGCTGAACATCGAAGGGCAGACTGGTCGAAATCCCGTTCGGATAGACCTCGCGGGTGCTCAGGCCTTCCGGCTCGAGGAAGATGTTATGGCTGTCCTTGGCGGCGAAGCGATGAATCTTGTCTTCGATCGAAGGGCAGTAGCGCGGACCGACGCCTTCGATCACGCCGGTATACATCGGCGAGCGATCGAGGTTGGCGCGGATGATGTCGTGCGTTCGGGCATTGGTGCTGGTGATCCAGCACGGCAGTTGCCGTGGATGCTGCTTCGCATCGCCAAGAAACGAGAACACCGGCTGTGGTTGATCCGAGTGCTGCTCGACCATCACCGAGAAGTCGATGCTGCGCCCATCGAGCCTCGGCGGCGTGCCGGTCTTGAGGCGCCCGACCGGCAATTGCAGCTCGCGCAGCCGGGCTGCCAGTGAAGCTGCCGGCGGGTCACCCATGCGACCGCCAGTATAGTTCGACATGCCGACATGGATCAGACCGTTGAGAAAGGTGCCGGTTGTCAACACCACCGCTCGCGCCGCAAAACGTACCCCCAGCTGCGTGACGACGCCGACGACCTGGTCGGCTTCGACGATCAGGTCGTCGCAGGCTTGCGCGAAAATCGTCAGCTTCGGCTGGTTCTCCAGGCGGCCGCGTATAGCCTGCCGGTAGAGAACGCGGTCGGCCTGAGCGCGCGTCGCGCGCACCGCCGGACCCTTGCTCGAATTGAGAATCCGGAACTGAATCCCCGCTTCATCGGCCGCCTCGGCCATCACCCCGCCGAGGGCATCGACCTCCTTGACCAGGTGCCCCTTGCCGATGCCGCCGATCGAAGGGTTGCAGCTCATTGCACCGAGCGTATCCAGGTTGTGCGTCAACAGCAGGGTCTTCATTCCCATGCGCGCCGCGGCCAGCGCCGCCTCGCTGCCGGCATGGCCACCACCAACGACAATTACCTCGAAACGGTCGGGAAAGAGCATGCGAAGTCCGGTCTTCCTCGCGCAGCGGACTGCGCAAAAGAGCGGAATTCTACGGCAGTTCTCTGAAAAATAACAGGTTTCAGGCAGGTCTCCGGTTTCTTCCTCACGTGCGTGCAAAATCGCAGCCGCAGCTTCGGAAAGGCGGCAAGCGGCACTGCGCGAAGAGCAACCGTCGGCTGGCGTGCCGGACAGGCTGATCCGGGCGGCTGCCTGAGCATCGGTCGCCGGGCATGGGTGAAGCGCCGCGAGCCGATCGGTAGCGCTCTTTCCGCAGCTTCACGAGGCCAGCAACATAGCCCCCGGCTATGAGCTGAATTGTCAGAATCAATTGGAACAATCTTGGCGAATCCACTAACATCCGTCCGTCGATTACTTTTGTTCAACCCTCAGAGGAGAGTCAAGATGTCCTTGATCAATACCGAAATCAAACCGTTCAAAGCCACCGCTTTCCACAACGGCAAGTTTGGCCCCGTCTCCGACGCCGATCTGAAAGGCAAGTGGTCGGTTGTCTTCTTCTATCCGGCAGACTTCACTTTCGTCTGCCCGACCGAACTCGGTGACCTGGCCGACGAGTACGCATCGTTTCAGAAGCTCGGCGTCGAAATTTACTCGGTATCCACCGACACGCATTTCACGCACAAGGCCTGGCACGACGCGTCCGAAACGATCAGGAAGATCAACTATCCGATGCTCGGCGACCCAACCGGCGCTATTACCCGCAACTTCGAAGTCATGATCGAAGAGGAAGGTCTGGCCCTGCGCGGAACCTTCGTCATCAACCCCGAAGGCGTCATCAAGGTTTGCGAAATCCACGACCTCGGCATCGGCCGTGACGCCAAGGAGCTGCTGCGCAAGGTCCAGGCTGCCCAGTACGTGGCCAGCCACCCGGGTGAAGTCTGCCCTGCCAAATGGACGCCAGGCGACGCAACGCTGGCCCCGTCGCTCGATCTGGTCGGCAAGATCTAGGACAACTGCTCGCCGCGGCTGCCGGGCCTTCCCCGGCGGCCTGAAGCAGGGTCCCAACGCAAAGGGGCCGCGAAGCATGCTGCTTGGCGGCCCCTTTTCCATGCAACTCGACAAGGAACAACCGACATGCTCGACGCCAACATGAAGACCCAACTCGCGGCCTATCTGGAAAGACTGCGGCAGCCGATCGAACTCGTTGCTTCTCCCGACAGCAGCGAAGCGGCGCGCCAGATGCTCGCCCTGTTGCAGGCCATCGCCGCGCTCTCCGACAAGGTCAGCATCAGGGAAGACGGCAGCGCCACGCGCAAACCCTCGTTTTCGGTCGGGCGCCCCGGCGAACAGGCGAGGATCAGCTTTGCCGGGGTACCGATGGGACACGAATTCACGTCCCTGATCCTGGCCTTGCTGCAGGTCGGCGGTCACCCGCCGAAAACCGATGCCAGCGTGATCGAGGGAATTCGCGCGATTCCCGGCAAGTTTCATTTCGAAACCTTCATTTCGCTTTCCTGCCACAACTGTCCGGACGTCGTGCAGGCGCTGAACCTGATGGCCGTGACCAACCCGGGCATCAGCCACGAGATGGTCGACGGCGGTCTTTTCCAGGAAGAGGTGAGCGAGCGTCAGATCATGGGGGTGCCGACGGTATTTCTCAACGGCGAGCAGTTCGGCCAGGGCCGCATGGCGCTCGAGGAAATCATCGCCAGGATCGATTCCGGCGCGACCCGGCGCGAAGCGGAAAAGATCTCGGCTCGCGATCCTTTCGACGTGCTGATCGTCGGTGGCGGGCCTGCTGGCGCTGCCGCCGCCATCTACGCAGCGCGCAAGGGGGTGCGCACCGGAGTGGTCAGCGAACGCTTCGGTGGACAGGTGCTCGATACGCTGGCCATCGAGAACTTCATCTCGGTCAAGGCGACCGATGGTCCGAAACTTGCAGCCGGGCTGGAAGAGCACGTCAGGGAGTATGACGTGGACATCATGGATCTGCAGCGCGCCGAGACGCTGCGGCCGGCAGGCGGCGACGGCCTCAACGAGATCCGTCTGGCCAGCGGCGCGACGCTGCGCAGCAAGACGGTGATCATCGCCACCGGCGCGCGCTGGCGCGAGATGAACGTCCCTGGCGAGAAGCAGTATCGTGGCCATGGCGTCGCCTACTGCCCGCACTGCGACGGCCCGCTGTTCAAGGGCAAGCGCGTGGCGGTCATTGGTGGCGGCAATTCCGGTGTGGAGGCAGCAATCGATCTTGCAGGCATCGTTGGCCATGTCACCCTCCTCGAATTCGAGGCCACCCTGCGCGCTGACGCAGTGCTGCAGAAGAAGCTGTTCAGCCTGGCCAACGTCAAGGTGATCACCGAGGCGCTGACGACCGAAGTCTCCGGCGACGGCCACAGGGTCAATGGCATCCTGTACACCGATCGCGCCAGCGGCGAACAGCAACGCATCGACCTCGAAGGAATCTTTGTGCAGATCGGGCTCTTGCCGAACAGCGAGTGGCTGCAAGGGACCATGGAGTTGTCGCCACGCGGCGAAATCGAGATCGACGCCCGCGCCTGCACATCTCTGCCGGGAGTGTTTGCCGCGGGCGACGTGACCACCGTGCCGTACAAGCAGATCGTCATCGCCATGGGCGAGGGGACAAAGGCCGCGCTCAGTGCTTTCGACCACCTGATCCGGACGTCGGTCTACTGACGAGTCGTGCCGCCAGGCCGGACGCATGGAGCGGAATCGCCGCCCGGCGGGCCTGACCCGGAACGGCGCTGAGAGCGCTACGCCGGAAAGGTCGCCGTCGCTTGCCCGGCGGGGCACTGTCGGGTAATGTGCCGGCAATGAAGATGCCCGAAACCACCGCCGACCTGCTGCAGAAGATGAGCAAGGATCTGGCGCGCAAGCGGGCGCTGCTCATTGACCGCCATCCCAATGCACGCAGTTCGCTGCGCATCATGCTCTCGGCCCTGGGGGTCGTCGCGGTGCATAATGCCGGCACCTCGGCAGAGGTTCTGCGGCAGGTCAAGGCCCATCAGTTCGACATCATCCTGTCCGACTACCAGCTCGAAGACGGGCGCGACGGACAGCAACTCCTCGAGGAACTGCGCCAGCAACGTCTGGTGCCCCTGTCCACGGTCTTCATGCTGATTACCAGCGAGCGCGCCTATCACAACGTCGTCTCGATTGCCGAACTGGCCCCGGACGACTACCTGATCAAGCCTTTCACCGCCGACGAACTGCACGGCAGGCTGGTTCGTGCCCTGTACAAGAAGCAGTTCTTCGCGCCACTCTATGAGCATCTCGAAAACGGCGCCTTCGCCGATGCGCTGGAGACCTGCGAACGCCTGCTCGGACACGAGAGCGGCTTTCTCTTTGACCTTCTCCGCCTCAAGGGCGAAATTCTCAACGTTCTTGGCCGTCCCGCCGAGGCACAGGCAGTGTATGAGGAGGTCCTGGCGCAACGCATGGTGCCATGGGCGCGCATCGGTCTGGCAATAGCGCTGCGTAGTCAGCAGCAGTTGAGCGAAGCCGAAACGGTCAGTGAGGGCCTGATCGACGACTTCCCCGAATTCATGGCCGCCTACGACTTCCTCGCCGAAGTGCGTGAAGAGATGGGCAAGCTGCCCGAAGCGCAGGAAGCCCTGCAATCGGCAGCAATGATTTCGCCCAACAACTCGGCCCGGCAACGCATGGTCGGCGACGTGGCGGCGCGCAACGGCGACTTTCAGACTGCGGAACGCGCTTACGGCAAGGTCCTCGAACGTCGCCGCGGCTCGTCGTTGAATAACGTCGACGACTACTCCAACCTGGCGCGCGTCATGCTCGACCTGGGTCACGTCGAAGGCGCCAAGCGTATTGCCGATGAGATCCGGCGCGACTGGCGCGGCAACAAACAGGGCGAACTGGCGGCGCTGGTCATGGACGGCCTGTGTGCCGACAAGCAGGGCGACCCGACCAAAGCCAAGCTGGCAGTCGAAAAAGCACTGGTCCTGCACGATGCCCTGAAGGCCGACGGAAAGGCCGGGATGGTATCGGGCAAGCTGGCGCTCGATCTCGCGCACGCCTGTCTGGCTACCGGCAACGAGGCCAGCGCGCAGGAAGTGGTCCGCAAGGTAGCCGCCGAGAACCATGAAGATCGGGCAATGATCGCCCAGATCGAGGGCATCTACGCCAAGACCGGCAAGGAAAAGAGTGGACAGGCGCTGCTCGCGCAGGTCGGTCGGGAGATCGTCGAGCTCAACAACCGCGGCGTGCTGGCGGCACGCGGCGGCGACCTCGAAGGCTCTGTGAAGCTGCTCATGGAAGCGGCGGAACGCGTACCCAATCTGCAGTTCCTGATCAATGCCTGCAAGGCGATCTTCACCCTCATCGAACTGAAGGGATGGAATCCGGCGCTGGCGAAGCGCGGCCTCGGTTACCTGCAGATGGCGCAGGAAAGGGATCTGCGCAACGCCAAGGTGATCGCGGCGCGCGAGATGTACCAGCGCGTCTCACGCAAGTATGGCGTCGCCATCGTGCCGTTTTCCCCAACGCGAAGCACGGGTGAGAAGACGCGCAGTTAGCGCGCGCCCAGACAGGGTCAGGCCGGCCCGCCCGCGGCGGGCGTCAATTCCTCCCCCCCAGACCCAGATAGCTCTCGATTACCCGCGGGTCTGAGGCCAGGTCTCGGCTGGGCCCTTCGAGCGACAGCTCACCAGTCTCCAGAACATAGCCATAGTCGGCGACGTGCAAGGCGGCACGTGCATTCTGCTCGACGAGCAGAATCGCCACGCCGGTCTTCCTGAGCTCGGCGACGGTGCGGAAGATCTCCCGGATGATCAGCGGCGCCAGACCCAGGCTCGGCTCGTCGAGCAGCAATAGCCTCGGTTTGGCCATCAGCGCCCGGCCCATGGCCAGCATCTGGCGTTCACCGCCGGAAAGCGTGCCGGCCAGCTGCTGGCGGCGCTCCATCAGCCGCGGGAAGACGTCGAAAACCTGATCCATGGTTTCCAGATGATCACGATGGCCGGCTCGATAGCGGTCGAAAGCGCCGAGCAGCAGATTGTCTTCGACGCTCATTTCGGCGAACAGCTCCCGTTTTTCAGGGACCAGCGTCATCCCTTGCCTGACCAGCCTCTCGACACTGCGCCCGGGCCCCTGCCGTTCGCCGAGATAGACGATCTCGCCGCCTGCCGGCAGCAGTCCCATCAACGCGCACAGCAAGGTCGTCTTGCCGGCACCATTGGGACCGATGACGGTGACGATCTCGCCCCGATGCACCTTGAGCGCCAGGCCATGCAATGCCTCTATCTTGCCGTAGCTCACCGATAGCTCGCTGACCTCGAGGACGACGACTCGTTCGCCTGCCGCCGCCAGCCCGCTCACTCGACACCGCCGAGATAGGCTTCGACGACTGCCGGATTGCGCTGAATCTCTTCGGGCAGTCCGGCGGCCAGCTTCCTGCCGAACTCCATGACCACGACGCGATCGGCGAGACCCATGACGAAATCCATATCGTGTTCGACGAGCAGAATGGCGATGCCTTCGGACCGCAAGCGGCGCAGGAGTTCGCCAAGGGCCTGCTTTTCCAGATAGCGTAGTCCGGCTGCCGGCTCGTCGAGGAGCAGCAGGCAGGGATCGGCGGCCAGTGCACGGGCGATCTCGACGATGCGCTGCTTGCCCAACGGCAGGCTGCCGGCCGGTTCATGCATCTGCTCGTAGAGACCGCAGCGCGCGATCTGCGCCGCCGCTTCCTGCAGCAGACGTGCTTCCTCGTCGCGGTCCATGCGGCAGGCGGCAGCGACGAAGCTCTTGCGCCCGCGCAAGTGGGTTCCGATGGCGACGTTCTCGAGCACGCTCATCGCCGGCAGCAGGCGGACGTGCTGGAAGGTCCGGCTCATCCCGCGCCTGGCAATATCACGCGCCGGCAAGGCTTCGATGCGTTGACCGCAAAAGCTGACAGCGCCGGAAGTCAGGGGGTCGACACCGGAAATGCCATCGAACATGGTGCTCTTGCCTGCACCGTTTGGGCCTATCAGGGCCATCACCTCGCCGGCGCGGACACGGAAGCTCATCCGGTCGTTGGCTACCAGCCCTCCGAAACGCTTGCTGGCGTCCTTGACTTCGAGCACCACCGAGTCCGTTTCGGGAAGCGGCCGGCGTGGCAATGCTTGCGCCTTGATCGGGCAAGCGCCTGGTCGGCGTTGCGGGAACAGTCGCTGGACGAATGGCCAGACGCCATCGCGGGCACGATGCAGAACGAAGATCATCAGCAGACCGAAAACGATCATCTCGAAGTTGCCGCTCTTGCCGAGCAGCGTCGGTAGCCAGTCCTGGAGCCATTGCTTCAGGACGGTAATCAGACCAGCGCCGAGGATCGCACCCCAGACGTGCGAAACGCCGCCAACCACGGCCATGAACAGGTACTCGATGCCCTGCGTCAGCGAGAACGGTGTTGGATTGACGAACCGTTGCAGGTGCGCGTAGAGCCAGCCGGAGATACTGGCGTAGAGGGCGGCGACGGTGAAGATGACGATTTTCGAACGTGGCGTATTCACGCCCATCGCCTCGGCCATCAGGGTGCCGCCCTTCAACGCCCGAATTGCCCGGCCCTCACGGGAATCGAGGAGGTTGCGCGTGGCCAGGATGATCACCAACAGCACCGCCCAGATCAGATAGAAGAATTCGCGGCCGGACCTGAGCTCGATGTCGAAGAACTGCAGCGGCGGAATTCCGCTGATGCCGGTGTGCCCACCGAGAGCGGCAAGGTTGCCGAAAAGATAGTACAGGGCGATCCCCCAGGCGATGGTGCCCAGCGGCAGGAAGTGGCCGGACAGGCGCAGCGTCACCATTCCCAGGGAAAGCGCGACGAGACCGGTGACCAGCAAACCGGCCGGCAGCGTCAGCCACGGCGAGACGCCGTGGACGGTGGTCAGATAGGCGGACGTGTAGGCGCCAAGGCCGACAAAAGCGGCCTGCCCGAACGAGGTCAGGCCGCCGACGCCGGTGAGTAGAACCAGACCGAGAGCGACGATGGCATACAGGCCGATATAGTTGAGCAGGGTGACGTAGAACGCGGGGAGAAAGAGTGGCGCCAGCAGCAGCGCCGCAACGAACAACAGCACGAGGATCGTCGGTTGCGGACTGCGCTTCATTCCTCCTCCACGTGACGGGTCTTCAAGGAGCGCCAGACCAGTACCGGGATTATCGAGGTGAACACGATCACCTCCTTGAAGGCGCTGGCCCAGAACGAGGAAAACGACTCCAGCAGGCCGACCAGAATCGCGCCAGCGGCGGCCACCGGGTAGCTGGCCAGCCCGCCGATGATGGCGCCGACAAAGCCCTTGAGGCCGATCAGAAAACCCGAGTCATAGTAGATGGTGGTTATCGGCGAGATCAGGATGCCGGACAAGGCACCGATCGCCGCTGCCAGCGTGAATGAGAGCATGCCCGCCAGGCTGCCGGAAATCCCCATCAGCCGCGCGCCCGTGCGGTTCATCGCCGTCGCGCGCAGGGCCTTGCCGTAGATCGTGCGCTCGAAGAAGAAATACAGCGCGACGATCAGCATCAGGCTGGCGACCACTACCAGCAGCGTCTGTCCCTGTACCAGGATGTCGCCAAGTTCGAAACTGATGTCGGTAAAGGACAGCGTTCGCGAACCCTCGGCGCCGAAAAAGAGCAGGCCCAGACCGATCAGGGTGACGTGCACGGCCACCGAGACAATCAGCAGCGCCAGCACCGAAGCTTCGGCGATCGGCTGGTAGGCCAGGCGGTAGATCATCGGGCCGAGCGGGACCACCAGCATCAGTGCCAGGAGCACCTGCACCGGCAGGGGCAAGCTGGCCGGCGACAAGGCGAACAGGGTGCCGGCGAGCAACAGCGGTACGCCGCAGTTGACCAGCAGGATCATCGGAAGGCGCCGGAAGTTACGGTCGCGAAGCGCCCGCGAACCCTCGACCAGGGCGATCGCCGTTCCAAGGGCGAGCAGCAGCCAGATCGTTCCCGGCAATCTGCCAGCCTGCAGGCCGGCAAGCGTCAAGGCGCCGAACGCAACGAATTCGCCTTGCGGGATGAAGATCACGCGCGTAACGGCAAAGACCAGGACCAGGGCCAACGCGAGCAGCGCATAGATGGCGCCGTTGGTGATTCCATCCTGGCCGAGCAACAGTGCAATCTGCAAATCCATTTACGCGCTATTCCAGTCGCGATGCCGGCCGCTGCAAACGCTTCCGGAGGAATCCGGGCAGTCGGCCAGGATCATTACAGGCAACGATAGAACGAGGCGGGTCGGCGCGACGGACGATCGCCAACCGTGCGTCGATGTCGTGACCAGGCGGAGCGCGCCGGAAGGCGCGCCGCTGACGCTACTTCACCAGCAACCAGTTGCCATCGACGATCTGTACCATCACCCGCGAGCGCTGGTCGAAGCCAAGGTGATCCTGCGGACTCATGTTGAAGACGCCATGGGCAGCGGTCAGTTCCTTGGTGTCTTCGAGAGAGTCGCGGAGCGCCTTGCGGAACTCAGGCGTTCCGGGCTGCGCCTTCTTGAGTGCCTGCGGAATGGCATTGGCGAGCAAGGTGCCCGCGTCCCAGGCGTGCGCACCAAAGGTTGACACGCTGCCCTTGCCCTGCGCTGCTTCGTACTTGTTGACGTAATCGAGCGCCTCCTTCTTGACCGGATTGCTGTCGGGCAATTGCACGGCGACCAGGACCGGACCGGCGGGCAGGAAAGTGCCTTCGCAATCCTTGCCGCAAACGCGCAGGAAGTCGGCATTGGCCACCCCGTGCGTCTGGTACATGACTCCCTTGTAGCCCTTCTCCTTGAGCGCCTTCTGCGGCAAGGCGGCGGGCGTGCCGGCGCCCCCGACGAGAACGGCATCGGGCTTGGCAGAAAGGATTTTCAGTACCTGGCCGGTCACCGATGTGTCGGAGCGATTGAAGCGCTCGTTGCCGACGATCTTGATGTTCTGGGCCTCGGCGGCCTTCGAGAACTCGTTCCACCAGCCTTCACCGTAGGCGTCGGCAAAACCTATATAGGCGACCGTCTTGACCTTGTTGCCGGCCATGTGTTCGACGATGGCCATCGCCATCTGGGCGTCGTTTTGCGGAGTCTTGTACACCCAGGCACGCTTGGCGTCCATCGGGGCGATGATGCGTGATGAAGCAGCCATGGCGATCATCGGAACCTCGGCCTCGGCGACGACATCGATCATCGCCAGCGAATTGGGCGTTATTGTCGAACCGATAATCACGTCTACCTTGTCTTCGGCAATCAGCTTGCGCGTGTTCTTGACTGCCGTGGTGGTATCGGACGCGTCATCGAGAACGATGTAGTTTATCTTCTGACCGGCTATGGTCGTCGGCAACAGGGCAACGGTATTCTTCTCGGGAATCCCGAGAGAAGCTGCTGGTCCGGTGGCGGATAGCGTGACGCCGACGTTTATGTCGGCAGTGACGTTGGCTGCAAAGCCTGTCGCCAGAATGGCCAGAAGCCCGGCGATCGAATTCTTGATCTTCATTGTCTCCCCTCAACACGATTCATTGCTGCGTTAATCGGTGTGTTCGTGCCGCAGACTGCCTGGCGGCACTCGGACATTGTGCGGCCGCTGAGTGCACAAGACAAGCTCAGGCGAAGGTATCGTGCGCGAATTTGACGATAAACAGGCCGACAACGCACAAAAAAACCTTGCGAACGAAACCACTGCCATGCCGCAGGGCGAGGTGAGTGCCGATCAGCGAGCCCAGGACGTTGCAGGTGGCCATCAACAGCGCAACGCCGAGCAGAATATGGCCATTGGGAATGAAATAGCCCATGGCCGCGAGATTGGTGGCTACGTTCACCACTTTCGATGCTGCCGAGGCGTGCAGAAAGTCAAAACCGAAGAAGCGGATGAACAGAAAGATCAGGAAGCTGCCGGTCCCAGGTCCAAAGAAGCCGTCGTAAAAGCCGATCGCGCCGCCGACGATCAGCGCATACACGAACTCGCGACGACCCGTGTGTTGCGGCCGATGAATTGCGCCGAAATCGCTGCGCGCGAAAGTGTACGCAGCCGCGCCGATGAGCAAGGCAAGGATCAACGGCCGCAGCAGTTCGGGCGGCATCCAGGCAACCGCCGCGGCGCCAAGGTAGGAGAACGCAAACGCGGCGAGAGCCGCGGGCAGCGTCGTTCGCCATGGCATGCTCACCCGCCGCGCATAGCGCCATGCGGCATTGCTGGTGCCGAACACACTGGCGAACTTGTTGGTGCCGAAGAGCGTCGCCGGAATTTCATTCGGCAGGGTAGTGAATAGCGCCGGGATCTGTATCAGACCACCGCCGCCGACCACGGCATCGATGAAACCGGCGAACAGCGCCGCCGTCCCCAACGCGAGAAATGCGGAATACTCGGTGCCGGTGAAGGCCACTCAGCGTTGCGCCACAAAAAAGACTCGCGTGAACGGAAAGAGTGTGAGTCCATCGGCGCCGCGCGGATAGACGACCGCCAGTGGCTCTCGATAGGCGGCCAGAAAACGCTCGCCGGCAGTGGCGTCGAGACGTGCGAGATACGGCACCAGGGCGGTTCCTTTCATCCACTCGACAATCGCATCGTCACCGCTCAACGCCTGCCAATAGGTCGTCTCCCAAACTTCCAGATGGCGGCAATGCGGCGCCAGGAGGCGATGATACTCGGCAGCCGAGAGGACCTTGCCCATCTCGATACCGCCGAGCGTCTGCTGCCAGCGATAGTCATCGGCCAGTTTGCGCAGGATCTGGTGCGACGGGGCGCTGAAGTTGGACGGCATCTGCACCGCCAACACACCGCCGTCGGCGAGTCGTTCGGTGAGGGCTGGCAGGAGATGCGGGTGATCGCCGAGCCAGTGCAGGGCCGCATTCGAAAAGATCAGATCGGGTTCGACCGCGGGCTGCCACTTGCCAATGTCGGCCTGCTGCCAGTCAATCGTCGAGGCGGTCGACGAGGCCTTCTTCAGCATCGCTGCGTCATTGTCGATACCGGTGATTTTTGCCTGTGGCCAGTGTTCGGCCAGCAGCCGGGTGATATTGCCGGCACCACAGCCAAGGTCAACAACGGTCGTCGGCGATTTGCCGCCAAGCCGGGCGAGCAGATCGAGCGCCGGCCGACGACGCGCCTCGACAAATTTGAGGTATTGCTCTGGATCCCAGTTCATCGTCTATGTTCCTGTGCTCTGTTTACCTTGCGTAGTCCGGCGAAGCGAAGACCCGGAAAGGTGATTGGTTTCGTCGACAGCGGAAGGCTGCCGGGCGGACACCGTTCCGCACGCCAAAAGGCGCTGCTGCTCTACTTGCCTATGCAGAAACGGCCGAAAATCTCGCCAAGCAGATCGTCGGCGCTGAATGCTCCGGTTATGGTCGCCAGCGCCAGTTGCGCCAGACGCAGCTCTTCGGCGAACAGTTCGAGCTGCGGCAGTTGCGCACGCGCCTGGTCGATACGCTGCCGGGTTTCGGCCAGGGCACGCAGATGACGTTCGCGAGCGATGAAGACGTTTTCCGCCGGGTGCCAGCCAGCGATGCGCAACAAGGCCTGGCGCAACAGTTCGACGCCTTCGCCAGATCGGGCGGAAAGAAAAATGGTCGGGCAGTCGGCTTGTTCATCAAATTCGGCTGCCCGGCCAGCGAGGTCGATCTTGTTGTGCACGGTCAGGCGAGCGAGGTGGCTGGGCAATTGAGCGAGAATCGCCCGGTCGGCATCATTGACGCCAGTACGCGCATCGACGAGCAGGACAACGACGTCGGCGCGGTCGATCTCGCGCCAGGTGCGTTCGATGCCGATTCGCTCGATCTGGTCTGCTGTGTCGCGCAGGCCGGCGGTGTCAATGACGTGCAGAGGAATGCCTTCGACCTGCAGGGTCCCGCGTACGACGTCTCTGGTGGTGCCAGGAAGCGGCGTGACGATGGCCAGTTCGTCACCGGCAAGACAATTTAGCAGACTGGACTTGCCAACGTTGGGCTGGCCGGCGAGAACGACGTGCAGGCCGCCCTGCAGCAAGCGACCCTGGCGGGCACGCTCGAAGACGGCGTGAAGGCGCTGCTGCAGGCGATCGAGGCGGCCAAGGGCGTCAGCCGATTCGAGGAAGTCGACTTCCTCTTCAGGAAAATCGAGAGTCGCTTCGACCAGCGCACGCAGCTCTATCAGCTGCTCGAGCAGCGCCGTGACTTCGCGCGAGAACTCACCCTGCAGGGAGCGCACGGCGCTACGCGCCGCCGCCGCCGTTGCGGCATCGATCAGGTCGATGACCGCTTCGGCCTGCGCCAGGTCGAGCTTGCCGTTGAGGTAAGCGCGGCGGGTAAACTCGCCAGGGTCTGCCAGTCTTGCGCCAAGCTCCAGGCAGCGCGCCAGGAGCAGCTGCATGATCACCGGCCCACCATGGCCGTGCAGCTCGAGGACGTCCTCGCCGGTAAAGGAACGCGGCGCAGGGAAATACAGCAGCAGGCCGCTGTCGATGACGCTGTCGTCGGAAGCAATGAAGTCGGCGAGCATCGCCCGGCGAGCCGCAGGGCGCTTGCCACTCAGTGCCTCGGCGAAACCGAGGAGGGTCGCACCCGAGACACGGACGATGCCGATGCCACCACGACCGGGAGCGGTCGCGATAGCGGCTATCGTCGCTGCTATGTTCCCCGACTCAGGCCTTGGCGTCGTTGGCGGCTTTCTTGCCACCTTCCATCATCCTGGTAATCTGCCATTGCTGGGCAATCGACAGGGTGTTGTTGACCACCCAGTAGAGAACCAGCCCGGCCGGAAAGAAGAAGAACATGGCGCCAAAGATGAACGGCATCATCATCATCACTTTGGCCTGGATGGGATCCGGCGGCGTCGGATTGAGCCGCGTCTGGATGAGCATCGTCAGCACCATCAGCACCGGCAGCACGTAGTAGGGATCGCTCGCTGAGAGATCGGTGATCCACAGGATCCACGGCGCATCCCGGATTTCGACGGCGCCAAGCAGAGCCCAGTAGAGGGCAATGAACACCGGGATCTGGACGGCGATCGGCAGGCAGCCACCAAGCGGGTTGATCTTCTCGCGCTTGTAGAGCTCCATCATTTCCTGGTTCAGCTTCTGGCGATCGCCGGCGTGGCGTTCCTTGAGCGCAACCAGCCGCGGCGTCACCTGGCGCATCTTGGCCATCGACTTGTAGCTCGCCGCCGACAGCGGAAAGAACAGCAACTTGATACCGACCGTCAGCAGGACGATCGACCAGCCCCAGTTGCCGACCAGCTTGTGGATCGCCTGCAGACACCAGAAAATCGGGGCGGCAACGATGGTCAGCCAGCCGTAGTCGACGACCAGTGGCAATCCCTGCGCACCAATGCCACCTTCCGCCTTGGGCAGGGCCAGATGATCGAGTCTGCTCTGCAGCTGTGGCCCGGCATATAGCGGGACAGAGGAGCTGGCCCTGGCGCCTGCTGCGACGACCGGTACCGGGACGATAACGCCGGCCGTAACCGTCGGGTCGGCGCCACCATTCAGTGCGCGCATGTAGAACTCTCGGGGCAGTTTCTCCGGGGGCAGCCACGCGGCGACGAAGTAGTGTTGAACCATCGCGATCCAGCCATTGTCAGCCTGGGTCACAAACTTGGCCTTGCCACTCTCGACGTCGGAGAAACTGATCTTCTGATACTTTTCCTGCTCTGTGTAGACCGCCGGCCCGGTGAAGGTGGACACCATCCTGCTCTCGCCTTCCGGCTTCCTGGTATCCCGTTGCAACTGATAGTAGGCATGCGCCGCAACTTCCTTGTCGCCGCCATTGTCGATCTCCTGCGTGACGTCGATCAGGTAGCTGCCGCGCGTGAAGGTGTAGATCTTGGTGACTTTGACGCCGTTGCTGGACGGCGCTTCCAGGCGCAGCTGCAGGGTCTTGTCGTCGGCGCCAAATTCCCGGTTCCCGGGGACCACCGTGAACACGGTCTTGTGGTTGGGCAAACCGTCGCCAATCAGCCCGCTCTGCGCGACATACTTGTGACGGGCGTCGAAGAAGGCGAAGTCCTTGCTCTTGGCCTCTGTATCCTTGTAGTCATCGAGAACCAGGCGAACGATGTCGCCCCCCTGCACCGAGATCTCGGCGACGAAGAGATCGGTCCTGATGGTGACTGTTTCACCTTTTCGAGCCGCCGGTGCAAGGATGTCGGCGGGTGCTCCGGGGACGACAGGCGCCGCGGTATGCAAGCTCGTCGACGGCTGCGGTGCTGCCGTGCCGGTGCCATTCACAGCCGTCGTCGCGACTGGCGCTACGGGTGGCGGCTGATTGTATTTCTGCCAGGCATCCCAGAGCATCACCAGTGAGAAGGAAAAAATCAGCAACAGGAGCAGGCGTCGGTTATCCATGAAAGCCTATACGATTCGATTGATGTTCAGGGTACGGGGTCAAAACCACCCGCGTTCCACGGATGACAGCGGGAGATTCGGCGCACGGCAAGTACTGCCCCTTTGCTGGCGCCATGTTTCTCTACGGCTTCTGCTGCGTACTCCGAACAGCTTGGGAAGAAACGGCAACGACGCCCGAGCAGCGGGCTGATCGCGTATCGGTAAAAACCTATCAGCGCCAGCAGTATGTGTTTCATCGGTTCATCGTCGAGGTGAGGTCATCTTGCTCAGCAAGCGCTTGATTTCCAGCGCCAGCGTCTGCCGGTCGAGTGCTTTCGGCCGGACGGCCAGACGCAGCACGAAATCACTGCAGCGAAGATCTGCGCGCATCAGTCGGAAATGTTCCCTGGCCAGCCGCTTGATCAGGTTGCGATCGACCGAACGACGCAGGAAACGCTTCGCCACGACCAGACCAAGCCTGGGTCCGCTAGTCTCACCGCTTTCGCGAGGGCGGTAATGTAGCAGGAAATGCTGGCTCTTCACCGCCTTCCTGAAACCAAAAACGGATGAGTACTCATCCGTTTTCAACAGGCGGTAGCGCTTCGGAAAAGCGGCGGCAGCTACCGAAAGACTGGCAAGCGGATCGGCGCTACCGCTCAAACGGCCAGGCGGTGACGACCTTTGGCGCGACGTGCACGGATGATCGCGCGACCGCCACGAGTGGACATGCGAACGAGGAAGCCGTGCGTGCGCTTGCGACGAACAACCGACGGTTGATAGGTACGTTTCATGGTTAAACCCTTGAAGTCATTGCGAAGTGAACGCGTCATTAGACAGCTTCAGACCGAAGCTTGTCAAGGCCATATTTCGAATCTTGCTGTGGATAACTTGCGCCTGACAGGTTAGAATGACCCCTTTAGCGCTCCCGACAAGACAACGAATGCGAAGCGCAGAGGGTCGGCGGCAGGTTCTTTCCACCAGTGTCAAGGTGGCAGCCTGTCGCACGCGGGGATAGTGGTCCATCTCTATGTCGAGCTGTCTTGTCATGGCAGGCTGCCGCCGCCGCGGTTTTTCTCGCGCGCACCATTTCGGGATGTCAGGTCATGACCATTGATGGCTAGCTTCTGGTCTTCGTGTCTGAGCCAGTTCGAGCAGGAACTTCCGCCTCAGCAATTCAACACCTGGATCCGTCCCCTCGTTCTGGAAGGGGAGGAGGACTTCGCGCGCGGCTTGCGGCTGCTGGCGCCCAACGGCTTCATCCTCAAATGGGTGAAGGAGCGCTATCTTGGGCGAATCGAGGAACTTGGCAGCGAGTACTTCTCGGCGCCGGTAAGTGTCGTCTTGAGCCTTGGCGAACGCGTTTCGACGCCAAGACAGCTGACGCCGGGCGGCAACAGCAAAGCAACCCGTGAAGCGCCCGGCAGCAAGGCGCCCCTGGTCGCCAGCGCTGCAAGTACTGCGTCGCTGGTCAACAAGGGCCGTTCAGCCTATGAAAAAACGAGGCTGATACAAACGTTTACCTTTGACAATCTTATCGTCGGGAAAGCCAACGACCTGGCGCGAGCCGCTTCGCGGCAGGTGTCGATCAACCCCGGGGAGACCACTTACAACCCCTTGTTCATTTACGGTGGTGCCGGTCTGGGCAAGACGCATCTGGTGCACGCCATCGGCAATCACATTCTGGACAACTATCCAGACAAGGTCGTGCGCTACGTCCACGCCGAGGACTATTACTCGGACGTCGTACGCGCCTACCAGCAGAAGTCATTCGACGTTTTCAAGCGCTACTATCGCTCGCTCGACGTCTTGCTCCTTGACGATGTTCAGTTCTTCAATGGAAAGAACCGGACACAGGAAGAATTCTTCTATGTTTACAATGCATTAAGTGAGATGCGCAAGCAGATCGTGATAAGCTGTGACACCTACCCGAAGAACATATCTGGCTTGGAAGATCGCCTCATCACGCGTTTCGACTGGGGATTGACAGTCCAGATAGAGCCGCCGGAGACCGAAATGCGGGTCGCGATCCTCAAGAAAAAAGCCGAAGTTGACAGCGTCGCGCTCGACGACGAAGTCGCTTTCTACATAGCCAAGCATCTGCGCTCCAATGTGCGCGAACTGGAAGGCGCACTCAAGAAGGTGCTGGCCTACTCGGCTTTCCATGGTCGGCAAATCTCGCTGGATCTGGCCAAGGAAGCGCTGAAGGACGTGATTGGTTCGGTCAACCGACAGATCACGGTCGAAAACATTCAGAAGACAGTCGCCGATTACTACAAGATCAAGGTTCCCGATCTGTTCTCGAAGAAACGTACGCGGGTGATTGTTCGACCGCGTCAGATCGCCATGTGGCTGGCCAAGAATCTGACCACGTTGAGCTACCCGGCAATCGGCAACGCCTTTGGCGGTCGCGACCATACGACTGTGCTTCACGCCGTACGAACCATCGATGATCTGCGTACCAAGGACAACGATCTCAATCACGACGTGCATGTGCTGCAGCAAGTCCTCAAAGGCTAGGTCAGGGACTGTAGAAGTCGGTGGAAAAGCAGCCGAGAAAAAGTGGAGAAGGTGGCCAGAAAGAGGCTGTGGAGAAGTTGTTAAGTTCTGCCCACAGCGCAAGACACGCTTTTTTCAGTTCTGGAAATTGTCGCAAGGCATTGAAAATAAAAATGAATAGCTACATATCAACAGATTTGTTCGAACTATAGTCTTTATAGGATTTATAGATATGCTTCTTATCAAAACAAGACGCGACACGCTGCTGGCGCCTTTGCAGGCAGTTTCGGGGATCGTGGAACGGCGTCATACATTGCCGATTCTGTCGAACGTGTTGCTCGAAAAGAAGGGGGACGTGTTGACTCTTCTGGCAACCGACATCGAGATCCAGATCACCACCTCGACGACTGGGGCAGTTGGCGATGGTGACGGTGCGGTTACCGTTGGCGCCAGGAAGCTGCAGGAGATTCTGCGTTCGCTGCCGGAATCTGAAGAAGTCAGCCTGGTTCTTGACGACCGGCGCCTGCAGGTGAAAGCGGGGAAGAGCCGTTTCAGCCTGCAGACCTTGCCGGCTGACGACTTTCCCAGCCTCGCATTGGCCGATGGTGAGGCCAGGCGGTTCAGCGTGCCGCAGAAGGAGTTTCGCAGACTGCTGGCTCAGACCCAGTATGCGATGGCCACCCAGGACGTTCGCTATTACCTGAATGGACTCCTGCTGCTGGTCGATGGCAGCGAGTTGCGCGCGGTGGCCACGGACGGACATCGCCTGGCATACGCCAGCATGCCGCTTGAAGATGCGCCGGACGCGCTGCGTGAGGAAGGTGCCGCGCGCCAGGAATTGATCCTGCCACGCAAGACGGTGATCGAGCTGAATCGCTTGCTGGCGGACAGCGAGGAGCCGCTGTCGATCGAAATGCTGCCGAGTCAGATTCGTTTCCGGTTTGGCGAAATAGACCTCATCTCGAAGTTGATCGATGGCCGTTTCCCTGACTACGAGAGAGTCATTCCGGCGAGCCTGAAGAATGTCGTATCGGTCAGTCGCGCGCTCTTGCTGCAGTCGATGGTACGCGCGGCGATTCTGACCAACGAGAAGTTCCGAGGCGTTCGCCTGGTGCTTGCGGAAGGCAGTCTGAAGATCATGGCCGCCAACGCGGAGCAGGAGGAGGCGCAGGAAGAGATAGAGGTCGACTACGACGGCGAGGCGCTCGATGTCGGTTTCAATGTGGCCTATCTGCTCGATGTACTGAACAACCGTTCCGAAGAAACCATCGAGTGGGGTTTCAATGATGCCAATTCGAGTGCGCTGCTGAGCATTCCGGGCAATGAGCGATTCCGCTACGTGGTGATGCCAATGCGCATCTGAGCGCGTTGCTAATGACGAAGAGCAGCAGAGGTTAAACCGAAGAAAGGCAGTGTGGATCAAGAATGACTGACGAAAACGAGCAGGCCGCCTACGACGAATCGAGCATCCAGCAGCTGGAAGGTCTGGAGGCGGTGCGCAAGCGTCCAGGGATGTACATCGGTGATACTTCGGATGGCACGGGTTTGCACCACATGGTGTTCGAGGTGGTGGACAACGCGATCGACGAGGCGCTGGCCGGTCATTGTGATGATATCGTCGTTACCATCCATGCGGACAATTCCATTTCGGTCACCGACAATGGTCGCGGTATCCCGACCGGTATCAAGTTCGACGACCGTCACGAGCCGAAGCGATCGGCGGCCGAGATCGTAATGTGCGTACTGCACGCCGGCGGCAAGTTCAACCAGAACTCGTACAAGGTCTCCGGTGGTCTGCACGGGGTCGGGGTCTCCTGCGTAAACGCCTTGTCGAAGTGGTTGCGACTGACCATTCGCCGTGACGGCAAGAAGCACTTGATAGAGTTCAATCGGGGCAAGGTCGTCGATCGTCCGGTCGAGATCCAGAAGGGCGTCGAGGTATCACCGACCCGGATCGTCGGCAGTACCGAGAAACGCGGCACCGAACTGCATTTCATGGCCGATGAAGAGATCTTCGGGGAGGTCGAGATCCATTACGAGATCATCGCCAAGCGGCTGCGGGAGCTTTCCTTCCTCAACAATGGCGTCAAGATCCGGCTTATCGACCAGCGCAGCGGCAAGGAGGAGAATTTCGCTTTCCTCGGCGGCGTCCAGGGTTTCGTCGAATACATCAATCGCAGCAAGTCGGTGTTGCATCCGAATGTCTTTCACGCCAGCGGCGAATCGGTGACGGTCAACGGCCTGATCAACGTCGAGGTGGCGATGCAGTGGAACGACAGCTACGTTGAACAGGTGCTGTGCTTCACCAACAATATTCCACAGGCCGACGGTGGTACGCACATGACCGGCCTGCGAGCGGCGATGACGCGGGTCATAAACCGCTACATCGAAGAGCATGAAATAGCCAAGAAGGCCAAGGTGGATATCGCCGGCGACGATATGCGGGAAGGCCTGGCCTGCGTGCTGTCGGTAAAGATGCCCGATCCGAAATTCGCTTCACAGACCAAGATGAAGCTGGTGTCATCGGAAGCACGTCCGGCGGTCGAAGAGGTGGTGGCGGAAAAACTGAGCGAGTTTCTGCAGGAACGACCGCTCGACGCAAAGGTGATTACCGGCAAGATCGTTGAAGCAGCGCGTGCCCGCGATGCAGCGCGCAAGGCCCGCGAGATGACCCGCCGCAAGGGATTGCTCGACGGCGTGGGGCTGCCGGGGAAACTGGCCGATTGCCAGGAGAAGGATCCGGCGCTCTGCGAACTCTACCTGGTCGAGGGGGACTCGGCGGGTGGTTCGGCCAAGCAGGGTCGGGACCGGAAATTTCAGGCCATCCTGCCGCTGAAAGGAAAAATCCTCAATGTCGAGAAAGCGCGTTTCGACAAGCTGATCTCCTCGCAGGAGATCGTGACCCTGATTACCGCGCTTGGTACAGGTATCGGCAAGGACGAATACAAGCCCGAGAAGTTGCGTTATCACCGCCTGATCATCATGACCGATGCTGACGTCGATGGTGCGCACATCCGTACGCTGTTGCTGACCTTCTTCTACCGTCAGATGCCGGAGCTGATCGAAAACGGCCATATCTACATCGCCCAGCCGCCGTTGTACAAGGTCAAGCACGGCAAGAGCGAGCGGTACATCAAGGATGATCCGGCGCTCAAGCAGTACCTGCTGACTCTGGCGCTCGATGGTTCGGTGTTGACGCCGCAGAGCGGTGCGCCGGATATCTCGGGAAGCGCACTCGAAGAACTGGCGCGCGAGTATCTGCTCGCCGAAACGGTGATCAACCGGCTGTCGCACCTGATCAATCCGGAAGTGCTGCATGCCTTGATCGACGCCAATCTCAAGGTCGAACTTGCCGACGAGGCGGCGGCGACCGCCAGCGGGATAGCGCTGATGAACGCCGTCGGGGACAAGCTGGGGATAGACATCTACGCGCGCTACGACGAGGTGCAGGAGCGCTGGCAACTACGTCTGGAGAAGGTCCTGCACGGCAACCTGAAGGTCGGCGTCATCGACGACGATCTGCTGGTCAGCGGTGACTACGCACAACTGCGCAAGACTGCCGAGATACTGGCCGACCTCTTCGGTCCGGGCGGCGTCGTCGTTCGCGGCGAGAAACAACAAGCGGTGAACAGCTTTGCCGAAACGATGCAGTGGCTGCTCAGCGAAGTCGAGCGGACCGTAAGCAAGCAGCGCTACAAGGGTCTCGGCGAGATGAATCCGGAGCAGCTGTGGGAGACGACCATGGACCCCAATGTGCGACGTTTGCTGAAGGTTCAGATTGAAGACGCGATTCACGCCGACGAGATCTTCACCACCCTGATGGGTGAATTGGTGGAGCCGCGGCGCAACTTCATCGAATCGAATGCCCTGGCAGCGCGGAACATAGACGTTTGACGGGTACCCAGCTGGCCTTGCGGTTTCTGATGCCGGCAGAAGACCCGCATCCAGACAGGGCGCGTGCTGCAGGCGCTACGGGCGGCGATGAACGTTGATCGCATCCCGGGTGTCGATCGCCACACGCCTCGCCGCATCTGCGAAGTCCTCACCCATTCCCGCATAGAGAATGGCCCGCGAAGAGTTGATCAGCAGGCCGTCGCCCCTGGCCGTGCGGCCGGCGCGGACCGTAGCTTCGATGTCGCCCCCCTGCGCGCCGATACCCGGGACGAGCAGCGGCATGTCGCCGGTGAGTTCCCGCACGCGGGCGATTTCGCTCGGGAAGGTGGCGCCGACGACGAGAGCGCATTGGCCGCCCACGTTCCATTCCTTGCTTACCAGGCGGGCGAGGCGTTCGTAGAGTTTTTCACCGCCGACGTCGAGGAACTGCAGATCGCTACCGCCCGGGTTTGACGTTCGGCAGAGCAGGATGATGCCCTTGTCACTGTACGCCAGGTAGGGTTCGATCGAGTCACGCCCGAGGTAGGGATTGACGGTCAAGGCGTCGGCCTTGAAACGCTCGAAGGCTTCGACCGCGTATTGCTCGGCGGTGCTGCCGATGTCGCCACGCTTGGCGTCCAGGATTACCGGTATCGCCGGATGCGCTTGGTGAATATGTGCGATAAGGGCTTCCAACTGCTCTTCGGCGCGCTGTGCGGCAAAGTAGGCAATCTGCGGCTTGAACGAGCAGGCAAGGTCCGCCGTGGCGTCGACGATCGCTTTGCAGAAGGTGAGGATCGCGTCCGGTTGGCCACGCAGGTGGGCGGGAAAACGAGCGGGGTCAGGGTCGAGGCCGACACAGAGCAGGCTATTGCGTTCGCGCCAGGCTGCGTTGAGGGCGTGCATGAAGTTCATTGGGATGATCGCTGGTGGCAAAGGCCTCATTCTAAGAGGTATACCGGCGGATCTGCGCCCCGACCTGTGGCAGGGAATGGCTGTTGGCGGAGGCTAGCCGGCCGGCGCCACCGTGCTGCGGCGACTTGCCGTCGTCGAAACGGTAGACTCGAGGCTTTGCCGGGTGAGGAGGCAGCTTGAAGCGACTTGCAAATGACGACTATCTCGCCATGCGCGCCGGTGCGTCGATTCTTGAAGCGGACGGTTTCGGTGACAAGGTCCTGCTGCTGGCCGACGGGAGCATGCTCAAACTGTTTCGTCGCAAGCGCGTGTTGTCTTCGGCGGCCTGGTCGCCATATGCACAACGGTTTGCCGACAACGCCGAGGCCCTGCACGAGCGCGCCATTCCGGCGCCGGTGGTGATCAATGTCTGGCGAATTCCCGCGATCGCTCGCGACGGCGTGCACTACCATCCGCTGGTCGGTCGAACGCTGCGCGAAATGCTCCGGGAAGGCCTTGACCCCGCCAGCGAGAGGAGCCTGAAGGAACTGTTCACGCGCTTTCTCATTCGCCTGCACGATAGTGGCGTCTATTTTCGCTCGTTGCATCTCGGCAACGTGGTGTACACACCCGATCGGCAATTCGGACTGATTGACATCTCCGACGCGCGCATTGGGCGGCGCTCGCTGAGCAGGCACCTGCGCGCGCGCAACCTCCGCCGTCTGCAGGGAATTGCCGGGGAAAGCGACTGGGTCGATTTCCCGGCGGTCGTGAACGCCGCTTTACAAGGACAGGCCCGAACCCTATAATGCGCGCTTCTTTCGAGGGGGTATAGCTCAGCTGGGAGAGCGCTTGCATGGCATGCAAGAGGTCCGCGGTTCGATCCCGCGTACCTCCACCAGCAAGTCGAAAGAAGCCTGTTCAGGGTCCCCATCGTCTAGAGGCCTAGGACACTACCCTTTCACGGTAGGTACCGGGGTTCGAATCCCCGTGGGGACGCCAGCGCTGCTGCAGTTCTTGCAGGGCGCCAAGCACGAGATCAAAGCCTTCTTGCCGCGTGTCGGGGAACCGTCACCGCGATCGGCCGCTTGCTCGTGCCTGCCACTTGCATGGATCGCCATGGTGACCCTCTCACCTTCCGTTCGACGGTCGGAACTTCCCGGCACGCAGCGCGCCACGCATGCTTGCGCCCTCGCCGGTGTGCGCGCCAGGAAGGATCAGGATCCTTGCCAATGGCCTGCAATTCCAGTAAGTTGAGCGCTCACGTTGGGGGTGCCGCGCCCGGCTTGGTGTGGCTGAGAGAGTCCCTTCGAACCTGTACGGGTCATGCCGTCGTAGGGAAGCGGAGCGCGGATGGTTGCGCAGAAGGTGGCAGTTACTCCGTTTCGCTCGTCCGCCTGGCCCCTTGCACACTGGATGCCGCAGTTGCGCTTTTGCCATACCCCTCTGCAAGGAAACACCATGAACGCTAACGAGAAATTCATCGCCGCTGACGCCCACGTCGACCAGGCTGCCGTCAAGCCCTTGCCGAATTCCCGCAAGATCTAC
This sequence comes from Accumulibacter sp., assembly GCA_024235715.1. Lineage (GTDB taxonomy): Bacteria > Pseudomonadota > Gammaproteobacteria > Burkholderiales > Rhodocyclaceae > Accumulibacter. The sequence goes on along the minus strand of JACKLW010000011.1, from coordinate 84,809 downwards.
GTTACCGGCAGTCGCGCCGACCTGCGCGTACCGATGCGCGAGATTTCTCAGTCGGACACCGATACCGCTTTCGGCGGCGAAAAGAATCCGCCGATCTTCGTCTACGATTGCTCGGGACCGTATTCTGATCCGCAGGCGAACATCGACATCCGCCAGGGCCTGCCAGCCTTGCGCGCAAAGTGGATTGCGGAGCGCGGCGACAGCGAGCCGCTGCCAGGATTGAGTTCGGATTTCGGACGTGTTCGGGCGGCCGACGCGGCTCTCGACGAACTGCGTTTTCCCGGCCTGCAGCGCCGGCCGCTGCGTGCCCGAAGCGGCGCCAACGTCAGCCAGATGCACTACGCACGGCGCGGCATCGTCACTCCGGAAATGGAATATGTCGCCATTCGCGAGAACAACAACCGCCGCGCCTACATCGAACAGTTGCAGGCTTCGGGCCCGCAGGGCCAGCGCTTCGCGGAGATTCTCTGCCGCCAGCACCCGGGCAACAGCTTTGGTGCCAGCATACCGGAGGAAATAACACCCGAGTTCGTGCGCTCGGAAGTGGCGCGCGGGCGGGCGATAATTCCCTGCAACATCAATCACCCGGAAAGCGAGCCGATGATCATCGGCCGCAACTTCCTGACCAAGATCAACGCCAACATCGGTAATTCGGCGCTCGGCTCGAGCATTCAGGAAGAAGTCGAGAAGATGACCTGGTCGATCCGTTGGGGCGGCGATACGGTAATGGACCTGTCGACCGGCAAGAACATCCACGAAACGCGCGAGTGGATCATTCGCAACAGTCCGGTTCCGATCGGTACGGTCCCGATCTATCAAGCGCTCGAGAAGGTCAACGGCAAGGCTGAAGAGCTGACCTGGGAGATCTTCCGCGATACCCTGATCGAGCAGGCCGAGCAGGGCGTCGACTACTTCACGATTCACGCCGGCGTCCTGTTGCGCTATGTGCCGCTGACCGCCAGCCGCTTGACCGGCATCGTCTCGCGGGGTGGCTCGATCATGGCCAAATGGTGTCTGGCGCACCATCAGGAGAGTTTCCTCTACACGCACTTCGAGGACATCTGCGAAATCATGAAAGCCTATGATGTCGCCTTCAGCCTGGGGGACGGCTTGCGCCCCGGGTCCATTTACGATGCCAATGACGCAGCGCAACTCGGGGAGCTGAAGACGCTGGGCGAGTTGACCGAGATTGCCTGGAAGCATGACGTGCAGGTGATGATCGAGGGGCCGGGACATGTGCCGATGCACATGATCAAGGAGAACATGGATCTGCAACTCGAGCAGTGCAGGGAAGCGCCGTTCTACACGCTTGGCCCGTTGACCACCGACATAGCGCCGGGCTACGACCACATCACCAGCGGCATAGGTGCGGCGATGATCGGCTGGTTCGGCACCGCCATGCTCTGCTACGTCACGCCCAAGGAACATCTGGGGCTTCCCGACAAGGACGATGTCAAGGTGGGAATCATCACCTACAAACTGGCGGCGCACGCCTCCGACCTGGCAAAGGGCCACCCGGGGGCGCAGATTCGCGACAACGCGCTGTCGAAGGCGCGCTTCGAATTTCGCTGGGACGACCAGTTCAACCTCGGTCTCGACCCCGACAAGGCGCGCGAGTTCCACGACGAGACGCTGCCCAAGGAGTCGGCCAAGGTGGCGCACTTCTGCTCGATGTGCGGCCCGCACTTCTGTTCGATGAAGATCACCCAGGAAGTCAGGGAGTTCGCCGCGGCGCAGGGCGTCAGCGAGGCGCAGGCGCTGAGCAGGGGGATGGAAGCGAAGGCGATCGAGTTCGTCAAGACCGGCGCAGAGGTGTATCGCAAGCTCTGACAGCGGGGCTGGGGGCGGTCGCGGGGTTCCATGCGGTTCGACGCTCAGCCGGCGGAAGCAGGTGAGGGGGCGTCAGGACGGTGCCGCGCGCGGCATGCCGGTCGGGCGTACCGGCAGGCGGCAATACCGGTGGCGATGGCGGTCGCCAATGATCTGTGCCTGCCTGCCGGGCGGCTTCCTTGGCCTGCGCCGCACCGGCACCCTAGAAATCCTTGGCTGCTTCCCAGAGAATGAAACCGTCCTCCTTGCGCGTCCATTCGAGCAGTTCGATCAAAGGGTAGGCGCGTTGACCCAGGCCGACCGGCGGGCCATCGTCTGCTGCCTTGTCGTCCGGGCTTTCCTTGTTGTCGGAGGGTGCGCTCGGGCGGTCGCCGGCGACGGCAGCCCGCAATCGGGCGATCGCGTCTGGCAGCTGTTCGGTGGTGATGACGCCGCGTGCGGTGCATTCCTTCTCAACGATCTCGAGGAGTTGGCGGGCCGCCGGCGCAAACATCATGATCTGTCCGGAGGTACTTGAATTGAATTTGACCAGCATGCTCGACGTCCTTCGCGTTTGGGTTGAGTCCCATCCATTGTCGCCGCTGCCACGAGGGAGAACAAGCGGGGTGTTGGGGTGATGCGCGATTTGCGTTCAGCGCCAATGCCGCTTGTCGGGACGGTGGCGAGGCCCGTACACTGAAGCCATGCATGGGAATTTCAAAGTCCGACCGCGATCGCGGCCGACGCAGCACTTGCGCAAGTGCGCAATCTTGGCGGGAACAGAGCGATGATCGAACTCGAGCGTCTGCTCCGATCGCAGGGCTTTGGTAGCCGTGCCGATTGCCGCGCGTTGGTACGTGGGGGTCGCGTCAGCATTGCGGGGCAGGCCTGCGACGATCCTTTCGCGCGTTTCGACGAGGAGGGGCTGAGGATTTCTGTCGACGGCGCCGAGTGGGTGTTTCGGCGCTTCGCGTACCTGGCCCTTAACAAGCCAGCCGGCTACGAGTGCTCCCGGCGACCTGTGCACCATCCCAGCGTCTATTCACTGATTCCCGATCCGTTGCGCACACGTGGGGTGCAGGCGGTTGGCCGGCTCGACGAGGATGCGACCGGCTTGCTGCTGCTGACCGACGACGGCCAGTTCATTCATCGCTATACCTCGCCGAAGAAGGCAGTTCCAAAGGTCTACGATGTGACAACGCGGCATGTGGTCGATCGAGGGCAGGTTGCTGCGCTGTTGGACGGCGTGCAGTTGCATGATGATCCGCAGCCGGTCGTGGCGCTGGACTGCGTCCCTCTTGGCGAGCGCTGCGTGCGATTGACGGTCACCCAGGGCAGGTATCATCTGGTCAAGCGCATGCTGGCTGCCGCAGGGAATCGGGTCGAGGCATTGCATCGGGTCAGCATCGGCGGTTTCAGCCTGCCGCCAGCTCTGCCGGTCGGGCACTGGATGTGGCTCGGGGAAGCGGAGATCGCCCTTCTCGCTGGCTCCTGCCAGCGTGCCATGTCACCACCGGACGTCCTGCGCTCCTCTCGTGCGCCAGCGTCTGCCGGGCGGCTCGTCGATGAAAGCGAGCCTTGATCGTGCGCGCTGGTCTTGAGAGGTGCGCGCATGTCGACGGGTTCGGGCCTTGCGAACGACAGGTGGATGATTTTCTAGACGGGGATTTCGGCCGATGACCCTGACCGAACTGCGCTATATCGTGACGCTGGCTCGTGAGAAGCACTTCGGGCGAGCGGCGGAAAAATGTCACGTCAGCCAGCCGACACTGTCGGTGGCCTTGAAGAAGTTCGAGCAACGCTATGGTGTCGTACTGTTCGAACGTTCGTCTGCCGAGGTTCGCCTGACGATGCTTGGCGAGCACATTGCGGCACAGGCTGAGGCGGTTCTCGAGGAGGCTGGCAAGCTCAGGGAACTGGTCGAGCAGGGCAAGGATCCCTTGCAGGGGCCGCTTCGGCTTGGCGTAATCTACACCATCGCGCCCTACCTTCTGCCGCGATTGATCCCGGCCATGCACGCACGTGCGCCGCGAATGCCGCTTTATCTGCACGAGAACTTCACGGTTAATCTGAGCGCCCAGTTGCGCCGGGGCGATCTCGACGTGATCGTCGTCGCACTGCCGTTTTCGGAGCCCGGCGTTGTTTCGCGTGTGGTTTACGAGGAACCCTTCTGCATGGTCCTGCCGCAAGGGCACGCGCTGGCGCGGGAGCAGCTGATCGACCCGGGTCAGGTGGCTGCGGAGAACCTGCTGCTGCTGGGCAACGGCAACTGTTTTCGCGATCAGGTCGTGCAGGCGTGCGCGCAGCTGTCTGCGCCCGGGGGAACCGAGGGGGCTTTGGAGGGGAGTTCGCTGGAGACGGTGCGCTACATGGTTGCCAGCGGCGCCGGGGTCTCGGTGGTACCGGCGTCGGCAGCGGCAACTTGGCCGCGCAACGATCTGTTGCTGGAGTTCCGGCAATTCAAGGATCCCGGGCCGGCGCGCAAGGTGGTGATCGCATGGCGGGCGACTTTTCCGCGGCCTCAGGCGATCGATGTATTGCGGGCGGCAATCCTTGATGCGCCGCCACCGGGGGTTTTCGTGGCGTGAATCCGGCGAAGTGCCGCCTGGGTGTTTCACGTGAAACAGCGGTATTCAGCACCGCGTCTGCTTGCCCTCGCCAGTTCGCCTAGCTCGTCACCTTCTTGCCCGTGGCCGGCTTTTCACTGGCCGCTGGCACATCGCTGGCTTTGCTGCCTGCCGCCTTGGGCTTCCTGGTCGTCGCTTTGGGCTCGCGTTTCTCGAATTCGAAGCCGACTTTCCCGTCGCTGCCGCGTACCAGGTAGGCCGAGAACTTGCGACGCGTGCGCGCCGAGACGAAGCCACGCAGCAGGTCGGTGCGCCCGGTACTGAGCAGCTTCTGCATCTGTTCGGGTTCGATTGGCTGTTGAAGAATGATCGTGCCTGAGCGAAAGTCACAGCTCTTGGCCGGGCCCTGCGACTTTTCGCAAACGTAGGCCATACCATGTGCGAAAACGCGTGCGCCGCATTTTGGGCAGGCACCCTGGGCCTCGCTCTGCGAAAAGTCGACTTCCTCGGCGCTGTCGCTTGCGCTTCCCTGGCCGAAGTCGAACTCCGGGGCGTTTTCCGCATTGAGCTTGATGATGGCGTTGAAGGGCCGGCCCATCTTGTTGCGGAAACCGGTTAGCGGGCCGATCTTGCGCTCCGTGAGCAGTTCGTCGATTTCGTTGCCTTCAAACTGGCGGCCGGCGACGATCTTCCACAGCGAGAAGTCACAACTCTGGCACTGAAACTTCTTGTAGGTTTCCTTGATCAAGCCCCCGCACTTGGGGCAAGGGGTCTTCAGTTCGCCGAAGTCGCCGGGGATGGTGTCGCTGTCGTAGCTCTTGGCCCGCGCGACGATGCGCTCGGTCATCGCCGCAATTTCGGCCATGAACTCGCTGCGCGACATCGCGCCGCTCTCCATGCGTGCCAGCTTCCATTCCCATGCGCCGGTCAGCTCGGGGGCGGTCAGTTCGGGGATGCCCAGGCCGTTGAGCAGGGTCATCAGCGAGAAGGCCTTGGCGGTCGGCTGCAGCTCGCGACCATCGCGGTGCAGATATTGCTCGGCGAGCAGATTCTCGATGATCTGCGCGCGCGTCGCCGGCGTGCCGAGGCCGCGGCCGGCCATCGCCGCGCGCAGTTCCTCATCGTCCATCGTCTTGCCAGCGCCTTCCATGGCGGTCAGCAGGCTGGCTTCCGAGTAGCGTGCAGGCGGCCGGGTATGGTGTGCGCCGAGGACGACCTCTTCGGCATGCACGACTTCATTCGGCTGCACGGCGACCAGGTTGCCTTCGCTGCCTTCCTGCGCGTCGCGGCCATAGACGGCCAGCCAGCCGGGATTGACCAACACCTTGCCCTCGGTCTTGAAGGGCTCGCCCTCGACCCGCGTAATGCGTGTCGTGATCAGGTATTCGGCGGCCGGGTAGAAGACGGCGAGGAAGCGCTTGACGACCATGTCGTAGAGCTTCATCTCGGGCTCGGACAGGTGCTTTGGTGCCTGCAGCGTGGGAATGATCGCGAAGTGATCGGAAATCTTGGCGTTGTTGAAGATGCGCTTGTTCGGCACGACCCATTGACGCGCCAGGATGTGCGCAGCGAACGGCGCGTAGCGGGCCAGCGCGGCTTCGTCGTGGCCTTTGCCGGCACCCTCGCCGGTGAGCATGGCAAGCGTCGTCGCCACCGTCTCGCGATAATCCTCCGGCAAGGCGCGCGCGTCGGTCCGCGGATAGGTGAGCACCTTGTGCTTTTCGTAGAGGGCCTGCGCGAGGCCGAGCGTCGCTTTCGCAGAAAAGCCGAAACGGCCGTTGGCCTCGCGCTGCAGGCTGGTAAGGTCGTAGAGCAGTGGCGACAATTGCGTCGAGGCCTTTGCTTCTTCGCTGACCTGGCCGTCCTTGCCGGCACATTTCTCCTGCAGCGCCATGGCCCGGGCTTCGTCCCACAGGCGGTCTGCACGCGCATGCTCGTCGTCATCCCTGCCCTTGAACTTCTCGTCAAACCACTTGCCGCGGTAGTCACCAGCAGCGCAGCTGAAGAGAGCCTCGACCTCCCAGTAAGCGCGCGGCTTGAACTTGCGGATACGATCCTCGCGTTCGACCATCAGGGCCAGCGTCGGTGTCTGCACGCGCCCTACGGTGGTCAGGTGGAAGCCGCCGGTTTTCGAGTTGAAGGCGGTCATTGCACGCGTACCGTTGATGCCGACCAACCAGTCCGATTCCGAACGGCAGACGGCAGCATCGGCCAGTCCCTGCATCTCGGTGCCGCTGCGCAGGCGTGAGAAGCCGTCCCTGATCGCCTGTTGGGTCATCGACTGAAGCCACAGACGTTCGACTGGTTTGCTGTTCCTGGCGTGCTGGACAATGTAGTTGAAGATCAGCTCGCCTTCGCGGCCGGCGTCACAGGCATTGACCAGCCCGACGACATCCTTGCGTTTGATCAGGCGCACCAGCAGCTTGAGGCGCGACTCGGTCTTCTGAATGGGTTGCAGCGCGAAGTGCGGAGGAATTACCGGCAGATGGGCAAAGGACCACTTGCCCCGTTTCACTTCGTATTCCTCGGGGCAGGCCAGCTCAAGCAGGTGCCCGACGGCCGAGGAGAGAACGTAGGTATCGCTCTCGAAATAGTCGTCGTGGCGAACGAATCCACCGAGCGCGCGAGCGAGATCGGCGGCGACGGAAGGTTTCTCGGTGATGATCAGTTTCTTGCTCATGGGGTCTACATCAGTCCGGGAAAGTTGCCCGAAGGATTGCGGGCGGCGTGGCCAAGTGCTGGAGAGCCCGGCCGGCCATGATAAGAGCACTCTGCCGCGCTTGGCAAGCAAGGCGGGCAGCAGCAGCAGGCGCGAGCGTATTGCGGAATCTGCCGATTCGCGGGTCGTTGCCTGAGGAGCAGAGGTTGGCCGACGGCAGCAGCTAAAGGATCGAGACGCTCAGTGCAGCAGTCGTTCGTCACCATCGTCGAGCAGCTCCTCGACGATCAGCGGCTCCAGGACCTGTTCGCGACTCCAGAGGATCATCAGTACGATGATCTTGAACTTGGCAAGCGGCACCGGGTCATCGTCGAGGAGCATTGCACCCTCGACGACCAGCTCGCGCAGAGCGGGTGGCAGGAGGTCGGCGCCTTCGAGAAAGGCAATGAAGCTCAGACATTCGAGCCCAAGTTTGCGCTGTTCTTCGGGCAGGTACACGCGCAGCGCGCGATGATCGTCGGGACCTTCGATGACCGGCGCGGCCTTCAAACCATCAAGCCAGCGCAGCGCGACGCCGATTGCCTCCTCCTGGAAGCCGACCGCGCTCAAGCGTCGTTTGAGCGCCTTGCTCTTCGGGCGGGCGCTGAAGTCGTGATAGTTCTCGAAGAGGTAAACCAGAATATCGATCATCAGGAAAGGTTCTCAGGCTTGGGAAATCCGTTGATAGCGGCCACCCGGCAAAGTGGCGACCTGACCATCCAGTTCCAATTGAAGGAGCATCACCGAAACGGCGTCGGCCGTCAAGCCGCTGCGCTCGACGAGTTCGTCCGCCGTGCAGGGATCGAAACCGATCAGTGGCAACAGGCCGCCGGCTACCGACGGCCTGTCTGACGCGCTGGCCGGCAGGCCCGCCACGGCACCTGCCCAGGAGAGTTCGTCGAGAACGTCCTGAACGGTTTCCACCAGCTTGGCTCCCTGCCTGATCAGCTTGTGGCAGCCGCGCGACTGCGGCGAATGAATCGAGCCGGGAACGGCGAACACCTCACGCCCCTGCTCGGCCGCAAGACGGGCGGTAATCAGAGAGCCACTGTCAATCGTTGCCTCGACCACCAGGGCGCCGCGGGAAGACCCCGAGATCAGGCGATTGCGACGGGGGAAGTTGGCGGCCGCAGGCGGTACGCCGAGTGGAAACTGCGAAACGATCGCACCCCTGGCGACTATCTCGAGTGCCAGCTGCTGATTGGCGGCCGGGTAGAGGCGATCGATGCCGGTGCCGATGAAAGCGACCGTGTTGCCCGATGCCGCCAGGGCGCCGCGATGGGCAGCGGCATCAATTCCCAGTGCCAGGCCGCTGGTGATCGTCAGTCCTGCTTCAGCCAGGGCGGCGGCGAAGCGCTCGGCGTTCCTGGTGCCCTGCGGCGTCGGGTTGCGGGTGCCGACGATGGCCAGTGCAGGGGCATTGAGGAGATCCGGCCGGCCGCGAACGTAAAGCACCGCCGGCGGGTCGGGGATCTGCAGGAGCGCTTGCGGATATTCGGCGTCAGCCAGGGTGAGCAGGTAGTGGCCAGGCTTCTCGGACCAGGCCAGGGCTCTCTCGACGGCCAGATGGTTGTCGGTGTCGAGCAGAAGCCCTGCGGCCCTGTCACCGATGGCCGCGGCGAGCGCCGAGCGGCGCGCGCGAAAGATCGCTTCCGGAAGCCCGAAGGCGGTCAGCAGCTTGCGCTGCGTCTCGCCACCAACACCCGGCACCAGCGTCAGTCGAAGCCATGCGGCCAGCGACTCGGCCGCATCCATCTACGGCGTGCGGACGAAATCGTTGATGTCTACCGTTCCCTCGGACTGCACCACGATGCCATAGGAAATCCGGTCGAAGATGCGGAAGACGAAAAGCAGGCCGACCCGCGAGGGCGGGATATCCACCACCGACTTGGCGTCGAGCTCGTCGCGCTTGTGAATCACGCGATTACGCTCCAGTGCCAGAACGTGCCCGATCTCGATGCCGTCCGCGGCGCCGCGGTTGATCGAGATGATCGAGCCGCGCCCGGCTGCATCGACGCCGCCATATACCGAAATCACGCGGCCATCGACTGCGAAATCCGGTTTATGCGGGACGTAGGCGATCAACGCCGGCGGCACAGCCGGCAGCAGGCGATCGCCAAGGCCGACCTCCTGCTTGACGGTGAGCACTTCGAAGGTGGCCGGGTTGCCCGCTTCAAGCTGTCGGGCGGTGCCAAGGTAGAAGGCTTCGTAGCCGAGGATGGCGTCTGTCTCCGGGTCGCGCAGAGGCTGGCCGTTGCGATAGATCTGCCAGTCACGAGGGGCGGGGTCGGCATTGACCACGTAGGCCACGTCGCGGGGGCCGATATATACCCGGTCGACCTGCGTGGCGACGATACGCGCGGCGCTGTCCAGCGCATTGGCCTCGACGATCAGCGGATCGGAGAGGAATGGCCTGATGACGTTGGGCGGGATCGCCGGAATCGCCTGCTCGTTCATTTCGGCGTGGATCTGCGGAGAGAGGCGTGCGCTCTGCAGACGCAAGCGGGGATTGCCCTGCGCATCGCGGTCGAGCAGGATGACGTCTCCGGGATATATGAGGTGCGGGTTCCTGATCTCCTGGCGGTTCATCCGCCAGATTTCCGGCCAGCGCCAGGGTTCCTTCAGAAAGGTGCCGGAAATTCCCCAGAGCGTGTCGCCAGGCACGACCACGTAGCGGTTTGGTGCGCTCGCGGCCAGTTGCAGAGGCTGCCCCGCCGCGAAGCAGAGCGTGCTGACCATGGCCAGAATGAACGCAGATATAATGCGGATCATCATGTTATCCTCGTACGAGTCTTCGTACATGGCGGGTTGGAACTTCGGCTGCGGGGTTCGGTCCGAGTCCCGATTAGCCGCGTCTATGGCCGAAGTCATCGTGCACCCTGCGCCACGGGCGTCGGAATACGCTAGATACTGCATTAGATTTTGCACGTAGTTATTTCTTCGATCAAGCCTTTTATGTCTCTACTACCAATACTGCGTTTTCCTGATCCGCGCCTGAAGAAGGTCGCCGCGCCCATCGAGCGGATCGACGACCGCATTCGACGTCTGGCGCGGGACATGGCCGAGACGATGTATGAGGCGCCGGGAATTGGCCTTGCGGCGACGCAGGTTGATGTACACCAGCGGCTGATTGTCATCGACGCGTCGGAAACGAGAGATCAGCTACTGACCCTGATCAATCCGGAGATCCTCAGCCAGGACGGACTGCAGATTTGTGAGGAAGGCTGCCTGTCGGTGCCGGGGATTTACGACAAGGTCGGCCGTGCCGAGCACGTCGTGGTCCGTTATACGGATCTCGAAGGGGCCGCACAGACCGTCGATGCGGTGGGCCTGCTGGCCGTCTGCCTGCAGCACGAGATCGACCACTTGCAGGGGCATGTCTTCGTCGAGCATCTGTCCCAGCTGAAGCAGGTACGTATCCGCAACAAGCTTGCCAAGCAGGCGAGAATCACCGCGTGAGACTGATCTTCGCCGGTACGCCGGAATTCGCTGCGCTGGCGCTGCGGGCGATCATTGCTGCCGGCCATCAGGTCGTTCTGGTGCTGACGCAACCGGATCGCGCCTCGGGGCGTGGGATGGCGCTGCGCGCCTCGCCGGTCAAAGAGCTTGCGCTGGCCAGCGGAATAGAGGTCCTGCAGCCATCGACGCTGAAGGACGGCGCGGCGCAGGAACGCATTCGTGCAGTTGGCGCAGAGGCGATGGTCGTTGCGGCCTACGGCCTGATTCTTCCGCAGGTGGTGCTCGACATACCCCAATACGGCTGCATCAACATCCATGCGTCCTTGCTGCCGCGCTGGCGCGGCGCCGCGCCGGTGCAGCGGGCGATTCTTGCTGGCGATACGGAGACCGGCGTGTGCATCATGCAGATGGACGCCGGTCTCGACAGCGGCCCGGTACTGCTCTCCGGACGCTTGCCGATCGCCAGTGACGACACCGCTTTGTCGCTGCACGATCGGCTCGCGGCGCTCGGCGCACGGCTGATCGTCGACGTGTTGGCGCGGCTGCCGCTGCCTGCACAGGCGCAGGCGGAAACTGCGGCCACCTATGCGGCCAAGATCGAGAAGCACGAGGCGATGCTCGACTGGCGACTGCCGGCCGCGCAACTGGCGCGAAGTGTCAGGGCCTTCAACCCCTTTCCGGGCGCCTCGTGCGCGCTCGACGGCAACCTGCTCAAGATCTGGCGTGCCGAGGCAATGGCCGCCAGTGGAGAGCCGGGGGAGGTGCTGGCTGCTGACCGGGACGGTGTTGTGGTGGCCTGCGGCGAAGGCGCGTTGCGGCTTGTCGAAGTTCAGAAGGCTGGCGGCAAGCGCCTGCCGGCGGCGCAGTTCGTGGCCGGAACGCGGCTCTCGCCGGGGTCGCGCTGCGCCTTGCCGGCGGCCTGAGGCCTTCGTCGGGCGGCCGTCGAGAGGCTTCCGGGCGAAGCGATCAAGGCGCAGCGGAATGCTCGCCGGTCCCTTGAAATATTTGCCGGCGGCACCATCTCCGTGAGCGAACCGCAATCTTGCACTGCTGTCTTCTGGAGGTCTTTGAAATGCTCGCTAACTGGCTGAAAACGTCGATCCTGATGGCCGCCATCCTGGCGCTTTTCGGCGCCATCGGCGCGATGGTCGGTGGCAAGACGGGAATGTTGCTGGCGCTGTTGTTTGGCGGCACGATGAATTTCTTCGCCTACTGGTATTCCGACAAGATGGTGCTCAAGATGTACAAGGCGCGTCAGGTCGATGAAACGTCGGCACCCCAGTTCTACGGAATGGTACGCGAACTCGCGCAGCGCGCCGGGCTGCCAATGCCGAAGGTGTACCTGATAGACGAAGCGCAACCCAATGCCTTTGCCACCGGTCGCAACCCGGACAACGCCGCCGTTGCCGCGACGACCGGCATCCTGCAACTGTTGTCGGCACGCGAGATCCGCGGGGTGATGGCGCACGAACTGGCGCACGTCGCGCACCGCGATATCCTGATCTCGACGATTTCGGCGACCATGGCGGGAGCGATTTCGGCGCTGGCCAACTTCGCGATGTTCTTCGGCGGTCGCGATTCGGAAGGGCGGTCGAATCCTCTGGCCGGTATCCTGGTTGCGCTGCTCGCACCGCTGGCGGCCTCCCTGATTCAGATGGCCATCTCGCGGGCGCGGGAGTTCGAGGCAGATCGCGGCGGCGCGGAGATTTCCGGCGATCCGAATGCGCTGGCCGATGCTCTCGGCAAGATCGACGCCTACGCCCGCGGCATTCCGATGGCGACAGCGGAGGCGCATCCCGAGACGGCGCAGATGATGATCATGAACCCCTTGTCGGGGGGCGGGATCAAGGGACTGTTCAGCACCCACCCGGCGACCGAGCAGCGCGTCGCACGCCTGCGCGCGATGGCCCGCGGCTGAGCGGCGTTGCCACGCGCTTGCCCGCGCGGCTTTTCGCGACGATGTTTCACGTGGAACAGCGCCGGCAGTATGCGCGGCGGCGATCAGTGCGCCGCGCAGCCACGGCTCCGAACCGGCGCCAGCAGGTCGGCGAGACGATAGCCGGCCTCGGTTACCCGGCGGCCGGCTATGTCCAGTGCGTTGGCGTGGAACCTGGCGCTGATGGTGGGCACGGCATCATCGCCGGGCGGGTAGGCAGCCTCGCGGGCGAGCCGCCAGCTTTCCTCGATCCACTGCGCGGGTTCTGCCGCTGGCGCGGTCGGCGTCGGCGGGTACAGGATGGTCAGCGCTCTGACGGTGCTCTCCAGCCGGCGGCCGCGTAGCCAGGAGCTGCCTGGCAGCCCGTCCCAATAGCGGTGCAGGTTGGTCGAGGAATGGCGTCGCTGAAAGGGGTTGACGATCTGCTGCTCGTTGCCACCGCCGTCGCCATCTCCGCGCGGCCCATAGCGGCTCGCTGCGTGCAGCGGTTGATGTGCGTCGCCGACCAGATGGATAAGCCACGGCAGCGTGTAGGCACGCTCGGCGCTACTCGCTTTCGCGTCACAGAGGATCCCGGCCAAGGCCGTGAGCTGGCGATCGAGCCTTCCCGCAGAGGGCGGCGCCCTGCGGCCAGGATTCAATGGCCGATCGACATAGTGCCAGTTCAATCGCCGCTCCATGTCCGGGAAGCCCTTGCGCGTCGGCGTCGGCGGTTCGCGGCCGGCACTGTAGAAGCGTTGATCGCTGCGAATGTCGTCGGGCCAGGTCGACGCTTCGAGAAAGGCGGCCTGGTCCGGATCGCTGCTCTTGGCGCGCCGCTGCCAGCGCCCATAGTCAGGGTGTTGGCGCAGAATCCCGGCCAGCGCCGACCTCGACGTCGGGTCGAGTCTTTCCCAGGCAATGAGTGCACTGATCCGATGCCCGGCGGCGTTCCAGGCCATTGCCGGCGAATGGACGAGCAACAGCGTCAGCCACAAGCAGGACCGCCGGCGCGCCGCGCGCCATGGCGGTTCAGCGGTCAAGGCCGAGGTCCTGGTGCGAGGTGGGATCTTCGCGCGGTTCGAGATGGGTGAACACCGTGGCCCGCGGAAGCGCGTCGCGAATCTCGCGCTCGATCACCTCGACCAGGTCGTGGGCGCGGGCCAGGGTCCATGTGCCGGGCAGCAGAATGTGCACCGAAATGAAGCTGCGTGCGCCGGCTTCGCGGCTGCGCAAGGCGTGGTAGTCGATGCCCTGGCTGCGATAGCGATCGAGGACGGCGAGCACGCGAGCGTGTTGTTCCGGCGGCAGGCTGCCATCCATCAGCCCGTTGGTGGAACGTTGCAGCAGCCGCCAGCCGGTCCACACGATGTTCGCGGCGACCAGCAAGGCGAGGGTGGGGTCCAGCCACAGCCAGCCCGTCAGGGAAACCGCGCCGACGCCGACGATCACGCCGGCCGAGGTCCACACATCGGTCAGCAGATGATGGGCGTCGGCCTCCAGAGTGATCGATCGGTGTTGCCGTCCCGCAAGCAGCAAGATACGCCCGACGACGAGATTGATTACCGCGGCGACCGCGGATATCGCCAGGCCGACGCCCACCGCCGCGAGTGGCTGTGGATGGAGCAGGCGCTCCGCCGCGGTGATGGCAATGGCGATGGCCGCGAGCACGATCAACAGGCCTTCGAAGCCGCTGGAAAAATACTCGGCCTTGCCGTGTCCAAACGCATGCCCCTCGTCCTGCGGCCGTTCGGCAATCGAAAGCATCGCCAGGGCCATTCCTGCGCCGGCCAGGTTGACCAGCGACTCGAGTGCATCGGAGAGCAGTCCGACCGAGCCGGTGAGCAGCCATGCGCCACCCTTCAGGGTGATGGTGGCGAGTGCTGCGCCCATTGAAAGCCAGAGATAGGGTTTTAGCGACGGGGAAGTCATACCACCATTATCGCCTCCCGGCGACGCCGCCGCCATCAACGGGCATCGTGCTAAACTCGGCGCACAATCCAAAGCAGGTCATTTCCGCCCTCCGCCCTCTTGTCCACTTCCCCTCCCTCCTCGTCTCCCTCGTCGCGTGCGGTGCGCGTGCGCAAGACTTCGGGCGCGAACCAGCGCACGCCCGAGAGCCGCGGCGCCTTGCTGCCATCACCGCTGGCGCCCGATTCGCTGGCTCTCAGTCTGTTGCTGGCGGCTCGTGTGATTGCTGCGGTGCGCGCCGGACAAAGCCTGACACAGGCGCTGACCGCTCTTGGCAGCGAGTATCCTGCTGCGCGGGCGGCTGCCCAGGACATCGCTTACGGCAGCCTGCGCCGTTACGGCAGCGGCGAGTTCATCCTCGCACGCCTGCTGTCACGCGCCTTGCCGCACCCGGAGAGCGAAGCGCTTCTGCTTGGCGCGCTCCATCGTTTGCAGACGCGGCCGCAGTCGGCGTACATGGTTGTGGACCAGGCTGTCGCGGCAGCTGGCGAGATCGCCGCTGGGGCGTTCAAGGGACTGGTGAATGCCGTGCTGCGCAACTACCTGCGACAGCGCCATGCCCTGCATGCGGCCATGGCCGACGACGACGAAGCGACGCAGCAGCACCCCTGCTGGTGGCTGTCGCGCCTTCGCCGCGCCTATCCCGACGGCTGGCGGGAGATCGTTGCGATTGGCAATCAGCAGCCACCGATGACTTTGCGCGTCAATCGACGCCGTGTCGCGCTGGCCGACTACATGGTACGTCTGCATGGGCTTGGATTGTCCGCCCGCCCGGCCGGATGCAGTGCGCTGATTCTTGACAGGCCCTTGCCGGTCGACGCCTTGCCAGGGTTTGCCGACGGCCTCGTTTCGATACAGGACGCCGGTGCGCAGCGCGCCGCGCAGATCCTGGCCCCGGTCGGCGGCGAACGCGTGCTCGATGCCTGTGCGGCACCCGGCGGCAAGACCGCGCACCTGCTTGAAAGCAACGAGGTCGAGCTGCTGGCAATCGATATCGATGCCCTGCGTGTCCGTCGCATCGAAGACAACCTGCGGCGGCTCGGCCTGAGCGCGACCGTCAAGGTCGCCGATTGCCGTGAAACGGCGCAATGGTGGGATGGCCAGCCGTTCGATGCGATCCTGGCCGATGTGCCCTGCTCCGCTTCGGGCGTCGTTCGTCGTCACCCCGATATCAAGTACCTGCGCCGTGAAAGCGACATCAGGCGGTTCGCCCACATGCAGAGCGAGATCCTCGACCGACTGTGGCCACTCCTGAAGCCGGGAGGCAGGCTGCTGTACGCCACCTGTTCCATTTTTCCCGAAGAGAACGGCGCGCAGATCGATGCCTTCCTCTTTCGCCAGCCGGATGCCCAGCGCGTGGCCGAGGAAAAGCTGCTGCCGCAGCTCGAACACGACGGATTCTTCTATGCCTTGCTGCGGAAAGCTGCTTAGTTCGTTCGCCTTCTGCGTGCTGCTGCTGTTCGCCTCGAGCGGAGCGCTGGCGACCGATATCAGTGCCCGTAACCCGCAGCTTTCGGCTGCCGAAGACGGCTATGTGCTGTCCGCGGATTTCAGTGTCAACCTTAACGCCCGCCTCGAAGATGCGGTTGCCAGGGGCGTCGGGCTGTACTTCGTGATCGACTTCGAGCTCAGCCGATCACGCTGGTACTGGCTGGACGAGCAGGTGGCCAGCCGCAGCCAGTCACTGCTGCTTTCCTATCATGCGCTGACGCGCCAGTATCGCTTGTCCAGCGGCGCCCTGCACCAGAACTTCGACTCGCTCGACGAAGCCTTGCGCATTCTCGCGCGCCTGCGCAACTGGCTGGTCTTCGAGAGAAATGCCGTGAATGCCGATCAGACCTACCAGGCCTCGGTACGCATGCGCCTCGACCTGAGCCAGATGCCGAAGACCTTTCAGGTCAATGCGCTCGCCAACAGGGACTGGAACCTCTCGTCGGAGTGGGCGCACTGGACCTTCGTTCCGAGCGAGTCGGTTCTGCCGGGCGGCGGCGGCACGCAGGTGGTGCCGGTGGTTCCCCCGACGGTATTGCCGCTGGCGGTTCCGAGCGGTGAAGGCAAATGAAGTTCCTGATCATCGCCGCTGCGGCATTTGGGGCGATCCTGCTCTTCCTGCTGGCCTCGGCCAGCGCCAATACCGCACTCTTCGCCAGCAACTATGCGTGGTTGCTGGCCCTGAACGCGATTGTCGCCCTGTCGCTGCTGGCGCTGATCACCTGGCAGTTGCGGTCGCTCTGGGGGGAGCACCGGGCCAAGGTCTTCGGTTCGCGACTGAAACTGCGCCTGATGTTGATGTTCGGCCTGATGGCCGTGTTGCCCGGCCTGCTGATCTATGCGGTATCCGTGCAGTTCGTCACCAAGAGTATCGAAACCTGGTTTGACGTCCGCGTCGAGAAGGCGCTCGAGGCAGGGCTGAATCTCGGGCGCAGCGCCCTCGATTCGCTGCTCGATGATCTCGCTGCCAAGGGGCAGACGATGGCACTCGAGCTCGCCGAGCGTTCCGAAACTCAGCGCAGACTGGATCTCAATCGCCTGCGCGAGCAGTATGGCCTGCAATCGGCGGCGCTCTTCTCGAGCGACGGCGAGTTGCTGGCGACGGCCACCGGGGAACTGGCGACGCTGTTGCCCAAGCAGCCGACGGCCGACCTTTTGCGCAGGGTGCGTAGCGAGCACAGCGTCGCGCTGCTCGAAAGCGACGGCGAAAAAGAGCTCGGCTTGCGTGTTCTGGTTGCGGTTACGCCGCCGGGTCTTGGTGTAGAGACGCGTATCCTGCAACTGGCCGATCCGGTGCCGAACGCCCTCGCCCTCAACGCCGACAGCGTACAGACCGTGTATGCGGACTATCAGGAGCTGTCGCTGGGCCGCGAGGGACTGACCCGCATCTACGCGATGACGCTGACCTTGACCGTCCTGCTCGCTCTGTTTACGGCCATCGCCCTGGCTTTCGTGCTGGCCCGCCGTCTTTCGGCACCGCTGTCGATTCTCGCCGAGGGAACGCAGGCGGTCACGGCTGGTGACTACACCCCTCGCCAGGAAGTCCACAGCAGCGATGAGCTGGGTGTCCTGACGCGCTCGTTCAAGCAGATGACCAGTCAGCTCGACGAAGCGCGGCGCGATAACGAGCGCCAGCGCGCCGAGCTGGAAGCGGCGCGCGCGTACCTGGAATCGATTCTCGCCAACCTGTCGGCGGGCGTCCTGGTCTTCGATCGGCGCTTCGTCCTGCGGACGGTGAATGAAGGCGCGTTGACCATTCTTTCCGATGATTTCAGCAATCTGCTCGGCGAAGCGGCCGCCGAATGGCCGCGACAGCGGGCCCTTGGCGAGGCCATTCTCGATGCTTTTGCCGAACACCAGGAGGATGAATGGCAGGAACAGATCGAGCTCGACAATGCCGGCGCGTTGCCGCAGATACTGCTGCTGCGCGGTACCCAGCTGCCGACCGGGCCGCACGGCGGCTATGTCGTCGTTTTTGACGATGTGACGCGCTTGATCGCCGCTCAACGCAGTGCTGCCTGGGGTGAGGTCGCGCGGCGGCTGGCGCACGAAATCAAGAATCCCCTGACGCCGATCCAGCTCTCGGCGGAGCGCCTGCAGATGAAGCTTGCCGACCGCTTGAGCGGTAGCGAAGCCGACATGCTGGCGCGCTCGACGCAAACCATCATCCGTCAGGTGGAGGCGATGAAGCGGATGGTCAATGACTTCAGCGACTACGCGCGACTGCCGGCGCCGCAGCTGGCCGCCGTTGACCTCAATGCGCTGATCAGCGAAGTGCTTGGCCTCTACGAAACATCGCGTGCGGTGATCACAGTGACGCTCGCTGCCGAGTTGCCGTTGGTCTGGGGTGACGCCACGCAGCTACGGCAGATCATTCACAACCTCCTGCGCAACGCCGAAGACGCCCAGGAAACGGTCGACTCACCCGGCATTTCGATCAGCACGCGGCAGCTCGAGCAGGCGGCTGAACTGGAAGTCAGCGATCGCGGCGCGGGTTTTCCCCCCGAGGTCATGGCACGTGTCCTGGAGCCCTATGTGACCACCAAGGCGCGTGGTACCGGTCTCGGCCTGGCAATCGTCAAGAAGATCGTCGATGAGCACCAGGGCCGTATCAAGATCAACAACCGTCAGCCGTGCGGCGCGGTGGTCAGCATCCTTCTGCCACTGGCGACCAGCGGGCAGCACGCGCGTAAACTTCCTTCCGAGACATGACATGGCGCAAATACTGATCGTCGATGACGAAATGGGCATTCGGGAACTGCTGTCCGAGATCCTTGCTGACGAAGGGCACACCATCTCGCTGGCCGAGAACGCCGCCGTGGCGCGCCAGGTGCGTGCTGACAGGCGCCCGGATCTGGTCCTGCTGGACATCTGGATGCCGGATACCGATGGCATATCCCTGCTCAAGGAATGGGCCGCGGGCGGCCTCCTGACGATGCCGGTGGTGATGATGTCGGGACACGGGACGATCGATTCGGCCGTCGAAGCGACGCGAATCGGTGCCACCGACTTTCTCGAGAAGCCGATCGCCCTGCAGAAGTTGCTGGCGACCGTCAAGAAGGCGCTGAAGCACGAAACCGTGTTGCAGAAGAAACCGCTGACGCTGGATGCTTTCGCCCGCTCGCCGCTGTTGAAGGATCTCAAGAGACGGCTCGAACAGGCTGCGGGCAAGACCTCCGTCCTGTTGCTGAAGAGCGCTTCGGGCAGCATCGCCGAAATCTGCGCTCGCACCCTGCAGACGCACCGCGCGCCGTGGCTGGATCTGTCGCTGGCGAGTACGCCGCTGACCCAGGAAATGCTGCATGGGGCCAGCGGTGGCGTGGTGTTCATCGCCGACCTGGCGCAACTCGGCAAGCTGCAGCAGATGAATCTGGTCTTTGCGCTCGAGCGCCTCGAAAGACACAAGCTGCAGATGGTTGCCGCCTCCAGCCGGTCACTGGCGGCTCTGGTCGACGCCGGCTGGGATCCCTTGCTGGTCAGCCGGCTCGGTGAAGTCTGGGTGGCGTTGCCGCAGATTTCAGGGCACGCTGACGATGTGCCCGAGATCGCCTCGCTGCTGCTCGCGCATCTGTCGGAGCGTGGCGAAGTGCCGCTGCGCTTCTTCTCGAGTGGCGCCCGCAACGCCCTTCGCCTGCACCACTGGCAGGGTGAATGGGCCGAGCTGCTGACCACCGTGAAGAATCTGGCGCTCTCCGCGCTCGACGAAGAGATCACTGCCGAAGACGTCGAGCGCATCCTGCAGCCCGAATCTGGCGCCGCGGCTGGGCCGCTGCCCTCGGTCTTTCTCGATCAACCTTTGCGCGAGGCGCGCGAGGCCTTCGAGCGGATGTATTTCGAATATCATCTGGCTGGCGAACGCGGTAACATGACGCGTTTGGCCGAGAAGACGGGCCTCGAACGCACCCACCTGTATCGAAAGTTGAGGCAGCTTGGCCTCAACGTCGGCCGGCGCAGCGACGAGCGCGACTGATGTCTCGCCGCTTGCTTGTCAGGGAGGGAAAGAAGGATGAGGATCGTCATTCTGGGCGCCGGCCAGGTCGGCACCAGCGTTGCGGAAAGTCTCGTCTCCGAGAATAACGACATCACGGTCGTCGATACCGACCAGGAGCGCCTCGCCTACCTGCAGGATCGCTTCGACTTGCGCACGGTCGTTGGCAACGCCACCTTTCCGTCGGTCCTGAAAAATGCCGGCCTCGAGGATGCCGATCTGCTGATCGCCGTCACCCAGAGTGACGAAACCAATCTCGTCGCCTGCAAGGTGGCGCACAGCGTCTTCAACGTCCCCGCCCGGATCGCCCGCTTGCGCGCCCGCGACTTTCTCGACAGCGAAACACTGCTGCTGCCGGAAAACTTCGCCGTGGACTATGCCCTGTGCCCGGAGCAGGTCATCACCGAGTACATCGCACGCCTGATCGACTTCCCGGAAGCGCTGCAGGTGCTCAGTTTTGCGGGCGGACGCCTGGCACTGGTCGGTCTGCGCGCTTACGCCGGCGGATTTCTGGTCGGCAGCCCGATCAAGGAGATGCGCAGCCACCTGCCGCCGGAGATCGACGGGCGAATCGCCGCCATCTATCGCCACGGTGGCGCGATTACGCCGACCGGCGAGACGATCATCGCCGACGGCGATGAGGTTTTCGTGCTCGCTGCCGAAGAGCACATTCGCACCGTGATGCGCGAACTGCGCCGCTCGATGGAGCCGGTGCGCCGGGTAATGATCGCGGGTGGCGGCAATATCGGACATCGCGTTGCACACGCCCTGGAGGGCAAGTGCGAGGTCAAGCTGATCGAGGTCAACCGTAAACGCGCCGAGTTAATCGCCACCTCGCTGAAGTCGGTTGTCGTGCTCAATGGCGATGCCACCGACGAGGAGTTGCTGCAGCAGGAGGCCATCGACGAGATGGAGCTGTTCCTCGCGCTGAGCAACGACGACGAAGACAACATCATGGGAGCTTCGCTGGCCAAGCGTATGGGTTGTCAGCGGGTGGTGGCGCTGATCAACCGGCGTGCTTACGCCGAACTGGTCCAGGGCGGGCCGATCGATATTGCGATTTCACCGGCGCAGGTGTCGATCGGCACCCTGCTGACCTATGTCCGCCACGGCGATGTGGCGCAGGTTCACAGCCTGCGTCGCGGCGCCGCCGAAGCGCTCGAAATCGTCGCCCACGGTGACAAGAAGAACTCGCGAGCGATTGGCCGGCGGGTCGGCGAACTGCCACTGATTCACGGCGCGTTCATTGCTGCCATCGTCCGCGATCTCGGCGAGATCGAGGATTTCAACTTTTTCCGTCTGGGCGCCAAAAAGCAGACCGGACGCGTATTGATCGCCCACAAGGACGTGGTGATCGAAACCGGTGACCACGTGATCGTCTTCTGCATCGACAAGAAAGTGGTCAAGCAGGTCGAAAAACTGTTCGAAGTCGGCTTCCACTTCTTCTGAGATACAGGCATGCACCGCCTCTACCCGGTGATCCGGGTGCTCTCGCTGGTGATCCTGATGTTCGGGCTGACCATGCTGCTGCCCCTGGCGGTCTCCTGGACCCAGCACGACGGTGCCGAAGGCGCCTTCGATGAAGCAATCCTGCTGACCATCAGCACCGGCCTGGGTCTGTGGTATGCCACTCGCAAGGAGCAGCGCGACCTGACGATACGTGACGGCTTTCTGATGGTCGCGCTGGTGTGGACCCTCTTGCCGATCTACGCCGGCCTGCCGCTGGTGCTGCAGCTCAACGTCAGTTTCACCGATGCCTATTTCGAAGCCGTGTCCGGCCTGACGACGACCGGGGCAACCATTCTTTCCGGCCTCGACACCCTGCCGGTGTCGATCAACTTCTGGCGAACACAGATGGTCTGGCTCGGCGGCATGGGCCTGATCGTCCTTGCCGTGGCCATCCTGCCCCTGCTCGGTATCGGCGGCCGGCAGATGTTCAAGGCCGAAACGCCCGGACCGATGAAAGACACCAAGATGACTCCCCGCATGGCCGAGACGGCGAAGGGCCTGTGGGTCGTCTATTCGCTGATCTCGATGTGCTGCATCCTTGCTTATCGGTGGGCGGGAATGACCTGGCTGGATGCGATCATGCACATGTTCGCGACCATGGGGCTCGGCGGTTTTTCAAGCCACGATGCGAGCTTTGCCTATTTCGCCTCGCCGACCATCGAAGCGGTGAGCATCGCTTTCATGCTCTTCGCCGGGATGAACTTCGCGACCCACTTCGTCGCCATCTCGGGGCGCTCGCTGCGCCCTTACCGCGCCGATCCCGAAGCCGGCTGGTTCCTGCTGGTGACTCTCGGCAGCGTCATCGGCATCGCCATCTTTCTCGACTTCCACGACGTCTATCCAACGTTTGGCGAAGCCTTGCGCTATGCCGCGTTCAATGTCGTTTCGATCGCCACGACGACCGGCTTCGCAACCACCGACTATGCCCTGTGGCCCTTCTTTGCGCCACTGTGGATGTTGTTCCTGTGCAGCTTTGCGACCAGCGCCGGCTCGACCGGTGGCGGGATCAAGATGATCCGCGCGATCGTGCTCTACAAGCAGGTCTACCGCGAACTGATGCGCGCCATTCACCCGAATGCGGTGCACCTGGTGAAGGTGCGTCGCGACGTCATGCCGTCGAATATTCTCTTCGCGGTGCTCGCCTTCGGCTTCATGTACATGGTCTGCATCGTGGCCATGACCCTGCTGCTCTCGTTGTCCGGGCTGGAGATCATTACCGCATTCTCGGCCGTCGTCGCCAGCATCAACAACACGGGGCCGGGCCTGGGACAGGTCGGGCCGGCCAGCAACTACGCAGGATTGAGCGATTTCCAGACCTGGGTGTGCACCTTTGCCATGCTGCTCGGCCGCCTGGAAATCTTCACCCTGCTGGTGGTCATGACCCCGGCTTTCTGGCGGAAGTAGTGGCGAAAGGGGATAATCCCCTCTTTGCGAGCATTTTCCCTGTCCGCTGGAGTCTTCCGTGCCCCGACCGTCGAACGATACCTTTCTGCGAGCGCTGCTCAAGGAGCCCGCCGCCCATACGCCGGTGTGGTTGATGCGTCAGGCTGGTCGCTACCTGCCCGAGTACCGTGAAACGCGCGCCCGCGCCGGCAGCTTCATGCAGTTGTGTACCAACCCCGGCCTGGCCTGCGAAGTCACGCTGCAGCCTCTCGCCCGCTACGATCTCGATGCGGCAATCCTCTTTTCCGACATTCTGACCATACCCGACGCGATGGGTCTCGGACTGTACTTTTCCGATGGCGAAGGCCCTCGCTTCGAGCGTCCCTTGCGTGAAGAATGGGCGATTCGCGACCTCAGCGCGCCAGACCCCTGGGACCACCTGCGATACGTGATGGATGCAGTGGCTGAAATCAGGCGCGCCTTGAACAACTCGGTGCCGCTTATCGGTTTCGCCGGGAGCCCTTACACCCTGGCCTGTTACATGGTCGAAGGTGCCTCGAGCACCGACTACCGGCACATCAAGGGCATGCTCTACGACCGGCCCGATCTGCTGCATCGCATCCTGTCGGTGACCGCGGACGCGGTCAGCAGCTACCTCAACGCGCAGATCGAATCCGGCGCCCAGGCGGTGATGATCTTTGATTCCTGGGGCGGTTCGCTGTCACCGGCCGCGTATCGGGAGTTCTCCCTCGAATACATGCAGCGCATCGTCGCGCAGCTGATCAAGAGCAAGGACGGCGAGCCTGTTCCATCGATCGTGTTCACGAAAGGCGGCGGCCTGTGGCTGGAAGCGATCGCCGATATCGGTTGCGACGCGATCGGCCTCGACTGGACGATCGACATCGCTGAAGCGCGCCGGCGCGTCGGCGAGCGGGTCTCGCTGCAGGGCAATATGGACCCGGCCGCGCTTTTTGCCGCACCTGCAAAGATTGCCGCGGAGGCCGAAAAAGTCCTCGACAGCTACGGGCCGGGCGACACCGGTCACGTCTTCAACCTCGGTCATGGCATCTCGCAATTCACGCCGCCGGACAACGTCAAGGCGGTTGTCGACGCGGTGCACAAACACAGCCGGGTTTTGCGCCGGAAACGGCCGTGAGCCAACGTTTGGCTCTTGACTTGTTCACAGAAAATGTTCCCGAGTTGCGGACGGCGCTGGAAGTGTGTTGTAAATCAGGCGCGTAATCACAACATTATGATTTATATAGATTTTTTAATCGCCTAATTTTCCGGCAAATACCCTGAAACCCTTATGGGGAGGGCTCTTGAGCTGTTTTTCAGCAGCCTGATCCACAGAGTTATCCACAGAATCTGTGCATGGGGCAGAAACTCCAAATAACTGAAGGCGTTACCCCGTACTGCGAGAAATGGCACGAGTATCCGCCGCTAACTGGCCATTGTCCTTCGCAGCTGTCTCCAGAGGGCTTTCCGACTCGATGTCCCCGCCGCAGATTGCCCGTGTCGCCCTCGACCTTCCGCTGCGCCGCTTGTTCGACTATCGGGTCCCCGATGGCGAACGGCTGTCGGCAAGCGATATCGGCTATCGCGTACTTGTCCCCTTCGGCCGGCAGCGGAAAGTCGGCCTTCTCGTGGAACTGTCGAGCGGCAGCGATCTTCCCCCGGAGCAACTCAAGGCACTCGACAGCGTCCTGCGCGAGCTGCCGCCGCTGCCCGCCGACTGGTTTCGCCTGACCGAGTTCTGCGCCGACTACTACCATGCCCCGCTGGGCCAGGTGATGCTGTCGACGCTGCCTGCCGGATTGCGCGCCGTTGCACCGGTGAAGCGGCGCCCGCCGCGCAGAGGGCCGCCCGCCGCCGCACAGCGGTCGCCCGAACTGACCGCCGAGCAGCAAGCGTCGCTGGCGGCGATCGGCGCGGCCGGCGCAGGCTTTCATGCCTACCTGCTGCACGGGATCACCGGCAGCGGCAAGACCGAAATCTACCTGCGGCTGATCGAGCGTGCCCTGGCGGGCGGACAGCAGGCGCTGCTGCTGGTCCCGGAGATCAACCTGACGCCGCAGCTGGAAGCCCGCGTCGCGGCGCGTTTTCCCGACGCCGGCCTGGTCAGTCTGCACAGCGAGCTCGGTGACGCGGCGCGCAGCCGCAACTGGCGGGCCGCCTTGACCGGAGAGGCGCGAATCGTCCTCGGCACGCGCCTGGCCATCTTCACGCCCCTGCCGGACCTTGGCCTGATCATCGTCGATGAGGAACACGACGTGTCGTTCAAGCAACAGGACGGGATCCGCTATTCGGCGCGCGACCTGGCCGTCTTCCGCGCCCGTCAGCGGGCCATCCCGATCGTTCTTGGTTCGGCGACCCCTTCGCTGGAGAGCTGGGCCAATGCCACGGCAACTGCCGGGCGCGGTCGCTATCAACTGCTGTCGCTGCGCGAGCGGGCGGTGCGAGGTGCACGCCTGCCGACTGTGCAGTGCATCGATACCCGGCTCGACAAACCGCAGGACGGGCTCTCCAGTGCCCTGCTGCGTGCCATCGACGAGCGCCTCGCACGTGCCGAGCAGAGCCTGCTGTTCCTCAACCGCCGCGGTTACGCGCCCGTCCTGGCCTGCGCGGCCTGTGGCTGGACCTCGCACTGCCATCGTTGTGCCGCCAACCTGGTGCTGCATCTTGCCGACCGCTGCCTGCGCTGCCATCACTGCGGCTTCGAAGCGCGCGTGCCCAGGGCCTGCCCGACCTGTGGCAACCAGGACCTGAGCGCCTTTGGCCGTGGCACCCAACGCCTGGAAGCGGTCATCGCCGGGCATTTTCCACAGGCCAGGGTGCTGCGTGTCGACCGTGACGCGGCGAGCAGCCGCAAGCAATGGGAAGCGCTGGTGGCGCGAATTCACAGCGGCGACGCGGATATTCTGGTCGGCACGCAGATGCTGGCCAAGGGCCATGATTTCCCGAAGCTCACCCTGGTTGGCGCCATCGCCCCCGACGCGGCGCTGTTTGCCGCCGACTGGCGCGCGCCGGAGCGCCTCTTCGCGCAACTGATGCAGGTCGCCGGTCGCGCCGGTCGTGCCGAGCGGCCCGGTGAGTTCCTGATTCAGACGCAGTTTCCCGAGCATCCGCTCTATGCCGCGCTGGTCCGACACGACTTCCCATCCTTCGCGGCGACGCAGCTCGAGGAACGGCAGCAGGCCGGCTTCCCGCCCTACGCGCATCAGGCCATGCTGCGTGCCGAAGCGCCGCAAATGGCCACGGCCCTCGGTTTTCTGCGCAGCGCCCGCGCCTGCGCGTCGGTCGCCGCCGCCAACTCCGTCGTCTTCTACGACCCGGTACCGATGCGTCTCGCGCGCCGCGCCAGTTTGGAACGTGGGCAACTGCTGGTCGAGTCGCCCTCGCGGCGCGCACTGCAGCGCTTTCTCGCCGCCTGGATGCCCGAGCTGGAAACCATCAAGTCACCGTCACGGCTGCGTTGGCATCTCGAGGTCGACCCGCTGGAATTCTGAATCCGTTTTCCGTCCGGCGCGCTGCCAGCGGCAATTGACGCCGGACGCGCGGGCAGAGATACTCTCGCCTGATTCAAATCGTCGGCCCGGTAATGTGCGTCATTTCACGGCATCCCGGGACGACATCCGCTATCGTTCCCTTCGCCGGGGAATGCGTTGCCTCCTGACACCCATTGCGTCCGCAGCCGGTCTGCAGGATCAGGCATGGCGTCGGTCGCGACCCGTTTCCTGGCGCCAGTGCCCTATCCGGGTAGCCCCCGTTCCTTCTGCAGATGGTGTCAAGGAGTGCTGACGTGTCTTCCGCTGACGTGTCTTCCGAGTTCGTAGCCGCCATCGACCTCGGCTCGAACAGTTTTCACATGATCGTCGCGCGCCTGACCAACGGGCAGGTGCAGGTTCACGACCGCCTGCGTGAAATGGTGCAGCTGGCCGGCGGACTCGATGGCCGCAACCGCCTGTCGCAGGAGTCGCAAAAACGCGCGCTCGACTGTCTGGCGCGCTTCGGTCAGCGGCTGCGCGACATTCCGCCCGAGCAGTTGCGTATCGTCGGCACCAATACCCTGCGCCAGGCACGGAACAGCGCCGAGTTCGTCGCCAGGGCCGAGCAGGTCCTCGGGCACAAGGTGGAGATCGTCCGCGGCCAGGAAGAGGCGCGGCTGATCTATCTGGGCGTTGCGCACAGTGTCGGTGACGTATCGGGGCAGCGGCTGGTGGTCGATATCGGCGGCGGCAGCACCGAGTTGATCATCGGCGAAAAATTCGACCCGCGCCATCTGGCCAGTCTGCGGATGGGTTGCGTCAGCCTTAGCCGTACCTGCTTCGGCGATGGTCGGGTGACGTCGAGTCGCCTGCGTGAGGCAGAACTGCTTGTGCAACTGACCCTCGAACCGCTGCGCGAGGAGTATCTGGCGCGTGGCTGGGACGTCGTGACCGGCGCCTCCGGATCGATCAAGGCCATCCAGGACGTCCTCATCAGCGAAGGCCTGAGCCGCGAGGGAATCACCCTCGACGGCCTGCGGCAGCTGCGCGCGCTGCTGCTCGAGGTGCGCGATACCGCGGCCATTGCCGAGCGCTGGCAACTCGACCCGGCGCGGGCGCGCGTCTTCGTCGGTGGTTTCGTCGTTCTGCACGGGCTTTGCGAGGCCCTCGCCATCAAGCGGCTCGAGGTCTCCGAAGGCGCCCTGCGAGAAGGCCTGATCTACGATCTCCTGGGTCGCATCCGCCATGAGGATGTGCGCGACCGGACCATCGCCGACGTCATCAGCCGCTTCAACCTCGACGAGGCGCAGGCGCTGCGCGTGAGTGCGACCGCTCTCAACCTGCTGCGCCAGGCATGCAGCAAATGGCGACTTGCCGGAGAGGAGGCGTCGCATCTTCTCGAACGGGCGGCACGGCTGCACGAAGTGGGTCTGCTGCTGACCCACGACCAGCATCACAAGCACGGCGCCTACGTCCTCGAACATGCCGATTTGCCGGGTTACTCGCGTGACGATCAACTGCTGCTGGCGGCACTGGTCAGGCGCCACCGGCGTTCGTTTCCCGGCACAGCCTTCGCGCATCTGCCGCGGGACTGGGCGCAGGCGGCGCAGCGTCTGTGCGTTCTCCTCCGCCTGGCCGTGGTTCTGCACCGCAGCCGCAGCAGGGAGCCGTTGCCGGCGCTCGTTCTGCGCGTCGACCGACGGCAGCTCGAGCTGTGTTTCCCGGTCGGCTGGCTCGAGCAGCATCCGCTGACCCGCGCCGATCTGCAGAGCGAGGCACGTCTGCTGCGCAAGGCCGGTTTTGCGTTTCGCCTGGGCCGTACCGACAGCAGCGCGGCACGGCTCACGGCGGCGGGGTCGCCGTGAGCCGAACCGCGGGCGCTCCTGCGCCGCCGCCGTCCCGCGCCTGCCGGCGCCCTGAACGAACGCCATCTGGCGGCCGCCAGGCCGCGCGCCTGCCCTTGCACCGGTGATACGGTTGTTCGTGCTGCTGCCGTTGCTCGCAGCGGTCGCGCTTCTGCTTTTCAGCCTCGAGGCGGATCCGCTGGTCCGCCGGGACGCAAGCATCTCGGCCGCGTCGATTGCCCAGGCCAGGCTTCTCTTCAGTCGCAACGACCCGCGCGGACTCCGGCCTGGCGCCCAACGAACGGCGCAGGTCCCCGTCGCACTGATCGACGAAGCCTTCAACCATTTCGCGACACGCACGCTGCGCGGCCGTGGCGCCTTCGTCCTGGTCGACCAGGCGGCCGACTTTCGCCTCAGCGTTCCGGTGCCCGCCGTCAGCGGGCGCTATCTGAACCTGCGCGTCGCCTTTCGCGAGCGCGGCGGTCAATTGCATCTCGCCTCGGCGGCCCTGGGATCATTGCCAATCCCGCCGGCCTTCGCCGAGTGGCTGCTGGTCTCGGCGATCGATCTCGGCGGTGCCGGCGAGCAGTGGCAGTTGGCGCGGCAGGTGTTTCGTCACCTGGCCTTCGACCCTGCCCGTGGCGTGGTCGCCGTCAGCTACGTCTGGGATCCCGCGCTTTCCGATCGCGCCCGCTCTCTTGCCTTCACCGCGGCCGCAAGCAGTCACGCCGAGGCCGCCCAACGCACCCTGGCCGGCCTGCTCGCGAAATACCCGGCAAACGCCAAAGTGCCGCTGAGCGAAATCCTCGCACCGCTGCTGGCTGCGCCCTCAGGCGAAAGGCTGCAACGGCGCCGCGCCGCCCTGCTCGTCCTGGCCGCCTACGTATCCGAAAAGAACCTCGCCGCCCTGTTGCCGCAAGCCCGCCAGTGGCCGCATCCTCAACAACTGCGCCTGACCTTGCTGGGCCGCTACGACAGCGCCCAGCATTTCGGTGTCTCGGCCGCCCTGGCGGCCTGGGCCGGCGAGCCGGCGGCAAACGCCATCGGGGTCTACAAGGAAATCGACGACTCGCGTCACGGCAGCGGTTTCTCTTTTGCCGACCTGGCGGCAGACCGTGCCGGCACCCGCTTCGGCGAACTCGTGGTCGCCGATTCGCCGCGCCTCGAGCAGGCCTTGCGCGGCCCGCTCCGCGACGCCGATCTGGTGCCCGCCCTGGCTGGACTTCCAGAGTACCTTCCCGAAGCCGAGTTCCGCCGCCGTTACGGAAACGCCGACAACGCCGCCTATCGTCGCTTGAGTACGGACATCGAGGATCGCCTTGCGGCGCTGCCGCTCTATCGCTGAGCAGTGCTCCCGGGTCAGGGCTGGCGCTCGTGCAAGAGCGCCCGCGGCGGTGCCGCGGCCGATGTTCCGGCGTTGGCGCGCAGCCAGTCGAGGCGGTTGACCAGCTTCTTCCGCCAGCTGGCGTTGAGGCCCGGCGCCGCGCAAAGGCGCTGCAAGGTCGCCGGGTCGGGCCGGTGCTGGCGCCAGGCCTGCCAGAGATCGGCCAGGGAAACGGCGCCAGGCAGGCGCTCGATCAGTGCGAGTTCGTCGCTGCTGCTGACCGTCGCCGCTTCCAGCACGCGGTAGTACCAGCCGGTCAGGCCGGTTTCGGAGATCGCTCGCGCGACGCCGTCGAGAGCGTAGCGATGGTCGATCTTCCAACAGGGGCTGCGCGGCTGGCTGACCTGCAAGCGGGCCCGGCCAAGGCGAAAGATGTCGCCGACACACACCGTCTTCTCGTCAAACCCGGGCACCGAGATGTTCTCGCCGATGCTGCCGGTGAGCAGCTTTCCCGCGATCGAGGGGAAGCGCTCGCCGAGCCGCCGATAGCTGTCGACCGCGTACTGGTGCAGCGCCTTTTCCGGCCCGCCATGAACGCGGCGGTCGGCCTGGACGTCGCCGTCGAGGCCCTGGAAACCCAGCCGAACCGGTCCCGTAATGGCCTTCTTGTAGATCCCGGTCGCTTGGCCCTGATCGTCGAGTCGGGTCAACCCCCCGCTGAACAGCTCGGTCATCTCTCGTTCCATAGCCAGGCGGCGCCACGAACGCCGGACGAGTCGCCATGCACATTGCGCAGCAGGCGCGTGCCAATGACGTCGGAAAAGACGTGCGCGGCCCACAGGGCAGGTACCTTTTCATACAGGCGTTCGACATTCGACAGGCCGCCGCCGAGGACGATGACCTGCGGGTCGAGGATGTTGATCACCTGTGCCAGGGATTTTGCCAGCCGGCGTTCGTAGCGCGCCAGCGTCGCCTCACAGGCCGGGTCGCCGGCGTGGGCGCCGGCGCAGATCATTTCGGCAGTCATTGCTTCGCCGCCATGGCGCAGGTGGTCGGCGCACAGGGCCGGACCCGACAACCAGGTTTCGATGCAGCCGAAGCGTCCGCAGTAGCAGCGCGGCGGCGGCAGGCTTTCCTCGCCCGGCAGCGGCAGCGGATTGTGTCCCCACTCGCCGGCAATGCGGTTGGCGCCGTTCAGCACCTGCTGGCGAACGACAATGCCACCACCGACGCCCGTGCCGAGGATCACCCCAAAGACGACTTCGGCGTCCCTGCCGGCGCCGTCGATGGCCTCCGACAGGGCGAAGCAGTTGGCATCGTTCGCCAGCCGTATCTCGCGCTGCAACAGCAGCTGCAGGTCTTCGCGCAGCGCTTCACCGATCAGGCAGGTCGAATTGGCGTTCTTGATGCGGCCGTCCAGCGTCGATTCGGCGCCGGGCATGCCGATACCGACGCGGCCTCGCTCGCCAAGCTCGCTTTCGGCGGCTGCAAGCAGTTCGCCGATCGCTTCGAGCGTGCCCCGATAGTCCCCCTGCGGTGTCGGGCGCCGCCGCCGCAGCGATACGCGGCCGGCGTCGTCGAGGGCGATCAGCTCGATCTTGCTGCCGCCAAGGTCTATTCCTATCCGTAACATGCTGTCCATACGCCAGTTTGTGTGGTTGGCCAGTTTCCGCCAGCCGCGCAGCTGGCCACACATGACTTGCCGGCTGGCTCCGGCAGAACGCGTGTGCGGCAGGGGAGCGGCAGGCGCCTTCACGTCCGGAATTATTCCCGAGATATGCGCAGGCCGCCACATTGGGCTTTGCCTGCCGCCGGGGAAGTCGGCCCAGAGCCGTCATTGCAGCGATCCTGGCGTATGCTATCGATGTGGTTTGCCAGGCGGCGCTGGCCAGCGCCTGAGCCCGGCGCTCCTGCGACAGACAGACGCCGGTCGTCAGGCCTTCCCAGCCGTCGCCTGCCGCCCGGAGCAACCCAACCCATCGCGGGAGGAAAAGTATGACCTTGCAGGAACTTCTTGGGGTACAACTGCCGATCATTCAAGCCCCCATGGCCGGTGTGGCGGACAGCGAACTTGCCATAGCCGTCTGCAACGCAGGAGGGCTGGGCTCGCTTCCCTGCGCAACACTCAGCCTGGATGCCATGCGCAGGGAATTGACGCGCATTCGAGAGCACACAGGCTGTCCGTTCAACGTGAACTTCTTCTGCCATTCCGAGCCAGTGCCGAGCCCTGCTCGCGAGGCCGCCTGGAGGGCCACACTTTCGCCGTACTTTGAAGAGTTCGGCATTGGCGCCGACGAACTGGCTTCAGGCCCGGGCAGGCTGTCATTTGGCTCGGAATTGGCTGACGCATTGGCTGAATTCGAGCCACCCGTTGTGAGTTTTCACTTTGGCTTGCCGCCAGACGATGTGCTGGCGAGGGTGCGTGCTTGGGGAGCCAGGATTCTGTCGTCGGCAACGACCGTGGAGGAGGCGCTCTGGCTTGAAGCAAGAGGCGTTGACGCCATCATTGCGCAGGGGCTTGAGGCGGGTGGCCATCGCGGCATGTTCCTTTCCGATGATCTCAATACCCAGACCGGAACGTTCGCGTTGGTGCCACAGATGGTGAGGGCGGTGACCGTCCCTGTCGTGGCAGCCGGTGGGATCGCCGACGCGAACGGTGTTTCCGCAGCCCTGGCGCTCGGCGCTGCGGGCGTTCAAATCGGTACGGCCTACATGCTTTGCCCGGAAGCCAACACCAGCACCTTGCACCGCGCGGCCCTGAAGAGCGCCGCAGCGAGAGTCACGGCGGTCACGAATCTCTTTACTGGCCGCCCCGCGCGCGCAATCGTCAATCGCCTCATGCGGGAGTTGGGGCCCACCAATGCGATCGCGCCCGCCTTTCCCCTGGCGGCATCCGCCATTGCTCCTCTGCGGAGCACGGCCGAAAGCCAGGGCAACACCGGTTTTTCGGCGCTATGGGCTGGACAGAATGTGTCGGGATGCAAAGAGGTTCCCGCAGCCACGCTTACGAGATCACTTGCTGGCTCGCTCACTGAAGCCGAGCACGAACGCTGATGCGGCAAGAACCATTTCGCCCGGCAGCTTTTCCGGGAAGCCTTGCGTCGCGTTCGGGTCGTTTGGTGCAGAGCCACATTCATGTGATCGTCAGCGGTTTCTGCTCGGCAACGACACACCGAATTCGGCCAGGAACAGACGTGGCGGCGGCGAAAAATCGCCCAGCGCGAACGTCCGCTTACTGATGAAACCCGCCGCTCGGCATTGTTCGCTGTCGGCCTTCCTCAGTTATGTCCGCCATGGAGAAGCAAGCAGTCGCTGGACGTAAAGTTGTCCTGAATGACCGTTTGATATATCAAGCTATCGCCCACCCCGTTCGATTCCCGCCTCTTCCGCGACCTTTTCTTGGGCGAGAAATGTCCGTCCCAGTCCGCGCGTTGTGACGGGCCTTGTTTGCAGGATACTGATTTTGCCATTGGCAATGCCAAACTCGATATCCTGCGACAATGCATAATGATCTTCCAAGGCTATGGCGACATTTACGCGGATGTCTTTTTTCGTCAGGCACGGTACGTCACGCAGATTGCTTTCGACCGGCACGACTGATGTCCCCTTGCCGGAGGAATGCTGTTTGACCATAAACGCCTTGTTTCCGACGTGAACGCTCACCACCGAATTGTCAGCTTTGTCCACATAGTAACGGTCTACGTCCACGACCCCGGAAACCACCCCGGCGCCAAGGCCGTACCCTGCTTCAATCACAATCACGTCTCTTCCGCTAACCGGATCCGTGGTAAAAATCACCCCGGAAACCTCTGACTCGAACATCTGCTGCACCACGATCGCCAGCTTGGCCGACACTTGCTGAATGATGCGGTCACTCTGATAGAGAATTCCCCGTGTCAGCCAAAACGACGTCCAAACTTCCTTTATCCAATACAATAGCTCCGCGGGGTTGACAAACAGATACGTCTCCGCTACTCCGGCAAACGCAGCTTCTTCCGTGTCTTCCTGGAGACCGGAAGACCGCACGCTCAAGAAGCTGTTACGCAAGCCGCAGGAGTCGACAGCTGCCATGATTTCCCGACCCAAACCGACCGAAGGGTCCAGGTTTCCGCGCCGTATCAAATCCCGTATTCGTTCCGAAAGGTCCCCAAGTTTCAATCGTTTGTCATTTTCCGATACTCCTCGAGTCGCAAGAAGCGCATCGACTTGCGACGTCAGGTGCAGATACTCTTCGCGAGTGGCGTTCTCGTCAAGAAACCGATCGAAGGCCAGCGTGGTCACCATGATCGCTGGCGGTATCGACGCACCATGGCGCTTAACGATTTGAGCAATTTCTCCAAGATTCGCTCCCTTGCCGCCAACTAGCTCGCCATAATCGGCATCAACTTCATCCAGTAACAAGACAGCGCGCTGGAATTGCGCAATCCGCTTTCTCTTCGCTCGCGTTAGCTCGTCGGCCTCACTTTGCAAGTGGGCGGCCATTGCCCTGGCCACAATGCCTTCCTCACGCATTCGTTTGAGAGATCCGCTCAGCGCCACCTGAATTTCTCGCTTCATCCTGTAATACGCATCTTCGTCTTGGCCAGCGGGATCTTCTATGTCGACGAATTCATGCGTTTTGGCATAGTGGCTCAGCAGAAAAACTTTGCCAGCGGCACTCGGACATCTATTTAGCACGAGTTGAACATGTACTCTCTCCATCGCCAGAATCAGATCTGCCTCGCGGATATCGCATTCCGAAAGATTTCTGCTCCGGTGACTCGAAGCAATGATGTCGTCTTCGAACAGAAGTAGCGCCTGACTGCCCTCGGAAATCGGTCTGCCCTCAAGTGCAGCAACACCACGGGAATGCACCGTGATACCGGTTATCCCGTCGGCAGCCAGCATCTTCTGCAATAACACTTCGGCCATAGGGCTGCGGTCTATATTGGCCATGCAGACGAGCAATATATTCACGGGTTTGATTTCCCCGATTCCGTGTCCGAGACGACGCAGCGCCTTGCGCATCGCAGGCAGATCCTCTTCTGTCAAATCGCGCCCTGTCAGGGCTTCAACGTCATGCAGTGCCTCGGCTTTCAGCAGGGCTAAACGTGGATGCCGTCGCAAGTCCTGAATCCGCACTTGGAATGCATTCAGTCGCGGATCGCATAGATCAAGGCTTTCTGCCAGCATGGCGACCTGTGCCCACCGGCGCTCGACGATCGCAATGGTGTTGAGCGCTCTCCAGAGTACCGTGACCGCAGCAATGTTGTGCTCGACCTCCGACAGCAGCCCTTCGTGTTCGGCAAACGCATTGTCGGAAACGGTCTTGATCAGCATGGCAATGTTGTCCGCTCCGCTTTTCTCGAGTTCCCCTGCCTTTTCCCGGGCGGTGAGCCTCTGGCGCCCATGACGCACGATCTCGACCAGTTGCTTTCGGATGGCGGGGCTGACCCGGTTGTTCCATAATGCTTCCGCCAATATCAAGACAAGGCCGTCGGACAGGATCTCTTCCCGGGTATGTTGAGCACCCAAGGTCAACGGCACGGTATCCAGCCAGCCTGCCAGATCAGCCGGTGGTATTTCTCCAGAGACGACTCGATGAATCAATTTGTGCAGTGGCTCCAGGGGAATTTCAGCCATTGGCATGATCGAAACGATTCCCTGCGATGCCCAGACCATCACTACGCTTCCTTCGCTAATGTCGAGCGTTTCTGAAACCCTCGACTCACTGACCCAGAAGCCTTCATCGGTCATGTAGGGTTTTCCGGGACGCATTTCTTCGATGCGGACAACGTCGCCTTCCGATGATTTAATCCACTCGGCGTGAGGCAAGATCAACGATGGGATACCAAATTCCCGTGTAGTCACGCCGGCATGGCTTAGCAGGCCACCACTGGTAACCAGGACTGCTTCAGCGGCTCGAATGGCTTCAATATCCTCGGGTGTAGTAAAGGGAAGTAGCAGAACGCGCCCTTCGCGATTCTCCGGATTCGAGCAGTATTCACGGTCAAATGTTATGCGCCCGACTCGGGCGGATCCATCTCCAACGGAAGCCACCAGCCCCCTGGCAGTCTTGCCACTTAGCCCAGCGGAGGGCCGTGATTGTTCGACCAGCAAACGGTGCGAAATGAGCTTCCGGAACGCAGGAAGCCGGATCTTCGTCGGGACTAGATATGCGCTTTTGCGCAGTAGTCTCTTCACGCTGGCCATGGAAAGCCATTTGCCACCGCTGGTTTGCGTCAAGTGATGGCCAAATGCATACAAGACAGAACGATTCTGGTCGTCTGCCAGACCATATATCACCAACCATTCGTTAGGCGCTATTTCCACTTGTGCCCGGTCCACCCGAAGCTGGTCAATGCTTCCGATCGTGTCGAAATCCAGATGGAGGTCACTTTCTTTCAACATTACGGCGGTGAGCAATGCTTCATGCTCGCTTGCCAACACTCTCTTAATGATCTCCCTTAGCGGCAGGTAAGCGGGATTGCGCTCCAGCAACCCTCGGCTATTGATCCTCAATTCTCCCCGAGCCAGCGCCTGGCGGCAGGGACCGTTGAAGAGGCGATCAATAACCTCCTGCCCAACTCCACCGGTACCCGGCTGTATGACCGGCAGGTCGAAGGTTCGAAGCACCGCATTGAGCGCGAAATACAGACGCTGGCGAACCATCTGCCGTTCTTCGGAAACATACAAATTGAACTCCCGGAGCGCATTGGGGCCGCTGAACTCGCAGTACGTTTCGAAGGGCATGCCCTCCCCGCGATAGGAGAACGGAATCCTTCCCTCAACGAGAAATGTCCGGGCAATCGTACCTGCAAATTCACGTATCTTCTCCGGTTGCGATTTGCCAGAGAGACTCCCGGATGTAGTATTCGCCAAGAAAAGGTACGCCATGGCGTGGTCGAGGTCCCGCAACGACCATATGAGTCTCAAAACCACGGCAAGCGCACGCTCAATCTGCCGGTCAGTCCGTGCTCCATGGTCTTTGTCCAGATATCCCGTGACCAGAATCTCGACAAGGCTACTCCGATCCAAAGTGACGGTCAGTCCGGTTTCTTTGAGGACAGTGCCGACAAATTCGGCGCGAAGCGCCTGCGGCAGTTCCGCCCCGCCCTGGAAGCTTTGCAGTCGAACAAGACCCTCGTCATCCGGATCGGCAATATTGGCGAACAACTCGACGCGATGCTCGCCCAGGGTCACGCTATAGACAATGTGGTTGCCGACAAGAACAAACGTACCGGGGCATGGCCCGGGCAGCCACCGTGCAGCTCGTACAATCGTTGCCAGGACGCGATGGCGGACCAGCCCGCTGACAAAGATCGGTGCGTCATCCAGTCTCGCTATCCGGATGTCCTCGGTCTTGTCGCCGCCGATACGGCCGATGGTGACAGTCATATCCGCATGGGCTGTAGTCAGTCGGTGTTCCAGCGCTCGATTGCCCCGGTCATGCA
Organism: Accumulibacter sp.; assembly: GCA_024235715.1. Lineage (GTDB taxonomy): Bacteria > Pseudomonadota > Gammaproteobacteria > Burkholderiales > Rhodocyclaceae > Accumulibacter. The sequence goes on along the minus strand of JACKLW010000011.1, from coordinate 47,930 downwards.
GGAAGCGTATCAACGCATGTACGCTAGCCGGCTCGCCTGCGGGGTGTTCTACCATTTCCGTGATCTTGTGTCGTAGTGAAGCGGACAAACTATCTTGCTGCGACAGGTGAGCCCACGAACTATCCAGATCGCAGACAAGCTTGTCATAGAAGGCAAGCGCGGCGTCGGCATCGGTCCTTAACGCAACCTGTCGATATGCTTCAACCATCTCGGAAAGGAGTGAAACGATACAGAGCGCTGTCGATTTGGTCATACTGTGTGCGTGGGTGACGATCAACCGCAGCGCATCGTAGTTGGGCTTGACCAGGTTCTCCCGGATATTGAGATACTGCGCACGCAGTTGCTGCCTAGATTCGAGGTCGGACGTGGTGTCTTTTGAGAAATCGCGAAGCAGTACGTAGTGTCCCGCTTCGCCGGCGTCTTCGCTGTGCAACTCACCGACGCCATCATCCGCGATCCAAGGCGGCATCTGTGAGCTGCCATGCTCCACGGGGTATGCCAAATGATATCCACCCAGATTGACCCCGGTATCGTGGAGATCGACAACAGCGATCAGACGCAACTTGTCCAGTCGATCCCAAGAATGGGTAATGTTCACGAAGCGCTGCGCTCCAAGGGCACGGCGCGTGATGGCAAGATTCTCTGTGATCTCTGCAAGAGCCTCCGGGCTTTTCACGATCGACCGTGAGAAGCCTTGGCTGCTCACCGTCTTGAGGTCGAGCAGCCTGTTTAGTCGGGCGACTGGCCGGCTACCATGTAGCGCGTCAAGCAGATCGTATGCTGCAGAAAAACGCGCCTCGAGTTCCTCCTCGACCATGCTTCTGACGGACGGGTCGCTTGCTTCGTGAAACGCATTGACAAGATCCGAAGTTGGAATCGGCGGGAATTCCCCTTGAACGGATAGCGACCCGGAAAATTTGAGCCGATGATGCATGCTGATTTGTGCATCTATCTCGTCGATGCTTCGTTGGATGATCTGCTCTTCATCCGAGTGCGGGTGCGTGCCGAGGCAGCCCTGCAAGAAGGCCCGCGTGCGTTTCAAGGCAAAGACATCCAGACCAGGTTTTTCCTCATCCATCTCGGTCGCACCGAGATCGCCAATTTTGTGCGCCTGAATGTTGCGGACCGCATCAGCAATGTCTTCATCGCAGGCGCCGCATCTTTGGAGCGCGGCATTCAATTGTGGAATGCGTTTCTCACGATCCGCCATATCATCTGCCTTGTTTAAGCGAATGTTTTGCTTCTTGATTCTATCAACCAGTCGCGGAGGAAGTTAGTAAGATGATGGGTAAACATCGAGAAGGTGCCGACTGGACAAGTGCGCCAGGTCAGCGGATCGATGGGGAGCCGAGACGCCAGCGTCGCAGGGTCAATAGCGGGACGTTGAGGGTTCCGGGCAGACCCCAGCACCACCGCCAGCGCGAGATATGCGCGCCGGCCGAGGAAACGCAACGACATCAAGGTCGTGCGCCGCCGGCAGCGATGGCAGCGGAAGCTGAAGCGTGCGGCGCAATGGTTGCGAATCCCTCTCAGGCATGCGCGCGGCTTGCGCGGATAGTTGGCGCGGTGCAGACACCGCCGCGCCTGCAACCGGCAGCGTGTGTCTGGCTGGGAAGTTTTTCATCCATGCGCAGCAGCAAGCGGAAAAAGTTGGGCGATCGCAGGAGGGGGTGGCACACTTCAATGGTCTCTTGGCTTGGTAACCAGAGACTCCCCCAAAGAGTTCGTTTGTTCAAGTTCCCCGAGGGGGGTCACCTGCTCTCCATCACGCTGCGCGACCAGAAAACCACCAAGCACCATCACGGGCTGTGACCGTACTCAGCCAAGGCGGCCAGGGGCACAGTCGGCGTGGCAACACGCTGATCACCGCCCTGCTCCGGATGGGTGACCGGTGCGGACCGCTTCCGACACCGAACGATTGAAAATCAGGGCGCGAATGTTGAACTCGAGCCAGAAGCAATGAGTACGAAAAAGCATGGCGCCGACAGCGCGAAAACATTCGTTCGCCCTGTTGACCGGGGCCGGCTAATGGGTGACCCCGTTTGCGCGTTTGGCGGCGGACGTCGCGACTTTGCCCCAAACTGCCGAGCCATGGATGGCCTGCTCACACTGATTCCGGTAAACGCGTTCGCCTGCCTGGCGATGAACCTCGACAATTTCCTGTTGCTACTCATCAGGCTGATCAACAATCGTCACCGGCGTTCTGCCGGGGCTGCGGGGGTTTTGCAGCGTTGCCGAAAGCACACGACAATCACGTGTCCAGCTGATCGATCGCTGGCAGGGGTTCATGCCTGATCGCGGCTTCAAACGCGCTCAGGCGCTTGTAGATCGACAGCAGCTGGACGATGGTCGTCCAGGAATTGACCAGATATTGAAACGAATTGCTGACCTGGTTGAAGGCGGTCAGAATCTGTTGCAGTATGCCGAAGGTAATCGCCCCCACTGCAATCGTCGGTATCAGCAGCACATAGACGAATATGTTGTCCGCCTGCACGTACAGCATGCGGGCGACATTGAAGTACATGTAGTTGAAATAAAGACGGAAGTAGCTCTTGCGCACGTTGGAAAACAGCTCTTTGAGTGTCTGGGGTTGGGCTCGTGAAACCGCGTCCTCGCCGTAAACCAGTTCCTTGCGGAAGGCGGCCTCGACCCTTTGATTCCTGAACTCGAGGCCTGGCAACTTGATGCCCACCACCGCCAGCAGACCCGTGCCAAAAACCGACCAGGCCAGCGACGCAACAAACAGGGGATGGGCGATGGCTCCGACCACGGGTAGTTCGCTGACATGGGTCGATAGCGCCCACAATACCGGCAGAAACGCGAACAAGGTCATGACCGCATCGACGATCGAGACGCCCAGGCCTTCCATTATCTCCGCAAAGCGCATGGCATCTTCCTGGATGCGCTGGGATGCGCCCTCGATATGCCGAACCTGGCCCCACTGCGAGGTGTAGTAATCATTCATCGCCGTACGCCAGCGGAAAATATAGTGACTGACGAAAAATCGCGTGACGACGTAGACAACGATAGCCAGGAATGCGATCTCGGAGAATATTATTATCAGATCAAACAGGTCCTTCGAAATCGATGCGACGGTTTCCGCGGAAACGCCGTTGGCTGTCTCACCGGGGGATTTCTGGCCTGAATTCTTCAAGGCATCCTGAACCAGATCAAAGAACGGACGGCGCCAGTTATTGATGGAAACGGAAACCTGTACCGAGAAATAGGTTGAGAACAGGATAAAAGCCGAGCCGACCACCGACCACCATTGCCATGGATGCCTGCCGACCATGAACCAGAATGTCGCGAACAGGCTGGTACAGGCAAAATAGTAAATGTAGAACAGCAGGAAGGAGTCGCTGACGAAATGCCCCAGCCCGATGACCGGTTCAGACGATTCCAGCTTGAGGCCCAGGATGGTGGCGAAGTGCTCATTGAGGCCGTACCAGGCAAGACTGCAAATCGCGGCGTAGCCAACTACAGACAAAAAGAACAGCCTGGGATTCGGGAAGAATGATTTAAACATGCTCTGGGACTCTTTTTTGCCTGGTTGAGGTTTTCCACAATTGCTTGCCGATACGGGATGACGCTATCGAGTCAACCCGGATCGGATGGACTGCCGTCGGACAGGCAAGGTTGAAGCAACTTGCGCATCATTTCAACATGCACGGCGCGTTCGTTGCAGCAGCCAGGCGCAAGGCGGGACAGAGCACGGTTGCAAACCGATTTCGAGGATTATCGACAGGGGATCACCGACCTGCTCGCACCGGCAAGCGGTCTCCGGCCCCGGGAACGAAGCCTGCGGCCGAATCGCCGCCCCACAACAGGTTCCCGCGGCCGGCAGCGCGATGATCAGGACCCCGCCAGAGTACGTGCAGACGTCGTCAGGCGGGTGTGGCTGCCAACCAGACAAGCAAGTCGCCAACGGCGTTTGGCGGGAGCGACGTTTCGGCGCTACACGAACCGCCCAGGGCCCCGGCACCCGGATGGCAGAGTTCCCTTCGTCATGTTCGGCAAGTGCAAGAAGGGCGACCATGCAAAGGTTCGGGACAGGAACTTCTGTAAGCCACTCCGGAACCAGGTCTACGCGCGTCTCCTGGCTCACGCAGGCGCGCGGGGTCGAGCCGCCAAGACTTTGCGCGACCTCTACCCACTGTTTTCCCAACCCGCATCTTCTTTCATGATCCGGGGCGGCCGCAAGCGCAATGAACGTTGGCTCGGGTGTGCGCCGGACGTTTTGGTGCCTTGGGCTGCAGCCCGCGAATTCCGCGCTAGAAAGTCGCCAGCCGCTGGATCAGCCAGAACGCACCGAGCGAGCCGATCGCATAGGCAGGCAGCAGCTCGGTGCGCGGCGGCAGGCTCTTCAGGAAGACGCGCGATGTGCGAATCAGGAGCAACACCGCGGCGACGAACGCCAGCTGACCCAGCTCGACACCGATATTGAACAGCAACAGGGCGAGCGGCACGTCGCCGGGCGGCAGACCTGCGTGCGACAGGGCGCTGGCGAAGCCGAAGCCATGCAGCAGACCGAAGGCGAAAGCGACGACCCAGGGGTGGCGAATGCTGAGACTGGTCCCGCCCCGGCGTGCCTTGATGATCTCCACGCCGAGAAATACGATCGACAACGCGATGGCAGCCTCGATCGGCGGCCGCGGAGGCTGCACGTAGCCCAGAGTTGCCGCGGCCAGGGTGATGCTGTGGGCGATGGTAAAGGCCGTAACCGTTTTCACCAGCATCCAGCCGGTACTGACAAGTAACAACAAGCCCAGCACAAACAGCAAATGGTCCGGCCCCGAGAGGATGTGGTACATGCCCTGGCGCACGAAATCCCTGACCAGCGACAGGGTGTCCGGGGATGCCTCGATCGTCACCCAGGGTTCCGAGGGGCTGGCGATCACCATCCAGCTGCGACCGTCCAGCAGCTTTACCTTGACGACGACATCGGTGATCGTGTACTGCAGGCCTGGGAATTCAATGCGCTTGCCGCCAAGGCCTTCGGGACCGGCATCGATGCGGCGCCGTTCGAGCCGCGAATCGGCAAGCTCCATGATCACGGGGTCCTGCAGATTTTTCGCGCTGTCCGGCACCTGCAGCACGACCGGCAAACGCTGGCCGGCTTTCACCGGGGTGCGCCAAAGCATGCTGTATTGCCCGGGCGCCGTCTCGTCTATTTTCAGATAGGCTGGACGGGACTCGTGCGCCATCGCGACCGGCATGGCCGCAGCCCAGACCACCAGGCCGGCGAGGAGCCAGACAGCGGCGTACCAGAAACGGCTCAATGAACGATTCAAAGGGGCGCTCCCTTGCCTTGCGCAGGCGGCTCCGCGCCAGCCGGCACCGCCTTGTTTTCCGCAACGGCCGCGCCATCGACAGGCACTGGTATCCGCAGAGTGTACCTGGCGCGCATCTCCTCGTAGGCCTTCCGCCACGCGACTTCCTTCTGGACACCGAGCCAGGCAGTCTTTACCTCCCGCTCCACCTCTTCGAAAGCCGGCACCCGGCCCGGAACAAGGGAGTCGACGTAGACCAGATGCCAGCCAAAGCCGGACTCGATCGGCCCTTGCCACGAACCAGGGGTAAGCGCCTCGACAGCCACCGCGAATTGCGGCCCGAATTCCTTCGCCAGCGATATCGATGTCTGGTCGGCGTAGTAGGCCTGGTACATGAACCGGTCGCCGAGTGTTTCGGCAAGTTGCGAGTCCACCGCTTGTCCATCCAGCTCGGCCAGGGAGCGAACTGCGTCGTCGTGGGCCTTCGCGCCGCGAATGTCCGGAGAAAAATACAGGTGGCGGAAGCTTAGCCGTTTCGGCATCGCAAACTTGTCGCTGTTCTCTGCGTACCAGGCCCGCAACTCCTCGGTGGTAGGCTCCTGGGCAGCCGCCAGGTCTTCGGCGATGAACTGCATCTTCTGCGCCATGCGGCGTTTCACGATCTCGTCGTTCCTGTCGAGGCCCATGGCCAACGCTTCCCGATAGAGGACCTCCTGGCGAACCCTGTTTTCGACCATGGCGGAGAATTCTTCCGGCGTCGGCGAACGGCGCCACTGCGACTCGTAGATCGCGCGCAATTGGGCGAGTTCCTCGAGCGTCAGCGCAATCTCGTGGGACGACCCTGCCTCGGCGTCAGGTTCCAGATACGCGTAACCGGCAAACAGAACCGCACCGAGCACCATGAAATGCAGCAGGGGTTCGCGCAGCAGGCGCTTGATCGAAATTTGATTCACAGACTCACTCTCTTCCCGCAAAAACGAAGGGCCCTTGCGGACCCTCCGGAGTACCTGGCCGAATCAGTTGCTCAATCGCTTCGTCTGAGCGATGCGAAAGTGCCGTGCCAGTCGGCCGTGCCGAAGATTCCGCCGGGCTCGCTCACATGTCTTGCGACGCAACGCCGGACCGACCGCAACCGGACTACTGTACCTCGCTGGCGTAATGGAGGAAATCGGCCTGATTCTTCGTGGCAAGCTTCTCGGCCACCGCTTTGGGCAGCGGGTCGATCAGCTGCGGTGGTTTGGCCAGCAACTCGTAGTTGGCGTAACCGAACTCGTTGCTGCGCGCAGCGTAGACCGTGTCGCCGAGCTTGTAGAAGGTCGCTTCCAGGGGATGATCCTGCAGCAGGGTCACCACCTTGCCGTCCTTGATCGAATAGCCGGCGCTCATACCCTCGTAGCCGTTGCGGGCGACGTCGCCGACCAGGCTCGGCTGGTGAATGTTCCGGCCGACGTGGTAGACCGTTTGCTGCCCCTCTTTTCGATAGCTGACCTTGAACAGTTCGCCTGTCACGTTGTTGCGGTACCAGTGCGCCTTGCCCACGAGCAGTGCCTCGAGCTGCTGCTGGTTCAATTGCGTGGCGCCCTTGCCCTTGAGTGCGGCGACCGTGAGTCCCGGCGTCGCGGCCTTGCGTGCCTTGTCCGTGGGTGTGTACCAGATGGGCGAACTCCAGGCGCGCTCCTGCACCGTCGGTGGCACTGTGTCGGGTGGCGCTATGCCGAGCTGCCTGGCCTGGATGGTCGTCCAGCGTGGCGTCTCTATCTCCAGCACGCGCGCGTAGTAGAACGCGTGCTGACTCGGATCGAAATCCGGATCGGTCCAGACGTTCTTCAACTCGACCGCGCCGACACTGTTGGTATAGGTCGCCTTGTCGATGTCGACCGTGCTCTTGATCGCCGGGATCTTCTTGGTCCACTTGTCGGGCTTGCGGTCGCCCGACCAGGCCACGTCGTAGACATGCTCGAAGCTCTGGCCGTCCCTGGTCCATCCCTTCACGATCTGGATGCGATCGAGATTGCCCGCGGTCGGGTCTTTCGCCGCCCACACGATAAAGCTTGGCGCCTTGCCTCGCAGTGGCGGCAAATCGCCTCCCATGGGCACTCCGCCGCCATAGGCTTTCGTGATCCAGTCGCCATCGTTCAGCAGTTGCTGGTCGTAGTCCCAGCCACCGAACAGCCGCACCTTGATGTGCGGGCCGCTGACGCCAAAGGTCTCCCTGCGATTCATGGCATCGAACAGGGAAGCGCGGGTGTTCTCCTCCGCCCATACACCCGTGAGGCCGGCGGGCTCCTCGTAGCGTACGTCGATGCCGGCGAAGTTATGGCCGCTCATGCGTGTTTCGATGCTGCCATCTTCCTGCGCGTGGCCGCCAAAGAAGTTCTCCTGACGATAGGGGGTCCCCGTGTTGTGTGAATCGGCCGCCGCGCCGAACCCGAATTTGTAGGGGTTGAAGCCACGCGTATCCTGCATCGCGAGACCGTCCTTCAGAGCCTGGCGCGCATAGCTGCCGACGATCTTGTCGACGCGACCCGACTCCGCGGGCAGTCCGAGCAGCACGCTCCAGATGGCGAAACTGGAGAACTCGTCGTTGGGCGAGAGCAAGGGGTGGGTCTCGGACTGACCCTTGATCTGCTTTATCTCGATGAGCCGCTCGTTGCGCACGCGCGACTCGGCCCAGGCGGCATCAATCGGCCGGCCCAGACTGTCCACGTCGGTCGGGTACATCCAGCCGTCAGACAGGTTCGCGTTATGCGAGATCGCCAGCAGTTCGTTGCCGGCCTTGCGCTGTCCATCCATCCACTTCCACAGCTCCGCCGGATGCACGGAGTTCAGCGCGGAATACGGCATCTCCGGAACCTTGCCACAGTCGCGGAAAAACACGTTGCGGTGGAGGTTGCGGTTGTCGGGCATCGAGGTCCACTCATAGGAACAGAAGGCGGTGAACCTGCCCGGCTCGTTGGCCGCGTTGGCGATGTCGTTATTCTCTTTCCATACCGTGCCGGCAACTTTGTCCGTCATCAAGGCCTTGATGGGCGGGCCGGTCATGATCTTGAGGAGTGCCAGGAAGGCGCGCTGTTGCTGCTCCTTGCTGTTCGGGTCGGTGATTATCAGACCCTGAACTTCTGGCAGCTTGCTGGTGTATGACCCCGGTGTATTCGCCTGTTTGGTGACACCGACATACTCGGAGTGGTCGGTCACACCCATGAAGTCCAGCGGCGTGGTGATGCGGATCGGGTATCCCAGCGGATGCGGAATCGCCTCGCCCTTTGCGTACCTGTAGGCATCTGCGGGACCCGTGATCTTGTTGCCGAAGATCCAGGCGTCCAACGACCAGCTGGTGTGGAGGTGGGTCTCGCCGAAGTAGGCGTTGCGATTCGGATTGGGCCCTTCGGCCCAGGCAGTCAGCGCCGCAGTCATCGCCGCAATCGTCAGTATCGATCGGGCTCGGTAGGCTCGTTTCAGTTTCATCGCAATCTCTCCGAAAGAAAATTAACAGTTGCGCCGCTGGAAACGGTCCCAAGGGCTCACGCGAGCTGTCATGGCTTGTTCCTGTTCGATGGCCGCTCGTACGGCCAGGTATCACGGGCCCCGCATATAAGGCCAATACGACTACAAAGGCGTTCCTATATCAAGCGCCACCCCGCGCCATACGCTCCCGGTCATCCTTCCCAGTGGATATCCGCTGCCAGCTTCCTCAGGGCCTCGTCCCCCATCTGATCGATAAGGCGACGGCGAAACTGTTCGCGCATGGTCTGGAAGCGGGCCTGCTGATCCGCATTCAGCAGCGGCGTAACCTTCTTGTCGAAGGATTCACCAAGCTTGCGCAGCTCTTCCACTTTCTCGGTTGCGCCGAGCTTCGTCTTCTTCTTCAGCGCCACCAGCTGCTGGATTTCCTCATCGAAGATCGGCAGGATCCGCTGTTTCTGCTGCTGCGTGAGCTCCAGCCTCACTGCAAACTGCTGTGCCACCTTGGTCAGCGGGTTCACTGCCGTCTGCGGCGCGGCGATGATCTCGTAATTGGCATAGCCAAACTCGTTGCTGCGTGCTGCATAGTAGGTATCACCCAGCTTGTAGAACTTGAACGCATAGGGTTCCTGCGCAACGTAGGTGATCAGTTTGCCGCCCTTGATCTCGTACGCGTGCGGGAGTCCTTCATAGCCGTCGCCCACAACGTTGCCGAAACCGCTCGCCATATCGGCATAGGCACCGACCCGGAGTATGATCGTCTGGCCGCCGGTCGTAAAGTTCTGACTGAACTGGTCGCCGGTCACGTTGTTGCGCAGCCAGAACGCTTTGCCGACGACGAGCTCTCGTAGTTGGGCGTCATTGAGGGCGCTGGCGCCCTTTTCTGTCAGAGCGGCAACCGTCATACCCGCCGGAGCTGCCTTGCGGGCTGCTGCCGAAGGTGTATACCAGATCGGTGAACTCCAGGCGCGCTCCTGCCCGGTGAGTGGCACGGTGCTGGGTGGCGGCAAACCCGACTGAACCGACTGAATCAGCGTCCAGCGTGGCGTCGGAATTTCCAGTACGCGTGCGTAATAGAATGCGTGCTGACTCGCGTCGAACTCGGGATCCGTCCATACCGTCTTCAACTCGGTTGCGCCTACGCTGTTGGTGTACGTGGCCTTTTCCATATCCACCGTGCTCCGGATAGCGGGAACCTTGCCGGTCCACTTGTCGGGCTTGCGATCGCCGGACCACGCTACGTCGAACACCTTCTCGAAACTCTGGCCGCTCTCGGTCCAGCCCTTGACGATCTGGATCCGGTCGAGATTGCCTGAGGTCGGATCCTTCACGGCCCATACGACGAAACTCGGTGCCGTACCCTTTCCGCCCGATGGCAGCGGCGGCAGATCCCCGCCCATCGGCACACCGTCGGCATAGGATCGCTTTACCCAATTGTCGGAGTCGAGAATATCCTTGACGTAATTCCATCCACCGAACAAGCGCACCTTAATGCGCGGGCCGCTGACACCGAAGGTTTCCTTGCGGTACATCGCGTCCCAAATCGACGCGCGGGTGTTCTCCTCGGCCCAGACGCCGGTCAGTCCGCCGGGGTTCTCCAGCCGCACATCCATCGTGCCGCCGATCAGCACACCCGCGAAACGCCGGTCGACCGTGCCGTCCGTATCCCCGTGCATGCCAAAGAAGTTGTCCTGGCGGTAGGAGCTGGCGGAGTTGTGCGCATCGGAGCCGCCAGCCATGCCGAATTTATAAGGGTTGAAATCGCGCTGGTCCTGCATCGCGATTCCGTCTTTCAACGCCTGACGCCCGTAGCTGCCGTGGATGCGGTCGATGCGGCCAACGTTGGCCGGCAGGCCGAGGATGGTCTGGTACAACTCGTAGCTGGCGAACTCATCGTTGGGCGACAGCAGCGGGTGCGTTTCCGACTGTCCTTTGCCCTGCTTGATCTCGACCAGGCGCTCGTTGCGCATGCGCGAAGCAGCCCAGGCGACATCGATCGGCCGCCCGGTGGTCTGGTCGACGTCGGTCGGGTACATCCAGCCGTCGCTGACATTGGCGTTGTGCGAAATTGCCAGCAGCTCGTTGCCGTCCTTGCGCTGCGCGTCCATCCATTTCCACAGCTCGGTGGGCAGTTTCGAGTCGAGCGCACTGTAGGGATAGTCGGGCACCTTGGCGCAGTCACGGAAAAACACGTTGCGGTGCAGGTTGCGCTGGTCCGGCATCGAGGTCCACTCGTAGGCGCAGAAGGCGGTGAACCTGCCGGGATCATTGGCCTCGTCGGCGAGCTTGACATTTTCTTTCCACACGGTGGAAGTCACCTTCGGGTCCACCAACGCTGGCACCGGCGCGCTGCCGGCCAGCTTGAGCAGGTAGGAAAAGACCCGGTTTGTGTCTGCCTGGCTGTTCGGGTCCTTGATGATCAGCGGCTGCGCTGCGGGTAGCTTACTGACGTACGATCCCGGCGTGTTGGCCTGTTTGGTGACGCCGACATACTCCGAGTGATCGGTGACGCCCATGAAGTCCAGCGGCGTGTCGATCTTGATGTCGAAGCCCATCGGGTGCTTGATGGTTTCGCCCTTGGCGTATTTGTAGGCATCGGCCGGACCGGTGATGCGATTGCCGAAGATCCAGGCATCGACCGACCAACTGGTATGCAAGTGCGTCTCGCCGAAGTAGGCGTTGCGATTCGGATTGGGCCCTTCGGCCCAGGCAGTCAGCGCTGCACTCAGCGCCGCAAGCGTCACTATCGATCGGGCTCGGTAGGCTCGTTTGAGTTTCATCGCAATCTCTCCCAATGGAAAACGGCCAATTGCGCCGCTGGATATAAGTTTCTGATGCGAGTGGCTGGGCAGAAGCCTGGCTGCGTCCAGGAACCAGTGACGCCCATGCGAGTGGCTCATGTTCTGCGAAATTTCGACGCGAAATGCTACCGCAATGTGCTCCACAGCGTCCAGCACTGCCAATCGTGGCTTGCGGTCGCCGACGTCCGGAAATCAAGGACGTCCTCGAACGTAGCACCGTCGAGAAAGCGGTGGCCGCCAACCCTCGCTCAGCCCGCCATCTGTCCCAGGCGAGAAGTCCCTGGAAACACTCGCCGAGAGCGAGCGTCCGCATGTCTGCGATGAGCCAGTCGTGAGACGGAAACCGCTTGCGGCACAGCGCGATCAGCGCAGGAGAGCTGTCGACGCCGCAGACGTCGAACCCTTTCTCGATAAGATGGCGGGCCATGGGTTCGCCATGTCCGCAGCCAATGTCGAGCACGCGGGCACCCAACGGCAGAAGGGAGATGAAGCGATCCAGCCACCTTTGCTCGACGGCGAGGTCGCGGCTGCGATCCGTGTCGTAGTGCTGCGCTTGCCGCTCGTAGAGGGCAATGATGCGATCCGCGTTGCCGTTCATGCGGGCTAGCGAAGGTCTTTCTGTGCTGCGCCGGCCATCACTCCGAATAGCGCAGCTCGACGCGCCGCATTTTCTGTCGGCAGTCGCTGGTCGTGCAGGCTTTTGGCGTCTTTTCGTTGCCGACGCTGTAGCGGCGGATCTGGCCTCCTGGAACCCCGTACGACCGCAGCAGTTTTCTGACCGCCGCGACGCGCTGCGCGGCGATGGCGACGTTGTAGCTGCGACTTCCCAGATCGTCGGTGAAGCCGATCAGGGTCACGGATTTCTCCGGGTTTGCCTTCAGGTCGGCGGCGTGCTGCTGCAGCTTGATCTTCTCCTGCCGGCTGACCGTGACGCCGCCCAACGAGAAGTAGATGTTGCTCTCCGTCTGGTTGGCTGCGGCGATCACCTTCTTTTCGAGCACCTGTGCGGCCTTCTCCTGCTCGCTGGGCACAGGGACGGTCTTGCTTTCCGTCTTGCTGTCGTCCTGCCACGGAAAGGCACCGCATCCGGAAAGGGCAAGGAGTACCGCCAGGGGTCCGCAGAAGCGGGAAATAACCGTAAGCATTCGGCAGCGATCTCTCAGGTCGGATTGAAAACCTCAACAAACGCCTTGCAGTGCACCAGCCTGTCGAGCGGCGGAACGCGACATTTCGTTCGCCGCCGAATGGCCTGACATTTCACTTCCTGCCGGACGCTACTTTGGTGAGTCGGATGGTTCAGACGCTTGCCGTGGCGGTTCCGGCGAGCGCAGTGGCGCTGGCGCCCGCGGCCTTACTGGCGGTGCCGGCCTCTCCGGCGGCGAAGCGGGTTTGGCCATGAAGCCCCGCGCAAGCTCCTGGTAAAGTTCGGGACTGATGCGCGAACTGACCGCATTGGCGATCAGCGTGACGGACATCAGGCTGATGACCATCCCGTGGCCGTCGATCATTTCCATGACGATGATCGCGGCGGTGATCGGCGACTGCGTGACCGCCGCCAGGAAGCCGGCCATGCACAGCGCGGTGATCGGCAATGCCTCGAGGGGAAAGCCGAGGATCTGGGCGGTGCTGGCGCCGAAGGCCGCTCCGACCGCCAGCGACGGGGCGAAGATGCCGCCGGGGATACCCGAGAAATAGGTGACGACAGTCGCCACGTAACGCGTCACGGGCGCGTGCCAGGGGGCCGACAAGGCGTCGCCCGAAACCAGCGCCGAGGTGACCGAGTAGCCACTGCCGTAGGACAAGCCACCGCCGAGCCAGCCGACCAGGGCGACGACCAGCCCGCAGCCGCCGGCAAAGCGGACCGGATAGGCGCTGCGCCATCGCCAGAGGAGAAAGTGCGGGTGCGTCTGCGGCCAAAGCAGGAGGCGGCTGAAAATGCCGCCGAGAACGCCGCAGGCCATGCCATAGACGACGACCGGGATGACGATGTCGCCGAACTCCGAGACTTTCATGCGTCCGAAGTGGCTGTAGTTCCCTTCCAGGGCGATGGCGACCAGACCGGAGAGGATGATGGTGCTGACCAGAATGCCGGTCGTTCTGGCCTCAAGGCGTCTGCCCAGTTCCTCGACGGCGAAGACGATACCGGCGAGCGGCGTGTTGAACGCGGCGGCAATGCCCGCTGCGCCGCCGGCGAGAATCAGGTCGGCAGGGGCAATCGCCCGCGAGTGGGGCAGGAGGCGATGTGCAAAATGCAGGATAGATGCCGCGACCTGCGCCGACGGGCCTTCCCGACCAGCCGAAAAACCCCCCAGCAGAGCGATGCAGCCGGCGCCGACCTTGCCGATGGCGATGCGCAGCGAAACGAGATGGCTGACGTCCTCGCCGCGGGCCGCAAGGCGGGATGCGGCGATGACCTGCGGAATGCCGCTGCCCTGGGACCCGGCGAAGAACCGCCGGCCGAGCCAGACTGCCGCCATGCCGGCCATCGGCGCAGCGACGAACGGCACCCAGGGGAATGGCAGCCAGGGGTGGGTGTTGGCCAGTTCGAAGAAGGTGGAGAGGGCGAGGTCGGTGAGCTTGGTGAAAGCGACAACGGCCAGGCCGGCGCAAGCGGCGGCCCCCCACAGGGCCAAACGGGTACGCCATCTGAAGGTGCTCAGCCTGCCGCGGAGAAAGCTCATCGGGATCCAGTTTCCTTCGTTTGCAGCCGCCGCACGGTCGGCGACCTGGTTTGCCTGCCGGGCCGCGGCAATGGGTGGTAACGATAAACCGTCTCACCCATCCCGGCGCCATGCAGGGGGGGGGCGAATGTGTTGTCTCGGGGACGCCGCCCCAAGCGCGGCAGTCTAACATTGGTGGCGGAAATTGTGATCACGGCGCAGGTTCGGGAGCGGCCTCGGGCGCTGCGCGATGTCGCCCGTGCAAAAGGTTCGCGACCAAGCCAGCGGTATCCGGCACGCAGCAGCTGCCTGCGGCGGCAGTCGTCTTGCCGAGCGCCACCCGGCCTCTGTATGCTAGGCTGTTCGCGAGGCTGTCGGGCCGCCCGGCGGGCAACCCTCGTGCGGGTGCGCTGTCCGCGGGGCCAGGGCGGCCCGGATGGCGATCAGGCGCCTTCGTGAGCCGAGCGGCGTGCAGCCGGATCGTCTCGAAAGCGACGAGTTCGTAGCCGTTTGCTACTTTCATGAGGAGGTCCCATGAGCTGGCGCCCACTACGTATCGGCCTTTCCGCACGCATTTACCATCCGCAGGCCGGCGCGACAGCACTGCTTTCGAAATCGCTGCACTACCTCGAACAGTCGGTAGCGCATTGGGTGATGTCACGCGATGTGATGGTCTTCATGATTCCGGCGGTAAGCGGCGATGGTATCGTCAATCGCAGCAGCATCCGCCTCTCGGACTATCCCGAGTATCTCGACGGGCTGCTCCTGCAAGGGGGTGCCGACGTCAATCCGCAAAGCTACGGTGAGGAGGCGCTGCATCCCGATTGGGCCGGCGACATGGTTCGCGATGCCTACGAGATGGAACTGCTGCATGAATTCATCGAGGCCGGCAAGGCGGTTCTGGGGATCTGTCGTGGCGCGCAGGTAATCAATGTTGCGCTCGGCGGCACGCTCTATCAGGATATCGCGACCCAGATCGAGGACGCCGGAACGCACGTCCACGACGATTATGATCGCCACAGTCACGCCATCGAGTGGGATGCGGATTCCGGTCTGGCAAAGCTCTATCCCGGCGCCACTGGCGGACGTGTCATCTCGATTCATCACCAGGCCATAAAATCCCTCGGGCGAGGCCTGCACGTCGAAGCGCGCGGCGTGGGCGACGGCGTCGTTGAGGCCATTCGCCTGCAGGGGAAACCCTATGTGCTGGGCCTGCAGTGGCACCCGGAGTTTCATCCGCCCGGAAGTCCCGACCTGCTGGACAGTACGCCCATTCTCGAGGAGTTCCTCAACGCCGCGCGCGGTCGCCGCTGGTAAGCCCGCCGGCAACCCCGTGGGTCGACGCAGGCTGCGCTGCAGCCGGCGTCGACCGGACGCAGCGCAGCCTGCGAAAGACCGTCACGCGGCATCGCCGGACGCCGGTCAGACGGTGGTGGCCTGAATTGCAGTTTCGGCTTGCGAAGCCAGCAGGGCGACCGGGAAGCTGGCCAGCACCTCGCCAAGCGCCAACTGCCCGGTGGCTGCGTGGCTTTCGCCACTGAGGAGATTGCGCCAGGCGCAGGCGGCCAGCCCGTCGGGCAGTTCGAGCACCGTATCGGCCCAGACCTCCCTGCCCAGGGGAAGGACCCGGTTGTCGCCCAGCAGCCCTACCGGCAGACGTGGCACGGCGACGATCAGCGTCCGCTCGCCGTGCCGCCGGGCGTAGGCACAGACGTGCGCGGCGTGCTCCCCGCTGGCTTTCAGCGGCAGGTAGTCGCCCAGTTCGAAGACTTCCGGCCAGCGCGCGCGCAGTGCCAGCGTCTGCCAGAGCGTGTACAGCTTTATCCGGCCATCGCGCATGTCGCTTACCAGCGGTTGCAGGCGCTCGGACCATTGCTCCGGCGGTGCGTCGACCAGCGCCTGCACCTGCGCCAGCAGTTCGCCGCGCAGCGCAAAATCGACCGGTCGGCGGTTGTCCGGGTCGACAAGGTTGAACTGCCACAGCTCGCAACCCTGGTAGATGTCCGGAACGCCCGGTGAAGTGACCTTGATCAGCAGCTGCGCCAGCGCGTTGATCAGCCCGTGGTGGGCAATGGTCTGCACCATTGGCACGAAGTCGGCGAGGAACAGGTTCTTCTCGCCAGGCGCCAGCAGCGCCTGCACGAAGTCGCTCACCGCACCCTCGTAGTCGGCGTTGACCTGTACCCAGCTGCTGTGCTCCTTGCCCTCGCGCAGGGCCTTGATCATGTAGGCGTCGATGCGCGAACGGTAGTCGGCCAGCGCCTCGTCGTCGGGCGGGGTCAGCGGCCAGGTGCCGATCAGCGTCTGGTAGAGCAGGTATTCGTCGTTGCGCGAAGGCGCGTCGAAGCCCTCGATCACGCGCTTGCGACCGCGATTCAGGCGGCGCCAGCGTTTCAGCATCAGCTTCCATGCCGCCGGAACCTCGGAGAGAACGTTGATGCGCGCACGCACGTCCTCGGAACGCTTGCTGTCGTGCGTCGACGTGGCCAGCATGTTGTGCGGCCAGCGGAGGGCGCGGGCGCGCGTGGCAGCATGGAAAGCGGCCACCGATACGCCGAAGCGGCGCGGTTCGCCGCCGACGTCGTTGAGCGAGGTCAGGCGATGGTAACGGTAGAAGGCCGTGTCCTCGACGCCCTTGGCCATCACCGGCGAAGATACCTGCTGGAACTTCATGGCGAAGGTCTCCAGCGGCTCGCGGTAAGAGGCACTGCGGCCACGCGCGAGATCGGTGGTCAGCACGCCCTCGATGAAATCGTAGAGGCCGGTATCGACCTGCGGGCTGTGCTTTCTGGCCACCGCCACCGCCCACGCAATATGGCGCCGGTCGTCGGCGGAGAGTTCGCCGTGGGCGACGTAGCTGCGATAGACCGGAAAACACGCCACCACTTCGATCAATGCCTCGCGAAGGCCGTTGAGCGTGAAGTCGCAGGTGTCCCGGCTGGCGGCGGCGATGCCTGCCAGGCGGTTGGCAAGGACGCTGAACTCGCTCGACAGCGCGGTGTGCATGATCAGCTTCTTGGCCTCGTAGGCCAATTCTTCGAAGTCGCGGTCGACGCCGCTGAACTCGCGGTAGATGCGCGTCATGCGCCGTTCGGAAGCGCTGTCGACGAACAGGTTGTTGACCAGGTTGGCGAAGCGATAGCCGGTGGCGCCATGGATCGGCCAGTCGTCCGGCAGGCGCTCGTGTTCGGCGAGGATTTTTTCGATTACCAGATAGATCGGCAGCGGATCGCCTGGCGACGGCAGCCTGCCGCCCGCCGCCTGCTGCAGCCGACGGAAATACTCGCCGGGGTCGAACATCCCGTCGGGGTGGTCGATGCGCAAACCTTCGACCTTGCCCTGGGCCACCAGATCGAGGATCAGGTGGTGAGTGGCATCGAAGACGGCGGGGTCTTCCATTCGCAGCGCGGCGAGGTCGTTGATGTCGAAGAAGCGGCGATAGTTGATCTCGTCGGAGGCGACGCGCCAGTAGGCCAGGCGGTAGCCCTGCACCTGGATCAGCTCGTGCAGCAGATCGAAGCTGGCCGGATGGCCGGGACGGCCGTTGAATTCGGCCAGATTGTCGGCGATGTGATGGGCGATGTCGGCGCGCGCTTCGGTGAGCGCCGCCAGGTGGCGTTTATGCACTTCCTTGTCGCGCTGTCGTTCGGCGATCTTCGCCGGCTTGGCATTGGTGCGCCCCGGCAGGTGTCCGAAAGCAGTGATCAGGGCCTCCAGTTCGCCGTAGCGCTCGTGACTTTCGCCGAGCTGTGCAGCCAGGCGTTCGCGGCGGTGGCCGATGATGCGCGGATAGCTCGCCGGATCGACCGGAAGCCGGTGCTGGTAGTAGAAGATGCTGAACTCGCCACGCACGGCGTCGTAGTCGAGGCGCAGTTCACCGGCGTTGAGCACCTGCCCGTAGTGGTTGCCAAGCAGTGGCAGCAGCACCTTGCCCTTCAGATCGCGGTTGAGCGGCTCCCAGTCGATATCGAAGAACGCACCCCAGGCCGAGGCCGGACCATTCTCGAGGACGTCCAGCCACCAGGCGTTGTCGGACCCCATGATGCCCATGTGGTTGGGGACGACGTCGATCACCTGCGACAGGCCGTTCTCCCTGAGAGCGGCGCTAAAGTCTTCGTATTCCTGTGTCGTGCCGATTTCCGGGTTCAGCTCGGCGTGGCCGACGATGTCATAACCGTGCGTGCTGCCCGGTCGTGCCCGCAGGTAAGGCGAGGCATAGCAGTGGCTGATCCCCAGCGCGGCGAGATAGGGCGCCAGCGCACCGGCCTGCGCAAAGGTGAAGTCCCGGTTGAACTGCATGCGGTATGTGGCGCGCGGGATGACCGCGACACGTGCCGGCAGCAATACTTCTTCGGGCGGTACGACGGCCGTGCCACGCTCGTTGATCAGCACCTCGCCGACCGCGGCGAAGCGACCGTCGTCGGCCCAGTCATCGAGATCCAGCGGCAGGCGGCGGCGCCAGTTGGGATGCTGGTCGTCGCGGCTGCCCGGCAGGTTGGCCTGCTCGACCACGCCGAGGATGTCCTCGGGCTGGACCACCAGCAGCTGTGCCGGTGTTCTGGCAAGGAAGGCGTGGATGGCTACCACGAAGGGCTGCGTGATCTCGGGGACCGAGAACGGGTGCACGCTGGCACCTTCGGGCAGCAAGTCGGCGTGTTTGAGCGCCATCAGGAAGCGGGCCCGATCCTGGGCGCGGTCGACGACCATCTGCTCGAACTGCGCTTCTTCGGGGAAGAGCTGCAGGGTCGCGCGGGTGTCGATGTCGTGGCCCGTCCACAAACCCTGCAGGGTCGGAAGATCATGGGTGCTCACGGCGACCAGCGCCTGGCGCGGGTACTCGGCCGGTGGCTTGAAGTTGCCGTCCTCGCTGCGCTCGAAGAGGAACGGCCGGTAGGACAGCACGCCGGCGTCAGCCAGCCGCGGCCGAAAGCCGTCGGGAACCGTGCCCAGATCCTCGCCGATCACCATGCAGCGATTGCGCTGGCTTTCCAGCGCGACTATGGCGAGCAGGTCGCCGAGCGGATAGGTGACGTACGCCCCCTGCGTTGCCGGCTGGCCAACGGGAACCCAGAACAGCCGCGCCAGGCCCATCACGTGATCGATGCGCAGGGCGCCGCAGTGGCGCATGTTGGCACGCAGCACGGCGATGAATGGTGCGTAGGCGGCATCCCGCAGAAGGTGCGGCACCAGCGGCGGCAATCCCCAGTCCTGGCCGACGGGATTGAATTCGTCGGGGGGCGCGCCGACGTAGGCGGCGCTGGCAAAGGCGTCCTGCCATGCCCAGGCCTCCGATCCGCCGGGATTCACACCGACCGCCAGGTCCTGATAGAGCCCGACGCCAAGACCGCGGCGCCACGATTGCTGGCCCAGATCGGTGAGTTGTTCGTCGGCAAGCCACTGCAGCCAGGCCGAGTATTCGATCGCCTCGGCGTGCTCGCTGGCGAAGGCGGCCACCGCCGCCGACTGCGGATGGCGATATTTTTCAGGCCAGGCGGGCCAGCCCCAGACGCCGGGGTCTTCCTGGCGGAAGTGGGCCTGCAGGGCCTCGAAACGGGCGTGCAGTTCAAGTGCCTGGCCGCTTTCCGCGCGGAACAGGCGGAAAGCGCGTGCGCGGGGCGTGTCGTTTGCCAGATGCTGGTCACGGAAGTGACGGTAGAGAATGCTCAGAACCTCGCGCTTGGCCGCCGAGACTTCCTCGTAGTCGACCATATCGCCGGCGCGCAGGCGCCGCAGCCGGCCCTGGAAGCGTTCGGAGGCGACCAGGCTGCGCGCAGCTTCGCACTCGGCGAAGTCCGCAACCGCTTCGACGTCGATGTACATGACGTTGACGAAGCAGCGGCTGGAGGGGCTGTAGGGACTTATGCGCGTCGGATCATCGGGAAACAGGGCGTGCAATGGATTGACCCCGATCACGCCGCTGCCGGCGTCGGCCGACAGGCCGACCAGGGTGCGCAGATCGCCAAAGTCGCCGATCCCCCAGTTGCGCCGCGAGCGTACGCCGTAGAGCTGTACCGTCGGGCCCCAGACACGGCCGTCGCCTTGCAGCGCATCGGGCAGGTAGCAGCTCTGCGGCGCGACGATCAAGGTCATGGCCATCAGCGCCATGCCGCCGCGGCCGGGCTGCTCGACTTCCAGGCGGTAGTAGCCGGGGTCCTTCAGCGGCGGCAGGAGCAACTGGCCGCGCAGGAAATCGACGCCGTCGAGGTGCTGCTCGCCCAGTCGTGGCAGCTCGGCGGGTTCGAACTCGCCGCTGCTCGAGGCGCCGCTTTCCCGGGTCAGGATCCAGCGATGCGGGTGGCTGGCACGTGCTGCCGGCAGCGAGACCGGCACGGACGCCGCTTCGCCGACGGTTACCACCTGCACCGGCGGCAGTGGCCGCCGCCATTCGTCTTGCTGCAGCGTCTGCAGCAGTGACGCAGGGTCGGCGTCGGCGGGAAAGTGCATCGCCGTCAGCAGTGCGCGCAGGGTGTTCTCCGACGTCGCGTGCGGCTTGCCCCAGACATCGCCGTACTCGGCAGCTATGCCGCAATACGCGGCGAGGCGGGCCAGTGCGCCCTGGTCGTTGTCGTTGGCCGTCATTGGATACCGCCGACCTGCAGGTGCCAGGCGACCGACCACGCCGGCAGTTGTCCGGCCGCCAGGGCACCGGCGTCGATATTGCTCGTCGCGAACAGCAGTTCGCCATCCGGCGGTGTGGATTCGACCGGGTCATCGCCGAGGTTGGCGAGCAGCATCAGCAGACTGCCGTCGCCGAGGCGCCAGTTGATGGCCAGTGTTCGCGGCGACAGCAGTTTCAGCTGCGGAGTGCCGTTGCCCATGCCGGCCAGACGTGGCGCGATCCACTGCCAGCGAAGCGCGAGCAGCTTGCGGTGCAGTTCGAGGGTGGTGCGCTGCGGCTCGCGCGCGGTCGCGCTCCAGTCGAGGACGCAGGTCTCGAAAGTCGCCAGGGCATTCGGGTCGGGGATGCTCTCACGCACCGCCGGGTCGGCGAAACGCGCGAAACGCGAAAACTCGCGGCGGCGGCCCTCGGTCACCAGACGGGCGAGTTCCGGCCCGAAATCACAGAAGAACAGGAAGGGCTGCGCGCTCGCGAATTCCTCGCCCATGAACAGCAGCGGCGGCTGCGGCGCCAGCAGCAGAACCGCGGTGAGCGCTTCCATCGCCAGCGGCGAGGCGAGGTGGCTGAGACGCTCGCCGAAGGCGCGATTGCCGATCTGGTCGTGGTTCTGCAGGAAATTGATGAACGCCGCGGGTGGCAGATGGGCGCTGGCTTCGCCGCGCAGCTTTCCATGCGCAAAGGTCGACGCTTCGCCCTGATAGGCGAAGCCCTCCGTCAGGCAGCGGCCGAGACGGCGCGCCGGATCGCTCGCGTAGTCGGTGTAATAGCCATCGGTCTCGCCGGTCGCCAGCACGTGAAAGCAGTGGTGGATGTCGTCGTTCCACTGTGCGGTGCCGTGCAGCAGGCGGCCGAAATCGTCACGGCCCAGGTAGCGCGCCTGGTTGTGCTCGTTTTCGAGGACCATGTGCACGTGCCGTGCGCGCCCGGGCACCGATTTGAAGGCTGCGGCGAGTTCCTCGATGATGTCCGGCGTGCTGTCGTCGCAGATGGCGTGGATGGCGTCGAGGCGCAGGCCGTCGAGGTGAAACTCCTCCAGCCAGTAGAGAACGTTGTGCACGAAGAAGTCACGTACGGTGCGGCTGCCCTCGCCGTCGAAGTTGATCGCCGCGCCCCATGGTGTCTCATGGGCCGGGTTGAAGAAGGTGGGCGCGTAGGCGTGCAGATAGTTGCCTTCCGGCCCGAAGTGGTTGTACACGACGTCGAGCAGGACCATCAGCCCGCGTTCGTGCGCAGCGGCGATCAGCCGTTTGAAATCCTCCGGCCGGCCGTAGGCCGCGTCCGGTGCGAATGGCAGGACGCCGTCGTAACCCCAGTTGCGCGCGCCGGGGAAATCGGAGACCGGCATGATCTCGAGCGCAGTGACCCCGAGTTCGACGAGGTAGTCGAGGCGCTCGATGGCGCCGTTGAAGTCGCCAGCCGTCGTGAAGCTGCCGATGTGCAGCTCGTAGATGGCCGCCTCCTCCCACGGTCGCCCGCGCCATTCTTCATCCGGCCAGTCGAAGGCGGCCGGGGCGACGACCTCGGACGCTCCATGCACGTCGTCGGGGTTGAAACGCGACGCCGGGTCCGGGACCAGCAGGCCGTCGGGCAGCCGGAAGAGGTAGCGGCTGCCTGGCTGTGCTTCCGCGACGGTGAGTTCGAACCAGCCGTCCGCGGCGGCGGTCATCGGCAGGTCGGCGGCACCGTCGAGTTGCAGCCCGACTGTCGCGACGCCGGGTGCCCAGAGCCGAAAACGGACGCCTCCGTCGGCCAGGGGCTCGGCGCCAAACGGCATGCTGTGCTGACGTTTCACTATATTTTCCTTTGCATCAGAAGGGCCAGCGAACGGCTCTCGAGGGGGTAGGTGTCGCCGCTCTGGAAGACGCCGTCGGGCTGCAGGCCATTGGCGACGTGAGTATCGAGAACGCTCAGCCACTCGCAGGCCTGCGGCAGCACCGGCAGGCGGAAAGCCATGTTCTCGTGGTAGCTGTTGAAGAGCAGCAGGAAGTTGTCGTCGTGAATCGGGCGGCCGCGCCGGTCACGCTCCTGCATCGCCTCACCGCTGAGATAGACGCCCAGGCACTGCGCGTAACTGTGCGACCACTCGTCGTCGTTCATCTCGCTGCCATCGGGTTTCAGCCAGTGGATGTCCTTGACCAGCGAACCCTCGGGGGCGCTGCCGTGGAAGAAGTTGCGGCGACGGAAAACCGGATGCTCGCGGCGCAGGGAAATGACCCGTTGCACGAAAGCCAGGAAGTCGCGGTCGGCTGGCGAAAGATCCCAGTTGACCCAGCTGATCTCGTTGTCCTGGCAGTAGGCATTGTTGTTGCCGCCCTGGGTACGCCCCATCTCGTCGCCGGCGAGCAGCATCGGCACGCCCTGTGAAAAGAACAGCGTCGCCAGCAGGTTGCGCTTCTGGCGCGCGCGCAGTTCGTTGATCGCGGCGTCGTCGGTCGGTCCCTCGGCACCGCAGTTCCAGGAACGGTTGTTGTCGTTGCCGTCGCGGTTGTCTTCGCAGTTGGCTGCGTTGTGCTTGTCGTTGTAACTGACCAGATCGTGCAGCGTGAAGCCGTCGTGGGCGGTGACGAAGTTGACGCTCGCCCAGGGCTTTCGCCCGCTGTGCTGATAGAAGTCGCTGGAGCCGGTCAGGCGGCTGGCGAAATCGCCGATCAGGCCGCAGTCACCTTTCCAGTGCGCGCGCATGGTGTCGCGGTAGTGGTCGTTCCACTCGCCCCAGCCGGCCGGGAAGTTGCCGACCTGGTAACCGCCTTCGCCGAGGTCCCAGGGTTCGGCGATCAGCTTGACCTGCGACAGCACCGGGTCCTGCAGCAGGATGTCGAAGAAGGCGCCCAGCTTGTCGACGGCATGCAGTTCACGTGCCAGCGCCGACGCGAGGTCGAAGCGGAAGCCATCGACGTGCATTTCCAGCACCCAGTAGCGCAGCGAGTCCATGATCAGCTGCAGCATGCGTGGCTGCTGCAGGTCGAGGGTATTGCCGCAGCCGGTGTAGTCCATGTAGTAGCGCTTGTTGTCGCCGACCAGGCGGTAGTACGAGGCGTTGTCGACGCCGCGGAAAGAGAGCGTCGGGCCGAGCTGGTTGCCTTCGGCGGTGTGGTTGTAGACCACGTCGAGAATGACTTCCATGCCGTGCGTGTGAAAGGTCTTGACCATCGTCTTGAATTCGCTGACCACGCCGGTGGAGCTGTAGCGGTGGTCGGGCGCGAAGAAGCCGATCGAGTTGTAGCCCCAGTAGTTGCTGAGGCCGCGTTCGATCAGGTGACGGTCGTTGATGAAGGCATGTACGGGCATCAGTTCGATCGAAGTGATGCCCAGGCGCTTGAGATGGTCAATGACCGGCGCCGTCGCCAGTCCCGCATAGGTGCCGCGCAGGGAGGGCGGTACCTCCGGATGGTTCTTCGTGAACCCGCGCACGTGCGTCTCGTAGATCACCATGTCCGCCCAGGGGATGTTCGGTGCCTTGTCGTCGCCCCAGGTGAAGGCCGGGTCGATGACCCGGCACTTGGGTATGCCGGCGTGGTTGTCGCGGCGGTCGAAGGACAGGTCCTGGTTGCGGTGACCGATGCGGTAGCCGAAATGCGCGTCGCTCCAGCGTACCTGCCCGACGATATCCTTGGCGTAAGGCTCGATGAGCAGCTTGTTGCCGTTGAAGCGGTGGCCGCGGGCCGGGTCGTAGGGGCCGTAGACCCGGTAGCCGTAGAGCAGGCCCGGGCGCGCCTCGGGCAGGTAGCAGTGCCAGACCAGATTGGTCTGCTCACGCAACTCGATGCGCTGCACCTCGCGGCGTCCGTTCGGGTCGAACAGACACAGTTCGACGCGTTCGGCGTGCTCCGAGAAGAGGGCGAAATTGACGCCCTCGCCATCCCAGCTGGCGCCGCGTGGCGTGGGAGAGCCGGGCCAGACGGCGGTGACGGGGAGGTGCATGGGTAAATCTCCTAAATCTGGTAGCGGGTCACGTCAGGGACATCCTGACCTTTGGCGAGGACTACCACGCCGCCGTCGCTGACCGTGTAGCGGGCGCGGTCGGCGGCGGCGTCGAAGCCGATGCGCGAGTTGGCCTCGACCACATTGTAGCGGTCGACGATGACTCGTTTCAGGCGCGAGCCACGTCGGATGACGGTGTAGTCCATGATCAGGCAGTCGTCGATTTCGACGTCTTCCTCGACGACGACTTCGCGACGCAGCATCGAGTTGCTGATGCGCGCGTCCTTGATCAGCGAACCGGCGGCGATGGTGCTGTCCGTGATGTCGCCGGCGAGGATGCGTGGCGACGGTCCCTGGTAGGAACTGGAGTTGATGAACCACTTCGGGTTGAAAAGGTTGAAACGCGGTTTCGCGCCGAGGACATCGTAGTGGGCGTCGTAGTAGGCGTCGATGTTGCCGACATCGCGCCAGTACGACTGCTCCTCGTAATCGGCGACGCCTGGGACGTGGTTGTCAGCGAAGTTGTAGGCCAGGACCTGGTGCGTCTTGATCAGCCGCGGCAGGATGTGGTGGCCGAAATCGTGCTCGCCTTTGTCGTTCGCCTCGCGCAGGGCTTTCAGCAGGACATCGGTATTGAACAGGTAGTTGCCCATCGAGCCGTAGGCACGCGTCGGGTCGCTGAGCATCGCCGGTGGATTCGCCGGTTTTTCAAGGAAGCTGCGGATGCGGTGTCGCTTGTCGGCGTCGATGATGCCGAAGGCCGAGGCGTCGGCCAGCGGCACCGGAATCGCGGCCACCGACACGTGCGCCGAATTGCCGCGGTGGAAGTCGATCATCTGGCGCACATCCATGCGGTAGATGTGATCGGCGCCGAAGACGGCGACCAGGTCCGGCGAGTGGCGCTCGATCAGGTTGATGTTCTGGAAGACGGCGTCGGAGGTTCCCTGGAACCACTCCGGACCCTCGCGCATCTGCGGTGGCACGACGGTGACGAACTGGCCGGTGTAGGCGTTCGAATTGCCCCAGGCCTTGGCGACGTGCTCGATCAGCGACTGCGATTTGTACTGCACCATCATGTAGATGCCACGGATCTCGGAGTTCACCATGTTACTGAGCACGAAGTCGGCAATCCGGTAGCGGCCGCCGAAGGGCACCGCGGGCTTGGACCGTTCTGCGGTCAGAGGATGCAGCCGGGAACCCTGGCCGCCGGCCAGGACCATCGCGAGTACTTTCATGGTGTTTCTCCTTTGCGGGTAATGATCAGCTTGGTTCTGTTTCTTCCAGGTTTCTGAGCAGGCTGAAGAGGGGGACCGAGACCCAGTCGGGCCGGTTACCCATCTCGTAGCGCAATTCGTAGAGCGCCTTCTCGATCACGAAGAACTCGATCAGCCGCTCGGCCGCGCCAGGCTCCTCCGGCCATGCCGGGCAGCCCTGGACCGCGTTGCGATAGCCGCTCATGAAGGAGTCTCTGACCTGCTCCTCCCAGCTTTCGACCAGCGGCCCCGCGCGATGGCGATCGACCGGGTCTTCGTTGGTCAGGCGGTTGGTGGCCACCGCTGCCGCATAGCTGAACGAGCGCAGCATGCCGGCAACGTCGCGCAGCGGCGAATGCTTCTGACGACGCTCTTCCATCGACCGCGCGGGTTCGCCCTCGAAGTCGATGATCACGAAATCCTCGTCCACGCGCAGCACCTGGCCGAGGTGGTAGTCGCCGTGATAGCGCATCTTGGCGGCGGTAATGCCGGCAAGTGCCTGCGGCGAGACGCGGTCCAGGAGCACCGGCCGCAACGCGGACAGGCGGTCGCAGCCGGCGCGCACCTCGTCGGGGAAACCCTCGCTGCGCCGTTCGAGTTCGTCGAGCGTTGCCACCGCTTCGGCCTTCAGCGCATTCGCCCAGTTGCTCATGTCCTGTTCGCTGATCGGCTCGCGTTCGAAGGCCGGGTCGCCGGTGGAACGACCGAAAGCCTGGTGCAGCTCTCCGGTGCGCCTGCCGAGCACCTCGATCAGGGTCAGGAAGAAGGCGTGCGGGTTGCCGTCGAGTTCGTCGGTCGCCACAGCGACTTCCGAGAGGTAGCGCTCCAGGTAGTCGAGCGTGAAGTTCCAGCTGTCACCCTGGTTCTTGGTGTATCCCTGCAAGAGTGCCAGGGTCATCGTCTGGCCATCGGCACGACGGATTTCGACCGAGCCCGCGACCGGCGCAATGTGCTCGTAGGGCGAAGTATCGGTGAGGAAACGGCCGACTTCGACCTCGGGGTTGGTGCCCGTCTGCAGGCGACGGTAGCCCTTCAGGAACAGTTTGTCGCCGAAGTACACTGCGGTATTGCTCTGTTCCAGCGACGGATGACGTACCGGTGCGTCGAGACCGGCGGCAAGCTTGGCGAACGCCGGCGAAGCATGGAATTCGAGCCGTCCGCGGCCAAAGGGGATGGCAATGTTATTGCCGATCCCCTCGGCCAGGTCGCGGCAGAAGCCGTCCGCGCCGAAGGCGCCGTAAAGCAGGCCGGTGCGGTCTTTCTGGCGCACCCGGGCCAGCGCCCAGGGGCCGAGCAGGGCGCGCTGCTCTTCGCTGGTCTGTTCGTCCCAGCAGATGGCCAGCGGCAGGAAGTAAACCTGCGGCTCGATACCGGCGCAATGCACCTCGATGATGGTCAACAGCCAGCTGCCGTTGGCGGTGTCCCATGGTGCCTGCTCGATGATCGCGATGCTCTCGATGGCGTGGCCCTTGCCGGCAAACCAGCGCTTGGTGATCAGGTAGGGCGCCAGCACCTTGTGCTGAAGCTGGTCGCGGGTGGTGGCGGCGATGGCCCGGCGCACGGTGGTGGCGGTGGTCTTGCCACCAGAGAAGGTCAGCCAGCCTTCGGTGAGCACCAGCACCGGCAGCTCGGCGCGTGGCAGGCGTTCCTCGTGCCAGTAGGGCACCTCGGCGTCGGTCGTCAGGCGGAAGCAGTAGGTGCCGTGGCCTGCCAGGGTCAGCAGGTAGGGCAGGTCGCCGATCGGCGGGAAGGCCGAGCGCCCGACCAGTTCGACCGGCACGCGCGTTTTGAAGGGCGCCAGGTCGAGTTCCACCGGTTGCGCGTTGCGCGACAGATTGACCACGCAGAGCAGGATCTCGTCCTGGTACTCGCGGACGTAGGCGAGGATCTTGCGGTTACCGGGTTCGAGGAAAGTGATGCTGCCGCGGCCGAAAGCCTTGTAGTTCTTGCGCACCGCGAGCACGCGCCTGGTCCAGTTCAGCAGTGACGACGGGTTACGCGCCTGCGCTTCGACATTGACGGCTTCGTAGCCGTAGATCGGGTCCATGTTCGGCGGCAGGTAGAGTCGCTGCGGGTCGGCCCGGGAGAAGCCGGCGTTGCGGTCCGGACTCCACTGCATCGGGGTGCGCACGCCGTTGCGGTCGCCGAGGTAGATGTTGTCGCCCATGCCGATCTCGTCGCCGTAGTAGAGGACCGGCGATCCTGGCAGGGTCAGGATGAGGAACTTCACCAGTTCTATCTTGTGGCGGTTGTTGTCCATCAGCGGTGCCAGCCGTCGGCGAATGCCGACGTTGACGCGCATCCGCGGGTCGGACGCATAGGCCTTGTACATGAAGGCGCGTTCGCTCTCGGTGACCATTTCCAGCGTCAGTTCGTCGTGGTTGCGCAGGAAGATCGCCCACTGGCAGTTTTCCGGGATTTCCGGCGTCTGGTTCATGATTTCGATGATCGGA
This sequence comes from Accumulibacter sp., assembly GCA_024235715.1. GTDB lineage: Bacteria > Pseudomonadota > Gammaproteobacteria > Burkholderiales > Rhodocyclaceae > Accumulibacter. The sequence continues at coordinate 19,491 of JACKLW010000011.1, read as the reverse complement.
TGGCGTTCTTCCTGGGCCACGGCCATGAAGATGCGCGGCATCACCGGGAAGTTGTAGGCCATGTGGCACTCGTCGCCGTCCCCAAAGTACTCGCGCACGTCTTCCGGCCACATGTTGGCCTCGGCGAGCAGCATGCGGTTCTGGTAGCGCGAATCGATGACCGCGCGGATCTGCTTGATGACGGCGTGCGTCTCGGGAACGTTCTCGTTGTTCGTGCCTTCGCGGACGCACAGGTAGGGGATGGCATCGAGACGCAGGCCATCGACCCCCATGTCCAGCCAGAAGCGCATGATCCGGATCACCGCCTTGACGACGTCCGGGTTGTTGTGGTTGAGGTCGGGCTGGTGCGAGAAGAAGCGGTGCCAGTAGTAGGCCTTGGCGACGTCGTCCCAGGCCCAGTTCGACTTCTCGGTGTCGGTGAAGATGATGCGCGTTTCCGGAAACTTCTTGTCGGTATCGGACCACACGTAGTAGTCGCGCTTCTTCGATCCGGCAGGGGCTCGCCGCGCCGCCTGGAACCACGGGTGCTGGTCGGAGGTGTGGTTGATGACCAGCTCGGTGATCACCCGCAGCCCGCGGCGGTGCGCTTCGCGGATGAAGATGCGTGCATCATTGCGATTGCCGTAGTCGGGGCTGACGTTGTGGTAATCGGAGATGTCGTAGCCGTCGTCGCGCATGGGCGAAGGGTAGAAGGGCAGCAGCCAGAGGGTATTGACACCCAGATCCTGGATGTAGTCGAGCTTCTCGGTCAGCCCCCTGAAATCGCCGATGCCGTCGTCCCCGCTGTCCTTGAAGGCCTTGACGTGCAACTCGTAAATGATCGCATCCTTGTACCACAGCGGATCGTTTTCCCAGCTCAGCTCGGCGGCGTCGGCCGCTTTTTTCATCAACTCGTTGGCCATTTGCATCATTTCCTCCACTCAAGGGAAGTCGTCAGGGTTCCGCATCTCGTCGCAACGAGCAAGCGATTGTCGGCAGGTGTGTCGTCCGCCTGGCAAGGCGAACCGGCAGTCGGGCCAGGCTCGGCCAGGGGCAGTTTCAGCGAGCCGGCCCGACCGTCTTGCAGGGCCTGGCGGGCGATGGTGACCCGGGTGTCATTGCGGGTCACGGTAGAACTGTGGAGCATGACGGGAATGTCGGGCGCGTGCAAGGGGCAGCGCGAGCGCCTGGCTGCGGCGAGGCTTTCGCCGCCGCCAGGCGTGGCAGCCGACTTCGCGGTCAGCACGGTCATTGGTTCCCGGATACCGGCTTGAAGACCACGACCGCCAGCGGTGGCAGGGTCAGTGACAGCGAGTGGAAATGCCCGTGCGCGGCCTGCGACGAGGCCTCGACCTGACCGAGATTGCCCATGCCGCTGCCGCCATAGAGGGCTGCGTCGCTGTTGAGAATCTCCTGCCACTGGCCGCCGCGCGGGGCGCCGACGACGTAGTCGTGGCGCGGTACCGGCGTGAAGTTGCAGACCACCAGGACGGTATCGTCACGGTGCTTGCCGTAGCGCAGGAAGCTGATGACGCTTTCTTCCCAGTTCTGGGCATCGATCCAGGCGAATCCGTCGCCGCTGAAATCCTTCTCATGCAGTGCTTTTTCCTGGCGATAGACGCTGTTGAGGTCCTTCACCCAGGACTGCACGCCGTGGTGCTGCGGGTATTGCAGGACGTGCCATTCGAGGCTTTCGTCGTGCTGCCACTCGCGTCGCTGGCCGAGTTCGCCGCCCATGAACAGCAGCTTCTTCCCGGGGTGGGTCCACATCAGGCCGTAGAGCAGGCGCAGATTGGCGAATTGCTGCCACTCGTCGCCAGGCATCTTGCCGATCAACGCGCCCTTGCCATGCACCACTTCGTCGTGTGACAGCGGCAGGACGAAGTTTTCGGTGAACGCGTACCAGATCGTGAAAGTCAGTTTGTCGTGCTGGTACTTGCGGAACAGCGGCTGCTGCTGGAAATACTTCAGCGTGTCGTTCATCCAGCCCATGTTCCACTTCATGCCGAAACCCAGGCCGCCCATGTAGGTCGGGCGAGACACCATCGGCCAGGCGGTGGACTCCTCGGCCATCGTCTGCACGTCCGGATGGTCGCGATAGACGGCTTCGTTGAGGCTGCGCAGAAAACTCATCGATTCGAGGTTTTCGCGGCCGCCGTGCTCGTTCGGGATCCATTCGCCTTCGGCACGCCCGTAGTCGAGGTAGAGCATCGAGGCGACGGCGTCGACGCGCAGGCCGTCGACGTGGTAGTTGTCGAGCCAGAACAGGGCGCTGGACATCAGGAAACCACGTACCTCGTTGCGACCGAGATTGAAGATCGAGCTTTTCCAGTCGGGATGGAAGCCCTGCCGTGGATCCTCGTGTTCATAGAGGCAGGTGCCGTCGAAATTGGCCAGCCCGTGGCCATCGGCGGGGAAGTGCGAGGGCACCCAGTCGAGGATCACGCCGATCCCCGCCTGATGCAGGGTGTCGATCAGGAACATGAAATCCTCCGGCGTCCCGTAGCGCGCCGTCGGTGCGAAATAGCCCGTCGTCTGATAGCCCCAGGAGCCGTAGAACGGGTGCTCCATCACCGGCATCAGCTCGACGTGCGTGAAGCCCATTTCCCTGACGTAGGCGGCCAGCTGGTGAGCCATTTCCCGGTAGCTCAGCGAGCGGTTGCCGTCTTCGGGAATGCGCCGCCACGAACCGAGGTGCACCTCGTAGATCGACAGCGGCGCATTGAGCGCGTTGATCGCCCGGCGTTTGCCCATCCACTCGCTGTCGCCCCAGCTGTAGTCGAGCGTGCACAGGCGCGAAGCGCTGCGCGGTGGCTCCTCGGACTGGCGGGCAAAGGGGTCGGCCTTCTCCTGCGTACCGCTACGGCTGGTGATATGGAACTTGTAGCTGTCGCCCAACTTCGGCCCGGCGATGAAGCCCTCCCAGATCCCGGAGTTGTCGGTGCGACTGCGGAGGAGGTGGCTCTCGGCCTGAAAGTCGTTGAAGTCGCCGACCACCGCGACTTTCCTGGCATTGGGCGCCCAGACGCTGAACTGGAAACCGGCCTGGCCGTTCTTTTCGGTGGCGTGGGCGCCGAAACGGTCGTAGAGCCGGGTGTGGTTGCCCTCGCGAAAGAGGTAGATGTCCTGTTCGCTGAACAGGCTGTGTGCAACGACGGGTTTCGTGACTTTCATTGCGTACCTCCGGGGTGCTGCGTGGCGCCTTCCATCGACAGTCGCAAGGGCGGGCTTGAGCCGTCCTTGGCCTGGCCCGGATAGACGGTGAGATGCGGGAAGGGGATTTCGATGGCAGCGGCATCGAAGGCATGCTTGACGCGGCGCAGGTATTCGCGGCGCACGGTCCACTGTTCGATGGCCACGACCTTGAAGCGGCAGCGCAGGATGACCGCCGAATCACCCCAGGAATCGACGCCGACGATCTCGACGTCGTCGAGGATCTTCGGCGCGAAGACGGGATCGGCGCGCAGCTCGGCACCGACAGTGCGCATCACGTCGAGCGCCTGGTCGACGTTCTCGCGATAGGCGACGCCGACGTCGATCACCGCCTGCGCGAAGCCGCGGGTCATGTTGGTCACCGAGCTGATGCTGCCGTTGGGGACGAAGTGCACGTGACCGTCGTAGTTGCGCATGCGCACGTAGCGCAGGGTGAGCTCCTCGACCATGCCGCTCTTGCCGCCAGCTTCGACGACATCGCCCAGGCGAATCTGGTTCTCCAGCAGCAGGAAGAAGCCCGAGAAGTAGTCCTTGACCAGACTCTGGGCGCCGAAGCCGACAGCAACGCCGACGACGCCGGCTGCCCCCAGAATCGGGGCTACGGAGACACCCAGCTCGGCCAGCACCAGGACGCCGGCGACCAGCGTAATGATCACCGATGCCGCGTAGCGAAAGACGCGGCCGAGAGTGGCTGCACGCTGTACCTGCTCGCCATCCTGCATGCTGCGGCTGATGTAGATACGGAAGGTGCGAATCAACTTGTGCGAGAACGCCAGCGCAACCCATGCCATGACGACGATGAGGGCGATGCGCAGCGACGTCGCCGCCGCGGGCGACAACTTCTGGCCCAGGGAAAGCAGCTGATCGAGAAACTCTTTGTCCATTGATATCCTGTTCGTTGAGCGTCGGGCAAAAATATTGCTTGTACAATCGCTTTAAGCAAAATAGTATTGCACACAAACTTTATTCGGGCAATGCAGAGGTATGTGCGATGACAGGTAGGAGGAAGGGAGACGGCCTGAAGGCCTTGCAGGCAACCGCGCCGGACGAGCCCGGCTCGCCACCGGACGGCAGGGATGATGCTTTCGGTCAGCTCCTGCAACTGGTGCGCACGGTGCAGAACGGGATGCAGAATATTGACGACACGCACGGCCTGAGTGGTTCCCAGCTTTGGGCCCTGTGGCAGATCTCGGCACGCCCCGGACTACGTGTTTCGGAACTGGCCAGCGCCTTGCACATCAAGCCGTCCACCGCCAGCAACCTGCTCGACAAGCTCGAACTGCGCGATCTGGTGCGCCGCGAACGCCGCGATGCCGACAACCGCGTCGTTCGTCTGCAACTTACCGCTGCGGGTGTCGAAATGGTCAGGGACATCCCCGGCCCGATGCAGGGCCGGCTGCGCGGCGCCCTGGGCAAGATGCCGCTGCCGGTTCTGGTGAAGCTGCGCCAGGGGATGGCGTCGCTGCTGGAGCTGATGGGTGAACCGGTGCGCCACGGCGCACTGCGCCCGAAAGCCTGATCCCGGGCTTGGTGAGTCGCCGGCCTGCCGGCTTCGCCATCGCACTACGGCAGTTCGTCGAGGCCGACCATCGTCAAGTGGTCGGTCACGCCCCAGGCTTCCATCTTCCAGCCGCCGTCCTGTGCGCTTACCCAGTTGATGCCCGCATTGGGGATCAGGAAATCGCGCGGCTGGCGCAATGACGTGCCGCGCACGACACGGTTGACGATATCGAGTACGCCGCCGTGCGTCACCAACGCGATGGTCTGGCCGCGATGATCGTCGACCAGTTGCCGCAAGCCGTCGCTGACGCGCAAGTGCAGCTGCCGCAAGCTCTCGCCGCCGTAGGGGATGACGAAATCCGGCTCACGTGCCTCAAACAGCGAATAGACGTCAGGGTAGCGGCTGCGCGACTGATCGTAGGTCAGCCCTTCGAACAGTCCGTAGCGTCGCTCGCGAAACTCCGGGCGCAGGATCGGCGCCAGATTCAGCGCTCTGGCGAGGCGCTCGGCGGTCTGTCGGGCGCGCAGCAGGTCGCTGCTGTAGACTGCCGCGATCGGCAGCGGCGACAACCACCGGGCGGCTGCGTCCGCCTGTGCCTGTCCAGCCTCGTCGAGGCCGACGTCGATGTTGCCCTGGATGCGCTTTTCCGCGTTCCAGGAGGTTTCGCCATGCCGGACGAAGCAGATACGGGTTGCTTGCATAAGGTGGTCGTTCGGTAGCTGCGGCCGCCGATAGCGGTCGGTGGACAATGTGAAACCGTGGCTTCGGCGGCGCCGTCCGCGACCGGCTCCGCGTTGGAAAACGCTGATTCTAAGCCATTTTGAGGACTGCTCCGCGTGCCTGACGAAATTGGCGGCGCCCGCCCTGGCTGGCATTCCTGTCCTCGTTGCTGGCGCGGAAGCGCTTGCGGGAGGGCGCGCGCGGCGACCCGGGACATGCCGGCGCGCGCCCTGACCCGCTAGCGCATCTGCCCGCGTTAGCTTGCCGCGCGCTGGACCAGCTGGCGGATATGCCGAACACCCAGCGCGGCCACGATCACCACGATCGGAATCGCGAGTCCGGTGACGATTTCCGCATTGACCGGCGCGCCCGCCGCCTTGACGGCTTTGGCCGCATATCCTATCAAGCCGACCACGTAGTAACTGACCGCGGCCACTGACAATCCCTCCACCGTTTCCTGCAGGCGCAACTGCAGCTTCGCCCGTCGGGCGGCGCTGCTGAGCAGCGACTGGTTCTGCCGCTGCAACGAGATGTCGACGCGCGTGCGCAACATCTCGCTGGCGCGACTTATTCGTTCCGACAGGCTGTCCTGGAGTCGGGCCACGGTTTCGCAGGTGCCCATCGCGGGCAGCAGGCGGCGCTCGACGAATTCGCACAGGGGCTGTACGCCTTCCACGCGCACCTCGCGCAGTTCCGCCAGGCGCCGGGCCACCAGTTCCTGGTAGGCGCGCGCCGCGCAAATCCGGCCCAGGGTCGAGGAAATGGTTCCCTCTACGACCGCGGCAAGCCTTGTCAACCGGTCAAGGAGAGCGGGTTCGTCTTCGCTTCGGACGTCCACCATTTGGTTGAGCAAAGCAGCGAGTTGCCGGTCGGCGTCGGACAGCACCGGCAGGGTGGCCCTGGCAACGGGGAGCGTGAGCAGCGCGCGCATCAGATAGGTTTCTATTTCCAGCAAGCGCTGTACCATCCGCCCCGCCTGGCGCGGGGTAAGGCTGACGTCCTCGATCAGGAAGCGGCTGAAGCCGTCGGCGTGGATGCGGAAGTCCGCCCGCACGCTGGCGACGCCGTCGCCGACGCGGCCGCCGACGAGCGGGTTGCCTTCGAACAGGCTGGCCAGTTCTTCGCTGTCGGGCGTTTCAACCGGTGCCTTGCGCAGTGCCACATGCGCCGCCACAAGTACCTGCCCCGGCAGTTGGTCGAGCCAGTCCTGCGGGACGCTCGCGATTACCGGCTGGGCAAAGGGATCGCCGAACTCGCCCTGACGGAAGAAAGTGTAGCTGCTGCACTCGGCGCGTCTCTCCCACTTGAGTCTGAAGGTACCGAGGTCGACCTTGAAATGATTGAGCTCCGGCGCCGGCGAGGTCACGCCGTAGCGGGTGCATAGCTCGACGATGCACTCGTACTCGGCCTGTCTGTTGGACGAGTCGGTGGCCAGCGCCAGGTACGAGGCTTGCTCGGGGATGCTCAGCGCTTCCGGGGGGCGGGCGTGCAGCTCATAGTTGAGCGCGAAGCGCTGCGGGTGATTGGCAGGTCTTGTCACACTGTTCCTTTGTCTGTTTCCATGTGGGCAGTCTTGCGGCTTTACGTCAATGTCGGACCTAACGTTTGGCGATGGTCTTCGTTGACCGGAAGATGTTGCAATGCACCAACAAGACATTGCAGACAGGGCGGGCCTGGCAGAGTTCCCAACGAGTTTTCGGTACTGGCGATGTTGCGTACGCACATGCGTGTTTTTTTGCCAAGCCTGACGCCCGGGCAGGTCGCTGATCTTCTGCTCGGCATTCTCGTCGCCAGCCGGGCCGGGCCGGCGCACCGATGCGGCACGCCTGTCATCCGGTTCGCCGAAGTGCGGCCTGCAGCGATTGCTGCGGTGCAACTTTTACAAGTCTGCGCTATTGCCTATAGTGATCAATCAGTCGCAGCGGGGCACGAGGACTGCGGCGTCATTCAGCAGAATCTCATTGATCTGTTTACGGAGGAGACGTCATGCAGAAATCCTTGCACATCGACCCGGGCAAATGCACCGGCTGCCTGCAGTGTGAAATGGCCTGCTCTTACGAGCATACCGGGTTCTTCAATCCGTCCAGGTCACTGATCAAGGTTTTCGACTTTCACCACGAAGGTCGCAAGGTTCCCTACACCTGTACCCAGTGCGCCGAGGCCTGGTGTCTCAACGCCTGTCCCGTCGAGGCGATCAAGATCGACGCCGCGACCGGTGCCAAGGTCGTTCTGGACGCTGTCTGCGTTGGCTGCAAGGTGTGTACGATCGCCTGCCCGTTCGGCACGGTCAACTACAGCCATGAGACCGGCAAGGTCCAGAAGTGCGACCTCTGCGGCGGCGATCCGGCCTGTGCCGACGCCTGTCCGACGAACGCCATCACCTACATCGACAGCGACTGGACCGGCCTCGAGCGGATGCGCCAGTGGGCGCAGAAGACCGACAGTGCGGCACGGGTTTGAGGAGAGACGACCATGGCATGGACTCGCAAGATTCTTCGCATCAACCTCACCCAGGGAACCTGCAGCAGCGAAGCGCTGAACATGGAATGGGCGGCGCAGTACCTCGGGCAACGTGGGCTGGCCAGCAGGTATCTGGTCAGTGAAATCGACCCCGGGGTCGATCCCTTGTCACCCGAAAACAAGATCATCTACGCCACCGGTCCGTTGACCGGGACGATGGCTTCGACCGGCGGGCGCTATTCGGTGGTCACCAAGGGGCCCCTGACCGGCGTCATCGCCTGCTCGAACTCGGGCGGTTTCTTCGGTGCCGAACTGAAGTTTGCCGGCTGGGACATGATCATCGTCGAAGGCAGGTCTCCGAAGCCGGTCTATCTGCACATCGAGAACGAGCTGGCCGAGTTGCTGCCGGCGGACGACCTGTGGGGAACGACCGTCTGGGCGACCGAGGCGGCGCTCAAGAAGCGCCACCAGGATCCGCTGCTGCGTGTTTCCAGCATCGGCCGTGCCGGCGAGAACCAGGTTCTCTTCGCGGCGATCGTCAACGATCTGCATCGCGCTGCCGGGCGTTCCGGCGTCGGTGCGGTGATGGGTTCGAAGAATCTCAAGGCGATCGCCGTTCGTGGTACGCGCGGCGTCGGCAACATCGCCGATCCCAGGGCTTTCATGGCCGCCGCGACAGCGGGCAAGAAAGTGCTCGCCGAGAACGCGGTCACCGGCCAGGGCCTGCCAACCTACGGCACGCAGGTGTTGATGAACGTGATCAACGAAATGGGCGCCCTGCCGACGCGCAACCATCGTGATGTCGAGTTCGAAGGGGCGCGCAAGATTTCGGCCGAGGCGATGCACGAGAAACGCGCGACCGACGGTCGCGCGCATCTGGTCACCAATCAGGCCTGTTTTGGCTGCACCATCGCCTGTGGGCGGATTTCGCGCATCGATGAAACGCACTTTTCGGTGGAAACGAAGCCCGAGTACTGGGGTGCCAGCGGCGGTCTCGAGTACGAGGCCGCGTGGGCGCTCGGCAGCGCCAACGGGGTCGACGATCTCGAAGCGCTGCAGTTCGCCAACCTGCTGTGCAACGAGGACGGCATGGACCCGATCTCGTTCGGGGCAACCATCGGCGCGCTCATGGAGCTGTACGACCTGGGCATCGTCAGCAAGGAGGAGATCGGACTCGAAGCGCCTTTCGGCTCCGCCGAGGCCCTGTGCAAGCTGGCCGAGATGACGGCACGTGGCGAGGGCTTCGGCAAGACCATCGGGCTGGGCTCGAAACGGCTCTGCGAGAAATACGGCAAGCCGGAACTGTCGATGACCGTCAAGGGACAGGAATTCCCGGCCTACGACGGTCGCGCGCTGCAGGGCATGGGGCTGGCCTATGCGACCTCGAACCGCGGCGCCTGCCATCTGCGCGGCTACATGGTTTCCAGCGAAGTGTTCGGCATACCGGTCAAGACCGACCCCAGAGAAACTGCCGGGAAAGCCGAGATGCTGAAGGCCTTCCAGGACGCCACCGCGGTGGTCGATTCGAGCGGGCTGTGCGTGTTCACCACCTTCGCGTGGACGATGAACGATATCCAGCCGCAGATCCAGGCCGCCTGCGAAGGCGACTGGTCGCAGGATTCGCTGCTGCAGATGGGCGAGCGGATCTGGAATCTCGAGCGCGACTTCAACCTGGCGGCGGGGATCACCGCCAAGGACGACACCCTGCCGCCGCGGTTGCTCAACGAACCTTGCAAGACCGGCGGCTCGAAAGGCATGGTCGCCGAGATCGGCAAGATGCTTCCCGAGTACTACAGCCTGCGCGGCTGGACGCCCGAAGGTGTGCCGACCGCCGCCACCCGTTCGCGCCTGGGGCTGTGAGGTGATCAGACACCTGATCATCGGCAACGGCCCGGCCGGGGTCGTTGCCGCCGAGACGCTGCGCCGCGCCGATCCGCAAGCCGAAATCACGCTGATCGGCGACGAAGCCGAACCGCCCTACTCGCGGATGGCGATTCCCTACCTGTTGAGTGGCAAGATCGGCGAGCCCGGCACTTACCTGCGCAAGGACGCCGCTCACTTCGAAGGCCTGCGTATCGGCTTGTTGTGCGCGCGGGTTGCCGCCCTGGACAGTACCCGGCGTACGGCCACGCTCGCCGACGGCAGCGTTCTCGCCTGGGACCGCGTGCTGATTGCCAGCGGCGCGCATCCGGTCCAGCCGCCGATTCCCGGCATCGACCTGCCACAGGTGCTTTCCTGCTGGACCCTCGCCGACGCGCGCCGGATCGCCGCGGCCGTCGCGCCGGGATCGCGCGTCCTGCAGATGGGTGCCGGCTTCATCGGTTGCATCATCCTGGAATCGCTGGCTGCGCGCGGTCCGCAGCTCACCGTCGTCGAAATGGGCGAGCGGATGGTGCCGCGCATGCTCGATGAAGTCGCCGGCGGCATGATCCGTCGCTGGTGCGAGGAAAAGGGCGTGCAGGTCCGTACGGGTCGGCGGGTGCAGGCCATCGACCCGCTCGGGAAGACCCTGCTGGTCCGCCTCGACGACGGCGAGACGCTGGAGGTCGACGCGCTGATCAACGCCACCGGCGTCAAGCCGAACGTCGATTTCCTTGCCGGCAGCGGCGTCGCGGTCGACAACGGCATCCTGGTCGACGACTCGATGCAGACCAGCGTCGCCGGCATCTATGCCGCCGGCGACGTTGCCGAAGCCGTCGAGTTCGGCACCGGTCGCCGCGTCGTCAATGCCATCCAGCCCGACGCCGTCGAGCAGGCGCGCGTCGCAGCGCTGAACATGGCCGGTCAGCAGGCAGCCTTGCCAGGGACCTTCGTCTTCAACGTCCTCGACACCATGGGGCTGATCTCCGCGTCCTTCGGGCAGTGGCACGGTGGGCCCGCCTGCGAGACCGCGCAGTTGCTCGACGACGCCGACTACCGCTACCTGCGGCTGGTCTTCGACGGCGAACGCCTGATCGGCGCCAACACTATCGGGCACACCGAGCACATCGGCGTCCTGCGCGGCCTGATCCAGGGGCGCGTGCGTCTCGGCGAGTGGAAGGCGCGCCTGCTCGCCAACCCCCTGCTGCTCAGCGAGGCCTACCTCGCCAGGGGTCTGGCCGCGGCCTGATGCAGGTTACGCTCAAGCTGTATGCCTTCCTGACCGACTACCTGCCGGCCGATGCTCGCCGGAGCAACACCCTTGCCCTGGAAATTCCCGACGAGAGCACCGTCTCCTCGCTGATCGCCGCGCGCGCGCTGCCGCCGCGGCTGGTGCATCTGGTGCTGCTCAACGGCCAGTTCGTGCCACCGGGGCAGCGCGATGCACGGCGCCTGTGTGCCGGGGACGTGCTGGCCATCTGGCCGCCGATCGCCGGCGGCTGAAACGCGCCGTGCCGCAATTCGCAATGAGCCTGGCGCTGCCCGAGTTCACCCGGCAGTTACAGCCGCTGCTGCCTGGCTGGGCGGTGTCCACCCTGGCCGATGGCTGGCTTCTGGAGCAGGCCGGGCGCCGCGTCGAGCTGCGCTGCCAGCCCCTGCCGGCGCTGCAGATGGGCGCGCTGGCGCTGCCGCGGCTGCAGGTATCGATCGCCTTCGCAGGCGGCACCCCCGAGCAGGAGGCCGATTTCCTGGACGACTTCCAGCGCCATTTCCGACGTGGCGGGGGCTGATGTGATAGCATTCTGCGTGGCGGGTCTCCCCGCATCGCAGGATGGTGAACCTGGTCAGGTCCGGAAGGAAGCAGCCACAGCCGTCTTATGTGAGTGCCGGGGGTAAGGCTCGCCACCCTTGCTTCTGCAGGCCGAAAATGCTCGCACGACGCGTCGCGCCGCAGCGTCGCAGTTCAGCGCCGCATTTCAGCGTCGCATTTCAGCGCCGCATTTCAGCGTCGCATTTCAGCGTAACTCGTCGATCTTCGTCTTGTACTGCCACCTCGGCCTCCGCATGCGCCAGGGCCGCAAAAACGGCTGCGGCGCCGCAAATGCCATCTGCTAGAATCCGCCCATGAGTTACCAAGTCCTGGCGCGCAAGTGGCGCCCGCGAACGTTTGCCAGCCTGGTCGGCCAGGAGCACGTTGTCCGGGCGCTGACGCATGCCCTGACCGCCCGGCGCCTGCACCATGCCTATCTGTTCACGGGCACCCGAGGCGTCGGCAAGACGACGCTGGCGCGCATTCTCGCCAAGGCGCTGAACTGCGAGACCGGAGTCAGCGCGACGCCTTGCGGATCCTGCTCCGCGTGCCAGGAAATCGACAGCGGCCGTTTCGTCGATCTGCTCGAGGTCGATGCGGCGACCAACACCAAGGTCGACGAGATGCGGCAACTGCTCGAGAACGCGGTGTACGCGCCGACGCGCGGTCGCTTCAAGGTCTACGTCATCGACGAAGTGCACATGCTCTCGAACTCGGCGTTCAACGCCATGCTGAAGACCCTCGAAGAGCCGCCGGAGCACGTGAAGTTCATCCTGGCGACGACCGACCCGCAGAAGATTCCGGTCACCGTCCTCTCGCGCTGCCTGCAGTTCAACCTCAAGCAGATGACGCAGCCGCTGATCGCCAGCCACCTGCAGCAGATCCTGGAAGTCGAGGCGATCAGTGCCGAGGCCGGCGCCTTGCAGTTGCTGGCGCGCTCGGCGGCGGGCAGCATGCGCGACGCCCTGTCGCTGCTCGACCAGGCGATTGCGCATGGCTCCGGAAAGGTCGAGGAAACGCAGGTACGCGAGATGCTCGGGGCGGTCGACCTCGATCACCTGTTGTCGATTGTCGACGCCCTGCTCGCCGGTGACGCAGCGGCGATGTTGCAGATCGCCGACGACATGGCGGCACGCAGCCTGTCCTTCGACGCGGCCCTGCAGGAAATGGCGGCGCTGTTCACCCGCCTGCAGATCGCCCAGCTGGCGCCGCAGGCGATCGCCGACGACCTGCCCGAGAGGCAGCGCATCGAAACCCTGGCGGCGGCGCTCGACCCCGAGTTCGTGCAACTCGCTTACCAGATCGCCGTTCATGGTCGTCGGGAACTCCCTCTGGCGCCCGACGAACTGGCCGGATTCGTGATGACTCTGCTGCGCCTGCACGCTTTCCGCCCGGCACGCGAGGACGATTCCGGGGCACGCCCAGCGACTGTCGGAGTCGCGGCTGCCCGCCCCGCAAGTGCGCCGCCGCCGGCGGACGCCAGCCGACCAGCAGCGCCCGCAGCGGCAGACTCGCCCGGCCGACCGGCAATGGAGGTGGCCAGTGCAGCGCCTGCCGCTGCGCCGGCAACACCTGCCGCGGCAGTGCCTCCCGCACCGCTTGTGCCAGCCGCGGCCGCAACCCCGGCGGGCGACTGGCACCAGATCCTGGCAGCGCTCAGGGTCAGTGGCATGGCGCGCGAACTCGCACAGCACTGCGAATTGCGCGAGCAGCAGAGCGGGCGGATCGTGCTTCGCCTCTCACCAGCGCATCGTCATCTGCTGATGAAGCCTGCGCAGGACAAGCTGCAGCAGTCGCTTGCCGAGCATTTCGGTGCGCCGTTGCAGCTGGCCGTCGAGCTCGAAGCGACCATCGGCGACACGCCCGCCGCCACCGCGCAACGTGATCGTCGTGAGCGGCAGGATCGCGCGATAGCCGCAGTCGAGCAGGACGGCTTCGTGCGCGAGGTGATCGAGATGTTCGACGCCACCCTGATCGAATCTTCCATAAAACCCGTTTAACCCCTACCCCCCAGCGAGGCAGAAAAGATGATGAAAGGCGGAATCGCCGGCCTGATGAAACAGGCTCAGCAGATGCAGGAAAACATGAAAAAGGCCCAGGACGAGCTGGCGCAGCTCGAAGTCGAGGGCCAGTCCGGCGCCGGCATGGTCAAGGTGCTGATGACCTGCAACCACAACGTGCGCCGGGTGACAATCGATCCGTCGGTGATGGACGACAGGGAAATGCTCGAAGATCTCGTTGCCGCGGCGCTGAACGACGCCATGCGCCGTTCCGAGGAACTCTCCCAGGAGCGCATGGCCGGTTTCTCGGCAGGCCTCAGCCTGCCGCCGGGGATGAAACTGCCCTTCTGATGAACACCCCGTCGAGCCTCGAGTCACTGATCGAGGCTTTGCGCTGCCTGCCCGGCGTTGGTCCGAAGTCGGCTCAGCGCATGGCTTATCACCTGATGCAGCATGACCGGGCAGGCGCCGGGCGCCTGGCCGACGCCCTGCAGCGCGCACTTGGCGCGCTTCGCCACTGTCAGCGCTGCAACACACTCACCGAGTCCGAGGTCTGCGCGCGCTGCCTGTCGGGCAAGCGCGACGCCAGCCAGCTGTGCGTCGTCGAAACGCCGATCGACATGAACATGATGGAACAGACGCACGCCTATTCGGGGCTCTATTACGTCCTCATGGGCCGCGTCTCGCCGCTTGACGGCATCGGTCCCGCCGAGCTTCATCTCGAGCGTCTGCTGGCGCGCGCCTGCGATGGCGTGGTGGGCGAAGTGATCATCGCCACCAATTTCACCAACGAGGGCGAAGCCACCGCTCACTACCTCTCCGAAATGCTCAAGAGCCGCGGCGTCAAGGTCTCGCGCATCGCGCGCGGGGTGCCGGTCGGCGGTGAGCTCGAATACGTCGACGCCGGAACGCTGGCGCAGGCGTTGCGCGAGCGGCGACCGCTTGCCCCGTAAGCGATCCGGGTAGTCCGCGATTCTCTCTGTATCGAGTTTGGCGTATAATGCTGCGGTTTAGTTCGTACCAACTTTCCATTACGTGCTAGGGATCAGCGCTATGAGCAATGAGAGCAAAGTGGACTGCGGAAGGCGGCGGCTGGTCGTCGCGACCGCTGCCGTTGGCGGAGCGGGGGCGCTGGTTGCGCTTGTCCCGTTCCTGTCCAGCATGCTGCCGTCCGAGCGGGCCAAGGCAGCAGGCGCGCCGGTCGAAGTCGATATCGGCAACCTCGAGCTTGGTCAGATGATGACCGTCGAGTGGCGCGGCAAGCCGGTATGGATCATCAACCGCACCAAACCGATGCTCGAGACGCTTCCCGAGCTCAACGACCAGATGGCCGATCCAAACTCCGACAAGGACATGCAGCCGGAGTATTGCAAGAACGAAACGCGCTCGATCAAGCCCGAGTACATGGTCGTCGTCGGCATCTGTACCCATCTTGGCTGTTCGCCGTCGGCGAAATTCAAGCACGGTCCCGCGGACGGCATGGCTGCCGACTGGCTGGGCGGCTTCCTGTGCCCGTGTCACGGCTCCACCTTCGACTTCGCCGGTCGGGTCTTCAAGAACAAGCCGGCGCCGGACAACCTCGAGGTGCCACCGCACATGTATCTTTCGGATACGCGCATCCTCATCGGTGAACACAAGAAGGGGGCCTAAGCAATGGCGTCGAACAGCAATTACGAGAAATACAAATCGGACGGTTCCCTGCAGGGTAATCTGCTCGAATGGTTTGATGCCCGCTTCCCGGCGACGTCGATGTGGCGCGGCCACCTCTCCGAGTATTACGCGCCGAAGAACTTCAACTTCTGGTATTTCTTCGGTTCGCTGGCGATGCTGGTGCTGGTCATCCAGATCGTTACCGGCATCTTCCTGGTCATGCACTACAAGCCCGATGCCGCGCTCAACGCCAGCGGCATCCCGATCGCCTTTGCCAGCGTCGAATACATCATGCGCGACGTGCCCTGGGGCTGGTTGATCCGCTACATGCACTCGACCGGCGCGTCGGCGTTCTTCGTCGTCGTCTACCTGCACATGTTCCGCGGCATGCTTTACGGCTCGTATCGGCAGCCGCGCGAGCTGATCTGGGTCTTCGGCACGCTGCTCTTCCTGTGCCTGATGGCCGAGGCCTTCATGGGCTATCTGCTGCCGTGGGGACAGATGTCCTTCTGGGGCGCGCAGGTCATCGTCAACCTGTTCTCGGCGATTCCATTGGTCGGCGAACCGCTGTCGATCTGGATCCGCGGCGACTTCGTCGTCGGCGACGCGACCCTCAACCGCTTCTTCTCGTTCCACGTGATCGCCGTGCCGCTGGTACTGCTCGGCCTCGTTGCCGCGCACATCCTGGCGCTGCACGAAGTCGGCTCGAACAACCCGGACGGCATCGAAATCAAGAAACGCAAGACCCCGGAAGGCATTCCGCTGGACGGCATTCCCTTCCATCCCTACTACTCGGTGAAGGACATCGTCGGCGTGGTGGTGTTCCTGATGGTCTTCTCGATCATCGTCTTCTTCGCGCCCGAGGGTGGCGGCTACTTCCTCGAGTACAACAACTTCATCCCGGCCGATCCGCTGAAGACGCCGCCGCACATCGCGCCGGTGTGGTACTTCACGCCTTACTACTCGCTCCTGCGGGCCATGGTCTGGCCGCTGTTCGGCATCGATGCCAAGTTCTGGGGCGTCGTGGCGATGGGTGGCGGCGTCGTGATCCTGGCCTTCCTGCCCTGGCTCGACCGCAGCCCGGTCAAGTCGATCCGCTATCGCGGGCCGATCTTCAAGACCCTGCTGACGCTCTTCGTGATCTCCTTCTTCATCCTCGGCTTCCTTGGCACGAAAGCGCCCTCCTACGCCTTCTTCGGCGTCATTCCGGGTGCTCCGGTGGCACAGCTTCTCAGCCTGTACTACTTCCTCTTCTTCCTGACCATGCCGTGGTGGTCGAAGATCGACAAGTACAAGCCGGAACCTGACCGCGTGACGATGTAAAGGAAAGCAAAAAAATGAAGAAACTGCTCACTGCATTGCTCGCCGCTCCGGCCATCGCCCTGGCCAGTGGCGCAGCTCTCCATCTTGACAAGGCACCCGAGGTGCAGCGCGACAACGCCGCTCTGCAAAGCGGCGCCAGGACCTTCGTCAACTACTGCATGAACTGCCACGGCCTGAGCTATGTCCGCTACAACCGCCTGACCCAGCTCGGTCTTTCCGAGCAGCAGATCAAGGACCACCTGTTGTTTACGGCCGACAAGATCGGCGAGCCGATGCGCATCGCCGCCCGTCCCGCCGAGCAGAAGGCCTGGTTTGGTGCGACCCCGCCGGACCTCTCTCTGGTCGCGCGCTCACGTGCCTCCGAGGATGGCAGCGGTGCCGACTGGCTGTACACCTACCTGCGCTCGTTCTACCGGGACAAGGCGCGTCCCACCGGCTGGAACAACCTGCTTTTCGAGAACGTCGGCATGCCGCACGTGTTGTGGCAGCTGCAGGGGATACAGGTCCTCAACGCCGAGCACGCGCTCGAACTGGCGATTCCCGGCACGCAGACGCCCGCCGAGTACGACAAGACCATCGCCGACCTGGTCGGCTTCATGGTCTGGGCGGCGGAGCCGGAAGCCGGTTTCCGCAAGCAGCTCGGTTTCGGCGTCCTTGCCTTCCTCCTGGTCCTCTTCGGCTTCGCCTACAAGCTGAAGAAGAACTACTGGAAAGACATCAAGTAAGCGCAGCATAGCGCGCCGGGTCTCGGGCTGCGGCATCGCCGGCGAGGGCGCGACGAGCGCCCGCCGCCGCCGCGATGCCGATTCGTTTTTGAAGGTATTGATCATGATGAATCTCTATTCGGGAACCACCTGCCCGTTCAGTCACCGCTGCCGAATCGTGCTCTACGAGAAGGGCATGGATTTTCAGGTGATCGACGTCGATCTCTTCGCCAAGCCCGAGGACATCGCCATCATCAACCCCTACGGTCGCGTGCCGGTTCTCGTCGAGCGGGACCTGATCCTCTATGAGCCGAACATCATCAACGAGTACATCGACGAGCGCTTCCCGCATCCGCAGCTGATGCCGGCCGACCCCATCATGCGGGCCCGGGCGCGCCAACTGCTGATCACCATGGAGCGCGAAGTGTTCGCCTACATCGAGCCGCTCGAGAAGAACGGCAAGACCGCCGACCGCGCCCGGCAGCAGATTCGCGACCGCCTCACGGAGATGTCTCCGGTATTCGTCAAGCAGAAGCACATGCTCGGCGAAGAGTTTTCGATGCTCGACGTCGCCATCGCGCCGCTGCTCTGGCGCCTCGACCACTACGGCATCGAACTCTCGAAAACCGCTCTGCCGCTGCTGAAGTACGGCGAGCGGATTTTCAGCCGTCAGGGCTTCATCGACGCGCTGACGCCATCGGAAAAAGCGATGCGCAAATAGGAGTGGTGCAGCAAGTCGCCGGATTCCATTCCGGCGACGTCTGACGCCATTGCCTGGGCCAGCGCTCGATCACGTCTAACAGGAGCCAACTTGGACCTGCCGTCGACCAAACCCTATCTGATCCGCGCCATACACCAGTGGTGCACCGATAACGGCTTCACACCCTACCTCGCGGTGACCGTCGACGCGCGTACGCGCGTGCCGATGGAGCACGTTCGCGACGGCCAGATCGTCCTGAACGTCGGCTACGAAGCCACCGGCCGTCTCGAACTGGGCAACGACGTGATCAGCTTCCAGGCCCGCTTCGGCGGCGTCGCGCGCGACCTGCTGGTGCCGGTCGCCAACGTCTCCGCCATCTATGCGCGCGAAAACGGCGCCGGCATGGCTTTCGAGGTCGAGCCTGCGGCGGCCGCCGCAGGCAGCGATAGCGGCGAAGCCGCTGCCGAGCGCGGCGACGAGCCCGAGCCGCCGACGACCCCGCCAGCCGCAGGCCGGCCGAAGCTGCAGCGGATCAAATAGCCACCGATGTCGCTGGCCTGCACCGTGGCCAGCAATCCCTGATTCTCCGTTTCGCGACCCGGCTGGCCGTGGTCGCCGTCAAATCACCTGCACCAGTTCGCCATAGGCGGACAGCAGCGCGTCGGCAGTAAGCAGCGTGGCCGGCACTTCGAATGCCTGGGCGATCAACAAGCGGTCGAACGGGTCGCCATGAATGGGCGGCAGCTGCGCCACCTGACTCGCCTGACTGGCAGACACCGCAAGTTCGGCGAAGCCGGTTTCGCGGGCTGCCGCGGCTATGTCATCGGGACGGTAGTTGAAGTCGAAGCGCTGCAGCGCGGTCTTGATGGCAATCTCCCAGATGCTGGCCGCGCTGAAGTACACCTCGTTCTCACGCCGGCTCAGGGCTTCGCGCAGCTCGCTCGGCAGGCGTTCAGGTTGATGCAGTGACCGGATCAGCACATGCGTATCGAGCAGGAAGCGCATTCAGCGTTCGTCCTTGCGCGACCTGGCCGATTTTTCGGGGAAAACTGGCCCCTTGTAGAAGAGGTCGATCAGCGCGTCGGGTAATGGATCATCGAAGCTATCCGGCACATCGAGCTTGCCGGCCAGCATTCCGAGTTTCCGCGGTGGCATGGTTGCCGCTGCCAACGGCACGAGGCGACAAATCGGCTTGCCCGCTTTGGCAATGATGATTTCCTCGCCGGCGGCAGCCTGCTCGACCAAGCGAGAAAGCTGGGTCTTTGCGGCATGAATATTGACCGTTTGCATGCGCACCTCCTTCAGACAAGAAACGAGAGACGCCCTTAGTCTAGTCGAACTAATCGCGTCTTGGCGATTGGGGTGAATGGCGGTGGGCGGCGTCGTGAGAAAGCGCTTCGCCACGCGCCGAACATCTGGCGAGCGTGGCGTGTTCCGACATGTGGCAGGATGTTTGACGTGACGCCGCACCTGCCGCACGCCTGCATCAGGAAGAGAACAAAGGAAAGACAAGACCCGTCCGCGACAATCAGTAAGTTACACTCTGTCTGGCAACGCGTTCCCCTACCTAC
>JACKLW010000010.1 GCA_024235715.1 Accumulibacter sp. | reverse complement strand
CGATGATCGAATGCAGCTTAGGTCCGTCCGGCGTGCCGTCCTGCACGCTGCCCATCCACCGCCGGTATTGGGGGTCGTCGTTGATGCACGAGAACGGCGCCCAGCTGACACCCCCGTCTTGCGAACGAAAAAGCCCCTGCGGCGATGTGCCGGCGTACCAGACGTCGGGCTCGTCGGCGTTGCCCGGCGTCAGCCAGAACGTGTGATCGACGGCGCGACCCGGCAGGCCCGTCGTTTCCTCGCCCGCCGCGGCGAAGGCGGGGGGCCGCTTGGCTTCATTCCAGCTCTTGCCGAGATCGGTCGAGCGGAAGATCGTCGGACCGAGGTGGCCGGTTCTGGCCGCCGCGACCAGCGTGCGGCCGTCACGGGGATCGAGCACCAGATGACTGATGATGTGACCGAGGAAGTGCGGGCCGTCGACCCGCCAGTGCGTGCGCGCCGCGTCGCCGTGGTAGAGCCACGCGCCCTTGCGCGTCGCGACCAGCAGCAGGACCTGACCGGTGTGGGCGGCGACATCCGCTCCCGGCTGCGCATGCTCCCGTGCTTGTCCTGTGGCGTTTTCGTTGTGCTGGGCCATTGATTCCTCCTTTTCTTGTGGGTGCCGACCTTCATCGTGTCCGTCATCGGGCGGCAGACATCACTGCGGCAGCAAGGCTCTGCCAAGCATGTAGATGCCCAATGCCACCAGGCCGATGAAGAAGCAGCGGCGAAAAACCTCGGGTGCAAGTTTATCGCGGACGCGCTGGCCGATGAACATGCCGAGCAAGGCGGGGAGGACGGCCAGCAGCGAACTGGCGGCGGTCACCCACTGATATTTCCCGGACAGCGCAAGGGCGGCGGCGAGCGCCAGAGTGGAGACGGTGAAGAACAGCCCGAGCGCCTGAATCAGCTCTTCCTTGGCGAGGCCGAGGGCGCTGAGATAGGGTACGGCAGGTATCGCGAAGACGCCCGTGGCCCCTGCGATCAGGCCGGTGAACAGGCCGACCAGCGGCGACAGCCAGCTTTCGGCGCTCGCCGGCACCGAAAGCCGGCGTGCGGCGAGACCAAAGACCCCGTACACGGCGAGGATCGAACCGAGCGCGCCACTGGCCAGGGAAGACGAGCTGCCCGTAAGTACCTCGATGCTGAGCAGGGTGCCGACAACTACCGCGAGCAGCATGCCTGCCAGGCGACGGACGAGCACCACGAACCTCGGTCCGGCGAAGAGCTGCCAGACGTTGGTGAACAGTGATGGAACGACCAACAGGGCGGCTGCGGAATGTGGCGCCATGACCAGGCTGAGCAGGCCAATGGCGACCGTTGGCAGTCCCATGCCGACGACCCCCTTGACGAAGCCGGCGGCGACAAAGGCGAGGGCGACGAGAGCGGCGAGGGCGATGGCATCAATCATGGTTTTCTCGCGCGCGAGCTTACCGTGAAAGTCGTGTCCGCGACGTGCGAATTCGAGAAAGTGGCCATGGACGGGAAAACGCGCTGAACTTCCACGCTCTCGGAGGCTCTGATCCGCGTTCGCACTTGCCGGCCCTGTCGGACGATGTGTCGCCTTCGCCGTCCAATTCGACCCCTGCGCGTGCAGGCGGTTGTTACAATGACCGGCTGCACCTTTCCTGCAGCGCTCGTCGAACCTCGGAAAATTCGTTCCACCACTGCTTCCGCCGCGGCCTTGTCGGCGGCCTCCTTCCGCTCCTCGACGCGCGCCGCCCCCCCCCGAAACCTCTGTAACAAAGCCAGAACATGAGTACACCACAGCCTGCTTCCCCGCCAGCACCGACAGCAGCCAGTCAAACGCCTGACCGCGCTGACGAGGCCGCCAGCGCTGGCGAGGATCTGCTCAGCTCGGGCAGCTTCTGGCGCGCGCTGTGGCTGGGGCCACGGGCTTGGGGGCGCTGGTGGCGTGTGCTCGTTCGCGGCATAGATCACCGCGGGATTCTCGAACAGGTCGAACAGGACGCCAGCTTCACGTTCAACTTCTGTTTCATGATCGTCGTCTCCGGCGGCATCGCCACCATCGGCCTGTTGCTCAACTCGCCGGCAGTGATCATCGGCGCGATGCTGATTTCGCCGTTGATGGGCCCGATCGTCGGCAGCGGCATGGCAATCGCCACGCTGAACGTCGAGCTGGGCAGAAGAAGCCTGCGTACGCTGGCACTCGGTACCGCCGCAGCGGTCGCCTTCACGGCGTTGATCGTGCTGCTCTCGCCGGTGACGGAGCTGACGCCCGAGTTGCTCGCGCGTACCCGCCCGAACCTTTTCGACCTGGTGGTCGCCATGCTGTCCGGTGCCGCAGGCGGCTACGCGCTGATCCGCGGGCGCGGCGGCGCAATCGTCGGCGTGGCCATTGCCACGGCCTTGATGCCACCGCTGGCGACGATCGGCTACGGCCTGGTCACCGAGCGCTGGTTGGTGGCGCGCGGCGCACTCTTGCTGCTGGTCACCAACATGGCGGCGATCAGCCTCACGGTAGCGGCCGTCGCCGAGTGGTACGGCTTCGGTCGCGGTGGCCTGCGCAAGCGCTTTGCCCGTCAGGCCGGGATTTCACTGCTGGTACTGGTTCCGCTCGGCGTGCCGCTGTTCATCTCGCTGAAGGCGATCGCATTTGAGAGCGTCGCGCAGATTCGCATTCGCCATGTCCTGGAAGCCGGTGCGGCGTCCCTGCCGGCCGGGCAGCTTGGCGCCGTAGACGTGCGGTTCAGCGACGGCAAGCCGCCGCGCGTGCGGGCGATGGTGCTCAGTGCCGAGCCGGCGGACGACCTGTCCGAGCGCCTGCAGACGCAGATCAATCAGGAACTGGGGCAGCCCGTCGAGCTGCAGCTGACGCAGCTGCGGTCTTCGGAGAAGGCGTCGCCGCAGTTGCTTGCGCTCGGCATCGCCGAGGGCTCCGCCCCGAACAGCGTCGCCGAAGGTCTGCGCAGTGCGTTTCCCCTGCCGCTGGCCGCCTTCGACGCGGATCCCGCCCGGCAGAGTGCGACACTGGTTCCGGAGGCGCAGGAGGGAATCGATCTCGCTGGCTGGCGGGCGATGGAGATCGATCTGGGACGGCGTCATCCCGATTGGCGCATCCAGGTGCTGCCGCCGCCACATGCGCTGCCGCCGATCTATTTCGAACACGCCGGCAAGCGCCTCGACGGCAGCGCGCAAGCGCGCATCGAGACCATTCTCTGGGCGACAAGACGCTGGAAGATCGCTCGCGTCGACGTCGTTGGCCACGCCAGCAGCGATGGTGGCGGATCGCGGCGCCTCGCCGGCGAGCGTGCCGAACGCGTCGCCGAGGCATTGCGCGCCGGAGGGCTCGAGGTCGGTTCGCTGGCGCGCTATCCGCTGCCGAATCAGTTGGCCGCCGAGCGTGAACTGGGTGAAGCCGCGTTCCGCGCGGTGTCGGTGATCCTGCCGGTCGCTGCCGGGAAGGCAGGGAAGGGCGATTGATGGATTCCACGTTCGCGACGCGGCTTGTGGATTGGCTCGCACCCCTGTCTTCGTCGCGGCAACACCGACAGCAGCGGGCGATCATCGGGCAGGTGATCGCCCGCAGGCCAAAACGGAACAGCTCTGACGCGCAGGGTTGCGTGATGCACGATAAACCATGGAGCGGCAACTCATGAAACGCAATGAAGTCTGGTATCACCTTTATCCACTCGGCTTTCTGGGCGCGGAGGATCGCAATCCTGCCCCGGGTGCAACGCCCGGCCCCATTTCCCACCGTCTGGCGGACCTGGTCCTCTGGCTGGACCATCTCGTGGAACTCGGGGTGACGGGATTGCTCCTGGGCCCGGTGTTCGAATCGGGATCGCACGGCTATGATGTGGTCGATCCTTTGCGCATCGACCGCCGTCTGGGCAAGGAAGAGGATCTGGTTCGCCTCATCGACGAGTGCCACCAACGCTCTCTGCGAGTGGGGCTCGATGTCGTCTTCAACCACGTCGGACGCGGCCATGCCTTCTTTGTCGACGTTCTGCAGAACGGTCGTGAATCCAGCCGCTCGGATTGGTTCCACATAGACTTCGATCGACAGGGACACGACGGATTCCGTTACACGAACTTCGAGGGCCACGGTCAGCTGGTGAAGCTCAACCATGCCAATGACCAGGTTCTCGACTGGGCCGTGGATGTTGCCCGCCATTGGCTGGACCGTGGTGTCGATGCCCTGCGACTGGACGCGGCCTACGCCATCCCGGCTGCTTTCCTGGCGGCTTTCGAGAGTCGCGTGCGCGCCATGCGCCCGGATCTGCTGCTGATCGGCGAAGTGATCCACGGCGACTATGTCGCGATCGCCAAAGCGTCACGGCTGAACGCTGTAACGCAATACGAACTCTGGAAAGCCATCTGGAGTTCGCTCAACGAGCGGAACTTCTACGAGCTGGCACATGCGCTGGAGCGGCATGTCGATTTCTGCCGTCAGTTTGTGCCGTGGAATTTCGTGGGCAACCACGACACGACACGGATCGCCAGCAAACTGGTCGACCGCCGCCATTTGCCGCATGCGCTGGCGATCCTGTTTACGATCCCCGGCATCCCGGCCGTCTACGCCGGGGATGAGCAGGGAGCAGAGGGCATCAAGTACGATCGCGAGGGTGGCGACGCCGAGATTCGCCGGCCGTTGCCGTATCAGCCTGCCGAGCTGGCCGGCGACGGTCTCCTCATCTGGCAGATGCACCGTGACCTGATCGCCGTCCGTCGCGCCCGACCCTGGCTCGCCGATGGTGCGCTCAAGGTCACGCAACTGGCCAACCGCTCGATTGCGTTCGAGGTGCGCTCGCAGCAGAGTCTGCTGGTCACCGTGTTGAACACCGATGACCGCCCTGTTCCGTGCACCGTCCCACCCGGCCTGGTCCCGGTCGCCGGGCACGCAGTGGCCAGGCCGGCGGCGACCGAGTTGCCGGCGCAGGGATGGGGAATCTGGGCGTCGGCTTGATGGCAGTCACGCAAGCCGCCGGTGGTGGCCATTGGCGCGTTGCGGAGCTTGCCGGCGAGAAAGCCGAGGTACGCCTGATCGTGCCGGGTCACTGCCACATCGCGCGCATCCGGGCGGCGAGATCGAGCACCTGCTGCCTGGCTTCGGGATTGGCGGCCGCTACGTCTGCCGGTGGTGGCCACGAAAGCTGTTCGAAGCAGGGCAGCAGTGCGTTGGGGATGAAGCGCGTGCGACCGGCATAGACATGGCGATCGCCGAAACCCGGCTGGTGCGACACGTAGAAGCGCTGCGGCACGATGATCTCGAGATGCTCCCTGGCGCGCGTCATGGCGACGTAGAGCAGGCGCCGTTCCTCTTCGATTTCAGCCGTCGAGCCGGTGGCCATGTCCGACGGGATGCAGCCATCGACGGCATTGAGAACGCTGACTGCGGTCCATTCCTGTCCCTTGGCCGAGTGGATCGTCGACAGGATCAGGTAGTCCTCGTCGAGCAGCGGTGTGCCGGCCTGCTCGCTGCTGGCGCTCGGCGGGTCGAGCGTCAGTTCGGTCAGGAAACGCTCGGCGCTGGTATAGCCGGCCGCGAGACGCGCCAGTTGCTCGATGTCGGCCTGGCGCATCAGCGCGTCTTCGTGCAGTCGCTCGAGTTGTGTGTCGTACCAGCGGCAGAGCTCTTCGAAGGCGGCGGGCCAGGCCGCGGCAGCCGCCGCGCCGGCCTCGATCACCGCGGCAAATTCGCGCCAGGCGGCGCTCGCGCCGTCCGGTACCGGCTGCTCGCCGAGCAGCGTCGCGCCGGGGCAGGCCGCCGCGACGTTGTCCAGCACCCGTCCGGCGGTCTTCGGGCCGATGCCGGCGACCAGCTGCATGGCGCGAAAACCGGCGATCCTGTCGCGTGGATTCTGCGCCCAGCGCAGCAGCGCCAGAACATCCTTGACGTGCGCCGCTTCGAGAAACTTGAGGCCGCCGAACTTGACGAAAGGGATGTTGCGCCGCGTCAGTTCCAGTTCCAGGCGCACGCTGTGCTGCGCGGTGCGGAAGAGCACCGCCTGCGCCTTCAGCCTGATGCCGGCTTCGCGGCGGGCGAGCACCTGCTCGACGACGTAGCTTGCCTGATCGGCGTCGTCGCGGACAGCCAGCAGCTTCGGTTTCTGCGCTGAACCGCGTTCGCTCCAGAGGTCCTTGGTGAAACGCTCGGCGGCGAGTGCGATCACCTGGTTGGCGGCGGCGAGGATCGGCTGCGTCGAGCGGTAGTTGCGCTCGAGCGTGATCAACCGCGCGGGTGGATCGAAACAGGTCGGGAAATCGAGGATGTTGCGCACCGTCGCGCCACGAAACGCATAGATCGACTGCGCGTCGTCGCCGACCACCGTGAGGCCCCGCCCATCGGGCTTCATGGCCAGCAGAATCGCCGCCTGCAGCCGGTTGGTGTCCTGATACTCATCGACCAGGATGTGGCTGAAGCGCTCGCCGATCTCCCGGCCGAGCACCGGGTCGCCGACCATCTGCGCCCAGTAAAGCAGCAAATCGTCGTAATCGAGCACCTGCTGCGCCTGCTTCGCCTGCACGTATTCGAAGAAGAGCTGCTTGAGATCCGCCTCCCACCCGACACACCAGGGAAAGGCCGTCTGCAGCACCTCGCGCAGTGCCGCCTGCGTGTTGACCGTCGCCGAGTAGATCGCCAGACAGGTCGCCTTGAGCGGAAAACGCCTGTCCTTGGCCGAGAAACCGAGGCCGTGGCGAACCAGATTGATCAGGTCGCCCGAGTCCTGCCGGTCGTGAATGCTGAAAGCGGGATCGAGACCGATGCGGCCGGCGTATTCGCGCAGCAGCCGCGCGCCGACGCTGTGGAAAGTGCCCGACCAGGCCAGGGATGACGCGCCCGCCAGCGACCGCGCCCCGGAACGCGGCGCGAGCAGCCGCTCGACGCGCCGCGTCATCTCGCCGGCGGCGCGCCGCGAGAAGGTCAGCAGCAGGATCCGGCCGGGGTCCGCACCGTGTGCGACGAGCTGTGCGACCCGCTGCGCGAGCGTTGCCGTCTTGCCCGATCCGGCGCCGGCAATGACCAGCAGGGGCGGGTGGCGAACATCGCCAGCGCCGGCAAGCGGATCTGCGATGCCGAAAGTCGCCGCCTGCCGCTGCGCCTCGTTGAGTCGCGCCAGCGGGTCGGTCGTGCGCGCGCTGTCCGCCGCGTGCGTGTCGGGATGAGCGTGTTCTACGGCCTGCGAGGCGCGCACCGGCGGCTCCTTGCTTACTGTGATTATCAACAGTATAACCTGCTCCTGCAGCTCAACACCCTGGGCCAGGCATTTGCCGTGCCGCAGCGATCAGCTGCCGATCAGCTTCAGATCGAACGCGCGCTCGAGCAGCCAGATCATGGCGATCGCCAGCGTTGCCAGGGATCCGCCGATGAACACGCCGCGGCGGTAGAAGGTGGTGTTGCGCAGCGCATAGGCGAGCGGCAGGAAGAGCGCGACGATGGCCAGCTGGCCGACCTCCACGCCCAGGTTGAAGCCGAGCAGGGAGAGCACCAGCGCCTCTTGCGGCAGGCCCAGTTCGGCGAGCACGCTGGCGAAGCCGAAGCCGTGGATCAGGCCGAAGGCGAAGGCGACCAGCCAGCGCCGGCCTTCGACGAGGGGTTTGAGATTGTTGGCGGCGGCCAGCACCACCGAAGCGGCGATCGCCGATTCGACCAGCCGCGAGGGCAACTGCACCAGACCCAGAGCGGCCAGCGAGAGAGTGATCGAATGGGCGACGGTGAAGGCCGTAACCACCCACAGCACCTCGTGCAGCGCATCGCGGAAACGCGCGACGCCGCGCCAGCGTCCGTTCTGGTGGACGAGTACCGCCGGCAGCAACAGCGCGAGCAGGAAGAGGATGTGGTCGAAACCGATCCAGATATGCCAGATACCTTCGACCAGATACTGGCCGAACTGCGCCAGACGCGAAGTCTGGCCGGCAAGAAAGCGCTGCTCGGCGCGCTCCGGGGCGAGCACCGCAGAATGTGTCGTGCCGTCGAAAGTGAGGCGCAGCAGTCCGCGATGCAGGGCGTCGAGTTCGAACAGCAGGCGGTAGCCCAGGCGCAGTTCACCCTCGCTGCGCGGGCATTCGCCAGCCAGTTGCAGCACCGCATAGGCGCCGTCGGTGTGCGTGTCGACCAGGTGATCGGCAACTCGCAAGCTGCAAGGGCCACCACGCTGCAGGGTCAGGCTGTCGAGCGCCCAGGCGTCGATATCGGCATGCCGGGCGCGCAGTTCGCCCCAGGTGATCTCGCCGTTGCCGTCGAGATCGAGTCCGAGCGCAAAGTCGATATCGCGCAGGGCGATGTCCCACTGGCCGCTGACCTGGCTGCCGGTGACGTCGAGCACCAGGTAGCTGTCGCTGGCCTTGTGCGCCAGGACCGGCAGCGAGACGAGCGACAAAATGAAAAGCAGCAGGCAAAGGCGGTAGCGTCGGCCGTTCATCGCCTCGCCTCTGCAGAGGAAGCGCTTGCCGGTGCCGCCAGAGCCGACTCCTCGCCGAGTGCGCGCAAGCGCTGATCCTCGAAGCCGCTGTCGCGCAGCCAGTCGCGCGCGGGTTTTGCGCCGGCCGGGTCGCCGGCAGCAATCGCTGCTTCGAGCAGGATGCGCGCGTCGCGCGGTTCGCGCTGCACGGCGTAGTTGTCTGCCGCCAGGCGCAGGGCGGTCTTCGGATCACGGCGCAGATGCAGCGCGTGGCGTGCCTCTTCGGCCCGGTGCGTCGTGTCGCCGCGTTGCCGGGCGGCGGCAAAGCGATCGTCAAGTGCCTGCGCCAGCCGTGCGGCGTCGGGCGCGTTCAGCAGCGCCGCCGCTTCGGCCAGTCGCAACAACAGGGTGTCCGACGATTCCCAGCCGGCCAGGTCGGCGAGTACCTCGGCCGGCCGCCCGTTGTCGAGCAGAAAGTCGCTCCAGGCGGCCAGCAGATAGCCATCGTCGCGGCCGATGCCGAGGGCCTCCCGGTAGTGTGTTTCGGCGAGCGCCGGCTGGCCGCGCCAGGCTGCCACCTCGCCGAGTCGCGTCAGCAGCCAGAGGCGATTGTCGGGGTCGCGACTGCTTGCCAG
Source organism: Accumulibacter sp. (assembly GCA_024235715.1). Lineage (GTDB taxonomy): Bacteria > Pseudomonadota > Gammaproteobacteria > Burkholderiales > Rhodocyclaceae > Accumulibacter. Next base: position 194,295 of record JACKLW010000010.1, on the reverse strand, counting down.
TGCTTCCTGCAAGCTGCGATAGCCGGCGTCGAGCTGACCGCTGTAAGCCTGGGTGAGACCGCTGCAGCTACCGTGGAGAACGGTCTTGCCGAGTACCTGCAGAGCAGCGCATTCCTTGTTTGCGGCCTCGTAGTCGGCCTGAACCAGGAATATCGCGGCGCGCCAGGCGTGCGCCTGCGCGAGCTGCGGATCGAGCGCCAGGGCGGCAGCAAAGTCTGCCAGGGCGGCGGCGAAGCCATGCCGGTATTGGCGCAGCATTCCCCGTATGGAAAGCAGCTCGGCCGGCAGCGGCTCTGAAAAGCGGGCAATCACCGCTTCGGCATAGCCGACGTAGCGCGGATCGCCGCGGGCCATGGCCAGGGCGAAGTAGCGCTGGGCGAGTCGCCCGGCGGGCGCCGGATCGTCTGCCGCGGCCGCCATCGCCGCCCGCAGGGCGGCCAGTTCGCGGCTGCTGGCATCGCCGGCGCGCGACGGCAGACGTTCCAGCACTTCGGCATCGTCGGCTGGCTTGCGCGGTGCGGCTGCCGCGGCCAGCGTCAGCACTGCGGCCAGGGTCGCCGGCAACAGGCGCAGACCGTGCGCGCGGATGAAGCTGGTCAACTTGCTGGAGGTCATTTGCGTTACTCTACTCGTGCGTGCCACATCGGCCGTCACATTCTCCAATAAATCCAGAGGAGTTTCACATGAGCAAGCTACTGTCCCTTCTGATTGCAGCGACCTTCGCCACTGTTTCCGCTGGCTCTTTCGCCATGTCGCATGGTGGTGCCCCCAAGGACGAGAAGAAGATGGAGGAGAAAAAGGATGACAAGGCGGACATGAAGGACGAGAAGAAGATGGACGAGAAGAAGGACACCAAGGAAATGAAGAAGTAGGTCGGCTTTCCGACCTCAAAGCAAGCGGGCTGCGGCCCGCTTTTTTCTTGTTCCGTTGCCTGCGGCGGGCGGTGGCAGCCCGCTGCGCATCCCCGCCATCTGCCGAGTCCGTCGTCGGTTTTCCAGGTGGCCCCTGACGCAGGCAGACGTCGTCTTCCACTTCCTCTTCTGCGCCATGGCGAGCGTCAGGGCGTGATCTCTCGGGAGGCCTCGGCGACAGCGTCCGGCGCCGCCGGCCTGTCCTTGAAGAGGCGCTTGACGAGTACATAGAACATCGGGACGAAAAAGAGACCGAGCAGCGTGGCCGATATCGTGCCGCCGAGCACGCCAGTGCCGATCGCGTTCTGACTGCCGGAGCCGGCGCCGTTGCTGATGGCCAGCGGCAGCACGCCGAGCCCGAAGGCCAGCGAGGTCATCAGGATCGGGCGCAGGCGCATGCGCACCGCGCTCAGCGTTGCGCTGACCAGATCGTGGCCGGCGTCGACCTGGGCCTTGGCGAATTCGACGATCAGAATGGCGTTCTTCGACGACAGGCCGATGGTTGCCAGCAGGCCGACCTGGAAGTAGACGTCGTTGGACAGGCCGCGACCGCTTGCTGCCAGCAGCGCGCCGAGTACGCCCAGCGGCACCACCAGCATTACCGCAAACGGTACCGACCAGCTCTCGTAAAGCGCTGCCAGGCAGAGAAACACCACCAGCAGCGACAAGGCGTACAGCGCCGGTGCCTGCGCCCCCGAGCGACGTTCCTCGTAGGAGGTGCCCGACCATTCATAGCCAATGCCGGGCGGCAGCCTGGCGATGATCTCCTGAACGGCGTTCATCGCGTCGCCGGACGAGAGCCCTGGCGCCGCCTGGCCGAGCAGCTCGATCGATGGCTGGCCGTTGAAGCGCTCGAGAAGCGGCGAGCCAAAGCCCCATTTGGCGGTGGTGAAGGCCGAGTAGGGCACCATCTCGCCTCTTGCGTTGCGCACGTACCATTTCCCTAGGTCAGCGGGCGTCATGCGCGCAGCGGCTTCGGCCTGGACATAGACCTTCTTGATCCGCCCACGGTCGATGAAGTCGTTGACGTAACTGCCGCCCCAGGCGGTGGACAGCGTGTCGTTGATGTTCGCCACGCTTACCCCGAGCGCGCCGGCCTTGGCATGGTCGATTTCGAGCTGGTACTCGGGCATGTCTTCCTGGCCATTCGGGCGCACGCCGACCAGCCGTTTGTCTTCTCTTGCCATGCCCAGGAACTGATTGCGCGCTGCCACCAGCGCGTCGTGACCGAGGCCGCTGCGGTCCTGCAGCTGGACGCTGAAACCGTTCGAGGTGCCCAGTTCGATCACCGCCGGCGGCACGAAGGCAAAGACCATCGCTTCGCGGATTTGCGAGAATGCGGCCATCGCGCGGCCGGCGACGGCCTTGACGCTCATGCCCGGTCCCTGCCGTTCGTTCCAGGCACGCATGTTGATGAAGCCGATGCCCATGTTCTGGCCGCGGCCGCCGAAGCTGAAGCCGGCGACGGTGAAGATCGAACCCGCGGTGGCCTTTTCATCGTCGAGGAAGTGGCGCTCGACCTTCTTGAGGACCTCGATGGTACGCTCCTGGGTGGCGCCGGCAGGCAGCATCACCTGGGTGAACATCACCCCCTGATCCTCCTCCGGCAGGAAGGAGGTCGGCATGCGCGCGAACAGGAAGCCGAGTGCCGCGACGATCGCCGCGTAGATGAACAGAAAGCGCCCGCTGCGACGAATGATGCGCCCGACCGCCGACTCGTAACGATCGGTGTTGCGTTCGAACATGCGGTTGAACCAGCCGAAGAAACCGCTGAACCAGCCGCCCTCGCCATGGCGATGACCCTTGACGACCGGTTTCAGCATCGTTGCGCACAGGGCCGGGGTGAACACCAGGGCGATGAGTACCGACAGGGCCATCGCGGCGACGATGGTGATCGAGAACTGGCGGTAGATGACGCCGGTCGAGCCACCGAAGAAGGCCATCGGTACGAAGACCGCCGACAGCACCAGGCCGATGCCGACCAGCGCGCCGGTGATCTGGCCCATCGACTTGCGGGTTGCAGCCCGCGCTGGCAGGCCTTCCTCGCTCATCACCCGCTCGACGTTCTCGACCACCACGATCGCGTCGTCCACCAGCAGGCCGATGGCCAGCACGGTGCCGAACATGGTCAAGGTGTTGATCGAAAAACCGAAGGCCGCCATCACCCCGAAGGTGCCGAGCAGCACCACCGGCACGGCGATGGTCGGGATCAGGGTGGCGCGGAAATTCTGCAGGAACAGGAACATCACCAGGAACACCAGCACGATGGCCTCGAGCAGGGTCTTGACCACTTCCTCGATGGAGATCTTCACGAAGGGCGTGGTGTCGTAAGGGATGACGACGTCGACGCCGGACGGGAAATAGCGCTTCATTTCCGCGAGCGCCGCACGCACCGCGGTGGCGGTCTTCAGGGCATTGGCGCCGGCGGCCAACTTCACGCCGATACCCGCCGCTGGCTGGCCGTTGTAGCGCGCAACGGTGCTGTAGTCCTGGGCGCCGATTTCGATCCGTGCGACCTCCCCGAGCCGTACTTCGCCGCCGTCGCTGGAACTGCGCAGCAGGATGTTCTCGAACTCCCCGACGGTCTGCAGGCGGCTCTGGGCGGTAATCGAGGCGGTGAAGCCCTGACCCGGCAGCGACGGCGTGCCGCCGAGCTGGCCAGCCGAGACCTGCGTGTTCTGTGCCTCGATCGCCGTCCTGATGTCAGCCGGCGTCAGCCGGTAGTTGTTCAGGCGGGCCGGATCGATCCAGACGCGCATGGCGTATTGCGAACCAAAGACCTGCACCTCGCCGACGCCGGTGACGCGTGACAGCGGATCCTGCACCGAGGAAACGATGAAGTCCGCCAGGTCCACGTTGTCGAGCTTGCCGTCGTTCGACACGAAACCGATCACCATCAGGAAGTTGCGCGCCGACTTGGCGACCTGCACGCCCTGTTGCTGTACCGCCTGCGGCAGGAGCGGCAGCGCGAGCTGCAGCTTGTTCTGGACCTGTACCTGCGCAATATCCGGATCAGTGGTGGCATCGAAGGTCAGCGTGATCGAGGCGCGACCGAAGGAGTCGCTCGACGAGTTGATGTAGAGCAGGCCGTCGAGACCCGTCATCTTCTGCTCGATGATCTGGGTGACGGATTCCTCGACCGCCTTCGCCGAGGCGCCGGGATAGCTGGTGTTGATCACCACGGCGGGCGGGGCGATCGACGGATACTGCGAAACCGGCAAGCGCAGAATGGAAAGCGTCCCTGCGAGCATGATGACGATGGCGATCACCCAGGCGAAGATCGGGCGATCGATGAAGAAGTTGACCACGGTTCAGGCCCTCACTTCGCGGCCGCTGCGCCGGTGCCTGCTTCCTGGACCGTCACCGGTGCGCCCGGCCTGATCTTCTGCAGTCCGTCGACGACGATCCGGTCGCCGGCGAGCAGCCCTTCGCTGACCAGCCACTTGTCGCCGATCGAACGGGTCGCGGTGACCGGGCGCGCCTCGACCTTGTCCCCTGTACCGACGACCATCACGATGGCATTGCCGCGGCGATCGTGGGTCAGCGCTGCATGCGGCACCAGAATGGCCTTTTCGATCTCGCCCTGTGCGAGGCGGGCACGGACGTACATGCCTGGCAGCAGCTCGGCCTGCGGATTCGGAAAGACGGCACGCAGGGTCACGCTGCCAGTATCCGTGTCGACCGAAACGCCGGAGAAGGCCAGCTGGCCGCTTGCTGCGTATTCGCTGCCGTCCTCGAGCAGCAGTCGCACCGGAACCACCTGTTCGGCAACGTGCTGCAGCCTGCCATCGGCGAGATCGCGCTTGAGACGCAAGAGTTCGACGCTCGACTGCGTGAGGTCGACGTAGATCGGGTCGAGCTGCTGGACGGTCGTCAGTGCAACAGGCTGGTTGGCAGTAACCAGCGCGCCGGCGGTGACGCTCGAGCGTCCGCTGCGGCCTGCGATGGGCGAGGGGACACGGGTATAGGCGAGGTCGATACGGGCCTTTTCGAGTGCGGCGCGCGCTGCGGCGACATCCGCTTCGGCCTGCTTGAGCGCCGCCGTGGTGTCGTCGTCGGCCTGCTTGCTGATCATCCCCTGCCTCCCAAGTTCCGCGTAGCGCCTGGCCTTCAGACGGACAGCGTAGCGGTTGGCTTCGGCGCGGCTCAGACCGGCTTTGGCGCCTGCCAGCGCCGCGCGATAGCTTGCCGGGTCGATCTGGTAGAGCGTCTGCCCTTCCTTGACCTCGCTGCCTTCGGTGAACAGCCGTCGCTGGACGATGCCGCTCACCTGTGGCCGCACCTCGGCGACCATGTACGCTGCGGTGCGTCCCGGAAGCTCGGTCGTCAGCGTGACCGGCTCGGTGCGCGCCACGATCACGCCGACCGGGCTCGCGGCGGGAGCGGCGCCGGGTGCCGGCCCCCCGGTGCCGCCGTCGCCGCATGCGGCGAGCGTCAGGGCGCTGGCGAGCGCGACGCCCAGGGCCGGGAAGGTGATTCCCAGAATCGGGACGGCGGCGCCCGGAACTGGCAAGTCCGCGCGCAGCCCGGGAATTGGCAGCCGTGATGGAAGCTTCATTAAGTGCCTCGTGGGTGTCGGTAGCGCCGAAGACGCCTGGGCAGGAAATCTCTGAGGGATGCGGCAGGATAAACTAGAATGAACGTTCATTCTAGTTTATCCTGCGTTGAACGTCGCAAACTGATTGCGGACCTGCCGCAGTAGTTAGAGAAGATTGTCGATGACCGAAGAGACACCCGCTGTCGCAGACTGCTCCCGCGCTGAAGCGCGCCGCACCCAGATCCTCGATGCTGCGGAGAACTGTGTTCGCGAATACGGTTTCCATCGCGCCAGCATCTCGAAGATCTCCAGGGCTTCCGGCATGGGGGCAGGCCACATCTATCACTATTTTGCGAACAAGGAGGCCATAGTCGCCGCCATCGTTGCCCGCGAACTCGAGCGTGTGCTGACGCTGACCGCCGAGGTGCAGGCAGCAGATAACATGCTTGAGGCGCTGGCACTGCGGACCGGAAGCGGGGTGCTGGGAAACCTTGACTCCCAGGCAGCGGGACTCAAGCTGGAAATCGTCGCCGAAGCATCGCGCAACCCGGCGATCGCGGCGATCGTGCATGCCGCGGACAGCCGCCGAAGCGCCGGTCTCGAAGAAACCCTCAAGGTCTTGCGGCAGGCACACGGCCTTGCGAACGATGCCGCGACGATTACGGCAATCGCCGAAGTCATTGCCGCGATGTTTGAAGGTCTGATGGTGCGAGCGATACGCAATCCGGCCGTAGACCGTGTATTGATTGCCCGAAAATTCCAGCAGTTGATCCGCGCTATCGTACTCGGGTGACCAGGGTGGCTTGGCGGGCGTGCGGCATTTGAGCGTTGGCCCTTGCGCCGGCCGGACCGGGCGGTGTCGTCACTTCCACCTGCCTGTCGAGCGTGACCGCCGACGAGCGCTCAGACCCTTGCACAGTGGCAGGAGAAACTCCGCAGCCTTCCCTGCAATTGCGAGCCCGACTTGCGTTTCGACGGGTTGAGCGAGCGCGCTTGCGTGCTGCCGGGCGACGAGCGACTGGTCGGCAACCACTCGCTGCCGGCTGTGCAGTGTGGCGCGACTGCCGGCTTCATGGAGCGCGCGGCGATCGTCTTTCTGCCACCCCCCAACCGACGTCGCCCGGGAGATCGTCGGCGCGCCATGATTCCGGCATCAGCATGACGGGCGCCGGCCATGTCACGCCGGCTTCCCGGCCTTGCCGGCCTTGCCGTACGGCGCGGAAACTAACGGGCGCTGTTCTGCGCATGGCTCAGTCCCGCTGGCCGGCCAGCGCCTTCAGGCGGCGGTAGAGTGTCCGTTCCGACAGGCCGAGGTGGCTGGCCAGCGCTTGCCGGCTACCCTTGAAGTCACGTACGGACTTTGCGAGCGAATCCGCATCGCCATCGGGGAAGTCGCGCCTTGTCGGCGGTAAGCTCTTGGCGGAAGACGGCTGCGCTCCCGTAGTCGCCAACTCGAGGGGCAGGTGTTGCCGGCGGATTTCATCGCCGTCGCACAACAGGCAGGCACGTTCGAGGATGTTGCGCAGTTCACGCACGTTTCCAGGGTAGTGGTAGCGACGCAGCCAGCTGGCGGCCTCCGGAGACAGGCGACGAGGGCTGCGGCCGGCGGAGAGCCGCTCAAGAAGAGTCTCCGCCAGCAGCAGTACATCATCATCGCGTTGCCGCAGCGGCGGCAGGTGGATCGGGAAGATGTTGAGGCGGTAGAACAGATCCTGCCGGAAAAGCCCCTCGCCCACCATTTCGGCCAGCGGGCGATGGGTGGCGGAGACGACCCGGACTTCGGACTTGCGCAGTCCCGGGGAACCCACCCGGCGATAGGTGCCGGTTTCCAGCAGCCGCAACAGCTTGACCTGGATCGAAAGCGGGATGTCGCCCAGTTCGTCGAGAAAGAGCGTGCCTCCCGATGCCGCCTCAACCAAGCCGGTCGTTCGTGTCGTGGCGCCGGTGAAGGCACCGCGCTCGTGGCCAAACAGGGCGCTCTCGAACAGCGTTTCCGGCAATCCTGAGCAATCGACGGCAACGAAGGGCTGTTTTGCGCGCCGGCTGAGCTGATGGATGGCATTGGCAACGAGTTCCTTGCCGGTGCCCGACTCCCCTTGCAGCAACACCGACGCGTCCGAAGGCGCCACCCGGGCGATCAGTTCCATCATCGCGATGAAGGCCGGTGACCGACCGATCAGCCCCTTGATGTCGGCCAGACCTGTCGCTCCGGGCAAGGGCTCCAGCTTCTCGATGTAATAGACGATGTCGCCGCTGGCATCGCGGATCGGCGACAGCTCGATGTTCTCGAAACTCTCGCCGTGCGCCGTGTAATGAAGGTGCAGCACGCGCTCGCGCTGCCCCGATTGCAGGCTGCGCTGTAGTGGACACGACTCGCCCGCCTGATCGCAGGGGACGCCGTATCGATGCGACACCTCGAAACACTTGCGGCCAGTGACCTCGGCCTGATCCCGGCAACTGGCCCGGTAAGCGGCATTGGCCGCCAGGATCCGATAGCTGCGGTCGCACAGGATGTGCGGTTCCGGGAAGCTTTCCAGAAATGAGACCAGTTCCGCCAGCGATTGCTGATTGCCTGCCATCGTGTACCACGGCTACTGCCAGATCGACTGCCGTATTCTGCCATATCGGCTGCCATGTCGGCAGTCGACCGGCGGGAGGCGCCCTCCGCAGGGGGCGTATAATCCGCAAGCCATTGCGTTTGCGCGGTATTTTCTGCCGTACGTGGGCTGGCATGAATCTTGTTAAGGTGTTCACTGACATGGCGCGTCGCTGCGCTGCACGCCGCAGCCTTGCCCTGGCGCCAGCAAACTGCCATGAAAGGACACTCATGCAAATCGCCGTCACCAGCCAGAACCGCAAGACGATTACCGAGCACGCCGGGACGTGCCGCAAGTTCTGGATCTACGATGTTGAAAAGGGTTTGCTGACCGGAAAGCGCCTCGTCGAGATTGCCGTCGAGCAGAGCTTGCACGCCAGCACCGGGCGCCTTGCGGAACCGCTGGCCGGAATCAATACGCTGATAACCGGCGGCATGGGGCCCGGCCTCTATGAACGCCTGATGCAGAGCGGAATCCTTCCCGTGGTGACGATGGAGAAAGATCCCGATGCCGCCGTATCGGCGATGCTCGGCAATCGCCTCGAACGGCTGCCGGTTGCAAGGGGTTTGCACTGTCGCGAGCACGGTGATTTCTCCCGCATCGGGAGGTGACGAGCATGGCCACGACTGCTCCAGCGCTTGATATTGGCGCCCTGAAGGGCCTGCGGATTCTCTGTGTTTCGGAAACCGGCTGGTTCGATACGGCCACTGTCTTCGGCGACATCCGCGCCGCCGGCGGTGCCCAGACCGATCAATACAGCATCCCCTGGCCACCGTTCGGGCGACTGCACGCTGATAATGCCGCCGGCTTCTCGGCGCTGCTGGAAGCAGAAGCCATCGATGGCAGCGTGCGCCGCCTGCTGTTCGATACCGGCTGGAACCCCGACTGGATGGACCGCCGCTTCGCCGAGGAGGGCGTCGACCGGCTGTTGCAGGAGCGCAGGATCGAGGCGCTGATCGTCAGCCACGAACATTTCGACCACTTCTGGGGGATCGGCTCGACGCTCAAGCACTGTCCGGACATTCCGATCTACCTGCCGGAAGGCTTCCATCCAGCCGGACTGGCGTTCATCCGGCAACAGGGCCATGAGGGCACGGTGATCACCGTGCCCACCGGGCAGCCGCTGGTGCTCTTTCCCGGCCTGGCGCTGGCCAGCTTCCCGATGAGTACCCTGCTGCAGGTGCAGGGCGAGAATGTCCTCTATGCGAGGCTGCAGGATCAGGGTTTGACGATGATCACCGGCTGCGGCCACGGTGGGGTCCTCAACCTGCTCGACTACGCTCGTCGTACCTTCGCCGGTGGCGAGAAGATCCACGCGATCTATGGCGGGCTGCATCTCTCGCCTCTGGAAGACTGGGACAGCCAGCGCGATGAAATCGTCAACAGCCTGGCCCGCTACGGCATCGCCAGGATCGCTTGCAACCACTGCACCGGGCGTACGGCGGTCGAGAAGATGCTGGCCAGCGGGCTGCCGGTCCTGCGGGGAAGCGCGCGAAACGGTTCCCAGACGGATCTCTTCCTGGGCAACGGCGACGTGCTGCAACTGGGATCGGAAAACGCAGCGAACTAGATCATGCGCTGCGCGCGCCTACCCCGGACAGCGCCGGTGGAAGGCCAACGGCCGCCTGCTGCTACTTGTGCGCGATGGGCTTGTCGGTGAAGAGGTAATCCTGCAGTTCTTTCGAGAATGCGTGATCCTTGCGACGAATCCATTCAAGTACCATCGAGGCGTGCTCCTTTTCCTCGTCCCGATTGTGTTCGAGGATGGCTTTCAGTTCCTGATCCCTGCAGGCATCGGCGCGTTGGTTGTACCAATCGACGGCCTCCAGTTCCTCCATCAGCGACACGATTGCTCGATGCATGTCGCGGGTTTCGTCCGATAGTTCTTCAACGGGTTCGTGATAGCCGACGCTTGACATGGAGATCTCCTTGTGAGTCGTTAAGAAAGCGGCAACGCGCGCCGCACTTTGTGGTCCCCGAATCCAGCGGCCATTCCTCGGGCGGAGATTCCGGTTACGGCCAGGAGAGTAGCGGACGTGCGGCGATAAGAACGGGGACCAGCCGGTCAGCAGTGCGGCCGGGCGGCCAGAGTCGGCAAGAGCAACCCGGTCGTGCTGGTCAGCGGGACCGATCGTTTGCGCTGCTTCGACGTCATCGGCATGGTAGCACGTCAGCCCGCCGGCGAATCCAGTCCGATACGAGACCGCGCAGCCTGCCTTGCTCCAGGGTGCCAGAGTGTGACTGGAGTCCGTTTCAGGCGCCTCCGCGTCTGCGCGAAGTCTGGTTGTTGTCCTCACCGACCGGCCGCCGCTTTGGGTGCAAAACCGCGGTGCGCAAACTCGACAGCAACCGGCCGTAGCGGCCTCGATGAATCGAGCCGCACGACCGGCACGTAACTCCCCGGCTGCCGGCCGGTCGGATCCGAGGCGGCTCGGCCCGCTCATCGACCGCCTCGGTTAATGTGAAAGCCATGTACGCGGTTCACGAAGCTTCTCGCCGCAGGAGGGTCGAGGAAGAGGGGGCGGCCGTGACTGGCATGAGCTTGGGTATCCGGGCATGCCATGACCGTTGGTGGGGGGCACGCGCCCTGAGCGTCAGCTGCACTCCGCATGCCGGCGCGCGACCGGGCTTGCGGAACGAAGTTCTGATTGCGCATTGTGCGACGGTACGCGCCAGTGGCGATGGCGAGCGCGACGACGAGCAGAGCCGCCGCGACCAGGAAGGTGACGCGCATACCGCTGGCAACGGCCTCAGGCCGTGCCGTTGTCATGTCGGTCGCCGCCGCTGCGAGGGCGAACACCGCGCCCATGACCGATGCCCCGGTGATCAGCCCCAGATTGCGCGACAAGCTGAGCATGCCGGCGGCGACGCCGCGCTGGTCTGCGCTGACATCCGTCATGACCGTGGTGTTATTGGCCGTCTGGAACAGCGCGTAGCTGGAGGTGATGACGACGATGGGGGCGATGTAGCCAGGGACGCCGAAATTCGTTGGCAGCATGGACAGTGTGAAGGCGCCCGCTGCCATTCCAAGGAGCCCGATGGCGGCAATGTGCTGTGGTCCATTGCGGTCGGCAATGCGTCCGGCGGGCGCGGCGGTCAGCCCAGCAACCAGCGGGCCGATGGACAAGACGAGTCCAGCAAGTGTGGCGTCGAGTCCGAGAGCACGATAGAGATAGAACGGCCCGACGACCAGCGTCGCCATCATCACCGTCGAGACGAGCATGCTCGTGACGAGACTCGCACTCAGCACCGGATTGCGGAACACCGCCATTCGGATCAAAGGTGACGCGGTGTTTTTCTCGACGAGCACGAAGAGGCCGACGCCAAACACTGCAGCCAACAGCAGAGCGACGTTGAGCGGGCCAAAACCGCCGCGCCCGGTCGTCATGGCCAGTGCATAGGCTGCGAGTATCAGCCCCAGCAGCAGCGTGCCCAGATTGTCGAAACCGGGGCGCTCTGCTTTCAGCCCGTTTCGATCATTCGGCAGGTAGCGCCGTGCGAGAAGCAGAGTCAGGATGCCCAGTGGAAGGTTGATCAAGAAGATTGCCCGCCAACCGGGTCCGGCGATCAGGACGCCGCCGAGTGGTGGGCCGAGCGCCGTACCGACCGCGGACATCGTTCCGAGCAGCCCAATGGCGCTACCGGTCTTTGCCTTTGGAACCGTTTCACCGACAAACGCCATGGTGAGAGCCATCATGATTGCTGCGCCAAGGCCCTGCAGTGCTCGCGCAGCAATCAGCAGCCACAGCGTGGGAGCAGCGCCGCTCAGGCCTGACGCCACCGTAAACAGGACGATTCCGGCTGACAGAAGCCGTTTGCGGCCGGTAAGGTCGCCGAGCCGTCCGACGCTGACGATCGTGGTGGTGACGGCGAGAAGATAAGCGAGAACGATCCACTGGACTTCCTGAAAGGACGCGGCAAACGCCCCTGCCAGGTTTGGCAAAGCCACATTGGCGATGCTGGTGCCGAGTGACGACAGCAAGACAGCTAGCGAAAGGCTGGCGAGCGCCCAGCGAAACCTGGGTGCCTGTTCCGCACTTCGAAATACCGCTTCGTCGTGCCCTGCAATGATTGTGCTCATCATGAACCCCTTGTCGTGACGACTCCTCGATCGGAGCTGTCACAAACATACGCCTTCACTTGGTACGGCGGAAGGCGCATCATTTGCACTTTATTCGTGCGCTGGACGCCATATGAAAATCAGGCCGTGTCAGAACTAGCCATGTCGACACCCGATCTCAACCTCCTTGTCACTCTTGATGTCTTGCTCGCCGAAGGCAGCGTCGCGGGCGCCGCGCGACGGCTTCGGCTCAGCCCGTCGGCGATGAGCCGGGCTCTGGCGCGATTGCGAGAGACGCTGGGCGATCCGTTGCTGGTCAGGGCCGGACGCGGCCTTGTCCCCACGCCACGGGCGATCGAACTGCGCGAGCGGGTCAGTCAGCTGGTGCAGGATGGCAAAGCCGTCCTGCGCCCCACCGAGACGCTCAAGCTCCAGCAGCTGGTCAGGACGTTCACGCTTCGGAGCAGCGAGGGCTTCGTGGAGAACTTCGGACCGCAGCTCATTGCCCGCGTGGGCGAGGAAGCTCCGGGTGCACGGCTGTGCTTCGTGCATAAGCCCGACAAGGACAGCAGGGCACTGCGCGACGGGGTCGTCGATCTGGAAACTGGCGTTGTGGGAAAGACGACGGCCCAGGAACTGCGTGTGCAGACATTATTCCGAGACCGCTTCATTGGCGTTGTGCGAATGGGGCACCCGCTGAGCCAGGGTGACGTGTCGCCCTCTCGTTTTGCGGCCGGCAGGCACATCGGCGTTTCGCGCAGGGGGCTCGAGGAAGGCCCGATTGACGAAGCATTGAAGCCACTTGGGCTGCGACGGCAGATCGTCACGATTGTCGGAGGCTTTTCGACCGCGCTGGCCTTGGCGCGGGCCTCCGACCTGATCGTCAGCGTTCCCGAACGACACACGGGAAATCTGCGTGCCGGGATGCATAGCTTTCCCCTTCCCGTCACCATGCCGGAACTCACGGTTTCATTGCTTTGGCACCCAAGGCTGGATGCCGATCCCGCGCATCGATGGCTGCGTGGCCACGTCAGGGACGTCTGCGCGGTGTTTCGCTGAAATGATCGGAGCGACCGGCAGTCGAGTCGAACCGCGGGTTCCGCGTCGGTCTGCCGTACTTCGCGCCAGCCCAACCTTCGCTGTCGTGATGCCTCCTGCTGACCGATTGTCCTCAGCGAGGCAGGCGTCGCGCTGCAGGCATTGAAGAACTGGCAGGTACGGCGAGCCTCGGCCTGCTGGCGCTGTTACCAAGTGGTTAGAAAGTGTTGTCATAACCATGAGACAAAACGGCCATGAAATGCAAGAGAACTTCGGATGGCCGCAAGCTGGATCACGGTGCCTTGCAGGTACTGCGTCAGCAAGCGATCAAGGCAATTCGTGAGGGGCAGGACGTGACGAGTGTTGCGGCAGCCTGTGGCGTCAATGTGCGCAGCGTATTTCGCTGGTTGGCGGACCTCGCCAATGGCGGCCGGAATGCTTTGCTTGCCAAACCGATTCCGGGACGGCCGCCGAAGGTCAGTACCGATGAATTGCGTTGGCTGGCAAAAGCGGTTCGTGACAACACTCCAATGCAGTTCAAGTTTGCTTCTGGCTTGTGGACGCTTTCGCTGATCGCAGCCCTGATTGAGCGCGAGTTCGGCAAGAAGCTCTCCCCGGCTTCGGTGAGCCGCATCATGAAGATTCTTGGCTTCAGCGCCCAAAACCGCTGTACCAAGCCTGGCAACAGGATGCCACGCTGGTTCGGCAGTGGGAAGCCGAAACCTACCCGGCTATTCGGGCCGAAGCCCAGGCGCTGGGAGCAACGATCTACGTCGCGGATGAATCGGGCATTCGCTCGGACTGCCAGACGGGGAGCACTTGGGCGCCGAAACGCCAAACGCCGGTGGTTGAAGTCACCGGGCGGCGTTTCTCGTTGAACATGATCTCGGCGGTGAGTCCGCGCGGCAATTTTTTCTTAATGCTGCATGATGGGTGGGTCAATGCCGAAGTCTTCCGGGAATTCGTCATGCGCTTGCTGATCGGGGCCGACAAACCGGTCTTTCTGATCGTTGATGGCCACCCGATTCACAAGGCCAGGCTGATCAAGGCTTTCGTCGAGGCGCAACAGGGACGCCTCAAACTGTTCTACCTGCCGCCTTATTCGCCGCAGTTGAATCCCGACGAGCAGGTCTGGACGCACGTGAAGCGGCAGGTTGCCCGGCAGTTGGTGCAACACAAGGATGAAATGAAGAGACTTGCCCTCGGCGCCTTGCGCCGAATCCAGAAATTGCCACAACTGGTGAGTTCGTTCTTTCGCCAGCCCGAGTGTCAATATGCTGCTCTGTGACATTTCATATGCAAAAATTAGTAAATCAGCGATTACTAAACGTTGTTGACACGAAGGTCATAGCATATACAATTTATTCGACATCATCGAGATATGGATCCTGCCCAGTGCCGCTGCAAGGTGCGGCCACCTTTCCTGGTCCACCGCCGCGAATATGCTAATCGCGCGCCAGGTTCAGAGCATTGGGAACGCGACTCCCCACGAAACGACATACGTCCTCCAACAAGCGCATGTCTCGCGAAACACTAGCAGAGAGAAAATGAACCGGTCATTCTGCATCAGAGCATTCAACCACGTGGCAATCGCTCCAAATGGCGCAGTCAAACTGTGTTGTCGCGCTTTGGGATATGCAAAACGCGACGGTGCTGTCGAGTCGATCGAGTCGCGAGACTTCAGCGGTATTTGGAATGGCGACTATTACAAGCAGATACGCCAAAAGATGCTTTCCGGTGAAACCATTCCCGAATGCTCGAGTTGCTATCGTGATGAAGAACTGGTCGGTGGTTCTGTGAGGACCAGAACCCTCGCCGATTGGCGTAATGGTTTCCTCAATCCTGGGAAGATGACTCTCGATGAACTCGTCGCTGACGCCAACAGGAGGAACTTTCTGGCGGACTACCCGGTTGATTTTGACCTGCATCTTGGTAACGCCTGCAATCTCCGGTGTCGAATGTGTAGCGGTCTTTATAGTTCCAGTATTGCGGCGGACAAGGTGCAGTCTCGGTGGCGTCCTCGCGAGACAGCGCCGTTCGAAATCATGGCCAAGCCACAGGAAGTGTTGCTCACACGTCGCGTCGGTGCGATCTACAAGCATCTCGGCAGCGTCGAGAACGATGAAAATGGCGCACCTTATATTGACGTGATGAACGGGACGCAGATTCGACTCCCTGAGGGTGCCATTGTTCGGGAAATAGTCGTCGTCCACCAGCCGTCGCTTGCTGGTGAATGGGTGCTGAATATCAAAGCAGATAACATCTTGATAGGCCAGATTTCGCTCGCCAGAAGTCCGGCAAGAATGAATTTTTCCTCGATTGCGGACTATGGAGGACTCCTAAGCCTTACGCTCGTTGCACTTGGCAGACCCAACGATGAAAAGACTGTACGACGTATTCGAACATATTCTATAGCGATTGCGGTCTCTTTTCCGAAAAAAACCAGGCGTTGGTATAATATGGCCTCCAACGTGGAGGCGCAGTTAATAGCCAATGCGCAGGAACTTGGCCGACTGGTTCTGGTCGGCGGCGAGCCGATGGCCTCGAAGCAGACTCGTGACATTCTGGACATGCTTATCTCGGATGGCCGCGCAGATAATCTGTTTCTTAATATTACGACGAACGGAACGAAGTTCGAAGAAGCGGATTTCGATAGATTGAGACGCTTTAAGCGGGCAGATATCGCCTTGAGCCTAGACGGCGTCGGTCGAACAGGAGAGTACATCCGCCACGGCTGCAAGCAGACAGTCGTTGTGGATGCGATAGCTCGACTTCGGGAGTTGCCAAATATTGCGATGAGGATGGCGCCAACCTTGCAAGCATACAATTTGCTCGATATTTGTGCGCTGTTTGACTTTGCTCGAGAGCGCGGCATCTCTCCCGGCGGAACTGTCCTCGATCACCCGTCTTTTCTGGCAGTTGAGGTCTTGCCGCGGCGGATTCGTGAAGTCGCGCTGCACCGGCTTCGCGAACGCCGAGAAATGCCCGCCTGTCCCCGTGAACTCCCAACACTGAACCTGTATGTTGCGCGTCTGCAAGCCAACTTGGATGCACATCACGATGAGAGGGCGCTGTCGTCATTCCTGAGGTATACCCAAGAGCTCGACGATGATCGCGGCGAATGCTTCGCGACGGCACTGCCCGAGTTGAGTGAAATGCTGGCTGACCTCGGGTATGCCATTCCACAGGTCGGATCATGGGCGTGACCGTGCGTGGGTCTATGCCGTTTCGTGTGCAACGGGCGCCGGCCTTGGCAGTTTGAGCTTGCCCCCATAAAGCGGACGTCATGAAGTGCGGTTCTACGGCTTCATGGAGGAACGCGAGATGACAACGAGGATACCGCAGCGCACCCATACGACGCAGTTCCGGGACGCGGCGGTTCGGCAAGCGATCGAAGTCGGGCGAACGGCGACCGATGTGTCGCACAGCCTGGATATTTCGCCGAAGACGCTGGGCAACTGGGTACGGCGGGCACGGCGTGGCAATCCGCTGGTCAAGCGGACGACAGCTGTGCAGGTTGAAGAGGCACAGGCCGAACTGAGCCGCCTGCGCAGCGGCTTGGCACCGCTGCGGGTGGACAACGAGATCGTAAAAAAAGGGCGGCGGCGTACTTCGCGAGGGAGTCGCAGTGAAGCACGTCTGGCCAGGGTCAATCGTGTTGGCAGACCACGCGCTGACAACGGGCATGAAATTCGGTCTGTGGCCCCATCACTATTGAAGTGAACAAGCGTTCGCACGCGGCTGCAGGCCGGTGGCAGGCGTCGGGCAGGCATTGACAGGAGGGATGATCAAACGGTGACAGTCGGCGATCGGTGGAAGCAGGGGGAGCGGCGGGCCGCTTGATCCGCGGCGGATGCGCAGACGAAACGCTCGGCGCTTGTTGGCAGCCGGGCATTGCGCGCGCGTACCCGAGCTTATCGCCTAAACCTCGTCGATTCCGCGCCGCGCGCGCATCGCGCGTCCGATGCGATCCAGATCATCGTCGCTCAGCAAACGCGCCGCCATTGGCAGGAGTTCCTTTTCCTCGTACTCGATGTGGCGCGCATAGCGAACTGCCAGAGCTTCGACGTCGTCGGCGACGAGTGACACGCACTCTCCTGCCGCCAGTCGTTCGAGGATGCCGCGCAGCTGTTGCCAGCACGCTTCGAGCGCACGGTGCTCGGTTTTCAGGCCGTCGATCATTTCGCGCAGGCAGATGGCGTCCGATCCGGCCATGGACTCGATCAGCGCCGGGAAGAGATCATCTTCCTCATCGGCATGATGTTGCACGGCGGCGGTGTCGAAGTAGCGCATTACCCTGATTGCAGCCCTGCGCGCCTCGCCGTCGACACCGTGGGCGAGCAGGTGCGGAAGCAGGCGCCGCAAGGTCGCGCATTGCGCTCCAATCCTGCCGTGGCACGCAGACAGCATCTCCAGAGGCGCCTCCCTTGCGACGGTCGGCGCGGCCCACCCCGGAATGTTGGCGGTCACTCGGCTTGCTTCGCGCAGCTCGCGGCAGACTGCGCGACTGTCTTGAGGTGGCGGGCCGTACAATCGCGGCCGATGGCCAGCGAACCGACGATCCCGCCGTTGCCGTCCCTGACCAGTCCGAAGCTCAGTTCCACGTAGAGCCTGCTCCCGTCCTTGTGCATCGACCTGGTCGTAAGTACCTGATTCTGGTACTTTGTCTGGCCGCTGTTGACGGCTTTGTGAAAGCCGTCCCAATGTGCTTTCCGGAGCCGCTCCGGGATGATCAGGTCCAGGCTCTCGCCGAGAACTTCGGCAGCGGAATGGCCGAACACGGTTTCAGCGCCGCGATTCCAGACGCGGATCGCGCCCTGGCAGTCGGCGAAGATGATCACGTCCGCTGCTTGTGCCACGATCGCTCGGAACAGATCAAACTTTACCTGTGCCAAGTCGGCTGTCGCCTGCATCCTCGAACTCCTTTTCCAGTTGGTCGAATTAAGCCAGCCGACGGCAGGTCGCCGGTCCTTGCCCGACGGTTTGCAGCGCCGCCGCCAGACTGTGCAAAACCGGGGGCGATCGCTGGCGGCTGTGCCAATTCGCGGTTGCTCATGGCTACTCCCGGCCGAGCGTCGTCACGTCGGGCACGGTGAATGTTCCCTGCAAGGACAGGAGCTCACGCCGATGAAGGCCTGCCAGCTGCTCAACGCATTCGTTGCCTTTCCTTGTCAGCTGCACGTCCACCTGTCGCCGGTCGCTGCTGCTGACGCTACGTCGTACCAGTCCGGCGACCTCGCACCGAGAAATCAGCGACACGACGCCATGATGCTTCGCCTGCAGGCGTTCGGCGAGTTCGCCGACGTTCGCCGACTCGCGCCCGGGAAAGCCTTTTATCTGGAGCATCAACAGGTACTGCAAGGGCGTGATTCCAGCCCGCTGCGTCAGATCTTCGCTGAAACGCAGGTAGCGGCGCAGCTGGTAGCGGAAGTGGGCCAGCGTTTCGAAATCCGCCTTGGATATGCGTTGCTCCGACATTTCCTGCGAGTCGCCTTTCCGCGTTTTGTATCACGGCATGATATAGTTGGCTGGACGCAATGGCAAGTTGCCCGGGCGCGTCATCTCGCGAACTTCTCCGGGCAACAAATGCCTCATCCCGCGGTAACCACCGGCAAAGGCGACTCGACTGAACCCGATGACTTCTGACCCACATACCCACGGCCTGTCGACACTCTGCGTCCACGCCGGCACGCATCGGGATCAGGCCACTGGCGGCGCGTGCAGCCCCATCTTCACGTCCACGGCCTACGCGTTCCCCAATCCGGCCAATGCGAACATCTACCCGCGTTACTTCAACACGCCCAACCAGCAGGTGATCAACCGCAAGCTGGCAGCGCTCGAAAAAGGCGAGGCGGCGCTCGTCTTCGCCTCGGGCATGGCGGCGATCTCCACCTTGCTGCTCGCGTATCTGAAACCTGGCGAGCATGCAATCTTCCAGAACGATCTCTACGGCGGCAGCATGCGGCTGATCGGCAGCGAACTGCCGCGGCTCGGCGTGCAGCTTTCCTGGGGGGCGAACGTGGCCGAGTTCGCCGCTGCCTTGCGACCCGAGACGCGGCTGATCTACGTCGAATCGCCGTCGAATCCGCTGCTCCATTGTGTGGATCTGGCCGAGCTGGCTGCGCTCGGCAAACACCACGGCGTCTTGACGGTCATCGACAACACTTTCGCCACGCCGATCAACCAGAACCCGATTCCGCTGGGAATCGATGCGGTCATCCACAGCGCGACCAAGTATCTCAACGGCCACAGCGACGTGAACGCGGGCGTGGTCGTCGCCAGCGCAGAAATCGTCAGCCGCGTGACTGCGAGTGCCGTCAACTTCGGCGGCATGCTGGATGCGCACGCCTGTTCCCTGCTGGAACGTGGACTGAAGACGCTGGCCCTGCGCGTGCAACGGCATAATGAGAATGCCGAGGCGCTGGCACGTTTCCTCGTCTCGCATCCGGCGGTGTCCAAAGTCAATTATCCGGGCCTGGCCGCACATCCCGATCACGCCGTCGCGGCGCGCCAGATGCGCGGGTTTGGCGGCATGCTGTCGTTCGAGCTGCGTCAACCCGAACAGCTGGATCGCTTGTTGAGCCGGCTGCGTATCGTCATGCCGGCCTTGAGCCTCGGCGGCGTGGAAAGCCTGATCTGCGTTCCCAGTCGCAGTACGCACCGCACCATGACGGCGGCCGAGCGAGAGCGCGCCGGCATCAGCGACGGCCTGTTGCGCGTTTCTGCAGGCATCGAGGATGCGCAAGACCTGCTCGAAGACTTTTCCGAAGCACTCGCGGCGGAATGATCGTCATTCCCCGGCGTCCACGAGGTGATCACGCCCATGAACAGCACTGACGACACGCAGCCCTCCCCACTGATGCTCCTCGGCGAGGTGGCGTCGTCGGGTCTTGCCCGCGGACCAGCGCTGCTTTGCGATTGCGCCCGAACGCAGACCGCCGTTCCGGTGCGGCAGGTGAGCGAGGCGGAGGCACAAGGTGAGGTCGACCGTTTCGATGCCGCGGTGGTCGCTGCCGAGGGGAAACTGCGGGAAGTCCAGGAGAGCGTCCGGCGGACCTTGGGGAAGGATGAGGCCGACATCTTCGAAGCGCAGATCCTCCTCCTGCGTGATGTGCAACTGCGCGATGCGGTGCGCGCGCTTTGCGTCGAAGACCGGATGAACGTCGAGGCGGCGGTCGAGAAAGCGATCAAGCAATTGATGGAATTTTTCCGTCGCCTCGAAGATCCCTACTTCCGCGAGCGCGCCGCCGATCTGTACGACGTCGGCAGACGCCTCCTCGATCACCTGGCCGAAAGCGGGCTGCCAGATGTTCCCGTTGTTCACGAGGGATGCGTAATCGTCACCAGCGAAATTCTCGCCTCGGTGGTTGCGCGCCTGGAAGGCCAGGGCGTGCGTGGCTTGATTGTCGAACGAGGCGGGCTCACGGCGCACGCCACCATTCTTGCCCGCTCGCTCGGCATCGCCACGCTGGTGCAGGTGCCGGACGCCACCCGGAAGATCCGCGCGGGCGATCTGGTGCTGGTCGATGCTCTGGCCGGACGCGCCTTCATCAACCCGCAGGCCAGCATTCTACGCAAGTACGATCAACTGGAGGCCGATCTGCAGGCGCATCAGGGTGTCTTGAAGAGCCTGGTCGGTCTTCCGACGGTCACCCGCGATGGCGTCGAAATCAGGCTCTGCGCCAACATCGGACAGACCGCCGATGCGCTGGCGGCGGCGAACGTCAAGGCCGATGGCGCCGGATTGTACCGTACCGAGTTCGTCTTCCTGGTGCAGGATCATTTCCCTTCGGAAGATGAGCAGTACCAGTTCTACCGCGCCACGGCCGATCACCTGCAAGGAGCGGAAACGGTGATCCGTGTTCTCGATGTCGGCAGTGACAAACCGCTCAGCTATTTCCCGCTGCCACGCGAAGCCAATCCGGCGATGGGCTGTCGGGGCACCAGGCTGCTGCTCGCCCATCCGACCCTGCTGCATACGCAACTGCGGGCCATCCTTCGACTGAGTGCCTCGCATCGCGTCTCCATTCTCCTGCCGATGATCGACGGCATCGACGAACTCCGCGCGGCCAAGGCGGCAATCGATAAGGCCAAAGAGGAACTCGCCGCCGCGGGTGATGCCTTCGATGGTCGCATTCCCATCGGCGCGATGATCGAAACGCCGTCCGCGGCAATCCTCGTCGGGCACCTCGCCGACGAAGTCGATTTCTTCAGCGTCGGCACCAACGACCTCGTCCAGTTCCTGCTGGCGGCTGACCGGATTCGCGGCGAAATGGCGTCCACCTACGATCCCCTGCATCCGGCGGTCGTCCGGGTGCTCGCCAACCTGGCAAGTGTGGCCGGGAGCAAGGGAACTCCGATCTCCCTGTGCGGCGAAATTGCCAGTGACCCCGCCTATACCAAGCTACTGATCGGCCTGGGTTTCCGAAGTTTCAGCGTCAGTGTCGGCCGGCTTCTGGAAATCAGGCACGCGATCCGCTCGATCGACGTAAAGCAGGCAGAAAAGCTCGCGCAACAGATTCTGTTGCTGTGCTCGGCGCGTGCGCTCAGGGCGCAGGTGCAGGACGACTGGAACCGCCGCAGACCGGTTGCCTCCCCCGAAATCGGCACGCCGACATCGACCACCAACACGCCACTGCCTCCGGTTGCGCACGATGTTGCGCGCCAGCGCTTCGAATCGCAGGTAGGCGATGGCCGTCCGGCATCGGTGAGCTACCTTTTCGAGGGAGACCGCGTGATTCTCAATCGCACCTTCGTGCCCGACGAACTTCGTGGACATGGGATAGCCGCTGAACTGGTCAGATTCGCGCTGAACGAGGCGCGGCAACGGCACTGGAAGATCGTCCCGCGCTGTTCGTATGTGGCCAGCTTCATCGAACGTCACCCCGAATTCGCGGACCTGGCCGAGCGGCGGGAAGGCGACGTGAACTGAGGCCACCGCGTCGGGCCGGGGTGCGTTGGAAGCGGGGCCGTGGCGTATTGGTGCTGGCGCTGCTCGTCCGACGAAGCCATCGCATGCGCAGTTCCTGCACGCGATAGCACTCGATGACGGCTTGCGACTGCCGGCTACCCGTGGCGGCAATAGCCAACCCGCGGCCGAAAGCTGGCCGAATACTGACCTTCTTCTGGATGACGATGAGCATGGCAAAACCGCCCGCGTTCGAGAAACCCGGCCCACAGGGCGCCACTCCGGCCCCAGGATTCGCGCTCTGGGATCTGGGCTTTCGACCGTTCTATCTGCTGGCCAGCGCCTTCGCCGCGCTGTCGATTCCGCTCTGGGTCGCCCAGTATTCAGGCTACCTGCCGGCCCCCATTGTGCCCGGCCCGGTCTGGCACGGTCACGAAATGCTGTTCGGGTACACGCTGGCGGTGATTGCCGGTTTCCTGTTCACGGCAGGCCGCAACTGGACCGGGCAGCCGACACCGACGGGCGCCGCGCTGCAGGCCTTTGCCCTGCTCTGGGTCGCCGGTCGGATCCTGATGCTGACCCCCTATGCGATGGCGGCAGCGCTGGTCAATGCCGCCTTCCCGGTGGCCGTCGCGATCGCGCTCGCCATCCCGTTGTGGAACAGCCGCAACCGGCGCAACTACTTCTTCGTTCCACTGCTCCTGCTGCTCGGCATGGCGGTTCTGGCGATTCACCTCTCCTGGCAGGGAATGCTGGCCTGGCCCGAGCGGGCGAGTTTGCAGGCCGGACTGGATGTGGTGCTGTTCATCATCGCCGTGATGGGCGGACGCGTCATTCCGATGTTCACCAACAACGGCATCCCCGGCACGCAAGCCACTCGGCGTCCGTTCGTCGAGAGATTCGCACTGGCAAGCATCCTCGCTCTGCTCGTCGCGGATATCCTGCCGGTACCGGCCACAGCGATCGCGACCGTGGCGCTGGTCGCGGCGCTTGCCCACGCCGTGCGGCTCTATCTCTGGCAGCCCTGGCGGACCACCGCAACGCCGCTGGTGTGGGTGCTGCATGCGGCTTACGGCTGGATTGTCGTGTACCTCGTGCTGCGTGCCCTCGCGGCGCTCGGAGTTGTCGCCGAGCCGCTGGCGCTGCACGCACTGACGATCGGCGCGATTGGCGGCATGACCGTCGGCATGATGACCCGTACCGCGCGTGGTCACACCGGTCGGCCGCTGCTTGCCGATCGCTTCGAGGTCACATGCTACGTCCTCGTGCAGTGCGCCGCGCTGATCCGGGTCTTCGGTGGCATGATCGCACCCGGCGTCTACCTGATCACGGTCATCGCCTCGGGGACTTGCTGGTCGCTGGCACTTGCCCTATATGCAGTTCGCTACTGGCCGGTACTGTCGAGGGCGCGGCTCGACGGCAAACCGGGCTAGCCGGCCTTTTCCCTCGCATCAACGTCGAGGCGAGGGTCAAATCATCCCCGCCCGGCACTGCTCGACAAGGAGACGGCACCGGAACCATCAGCCGAAAGACGCATTGCAAATTTCCTGCGATCGGCCCACGCTTCCCGGTCCCAGGAGACCTGCGAACAGTCGGACAGCCGCCGCTGTTGCCAATCCGCACGCCTGCAGATCAACTGCCGCCGGTTCGCACGGCAGACTTCGGATTCTTTAACATTGGTCAAGGACTGCTTGGCGGCCGAGGCGCGACAATTGCCACCGAGGCTAGGCGCGTCGCCGGCCGCATCGCTCAAAGGGAGGGTTCTGGAATATGAATAGCTTTAATGGATTGCGTACTGCCGCAGTGTTGTTTGCGGCAACGTTGCCTCTGGCAGTGAGCAGCGCGTTTGCGCAGGAGACTGCCAAGAAGAACGTGTCGCAGGAGGAACAGAAATACCAGGCCTCCGGTTCTTCGCCGGTCGGTCAGGCGGAAATGCACCAGAACATCAACCCCAAGGCACCTCCAATGACCAAGGAGGAGTTCGAGAAAGCCAAGGATATCTACTTCCAGCGCTGCGCCGGTTGCCACGGCGTTTTGCGCAAGGGCGCAACCGGAAGGCCACTGACGACCGACAAGACGCTCGACAAGGGAACGGAGTACCTCAAGGTGTTCATCACCTACGGCTCGCCTGGCGGGATGCCGAACTGGGGTACTTCAGGGGATCTGACCGAGGCCGAAGTCGACATGATGGCGCGCTACGTCCAGCAGGAGCCGCCCGTGCCGCCCGAATGGGGAATGAAGGAAATGATGGCGTCGCTGAAGATCAGCGTGCCTCCCGAGCAGCGCCCCACGAAGCAGATGAACAAACTGGACCTGGACAACCTCTTTTCGGTGACGCTGCGCGATGCCGGCAAGGTTGCCCTGATCGACGGCAAGACCAAGAAGATCATCAAGATTCTGCCCACCGGCTACGCCGTACACATTTCGCGGCTGTCAAAGTCCGGGCGCTACCTGTACGTGATCGGTCGCGATGCACGCATCAACCTGATCGACCTGTGGATGCCGGAGCCGACCAATGTCGCGGAGATCAAGGTCGGCCTCGAAGCGCGTTCGGTCGAGACGTCGAAGTTCAAGGGTTACGAGGACAAGTACGCCATCGCCGGCACCTACTGGCCGCCGCAGTTCGTGATCATGGATGGTGACACGCTGAAGCCTTTGAAGATCGAATCGACGCGCGGGACGACGGTCGATACGCAGGAATACCATCCGGAGCCGCGCGTGGCGTCGATTGTCGCTTCGCACTACAACCCCGAGTTCATCGTCAATGCCAAGGAAACCGGCAAGATCATGGCCGTGAACTACTCGGACCTCAACAACCTGAAGATCACGACCATAGACGCCGCACGTTTCCTGCATGACGGGGGCTTCGACTCGACCGGCCGCTATTTCATGGTCGCCGCCAACGCCTCGAACAAGATCGCCGTCGTCGATACCAAGGAAGACAAACTGGCGGCATTGATCGACGTCGGCAAGATCCCGCATCCCGGGCGCGGCGCCAATTTCGTGCATCCAAAGTTTGGTCCGGTATGGGCGACCAGCGACCTCGGTGACGATGGGATAAGCATCATCGGCACCGACCCGGTCAAGCACAAGGCGCAGGCGTGGAAGGTCGTGCAGACGCTGAAGGGTCAGGGAAGCGGCTCATTGTTCATCAAGACGCATCCGAAATCGACCAATCTGTGGGTCGACACGCCGCTCAATCCGGAAGCCAAGATCAGCCAGTCCGTCGCGGTCTTCGACATCAAGAACCTGGAAAAGGGATTTGAAGTCCTGCCGATCGGCGAGTGGGCCGACCTCGGTGACGATGGCGCCAAACGTATCGTGCAGCCGGAGTACAACGTGGCCGGAGACGAGGTCTGGTTCTCGGTGTGGAGCGCCAAGGACAAGAAGTCGGCGCTGGTCGTCGTGGACGACAAGACGCGCAAGCTGAAAGCGGTGATCAAGGATCCGGAACTGGTCACGCCGACCGGCAAGTTCAACGTGCATAACACCCAGCACGACGTCTATTGAACATAGCCAGGCGCAACACGACGAACGGGGGCTCAGGCCCCCGTTCTTGCGTCTGGCTCTTCCTGGGCCAGTTCCGCCGCTTCGCCGTCTCTGCCCAGAGGGCTGCTCAGCGATCCGCCGCGGGCAAACGCTCCTGGCCGCCTGCGACGTACAGCGTGCGCGTCGGGAAAGCCATTTCGGCACCGTGCCGGGCGACGATCTCGGCTATTTTCAGCATCACGTCCTGTTTGATCTGGTGGTAGTCCACCCAGACGGTGGTCCTGGTGAAGGTATAGACGAGGATGTCCAGGGAACTCGCCGAAAACCGGTCGAAGTTGACGATCAGCGTCTGCTGCTGATCGATCTCGGAGTGGGCGCGCAACATCGCCTTGATGTCGGCCACGATGGCGGCGACCTTGCCGACATCGTCGTAACGCACGCCGACCGTTTCCTTGATGCGGCGGTTGCTCATGCGCGACGGGTTCTCGACCGCGATCTGCGTGAAGATCCCGTTCGGAATATAGAGTGGCCGTTTGTCGAAAGTGCGGATACGTGTCAGCCGCCAGCCGATTTCTTCGACCGTGCCTTCGATTTCCTTGTCCGGCGAGCGGATCCAGTCGCCGACTTCGAAGGGCCGGTCGAGGTACACCATCAGGCCGCCAAAAAAGTTGGCCAGCATGTCCTTGGCGGCAAAGCCGACGGCGATACCGCCTATGCCGCCGAAGGCAAGCACGCCGGAGATCGAAAAGCCCAGGCTTTGCAGCCCGACAAGGACCGCAGTGATAAGTACGGATACGCGCAGCAGCTTGCCGATCGCGTCGACCGTGGTGCGGTCGATCGGCTCGGCACGAGCCAGACGCCGGGCGACGATGGCCTCCTGCACCTTGCCGATGAAGCGCACCAGAAACCAGGCGATACATGCAATGACGCCAATGATGCGCAGCGGGTCTACGAGTTCGAACGCGGTTGACTCGGTGCCGGCCTCGACGATGCGCGCGGCAAAACTCAGGCCAAGCACCCAGGCCACCACTGTCAGCGGTTGGCGTGCGGCCGAAATCAGGGCGTTGTCCCAGGGTGTGGAGGTCAGCAGCGTGTGCGCTTCCAGTCTGGCGAGCAGCCGCCGCAGGAGGAAGTTCGCGACCACCACCGTGAGCACAACCAGGAAGACCTTGAGGATCAGCAGCGTGGTCTCATCGCCACCGACCAGACCGGGGAGCGCTTTCTCCAGCCAGGGGATGTTCATTCTCACCTTCCACAGTCCTTGACGTCCTGCATTCTACCGTGCCGGCCGGCTGTCGCCCGAGCGCCCCGGCGCATCGGCTACAATGCTCGCAGCCAGGGGCCAGGCCGTCCCCTGATCGTCGCCACGCGCCGGCGCGCGTGAATCCCGGAGACCTTACATGCAGTTTCCCGCGAGGGTCATCAACCAGCTGCTCGTTCTTGCGCTGCTCGCTGGCGCCCTGTCCCTGGTCGCGCCGAGCAGACCGGCGACCGCCACGGAGAAGGGCGCTTCGGAGACACTGCCCTCGATATCGGTGACGAAGGGGGTTCTCGAGTCCAGGATCAATGAGATTGAGACAGCGACCGACGTGCAGGCAGAGGTCAAGGCCCGACTCGTCGCCCTTTACCGCCAGGCCTTGAGCAAGCTGGAGGAGGTGAGCGCGAACACTGCGCGTGCCAACGCGTTCGAGGAATCGACTCGAACCGCCCCGTTGGAGACGCAGAGGATCCGCGACGAGATCGCGGCAATAGGGCGGCGCGACCCGACGGAAACGCTCGAGCTCGGCGTCGATGCACCGCTGGAGCGCATCGAGCGGCAGCTCGAGAAGGAGCAGGTTGACCTGGCTGCTGTCACAGCACGCAGCAGTGACTTCGAGAGGCGCCTGAACTATCAGCAGAACCGTCCGGCATCGATCAGCCAGCGCCTCGCCGAAGCGAAACAGCAGCAGGAAGAAATCGTCGCCAGGCTCGGCGCTCAATCCGCCGCCGGCGAAGGACCGGTGCTCAGTCAGGCCCGACGCTGGGTTCTGGAAACCGGCTATGCGGCCTTGAGCACCGAGATCAGGATGCTCGATCAGGAGCTTCTCAGTCAGCGCATGCGCCTAGGCCTGCTCGAAGCCCAGCGGGACCAGGAAGTGGCCAACGCGGAGTGGATTGGCGCGCGCATCAAGCTGTTGGGGGAGCTGGTCAACCGAAAGCGCCAGCTGGCAGCGGAAGAAGCGCGGCGCGAAGCGGAAGAAGCGCAGCGCAAGGCGCTTGGTGCCTTGCCGGTGATCGTCGATCTGACCAGGCAGAACGCAGAAATTACCGAAGAGCTGCACGCCATGGCTGTCCGGCTTGAAACGCTGGACCGCGAACGGGCGCAGGCAGAGCAGCTCGCGGCAAGGATTGCGGTCGGATTCAAGGATGCTGCGAGCACGCTGGAAGCAGGCGGGCTGACCGAGGGACTGGGCCAAGTGTTGATCAGGCAGCGCAGCTTGCTGCCTGATTTCAAGATCTATTCGCGCAAGGCGAGCGCGCGCAAGCAGGAGATCGCGGAAGTCGGCGTGCGGCGCCTGCGTCATGGTGCCGAAGCGCGACAGCTCGCCGATATCAAGCAAGCCGTCAACGAGCTCGTCGCGAAATTGG
The DNA here is from genome assembly GCA_024235715.1 of Accumulibacter sp. GTDB lineage: Bacteria > Pseudomonadota > Gammaproteobacteria > Burkholderiales > Rhodocyclaceae > Accumulibacter. Next base: position 166,127 of record JACKLW010000010.1, on the reverse strand, counting down.
ACGTCGAGAATACACCGCTGTTGCGTGGCCAACTCGCCGAACTGCTGGCGAAGCGTAGCGCGCTGCTGGAAAAGGCTCTGCAGGACGACGAGTTCTACCTGAGCCGGTTGCGCGACCTTGACGCTGCCGAGGCCAGACTGCTTGAGGTAACCGGCGCCTATGTCGATTTCCTCGACGAGCATCTGTTTTGGCTGCGTACCAGCAATCCGACGCGTCTGGAGGATGTCAGACGACTGCCCGAGGATGTGCGGAAGTTGTTTTCGCCAGCGATCTGGTTGGACATGGGAAGGCTTTTTCGGGATCAGGTTACTGAGTCGCCGAGTTTCGTCCTTGTCCTGCTGCTGGTCTTCGGCCTTTTGTGGAAAAGGCGCGCGCTGATCGCGGCGATCAGGGAAATCGGCGAGCGAGTCGGCAAACCGTCTGCTGACCGCTTCAGCTACACCCTGCGCACCGTCGTATTGAGCCTGCTGGCAGCGGCGCCCGCGCCGCTGCTCCTGGCTGGCGTGGGTTGGCAGTTGCTGATGGCCGATCAGGGCGGTGATCGGTCGGATGCCGTGGGCTCGGCGCTGCTGCGCCTGTCGGTGCATTTCTATTGTCTGCGCGCCTTGTTCATGGCGTGCATTCCCGGCGGACTGGCCGACGTGCATTTCTGCTGGCCGGCAGCTGTTACCCGCTTGTTGCGGGTCGAACTCCGCCGGCTGACCTGGATCTATGTACCGGCCGCGCTGATCGTCATGCTGGCCATCGCCCTGCACCCGACCGAGACCAGCCACGTCGTCGCCCGATTGAGTTATCTGGTCTTCGCGGCCGCACTTGCCCGCTTTCTCTATCGGGTGTTCCATCCCCAGAAAGGCGTGCTGGCGCACCTGCGGACCGGCCACGAGAGGGGGATGTTGTTTCTTGGCTATCCGCTCTGGTTCCCGTTGCTGTTGCTTGTTCCCGTGGTGACTGTGGTGTCGGCGCTGGGTGGCTATGTCTATTCTGCCTCTACCGAGATAAACCTGTTTCTGCATACCCTGGGGACCGTCGTCGGTCTGCTGCTGCTGCACGCGCTCGCCCTGCGCTGGCTGCTGCTTACGCGTCGGCGTCTGGCCTACGCGGCGGCTCTCGAACGCCGGCGGGCGGCGCTTGCCGCAAGGCGTAGCGGCGAGGAGGAAAGCGGCGATGAGGGGATGGGCGCCCTTTACGAGGAGCCCGAAGTGGACCTGGCGGCACTGAGTGAAGCCAGCCGGCAGCTTCTCAAAGTCACCATCATCGCCGCCGCCCTGGTCGCTCTCTACCTGATCTGGTCGCCGCTATTGCCGGCACTGCGTATCTTTGACGACATCACGCTCTGGCACCAGACGGTCACCGTCGACGGCGAGGACACGCGTCTGCCGATTACCGTCGGCGATCTCGGTCTGGCCGCGCTCTACGCCATCGGCAGCATGGTTCTGGTCAAGCGGCTGCCGGCGGTGCTGGAGATCATCCTTTTGCACCGCTTCGAGATGTCGTCGGGTAGTCGCTATACGGTGACGACGATCAGCAGTTATGCGATCATCGCCGTCGGTCTCCTGCTGGTGCTGAATACACTCGGCGCGCAGTGGTCGCAGCTGCAGTGGCTGGTGGCGGCACTGAGCGTCGGTATCGGCTTTGGCCTGCAGGAGATCGTAGCCAACTTCATCAGCGGGCTGATTCTCCTCTTCGAGCGTCCGATCCGGGTCGGCGACATCGTCACGGTCGGCGACACCGACGGGGTGGTGACCAAGATCCGCATCCGCGCCACCACCATCCGCAACTGGGACCGCAAGGAACTGGTGGTGCCGAACAAGGAATTCATCACCGGCCGTTTGCTCAACTGGTCGCTGTCCGACTCGATCACGCGCGCCATCGTCGCGGTCGGAGTCGCTTACGGCAGCGACGTGGACCGGGCGATGGCCTTGATGAAGGAGATCGCCGAGGAGCAGGAGCATGTGCTCGACGATCCGGCGCCGGTGCTGAGTTTCGAAGGCTTCGGCGACAATTCCCTGAGCTTGAATCTACGCGTCTATATCGACTCGATCGACTACCGCCTGTCGACGATCACCGCGCTGCACAAGGAAATCAATCGTCGCTTCAACGAGGCAGGCATCGTCATCGCGTTCCCGCAGCGTGACCTGCATCTCGATACCAACGGGCCCTTGCGTATCAGCATCGACGATTTCCGGCCCGGCAAACACGGCGCAGAAAGTGCAGAAAGCGCATGAAGCGGCCTCTGATGCGCGCTGCCCGCGCCCTGCTGTTGGCGGGCGCCCTGTTGGCGGGTGCCTGCTGCACGGCGCGCGCGGCGACGATCAGCATCGCCTGCTCGGGCGTCGGCCAGGAGCTCGAATTCTGCAAAGGGGCGGCCGAGATCTGGGCGAGGAAGACAGGCAACGAGGTGAAGATCATCACGCCGCCGAACGACGCCAGCGAGCGACTGGCGCTTTACCAGCAGTTGCTCTCGGCCGGCTCGGACAGGGTCGATGTCCTGCAGATCGACGTGATCTGGCCAGGCCTGCTGGGCAGCCACCTGCTCGACCTGCGGCCTTACGCCAAAGGCGCGCAGCAGCAGCACTTCCCCGGCTTCATCGCCAACAACACCAGCCACGGCCGGCTCGTCGCCATGCCCTGGTTTGCCAACGCCGGCCTGCTTTTCTACCGCAGCGACCTGCTGCAGAAATACGGGCAGCAGGTGCCGGAAACGTGGGATGCGCTGACCGCCAGTGCGCGCACGATCCAGGACGCCGAGCGTGCCGCCGGCAACGAACGCATGTGGGGCTACGTCTGGCAGGGCCGCGCCTACGAGGGCCTGAGCTGCAATGCGCTGGAGTGGGTCGTGAGCCATGACGGCGGCAGCATCGTCGAGGCCGATGGCAGGATCAGCATCGACAACCCGCGTGCCGAGCTGGCGCTGCAGACCGCTGCCGCGTGGGTCGGCCGCATCACGCCGGCGGCGGTGCTCAACTACGCCGAAGAGGAGTCGCGCGGCGTGTTTCAGGCTGGAAACGCGGTGTTCATGCGCAACTGGCCCTATGCCTGGGCGCTGGCGCAGGCCGAAGGAAGCGCGATCCGCGGCAAGGTCGGCGTGGCCGTCCTGCCCAAGGGCGGCGACGAGGGCCGGCATGCGGCGACGCTGGGCGGTGAATCGCTGGCGGTATCGAAGTATTCGCTGCATCCGGCGGCCGCGGCCGATCTGGTGCTGTACATGACCAGCGCGGCGGTGCAGAAGGACCGCGCCCTGCGCGGCTCGTTCAACCCGACAATCAGCGCCCTCTACCGGGACGCCGAGATCCTGCACGCCAACCCCTTCATGGGCGAACTGCTCGGCGCCTTCACCAGCGCCGTCGCACGGCCGACGAGCGCCACCGGCGTGCGCTACAACCAGGTCAGCCATCAGTTCTGGAACGCCGCGCACGATGCGCTGTCAGGCAGGGCGACGCCCGCGCAGGCGCTGGCCCGGCTCGAAACTTCGCTGAAGCGGTTGAGCCGGCGCGGCACGTGGCGCTGACCCATGCCATTTTCCTCGCTTACCGCGGCGCCAGGAGGCAGGCGAGTCACTGTCGTTGCCGGAGCACGATGCCTCGGGCGATGGCTCGCTACAATAGCGAAGCGATGACTACCAACAATACAGAGAGGCCTCGATGAATGACTTTTTGCGCGCGCTGATAGCCGGCGTGGTCCTGTTGGTCGTCGGCGGCAGTGCTTACCTGTGGTGGCAGGAACGACAGGCTGCGGGCGAGCCTCCAGCGGCTGCGTCGGCAGCAGCGGTGGCCGAACCGGCAGCGCAGGCCACTGCGCCGCTCCACCACGCCATCGAAGCCATCACGCCACCACTGCCAGAGGCAGCACTGCCGCCTTTGACGGACACGGGGAGCGAGGTGAGCGATGCGCTCAGCGACTTGCTTGGACGGCAGGGGGTGTTGTCGTTTCTCGACGTGGGTGATTTTGCGCACCGCGTCGTGGCCACCGTTGACAACCTCGCACGCGCCCATGCCGCGTCGCGATTGTGGCCGGTGGTGCCGGCGCCGGGCCGATTCCAGGTGAGCGAGCACGACGGCGCGACCTATATCGCCGACGACAACGCGAAGCGCTATGCGCCCTTTGTGCGCTTCGTGTCGGCAATCAACAGCGAAGACGCCGTTGCCTTGTATGTGCGGATGTACCCGATGCTGCAAAAAGCGTACGAGGAACTCGGGTATCCGGGAAAGTACTTCAACGACCGCCTGGTCCAGGTCATCGACCTGCTGCTGGCGACTCCGGAGTCGAAGGCCCCGGTTCGCCTGACGCTGACCGAGGTGAAAGGCACGCACGAGCTGCCGCGACCCTGGGTGCGCTACGAATACGCGGATACGTCGCTGGAGGGGCGCCCGGCAGGCCAGAAGATCCTGTTGCGCATGGGGTCCGAGAATGCACGCCAACTGAAAGGCAAGTTGCGCGAGTTTCGCCAGCGCGTTGCCAGCGGCGGTGTCACCGGCTGACTCGTGGCTGGGGTTGTTGGGCGCGGATCCTGTCGGCAGGTCGGCACGGCGGGAACTCGGGCTTTTTCGAGATGATTCGACGAGTTCGTGTTGGCGGATTGCCCTCTCCCGCGAGGGGAGAGGGGCAATAGCCCGTATCACTGTCCTGAACACTTTTCGCCGGACATGCGAGCCACCCTGGAAAAGCAATGCCTGAGAAGGTAATTCGATCGACGTTCTCGGCCGTGCCGCTGCGCGGCGGTCTGGCGGCGCAGCGCGTACGCCGTGCGTGGTGGATGGCGGCACCGATGCTGCTCGTTCTGGCCGCGGTCGGCGGCTGGCCGCTGCTGCGCACGATCTGGCTCAGTCTGACCGACAGCGAGTTGTCGCGCCTCGACGACTACGCGTTCATAGGCCTCGAGAATTACATCGGCGAATACGGTTTGCTGGCCAGCGCCGACTGGTGGCAGGCGGTGGCCAACACCCTGCTATTCACCGGCCTTTCGGTGTCGCTCGAGACCCTGCTCGGCCTTGGCGTGGCGCTGCTGCTGAATCAGCCCTCGCGGCTGCGCACGCTGTTGCGCGCGGCACTGCTGGTGCCCTGGGCGATACCGACGGTGGTGTCCGCCAAGATGTGGAGCTGGATGCTGCACGACCAGTTCGGTATCGTCAATCACCAGCTGCTGGCGCTCGGCCTGATCGCCACGCCGCTGGCGTGGACCGCCGACCCGCAGCTGGCGCTGTTCAGCATCGTGCTGGTCGACGTCTGGAAGGCGACGCCCTACATGGCGTTGCTGATCCTGGCGGCGCTGCAGATGGTGCCGGTGGACTGTTACGAGGCTGCGCGGGTGGACGGCGTGCCGCGCTGGCAGGTGTTTCGCCGCGTCACGCTGCCGCTGATCCTGCCCGGCATCCTGGTGGCGGTGGTCTTTCGCACGCTGGACGCGCTGCGCGTATTCGACCTGATCTACGTGATGACTTCGAACAGCCGCGACACGCAGAGCATGTCGGTGTTCGTTCGCGAGCAACTGATCGACTTCGGCCTGGTCGGCTACGGTTCGGCCGCGGCGAGCTGCCTGTTCTTCATGGTCGCGCTGCTGAGCATCGTCGCCATGGGACTGATGCGCAAGACCTTCGAACGGGCGGCGGCATGAGCGGGCTGACTGAAGCTCGCGAAGCCCCGGCGGCCTCGCCTCGGCGCCAGGCGCCCGGGCGTCGTCGCTTCCCCCGGGGCCGGATCGGCTACTGGGCGGCCTCGCTGCTGTTCGTCTTCGTCTCGGTATTTCCGCTGCTCTACGCGCTGTCGAGTTCATTCAAGCAGGGTGCCGGACTCTTCTCGCCGACGCTGTGGCCCGCGGCGCCGACCCTGGCCAACTACAGCGGCGTCTTTGCCGAGCAGCCGTTTGCGCAGAACCTGCTCAATTCGCTGCTCGTTGCCGGCTGTGTCGTCGCGCTGTCGCTGGGCCTGAGCCTGATGGCCGCCTGGGCCTTCGGGCGGGTCCAGTTTCGCGGCCGCGGCTTGCTGCTGATGCTGATCCTGTCGGCATCGATGCTGCCGCAGGTGGCGGTGCTGTCGGGAATGTTCGAGCTGGTGCGCTTTTTTGGCCTCTACGACTCGCTCGGCGCGCTGGTCATCGCCGACCTGGTACTGACCTTGCCGTTCACGGTGTGGGTGCTGGTGACGTTCGTGCGCCAGTTGCCCAAAGAGCTGGAAGAGGCTGCGGCGATGGACGGCGTCGGCGTGCTGACGCTGGTCTTCAGGGTTTTCATGCCGCTGCTCTGGCCGGCGATGGTCGCCACCGGTCTGCTCGCCTTCATCGCCGCCTGGAACGAATTCCTCTTCGCGCTGACTTTCACCCTGTCGACCGAGGCGCGCACGGTGCCGGTGGCGATTGCGCTGATCAGTACCGCCAGCGGCTTCGAGCTGCCGTGGGGCAGGATCATGGCCGCGTCGGTGATCGTGACCCTGCCGCTGGTCGCGCTGGTGGTGGTCTTCCAGCGGCGCATCGTCGCCGGCCTGTCGGCCGGTGCAGTGAAAGGGTGAAGGCCATGCACGGGCAGACAGGAGCGGGACGATGAGCCGCATCGCGCTGCGCGGCGTCAGCAAGTTTTTCGGCAACATCCCGGTGTTGAAGGACATCGATCTGGACATCGCGTCGGGCGAGTTCTGCGTCTTCGTCGGGCCTTCCGGATGTGGGAAATCGACGCTGCTGCGCCTGCTGGCCGGTCTCGAAGAGGTCAGTGCCGGCGAGATCGAGATCGACGGCCTGCTGGTCAATCAGCTGCCGCCGGCGCAGCGCAACGTGGCGATGGTCTTCCAGAGCTATGCCCTGTATCCGCACATGAGCGTCTACCAGAACATGGCCTTCGGTCTGCAGCACCGCAAGCTGGCGGCCGGCGAGATCGAGCAACGCATCGCCGGGGCGGTACGCATTCTGCAGCTCGACGGCCTGTTGCAGCGGCGGCCGAGGGAGCTGTCGGGCGGACAGCGGCAGCGGGTGGCGATTGCGCGTGCCATCGTGCGCCAGCCGAAGGTGTTCCTGTTCGACGAACCGCTGTCCAATCTCGACGCCGCCCTGCGCGTGCAGACGCGCCTCGAGATCGCCAGGCTGCACCGCGCGCTCGGTTCGGCGAGCATGGTCTATGTGACGCATGATCAGGTCGAGGCGATGACGCTGGCTGACCGCATCGTCCTGCTGCAGCCGCTTGCCGGCCGTACCGACGCCCTCAGCGTCGCACAGTCGGGTCCGCCGCTGGACCTCTACCACCACCCGGCGAACCGCTTCGTCGCCGGCTTCATCGGTTCGCCGGCGATGAACTTCGTCGAGGCGACGGTGAAATCGCTGTGCCACCCGGGGGTGGCTGTCGACGTGCTCGGCACGATCTGGGACGCCCGGGTGTCGTCACGGGGGCTGATGCCGGGCGAGGCGGTGACGCTGGGCATTCGTCCCGAACATGTGCTGCTCGGGCAGGGGACGCAGCGCGCCCGCGTCAGCCATGTCGAGCGTCTTGGCGAACTGAGCCACGTCTATCTCGAGCTGCCGGGCAGCGGAACAGCACTGCTTGCCAAGAGCCCGCGTGACGACATCGCCACCGACGAACTGCTGCCGTTCGACTTGCCGCCGCAGGCGATGCATCTTTTTCGCAGTGATGGCGTCGCACAAGCGCGCTACGCTGCACAGCAACCAGCCGATCCGGCGCACTCCGCGTTTCCCTGATGCCTTGCGGCTGGCGGGCGGCAGCGTGTCAGCAAGCTGCCTGCGGGTTGTGCCAGCCGCCATCGGCAGCGATCAGCGCATCGGCTTCCGGCGGTCCCCAGCTGCCTGGCTCGTAGGGGCGCACCGGATGCGGATGGTCCAGCACCGGCTGAACGATCGCCCACGCGGCCTCTATCGAAGCCTCATGGGCAAAAAGCGCACCGGCACCGGACATGGCGTCGGCGAGCAGTCGCTGGTAGGGCGAATCGATGTTGGCCTCTTCCTCGATCACCAGGAGCTCTCGCTGCTCGCCGGTGAATTCCTTGCCGGCACGCTTGACGCGCGCCGCGAGGGCGATCGACGAGCATGGCGCGAGATGGAAACGCAGGTAGTTGCTGCTCCCGTCGGCCGGCGCAGAATCGGCGAACAGCTTCTGCGGCGGCGGCTTGAGCTGGACGCGCACCTCGCTGACCGTCTGTGGCAGCAGCTTGCCCGAGCGCAGATACCAGGGCACGCCCGCCCAGCGCCATGAGTCGATCTGCAGTCGCAGCGCACAGTAGGTCTCGACGTCCGAGTCCTTCGCCACCTGCGCCTCGTCACGATAGCCGGCGTACTGGCCGCGCACCAGGTCGTCGGGTTGCAGCTGGCGCATGGCGCGCAGGACGCTGGCCTTCTCGCTGTGCACCGCTTCGAAGCCGCGGTACGCGGGCGGCTCCATGGCCAGCAGTGCGACGATCTGGAAGAGATGGTTCTGGATCACGTCGCGCAGGCAGCCGGCGCTCTCGTAGAAGGCGCCACGACCCTGAACGCCGAACTGCTCGGCCAGCGTGATCTGCACGCTGGCCACATGGTTGCGGTTCCAGATCGGCTCGAGGAAGGAGTTGGCGAAGCGGAAGTAGAGGATGTTCATGATCGCTTCCTTGCCGAGGAAGTGATCGATGCGGAAAATCGCGTCGTCGGGAAATACCTCCCGCGCGATGCGGTTGAGTTCGCGCGCCGAGGCCAGGTCACGGCCAAAAGGCTTCTCGACGATGACCCTCGCCTGTGTCGCCAGGCCTTCCGCGCCGAGGCCCTTGATCACGGTGGGAAAGAGCGTTGGCGGAATCGCCAGGTAGTGCGCCGGCCGGCGGGCGTCGCCGAGCGCCTGCCTGATCGCGGCAAAGGTCGCCGGGTCGTTGTAGTCGCCGCTGACGTAGCGCAGCAGCGGCAGGAGCCGTTCGAGGATGCGCGGGTCGCTGTCCGCGCCATGATTCGCGATGCTCTCTTTCGCGCGCCCGCGCAGTTGTTCGATGTCCCAGGGCGACGATGCGACGCCGATCACCGGCACGTCCAGTTCGCCGTCCCGGCACATGCCATAGAGCGCCGGAAAGATCTTCTTGTAGGCCAGGTCGCCACTGACGCCGAAGACGACCAGTGCGTCCGACGCCATGGGGGTCGCGGTCGAGTCGCTCATTTCAACCCTCCGCTGCGGATTCATCCGCAGGCTTTTCGACGTGGCCGCCGAATTGATGGCGCATCGCCGAAAGGATGCGATTCGCGAAGTCCTCTTCGCCGCGCGAACTGAAGCGCGCATAGAGTGCCGCGCTCAGTACCGGTGCCGGCACCGCCTCGTCGATCGCCGCCTGGATCGTCCACCGCCCTTCGCCGGAGTCCGAGACGCGGCCCTGGAAGCCGGCGAGGGCCGGGTCGGCGGCGAGCGCGGTCGCGGTCAGGTCGAGCAGCCAGGAGCCGATGACGCTGCCGCGCCGCCAGACTTCGGCGATCTCGGGCAGGTCCATGTCGTATTGATAGAGCTCGGGCTGGCGCAGGGGGGTGGTTTCGGCGTCGACGGCATGTGTCCGTTTGCCGATGTTGGCGTGACGCAGGATGTTCAGCCCCTCCGCGTAGGCGGCCATGATGCCGTACTCGATGCCGTTGTGTACCATCTTGACGAAGTGGCCGGCGCCGTTTGCTCCGCAATGCAGATAGCCTTGATCGGCGCTGCCGTTCTTCTCGCTTCGACCCGGCGTCGGCGTCGTGCTGCCGGCGCCTGGCGCCAGCGTCGCGAACAGTGGCTGGAGGTGCCGCACGACCGCATCTTCGCCGCCGATCATCAGACAATAACCGCGATCGAGCCCGGCGACGCCGCCGCTCGTGCCGACGTCGACGTGGTGAAGCTCAAGCGCACGCAGCGCGCTCGCGCGGCGAAGGTCGTCGTGGTAATGCGAGTTGCCGCCGTCGATGACGATATCGCCCTTGTCGAGTAGCGGGGTCAGTGCCGCCAGCACCTGGTCGACAATTGCCGCCGGCAGCATCAGCCAGATCGCGCGCGGTCGGGCCAGCGCCGCGACCATTTCCCGCAAGGACGCCGCGCCGCTGGCACCCAGCAAGGCCAAGCGGTCAACAGCTGCCGGGTCGTGGTCATGGACGACGCAGTCATGGCCGCCGCGCAGCAGGCGTTGTGCCATGAAAGCGCCCATTCGTCCCAGTCCGATCATGCCAATCTGCATTGCGATTCTCTCCTCACTGAGGTCACTCGTTGGTGACGGCGCTTGCGCGTCGTCGTTGTGCATCGCGAGTTGCTCCGTCTGCGGCCAGGTGGAAGCACTGCTCGTCCGCCACTATACTGGACGACCTGCGTCCATGGCGCCAGGCGCGATCACTTGAAAACAGAGGGGGAGGCATGCTCAGGCAGGGAAAGTTCATGCGCATTCAAACTGCAGTGGGGCGGAATCGGCCCGCTCCCGGTGCATGGCGTACCGGCGGTCGGTTCCAGGGCGATGCATAGCGCGGCTCCGGCGCAACCGCGCTGGCACGCCGTTGCCGACGAGCGCGCCTTGCAGCAGGCGGCGCTCGAGGCCATTCTCACGAGTGCCGCGCAGGCGATTGCGGCACGCGGCCGGTTTCACATCGTCCTCGCCGGCGGCAACACGCCGCGCGCCGTTTATCAGCGCTTGCGCACGGCCAGCACCGACTGGAGCGCATGGCACATCTACTTTGGCGACGAGCGCTGCCTGCCGGCCGACGATCCCGAGCGCAACTCGCGGATGGCCGCCGACGCCTGGCTCGACCAGGTGTCGATCCCCACGGCGCAGGTGCATGCGATAGCCGGGGAATCGGGCGCCGTTCAGGCCGCGCGCAGTTATGCCGAAGTGCTGCATGACGTTGGCGAATTCGACCTCGTCCTGCTCGGGCTTGGCGAGGACGGCCACACCGCAAGCCTGTTTCCGGGTCGCGAGTGGGGGAGCGCGTCCGGCTCGCCGGACACCCTGGCGGTGTTCGACGCACCGAAGCCACCGCCACGAAGGGTGTCGCTGAGCGCAGCGCGCCTGGCCCGTGCGCGGCAGGTGTTGTTTCTGGTCGGCGGCGACGCCAAACACCGGGCGGTAGCGGACTGGCGTGCCGGCAAGGATATTCCGGCACGGGCGGTCAGGCCGGCGGCGGGCGTCGATGTGCTGCTGGAGTCCGGTTTGCTCGTGTCAGGTGGCAGGCGCTTGAATGTTGTTGGTTCATCTTGATCTGTCGGAAATCGTCGATCGTCCAACGAATGGCAGCCGACGAACTGATGGTCGCTATGATGCTCGACGACGCGGGCCACGGGGCCCGTTTTGGTTTCCGTGGTCCTGGCCAACGGTGGAACGAAGTTTGCCAGCGGCCTCTGCGCGATCGCCGAGGGCGCGATACGCTGCTTGCTCGTCGAGGCGGAATCATCTGGCTGGGTTCGCGCATCTCTTTTTTTGTCGCATGGCGTACACGGAGGGTCAAGCCGAACGCCACTTCTGAGCTTGCCGCCCTCCTGAACCGCCGCGCAGGTGTCGGAATTTTTTACACCGAGCAGCTTCGATCGCCGGGAAATATTTCAAATTGTCTGAGTAATCATTGGCTTGACAGGACTGGCACAGTATGTGCTTTTGTATCGTATAAGGTGCAACGGCAGGGCGCGAATCGCGCTCGGGCGAACCGCTCGGGGCCTTTCGGGTTGCTGGTCGGTAGGTTGCCGTATTGCCCGGTTGGCCAGGTTGGTCAAGTCGCCATCGCAAAAAAGGAGAATCGACTATGTCAGTTGCAACCAAACTTTCGCTGCTCCTCTGCGCAGCAGCGTTTACCTTGGTCGCGCCCGTAGCGCATGCAATACCCTGGACAATTGCCACCAGCGGCACGATCACCACGGGCGACGATCCGCTCGGGCTTGTTGGTGGTGGCTCATTGGCGGGTAAGGCTTTCAGCATGCAGGTCACGATCGATCCAGACCTCAACCCGTTGATCACTACCGATCCTCCTTATGCCATCCAGTCGGAGGGATCGGGGCCCTCGTTCACGACCACGGTTACTGTTGACGGTTTGTCCTTCTCGTCGGTGTCATCGACTGCCGGGGCCGGGTTCGGGAATTTTCAGTATCTGGCGAGCTACCTCAGTCAGGGACTGCCCTTGTTCGATGCCGCGGCTACCACTGACTTCGGCGAAACGGGTGCGGATGTCGTGGTTGCACTCCAGTCTGTTTCCAGCGCCTCCAACATGTTTATTCCAGCTGCCGATTTTACGCAGGTCATCGACTACTCGTTGCAGGCCGGCGATACGGGTGAGGCCGGCTGGTATTACTACAGGGGCGCCGACGTTTCGTATTTTTCGGCGGTCTACGATTCCCAGGTTCCCGGCAGTGGTGTGCAGCGCCTGCAGGTCAACAACACGCCGGAGCCAACCGTCCTCAGTCTGATCGGCTTGGGCCTGCTTGCTTTCGGCTGGAGGGTGGGGCGCAAAAAACTGGCTTGATCGGTAGCGCTCTCGCTTTTCCCCTCCGCAAGTGCCGCCGCCCTCACTTCCTATTTGTGAAGCGGGTCGCGCCAAGTGGCCAAGGACCTTTGAAGGGCACAACACGGCGATTTGCGCCGTGTTTTTTTTGGGACCGGGTTTGCGTGCGTCTGTACGAGAACCGACATCGCGGCGCCTGGGACCCGCGGCACAGGTTCTGGGCGCGACGCGGCCAGACGTGCCCAAGAAGCGTGCCTGCCCTGCGTCGTCCGGTGTGCGCAACTGGACGACGTCAGCGCTGTTCTCCGCGTTAATCGTTGGTGGTCGTTACCGGGCTTGCCTGCCAGTCTTTGCGAAGAGCAGGAGGAAACCTGTTCGGCCGGAAGTCTCGCGGCGTTATTCGCGGTAGCAAAGCGTGGTCGCATTACAAGCAGAGACTTCAGCCCATTGACACTCGGGAAGAAGAAGCAGATAGCGAATGCCTTGACAGGCGGGTTGGTCGCGAGCACGTGTGCGAATTTGTCGAGGATATTTACAGCAGGCCTGCCTGCGTCCGGCTTGCCGGGGCAAGAGGCAGTGCAAGCGGTTGATATAGCACTCACAGACCTCTTCTGGCACGGTATATGCTTGCTTTTTTTTGTAGGCCCCGCTGCTTTTCTTTTTGCCGCGCGCAACAGGGTTCCGGGCAGAGGTTCTCCGGGCCGGTTGCCGCCAGTGCGCCGGACCTTGCCGGAAACTCTTTGTACCCAAGCGTGTCTTTTTTTGCGTGTGCTGTTTCGCTGTCCCGGTAGGCTTGCACATGTCGCGTGTCGGAACACGCAGTGGAGAATGAACGAATGGAACAACCCAGCGTCACCGTCATCATCCCGGTCCGAAATGGCATGGCAGTGCTGCCGGACTGTCTTGCGGCACTGCGCCAGCAGAGCTACCCGAGCGCCAAACTGGAGGTGATCGTAATCGACGACGAGTCCACGGACGATACAGCCGCGATGGTGCAGGCAGAGATGGATGCCTGGTCGAAGGAGGGGTCGTCGCCCCGCCTGCGCTTGATACAGAAGCCTTGGGGCGGCGCCGGTGCGGCCCGCAATCGTGGGGTCCAGGAGGCAGAGGGCGATGTCGTGCTATTCACCGACGCCGACTGCGAGCCAACCCTGAACTGGGTCGAAGAGATGATGAAACCTCTTGCGGACGAGGAGATTCAGGCAGTGGCTGGAGGTTATCTGACCAAGCAACAGAGTGCGGTTGCGCGGTTGGCGCAGACGGAGTTCGAAGATCGTTACCGCTATGTTGCCAGACATCGTTTTATCGATATCGCGTTTACGCATTCTTGCGCGGTGCGTCGCCAGGCTTTTCTGGATACACAGGGCTTCGACGAGCGCATACCGAACAATGCGGACGATCTCGAGCTATCGTACCGTCTCGCGCAACACGGGCACCGTATCGTCTTCGCACCGAAGGGATTGGTCTATCATCGCCATCCCGCGACCTGGGGCGACTACATCAGCAAGAAGATAGGGCGCGGCTATTGGCGCACGCTGGTCTTCAAGCGCTATCCAGAAAAGCTCGTGCGGGACAGCTACACGCCGCAGACGCTGAAGTTTCAGATCCTCCTCTCAGCACTGGCCCCGTCGCTCTCCATTCTGGCGCTCAGTGGTGTTGCATGGCTCGGCATAGCCGCCGTGACCGCCTGGTTAGCGCTTTTCGCGAGCACGATTCCGTTCGTGCTGCGGATGAACGGGTCGCTGTCGCTGAAGCTGCTGGCTCCGTTCTTCATGGTCGTCCAGGCGATGTCCATCGGCTGGGGCGCGTTCCGGGGCATGTTTGGCAGGATCGAGGATTATCGTGTCGGCGGCAAGAAGGCCGAGGTCATCCGTGCTTAAGCCCTTCGCTTCGATCTCACTGAAGATGGGCTTTTTTCCGATGTTTGGCGGCGCCACCGGTGCGCCGCGATGGTTCTGACGAGGACGAACAACTATGAACCCCCCAACAAAGAAGCGCACGCGGCTGGACCCGCATGATGGCGTCGCAAGTTCGGCTGCGACGCTGACGAACGCACCGCCGCAAGAGCGTCAGCGCTCCGGTCCGGGTGGCCTTTTCGAGAACCCGGCCGCGGCACGGATGACACCCCCGCTGCGGAAGCGACTCTTCGACCTGAGCCTGTGTCTGCTCACGGCACCGGTGTGGCTGGTCGCGCTGCTGGTTTGCACGATTGTCCAACTGCTGTTCGAGGGACGGCCGATCTTCTACGTGTCCGTGCGACGCGTGTGGGGTAAAGAGCAGGCGCGCGTGCTCAAGTTCAGGACCATGGTGCGCGACGCGGAAAAGATCTACAACCGCGCGACGGTGCCGGTCAGCGACAAGCGTTTCCTCAACACGCCAATCGATTCGCCGATGTACACCCGGGTTGGCCGTCTCATCGAGCGCTGCCAATTCACCGAACTGCCGCAAGTGCTCCAGGTCATTACGGGCACGTTGACAATCGTGGGCAATCGCCCTCTGCCCGAGAACGTAATCGCGGCACTGAAGGAACGCTATCCGAATACAGAGGCGCGCTTTGCCACGCCGAGCGGGCTCACGGGTTTGCCGCAACTGGTTGGTCGGGACAGTCTCGAAGACGCTGACCGCCTGGCACTCGAGACGCGCTACTGTCACATCGTCGGCAGCCACTACGCGGCAAGCATGGACTTCCAGATATTGCTTTTCACGGTGTTGATTCAGTTGCGTTTGATGAAGCCGCTGACCGTGGAAGATGCCCAATGCTTTCTCGCCAAGTTCGGCCCGCAGGCGATTTGCCGTGCGGCCGACGTGTAGGTCGTGATTCGGCACGCGACGAGAGGCCTCCGGAGGGCGTGGCGTTTCGTGCGCTTCGGTGGTTGGCGGGCAGGTGCCCTTTGACTGGCGCGGCGCTGCAAACGGCATTGTCTGCTTGCCGCCGCCGCGCAGCTTGCGACTCGTCCGCTGTCGCGCGCTCGCTGATGCAGTTGATTCCACGCGGAGCGATTCGGCACCGCCCGAAAGTCAGCGCAGCCCGATCAGTGTCACCCCGACGATGATCAGCGCGCCGCCGAGCAGGCGGTTGCCGAGGACCGGCTCGCCAAGCCAGAGAATACCGATGGTCATCGTAATGACGAAGCCAAGGGCCACGAATGGATAGGCTTGGCTCACGTCGAGCGACGAAATTGCCTTGAGCCAGATCATCGCGCCGACCCCATAGGCGGCGAGTCCGGCGATCACCAGCGGCGAGGTCAGCATCAGCCAGTAACTGTCGGCCAGACCTGCGCCCTCCATGGCGCTGCGGATCTGTGGGTTGGAGGTGCCCATCTTCAGGGCGATCTGGCCCAGAGCGGTAATCGACACGCTGGTGAGGACCAGCAGCAGGTTGGTCAGGGTCACGAGAGCGGCTTCCGTCCGGGTTTAGGGGGCATCATGGGGCGAGTTGCTGCTGGCACCATTGATAGGTGCGGCGCAGGCCTTCGCTGAGCGGGACGCGTGGCTGCCAGTCGAGAACTGCGCGTGCCTTGGCGTAGTCGGCGGCCCGGTCGCCGTCTCCCTCGCGGCGTGTAGGATCGTACGTGATGTCGATCGGCTTGCCCGCGAGCTTCACCACCGCTTCCGCCAACTCTCGGATCGAGGTGCTGTAATCAGGACCGATCTGGATGACTCCACGGTTCATGCCGCGATCGGCCACTGCCAGCAGCGCGTCCACGATATCGCTGACGTATACGAAAGCGCGTCGCTGCCGGCCGGTGCCCCAGACGACGAACGGCTCCTGGGGGTGACGGATGGCTTTGCGAATAAGCGACGGAATCACCTGCGACTTCTCGGCCGATGTTTCACAGTGCGGACCGTAAACGTTGTGCAGGCGTAACAGGCCGACATCGAGCAGTTCTTCGTTCATCGCCAGTTCGGCCTGGTACTCACCCATCAGCTTCGACCATCCGTACGACGATTCGGGCATCGCGGGGTAGACTTCCTCCTCGCGAAACAGCGGCGTCGTGCCGTTGCTGGCCAGCGTCTGGCGCGACGCCGGGTAGCTGCAGGCGGTGCCCACGTAGATGTAGCGAGGCACCTTGTTGGCCACGGCCGCAGCCAGCATGTTGGAGTCGATGCGCAGGTTGACGTTGAACAGCGAGAACTGGTTTCCGAACACGTAGTTGATGCCGGCCACGACGTCAGCGAGGTGGTAGACGAGATCACAGTTTCGTGTCACCTGCCGGCACGCTTCGGCATCGGTGAGGTCAAGTTTGTGAAAGTGCTCGGGACCGATCAATGGCGATCCCTGGCGGATCAGGTTTTCGCGTTTTCCGCGCCACAGGTTGTCGGCGACCAGGACCTCGGCGCCGGCGTCGTGCAATGCTGCCACGAGGTGTGATCCGATCTGCCCGGCACCGCCGGTGACGAGAATTCGTTTACCTCTGAAAGTCATGCTTTCCTCCTTGGGTCTGGTTTGGATTACGAACCGGCAGCACCAGCGCTCCTGGCGCTCAAGCTGTGTGCCAGACGCAGTGCCAGGGCGACGACGGTCAGGGTAGGGTTGGCGTGACTGCTGGTGGGCAGGACCGACGCGCTGGCCACATGCAGGTTGCGCAACCCGTGCACGCGGCAGTCGGCGTCGACCACACCGTTTGCCGGGTCGCCGGCCATGCGCGTGGTGCCCACGTGGTGGCCGAGTACGGCCTTCGATTGGGTGAGTTTTTCGACTGCGTGGTCATCGAAAAGCAGTTCCCCCCGGTCTTGCGCGCGCAGTTCACGATCCACCAGCTGGTGGACACGCCATACCGAGTCGGTGTCCTGTGGCTGCACCCTGAAATCAAGGTGCAGCTGCCGCTGCCCCAGTGCATCGCGGCCGTCTGCGAGGCGCAGCCCGGCGTCGATATGCGGCACCTGCTCGCTCTGGAAATAGAGGTGAAACTCGTTGCTCTTCGCCTTGACGACCATCGACGGAACGCGGCGCTTCTGCAGAAAACGATTGCGCGCGAAGGGCGGCAGGAAGGATACCACCTCGGGAGATCCGGAGAGGATGTTGCGAAGATGCGACCAGTAGATCGCGTACTTGCCGCTGCCCAGGTTCTCGTCGCGGCCGCGTTGAAAGAGCTTTTTCGCGAGGAAGGCGGCCGACAGCACGGCGCTGCCGTGGCTAGGGTCGTCGAGCAGGGGCCGATCGAGAAGCATATAGATGTTCAGCAGTTCCAACTCGCGTTGCGCGCGCTCGGATACCCACAGCCGGCGCCGAACGTAGACCCCCTGCGCATCCTGTTCGTAGCCCGAGATGACCGGCGTGCCGGCGCGAAAGCGGACGCGCGCGATGACGCCGTGGATGTGTGCCATGTAGCCACGGCCCAGCCAGCCCGACGCGGCGCCGATGCCGTCCCGCGTTCCTTGTCGCGAAGTCATCAACAGGCGCGTGGTCTCGAGTCCGCCGCCGGCCAGCACCACTTCGTGAGGCTGTATGCGAAAGCCCCGCGTGCCGGACGGATGCTTGACTTCGATGGCAGTGACAGAGCTGCCGCTGTCGTCGGTGTGGAGGGCCGTCGCCACGGCGTCGAGCATCACCTGCACGCGCGACGACTTCTTCAGCGCGTCGTGGTACACCTTGCCGAAGTGCGTCGGCGGGCTCCAACGTTCCAGCGAACCGGTGTCGATCGCACCGTCCCGGAAGCCCGGCACCATCTCGCCGGCTGTCGTGCCCAGCGCGCTGGCGGCGCGGTAGTCGAAGGCGCCGCACTCCAGGTAGTGGTGGGCCCGGGCGTACCAGGGGTCGAGCTCAGCGCGAGTCAGCGGCCAGCCACTATGCGGCACCCACGGCCGCGACTCGAAGTCGATGCCGTCGTAGGGCAGGCAGCGGCCGCCCCACAAGGCGGTCGTACCGCCGAGTTGGCGGTAGCGCGCCTGGTCGAGCGGCAGGTGCCTTTGCGGGTCGTTGAGTGTGCCCTGGTACAGGGCCTGCGCTGGACCGGCGTTGCGCCGCCGACCGGCCTCGAGCAGCAGTACCGAGCGACCCTGGCTCTCGAGTTCGAGGGCCAGTGCGATACCGGCTGCGCCCGCGCCGATGACGCAAACATCACACGTCATGGTACTGCCCTCTACGACGTCGCGACTGCGGCTGATCATCGTCGCGACCCGGCGAGAGAGGCTTCGGCGAAGGCGCTCAGGTTGTCACGCAGGTGAGCGCGGCAACCCATTCCCGCCAGCGCCACCGAGACCCCCTCGGCGCCAAGCAGCGCCCGCAGTGCGCCGCTACGGGCTGCGTGGTCCGTTGCCGACAGGCCACCGCCAAAAATCTCGCGCGCGATCACGCCGATGCCGCGCGCGCTCAGATCGGCAAGCAGGTCGAGTGTTGCGGCAGGCAAGGACGGCTGCTCGCCGGGGGCGACGGGTACCGGCGTCAATGGCAGCTGCAGGCAAGTCAGTCCAGGCCACGCGGCCCACTGGCGCGCATGCGACAGTTCCGCGGCAGAGACGCCGAATTCGCGCACTGTACCGTTATGGCGCAGGCGCTGCAGCAAGGTCAGCACCTCCTCGTGCTGGGCCACCTCGAGCGGTGGGCTGTGCAGCAGCAGCAGGTCGAGTCGATCGGTACGCAGCCGCCGCAGGCTTTGCTCGACACGACCGCGCAAGTAGGCCGGGTCGAAACACTGGCGCTCGCTGGCCCGGCGCGCGCGCGCGCTGCGCTCGCGGCCCGCGCTCCAGCGGCGCAGCAGGGGTTGCAGCAGTGGCTTGGCGAAGCGGATCGCCTGTTGCGAATGGGCGAGCAGCGTGCCGGCTTTGGTGGCGATCACGACGCGCTCACGACGGCCGGCAAACAGGCTGCCGAGCAGTCGTTCGCTGTCGCCCTGGCCGTACACATCGGCGGTGTCGAAGAAGTTCACGCCAGCGTCGACTGCGGCGAGCAGCGTCGCCCTGACCTCGGCAGCGCTGTGGCGCGTTGTCAGCGAGGCGATTGTCGAACAGCCAAAACCCAGCCGCGATACATGCAGATCGGTGGCGCCCAGCGCTGTCATACCAAGGTCGCTCATCGCGTGCCTGCGAGGATCTGCCGGTAGACGGACTCGGTGACATCCACGGCGCGCTGCCAGGCGCAATCGTGGGCAGCCTGTTCCAGATGCGGGCGCATCGCTTCGCGCAGGGCAGGCTCGTCAAGCATGCGCTGCAGCGCGGCCGCCAAAGCCTGCGGGTTGGCCGGTGGCACCAGCAGCCCTGTCTCGCCATCGCGAACCACCTCGCCAGCGCCGGCGACAGTGGTTGCCACCACCGGTTGGCGATAGCCGTGGGCGACCGGGATCACGCCGCTGTTCCAGCCGGACTCGTAGGGCAGTACGACGCATTCGGCGCGCTCGAAATAACCGGCCATGCGCTCGAACGAGACGTAGTGCGGAACCAGGTCGACATGCGAAGCCATGCCGTGATGCTCGATCGCCGCCTGCAGCGGCGCGGTGTCCATCAGCGCCTTGCCGACGACCGCAAGGTGTGCATCGGGGCAGCGATGGTGAAGCAGTGCAAAGGCTTCGAGCAGGGTGCCGATGCCCTTGCGCGGTTCGATCAGTCCGAAACAGAGCAGCAGGCGTCGGTCGCCGGGGATGCTCGGCGCCTCGGCACGCAGGTCGCTGCGGACGAACTCCATCAGGTCGGGCACCGGAATGACGCTCGAGTGCTCGACGTCCAGCTTCCACGACTCATCCACGAACGCGCGATTGTCCTCGGAGTTGTAGAAGACGTGGCGCATGCGCGCCAGCAGGCGCCTGGCGGCGGCGTCGTGGTGTGCGCGCCGGGTGTTCGAGTGCAACTCCTGCGGCGTGTAGACGGCCAGTGTTTCGCGGCGACGCCGCAGCAGGGTGTCGAGCAGCAGCAGCATGTCGGGATGCTGGCCGCCCTGATAGTGGATGATCTGCGGGCGCAGCGCGCGCAGGTGCCGCCAGAGTTGCCACAGCCGTGCCGGGCGCGGGCGGAAGCGGTCGATGGCCTCGATCACGGTGTAGTCCCTGGCATACGCCGAGAGTTCGTAGCCGACGCCGGTCAGCAGACTCACGCGGTGGCCGCGGCGGCCGAGGTGCGAGGCCAGGTTGTGGGCGTACTGCACCGTGCCGGCCCGCGGTGCCGGACTGACCAGGAGGACGCGGATCGGGTCCATTGCCATGCTTGGCGCTTGCTCGCTCATGCGCCTGATCCGTAAGCGGCCAACTGTCCGAGACTGAAGGCGCGCATGTCGTGTGCCTGGGCGTAGGCGCCATACCAGCTGGCGCTGCGGGCGACGGCCTCGGGCAGGCGCCAGCGCGGCTGCCAGGGTAGCCGCTGCTGTGCCTTGGTGCAGTCGAGCTTGAGGAAATGTGCTTCATGCGGTGCATCGACGGGCGTGTGATACTCGACGCGCGCGCCTGGCCAGCAAGACACGGCCAGGTCTACCACCTCCCGTACCGGGCGGCAGTCGGCATCCTCGGGGCCGAAGTTCCAGCCCTCGCAGAATGCGTCCGGATCTTCGATCAGCGCTTCGGCCAACAGCAGGTAGCCGCGCAAGGGCTCGAAAACATGCTGCCAGGGGCGAATTGCGTCCGGTGAGCGCACCTCGAGCGCACGCCCGGCGCTGAAGGCGCGCATGGCGTCGGGCAGCAAGCGGTCTTCGGCCCAGTCGCCGCCGCCGATCACGTTGCCAGCGCGCGCCGACGCGATGGCCGTGCTGCGGTCGGCGAAGAAGGATCGTCGCAAGGCGCTGGTCACCAGTTCGGCACAGCCCTTGCTGTTGCTGTACGGATCGTGCCCGCCCATGGCGTCGGTTTCGCGGTAGCCCCAAATCCACTCGCGGTTTTCGTAGCACTTGTCGCTGGTCACGACGACGACTGCGCGCACGCCCCGCACCTGACGCACCGCCTCGAGCAGGTTCACAGTGCCCATAACGTTGGTCGCGTAGGTCAGGACCGGCTCGCGGTAAGACCGTCGCACCAGCGATTGCGCTGCAAGATGCAGCACCATTTCCGGTTGTGCCTGTCGCATGCACTCCTGTAGGGCGTCGAGGTCACAAACATCGCCGATATGGTGGGCGATGCCACGGCCGACGTCGGCGACGGTGAACAGATTGGGTTCGCTCGGCGGCGCCAGCGCGTAGCCGGTGACTTCGGCACCCATCGATTGCAGCCACAGCACCAGCCACGCGCCCTTGAAACCGGTGTGGCCGGTGACCAACACCCGCCGTCCCTTCCACGCCGACGGCGAGGGCAGCCGCCGCGGATCGCGTTTTTCACTCATTGCCACTTCTTCCAGGGCGCATCGCCGCGTGCCCATAGTGCCTCCATGGCTTGCTTGTCGCGCAGGGTGTCCATGGGCTGCCAGAAGCCGTCGTGCGTGAAGGCCATCAGTTGCCCGTCGCCAACCAGTTTCTCGAGTGGCTCGTGCTCCAGCGTACTGTGGTCGCCTTCCAGGTAGTCGAAGATGCCTTGCTCGAAAACGAAGAAGCCGCCGTTGATCCAGCCGCTCTCGGTGAGCGGCTTTTCGGCGAAGCGCTCGACTCTGCCGTTGCGAATGTCGAGGGCACCAAAGCGCGCAGGCGGGCGTACGGCCGTGACGGTGGCCACCTTACCGTGGGCGCGGTGAAATGCCAGCAGCGCCTGGATGTCGACATCCGACAGCCCGTCGCCGTAGGTGAGCATGAAGGTGCCGCCATCCAGCCATTGTCGGAGCCGTAACAGGCGGCCGCCGGTCAGCGTCTCCAGACCGGTATCGATCACCGATACGTCCCAGCTGGTGTCGCTGGCGTTGAGCAACTCGCGCTGGCCGTCGCGCAGGTTTACGCGGTAGTCGTTGTGGAACAGGTTGAAGTTCAGGAAATAGTGCTTGATCAGTTCGCCCTTGTAACCGCAGGCGATGACGAACTCGTCAATGCCGTGGTGGGCATAGCTCTTCATGATGTGCCAGAGAATCGGCTTGCCGCCGATTTCTATCATCGGCTTGGGTCGTGCCACGGTCTCTTCCGAGATTCGCGTCCCTCGTCCGCCTG
The DNA here is from genome assembly GCA_024235715.1 of Accumulibacter sp. Lineage (GTDB taxonomy): Bacteria > Pseudomonadota > Gammaproteobacteria > Burkholderiales > Rhodocyclaceae > Accumulibacter. The sequence continues at coordinate 143,760 of JACKLW010000010.1, read as the reverse complement.
CCAGCAATACTGTCTTCATGTCTGCTCCCGTGTGTCCATTTATGCCAGTCAGAAACTGCGAATCAGCGTCGCCCTGACGCGGTTGCCCACTACCCTGTAGTCCTGAGCCGGAACCTCGTCCAGGGTGCCCTCGTAGCCAAAACGCAACCACCAGCGGTCTTCGAGCGGCACGGTCAGGGAGAGCAGCGGGCGCAGCGTCCTGAACGGGTCGCCGCCCTCGAGCGCCAGGTAGCGCGCGGCCTGCACCGACAGGTCCAGCACGGCTCTTGCCGGCAGTCGCCAGCTGGTGCCAAGGTTGGCGCTGTATACCCCGTACATCAGGCCTATGCCGCCGGCGGGACTGATCTCGTAGCCGACGTCCACGTTCCATTGCCCGAAGCGTGCGGTCTTCGTCAAAGCGAGGCGCCACAGAGAAAGCTGATCGGCGTCGGGACCGTGCGTCGGGGCCACGGACGCCTGGGTCAGCAGCGTCGGGCTCCATTGCTGTTCCCATTCGAGCCACAGCGAATTGTAGCGTTGCCACGCCTGGCTATCGAAAGAGGCGGCACGCTGCCGCAGCCTGAGCCCCAGGCGCTGCGTGGCACCGGTCTGGATGCGTGTGGACAGTTCCAGGTCCTGCAGGCGTGTAGGCACGAATTCGGGATTGTCCGAGCGCTCCCAGCTGCCGCTCCAGCGGGTCTCGAATTCCGTCGTGTGACTGCGTTGCCATACGCCGCCGAACTGGTGGTTCTGGTAATAGGTCGGGAACAGCTCGTTCGACGCACTTGGCGGCAGCAGGGTGTCGCCTGGCGCTTCCTGCGCGTAGAACAGGAGGCCGGCATAGTCGATACTCATCGTCGGCAGCAGGCGCGCCGACGCCATGGCCTGCAGGGTCGCTTCGTTCAGCGTCTTGTAATCGACGGCATCGTAACCCTTGCCCAGTGCCCCGAGGGCTTCTGCCGAGGCATCGATTTCGATGCTGTGTCGGGCGCTCTCGTCGAGCCAGTTCAGCCCCGGGGCGACGGTCGCTGCGCCACCCCGCAGCTTGTTGCTCGGCGTCAGCAGCAGGTTGTCGTCGTACTGCAACGCGGCGGCGACGCGTGGCGTCAAGCCGTCGCGGCGTGAGCGAGGCGGTATCAGCGCCTGCTTGCCTGACTGGCGTAGCGGCCGCAGTTCGATGGGTATCTGGTCGATGGGCACGGCGCTGAACCAGGTGCGCAGGCTGCCGAAGGCCGGCAGGTGCGCTGGTGGCTGCTCCCGCTCCTCCAGCGGTGCGTCGGCGCGCTCGTCGGCGGCCGCGCGCAGGGGCGCGGCTGCGAAATGCAGCACGCACGCCAGGAGCAGGAGTATGGGGGCACGGACGGTCATTGCACGATGATCGTGTCGCCTGGTTCGAGGATAAGATCTTGTCCGGCGTCATCACGGACGTAGGCATTGAAGTCGAAGATCTGTCGCGTTTCCTGGCCGTTCTTGCGGCGCACGACAAGCAACCTGTCGCGCTTGGCGAAAGGCGTAAAGCTGTTGGCCATGGCGATCGCCTGGACCACGCTGACCGGGCCGGGCAGCTGGAACTCGCCGGGCCGCAGGACTTCGCCGACGACGTACACACGGTAGCTGTGGGTCTGCACGAGACTGACGGTGACCACCGCCTCGCGGATTTGTTCGCCCAGCTTTTGTGTCAACTCGGCTTCGACTTCGGCCAGGGTCCTTCCCTGCGCGTCGATGTGCCCGGCCAGCGGATAGCGCAGGGAGCCATCGGGAGCGACCGGCAACTGCATGCTCAGCTCCGGCTGTCGCCAGACGGTGACGCTGAGCACGTCGCCTGGGCCTAGCCGGAACGGCGCGGCAGACGAGGCCGGCGCGGCACTGCCGGCGTTAGCGTTGGCGGCCTGCACGACGACGGGCCAGGGCGCACAGCCCAAGGCGGCCAGAAGCGCAATGGCGGAGAAGGCGCGGCCCGGTCGGGTGCGACGGGTGGATGCGTGGGGCATGGAGGGTGTTTTCATCTATGTTCTCGAAAGGGGCGCTGGCCGCTCAACTGGCACCGAGCGCTTGGACGAGGATGGGTCGGGTGGCGGCTGGCGAGGCGGTGGTCGACTCATGGCGCGCTTCTGGCAGGCACTGCGCTGAGCCGCTGCACACGCCGTCGCGCCTCGGCGCGTCCGACACCCTGGTGGCGTGCCTGCAGCAACTCGCGGTAGATGGCACAGGTGCGCTCGGCCATGCACTGAAGCGTGAAGTGCTCTTCGACCCGCAGGCGCGCATTGGTGCCGAGACGCTCCCGCTTGGCCGCGTCGGCAAGCAATGTGTCCGCCTCGCGTACCAGTGCGCTGATGTCACCGGCAGGGATGATCACGCCGCTTTCGCGGTCGATCATCATTTCGCGATTGCCGCCGACGTCGGTGGCGATGATCGCCCGACGCATGCTCATTGCTTCGAGCAGCGAGTAGCTGAAACTCTCGACGAATGACGGTGAAACCAATACGTCAACGCTGGCGAGCACAGCGGGTATCTCGGCCGAGGCGACGTTGGTCAGCAGCGCGCGGTCGGACAGGCCGAGGTCGGTGATGGCTTTCGCGACCTCGGCCCTGTACGCTTCCCAACCCGGTGGCGCGTCGCCGATGATCAGGAAACGTACCTGCGGATGGCGACCGGCCAGCTCTCGCGCCGCGTGCAGGAACTCCACCTGTCCCTTGTTCGGATGCACGCGACCGACGACCCCGAAAACGAATACGTCCGACCTCCCAAAGAAACGCTGGCGCAAGTCGGGAAGCGGCGTATCCGGCTGAAAGCGGGCAATGTCGACGCCGTTGTGTACGACCACCACCGGCGAACGGCGATCGCCGGCGCCAGCGAAGCTCGCCATGTAGCCGGAATCGGTGATCACCGCGTCGGCCCTGGCTTGCGCCCTGCGGTCCAGCCACGCGTAGAGTGCGCCCCGCGAGAAGCGGCCACTGAAATTGGTCCAGCCGAAGAAGGCATTGATCACGGCGCATTTTTCGCGCCGCGCCGCCAGGGTGCCGACGATGTCGGCGCGATGGTCCAGCGTGTGCACGATGTCGGCGCCGACGCTGCGAATCCGTTCGCGCAGGCACTGGTAGTCCTGCAAGCCGAATTTGGAGCCTACCTCGATCAATTCCAGGGGCAGGCCGCGGCGCTTCGCCTCGACGATCCAGGGGGTCTGTGTCATGCCCGGGCGCACTGCGGCGAGCAGGGTGCCGCGTACCTCGCGCGGGTCCAGTGCCTGAAGCAGGGCAAAGACGTAACTTTCGGCGCCAGTGACGTCGCTGATGCCGCGCGCGTTGCGGAAATACATTACGCGAATGGGGCTCTTGCTCATGGGGTGTCGGAGCTCTTTCTGTCGGCTATTGATCCTGGCTCGGGCATCGCTCAGTCGGCGCGGCCCGGATCTGGCGGCGGAGTCGGGCGGCGGACCAGGGTATGGAGGACCATGGTGGAGATCAGCAGCGCTTGCAGCACGCGCGAGATCGTCGTCGCCCAGGCTGCACCGACGACACCGTACGGCGGGATCAGCCACCAGGCGAGAGCGCACCATGCGGCAAGTGCAACTACGCCTGAGCCGGTGTACCAGTGCGGCCGATTGGAAGTATACAGCACGAGGTAGAGCGGGTGGCTCAGCAGCGTGGCGATGAAGCCTGGCAGCAACACGCGCATTACCGTAGCGCTCTCGGCGTATGCAGGCCCGAAGGCGAGGGCGATGATCTGGCCTGACAGCGGCACCAGCAGGGACAGCGCGAGGCCCACGGAGAGCAGCCGCGGTGCGAGTCGCTTGGCGAAGGCGCGCAGCTCGGTCGCGGTCTGGATCCGCGACGTGGATGGCAGATTGACCGTCAGCAGGGCAGCTGTGAATTGGTCGACGACCAACAGTAGTGTTGCCGCCGCCGAGTACAGTCCGGCCTGCGCGGCACCCTTGACAAGCGTCAGGACCGGTACCGCCAGATTGATCTGCAGCACGAAGCTGAGGTTGGCGAGCGCCGTCCATTTGCCAAAGCGGAACAACTCGCGAATGGTGGCCAGGTCAAGGCGTGCCCGCCGCAGTTCATTGCGCAGCAGCCACAATCCGAGTACCCCGGCGAGGGCAAAGGACAGGGCATGGGTCCACATCAGCGGCGCCAGGGTCAAGGCACCGGCTAGCGCGAGGACTGGCAAGAATAGCAGTCGTAGTGCGTTGGTCAGCGGCATCAACAAGGCGTAGGCGACGAACCGTTCGCGAGCCTGCAGGACGGCCAGGGAAAGCGTTGCGAAGCTCGCCGCCACGGCCGTCAGTGACGCCAGTTGCAGCACGTCGCCCAGCGCCGGAGCCAGCCACCGCCCGCCCAACAGGATGAGCAGAAGCATCGGCAGGACCAGCAGGGCACGCATGCCGATGGCAGAGCCGAGCACCTGTGGCAGGCGGGTCGGGTCGTCGTGGCGCTTCCTGGCGTAGAGGCGAACGACGCTGGGGTCGAAGCCTTCGCCAATCAGGTTATGCGCAAGCGTGGTGACCACCACGAACGTGGTAAACAGCCCGAATTCGGCCGGTCCCAGGCCGCGGGCGACGACCAGTGTGACCAGGAAAGCGAGTGCCGAGCGCATCATGTTGGCGGCGAACACCAGCATGGCCGGTTGACGCAATTGCACGCGCACCACGTTCCAAGCGCGCATCGATTTTCCGGCAGCGGCGCTCAAGGCACGTCGCCTTCGCGGCCGGATGAGGCGGGACGGACTTCGTAGACGTCGAACTCCGAGGTTTGCAGGGCCAGTCGCAGGCGCTGCGGATGATCGGCGACGAAGCGCGCCAGGTCGTCGGGGTGTTCATAGTCCATTTCCCGGGCGAGCCTCCCCCGGCCGACGACGACATGCGTGACGCGGTGGCGAGTCAGCAGGTCCGATAGCTCGACGTCGCTCCGGTAGCCGTACGGGGAGACGCCGCGGCGCATAGTGTACAAGGCAAAGGCGCGAGCCCGTCCGACGAGCACGACCGCATCGGAAGGCGTCTTCTCGCGTATCCAGTCGAAAGTCTGCTGCGCGGCGACTGAGGTGATGGTCGGTTGTATCTCCGTGTCTGGCCATTCGGCGTAGGCGGTTACGTAGCTGATCGCCAGAGCCAGGGTGGCGGCCCAGGCCAAGGCGCGCCGCCAGGGTTGCGCCATGCACTGCCGCAGGCGGTCAAGGCCGATCCAGGCGTAGTAGAGGTAGAGGGGGAAGAGTGGCAGCATGTAGCGCTGCTGGATCATCGTGCCGACCCAGTAGACGACCAGAGGCAGCATGTACAGCCAGGGTACGATTTCGAGCACGCTCGGTCCCCGGCGCAGGCAGGTGACGTAGCCGAGCACCGCCAGCAGCGAAGCGGCGCCGAACATCAGCGCGCGCAGCACGAAGGCGCCCGGGGCCGGCAGGCCGTTGATGAACAGCAGTGACAGGCTGCCGGTGTATCGGGTGGCATTGTAGACCAGGGTGTGCGGATCGAGTGTCAGCAGCTTTGCGTAGCCTGCATCCGAGTGCAGCGTCAGCGCCTGCGCCGCGGCTAACGCCAGCCAGACGAGGGCGGCGGTGAGCAGCACCGGCCCAAGCCGCCGCAGGCGCCACAGCTCCAGCAAGGCAAGGGCCGGCAGGAGCACGATGCCGACGCTACGCGTGCCGTAGGCACAGTACGCGACCACCCCGAGCAGCAGTCCCTGCGCGATCCGTGTCCGGTCGATTGCCTGCGCCGTTCCGGTCCAGCGATCGCCGATCCACAATGTCAGCAGGAAGAAGAAAAGGAAGGTCGTGTCCGGACGTATTTCGTCGCGGAATTCCAGGAAGAACGGATTCAGGCCGAGTATCGCGACGCCCAGCAGGGCCGCGGTGCTTCCGATGCGTGGCCGCAGTAGCGCGTAGCCGGTGAGAAGGGCCGCGGCGAGCATCAGCAGGCCGAACAGCTTCAGCATTTGCAGGTCGGTTCCCCACCAGGCGACCCAGGGCATGATCAGCAGCGGATACACCGGCGGGTAGGTGGCCGGGCCCGGGACTGCCCAAGGGTTGGGAATGTACCCGGTATCGCCGTACGCCTGGCCTGACAGCAGGTTGAGTGCATGCGACAGGTACATGGCGTAGTCGTCCGACCATTCGTGCCCCGTCCGCAGGCCGGCGGCATGTATCAGAACGATCGCCAGCACGAGCACACCCAGAGCCACGTGGCTGCGGATCCCCGATCGTGACTGCGCGGCAGGAATGGTGGCGGACGCACCCGATTTCATGCGCTACATTCCACGTATTTTGCGCAGCGCCGCAGGCCGAGGCGGTGCAGCAGGTATTCGCCGAGGATCGCCAGGATCGAGAAGCCGGTGCGCCAGACGTTGAGGTGGTTTTCCTCGTCGCCATAGTGCGTGGGAATGGGCACTTCGACGACGCGCAGGCCGAAGACACGGCACTGGATAAGGATTTCAACGTCGAAATGATAGTAACCGGCGTTGCGTTCAAGCGGCAGGCGGGCAAGCGCGGCGCAGCTGTAGGCGCGATAGCCGGAGTGAAATTCGCTGAGCTGCCAGCCGAGCACCAGGTTGGCGACCCCGGTGAGAAACTTGTTGCCCAGGAAGCGATGCAAGGGCATGTTCCCGGCGAGCGCATCGCCCGCGAGTCGCGAGCCGAAGCACATCTCGGCTTCGCCGCGCTCGACCGGACCGACGATGCGCTCGAGCAGTTCTGGCGCGTACTGCCCGTCGGCATGCAGCATCACCACCACGCTGTGGCCGCGGGCGATGCAATGGCGGTAGGCCAGCTTCTGGCTACCCCCGTAGCCAAGGTTTTCGGCATTGCGGATCAGTGTGAAGTTGGCCAGTCCGAGCGCTTTGGCAGCTTGCTGGGCGACCTCGGAGGTGCGGTCGCTGCTGGCGTTGTCTACGAGCACGATCTCGGCGGTCCGAGCAAGGATGTCGGCAGGAATTCGCGCCAGGACGTCGCCGACGAATCGCTCGGCGTTGTAGGCGGGTATGTAGATGGCCAAACTCATGATGAACGCTTTTCCTTGCGGGCGGGTCGCCGATAGGGCCTCGCCACGCCTGGCCGTGACGAGGCTGTGCGGTTGTCGTGCCGTCGATGCGCGCGGCCTGGTGCGATGTTCATGCGGGGCTCAAGGTGGTGTCCGGCGCTGCGGGCAGCGGTGACGGCTGGCGGTCTCGTGCCCTGGCCGCCATGATCTGGCCGCAGGCAGCAGCCAGCGGCAGGGTGAACCAGACGTCGCGAACCATCGGGGTCATGATCACGAACATGAACTGGCCGACAAGGGCAATGAAGAGTGCACGGGCATAGGGGGCCAGTCGGCGATCGTTCCAGGCGCTGAGTACGCCACGGAACGCCAGTAGCCATAACGATGAAAAAAAGAGCAACGCCATGATTCCGCTCTCGGCGGCGACCTCAAGGAAGGCATTGTGGATCGCTACCGGGTGGAAGGGCGTCACTGCCCAGTGCGGCAGGTAGGGCAGGTACTGATGAATGGCCTGGGCCAGTCCGACACCGAAGAGCGGATTGGCCATGAACAGATTCCAGCCGCCGGCGGACGACTCTAGGCGAAATTGCAGTGAGCCGGCGCCGGACGTAAGTTGCCCGCGACGCACGGCGGCGCCGAAGTTGCGGATATCCTCGAACGTTTGCGCAAGGTCGGGAAGGCTCCAGCCATGGGCGGCCAACACCACGAGGAAAGCCAACCCTCCTGTGATGACCAGGGCGCGGCCCCATCCGGAAAAGAGGTACACCGCCACCGCGACCATCACTGCGATGGCCACCAGCGAACTGCGCGAGTAGGCGGCGTACCATGCATACAGAATCAGCACCACGGCCGCGGCCAACGCCAGCTTCAAGATGATGCGCCGCGCGCGCAGCAGGAAAAGTACCGCGAACGGCAGCACCATCTGCAGGAAACCGGCCAGGAAGACGGGATGCGGCGTGGTGCCCTCGGCGCGGAAGGTTCCCCCGGTGCTGGCGACGTTGGCCCAGGCGGAGAAGCGCCAGTCGCCGGGCAGCACCAGGCGGAAGTGCATCTGTGCGACGACGATCAGGGACTCCAGGACGCCAGAGACCACAAGCACGATCAGTACCTGTCGCACGTCCCTGGGGCGCTGTACGAAGCTCAGCGTGACGAAAAACAACGCCAGGCGCGTCGCGTATCCCGCGAGTTCCGTGTTCAGGCCCACGGTATCCAGCGGTACCGTCTGGTTGAGCCAGGCGACGGTCAGTGCCAGCAGAACCGAGAGGAAGAACAGCGTGCCCATGCGGGCTGCGGTGTTGCCGACGGGATTCGGCCACGGGCAGCGGCGCAGCAGCGCATTGCTCAGGATGCACAGCCCGACCAGAGGGATGATGATGCGGGTGACGGTCAGTCCACCGCCGAAGTCGATGGTCACCGGTATGGTCGCCACGAGTAGCCAGAAACTCCATTTCGGCTGCCACAACAGCAGCATAAGTACTGGCGCGCCGGCGATCAGCAGCAGGGCCCTGGTTCCGACGACCCCGATAGCTGCACCGAGCAGGATACCTGCGGTCACGGTGACCGGAATGGTCGGACTGATACGCTGGGCGAGCATGATCGACGACGGCTGGCGCTGGCTCAGCGCGCCGCAGTGTCGGGTTCGAGCAGCACGACGCGCTGTTCGTCGGGCGCCGCGGCGTTGTATGGATCGTCGGCGTACGCCAGCAAGAGCATGGTTTCGCTGCCGCTGTTTCTGAACGCATGCGCCACACCGGGGGCGACTTCGACGATTGCCGGCGCGTCGGCACTCAATTCGACCTGCGCCGATTCACCGCTGGCCATCACCTGCACCGCCATCAGCGCGCGGCCCTGGAGGACGCAGAACCACTCGCGGGCCTTTTCGTGAAAATGGTTGCCCTTGACCTGCCCGGCGGTGGCAGCGGTGACGTAGATCTCGCCGAAATCGAGCGGGCCGCTGATGTGCTCGCGCATCAGCAGCTTGAGCAGCCAGCCACGCGCATCTTCCCGCCTGCGCAATTCGCGGCGCGATACACCGGGAAGAATCTGAAATCCTTGCATTGTTTGCTCACTCATATCAGTTGTCCATTGCGTAACGCCTCGCGGTACCAGGGAATAACGCTGGCGATACCCTGGGCGAAGGGGGTTTTCGGTCGCCAGCCGAGTTGATCTCGGGCCTTGCTGGCGTCGCCGCAACAGCGCCACAACTCGGCGCTGCGATAGGGCAGGGCCCCGAACAGGGGTTTCCCTTGGCTGCCAGCGAGACGGAAGATCAAGTCCACCGCGTCGCGCACCAGGTTTTCCTCGCCGCTGCTCAGGTTGAAGATTTCGCCGTCGATACCCGGTACCAGCGCAGCGCGCAAATAGCCGTCGACGACGTCGTCGACGTAGGTGAATTCGCGGGTCTGCTCGCCGAGGGTCATCGGAAACTCGCGGTCCTGCAGTGCCGCGAGGATCGCCTGCGGAATCAGCCGTACCGCCTCCTGCTCGGGTCCATAGCCGAGAAACGGGCGCATCGTCACCACCGGCACGCCGCGCGTGCGGTACACCATCTCGCACCACATCGTCGCGGCTGCCTTGGACACGGAGTAGGGCGAAACCGGATGCGGCGCGGCTGTTTCGGTAATCGCAGAAGACATGTCGCCGTACTCCTCGCAACTGCCGGAATTGACGATGCGCGTCACCTTGTTGTCGGCCAGGAAGTTCAACAGACGGACGGTGCCGGTGAGGTTGACCGTCAACGCCAGTTCGTCGTTGCCGCGGTCGCGGTCGACATTGGTAAACGCAGCCATGTGGAAGGCGTAGCGTGGCCGTATGCGCGCGACCGCCTGTTCAAGAGCCTGCTCGTCGCATAGATCTGCGCGCACCACTTCGATGTGTTCCAGCAAGGGCTGCAACTTGGCCAACGACCCGGAAGGCCGCAATAGGACGCCGACCCGCGCACCGTGGGCGACGAGCGAGCGCGTCAGATGAGCGCCGATAAAGCCTGAGGCTCCAGTGACCAGCACGCGCGCGCCACGGAATTCGTCCAGGTCTACTTGGTTTTGGTCCATTTGCTCAATTTCTCTGGTTGCTTGATGCTGATGGCGGGCCGGTGCGGACCTTGAATTGATATGCAGGGTTTTCGCCGACGCTCTGGCGCCACGCCGTTATCTCGTCAGCATGCGGCTCGCCGAGCCGCGGGACCTGGCAGCAGATCTCGGCAATCAGGAAGTCGGCCAGGGTGATGGCCTTGACGCGCGGCATGCCGGGAAGCACCTTGCCCATCACCTCGCGCAGCACCGGTGCGCGGTTGACTTTCTTGTCGCCGACGGCGGCGAACTCGGGAAGTAACAGCGGTTTCTGCGTGACTTCGCCCCAGGCCCGGTAACCGGGGCCCAGCGCACGCTCGATCACGGCGGCGTCCTCGCTGATCTGTTGCGTCCACGACGGGTCGACGAAGTAGGTGCTCTGGCCGACCCAGTCCATGTAGTCATCGCCGGGATAGAAGAACTTCGGATGCAGCCATGGGCTGTAGTCCGTGCCCGCGGGGTCCATGTAGCCGCTGTTGGCGTACATGAACCACGTGACGTTCTTGACGCCTTCCTGGCGAAAGATGTCGATCACGTGGATGTGCGCGTCGCGTATCCGCTCCGGCCCGTCGGGCCAGGCCGGGTCGCCGTACTGTCCGCAGATGTCGTCGACCCGGGAGATGCCGCTCATGCCGTCCTTGCCGAAGGCAAAGGCGCCCTGCCAGTTGAACTCGGAGAAGAGGCTCATCATGATCGGTTTGCCGAAGCCCTTCGTCTGGCGTGCAACCCGGCGAATGTAGTCGTCGAAATCGCCTTTCAGCAGTCGCGGCACACTGATCTCGGTTTTCTTCAGGCCGAACCACCAGGCGGTAGACGTCCATTCGCAGCACTGGATTGCCCAGGTCAGCGCCAGCACTGTCCCCCGCTCGGCGAGTTGCTGCGCCAGCTGCAGCGCCGTGATGCCCTTGTCCTCCATTTCGCTGTCCAGGGTGCGCAGCGGAGGGTCCTTCCTCATCAGGTCGTCGTCGAGCACCCAGTCATGGAAGGTGAACACGATCGCCGGCGGCTTGCCGGTCTTGCGCTCGAATGCCCTGACGTCGGCGCGTGTGGTGCCGATACTGTACACGCCGGCGTAGATGCCCTGCAATGGCGGCAGCACCTTGACCGAATCCGCCGCACTGCGGGTTCTCGGCGATGGCGGCCGGGCGTCGGGTTTGCACGACGCGGCGGCTTTCGGATCCTTGAGTGCGAACTCGTTTCTTTCCTTGGCATGCGCGGGTGGTGCCGGCTGGGTCAGTGCCGCGAGCAGGCAGAACGCCGCAGTAGCGCAATGGTGCTTGCGAGTGGGTAGCGTGGCTCGGGGCATTTGTCAGGCGTCGGTTACGTGTCGGGTGTGTTGCTCGGCCGGGCGCGACGCCGCCGGTGCGCCGGCGCGGTCGAACTGCACGACCAGGAAATAGCTGAATTCGCGCACCCAGGGTATGCGCTGGCAGAGCCGGTCGGCGCCTCGCAGCAGCCGGCTGAGCAATGGCACGCGGCGGCGGAGCACATAGAAGTCAAGCAGCCGGAAGGCTACGAAATCGGGAAAGTGGACGGTGACGGTGCCATCGAAGGCGGCGCGCATGGCGTCGAAGTCTGACCGGCGCAGGGGGTGCTCGTGGTCGTCGCCATAGCGGGGAATGCCGAGCCTGCCGACAAGCCGGCGCCGCGCCAGCATCAGTAGCGGGTTGCGCGCAGAGTTCTCCACGAACACTGCGCGGCCTCCCGGCGCCAGCACGCGGCCGAGTTCCTTCACTGCCCGTGGAATATCCACGTGATGCAGGACGCAGGCGCCGAAGGCCCTGTCAAAGGAAGCGTCGGGATAGTCGAGCTCTTCGAAGAACAGCGTCTTGAACTCGACCGACTGGCGGTTCGCCTCCGCCAACCGCCCGGCGACGCCCAGGTCCGGGCCGGACGCGTCGAATGCGCTCACCTGAGCGCCGCGCTTGGCGAGCATCACCGAGGTATGGCCCTTGCCGCAGCCGCAGTCGAGCAGCCGTTTCCCGTGCAGATCGCCGAGCCTGTCGCAGGCGAAGTCGTAGAGGGAATACAGCCCGCATAGCGAGAGCCAGTAGTCGTGCTGCTGGAAATAGCCATCTACGCCAATCCAGTCGGGGTGATCGCGTGAGTCTGCATAGGTCGTCATGTTGACCTCCGGTGAATGGTGCAAGGAAAGGGGCGCAAGGACTCAGCCTTGCATGGCGTGGCGAGGCGAGAGCAGCCAGCCGTACACCCAGCCGGGAATAACGAAGCGGCGGCGGTTGAGAACCACGCCGATCAGCCTTCCGCCGGCGCCTTCGATCAGGCGGCGGGTCTGGATGGCATTGATGCCGGTGGTACGTTCGGCCTCGACGACCAGCAGCACCGTGTCGACGATTTCTGGCAGCCACAGGCCTTCGCCCGAGGTGCCCATTGCCGGTCCGTCGATCAGCACGATGCCGTGCTCCCGCCGCAAGGCCTCGAGGGCGCCGCGCGACGCGGCGATTCCCTTGGCGCTGACCGGTGAGGGTGGGCCGGACGACGTTGAAACGCCGGGCAGGTGCAGTTGCCCGTCGCTGGCGTCGACCGTCGCACCGGTGCCGTCGCTACGCCCGAGCAATGCCGAGAGCTCGCGTATCAGCGTGCTCTTGCCTTCTCCCGCGCTGCTGCTGGTAACCAGCACCGTCACGCCGTCGGCGTCGCCGCGTCGTTGTCGCAGGGCCTCGGCGATGCGACGCAGCTCGATTTGCTGGAGAGCCACTGAATCCGGTGCGCGCCCGACGTCTGGCAGGCTGCCAAGCACCGGCAGTCCAAGTTGGCTTTCCGCCTCTTCGCGAGTGGTGATGGTACGCCGAAAGTATTCGCTGAGCTGTGCCAGGACCAGCCCGGCGAAGAGCCCGCCGGCAAGCCCAAGTCCGAGGTTGAGCAGCTTGCGCGGGCGCGACGGGCGATCCGCAGGCGTTGCGCGCTCGATGGGTACCACGTCGGTTACCCTGTAGTCGTTGAGGATACCGCTCAAGCGCTCCTCCTCCTGCTTCTTGAGAGAGCCGCGCAGTGCCTCCTCCTTCAGTTCGACTTCGCGCATCGTGTCACGCAGTATGGTCTCCTGGCTGTCCAGCTCTTTCAGTTGTCGCCGGTATTCGTCGACTGCGGCGCTCAGGTCTGCGATCCGCGACGACAGGGCGCTGACTTTCGACCGTTCGGCCAGCACGTCACGCTCGATTTCCTGGTAGGTGGCGTCCACGCCCGCGACCTGCCGGGCTCCGGCGCGTCCCTGTTCGGCCTGAATGCGCGCTTCTACGTTGGCGACCTCGAGGTCGATACTGCGTCCGGCATCGCTGCCCGGCTGGTAGTTCCCGCGCTCTATTTCCAGTTTGGCCAGCTTCTGGCGCAGGGAATCCAGGGCCGGGGTTTCGGGCGAACGTTTGGCCAACTGCCGCTCGCCCTCGACTATGCGTTGCCGGCTTTCGGCGACCTCGATCTCGGCACGTTGCAATGCGCCTTCAGCATCGCTGAGCCGCTGGATCAGGAGTTGCTTCTGCGGACCAACGGCGACAATTCCGGTGCGGGCCTTGAACGCCTGCTGTCGATCGATGGCAGCCTGCAACTCGAGTTTTTGGCGTTCGGTCTCGGCCGTGAATACGCCTGCGGTGGCCGCTCCCTGCCGCACCTTGATATGATGTCCGAGATAGACGTCGACCAGGGTGTTCACCAACTCGGCGGAGAACTCCGGATCGGGACTTTCGGCAGTGACGACAAAGACATCGGACTCACGCACTGCATCGATCTTCAGGTGCGCGTCAACCTTTCTCATCGCCAACTGTACGGGTGTCAGTCCGACGCCAGGGGGATCTCCAAAGATCGCTTGCAGCACGAAGCGCTTGACGGCCTGGTAGACCTCGTCTGGCAGGTCGAGCAGCCAGTCCCAGCGCCAGCGCATGGTGTCGAGGATCTTTTCGGGCCCGATGCGACGCACAGTTTCCGCCAGCACGGGCGTACTCGACATGATCTCGATTTCCGTCCGGACGATGGCCAGGCGATTGAGACCGATCTGTGCATCGGAGCCACTGGCCGAGGCGCCAAGGTGCACCGACTGGCGATTTTGCTGCACCAGCATGTGCGCCGAGCTTTCCCAGACCTTGGACTGCAACAGGGCGACAGCGAAGCTCGTGGCAGCGGTGACAAGCGCCACGCCGATAATCAGGGTCTTGTGCCTAAACAGCGTGGCGAGAGTCTCCCGCAGACCGAAATGGGCGGTTGATGGTTTCATCTTTTTTTCGCGTTTTCCGAATTCATGGACTGGCTGGTGGCCATCAGGAGACCTTCACCGAGTCGCGGTTCTCGCCCCACCAGGCCGCTGCGCCTCGACCTGTCTGCCGACAGAGCAGCTCAGCCGTTTGCATGAATTTAGCATGGTCGGCAGTGTGCTCGGGTTCGCCCACGGCACGTGCGGCGATCCGTATTCTAGGTTCAACGGGCATCGTTTCCCAATCGAAATCGTGCTCTCGGGGTGGCGTGGGTCTGGCTGACGGTGCGGCAGATCCTGGCGAAGTGGCGAAGGTATTCGTTATGCCGCCGAGTCCGCAGCGCCTCAGCGATCGACCGCGCGACGTAACACGAAGGACCCGTCTGCGCCAGCACTCCTGGCTAAGGGCCACGCCCATGATGTCTGTCAGGTCCTTGGCGGCCCCGAACCCGGCGTTCAGACAGGTGCCGATCGGGGCAAGCATGATCTCGGTCCGGGACGTGCCGCATGGCGGCGGGTCAACTGGCAGAACGCATTCCTCCGTTGTTGCGGTCAGGTGGCGGGCCGACCGAGCAGGCGGTCGAAGTACTCGATGGTGCTGCGCAGCCCCTGTTCGAGTTGCACCTGCGGCTCCCAATCCAGCCACGCACGCGCACGAGCGATGTCGGGGCAGCGCTGCATGGGATCGTCGCTGGGCAGGGGACGGTAGACGATCACCGAGCGTGAATTGGTCAGTTCAACGATACGCTCGGCCAACTCGCGGATCGTCGACTCCACCGGATTGCCCACGTTGACCGGGCCAATGATGAGATCGTCGGTGTCCATCAGCTTCAGCGCGCCTTCGACCAGGTCGTCCACGTAGCAGAAAGAGCGCGTTTGCGAGCCGTCTCCGTACAGGGTAATGTCCTTGCCGGTGAGGGCCTGGACGATGAAGTTCGACACGACGCGCCCGTCGTTCGGATGCATGCGTGGGCCATAGGTATTGAATATTCGCATCACCTTGATGCGCAGCTTGTGCTGCCGGTGATAGTCGAAAAACAGCGTTTCGGCGCATCGCTTTCCTTCGTCATAGCATGCACGATGCCCGATGGGATTCACGTGGCCCCAGTAATCCTCGCGCTGCGGGTGGACCTGCGGGTCGCCATAGACCTCGCTGGTCGACGCTTGCAGGATCTTCGCGCGCAGGCGCTTGGCCAGGCCGAGCATGTTGATCGCGCCATGGACGCTGGTCTTGGTCGTTTGAACGGGATCGTGCTGGTAGTGCACGGGAGATGCCGGACAGGCCAGGTTGAAGATCTCGTCGACCTCGACATAAAGCGGAAACGTCACGTCATGGCGCATCAACTCGAAACGCGGATGATGCAGCAGGTGCTCGATATTGCGTTTGCTGCCGGTAAAGAAATTGTCCAGGCAGACCACCTCGTGACCGCGATCAAGCAGGCGCTCGCACAGATGCGAGCCGAGGAATCCGGCGCCTCCGGCGACCAGGCAAGCCTTGCGGGTGGCGTCTCTCACGCGGCAACCTCGTTGCGGTGAGGAGCAAAGCACGGCAAAACAGGCACCACAAACGAGCGGCACACGCCCCAGCGTGGGGCAGAGGTTCGCGTATGGCGAGTTTGCGCACCCGCGGTGTCGGCGTAAAGCTGGCCCTCAGGGCCGATGGTCAGCTGAGTTGGTGGCAGTATCATATGACGGTTTGTCTCTGTTGTGCGGGAACGCGTGGCGATGCCTCTCGCGCCTCGCTGTTGTGTTGTACACGGGCGCTGGCGTTAGGACATGCTAACAGCCGCCCATTAGTCGCATGCGCATTAATTCATGGTGATCGGAAGAAAGGCGGTGGATTTTCTGGAACGAACGATGCGCAAGCAATTAGCGTGCCCGAATGCGTGGTGTCCTGAAAAAACATGTACTAAGGCGATCGGCTAGCGGCTACCGCGTCGTGGCGTGTAAAGTTTACCGACAAGGGGAGTTGATGGAGCACCGCCCGACATGCGCGCCGAAACCGCCGGCCGGTGGCGCAGCTGCGAGCCATTGACCGGTTCGGCCGGCTGCCGCCACTTGGCGTCGGCGCTGACGACGACGCGTGATGCGAAGGCGGGTAGCGTCACCGGCCAGCTGACGCTGTTTCCTGCCAGGTCAAGCGCTGTGCAACTGCGCATTCCGGCCTCGGCGCAGGTCACCGCCCTGGTTGACGACGTATCGTTGGTCAGCAGCGTCGATTCGGTCATCGGGGAAAATAGTTCGAAGCTGCTCAACGGCACCACCGAGACCTCGTGGATGCGCATCGTGCGTCCAGCCTGAACGGTAAAGACGAGAGCCGCCTCGGCGCTGGAACCCGGCGTGAACAGCGTTTCGATGACCGTGGCGGCACCGGTTGCGATCGGGACGTTCATGTGCGCCGGGCCGATGGCCTGCCAGCTGCCACCGCGCTCCAGCACGACCGCCGTAAGCGAGGCGGGAGCAGATACCGCCTCGGCACGCAGCCGGAAGTAGTGCAGATTGGCACCGCTCGAGGTCGACATGCGGAAGCCTCCACCCAGCAACAGGTCGTTGCTGTTGGCGGACTGGAAGTTGCCGCAGCCCGTGCTGCAACCGCCGTAAGACATGCTGCCGCTACCGTAGAACCACCACGGGTCACCGGGAGCCTGGAAGTTGCCGTTTGGCACCAGATTCGGCGCACTGCCGGTGGGCAGCACCAAGCGCGCGGGGAACGGGTTCCTGACCGTTTCGCCGGTGGTCAGGGCAGCCCAGCCCGATGCGTCAAGCTGACGCGAGGACCAGCCGTCGACGAGGTTCCAGCGCACATCGCGGGCGGCGGTCAGGGTTCCAACTGAATTGCGGCGCACGATGTTCGGGTTGCTGCCGCTGAACATCAGCGAAGCGTTGCTCGAGTGCAGCCACTGCTGGGCGAAGACCTGCTGTTGCACCGGCAATGCATTGGGTTGCTTTTGTACGTAGTGGCTCGAGGCGAAGAGTTCGTTGTCCTCGATGATGTTGCCACGCACGGTCTCGTTGGCGCTGCTGTTGTGCACCCGGATGGAAGCGTTGCGGCTAAGCCAGACACGATTGGCGCGGACGACATTGTTGGCGCTGTTGTGCAGCTTGATACCAAAGCCGACGTTGCTGATCATGTTGTCGGTGACATCGTGGTTGGCGCTGAACTGGTCGAGATAGATGCCGGTGGTCAGGTCCGGCGCGCCGCCGACAGCGCCTTCGACGTTTTCCGTCATATCCTTGATGGTGTTATGGCTGACCAGCGTCCGCGCTGCTGCGGACGGCGTGCCAGCGGAGTAGAGCGCGCCGCAGTCGGTCAGGCGCCGGCAGGCGCGCAACAGGGTGTTGCCGGTGATCGACATGCCGCCAGCGTTCGACAGCGAGATGGCAGCAAAGCTCGAATCGCTGATGCGGTTGTTGCTCAGCGTGATGCCGGTACCCTGCGCGTGAATGCCGCTGGAAACGCCGGTGGTCATTGGCCCCATGCCTGTGCCCTCGACGTCGCTTTCGGTCACGGTGATCCGCGGGCCGGTGATGCTGATGCCGGTGGTGCCCGCATTGCGCACCAGGGCACGGGTGACGCGACTGTCGGCGGACCAGCCGTCGGCCGTGCTGCTGACGATCTCTATCCCGGTGAGGCCGGCGTCCTGCGCAACGACATCGGTAACCTGCGTGTTCGGCGCATCGATCACGAACAGTCCGCGTTCGAGCTGACGCTCGAAGACGATGTTTTCGATGCGCGTACCATTTGCCTGCCAGATGGTCAGGCCGTTGGGGCGCTGGCCGCTCTCCAGAACGCCGGTGACCGGGCTCTGGCCGGTAGGCGTCCACACGTACAGACGTTTTGCCGCCGCGTCATAGTGCCACTCCCCCGGGCTATCGAGCAAAGCCAGCTTGCCTTCGAAGAAATAGCCTTCGCCGGCGTCGACGCCACCATAAAACGGTACCGTCGTTGCTATCGTTCCATCGCTGGAGCTGCTCAGCACTTCGCGCGATTCCATGGCCCACGGGTTGCTGCGCACATATACCGTGGCACCCACGAGATCAGAGCCTATGGCTGCGAGCTCGCCCGTCGCGCGCTTGAATGCCGACGCGTTGAGGACGCTCGCGACGAGCGCAAATTCCTGGCCGACGCCGTTAAAGTTGGGGTGGCGGGCAGGCGCCATTGGCGTTCCGTTCCAGTAAAGGGTCTTCACCGCTTTCGGCCAGGTGGCCACATATACCGGGCGGCCACCGAAGCCCGCCTCTATGGTCCAGGTCACGCCGCCGATCAGATCGGCGCCGGACACCTTCGGGCGGTTACTGGCCGAGCAGTTGCTGCCATAGCTTCCGATGACCAGACCTCCGGCGGGCGCGTTGGCGTTGCTCAGGGCGGTGGCCTCGCGCCAGGTGCTGCCACACTTGAGCAGCAGCGCATCTCCCGCCGCGTAGACATTCTGCGTGGCTCGCGCGAGCGTCTTCCATGGCTGCGCCAGGGTACCGGCCTGCTGGTCATTCCCGAGCACGGAATCAACATACCAACCGCGTCCGCTGAAGCTGGTTGCGGAGATAACCGTGGCAGCGGCGCCCTCAATCGCGGCAGCCTGCGGGAGTGCTGCAGCGTTGGCGCCGGCCGCCGGCATTGCGGCCGGAGCGGGGGCCGCGATTGATTTCGACTGTGCTGCCTGCGTCGGTGAAGGAGTGTCCGGCGACGCTGCCTTGCTGTTGGCGACCATCACACGCACCGGCTGCGCGCTTGTGTAGTTGCCGGCCGCATCATAGGCGTATGCAGTCAGGGTTACAACGCCATCGGGCACAGCGGTCGTATCCCAAACGAAGCCGTGCGGCGAGGTGGTGTCGGTCGCGTAGGTCTTGCCATTGACGGCGAGTTCGACCCGCGCGACGCTGACGCTGTGGCTAGCCGCAACATCGACCAGCACCAGCCCGCCGACAGTACCTCCCGCGGGTGCGGAGATGGTGACGGTCGGCGCCGGCGGGTTCGCCGACGGCGTGGCTGCTGCCAATCGCGTTGCCTGCGCCGCGTCGACGCGGCCGGCACCGTAGTGTTCGTCTTTGCCGACGCCTCCGAGGTCAACGGCTGTCGAGTAAAGGATGCTCTGGATCTGGCTGGTCGACAGCGCCGGATTGGCCGCAATCATCAGCGCCGCGGTACCGGCCACCACTGCGGTGGCGACAGAGGTTCCAGACCAGTGGCCGTAACCGCCCCCACGGGTGGTCGTCAGGATGTCTTGGCCAGGTGCGGCGATGTTAATGTAAGTGCCAAAGCTCGACCAGGATGGGACCCGGTCATCCCGATCGGTTGCCGACACGATCACCATATTGCCGGTGGAGGCAATGTTCTCGCCCTGGCCGCGATTCCCAGCGGCAGCGATGGTCAGGCCCTCCTTGCCCTTGAAGTACTGCGCCGCACTGTCTATGGTGGCGGCGTTGCTGGCGTACTCATGGCTGATGCTGGCAACTCTGGCGCCGTGATCCGCTGCCCACACCAGTCCCGCGGCAATCGCGCTGACCGGGGCGTAGCCTTGCGGGTCGGAAATCCGGATCGGCATTATTTTCGAACCATAGGCGACCGAGGCAACGCCGAGCGCATTGTTTCCCGTCGCCGCGGCGGTGCCTGCGACCGCCGTGCCGTGACCATGAACGTCCGACGTGTCGGCATTTTGATCGTAGGCATTCCAGCCGGGAACCATTTGCGCTGCAAGGTCTGGATGGCGGTCGTCGACACCGGTATCCAGAATGGCGATGGTGACGTCATTGCCATGGGTGATGTTCCATGCCATCGGCGCGCCAATCTTGGCGAGATGCCATTGGCTCGGCAGCGACGGGTCGTTGGTGGCGGCAGCGGGGGCGAGGATGCGGTCGCGTTCGACGTGCTTGAAGAGCCGGTTGTTTGACAAGGCAGTGGCGACCGCGCTGGCGTCGGCGGTCACCGGCAGTTGAACGATGTGCACGTTGATTGCTGCAATCTTGCCGATTCGCCTTGCGCCGTGCGGCTTCAAGGACTTATCGACTTCTGCGTCGCTGAGACCGGCGCGTTGCTGGATCAAGAGCCGGCCCGGTACGTAGGCGGGCTGTTGCGGTTCGGAAGAAACCGGTGGCGCTACGGTGACGATGAGGAGGAGAAGGCAGGAACGAATCCAGCTGGGCAAGAGGGGAACCTGGCTTGTCAACATCAAAAGACTCCTCATGTGCAGGCCTGGATTCGACACAGCACAGGGAGCCTCATCACGTTGGTTGCTGGACAGCGACGTCAATCTGCAATACAGTTGCCTGCAGCATCAATCGTCTAGCGCCGTATGCTCGACGCCCCAAGCGACCTCTGATTCGTTGGCAGTCCCGCTGTCTTGGCCGAAGCCTTCAGACCGGTTACTTTGCGTCCCGCGCTCTCGCACGGTTTGCCTTTGTCAACTCAGTCTGCCGCTCCTGTACAAGGAACAGTCTTACTCTCTGTGTATGGGCAGACTGCGCTCGAGACTATACCGACCGTTGACAACTGTCAACCGCTTTGCCCGAGTGGGAGAGCGACAAATTGCGATTCGTCACGAGGGGGAGCGGCGAGGACAGCAGGGGCGAGATGCGAAATGGGTTGCGCTCGGCGTTATTTTTGGAAACACCGGGCGGGCGACTGACGAAAGCGGAGTTGGTAATGGGGCTGCGTGTAGGCGCCAAGGCGTCTTGCTGCCGCCCAAAGTGCGACCGCCGCGGTCGGTCGCGGGGTGGCATGTATGCCTCGCGCGTGAGTGTAGAATCACGCTCTCGAAATGGTCCGGACACCCGTAACGCGAGGATCCAATGAAGCATTTGTCGCGCTTGCTAGTTGGCGGCCTGGCCCTGCTGGGGCTGGCTGCGGTTGTTTACCTGTGGTCACAGTTCCGGCCACGCGAGGCGCCGGCACCGATCGCCGCTCCCGACCTCGCGGTGGTCGAGGCGCCGCTTCCGCCGCCGGCGCCGCTGCACCACGCGATCGAGGCGATCAAGCCGCCGCCCGAGGAGCCGCTGCCAGCTCTTGCCGATAACGGCACCGCGGTGAACGATGCGCTGGTCGACCTGCTTGGTCGTCAGCAGGTGTTGTCGTTTCTTGATGTGCGGGACTTCGCGCGCCATGTGGTAGCAACTGTCGACAGCCTCGCACGTGGCCACTCCGCTTCGCGGCTGTGGCCGGTGCTTCCGGCTTCGGGGCGCTTCCTGGTGAGCGAGCGCGATGGCGCAAGCTATATGGCCGACGCCAACGCGCAACGGTACGCGGCGTTCGTGCGCTTCGTGTCGGCCGTCGACAGCGATGCTGCGGTGGCCCTGTATGTGCGCATGTACCCGATCCTGCAGCAGGCGTACGTCGAACTTGGCTATCCCGGCAAGTATTTCAACAACCGCCTGGTGGAAGTCATCGACCAGTTGCTGGCGACTCCCGACCTGAGCGGACCGGTGCAGTTGATCCTGCCCCTGGCGAAGGGCGCGGGCGATTCACCGCGGCCATGGGTACGCTATGAATTCGCCGACCCGACGCTCGAAAGGCGCCCGGCGGGTCAGAAGATCCTGATGCGCATGGGGCCCGAGAATGCCCGCCAAATCAAGGCCAAGCTGCGCCAGATCCTGCAGCGCATCGCCCCCGGCGGTGTGACGGGCTGATCGCCTGGTGCCGGCGCTGTCATCGGCTCGGCATTGCTGCATGGCCAGTGCCGCCGCGGCGGCGTATGGCCGGCAGAAGAGCCGGATTTCCTGGCCCGCTTGGGGCGCACGGCACGCGCCATGAGGCCGGCGCCAGGGGCGGCGTCGACGCTGCCGATACGCGGGCCGGTCCGTCCGGAGCGGGCATTCTCGGCGGCAATCGTGAGGTCGCAGACCAGATGCAGCACATGCCCGCCGCCGACGGCGTAAGCGGCGACCATTGCCACCACCGGTTCCGGGCAGCGGCGAATCTGCATCTGCAGGTCGAGCACGTCGAGCTGCGGCACACCCGATTCATCGTGACAGCCGTCATCGTCGCCACGCGCGGTCGGATCGCCGCCAGAGCAGAACGCTTCCTGCCCGGCGTCCTTGAGGACGATCACCCCGACGCCGGCGTCAAACTGCGCCTGGTGGGTGGCGTCGAGCAGATGGCCAAAGCTTTCCAGCCGAAAGGCATTGCGCGGCTCGGGGCGATTGATGACAATGTGGGCATGCCTTTGGCGAAATCGTGACGAATGCCGCAGTAGGTCTTGCTGGCGGCGCGTCGCTGCCAGTCGAGAGCGGGGCGGATCATGCGGCAAGTTCCTCGACGAAATCGACGGCGGGCAGCATGGCCGCCGCCCATCGACAATGGCTCGCGGGGGCGCATTGGCCGGGCGAAGCGGTTTCCGTACCAGGTCCTTTCGAGGCGGGAGGGTGAGATGCATCGCAGAGTCTTGGCGGGTGACCGCTTGATCGCAGCCTTCTTCATCGGTTGTGTACTGTTCAATTACCCGCTGCTGTCGATCTTCGATCGGCCAGCGGAGGTCTTCAACGTTCCTCTGCTCTTTGTCTACATCTTCCTGGCCTGGGCCTTCGTGATCGGCCTGATGGCCTGGTCCGTCGAACGTCTCGTCAAGTAGCCGGCAAGGATGCTCGAGCCCCCGGTAGTCATCGTCGTCTCGCTGCTCTATCTGGGCTTGCTGTTTGCGGTCGCCTGGTGGGGTGACCGGCGCGCCGATCAAGGGAGGTCGATCATTGCCAACCCGACCATCTATGCGTTGTCGATGGCGGTTTACTGCACGACCTGGACCTTCTACGGCAGCGTCGGACGAGCCGCCGTCTCGGGAATCGGCTTCCTGCCCGTGTACCTCGGTCCGACGCTGGCCATGGCGCTTGGCTGGATCGTGCTCCTGAAAATGATTCGCATCGTCAAGGCCAACCGCATCACGTCGATCGCGGACTTCATTTCCTCGCGCTACGGCAAGAGCCATGGCCTGGGTGGCCTGGTGACCATCATCGCCGTGATCGGCATCATTCCGTACATATCGCTGCAGCTCAAGGCCGTCTCCAACACCGTCGGTCTGCTTCTCGGCTATCCGGAGATCGTCATGCCCCATCGCAGTGCGGCGATGACCGTCGGCGCCGACATCAGCTTCTACATCGCCTTGATCCTGGCGGCCTTCACCATCGTTTTCGGCACCCGGCATCTCGATGCCACGGAACGCCACGAAGGAATGGTGGCGGCGATCGCCATGGAGTCCGTTGTCAAGCTTGTCGCCTTCTTGGCGGTCGGGGTGTTCGTCACCTACGGCATGTACAACGGCTTTGGCGACATCTTCGATCATGTCGAGGTCCGCGAGGAGGTGCGGGGACTGCTGAAGGCGATTCCGTCGGGCGACGGCTACACCGGGTGGTTTTCACTTATTGTCCTGTCCGGGTTGGCAATTCTCTTCCTGCCGCGGCAATTCCAGGTCGCTGTCGTCGAGAACGTCAACGAGGCGCACCTGAGGCGTGCTGCGTGGCTGTTCCCGCTCTATCTCCTGTTGATCAATATCTTCGTCCTGCCGATCGCGGTCGGCGGGCTGCTGCATTTCGCCGGTCAGGGCGTCGATGCAGATACCTTCGTGCTGACCCTGCCAATGTCGCAGCGCCAGGAGGGACTGACCTTGCTGGTCTTCATCGGTGGCCTGTCGTCGGCGACCGGCATGGTCATCGTCGAGACCATCGCCTTGTCGACCATGGTCTGCAACGACCTCGTCATGCCCATGTTGTTGCGCCACAACCGGGCAGCGCTGGAGGAATCGAAGGACCTGTCGGGTCTGCTGCTCGGAATTCGTAGAGGCGCCATCGTGGTCATCCTGTTGCTCGGCTACCTTTACTTCCGACTGGCGGGCGAGGCCTACGCGCTGGTCGCCATCGGGCTGATCAGCTTTTCGGCCGTTGCCCAGTTCGCCCCCGCCCTGATCGGCGGCATGTACTGGCGCGGCGGCACCCGCGGTGGTGCCCTGGCGGGTTTGTCGGCAGGGTTCATGGTGTGGACCTATACCTTGCTGTTGCCGTCGTTCGCGAAATCGGGCTGGCTTCCCGGTGATTTCCTCATGCAGGGTTTCTTCGGCGTCGAGCTGCTGAGGCCTCAGCAGCTGTTCGGCCTGGCCGGTATGGGCGAGATCGCGCATTGTCTGTTCTGGAGTTTCTTCGCCAACATCGGCGCCTATGTAGGCGTGTCGCTGCTGCGCCCGCCGATGGTTGCCGAAGCGACTCAAGCGACCCTGTTCGTCGATGCGCTCAAAGACACCGGGCAGGGCGGGGCGGTTCTGTGGCGTGGGCGAGCGCAGGTCAGCGATCTGCAGGAACTGGTTGGCCGCTTTCTCGGACCGGCGAGGGCGCAATCGGCCTTCGCCGCCTTTGCGCGTCGTCGTGGCAACAGCGACGACGTCACGCCCGAGGCCGACGCAAAGCTGGTGCAATTCGCGGAATCCTTGCTGGCCGGGGCCATCGGCAGCGCTTCTGCGCGGGTGATGGTCGCCTCGGTGGCCAAGGAGGAGCCGCTGAGTATCGAGGAGGTGATGCATATCCTCGACGAGGCGTCGCAGTTACGCACCTACAGCCGCGAGCTCGAGCGCAAGTCGCGCGAGCTGACCGCGGCGACGCTGGAACTGCAGGCAGCCAACGAGCGCCTGCAGGAGCTCGATCGTGTCAAGGACGATATCATGTCGTCGGTGACGCACGAGCTGCGTACGCCGCTGACCTCGATCCGCGCCTTGTCGGAACTGCTGCGCGACGATCCGAAGATGCACCTCCCCGACCGCGAGCGCTTTCTCGGCCTGATCGTCAGCGAGACCGAGCGTCTGACACGCCTCATCAACCAGACGCTCGATCTGGCAAAAATCGAATCTGGGAGAGCCGACTGGAACGGCTGCGAGCTCGACCTCAAGGAGGTCATCGAGCAGTCGATTGCCGCAACGAGCCAGCTGATGCGCGAGAAAGAGGCGCACGTCGAGGTCGATCTGCCCGATAATCTACCGCTGATCCTTGCCGACCGCGATCGTCTGATCCAGGTGATGCTGAATCTGCTGTCCAACGCGGTCAAGTTCCTGAAACAGGGCAGCGGCCGGATCAGCGTCACGCTGGGGCGGCGGGCAGACGGTCTGGAAGTCAGCGTGGCCGACAACGGGCCGGGAATTCGTCCGGAGGACCAGCAGCTGGTTTTCGAGAAATTTCGCCAGGTAGGCGATACGATGACCGCCAAGCCGTCTGGTACCGGCCTCGGCCTGCCGATCAGCCGGCGTATCGTCGAGCACTTCGGTGGCCAGCTGTGGGTGGAAAGCGCACCGGGGGAGGGGGCGACGTTTCGCTTTACGTTGCCCTTTGCACATGCGCAGCAAGTCGAGGTATCGCCTGACACGGCGGTGTGACTCTTGGCAGTTGACGTGACAGTCGCGTTTGCGACTCACGAAACTCCCTTCTCCGCGTGCGGGAGAAGGGTTGGGAAAGAGGGTGCGGTCATGACTTTCATGATCCTGGGTATCCCTACGTGTCATGATCGTTAATTCAATTGCGGAGTGTTGATGAGCAAGAAAATCCTGATTGCCGACGACGAGCAAAATATTGTCATTTCGATCGAGTTTCTGCTGCGCCGCGAAGGTTTCGAGGTGCTGGTGGCTGGCGATGGCGAAGAGGCCCTGGCCAAAGTGCGTGCCGAAAAGCCGGATCTCGTCCTGCTCGACGTGATGATGCCCAAGATGAACGGCTTCGACGTCTGTCAGTCCCTGCGCGCCGACCCCGAGTTGAGCGAGACGCGGATCCTGATGCTGACCGCCAAGGGCCGCGACACCGAAGTCAGCAAGGGTCTCGGCCTGGGCGCCGACGGCTACATGACGAAACCTTTTTCCACCAAGGAGCTACTCGCCGAGGTGCGCAAGCTCCTGGAGATGTAGATGAAGGCGGCGCGCAAGCTCGTCCTGGCGGGGACGTTTGCGGCTCTGTTTCTGCTTGCCGTGGTGTTTGCAACGGCGATCGTGATGTGGGCCACCGAAGGCGGATCCGCTGGCGATGGCTGGTCGCCCGAGGGCCGCATCTTTGTCCTGCTGCTGCTGGCGCTGGCGGCCGCTGGTGCGAGTTACCTGGTGATCGCCGGCTGCTATGCGCGCTATGTCAATGCCCCTCTGCGCATGGCCGAAGATCTGGCGGCGATGACCGCACACAGCGGCCTGCGTTTGTCCGAACCGGCAACGCCCGAACTGCGCGCCCTCGCGCAGGCCGCCAACCAGCTTCTCGGCGCACGCGATGCCCTCGACCACGACGTCGCCGAGCGCGTCCGCGAAGCACGCGCTTCGCTCGAAGAGGAGCGCAGCCGTCTGGCGGCGCTGATGGCCGATCTCAGTCAGAGCGTCGTGGTCTGCAATCTGGATGGCCGGGTGCTGCTCTACAACCAGCGGGCGAAGCAGGAGCTCTCTGCAGGTGCCGATGGCAGCAATGCCGAATTGCTTGGTCTGGGGCGCTCGATCTACACGGTCTTCGACCGGGCGCTGATCGAGCACGCGCTGGAACGTTTGCAGTCGGTCAGTCGCGACGAGTCGGGCGCGGATCGCAAGAAGCTTCTCGGTTCCGCGCAGTTCGTCACCGCGACGCGCGCCGGGCGCCTGCTGCGCGCGCACATGTCGCCGGTGCTGGGCAGTGATGGCCAGTCCGGCGCACAGGTCGGGGGGCTGTCGATTACCGGCTTCGTGCTGGTGCTCGAAGACGTGACCAGTACCAACGAACGCCATGCACGGCGCGATGCCCTGATCCAGTCGCTGATCGAGGGAGGGCGCGGGCCTTTGGGGAGCATTCGTGCTGCGTCGGAGATGCTTTCCGATT
This sequence comes from Accumulibacter sp., assembly GCA_024235715.1. Taxonomy (GTDB): domain Bacteria; phylum Pseudomonadota; class Gammaproteobacteria; order Burkholderiales; family Rhodocyclaceae; genus Accumulibacter. The sequence goes on along the minus strand of JACKLW010000010.1, from coordinate 116,762 downwards.
TCTCGGATATGCCACCCGAGCAGCGTGATCGCTTCCTGGGCGTTCTCCGTGACGAGACGGGCGCGCTGTCGGCGCAATTCGAGAAAGCGGCGGCGGCTTTTTCGAACGACCTGCGCGAACGCTGGTTGCTCGAGGAAATCCTCGGCGCCGAACTGGTCGAGGTGGCTGCCAGACGGATCACCGAGAGCGGCAACGACGAACATCGCAGGTTGTCGGTGAAGCCCGAGAACGTCGATGAAGACCTGTGGCTGCGCGTCGACAGCTTCGGGCTTCTGCAGGCCCTGAGCTACCTGGCGCTGCGCTTGCAGGACGAGTACGAGGTCCGCGAAGTGCGCCTTTCGCTGAAGCGCAGCGGTCACCTGGCGCAACTCGACCTGTACTGGGTGGGTACCTTCCTGAACAACGAAGCGGCGATGATCTGGTTGCAGGATCCGATGACCATTGGCAGAGACACCTTGCCACTCAGCGTCGTCGACGTGATCGAACGCTGCAACGGCGAGATCTGGTTCCAGCGCGAACGCGTTTCCCATCGCGCCTTCTTCAGGACCATGCTGCCCGCGGCGGCGGCACCCCAGGAGTTGCCGCGACCCATCGTCTCGGCGGGCGAGGCCGAGCGTCCGGAGTTCTATGACTTCGATATCTTTCGCTGGTCGACCGGCAGCCATGAACTCGACGACCGGCCGCTCGCTGAACTCTCCTACACCATTTTCGATACCGAAACGACGGGGCTTGAACCTTCTGCAGGCGACGAGATCATCCAGATCGGAGCGACGCGCATCGTCAACCGCCGCCTGTTGCGCCACGAGTGCTTCGACCAACTGGTCGATCCCAAGCGTCCCCTGTCGCAGCGTTCGGTGAAGGTGCACGGCATCACGCGCGAGATGCTCGCCGGGCAGCCGGTGATCACGGCCGTGTTGCCGGCCTTCCATGCGTTCTGCGCGGATACCGTGCTGGTCGGCCACAACGCCGCTTTCGACATGCGTTTTCTGCAGCTCAAGGAACGACAGACCGGCGTGCGCTTCGATCATCCGGTACTCGATACGCTGCTGCTCTCGGCGGTTCTGCAACCCAACCAGAACACGCATCGCCTGGAGGCGATTGCCGAGCGCCTCGGCGTCTCGGTCTTCGGACGGCACACGGCGCTGGGCGACGCGATGGTCACCGGCGAGGTCTTTCTGAAGATGCTGCCGTTGCTGGCCGAAATGGGAATCACGACCCTGCGGCAAGCGCGTGAAGCCAGCGAGAGGACTTACCATGCCCGACTCAAGTACTGAGCCAACCGCGCGCGCGACACCTTTCTCCCCATACGTGGCACTGCGCCATCTGGTGCGCAGTGTGCCGCTGGTCGTCGGGCCGTCGACCAGCATTCGCGAGACCCTGCTGCTCCTCGACAAGACGCACGCCGACGCGGTGGTGGTGATCGATGACCAGAGCCGGGTGCCCCTGGGGATCATCACCCTGCACGACGTGCTGCGGCGAGTGGCCATCGAAGCCGGCGATCTGCAGGCGCCGATCGCCGCCGTGATGACCGGTGGCCTGATTACCCTGCCGGCTGACAGCACCGCCCACCAGGCGAGCGTGATGATGGTCCGCCGAGGCCTGCACCACCTGGTGCTCACCGAAGCCGACGGCCGCTACTACAATCTCGTTTCACAGACGGATCTGTATACCCTGCCGGGTGCGCAGAGTACCGATCTGGTGAAAGCCATCCTGGCGGCGCGCGATCTGCCGACGCTGGTTGCCCTGGCGGGCGATATCCGCGCTCTGGTCGGCCGTCTGGTCGCCGAGCGGGTGAGCGCCGACGCGCTCTGCAACCGTCTCTCTTCACTCAACGACCTGCTGACGCTGCAGGTGATCGAACTGGTCGCCGGCCAGTACGATCTGCCTTACGTGCAATGGTGCTGGCTGGTGTTCGGCTCGGAAGGGCGGCTGGAGCAGACGCTGGCCACCGATCAGGACAACGGCCTGATCTTTGCAGCCGATTCCGACGAGCAGGCGGCGGCCCTGCGCGAAGCTTTCCTGCCGTTTGCGCGGGCCGTGAACGTGGCGCTCGATGCCTGCGGCTTTCCGCTGTGCAAGGGCAACATCATGGCCAGCAATCCGCAGTGGTGTCTGTCGGTCGACGAATGGCGAGCGGCGTTTTTCGGCTGGCTGGAAAGCCCGCAACCGGATGCCTTGCTGAATTCGAGCATCTTCTTCGATCTGCGCGGCCTCTATGGACAGGAGTCGCTGGCCAACGACCTGCGTAGCTGGCTGCTGGCCAGGGCGCACTCGTATCCGATCTTCCTGCGCGCGATGGTCGAGAACACGCTGAACTGGGAGTCGCCACTCAGCTGGTGGAAAGGTTTTCGGACCGGTCTCGACAAGGACTTCCCGAATACCATCGATCTGAAGAAGCACGGCTCACGGCCCTTCGTCGACGCGGCGCGGGTCTATGCCCTGGCCCGTCAGATACCGGATACCAGTACCGTCGAGCGCCTGCGGGTGACGGGGGAACAGACGGGGGTCGCGGCCTCCGACATGGCGACGATGATCGATGCTTTCCAGCACATCCAGCGCCTGCGGCTCGAACAGCAGGTGCACGCCGGCGGCGATGCGCTTTCCAATCGTGTCGATCCGGATGAACTGCACGAACTTGATCGCCTGATCCTGAAGGAGTCGCTCAAACAGGTTGCTTCCCTGCAGAAGCGCCTCATTCGCGAGTACGCGCCCGCCTAGACGGCGGTCGTGACCGTCGAGCCGCTGCCGCCGGGCGGTGCGGATCGGTTCAGGAGGCGGCGCGTGCCCGGAAGGTCTCCGGAACCCCCGCCACCGCGCGCGCCGTGTAGTCGAAGAAGACGATCCCGGTCTTGCCACGCGCGACTTCGCGCTGGCTGGCCTTGTCGTGCATTCTCCACAGGAGATCGCAACCCTTGCCACTGAACTCGGCTGCGCTCATGCCGACGACCATCACTTCGCCGTGGAAGGCCTCGGACCTGTACTGCACTGCCGCGTCGGCGACGACGATGCCGACTCCGTCGACGTTCAGTTCGCTATAACCCAGAGCCATGAAGAAGCGCGCCCGCGCCTCCGATACCACGGACAACAACAGCGCGTTGTCGAGGTGCCCGGCAAAATTCATGTGGCTGAGATAGAGGGTGATCTCGGTCGAGTAGACGAAACGCTCGGGGAGATCGATCTTTATTCTGGGCATGGTCCGGTCCGTGGCTGGCTGGAGCGACATCGTACTTCGTGATCCGCATCCTGTCACGGCCGCCAGCGCCGCCAGGGGCGCAGGACTTGCGAGTGCTGCCCGGCTACCTGCCTGCACCCCTCAAGCCTCGCGGAGGAGGGGGGCGAGGGAGAGGGGGAGGCGGGCAAAAGGCTCTAACGGCCTGCCTTCGCGTCGGCCAGCAGGGTCTGCGCGAGCTTCTCGAAGCCTGCTGAGGCCAGATCGAGAAGTTTGCCGGGGAGCGTGGCGAAGAGGTCGCGGATGGCGGCATTGCGCTCGCGGTGCGCACGTTCCATGATCATGTTCATCTGGTCGTGGCTGAGAGGGGTTTTCATTTTGCTTCGTGTTCCTGTAGTGTTTTCGCGTGGTGAGAGTTGGCAGCAGGACGTTTCCGTCCTTGCGTGGCGGCCAGGGATCAGACGAAGGCCGATGTGTCGAAGGCGTTGGCGTGCGGGCCTTCGCTGTTCAAGTGGTAGCCTACCGGCTTCCGTGCCTGCGCCTGCGGGGTCTGTTGAGCGCCCTTTTCCGTCCAGTCCAGCAGCTTGTGGATGGTCGTGGCGAGAAATCTGCCAGCGGCGATACCACGTTCGTTGCGTGCACGTTCGATGATCATCGTGATCTGGTCATGGTTCAGGTCGGTTCTCATTTGGGGTTCCTTCTTTCCTTGCGTTGTTCTCGGTTTTCGAGAGTTCGGCGTAACTTTATTTGTTCGCTGCGGCGCCGGCAAACGATCAAATGTCAGCCGATGCGTGAGAATATCTCATCCATATGACTTACCGTCTGCCACCGCTGAGCTCGCTGCGCGCTTTTGAGGCGGCCGCGCGTCACCTGAGTTTCAAGGACGCGGCTGCGGAACTTTCGGTGACGCCGACGGCGATCAGTCATCAGATTCGCGGCCTCGAGGAATACCTTGACTTCCCCCTCTTCAAGCGGCTGACGCGGGCCCTGGAACTGACACGCGAAGGCCGGGCGATGCTGCCCAAGGTGCGCGAGGGCCTCGAGTGCTTCGCCGCAGCAATCGAAAGCACCCGCCAGCGAGCGCTTGGCGGGCGGCTGGTGGTGACCTCGCCGCCGGCTTTTGCGGCGCGCTGGCTGATCCGTCATCTGCCGGATTTCTCGGCCGCACACCCCGAGATTCGCCTGCACGTCGCCACGTCGATCGACGCCATTGACGCCAGCGACGCGCCGCGCGTGTCGGGTCTGGAAAACGTCGACGTCCGCGACGACAAGACGGAGACCTTCATTCGCTACGGTAGCGGCCACTACGACGGCTGCCGCGTCGACCGGCTTTTTGCGCCAGCGTACACGGCGGTGTGCAGTCCGCTGCTGCTGAAGGGAATGCGGCCCCTGAACGTGCCTGCCGATCTGCGGCGTCACAATCTGCTCCATCACGAATCCGAATCGCAGCTCGACCTGCACGACCTTCCGACCTGGGCGCAGTGGCTACAGCTCGCCGGGGTTACCGGTATCGACCAGGATGCCGGTACCCAGATCAGCGACCCCGGCCTGGCCCTCGCGGCGGCGATCGACGGCGTCGGCGTTGCCCTGGCATCCAAACCGCTGGTGGAAGCCGAGGTCGCTGCCGGTCGTCTGGTGATGCCTTTCGATATCGTCATCCGCCCCAGGCAGGCCTATTACCTGGTGGTCTCCGAAGCCGTCGCCGAGCGGCCGACGGTAAGCACCTTCCGCAAGTGGTTGCTCGGCGAGGCGGCCAAGGTGCGGGAGGGATAGGCAACCGCCAGCTGCGTGTTGCAGCTGGCGGTCATTCACGCCTGCTTCAGCTTTTCCTTTGCCTGCGCAGCCGGGGACCGGGAAGCCGTTGTCGCTGCCGGGATCTCTCGCGCTGCGCAGTGACCGTCAGGAAGCAGCGGCCATCGTTGGCTCGCTGTCGGCGCTTTCGCTGACCGTCGACGCTGCCACCGCCTTGGCGGCGGCTTTTGCTGCCGGTTTTCTTGTTGCTGGCTGATCCTTCGTCCCGCCCAGCTTGCGCACCTCGGCGGTCAGTTGTGCCAGACGCTGCGAAAGCTGCTCGACGTCGCGCTTGCTCGCCAGCACCAGAAAGTTCAGCGGCTCGATAAGCCGATTCCTGACCAGCTTCTCGCCGCGATCGATGCTGTCGGTAGCGCTGCTCATCAGTTCCGCGGATGTTTCCTTGATCTGCCGACGCGCTTTCGGCCTGAAGGCCTTGCCTTCCCGGACGAGCGCTTGAAAAGCCTCGGCGCCGGTCCTGGTCGCCAGCGAGTAGGCGCCGAGGCTGAAGAGCCAAAGCCTGCGTGTCGATTCCTGGGCTTTCAGCAGGAATTGCTCGTTGCCGAGCCGATCGATCGCTGTTGTCTGTGTCTTGCTCATTCTGTTTCTCCTTGTTCTGTCTGGATATGAAGATTCCCGCAACTGCCCGTACAGCTGACGAGACTCAGTCTAGCGACGATCACTAGAGGGCACACACTAAATGCCTGGGTGTTTTCCTCTAAAGTGACGGTCTCGCGATGCGCTATCCTTGGCAGGCCAGGGAGACGCGGCCATCGGACGCAGTGAGCGCGACATTCGGCTCGCCCACGCCACATGCAGCTGGGCTGAGGCGCCGCTACGCATTTTTTGCAGCGCATGACAGGAAGGAAGTTGAGGTCTCGATGAACAAACTGTCCTTGCTCGATCTGGCGTTCTTCATCGCCGAGTCGGAGGCCAGCCCGAAACATGTCGGCGGGTTGATGATCTACAAACGGCCAGCCAGGTCGCCAGCCGCCTTCGCGGCCGATCTGTACCAGGATCTGCTTGGCGTCACTGACGTCGCGTCGCCGTTCAACCGTGTCATCCACTTCTCGCTGACCGGGATGCCGACCTGGGAAGAGGTTGCATCGGTGGACCTCGAAGAGCATCTCTTCTACCACAAGCTGCGCCGGGGAAAAAACCGGCGGCAGGATCTCTACCGCCTGGTTTCGGCGCTGCATCAACCGATGCTCGACCGTGCTCGCCCGCTCTGGGAAGTGCACGTCATCGACGGTCTGAGCGAACGCCGTTTCGCGCTGTACGTCAAGATGCATCATGCCAGTGCCGACGGCGTGACGATGGTGCGCTGGGCGGCGGAGTCGCTGGCGTCGACAGCGACTGACCTGAGATTGCGGCCGCTGTGGTCGGTTCGCCATGGTCGCGCAGACGGCAAGGCGAAGCAGGCCAGGGAGAAGATGACCCAATCGCTGCTCGCTGATCTCTCGGGTGCCGGCACGCGCCTGCTGGGAATTGCTCGCCTGGCCGCGATGCTGGCCCTCGAAGGCGCCAGGTTGACCAAGAACGCCATATCGCTGCCCTTCGTCGCTGACGGGAACACGCCGCTGACCGGGCAGGTGACCGCGGGTCGCCAGTTTGCGACGGCCAGCGTGAGCATGGCGCGGGTCAAGCTGATTTGTGCCAGGACGCGGTCGACCCTGAATCACGTCGCGCTGACCTGCCTCGACGGCGCTCTGCACCACTATCTGCAGGATGAGGGCGTCGATCTGAAAAGGCCGATTACCATCCAGATGCCGGTCAACCTGCGCAGGGAAGGCGAACACGGCACCGGCAACAAGATCGGCATCATCCAGGTCGAACTCTCGCCGCCAACGGACGACCCTTACGTGCGCCTGCGCAACATCGGTTTTTCGCTGCGCAATGTGCGCTCGATGATCGACAGCGTCGCGCCCGACGCCATCGAGTCCTACACGCTGATCACCGGGGTGGTGGCGCAACTTGCCGAAATGCTGGGTCTCAGCGAACGCCTGCCGCCGATCGGAAACACCCTGGTATCGAACATCCCCGGTCCGCCCGAGTTCCTGTACATCAAGGGCGCGAGAATGGAGGAACTGCATCCGATCAGTACGCTGCCGGCCGGCAACCTGCTCAACATCACGCTGTTCAGCTATGCCGGTCAGCTCTTCTTCGGCCTGATCGCCACCGACGAACTGCCGAACCTCGAGCGTTTGGGTCTCTATGTCAGCGAAGCCTTCACCGATCTCGAACAGTCGGTTCTCGACGCCCACCAGCCGCTTTCCTGAGTCCGCGCCGGGGGGCGAGGAGGGGGGGTTCTGCCATTCTTCTCGTCGGCTGGCCCGTGGCAAAACGGGGCAGGCAGCGTCTGCAACGCGGATCAGGGTCTCGCGACATCGCTGGCGCGGACCAGCGATCTGCTGCGCAGCATGACTGGGGGACGCGCTGCCGCCGTCAGGAAGCGGATGACGAGGAAGACGCCAGGAATGCAGAAGCCTGCTTGCCCTGGGCGGCCAGTTCCGCCTCGAACTCCTCAAAGGCCATGTCCGTGAGTTCGGGCAGGCGACGCTCGGGCCTGTGGCGTCGTTCAGCCAGTTTGTTCGGTGGGCCCATGTCGCGCGTGCGCCGGTCGAATCCGCTACGAGTGTTCTGCCTTTTCATCGATGGAATGTCTGCTTCAGCGGTTATGGAAGGAATGGAGCAACGGTAGCGCCGCCCAACAGCCTGGTCCGTGCACAAAATCACACCGTTAAGCAATAAAGCGAATTTATCTGGTGCAAGGCGCAAGAGCATCGGGCTGCCGCGACGGCGCAGTCACCCGCAGCGCGGGCCCGGTTCCACCCGCAGCGTGCTGACCTTCGACATGCTTGCCCCTGCTACCGCTCAAACGCTCGGCGTGAGGGTTGCTGTCAGTGGCATCGCGGCGCCGCCATCGATGCCACTGATCGACGCCGAAACGCCATTCAGCGGCCGCAGGCCGGGCGCCGTCCGTCGAGGACTGCGGGTCGTTGGCAGGTGCGGCGCCGATCTGTCGCAGCGCGTCTGCAGCAGGAAGGCAGGACAAAAAAAGACCGGGCATTGCACCCGGTCAATTGCTCGGTGGGGTCGGGGCAGGGCCGAATTCAGCCCTGCGCTTCTTGCTACATCGCTGACGCCAGACTAAAGCGCTATCCCGAGCAGGACACCCGCGACATGGTGTCGATTCTCAACCACTGGACGGAGAAAGGGTTTTCGCAGAAACCGGGGAAAGCCCGTGTGCTGCAATGTTCTGGCGCAGTGCGGTAAACGCTGACACGAACGCCGCGAAGGGGACTTCGGAAATCTCGGGGAGACGACGCTCGGGTCTGCGGCGGCGTTCGACGATCTTTGCCGGTGGGCCGATGTCGCTCTGACGCCTGTCGAACCTGCTGCGCGTGATGCGGGTCTTTTTCATGGCTGGCCCCCTCTTGCGGAGCGCTCTGGAAGTGATGAGCGAAGGATAGCGCGGGTCGCCAGGCGCTTCCGTGCGCAATTTCACAATGCCGCTCAACGGACGACGCGATGTCCTGCGAAGACGATGTCATTGGCAGCTTTCCGGCCCGTGCGCATGGCCTTGCAAGGGACGCATGTGCCGCCTGCCGGCGGCCCGCGGCGCCGGAAAGCTGCTAGCATGCGTGCCTTGCATGTCCAACGATGGGCAGCAGGCGGCGGCAAGGGCTGCCGCCCTGGCATTGACGGAAAGGACGGATGGACGATCTGTTTACGGTGAATCGTGCCGATGCACCGCTGGCCGAGCGATTGCGCCCCAGGATCCTGGCCGAGGTCATCGGGCAGGCGCATCTGCTCGCGCCGGGCAAGCCGCTGGAAATGGCCTTCCGTTCCGGGCAATTGCACAGCATGATCCTGTGGGGGCCGCCCGGGGTCGGCAAGACCACCCTGGCGCGCCTGATGGCGGACGCCTTCGACGCCGACTTCATCGCCCTCTCGGCGGTCTTTTCGGGCGTCAGGGAGATCCGCGAGGCGGTGGCGCGCGCCGAGGCGACGCGCGCTCACCACGGGCGGCGCACGATTCTCTTCGTCGACGAGGTGCATCGTTTCAACAAGGCGCAGCAGGATGCCTTTCTGCCCTATGTCGAAGGCGGGCTGCTGACTTTTGTCGGCGCCACCACGGAAAATCCGTCTTTCGAGGTCAACTCGGCGCTGCTCTCGCGGGCGTCGGTCTATGTGTTGCATCCTCTTTCGGTGGAAGAGATGGGGCTGCTCTTCGAGCGCGCCAGCGCGCGCGCATTGCCCGGGCTGAACTTCGACGACGACGCGCGCGAACGCCTGATCGGCCTTGCCGACGGTGATGCAAGGCGTCTGCTCAACCACCTCGAACAGATCGGCACTGCTGCCGTGACCGCCGGGGCAAGCCGCGTCGACGGTGCCTTCGTCGAGGCCACGCTGGCACAGAGCCTGCGCCGTTTCGACAAGGGCGGTGACGCCTTCTACGACCAGATCTCGGCGCTGCACAAGGCGGTGCGCGGCTCATCGCCCGATGCCGCCCTGTACTGGTTCTGCCGCATGCTCGACGGCGGCGCCGATGCGCGCTATCTGGCGCGGCGTATCGTGCGCATGGCCTGGGAGGATATCGGCCTGGCCGATCCGCGCGCGGCACGAATCGCCCTCGATGCCGCCGAGACCTTCGAACGCCTCGGTTCGCCTGAAGGCGAACTGGCGCTTGCCGAGGCGGTGCTGTACCTGACGATGGCGGCCAAATCGAACGCCGCCTACCTCGCGTATAATGCGGCGCGAAGTTTCGTCGCTGCCGACAGCTCGCGGCCGGTGCCGGTCCATCTACGCAACGCCCCGACGCGGCTGATGAAACAACTCGGCTACGGCAGGGACTACCGCTACGCGCATGACCAGGCCGAAGCCTATGCCGCCGGCGAGACCTATTTCCCGGAAGGCATGCCGGCGGTCGAGTGGTACCGGCCGGTCGAGCGGGGTCTCGAGATTAGAATTGGCGAGAAGCTGGCGCACCTGCGCGAGCTCGATCGCCAGGCCGGAAAGAAGAAAGAATAGGCGGACTGCCGGCCGACCAGCGCCGTTTCGCGCTCGTGCAGCCATGCCCGGTTGGGCTGGCGGCGGGGCGAAGGAGCGCCGATTCGCGGCTGCCGTGATCGCCAACCTGAGGACAGAGCATGCTCGACATCCAACTGCTGCGTAACGACATCGATGCGCTTGCCGATCGCCTGGCAACGCGCGGCTTCGCGCTCGACAAGGGGACTTTCCAGACGCTCGAAAGCGAGCGCAAGACCCTGCAGACGCGCACCCAGGAACTGCAGGCCAGTCGCAACAGCCTCTCCAGGCAGGTTGGCATGCTCAAGGGTCGCGGTGAAGATGCCACCGCGGTGATGGCGCAGGTGGCGACGCTGAAGGAAGAGCTGGAAGCCAACGAAGTGCGTCTGGGCGAACTGCTCAGGGAACTCGACGCCTTTCTGGCGCAGCTTCCGAACCTGCCGCACGAGAGTGTGCCGATCGGCAAATCGGAGGCCGACAACGTCGAGCTCAAGCGCTGGGGGGCGCCGCGTGGCTTTGACTTCGCGGTCAGGGATCATGTCGATCTCGGCGAAGCGCTCGGCCTGCTCGACTTCGCCACCGCGGCAAAGATCGCCGGTACCCGCTTCTCGCTGATGAAGGGACCGCTGGCGCGTCTGCATCGCGTGCTCGCCCAGTTCATGCTCGATACGCATACCATCGAGCACGGCTACACCGAAGTCTACGCGCCTTACCTGGTCAACGCCGCCAGCCTGCTCGGCACCGGGCAGTTGCCCAAGTTCGAAGAGGACCTGTTCAAGATTCTGCGCGCCGATGCCGAGCCGCTGTACCTCATTCCGACGGCCGAAGTACCGGTCACGAATATGGTGCGCGGCGACATCCTCGCCGCCGATGCGCTGCCGCTCAAACTGGTCTGCCATACCCCGTGTTTTCGTTCCGAAGCCGGATCCTACGGTCGCGACACGCGCGGCATGATCCGCCAGCACCAGTTCGACAAGGTCGAACTGGTGCAGATTGTCGCTGCCGAAGAATCGCTGGCCGCGCATGAAGAACTCACCGGGCACGCCGAGCGCATCCTCGAACTGCTCGAACTGCCGTACCGGCGCGTCGCCCTGTGCAGCGGCGACATGGGCTTCTCGGCGACCAAGACGTACGATCTGGAAGTCTGGCTGCCGGCGCAGAACGCCTTTCGCGAGATCTCCTCGTGCTCCAACTTCGACGCTTTCCAGGCCCGCCGGATGCAGGCGCGCCATCGCAACGAGCGCAACCGCAGCGAGCTGGTGCACACCCTCAATGGCTCGGGCCTGGCCGTCGGCCGGACGCTGGTGGCGATCATGGAGAACTTTCAGAACGCCGACGGCAGCATCAGCGTGCCGGCCGTCCTGCGCCCCTACCTGGGCGGGATCGAGCGGATCGGCGCCGCCTGAGGAGGTTCGGCCGCGAGTGCGGCCAGCATTTTCTCGAAGCCGGCGAGCGTCGGCACCTGATCGGCGCCACTGTCGATACCTTCCGCGCGCGACGCCTGGGCCTTGCATGAGATGCATGCGATGGCCCTGACTCCCGTCGGCTTGCAATTAATAGACAAGTAGTCTAATATCGTTTCCACGGACTCTGATATTGCTTCCGGCCGTCCGGCCGGCGCTGATCGGTTCCTGAGGAAGCGTTTCTGCGCAATCCGGCGTGCTATCGCGCCGTTTTTCCTTGTCAAATATTAGACGAATGGTCTAATACAACCGAAGGAGTGAGGATATGTTCAAAGGGATTCTGATCGAGAAGGACGAGGCGGGTTATCGGGCGGCAGTGCGCGAAATCGATGACGCCCAGCTGCCCGATGGCGACGTGACCGTCCGGGTGAGTCATTCGACTCTCAACTACAAGGACGGTCTCGCCATTACCGGCAAGGGCCCGGTGGTTCGCAGGTTCCCGATGGTTCCAGGCGTCGATCTGGTCGGTACTGTCGAGGCGAGCAGCCACTCGGCGTACAAGCCCGGTGACTCCGTCGTACTCAACGGCTGGGGTGTCGGCGAAGTGCACTGGGGCGGCCTGGCGCAGAAAGCCCGCCTCAACGGTGACTGGCTGGTACCGCTACCGGTGCAATTCACACCGCAACAGGCGATGGCCATCGGCACCGCCGGTTACACCGCGATGCTCTGCGTCCTCGCCCTCGAACGCCACGGTGTGACGCCGGACAGGGGCGAAATTCTGGTTACCGGCGCTGCCGGCGGTGTCGGCAGCGTCGCCGTTGTGCGCCCAGCATGGGCGCGATCTTGGAGGTGGAAGTCCTCCCGTAAGTTGGCCACAGCAAACGAAGTGAAGCGCAACTGCACGAGGGCGACCGAGTGTGGGGAGGAAGCGTGGAGCGAAACCGCGAGCCGATGGACAAGAACCAGATACGAGGCGCAGCCGAGCAGGGCGAGCGGGCAACGATCCGCGAAGCTCTCGTGGCCAAGGCTCAGGCGGCGTAAATCTGGCGGCTGTGCGGGGAAGGATCGCGTTCTTACCTGGGGAGACCTCGCCTCATGGCTGAAAGGTCGACGCGGAAACGCGGAGCGAGGAGTCAGCAGAGGCCGTAGTAGCTGCCTGCGTGGAGTGAAGGGCCGAACGAGAAGGAAAGCCGACAACCATGTCTCTTGGACGTGCAGTGCATCAGAAGCCTGGGCAACCGGGGCGAACCGAAAGCGGGCCGGGTGAAGCCTTGCCGGGAATCGGACGCGATGAAGTACGGCTGGCGGGACAAGGGAGCGAAGGCTTGGGGCGAGACGACCTGCTGACGCAGGCGCTCGCGAGAGGGAATATGGCCATGGCGTGGAAACGCGTCAAGGCCAATCGCGGTAGTGCTGGGGTAGATGGACTGACGATCGAAGCCACGACTGAGTATCTCAAGACGCACTGGCTCCGGATCAGGGAAGACCTGCAAACGGGACGCTATCGGCCACGGCCGGTACGCCGGGTGCAGATACCCAAATCTGGGGGCGGGATGCGGGAGCTGGGGATACCCACCGTGATCGATCGGCTTATCCAGCAAGCCCTGCTGCAAGTTCTGCAACCCCTGATCGATCCGACGTTCTCCGAACACAGCTACGGCTTTCGACCGGGCCGACGTGCGCATGATGCGGTGCGACAAGCGCAGTGCCATGTGCAAGCAGGCTGGAAGGTGGTGGTGGATGTTGATTTGGAAAAGTTCTTTGATCGGGTCAATCACGACGTACTCATGGATCGGCTAGCCAAGCGGATCGACGACAAAGCCGTACTTCGGCTGATTCGGCGATACCTTGCGGCGGGCATCATGGACGGCGGCGTGGTCATGGAGCGATACGAGGGCACCCCGCAAGGCGGACCGCTATCGCCGCTTCTGGCCAACGTGTTGCTGGACGAAGTGGATCGGGAACTGGAGCGACGTGGCCATCGGTTCGTGCGCTATGCTGACGACTGCAATGTCTATGTGCGCAGTCGGAAAGCCGGCGAACGAGTGCTGGACGGACTGCGAAAACTCTACGACCGACTTCACTTGAAGGTGAATGAAACCAAGACTGCTGTTGCTCGCGCGACCGGCCGCAAGTTCCTCGGTTTTGCTCTGTGGCGTGCCGCAGGGGGTGAGGTTAAGCGTTCAGTGGCAACCAAGGCCATCGACACCTTCAAGCAGCGCATTCGGCAAATCACTCGCCGGACGTGCGGACGCAGCCTCGACGAAGTTGCGCAAGAACTGCGGCGTTACATGCCCGGTTGGAAAGCCTATTTCCAATTGGCGCAGACGCCCGGGGTCTTTCGTGGACTGGACGAATGGCTGCGACACCGCCTGCGTGCTTTGCAGCTCAAGCACTGGCGACGGGGAACGACGATCTATCGGGAATTGCGGACATTGGGTGCAAGTTCAGACCAAGCAGCGAGGGTGGCGGGCAATACCACTCGCTGGTGGCACAACAGCCGGCTTGAGTTGAACAGGCTCATGCCCATCGCCTACTTTGACCGACTCGGCGTACCACGGCTTTCATGACCTCAACTTCTCGAACCGCCCGGTGCGGACCCGCATGCCGGGTGGTGTGGGAGGGGTCGGTCCGGAAACTGACTGCCCCTATCCCGATTCCGTATTGTCCAGACTCGGCTACACGGTGGTTGGCGTCAGCGGTCGGCCGGAGGAGGGCGATTACGTCAAACGGCTGGGCGCCACCGAGGTACTCGATCGTTCGCTCTTTTCGTCACCGGGCAAGCCTCTGGGCCGGGAACGCTGGGCAGGTGCGGTCGATGTGGTCGGCAGCCATACCCTGGCCAACGTCTGCGCGACGACCAGCTACCGTGGCGTGGTGGCCGCCTGTGGTCTGGCCGGCGGCATGGATTTCCCGTCCAGCGTCGCACCTTTCATCCTGCGCGGCGTGACGCTGGCCGGTGTCGATAGCGTCATGTGTCCGCGTCCCGATCGCCTGCTGGCATGGCAGCGCCTGGGCCTCGATCTGGACCTTGCGAAGCTCGGCCTGATCACCAACGAGATTGGCCTTGACGAAGCCATTCCGGTCGCCAGCCAGCTGCTTGAAGGCAAGGTGCGCGGTCGCGTGGTCGTCGATGTAAATCGCTGATGGCAAGGAAGCAAGACAGAGGGATCCGGCGCAGGCAGGGAACCGGCAAACCATTCACCTGGTGAGGAGAAGAGACAATGCGCAAGCAAATCACGGTTTTTGCGGTGGCGACGACGTTGGCGTGCTCGTCGGCGCTGGCAGCGGAGTTCAAGTGTCAGGACGATGTGCAGCAAAAACAGTACAGTAGCGAAGAGCAGAAACTGGTTGACGCGTTCTGGAACGAGTCACTGATCTATCTCGACGAGTACCTCAAGGTGCTGCAGACGCCCAGCGGCCAATGCCTGGATTCCGCCGAGGCCACTATCCAGACGTATCAATCGGCAACCGGCAAACAGCAGAGCCGCTGCATCATGCGCTATCGCGACATCGAACTGCTGGCCAAGCATCTCAAGGCAGTCGTCGCCGAGCCGGAGAAGGCGAAAGCCTGCTTCGATCCGCAGAAAGACTATCCAGCCTTCGCGCTCTACACGCCCGGTGCGTCGGTGCAGAAGCTGTCGGCGACAGCGCAATGGCTCAATCGCCCCTTGCTGACCGACTATTACGCGAAAATGGGCGGGGCAATCGGCACGGCGGGAATGGAACTCAACGAGAACTTCGTCGCGGTCGCCGCGCGCACCGACACCAGGCCGCACTGGAAACGGGACATCAGCATCAACGGTCTGCCGACACTGTGGTCGTCGGTGGGCTGGATACCGTTCTACGCGGAGAATCCGGCGGCAGGCAGCGACCGTTTCCGCGGCGGCTATCTCTATGCCGAGCTGATGGGTCCGTGGGGCAACCTGCGCATCAAGGAGATCGACGGCGAGAAGGTCGGCGCCGAGATCGGCATGACCGTGCAGCTCTTCAACACCTCCTACCCTTTCCACTATCACCATCCGCAGGAGATCTACATGACCTTGACCAAGCCGCAGTGCATCGACCAGAACAAGTACATGGTCATGCACTGGGACAGTGACCAGTTCACGCAGGAGCGGAAGGAAAAGGGCTGGCAGGTGGCCGTCGACGGCTCCCAGGGAAAATGGAAGAAATGGTTCGCCAACCAGGACCCGGACAAGGAGTGGCTGACCTACTTCGAACGTAACGCCATCCATGCCTTCTACGCCATCGACGGCTGCAATCAGACCATCGAGAACTCCGGCCTGGTCACCGTCTGGGCACGTTCGACCGCGCAGGACAACGAGCAGAGCACTCGCCTGTGCCGGCCGGCCGTCGGCAAGAATGGGCCAAAGGGGATGATGCCGGGCGACAAGGCGGTCTGCGACCTGCACGACTGGAAGCCCTGAGTCGGCACGCAGCGGGCAGGCGACGCTTCGTTTCGCTCGCCCGCTGCGTCTGCCCCGCGCTGTCCGCGAAAGTCGGGCACGATCTCGTGGAAATTGCTGGCGCAGGCAGTCGCCGACACCTTCAGTGCCGAACTGTTCGGTGTTGCATGAGATTCATGCGATTGCCCCGAAGAATCTTGCCGCCAGCGCTTTTGCCTGGCACATCTTGTGCTAACATTGCGCCCCGTCGGAGAGGTGGCAGAGTGGTCGAATGTACCTGACTCGAAATCAGGCGTAGGTGCGAGCCTACCGCGGGTTCGAATCCCGCCCTCTCCGCCAGGAATAAAGCACTTAGGCCAACCTGCCCAGGTTGGCTTTTTGCTTTCTGGCTTTCGTGTAGCCACCATGTAGCCGGATTCGGGCAATCCGAACCACTTCCGCCAAAGCAGAACCTGGTGCTTGGCCGGGTCGGTACCTGATTGACGCAGGTGTTACGCGGTAACGGTGTCTGCCGATTTCGTGTGCGTAGTTCTCGATAGGGCCGAGGCGACCCGAACCGTCTATCGCGTAATGAGGTGACCGGAGGGTCTCCGCTGAACCGAAGCCTACCCCGACGGGCGGGATACGATAGCGCAGATCAAGGAGGCCGACCATCTGCGCGATGACTTTCAACGAAGCCCGCCCCGAAGGGCGAGATGCGGCCTGCACCCGCGGCACGCGGTTTCACGTCTCAGCGCCTTCAACGAAGCCCGCCCCGAAGGGCGAGATGCGGCGCGCCGACGGCTTCGCCGCCGCGTGGGTGGTCAACCTTCAACGAAGCCCGCCCCGAAGGGCGAGATGCGGCGCTCGACCTTCTGCGCGTTGGCGTGGTCGCCCTGCCTTCAACGAAGCCCGCCCCGAAGGGCGAGATGCGGCCTGGTGAGGTCGATGCGGGCTTCCGTTTCAACGGCCCTTCAACGAAGCCCGCCCCGAAGGGCGAGATGCGGCTGCCGCACAGCGATCGCGCCATGCACAAGGCCGAACCTTCAACGAAGCCCGCCCCGAAGGGCGAGATGCGGCGGCTCCTCTTCAGCTGCCTGATTCCATAGCCAAAACCGGCGCTTTCGCGCGAACCTGTCCGGCGTACGTACGCGCAACGGAAGTCTAGCGGTTCCATCGGCCTCAATCGATTGATCCTGCGTGGCTTTCCACGCGCGCGAACCTCCCAGTGTTTCCTCGGCCACTAGGGGTTCGCGCGGGAACGGGCAGTGCCCAACCCAGTACCGCGCCCATTTTTCCACTGACGATCTTCTCGGAGCGCCACCGAGTTACACCCAGCGCTTGTGCTTCTCGGTCATGCAGTCCCGCCGCGCCTAGGATCAGCGCACGCAATCCGCCTGCGCCGAGCCATTCGGCACAGGTCGGGTAGACCCAGTAATGTTTCGCCATGCCTACTGTGTATCCGTTGACCATTGGCCAGAACGGGAGAGACTCCCATGCCAGCCAGTAGGCCCCCAGGACACCGAATTTGTCTGCCGAACTAACGTTCATGGGGACCGCTGCCGCGTCGATTCTGGCAGCCGCATCCCAGCCCCAGGCCTGCAGGCCCTTGTCCTCGTAGCGCCAAGGACCAAGCAAGCCTTCTTGGAGCTTCCGGCGGACGTCCTTCTTGAGAAGTGATTCCATGATCCTGCGCGCGTTGGCAATGAACTGGTGTGGTCCCCCGAGCAACCGCAGACCCTTTCGGTTGAGCCCCGTAGACGTCTCAGCAGCATATGCGATCAGCCACTCGCTAGGCATATGGTCGCCAAGTTGCCGGTAGGCCGCCGCTCCATCGATCGCACGTGCGTCGTCGATCAAGTTCACTTCCGGCGCTGTGAGCCGCTCCTGGAGGCGTCCGGCGAGTTGGTCAATCACGTCGCCTTTCCACTCCAACTCCGGGCAGGGGCCATCCCAGCGCAGCCTTGCGCCAGGCAACAGGCGCAGAGCCCCGTAGGCGGCCATGACCGCAACGGGGTTGTTCGGTCGCAATGCGGTGAGCTTCACGCCTGTTCCTCCGCGCTCACGCTCCAATCCGCGAGCCGCACCAGCGCCTCCAGATAGGCCAGGCCCCAAGGACCGTAGGTCTCCTGCAACTCGGCAGCAGACTCTGCCCAGCCGTCCAGTTGTCGCCAGAGAGCGATATCGGGTGCCGCAGGCAGCATTGGTCTGCCATGGCCATGGTGGCTACCTACCAGGTACCGCACCAGCGGGTCGTGTTGGTGAACGGCCGACGCCATTTCGTGTCGCCAACCACGCGGAAGACTGATCCAGCGGGTGTCGCCGCCGGGGCCTTTCGCGAGCAGCAGCGACCCGTCGCCGCCGACCATCGCCTGCCAGCGGCGATCCTGCTTGCCGGTGTCGTGCCCGGCGCCTGCCCGCCGCACTGCCTCGACTAGCTCATGGCCCAGCCCGCTACCCTGCGCCAGGGTCGCAGCGCGCGCGCCGACCGCCTGTTGATGATCCCGGAGAGCCACCTTGCGCACCGCACTCTGACTGGTCGACTCTGTCGCGCGCAAGACCAGACAGCCGCCTGGATAAGCCAGGACTCGCCCTGGTTCACCGTCAAGCACGTCGGTTCGACTCGCCAGGTCTTGCCAAGCAAGGGCGTCGGCATCCTCATCGCCGAGCAGCGCACGAATCTCGTCTGCCAATTCGGGATGGACAGCCGGATGCAGTCGAACACGCCTCACCGTGTCGCCGACGTCGGTGACCGCTACTGTGGAGCGCGGCGCCCAGCCGTACTGGTCGGCGCCTCCTGCAGTGACCGGAAGCACAAGAGTATCCCCGGCCCGCGCCGCGCCGGTGTTGATCTCCAGTGCTTCCTCGCCATCCCACCGGATACACTCGCGACCCTTGCCATGGGTGCGCCTCATCGATTCGCCGCCTTCGATGTCGGCGATCTCAGCGCTCCAGCGGTGCAGCGCATAGAGGGGCACTGCCAACAGTTCCTGTTGGGCCGGTGGCGCCGCCTCGACGGACACCTTCGAAAGGTCGGCACGCCAGCATAGGAAAACGTCCGCCGAGCCGGATTTCCAGCCGTGCAGCCAGGGCGCAACGTTGATGCCATGGCGTATAGACGTCTGCGACAGCATGTCGACGTGAGCGGGCAATAAGACCGGCGCCTCCTGCTCGTCTTCCTGTGGGGGCTGCTGCTGGGCCATTAGGTGCATCATTGCACCGATGCCGAAGTCGACGGTCTTCGGATTACCCGCCGCCACTGCGTTGAGCCATTTCCAGGTTCGTTCCATGTCCTCGCCGTAGATGGGGTCGGATTTCATCAACGGCGTCTGGTAGACGATCACCATCGACGCGCTCGCCAGTTCTCCCAGGCGGTTGAGGCGCCCCGCTCGTTGGAGAAGGGCGGAGAGCGGCGCACACTCGGTAACCAGGGCGTCCATATCCAGGTCCGCGCCCACCTCGATGGTCTGTGTTGCGACGACGAAGAGCGGGTCGCGGTGCCCGCGACTTCCGACGGCCATTCTTGGAAGGTATTCTTGTGTCAAGGCCGCCTTGTCGGAGGGGCGTATGCGGCCGGTCAGGAGTACTGCCTCGCCATGGCTTCTCAGGTGCTCGAATACTGCCCGTGCTCGGTCGACGCGGTTACACACGACGGCGACTACTCCGGCACCTTCTTGGCGGAGTTTCAGCGCCTCGTCGGCTAACGTGCGGGGGAAGTCGGTGCCGTCGGCTGGCAGCTTGATCAGCCGTGCGGGCTTGGCGGCCTTGAGCCTTCGCGACAGTACAGGATGCGCCCAATCGGCGTCGGTGAGTCCGTGGGTATTGGCGCCTGTCCAGGTGGCGGACATCGGTAGCACATGCCAAGGCAATGACAGGGCGCCTCCGCGCTGGGTAGCGATGCTGTCCAGAGTCTGCAGCAGCGGCCGAACCAGATGAACCTCATCGACGACGAAGAGGGCATCGTTGCCGAGCAGCCCGGCATGAATGGAGGCAGCCTTCGGACTGATCCCGTACCCGCTGAACAGCAGCCTGGAGCCCACTTGATCGACCGTGGAGACGATGACGGCGAGGCGCAAAGGATCAACGAGCCACACATCGTCTACGGTCATGCCACCGCGCATGGTGACAACGGCGGGCCGCTCGTGCTCGTCGAGGCTGGCGGCGAGGGCGGTCGCGTATGCAGTGACGCCGTCAACGACCAGGCGACGGTCGATCACGTATACCAGTCGTCTTGGAACGCGATGTCCTTGTTGGCGCGCCCATAACCAAATGTCGATCACGGCGGTCTTGCCGCTACCGGTGGGCGGTGTGAGCGCTTCCGGCCAATCCCCCGCGGCGATTCGCTTGGCCAGTGACGTCTGCCACGGAAACGGCTGATAGCCGTGGCGTTCTTCGTACCAGGATGGAAAACCTTGTGTGTTTTCTGACATGGCGTCGATCTAGACTGTATCCTTTCGCGGGGGCGCTCGCAGATCATCGGCAGGGCGTAACAGGCCCATGCCGAAGTGCCGATCCCTGCCGACAAGCAGAGGCCCGGCGACACGATGGTGGAACGTCAGGGCGACGTGTGTCCAGCACCCGCGGCTGCGCGGCCTAAACTCGCGCGCGAACGGCACGCCCTTGAAGACTGAACCCTGCCCCAGTTCCACGTCCACCGGGCGGGGATAGCCAGCCATCTCGACCGAGTCGGCGACCACATCTTCGGCGAGCTGGCCTCGTTTGGGATGGCGGTCGAGCACCACCGGAGTGACGGAGGCCCAAGTCCGGGACGGCCGGCACCAGGTTTGCCGGGAAAGGCCCCTCGGCGCCTGTTGGTGTGCCGACGGCATGCCGACGTCTACTTGCCGGTCGCCGAAGATCACATAGTCGACCTCCATCAGCGGTAGCACGCAATCGGTGCGCGCCTGTTCGTCGATGCCGCGAGGAAGCCACAAACCGAGGCCAAGCACGTGACCCCGAGCGTGGGCGTGGCCAACGTCGGGAATGATCGCCCAAGCGGCATGATCACCACCGTGACCGTGGAGCAGAAGCGGGGCACCGTCTCCCGCCCGGCCAAGCACGGCTGCCCGCAGACCGTCGGCCAGTTGAGCAGTGCGGCGGATATCGATCAGGCGCTTGGGGCGAAGTGGCAGCAGCTCGCCCCAGGGAGAGGGTGCTATGCGGTCGACAATGTCCGTGTAGCCGACCATGCCGGCGACAGAGGCTCGTCTTCCAGCGTCGAAAGCTGCATCCAGTTCATCGAGTCGGCCCGCTTGGGCCACTCTGAGGAGTTGCTCCCCGGTCCGCGAGGGTGCCAGATGGTGTGGCATGGAGGGCACCTCCGAGACTACCGAGACCGCGACAGGCGTCTTGGCGCGGCCCAGATAGGTGACGCCCGCGGCGATTGCGGCCAGCGGCGCGCGCAGGTCGTCGGGGCCCGCCGGCCAGATCAGGTAGACGGGGTCAGCGATATCCACCATGACGGGGTCGTACTTGGGGACATTGGTTCGACTCCACGGGTCCCGTTTGGATTTTGCCAGCCAGGCCGCCGCCGTATAGATGGAACCTGTGCTGCTGGCTCGTGCATCGCCAAAAGCCAGCTCCGGTGCCTGACCCTCCAACGCTCGCAGAGGCGCTGGGGAGATGCCGGTGCCGTATGCTGCGGACACGAGCGCCTGAAACACTCGATCAGGATTCGGTGGCCACTCCGGCGCACTGTGCGCCGTCGGGTCCGCGGCGTGGTAGAGGCGGTTGAGAAAGTCGATGCGCAGCGCGAGCACTAGCGGCTCCGCGCGACCAACTGCTCCAGGTTGTCGTCAGCCTCAAACAGGACCGGGTCGGCCAGCTTGACGACGGAAAGCGCGTGCTCCAGTGCTTGGCGAGCATCCGCTAGGGTGACGTTGAAAGCCTCGCTGCGGTTCGTTCCCCGAATAGCCCAGACAACGTTGTCGGCGACCAGTTCACAGTCCCGGCGCAGGTCTAGCCCATCCTCGATGACCGCGGCAATTCCATAGATGCCCATCAGTGCAAGCAGCGTGCGCGCGGCCACGTCATCATCAGCGGTGCCGCCAAACCGATAGCGGCGCAGGCGAGTCAAGCTCAAGGTTCCGAAAAGTTCGATCTCATCGACCAGTACGCCCTTGGGATCCAGGCTCAAGGCGTTGCCATGGTTGATCTCTGACGGCTTCACGCGTCGCGGGAAGATATTCTTGTTCGCGTTGCTCTTTGCGGGCAGTTTCTTTTCTGCGTCCGAAGTGACAAGGTGCCAGCTTCCGTCTTCGTCCTCCACAATATCTTGGTCATCACCCTTCATCCTCAATGGATCAATCCGGTAGCCAGCTCGCTGGACTACGACAGCGTTTCTGCCGCAGATTTCGACGCTCACGGATGCCGGCCACTTGTTACCATCGTTCGTCTTGCGCCCGATTCTTGTCGAGTCCCAACCGCCGAACAGCAGCACCGAGGGATCGTATCGCAGCATGGCCGAGGCATTCGTCGCGCAGGCGCTGATGACTTCCTGCCCTATTGTGGTGTTGCGGAAAGACTTGCCGTCGAGCCAGGCGTCGCGAAGGATCGCGTCGTAGGCCCGATGAGGCATTTCCAGTGTCGACAACGTCCGACCAGCCACGTGGACGCGGAGCGGATCAAACCCCAGGTCTGCGCGCTTCAGTTGATCTTCCATCCGGTTGGCGAAGGATGCGGCGCTGTCGATGCTGACCCAAGCAGCCATTCCATTGGCGCCAGGCTCGGTCATGTTGTGCTTGTGCGGTGCATCCGCATAAGTTGGAGGCAGGACATGGCGGCTCCCGCTGATCGCCGCGAGGGTCGCATTGACGCCGATCCCGGCGGCGTCGATGACAGCGGCCCTGATGGTCGTGTAGAGGTCGGGCATTTTCGTCTCCTGATCGTTGGCGATAACCGTGCTGCGGATGATTTCGCATTCTATCCCGTGCCGCCTCTATGGCGGCCAGTCGTTACGTTGTCATACAATCCCTATTCATCAAGAACGGCGTTCCTTCCGAGGAGACGTTTCTGCAGGTCTTCCGGGCACTTGACCCAAAGCAATTCGAGAGTGCGTTTCGCCGCTGGGTGAGCAGGGTCAGCATTCTCGATGCAAAACGGCCTGTTTTTGATCACGTATGTCGATATGCGTTGTTATGCGCTTCCGGCACGCGGCTTCCAGGGCCGCATCGGGCGGGCCAGCTTGCCCGAGGGAATTGTATGGACCGGGCTGCCGGCAGCGGTCTGCTGAACGGAGATGCTGGCCCGCGCTGCGCCACGCCGGCCCGTGAAACGATGAGGTCGCTGGCTTCTTGCGGGCTATGCCAGCGGCGGTTCACGGCGTGAGGCGCTGTATCAGGTAGCGTTCGAGGCGGGCATCCAGTTCTTCAAGTTGGTCGGCGTCGAGCTCCGTGCCGCGCAGAGCGGGCGGCAGGCGCAGCGAGGGGTGGTAGTACTTGGCTTCGCGGGCGCAGACTTCGGCAGCCAGGTTGATCGGCAGGGTGCCAATCACCGTGTCGCCGGCGGCGACCTGCTGTGGATCAAGGTGGCCGAGTTGGTGGTCGACAACCATGCCCTGCCGTTTGGCCCATGCGATGGCGCCAGTATGGCGGGAGATGAACCAAATGCTCATGCCGAGGGATCCTGAACGGGGGTAGGGGATTGTACCGGGCTACGGGGTTCGGGACACGGGCGAATTGCCTCGTCGGTATTGATCAGGCGGATATGGCATTTGCACAGCGGGTTGCCAAGCTGCAACGGGCGGTACGGCTCGCCCCAACCATCGTCGACGTCATCCGTTACAGCGTTACAAGCCTGGCGAAAGCCGGTCACTTGCTCCTCGTCGCGACACATGCACTTGATCGGTTTCTCGGTCGCGGTCGCCGGGGCTGTTCCGACGATGCCGGAAATGAGCCGAGCGCAAGCGACGCGTCTTGGTCGTCACAGCGGCCAAATGCACGATCCCGCGCAGATCCCTGCGGTCCGGGGCTACCAGGTCAGCCAGCGCTGCACGAAACGGTTGTCGCGCCGGATCAGCCAGCGCCTGAACTCGTCACCGAGCAGGATCGCTGCCGCGAACGGCAATGCCAGCGAGATTTCGAACCAGCCTATCGCTGCGGTGCCGAAGAACGGCTGCAGGAACTCGATCTGCGAGATCGCCGCGAGCAGCCCGAGTTCGGCCGCGATACCCACCCAGATCAGCTTGTTGCGGAAGATGCCGGCGGACAGGAGGCTCTGCCGCCGCGTGCGGCAGATCAGCACATCCGCCACCTGGCAGATGACCACCGCGGCAAAGAAGGACGTGACCGCAGTCCGGTAGAGCAAACCCGAGGTCGGCAACTCGCCGCCCCACACCCAGCCTCCCTGATGCAGCACGACGAAGAACGCGAAGAAGCCGGCGGCGGCCTGCAGCATGCCCATGATGCCGTAGCTCATCCCCAGCAGCGGCCAGGTCAGCAGTCTTTCGTCGCGTCGGCGCGGCGCTTGTTTCATCACGTCGTGTTCCGGCAGCTCGCGTCCCAGCCCCAACGCCGGCAACAGGTCGGTGCCCAGGTCGATGGTCAGGATCAGCACCACGGTCAGCGCCAGCGGCGCATCGATCGCCACGAAAGCGATGAAAGGCAGTATTTCCGGGATGTTGCTGGTCAGGATATAGGCGATGAACTTCTTGATGTTGGCGAAGATGGTGCGCCCCTCTTCGATGGCCTGCACGATGGTGGCGAAGTTGTCGTCCATCAGCACCATGTCCGCCGCCTCTTTCGCCACCTCGGTACCGGATACGCCCATCGCCACGCCCATGTTGGCGTTTTTCAACGCCGGGGCATCGTTCACGCCATCGCCGGTGACGGTGACGACCTCGCCCTTTTTCTGCAACGCGTTGACGATCCGAAGCTTCTGCTGAGGCGTGCTGCGTGCGAACACCAGCTCGCGACTGTCCAGCAGGACGGAGAGTTCCTGCTCGCTCATCTGCAGCAGCTTCTCCCCCACGACTACCTGACCGTCGCCGGTGAACAGGCCAACCTGACGGGCGATGGACTCGGCAGTGGTGTGGTAGTCACCGGTGATCATGAAGACGCGGATGCCGGCGCTGCGGCATTTGTCGATCGCTTCGGCGATCTCCGGGCGCGGCGGATCGAGCATGCCCACCAATCCCAGATAGACGAAATCATCCTCGCTGGCCGCGTCGGCGTCGGTCGTCTTGCTGGCGAGTGCCAGCACGCGCTCGCCACGCACCGCCAGCACTTCGTACAACGCCAGCGCCTTGCGACGGGCCGGCTCGTCGAATTCGATCCGCTCGCCCCGATGCAGACGATGCGTGCACTTCTTGAGTACGACCTCCGGCGCACCCTTCATACAGGCGAGATTGGGCCGACCATTCCCGGCTTTGTGCGTGGTGATCATGCGCCTGCTGGCCGAGTCGAACGGACTTTCATGCACGCGCGGGAAGCGCGCCGGCAGATCGCCGATGGACTGCAAACCTTGTGCCAGAAGCAAGAGGGCGCCCTCGGTCGGATCGCCGAGGTAGTGATCAGCGGTCAGTCGTGCGTTGTTGCACAGCGCCATGGTCGCCCAGGCCTCGGCGAAACCTTCTGCCTGCGACAGTCCACTCTGATCGGCCGACCATTCGCGTTCGCCCAGCACCAGCGTGGTGGCCCTCATTTGGTTCTGCGTGATGGTGCCGGTCTTGTCGGTGCAGATCACCGTCGTCGAACCCAGCGTCTCCACCGCCTCCAGGTTCT
Source organism: Accumulibacter sp. (assembly GCA_024235715.1). Lineage (GTDB taxonomy): Bacteria > Pseudomonadota > Gammaproteobacteria > Burkholderiales > Rhodocyclaceae > Accumulibacter. The sequence goes on along the minus strand of JACKLW010000010.1, from coordinate 91,261 downwards.
TGATCAGCGCGTTCTTCTTGGCCATGCGTTTGGAGGCCATGGTCAGCGCCAGCGTTACGGTCGGCAACAGACCTTCCGGCACGTTGGCCACGATGATGCCGATGGCGAAGATCAGACTGCCGATGAAGGGATTGCCGAGCGCCACGCTGAGCGTAAAGAACAGTAGCCCAAGCGCAATGGCGATGGTGGAGATGATGCGGATGAAATGGCGCAACTCCTTGCGGATCGGCGTCTCCACCGTAGCCGCCTCCTTGGTCAGTTGCACGATCTGGCCGATCTGCGTGTTCATGCCGGTGCCGTACACCAGCGCGCGGCCATTGCCGCTTTGCACCAGCGTGCCGGAGAACACCATGTTCCGGCTCTCCATCAGGTTGTCATGGGTGCAGGTCACTTTGCGCAGCTGCGGTTCGCTCTCGCCGGTCAGGGAGGAATGGTCCACCTTGAGCTGATTCACCTCTATCAGTCGCCCGTCGGCCGGCACCCGGTCGCCCTCTTCCAGCAGGATCACGTCGCCGGGCACGAGCAGTCGCGCCTCGATGCGCGCCATCTGCCCATCGCGTTGCACGCTGATCATCTGCGGCAGCATGTTGCGAAAGCTCTCCATGATGCGTTCGCTCTGATGCTCCTGAATGTAGGTGAACAGCGCGTTGAGCAGGACCACCGCCAGCAGCGCGACGCCGATGTGGAAGTTGCCTTCGCCCGGCTGCAGGTAATCGGCAAGAAAAGCCAGTGCCGAGCCGACGAAGAGCAGCAGTGCGAAGAAGTTGGCAAACTGGCGCAGGAACTTGACGATCTCGGGCGTCTCTCTGCGTACACGCAGCTCATTGCTGCCGAACTCCACCAACCGCCGCTCGGCCTCGGCCGTGCTCAGTCCCTCCGCGGTGCAGTGCAGGCGCTGCTGCAATGCTTCCAGCGCAATGCGGTGCTGGTCAGCGGGCGGTCTTGTGTCTTCATGATGTTGCATCACGCACCTCTCACTCTCAATCACGGTTGCGCAGGCAAGCCGCAGCCAAATGATCGCTGCAGTACACGGAAATGTAGAGGGAATTCTGATTCGCCCCGGCGGGGATGGCTCTCCCGGAAGCCATTCTGATCATCGGTCGCAAGGTGGAACCGTTCGTATCACTTCGTGCCGGCAGGCAGCAAAAATGGCCGGACTGCCCGTGGCGGCCTGCTCACCGCCGAGCAGTCATGGGGCGGTCCCAAGTCTGTTGCCGAGCCAGGCCAGCGCCAGGCCTGCCCATAGCGACAGCGGCTGCTCCCGCAGCAGGCGAAGTGCTTCGCTGCGCTTCACGACGAGCGGACGGATATCCTCGCCCTCATGCGCCAGGCCATGGAGTCCGTCCACGGCGCTGGCGTCAACCATCGCGCAATACAGGTGCACGCGTTCGCTCGACAGGTGCGGCGCCGTGAGATAGACGCCGATGCCCTCGATCGTCTTCGCAGTCAGTCCGGCCTCTTCGGCAATTTCGCGGCGGATCGTGTCGAGCGGCGTCTGTCCGCCTTCGATGCGGCCGGCGACGATGTCGAGCAGCCAGGGACCAGTGCCGGCCAGGTGCGCGCCGGCACGATACTGTTCGACGAAAACCAGCTTGTCGGCGCCCGGGTCGTAGAGCAGGGCGGCAGCGACGTCGCTGCGATGCAGGACTTCGCGTTGTACGGGGCCGCTGCTGCCGCCGTCAAAAAGCTCGTGCTCGACGGTAAGGCGACGAAGCTGGAAGAATCCCCGGTAGGCGGTATCTGCCTGCAGGACCTTCGCTCTCATTGGTTTTCGTGGCATTCGCCAATTGTGGCCGAACGCAGGAAGCAAAGCCAATCCCGCCGCGACTTTGCCGCCCGTCGCCTGCCCGGTCCGCGGAGCCGCCACACAAACCACTGTACATGCGTACAGCTATACGTTATTCTTGCTCCAGCTGCAGCGATTTCGAAATTCGATCAATCGTTTCCGACAGAGGAGTGACTCACCATGAATCGCATTCAGAAGTGGTTTGAGCAGATCGCCGGCGTCTATGTGGCGGAGCATCATCGCCGGGCGCTTGCCCAGGAGATCTTTGCGCCTTCGCAACTCGATCTGTCCGCCTTGCGGAAGCCCGCCTGCTGGCGTCGCAAGTCGCGGACCCATGGCGCGCAGCGATAGGCGGGGCGTTCAGTGCTTCATCGCGCCGTCCCCGGCTGGCATGACCGTCTGCGGTTTCTTGACCGCTGCGTCGATCTCCTTTGTGCTGCCGTCGTCGAAGCGCAGGGTGAGTGGCACGGTGTCGCCTTCTTTCAGTGAAGCCTGCAGGTCGAGCAGCATCACGTGGTAACCGCCGGGCTTGAGCTGGGTCTGCCCGGCGGCGTCGATCTCGATCGCCGGCACCTGACGCATGCGCATCACGCCCCGGTCGTTGATATGTGTGTGCAGTTCCCCTCTCCTGGCGACCGGGCTTTCCGCCTGTACCAGCTTGTGCTTGCTGCTGCCGCTGTTGTTGATGGTCATGAAAGCCGCGGTGTTGGGACTCCCCGGCGGCACCATGCGTACGTAGGCATCGACGATGGTCAGCTCCGATTCGCCGGCAAGAATGGGCAGAGGCAGGGCGATTGTCGCCGCGATGGCTAAGACAAGGGGGCGGTGCGGGAAGCGCATGGTCGTCGGTTCTCCGGTCAGTACGGGTATGGGGTTCGACCGCGGCACTGCCGGCGTCATCTGCCGTCGATTGGGGGCAGGTGTCGGCGGATGGCGGCAATGAGCTGTTCGGGTGATGCGGCGTGCGGCAGAGTCAATGCCAGCTTTCCCTGCGGATCGATCAGGTAGGTCGCCGATGAGTGGTCGACGGTGTATTGCCCCTGTGCGTTCGGCGCTTGCAGTTGATAGCTGGCGCCATACTGCGCGGCGACGCCCGCGATCTCCCGTGGCGTGCCGCTCAGGCCGACGAGCGCCGGGTGAAAGAAGGGTGCGTATTCCTGCAGGCGCGCAGCGCTGTCTCGCTGCGGGTCCACCGAGATGAACAGGGCCTGTACCCGCTGCCGCTCGCTCGCCTGGAGTCCGGAGAGCGCCTGGGCGATCAGCGCCAGTGAGGTCGGGCAGACGTCCGGGCAGTAGGTGTAGCCGAAGTAGATCAGGACCACTCGGCCACGATAGTCGGCGAGTGCCACCGGACCGCGTGGCCCCTGCAGGGTGAAATCGCCGCCCGCCGGGGGTGCTGCCGTCGCCAGCCGGCCCTGCTGACCAACGCTGCTGGCTGTCGGCGGCCCCTGCGGTTCCCAGAAGCCAATGACGAGGATCAGCATCGCGCTCAGCACGACAAGCAGGCCGATCAGCAGGGCGCGGTTCTTCATGCGCGGGTGCCGGCTTCAGTTGCCGGTCTGGAAGCGGAATGGCACCGCCACCAGCGCCGTGCCGGTATCGACGAGCACGGTGGCATCCCATTCCATGCTCCCGGTGATGCAAACGGGCAGGCTTGCCTGCCCCGAGAATCGGGGGGGACTGCCCGGCTGGCCTGTGAGCTGCGGCCGGTTGTATCCCATCTTCATTTCCGTGCCGGCGAAGTCGACTTCGACCTTGCGTACCTCACTGCCTCGGAAACTTGCCTGCAGCTGCAAGGGCTTGAGCGCCGGGATCGGCCGCGGTTCGATCGAGAACTCGAGCTCGCCGCCGTCGGGGAGCGTCGCCGTGCAGCTCTGCTGCTCCAGCTTGCAGCTCGATAGCGGCAGTGCGATATCGGCCTTCGGGCTGAGCAGCGGTGCCAGCCTGTAGCCGATGACGCCGAGAATGGCCAGGGTGAGGAGGATCGCTGCGTCGAGCAGGAGGTTCTTGGTAAGCACGCGGACGTCCGGTCAGTCAGTGGGCGCCGCCGGTCGATCACACGGGCGCAAGGTTCGTCGAGGCAACGGCCTGCAGGGCAGCCAGCAGCCGCGCCGCAGCAAAGTGGTGAGCCGGTTATTGCACGAAGCTGCGGCTCGGCAGGAAAATTGATGGAGCTCAAATTATCCCGCAGCGCTTCTCCGCACAATGTGCGGCATATTGCCGCAGTGGCGCCATGTCGCCTGGTGATAGGGATCGGACAGCACTCCGCAAATTGCTCAACGGCAGCGAGACAGTCAAGTATCGCATGGTGCAAACGGCGTCGAAGCCTTTCGCAGCAGGACCTGCCGGCCGCCTCGCAGCGACTGGCGGCTGACGACGGCGCCAGACGTCGGCCGCTTGCTGGATTGGCGGCCATGGTTTCTCCATCATTGGGGACAGAACAATGAAGCAACTGATTATGGCCGCTTCGCTGGCGATGATCGCGGCGGGTGCCGCGCAAGCCGGCCCGCCGCCACCCGGGGCGCAGGGTATCGAGGACAAGACCTACCAGTGGAACGCCGAGACGGGCGAGAAGGCGGAGGCCCTGCAACTCAAGGGCGACAAGAAGCGCGGCGCGGAGGGTTACGAGCTCTGTGGCGCCTGCCACCTGCCGTCGGGCGCTGGTCGTCCCGATGGCACCTTCCCCCAGCTGGCGGGCCAGCACGCCACCGTGTTGATCAAGCAGATGGCCGATATCCGTGCCGGCGTGCGTGACAACCCGGCTATGTACCCCTTTGCTGCGACCCTGACCGACCCGCAGGAACTGGCCGATGTCGCAAGCCATATCGAATCCCTGTGCATTCCCGTCGACCACGGCAGATACGAAGGTCCCGACGCAGCGGTGCAGCTGGCGACCGGCAAGGCTCTCTACGAGAAGGAATGCCAGGACTGCCACGGCCCGAATGGGCAGGGGGTAAAGGAGAAGTTCTATCCGGTGATCGCCGGTCAGCATTACAAGTACCTGCTGCGCCAGATGACCGAGATTCGCGATGGTCGGCGCCGCAACGCCAACCCGGACATGGTCAGGATCATCAAGAAGTACGACGACAAACAACTCGTCGCCATTTCAGCCTATCAATCGAGTCTGGTGATGCCGGGCAATATGTGCACGCCAAAGGGCGAGAGCGGGCCCCGGAAATTCGGACCGTCAGACAAGTGATGGCCGTGCCCCGAAGCACGGTCGCGCAAGCGACCCCGGCCACGGCGCACGGGCATGACGGGATGGACAAGTTGCAACGATTCAGCGACGTTCAAAGCGCAAGTGGCTGGACCAGGATCTTCCGGAGCATGCGCTGACCAAGGCGACCCGTCGGGTCGTTCTGCAGTGAGGTACTGACAACAGTGAAAAGACGGCGATTCCTCGAGGTTCTTCCGGCAGCGACGCTTTCGCCGTGTTTCCGCCCCTTGCTCAGCGCCGGCGCGGCCTGGTCGCTGGTCGCGTGCAGCGGCGAGCCGAGCAGCGGTCCGGCCCAGGTCAAGTGGCATCGCGACACCGACCCACGCTGCGGCATGATCATCAGTGACAAGCGCTTCGCGGCGCAGATTCGCGATCCAGACGGCACGGCCTGGAAGTTCGACGATATCGGTTGTGCCATGTTCTGGCTGTCGCAACGGCCGTTCAACGAGGAGACGCCGAACAGCGAATTCTGGGTTGCCGACTATCGCATGGGTGGCTGGATCGACGCTCGCCACGCGCACTATCTGCCGGGGAAGAAGAGTCCGATGGGCTACCAGTTCGCGGCTGTCGCCCGTCCGGAAGCGGATAGCGTTTCGTATCGGGAAATGAAACAGAGCATTCTGGCGCAGGGCAAGTGAAGCGGCAGCGATGAATCATCTTCTGCTGACCACCCGGCCGGATGCACGGGCAGGGGAACAGTCGTCGGCATCGCCGTGGAGGACGTCGACAAGCGCGATCGGTCGCACGATCTCGGCCATGCGTGCGAGATGAACTACACTTCGCTGATCGGTGGTACCCGGGAAAGCATCGAACCTGGCGTCGTGAGCGCGTCGGGGACGGATGCGGCTGTCACTCCGCTTCTCTGAGCGCCAAGTGGGCCGTCGAGCAGTGTTACGATTGCGCAGCGGTGGAAGAGCTGCCTGAAGCACAGCCGCTCTCCCCTCGCGGGAAAGGGGCCGGGGAGAGGAAGAGAGGTGAATCCCGGCATCCGACGATGGCTGATCGTGCCCACGGGCACTGTCTTGTTGATGCGCCGCTGGCGCTGTTTGAGTGAAGACCATGATTCGAAAACTGTTTTCCCTGCTGTCGATCGTTGTGCTTGCCGGCTGCGCCGCGCCACACCTGCGCGGTACCGGCGACCTGGGGCTGGTGATCGAGCGCGCCAGTGGTCAGGTCAGCCTGATCGATACCAGCCGTGGCAAGCCGTATGCAACGATCAGCGGACTCGGCGACCTTTCGCATGCCTCGGCGGTGTATTCGCGGGACGGCCGCTACGCCTACGTCTTTGGTCGTGATGGCGGGCTGACCAAGGTTGATCTGCTCGAAGCGCGGATCGTCAAGCGCGTGCTGCAGTCGGGCAACGCCATCGGCGGCTCGATTTCGCAGGACGGTCGGATCGTCGTCGCGCAGAATTACAAGCCGGGCGGGATCAAGGCTTTCGACGCCGACACCCTCGATCTTCTTTCCGAAGTGCCGGCCGAATACGCCCCCGGGCACTTTTCGAAAGTGGTCGGCCTGACCGATCTTTCCGGCAACCGTTTCGCCTACGCGCTTTTCGACGGCGGCGAGATCTGGATCAGCGACTTCTCCGACCCACACCATCCGACGACGCAGCGCTATCCTGCCGGCGTGCAGCCCTACGACGGACTGGTGACGCCGGATGGGCGCTATTATCTGTCCGGCCTGTTCGGTGAGGATGGCGTGGTCCTGCTCGACACCTGGCAGCCGGAGAAAGGCGCGCGACGGATCATGGACCACTACGGGCGCGGCGAAGAGAAGTTGCCGGTCTACAAGATGCCGCATCTGCGCGGCTGGTCGATGGCGCAGGGCAAGGCCTATCTGCCCGCGGTCGGTCGGCACGAGGTGCTGGTGGTGTCCGCCAGCAACTGGCAGGAAGCCGGCCGCATCGCGGTCAAGGGGCAGCCGGTGTTCGTCATCGCGCGGCCCGACGGTCGGCAGGTGTGGGTCAATTTCGCCTTTCCGGACAACGGCTGGGTGCAGGTGATCGACACGCTGACCGGCAAGGTGGTGGAGACGCTCGAACCTGGCAAGGCGATACTGCACATGGAGTTCACGCCGCGTGGCGAGCAGGTCTGGCTTTCGGCGCGTGACGACAACAAGGTGGTGATCTACGATACGGCGACACTGACCAAAGTGGGCGAGTTTGCCGCGCAGGCACCGAGCGGCATCTTCTTTACCAGCCGCGCCCAGCGCACGGGATTCTGAGGCCGAAATGACCGACGAGGCGCTCGATTTTCGTTTGCTCAACGACTTCCAGAAAGACTTCCCGCTCTGCCCGGCGCCGTTCGCCGAACTGGCAGAAAAGCTCGGTATCGCCGAAAGCGCCGTCCTGCGCCTGCTCGAGACGCTGCGCCGGCAGGGAAAAATCGCGCGCGTCGGCGCCGTCTTTGCGCCGAAGCGCATCGGCGCCAGCACCCTGGCCGCAATGGCCGTGTCGCCGGAAACGCTTGCCGCCGTCGCCGAGACGGTCAATCGCTTCCCGGAGGTCAACCACAATTACGAGCGCGAGCACCGCTACAACCTCTGGTTCGTCGTCACCGCCGGATCGGAAGGCCGCCTGCAGGCGGCGCTGGGCGCCATCGAGCATGCTGCCGGCTACCCGTTGCTGCGCCTGCCCCTGCTGCACGAATTTCACATCGATCTCGGGTTTGCGCTCGACGGCAAGGCCGCGAAGCCGCTGCCTGCCCGGGTGCGCCGGCAGGCGTTCATTGCGCCACGGCCGCTCGACGAGTTCGAACGCCGGCTGGTAATGGCCCTGCAGGAAGGTCTGCCGCTGTTCATCCGGCCATTTTCGGTGCTCGCCAGCCGTGTCGGTTGCGACGAGGGCGAGGTTCTCGAACGCATCCGTCGCTGGTGTGCCGAGGGCGTCATCAAGCGCTTTGGGGTAGTCGTCAGACATCACGAACTCGGCTACCGGGCGAATGCCATGCTGGTACACGACGTTCCCGATGCAGTGGTCGCAGAAAAGGGCGAGATCCTAGCCCGTGAGCCGGGCGTGACGCTCTGCTATCAGCGTCCGCGGGTGCTTCCGGAGTGGCGCTTCAACCTGTTCTGCATGATCCACGGTCAGGTCCGCGCCGACGTCGAGGCGAGGATCGTCGAGTTGCGCGCCCGTCTGCACCTCGAGGACTACGCACATGACGTTCTCTTCTCGCTGACACGCTTCAAGCAGAACGGCGCGCGCTATGCGTGAGGCGGCCAGTATCGACGCCATCGACCGGGCAATCATCGATGGTCTGCAGGGTGGCTTCCCGATCTGCGAGCGACCCTATGCCGAAGTCGCCAGGGCGCTAGAAATCAGCGAGGCGCTATTGCTCGAACGCCTGCAGGCGATGCTCGATGCGCGGGTGCTGACCCGCTTCGGCCCGATGTTTCAGGTCGAGCGCATGGGTGGCGCTTTCGTTCTCGCCGCGATGCGCGTTCCCGATGCCGACTGGCAGCGGGTCCTCGAGGTGGTCAATGCCTTTCCGCAGGTGGCGCACAACTACCGGCGCGAAAGCGACCGCAACTGCGCTTTCAACATGTGGTTCGTCCTGGCCACCGAGACCGCCGACGGCATCGCAGCCGCCGTACGCAGTATCGAAGAGGCCAGCGGCTTGCCGGTCTTTTCCTTCCCCAAGCTGCAGGAATACTTCGTCGAGATGAAGCTGGCGGTGCGAGCATGAGCGCTGCGCCCGTCGACCCGATCGATCGCCGCCTGATCCTGGCGACACAGAGTGGTCTGCCCCTGGTCTCCCGTCCCTATCACCAGCTGGCGGATGAAGTGGGCATTCCGCCAGCGGAAGTGATGGCGCGGCTGGCGCGCATGCTCGACAGCGGCATCATCCGCCGCATCGGTGCAGTGCCCAACCACTACGCCATCGGCTATACCGCCAACGGGATGAGTGTCTGGGACGTCCCCGACGAGCGCATCGACGAACTCGGCGCACGCATCGGTGCGCTCGATTTCGTCACCCACTGCTACCACCGTCCGCGCAAGCTCCCGGAATGGCCGTACAGCCTGTTTGCCATGGTGCATGGCGCTTCCCGCGCCGAAGTGCTGGCCAAGGTCGGCGAAATTGCCGAACTCCTGGGTGCGGATTGCCGGGCGCACGATGTCCTCTTTTCGACCGGCATTCTGAAGAAGACCGGCCTCAGAATCGGCGCCTGAGGCCTCCCGGGCCGGGCCTCTCGCCACTACTTCTTCCGGCTACCGCCAAAGAGCTTGCCGAGAAACTCTTCCGCTTTTTCGACAAGTGCGTCGCGGACGTCGGCGCCGTGCCGGGCCAGTGCGTCGGCGGCGACATCCTTCAGGCTGATCGAGTAGCGCAGGTCGTTCGCTGGTCCGCTGACCTGCACCGGAACCGGAAAGCCATCGAGTGCCCGCAGCAGCTTCGAGCTGGGCCGCCGATCGGCGGTCATCGCCACGCGCAGCGTGTAATCGAGCTTGTCGGAGAAGAGGTCGTACTGGCCCTGGCCGCCGAGTAGGAGCCGTGGCGCCATGCCGTCGAGATCGTCATTGCGGGCGATGCCGTTGGCAAGCTTGACGCTGCCGCTCAGGCGCGACAGCAGGGTGCGTCTGGAGCGGTCGATCCTGCCGAGCTGCGTACCGCCGCCGCGCAAGGCTGCCTGGACCTCGCCGATGACCGCAGACAGGTCGATGCCGACCAGCGCGACGTCGCGCAGCGCGAAGCGCGCCGTCCCCTGCGCAGAACGGATCCGTTCTGCGCGCGACTCGCCGGCGGCTGACAAGGCCAGGTCGACATTGCCCCGGCCGCTGAGGTCGCTGCGCGCGAGCGCGTCGCGCGCCATGGCACCGAAGTCGACATCGGTCAGCGACATCTTCAGGGACAGGCGCTTCTCTGGTGCCTCCAAGGTCAGGTCGCCGCCCATCTTGCCGCCGTAGAGTCCAGCGCTCAGCGGAGCGATCACGGTTCGGCCCGCAGCGTTGTGCACGCTGGCGCGCACGACGGTTGCCTTCATCCCGCGCGCCTGCAGTTCCTCGATCTGCAGCCTGCCGTCGACCCGCAGCTTGCGCCACGGTGACGAGGAGGCGCCGTCTCGAGCCGTTGGCGGGGCCGCCGGGGCCGGGTTCGCCGCGGCAACGCGAACGAGCTCGGCGCTCGCGCGGTCGCTGCGGCCGGACATGCTGGCCGCCGCCTGGCGGGCGGGCGCAGGGGTGGCAGTGGCAGGGGCATCTGGTGGCGTCGGGGCGGCGGGCCTCAGGTAGCGGTCGAGATCGAGTCGCGCGGCCTGCAGGTCGAAGCCGATTTCCGGCTGCGCGAAATTGCTGAAGTCGATGATCGCCTTGAAACTTGCCTCGGCTGCGCCGGAGGCGAACTGCAGCTTGCCGCGTTCCTGCCCGGCGTCGAAGGTCATCGAGCCAGCAAGCGGCAGCCGTGCCTTGCCTTCGGGTATCTGTGGGTCCTCGATGACGATATCGCCGTCGAAGTGGGGCAGGGCGAGGGTCTGGTTTTCGAGACCGATGCTGAGCGGACCGCCGACGCGGAGTTGTACCGCCAGCGGCCCATCGCGTCGCCTTGCCGTGAGCAGGAAGTCTTCGGCGAGCAGCGACCATTGTGGCTGCGACGAGTTTGCTGACTTCGGTGGCTGCGGTGGCTGCGGTGGCTGCGGTGGCTGCGGTGACTTCGAGCCGGTGATGCGGTCGAGCGTGACTTGTGCCTCGAATGCCTGCGCGCCGGCCAGCGATACGCTGGCCTCGATGGCAGCGCTGCTCAGCGCCTGGCCGTCGATAGAGAGTCGCGCGGCGCTGGCGGCGAAAGCCCAGGCGTCCGCGGCACGCATGCCCTCTGCGCGCACGCCGAGTTGCGCGACGCTGAGCATATCGGCGGCCTGGCGCGATACGCGGCCGGCCGTGAGCGATGCGCGCAAGGCCTGCCTGTCGTGTGTACCGGTGAAGGCGAGCTTGAGGTCGCTGGCGGCAAACGCCGAGACGGCCGGATCGAAGTCCAGGGTTGCCGTGACTTCGAGTGCGCCAGCGAGTTCCGGCGCGCGCGAGGCGAGTTGCGCGGTCAGCGCAAGCGGGACTTGCGTCTGCGGCGCCAGGCGGCCGGTTTCCAGGTTGATCGCCGAGAGCACGACCACCTTCCCGCTGGGCTCGTCGCGTAGCGTGATCGCCGCGTCGCTGAGCACCAGGCGGCGAACCTCCCAACTCGGCTCCCGGTCACTTGCTTCGCTGTCGCCGCGCGGTCCGGGCGCGTGCCGCGAGTCCTCGGCGGCTTGTACCGAGACCGTGCCCGCTTCTGGCGCCTCGCCGCTGCCGTCTCTATGCGTGCTCATCGTCGCCCGCGCCTGCCGCAGGTCAATCGACTCGATGACGACCTTCTGGCGCAGCAGGGGCAGCAGGGCGATTGCGATCCGCGCCGACGCAAAGCCGAGGAACTCCGCGTCGCTGTCCCGGGCCGAAAGACTGCTTGCCGGGAGATCGATCGCCAGCGTCGGAAAGATCGACAGGCCGAGATCGCCCTTCATTTGCAGCGTGCGGCCAGTGTGCTTCCTGACCGCCGCTGCGATCTCCGGCTTGTAGCGATTGACGTCGACCAGCGCGATCGCAACGGCAGCAGCAAGGGCCACGAACGCCGCCAGGGCGGCGGCGATGACGAGAAGGCGGCGGCCTGCGGCAGTCATGGACATTTATCCACTTCTGCGCGCTGGCCGCGTAAGACGCTCGATCTCAGTACGCGCAAATGTGAAAGCCGCGTCTGCGACTCACGACTCTCCCTTCTTCCCGCGCGCGAGAAGGGGCGGGGTGAGACGGGGAATTCCGGGCGCATGCGCCCAGCCCGTCGAACGCTTCCGGCGCGCAAGCCGGAATGCGCACTGCAAGTGGGGAAGGGCGGTCATGATTTTCATGAGCCAGGGTCTCCCGGCATGTCATGACCGTCAGCCAAGCACGTGGTAGCCGCCGTCCACGTAGGTGGTGTCGCCGGTCAGCAGCTTCGCGTAGTCGGTCGCCAGAAAGGCAGTGGCCATGCCGACATCCTCGATGGTCACCAGCATGCGCGACGGCGCACGCGCGGCAGCCTTCTCCATCAGTTCGTCGAAACGGCCGATACCCGACGCCGCGCGGGTCGCGATCGGGCCCGGCGAGATCGGGTTGACGCGAATGCCCTTGGGACCCAGTTCAGCCGCCAGATACCGCGACGTCGCTTCGAGCGCCGCTTTCACCGGTCCCATCACGTTGTAGTTCTCGACGACCTTTTCCGCGCCGAAGTAACTCATGGTGAACAGGGTGCCGCCTTCCTTCATCAGCGGTTCGGCCAGCCTGGCCATGTGGATGAACGAATGGCAGGAGACATCCATGGCCATCAGGAAGCCCTCGCGCGAGCAGTCCACCACCCGGCCATGTAGATCATCGCGCGGCGCAAAGGCAATCGAATGCAGGGCAAAGTCGAGCCGGCCCCACTGCTTTTCGACGGCCGCGAACACTGCTTCCAGTTGCCCTTCTTCGCGAACGTCGCAGGGCAGATACAGCGCCGGCGGGACATCGAGCGCCTGCGCCAGCGGCTCGGTGAACTTCCGCGATTTTTCATTGAGGTAGGTGATGCAGAGGTCGGCGCCGAGCCCGCGGAATGCCTGCGCACAGCCCCAGGCAATGGACTGGTCGTTGGCAATCCCGAGGACAATTCCTTTCTTGCCGGCCAATGGCGGTAGCCCAAGCTCGCGCTGAGTGCGCAACCTGTCGAGCAGGCGGGTGTTGGTTTCCTTGTCAGTCATCGTTTGTCCTTTCATTGTTTTCGGGGCGAGGCTCGTGTACAGGATGAGCGCACAGTGTTTCCCGCTCGCTCTCGGCGATGATGCCAACAACGCCGATCAGCAAGCCATGAGGCCGGCCGCCTGGCGAGCGCGATCGCCGGCAGCGCGCCGGGTGTGCAGCGCGCCACGCAGCGATTCGCCCGCAGCGGCGAGTCCTCCCGGGCATCCGTCACTGCCCGCAATAGGGCTGAATACCATCCAGGCCCATCAGGTTCGGGTGCTGCCCGGTGGAAACCACGATACCGCTGCTTGCGTCGAACATCACGTCAAAGAATTCCTGCACGTTCCAGTCGTTGCAGAACAGCCACGACCATGCCAGCTGATTGCTGCGCGAGTAGAACTGGGTCCAGATCGATCCCGACGGACCCAGCACGCGCAGCACCTCGTCCTGACTCATCCCCGGCTGGATGCGCGCAAAATGCGCCGTGTCCAGCACCTGTTCGATGCGCTGCAGTCGTCTGTCGGCTCCAATATAGGCCATGAAGGTCTGCGTGCCGCCCGGGCCGCGCGGGTACGCCAACTGTTCGCTGCCATCGGGGTTCGTCCAGGCCATCGCCGGGTGCCCCATCGAGGCGACGACCTCGGGCAGCGTCGATACGCCGGGCGTGAGATTGCTGCCGCTGTAACCGGCGCAGGCAGAAACCAGCAGCGCACTGACGACAATCAGCCTGCGTCGCCATGTCAGAAAAACCCCGTCCATCTTCGCCTCCATTCCTGATCGAGCCTGCGCTCATCTCCACATGCGCCTGATAACCATGCGTTGCGCAAGTATCGGCGAGGCCGGGTGCCACAGTCAATTCGCCGGCTTCTGGCCGAGCCGCGGCAGGATCCGCTGCGCGGGCGTCCCCATCGCTTGTCGGCCGGAAGCAGCGTCCGCAAGCCAGCTTGAGATTTTCGTGCGGGCAAGTGCTCCGGCGACCCGGGGGATTCGGGAGCTGCGATCCGCAGCGCCGTGCAGGCCCAGCGGATGGCGATCGCCAGCGCCAGCGAAACACGATGTGTAGAGCGAAACGACCCGGCCGTACGACGAATCGGCTCGCCTGCGAATGGAACATCGCCATTCTGAAACCGCGGGTAGAAAGACCGTGTGAGGTCTATTGTTCATGGTACGCGTCGACGCGGAACACGCAGGTCACCCGTCCCGGTTCGCCCGGCTGTTTCTCGTAGCGGATCGACGGGACAAGGTCTGAACCAGGCTGCGGGTCGGTGGTGAGGCAGGAACGTGCAAACAGGTCCGGGCGCAGTTGGCCCATTCAGTGGCGGCTGCGGCGCAGGATCCGGGAGACACGAAGCGCCTGTTTTCGGGCAACGCATGGATGGTCAGGCGGCCCTTCAGGACGGGCAGCAGCCGTTCCGCGGACCACCCCGTGCCCAGATCCGGGCCGACAGACAACCGCTGATCTCGTCACTACAGTAGGCCGCCGTTCTGCAGCCGGTTTCAGCATCCTTGCGAAGGAGAACGCCACGGCGTCTACCGGGCGTCGCCTATAATGGTGCGCGTAGTTGATATCGCGAGACGAAGCGCATGACCCCAATGCAGGAACCCGATCCCAGACGAGACTGCCAGACGATCGCACGGCATCTTGCGACCGTCGCCTTTCCCTGGGACACCACGCGGGCGCTCGAACTCGCCCTGTTCCGGACCTTCGCGGCAACACGCATCGGCGGCTTGCTGCACGGCAGCGGGGAATTCGAGAAGCGCCCGCAGAAACGCTACGACGACACCGATCTGCTGGTGAGCGAGATCATCGAGCATGGTTTCGACAGTGCGCGCGGCGCGCGCGCGATCGCGCGCATCAACGCCTTGCATGGACGTTTCCGCATCGCCAACGAGGATTTTCTGTATGTACTGTCGAGCTTCGTCTTCGAGCCCATCCGCTGGAACGTGCGTTTTGGCTGGCGACGCATGACGGAAAGCGAAACGCTGGCCTGGTTCTGGTTCTGGCGGCAGATCGGCGAGCGCATGTCGATCCGCGACATACCCGAGGACTATGCAGAGTTCGAACGTTACAGCCGCCAGTACGAAGCCGACAATTTTCGCTGCACCGTCGCCAGCCAGCGCGTTGCCCTGGCGACACGCGAACTCTTTGCCGCCTGGTTCCCGGCGCCATTGCGGCCACTCGTCCGCAACAGCATTCACGCCCTGCTCGATCCGCCGCTGCTCGCCGCGCTCGCCTTGCGCCCGGCGCCGCGCTGGCTGGCGTGGCTCGCCGAGAGGACGCTGCGGACACGCGCACGGGCACTACGCTGGCTGCCAAAACGTCGGCAGCCGAAGCTGCGCACGCAGTTGCCAAGACTCGACTATCCTGGTGGCTATCGGATCGAATCGCTGGGGCCGCCAGCAGCGGACCAGGCGGACGGGGCGACTGCGCTGCGCTGCCCGTTTTCTGGCCAGAACGGCGCTGCGGGCAGCGCAACGGAGAGATAATCGACCTGCGGCGCCGCCATCGGACGCCGCGCCCGGGACGAACGCAACGAGCAGGAGGCAGAGAGGATGACGATCAGGATCATGGCCCGGCTGACTGCCCGGGCAGGCAGCGAGACGGCGTTGGCAACGGTATTGCGCGAGCTTTGCGGCCCGAGCCGTGCGGAAGACGGCTGCCTGGGCTACGACCTTTTCCACAATCAGGACGATGCACGCGAGTTCGTGACGGTCGAGCTATGGACTGATCAGGCCGCCGCCGACGCGCACCTGGCGACCGCGCATGTGGCGGAGGCGGTCAGGCTGGCCAGCGAGTTGCTGGCGCAGCCGCCACTGATTCACCGCTTCCGGCAGCTCGCCTGACGGCGACGTCCGGTATCGCTACGAGCAAGCACCAACTCGTCGGGTTGACCTGCACATGCACGCGCACCGTTCGATCCTTCTCGTCCTCGCGCTGGTTCTGCTACTTTTACTCCTCGCACTTTCTGGCGCCAGGCCTTACGACCGGGCGACATGGGCGATGGAAGTGTTTCCCATCTTCATCGCAATACCTGTGCTGCTCGGTACGTACAAGCGGTTTCCGCTTACGACGCTGCTCTACGTCTGCATCTTCCTGCATGCGTCGGTACTCATGCTTGGCGGCGCTTACACCTATGCCCGTGTTCCGCTCGGCTTCCAGATTGCCGACTACCTCGATCTCGCTCGCAATCCGTACGACAAGATCGGGCATTTCTTTCAAGGCTTTGTGCCGGCGCTGGTGGCGCGAGAGATACTCGTTCGGGGTGCGTACGTGCTGGGCCGAAAGATGCTCGTCTTCAACGTTCTCTGCATCGTGCTCGCGATCAGCGCATGCTATGAGTTCCTGGAGTGGGGCGCCGCGCTCCTGATGGGCCAAGGCGCAGACGAGTTTCTCGGGACGCAGGGTGATCCCTGGGACACGCAGTCCGACATGTTCTCTGCTCTCGTCGGCGCGGTCTGCGCGTTGTGCTTGCTCTCAGGCGAACAGGATCGGCAGATCAGGCGCTTGACGAATGCAGCCCTTCGTGGCACGGCTCCCGATGTGTCCGCCAGCAGGGGCCGCGGACATCGCAGCGCCGAGAGCGTGGGCGAACTGGCGTCTGGCGAGCAGCGGCGACACCTCGAAACAGGGAGCGACCCGTGAGGACGGCGCCACAGCGCGCGATGCGCGCTTCGAGGTCCTCGAACTGGCGCAACCGTTCGTCGAGAAGGAAGGCGTGGCTCGCGGTCATTTCGGCCTGAAGGGCATCGCACAGTTCGCCACGACTGGCTCCGCCAAGCGCTGGTGCGCGGGCGAGCAGGTGTTCGAGACGGCACCAACACTTCCAGACCCTGGCCGGCTCGTACGACCGGTCCGGCGACTGCTGCCTTTCGCAAGCGTCGAGGACAGCTTTCTGGCATGAACCGTCTTGTGATCTGCGCTCAATACTCTCGGAATACTTCAGCGACCGTGGTCCGCCCCCGGTACTTGAGGTCGAAGTTTGACCGATTCGAACGGCGGCAAGATCCTGCGGAAGCAGATTGGCATCCACGCCAGCCGTCAGACGCCTGTTCGCCGAGAGCCAAGGTTGACCTCTGGCACTGACTTGGTCAGCCATGCATCGCCTAGCGGCTGCCGGTGGTGAACCGGGGTGCGAGCGAAAGCGATCTTGCTGGTCAGCCGAGCAGATGGTCGAGCACGTTGGCGGTGACTCTGGCGACCGCAGGGTCGGTGGCGAGTCCGAACACCCAATCGACGGTGCCGATCGTCACCACTTCGCCGCCGGCCGCGCCGGCAGGTCGACAGGTCAGCATCACCGAGTTGCCGTGCCGCACCCGCGCGAGATTTGCCTTGCTCGTGTCGCCGTATATCCGCGATGCGATGAACTCAAGATCGCCCTGGTCGGTGAGCGCGGAGATCGAGGCGGGGTACTCCCCGACGGCGAGATTGCTCGATGGTGTAAAGGCCACGATCTCGATCTCCTGGGGCAGGCCCGGGCGCTCGGCAGCGACCGGCAACTGGAGGTCGTCGAAGTTGACCGGACAACCGAGCGTCTCGTAGCCGACGATCCCGTCGTCGGCACCGAGGACGTCGCCGTAGGTCAGACCCGTTCCAGCGAACATCCAGTGGTCGGCGCGGTACACGACGAATCCTCCGACACCCCGAGGCGTGGCCGCACCAAAACGGTGGTACAGGCCGAATGTGGAACTGGCCCCGAGGAGTTCCCATTCCGGACGGCCGACGAGTGGATCAGCCCACATCCCGGTCATCTCCGTGGGTCGGCCCCCGGCGATCACGGGATCGTTTTTGTGGGCCGTGTACTTGTAGCAGACCATCGCAGTGCCGCCCGGTGCCTCGTCGAGCCGGACCTGCCAGTAGCTCGTGTTGCCGGAGAAGTTCGCGAGGTGGCCGCCGCGTCTGACGTGGCTGTCCAACGCTTGCCGTTGTCCGGCTGACCAGTACTCGTCGTGACCGACGCAGAGCGCCAGGTCATACCCGACCAGTAGATCCGGATGCTGCTCAAGGTCCGTCGACACTGCGTAGTCAAGCCTGTACCCCGCCCTTTCAGCCCATTCGACGAAGCGTCGTGCATGACTGAACCAGCCCGTCGAGCCGATGGCCGCGGGATAGCCATGCTCGGTTCGATACCGCTGGAAGATCGCCCCATCGACGTCCGGTTCCTCTCCCCAGCGGCGAGGCCGAGCCTTGCGATCGTCACGGTCGACCTCTGGACGACACAGCATCCCGCGCGCGAACGGACGCGCATGAGACACCTTGTGGCCGCCCGTGTAGAGGCTGCACCCACCCCACGTGTTGTATGCATGCCAGGTGTTGGTGTCGAGCACGTAGAGCGCGCGTGCCTTATCGTTCGGATCGCCCCGCACCACGAAGCCGGCGTGGGCCACGTCGCGTCCGGCCAGCGCGTCATGGGCGGTAAGTGTGACGAGGTAAAACCCCGACCTCCAGCCCGCGGCGACCGCGAACGCGACGCCGATCGGCCATCGACACCCCTGCGCATCGGCATCGGCCGGTGCTTCGAAGTACGCGCCCGCAACGCCGGTCGCACTCCACACGAGCTCGCGGGCTGCGCCCCAGCGCTCGACGCGCACGTCGTATCTTCTGCTGCGTGTCGAGACATGCAGCGAGACGCGATCACCGTGCCCGTAGCTGAGCCGCCCGCAGTACCCCTCGATGTCGTCGTAGAACGTTTGGTCGTCGGTCACCTTCTGCACCCCTTCCTTTTCCGCCTTGTCGTAGCCGAGTACGGGTACGAGCCATGAAATCGCTGCTTGTCTGGGCCGGGACTCAAGTCGATGGTTCACGGCCCCCCTCGGAAACCCTGCAACAGCACAATACAGTCTGCGCCCGCTCCTCCTGCAGAAGGTGCGGAAAGACGTCGACCTCGACCTGTTAGGTGACCGGATCGCCGATAAAACCGATGTCGATCTTCTTCGCGAGGATGGCGGCCCCCCGCCTTCAGCGTCGCCCCCTGTGTCAGAGTAGTTGCCGCCTCGATAGAATCTGAAACTTGGGGGCGATAGCGAGGTAACGAAATGGCACGATACGGACAAGCGATGAAGGATCGAGTGGTGGCGAGGTTGCTGCCGCCGGAGAGTCTGGCGATAGCCTCGGGCGCGAGCGCGTGCCTCCCGACGCGCCCGATTCATCGCCTCGCCACGACCGTTGTGCTTGCCTGCCTGGAAAACGTTGAGGACGCCAGGAAGATGCTTGGTGATTGTTCTGCCGAGGCGCTTGAAAGGTTCCAGTCGGCAGCGGCTGGCCCAGTCGAGCCAGCGCTTCACCAGTGGCTGCGCCTCATCAGGCGTGTTGGCCGTGATGTGGATGGCCCGCAAGGCCACTTCAGCACTCAACTGTATGCGTGTCGATCGCTGCATCTGACGTTTGAGCGCCTGGCCCGCCTACAAACGTTGCCAAAAAGCCATCAGGCTTCCAATGGTCTTGTTGAGCGGTTGGCTATGCATTTTCCAAGGCCCGCCTGATCGAGGCCGGAATCTCTGTCGACTTGCGAGTCTGCGGGTCAAAAAAGACTTCTACAGTTTCGTATGTGGCATGCACCTCCTTCGTATCAATATGCAGCATCCGCTCGGTAAAAGTACAGCTCTTGCGGCCAATACGGGTCAACGAACCATCTACCAGAAACAAATCCCCTGCCAGCAGTTCCTGCAAAAACTGTACCGTCGCAGAGGCCGTTACCGTATGGATGCCAAACTCGTCCTGGATTTTCTTGTGGCTCCCCCAGTAAATCGGCCAGAGGTGAAACGCAGCGTCATCGAAAAAATGACTGTACCAACGGACATTCATATGGCCAAAGTTGTCGCAAGACCACGGATGTACCACTCCGCGCAGGATTTCTATGGGTTCAGACATGATTCCTCTCCAGTAATTATTTGCCTTCAAATGCGACGATTTTCCTCTACAGCATTGTTTTGGATTGACAATTCTTGCGCACCAAGCGGCATCGGCCACCATGCTGCATACTTCGTTGGAAGCGCCGATCCCATCGGTTGGCCAGATGGCGCCTCGATGAGATCGATCGGTCGCGTGGTGGCTTGCCGTGAAAAAGCGGTGAAATCAGCGCTTCTCTCTGGAGAAGGCTTTGCATCGAGCGTGTGTCTATTTGATGCGGTACCAAGAATCTTGTCGGTCGGCGTTTCGCGGGCGAGGCAAATGGCTGTCACGCCGATCGCTGCAATGACTGCGCCCGGCAAACGATCTCCATCGCCCGCTGCCGGCCGAGCGATGCCCGTCGATGATGGTACCGCAAAGCGGTGCTGGCACGCATTCGACATTGCTGGCCAGCCGTCCGCCATGGCCGACGAGCGGGACGACCTGCTAGTGGGCCGAGCGGTGGGAGCTTGACGAGTTGGCTGCCGTGCGGACAGCTCAATTACTACGGCCGGCGGACAGGTGGCGGCGCATCTGTCTGAAGCGCACCGGGCGCCTTGCGACACATGCTTGCGACAGCTCAGTCCAGCGTCTTCCTGAAGGTCTTGAGTCCGAGCGCGAGGACGGTGAGCATGAACAGCAGGATCGGCCAGACGTGATTCCATAGCAGTTCCGGGCCGTTCCCCTTGAGGAGGATTCCCCTGACCAGTACGACGAAATGCGTCAGGGGAAGCACGCTGCCGACGGCCTGCGCCCACTCCGGCATGCCACGAAACGGGAACATGAAGCCCGAGAGCAGCAAGGAGGGGAGAAAAAAGAAGAAAGTCATCTGCATTGCCTGCAGCTGGTTCCGGGCAATCGAGCTGAAGGTGATTCCCAGGGTCAGGTTGGCGCAGATGAACAGCAAGACGACACCATAGAGCAGGAACAGATTTCCGTGCATCGGTACCGCGAAGATCCAGCGTGCCGCCAGGAAGATCAGGGTCACCTGGATGAGGCCGATGAGGATGTAGGGGACGATCTTTCCGGTCATCACCTCGAAGGGTGTTGCCGGCGTCGCCAGAAGGTTCTCGAAGGTTCCCCGCTCGCGTTCCCGGGTCATCGCCAGGCCGGTCATCAGGATCATGGTCATGGTCAGAATGACGCCCGACAGGCCGGGTACGATGTTGTAGGCGGTGATGCCCTCGGGGTTGTAGCGTCGTTGTATGCGCAGGTCGACGGGCGCGTTGGCCGGCTGCCTGAGGCCCGGAAGATCCGGCGCAAATACCTCGATGCCCAGGTGCTTGAGCACCGAGATGGCGCCGCCGGTGGCCATCGGGTCGGTCGCGTCGGCTTCGACGAGCAGCGTCGGCATCTGGCCGCGTACCAGGTCGCGATGAAAGCCCACCGGAAAGGTGACCACGAACTGGACATCTCCGCGGTCGAGCAGGCGATCCGCTTCGCGTTCGTCGACGCTGCCGACGATCCGGAAATACTCGCTGTTCTGCATCGCGGCGACATAGGAACGGGCGAACGGCCCGGGGTCCGCCATGACGACTGCCGTCGGCATGTGCTTCGGGTCGGAATTGATGGCAAAGCCGAAGAGCAGCAACTGCATGATCGGAATTCCGACGATCATGCCGAAGGTCAGCCGGTCACGCCTGAGCTGGATGAACTCCTTGATCATGATGCCCAGCCAGCGATGGAGGGAGAATCCGTTGTATGCGTTCATCGCGCTAGCCCCGGAATTGATCCTGGCTGGCCTGCATCAGACGGATGAAGGCATCTTCGAGCGATGGCGCCACCGCGGTCATCGACAAGGACCTGCCGGCAATGAACGCCTGCAGGCTCGATTGCAGTCGTTGCCCATCCGTTCCGCTGACATGCAGGGTGTTGCCAAAGCTGGCCACCTGGTCGACTCCCGGCAACTGGCGAAGCGCTTCCGCCAGTCCCTGGATGCCAGCGCCGCTGATTTCGCAGGTCTGCAGCTTCTGGCTGGCGACGACATCGGCCGCCGTTCCCGAGGCCAGCAGGACGCCGTAGGCGATATAGGCCAACTGGTGACAGCGCTCCGCCTCGTCCATGTAGTGCGTCGAGACGAGCACGGTGATGCCTTTGGCGGACAGGCGGTGGATCTCTTCCCAGAAGTCACGCCGCGCCTTCGGATCGACACCCGCCGTCGGTTCATCGAGCAGCAGCAAGCGGGGTTCATGCAGCAGGCAGGAGGCCAGCGCGAGGCGCTGTTTCCAGCCGCCGGAAAGGGTTCCGGCCAACTGGTCGCGACGTCCCGCCAGGCCGAGTTCCTCGAGGGCTTGCGCCACTGCCTCCCGGCGCTTGCGCATGCCGAACATGCGGGCAACGAAATCCAGGTTCTCGCGAATCGTCAGGTCGTCCCAGAGCGAGAATTTCTGGGTCATATAGCCGACCTGGCGCTTGATGGATGCGCTCTCCTTCAGGACGTCGAAGCCGAGGCAGCTGCCGCGGCCACTGTCCGGGGTGAGCAGGCCGCAGAGCATGCGGATGGATGTCGTCTTGCCGCTGCCGTTGGGACCCAGGAAACCGAGTATCTCGCCCTCGCGCACCTGCAGCGCGAGGTCGCGGACGACATGCTTGTCGCCAAAGTGCTTGTTCAGTCCGGCGACATCGATGACCAGCGTGCCGCTCATTGGCGAACGAGACGGACATCGACGGGCAGGCCCGGGCGAAGTTGCGTCGCCTGGTCCGGCACGGGCCGCGCCTCGACCCTGAACACCAGCTTCTCGCGGCTGCCGCTGCTGTAGATGACCGGCGGCGTGTATTCCGCTTGCGGGGCGACGAAGTCGACGCGTGCCCGGATCGGCGCTGAACAGCCGTCGCAACTTGCGTCGATCGCGTCACCGGGCCTGATCGTGGCCACGACGGTCTCGGGGACGAAGAAGCGCACCCGTCGTCCGCCATCCGGCAACAGGCTGGCCACGGGTGCGCCGGCAGGCACCCATTCGCCAGGCCGGTAGTAGGTTTCGGCAATTTCCCCGGCTGCTGGCGCGGTGACGGACTTTCGTTCGACGATCCAGCGCTTCTGTGCCGCCTGCGCGGCAGCCGCGTCGACGTCCGATGCGGCTGCCCCGAGTTCGGCCTGCCGTCCGAGGGTGCTGCGGTAGCTGGCAATCTGCTCTTTGCTGGCGTCAACCTCGGCGGCTGCCTGGTCACGCGTGCTGCGCGCCTCATCCACCTTGCTCCGCGCAACGAAGTTCTTGCGCTGCAGTTCCTGCTGTCGCTTCAACTGGACTTCCGCCAGACGCAGGCTGGCTTCTGCGGCGCGAAGCCTGGCCTGCAGGGCGGCGATCTCCGCCGGGCGACGCGGTGTCTGGAGGTTCTGCAGCTTCTTCCTGGCGGAACCGGTGCGCGCTTCCGCTTCGGCGAGTGCCTGGCCATCCGGCTCGGCGTCAAGCGCGAAAACGGCTTTCCCCGCCGCCACCCGGCTGCCACGGGCCGTGCCAGGTTCCTTCAGGTAGCCGGCTTGGGGTGCTGACAGATACACATACTCCCCTTCGACATAGCCCTGAAAGCTGTCGTGATCGGCACGGCCACAGGCGGTCAGCAGGATCGATGCGGCCAGGGCACAACAGGCGGCAATGGCTTTCGGGCAGGGCGTCTTCATCGGCTATCGCCTGTCGGCAGCGGTGATTGTTCTACAAGCAGCAGATCGATGACGTCGGCGAGGCCCTCCCTGACGTCCGTAGCGGAAGCGGCAGTGTGCTGCGCATGGTGCATGATCGCCAGGCCGACGACAGTGGCGTGCAGGATTCGTGCGGCCTTGCCGGTCTGCGCCATGCCGACGCGATCAAGCATCTCCTCGATGCGCTTGCGCACCCCGCCGATCAGCTCGCGCAGCGGGACCCTCAGGTTGGGTTCTTCGTCGGCGGCCACGATCAGGCCGATCATGATCCTTGGCGGAATGCCTTCGATCATCATCGCGCCGATCGTTTCGGCGAAAGCGGCTTGCGGGGGCGCCGTTTCGAGGCGCGAGGCAAGGGCCGACATGGTCTCGTCGATGACGTGCGCCGCGATGCCCAGCAGAAGGTCGGAGCGCTTCGGGAAGTAGTAGGTGAGGTGGCTTTGCTTTACGCCGGCGGCGCTAGCCACTCTTGGTTGGGTCAGGGCAGCAATGCCATGTTCCTTGAGCAGCTTGCTGCCCGCCCCAAGGACCGACGCTTTGACGTCCACGATGGACTCCATCGATAAGGTGCACCGCGCCATTGTGCGCCAGTTTGGTAGAAATACCAAATCCGGCGCCCGGCTCTGCGACCGAAGGTGCCCGATGCGCTGCGACGGCCCGGCGGCTGGCCGCGCTGACCTGCCGCCTGCGCCAGCCGTGCCCGGCGGCCATGGAACAGGGAGCCTGTTTGGTGATTCAGAAAAAAAGCTTGTAACGCGTCGCCTGGATTCACACAATGGCGGCCATGATTGCAATCCACGCACACGACCGGTGATCTCTCGGTAGAAAGCTCGACGATGTTTCGCTCGCTCGCAGTGAAAGGCGCCTGGCCCGTCACCCTTGCCGCCGCTGGTATTCTCATGGTCACCATGGGCGCACGGCAGTCGCTCGGGCTCTTCGTTTCGCCGATCAACACCAGCACCGGCCTCGGCATTGTCACCATCAGCCTGGCGCTGGCGGTCGCCCAGTTCATGTGGGGCGCCGTGCAGCCAATCGCCGGCGCGATTGCCGACCGTTACGGGCCGGAGAAGGTACTGGTCGGCGGCCTGATCGTTCTCGCCGCGGGCAGCGCACTGACCCCGTTCATGGAATCGGGTTTCGGGCTGGTCGTGTCGCTCGGCCTGCTCTCGGCCATCGGGTCGGGCGCCGGCAGTTTTTCCGTGCTCATCGGCGCCTCGGCGCAGCGCCTGCCGGTTTCGGCGCGCGGCACGGCGTCAGGGGTCATCAATGCCGGCGGCTCGTTCGGACAGTTCGTCTTCGCGCCGGTGCTGCAGAAGTTGATAAGCGCCTTTGGCTGGATGGGGGCGATGTGGTCGCTGGCGGTCATGGTGCTCGCGGCCTTGCCGATGATCGGCGTGCTCGTACGGCACAGGGTCCCGAAGCGGGAGGCCAGTCCAGACGACAAGGGGCTCTGGCATGCCGTCCGCGGCGCGATCGGCGACCGGAGCTACTTCCTGCTTCATCTGGGCTTTTTCACCTGTGGCTTCCATATTGCGTTTCTGGTCACCCACCTGCCGGGCGAGGTCGCCCTGTGCGGCCTTCCCGCCACGGTGGCCAGCTGGTCGCTGGCCATCATCGGTCTGGCCAACATCGCCGGCAGCCTGTATGCGGGCGCCTGTATCGGCAGGTACCGCAGCAAGATGGTGCTGTTCTGGATGTACGCTTCGCGTGCGGCACTGGTCGGCGTCTACCTGCTGGCGCCGAAGACCGAACTGACCTTCTACCTCTTCGCCGCCGGACTGGGCTTTACCTGGCTGGCCACCGTGCCGCCGACCGCCGCGATCGTCGGCAAGCTTTTCGGTGTCCGCTACCTGGCAACGTTGTTCGGGCTGACATTGCTCTCGCATCAGATCGGCGGCTTTCTCGGCGCCTACCTGGGCGGCATAGCGATCACGGCGCAAGGCGATTATGCGTGGATGTGGTACGCAGACATGGCCTTGGCCGCGGCGGCGGCGCTGTGCAATCTGCCGATCCGCGAAGCGAAGGTCGAGGCGATGGCCGTTTCGACCGGCGGCTGAACGCTGGCGGCACGCGGATCGCGTGCAGGGGCCGTGGCCCGCGGCCTGGCCAGCGAAGCAGGGCTTGAATGTGCTCGAGGCGCCACCATGTAGAAGTCATTGATCCTGGAGCCAGAGCTTGCCGTCATGATTCCCTCGAAAATTGTCGTCTGCCCGCGTTGCCATCGCCCGAACCGCGTCCCTGAAGCGCGCCTCGGTGATCGCGGCCAGTGTGGCCACTGCCAATCGCCGCTCTTCGACGGCTCCCCGATCGTGCTGACGGAGGCCAGCTTCGACCGCCATGTCGAACGGTCTGAGCTGCCGGTCCTGGTCGATTTCTGGGCGCCTTGGTGCGGCCCGTGCCGGGCAATGGCGCCAGCATTCGCGGCGGCAGCGCAGCAGCTCGAACCGGCCGCCCGCCTGGCCAAGGTCGATACCGAAGAGGAGCAGGCGCTCGCCGCCCGCTTTGCCATCCGCTCCATTCCGACGCTGGTGCTCTTCCGGAATGGCAGGGAGGTCGCCCGCAAGTCCGGGGCGATGGACACGGCCAGCATTGTTCGCTGGCTGCGGTCTTCAAACTGAGGGCTGGCGGCGCGCTTGCCCCGGCGGGAGGCCTGGCGCCGACAGCAGGTTCGCGAACCTGCCATGCCGGGCATCGGTAGTCGCTCCGGGTCGCCCGGTGACGCCGGCGGGGTCTCACGAATGATCGCCGGCGAGGCTTGTCAGGAGCGAGACAGTTCGGCTCGCGAGGATGGTGCCAGAGGGCTGGTCGCCAGGCAGTCTGCGGTCCGCGCCGTTCTGGCGTAATAGGCCATGAAGTCTTCGGCGGCCAGTGGCGGCGCGAAGTGGTAGCCCTGTCCGAGTTGCACGCCGGCGGCGCGCAGCGCCTGCAGCTGGGCTTCGCTTTCTATGCCTTCGGCAACGATCGTCAGATCGTTGGCATGCAGGAGCCCGGCCAGGCTGCGTAACCAGTCGGGGTGCGGGCACTCCGGGGTGACCTCGGCGGTCAGCAGGCGATCGATCTTGATGATGTGGAAGTTGCAGCGCGAAATGAGCGCCAGATTGGCGCCGTTCATCATCACGTCGTCGAGGGCGAGCTGGATGCCGCCCCGGTGCATGCTGTTCAGGGCCATCAGGCCGAGCTGGTCGGGAATGCCGCGCTCGGTGACTTCGAGAATCAGCTGCGAGCGAAACTCGCCGAGACCTGACTTGACGGCCGCGTATTCCAGGCCGCCGCGACCAAGAATCTCCGGCGGGACATTGAGGCTGAGATGCGCCTCGGGGTGCGCGCGCAGCCAGTCGCCGACTTCGACGGCCAGCGTGTCGATCAGCCAGTAGGTGATCAGACCGGACAGCGGGGTGTTCTCGGCAAGCGGGATGAACTCGCCGGGAAGAACGATTTCCCCATCTGGCCGCCGCCAGCGGACGAGTGCCTCGGCTCCAAGGCAGGTCTGGTCGCCGAGGGAAACGATGGGGAGGTACTCGATGAAGAATTCCCCCTTGTTCAGGCCATCGTGGAGCGCGTCGAGCGCTGCCGAGGGTAGCGTCATTCGCTGACTGTACGGGGGTTGATGACGTTCACAGGGTGCCTGTCAGGAGATGATCAGCTTTCGTCCTCGTCTACGTGATGCTGGCTCTCGTAGTCGCGGCCGTACAGCGCGGTCAGGTCGGCAAGTCGCTCGGCATGCCAGGGTTCAACCTGGTCCCAGCGGTAGCGCCATTCCCATGATCCTTCGCCGACGCTCGGCTGGTTCATGCGGTGTGTGGTATCGAGCGCCAGCGCATCCTGCATCGGGATCACGCAATACTGGGCGACCGACGAATAAGCCAGTCGGATCAGGTACCAGCACAGCTCTTCGCTGCTCTCGCTGCCAACGCCGAGGTAGGCGTGCACCCGGTCCCTTTCTTTCTGTTCGAGCGAGTCCCACCAGCCGCAGGTGGTGTCGTTGTCGTGCGTGCCGGTGTAAACGACGGTGTTGGCGTCGTAATTGTGTGGCAGGTAGGGGTTTCTGGCGTCGTCGCCGAAGGCGAAGTGCAGGATGCGCATCCCCGGCAGCCCGACGTCCTCGCGCAGTTTCTTGACTTTCGGCGTAATGATGCCGAGGTCTTCGGCGATGATCTTCAGCTTGCCGTTCTCGTCGGCCAGCTCGCGACGCATGGCGGTGAACACTGCTTCGCCCGGCCCCGATTGCCAGAGTCCGTCGATGGCCGTTTCGGCCGAACCGGGAATTTCCCAGTAGGACTCGAAGCCGCGGAAATGATCGATGCGCACGATGTCGCAGAGCGTCATCGTTTGCCGCATGCGATCTACCCACCAGAGATAGTGTTCGGCGGCGTGCGCGGACCAGAGGTAGAGTGGGTTGCCCCAGCGCTGTCCCGTTTCGCTGAAGTAGTCCGGCGGGACACCGGCGACGACGCGCGGATGACCGCTCTTGTCGAGGTCGAAAAGCCCCGGATTGGCCCACACGTCGGCGCTGTGGCCGGCGACGAAGATCGGCAGGTCGCCGACGATTTCGATGCGATTGGCGTTGGCGTAGGCTTTGAGCCTGGCCCACTGCGTATGGAAGCACCACTGCGAGAACTTCCAGAAGCTGATCTCCCCGGCGTGAGAACGTTCCGCCGCGCGCAGCGCTTCCGGCTTGCGGTGCGCAAGCTCTGCCGGCCACTCCTGCCACATCGCGCCGTGTTCACCGCCATGCGCGATATCGAGCGCCATGAACAGCGCGTAGTCGTCGAGCCAGGCGCGGGAATCTGTGCAGAAGGCGCTGAAGGCCGCGTGCTCGGGTGTCTTGCCGCTGGCGAAGAAGCGGGCGGCCGCGCGCCGCAACTGGCCCATCCTGAAAGGTCGCACCGCTGCGTAATCAATACGCTGTTCGGGGAAGACCGGCGCTTCGGCGAGATCTGCGGGGGTCAGCCAGCCGGCGTCCTGCAGTTGCACCAGGTCGATCAGCAACTCGTTGCCGGCGAAAGCGGAAGGGCTGGAGTAGGGCGAGTTACCGGGTCCAAGGCCGGTCAGCGGCAGCAGTTGCCACAGCGACTGGCCACCGGCGACCAGCCAGTCGACGAAGTGGAACGCGGCGGTGCCGAGGTCGCCGGAACCGTGTGGTCCGGGCAACGACGTCGGGTGCAGAAGAATGCCGCTTTGGCGGGGAGCTGAGTTCATCCGGGTCCTTTTTTCGGGTAGAGCCATCGCCCGTTGGCGGACAATGGGGCAAGCAGTTAGTTGTATCGTCTGACGACGTGTTGCTGGCCGCACGCATCGCAAAGTCCGATGCGAGCAATGTCATTCAGTTGGGGGGCTGCGTCGCGCAAGATCGACTTGCACGCAGGCAGCCAGTATCGGATGCCTTGGCAGGGAGCGCAAGGGCGGGCCAGGCGCGGCGCCGATGTTGCGGCGCCGCGCCTGTGTGCGCACCGTTACGACGGGGCCTGACTACTCGCTGAGTCTGGTGATCTTGTTGCCCTGCAGGCCGACACCGGCCATGAGGCCTGTCTGGGCGAAGACAAGGGCGTAGATGTCGTTGTTTGCGGTGGTGGTGGTCAGCGACTTGGCCATGCCCTGGTCGAGCACGACGATCGACGGGCCAACGCCGACTTCGAAGCCTTCGGCCTGGTTCAGGGTCTGGAGCGCCTTTTCGTTCATGAAGAACATCGCATAACCGTATTGCTGTGCGCCGGCCTGAAGTCCGTACGAAGCACCCGAGGTGTTGTAGTAAGCGGCCGTTTTGCCGTCCCGGAAGAGCACGCCATCTCCGTATTGCCCGCCGACGAGGAGACCCGCTTTGGTGATCTTCGGAAACACGAGGACGGCGACAGCATCCCTGGACAGGGCTTTCGCCGCCGGGACCCTGGCGATCAGTTTCTGATAGGCGTTCCTGGCCTGTGTTTCCAGCGCCGAGCGATCTGCGGCGAGGGCGGCAACCGGGGTCAGCAGCGCCGTCAGCGCGGCAATCAGCAGCCACCGGGACAATTGAGAAACACGCGTAAGGAATTCCCTGTTCATGTCGCCACTCCCCGAGATAAAGCTGTCGAGGGGCGCTCGCCAGCCCGGTTGGTCAAGGGGTCATGATAAGCGAAAGTCTGCCCTGCCGCCCACTTCAGCAAGCCGGCGTCATCCCGACGCCATGTTCCGGCGGGGTGGCGGATGGCGCCGGTGGGCGAGGTGCATGCGGTGCCCGGTCACGCTGCTCATTGTTTCGGTACGATACGCTAGAATGGTTATTGCGGCCAGCCAGCAGGCCCTGACCGGCGTTTCCAGGGCGCAAACGGGGGAGCAGGGGCCTTGCCGGCGTTAGCCCGAAACAATTATCCACGATGAGTACATGATGAAAAAAGACACCCTTGAGAACCGTTGTTTCGACGAGATCAACATCGGCGATACGGCGAGCATGAGCCGCACGCTGACGGTGCGTGACGTACAGCTTTTCGCAACCGTCTCGGGCGACGTCAACCCGACCCACCTCGACCTCGCGCTGGTGAAACAACTCGGCGCCAACGAGTTGAGCGCGCACAGCATGTGGCTGGGCGCGCAGATCTCGGGATTGCTCGGCAACGAGCTCCCCGGGCCGGGCACCGTGTACGCGGGCCAGGATCTGGACTTCCACGCGCCGCTGGCGATCGGCGAGGAGATCACGATCAGCGTCACGGCACGGGAAAAGTTTCCCGAAACGCGCCAGGTGCGCTTCGACTGCCTTGGCGTCAACGCCCGCGGCGAGAAGATCGTCAGCGGTGTCGCCAGGGTCATCGCGCCGGATACCCGGATCACCATGGACCGCCCGGATGCGGCGCAGGTGTCGATCCAGAGCCATGACCGCTTTGACAGCTTCGTCGAACGCTGCGGGAAGCTACCGCCGGTATCGGTGGCGGTCGTGCATCCCTGCGACGAATCGTCGCTGGGCGCCGCTCTCGAGGCCGCCCGCGAGAGTCTGATCGAACCGATTCTGGTTGGCCCGCTGGAGCGGCTGCGGGCTGTCGCCGAGCAGTGTGGCTTCGATCTCACGGGGCTGCGTATGGAAGACGTGCCGCACAGCCATGCCGCAGCCTTCCGCGCCGTCGAACTGGTGCGCCTCGGCGAAGCCGCGGCGCTGATGAAAGGAAGCCTGCATACCGACGAGCTGATGGCCGAGGTGGTCAATCGGCAAACGGGTTTGCGCACCGAGCGGCGCATCACCCACGCCTTCCTGATGGATGTTCCAACCTATCACAAGCCGCTGATCGTGACCGACGCAGCGATCAACATCGCACCGGACCTTGACTGCAAACGCGACATTTGCCAGAACGCGATCGATCTGGCGCACGTGCTGGGCATCCTCGAGCCGAAGGTGGCCATCATCTGCGCCGTCGAAGGCGTCAACTCGCGGATGGTGTGTACCACCGACGCCGCCTCACTGTGCAAGATGGCCGATCGCGGCCAGATCACGGGTGCGATCCTCGACGGCCCGCTGGCGCTCGACAACGCGATCAGCAAGGAAGCCGCTCGCATCAAGAAGATCGATTCGGTCGTCGCCGGCGATCCCGACATTCTGGTCGTTCCCGACCTCGCGGCCGGCAACATCCTCGCCAAGCAACTGACCTTCATGAGCCATGCCGATGGCGCGGGTATCGTGCTCGGCGCGCGCGTGCCGATCATCCTCACCAGTCGCGCCGACAACCGGCGTGCCAAGCTTGCCTCGTGCGCGGTTGCCTGCCTGATGGCCAGCGCCGCGCTGACGCACGACGCAACCAGGACGGGAGGCTGAAATGGGACAGGGAATTCTGGTTCTCAACGCCGGTTCATCGAGCCTCAAGTTCTCGGTTTTCGAGGTCGGCGCAGGCGGTGCTCTGCAAGCCATGGCGGTCGGCCAGGTGGAGGGGCTGGGCACTGCGCCGCGACTCAAGGCGAAGGGTGCCGATGGCGGCGTCATCGCCGATCAGTCCTGGACGACGAGCGACGTCGCCAATCACGGGCAGGCCTTGCAGGAGATTGCGACGCTGCTGCGCTCCCGTTTTTCGGGACAGGAGCTGGCGGGCGTCGGTCATCGCGTCGTGCATGGTGGCCCCAACTACTCGGCGCCGCTGCTGATCACACCGGAGGCCATGGACACGCTCGAGACCTTCGTGCCGCTGGCACCGCTGCATCAGCCGCACAACCTCGCGGCCATCCGGGCAGTGCAAGAGGCGAGGCCCGAACTGCCGCAGGTCGCCTGCTTCGATACCGCCTTCCACCGCACTCAGGACGAGGTGGCGCAGCTCTATGGTCTGCCCTACGAGTACTTTGAGCGCGGTATCCGGCGCTACGGCTTCCACGGCCTGTCCTACGAGTACATCGCAGCGACGCTGCCGGAGGTGGCGCCGGAAATCGCTGCCGGGCGCGTGGTGGTGGCGCACCTCGGCAGCGGCGCAAGCATGTGCGCGATGCACCACGGCCGCAGCGTCGGCAGTTCGATGGGCTTCACCGCGCTCGACGGACTGCTGATGGGCACGCGACCGGGCAACCTGGATCCCGGCATCATCCTGTATCTGCTGCAGCAGGAAGGGATGAGCGCCAGAGACGTCGAGAACATGCTCTACAAGCGCTCCGGCCTGCTCGGCCTGTCGGGCATCGGCAACGACATGCGCGTCCTGCAGGAGAGCGACGCGCCGCGCGCGCGGCTGGCCATCGATCACTTCGTCTATCGCATCAGCCGCGAACTTGGCGGGCTTGCCGCCGTTCTCGGCGGTATCGACGCATTTGTCTTCACTGCCGGCATTGGCGAGAACAGCGCCCATATTCGCCGGCTGGTCTGCGAACAGGCGAAGTGGCTGGGCATCGATCTCGACGCGGCGGCCAACGAGCAGGCGGGCCAACGCATCAGCAGCGTCGGCAGCAAGGTTTCGGCGTGGGTGGTGCCGACCAACGAGGAACTGATGATCGCGCGCCACACCTGCAAGCTGCTCGGTCTGTGAGCGCGGGGGCAAGATAGCCGCCGGCGACTGCCCGCGGCGAAGCGCGCGCTCGCTGACTCACCGACCGCGCAAAGATCAGCGCGTGCGTGGTGCTGGTCGGGGAGAGGGTGACCTCGTTGACGGGCTGTCGAGTCGCAGCCGGCAGATGACCACCGAAGGATCGTCGGGGTCGGGCGAGGTCGTGAAGCCGAGGCGCTCAGCGAGCCGCAGCATCGGTGTGTTGATGCGCAGCACGTAACCCTCCATTGCCATCAGCCCGCGTGCCCGCGCCGCAGCGATCAGCTCGCTCATCAGGGTGTGTCCAAGGCCGGCCCCGCCGTACTCGGCGGCGATGGTGACCGCGAACTCGCCGCTCGTCGGGTCGTTCCCGATGATCAGGGACGCAACGCCAACGATGTCGATTCCATCGCTGGCCGGGACGGTGGCGACGAGGGCGGTGCCGCTCTCGGGAAACAAAGCGAGAAAGCTGCGCAAGCGATCCACGTTGGCTTCGCGGACGACCCGCATGAAGCGCATGTAGCGGGCGTCCGGGTCCAGCCGCTGGAAGGCCTGCAGGAGTTCCTCCTCGTCGGCGCTGCGGATCGTGCGGAGGTGCACTGCACGGCCGTCGCGCAGGGTGACGTCGATATCTGAACAGAAAGGCGTCACAGTCGTCCGTTTTCTTTGATTCGCCGGGCAGGGATCAAGTCGGTCGCGGCGTCAGTTCAGGTCCGGATCGACGTAGTAGGCAGCGGCGCCCCAGTTGGCCTGGAGCGCAAAGCCCTTCTCCGTCAGCTGGTAGACGTCGATGTAGGGATTGAAGGATATCGTCTTCCCTGTGGAGCCGGCGGTCGCCGACGCGCCGACGTCGCCGCCGGCCTTGCCACCGACCTTGAACTGATCGAGTGCCTCCTTCGACTTGAAGACGAAAATCTGGTAGAGCGTCTGGTAGCCGAGGCCGGGGCCGGTGCCCGCACGAACCGCCTGCATGTAGGTGGGCTTGCCGCTTGCGTTGTTGAAGATCACGCCAGGGCCGCGTGCGCCGACGACGATCAGTGCATTGACGGTGGTGATGTCGAAGACGCCATAGCCGGCGGCGCCTTCAACCACGGCACGCGCGGCCGGTTCCTCTGCGTAGAGTCTGTTCAGCGCGTTCTTCGCCATGTCGAGCGTCTTCTCGCGTTCCTGCTTGACCTGCGCAGAGTCGAGATTGCGTGACTCGGGCTGCTTCTCTACGGTGGAGCACGCCGAAAGCGCGCCGAGCGAAGCAGCGAAAAAGAGTGTCACGAGGTTCTGCTTGAGTCGGATGGCTTTGTTCATGTTGTATCCATGGGAGAGGGTGGGGGCCGCGGAAAAGCGGGGACACTGGAATCGACGCAGATTATACGCTGTGGCCGCTTTCGGCGACGAGTGCAGGCAGGTTGCCCACCCGGCCGCATCCCGATACGAGCGTCAGGTGCGTTGCCTGCCTTTGCGCGGGGGCGTGCTATTTCTCGACCGGTCCATCGCCGGCCGCATGTTCCGGGGCTTCAGGCGGCAGCGCTTCGCAACTGCGCGCGTAGCGCCCGATGCCGGGCTTGGCGCTCAGGCCATGCGCGACCACGCTGAGCAGCACGGTAGCCGTCACCGCCAGACGGATGGTGTCCTCGCCCGGCAGGTTTGCCCGCTGCTCGAGATAGACCAGCCCGAGGACGATCGACGCCAGGCCGCGCGGACCGAACCAGCCGATGAAGAACACAGTTGCGCGACTGAGTCCGATGCCGGCAACTGCCAGCGCGACCGGCAGCATGCGCACGACCGTCAGGCTGAAAAGCGCATAGACCAGTATCAACGGCGTGAAATCATGCCAGTTGCGCGCGCAGAGCAAGCCGAACAGGAAGAAGACGAAGAAATTGAACAGCTGTCCCCAGCCTTCGGTGAACTCCACGCTGTGGCGTCCGACCTTCGGGAAGCCGACCTGCGCCGCCAGGCCGGCGACGAAGGCGGCGATGAACATGCTCGCGCCGGATTCTTCCGCGGCCAGGATGCACAGCAGCGGCATCGCCACCACGCCAAGCTGACCGAGTTCGGGCGACATCCACTGGCGGCGCTGCGCCAGCCCCATGAGCAGACCGCCGATCAGCCCGACCGCCAGCCCGATCGCCGTGCCGTAGCCGATCTGCTCGAGGAGAAAACGCGCCAGCACGCCACGCGCACCCGCACCTTCCCCGACCGCGGCGGCAAGCGCGATGAACAGCATCAGGAATGGGACCGCCAGCCCGTCATTGAGGCCGGCCTCGACGTTCAGTGCCTGCCGGATGCGCGCCGGCAGCAGCGGACTATTGACGATGACCTGTCCGAGGCCGGCGTCGGTGGGTGCGAGGATCGCCGCCAGGATGCCCGCTTCCCACCATGACAGGCCGGCGAAGCAGGCCATCGCCGCCACCGCCCCGAGCAGAATGGTGAGCAGCATGCCGACGCTGAGCAGACGCACCGGCAACCTGTGGTTGTCCTGCAAGGATTTCCGGCTGATGTGCGAAGCGTCGGTGAACAAGGTCATCACCAGGCCGACCTCGGCAATCAGCAAAAGAGCCTTGCGGTCGATGAACAACGCCCTGGAAGTGTCCGGAAAGAGCAACATCAGCGCGCCGGCCGCGGTGAACAGGATCGGTGCAGTGATCGGCGTACCGTCCAGCTTGCGCGACACCAGACTGTAGGCGAAGACGAGGAGGGTGAATGCAGCGGCGAGTAACATGCAGGCGGACTTCCGAGGCAGGCAGCAGTTGGACGGATACTTGCGACCAGGATTCGGCCTGAGGATACCGCCGACTTGCCTCATGGCTCAAGCTGCCTGGCATCAAGGGTCTGCTGGCATTCAACCCGCCGGCAAGCGCCGCCGAAGGAGTCGATCAGGCATGGCGTCTACGATCATGCGTCGTGACGGGAGAACCCTGGGGGCGACCGATCGGCGCCGAACGAGGCGGGTAGGGGGAGTGCGTCCCGGTGATTGATTGCCATGCGGCCAGGCCCGTGGATTGCTCTCAAGCTTCTGGGCGTTCGGATCGTCGTGGCGCGTGCTGAATGGCCGCGACCTGGGCGTCTTGGTGAGCGCAGCTGATTGGGCTGAGTTATCCTTCCGCTTGCTGGCGGGAGAACTGGCGTTGAGGTGGCATGGCCCTCGAGGGCCACGTCCCTGCGCTGTGTGACAACTACTCGGAGAACACCACATGTTCAAGAACATCCTCATTCCCACGGACGGTTCGGCATTGTCACGCAAGGCCATCAAGGCCGCTGTCAAATTGGCGCAGGCGCTCGGAGCGAGGGTCACCGGGTACTACGGGATCGTGATGTTGCCGCCGTCGGTCTACGGCGACGGCGATCTCATCGAAAAGGACTTGGTAAAGACGCTCGATCGCCTGGCGCGGACCACGGGTGAGAAGTACCTCGACGAGATCGCGCAGGCCGCGGCGGCTGCCGGCGTCACGTATTCCGGGTTCATCACCAAGCCTGCGTCGGCGTACGAGGGGATCCTCGAGGCAACAAAGAAGAAGCGCTGCGACGCGGTCTTCATCGCCTCGCGCGGTCGCAGCGAATTCAAGAAGCTGCTGCTTGGCAGCGTCACCCAGAAGGTGCTGTCACACTCCGAGGTGCCGGTGATCGTCTACCGATAGCAATGCCGGAAATGGCGCCACCGCTCTGAAGCCGGCGAAGCTTGATGCTTGATGCGGTCGGCCTTGCTCACCTCAGTCTCGACTTTCCGCTTCAGGCTCTCGGCCGTGCAGTGTTCGTGCGGCGGGCGGGGGATCTGCGGACACGGATCCTGGTGGTTCTCGATTGCGCGGGACTACAGCGCCGCGCTGGTCCCGCCCGAGGCACGAAGGCTCACCAAATCGCGCGCACCCTAGTCGTATGGCTTGTCGTTCGGTGATTTGTAGAGCTTTTTCAGCGCGTACGAGAGGGCGAAGTTGAGGTTCAGGCCTTTTGGCGGAATCGGCTGCAGGAACCACTTGGCGTAGAGCTTTTCCGCTTCTCCCGAGGTCATCACCCGGGCCAGTGCGTCATCGACGACCTTCTTGAATGCCGGGTCATCCTTGCGCATCATGCAGCCGTAGGCTTCATACGACGGAGGCGTACCGACCACGGCCCATTCGCGGGCGTTCCTGGCTTTGGCCATTTCGCCGTAGAGCAAAACCTCGTCCATCACGAAGGCATCCGCGCGGCCGCTTTCCAAGCTCCGAAAGGCCTCCCCGTGGTCCTTCACGCTGATGATCTTCATCTTCATATTATTGCTGTCGTTCATCTTGCGCAGCAGACGTTCGGACGTCGTGCCGGCGGTGGTCACGACGTTCTTGCCAGCCAGGTCGGGAAAGTCCTTGATTCCGGAGGTGGTTCTGGTCATCAGACGAGTGCCGACGACGAAGATGCTGTTCGAGAAACTGACCTGTTTCTGACGTTCGGTGGTGTTGGTCGTCGAACCACACTCCAGGTCGACTGATCCGTTCTCGACGAGCGTAATGCGGTTCTCGGAGCTGACGGGGACCAGCTTGATTTCGAGCGCGCTGAGCTTCAGGTAGGTCTTGATCGCATCTACCGTCTTGAGCATCATGTCCTGCGAGTAGCCGATCACCTGCTGCTTGTCGTCGTAGTACGAGAACGGAATCGACGACTCCCGATGTCCCAGCGTAATGACCCCGCTGTCCTTGATCTTCTTGAGGGTGCCGCTCAGGTCTTGCGCGAGAACCTGCGCGGACATCAGGGCAGTGCCGAGCAGTGCAGCAGTGGCCAGGCGTCGCGAAGTTGTGAACATCGTCTCTGTCTCCTTGAATATCGGGAAGTGGGTCACTGCCCGGCGTCGGTTCGGGGTGGCCGCCAATGCCATGCGCGGTCGCCGGTCAGCGCTGTCGTGCCGCAGCCGTTCGAGTGTAGCGAGTATCCCAGTTCTGTTCCGGCTAGCTGGCAACCCAAAGGATCCACGGGGTGCCGATGACGAGAAAGACCAGGGTGCAGAAGCCGGTTGTCGCAAGGCCCAGGCGATACAGTTCGCTCTGCTTGAGATAGCCGCTGGCGACGAAGATGATGTTCTGGCTACCGCCTTGTGGGGTAATGACCGAAAAATAGCTGCTCGCAAACAGCAGCGCATAAGCCATCAGGGCGACGGGAACGCCCGACTTCACGCCGACATCGAGAAACACCCCGAGTAGTGCCAGAACCTGGGCATTCTGACTGACGAACCCGAAGTGCAGCAGCACATAGATGACGAGCAAGGCGACGTAGGCGACCGGCCATGCGAGACCCTCGAGCCCGACGGCCAGTCGCTCGCCGACGTAGCCCATGAAACCCATTTCGTTGAGTTGCCCGCTCATGCCGAAAAGCACTGCCAGCCAGATGAAGGTTACCAGCGTTCCGCCCTGCTTGCTCATGTCGTCCATCGTCAGAACGCCGGTGATCATCAGCGTGGCAAGGCCGGCGAGGGCAATGGCGGTCAGGTTCAGCTTGTAGGGGGCGGCCAGAATCCAGCCGGTAACCATGATCGCGAAGGTCACCGCCGTGATCCACTCATGGCGCGACATTGGCCCCATTTCACGCAAAGCCTTGCGGGCATTCTCCGGAGCATCCGGGGTGGCGGTGATTCCGGGCGGAAAAAGACGATAGAGCAGCAGCGGGAGCAGGGCGATCACCACCAGACACGGGACCGACGAAGCGAGCAGCCATGAGCCGAAATTGACCGTAAGCCCCTGTTCGGCGGACAGCGACGCGCCGACCGGGTTGCCCGAAGTGGCAGTGAACCACAACGCCGACGTAATGGCCAGGCTGGACATGCCGCAAAACATCAGGTATCCACCGAGGCGGCGCTTGTTCTCGTCGTCCGGCGTCGAACCGCTGTTTTGCGCCAGCGCCAGGATTACCGGAAAGAGCACGCCTCCGCGCGCGGTGTTGCTCGGAAAGCCGGGGGCGATCAGGGTGTCGGTGATGAAGATGCTGTACGCAAGGCCCAGGGTCGATTTCCCGAATATGCTGATCACTCGCAGACTGATCCGCTTGCCGAGACCGCTCTTGACCACCGCTTGCGAGACCAGGAAAGCAGTCACCACCAGGAGCACGATCGCGTTGGCAAAAGCGCCGTAGGCCTTGGCCGGAGTCAGCGTGTTGCTGAGCACCACGATCGCGCAGGCGAGCAGTGCCGAAGTGAACAGCGGGAAAACATTGAGTACCACAGAGGTGATCGCCGACGCGAAGATGGCGAACAGATGCCAGGCCTCGACCGTCAGCCCCGCGGGCACAGGCGCAAACCAGAGGCCGAAGAACAGGATCAGGAGCACCACCAGTTTCACGATCCTTCCCGTTCCGAAAGCGGCTGCACTCATTGTTGACCTCCTGCAGTAGTGGGAGCAACCGCACTGGGGGAGCCGATTCGCGCCCAGCCATTCAGACCGACGACCCGCCCGGTCAGCTCGTTGCCTTCGATAGCGCCGAGGCGCTTCCATTTGAAGCTGTACTCACCACTGATTCCGGCGTAGCGGCCGGTGCCGCCAATGAACTTGCCTTCGATCAACTGGCCGGTGCCAAGCACGTCGCCGCTCAGCTCGCTGAAGACCTTGTCGCCATGCTCGTCCGTCCACACGCTGCGCCCCTGCAGGCCGGTGGTGGTGTCGGAAAAAGCGATGACCTGCGCCTGAAAACCGCGATTTATTCGCTGCTTGCCGCTCAGCAACAGCGAACCGCTGAGGTGGAAGATGCTCGCTTGCTGACCAGGTCCGAGATCGAGCACCTGACGGCTACCGATGGTCGTCCAGTTGCCGGTGAAAACCTGCTTGTCGTCTGCCGCCGCAGGCGCGACCGTCTTCGCAGTCGTTGCGGTCGCCGCAGGAGGATTTTCCGACTGGCCGCAGGCGGCGACCAGGAGCACGCTCAGCAGGACGACGGTTCTCGCACGATGACGTTCGGATGACTCGCTTGATAAATGCATGGTCGTGCCTCATAGAGTAAGAAGAAGCGGCAAAAGGCAAGCATTCGGTTCGCCAAGACATCGGCAGGCGGCTCCCACGCCTTGCAGTCGCGAGATTAGCACTTTGTTTTCTGTGTGGTTACGGTTTCTTGCTAGGCTATCGCCTGAGTCCCGGAGCTGCTGATGTCGTGCGGCACGTGCGTGGATCTTCCTCGATCGCGAGGCTCGCGCGGAAAGCCCGGAAGCCGGCGTCGGACGATCTCGTGCTGGCGACAGGAAGGAGTCTCCTCCTGGTTGCTGCCCGCCACGGTGGTCGCGCCGTGACGCGTATTGATTCAGCCATCCATTCATTCATAGGAGTGACACGCAATGGGTATTCTCGACTGGTTCAAGAACCGGCCGGCCCAGTTCGACCCAGACCGGGTTTCGGGCGAGATGATTCGCGGGGCAGTCGATAAGGCGATCACTTTGACCAACCCGCGCCTCAAGCTGCTGCCGAACTGCCACAAGCGCCTGATGCCCTCTGTCGAGACGACGATCGAATTCCTGACGCCGCTGGTCAAGTCGTTGCCTGCTGCGCGACCGCTTTCTTCGGGCATCTGGTCTTCGGATCCGGCCTGGCGGGCCTTTTTTGTCGCGCCGTCGGATATTCCGGCCGCACTCGGTCGCTCGGACAATCTGCGCACGCTGTTCGGCAAGTTCCCGGAACTGGACGAGGCCTGGGTGGTTCTGGGCATGGCGCTGAAGGAACAGCAAGTCTTTGGAATGGCCTTGCAGGGGGAAGTGGTACGGCGTGACGTGGCGCAGACCAGTGTCAGTTTCTCGGACCACCGGGCGCGTATCTGCGGTCGTGACGATTCGCGTTTGCGTCGCGTCGCGGGGGTCGCGGTGTATGAATACCTGCTTGGCCAGGCCCTGTCGGAGATCGGCGAAGAGCGTGTCGAAAGGCAGGAACTGCAGGCAACTCGCTCGCTGATCCGGGCTCGCCTGCGACTTCTTCAGCAACACGGGCCGGGCCTGGGATCGGTGTTCGGCGATGCGCCGGCAGCAGCGAGCGAGCAGGCCAGCCTGCAGGCGAAGCTGCTGGAAAACGAGCGGCAACTGGAGGCAAAAGGGGGCAGTGAGTCGGTTCTGGAAGCGGAACTCGAATGCCTGAAGACGGTGCTCGACAATCCGCAGCGTTATCTGCACGTCGAGCCGCGGCACCTGCGGCTGAGCAAGATGAACGTGGTGCTCAATGAAGCCAGTCCCGAGCCCGCTGCCGATGTCGATTTTTGCTTTGCGGAGCTGAACGGTTCGCCTCCCATGCGCCGGGCCTTCGTGCTGGCGCGCGTCGCGCGCAGTGAATTGCCGCCGCCGCGCGCGGTCAATTTTGCCGATGCCGGTCGCTATCTCTGACTGCCAAGAGCGCGCTGTCAGGATCACCTGGCGACCTGTAGCCGCGAGCACGGGCCCGAGGGGCACCGAGGAGGGCGGTTCCCGGCTGGCAACCGCCCTGGCAGCAATGCTTCAGAACACTTCCGGGACGTACTTCACGGGATGGTCGCTTTCCTGGTACTTGCCTGGGCTTTGCCGTTTGGGCAGGGTGATCTTGGCCGGCTTTGGCACCTCGTAGGGGATGCTCTTCAGGATGTGCCGGATGATGTTCAGACGTACCCGTTTCTTGTCGTTGGATCGCGCCGCGAACCACGGTGCCCATTCGGAATCGGTGGCCTCGAACATGGCGTCGCGGGCCCGCGAATAGTCGTACCAGCGGCTGTAGGACTTGAGGTCCATCGGCGAGAGCTTCCAGCGCTTGCGCGGATCGGTGATACGCCCCTCGATGCGGCGCGTCTGCTCGTCCATGTCGACTTCCAGCCAGTACTTGAGCAGGATGATGTCGTTCTTGCTGACCATGAGCCTTTCGAAAAGCGGAGCGCCGTTGAGGAAATCCAGCACCTGCTCATCGCTGGCGAAACCCATGACGCGTTCGACGCCGGCACGGTTGTACCAGCTGCGGTCGAAGATCACCACCTCGCCGGCTGCCGGAAAATGCGGCAGGTAGCGTTGCAGGTACATCTGGGTTTTTTCGCGATCGGTCGGCGCGGGCAGGGCAACCACACGGAATACGCGCGGGCTGACGCGTCCGGTGATGGCCTTGATCGTGCCGCCCTTGCCGGCGCCGTCGCGGCCTTCGAAGACGATGATTACCTTTAAACCCTTCTTGATCACCCAATCCTGCAGATACACCAACTCGGCCTCGAGTTTCTCGAGTTCCTTGAGGTAGGTCTTGTTCGACATCCTTTTCTTCGGAGCCACCGTGGCGTCGTCAAGCGTGGCGTCGCTCATCGCCTGAGCCGCATGTGCGAGAGCGTTCACTTTGCCCTTCTTTGCCGATTTTTCCTTCTTGCTCATGCTTGTCTCCTCTGAGTTGCGGTGGTCTGTGCTTCGCCTGGGCAACGCGCCTGGCGATCGTCGCGGTACGGCAACGGATCGATTGCTGGCTCGCCGTCGATCCGTCACCCGCTTGGCCTAGCGCGTGCCGGTCGACGGCGATTCGGTGGCAGGAACCGGTTTCATGTGGTCGGCAGCCGTGGTCAGCTTGTCGGCCTCGCTTATCCAGCCGCCGCCCATCGCCAGGTAGAGACTTATCATCGCCTGGAACTGCGTCTGCTGCGTCTGGGTGTATTGCAACTGGACGTTGAACAGGCTGCGCTCGGCGTCGAGAACTTCGATGTAGCTGGTGTAGCCGTTATCGTAGCGTAGCCGGGCCGTCGCCGAATACTGCTCCAGCGCCTTGACCTGCTGCTTCTGCGCGCGCAGTTGCTCGCGCGTCCTTTCCTGACTGATCAGTGCGTCATTCACCTCGCGGAAAGCTTCCTGGATCGTTCTCTGGTAAGCGAACAGCGCTTGCTGTTGTGCGGCTTCCGCTTCCTGAACCTGGCCGGCGATGGCCCCGGCCGTGAAGATCGGCATGGTGATCGGTGCCGCGTATTGCCAGGCCTTGGATTGGCTGTCGAAGAGATCGCTCAGACCGTTGCTGGCGTAGCCGAAGAGCCCGGTCAGGGAAATCGTCGGGAAGTAGGCGGCCTTGGCAGCACCGATAAGCGCGTTGGCGGCGATCAGGTTCTGCTCGGCGAGCTGGATGTCGGGCCGGCGTTCGAGAAGATCGGATGGCAAGCCGGCCGGAATCGCCGGCAAGGTCAGTTGGTCGATGCTCTTGCCGCGGGCGATTGGTCCGGGATTGCGACCGAGCAGGACACTGAGGCCGTTCTCCTGCTGGGCGATCGCTTTCTCGATCGGCGGGATGCTGGCCAGCGCCTCGTCGTACTGCGACTTGTTCTGGCTCAGTTCGAGCATCGAGATGATGCCCCCGAGGTAGCGTTCCTGGAAGACCTCGTACGACTCACCGCGGCTGAGGGCGGTTGCCCTGGCGATCTCCAGCTGGCGATCCAGATCGCGGAGGTTGATATAGGCGCCGGCAACGCGGCCGACCAGCGACAGGATCACCGCGCGGCGGGCATCTTCACTGCCCAGCAGTTGTGCCCGCGCAGCTTCGTTCTGGCGGCGGATGCGGCCCCATAGGTCGATCTCCCAACTGGCGGAGATCAGCGCCTGGTAGCTGTTGTAGGTGGCCGGGCTGCTCGCGCCGGAAACCGTGCTGCGTTGCCGGCTCGCCTCGTAGCCGGCACCGACCTGCGGGAAGAGTTCGGCGCGAACGATGCCGTAGCGACCGGCAAACTCCTCGATGCGCGCGGTGGCGATCAGTAGATCGTGGTTGTTTTGCAGTGCCGTGCTGACCAGATCGTCGAGCACCGGGTCGTCGAACTGCGTCCACCAGGCGGTGTTGGCCAGGTCGTTGGCGGCCTGTTCGCTGAGGCGCCAGGCCGGTGGCGTCTCGACCTGCGGGCGAACGTAGTCGGGGCCGATCATGCAGCCACTGGCGAGCAGCGCCAGCAGCGCTGCGATCAAGGACTTACGCATGGCTCTCGCCCTCCTTTCCGGCAGTTTGCGCCGGGATTTCGGCTGAGGCTGCCTGATGGGTATGGCCGGGGCCGCCACCATCGCCGTCAGGGTGATGGTAAGAACCCGTATGGCCTTTGTGCGCAAGTTTTTCGACGACGTAGAAACAGACCGGTACCATGAAGATGGCGATGCAGGTTGCCGCCAGCATGCCGCCGATCACCGCGCTTCCCATGACCTGTCGAGAAATCGCGCCGGCACCGCTGGAGAGGGCCAGCGGCACCAGGCCGAGGATGAACGCGAAGGAGGTCATCAGGATCGGCCGCAGGCGCAGCTGCGCGCCCTTGAGGGTCGCGTCGGCCAGCGATAGTTCACCTTTCTCGTACTCCATCTTGGCGAACTCGACGATCAGGATGGCGTTCTTGGCGGCCAGGCCAATCAGCATCACCAGGCCGATCTGCGCATAGATGTTGTTCTCCTGCCCGCGCAGCAGGAGTGCGCCGAAAGCGCCGGCGACGGCGATTGGCGTTCCCAGCAGGACCGAGAAGGGCAGCGACCAGCTTTCGTACTGCGCCGCCAGGATCAGGAAGACGCAGAGCAGTGAGAAGCCGAAGATGACCATTGGCGAGACGCCCTGCTGCGCCCGTTTCTCCTGGTAGGACATGCCCAGGTAGTCATAGCCCATTTCGCCGGGCATGGTCTCGGCGAATACTTCTTCGAGCGCCGCCATTACCTGAGCCGAACTGTAGCCGGGTGCCGCCGAGGCGTTGATCTGCGCGCTGCGGTAGAGGTTGTAGCGCATGGTGAACTCCGGGCCGGCGACGTTGCGCACCGACGTCAGAGCGGACAGCGGTACGGCTTGTCCGTCGGCATTGCGTACGTAGAACTGCTTGATGCCGTCGATATTGGTGCGGTAGTCGCCTTCGGCCTGCAGGTAGACCTGCCACTGGCGTCCGAAGCGGTTGAAATAATTGATGAAGCCGCTGCCCAGGAAGCTCTGCAGCGTCTTGTACACGTCGTCGATGTTTACCCCTTGCTTGAGCACCTTGTCGCGGTCGACGTCGACGAAAAGCTGTGGGACGGTTGGGATGAAAGTCGTCGTCACACGGGCCAGTTCGGGACGCTTGCTGGCCGCGGCGAGGTATTTTCGGGTGTTCTCGGCGAGGAAGGCGATGTCCTTGCCGGCGCGGTCTTCGAGGATGAAAGTTGCGCCACCCGAGGTCCCCACGCCCTGGATCGCCGGTGGCGGAAACGAGAATCCGATGGCACTGGCGATACCGCCGAGCCCCCGGGTGAGCTCGGCCTTGATCGCTTCATACTTTTCTTCGGGTTTCTTGCGCGCGGCCCAGTCCTCCAGGGTGATGAAGAAGAAGGCGCTATAGGTGTTCTGCACCCCACTCAGCATGTTGAAGCCGACGACCGTCGTCGTGTACTTGACGCCGGGAACCTTCATGATCAGATCTTCGGCCTGCTGGGCGACCTCGCGGGTGCGTTGCAGCGACGCGGCGTCCGGGAGCTGAATGCCGGCGAAGACGTAACCCTGGTCTTCGTCGGGCAGAAAGCCGGTCGGGGTCATCCTGCCGAGGAAGCCGGCAGCGACGGTGATGCCGAGCAGGAAGAAGAGGCTGACCGCACTCTTGCGGATGGCCATCCGGCAGGTGCCGACGTAACTCCCTGTCAGGCGGTTGAAGCCGTTGTTGAACCAGTCGTAGAACTTCTGGAGCGGGCCGGTCCCCCGCACCTTGGGTTTGAGCAGCAGGGCGCACAGCGCCGGGCTGAGCGTCAGCGCATTGAACGCCGAGATGATCACCGAGATGGCGATGGTCACCGCAAACTGCTGATAGAGCTGGCCGGTGATGCCGGGAATCAGCGCGGTCGGTATGAATACCGCCGACAGGATGACAGC
Organism: Accumulibacter sp.; assembly: GCA_024235715.1. Lineage (GTDB taxonomy): Bacteria > Pseudomonadota > Gammaproteobacteria > Burkholderiales > Rhodocyclaceae > Accumulibacter. The sequence continues at coordinate 46,306 of JACKLW010000010.1, read as the reverse complement.
AATGGCGATCACCGGCCCGGTGACTTCTTCCATCGCCTTCAGCGACGCTGCCTTGGCCGACATGCCTTCCTCGATGTGGTGCTCGACCGCTTCAACGACGACGATGGCGTCGTCGACGACCAGCCCGATGGCGAGTACCAGACCGAACAGCGAGAGCGTGTTGATCGAAAATCCGAAGGCCGGGAAGAGCATGAAGGTGCCAACCAGCGACACCGGCACGGCCAGCAGTGGGATGAGCGTCGCACGCCAGCCCTGCAGGAAGGCGAAGACGACGATCATCACCAGTATCAGCGCTTCGATCAGCGTGTGCTGAATCTCCTTCATCCCTTCGGTGACCGAGAGGGTGGTATCGAGGGCGACGACGTAGTCGAGGTCCGGCGGGAAGCTCTCCTTGATCTTCTCCATCAGCGCTTTTGCGCCGTCAGCTGCCTCGAGGGCATTGGCGCCCGGCAGCTGGTAGAGGGCGATCAGCGTGGCGGGCTTGCCGTTGAGCCTACCTTCCATGTTGTAGGTCTGGGCGCCGAGTTCGATCCGCGCCACGTCGCGAACGCGGACGATCGAACCGTCCGGGTTGGCGCGCAGCACGACGTTGGCGAACTGCTCCTCATCCTGCAGCCGCCCCTGTGCGCGAACCGCGTAGGTGAATTCCTGCCCCGGCGGGACCGGCTCGGCGCCGACGGTTCCGGCCGGATTGACCGTGTTCTGCGCCTTGACGGCGTTGATGATCTCGGGGATGGTGATGTTCAGCTTGGCGAGCTGGTCGGGCTTGACCCACAGGCGCATCGCGTACTGGCCGGCGCCGAAGACGGTGACGCTGGCGATGCCCTTGACGCGCGTCATCTGGTCGTTGATGTTGATGAACGCGTAATTGGCGAGGAAGACGCTGTCGTAGGTGTCGTTGGGCGAGTAGAGCGCGAACATCACCAGCGGCGAGGCGGTCGACTTCTGTACCGTGACGCCGAAGTTGCGCACGTCCGCCGGCAGTTGGGAGTCGGCCTGATTGGCGCGCATCTGGGTCAGAATCTGGTCGGTGTTGACGTCGGTGGCGAGGTCGAAATTGACCGTCAGCGTCGATTGGCCGTTGTTGGCGTTGATCGAATACATGTAGTTCATGTTGTCGACGCCAGACATCTGCTGCTCGATCGGCGTAGACACCGCCTGTTCGACGGTCAGCGCGTCGGCGCCGGTGTAGGTCGCGTTGACCTTGATTTCGGGCGGCACGATATTCGGGAACTGGGCGATCGGAAGACCGGCCATGGCGACCAGACCGAGCAGCGTCATCAGGATCGAGAGGACCATGGCAACGATCGGCCGGTTGATGAAGAACTTGGCCATGGCCGCTTACCCCTTGCTCTCGGGCGCAGGCGCCGCTGGTTTTTTCCCGGACGCGGCCGCTTTGCCGTCAGCCGGCGCCGCTGGCTCGAAGGGCTGCGGATTGACCACGCTTCCGTCCCTGACCTTCTGGGTGCCTTCGGCGATCACTTTTTCGCCAGGCTTCAGGCCGCTGGCGATTATCCAGTCGGAACCGATCCGCTTGCCGACGGCAACCGGCCGAATGGCCACCTTGTTGTCGGCGCCGACAACGGCAAGCAGGTACTTGCCCTGGATTTCGCTGACCGCTCGTTGCGGCACCAGCAGGGCCCCCTTTTCGACCGCCATCGTCGCCCTGATACGGCCGTATTGACCGGGGCGGAGCAGGCGCTCGGGATTCGGGAAAAGGGCAGCGCCTTTGAAAGTGCCGGTCGTCGGGTCGACCTGCCGGTCGAGGAAGGAGAAGCTTCCCGGGTGCGGGTAGACCGAGCCGTCCACCAGAATCAGCTCGAGGGGTACCTGTTCGGGTTTCTTGCCTTCGGCCTGGACTGCCCTGGCGAGGACGAGATACTCGCGTTCGCTGATATTGATATAGACCTTGATCGGGTCGACGGTCGACACGGTTGTTAGCTCGGTCGGCATGCTCGGGCTGAGCAGGTCGCCGATCTGCGCCTTGGCGATGCCGGCAATGCCTTCGATCGGCGAGGTGATGCGAGTGAAGCTGAGGTTGAGCTGTGCGGTTTCCAGCGACGCTTCGGCGGCTTCAAGCGATGCCTTGGCCGACAGTTCGGCGCCGGTGGTGTCGTCCAGATCCTTCTGGCTGAGCGCGTTCTTGGCCGCCAGCGGTCTGACCCGCTTCAGATTTGCCTTGGCCGTCTGGTAGAGCGCGCTTTGCTGGGCGCGCAATCCCTTCGCCTGATCGACGGCTGCCTTGAAGGTTCGCGGGTCGATCTGGAAAAGCAACTGCCCCTTCTTGACCAAGTCGCCTTCCCTGTAGTTCTGTTTGATCAGATAGCCGGTTACCTGCGGACGGATGACGGCATTGACATCGCCGTCCAGTGAACCGATCCATTCCTCGTAGATCGGCACGTCCTTCTGCGTGACGGTGACCACCTCGACAGTCGGTGGTGCGGTCGGCGCGGCCTCATCCTTCTTGCCGCAGCCTGCCGTGAGCAGCAGTGCGACGCCGGCCAGGCCGGCAGTGGCATACCCGAGGGCACGACGACGAGCGGATGAGAAAAGGAATGGAGTTGAGGTCATGATGGCTCCTGCCTGGGGACAGTTGGATTGGCTTGCTGCTGCTCAGGAACTTCCCGAAGTCCGCAAGAATGATCGATAGGGCGCGTCCGGCGGCTTCTCGCAATGCGCATTGCAGGGGAAAGCCGCCGAGAAAAGCCGAAGTATAAGGGAAAAATTATGCAGAACGCGCGCTTGCCAGTGTTGTTCGGTCGTCTTTTCAACGACTAAGCTGGTGAGGGGCGCGGCTGCCGACCGGCCCGGCGCGGGAGCGGAGAAGCACGCTCCGGTGGCGGTTCGCGGGGGGATGGGTACGCCGGAGTGCTGCGTCTTCGCTGCATGGCTGGCATCGCGCGAGGTCCGGATCTTCTCGATCCGGACCCTTGTGACTCTTGGCGGAAAGAACTTCCGAACCTCACGCAGGCGAATGAAGGCGCGCCCTATTTCTGTGTTTCGACCATCACCAGCGGTTCGTCGGAAACGGCCGCGGCAGCAGGTTTGCGGCGTGGCTTGCGCGCTGGCGTCGGCAGTGCTTCCACAGCTGGTGACAGCCGCTTCTCCTGGCTGGTTTCGACCATCACCAGCTCGCTGCGCCCGGCGGGTGGTGGCATGCCCGACCCCTGTGCTACGGGTGGCACGGGTTCGATCCCGACGGAGCTGTCTTCCAGCGCCGCAATCTCGACCGCTTCGGGAAGTCCGACCTCCGCCGCACCGGCGACAGTTGCCGGGACCCCGACACTGGCCGGCGCTGCAAAGAGCGGGGCCACGTCGGCGGCCGCCGGCGTTGGCGAGACGTCCGGCTCGCTGGCGATCGCGGCGGCGCCTGGGGACGATGCCTCGAGCGTGCCTGCCGGCAGCTTCCCGGTCAGGGTTTCGCGGTCTGCAGCCGCTTCGACGACCGCTGCCTGCTGGTCATCGGGGGTTTCGCCCGGCGTTGCGCGAGAATCGGTCGTTGCCAGCGGCGCGACTGCCGCGGCAACCACAGCAGGCGTGGCATCGGAAACGGCTGCGGGGACGACGGCGGCGACGCTATCGGGAGGCGTGGCCGGGACGACCTCTGCCGTCGTGGTGCCTGGCGTGGAATCGGCCGTCGTGACGGCGGGTTCACTTGTCGGCGCCTGGCTTGCCGCGACTGGCGTCGTGCCGGTGGCCGGCGTGTCGCCCGTCGCTGCAGCCGTTGCTGCGGGGCCACTGTTCTGCAAGTCGAGCTGGCTCTCGCTCCTCTCGCCGCGCTCCCGGCGACCGCCACGACGTCCGCGGCGGCGGGGCGGGGTTCCGGTCTCGCCGCCTGCCTGCTCGGCACCTGCACCGTTGGGCCGCGGGTTCGCCTCGGCCTGCCCCTGGCTCTTCATCTCGTCGGCGCCCGAGGCAGCGGCTTGATCCTTGCGTTCCGCACGCGGCTCGCCACGTGCGCGCCGCGGTTCGCGCGGCTCTCTCGGTTCGCGTGGCTTCGGCGGTTCGGAGCGCGTCGGCACCGGCGATTGTTGCGCGGCCGTCTGGCTCGACTCGCGATTGCTGCGCGTTGCCGGCGCTTCGCGAGTGTCGTCGCGACGGCCAGTGCGCGGGTTGCCGCGGCGAGGCGCGCGTTGCGTGTCACTGGGGGCACTGTCCGCACGCGCCGGCTGCGCCGGTTCTGGCGTCGCGATTGGTTCTGTCTTCTGCTGGAACCAGGAAATGATCCGGTTCAGGAAGCCACCCGCCGCCACGGCCGGGGTTGTCGTTTCGGCTGGCGGTGGTTCGGCGCGCATTGGCGCCGGCTGCGACGGCGTGATGCCCTTGATTGCCGCCTCCGGGCGGGCCGCCCTGACCTCGGCGGCGCTTGGCGTCGCGCTGCCGTCGTCCACCGTCGGCAGGTCGACCATGCGGTACGAGGGCTGCAGTGCTTCGTCGTTCACCAGTTCGTCCTGACGAACTCGGACGATGGTGTGCTGTGGCGTTTCCAGGTGCATGTTGGGAATCAGCAGGATGTTGACCTTGTGCCGCAGTTCAACTGCCTGGACATCCGTACGCTTTTCGTTGAGCAGGAAGGTGGCGACATCTACCGGTACCTGCGTATGCACCGCCGCCGTGTTGTCCTTCATGGCCTCTTCCTCAAGAATGCGCAGGATGTGCAGGGCGGCGGATTCGGTACTGCGGATGTGGCCGGTGCCGGAGCAGCGCGGGCAGGCGATGTAGCTGGTTTCGGCGAGCGCCGGGCGCAGGCGCTGGCGCGACAGTTCGAGCAGGCCGAAGCGGCTGATCTTGCCCGTCTGCACGCGCGCACGATCAAAACGCAGGGCTTCACGAACGCGGTTTTCGACTTCCCGCTGGTTGCGCTGGCTCTCCATGTCGATGAAGTCGATGATGATCAGGCCGCCGAGGTCGCGCAGGCGCAACTGGCGGGCCACCTCCTCGGCGGCTTCCAGGTTGGTCTTCAGCGCTGTTTCCTCGATGTCGGCTCCGCGTGTCGAGCGTCCCGAGTTGACGTCGATCGATACCAGCGCCTCGGTATGGTCGATGACAATGGCGCCACCCGACGGCAGGCCGACCTGGCGGGAGTAGGCGGATTCGATCTGGTGCTCGATCTGGAAGCGCGAGAACAGGGGGACATCGTCGTGATAGCGCTTGATGCGGTTGACCGTCGCCGGCATCACGTGCGCCATGAACTGGCCAGCCTGCTCGAAGACCTCGTCGGTGTCGATCAGGATTTCGCCGATGTCGGGCTGGAAGTAGTCGCGAATGGCACGGATGACGAGGCTGCCTTCCTGGTAGATCAGGAAGGCGCCTTTTTGCTGCTGGGCCGCCGATTCGATGGCTTTCCACAACTGCAGCAGGTAGTTCAGATCCCATTGCAGTTCTTCGGCGTTGCGGCCGATTGCCGCCGTGCGCGCGATCAGGCTCATGCCGTGCGGCACCTGCAGTTGATCCATCACTTCGCGCAGTTCGGAACGCTCGTTGCCCTCGACGCGGCGCGAGACACCGCCGCCGCGTGGATTGTTCGGCATCAGTACCAGATAGCGGCCGGCCAGGCTGATGAAGGTCGTCAGCGCCGCCCCCTTGTTGCCACGCTCGTCCTTGTCGACCTGGACGATCAGTTCCTGGCCTTCGCGCAGCGCTTCCCTGATCGTCGCGCGCCCCGCTTCGACACCCGGCTGGAAGAAGGCCCGCGAGACTTCCTTGAACGAAAGGAAGCCGTGCCGCTCCGAGCCGTAGTCGACAAACGCCGCTTCCAGGCTGGGTTCGATGCGGGTAATGACCGCTTTATATATGTTGCTCTTTTTCTGTTCCTTGGAGGCCGATTCGATGTCGAGGTCAATGAGTTTCTGACCGTCGACAATGGCGACACGCAGTTCCTCGGCCTGTGTCGCGTTAAAAAGCATGCGTTTCATAATAGATTGGGCTCCCACGCGCTCTCACGGGGGAAATGCCTGGTGCAGGCAGCGACGGATTAGTTGTTCTGGGGTTGCTTGAGGAGCTCTCCGTTGGTGCAACTAATAGGGCTATCTCGCCGACTCGATCAGTCGTCTGGCCTTTGAATTCAAGGACTCCGGAATCTGCCTGGGCCGGTCCGCAGGTGCTGGGCGCGCGCAGTTCAAGTAGTATCGCTACTTAGTGGTGAGCGTACTTAACCAGGTGAATGGCGTTGAGTGATCTCGCGCAGGTTGGCGCAAGCGAGGCGGCTGAAGCCTGCCGGAAAGTGCGTCGCAGTTGCTTTAGAATCGGCGTCGCTCGACGGTCTCACGGGTCAGCGCCTCTTTCAACTCTGGACGCAAAACGAGCGAAGTATATTCAATATGGCCGAAGTTAGCAAAAACTCCGTGACCCAGGAACTGATCACCGAGAATGAACATGGACAACGTTTGGACAATCTGCTGCTGAAGAAGTGCAAAGGGGTGCCCAAGAGCCACGTCTACAGCATCGTGCGCAGTGGTCAGGTGCGGGTGAACGGGCGGCGAACAGCGGTCTCGTATCGCCTGCAAACGGGCGACGTGGTGCGTATCCCGCCCCTGCGAACGGCGAAGGTCGAGCAGGAAGTGGTGGATGGTGCGGCGCTCAAGGTGCACCTGCCGGTAGTCTATGAGGATGATGGCTTGCTGATTGTCGACAAGCCGGCCGGCATCGCCGTGCACGGTGGGAGTGGTGAGAGCTTCGGGGTGATCGAGGCGCTTCGGCGGCAGCGGCCGCAGGCCCGTTTTCTTGAACTCGCGCACCGGCTGGATCGGGAGACCTCCGGAATTCTGCTGCTTGGCAAGAAACGTTCCGTATTGCTTGCCCTGCATGAGATGTTCCGCGCGGGCGCGCGGGGCGGCAGCGAGCGCGGGGCCGACAAGCGCTATCAGTTGCTGGTGGCCGGGCGCTGGATGGAGCCGGTGCGCAACGTTCGTCTGCCCTTGCTCAAATATCTCCTGCCTTCGGGCGAACGCAGGGTTCGCGTCGCCGATGACGGCAAGGCTGCACACACGGTCTTTCGGCTGCTGGCGCGCTGGCAGGGTTTCAGCCTGCTGGAAGCGGAACTGAAGACGGGGCGTACGCACCAGATTCGCGTTCATCTTGCGCACCTCGGCTATCCGATCGCCGGCGACGAGAAGTATGGCGATTTCGCGCTCAATCGCTCACTTGCCCGGGACGGCCTGAAGCGCATGTTCCTGCATGCTTCGAAGATGCGCCTGCCGCACCCGCAAGACGGCCGGGAACTGGAGCTGGAAGCGGCTTTGCCAGTGGCCCTGACCAGATTTCTGGAGAGCGTTGCAAGAAGGGAGAAGCAGGATTATGGCGGCCAGATTTGAGCTGCTGGTCTTCGACTGGGACGGCACCCTGCTCGATTCGGCCGGCGCCATCGTCGGCGCGATCACGGCTGCCTGTCTTGATCTGGGCTTGCCGGCTCCCCCCGCGCAGCGGGCGCGTTACGTGATCGGGCTGGGTCTGCACGATGCGCTGCGCCACGTCGCGCCAGACCTGCCCGAAGAACGCTATCCGCAGATGGTCGAACGCTATCGCCACCACTATTTGGCGCACGACCAGGAGTTGCAGTTGTTTGACGGCGCAGCAGCGATGATCGGCGAACTTTACGCTGCCGGTTTCACGCTCGCAGTCGCTACCGGCAAGAGCCGGCTCGGTCTCGAGCGCGCCTTGCGGAGCAGCGGCCTCGGCGGCTGCTTTCGGGCTTCACGTTGCGCCGACGAGTGCTTTTCGAAGCCACATCCACAAATGCTCGAAGAGCTGATGGACGAGCTGTCGGTTGGGCGCCAGCGGACGCTGATGATCGGCGACACGACACACGACCTGCTGATGGCGCAGAATGCCGGCGTCGCCTGCCTGGCCGCGGCGTACGGTGCGCACCCCGAGGCAACGCTGGCGGCATTGCGGCCGCTGGCCTGCCTGCGCGAGATCGAGGAGATGGCGCAATGGCTGCGGATGAACGCTTGATCTGCCGGACGACGGATCTGGTCGACGGTGGCCCGGGTGTTCGCTTTTCCGTCTTGCTGCATGACGTGGAGGAGCCGGCGTTCGCCGTGCGCTTTCGTGGCCGTGTCGCGGCCTACGTCAATCGCTGTGGCCATGTACCCGTTGAACTGGACTGGCAGCCCGGGGAATTCTTCGATGATTCCAAGTTATACTTGATTTGCGCGACACATGGCGCCCTCTACTCACCGGCCGATGGGCGCTGCCTGGGCGGCCGCTGCAAGGACAGAGGGCTGGCGCCGCTGGCGGTCCAGGAACGTGATGGCGCCGTTTACTACATCCCAAGTGAGCAGAAACCGTGACTATTCCTGAAAACCAACCCCCTTGGGAACGGCAGTTGCTGGAGAAGCTGGCGTTGGCGACGCTGCAGGAGCAGCGATTGAAGCGGCGCTGGGGAGTCTTCTTCAAACTGCTCGGTTTCGCCTACCTGATCGCCGTGCTGCTCCTGCTTGTGGACTGGGGTGCTCCCGAGAAGCTGGCCGACGGAAAGCACACGGCGGTCGTTCTCGTGAATGGCACGATCGAGAGTGGCGGCGAGGCCAGCGCGCAGAACATCAACGACGCGCTGCGCTCGGCATTCGGTGACAAGGATACTGCGGGCGTTATCCTGCGCGTGAATAGCCCGGGTGGCAGTCCGGTGCAGGCGGGTATCGTTCACGACGAAATCCGCCGCCTGCGCAGCAAGCACCCGCAGATCTCGCTCTATGTCGTGGTCGAGGATCTTTGTGCTTCGGGCGGATACTACGTGGCTGTCGCCGCCGACAAGATTTTCGTCGACAAGGCCAGCATCGTCGGCTCGATTGGCGTGCTGATGGACGGATTCGGCTTCACCGGGACGATGGACAAGCTTGGCGTCGAGCGCCGGCTGCTGACCGCGGGGGTGAACAAGGGCTTCCTGGATCCCTTCTCGCCGCAGGATGCCGAGCAGAAAAGGCATGCGCAGGTGTTGCTGACCGAGATTCACAGGCAGTTCATCGACGTCGTCCGCAAGGGGCGGGGCGAGCGCCTGAAGGAGACGCCCGAGATGTTCAGCGGGCTGATGTGGACCGGTACGCAGAGCATCCAGCTTGGCCTGGCCGACGGCTTTGGTACCGTCGGCTCGGTGGCGCGCGAGGTGATCAAGGCCGAGAGGATCGTCGATTTCACGATCAAGGACAATCTCGCCGAGCGTTTCGCCAAGCGCCTGCGTGCCGACGCGACGGTCGGGTCGCTGCTTGGCGCGCTCGGCTTGCCGGCTCTGCGTTGAGGCTTGTTGGGTTAAGCGGCAGTCGCTAGGCCTGCAGCAGGAATACCGTCGGCCGGCGATTGAGCTTCGGCTGTGCCTGGCGCCGCCACGCTGAAACCGGACGAGTCCTGATCTGCTCACTGTCGAGCGTAAGGTCGGTAGCGATGCAGACGCGCGTCTCCGGGACGCACGCCTTGAGCAGCGATTCGAACATCTGCTGGTTGCGGTAGGGCGTCTCGATGAAGATTTGCGTGCGCTGCCCCTGTCGCGATTCCTTCTCCAGTTCCCGCAGGCGCTTTTCCCTTTCCCGCGGGGCGCTCGGCAGATAGCCGTGGAAGGCGAAGCTCTGCCCGCTCAACCCGGAACCCATCAAGGCCAGCAGGATCGACGAGGGGCCAACCAGCGGAACGACCTGGACGCCCTGTTGCTGAGCCAGGGCGACCAGTGTGGCGCCAGGATCGGCTACAGCCGGACAGCCGGCTTCGGAGATCAGCCCGACGTCGTTCCCGGCCAGAAGTGGTGTCAGCAGTGCCGGGAGTGCGCTGGGCGGCGTGTGATCGTTGAGTTCCTGGATCGAGATCTGCTGTAGCGGCCGGTCCGGTGGCAGCAATTTGAGGAAGGCGCGCGCCGACCTGGCGTTTTCGGCAACGAAATGACCAAGTCCTCGCGCGCAGGTCACCACCTGCTGGGGAAGTACCGCGGCAACGGCCGTCGGGCCGAGCGGGACGGGGATGAGAAACAGCCTGCCACTGTTCATAAGTTACCTTGCATTGAATCCGTAATGCTATGATTATAATGCAGATATGTTCTCGATACGTAGCAGGTCGCAGAGCGCTATCAAGGGCAGGCCGATCAGTGCGTTGGGGTCGCCGCCGTCGATCCGGGCGATTAGCGCGATTCCCAGTCCTTCCGACTTCGCGCTGCCCGCGCAGTTGTAGGGCTGTTCCTTGCGCAGGTAGTTTTCGATTTCGTCGTCGCTCAGATCCCGGAAGGTGACCAGGGTCGGTACCCCGCGCAGATGGACCCTGCCGCTCTTCGCGTCGAGGAGGCAGAGTCCGGTGAAGAAGTTGACGCGACGACCACGCATGGTCTGCAACTGGCGCATCGCGTTTTCGTGATTTCCGGGTTTGCCGAAGACCTGGCCGTCAAGGCAGGCGACCTGGTCGCTGCCGATTATCAGCGCATCGGGAAAAGCGGTGGCGACGGCCCGCGCCTTTGCCTCCGACAGGCGCATGGCGCTCGCTTCAGGCGCTTCGCCGGGCAACGGCGTTTCGTCAACCGCCGGGTCGGCGGTTTCGAAGGGCAGGCCAAGGCGGCTCAGCAGTTGCCGTCTGAACGGTGAGGTCGAGGCGAGAATGAGGGTGGGTCCGGGCATCTGCTGGCCGCTAACTGGTTGAAATTCCGGGCGTCGCAGAAAAAAACCGCAAATAGCCTGTTTTGCGACGCCTCTGCTTTGACTTCAAAAGCCGAAAATAATATCATGCCGGCCTTATGTCGCGACGCGTGGTCATTGATAGTCTGGCTTTCGGACTTGAGCGAGCTTCGCTGCAAGGCGATCTGCCTCTCGCCAGGCTGCCGCGTCTGGCCGATCAGCTGGCGGATTCGGCGGGCAGTGTGCGCTATCGGCTGGAAGGCAGTGTCGGGTCTCGCAACAGGTCACAGTTGCTGGTTCGGATCGATGGCGTCGTATCCCTCTGCTGCCAGCGTTGCCTGGAAGCGATGCCGTACCCGCTGGCGTTGCGCAGTCTGCTTGAGTTCATGGATGGTGACGGCGACTTGACGCAGGAGGAGTTGGAGGATGATTCCAGGGATTTCCTGCCGCTTCAGAAGGAACTCGACGTCGTTGAGTTGATCGAGGATGAAATCCTTCTGGCGCTGCCTACGGTGCCGCGTCACGAGGATTGTGCGCTGCCCGCTGCCGGGCAGCGGTCGGCGAGTGAGTCGCCATTTTCAGTTTTGGCCGGCCTCAAGGGCAGGGCCTAGTGAGTTTGATTTTAGGAGTTCGTCATGGCTGTTCAACAGAACAAGAAATCCCCGTCGAAGCGCGGCATGCATCGTGCGCACGACTCCCTGGGCAACCCGCCGCTGGCTGTTGAGCCGACCACCGGCGAGGTGCATCTGCGTCATCATGTCAGTCCAACGGGGCACTATCGCGGCAAGAAGGTCGGCAAGGACGCAGGCGAGTGATTCTTTCGGATGGGGCAGGCAGGCTCCCGTGATGGTGAGCTGCCTGCCTTTTCTTTCGTCTGTCCGCTGATGACCACTACCGTCGCCATCGACTGCATGGGCGGGGATCACGGTCCGCAGGTGACCGTCCCGGCGGCGCTCGATTTCGTGCGTGACAACGCCGACGTGCGGGTGATCCTGGTGGGTCTGGCCGAGACGATCATCCCCCTCGTCGGCGACGTGGCCATCGGTCGCGTCGTCGTGCGCCACGCGAGTCAGGTGGTCGCCATGGACGAGTCGCCGTCGCTGGCGCTGCGCAACAAGAAGGATTCCTCAATGCGCGTGGCCGTCAGTCTGGTCAAGGGCGGCGAGGCAGATGCCTGTGTTTCGGCAGGCAACACGGGGGCCTTGATGGCTATTTCCCGCTTCGTCCTGAAGATGCTGCCGGGGATCGACCGACCGGCCATCTGCGGCGTCCTGCCAACCATGAACGGGCACGCGCATGTGCTCGACCTCGGCGCCAACGTCGATTGCAGCCCCGAGCATCTGCTCCAGTTCGGGATCATGGGCTCGTCGCTGGTTTCCGCCGTCGAGCATCGGGATCGGCCGACGGTCGGCATCCTGAACATCGGTCAGGAAGAGATCAAGGGTAACGATGTCGTCAAGCGCGCCGCAGAGCTGCTGTGGGACTCGGGCCTGAACTTCGTTGGCAATATCGAAGGTGATGGCCTCTACAAGGGTCAGGCTGACGTCATCGTCTGCGATGGTTTCGTGGGCAATGTCGCGCTCAAGTCCTCGGAAGGCCTGGCACAGCTCCTGGCGACATTCCTGCGCCAGGAATTCAGGCGCAACCTGTTCACCAAGCTGGCTGCGCTGATCGCGCTGCCGGTCGTCAACCGGTTCAAGAACCGTGTCGATCATCGCAAGTACAACGGCGCCACCTTGCTCGGCTTGAAGGGTATCGTCGTCAAGAGCCACGGCTCGGCCGACGTCTTCAGCTTCGGGTTTGCGCTGCAGCGTGCTGCAGAAGAAGCGCGGAGCGGCGTTCTGGCCCGAATCACTGAACGCGTCGCGCAACGCCAACAACCGCTTCTGGAGACCGCATAGAATGTTCTCCCGCATTACCGGTATCGGCAGTTTTCTGCCGGGTCAGCCGGTCAGCAATGATGATCTCGCCAAACGGGGCATCGAAACCAGTGACGAGTGGATTGTCAGCCGGACCGGCATCCGTTCTCGTCACCTTGCTGCCCCCGACGAGACGGCCAGCGATCTGGCCCTGGAGGCGAGCCGCCGGGCGCTGGCTGCCGCCGGCCTGGACGCCGCTGACCTGGACTTGATCGTCGTTGCGACCTCGACCCCGGACTTCATCTTTCCAAGCACCGCCTGCCTGCTGCAGAGCAAGTTGGGCAACCGCGGTGCGACCGCGTTCGATGTGCAGGCGGTTTGCAGCGGTTTCGTGTACGGACTGACGATCGCCGAGAAATTCATCCGCTCCGGCAGTCATCGTCGGGCGCTGGTGGTTGGCGCCGAGGTCTTTTCGCGCATTCTCGACTGGTCGGATCGTGGCACCTGCGTTCTCTTTGGCGACGGTGCCGGCGCGGTCATCCTCGAGGCTTCCGACAAGCCTGGGATCCTGGCGACCGCCCTGCACGCCGACGGTGCTCACCACGGCATTCTTTCGGTTCCGGGCAGCATTTGCGGTGGCAAGGTTATCGGCGACCCTTTCCTGCGCATGGACGGTCAGGCGGTATTCAAGTTCGCCGTTCGCGTGCTTGCGGAGGTTGCCGACGAATGCTGCGCGGCGGCCGGCATTGCGCCGTCCGAGATCGACTGGCTGATTCCGCACCAGGCGAATATCCGCATCCTGGAAGCGACGGCGAAGAGAATCAGGATGCCGATGGACAAGGTGGTCGTCAGCGTCGATCGGCATGGCAATACGTCGGCGGCGTCGGTTCCGCTGGCGCTGGATGAGGCGGTTCGTGACGGGCGCATACGGGCGGGGCAGAAAGTGATGCTCGAAGGCGTCGGTGGCGGCTTTACCTGGGGCGCGGTGCTGCTCGAGCTTTGATAGAGGAAAGAAGCATGGGTCTGGCGTTTGTTTTTCCGGGTCAGGGTTCGCAATCGGTAGGGATGATGGCCGCCTATGGCGACTCCTCGATACTGCGAGCGACCTTTGACGAAGCTTCGGCTGCGCTGTCGCAGGATCTCTGGCGGTTGCTTGCCGATGGTCCGGCCGAAGCGCTGGCCCAGACAGTCAATACGCAGCCGGTGATGCTGACTGCCGGCGTTGCCGTCTATCGCCTTTGGCTCGATCGTGGCGGCAGGCCGCCGGCAGTCGTCGCCGGACACAGCCTCGGGGAGTACTCGGCGCTGGTTGCTGCCGGAGTCATCGCCTTCGCCGACGCCGTGCCGCTGGTCCGGCTGCGCGCTGCCGCGATGCAGGAAGCAGTGCCGGCCGGTGCCGGCGCAATGGCCGCCATCCTCGGCCTCGATGACGAAAAGATTGCCGAGGCCTGTGCCGAAGCTGCCGCAGAAGCAGGCGATGGACAGGTCGTCGAGCCGGTCAATTTCAACGGTCCCGGGCAGACGGTGATCGCCGGCAGCAAGGCTGCCGTGGCGCGCGCCTGCGAAGGATGCAAGGCGCGTGGAGCCAAGCGTGCCTTGCTGTTGCCGGTGTCGGCCCCCTTTCACTCGTCGCTGATCCGGCCGGCAGCAGACAAGCTGGCCGCCCGGCTGGCGGAGTTGAGCTTCGCTGCGCCGCAGTTTCCGCTGATCAACAACGCCGATGTGGCGATCGAGTCGGATCCCGTGCGCATCAAGGACGCCCTGATCCGGCAGGCATACTCGCCGGTACGCTGGGTCGAGACGATGCGCAAGATGGCAGCGATGGACATCACGACGGTAGCCGAATGCGGGCCGGGCAAGGTTCTCGCAGGTCTTGTCAAGCGTTGCGCGCCGACGCTGGCCGGCGTCGCGCTTGCCGATCTCGCCGCAATTGAAGCGGGCATTGCCAATCTGGAGCAGGGCTCATGACGCTCGACGGGGAAGTGGCACTGGTTACCGGGGCTTCACGCGGCATCGGCGAGGCGGTCGCCCTCGAACTGGGCCGCCTGGGCGCGACCGTGATCGGGACGGCAACGACCGTCGACGGCGCGGCAAGGATCTCGGCGGCGCTGCGCGCTGCCGGCAGCAAAGGCGAGGGTGCCGTGCTGGAAGTGCGTGATGCTGCCCAGGTCGACGCGCTGATCAGTTCCATCGAGAAGACCCATGGCGCAGTGTCGGTACTGGTCAACAACGCCGGAATCACGCGTGACAACCTGTCGATGCGCCTCAAGGATGATGAGTGGGAGGCAGTGCTCGACACCAACCTGAAAGCGGTCTTTCGCCTTTGCCGGGCGGTCATGCGGGGGATGATGAAGGCCCGGCGAGGCCGGATCATCAACGTCACTTCGGTGGTCGGCCACGCGGGGAATGCCGGTCAGGCCAATTACTGTGCAGCCAAGGCCGGGGTCGCCGGAATGAGCCGTGCGCTGGCCAGAGAACTGGGCAGTCGCAACATCACGGTCAACTGTGTCGCCCCCGGCCTGATCGATACCGACATGACCAGGGCTCTGGACGACAAGCAGCGCGATGCCCTGCTGAGCGGTATTCCGCTTGCCCGTCTCGGTTCTCCGCAGGAAGTTGCGGCGGCCGTTTCCTTCCTGGCTTCGCCAGGCGCTGGCTACGTTACCGGCACGACGATCCACGTCAACGGCGGCATGTTCACCGGCTGAGATCGGTTCGGCGCCAGGACGCATGCCGGTGCAATGGACTGATGATTGGTAAGTTGGGGGCATTTTGCTAGAATGGCGCATTTCTGTTTTACACATGAACTCTGAGAAGGAGCACTTTGATGGAAAATATTGAGCAACGTGTCAAGAAGATCGTCGCCGAACAACTCGGGGTCAATGAAGCCGACATCAAGAACGAGTCATCGTTTGTCGATGATCTCGGTGCCGACTCGCTGGATACGGTCGAACTGGTGATGGCTCTGGAAGAAGAGTTCGAGTGCGAGATCCCGGACGACGAAGCCGAGAAGATCACCACCGTTCAACAGGCGATCGATTACGTTAACGCTCACAAGAAGTAGTTCTCCGCTCCAGCCTCCCTGCGGTCAGGCTCTGCTACGGGCCATTTCCTGCGGGGGGTGTGATCGCAAGATGAATTCTCCCGGCCCAGAATATTCTACCCTCGGAGCATAATTTGGCACGTCGCAGAGTCGTAATTACTGGCCTCGGTATTCTTTCTCCGGTTGGCAATACCGTTGACGCCGCCTGGCAGAACATCCTCGCCGGACGCTCAGGGATTGACCGGATCACCCGTTTCGATGTTTCCAACTTTCCCGTGCAGATCGCCGGCGAGGTCAGAGACTTTGCCATTGGCCAGTACCTCTCGGTCAAGGAAGCGCGGCGCATGGATGTCTTCATCCACTACGGCATGGCGGCAGGCATTCAGGCCATACGCGACGCAGGCCTCGAAGCGCATCCGGTGCAGGCCGAGCGAGTCGGAGTGTCGATCGGCTCGGGCATTGGCGGCCTGCCGATGATCGAGACCACCTGCGACGATTTTGCCGCGGGTGGCGTGCGCAAGGTTTCGCCGTTTTTTGTTCCGGGTTCGATCATCAACATGATCTCCGGCAACCTCTCGATCATGTATGGCTACAAGGGTCCCAACATCTCGCTGGTCAGTGCCTGTTCGACGGGAACGCACAGCATCGGCGATGCTGGCCGCCTGATCGAATACGGTGATGCCGACGTGATGATTGCCGGCGGCGCCGAAGGTTGCCTGTCGAAACTGGGTCTGGGGGGCTTTTGTGCCCCGCGAGCCCTGTCGACGCGCAACGACGACCCGCACACGGCGAGCCGTCCGTGGGACCGCGATCGGGACGGCTTCGTGCTCAGCGAAGGTGCCGGCGTGGTGGTGCTCGAGGAATACGAGCATGCCAAGGCGCGCGGCGCCCGGATTTACTGCGAGCTGGCCGGGTTCGGCATGAGTGCCGATGCCAATCACATGACTGCTCCATGCGAAGATGGTGATGGCGCCGCGCGTTGCATGAGTAATGCCTTGCGCAACGCCGGGTTGAATGCGCAGGACGTGCAATATATCAACGCGCACGGCACTTCGACCCCGCTGGGCGACAAGGCGGAAACCATCGCCGTCAAGCGCGCGTTCGGAGAGCACGCGAGGAAACTCGTGGTCAATTCCACCAAGTCGATGACCGGCCATCTGCTGGGTGCGGCAGGCGGCGTCGAGGCGCTGTTCTCGGCGCTCGCGGTCTACCATCAGATCTCGCCGCCGACGATCAATATCTTCAATCAGGACGAGTCGTGCGATCTCGACTATTGCGCCAATGAGGCGCGCCCACTCAAGATTGACGTCGCGATTTCGAACTCCTTTGGTTTTGGTGGCACCAACGCGACAGTCGTCCTGAAGCGGATCTAGTGCAGCAGGTCGGGGTCGGCGTGCATGCGCTTCCCGATCCATATTGAGCTGCGCCGCTCGCGTCTGCTGTTTGGCCTGATGTTTTCCATGCACGCCGTGGCGGGCGGCTGCCTGCTGCTGTTGCCCTGGCCGCCGACGCCACGCCTTCTCCTGCTGATGATGATTGCCTGGTCGGCGTGGCGGAGCCTGCGCCGCTCGCGCGTGCGCGGCCTGCGCTTGGCGGGCAACGGCGATCTGGATTTTCTGCTGGAAAGTGGCGAGATGATTTCCGCAGCGGTGCAGCCGGATACCGCCGTTTTCAGCCGCATGATCGTCCTCCGCCTGCGCTCCTGCGATAGCGGGCGGCTGCTCAGTCTCACCCTGTTGTCGGACAGCATGCCGGCGATGCAGTTTCGCCTGCTGCGCCTGTGGTTGCGCTGGCGGGCGGAACCTAGCGACCGGTTCGCAGGCGGCGTTTGAGTACCGTATTGCGGGCGCGCTCGAGGGTATCCGGATAGTTGCGACTGGAGTGCAGGCCTCGGCTTTCATGGCGTCGCAGGGCGCAGCGAATGATCAGGTCGGCGGTCACCACGAGGTTGCGTAGCTCGATCAAATCGTGACTGACGCGGAAAAGCGAGTAGAAATCGTCGATTTCGCGTATCAGCAGGCGGATGCGATTGTGCGCCCGCTGCAGGCGTTTCGTGGTGCGGACGATCCCCACGTAGTCCCACATGAAGCGGCGCAGCTCGTACCAGTTGTGAGCGATGACGATTTCTTCATCGGGATCGCTGACGCGGCTGTCATCCCATGGCGGCAGATCCGGCAGCGTGCCTTCGGGCTGCTCGAGAATGTCGTTGGCTGCCGCTTCGGCGAACACCAGGCATTCGAGGAGCGAGTTGCTGGCCAGGCGATTGGCGCCGTGCAGCCCGGTGCACGACGCTTCACCGGCGACGTAGAGACCGGCAACATCGGTTCGCGCTCGCAGGTCGGTGACGACGCCGCCGCAGGTATAGTGCGCGGCGGGAACCACCGGAATTGGCTGGCGGGTGATGTCGATGCCCAGTTCCAGGCAGCGCGCCTGGATGTTGGGGAAGTGTTCGCGCAGGAAGGCGGCGGGCTTGTGCGAGACGTCCAGATAGACACAGTCCAGGCCACGCTTCTTCATCTCGAAATCGATCGCCCTGGCGACGACGTCACGGGGTGCCAGTTCGGCGCGCGGATCGTGCCTGGGCATGAAGCGTCTGCCATCGGGTAGCAGCAGCCTGCCGCCTTCACCGCGAACCGCTTCGGAAATCAGGAAGGATTTGGCTTGCGGATGGTAGAGGCAGGTCGGGTGGAACTGGATGAACTCCATATTGGCCACCCGGCAGCCGGCACGCCAGGCCATCGCAATCCCGTCGCCGGTCGAGGTGTCGGGATTGGTCGTGTAGAGATAGACCTTGCCGGCCCCTCCGGTGGCGATCAGGGTGTGGCGGGCGCCGAGCGTCAGCACTTCGCCGCTGGCGGTATCGAGCACATAGGCGCCATGGCAGCGCTTTTCCGGCAGTCCCAGCTTGTCGCCGGTGATCAAATCGACAGCGATGTGCTGTTCGAGAATCCTGATGTTGGGATGGCGGCGAACCTTGTACGTAAGGGTGGTCTGAACGGCCAGTCCGGTCGCATCAGCGACATGGATCACGCGCCGGGCACTGTGTCCGCCTTCTTGCGCCAGGTGGTAGCCGGCTGCATCGCGGGTAAAGGGAACGCCCTGGTCAATCAGCCAGTCAACGGCCCGGCGGCCGTTCTCGATCACGAAGCGTGTCGCCCGTGGGTCGTTGAGCAGCGCGCCTGCGCTGATCGTGTCACGGATGTGCGCCTCGATCGAGTCGCGATTGTCGAGCACGGCCGCTATTCCCCCCTGCGCCCAGCTCGACGCACTGTCTTCCAGCGCGCGCTTGCTGATCAGCGTCACCTGGCGGGTTTGCGCCAGCCGCAGCGCGGCCGCCTGTCCAGCAAGGCCGCTGCCAATGATGAGAACGTCGGAGCGAGTTGCCACGCTGGAGATCCTGCCGGGAAGGGGCTGCAACTATAGCATGTGCATCGTCGCGCAATGATCCTGTCCAGATCTGAACGATTTCCAGGCTCGGGCGGGTCAGCAGCAGGTGCTCACGCACTGTTACGATGACGATGGGAGGCTTGCGCTATACTTTTGTGAAAATAACGATACCGCCTTCAACAGGATAAGCAAAAAGCATGAGTGAACGCGAAATTGACCAGGTCCTGGTTGAACGCGCGCAGGCCGGCGACAAGCACGCCTTCGAGGTGCTGGTCCAAAAATACCAGCGCAAGCTCGTGCGCTTGCTGTCGCGTTTTGTGCGCGACCAGTCGGAAGTCGAGGACGTCGCGCAGGAAGCATTCATCAAGGCTTATCGGGCGTTGCCGTCGTTTCGGGGCGACAGCGCGTTTTATACCTGGCTTTATCGTATTGGCATCAACACGGCCAAGAACTATCTGGTCGCCCAGGGACGCCGTGCGCCGACGTCGACCGAGTTTGATGCGCAGGATGCCGAGAGTTTCGAGGATGCGAGTCAGTTGCGTGACATCAACACACCGGAGAGTCTGCTGCAGTCCAGGCAGATCGGCGAAACGATCAACGCCGCCATGGAGGGACTGCCCGACGAGCTGCGCAGCGCGATCGTGCTGCGCGAGATAGACGGCTTGAGCTATGAGGAAATTGCCGAGGCGATGAGCTGTCCAATCGGCACGGTACGGTCGCGGATCTTCCGGGCTCGCGAAGCCGTCGCGGAAAAACTGCGGCCGCTGCTCGATACCTCTATCGACCGCAGGTGGTAGCCATGACCGAAGAGATGTCTGCCCTGCCTTACGGCGAACTGGCGGGTTTCGACGACGCCCATCGGGGCGCTTGCCTGCACCGCCCGTGCGCAGATCCTGCGTTGCGCCGTGGCTGGGCGGTCTGCCTGATCGGCGAATGCGCCGCCACGCAGGGCGGAAGATGAGCGAGCGTGTGGCCGGCAATGGGCGATCAACGACTTCCGCGTGGGGGACCGTGGCTGCCGTCGATGGCGAGCATGCCCTGATCCGCATGGACGAAAGCGGTTGCGGCCGCTGCCGGGAGACAGGTGGCTGTGGCGGCAACAACCTGGCCAGGCTGTTGTGCAGGAAGCCGCGCACCTTCCGCGTGCCCAACCCGGACAGGCGTGCTGTCGGCGAACACGTGTGCCTGCGACTTGTCGAGGGCTCGCTCGGGCGCAGTGCGCTTTACGCCTATGCTTTCCCCTGGCTGGCGCTGCTGCTCGGGGCGCTGCTCGGGTCAAGCCTGGCCGATGAGGGCGGCGCTATCGGAGGTGCTGCGGCCGGCCTGCTGGTCGGTTGGCTGAGCTTGCGGCGCGCCCAACGGCGTGACGCCGCCGACCCACGTTTCCAGCCATCGATCCGGTCTTGACCTTTGCTCCGGCCGTCCCCAGATCGGACGTGTCGATCATCTTCCGATACCCAGTGAACATTCAGGAGGTGTTGTTCGCCATGAGACACTTGTTCGCAGCTTTCTTCCTTGCCGGGTTTGCGCTGTTCGCGCAGGCCGAAAATCGCGGGCTGCCCGACTTCACCGGGCTGGTCGAGCAGCAGGGGCCGGCAGTGGTGAATATCAGTACGACGCAGTCCATCCGTAGAGGCGGGCGCGCCGAACAGCCGTTTCCGTTCGATGAAAACGATCCGATGTTCGAGTTCTTCCGGCGCTTCATCCCTCGCCAGCCCGGAATGCCCGGCTTCCCCGGGGCGCCGCGCGAGTTCCAGAGCCGTTCTCTCGGGTCCGGATTCATCGTCAGTGCCGATGGTTACATCCTGACCAATGCACACGTCGTCGAGGCTGCGGACGAGATCCTCGTCCGCCTGACCGACAAGCGCGAGTTCAAGGCGCGGGTGATCGGCGCCGACAGGCGCAGCGATGTGGCCTTGATCAAGATCGATGCGACGTCCTTGCCAAGCGTGCGTTTCGGTGACCCGAACACGCTCAGGGTTGGTGAGTGGGTGGTTGCCATTGGTTCGCCGTTTGGCTTCGACAACAGCGTCACGGCGGGTATCGTGAGCGCCAAGGGGCGTTCGTTGCCGCAGGAGAACTACGTGCCGTTCATCCAGACCGACGTAGCGGTCAATCCGGGCAATTCAGGCGGGCCGCTGTTCAATCTTCAGGGCGAAGTGGTCGGTATCAACTCGCAGATTTACAGCCGGTCCGGCGGTTTCATGGGCATTTCTTTCGCCATTCCGATTGATGTGGCAATGGAAGTCCAGTCCCAACTGCGGGCAACCGGCAAGGTCAGTCGCGGTCGGATCGGCGTTGTCATTCAGGAGGTGAGCAAGGAACTTGCAGAGTCCTTCGGTTTGAGCGAGGCTACGGGGGCAGCGGTCAACGCCGTCGAAACGGGTGGGCCGGCCGACCAGGCGGGTGTCGAGGCCGGCGATGTGATCCTGAAATTCAACGGCAAGGTGGTCGACAGTTCCAGCGATCTGCCGCGCATGGTCGCTGCGACCAGGCCGGGAAGCAAGGTGACGATGCAGTTGTGGCGTAACGGAACGAGCCGGGTGGTGACGGTGGTGGTCGGCGAGATTGCGGAGGAAAAGCTTGCCAGCCGGGGTCCCAGGAATGGCAAGCCAGTCGACCGTGCCGCCAATCGACTCGGTCTGGTCGTGGCGGAGCTTACGGCCGAACAGAAGCGCGAGTTGAAGGTCAATGGCGGGCTGCTTGTCGAGGAGGTCCGCAGTGGTCCGGCGCGAGCCGAACTGCGACCCGGCGACGTCATTCTGGCGATCATTTCGCGCGGCGAGAGTACCGAGATAAGGGGTGTCGAGCAGTTCAACCGGCTGTTGGAGCGTCTGGACAGGGCGGCCAACGTGACCCTCCTGGTTCGCCGTGACGATGTGCAGACCTTCGTTACCATCAAGGGTTTGCCGGGCAGGCGCGGCGAGTGAAGCAGGTGACGAGACTGACGCTGGTTTCGCGTCGCTACTGTCATCTTTGCCAGGACATGGAAAAGGCGCTGGGACAATTGGCGACGGACCTCGGCGTCGAGGTCGAAGTGGTCGACGTCGACGCCGATGCAGCGCTCGAAGCGCGCTACGACGAATTGGTCCCGGTGCTGCTGCATGAAGGCCGCGAGCTTTGCCACTACTTCCTCGATGTCAGCAAAGTCCGTGATTATTTGAACGAAATCGGCTAGAATCCGCGCCTTCAGGCAGTTCGACCAAGGGTGCCCTCCGGCACCCTTTTTTTCAGGGGCGGCGCGGTCGAAGCGGCGCCGACACGAGGTTCATGCAACACATCCGCAATTTTTCCATCATCGCTCACATCGATCACGGCAAGTCGACGCTTGCGGACCGCATCATCCATCTTTGTGGTGGCCTTTCCGATCGCGAGATGGAGGCGCAGGTGCTGGACTCGATGGCCATCGAGCGCGAGCGCGGGATCACCATCAAGGCCCAGACAGCGGCACTTCGGTACCTGGCACGCAACGGTGAGACCTACAACCTGAACCTGATCGACACGCCGGGGCACGTTGACTTCTCCTATGAAGTTTCGCGCTCGCTTTCCGCGTGTGAGGGGGCGCTGCTGGTCGTCGATGCATCGCAAGGCGTCGAAGCGCAGACCGTCGCCAACTGCTACACGGCCATCGAGCTTGGCGTCGATGTCATGCCGGTGCTGAACAAGATCGATCTGCCGTCCGCGACGCCCGACAAGGCGCGCCAGGAAATCGAGGATGTGATCGGCATCGACGCCAGCGACGCGGTGCTGACCTCGGCAAAGACCGGCCTCGGCGTCGAGGATGTTCTCGAGGCGATCATCGAGCGTATTCCCGCACCCAAGGGTGACCCGGCGGCGCCGCTGAAAGCCTTGCTGATCGATGCCTGGTTTGACAACTACGTTGGCGTGGTGATGCTGGTGCGTGTCTTCGACGGCACGCTGCGACCGAAAGACAAGATACGCCTGATGGCCACCGGGTCAACGCACCTCTGCGACCAGGTCGGCGTCTTTACTCCCAAAGCGGTGCCCTGCGACGCCTTGCGCGCCGGCGAGGTGGGCTACATCATTTCGGGGATCAAGGAACTGCAGGCAGCCAAGGTCGGCGATACGGTCACCCTTTCTGAGCGGCCGACTGCGAACGCTTTTCCGGGGTTCAAGGAAATCAAGTCGCAGGTCTTCGCGGGCCTCTATCCGGTGGAGTCCAATCAGTACGATTCGCTGCGCGAGGCACTCGAGAAGCTGACGCTGAACGACGCTTCCCTGCGTTACGAACCCGAGGTCTCGCAGGCGCTCGGCTTTGGCTTTCGCTGCGGTTTCCTTGGCCTTCTGCACATGGAGATCGTCCAGGAGCGTCTCGAGCGCGAGTTCGACCAGGACCTGATCACCACCGCACCGACAGTCGTCTATGAAGTCCTCCTGCGCGACGGGAACGTCGTTCAGGTCGAAAACCCGGCCAAGCTGCCGGAACTGTCGAAGACCGAGGAAATCCGCGAACCGATCATCACGATTACCGTCTTCGTCCCGCAGGACTACCTGGGCAATGTCATCACGCTCTGCAACCAGAAGCGCGGCAATCAGGTCGACATGACCTATCACGGTCGCCAGGTGCAGCTGGTTTACGAGATGCCGATGGCCGAAGTGGTGATGGATTTCTTCGACCGCCTGAAATCCGTCTCGCGTGGTTATGCCTCGCTCGACTACGAATTCAAGGAATACCGGGCGTCGGACGTCGTCAAGCTCGATATTCTGATCAACGGCGAGAAGGTCGATGCGCTGTCGGTCATTCTGCATCGCAGCAACTCGGTCTACCGTGGGCGTGAACTGGCGGCCAAGATGCGTGAGTTGATCCCGCGCCAGATGTACGATGTCGCCATCCAGGCGACCATCGGCGCGAACATCATCGCCCGTGAGAACGTCAAGGCAATGCGCAAGGACGTGCTCGCCAAGTGTTATGGCGGAGACATCTCGCGCAAGAGGAAACTGCTGGAAAAGCAGAAGGCGGGGAAGAAGCGCATGAAGCAGGTCGGATCGGTCGAGATTCCACAGGAGGCTTTCCTTGCTGTGTTGCGTGTCGGCAAGTAGAAAGGGAGTGAACCAGTGAATTTCGCATTGATCCTGTTGATTCTTCTGCTGCTCAGCGGCGCCTTCTGGGCGGCCGATGCACTGGTCTTCCGCAGGCGCCGCGCGGCGGATGCCAGCGAGCCGTGGTGGGTCGAATACGGGGCTAGTTTCTTTCCGGTGATTCTGGTCGTCTTCGTCCTGCGTTCCTTCATCGTCGAGCCGTTCAAGATCCCGTCGGGCTCGATGATCCCGACGCTGCTGGTCGGCGACTTCATTCTCGTCAACAAGTACACTTATGGCATTCGCCTGCCGGTCGCCAACTGGAAGATCATCGACCTCAACAGTCCGCAGCGTGGCGACGTGATGGTCTTTCGCTATCCGGAGGATCCGTCGCTCGACTATATCAAGCGGGTGGTCGGCATCCCCGGTGACAGGGTGGCGTACCAGAACAAGCGGCTGACGATCAATGGGCAAGCCGTTCCGGTAGAGGAACTTCCCGATTATCTGCACCCGGAACGGCTGTTCTACTCGCAGCAATTCATCGAAAAACTCGGTGAGGGAGAGCATCGAATGCTCACCGATCAGGATGCGCCAGCGTACGTTCCGCACCCTGCGCAATTCCCGAATCGCCAGAACTGCTCCTACAATAGTGAGGGTGTGATCTGCACGGTGCCGCCGGCCACGTATTTCGTGATGGGCGACAATCGCGACAACAGTCGCGACAGTCGTTTCTGGGGCTTCGTTCCGGAAGAAAACATCGTCGGCAAGGCTTTCTTCATCTGGTTGAATTTCAGTGATCTCAAACGGATCGGCTCGTTCAAGTAAGGAGCGCAGGCTATGCAGCGTCAGCGTGGTTTAGCACTTTCAGTCCTGCTGGTCTGGGGCGTCGTGATTGCCCTGGTCGCGATACTGGTCATCCGGGTGCTTCCGGAAGTCATCGAGTATTACAAGATCAGCCACGCGATCAAGGCGGTTGCCGGGCAGTCGTCCGGCAAGACGGTTGCCGAGATCCGGCACGCCTATGGCCAGTATGCCGAAGTGGAGCACATCAAGACCCTTGGGCCGGCCGACCTGGATGTCTACAAGCAGGACGGCGAGGTCTTCGTCGCTTTCGCCTACGAGAGGCGGATTCCGTTGGTCGCCAATGTCAGTCTTCTGATCGACTTCAAGAACTCGGCGTCGGCACGCGACCTGGGGCAATGAGCGACTCCAGACTCGAGCGCGCATTCGGCTACAAGTTCCTGGATCGCGAACTGCTGCAGACGGCTCTGACGCACCGCAGTTATTGTTCGCCGCATAACGAGCGGCTCGAGTTTCTCGGTGACGCCATTCTCAATGCAGTCATTGCGCGCCGCCTGTTCGAGCGCTTTCCGACCCTTCCCGAAGGTGACCTGTCGAGGCTGCGGGCCAACCTCGTACGCCAGGACAGCCTGCACCAGCAGGCTCTGGCTCTCTCGCTCGGTGATGCTCTGCGTCTTGGCGAGGGGGAGCAGAAGAGCGGTGGTCAGCAACGCCCGTCGATCCTGGCGGACGCGCTCGAGGCCCTGTTCGGCGCGGTCTGGCTGGATGGCGGCTTCGAGGCGGCCAGCGAGGTCATCAGCCGCCTGTATCGGGGCATGCTCGAGCAAACGACTCCCGGAGGCCAGGCGATCAAGGACGCCAAGACGCGCTTGCAGGAGTACCTGCAGGGTCGACGCCTGGCCTTGCCGCAGTATGCGCTGACCGCTACCGAGGGCGAGGCGCACGCGCAGCGCTTCACGGTGTCCTGCGTCGTCGACGCGCTGCAGATTCGCAGCGAAGGAAGCGGCGCGACGCGACGGGCGGCCGAACAGGTGGCCGCCGAGCGTGCGCTGGCGGCGGTGCCGGGATCATGAGTGAAGTGCGCTCCGGGCAGATCGCCATTGTTGGCCGCCCCAATGTCGGCAAGTCGACGCTGCTCAATGCGCTGATCGGCGAGAAGGTCAGCATTGTCTCGCGCCGCGCGCAGACAACCCGGCATCGCATCATGGGCATCCTCACCGAAGGCGATGCGCAGTATGTCTTTGTCGATACGCCGGGCTTCCAGACCAGGCACAGCAATGCGCTCAACCAGACGATGAACCGCGGCGTAAAGCAGGCGCTTGCCGAGGTGGACCTGGTCCTTTTTGTCGTCGAGGCCTGTCGTTTCGACGACCGCGACCGGGCCGTGCGCAAGCTGTTGCCCGACGGCTGCCCGCTGATCATCGTGGTGAACAAGATCGACCAGATCAAGAACAAGGCCGAACTGCTGCCGTATCTGACACAGTTGGCCGGCGAGGGTGAGTTCGCGGCGATCGTTCCGGTGAGCGCGACGCGGCGGGCGCAACTCGACGCGCTGCTCGGCGAGGTGCGCAAGTATCTGCCGAACGAGGAGTTCCTTTTCGGCGAGGATGAGATCACCGATCGCAGCGAGAAATTCCTGGCCGCCGAGTACATTCGCGAGAAGCTCTTTCGTCTGATCGGCGACGAGTTGCCCTATGGCGCGACGGTAGAGATCGAGCGCTTCGTCGTCGACGGTCCGCTACGCCGCATCAGCGCTGCGATCGTTGTCGACCGCGCCGGACACAAGTCGATCGTCATCGGCAAGGGCGGTGAGGTAGTCAAGCGCATCGCCTCCGAGGCGCGCCAGGACATGGAGCGGATGTTTGGCGGCCCGGTGTTCCTGGAAGTGTTTGTCAAGGTCAATTCGGGTTGGGCCGACGACGCGCAGTTGCTCAAGAGCCTTGGCTACGAATAGGGCAGGGCAGGCAATGAGCGGGTTGCTGGCCGTCGAGCGGGCCGGGACGTGAATCAGCGGCACAAGGTCGATGCTCAGCCGGCATTCGTGCTGCACGCCTACCCCTACAGCGAAACCAGCCTGATCGTCGATGTCTTTTCCCGCGATTTTGGTCGCGTCGCCTTGCTTGCGCGTGGCGCGCGGCGGCCACGATCGGTGCTGCGCGGCGTTCTTCTGGCCTTCCAGCCGCTCGAGGTCGCCTGGGCAGGCCGCGGCGAGGTACAGACGCTGATGAAAGCCGAATGGCGTGGGGGACAGCCGCTGCTGGCCGGCAAGTCGCTTTTTTGCGGCTACTATCTCAACGAGTTGCTGATGCACCTGTTGCCGCGCGAGGATGCGCATGTGCGTCTGTTCGGGGTCTATGCCGCAACCCTGCGTCGTTTTTCCGACGGCGCGCAGGAGTCGGATCTGCGCTGCTTCGAGCGCGCGCTGCTGCAGGAACTGGGGTACGGCCTGACGCTCGACACCGATGCCGACGGTGTGACGGTTGACAGCAGCGCGCACTATGGCTACGAGATCGAGCGTGGGCCGGTACGGTTGACGGCCGCGGGGGACTCGGCGCTTGCGGTCAGCGGCAGGACGCTGATCGATCTGGCGCGCGAGGACTTCTCCGATCCGCGCTCGCTGGCCGAAGCCAAGCAGCTGATGCGCACGCTGATCGGCCACTACACGGGCGGCAGGCGCCTTGCCAGCCGACGGATTTTCAGGGAGCTACAGGAACTATGATCGAACTTGGCGTCAACATCGACCATGTGGCGACGATCCGGCAGGCGCGTTGCACCTATGAGCCGGATCCGGTCTGGGCCGCGGTCGAGGCGCACCTCGGCGGCGCCGACGGGATCACCATCCACCTGCGCGAGGACAGACGACACATTCAGGACGCCGACGTCGAAAAGCTGCGCGACCTGGCGCAGATCAAGCTCAATCTCGAACTGGCAGCGACCGACGAGATGATTGCCATTGCCTGTCGTGTCAAGCCGCAGATGGCCATGCTGGTGCCCGAAGGCCGCCACGAAGTGACCACCGAAGGCGGGCTTGACGTGCTCGCCCAGGAGGGCGAACTGCGCGAGTCCGTGGCCCGGCTGACGGACGCCGGCATCATCAGCAGCGTCTTCATCGACGCCGACCCGGCGCAGGTCGAGGCCGCGGCGCGCATCGGTGCGCGCGTCTGCGAGATCCATACCGGTCCGTATGCGCATGCCTTTTATACCCAGGGACGAGATCCGGAAAGTCCGGCGGTGCTGGCCGAAATCGACAAGATCCGGCAGGCCGGCGAGTCGGCGCTGTGTCTCGGCATGCGCTTCAACGCCGGACATGCGCTCAACTACTTCAACGTCCAGCCGGTGGCGCGGCTTGCCGGCATCCGGGAACTGCACATCGGCCATGCGATCATCAGCCGGGCGGTGTTCGTCGGCCTGCGCGAGGCGGTGCGCGAAATGAAGCGCCTGATGCGCGAAGCACAGGCGCAGTTGCCGGCGGCGCAATGATGATCGCCGGCATCGGTACCGACATCGTCGCCGTCGCCCGCCTCGGCGCGCTCTACGAGCGGCACGGGCAGCGCGCGGTGGATAAACTGCTGTCGCCGCAGGAACGCGCCGAGTTTGCCGGCACGCGGCAACCGGGGCGCTTCCTTGCCAAGCGTTTTGCCGCCAAGGAAGCCTTCGGCAAAGCGCTCGGAATCGGCCTGGCGACGCCGGCGACCATGCCGAACATCGGCGTCGCCCACGATGCGCTGGGCCGCCCCTTGTTCGAGTACGCAGCGGTGCTCGCCGAACACCTCGCACAGCGCCGGCTGCTTGCCCACCTCTCGATCAGCGACGAGACCGACTACGCCGTCGCTTTCGTCATCCTGGAGCAGGCATGAAGGTCATCGGCGCCCCCATCGAACTGCCTCTCGGACCGCTGATGATCGACGTCGAGGGCCTCAGCCTGTCGGCGCTCGAGCGGCAGCGCCTGTGTCATCCGCTGGTCGGCGGCCTGATCCTCTTTTCCCGCAATTACCGGTCGCCGCAGCAACTCGAGCGGTTGACCGCCGAGGTGCACGCCCTGCGTTCGCCGTCGCTGCCGATTGCCATCGACCACGAGGGGGGCAGGGTGCAGCGCTGCCGGCAAGGTTTCACGCAGCTGCCGGCAATGCGCCGTCTCGGCGAGCTGTGGGAGCGCAAGCCGCAGGCTGCGCTGAGCACGGCTGGCGAGCTGGCCTATGTCCTGGCCGCCGAGCTCCGCGCACGCGGCGTAGACCTGTCGTTTACGCCGGTGCTCGACCTCGACTGGGGGCGCAGCAGCGTCATCGGCGACCGTTCGCTGCACGGCGATCCGGCAGTGGTGGTCGCACTGGCGGCGGCCTTCATCGCCGGCCTGCGCCGCGCCGGCATGGCCGCCTGCGGCAAGCACTTCCCCGGTCATGGCTGGGTCGCGGCCGATTCGCACGTCGACCTGCCGGTCGATACGCGCCGGCTGGATGAACTGGCGCCCGACCTCGAACCCTATCGCCGGCTGCGCCTCGATGCGGTGATGCCGGCGCACGTCATCTATCCGCAGGTCGACCCTCGGCCAGCCGGCTTCTCGCCGGTCTGGATAGACTTTCTGCGTAAGGAACTCGGCTTCGACGGCGTCATTTTCAGCGACGACCTGTCGATGGCCGGGGCCAGCGTCGCCGGCGACATCGTCGCACGCTGCACGGCGGCCTGGGACGCCGGTTGCGACATGCTGCTGGTGTGCAATACGCCGGAATCGGTCGGCGATCTGCTCGAGCGCTGGCAGCCCGTCGCCGATCCGCGGCGCGCCGCGCGGGTCGAGCGCCTGCGTCCGGTGAGCGGCGCTGTCGATTGGGCAAAGCTGCAAGAGGAAGCGCGCTACCGGGCGGGCGTCGGCGCAGCGCGGCGTCTGTCCGCCTGACGCGAAACAGGCAGCCGGGGCTGCCTGTTTCGCGTCTGCGCGCAGCCGCTGGCCGTGACCCGCGGCGCCACAGCGGTGGCTAGCGAACGCGCGAGCGGTATTCGTTGGAACGGGTATCGATATCGATCTTGTCGCCGATCTCGACAAAGGCGGGCACCGGCAGCTCGAAACCGGTGGACAGCCGCGCCGGTTTCATCACCTTGCCCGAGGTGTCGCCCTTGACCGCCGGCTCGGTGTACACGACCTCGCGAACGACGCTGCTCGGCAGATCGATGGAGATCGCCTTGTTGTTGTAGAACACCGCCTCGCAGGGCATGCCGTCTTCGAGATAGTTCAGCGCGTCGCTCATGCAGTCGGCTTCGATCTCGTACTGGTTGTAGTCGGCGTCCATGAAGACGTAGAGCGGATCGGCGAAATAGGAGTAACTGACTTCCTTGCGGTCGAGCTGGATGACGTCGAACTTGTCATCGGCACGATAGACGGTCTCGCTGGGGGAGTCGGTGAGCAGATTCTTCATCTTCATCTTGACCACCGAAGCGTTGCGTCCGGATTTGACGTACTCGGTCTTCAGAACGACCATCGGGTCGTTGCCGACCATGAAGACGTTGCCTGCGCGGAGCTCTTGTGCGGTTTTCATAGCGTGTTCCGGGAAACGGTTGCGGGTAAACCGACGATTATAACTTGGAACGTACAAAGCGCAGCAGGCGGGTGCTCAGATCGGCTTGTCGCGCCAGTTTCTCCTGCCAGCGCAGCGCGTGTTCGCGCAGAGCCGGCAGCTGCGATGCGAAGCGCTGCCAAGGCCCTGCGTCGACGCGTCCGCTGTTCCACGCATGCCACAGGCCGCGCACTGCCGCGGCGCTCGTTGCCGGCAGCCCGGCGCAATGGATGTCCAGAAATGCGTCGAGCTTGGCGAAGTGTGCGGCCTCCTGCTGCGGGTAGATCTGCCAGACCATCGGCCGCGCCGCCCACTGGGCGCGTACGAAGGAATCCTCGCCGCGGACGAAATTGACGTCGCAGAGCCAGAGCAGACGGTCATAGAGGTCTTGTTCCAGGAAGGGCAGGACACGGATCTCGAGGGTGCCGCGCCGGACGACGTTGCCCGCCCCGAGGGCGCGGCCGGCGTAGCTTTCGAGCGCGGTCAGCGTCCCGGAAAGCGGCGCCAGGCAGCAGACAGGGGTCGCCGCGTGCTCGCAGCGCTGCAGCAACTCGCCGATGGGCGCGTGTTGATAGGCGAACAGCGAGAGCAGCAAGTTGTGCGCGGCGGGTGGGGCGCAGCCCGCCCGCCGCCAGAAGGCGGCCTGCAGTTCGCCAGAGCCGAGGAACTGCTGTCGGCGAAGGAGCAGATCGCGCTCGCGCAAGAGGCCACCGGTAGCGCTGCCGAAGCCGGGGAAAAAGAAGTACTTGGCGAGTGGCAAGCGCGGGTGCGGTGACGGCAGCATGTGAAAGCCAGGCACCCAGGCTTCGGCACTCAGATGGTCGAGATTGATCCACAACGGCGCTGGCGACTGCCCCGCCATGGCTTCCACGAAGGTCTCGGGAATGCGGCAGGCGAAGGTTTCGAGCACCACGCGCGCCGGTGCCGGGGTGACGAGAGAGGTTTCCCAGCGGCGGACTTCGATCGCCTGCACCGCCTGGATCGACAGCGTCGGGTCCACCTGCGGGCACAGCACCCTGAAGGTTTCCAGATCGTCGACCCACAGGCGCACGCGCAACTGCCGTTCGCCGGCCAGTTGCCGTGCCAGACGCCAGCAAACGCCGATGTCGCCGAAATTGTCGATGACCTTGCAGAAGATATCCCAGTCGGGTCGAAAGGCAGAGGACGGCACGGGCGGTGGCGGTGAGCGTGATAACATCGAAGCCGCCATCCTACGTCAGCCAGCGGCCGCCGCGAATGCTCATGGAAACAACCTTCGACGCCAGATCCCTGCTGGCCACGCTGACCGAGCTGCCCGGCGTCTACCGGATGATCGATGCTGCCGGCACCGTCCTCTACGTCGGCAAGGCAAAGAATCTCAGGAAGCGCGTTGCGTCGTACTTCCGCGACAGGCATCCGAGTCCGAGGATCGCGCTGATGATCGCGCAGATCGCCGCGGTCGAGACGACGGTGACGCGGTCCGAAGCCGAGGCCCTGCTGCTCGAAAACAATCTGATCAAGAGCCTGTCACCGCGCTACAACATCCTCTTTCGCGACGACAAGTCCTACCCGTACATCGTGCTGACGCACGACCACTACCCGCGCCTGGGTTTCTTCCGCGGCGCGGTCGACAAGCGGGCCGACTATTTCGGCCCCTTTCCCTCGTCGCAGGCGGTGCGCGAAAGCATCCAGCTGCTGCAGAAGATGTTTCGCCTGCGCACCTGTGAGAATGCGGTGTTCAGCAACCGCTCGCGACCGTGTCTGCTGTACCAGATCAAGCGCTGCTCGGGGCCCTGCGTCGGCCTGACAGCGCCCGAGCGCTACGCCGAGGACGTCGAGATGGCCAGCATGTTCCTGCAGGGCCGTCAGCAGGACGTCATCGGACGTCTCTCGGCCGCCATGGACCAGGCGGCAGCCAGGCTGGCCTTCGAGCAGGCAGCCATTTGCCGCGACCAGATACAGTCCTTGCGACAGGTACAGGAAAGGCAGTACGTCGATAGCGGCAAGGGCAGCGATATGGACATCGTCGTTGCCGTCGAAGAAAGCGGCGTGCTGTGCGTGAACCTGGCGATGGTTCGCGGCGGCCGCCACCTCGGCGACCGGCCGCAGTTTCCGCGCAACTCGGCCGACTCGTCGGCGCTCGAGGCGCTGACCGCGTTCTTGACCCAGCATTATCTGGCGCACCCCGTGCCGCCACGGATTCTGGTCAACCTGCCGCCCGCCGATGACGAACTTGCCGAGTGGCTCGGCGAACTGGCCGCGCGCCCGGTCCGGGTCGTCGCGCCGCGGCTGACCATTCAGCGCATCTGGGTGGAAATGGCCGAGCAGAACGCCCGCCTGGCGATTGCCGCCCGGCGCAGTGCGCTGTCGCGGCAGGGAGAGCGCGTCGACGCGCTCTGCGAAGTGCTGCAACTCGACGTCGAGGATGGCAAGGAAGTGCGCATCGAGTGTTTCGACATCAGCCATACGCAGGGCGATGCTACCGTCGCGGCCTGTGTCGTCTATCAGGGCAGCGGCATGCGCAAGTCCGATTATCGTCGCTTCAACATTCAGGACATCCAGCCCGGCGACGACTACGCGGCAATCCGGCAGGCAGTACTGCGTCGCTACGCAAAGCTGCTGACAAGTGACGGAGCGGCGCCGACGCTGATCCTGATCGACGGTGGCAGCGGCCAGGTCAGTGCGGCGGTTTCGGCTCTCGACGAGCTGGGCCTGTCGCACTTGCCGCTTCTCGGCGTGGCCAAGGGAGAGGCCCGCAAGCCGGGCCTCGAGACCCTGATTTTCGCTGATGGCCGCGAGCCGTTACAATTAGCGTCCGAACATCCGGCGCTGCATCTGATCCAGGAGGTCCGCGACGAGGCGCATCGCTTTGCCATTTCCGGGCATCGCGCCAGGCGCGGCAAGACAGCGCGAACTTCGCGGCTCGAGGAAATCAGCGGCATCGGACCCAAGCGCCGCAAGGGTCTGATTTCCCGCTTTGGTGGTTTGCAGGGCATTTCCGATGCCGGGATTGACCAACTGACAGCCGTTCCGGGGATCAGCCGGGAATTGGCCGAGAAAATTTACGCAGCATTGCATTGATGCCACTGAACATACCCATTCTGCTGACCTGGCTGCGAATCATCCTGATCCCGCTGCTGATCGCCATCTACTACGTTCCCGAAGCATGGGTGCCTGTCGCCCGCGATCCGGCGGCGACGGTGGTCTTCGTCGTTGCTGCGATCACCGACTGGCTCGACGGCTATCTGGCACGTCGCTGGCAGCAGACCTCGGCGTTCGGCGCCTTTCTCGACCCGGTCGCCGACAAGTTGATGGTTGCCGCGGCGTTGATCATGCTCGTGCAACTCGGCCGCCTGGACGCCATTCTGGCGGCGATCATCATCGGCCGCGAGATCACCATTTCCGCCCTGCGCGAATGGATGGCACAGATCGGCGCGCATCGCAGCGTGGCCGTGTCGATGATCGGCAAGATCAAGACCACCGCGCAGATGACTGCCATTCCCTTGCTGCTGTACCATGCGCCGCTCGAAGGAATCGACGTCCCGCAGGCTGGAACCTGGCTGATCTATATCGCCGCCGTGCTCACGCTGTGGTCGATGGGGTACTACATGCGCATGGCCTGGCCGCACCTGATCGAAGAGGACCGGAAGCGTTAGACGGGCGTGCAAGTGCTGCGTCGGTGAGCAGTGGATTGCAAGGAAGCCATTGACAGCATCGGGCAGGTCTTTATAATGCGCCTTCGCTTCATGCGGGAGTAGCTCAGTTGGTAGAGCGATACCTTGCCAAGGTATAGGTCGAGAGTTCGAGACTCTTCTCCCGCTCCAGATTCCCTGCCGAGTGGCCCGTGGTTCAGCCCTCAACGGCAATTCCTACCGTCAGGTAGGTAAGGCGCGATAGCAAAGCGGTTATGCACCGGATTGCAAATCCGTTGAGCCCAGTTCGACTCTGGGTCGCGCCTCCACCAAACACCAATAAAAGCAATCGACTGCAGCCTGTCGCCAAGAACAATTTGCTGCCGTGATTGGTTCAAATCGGCTGCTCGCCGCCTCATGCTGGCTCGCCTGGGTAGCGCTGCTACCCAGGCACGGATGGTGCCGGGCGTGTAGCTGAGTTTGGCTGCGCGCATGGCGTCCATCCAAGAAACGTTCGGAGCGGTTCCAGTTGCGTGTGAAGCAGACGCTGCTTCCGCGCCTGTCTTTTTCATGTTCGATACCGGGTACGCGCTGAAAGGGCGAAGGAAGCTGTCCGGAGAGCGCTGATGGCGGCCAGTTACGCGGCCCGGCTCGATCCGCCGCCGCGAGCGCTGCGCCGCGGAAGCGGGCCGCGTGCTTATGTTCCAACTGTCCGAATCCGTCGAAGCCCTGCCGCCGGTTCGCCATCGACGACGGCGTCGCCGTCCCGGCCTCTCCAGCACCCGGGATTGCCTCTGGCGCGCCAGTCGCGGTCTGTGGTCTTGTAGACGTTGCCGTCGGCGCCGCTCGGGCCCCAGACCGAGCCGCCGCATGCACAGACGATCACCCCGGCAATGACGAAGCCCATCGTATAGCCCGCCGTATAGCCGTAGGTCACGCGGGTGGGCTGCCGGCTCGCCTGCCGCGTTTCACGCCGGCATTCTCATCCCCGCGAGGTCGGCGCTCACCGACCAGAGCACCAATCGATCTGGTGTATGCTATACACCGATCTTTAACCGAAGGAGCTGCAGCCTGTGGCAAAGCAATTGTTGATCTACGAATCAGCGGTACCCGTTTCTGCCACCAGTCATACCGGCGTCAGCGTCGAGTCAAACACCAGCTACGCCTTCAGTGCCGGCATCAATGCCGTGCCACTGATGGCGGTCGAGTTTCCGCGCGCCGTTGCCGAGTATGCCGTGGTGTTTGCCGCAGACGGCGACGAAGTCATGCCGGTGGCAGTGCTCGGCATTCGCAACGAGCAAAACCTCTACCTGTCGTCCGACGCACACTGGAAAGCCGACTACATTCCGGCTTTCATCCGCCGCTATCCCTTCGTTTTTTCATCAAGCGCCGACGGCAAGTCGCTCACCTTGTGTATCGACGAGTCGCACCCTGGCGTCAACCGCGAAGGTCGCGGCAGTGCCCTTTTCGGTGACGATGGCAAGCCGACGCCCTACGTCGACAAGGTGCTCGAGTTCCTCAAGAATTATCAGCTGCAGTTCGAGCGCACGCGGGTCTTTGGTCGCCGCCTCAAGGAACTCGGTCTGCTCGAACCCATGCAGGCGAACGTAAGCACGCCAAAGGGCGAGAAGCTGACGCTCGGCGGTTTCATGGTCGTCAGCCGCGACAAACTGCGGGCGCTTGCCGGCGAGACCCTGCAGCAGCTCGCGAAGAACGACGAACTCGAGTTGCTCTATCTGCATCTGGCGTCGATGCGCAACTTCAATGACGTCAAGGACCGCTTGATCGGTGCGCTCGCCGACAAGCCCGAGCTCGATGCCGGCGGCGGCGAAGGCGTGGCTGAGGACGAGGCGGCAGGCCCAAAGCGGCAGCCAGCCCGCGGTAAAGCGGCCGCAGACGTGTGATTGAAGAGTTCCAGCAGAGCAACCCGTCAACGCCATTGTTCTGACGGGTAGCGCAGTGGCGATGAAGCGCAGTGTGATGGCTGTCACGCCTGTGCGCACCATGCGGCCAGGACCGGGTTCCGTCGGGTCGGTGACAGAGGCGCCATCGCCGCCGAAGGCGCGGGCCTCGGCGCGCTTTTCAACCTCTTGGACGTCTTGAACTGCTTCCTGGTACTGCCGGCGCCTCGTTGGGCCCGCCCTTGTGCGGGTCGACGCCGAATGCCCCGTTCCCCGGTGGCGATCCGATGAACATCGACGATCTCCGCGAACTGCTGCTCGTCTCGCCTACCGCCGGCGCCGCCGAAAGTGCGCTGGCGACCCTGACCAGTCTTTCCCGGGATGGCGACGCGGACGCAACCGCCGCCGTCGTCAAGGCCATGGCCTCGGCGCTCGGCCATCCGCCATCGGCGGAACTGTCCCCCTGCCTGCGCGCCTGGCAGGCCGCGCAGCTGCCGCGTGAATTCCTCGCCAACGCCGCGTCTCTTGCCAGTGACGGGATCGAGTCGGCTGCCGCCGACTTCGCCGCGCTGCAGCAGCTGGTCCGTACCCGCCACCCGCTGCAGGACGAAGCACTGAAAGCGCACGTGCTGCTCGCCCTCGCCGAACTGATCGCGATGCAAGGCGGCATGGACCTGCTGCCGGCGGGCCGCTGCCTGTCGATCGTCGACCGGGTGCTGGTCGACACCCGGGTCATCGTCGGCGATGAGGCCAACGACTCGCTGCACTTCGGGCGCGGTCTGATCCTTGGCCAGCCAAGCTGGCAAGCCTTCCTTTTCATCATTGGCCACGAACTCGGTCACCGCCTGCTTGAACTCCTTCAGTCGGACAGAGGTTCGCGCAGGGGCGCTTCCGACGAAGGCCATGCCGTCGCGCTTCGCATGCTCGCGACGCACTTGCCCCGACTGCTTCGCGATGCCTGCCGTCTGCGCGGCAAGAAGATCGGCCCCGACGACCCGCGCACCTGGCTGACGGGCACCGGCGTGCGCCTGCTGGCGACCCATGAAATCTTGCCGGGGGGCGCTTACTTCCATTTCTCTCTGATGCAGCACAGCGGGCCGATCGACCTTGCCGTCGCCGCACGTTATGCCCATTTCGTGCTCACTGTTGCCGGCACCGATCCGATGCGGGCGGCGGCTGCCTACTCGCCCCGCGGCGCACTGCACTGCGGCTTCGCCGGCGATGAAAGCGCCTTGCCGGCCGCGGCGCCAACAGATGCCAGAATCACCGAGTGGATCGCGGCGGCGCCGGCAAGTGGCCTTGCCTGGCTAGCCACGCTGCAAGCGGAGCACCGTTTCGGCCATGCCGAGCACGAACTGCCGCAAGCGCTCGGCGTCGTGGCAGCGCAGACGCGCTTCCACGGTGCCCGCAGCGAAGCGACGGTGAACGACCTCAATCTCGTGGCTCAGGCGCGTGTCGCCGGCGCGCTCGATTCAGCCGCCCGTGACGCTTGCGACGCGCTTCGGAAGCTCGGCCACGACCAGACGCTGGCAGTTCTCGCCGCCGCCTGGCGGTGTGCCGAAACGGCGCTGCTGCAACGCCTCCTTGACGAGCGCCCGGGCCTGGCCACGCAGCTGCGCGAATCGCCGTGGCCCGTCGGTGACATCGGCAGCAGCCTGTGCGCCCAGCGCGGCGGGCAGCTCACCACTTGCCATGGCCCCACAGCGGCCGACATCGCCGCGACCCTGCGCGCCCTGCGCGCCTTCAGCGTGCCGCTTGACGCTGTTGCCGATGCGGACGGCCGTACGCTGCTGGTCCGTGCTGCCGGGCTCGACGGCGGACTTGTGCGCCTGCTGCTGGCCTGCGGTGCCGACCCCGATCGGGCCGCGGCCGACGGCGACCGGCCGCTGCACGCCTGCGCCGATCTCGGCAGTGTCGAGATCGCCACGGCGCTCCTCGCCGCCGGTGTGCCGCCGGACAGCCGCGACAGCCAGGGCGGCAGCGCCCTGCACCGCGCCGCCGCGCTCGGCCACGAGACCCTGGTAGGCACCCTGCTGGCCCACGGTGCCAGCGCCGAGGCCCGCGATGCCAAGGGCCGAACACCGCTGATGGCGGCACGGACAGCCGCCATCGTGGACCAGCTGTGCTCCGCCGGCGCCGCAGTCGACGCGACGATGCCGGACGGCAGTAGCGCCTTGCTCTGCGCCGCCGGCCGTGGCGACGCGGCCGCCGCGCAGGCATTGCTGGCACGCGGCGCCGACGTCGACCACGCCAACAGCCTCGGCGAAACGGCCATCCACCACGCCGTACCGAATGCCGACCATGCCTGCCTGCTGACCCTGCTCGACGCCGGTGCCGACGTCGACGAGGAAACCAGCGATGGCTGGACAGCACTGATGATCGCCGCTCGCCTGGGGCATCCAGACGCGCTGCATCTGCTGCTCTCGCGTGGCGCCCGCTGCGACGCACGCACGGTCGGCGGCGCCACCGCGTTGATCCTCGCCGCCGATGGCCGCAGCGAGCCGACACGCGATCCATCGTTCCACGGCCGCATCGAAGCCGTACTCCGCCAGCTCGTCCAGGCCGGCGCCGATCCGAACGCTGCCGACAACGCCGGCTGCACGGCGCTGCACCGCGCCGCGAGGGGTTTCGACGCCGGCCGCGTCAAATGCCTGCTTGAACTCGGTGCCGATGCGCGCGTCGCGGCCCGCGACGGCAGCACAGCGCTGGCCATCGCGCGCGCCAGGAATCACCGGGCGATGAGCGAAACACTGCAATCCGTCCTCGCCGCGACTGGCGCCGACAAGGAGAAGCCATGAGCACCACATCGATCGATCGCGCCAGGGAAACGATGGCCGAAGCGCTGCGCAGCGGTGCCGACACCCTGGACCTGCACGGACTCGGCCTCAAGGAACTGCCGCCCTGGCCCGGCGGACTCGACGACCTGCGCGGACTGGATCTCAGCGGCAATCGGCTCCGCTCCCTGCCGCCAGAGATATGGGAACAGGCCGGACTCGAATGGCTGGACCTCGGCAGCAACCGCCTGGCCAGTCTCGACCGCGGCGTCGGGCGGCTCGCCCACTTGCGCCGCCTGGACCTGTCGGAAAACCGCCTCGCCTCGCTGCCCGCCGAACTGGCCACCTGCCTTCACCTCCGGCATCTGGACCTCTTCGACAACCAGTTCGCCGAATGGCCCGAGGTACTGCTCGGGTTGCCCGAACTGCAGCGGCTCGATCTCGCCCACAATCTGCTCAGCCAGTTGCCGCCGCTGGACGGACGCCTGCCGGCGCTGCGCGAACTCGACCTCTCCAGCAATCGCCTGAGCAAGGTCGACGCGCTGACCGCGCTCCTCGCCATCAGCAGACTCCGGCTCGACGACAACCGCATCACGAGTATCCCCGAGGTGCTCCGCGCCCTGCCGATGTTCTCCGAGCGCGGTAACCCCCTCGCTGCCTCCAGGCCCGAGCTGCCACCGCGGCCGCGGCTGCGCGATCTGGTCAGCGGTGGCTTCGAAACCGACAAGCGCTACTTCGACGCGCCGCTGCAGCGCTTCGAATTTGCCCTCGACCTGGGCGGCAGGCCAGCGCTCGAACGTTCTATCGATATCTACTACAAGGGCTTCGCCGGTGCACCGGTCGGTCTCAAACTCTACGACGGCACCCGCCTCGACCTGCACCGGCTCAGTCGCAAGGCGGCCGTCGCGCTGGTCGCGCCGGCCGGCGGCGGCTTTCTGCAATTCGAGCCGACGAGCGAGGCGGGAACGGTTGCCGCCAACTGCGAATTTGCCCAGCGCACGCTGGACGAGGTGCCCGGCGTGGCGCTGCTCACCGCGGGCGACCTCGCCGTCGGCCACGCCGGCGTCCTGGTCGAGGAACGCGACGGCGGCGAAAGCGACGCCGCAGACGAACTCACCACGACGCGCGGCGGCGGCGCCATCACCGGAACACGCCATTTTGAAAGGCCCTCCGATGCCAGAGACGACGAGAGAAAGTCTCGGGGTGACAGCCGCAAGGGCCTGCGGGCCGAGCCGCCGGCGCCATCCCTGCCGGTCGCCGATCGCAGCTCCGCTCGGGCGCCGGGCGCGCCCCCGCCGCCGCCCGACGCCGAAGCGGTGGATACGGCCGTCTTCTGCCCACCGGCCGTCGCCCGCAGCAGCGTGTTCTTGGTCCAGGCCTTCCTCTATCCGCCCGACGAGATCGCCGCGGTCGAAGCCGAAGCGCGTCAGGCCGACGAAGCCGCACGGCTGCGCGGCAGGTTCTCGCTGCCCCTCGACCTGCCCCGCGGAACCCGCGTCGATCTGCATCTCGAGATGCCGGGGCTAAGGATCGCAGAAGCCGACGCCGTGCTCACCTGGCGCGGCCGCCAGACCGTCGCCCAGTTCGAAGTCGGTGTTCCGGCCGACGTTCAGGGCGAGAAGCTGGTCGGATCGCTGCGCATCGCGGTCGCCGGCATGCCGAAGAGCACGCTGAGATTCCAGGTCGCGCTGCTCGAAGCGGGCGCCTCCGGCCCGGATGCCCACGCCTGCGAGATCGACGCCCGCACCTATCGGCGCGCCTTCGTCTCGTATTCGTCGAAGGATCGCGGCGAAGTGCTGCGGCGCGTGCAGGCCTTCCGCATCGCCGGCTTGTCGGTATTCCAGGACATTCTCGATCTCGAGCCCGGCGAGCGCTGGGAAAAGGAGTTGTACCGGGAGATAGACAACTGCGACGTCTTCCTGCTGTTCTGGTCACAGGCGGCGGCGGATTCGGAATGGGTCGGCAGGGAAATCGAATACGCGCTGGCGCGCAAGCACGGCGACGATGACAGCCCACCGGCGATCCAGCCCGTACCCATCGAGGGTCCGCCAATCCCGCCGCCGCCGAAGAACCTCAGCGCCTTGCACTTCAACGACGCCTTGCTGGCCCAGATCGCCGTCGCTGCCACCGCACCGAAGGGATCTGGAATCCACCCGTAGTCGCGGGATCCACCAGGGCCGACTACTGGCGTCGCGTGTGCGAGACTGCCCAGGGCAGTGTGAAATATGCCCTCTGTGTTCTCTCACAACTTTGCCAGAATCACGCCATGGCCAAGCCGATTCCGCCTTCAACAAGGGAGATCAACCGCCTCAGGGCTGCCGCGGCCCTGATTCCGATCATCGAGTCTGGTCTGGCGTCGTCCAGATTCTCGATCGAAAGGGCGGCGCTGATGGCTTCTTTCTGCGAGTGGGCGACGGAGAGACCGGCCGAACATCCCGAGGCGGTCAGATTGGCGACCAGCGTTGGTGCTGGCGTCGCGCGCCTCAAGATCGCACTGTCTGGCCTCGCCTGAAAGTCAGCCCAGGCGTCGTCCTGGGCTCGCGCCGAGCGCGGCGACGTGGACGGCAGCGCTACCGGCCAGGAACAAACCACCAAACCACAGGAAGCCAGATCGCGACGCAGGCCGCTCGGCTGCTGCCGTGCGGGAAGTCATGGTGTCTCGGACGGCGGCGGCACGATGCGCAGACGCTCCGCGCCGCTGCCGCCTTCATCCCTGATCAGCTCGAAACGCGCCGGGCGGCTGCTTGCCGGCATGTGCTGGCGCAGGGCTTCAAGCCAGCGATCGAGTTCGGGCTGGCGGGGCTGGCTGCTGAAGACGGTCCACAGCGCGCCCGCCGGGCGGGCCGGCAGCAGGATAGCGATGCGTGCCGGGTCGTCGGCGAGCGTCGCGCTGATGCCGGTATCGCTCGCCTGCTGGCGGCTTGCCGGCGCAGGGTGTGCGGCCATGCTCGGCGCAGCGGCCAGCGTTGTCGGGCGCGCCATGCCTGGCGGCGTGGCGGCGGACTGCTCGGCTGGCGTTGCACGCGCCAGCTGTTTGGCTTCCTGCGCGGCGATCTGGCCGACGGGGCGTTCGCGTGCAGAGGCTTCTTCCTTCCGGCTGCCGGGAAATCCGCTTGCAGCCAGCGTCTCCTGCGGGCGGCCTGCCTGTACGGCGATCCTGGCTGCGGCGGGCGGTGCAGGCTGCGCGCGAGGTGCGTCTGCACGTGCTTCGTCAGCCATGCTGCCGGCGAGAGTGGGCGGCATGGCAGCGTTGCCGGCGGGCAGGCGAGCGGGTGCCCCGATCGCTTCGGCGGGGGCTGTCTTACCCCCCGGGGGTGCGGGTGGTGGGGGTGAGGGACTTGCCGGTTTCGGGCCGTCGGCACGGAGCGCCTGCGGGGCTGTTGCGCTCGCCTGGCTCTTCTTGAGCGGGGCGGGTGCCGCCGCTCGCTCTGCTGCGGCCAGCCTGTCCTGCCGGCCTTGCGGCATGCCCGTATCGGTCTGGGCGAGCGCGAGTTGCGCGTCGGCGAGTGGGCCCCTGCCATCTCGGGCCGGGTCCGCTT
This sequence comes from Accumulibacter sp., assembly GCA_024235715.1. Classification (GTDB taxonomy): domain Bacteria; phylum Pseudomonadota; class Gammaproteobacteria; order Burkholderiales; family Rhodocyclaceae; genus Accumulibacter. Next base: position 4,219 of record JACKLW010000010.1, on the reverse strand, counting down.
CGTTCGACGAATCGCGCGGCGCCACGGCCTTCTCGAAAACCTCCTGCACCGCAAGCTGCTGCGGGTCGGGGTCGTGCATGAGTGCGAGCTGTATACCGATGACTGCGAGCACGCAGGCCACCGCGGCCAGACGCAGGTCGAACCAGCGGAAGCCGAGGAAGGTGCGTTTCCGGGCAGCGGAGGAGGGAGCGCCAGGCTGGGTCTGCGCCGCGGCAGGGGCCTGTGCGCGCAGCCATTCTTCCGTGCCGGGCGCGATCGCGGCGCCGAGCATGGCCTGCGGGCTGTCTCCGTGGGCGATGCCGTTGAGGATTGCATCGCGCCGGGGGGCCTGGGCAGATTCAATGCTGGCGGCCATCTTCAGGAAGCTGGTTTCCAGGCTCGCGGGTGGTTCGAATGCGGAGGGAATTGCGTCGAGACGCGTGCCGTCCAGCGTGGCCGGGCCCGACGCGGCGGCTTGCCCGGGAGCAGTTTCAGTCCGAATGGCATCTCGTTGCGCCTGTGCTGCCCGTGCGGCCCGCGCAAAAGCCGCCTCGAACTCGGCCGAGGGTGTATGGGCGGGCAGGGCGCACAGCAGGCGGGCCAGGCGGTCCTCCCCGCGCAGGAACCTGTCGAAGGCCTGGCTCACGCCCGTGCCTCCAGTTCGCGGCGCAGGCGCGCGAAGGCGTAGCGCAGGCGGCTCTTGACCGTTTCGAAACCTTCGCCGACGGTGTGGGCGATTTCTTCCAGGCTCATTTCGCTGAAAAAGCGCAGGACCACCACTTCGCGCTGGTTCGCGGGCAGGGCGAGCAGGGCCTGGCGGACCTGGTCGAGGTTCTGGCGCAGGGCGAGTTCGGCTTCCGGCGCAAGATCCTCGCTGGGCGTTTCGGGCCGGGTTTCGTCGAGCTCGGCGTGCCGGCTCTCGGCCGCAGAACGGCGCAGGTCTAGCCACAGGTTGCGGGCAATCTGGAACAGAAAGGTGCGGAAGGCAGCCTGTGGTCTGTAGTCGGCACAACGCGTCATGAGCTTCTCCCAGGTGCGCTGGGCGATGTCTTCGGCCTGGGCGGTGTTGCCCTGGCACTGCCAGGCGATGAAGTTGAACAGCGCCCGGTTGTGGCGGCGGAAGAGCTCGGTGGCCGGTTTTTCGACGAGACCGTTGGCGACCAGCAGCATCAGGTCTTCGTCAGGCAGGGCGGCAAGTTCGGCGGCGGTCTCCATGGCGCGCAGTATAGACTGGCCGCCCCGCCCGGGGTGCTTGCCATCGCCTCCCGCTTGCGCAAAAGGTGACGGCAGGGGGCTTGGAGCGGGCTGTGGAGCGGGCCCGGGGTCAGCGCCCAGGCCTGGTCCCCAGGGCTGCCGCCAGATCGAGCAGGCGCAGGAACTCGCCGCGGTAGCCAAACCTGTCGTTGCCGGTGCTGGCCGCTGCCAGCTTGCGGACGTCATCGTAGGTCCAGTTGCCGGTGTATTTGCCGCCGCGCAGGATCTGGCCGTAGGCGGCGACGGCGGTGGCGAAGCGGAATTCGCTGCTGGTCGCGGCGAGCGGTTTGATCGCCTCGCGTTGCAGCGTGAAGGCGATCAGTTGGCTGTCGCTCGCTGCGGGCTGCTTGTAGCGCAGCTTGAGATAGCCGATCTCGTTGGCCAGGGGGCCGTCGGCGCCGCTTTTCGGTGCATAGCGCAGTGGGTCCACGCTGCTCTTGCTGCCGGCCAGGGTCAGCTCGTAGAGCGCGGTGACGGTGTGGCCGGCGCCGATATCGCCAGCATCGACCCGATCGTTGTTGAAATCCTCGCGCGCCAGCTGGCGGTTCTCGTAGCCGATCTGGCGATACTCCCTGACCACCGCCGGGTTGAATTCGATCTGCACCTTGACGTCGCGGGCGATGGTCGCCAGGGTGGAAGTCATCTCGTTTACCAGTACCTTGTGGCCTTCCATCAGGCTGTCGATGTAGGAATAGGCGCCGTCGCCGACATCGGCGATCTGCTCCATCATCGCTTCGTTGTAGTTGCCGGTGCCGAAGCCGAGGGTCGACAGCGAGATGCCCGACTTGCGCTTCTCTTCGATCAGGCTCTTGAGCTGGCGCGTGTCGGCGATGCCGACGTTGAAATCGCCATCGGTGGCCAGCAGGATGCGGTTGATCCCCCCCTTGATGAAGCTTTGCTGCGCCGCGGCGTAGGCCAGCTGAATGCCGGAGGCGCCGGCCGTGCTGCCGCCGGCCTGCAGGGCATCGATCGCGGCATCGATGGTGGCCTTTTCCGTGCCCGCGGTCGGTGGCAGGATCACCTGTGTCCCGGAAGCGTAAGTCACCAGCGAGATGCGGTCCTGTGCGCGCATCTCGCTCACCAGCAGCTTCAGTGAGGATTTGAGCAGCGGCAGCTTGTCGGCGCTGTTCATCGAGCCGGAGACGTCGACCAGAAAGACCACGTTGGCCGGCGGCAGGGCCTGCTTGGCGACATCCTGCCCCTTGATGCCGATGCGCAGCAGCACGCGCTCGGCATTCCACGGGGCGGGCGCCATCTCGGTGTGCACGGCGAACGGACGACCGTCCTTCGGCAGCGCGTAGTCGTACGGGAAGTAGTTGATCAGTTCCTCTACGCGCACGGCATCGGCGGGCGGCAAATTGCCGGCGTTGAGCATGCGGCGCACATTGCTGTAGCTGCCGGTGTCGACGTCGATGCTGAAGGTGGACACCGGCGCTTCGGCGACCTGTCTGACCGGATTGTCGCTGAGTTGCGTATAGCGCTCTCGCGCCTCCTGCGGCACGGGAACAATCGCATAGGGCGCCGGCTGCGGCAGGACGGCGACGGACATCCTGTCGGCTGCCACCCGACCAACTGCTTCGCCTCCCGCCTCCTTCTTCTCGATCGCCTTGCCGGGCGGACCGTTTGCCGCCGTCGCCTCGGCGAGTCGTGGCGCCGGCCTGGCCGGCGTCTGCGGCGTCTGCGGCGCTGTCTGGGCAGGTGGGGCGGCTTGCGCGGTCGGGCGGGTTTCGTTCCCGGCGGCCTTTGCGAGCGCAGCAGCTTGATCGCTGCGCGACTCTGTCCTGGCGGGCGTGCCGTCCTCTTGCGTCGGTGAGCAGGCGGCGAGCAGGCCTGCCAGCAGGATGGCGAGCAGGGGGGATGGGGTGCGATGTTTCATGATCAGGCTCCTGTTTCCGGGTCCAGGTTGCGGTGCGCATCGAGGCGCGATCTCTTGACGCTTTCGCGCATTCCAGGGCGATGGATGCGTGTGAATGCGGATGCGTGAGAGTCAAACGGACGGGAACGCCAAACCGGGTCAGCTCGGACCTGTGATTTTTTTTGTCGATCAAGGAACCGGCCACTGCCTGGCTCTGGGAGCAGCGGCTGGTGCTGATCCTCCGGTCTCGGGAGGTCGGCTACGGGCGAACGCGAGCGCGGGGAAGATATCGCGCCAGCGCCACCTCGAATTCCGCCGTGAAGCGCAGGACCGTCCACGCGACCTGATCGCCCGAGAAGATGCCGTAGCCGGCGCCGAGCACTTCGTCGAGCCGCTTGTCGGCAACGTCCATGGCACGCCTGTCGAGGATCTCGGCATGTTCGATGGCATCGACGGCGAAAGCGCGCCAGCCGTCGCGCAGATGACACCAGGCGTCGAGATACCAGTTGTCGCGGTAGTGGTTGAGGCGTTGGGGAGAGATTTCGCGTTCGCTCACCGCGTCGGTGCCGCGCGCGTGGTAGCGGATGAGCAGGCGCTTCCGCCGCAGGAGGGCGGATCCGACGGCCTGGAAATGGTCGAGGTGAAATTCGCGGGCACCGACCGTCTGGATGCGGATGCGGCGCAGCACTTCCTCGGCCGGGTTGTCGGCCGCAGCGAGCAGGCCGCTGAGACGTGCGAGCAGCGGCTGGATCTGCGGCCCGAGCAGGCCGCCGCTGTCGAGATTCGAGAGCAGATGCTGCATGGTCAGCAGGGCATGGATTTCCTCGGCGGTGAACCACAGGCCGGGCAGCTCGTATTGCGGACCGATCCGTTGCCCGGTCGTTTCGAAGCGGTAGCCGCCCAGGCCGCGGTCGAAAATGAGCGGGGCATTCAGGCGGTCGCGCATGCAGGCGAGGTCGCGCTTGAGCGTCGCTCAGGAGACGCCGAGAGGCTCCTGCAATTCCTTACGGGTGACCGATTGGTGCGCGCCGAGAATCTGGTCGATCTGGTAGATACGTTCCATGCCGCTCATGGCCATCTTTTCGGGAGCAGTTGTCTGTATTTCAGGCTCATTAGGCGAGCCTATGGGCG
>JACKLW010000009.1 GCA_024235715.1 Accumulibacter sp. | reverse complement strand
CGGTGGCTGAGCGCGCAGCTGGGTTACGAAGTGCAACTGCCAACCGAGGAAGAATGGGAGCGTGCGGCTCGCGGACGCGATGGTCGCGAGTATCCCTGGGGCGATCGTTACAAATCGGGCTACGCAAACATCAACGAAACGCGAGCAACGGGTGGAGTTTGGACACTCAAGCAGACGACAGCCGTCGGCGTATATCCACATGGCGCATCGGCTGAAGCGGTGCTTGATCTGGCAGGCAACGTCTGGGAATGGTGCCTGAACAAGTATCAGCACACCGAAGAAGTCAACGCGGATACCAGCGGCGAATCGCGCGCTTTGCGTGGCGGCTCGTGGAGAAATCTTCCTGTCGGCACGCTCGGATCGAGGCGTAGCTCGAACAGGCCTGACTACCGGAATTCTCTAAGCGGTTTTCGGATAGTGTCGTCAGCCCTCGTTCACTCTCGCGCGTCGAGTTAGCATTGGGCAAACCAAGTTCTTCCTGAAAGGCCGGCATCCAGGAGCGGCAGGCGCAATTTCGCCAGCGCCTCAACGAGGGCTGTGTGCAGATAGTCCCCGTGACCCACGGCATCCCGTGGCTGGGCTTCGTCGTCTTTCCGACGCATCGCCGCGTCAAGAGCCGCAGGGTGATTCAGGCGGACCGCCGACTGGGCTTGATCAGTTTTGGCGGGTTTGACGCCAACCTGCGCGGCTGGATCGACCACGTCCGTTTTGCAGACGTGGCGCGATTGCGCGAACACTACCTTGGGCCCTTCGTGTTCTGAGATTCCCGACTACTGCTACGCGGCGGTCGGCAGTGAACAGCTGTCAAGCAATGGGGGCGGACGAAACCAGCCGAAACCCAAAGTTGACGGACCTGCCGCCAGGCGGACACCGGTCGCGAGTGGAGCCGCGCGCAAGGCTTGAGTCGCTGTGCCACGAGGCGCCACGCAACACGCGATTGGCCTCAGTGCCGTCAGCCACGATGCGCTCCGGTTGCTCATACTTGTTGAGGCACCATTCCCAGACGTGGCCAACCAGATCGAGTACCCCTTCAGCCGACGCCCCGTGTGGATACACGCCGACCGCGATCGTCTGCTTTAGATAGCACTGCCCGCTGTAGGCTGCCTTTTCATCAATGTTGGCGGAGCCCGATTCGTATCGGTCGCCCCAGGGATACTGGCGACCAACCCGCCCGCGAGCTGCCCGCTCCCATTCTTCCTCGGTTGGCAACCGGACTTCGTAGCCGAGCTGCGCGCTGAGCCAGCGGCTGAAAGCCACTGCTTCGTACCAGTTGACATTCGTCCGCGGTCGATTGCCCTGCGGCCATCGTGGTACTTGCGTCTCAGGCCGCACAAGATTCTCCCACCAGCTCTCATCCCGATATCCGCCGGCCTTGATGAACGTCTGGTACTGCACATTGGTGACCGGATAGCGCGCCATGTGGAAGGTCGGCAGATTGCGCTTCTTCCCCTCCTGATAGATGAAATCGCCACCGGGGATCTCGACCCAGTCGAGTGCGGGCAAGAGAATTGTCCGCTGTGCGTGCGCAGCCGGTCCGTCCGCCTGCGTACCGCCAATCCCAGACCCAAGCGTAGCTGCACTCCTCACAATTCCAGCTCCGCGATCAGCGGCGCATGATCCGAGCAACGCGCCCAGGCGAGCCCGTTCGGCACGTGCATGTCGAGCACCTCGAAGCCGCGCACGTAGATGCGGTCGAGCGTCAGCCAGGGGGCGAAGCTGGGGAAGGTGCGCGAGACGCCGGCGCCCGCATGCTTGCCGCTGCGCCAGGTGAGCAGCCAGTTGAGCATCGTCTTGGCACGCGATGCGGACCTGGCGGCGACGGCGACCTCCTCGACGCCGAGGCGGGTGCGCAGCAGGCCATCGACGCGCTGCTGCCAGTCGTTGAAGTCGCCGGCGATGATCAGCGGCGCGTCGGCCGGCACTTCGCGCTGCACCAGGTCGGCCAGAAAGGTCGCCTGGCGGATGCGGCTGCGCTTGATCAGGCCGAGGTGCAGACAGATCAGGTGCACCTCGGTCCCCCGGCCACGGCCGAGACGCATCACGGCATGCAGCAGGCCGCGCTTCTCGAGCACGTGGTCCGAGATGTCATGATTGGTGAAGTCCATGATGCGGTGGCGCGAGAGGATGGCGTTGCCGTGATGGCCGTGCGGATAGACGGCATTCATGCCGTAGGCGCGATGCGCGTAGGCGCCGAACGACAGGAACTCGAGCTGCGTCCCCAGCGGCTGGTCGGGGTGGTGCACGAGTCGCTCGTTGCGGTCCTGGACTTCCTGGAGGAAGACGATGTCGGCATCGATCGCCTGCAGCGCCTGCCGCACGTCGTGGATGCGCGGCCGCCCGCGGATGCCGGTGACGCCTTTGTGGATGTTGTAGGTGGCGACCCGCAGCTTCATGGCTGGGCGCGGCTGATGGCGGTCTGGAGGGTGGTCAAGGCTGGCGCTCGAAATAGCGGTCGAGAAGTGTCGGATCGTCAAAATGACGTCGCCCGACGAAGGCCGTCGCGTGGCGGCCCCATTGTCGCATCTGGCCTGCGCTGGCGATACCCGTCGGCCAGAAGTAGAAGCGTTCGAGGCGCTCGCTCCCGGCGACCAGGCCATCGGTGCCAAAGGCGCTGCGGCTGCCGCCGCCGGGCAGCGGCAGCCTGCGCAACTGGTCGTCGTCGCGCAGCGCCATGAGGATGCCGCCTTCGCCAACGCGTCGCCTGAACGGCTCGACGGAGACCCCGTGCAGGTAGTGCGTACCCGTCGCCAGATGCAGCACGACGCGTTCGTCGACGGCCGGTGCACGCACGCTCTGCGGCGCGAACAGACCTTCGTCGATGCTCTCTGGCTGGGGCCGCGCGCGTACCCGTCCGGTCGGGATGAACAGGTGGTAGCAGCCACAGGGATGGATGCTGTCGTACACCAGCGGCGCACCGTCTTCGTCAAGAGTGACGCGCCACAGCAGGCCGTCGAGCCGCCCGGCCAGGACATCGTAGGCATGTGCCGGCGGACGTGCCGGAAACCAGACGCTGTACACCAGTTGCAGCAGCCAACGCCCGCCGAGGCGGCCATGCGCGCTACGCACGTAAAGCACTGCCTGGTCGACATCGACGCCAAGCTGCAGGCTGTCACCGGAATCGTGCTGCCAGACGAGCGCACCGGGGCGATCGTTGTCATCCAGGGTTCCGATTTCGAGGCGTGGCGCATGGCGAATGATCAACGCCGCCAGTCGTTCCCGAGAAATCGGCGGCAGGCCAAGGGCGGCAGCCTGCCGCAAGTCCGGCAGTTCGTCCAGCTGCTCGGCAGCGAGATAGCGTGTGCGCGGCGCGCCGTGCGGGCCACCAGCAAGCGCTGCGGCGAACTCGGCGCGGGTGTCACGCTGCCAGGCGCTGATTCCCGCGGCAAAGGCATAGCGGGTCAGCGGATAGAGGCCAAGCACGCGCCGGGTGTTCGAATAGTCGTCGGGAACCTGCGCGGCTTCCTGCAGCGCAGGCAGCTGCTGCTGGTCGGCCAGGGCCAGCAGACGCCGGCAATCAGCCATCGACGCCGCCGCAGCGGCGGCGTCGCGACCGGCGTTGTGCAATTCGACACGGCGGCCCGCTTCGTCCTGCGCCGCCAGCGCTGCGCTCCATTCGGCGGCGCGCTGCGGCTGGCCATCGACCTCGTCAGCCAGGCTGGCCAGGGTCCGGTCGACGCGCAGGTAGGGAAAGCCTGGAACGCGTACCGCCTGCACGTCGCGTGTGCCGGCCGCATCGATCAGGATATCGCTCGCCTGGAAGCGGCGAACGCAATCGCCCACCGTGTCGTCGCGCTGCAGACGCTGCGCCGCCGGTGGCTGGCTCCAGGGATCGAGACTGGCGCAGCCGACCAGCAGGCCGGACGCCATTGCCACGCTCAGACGGCGCATCATCGGCGTCGGCCCGGCGTCTCAGTTGAGGTCGATGGCGTGCCGCTTGAGATCGTCGAGGCCGACGATCAGCAGCGCGGCTTCGTTGGTGGCATTGAGAACGACCTGTGGCGCATGGCCGGCGAGCAGCGCCTGCCGCCAGCGGGCGGCGCAGAGGCACCAGCGATCGCCGGGCTGCAGGCCGGCGAAACCGAACTCCGGGCGCGGCGTGGACAGGTCGTTGCCGCTGGCCTTGGAGAAGGCGAGAAAACCGGCGGTAGCGACCACGCAGACGGTGTGACTGCCGACATCCTCGTCGCTGGTGTTGCAGCAGCCGTCACGAAAGAAACCGGTCATCGGCTTTTCGCTGCACGAACCGAGCAGGCCGCCGAGGACGTTGCGCTGCTGGCCGCCGCTGTCGTCGGGCTTCATGCCAGCTCGTCGATCCAGGCCTGCTGGATGGCCTCGAGGATCTTTTCGCCGCAGTGACGGCTATCGTCTTCGAAGCCCGGCAGGGCGACGACCCAGTTCATCAGGTCAACGAAGTTGATCTTCAGCGGGTCGACCTCCGGGTGGGCTTCGACGAGCTCGACGGCCAGCTCGTTGATATCGGTCCACTTCATCGCTTGCCTTCCTTGGTCATGTTGATCGAGTAGCGCGGGATGTCGACGGTCAGCGGCGTGTCTCCGATGATCAGCTGGCACGAGAGGCGCGAATGCGGTTCCAGGCCCCAGGCCTTGTCGAGCAGGTCGTCCTCGACTTCGTCGGAAGGCTCGAGGGCGTCGAATCCTTCACGAACGACGACGTGGCAGGTGGTGCAGGCGCAGGACATTTCGCAAGCGTGTTCGATGGCGACTCCATTCTCGAGCAGGTTCTGGCAGAGCGACTCGCCTTTCCTGGCCTCGAAGACGGCGCCGTCCGGGCACAGCTCGAGATGCGGCAGAACGATGATCTGGGTCATGCGTGCTCTCCGGTCGTGGTCGCCGCGGCGTCGCTGTCGAGCTCGTTGATGTTGCGGCCGGCAAACGCCCGCCGGATCGACTTGTCCATGCGCCGGGCGGCGAAGTCCTTGGTGTCGGCTTCGAGATCGTCCATCGCCAGCATGATCTGGCGACGATTGTCGGCCAGCGCCGCCGCCTCGAGCCTGGCGATTGCGTTGTGCACCCGCGCCAGTTCGTCGGCGGCAAGCAACTCGGCGTCGGCGGCGAGCGCCGCGCGCACCGCTTCCAGCAAGCGCTGCGCGTCGACCTGCGACTCCTTCAGCGCCCGCTGCTGCGCGTCGTCGCGGACGTGCGTGATCGAGTCCTTGAGCATGCCGGCAATCTCGTCGTCGGAAAGCCCGTACGACGGCTTGACGACGATGCTCGCTTCGACACCCGAGGTCTGTTCGCGGGCGGTGACCGCCAGCAGACCGTCGGCGTCGACCTGGAAAGAAACGCGAATGCGCGCCGCTCCCGCGACCATCGGCGGAATTCCGCGCAGCTCGAAGCGGGCCAGCGAACGGCAATCGCTGACCAGTTCGCGCTCGCCCTGGACGACGTGAATGGCAAGCGCCGTCTGGCCGTCGCGGAAGGTCGTGAACTCCTGCGCGCGCGCCGTCGGAATCGTCGAATTGCGCGGAATGATCTTCTCGACCAGGCCGCCCATCGTTTCCAGACCGAGCGAGAGGGGAATCACGTCGAGCAGCAGCCAGTCGTCACCGGCGGCACGGTTGCCGGCCAGCAGGTTGGCCTGCGTCGCCGCGCCGATGGCCACGACCTTGTCCGGATCGAGGTTGTTCAGCGGGTCCTGCCTGAAGAATTCGCCGACCGCGCGCTGCACCTGCGACATGCGGGTGGCGCCGCCGACCATCACCACGCCCTTGACTTCGCCGACCGACAGCCCGGCGTCGCGCAGTGCCTTCTTGACCGGCTGCATGGTCTTGGCGACCAGGGTCTGGCTGATCTCGGCGAAAATCTCGGTGGTCAGCGTGAGGTCGACGATCTCGCCGCTGCTCAGGCGGCCACTGATCGGCGCCGCGCCGTGAACGGTGAGATACTCCTTGGCTTCCCGGGCGCGTGCAAGCAGCATGCTCGCGTCCTCGACCGAGAGCGGCTTGAGATCGGCAGCTTCGATGATCCAGCAGAAGATGCGGTGATCGAAATCGTCGCCACCGAGCGCCGAGTCGCCGCCGGTCGCCAGGACCTCGAAGATTCCCCGCGACAGCCTGAGAATCGAAATGTCGAAGGTGCCGCCACCGAGGTCATAGACCGCGTAGACGCCCTCGGCGGCATTGTCCAGCCCATAGGCGATGGCCGCCGCGGTCGGCTCGTTGAGCAGGCGCAGAACGGGCAGTCCGGCGAGTTGCGCGGCATCCTTGGTGGCCTGCCGCTGTGCTTCGTCGAAGTATGCGGGCACGGTGATCACGGCGCCGACCAGGGCACCGCCGAGCGCGGCCTCGGCACGCAGGCGCAGTACGCGCAGGATGTCCGCGGACACTTCGACCGGGCTTTTCAGGCCGGCGACGGTATGCATGCGCAGCATCCCCGGACCATCCTGGAACACGTACGGCATCGACTCGTGATTGGCGATGTCGGCAATGCCGCGCCCCATGAAGCGCTTGACCGAAGCGATGGCGTTGCGCGGATCGAGCGCCTGCCGCGCCTGCGCCTCGTAGCCGACCTGGCAGCTGCCATCGGGCAGGTAACGCACCACCGAGGGCAGCAGAGGGCGGCCGAGTTCGTCGCGGAGAACCACGGCCAGACCGCTGCGCACGGTCGCCACCAGCGAATTGGTCGTCCCGAGGTCGATGCCGACCGCCAGCCGATGTTCGTGCGGCGCGGCTGATTCGCCGGGTTCCGCTATCTGTAGTAGCGCCATGAAGGAATAGGGGTCCTGGTATCTGTTGCGATTGGGTGAACGACTGCCTTCTGCTGGCCCTGCCTAGACGACCACCTACTGTTCTTCGCAGGCGATCATCGCATCGTCGAGTTCGACGAGCAGTTTCTCGATGAACATCAGTCGCCGTACGCGATCCGCCGCCTGTTCGAGATCGCGGCGATCGTCGAGAAGAACGGCCAGTTCGCCGTAGCGCTCATCGATATCGCCTTGCAGCCGATGATGCAGATGCTCGAGTTCATGGTGCTCGCCGGCCGCACGCGCTTCGGCAACCGCCTCGCGCCATTCCATCTGCTCGACCAGAAAGTCCGCCGGCATCAGGACGTTGTTCTCGCTGCCGACATCCTGGGCAGCAAGGTGCAGCAGGTAGCGCGCCCGGGACAGCGGCTTCTTCAGCGTCTGATAGGCTTCATTGACCCGCGTCGCCCACTGCAGCGAGAGACGACGCTCGCTCTCGCCGGCACTCGCGAAGCGATCCGGATGCACCCTGGACTGCATCTCGAGATAACGTCGGTCGAGCAGCGCGGCGTCGAGCCGGAAGCGGACCGGCAGTTCGAAGAGCGTGAAATGGTCGGTATTGAAGTCCATGCTGTTCAGTAAGGGCGCGCGCCGGGTCTGCCAGGCGACGGTCGTCGGCGATTCCACCAAGGCGCCGCCCGGCGGCCGCACCGCGAAGTCAAACCTCCAGCGTCAAACGTTGAAACTTTCGCCGCAGCCGCAGGCGTCCTTGACGTTCGGGTTGTTGAACTTGAAGCCTTCGTTCAGTCCCTCGCGCGCATAGTCGAGTTCGGTGCCGTCGAGATAGGGCATGCTCTTGGGGTCGACCAGCACGCGCACGCCGTGCGATTCGAACTCGACGTCGTCGGGTTGCGTGGTGTCCGCGAATTCGAGCTTGTAGGCCATTCCCGAACAGCCGCTGGTGCGCACCGCCAGGCGCAGGCCGATGCCCTTGCCGCGCTTGACCATGTAATTGGCGACGTGGCGCGCCGCCCGTTCAGACAGGGTTACTGCCATCACAACCTCCTGCGTAATTGCGTTTGCGATCGCCGGCTCAGCCAGCCGCCTGATCGACGTGCTTCTTCTTGTAGTCGGCGACCGCCGCCTTGATCGCGTCCTCGGCGAGGATCGAACAGTGGATCTTGACCGGCGGCAGCGCCAGTTCCTCGGCGATCTGCGTGTTCTTGATGTCCAGCGCCTGGTCGACGGTCTTGCCCTTCACCCACTCGGTGACCAGCGACGAGGAAGCGATCGCCGAACCGCAGCCATAGGTCTTGAACTTGGCGTCTTCGATGACGCCGCCCTTGCCGACCTTGATCTGCAGTTTCATGACGTCGCCACAGGCGGGCGCGCCGACCATGCCGGTCGCGACGCCCTCGTCTTCCTTGCCGAACGAACCGACGTTGCGCGGATTCTCGTAGTGATCCAGGACCTTCACACTGTATGCCATCTTGCTTCTCCTTCAAAAACCGGTTAATGCGCGGCCCACTGGACCGTGCTCAAATCGACGCCTTCCTGCACCATTTCCCACAGCGGCGACAGTTCGCGCAGCCGGCTGATCTTCTCGTGCAGCAGCTTGACCGCGTAGTCGACCTCTTCCTCGCTGGTGAAGCGGCCGAGCGTGAATCGGATCGAACTGTGTGCCAGTTCGTCCTCGCGACCGAGGGCGCGCAGGACATACGAAGGTTCGAGCGAAGCCGAGGTGCAGGCCGATCCCGACGACACCGCCAGATCCTTGACCGCCATCAGCAGCGATTCGCCTTCGACGTAGGCAAAACTGATGTTCAGGTTGTGCGGCACGCGCTGCTCCATGTCGCCATTGACATAGACCTCCTCGATGTCCGACAGCCCCTTGAAGAGTCGGTCGCGAAGCATGCGGATGCGCTCGTTCTCGGCGCCCATTTCCAGGCGTGCGAGGCGAAAGGCCTCGCCCATGCCGACGATCTGGTGCGTCGCCAGGGTGCCCGAACGGAAACCGCGCTCGTGCCCGCCCCCGTGCATCTGCGCGGTCAGGCGAACGCGCGGCTTGCGGCGAACGTAGAGGGCGCCGATGCCCTTCGGGCCGTAGGTCTTGTGCGCCGAAAAACTCATCAGGTCGACCTTCAGTGCCGCCAGGTCGATGACCACCTTGCCGGTGGCCTGCGCCGCATCGACGTGGAAGATGATCCCCCTGGCGCGGCAGATCTCGCCGATCTCGGCGATCGGCTGGATGACGCCGATCTCGTTGTTGACCATCATCACCGAGACCAGGATGGTGTCCGGGCGCAGGGCGGCCTTGAAGGCCTCGAGGTCGACCAGGCCGTTGTCCCGGACGTCGAGGTAGGTCACCTCGAAACCCAGGCGTTCGAGTTCCCGGCAGGTGTCGAGCACGGCCTTGTGTTCGGTCTTGACCGTCACCAGGTGCTTGCCCTTGCCGGCGTAGAACTGCGCGGCGCCCTTGAGCGCCAGATTGTTCGATTCGGTGGCGCCGGAGGTCCAGACGATCTCTTTCGGATCGGCATTGACCAGTCTGGCGACCTCGGCACGCGCTTCTTCGACGGCGGACTCGGCTTCCCAGCCGAAGGCATGTGACCGTGAGGCGGGGTTGCCGAATTTCTCGACCAGATAGGGAATCATCTTCTCGGCCACGCGCGGATCGACCGGCGTGGTCGCCGAATAATCGAGATAGATAGGCAGTTTCAGCATCGCTCTTGCTCCGTGTTGTACTCGTGCAGCTGTTGCTTGTTACTCGTTGTGAAGCGCAGTCATTGCGCGTTCAGGCCTTTCTTCAGCCCCTGTGCAGTTCAGACCGCCATGGCCGTCAGTTGCTGCAGCCGGATCACGGTCACCTGCAATGTGGCCAGGAAACCGTCGACCTCGGCGCCACTGTTGTCGCCGCCCAGACTGACCCGCACGGCGCCGCGCGCCAGTTCCGGGCCAACGCCCATCGCCCGCAGCACGTGTGACGGTTCCGGACTGCTGCTCGAACAGGCGGCGCCACTGGCGACCGCATAGCCGGCCCGGTCCAGCTGCCCGACCAGCGTCTCGCCGTCGAGGTCGGGAAACGCAAAACAGACGGTATTCGGCAAACGCTCGGCGGCCTGTCCAAAGACCGTCGCACCGAGGCCAAGCAGGCCGCTCTCGAGCCGCTCGCGCAGCGCCAGCAGGCGTGCTGCCTGCGCTGCCAGGCGTTCGCTGGCCAGTTCGCAGGCGACGCCGAAACCGACGATTGCCGCCACGTTCTCGGTCCCCGAACGCAGGCCACGCTCGTGGCCGCCACCGGCGATCAGCGGCTCGATATCGAGTCGCTTGTCGAGCACCAGCGCCGCGGCGCCCTTCGGACCGCCGATCTTGTGCGCCGAAACGCTGAGGGCATTCACCCCGGCGGCGTTGAGGCGGCGGAAATCCACCGGGATCTTGCCCAGCGCCTGCACCGCATCGCTGTGAAACCAGGCGCCTGCCGCTCTGGCCTGCCTCGCCAGCGGCGCGATATCCTGCACCACGCCGGTCTCGTTGTTGGCAAGCATCAGCGAGACGATCTTCGGCCTTTCGGCCATCAGCGCGGCAAATTCCGCCGCAGCGAAGCGCCCAACGCCATCCACCGCCAGCTTGTGCAGCGTCCAGCCGCGCTTGCGCAGCTGCTCTGCCGGCCGGATCACGCAGGGGTGCTCGATCGCGCCGACGACCAGCACACCAGGCTTCAGGCACGCGGCCGCACCCTTGATCAACAGGTTGTTCGCTTCCGAACCACCACTGGTGAACACCACTTCGCTGGCATGCGCACCAACTGCGGCTGCCACCTTGCTGCGTGCCTCGTCGATCGCTCGCCGTGCCGCCCGGCCGTATTCGTGCCGGCTCGACGCGTTGCCGCAGAGGGCCGAAAGGTAGGGCAGCATCGCCTCGACCACCGCCGGATCGGCGGGAGTCGTGGCGTTGTGGTCGAGATAGACGGGCGCGAACATGACCGGCAAACGCCTAGCGGCTGAAAGCGACGACCTTGCCGCGCTGCCGTGCGCCGCCCCGCCGTGCATCGTGCAGGACAGCGACGTCCGCACCGCCCTTGCTCAGCTGCTGGTCGACCAGGTCAGCCAGGGTCACCGAACTGAGGTAGTCGAACATCTTGACGTTGAGCGTCGCCCACAGGTCATGGGTCATGCAGCGCTCTTCGTCGTGGCAGTTCTCGCGACCACCACACTGGGTGGCATCGAGCGGCTCATCGACGGCGCGAATGATGTCGGCAACCGTCATCGCACTGGTCGGCCGCGCCAGACAGTAGCCGCCGCCCGGACCGCGCACGCTGCCGACCAGCTGGTAGCGGCGCAACTTGCCGAACAACTGCTCGAGGTACGACAGCGAAATCTTCTGGCGCTCGCTGATGCCGGCGAGAGACACCGGACCTTCACTGCAGCGCAGGGCCAGATCGATCATCGCAGTCACTGCGAAACGCCCTTTGGTCGTCAGTCTCATCCTTGCTCCAATCTTATAATAGTTGATCAGATTACTACACTATGCACTATAAGGATCCGCCACCCATTAGTCAACTATTTTACTCAGGTATTGCGGATCGAACCGGTCGGCGCTGCTCAGGTCGCCATTGACGTGCACGCCGGCGTCCTCGAGCTTCTTGACCAGCAGCTCGAAGCGCCGGTCGGCCTCGGCCGCATGATCGAGCAGTCCGTGGATTGCCTTGGTCAGCGGGTCGTCCTGATTGGCGGCCAGCGCATAGGCCGAGAAGCCCAGCTGCCCGGCCATCTGCTCGCGCTTCTGGTCCTGCTCGTTGTCGATGATACGTGCCGGATTGCCGACCGCCGTTGCGCCGCCCGGCACGCTCTTGACGACCACCGCGTTGGAACCGACCTTGGCTGCCGCGCCGATGTTGATCGGCCCGAGAACCTGCGCACCGGCGCCGATCACCACGCCGTCCTCCAGCGTCGGATGACGCTTGCCCTTGTTCCACGAAGTGCCACCCAGGGTGACGCCGTGGTAGAGGGTGACGTCGTCGCCGATCACCGCTGTCTCGCCAATTACCACGCCCATCCCGTGATCGATGAACATGCGGCGACCGACGGTGGCACCGGGATGGATCTCGATACCGGTGAAGAAACGTCCGAGATGCGAGACGAAACGGCCCGCCCAGCGCAGGCCCCGCGTCCACAGCCAGTGCGCCACGCGGTGCAGGAGGATCGCGTGCACCCCCGGATAACAGGTCAGAACCTCCCACGAGGTACGGGCGGCGGGATCGCGGTCGAAGACCGACTGGATGTCTTCGCGAAGACGGTCAAACATGGAAGGAAAGTCCTTGAGCGATGCGCGGCATTTTACAATACCGCACTATTTTGGTCCACTATTTTCCGCGCTCGCCGCAGGCTCGCCACGCCGTGCGGAACGTTCGACGGCGTCCAGCAGTCCGCGCAGGATGTTGATCTCGTCGCGTTCCAGTTCGGCGCGCCCGAACAGCCGGCGCAGCTTGGCCAGCAGCCGGCGCGGGCGCTGCGGATCGAGAAAGCCGCTGCTGACCATCACCCGCTCGAGGTGCAGGTAGAAGCGCTCGACGTCCTCGTGCGGCGCCGGCGGCGAGGCAAAGGGCACGGCGCGGGTAAGCACAGGGGGGCGCCCGTCGAAAGCCGCCAGGCGCAGTTCGTAACAGACGAGTTGCACCGCCGACGCCAGGTTCAGCGAGCTGTAGTCGGGATTGGCGGGAATGAACACGGTCCGCTGGCAGCGCTGTACCTCGGCATTCGAAAGACCTGCGGTCTCGTTGCCGAAGAGCAGCGCCACTTCGCCCTCGCCGGCCCTGGCCAGGATGTCCGCTGCCGCCTCGCGCGCCGGCAGCGCCGGCGGCCCGAGGTTGCGATGCCGCGCCGACAGCGCGTAGACGTGCACCGCGCCGGCCAGCGCCTCGTCCAGGCTGGCGCACAGCCGCGCCTGCTCGAGGATGTCGTCGGCATCGGCAGCGCGGGCCACCGCCTGCGGATCCGGGAAATGCCTGGGATTGACCAGCGACAGCCGCGACAGACCCATCGTCTTCATCGCCCGCGCCGCGGCGCCGATATTGCCCGGATGGCTGGTATGCGAGAGGACGACGCGGATGCGGGCAAGCGGCGCGGCGGAAGAATGCGACCCGGCAGGCCTGTTCATATTAGAATCGGGATCCTCCACACCAATCGGGCGACATCAGCCGCCCGTCGCCGTCTTCAAAATCATGCATCCAGCTCTCAACATCATCATCAAGGCGGCGCGCCGCGCCAGCCAGATCATCAACCGTGCCGCACTGGATCTCGAGCACCTGCAGATCACCACCAAGCGCCAGAGCGACTTCGTCACCGAGGTGGACAAGAAGGCCGAGGCAGCGATCATCGAAGTGCTGCGCGAGGCCTATCCCGAGTACGGCATCTTAGCAGAAGAGTCCGGCCAGACTGCCGGCCGGGCCGACGGCAGCGAGTATCAGTGGATCATCGATCCGCTCGACGGCACGACCAATTTCATCCACGGCTTTCCGCAGTACGCGATCTCGATTGCCCTCGCCCACCGCGGGCAACTGACGCAGGCGGTGGTCTACGATCCGCTGCGCAACGAGCTGTTCACCGCCAGCAAGGGCGGCGGCGCTTTCCTCAACGACCGCCGCATCCGGGTCAGCAAGTGCCTGAAACTGGAGAGCGCCCTGATCGGCACCGGCTTTCCCTACCGCATGTATGACCACATCGACGCCTATCTGCGCATCTTCAAGGAACTGGCGCAGAAGACCGCCGGCATGCGCCGCCCGGGTGCGGCGGCGCTCGACCTGGCCTACGTCGCCTGCGGACGCTTCGACGGCTTCTGGGAATTCGGCCTGTCGCCCTGGGACATGGCCGGTGGCGCACTGCTGATCTCGGAAGCAGGCGGCCTGGTCAGCGACCTTGCCGGCAACGAGACCTTCCTGCAATCCGGCAACCTGGTCGCCGGCACGCCGAAAGTCTTCGCGCAACTGCTGCAGGTGATCGACAGCCACCGCACGCCGGGACTGCAGGCTTGACACCGCCGCGCGAAGCCTTCGCCGGGATGACCGAGATAGCAGCCTCGGTCAGCGCGCCCGCGCGCAACTGAGAGGAGAGCGCGCCGGCGCCCCGCAAGACCCCGCCGGCCCGTGGCCCCCGTTCCCGGCCGATCCGGCGGCAACCCGTCAGCCTGCGATCACCGATAGCGCATCGTGATAGTCGTACTTGAGGTCGTCGGCGACCTCGCGGCAGGTGACCTTGCCGAAAGCGACGTTGAGGCCGTTGCGCAGGTGCTCGTTATCCTGCAGCGCCTGCCGCCAGCCCTTGTCTGCTATCTGCAGCGCAAACGGCAGCGTCGCATTGTTGAGCGCGTAGGTCGAAGTGTTGGGAACGCCACCCGGCATGTTGGCGACGCAGTAATGCACCACGTTGCCGACCACGTAGGTCGGGTCGGCGTGCGTCGTCGCTTTGGCCGTCTCGCAGCAGCCCCCCTGGTCGATGGCCACGTCGACGATCACCGAACCGGGCCTCATCGCGTCGACCAGCTGGCGGGTGATCAGCTTCGGTGCCGCAGCGCCGGGGATGAGCACGCCACCGATCACCAGGTCGGCGTGCAGCACGTGATGCTCGACATTGTCCCGGTTCGAAAAGACGGTGATCACCCGCGCACCGAGCTGCCGGTCCAGGCGCCGCAGGACGTCGAGATTACGGTCGATGACCACCACCTGTGCGCCGGTGCCGACGGCGATCTGCGCTGCGTTCGAGCCAACGACACCGCCGCCGAGGATGACGATCTTCGCCGATGGAACGCCGGCCACGCCGCCGAGCAGAATGCCCATGCCGCCATGCGCCTTTTCGAGGCAGTAGGCGCCGGCCTGGATCGACAGGCGCCCGGCGACTTCCGACATCGGCGCCAGCAAAGGCAGACCGCCGCCCGGCTGGGTAACGGTTTCGTAGGCGATGCACACGGCGCCGCTCTTGACCAGGTCGGCACACTGCGCGGGATCGGGCGCGAGGTGCAGATAGGTGTAGAGAATCTGCCCTTCGCGCAGCATGGCCCGCTCGCCGGCCTGCGGCTCCTTGACCTTGATGATCATTTCGGCCTTGGCAAAGATCTCGGCGGCGCTCGCCGCGATCGCCGCGCCGGCCTTCTCGTAGACCTCGTCGGCGGCGCCGATAGCGGCGCCGGCGCCGGTTTCAACGGTCACCGGATGACCGTGGGCAACCATTTCCCGAACCGATGATGGCGTCAGGCCAACGCGGTACTCGTGGTTCTTTATTTCCTTGGGTACGCCGATATGCATCGCTGTCTCCTTGTGGTCGTTTGAGCGCCGCTTATCTTATGCCTTTTCCAGACGCCGAACGTCTTTTTTGCCGCCCGCGCACGCGCTCATCCGGCATTGTCGGCGGCGGTCGAAGACCCCGTGGCCGGGCACGCCAGGCAGTTGCGGCAAGGACACCGGCAAGACTTTCCCCTGTGCCCGGTTGCGGTTAGACTGTCCCGCGGCCGGGCGTTCGTGCAGGCGCCATGGCAAGTACGTCCCCACCATCGTTCTCGCGAGACCACCGCCGTGCCGACACCCCACCCGACCGTCGCCGATTGCCACCGCCGATGACTGCCGACGACAGGACCGCAGGGAGCGCCGTCGCCGGTGCAAGCCTGTCGCCCGCGGCGGCAACGATCGCCGCTGATCTTGCCGGTTTCCGTCGCGAACTGCTGCGCTTCGCGGTCCTGCAACTGCGCGACCAGGCGAGTGCCGAGGATGCCGTCCAGGAAACGATGCTGGCCGCGCTCGAGGGCGCCGCGCGCTTTGCCGAGCGGGCAAAGCTGAAGACCTGGGTGTTCTCGATTCTGCGCAACAAGATCGTCGACATCATCCGCCGCCGTGTCCGAGAACCGATCCACGAGCACGCAGAACGGGAAATCGACGATGCCGACTTCGATCCGCTGTTCGAGAGCAACGGTCACTGGCAACGTGAGTCGCGACCTTCGGACTGGGGAAATCCGGAAAAGAGTCTTGAGAACCGCAACTTCTGGGCGGTCTTCGAGCTCTGCCTGCAGCGGCTGCCGCCCGCCACCGCACGCGTCTTCATGATGCGCGAAATGCTCGGCCTCGAGACCGGCGAAATCTGTGCCGAACTGTCGATGAGCAGCAGCAACTGCTGGGTGGTGCTGCACCGGGCGCGCATGGCGTTGCGTCTCTGCCTCGAACAGAAATGGTTCGCCAGCGGCGAGCAGGCCGGACGCTGAGCTGCCGCGGACAACCGGCCATCGACGCAGATGACAGAAATGTAATTCACGGGACACCTTGCCGTCGGTGTCGATCGTCGATACTGGCGTAGATGATGAACCGCCAGCGGCGAACCGCTGCCCAACCCGAGGAATGACCATGAAGCCACTGTCCCGCAAGATCCCGATGATCGCTCTGGCCGGCGCGCTGAGCACACCGCTCGCCCTGCTTGCCGCCGAAAAAGCGGCGCCGGCAAATCCCCTGTACGAACAGATGCAGGCCCGCATGCAGGCCATGCAGGCGCGCATGCAAGCCCTTCAGCAGACCGATGGCGCAGCGCGCATGCCGATGATGGCGGCACAGATGGACGACATGCAGGCGATGATGAAGGACTTCGGCAGCAGCGACTGCCCGATGGGCGCAGGTCAGGGCCACATGGGCATGCAGGGTCAACAGGGGATGCCGATGACGCCGGGAATGCACGGCAGTCAGGGGCAACAGGGCAAATGATTCCCTGGCTGCAACGACTGCTGGCCAGTTTTCGCGACTGGCGGAAAGCCAACGCCGCAGCGCATGCCAGCTCGAAACCCCATTCGTGCTGCTCGGCACCGCCGCCGGGGGCTGGCAGCCATCATGACGATAGAGGAAAAGCATAGGTGAACAAGACCATCAATTGCGCGCCGGCGATTTCGCCCGGCCACCCAGGGCAACACATCACCCGCCTGCGGCTGTGCCTGCTCGCGCTCCTGATCCTTGCCGCGGCGATCAGCCTGCCGGCCGTGGCGCAGAACATCCAGGTGCCGCAGCCGAACCCCGGGCTGATGCCCAACCCGGCAGCGGGCAAGGCCCTCTTCGAGAAAAGCTGCGCATCCTGCCACGGCGCCAATCTGCAGGGCAGCGACAAGGGGCCGCCGATGCTGAACAAGATCTACGAACCCTCGCATCACGGCGATGCCGCCTTTCAGCTGGCCGTGAAGAGCGGCTCGCGTGCGCATCACTGGCAGTTCGGCGACATGCCGCCGGTTCCCGGGCTGACCCCGGACGACGTCGCGCAGATCACCGCCTACGTGCGGCTCGAGCAGCGCAAGGCAGGTATTCAGTAGAGGCATCGGGCGTCCGCGATCAGCCGGACGCCCTTCACCCGGCGCCCCGCGCCTAGTGGCTGACGGCCAGCGGCGTGAAGCGCGCCTGTTCGGCCGCCTTGCCGGCCAGGGTGATCGACACGACGACCTTCATGTCGGGCGTCGACACATACGTGGCTGTGCCTTCCATACGGTTGTCGCCTGCGGGTGTCAGGGTCGCGCTGCTCTTCTTCTTGCCGGCGAGGATGGTCGCCGTACCGGTCGCGCCGGCCGTCGCGACCCTGGCCCCTGCATGGTCGGTGACATGGACGACGACCGGGCTGTCTTTGGCTTCCTTGTTGTCGCCGCTTACCACCAGCTCGAAGTGGTAAGGCCCGGCCATGCGCAGCTGCCCGCCATTGGGCGCTTTCTGGGTGTCGAGATACTCGTCGGAGTGGGCAAGCAAAGGCTGGCTGGCGAGCATGAAGGCGCTGCTGGCAGCGGCGAGGATCAAGGTCTTGATCTGTAGCATGGGAAACTCCTTGTCGGTTCAATGGATTCGGAAACGTTGGGGTTCAGAAACTCTCACTGTCATGGGCAGCGAGCAGGCGCTCCAGCGCCGGCCTGCCCCACAGCCAGAACATCAGCGGCGTCAGCAGGCTGTCGAGCAGCGTCGAACTGATCAGCCCGCCGAAGATCACCACCGCCACCGGGTGCAGCACTTCCTTGCCCGGTGCGTCGGCCGAGAGCAGCAACGGCAGCAGCGCGAAAGCCGCCACCAGCGCGGTCATCAGCACCGGCGTCAGGCGCTCCAGCGAACCGCGGACGATCATGTGCTGGCCGAAGGTCTCGCCCTCGAAGGCGCACAGATTGATGTAGTGACTGATCTTGAGGATGCCGTTGCGGGTGGCGATGCCGGTCAGCGTGATGAAGCCGACGAGTGCCGCGACCGACAGCGGCTGCCCGGAAATCCACAGCGCGATGACGCTGCCGACCAGCGCCAGCGGGATGTTGCCCATGATGATCAGGGTCAGCGCCGCCGACCGGTAACGGCTGTAGAGGACCATGAAGATCATCGTCAGCGAGATCGTCGCCAGCAGGCTGATCAGCCGCGCGGCCTGCTCCTGCGCCTCGAACTGGCCTTCCAGCGCGCTGAAGTAGCCGTCCGGCAGCGCTCTGGCGGCGAGTTCGCTGCGGATGTCGGCGATCACCTGCGACATGTCGCGGCCATCGGTGTTGGCCGATAGGACGATGCGGCGCCGTGAATTCTCGCGGCTGACCTGGTTGGGACCATCACCTTCCTCGACGGCGGCGACCTTCGACAGCGGCACGTGTCCGCTCGGCGTCTCGATCAGCAGGTCGGCCAGCGCCTGCGGCCCACGCGCGCTTTCCGGCAGGCGTACCAGCAGGTCGAAGCGGCGGTTGCCCTCGACGATCTCGGTGATCCGCTCGCCCTCGATCATCTGTTCGAGGCTGCGCAGCAGATTGCCGGGCGCGACGCCGTAGCGCGCCGCCTTCTCGTAGTCCAGGTGGATCTTCACCTGCGGGATCAGCACCTGCTTCTCGATCTGCAGGTCGGTCACCCCGGCGATCTTCGCCAGCCGTCCGCGCATTTCGGCGGCCAGGCCGCGCAGGGTGTCGAGGTCGTCGCCGTAGATCTTCAGCGCGATCTGGGCGCGCACGCCGGACAGCAGGTGGTCGAGGCGGTGCGAGATCGGCTGCCCGACGTTGGACGCGGCTGGCAGCGTGCCGAGACGTTGCCGGATGTCGGCGACAATCTGCGCCCGGCTGCGATCGGACGCCTTGAGGTCGACGTCCATCTCCGTGTAGTGCACGCCCTCGGCATGTTCGTCGAGTTCGGCGCGCCCGGTGCGCCGGCCAACCTTGGTCACCTCTGGGACATCGCCCAGCAGTTGCTCGGCGAGCGTGCCGATGCGATTCGATTCGCTCAGCGAAGTGCCCGGGTTGAGCAGCACATTGACGGTCAGCGTGCCTTCGTTGAACGGCGGCAGAAACGAGCGCGGGAAGAAGGGCACGCTGGCGGCGACGAGCAGCACCAGCAGCAGCGCGCCGGCCAGCAGGCCGCGGGCACGCGCGAAGGACCAGTGCAGCAGGCGCGCGTCTGCGCGCTTTAGCCAGATCACCAGCGGGCTGTCGCCGGCATGCAGCTGTTTCATCCGCGGCAGCAGGTAGTAGGCCATCACCGGCGTCAGCGTCACCGAGACGATCATGCTGGCCAGGATCGAGACGATGTAGGCGATGCCGAGCGGCGTGAACAAACGCCCCTCGATTCCCGGCAGGACGAACAGGGGCACGAAGACCAGGACGATGATCACCGTCGCGTAGACGATCGCCGAGCGCACTTCCAGCGTGGCCGCGGCGATCACCTCGATCACCGGGCGTGGCGTGCTGGCGGCACGGTTGAGCTTCAGGCGGCGCAGGACGTTCTCGACGCCGACCACCGCATCGTCTACCAGTTCGCCGATGGCAATCGCCAGGCCGCCGAGGGTCATGGTGTTGATCGACAGGCCGAAGTGGCGAAAGACCAGGGCCGTGGCCAGCAGCGAGACCGGAATGGCCATCAGCGAGATGATCGTCGTGCGCACGTTGAGCAGGAACAGGAAGAGGATCACTGCGACGAGGATCGCCCCATCGCGCAGGGCCTCCGCAACGTTGTTCACCGAGTGCTCGATGAAATCGGCCTGCTTGAAAAGGAACGACGGCGCTTCGAGGCCCTCGGGCAGGCTCCTGGCGAGTTCTTCGATGGCTTTCTCGACTTCGCGGGTAAGCCGCACGCTGTCGGCGGCCGGCTGTTTCTGCACCGACAGGATCACCGCCGGCTTGCCCTGGAAGCTGCCGTCACCGCGTTTGATCGCCGGCGCCAGCTTGACGTCGGCCAGCTGCCTGAGAAGGATCGGCTGGCCGTTCCGGACGGTCACCACCAGGTTCTGCAGATCCTCGATGCGTGCGCTGCGGCCGATGTGGCGGATCAGGTATTCGCGGCCCTGCACTTCAAGAAAACCGCCGCTGGTGTTGGCGCCGAAATCGCGCAGCGCGGCTTCCAGCTTCTCGCGCTCGATGCCCAGTGCCTGCAGCTGTGCGGGTCGCAGTTCGACGCGGTACTGGCGCACTTCGCCGCCGATCGGGATCACCTGCGCGACACCGGGGATGGTCAGCAGCCGTGGCCGCATCACCCAGTCGGCGTACTCGCGAACGGTCATCGGACTGACCCTGGCGGGGTCGGCGGGAATGGCGATGAGCAGGATCTCGCCCATGATCGACGAGATCGGCCCGAGCTGCGGGACGATTCCCGGCGGCAACTGATCGCGCACCAGATTCAGGCGTTCGGCGATCTGCTGCCGGTTGCGGTAGATGTCGGAACCCCACTCGAACTCGACATAGATGATCGACAGGCCGATTCCCGAAACGGAGCGCACGCGCGTCACCCCCGGCATGCCGTTCATCCCGGATTCGATCGGGAAGGTGACCAGTTGCTCGACTTCCTCCGGCGCCATGCCGCCGGCCTCGGTCATCAGGGTCACCGTCGGCTTGTTGAGATCCGGGAACACATCGACCGGCATCTGGCGCAGCGTGATCGCGCCGTAGATGATCAGCAACAGTGAGACGCCGAGGACGATCAGCCGCTGCTTGAGGCTGGCGCGGATGATGAAATCGAACATCTCAGCGTACCTGCGACAGCAGACCGGCGCCCTCGGTGACCACGCGATCGCCATCGTGCAGGCCGTCGACAATCGCCACCCTGTTGGCATCGAGCGACTGCGGGTGCACGCGGCGCGCCACGAAGCGTTCGGCCTCGGTATGCACCCAGACCGCCGTCTCGCCGGCGCCGATGCGGGTCAGCGCCGAACGCGGCACGGCGGCGCCCTCGATTTCGTGCGCGGTGCGAACGATCACCTTCACCGGCTGGCCCACGGCCACCATCGAGTTCGGGGTAATGATCCGGAACAGCAGCGGCAGCGCCTGTTCGCGCATCTGTCGGCCGCCACCAACGAACTGCAGTTCCAGCGCACCCTGCTCGGACAGGGCGCTGGCGGAAATCAGCGTGGCGCCGATGCCCGCCTGGTAGGCCAGCGCCTCGACCGCCAGGCGTGCCGGGTCGATGATCTGGAAGAGGATCTCCCTGGCATCGACGACCTGACCGGCGACCAGGCTGCTGGCGCTGATCACGCCCGCTGCCGGCGCCCGCAGCGGCACGGCGCTGTCGATGCTGGCACTGGTCGCGGCCAGGCGCTTGCGCAACGCGCTGCGCTCGATGCGTGCGGCCTCGATTTCCTTCTGCGCCACCGCGCCTTCGAGTTCCTCGAGCCGCCGCACGCGCGCGTCGGCAATCGCCAGCTGGCCCGCCAGCTCGGCCTGCTGCGCTTTCTGGTTGCCCCGCTCGATGGCGCTGCTGACCGGGCGCAGGTAGGCGAGGATCTCGCCCCTGGCAACTTCGCGCCCGGGAACCGGCATGCCTTTGGGGCCGGGTTCGACGCTGCCGGCGAACGTCGCCTGCACGCGGCCGCCGGTTTCGGGATCGGCGACTACCTGGCCGTTGAGTTCGACCGTTGCGGCCAGCGCGCCGACCCGCACCGGCTGCGTGCGCAGGCCGATCTGCCGCTGCAACTGCTTGGGCACGAACAGACTGCCATCGGGCAGGCGTTGTGGCGACGCCGGCTGACGCATGCCGGCGCTGGCCGCCGCCGGCCTGGCGGCCTTGTCGTCCGGGCCGTGATCCTCGCCACCATGCGCCAGCGCAGCGCTGGCGAAGCAGGCCAGAGTGACTGCGACGAGAATGCTGCGCAGGTCCATTTTCTTCGTCTCCGGGATCATCGGCGTTGCCGGCGGCGCCGGAGCAGGAGCAAGCCGGCGCCGGCGAGAAGCAGCACGGTGGCCAGAATCCATACCGTCCACTCGCTCCAGTCATGGCTGTGTGCCGCAGCATCTTCCGGCTGCGAGGTGTCGAGGAGCAGCGACAGCAGGTCGGCGTTGTCGCTGGTCTCGATGCTGATGGTCAGCGGATGTCTGGCCGCGGGAAAATCGGCAGCGAGGTGGATGACGTAGGTGCCGGGCGACGTCTCGCCCGCCAGGCCGAGCACTGCGCTCGCATCACCCTCGGCCTCGACCCTGGCACCCGCCACCGGCTCGTTGCTGGCGAAGCGATCGACATAGACCACCAGTTTCCGGTCTTCGAGGACGGCAACGATTTCGAAGTCGTCGCTGGCGGCGCTCGCCCGCGGCGCGACGCTCTGAATGAGCGCCGCTGGCGGCGCGCCATGGTCTTCGCCGCCGTGGCCAAAGGCCGAAAAGGCGACCGTCAGCAAGGCGGTGGCCAGAAACGGTTTCATGACAGCACTCTCACGGCAGCACTCCCAGGGTCTGATTCAGGCGCGAAATCGCTGCCGCACGGGCAATCTGCTGGCGACCGAGAAAGGTGTCGGCATCGTAAGCGGCGGCACGGATGCGCAGCAGCGTCGCCAGGTCGGCTTCGCCAAGGGCAAAGCTCTTTTCGGCCAGGCGCAGGCTGTCGGTGCTCAGCGTGCGGCGCTGCTCGGCGAGCGTGTACTGACGCTCGGCGGCCTGCAAGGCCTGTCGGGCGCGCGCAACGTCGAGCTCGATGCGCTGCTCGACGCGCTGCATTTCAGCATCGCTCTGGTCGGCCTCGGCCTGCGCCGCCGAGCTTTCGCGGCGCACCAGCGCGCCCGAAGAAAAGGGGATCTTCAGCCGGATGCCGACGCTGTCGCTATAGGCCTCGCTGAAGTCGGCGCGTTCGCGAAGGCCGAGCAGGCTCAGTTCGGGCGCGGCCCGGCGCGACTCCTCGGCGACCTTCACCCTGGCGCGGGCGCTGCGCGAGGCGGCAGCGGCGGCGGTCAGCTGCGGGTGTATCGTCGGCACCTGTTCGCCCGCCTTGCTCCGGCCGGTGGTGGCTGGCACTTCGGCGCCGATCGATGCCGGTGCGGGTGTCCCGGTGAGCACGCGAAAGGCGTGCTCGGCCTGCAACAGGGCGCTGTCGGCGTCGATCCACTCGGCTTCGCCGGCCTGCATTTCCATCTCTGCCAGATTGGCGTCGATGCGCGACAGGTCGCCGGCCTGGTAGCGGCGTCGCACTTCGCTGGCCAGTGCGCGCGCGGTCTCCAGGCGATGCGCCGCCAGGCTCGCGGCATTGCGTGCCGCGGCCAGCGTCCACCACGCCTCGCGCAACTCGCCGGCGAGTTGCAGGCGCAGGGCAGCGCGCCTGGCGCCGACTTCATCGAAGCGGCTCTCGGCCTCGGCCTCGCGCGCGGCCTTCTGTCCGGGCAGCCAGAGGTAGGCGTTCAGTTCGACGGCGAGCTCGCGTTTGCCGCGGTTGCTGTTCAGCTGGTCGTTGAGCGCGCCGACGCTGACCGACCCCGGCTCAGGCGTCAGACCGGCGGCGAGATCCTGTGCCGCACGCGCTTCGCCCTCGCGGGCATCCAGCGCTTTCGCCTGCGGATTCCTCAGCCAGGCCTGCTCCAGCCAGAACGCCAGGTGGCCTTCCCGGCCCTGCGGAGGAGGCAGCGAAGCGGCCAGTCCCGGCAGGCTCAGCATCACGACGAGCAGGTAGGCGACCCGGCGCAGCGGCCGGTGCATGCTGGTCATGGAAGGGCCCGGTGAGTGCGGCCGCTCAACGACTGCCGCCAAGCAGCGGCTGGCAGCCCTCGCCGGGGATGGGCCTGGCGCTGGCGATCCCCGCCGCGCCGGCCGGCCGGCCGGCATCGAGCGCATCGCCGGGCCGAAAACCTGCCCTTCCCTTCTGGGCAAGCGCAAAGGAGAGTTGAAATGGCGTCATGGGGGCATTCGCTTCCGGGAAATGGATTGGACGGGCAAGTGGCATCTGGTGGCGCATTCTGCATGGCCTCCCCGCACAGCAGGCTGACGTCCACATTACATTCGTGTAATCGTTGCCGGGCGGCAGTTGCCGCAGAGGCCACCCGCAGAGATGACGGTCGCCCGTTCGTGGCGACGGCTCTGTCTTCCTTCCTGCGTCACGCCGCGCGCCCGTTGGCAAGAGGCCGGAACGCTTGCGTGCCGAGCGCTGCGGGCACTGATTTCACGGCCTGTTACAATGGCCGGCCTGTGCGCGGCGCGCGCACGACCTTGGCCGCGCGCCAGCACTCCTCACCGCCGTGCGCGGCGTTCGTCCCGGCGACACGGACGCCCTCCTTCCGCGCCGCCAGCGGGACTGGTCACGACGACCTCCCGGCCCGTCAGCCTCCCCTTTTCCCGGAGAAAACATGTTGAACAACTTTGCAGTGGCCGGTATTCAGATGAACGTTTCGGCAGTCGAGTCGAACGTCGAACAAATGAAGCTCAAGCTCGACATCACCATGAACCTCTATCCGTGGGTGCAGATGGTGGTATTCAGCGAGTTGTGCGCCTACGGCCCCCTGACCTATGCAGCACAGGAGTTTCCCTGCGATTTCGAATCGCAGATGCAGGAGATGGCGCACAAATACGGCATCTGGCTGCTGCCGGGGTCGATCTTCGAAAAGGCCGGCGACAAGATCTACAACACCGCCTCGGTCATCAACCCGCAAGGCGAGGTGGTGACCCGCTATCGCAAGATGTTCCCCTTCTATCCCTACGAGGAAGGCGTGACACCGGGCCTCGAATACTGCGTGTTCGACGTACCGGAGGTCGGCCGCTTCGGGGTCTCGATCTGCTACGACATGTGGTTCCCGGAAACCATCCGTACGCTGGCGTGCATGGGCGCGGAGGTGATTCTTCACCCCACCCTGACCGGCACCATCGACCGCGACAACGAACTGGCGATCGCGCGCGCCATGGCCACCATCAACCAGTGCTTCCTGTTTGACGTCAATGGACTGGACACCGGCGGCAGCGGTCGCTCGATCATTTGTGGACCGGATGGTCGCGTGCTCTACCAGGCGCAGAACAACGAGGAGATCATCCCCATCGAGCTCGACGTGCATCGCGTTCGCCGCAGCCGCGAACTCGGCGTGCTGCGCCTTGGTCAGCCGCTCAAGAGCTTCCGCGACCACCTCGGCGATTTCAGCATCTACTGGCGCGACAGCGAACACCCCTATCTCGATTCGCTCGGCCCGCTGATCAAGCCGGGACGCATGGACCGCATCGCCGAGCTCAAGAAAATCGAGAGCGCATTGCACCAGCGCCACGAAGGCGGTTAGTGCTGACACGGCAGCCTGGGGAGCGGCCGTGTGGGTTTCGGGGACTGATGCTCATTCGTTCAGAGGCTCGACCTCGTAGTTGGCGAAGCCGAATTCGTTGCTGCGCGCCGCCAGGTACCTGTCACCCAGCTTGTACACCGCCACATCGAATTCGCTGCCGTTGATGTCCGTGCGCAGACGCCCGTCGCGAATCTCGTAGTCAAGGTCGCCGCCATGCATCATCTCGCCTGCCTCGCGCAGGTCCGCCGCCTTCCCGTCGACTGCGGTGATCAGGCGCCGGCCGGTGGTTCCGTGGAGTATCTCGAAGTTCTGCCCGGTGACCGTGTTGCGCACCTTCACCGTCTTGCCGACGACCAGTTCCCTGAGCTGCTGATCGCCGAGCACGACTGCACCCTGCTTGCTCAGATCAGCGACGGTGAGGCCAGGTCTGGCGGTCTTTCGTGCCTGCGCGCTGGGTGTGTACCAGATCGGCGAACTCCACGCACGCTCCTGGATGACCGCAGTGAACCCGCTGCCGCTCGGGGGAACCCTGCCCAGTTTCACGGCCTGCATGCTGCTCCAGCGCGGCGTCGGGATCTCCAGGACACGGACGTAGTAGAAAGCGTCGAGGCCCGGATCGAAGGCCGGGTCCGTCCACACCGTCTTCAGCTCCACCGCGCCGATGTTGTTGGTGTACGTGCCTTTGCCGAGATCCACCGTCGAGCCGATCGCCGGTACCCTGCCGGTGGCCGGATCGGGCTTGCGCGGCCCCGCCCAGGCAACGTCGTATATCTTCTCGAACGATTGTCCGTTGATGCTCCAGCCCTTGACGATCTGGACACGGTCGAGATTGGCGCTGTCGGGATCCTTCGTCGCCGAGACGACGAACGAGGGCGCCTTGCCTGCCGGCGCGGGCAGATCGGCTCCCATCGGGACGCCCGTGGCATAGGCTGTCTTCACCCACTCCTTCTGCTTGAGCATTCCGGCATCCAGGCCCCAGCCGCCGAAGAAACGCAAGGGAATGCGCACACCGCTGGTCGAGTAGGTCTCCTTGCGCTTCATGGCGTCGAAGAGCGCGTCGCGGGTGTTCTCCTCGGCCCATACCGCACTCAGACCGGCAGGGGTGACCCAGAGGCTGTTAAGCCCGAGCACCGTGGCGCCGTTGATGCGTTTTTCGATGGTATCGTCGACGGTGCCGTGCACGCCGAAGAAATTCTTCTGACGGTAGGGCACGACGCTGACGTGCGAGTCCGAGCCGCCGACCACGCCGGGCTTGTAGGGATTGAAGCCGCGCGCCTGCTCCATGGCAACGCCGTCCTTGTAGGCCTGCCGGATGTAGCTGCCGTATTCGTGCGGCGGCGGGCCCTTCTTGCCGAGCAGATGCCAGACGAAGACCTCGTAGTTGGCGAACTCGTCGTTCGGCGAAAGTCCCGGCGTCGTCTCCGACTGTCCCTTGACCTGTTTCATCTCGGTCAGCGGCTCGTTGCGCAGCCGCGCTTCCGCCCAGGTCCGGTCGATCGGCCGGCCGGTGTGATCGACTTCGGTCGGGAACATCATGCCGTTGCTCAGGTTGGCATTGTGCGAGATGGCCAGCAACTCGTTGCCCGCCGCGCGTTGCTGGTCCATCCACTTCCAGAGATCCCTTGGATCGGGTGAGTCCAGGGGCGTGAACGGCACTTGCGGCACCTTCTTCGAATCGCGAAAGAAGATGTTGCGATGCAGGTTCCTGGAATCCGGGGTCGAAGTCCACTCGTAGGCGGCGAAGGTCGTGAACCTGCCCGGCTTGTTGTACCTGTCGGCAATGTCGACTATCCGCTTCCAGACCGGCGCGACGACGGCGGGGTCGCTGAACTCCTTGATCGGCAGTCCCTTGGCGATCGCCAGCGACAGCACCTTGAAAGCGAGAAGGCCGTCGGCCCTGACGCCTTCCTCGTAGGCCCGAGCCAGCAGCGGCGAGCTCTTGCGCAGCGGCGACCCGGGATCCATGGCCTCCTGGACCATGCCCATGTACTCCGCATGTTCGGTGACCGCGCCCCAGTCGAGGGGCTTGGTGATCTGCACCTGGTAGCCGCCCGGATGCAAGGTCGGTTTGCCCGTCGCATACTGGTAGAACGCCTCGGGCCCGGTCTGCGTGTCGCCAAATGCGTAGGCGTCGAACGACCAGCTGGTATGCAAATGCGTCTCGCCGTAATAGACATTGCGTTCGGGGTTCTTCGGCTGCGCAAGCGCTGCTGCCGGGACCAGGCTCAGGAGTCCGATGCCGAGCAAGGCAACGGCGAGGGTTTTCGGTCTGTTTCGCATGCGTGTATTTTCTCCTGACGGGGGAAGTTCTTCGACTTCGTGTTGCGCGGCCTTGCGCGCGCCGATGCCATTGCCGGCGAACGCTAGAACTTCCAGTTACCGTAAACGCTCATCACCAGCGTGCCGGTATTGTCGTACGAACCGATCAGGTTGCCACGACCGCCCAGGGCGACCGGCGCGCTGCTCTGCAGATCGGTCTTGAGCGTCCCGCCGTAGATGTATTCCGCGGCGAGGCCCCATACCGCGGTCTTGCTCAGCTGTTGCTGGCCGCCAAGGCCGAAACGCCAGGCGCTGTTCAACGGCATCAGCGGCGAGACGGTCGAACCATCCGGCTGGAAACCGGAGTCGTAGGCGACGCCGAAGTTGAGCAGCCACGGCTCGCTCAAGCGGTACTGCGCGCCGGTGGCGACGTGCCAGGTGTCCTTGAACGGAATGTCGGTCGTCAGGCTGACCGGATGCGAGCTGTCTTCGACGCCGATGTTGATCGCCCCGAACTTCGACCATTGTTGCCAGCCGACGCTGCCGAGCAGCGCCCATTGCGGGTCAAGCTGGGTGAACACGCTGGCCATCACCTGTTGCGGCACCTTGATGCCGACCTTGATCGTCGAGTTCAGCAGGCCGGCGCTGTCCAATGCCGTAGCGACACGCGGCGACAGGTTCGAGAATTTTGCCGGCCCCTTGAAGTCGAGATTGACCTGCGAGTTCCAGGTCAGTCCGATGCGGGTTCCCTCGTCGATCTCGTAGAGCAGACCGAGGTTGGCGCCCCAGCCCCAGGTCCTGTCGTCCAGCTTCAGCCGGCCGTCGCCGAAGATCGGCGCGACGTTGTTGATCGCCACCTGATTGGTATACATCCCGTACATGGCGTTCAGGCCTGCGCCGAGCGAGAGCCTGTCGTTGACCTTGAAGGCGATGCTGGGCAGCAGGGACACGCCAAGCATGGTCGTGCTCTGGACGTAATAGCGGCCCGCCCAGTCGTTGTCGTATTTCAGGGGCGCGCCGAAGTTTCCGGCCAGCGCGAAGCCGAGCTTCAGGTCAGGCGAGACGCTGTAGCTGAAAAAGGCGCCGCCGCCGGGGAACCAGCCCCCCGAACCCACCGCATAGCCGCCATTGTCGTTGCCCAGCAGGGGCGAAGTCCCGGTCCCGATCGAGTACCTGGTGTTGGCCCACAGCAGCTGCCCCGAGGCCAGCGCCTGGGTGCCTTGCAGCCGTGTCATGCCGGCGGGATTGGTGAAGACGGTCGAGGCGTCCTGCGCACGGGCGCCATAGCCTGCGGAGGCGAGACCGACATCGGCGGTCCCCACTTCGTAGGCCAGCATGCCGCCCGCGCAGGCCTGGCCGCTTGCCAGGACAGTGGCGCCGAGGGCGCAGAGGACACAGTAGCGCACAGGGACTTCGCTGCGCGAGAGCGCGGGGAAAGACTTGAACCGCTGCTGGAATGACATGCTGACCTCCATGAAATGTCTGCCGTTTCATGACCTCGGCCGGATCTACCCGGTCGCGCGCAGGGGCGAAGATGGCGCAGGACTGCTCAGGGGAATCTTAAGGCAGCGCGTCGTGGCATGGCAAGTGACACTACAGTACCGTGGTTCAGCTGACGAGGCCGATTGCCGGTTTCGAACGGGTGCTGGCGTCCTGGCCGCGCTGGTGAAATCGCGCCCGCCTAGATGCGCACGCTGCGCAGCCGCAAGGCGTTGCTGATCACCGAGATCGACGACAGACTCATCGCCGCGGCGGCAAACATCGGTGACACCAGGAGCCCCAGGAAGGGGTACAGGATGCCGGCGGCCACTGGCACCCCGGCAGCGTTGTAGACCAGGGCAAAGAACAGGTTCTGCCGGATGTTGCGCATCGTCGCGCGAGCAAGCCGGCGTGCGCGCACGATACCGTTGAGGTCACCCTTCACCAGCGTGAAGCCGGCGCTTTCGATGGCCACGTCGGCGCCAGTGCCCATGGCGATGCCGACGTCGGCCTGCGCCAGCGCCGGCGCATCGTTGACGCCGTCGCCGGCCATCGCCACCTTGTGTCCTTTGGCCTGCAACGCCTCGATTATCCGTGCCTTGTCCGCGGGCAGTACGTCGGCGCGGATCTCGTCGATGCCCAGGCGGCCGGCGACGGCGCGCGCCGTGCGTGCGTTGTCGCCGGTAGCCATGATGATCGTCAGGCCTTCGGCGTGCAGCGCCTTGAGGGCTTCGGGCGTGCTCTCCTTTACCGGATCGGCGACGCTGACCAGGCCGGCGATCTCGGCACCAATCAGGATGAACATCACCGTCTCGCCCTCGTCGCGGCGGGCGTTGGCCGCCTCGACGAAAGCACTGGACGCACCGCCATCCAGACCCAGTTCGGTGAGCAGTGCGGCATTGCCCAGGGCAAGCGCCTGGCCGTCGACCACCCCCTTCACGCCTTTGCCGGTGAGCGCCTCGAAGCTGTCGGCCCTGGCCAGTTCGATGCCGCGCTCCTCGGCGCCGCTGACGATGGCCTCGGCCAGTGGATGTTCCGACCCCCGCTCCAGGCTTGCCGCGAGGCGCAGCACTTCGTCTTCCTGGTGCCCGGCAGCGGGCAGCACTGCCGCAAGCTTCGGCTTGCCCACCGTCAACGTGCCGGTCTTGTCGACGATCAGCGTATCCACCCTGGCGAAACGTTCCAGGGCCTCGGCGTTCCTGATCAGGACGCCGGCCTGCGCGCCGCGCCCGGTGGCGGTCATGATCGACATCGGCGTCGCCAGGCCGAGCGCGCAGGGACAGGCGATGATCAGCACGGCCACCGCGGAAATCAGGGCGTAAGACAAGGCCGGCGCCGGTCCCCAGATCGCCCAGCCGATGAAGGCCAGGATGGCGATACCGATCACCGCCGGAACGAAGATGCCCGCCACCGAATCCGCGACTTTCTGTATCGGCGCACGCGAGCGTTGCGCGCTGGCCACCATCCCGACGATCTGGCTGAGCAGGGTATCGCCGCCGACCCGCTTCGCTTCGATGACCAGCGACCCGCTGCCGTTGATCGTCGCACCGGTTACCGTGTCGCCAGCGACCTTTTCCACCGGCACCGGCTCGCCCGAGATCATCGACTCGTCGATCGACGAATGGCCTTCGCTAACCACGCCGTCCACCGGCACCTTGTCGCCGGGGCGCACGCGCAGGTGGTCGCCAATGACGACGTCCTCGAGAGGGATTTCCTCCTCGCGCCCGTCGGCACGGATCACGCGCGCCGTCCTGGCGGCGAGGTCGAGCAGCGCGCGGATCGCCGAGCCGGTGCGCTCACGCGCACCCAGTTCCATCAACTGACCGAGCAGGACCAGGACGACGATGACCGCGCCGGCCTCGAAATAGACGCCCACATGCCCCTGGGCGTCGCGGAAGCCATCCGGGAACAAGTCCGGAAAGAGGACCGCGACGATGCTGAACAGATACGCCGAGCCGACACCCAGGGCAATCAGCGTGAACATGTTGAGGCTGCGATTGACGACCGATTTGATGCCGCGAACGAAGAATGGCCAGCCGGCCCACAGCACCACCGGCGTACCCAGAACCAGTTCGACCCATTGCGCCGTCCGCTCGCCGAGCAAGTCGCGCACCAGACCCAGACCGAGGAAGGGCCCCATGGTCAGGAGCAGCAGGGGTACGGTCAACACGGCACCGATGCGGAACCGGCGCCTGAAATCGACCAGTTCCGGATTCGGGCCTTCGGCGCCGCCGGGGATGCCCATCGGCTCCAGCGCCATGCCGCATTTCGGGCAATCCCCCGGCGCGTCGCGAACGATTTCGGGGTGCATCGGGCAGGTGTATTGCGTGCCTGCAGGTGCTGGAGGCGCTTGTTTCTTGTGCGCGCCAGTGAGGAAGTGCGCAGGATCCACGGCAAACCTGTCGTGGCATTTCTGCGAACAGAAGTGCCAGGTCTTCCCGCCGTGATCGAAGCTCGGCGTGCCCGCGCCAAGGGTGACGGACATGCCGCATACCGGATCCTGCGCCGTCGCGGTGCCGCTGCCGGCGCGATCGCCGTGTGGCGCTTGCGGGCCGCGCACGGCGTGCGAATGTTCGGGCTGGTGATGATGGTCGTGCCCGCGCGACGCTGATCTCGTGTCCATGTCACGTCTCTCCATGCACTCCTGCTGTCACCCGACGAACGCGTTCCCTCGCCTTGCCGCAGCCTTTGCCTCTGCCGCCCATGGTGCCAGTCAGGCCCCCACGCACAGATGACCGCGGGATTACAGTTCGGTCACCTTTGCTGCCCTGCGCCGCCACGGGTGGCGCTTGGCCGACAGCGGGCACTCGTCAAGCCGTCTCGGGACCTGCGGCGCTGGCCAGCGGCAGATGCAGCGCGAAGGTCGTCAGGCCAGCGTCGGAGGTCACCCCGATCCGACCGCCGTGCGTCTCGACGATGGTGCGCGTGATGGCCAGCCCCAGTCCGGCGCCTTCTCCTTGACGGTGTCGCTGTGGACTTGCGCGATGGAAGCGCTCGAAAATCCGCCCCAGCTGATCGGACGGAATCGTATCGCCGCGGTTGCTCACTGCCAGCGTCGCCAGGCCGGTGTCGGCGGTGATCGAGATCTCGAGCATGCTTCCCGCGAAGGCGTGGCGAAGTCCATTCGACAACAGGTTGGACAGCGCGCGACGCATCATCAGGCGGTCCGCCGTGACACTCGCCTCCCCGGTGAGCGCAATCTGCACGCCCTTCTCCTCGGCCAGCGCCTCGTAGAAGTCGATCAGCGCCGCCGCCTCGTCGGCCAGATTGACCGTTTCGGCCGAGCGCGGCAGATGGCCGTTTTCGGCCTGGGCGAGAAACAGCATGTCGCTGACCATGCGCGCAATGCGCTCGTACTCTTCGAGGTTGGACGCGAGGACGTCCCGGTACTCGTCCGCATTCCGGGTATGCGACAGGGCAACCTCGGTCTGGGTCATCAGGTTCGACACCGGCGTACGCAGCTCATGGGCAATATCGGCAGAGAAATCTGACAGGCGGCGAAACGATGATTCGAGGCGCTCGAGCATGCCGTTGAACGCGACCACCAGATCGCGAACCTCGCTCGGTGCGTCACGCTCGGGGAGGCGCTCGCCGAGGCGTTCGGCCGACAGGCCGCGGGCGGTGGCCGTCACGCGCCGCAGCGGCGCGAGTCCGCTGTGTGCGGCGAACAGGGCGAACAGGGCCGCGATGATCGCGGCGAAGAAGATGTCGATCCACAGGCGCTTGCGTACCTGTTCGAGAAAGAGCAGGTGGTGCGAGAGATCAAGTCCGACCAGCGCTCGCAAGCGCGTCGGCCGGGACAGGGAATCGAGCGCCTCGACAGTCGTTTCCAGCCCGAGGTACTGCTTGCCGCCCCTGTCCCACACCGTCGTGGCACCCGGCGTCGAGTCGTCCGCCAGCTGCGGTTCGCCGAAGAACTCGGGACGCAGCGCATAGACGACCTTGCCCTCGGCGTCGCGCAGCACCACCGCCAGCATGTCGTGCCCGATGAAAGCATCGTCCAGCCGGCGCGACAGGGTTTCGGACGACTCGGCGTGATGCAGGAGGTTCTTGATCAGCGTCACCTTGCCAGCCAGTTCATGATCGTCGAGCTCGCGAAGATGCCCTTCGACGGCATGTCCCTGTACCAGCACGACGACAACCAGCACGATGGCCGTGAGCAGCGCGAAGAGCAGCGCCAGCCGGGCGGTCAGCGATCCTGGCCACGCTCGCATGCTCAGAAACCTCTCCCTGTCTCGAGTTCCTCGCCCATGCCGCGCACCGTGCCGAACGGATTCGGCGCGAAGGGTTCGGCAGCCTTCACGCGCGGCGCCGTATCACGACGTCGATCATCTCGGTGCCGCGGTCGCAGTTCATGCGGGACGGACTCGCTGCAGCCCCAACGACTTCACTGCCCGACAGGCAGCCCGGAAATGCCGGACCTGGCCGCGAGATCCTTCGCATCATGGCGCAGGCATTGCCGTCAACGGCGCCAAAGAGTAACCCGAAGCCCTCAGGCCATCGCGCAGCTGCCTTGCCAGCGCCACGGCATCCGGCGAGTCGCCATGGATGCAGATGCTGCCGGCCTGAACCGGAATCTGGTGGCCGCTGGCGCTGACCAGCGCGCCGGCATCGAGCATGGCGCGGACGTGCGCCAGGGCCTGGCCGGGGTCGTGAATGACGGCGCCGGGCTGACTGCGCGGGAGCAGTTGGCCATCATCCTGATAGAGGCGGTCGGCGAATATCTCGTCGACCACCCGCAGCCCGGCGGCGCGTCCGGCCAGCGCCAGTTGCGAGCAGGCCGGCGCCAGCAGGATAAGGGCCGCATCCAGCGCCTTGACGGCGCGGGCAATGGCGTCGGCCAGCGAGCGGTCGGCGCAGGCCTGATTGTTCAGCGCACCGTGCGGTTTGACATGGGTCACCGCCATGCCCTCGCTGGCGGCCAGGCCTTGCAGGGCGCCCACCTGATAGATCAGCAGCGCCTCCACCTCGGCCGCGCCGAGCGCCTGCGGTCGCCGGCCAAAGCCCTGCAGATCGGCGTAGCCGGGATGAGCGCCGACGCTGACCCCGCGGGCCTTTGCGGCCCGCAGCGTCGCGCGCATGACCATCGGGTCGCCGGCGTGAAAGCCGCAGGCGATGTTGGCGCTGCCGACGATATCGAGCATCGCCGAATCGTCCCCCATGGACCAGGGACCGAAGCTTTCGCCGAGATCTGCGTTGAGGTTGATGGTTTTCAGGTCGCGCACGTAGTCACTCCTCTGTGTCGAATCCACTGATCGGCCCGCTGATCAGGCCGTTGTTGTAGAGGGCCTCGAGATCGACGCTGCCGTCGCCCGGCAGGCGGCGAATGCTGGCGATGAGCTGCGCAAGCATCTCGGCATGGCTTCGCGCGGCGTGCTCTGCGGCATCGACATCGACCACCTGAAAGCGCAGCGTCTCGCCGGCCCGCCGGTTCGCCAGGCGACCGAGGTCGGCCGATATCACGGTGGCGATCTTGGGGTAACCGCCGGCAGTCTGGGCGTCGGCGAGCAGCACGATCGGCTGGCCCGAGCCCGGCACCTGCATCGAGCCCGGCACGGTGGCATCGGAGATGATGTCCTTGTGCGCGTCCGAACGGTGCTGGAGCTGCGGCCCGTGCAGGCGGATGCCCATGCGGTCGGCCTGTTCGGTAATGGCAAACGGCGCGGCACACAGCTGCGCCAGCGCGTCGTCAGCAAAATGCCCGGTCTGCGGCCCGGCAACGACACGAATGACGGCATCGCCGTCGATCGGCGGCTCCGCCAGGAGAAAATCGGAGGCCTCGGAGAACAGCGCTGACAGCCGATCTCCCGCCGCCAGCGGCCTGCCGATGCCAGCGCGCGCGTAGGTCGAGGCACTGCCCAGCGTTTCCGCCACCTGCAGACCGCCAACGGCGACGAGCACCAGTCGTCCCGCACGCAACCCCCGGATGCGCAGGGTTTCTCCGGCGTCGAGACGAACACTGCGCCAGCAGACGACACGCTGCACGCCCTGTTCGCCGGAAATGTCGACGTCGGCCTGGCCGGCAACCGCCACCCGCACGCGGCCGTGCAACACCTTCAGCACCAGCCCGCCGTCAAAATGCTCGATCACTGGCGCTGTGGCCAGATTGCCGACCAGTGCGTTGGCGATCTTCATCCACGCCGGATCAAGCACGCCGGACCACGGCACGCCGACGCGGCGCAGGCCGCGGCGGCCACTGTCCTGAATCGACGCGTAGGCGCCGGCGCTGCGGACTTCGATCTCGGATGTTGTCTCGCTCACGACGCCACCTCGGCATCCAGAAAAGCCGCCGGATCGAGCGCGCGCGCCTTGGCCGCCTGCTGCAAGCGTGTGTGCTCGGCCGCATCCACAGCTGCGAAGCAGACCCGGTCGCCGGCCTGCAGAAGTGAGGGCTTCGGGCGCTCCGGATCGAACAAGGGCACCGCGCACTGCCCCAGGAGATGCCAGCCGCCGGGACTTTCCGACGGGTAAATGGCGGTCAGGGCACCGGCGATGGCGACGCTGCCGGGGGGCACCCGCAAGCGCGGCTCGCTCCGCCGCGGCAATTGCAGCGCCGACGGCACGTCGCCCATGAAAGGGAAGCCGGGCAGGAAGCCCAGCATGTAGACGCAGTATTCGGACTGCTGATGCTGGGCAATCAGCGCCTGCACGCTCATTCCCAGCGCCGCCGCGGTGGCTTCGAGATCGGGGCCGCAATCGCCCTCGTAGCAGACCGGCAAGCGCCACCGACGCGATGCCGAGCTGGCGACATGCGTGTCCGCGGGCGGCAACCGGGCGATCTCTGCCAGCAATTGCCGACGGGAAGCCTGCAGCGGATCGTAGATCACGGTCAGCGAGCAGAAGGTGGGCACGGTCTCGATCAGTCCGGGCAGCGTGCCGGTCTGATGCAAGGCGGCGATCTGCCGATCGAGCGCAGTCACGGTGGCTACCACCTCGGGGGCGATTCGCTCACCGAGCACGATGGTAAACGCCTGATCGCCAGCGTCGACCACGCGCATTCGCTCGCGCACGCCGGATGCTACATTCGATTCGGGAGCCATAGCACGATGTCCTGAAAATAATAGGTGGCAAAAACAGCCGTCATCATTACCGCGAAGAGCGGTGCCGCAGCGCGCGCGATATAGGTCACCTCGTATTTCGTCAGCCCCTGCAGGACAAAGAGGTTCAGGCCGACCGGCGGGGTGATCTGCGCCATTTCCACGGTCAGGACCACGAAGACGCCAAACCAGATCAGGTCAAAACCCGCCGCCTCCACCGTCGGCAGGAGCACGCCAATGGTCAGCACAACCAGTGAGATGCCGTCCAGAAAGCAGCCCAGGAGAATGAAGAAGACCGCCAGTGCCAGCATCAGCGCCACCGGCGACAGATTGAGTGCGCCGATGTATTCGGCGAGATGGCGCGGCAGACCGACAAAGCCCATGGCCAGGGTCAGAAAGGCAGCACCCGCGAGAATCAGGCCGATCATGCAATAGACCCGGCAGGCTGCCGCCAGACCTTCGACAAAGCTCTTCCAGCTCAATGCGCCTTCGATCGCGGCCAGAATCAGGGAGCCGGTAACGCCGAGCGCGGCGGCCTCGGTCGCCGTCGCCACGCCGCTGTAGATCGACCCGAGGACGAGGCCAATCAGTGCAACGACCGGAATCAGGTGCCGCGAGGCATACAGCTTCTCGACCAGCGTCATCGAGGCATCGGCAGCGGGCACCTTGTCCTTGTTGAACAGTGCCCAGACAGCGATATAGAGCATGAACAGGGTGCCCAGCAACAGCCCCGGCATGACCCCGGCGAGAAACAGCTTGGCGATCGAGACATTGGCCGCCACGCCGTAGACGATCATGATGATCGACGGCGGAATCAGCAACCCCAGCGTCGCGGCGCCGGCCAGTGTGCCGATGGCCATCGACTCCGGATAGCCACGGCGCTGCAGTTCCGGCAGCGATATCTTCCCGATCGTCGCGCAGGTGGCGGCCGAGGAACCGGACACCGCGGCAAAGATAGTGCTGCCGATGACGTTTACGTGCAGCAGGCGGCCAGGCAGGCGATTCAGCCAGGGCGCGAGGCCCTTGAACATGTCCTCCGAGAGCCTGGTGCGAAAGAGGATTTCTCCCATCCAGAGGAACAGGGGCAAGGCGGTCAGCGTCCAGCTGGAGGTGGACCCCCAGATGGTCAACACCATGGCGTCCCCAACCGGGCGGCTGCTGACAAACTCCATGGCAATCAGACCGACCCCCAGCAACGACAGCCCAATCCACAGCCCGGCGCCAAGGATGACGAACAGGAATACGAGCAATCCGAATGCGAGCGCAACTTCCATGATCTCTTCCTCCTCGTCTATTGAGCGCGTTCGGCTTCGGCGTGCGCAGCGTCAAAAAACGGCTGGCCCTGCAAGCGAGCGACCAGGGCATGAACAAAAGCCAGCAGGAAGCCGGCACAGCCGATCGCCATGCTCAACTGAGGGATCCACATTGGCGTCACATCTGCCGCCGGCGAAACGTCGTGGAGCGTGTAGGAAACCCATACCAGAGTGGAGGAGAACCAGCACAGATAGGCCGCCAGCACCAGGCCGGTGGCCAGGCAGCCAAATTCAAAACAGCTGCGTACCCGGGGGCTTAGCCATTGCAGGACCAGAGATACGCGTATGTGGTCGCCGTGCTTGAACGCCGCGGGAAGTGCCAGAAAAAGCGCCGCCGCGATCGAATACCCGGCATAGGCATCGAGGCCGGGAAGATTCCAGTCAATCTGGCGCCCGATGATGCCCAGCATCACGGACATCAGCGCAGCCACCATCGACACACAGGCCAGTGCCAGCAATGCCCTGTAAATGGGATTGGCGAATTTGTTCAACTTCGGTCTCCTCGTCAGTCGTGATTTTGCGCATGGCGCTCACGATCATCGATCACTCGCACGGCGATCATTGTTCCCCCGCAGCGGGGAGTGAAACGCGCCTGGCGGGGTCCGCCAGGCGTTAGACCTTACTTCCGATAGGCGTCGACGATCGCCTTGCCGTCGGGCCCGGCGGCAGCCAGCCACTCGGCGGTCATGGTCTCGCCAATACGCTTGAGCTCCTTGCGCAAGGCCTCCGAAGGCTGCGCGATGGTCATGCCATTGCTCTGCAGCACTTTCAGCGAATCGGCGTCGTTCTTCTCGCTGGCCTGCCAGCCCCGCGTCTCGGCCGCCGCCGCCGCTTTAAGCAATGCATCCTGCGTTGCCTTGTCAAGCCCGTCGAAGGCTTTCTGACTGACGGCGACGACGTTGCGTGGATACCAGGCGTTGACCGGGTAGAAGAACTTGGTCTGCTCGTAGAGTTTGCCATCGGCGCCGCTGGCGCTGGAGGTGAGGAAGTTCTGCGCGGCGCCCGTGGCCAGGGCCTGGCCGAGTTCCGGCAACTGAATCGTCACCGGCGCGGCACCCAGCATCTGCGCAATCTTGGTCGTTGCCGGGTTGTACGTCCGCATCTTGCTGCCCTTGAGGTCTTCCGGGCCATTGATGGCGCTGACCGAGTACAGCGACTGGCCGGGCCACGGCACCGAGTAGAGCAGTTTCAAGCCTTGCGCCGCGAGCACTTTCTCTTGCACCGGCCTGGCCGCATCATAGAGTTTGCGCGCCTCGGCGTAGCTGGTGGCGAGGAACGGAATCGAATCGACACCGAACAGCGGATTTTCGTTCGACTGACCGGAGATGATGAACTCGCCCATCGGCACCAGGCCGGTCTGAATCGCCCGCTTGATTTCCGGTTGCTTGAACAGTGACGCACCCGGATGCAGGGTGATGGCCAGCTTGCCGCCGCTGGCCGCGTTCACGTCCTTGACGAATTGCTCCAGGTTCTGCGTCTGGAAAGTGTTCGCCGCGTACCCGGATGGCAGGTCCCATTTGGTCTGCGCCTGGGCGGCACAAGCGGTGGCTAGCAGGCAGGTGAATAGCAGTTTCTTCATTGGTCGTCTCCTCTTTTCTCTATTGTTCAGAAACTTGCCAATCGACGATTGGACAAGTCGGTAATCAGCATCGCCCCAGGGGCGTGGGTGATGCAGACTTCGGGGCGCGCCTGCAGCAGCGCGGCTTGCGGCGTGACGCCGCAAGCCCAGAAAACGGGAAGTTCGTCGGCGCGCACCTCGACCGGGTCACCGTAATCCGGTTCCGCCAGACGCTCGATGCCGATCAGCGCCGGATCGCCGAGATGAACCGGCGCGCCGTGGACGTTTGGAAAACGCGAGGTGATCTGAACGGCGCGGATGGCGTCGCTCGCGCGCAAGGGACGCATCGACACCACCAGTGGACCGCAAAACTCGCCCGCCGGCACGGTGTCGATGCTGGTGCGGTACATCGCCACGTTCTTGCCTTCGCTGACGTGACGCAGCACGATGCCGTCGTCGAGCAAGGCCTGCTCGAAAGAGAATGAACAGCCGACGACAAAGGTCACCAGATCATCCCGCCACAGGTCGACGACATCCATCGGCTCGGACTCGAGCCTGCCATGCCGCCAGACGCGATACTGCGGCACGTCGGTGCGGATGTCGATGTCGCTTCCGAGCGCGTCCAGCATGAACTCGCCAGGCTCGCTCACAGCCAGTAGGGGACAGGGTTTGGGGTTGCGCTGGCAATAGCGAAGGAAATCGTTCGCAGCGCCTGCCGGGAGGATGACGACGTTGCCCTGAACCAGATCCGGCGCCAGCCCGCTGGTGTGACCGGACCATTTGCCGCACCGGATAGCGGCGCGGATACCGGCACCTTGTGACGAATGCCCTTGCGCACTTGCGACCATATCGACCGTCCTTTCGCTGAACCGATTGCCCTGAGTGCTCTCAATCTAGGCTGCTTTGCCGGGACGTGGCAAACACTCTTTTTTTTGCTCAGTCCAGCACTTTTTTCGATGCAAGGTCGGACGCGTCGGCGTAGAGCTGTGCCGACTCCACCAAGGAGGCGACCGTCGGATCGGTCGGATCTTCCCGAACACTGATGTGGATCGGTAGCTCCGGTAATCTCGGCGCATTCGACAAGACACGAATCGGCATGCGTTGACCGATACCGGCAACGGCGTCCACGGG
This sequence comes from Accumulibacter sp., assembly GCA_024235715.1. Lineage (GTDB taxonomy): Bacteria > Pseudomonadota > Gammaproteobacteria > Burkholderiales > Rhodocyclaceae > Accumulibacter. The sequence goes on along the minus strand of JACKLW010000009.1, from coordinate 200,608 downwards.
CAAGGTGGCAATGCCGAAGCCGCCTTCGACCAGCCGCAGCATCGCCGAGATCGACGAGATGGTGTGTACTCGCCGAACGTCGAGTTGCTCCTGCCGGAAGAGATCGAGCAGCGCCACGTGCGGCTGCGAGCCGCGCTGAAAAGTCAGCAGATCGAATTGCGCCAGTTCGGCCATGCTGTAACTCGCCGCCCGGTGTATCGCCGTGTTCCCGACAAAGGCCATCGGCATCGGCGAAATGGTGCGAACCTGGACGCCGTCGCCGCTGGCCGGAAGCGCCGTAAAGGTGAGATCGAGGGTGCCGCGCCGCATCTGTTCGATCAGCACGGGTGTCGTTTCGACGGTGAGTTCGAGCGCCAGCGCCGGATACTGCCGCCTTGTTTGCTGAACCCAGCCGATCAGCCATGAATGCAGGACCGATTCGATCGCACCGATCCGCAGCGTCGTCGCCCGCGTCACTCCCGAGCCCATCTCGGCCTTGATCTCGCGCTCCATGGCCAGCAAGCGCGTCGCACTCTTCAGGAAGCGGTTTCCGGCCGCGGTCAGGCGAAACTGCCGCCCGCTGCGGTCAAGAAGCATCACGCCCAGTTCCTCCTCGAGAACCGCAATCCGGCTCGATAGTGCCGATTGCGTGACGAACAACTTCTCTGCCGCCCGGGTGACGCTCTTCAACGACACAGCCCAGTAGAAGGCTTCAACAAAGCGCAAGTTCATTTCTCTCCCTCGCGCAGCAGGCACCGTCCGGGCACGGAAACGAGCACTGCCACCAAAAAGGTCTGATATCACAAGAGGAAACTCTGGCGTTGTCAGAAGAATCCTGACCGCTTGCCATCGGCTGCCCATCCTCCAGCCGGACAATCAGCTCGGCGTGATGCAGGCGGTCCTTGATGAGCATGACCTTGCCGGGCGGTTCATGATCGTCGGCAGCGCCGGGCGGGTGGCAGCCTACCTCGACCACGGTCGCACGCTCAGAGGGACTCGGGAATTTCGAGCACGTAGCCCATGCCACGCACGGTGCGAATCAGCTTCGGTTCGAAGGGCTCGTCAACCTTTACGCGCAGTCGACGCACCGCGACGTCGATGACATTGGTGTCGCTGTCGAAGTTCATGTCCCATACCTGCGAAGCAATCAGCGAGCGTGGCAATACCTGCCCCTGGCGACGCAGCAGGAGTTCCAGCAGCGCGAATTCCTTGGCCGTGAGATCGACGCGCACGCCGGCACGGCTGACGCGGCGGCGCAACAGATCGAGTTCCAGATCGGCGGCGCGCAGCATCTCGACCTCCTGCGATCGACCGCGCCTGAGCAGCGTGCGCACGCGCGCAAGCAGTTCGGAGAAAGCAAAAGGCTTGACGAGGTAGTCGTCCGCGCCCAGTTCCAGTCCACGCACCCGGTCTTCGACGCCGTCGCGTGCGGTGAGAAAGAGTACCGGCGTTGCGTGGCCGCCACGGCGCATTGTCTTGAGGACGCCCCAGCCGTCCAGCGACGGCAGCATCACATCGAGCACGATCAGGTCGTAATCGCCGCTCAGCGCCATATGCAGGCCGTCGAGGCCGTCGCGTGCGAGATCGACGATGAAACCCGCTTCAACGAGGCCCTTGCGCAGATAGTCGCCGGTCTTGGGCTCATCTTCGACGATCAATATCTTCATGTGCGTGGTCCCGTGCCAAATCCCTGCGCAAGATTGTGCCTGCTCGTGGCGCCGGTTGACACCGCATTACAGAAATGTAATCCCCCGGTCAGCTTTCAGATGGCGTGGCATGCGCATCATCCCGGGCTGCGCTCGTTTCCTGCGCTGCCCGTGCGCGCAGCAAACGAACCCGGGCTTGCCGGGCGCAGGAGCGGCAAGATCGATTCAGAAGCGCCGAGCGCCGCCTCAGCTGCCGACGACGCCCCCATCCTCGCGCCTGATGACCAGCGTCGCCGATCGCGGCCGGCCACCGGTCGACCCGGCCAGCGCCGAGACGCCGAAGAACGAAAGGGACGACAGGGCGGCGCTGCCGATGCCCAGTCGCAGCAGCCGCCGGCGCGTGCTGAGCGGTGCCGAAAGGGCAGCGGGCAGCTGCGCAAAGTGCGGGTTTTCGCTGCCGTTGCCGGCCGGCTCATTGTCCATGGCTGGCGTCGCTGAGGAATTGGCAGGACACAGCGACCATTGCACCTGCCGACCGTGATTACGCTGCCCGATCCTGCTGGTGCTGGCTTTGCTGCTCCTCGACATGGGCCCGCAAGACGTCGTTCATGCGCGTTTGCCAACCATCGCCGCTTCCCTTGAAGTACTCGAGGACCTGGGGGCTATAGCGCACGGTCACCGCCACCTTGGTGGGGAGCTTCTGGGGGCCGCGCCGGCCCGGCTTGCGTACCGTCTCCGTGCCGCGTAGCGCGGCCAGTGCCACTGCATCACCACGCTCACGCGCGCTGTCGGGGTCGTTCACCAGCGCCGCCTTGGCGACGCGGGCGACGCGCTTGCGTTCCTTGACCAATGTCGAGGTCTTCGACTTCACTCTTCGTTCATCTTTCATGATTCTCACCTTGGTAACAGAAAATCACAGCTGCAGGACCATCGCGCTGCGTCCATCGATGCAGGCCCCTTGCCTGGAGCTGAAGTACGGTCTTGCGAAATCCCTGGCGTGGCGACGGTCCATGCGGTGCAAGCGGTGCCGCGCGACTTCGGCTACTTGACCTTGTACAGGAGTGGCTCGGGTGCGATCACGTCGCGTATCGCCACCTTGAGGTCCACGAGGTCAACGTTGGCGAGCAGCATCAGACCGGCACGGACGAGACTTCCCTTTCCGGTGGCGATGCCGCGGCTAGCCAGGCGCTTCTTAAGCTTGACGAGCTGCCGGTATTCGCTTTCCGGAAGCCTGATGCTGCAGCGAACCGGCTTGCCCGGCTTGCACCGCTTCTTTGCCGTGCGCGCTGATGTCGCCGGGGGCGCCGCAGCAAGTCTCTTGAGTCTGAGCTCGTTTGCAGCGGCGAGGATCGCTTCGGCGGTGGAAAGGGTGGCTGGTGACGGCATCGATTTCTCCTGATGAATTGCGCGGCATCCAGCAGGAAGTTGCGCGCGGGATCGAGCGTTGCGCGGGTACCGGCCGGCTGCGGCAGTTTGTAACGACGGAGAGAGGATGCACGGCTTGTGTGTCAGATTGATGACGGCGCGTCAAGGCTACGCCACGCGCAAAACCGGCGCTTCAGTCGGCCAGCGCCGCGGCCAGCGTGTCCGCATTGTGGCGCATCATGCCGAGATAGGTGTCGGCCGCCTTTCCCGATCTCGACAGCGAGTCGGAGTACAGCGTGCCGCCTATGCGTGCGCCCGATTCCTGGCTGATTCGCTCGAGCAGGCGCGGATCGCTGACGTTCTCGACGAACATCGCCGGGATCTTCTGCCGGCGGATCTGCCGGATGAGCGCGCCGACCGTGGCGGCCGAAGGCTGCGCATCGGTACTCAGCCCGACCGGTGCGAGGAAGCGAATGCCGTAGGCCCGGCCGAAGTAGGCGAAGGCATCGTGCGAGGTGACGACCACGCGACGTTCGCCGGGAAGGCGCTCGAAAGTCGCGCGAATGTCGCCGTCGAGTGCGTCGATCTGCTGCTTCAGGCGTCTGGCGTTGGCCTGATACGCCGCCTTGTTCGCCGAGTCCGCCTCACCCAGTGCGCTGGCGATGTTGTCGACGTAATGGCGCGTCTGCGCCAGGTCTTGCCAGGCATGCGGGTCGCGGTCGCCGGCATGGTCGTGTGCGTCGTGTTTGCCATCAGCGGCTGCCGTTTTCCCGAGCGTCTCGACGCCGCTACTGGCCACAACGATCCGGCCCCGATAGCCGGACGCTTCAATCAGGCGATCGATCCAGCCTTCGAAACCGAGGCCGTTGACGACCACCAGGCGCGCTCGCGCGATCGTCTTCACATCGGCCGGCGTCGGGCGATAGACATGTGCGTCCGCCTCGGGGCCGACCAGGGTAGTAAGCTGCACGTATTCGCCGCCGATGCGCTGCGTGAGGTCGCCGAGAATGCTGAAGCTGGCGACGACCGGCAGCGGCGCAGCCGCACCGGCCCTCGCCGGCCAGCCGCCGACAACGAGGGCCAGCATGGCGATCGTAGCTAGATCGCGGAGGCGGCGGACTCTTACCCACAAGCAGTTCGTCATCACCTTCAACGCTCGAAATGCCAGCCGGACCGCCAGCGGCTGGCCAGCGGCCCCAGCGGGCCGATCGCCAGCGACAGCAGGTACAGGCCGCCGAGTGTCAGCACGATTGCCGGTCCGGACGGCAGGTCGGCATGATACGAGAGGAGCAGGCCAAGGAACGATCCGAGGAAGGCGGTGAACATCGCGATCAGCAGCAGCGGGCCGATGTTGCACACCCACAGGCGGGCAGCAGCCGCCGGCAGGATCATGATCCCCACCGCCATCAGGGTTCCCAGGGCGTGAAAACCGGCGACCAGATTGAGCACCAGCAGGACCATGAATCCGTAGTGGGCAAGCGGGCCGAGGCGGCTGATGCGCGCCAGGAAGGCCGGATCGCAGCCTTCGAGCACGAACAGGCGCAGGCCGACTGCCAGCACCACCACCGACAGCGAAGCAAAGCTTGCCAGCAACAGCAACGCCGCGTCGTCGAGGGCCAGGACACTGCCGAAAAGGACATGCAGAAGATCGACACTGCTGCCGCGCAGGGAGATGATCAGTACACCCGCCGACAGCGAGATCAGGTAGAAAGTCGCCAGACTGGTGTCTTCCTTGATCACCGAGTTGCGCGCCACTCCGCCGGAGAGCACTGCCACGGCCAGGCCTGCGCACAGCCCTCCGATGGTCATCGCCGGCAGCGACAGGCCGGCGATCAGATAGGCAAGCGCGGCGCCCGGAAGGATCGCGTGCGACATCGCATCGCCGGCCAGACTCATCCGGCGCAGCATCAGGAAGACGCCGACCGGCGTCGCGCCGAGCGAAAGCGCCAGGCAACCGGCCAGCGCCCGACGCATGAAACCGAACTCGATGAATGGCGAAACGAAGGGAATCGCCGCCAGCGTTTCACTCATTTCGTTCCTTCGTCGGCGTGGCAGATCGGCGCGTGCTCGCCGCCGCCGCGTCCCTCGGCGATCTGCCGGGCCCGCCGCAGGTTGTCGTCGCTGAGCACCTCGGCGGTGTCACCGCGGGCGACTATTTCGCGCGCCAGCAGCAGCGTTTCCGGGTACTCCTGGCGGACATGATCGAGGTCATGCAGGACGGCGATCACCGTCCGTCCTTCGTCGTGCCAGTGTCGTACCAGCGCCGCCAGGTCCCGAACGCTGGCCGCGTCAATGGCGCCGTAGGGCTCGTCGAGCAGGACCAGGGGTGCATCCTGAAGCAGGACGCGGGCGAAGTGCGCGCGCTGCAGTTGGCCGCCGGAGAGCGCGCCAATCGGGCGCCTCTCGAGGCCACCCAGACCAACCAGTTCGATGGCCGCATCGATTCGCGCATTCTGCGCCCGGCTGACACCGCCGAAGGCGCCGATTTCGCGCCACAGCCCCATCGCCACGAAATCATGAACGACCATCGGGAAGCTGCTGTCGAGCGTCGTCAGCTGGGTGAGACAGGCGATTTCCTGCCGCCGCACGCCGTGCAGTTCGATCTGACCCTGCAGCGGCCGCAGTTCGCCGGTGATGCCCTTGAGGAGCGTCGACTTGCCGGCACCGTTGGGACCGACGATGGCCAGCAGGCTGCCGACGGCGACTTCCCCGCGCAGGTGGTGCACCGCGGGATGCCGGTTGTAGCCCAGCGTCAGGTTGTCGAAACGCAGAATCGGCTGGACGCACGACGAACGCTGCGTGCGCAGCGGGGCCGGGGCGTTCAGTGCAGCGCCCAGAAAACGGTCGTCCAGAGCAGGAGCAGCGCGGCGACGGCCCAGAGCAGGCGCGCGCCGGCGCTGGCACAGAGGGCCGGAACATGCGGATGGTGCGATCGGGCACTTGCCGACAGGCGCGGGCTTGCAGGAGCAGACATGAGAGATGCGAAACTGTTGGGAAGGCCAGATGCCACCTTGGCGCAGAGGGCGAATCTTGCCTCGTTCGCAGCGCTAACGCAACCGTGTTACGCGGCACGGCAGCGGTGAGGAGACGGGCTTCAGCCGAAGCGACCGGTGATGTAATCCTCGGTGTGCTGAACCTTCGGTTTCACGAACAGCTCCTGGGTGCGGCCGAACTCGACGAGCTCTCCAAGGTACATGAAGGCCGTATAGTCGGAGATCCGGCCGGCCTGTTGCATGTTGTGGGTCACGATGGCGATGGTGTACTCGCTCTTGAGTTCGTTGATCAGTTCCTCGACCTTGGCCGTGGACAGCGGATCGAGCGCCGAGGTCGGTTCGTCGAGCAGAACGATCTGGGGCTTGACCGCCACGGCCCGGGCAATGCACAGGCGCTGTTGCTGGCCGCCGGAAAGTGACAGGCCGCTCTGCTGCAACTTGTCCTTGACTTCATCCCACAGGGCGGCCTTGTTGAGCGCCCATTCCACCCGTTCATCGAGTTCGCTCTTGCTGAAGTTCTCGTAGAGCCGGACGCCGAAAGCGATGTTTTCGTAAATGGTCATCGGAAACGGGGTTGGCTTCTGGAAGACCATGCCGATCTTCGCCCGGACCAGGTTCACGTCCTGTTTCTTGTCGAGCAGGTTCATGCCGTTGAAGACGATTTCCCCTTCCGCACGCTGACCGGGATAGAGGTCGTACATGCGGTTGAAGGTGCGCAGGAGGGTGGACTTTCCGCAACCGGACGGACCGATGAAGGCTGTCACCCGTTTGTGGGCAATATCAAGGCTGACCGATTTCAGACCCTTGAAGTCGCCGTAGTAGAAATCCAGACCGCGCACCTGCAGGGTGGCTGGTTCGCTGATTTGGACCATGTGTTCGGACATTCGAGGCTCCGCAGTTCAGGTTTTGTGACGGAAAAGGACACGCGCGCCAATATTGATCGCCAGCACCAGCAGGGCAATCAGCAGCGCGCCACCCCAGGCCAGCTCGATCCAGTTGTCGTAGGGGCTCATGGCGAACTGGAAGATGACCACCGGCAGGTTACCCATCGGCTGCGCCATGTCGGTGCTGAAGAACTGATTGTTGAGCGCTGTAAAAAGCAGTGGCGCCGTCTCGCCGGTGACCCGCGCGATGGCCAGCAGGACGCCGGTCACCACACCGGCCCTGACCGAGCGCAGGGTCACTTTCAGTGATACCTGCCAGCGCGGCGCGCCGATCGCGAAAGCGGCTTCGCGCAGAGTCGACGGCACCAGCCTGAGCATGTTCTCGGTGGTGCGCACGACGACCGGAACGGCGATCAAGGACAGCGCGACCGAACCGGCCCAGCCGGAAAAGCCACCCAGGGTCGCCACCATCAGCGCGTAGACGAACAGACCGACGACGATCGACGGCGCCGACAGCATGATGTCGGTAACGAAGCGGGTCGTCGCCGCGAACCTCGAGGTGTCGCCGTACTCGGCCAGATAGATGCCGGCAAGGATGCCGACCGGTGTCGACACCAGCGTCGTCAAACCGACGATCATCGCACTGCCGACGATCGCATTGCGCAGCCCGCCGCCTTCGCTGCCCGGGGCCGGGGTGTCCTGGGTAAAGAAATCCCAGCTCAGGGCGGCGAAGCCCTTCGAAAAAAGGGTCCACAGTATCCACATCAAGGCCGCCAGACCGAAGGCCATGGCGATCATTGACAGACCGATACCAATTCGGTTGGTCAGGATGCGGCGACTATAAAGTTCCATTTCCAGCTCCCGTTCCTAGACGCCCTGCCTGGCGTTGGCGCGATAAATCAGCCAGCGCGACAGTCCGAGCACGACGCAGGTGATGACGAACAGCACCAGACCAAGCGCGAACAGCGATGAGGTATGCAGGCCCGGATCAGCCTCGCCGAACTCGTTGGCCAGCACCGAAGCAATCGAGTTGCCCGGCGCAAAAAAGCTGCCGGCGATGCGATTGGCGTTGCCGATGACGAAGGTGACGGCCATCGTCTCGCCCAGGGCTCGTCCGAGGCCGAGCATGATGCCGCCGATGACGCCGACCCGCGTATAGGGCAGAACGATGTTCCAGACCACCTCCCAGGTCGTGCAGCCGACGCCGTAAGCGGATTCCTTGAGCACCGCCGGCACGGTGTCGAAGACGTCGCGCATCACCGAGGCAATGAACGGAATCACCATCAGCGCCAGCACGATGCCTGCCGACAGGATTCCGATCCCCAGCGGCGGGCCGGCGAACCAGCCACCGATAACCGGCAGATCGCCGAAGATCGCCTGCACCCAGGGCTGGACATACCTGGCGAACAACGGTGCGAAAATGAACAGGCCCCAGATGCCGTAAATGATCGACGGAACACCGGCGAGCAATTCGATGGCGGTCCCCAGCGGTCGGCGCAGCCAGCGCGGACAGGTTTCGGTCAGGAACAGCGCGATGCCGAAGCTCACCGGCACCCCGATCAGCAGCGCGATGAGCGAGGTGCTGACCGTGCCGTAAATGGAGATCAGGGCGCCGAACTCGTCATCCGGTACGCTCCACGCGTCGCTCCAGAGAAAGGCCGGCCCGAAGGCGCTGAACGCCGGCGCCGACTCGATGGCCAGCGAGATCAGGATCCCGGCGAGAGCCGCCAGTACCAGGAAGGCGAACAGGAAGGTCAGCTTGTGGAAGATCGAATCCTGGCGTTTGAAGATCCTGACCTGGGCAGCGTGCGCATCCAACTGTGCGTGAGCCGCCGAATCATTCATTCGCAATGCTTTCCACGCGATGCTTTCTTCCATACCTGTCCTTCCACTATCGACTGCGTGCATGGTCGCAAGGCTTGCGCTGGCGCCCCGACGCCGGCCAGGCGGCGTTCGGGGCGCCCGCTTCAGTCCGCTTGCGGACCTGGAAACTACTTGATGCGCTGCATCTCGGCTTCGACGCTGCTCACCACGGTGGCTGGCAGGGCGACGAAATCCAGCTCATCGGCCATCTTCCCGCCCTTGTTGAGCGCCCAGGTGAAAAAGTCGACGACACCCTGCTGCTTGGCGGCGTCGTCACCCTTCTCGTAGGCGAGGATGTAGGTCGCGCTGACAATCGGCCAGGCGCCCTGGTCCGTCCCGTCGAGCATGTCCGGCGCCATTCCCTTGACCTTGAAATCGGCGCCGGCGGCGGCGGCCTCGAAGGCATCACCGCTGGGCAACACGAACCTGCCGGCCTTGTTCTTCAGCGTGGCGAAGGCCAGGCCGTTCTTTTTCGCGTCAGCGAAATCGACGTAGCCGATGGTGCCGACGATCTTCTGGACGTTGGCGGCGACGCCCGGGTTGCCCTTGCCACCGATCCCGTTGGCCGGCCAGTTGACGGTCTTGCCCACACCGACGTCGCGCACGAAGTCCGGCGACTGCTTGGCCAGGTACCTGGTCATCACGTCCGTCGTCCCCGATCCGTCCGAGCGATGGACGATGGTGATCGCCGTCGCCGGCAGCTTGAGATCGGGATTCATGCTGGCGATGGCCGGATCGTTCCACTTCTTGATGGCACCGCGAAAGATGTTGGCAGCAGTCGGCCCGTCGAGCCTGAGTTGACCGGATTTGACGCCGGGCAGATTGACCACGATGGTCACCGCGCCGATGACGGAAGGGAACTGCACCAGGCCAGCAGCGTCGAGATCGGATTCGCTCAGCGGCGCGTCGGTGCCGCCGAAATCGACGGTCCTGGCCTTGATCTGCTTGATGCCACCGGAAGAACCGATGCCCTGGTAGTTGACGGTCTTGCCGGTAGCGGCCTGATAGGCTTCAGCCCACTTGGTGTACACCGCGTAGGGAAAAGTGGCGCCGGCGCCGGTAAGGTCGGCAGCCTGCGCGGCGATCGATGCGCAGCCCAGGGCCATGGCCGCGGCGACGCCGGAAATCTTCAGGTACATGCGTTTTGAAACAGTCATGATTTCTCCATTGAGTAAGCGAACAGGCTTGAGCAACAACGGCTTCATCGTACGCAGCGAATGTTTCAGCTCCATGACTCGCCGGCCGCGGCAGCAAGGTCCGCTTCCACAACTCACGGTAGCCCGACGCGACAGCGCCGTACGCGCAGTCTCGGTCCCGGATGCAAGGCACCGACTCGACGGCACCCGGAAGTTCCATGCATACTGCCGGCTATGCGATCACCCCTACCTGCCCTGCAGGGCGCGCGACCATGAACGACATCGTCGACCGCTGGCGGGCAATGGACGGCACGTCGCTCGTGATGCGCGAGATGCGGCCGAGCGATGAAGCGCGGGTCAAGGAGTCACTGAACAAGCTCTCTGCCGACGCCCGACGCAACCGTTTTTTCGTTTCGATTGCCGAGTTCTCGGACGCCGCGGTGCACCGACTGGTCGCCATTGATCCCGCCAGGGAGTATCTTCTGGTGGTCTTGCGCCGGGAAAACGACATCGACATCCCGATCGCAGGAGGCCGTTTCGTGCACGAGGATGAACGTCCGGACTGCGCTTTTTCGCTGCTCGTTGGCGACCCCTGGCAGGGCCAGGGAATCGGACGGCGCATACTCAAGGCGCTGATTCGCGAAGCCTCACGGCGCGGTCTGCGCCGGATGTACGGCCATGTGCTGGCCGACAACCCGCGGATGCTCGAGCTGGCACGTGCGCAACGCTTCACGATCGTGGAAAGCGGTCAGGACAAGGGCGTTGTGCTGGTCGATCGCCAGCTCCCCGGTCGCGCGTCGCAGCGCTGGAAAGACCTCGTCCGCTGCCTCTGGCGGCGGTAGGTGGACTGCACGCGGGCGCCGACGCGCTGCTGCCCGGACACGCTTGTATCATCGCGCCCGCGTCGATGTTGAGCAGCTTCAGGTCGGCAACCACGGGCGTCGGCGAGGCTTGGGTGGACCGCTCACGCAGTTTGCGGCAGCATGGCTGAGGCCGGTGCCTTCAGCGCCACTACGATCGCCAGCGTTCTGCTGGCGCTGGCCGCGGTCACCGCCTTCGCCCTGCTCGCCAGGCTGCTCCTCGATCACCTGATTCGGCGCAGCCTGCGTGCACCGCGTGTTGCCGAAAGCTCGGTGCCCGATGGACTGCCCTGGTGCGAAGTCACGATTGCCGGCGCGCGCGGCAAAACACTGTTTGGCTGGTTCATCCCGGCCGGCGAATGCGCGCCGGCGATGGCGATCGTGCATGGCTGGGGCGGCAACGCCGAAATGATGTTGCCGCTGGCCGGTCCATTGCACACAGCCGGCTATGCCCTCCTCTTCTTCGACGCGCGCTGTCACGGTCGCAGCGACGATGACAGCTTTGCCTCCCTGCCTCGCTTTGCCGAAGATTTGGCGCACGCCGTCGATTGGCTGGCTTGCAGGCGCGAAGTCGATGCGCGACGCATCGGCGTCATCGGGCATTCCGTCGGAGGTGCAGCGGCCCTGCTGCTGGCGAGCGAACGAAAGGACCTGGCAGCCGCGGTCGCCCTGGCCGCCTTTGCCCATCCGGAGGCAGTGATGCGGCGCTGGTTGCACGCCAGGCGGATTCCCTACTGGCCACTGGGCGCCTACATCCTCGGCTACGTACAGCGCGTCATCGGCCGGCGTTTCGCGGATATCGCGCCCTGCCATACCATTCGCGCGGCCGGCTGCCCGGTGCTGCTGGTGCATGGCAGCGATGACGCAACCGTGCCGGTCGGCGACGCACGGCAAATCTACGCCCGCCGCCGCGACGAAAGGGTAAGCTTGCTGCTGATCCCGGGCAGTCACGACGGCTACGCTGAACTGGAGCGCCACATCGACAAGGTGATCGCCTTTCTGGACGACGCCACGCGACCGCCGGATGACGAACGAGCTGCCGAGGTCTTGCTGGCGAAGGCTGGAGAAGGGAAGTGAAGAAGCGCTATTCGGCAATCATCGTCGTGCCGTTTCTCGTTGGCCTGGACTGGTAGATCCGCGCACCGGACTCGCGTTCGCGCAGCCCGGCACCAAGGCGGCCAGCTGGCAGCTCGACCGTGAGTGGCTCGCCGCACACGACGTCGCAGTACCGGAAAAATAGTCTCCGCCAACCGGCACAAGGGCAGTGTGCAGCGATGAAGCGACTCGCGCGTCCGGGCTAAAGTTTGTCGTGCCGTGGCCGATACCTTATTGTACTCGTACGATTCCGCCTTGCCGGGTCGCCTGGAGTACTGCTGCGTGAGCAGTGACTCGCCAGGAACGGCAAAGGCCGCGCGTGGACACTCGCAATCAACTGGTCATCGCCTGCACCTGGGTCCCGGCTTTTCGCCGGACGGCAGGCAGCGACGATGCAAGCCGCAATGACGGTTGCAACCTCGGGAGAAGGACCATGAAGCTAAGTGGATGGAGTATCAAGACGCGCTTTATCATCGTCTTGGCGGTAGCCGTGCTTGGGCTCGCCGCGCTCGGCCTGTACTCGCTCAAGAACCTGCGCGACAACCTGCTCGATGACCGCAAGGACAAGATCCACGTGCTCGTCGAGGTCGCCGGCGGCGTCATCGCCCGTTTTCACGAGTTGGCCAGGAGTGGCGCGCTGAGCGAAGACGAGGCGAAGAAACAGGCCCTCGAAACGCTGCGCCAGATGCGCTATGCCAACGGCGAGTATTTCTTCGTTCTCGACACGCAACACAGCTTCGTGATGCACGCCGCCAAACCGGCACTCGAAGGCAAGAACGCCGCCGACCTTCGCGACCCAAGCGGCAAACTCTTCGTCCAGGAACTGGTCAGCGTCGCGGTGGGCAAGGAGCAAGGAGGCATCGTCGAGTATTCCTTCGCCAAGGCCGGCAGCGACAAACCTGTCCCGAAAGTCAGCTACGCGGCGCAGTTCAAACCCTGGGGCTGGGTGATCGGCACCGGCATCTATCTCGACGACGTCGACCTGGTATTTCGCAGCGAAGCAGTCAATTCGCTGATCATCATCGCGCTGGTCATCGCCATCCTCGCCGGCGTGGCGCTGTGGATCGGCCGCAGCGTACTGCGTCAACTAGGCGGCGAGCCGGCCGAGGCGTCAGCAATTGCCCTGCGTATAGCTGGCGGCGACCTTGGCCAGGAGATGCACACTGACCGGCTGGTCAAGGGCAGCTTGATGCATTCGATAGCCCAGATGCAGAGCCGTCTGCGCGACATCATTGCGGAGATCGGGCAGCTGGCGTCGGCGCTGGGCAACAGCGCCGGCGAGATTTCCCTGGCCACCGACGAAACGCGCCGCGCAGCCGAAGAGCAGGCCAACTCGACTTCGGCGACGGCTGCTTCGATCGAGGAATTGACGGCAAGCATCAACGAGGTGGCGCAGAGTGCCCAGGCAACCGGCGAAAATTCGAACGCTGCTGCCAAATGCGCTGAACAGGGACGCGTCCTGGTCAGCGCCTCTGCAGGCGAGATCGAAAAGGTCGCTGAAATCGTCGCCCGTTCGTCGGAGCAGATCAGCCAGCTTGCCACGCGCTCGCGGGACATCGGCGGAATTGCCGAAGTAATCAGGGAAATCGCCGAGCAAACCAATCTGCTGGCGCTGAATGCGGCCATCGAAGCCGCCCGTGCCGGCGAGCAGGGACGCGGCTTCGCGGTGGTCGCCGATGAGGTCCGCAAGCTTGCCGAACGTACCAGCAAGGCAACCAATGAGATCAGCACCATGGTCGTCAGCGTTCAGGCCGATACCGAAATGGCTGTCGGCGCCATGGGTGAGGCGGCTCCGCAGGTAAACCGCAGCCTCACCAAGGCACGCGAAGCAAGCAGCATGCTCGAGTCGATCCACAACCAGGCGCACGAGTCCAGCGAGCGCGTGCAGGAAGTGGCGGCGGCAACCCGCGAACAGGCGAGCGTGGCCAACGACATCGCAAGGCATGTGCAGAACATCGCCTCGATGACCGAGGAGACCAATGCGACGATGCAGGGCAATGCCGACTCGGCAAACGCGCTCAACGGCCTTGCCAGCCGATTGCGCGACGCCGTCGCCTATTTTCGTCTCGCCTGAGCCGCCCGTCCGCCGGGAGGCTCAGGCAACCGTTGCCGCGACGCTGTGCTGGCCGCCGCAGGTGGCTGGCTTCAGGCCTTGAGCAGGTCCTCGCGATTGCCCAGCCAGCGTCTGAGCTGGCAGGCGGCGCGCGCGGGATCGTCGCGCAGCAAGCGCGCCGCCACCGCTTGCGCCAGTTCGACGAGCTCCGCATCCACTTCGAGGTCGGCATAGCGCAGCAGGGGCAGGCCCGACTGGCGGCTGCCGATGAATTCGCCCGGACCGCGCAGGTGGAGGTCCTGGCGCGCGATTTCGAAACCGTCGTCATGCTCGAAAATGATCTTCAGGCGCGCCCGAGCCGTTGCCGACAAAGGCTGCTGATAGAGCAGCACGCAGACCGAGTCATGGGCGCCACGGCCAACGCGCCCGCGCAGCTGGTGCAGTTGCGCGAGGCCGAAGCGCTCGGCGTGCTCGATGACCATCAAGCTGGCATTCGGCACGTCGACCCCGACTTCGATGACCGTTGTCGCCACCAGGACGTCGATCTCACCGGCGACGAAGGCAGCCATCGCGGCCGCTTTCTCGGTGCCGGAAAGACGCCCATGCACCAGGCCAATACGCAGGCCGCCGAGTTCGCTGGCCAGGGTGGCGTAGGTATCCAGGGCGGCCTGCAACTGCAGCTTCGCCGACTCCTCGATCAAGGGACAGACCCAGTAGGCCTGCCGCCCTTCGGCGACGACTGCGCGTACGGCCGCAGTAACGTCGTCCCGGCGCGCGTCGGAGAACAACCTGGTCCTCACCGGCGAGCGGCCCGCGGGCATTTCGTCGATCACCGACACGTCGAGATCGGCGTAGTAGCTCATCGCCAGCGTCCGCGGAATAGGCGTCGCGGACATCATCAGCTGATGCGGGTTGCCGCCTTTGCGCCGCAGGTCAAGCCGCTGCACCACGCCGAAGCGATGCTGCTCGTCGATGATCGCCAGCCCGAGACGGGCAAAATCGAGGCCCTCCTGAATCAAGGCGTGAGTACCGACCACCAGCTGCGCGGTCGTCGCCGCCTGCTGCTTCAGCACCCGCCGGCCCTTGGCCCCGAGACGGCCCGACAGGCAGACCACCTCGACGCCGAGTGGCTCTAGCCAGGCACGCAGCTTGAGGTGATGCTGCTCGGCAAGGATTTCGGTCGGCGCCATGAACGCGGCCTGATACCCGGCCTCGATGGTCTGACAGATAGCCAGCGCGGCAACGATCGTCTTGCCGCAGCCGACGTCGCCCTGCAGCAGGCGCTGCATCGGGTAAGGCTGTTCGAGGTCGGCGGCAATTTCGGCGCCGACGCGCCGCTGTGCCTCAGTCAGGGCAAATGGCAGCGCCGCCAGGAGAGCGTTGGCGAGTCGTCCGGCCGCCCGCAGCAGCGGCGCGCCCTTGCGCCGGCGCGCCTGATAGGCACGGCGCAGCGACAGCTGTTGCGCCAGCAACTCGTCGAACTTGATTCGCCGCCATGCCGGATGACTTCGGCTTTGCAGCGCTGCGGCGGCGACGTCGGGCGGGGGCGAATGCAGGAAGCGTACGGCCGTCGCCAGGGACGGCAAGCGATGGCGATCACACCATTGTGCGTCGAGCAGCTCGCTCAGGTCCGCTTCCCGCAAGGCACACGCCACAAGCTTGCGCAGCACGCCCTGCGCCAGCCCGGCCGTTGTCGGATAGACCGGCGTCAGGGACTTTGGCAGACCTTCATCGGGGGCCAGCACCCGGTAACGCGGGTGCACCATCTCGCGACCAAGGAAAACGTCGCGAATCTCGCCGAAGACGCGAAGGCGCAGGCGATCGTCGCGCGCATTCTCGAAGGCCCTCTGCTGGCTGCCGTAAAAGCGCAGGAAGCGCAGCTGGAGAACGTTCTTCTCGTCTGCAGCGTCGCTGACCTCGACCAGCAGCTGGCGCCGCGGCGACAGCCTTACGGCGACACTCCGCACCAGCACCTCGAGTTGCAGTGGCACGCCCGGCGGGGCGTCGGCAATCGCCACGATGCAGGTCTCGTCCTCGTAGCGCAGTGGGAGATGCAGGACGAGATCCTCACACCGCTCGAGACCCAGCTTGCGCAGCCGACTCCTGATTACCGGTGGAGCGTCGATCTCGTCCGCAGCGGGCATCAGCCGCCGAGCACCAGCACCGCGTCGGCTTCGACCAGCGCGTTGCGCGGCAGGGCCGCGACACCAACCGCCGCACGCGCCGGGAAAGGTTCGCAGAAGTAGCTCTTCATGACCTCGTTGACCTTCGCAAAGTGCGCCAGATCGGTAAGAAAGACGTTCAGTTTGACCACATCGGCCAGCGATCCGCCGGACGCTTCGGCGACCGCCTTGAGGTTGTCGAAGACGCGCACGATCTGAGCATCGATCCCCTCAAGGAGGTCCATGCTGACCGGATCGAGGCCGATCTGACCGGAGAGATAGACCGTATCACCGACCTTCACTGCCTGCGAGTAGGTGCCGATGGCCGCTGGCGCGGCTGCTGTCGAGACGATCGTTCGTGCCATGGTGCTGTCCTCTACAATGTGTCAGGTTGAAACGGGAGATAGTAAATGACGACGACAATCATCGCCAGCCTCGAAAAACTTCTTGATGGACCACGTGATGGCGCCCTGCTCCGCTACTCGCTGGGCAATGAATATCTGAAGGCTGGCGATTTCGCGCGAGCGGCAAGCCGATTGCGTGAGGCGGTCGAGCGCGACACGGGCTACTCGGCCGCCTGGAAACTGCTCGGCAGGGCGTTGAGCGAGAGCGCACAGCCCGCAGAGGCACTGGCGGCCTATGAACAGGGAATCGCCGTCGCCGAAGCAAGAGGCGACATTCAGGCGGCCAAGGAAATGCGCGTTTTCGCGCGCCGCCTGCAGCGTCAACTGCAGGCGGCAGACGGCGGCTGAGCCGCACTAATGGTTGCCCTTGCGTACCGCCCGCAGGGTGTCGATGCCGAGCTTCTTGAGTTTCCGGCGAGCAGCGTCGGCCTCGGCACGACTCTCGAACGGCCCGATCTGCAGGCGGGCCTCGATTGACGAGGGAATTCCTTCCTGCGCAAGCCGGGCCTGCCATTGTTCAGCCAGAGCCAGATCGGAGAACAGCCCGGACTGGACGATGTACCCCGACACCAGCCGCGCCGCTGCGGACGGCGCCTCCACCACCGCCGGCGGCGGCGTGGCTGCAGGGCCGGCGGCCCCGCCAGTTGTTCTCGCGGGTGGCGGTAGCGCGGGTGTGGCGGCCACCCGCGGAGGTGGTGGCGGCTCGGGACGTGCGACTGTCTTGTCGGCTGCCGCGCCAGCCACTTTCGCCACGGGTGGCGCCTCGGCGAGCGGCGCGGCAGCGCCGGGCGATTCGGCTGGCGCGTCGCTGGTGGCTTCAGCGGGCGCCGCGGCAGCCAGGTCAGGCGGCGTTTCCGTGACCGGCGGCGCCGGCTCCTTCTTCCTGACCGGTACGGGTTCGGTGAACTGCTGTCCCGTCGTCAGCGAATCATCCGGCGTATTGGCGTAATCGAACAGCGCCAGGACGCCGAGCAGCGCCAGAATCATCACACCGGCAAGAACCATTCGCCAGACCAGTTGGCGCTTGAGATCCTCGCGCCCGTCTGCAGCGGCCTGAACGGTGCCAGTCGCCCGGGCGGCCTCGCCACTGCCAGCCTGGCGGCTGCTAGTTCCCTGTGAACTCGCCATCTGCCACCCCTGTTCCCCTGTCAACTGCCATCGTTGCGATTGCGTACCAGAGCCACGACCAGATCCGCCTCGGCACGAGCAATGCCACAATGCTGCGCAATCGTGGCCGCATCCTGTCCCTGCGCCGCCATCTGCATGGCATCGTTGTAAAGCGGCGAAGCCGTCTGCGCCGACCCCGAGAGCTGCGTCAACTGACGCCGGAAATCCTCGCGTGCCGTCGACAGGTCGGCGCGCAGTTCGTCCCGCAGTTGATCCACTTCGCAGCGCAATTGATAGAGATCGGCCTGCAGTGCGTCAATCAGCGCCTGCCCGGGGATTTCCGGCGGTGGCTCGTTCCAGGCGAAATCGAGTTCCTCCCCCTCAGGCACTGACGAGGCTTGCGCTTCGCCGGCCGGTGTTGCCGATGGCGCAGGCTCTACCGCCTGCGCCGCTTCCCCGGCTGGCGGTGCTGGCGGCGCGCCCGTGGCCTCAGGCTCCTGAATGCCGGCGTAGGCGGCAACTGCCGACTGCGCGACCGACGGCGGCACGGCAGCACTGTTCAGCTCGTTCTGCAGGCGCCGCATGCGAACGAACATGACGACGATGTAGGACAGCAGCAGCACGATCACCGCGATCAAGCCTGCTCGCCAACCCAGACTGTCCAGTAGCTCGAAATTCATTGCCCGTCCCAGTGACTGTGTGTGCCGAACATTATCCGGGAAAGTGCCACCGACTGCTCGCGTGGGCACCTCGAGGGTCGCCCCTGCCAGGCCTGCCGCCTGCACAAGGTCGCGCTCTCTTGGGCAAAGTCACCCGCATTCGTCGGCGAGCCGTATCGCGGCTTCGGGAATTATGCCATACAATTCATGTGCGGCAAGCGTCGTCTTGCACGCGTAGGCGGCTGGTCAGCCACCCGACGCGCCGAGAAGACCCGGGAGCGCAAAAAAAAAGCCCTCGCCCGTCGGACGAGGACTTGCACGGCACCGGCAGGCAATTTACTGCATCGACTCGAACAGCCCGGCGGCGCCCATGCCGGTACCGATGCACATGGTCACCATGCCGTAACGCTGGCGCGTACGCCGCAGGCCGTGCACCAGCGTCGCGGTCCTGACGGTCCCGGTCGCGCCAAGCGGGTGACCGAGGGCGATCGCGCCGCCGAGCGGGTTCACTTTGGCGGGATCGAGATCGAGTGTGCGCATCACGGCCAGCGCCTGCGCGGCAAAGGCCTCGTTGAGTTCGAACCAGTCCACCTCATCCTGGCGCACTCCGGCCAGCTTGAGCACCCTTGGAATGGCCTCGACCGGGCCGATGCCCATGATCTCCGGCGCCACGCCAGCCACCGAGAAACCTGCGAAGCGCGCCAGCGGCTGCAAATTGAACTGCTTGAGAACCTTCTCCGAAACGACCAGCACCGCCGCAGCGCCATCGGACATCTGCGAACTGTTGCCAGCGGTCACCGAACCACGCGCGGCAAACACCGGGCGCAGGCGGGCAAGCCGCTCGACGCTGCTGTCCGCGCGCGGCCCCTCGTCGTTCTCGGCCAGATGGCGCGTGACGGCCACTTCGCCGGTGCGCAGATCGGGAATGCGTGCCGTGACCTCGTAGGGCGAGATCTCGGCCTTGAAATGGCCAGCGGAAATCGCCGCACAAGCCTTCTGGTGCGAAGCGACAGCGAAAGCGTCCTGGTCTTCGCGCGAAATCTTCCACTGCGCGGCGACCTTCTCGGCGGTGATCCCCATGCCGAAGGCGATCGTGTAGTTCTCTTCCTTTTCGAAGAGCGCCGGGTTGAGGGCGATCTTGTTGCCCATGATCTGGTTCATCAGCGACATGGTTTCGGTGCCGGCAGCGATCATCACCCCGGCTTCGCCGAGACGAATGCGATCAGCCGCCATGGCCACCGCCTGCACGCCGGAGGCACAGAAGCGGTTGACCGTAACGCCGGGGACGCTGTTCGGCATCCCCGCCAGCAGCAGGCCGATACGCGCGACGTTCATTCCCTGCTCGGCCTCGGGCATGGCGCAACCGACGATCACGTCCTCGACCAGTGCGGGGTCGATTGCCGGCACCTGCGCCATTACCGAAGCGATTGCGTGCGCCAGCATGTCGTCCGGCCGAACCTGCCCCAGCATGCCCTTGCGGCGCCCCACCGGCAAGCGCGTGGCGGCGACGATGTAGGCCTCCTGAATCTGTTTGCTCATGATCTGTTCTCCTTGCTCGCTCAGTTGCGTAGGGGCTTGCCGGTTTCCAGCGTGTGCCGGATCCGCTGCTGGGTCTTCTCGTTCTTCAGCAGTTCAACGAAGAGCTTGCGCTCGACGCTCAGCAGCCACTGCTCATCAACCAGCGAACCGGTCTCGATGTCGCCGCCGCAAAGGGCGATGGCAGCTGCCCTGGCGACCGCGTAGTCGTGCGCCGAAATCATGCCGCCCTCCTTCATGTTGGCCAGCATCATTTCGCAGTTGGCGATGCCGGTGCGTCCGGCAACCTTGATCCGCCGTGGCGACAGCCGCGGGTAGTAGCCTGCCTCGGCAAGTCCGCGCGCCTCGCGCAGGGCGACATAGAGGAGTTCATTGGCATTGAAGACGACTTTGTCGGAGTCGACGGCGAAGCCAAGTTCCCTGGCCTGCACGCCGCTCTTCGAGACCGTCGCCATGGCGATGGTCGTGAACACCGGCTGGATGAACTCGAAGGGGTCATTGCCGGCCGTCTTCGCCGCGTGTTGCGCGGCCCGGATGGCGAATTCCTTGCAACCGCCGCCGGCCGGGATCAGCCCGACACCGGCTTCGACCAGCCCGATGTAGCTCTCGAGCGCGATCACGCGTTTCGCGGCATGCATCAGGAACTCGCAGCCGCCGCCGAGCGCCATGCCCTGTACCGCGGCGATCACCGGCACCCTGGCGTACTTCAGCGCCATCGACGTCTTCTGGAATTCGGCAACGTACTTTTCCAGGAGATCGAACTGTCCGGCGGCGATCGCTTCGGTGACTTCCTTGAGGTTGGCGCCAAAGGCAAACGGCGCCTCGTGCCACAGTACCAGTGCCTGATAGTCGGCCTCGGCACGGGCGACGGCTTCCTGCAGGCCGACGATCACCTCGCGTCCGAGGGTATGGTTCCTGGTCTTGATGCTCACTATGGCAACACCGTCGTCGAGCTGCGGCAGCGTCCACAAGCGGACGCCATCGTTCTCCCACACCGTCACGCCGCTGACCGTCTGCTCGCTCAACACCCGTTCCGGGAAAATCTGCCGCTGGTAGACGGGCAAGGCCGAACGCGGCCGGTAAGCGTCGGCACTCGCCGAATACGATCCCTGCGGCGTATGTACGCCGTTCTCGGCGACCTGGCCGAAAACCCATGCGGGCAGCGGTGCCGGGCTCATCGCATGGCCGGCGTCGACGTCGGCCCTGAGCGCTTCGGCAATCGACCGCCAGCCAGCCGCCTGCCAGCTCTCGAACGGGCCCTGTGCCCAACCGAAACCCCAGCGCATGGCGAAGTCGAGATCGCGGGCGTTGTCGGCGATCTCGCCAAGGTGGAAAGCGGCGTAGTGGAAGATGTCGCGGAAGATCGCCCACAGGAACTGCGCCTGCGGATGTTCGCTGGCGCGCAGCTGCGCAAACTTCTCGGCGGGGTTGCGGTTCCTGAGGATGGCCAGCACTGTCGGGTCTATCTCGGCGGCGGACTCGCGATAATCCTGCGCGGCGAGGTCGAGCACCTTGATCGCCCGACCGTCCTTGCGGAAGATGCCGCAGCGCGTCTTCTGGCCGAGGGCACCCTTGCCGATCAGCGCCGCCAGCCACGCCGGAACCGCGTAGTAGCCGTGCCAGGGGTCGTCGGGCAGCGTGTCCTGCATGGTCTTGATGACGTGCGCCAGCGTGTCGAGGCCGACCACATCGGCGGTGCGGTAGGTAGCGCTCTTCGGACGCCCGATGATCGGGCCGGTCAGCGCGTCGACGACGTCAAAACCAAGCCCCAGGCGTTGTGTGTGATGCATCACCGCCAGGATCGAGAAGACGCCGACGCGATTGGCGACGAAATTCGGGGTGTCGCGAGCACGCACGATGCCTTTGCCGAGACGCGAGACCAGCCACGATTCGAGATTGTCGAGCAGCGTCGGGTCGGTGGCCCGCGTTGCGATCAGTTCGACCAGATGCATGTAGCGGGGCGGATTGAAGAAGTGGATGCCGCAGAAGCGAGAGCGCAAGGCTTCGGGCAGCGCTTCGGACAGGCGCTTGATCGACAGTCCCGAGGTGTTCGAGGCGATGATCGCTTGCGGCGAAATGAAAGGCGCGATCTGCCGATAGAGATCGTCTTTCCACTCGATCTTCTCGGCAATTGCTTCGATGATCAGATCGCAGTCGCGCAGTTGTTCGAGGTGCTGGGCGTAGTTGGCGGCGTCGATGTAGGCGACACGATCCTTGCTGGCCAGGGGCGAGGGCTCGAGCTTGCGCAGTGCGTCGATGGCGCGGTTGACGATTGCGTTGGCGTCGCCTTCCTTGGCTGGCAGGTCGAAAAGCAGCACCGGCACTTCGGCATTGGCGAGATGCGCGGCAATCTGCGCGCCCATCACACCCGCCCCGAGTACCGCGGCCTTGCGTACGATGAAGTTGCTCAAGCTGTCCTCCTGTCTGTTGATCCATGCGCGCCGGGGATATCCGGTCGCGCTTGTCGAAAACGTCATCAAACGAACGTTTGAATTATACCTCACCGTGCTCTTCCGTCAAGCTGAATGCAGCCGGCCGCCCGCCCTGGTAGCCGGCACTCAACCCGGCACGGGCGAAAAAAAACCCCGGAGACCGGGGTTTTCTTCTGCACCGTGCGCCTGGTCAGAAAGCCAGAGAGTATTGCGCGCCAAGGATCCAGACACTGGAGTCATAGTCGCCGTAAACCGTACCACGGCCCTCAGCGGTCTCGTTCTGGTTTATCTTCGTCTTCGGAATATACAGATAGGCCGCGCCGAGTTCGAGAGTCTGTTCCTTGGCCGGCTTCCACTGTGTACCGACGGTGAACCAGGTGCGATCGTTGTCGGGCAGAGACGTAAGGCGCGTAGTGGAATTCTTGACCGGCGTCTGGTCGTACGCAATACCGAACATGAACTTGATCGCGTCGGTGTACTTGTAGTTGGCACCCAGCGCTACGCGCCAAGTGTCGTCGAACTTGGCCTTCAGAACCTGCGCGGATTTGCCGTCTTGAACTCCCGAAGTGCGTATGATGTCGACGTTCTGGATTGAGCTCCATCCCGTCCAGGAAACGTCGCCCAACATTTCCCAGCGATCGCTCAACTGCTGCGTCACACTGGCGATGAAGGTATCCGGCACTTTGAGGTCGGCTTTCACGTCGCTTGCGCGACCACCAACAAC
The DNA here is from genome assembly GCA_024235715.1 of Accumulibacter sp. Taxonomy (GTDB): domain Bacteria; phylum Pseudomonadota; class Gammaproteobacteria; order Burkholderiales; family Rhodocyclaceae; genus Accumulibacter. Next base: position 177,710 of record JACKLW010000009.1, on the reverse strand, counting down.
TGGGTTCGATGAGCTTAGGACAGCTGCAGTTGCGTTACCCGCTGTCGTACCATCGCCTTGCAGCTTGACCGTTCCGTCGGTATGGAACTGCACCGTCGAACGGTACGACAGGCCCACTTTGGTCGACGGCGAAACAGTAAACAGGGCACCAATGTTCCAACCCCAAGCGTCGTCGCTGATGCTCATGTGCGAACGCACCTGCGGCAGAGCAAGAGTCCCTACAGGAGTTGGTAGAGGACCTACTGCCACCTGCCGATAATAGTCGGCGTTGATCTTCTGCCAGCTAAAGCCGGCCCCCAGTGACACTTTCTCATTAACCCGATAAGCGATCGACGGATTGATGTTGATCGTCTCGATGTCGAACTCGTCCGACTGCGCACTTCCCCGCCAGGGTTTGTCGTACTTGGTGGCATTGCCAAACGGCGCACCAATGCCGACACCGATATAGAGATCCTTGTTCAGCGCCCACGACAGATAGCCGTTGGGAATGACGGCCCAACTGCCGGCATCGCCACCGTCACCCGCCAAGGCCGGCCCACCGGCGCTGAACACGCCTACCTGGGACCCCTTGTCGTTGAACTTGAAGCTCGGCCGCACCGCGGTCAGGCCACCCGAGACCTCGCGCGCCTGCAGTTGCGTCATCCCGGCCGGATTCCAGAAAATCGTGCTGGCATCGTTGGCTTTCGCTGCCGAGCCGGCGAACGCATTACCGAGACCACTGCCCTGTTCCAGCAACTGAAATCCCGAAGCACTTGCCGCGCCCGAAAACACCACCAGAAACAGCGCTGGAATCAGCTTCATCGTGATCTGTCGTGCCATGGTGAACTCCCCCTTGAATATGGTCTGCGCGTGGCTTTCTTGCCACAGGCAAGTTGTGATCTGCAAGCACATGCTACGACCAGCCGCCAGAAAAATCTCTCACTACGCGAGCTTTGGCAGCTGTTGCTTGTCCCCATGTTGGTTTATTGCCACATATGTGAGTTCGGCTTCGGTGACCTTGACGGTGATCGGCTGCGCCGGGTGCCGTTCCGCATAGACTTCGACGCGCACCTTGATCGACGTCCGGCCGGTGTCGACCACCTCGGCGAAAAAGCTCACCACATCGCCGACCGACACCGGTTGCTTGAACAGGAAGGAGTTCACCGCCACCGTCGCCACCCGGCCGCGCGCCCGGTGCATGGCGGGAATCGCTCCGGCAACGTCCACCTGGGCCATGATCCAGCCGCCGAAGACGTCGCCCTGCGGGTTGACGTCGGCAGGCATCGGCATCACCCGCAGGATCGGCTGCTTGTCCGGCAGTTGCGCGATCGTGTCATGCATCCCGATTCCTCAGGTAGTTGAGCGGCCCGCCGGTGAACGGTGCAAAGCCGGTACCGAAGATCACGCCAGCATCGGCCAGATCGGCGTCGGCGACGATGCCGTCGCTGACCAGTTGCTGCGTGCGTTGGAGCAAGGGCGCGACGAGGCGCTCGGCAAGGCCGGCCGGCACTGTTCCTGGCACGCCCTTGACCGCTTTTCCTTTCGCGTAGTCGTAGAACCCCCGCCCCGATTTCTTGCCAAGGTAGCCGGCATTGAAGCGTTCGAGCAGACAGCGCGGCGGCTCGGCGTCACTGCCCGCGAGCTGCTTGCCGGCGGCCATGGCGACGTCGAGACCGACCATGTCGACCAGCTCGATCGGCCCCATCGGCATGCCGAAGGCGAGCATCGCTTCATCGATGGTTTCCAGCGCGAGTCCTTCGTCGACCACGCGCATCGCCTCCAGCATGTAGGGCCCGAGGACGGCATTCACCAGGAATCCCGGCGCACTCCTGACCGGCAGAGGCAGCCTGTCTATCTGTTTGACGAAAGCGGTACCGCGCGCCAGCATTTCCGCATCGGCACCCTCGGCAGCAACGACTTCCACCAGCGGCATCCTGGCCACCGGATTGAAGAAGTGAATCCCGATCAGCCGTCCCGGTTTGCTCAGCCCGATGCTCAGATCCTCTATCCTGAGGCTCGAGGTATTCGTCGCCAGCACCGCATCGGGCCTGATTACTGCATCGAGTTGCTCGAGCAAGGCGCGCTTGGCGTCGAGGTTCTCGAAAATCGCTTCGATCACCACGTCGGCGTGCCTGGCACCGTGCCCTTCCGGGTCGGGAATCAGTCGATCCATGACGTTGCGCAACTCCCGTGCGTCCTTGATGCGCTTGGCGTAGACCGCGTAGGCGCGCTGCAAGGCCGGGGCGAGTCGTTCCATTCCCTGATCCTGCAGGGTGACGGTCAGCCCGCGCAGCGCGCACCAGGCAGCAATGTCGCCGCCCATCACGCCGGCACCGACGACGTGTACCCGCCTGGCCTGAAAAACGCTCGCCTTGCCGAATCCCTTGAGTCGCTCCTGCATGAAGAATACGCGGACCAGGTTGCGGGCCGTCGGCGAACGAACGATGCTGTCGATCAACTCGGGGGCAGCCAGCGCATTGCCCTGGTGCTTCTCCCATATATCGATGATCGCGTAGGGCGCCGGATAATGCTCGACGCGCGCACGCTTGGCAAGCTGCTTTCTCGCCGCCCGTGCAACCAGCAGTCGCAAGGGGCCGTTGAGCAGCCGTTGCAGGAGGGGCGGACGGCGGCGGGGCTGCCCGGAGAGCACCAGCAGCGCGGCGGCGTTGTCCATGACCCGTGCCGGCACGCAGTCGTCAGCAAGACCGAGTCGCTTGGCGCGCTTGGCATCGAGCGACTTGCCGGTGAGCATCATGTCCAGAGCCGCCTGCGGGCCAATCCGCTCGGGCAGGCGCAACATGCCACCCCAGCCCGGGAAGATGCCCAGCATCACCTCGGGCAGCCCCAGCCGGGTCGCAGGCTCATCGACGACGAGCAGATAGCGACACGCCAGCGCCAGTTCGAGACCGCCGCCCAGGCAATGACCACGTACCAGCGCCAGCGTCGGATAGGCGACCCCCGCCAGACGATTGAAAAGCTGCCAGCCGCGCTCGACCAGGGCGATGCCTTTCGCAGGCGTGTCGAGCTGGCTGAATTCCTGGATATCGGCACCGGCGATGAAACCTGCCGGCTTCCCGGAGCGGAAGATCAGCCCTTTCGGTGGATCGCTGTCGAGTCGGTCGAGAATCGCTGCGAGTTCGTTCATCACCTCGCCGGAAAGTGAATTGGCCGTCTCGCCAGCCTTGTCCAGCGTCGCCCAGGCCACCCCAGCGCCGTCCACCTCGAGCCGCCAGCTGCGGCAAGCACTGCTATCGATATTCATGCCTTGTCCTCATGTTTCCCGCCGACGGCCATCAGGCGATGGTTTCAACGAGCATGGCGCCACCCTGGCCACCGCCGATGCAGATCGCTGCGATGCCGCGTTTGGCTTGGGCTGCATGCAAGGCATGCAGCAGATGCAGCACGATGCGTGCGCCCGACGCGCCGACCGGATGACCGACCGCGATCGCTCCGCCATCGACGTTGAGGCGCGCCCGCGGAAGTGAGCCCAGGGCGCCCGGCAAATCGAACTGCTCGCGGCAGAACTCGTCCGATTCCCAGGCAGCCAGGCAGGCGAGCACCTGCGCGGCGAAGGCTTCGTTGATTTCCCAGAGGTCGACATCATCGAGCGCCAGCCCGTGCCGCTGCAGGATCGGCGTCGCCGCGTGTACCGGACCGAGGCCCATCTGCGCCGGATCGAGGGCCGCCCATTGGCTGTCCGTGATCCTGCCCAGCGGCTCGAGCCGCCACCTTTCGACAGCAGCCTGCGAAGCGAGGATCAACCAGGCGGCACCGTCGCTGATCTGCGAGCTGTTGCCGGGGGTGACGCGGCCATAGCGGCGATCGAAGAAGGGCTTGAGCCTGCTCAAACCGGCCAGGCTCGAGTCGGCACGCACACCATCGTCATGATCATGGACGCAGCCTTCGCTGTCGACCAGTGGAACGATCTCGCCGAGATGTCCGGCAGCGCGCGCCTCGACCGCACGCTGGTGGCTGCCGACGCTGAACTGGTCCATCTGCTGGCGCGAAATGTCGAAGCGCCAGGCAAGATTTTCTGCCGTCTGCCCCATCAGCAGCCCGATGTTGGGATCGGTCAGGCCTTTCAGCAGGCCGATCACCGGCGACAGCAGTTGGGCCGGACGCAGCTTGGCAAAGACGGCAGCCTTCTGGCCGATCGTCCTGGCCTGCATCATGCGCGCGAACCAGCGCACCATCGCCTCCGAATAAAGCAGCGGCGCGCGCGAGAGCGCGTCGACGCCGCCCGCCAGAACCAGTTGCGAGCGTCCGTTCTGAATGTTGGCCATCGCCGAGTCGATCGCCTGCATGCCGCTGGCGCAGTTGCGCATCACCGTCCAGGCTGGCACCTTGTGGCCGCAGCCCAGGCGCAGCGCGACGACGCGGCCGATATTCACTTCATCCGGCGAAGGACTGGCGCATCCGAGAATCACCTCGTCAATATCGCTCGCCGCGAAGGGCTGGCGAATCAGCAAACCACGACCGGCCTGTAGCGCCAGATCGCTGGCCGAAAACGGCCCGGGCGCATTTCGCCCCTTGAGGAACGGCGTTCTCGCACCGTCCACGACATACACCGGCTGGAATCCCATTCCATCTCCTTTGTTGATGCTCGCTGCCGATCAAGGGGCACGGGCACGGCGTCGCCCGTGCCTCCGCACGTGGCCTCGGTAGCCTCTACGCCGCCGCCTTGTGCAGCAAGGGTTGCTCCCGGGAACTGCCGAGATCGTGCGGAAAATCGTCGACGCGGATGACGATGTCGCGCAACTCGTTGCGCCGCTTGAGGACCGCGTATTCGGCCGCGGTGACGATACCGGCTGCGAATGCCGCGTGCGCCAGGTCGCGGACGTTGGCATCGGGGTTGTCGGCGAGCGTGCCACTCTTTTCGGCAGCGCGAATCCTGGCCTCGATCGGCTCGGCCTCGATCGTCGCCAGCAGCGCGAGTTCGATCGCGCCGACGGGTTCGCTAGCGACTGTCGGCAGGTAGGTTTCAGCAGTCAGGCGATCACGTGCAGCGGACGGCTCGATCATCAGTTTGGCCACCTGGTGACCAATCCGGTCCGATGGCACATCGTAGGGATGGCCGAGCGGGAAGACGATGCGGTAGAGCATGCGGCCGATCCAGCGCACGGGGAAGTTGGCGATAACACCGTCGAAGGCCATTTGCGCCTGGTACATGGTGTCCCACATCGCCCAGTGCATAAGCGGCGCGTCGGCCTGTTGCCGCCCTTCCGACTCGTAGCGCTTGAGCGTCGCCGAGCACAGATAGAGCATCGACAGAATGTCGCCCAGACGTGCCGACAGCTTTTCACGCCGCTTCAGTTCGCCGCCGAGGACCAGCATCGAGATGTCGGCGAGGAAAGCGAAAGCTGACGAGAAACGCGTCAACTGCTGGTAGTAACGCCGGGTCTCTGGCGCCACGTTGGCCGGCACCGAAACGAAGTGCGAACCGGTCAGGCCCTTGAGCAGCGCGCCGAAACCGTGCTTGACGGTGAATCCGGCATGACCGAAGAGCGCCTCGTCGAAATCACGCAGGCCCTGCTCGGCATCGCTGTTGTAGGCTGCCTTCATTTCCTTCAAGACGTAGGGATGACAACGGATGGCGCCCTGGCCAAAGAGAATCATGCTGCGCGTCAGGATGTTTGCCCCTTCGACGGTGATACCGATCGGCAACTGCTGATAGGCCCGGCCGATGAAGTTCGACGGGCCAAGGCAGATCCCCTTGCCGCCGACGATGTCCATGCCGTCGTTGACCACTTTGCGCGCACGCTCGGTAACGTGGTATTTGGCAATCGCCGAAACCACGGAAGGTTTCTCGCCGAGATCGATGGCGCCAGCGGTCATCTTGCGAACGGCGTCCATCATGTACGTATAGGCGCCGATACGGGTGAGCGGTTCTTCGACGCCTTCGAAACGCCCGATGGCCATCTTGAACTGGCTGCGAACCCGGGCGTAGCCGCCAACCGTGCGCGCCGTCAGCTGCGCCATGCCGGCATTCGACGACGGCAGCGAGATCGAGCGCCCCGCCGCAAGGCACTCCATCAGCATCCGCCAGCCCTGACCGACCATCGCCGGCCCCCCGATCACGTAGTCCAGCGGCATGAACACGTCCTTGCCGCGCGTTGGGCCGTTCATGAACATCGCGTTCAGCGGCACGTGGCGGCGACCGATGTCGGCACCCGGCGTGTCGCGCGGCACCAGCGCACAGGTGATGCCGACATGCTTCCTGTCGCCGAGCAGACCATCCGGGTCATAGAGGTGAAAAGCGAGGCCAAGGATGGTACACACGGGGCCGAGCGTGATGTAGCGCTTGTCCCAGGTGACCCGCATGCCGACCACTTCCTGGCCTTTCCAGAGCCCCTTGCAGACGATGCCGACGTCGGGGATCGAGCCCGCGTCGGAGCCGGCCCACGGACTGGTCAGCGCGAAGGCCGGCACCTCGATGCCCCTGGCCAGCCGCGGCAGGTAGTGATCCTTCTGCGCTTCGGTGCCGTAGTGCAGGAGCAGTTCGGCAGGACCGAGCGAGTTCGGCACCATCACCGAAACCGATAGCGCCGAGCAACGCGTCGACAGCCTGGTGACGATCTGCGAGTGCGCGTAAGCCGAGAATTCAAGACCGCCGTAGCGCTTCGGGATGATCATCCCGAGAAAACCCTTGTCCTTGATGTACCGCCACGCTTCCGGCGACAGATCGTAGGCTTCACTGGTGACTTTCCAGTCATCGACCAGAGCGCACGCCTGCTTCACTTCCTTGTCCATGAAGGACTGCTCTTCAGCGCTGAGTTTCGGCACCGGATAGGCAAGCAACTTGTTCCAGTCCGGGTTGCCGCAAAAAAGCTCGCCGTCCCACCATACCGTGCCGGCCTCCAGCGCTTCACGCTCGGTGTCCGACATCTTCGGCAGAATGCGTCTGTAGGTCGCGAAGACACGGCGGCTGATCAGCGCCTGCCGCCAGGGACGAACGTTGACCAGTACGGCAATGCCCACGACGATGACTCCGATGAGCGTCAAGATGATCGTTGCGATCATGGCTGTTTCTCCTGTAGATGACGTTGAGTTTGAGGTTCCGCGTCGCCTTCGCTGGGCGGCACGTGTGGGACTGAATCGAGACAGCCTGGCAAGGGCGCGCGCAGACCACCGAGCAGGAAGGGCATCAAGCGCTGTGAGAGACGCCTGGCCAGCGCGGTATCGTCAATGGCGCCAGCCGTTTCTTCACCCGCAAGGTCGCTCAACTCACAGCCGGTGACCACCTGCAGCACATCGGTACCGGCGATCGCATACGACATGGCGCCGAGCATGAAATGCAGACGCCAGACGATCTCCGCCTTCGGAACGTCGGGCAAGGCAGAGAACAAGGCCTGTTTGTAGCGCTCGATCACTTCCGCGTACTCGCCCGCGAGGAAAGTGCGAATGAACTCGGCCGGATCGGTCAAGGTCCGGCCAAGCAGGCGCAGGAAGGTCATCCCGCCCAGAGCCTCGTCTTCACCGATACGCAGCAGCGTGCCGAAAAACGCTTCGAGGATCTGCGAAGGTTTGAGCGGCGCCCCGCCAGCTCCCGACTCGAGCGCGTCGAGAGCCCGCAGACGCTCGCGATTCAACCAGGCGAGACGGCGCCGGAAAACCTCTCGCAGCAGCGCCTCCTTGGACCCGAAGTGGTAATTGACCGCCGCCAGGTTCACCTCGGCTGTATTGGTGATCACGCGCAGCGATGTCCCTTCATAGCCATGCGCCATGAATAACTGCTCGGCGACGTCAAGGATACGGTCACGGGTGTCGTGGTTGGTCTTCTGGTCGGACATGGGAGCGCTGGCCTCGGCGTGGTCAGACAGTCAGCGCCGTGTTCCCCATCGAATGGGGAACATGGGCGCCATAGTTCAAACGTTCGTTTTAATACTAGGGCGAGACGGCAGCGAATGCAAGGCCTTTTTTCGACTTTCCCGATCTGCCTCGGGATCTGACACGCCAAGAAAGGGCATACTCGAACGCTCGAAAACCAGCACAAGCCGTAACGCCCATGCGCCGTTCCAGCACATCCGCCGCAGCCCTCGATCAGCGTCCGCCTGCCGACACCCGTCTCTGGCTGACCGTGAACAAGCTGGTTCCCTATCTGTGGCAGTACAAATGGCGGGTGCTCCTGGCGCTCTCCTGTCTGCTCGCCGCCAAACTGGCCACCGTCGCGGTGCCGCTGGTGTTCAAGGACATCATCGACGGCCTTAACACCGCGCAGCAGGCGTTGAGCCTGCCGGTGCTGCTGCTTCTGCTCTACGGAGCGCTGCGTTTCTCCGGCGCCCTGTTCACCGAACTGCGCGAGATCCTCTTTGCCCGGGTCACGCAACGCGCAGTGCGCCGGATTTCACTCGAGGTATTCCGCCACCTGCATGAACTGTCGCTGCGCTTTCACCTGCATCGCGAGACGGGCGGCGTATCCCGCGACATCGAACGTGGCAGCCGCTCGATCTCGAATCTGATCAGCTACACCCTGTATTCGATCCTGCCGACCCTGATCGAGATCGGTCTCGTCCTGGCGATCCTCTTTGCCCGCTACGACAGCGTCTTCGTGCTCATCGCGCTGGCCTCGCTGACCATCTACGTCGTGTTCACGGTCAAGGTCAGCAACTGGCGGATAAGCATCCGCCGCAAGGTCAACGAGACGGATTCGGCAGCCAATACGCGCGCCATTGACAGCCTGATCAACTACGAAACCGTAAAGTATTTCAACAATGAGGAGTACGAGGCCGGCCGCTACGACCAGCGCATGCGTGAGTGGGAGGACGCGGCGACGCGAAGCCGCGTCTCGCTGTCGTGGCTCAACCTCGGCCAGCAGCTCAGCATCGCTCTGGGCGTCACGGCGATGATGTGGCGCGCGGCAAGCGGCGTCGTCGACGGCAGCATGACCATCGGTGACCTGGTGCTGGTCAACGCCTTCCTGATCCAGCTCTATATGCCGCTCAATTTTCTCGGCGTAGTGTACCGCGAGATCCGGCAAGCGCTCACCGACATCGAACGGATGTTCGACCTGCTGGCGGTGAGCCGCGAGGTCGCCGACGCGCCGACGGCCGTGGAACTGGCCGCAGGGCCGGTTTTCATCCGCTTTTCCGAGGTCGACTTTTCCTACGAAGCAAACCGCCAGATCCTGCACGCAGTAGACTTCAGCGTGCCCGCCGGCGGCACCGTCGCCGTCGTTGGCGAGTCGGGGTCAGGAAAATCGACTCTTGCGCGGCTGCTCTACCGCTTCTACGATATCGGCAGCGGCCATATCCTGGTGAACGGCACCGACCTGCGCCAGCTCACGCAGGCAAGCCTGCGCGCCGCGATTGGTATCGTCCCCCAGGATACGGTGCTGTTCAACGACAGCATCTACTACAACATCCAGTATGGCCGCCCTGATGCCAGTCGCGAGGAAGTGCTGGCAGCAGCGGCAGCGGCGCAACTCTCACGCTTCGTCGAGCAACTCCCCGATGGCTACGAAACCCGTGTCGGTGAACGCGGCCTGAAGCTCTCCGGCGGTGAGAAGCAGCGCGTGGCGATCGCCCGCGCCCTGTTGAAGAACCCGCCGGTACTGATCTTCGATGAGGCCACCTCGGCGCTGGACTCCAAGACCGAAAAGGCGATACAGGCCAGCCTCGACAACGCGGCACGCGGCCGGACGACGCTGGTCATTGCCCATCGCCTGTCGACCATCATGAACGCCGACGAGATTCTGGTCATGGACGCCGGGCGTATCGTCGAGCGTGGCTCGCATCCAGAGTTGCTCCAGGCGGCCGGCCTCTATGCACAGATGTGGACGCTACAGCAGCAGGAAGAGGCGCTCGTGGTCGCCACGTAGCTGTTTCGCCGCCGCGAACACGTGCCGGTGGCGCCGCCGCTTCTGCGCTCGAGCGAAAAAAAGCCAGGCAAGGCCTGGCTCTTTTCTTGCTTGGCTCAAGGCCGCGCGAGGATGGTGAAGACGCTACGCCGCAGCAGCGCTGTCGGCGGCCACAGCCGGTCTGTCCAGCAATTCCACAAGAGCCATCGGCGCATTGTCGCCAACGCGAAATCCACACTTCAGGATACGCAAATAGCCCCCATTTCGCGCCGCGAAACGCGGTCCCAGTTCATCGAACACCTTGACCACCATGTCGCGGTCGCGCAAGCGGTCGAACGCCAGTCGCCGATTGGCGAGGTTCGGCTTCTTGCCAAGGGTGATGATCGGTTCGACGACCCGGCGAAGCTCCTTGGCCTTCGGCAAGGTTGTCTTGATGACCTCTTCACGCAGTAGCGATACAGTCATGTTGCGCAACATCGCCAGACGATGGGCGCTGGTACGATTCAGTTTGCGAAGACCCAAACGGTGACGCATATCAATTCCTTCCTGTTCTTTTCCGGCGACTCATTTCTCGAGCCCGGCCGGCGGCCAGTTCTCGAGCTTCATGCCCAGCGTCAGGCCGCGAGCGGCCAATACTTCCTTGATTTCGTTAAGCGACTTGCGACCGAGATTGGGCGTCTTGAGCAGTTCGTTCTCCGTCCGCTGAATCAGGTCGCCGATATAGTAGATATTCTCGGCCTTCAGGCAATTCGCCGAGCGGACCGTCAACTCCAGATCATCCACCGGGCGCAGCAGCAGCGGGTCCACCTGGACCGTCTTCTGATATTCGACGGGCAACGCCGTCCCGGCCAGGTCGGCAAATACCGACAACTGCTCCATCAGAATGCGGGCCGCGGTACGGATCGCCTCCTCCGGCTCGATCGCACCGTTGGTCTCGATCTCCATGATCAGCTTGTCAAGATCGGTCCGCTGCTCGACACGGGCACTTTCGACTGTATAGCTGACGCGACGCACCGGGCTGAACGACGCATCGAGGACCAGCTTGCCGATACTCTTGCCACCTTCGTCAACGTCACGAACGTTGCCCGCCAGGTAACCGAGTGACTTCTCGACCTTCATTTCCATGGCCAGCTTGCCACCGGCCGAAAGGTGCGCGATCTCGTGTTCCGGATTGATGATCTCGACGTCGTGGGAGACTTCGATATCCGACGCACGAACGACTCCCTTCCCTTCCTTGCCGAGACGAAGAACGACCTCTTCCCGGTTGTGAAGCTTGAACACGACGCCCTTGAGGTTCAACAGGATATCGACGACATCCTCCTGCACACCGTCAATCGTCGAGTACTCGTGGAGCACACCGTCGATGCTCACCTCGGTCAGCGCGTAGCCCGGCATGGATGAGAGCAGGATCCGCCGCAGCGCATTGCCCAGAGTGTGCCCGTAGCCCCGCTCAAAGGGTTCCATGACCACCCGTGCATGCACCGGCGACAAGCTCTGCACATCGATAATGCGCGGTTTAAATAGTCCACTGCTTTGCATGTACTGTCCTTTGCCTGATGCCGTGAAGCCTCGCCACTACTATTTCGAGTAGAGTTCGATGACGAGACTCTCGTTGATCGTCGGCGGCAGTTCGCTGCGCTCCGGGTGCGCCTTGTAGGTGCCCTTCGCCGCTTTGGCGTCCACTTCGACCCACTCCGGAAATCCGCGGGCCTCGGCAGCAGCAAGCGCCGCCTTGACACGAAGGTGCGCTTTCGCCTTTTCGCAAACTTCAACCACGTCGCCAGGACGCACCTGATACGAAGGAATGTTCACCCGGCGACCGTTGACCAGTATGCCATTGTGCCTGACCACCTGGCGTGACTCCGAGCGCGATGCTGCGAAACCCATGCGGTGCACAACGGTGTCCAGGCGCGCTTCCAGCAACTGCAGCAGGACCTCGCCGGTAACGCCCTTGCGACGGTCAGCTTCCTTGTAGACCTTGCGAAACTGGCCTTCGAGGACGCCATAGATGCGGCGGATCTTCTGCTTCTCGCGCAGGTGTACACCATAGTCGGAGAGGCGTTGCCCCGACTTCTGGCCATGCTGGCCCGGTGCGTACGACCGACGTTCGATCGCGCACTTGTCGGTAAAGCACTTCTCACCCTTGAGGAACAACTTTTCGCCTTCGCGGCGGCATTGACGGCACTTCGGATCGAGGTTGCGAGCCACTGTTTCTTCTCCTTAAATCCGACGCTTCTTCGGCGGACGGCAGCCGTTGTGCGGGATCGGCGTCACATCCGTAATCGCCGTGATCTTCATGCCCAAGGCATTAAGTGCGCGGACCGACGACTCGCGCCCGGGGCCGGGGCCCTTGATACGGACTTCGAGGTTCTTGACGCCACACTCGACGGCCACCTTGCCGGCAGCTTCCGCAGCCACCTGCGCCGCGAACGGCGTGCTCTTGCGCGAACCCTTGAAGCCTGCACCGCCCGAGGTCGCCCACGACAGGGCATTGCCCTGTCTGTCGGTGATGGTGATGATGGTATTGTTGAACGATGCGTGAATGTGGGCGACGCCCTCAGCCACGTTCTTCTTTACCTTGACTTTCTTGCGAACTTTTCCAGCGGTCTTGGCCATAGTCAGATCCTAGTTCCTAATCATTTCTTGCCGGCGATCGGCTTCCGCGGACCTTTGCGGGTACGCGCGTTGGTCTTCGTACGCTGACCGCGGGACGGCAGGCCCTTGCGATGACGAAGGCCACGGTAGCAGCCGAGGTCCATCAGACGCTTGACGCTCATCGTGACTTCGCGGCGCAAATCGCCCTCGACGGAGAAACGGCCGATCTGGTCGCGCAAACGCTCCAGTTCCGCTTCCGTCATGTCCTTCATCTTTGTTGAACGTGAAACCCCAGCGGCATCACAGATTTTCTGTGCGCGCGGACGCCCAATACCATAGATCGCGGTAAGCGCGATCTCGGCATGCTGGTGGTTCGGTAGGTTTACGCCTGCGATGCGGGCCATTGATTCACCCCAACTATTCGAAACTTACAGTTATACCTTCAACCGACTGACAACCCTTGGCTTGGGTCGCAGCGATCAACCCTGACGCTGTTTGTGCCGCGGATCCGTACAGATCACCCGCACAATGCCGTGACGCCGAATGATCTTGCACTTTCGGCAGATGCGCTTCACAGAGGCCAGCACTTTCATTATTAACTCCTGATTCTCCGCTGGCGGGCGCAGCCAGCCCGCTAGCGAATTGTTGCGTAGAGATTCTTTTACTTGGCGCGGAAAACGATTCGCGCGCGGCTCAAGTCGTATGGGGTCAACTGCACGGTCACCTTGTCACCCGGCAATATCCGGATGTAGTGCATGCGCATCTTCCCCGAGATAAAACCGAGAACCACGTGCCCATTCTCCAGCTTCACACGGAACGTTGCGTTGGGAAGGTTCTCGATCACCTCACCCTGCATTTCAATCAGATCTTCCTTTGCCATTCTATTTCGCCGGCAAGCCGGAGCCTTTGAAGTTAGCTTTCTTGAGCAGGCTCTCGTACTGGTGCGACATCGTATACGCCTGCACCTGGGTCATGAAATCCATCGTCACGACGACGATGATCAACAGCGAAGTACCGCCAAAATAGAAAGGTACGTTCCACTTGAGGATCATGAACTCCGGCAGCAAGCAAACGATGGTGATGTAGATGGCCCCGACCAGCGTCAAGCGCATCAGAATCTTGTCGATGTAGCGTGCGGTTTGATCACCTGGTCGAATGCCCGGAACGAAGGCGCCGCTTTTCTTAAGATTGTCGGCCGTTTCCCGGGAATTGAAGACCAGCGCCGTATAGAAGAAACAGAAGAAAATGATCGCGGTCGCGTAGAGCATCACGTAAATCGGCTGTCCCGGCGACAATGCGCCCGCGACATCCTTGAGCCAGCGCCCGGACTCACCCGAGCCGAACCAGCCGGCGATCGTCGCCGGAAACAGGATGATCGACGAGGCGAAAATCGGCGGTATAACGCCCGCCATGTTCAGCTTCAGCGGCAGATGTGAACTCTGCCCGCCGTAGACCTTGTTGCCTACCTGCCGCTTGGCATAATTGACCAGAATCTTGCGCTGCCCGCGTTCGACAAAGACCACGAATGCGGTGACCAGAACCACCAGCACGCAGATCACGATTGCCGCCAGCGGATGCATGGCGCCGGTGCGGACCAACTCAAGAAGGCCGCCAATTGCCCTGGGCAGTCCCGCCGCGATTCCCGCAAAAATGATGATCGAAATCCCGTTGCCCAAGCCACGCTCGGTCACCTGTTCACCAAGCCACATCAGGAACATCGTCCCGGTGACCAGCGTGGTGACCGTCACGAAGCGGAACATCATCCCCGGGTCAAGCACCAGGCCGGGCTGCGACTCCACCGCGACGGCAATACCGATTCCCTGGAACAACGCCAGCGCAACGGTGCCATAGCGTGTGTACTGCGTGATCTTGCGTCGCCCCGCTTCGCCCTCTTTCTTCAGAGCCTCGAGCTGCGGACTGGCGTGCGTCATCAGCTGCATGATGATCGATGCCGAAATGTACGGCATGATCCCCAGCGCGAAGATGGTGAAGCGCGACAAGGCACCGCCGGAGAACATGTTGAACATGCCCAGAATGCCACCCTGCTGCCGACTGAAGAGCTCGCTCAGAACCTGCGAATCAATTCCCGGAACGGGGATATGCGAACCGATCCGGTACACAACCAGTGCACCGAGCAGGAACCACAGCCGGCGTTTCAGATCGCCGAACTTCCCGCCTTTGCTGACCGCGCTAGGACTAGTTGCCAAAAAAGATCACCCCTGCCAACACGTTATTCGGAGATGCTTCCGCCCGCGGCTTCGATCGCCGCCCTGGCACCGGCGGTTGCCCCGACGCCCTTCAGCACCACCTTGCGCGTGATCGCACCCGAGAGCACAACCTTGGCCGACAGCACCTGCTGGGGAACCAGATTGGCCTGTCGCAGTGTCGCCAGATCGATTTCGTCGACCGGCAAGCGCTCGATTTCCGACAAGCGAACCTCGACATTGCGTGCGCCCGTCAGCGATTTGAATCCACGCTTCGGCAGACGGCGCTGCAAGGGCATCTGGCCACCTTCGAAACCCACCTTGTGGAAGCCCCCGGCGCGCGACTTCTGACCCTTGTGACCACGACCACAGGTCTTGCCCAGGCCCGAACCGACGCCACGACCGACGCGCTTCCTGTCGGAGCGAGCGCCCGCGGCCGCCTGAATGGTATTGAGTTCCATCTCAGCCCTCACACTTCAAGAGATACGACACCTTGTTGATCATCCCGCGAACCGCGGGAGTATCTTCGAGCGTCGCGCTGCTGTGCATGCGCCGCAGGCCCAGGCCCCGCACCGTAGCCCGGTGCGACTCCTTGGTGCCAATCAGGCTCCTGACGAGCGTCACTTTCACTTTCTTGTCAGCCATTTCTTACTCCTGGATCTCGGCAACGGTCTTGCCGCGCTTGGCCGCGATCTCGGCCGGCGTCGTCATCGAGCGCAGCCCGTTGATCGTCGCGCGAACGACGTTGTAAGGGTTGGTCGAGCCGTGCGCCTTGGCAACGACGTTGGTCATGCCGATCACGTCGAACACGGCTCGCATGGCACCACCCGCGATGACGCCAGTGCCCTCCGGCGCCGGCTGCATCATCACTCGTGACGCGCCGTGGTGTCCGAAGACCGTGTGCTGCAGCGTTCCGCCCTTGAGACTCACCTTGATCAGGTTGCGCCGCGCCTCTTCCATGGCCTTCTGAACAGCAACCGGCACTTCGCGCGACTTGCCCTTGCCCATGCCCACGCGCCCATCGCCATCGCCGACGACAGTCAGCGCAGCGAAGCCGAGAATCCGACCACCCTTGACCACCTTGGTGACACGGTTGATCGAAATCATTTTCTCGCGCATGCCGTCATCCGGCCTGTCGGACTGCTGAGGTTTTCTGCCTTGTGGTCTAGCCATTGATTACTCCAATTCTTTGCAGGGTGCGGTCAGAACTTGAGGCCGGCTTCACGCGCGGCCTCCGCAAGCGCCTTGATGCGTCCGTGGTACTGAAAACCGGAACGGTCAAACGCAACCTGCTCGACTCCAGCTTTTCTGGCGCGTTCGGCCACCAACTGCCCGATCACCTTCGCCGCGCCGATATCGCCGCCGTTTGGCAAAGTCTTGCGCACTTCCGGTTCCAGAGACGAAGCGGCCGCCAGGACCTTGCTCCCACAGGCGGAAATCACCTGCGCATAGATATGGCAGTTGCTGCGGTGCACCGACAGACGCACCGACTTCAGTTCGGCAATCTTGGCCCGGGTTTTGCGAGCCCTGCGCAAACGCGCCTGTTTCTTGTCAATCATCTCAGCACCCTTACTTCTTCTTCTTCGTTTCTTTGATCACGACCACTTCGTCTACGTAGCGCACACCTTTACCCTTGTAGGGCTCCGGCGGACGATAGGCGCGAAC
Source organism: Accumulibacter sp. (assembly GCA_024235715.1). GTDB lineage: Bacteria > Pseudomonadota > Gammaproteobacteria > Burkholderiales > Rhodocyclaceae > Accumulibacter. The sequence continues at coordinate 161,471 of JACKLW010000009.1, read as the reverse complement.
CTCTGCGGCCACCTGGCCAACGAGCTGCCGGTCGACGCCCTTGATGACGATTTCCGTCTGCACCGGGGTCGTAGCGGTGATGCCCACTGGTAACTTGTAGGCGATCGGGTGCGAGAACCCGAGAGTCAGATTCAGCGTGTCACCCTGCGCCTGGGCACGATAGCCAACACCAACGAGACTCAGCTTGCGCTCGAAGCCGGCACTTACGCCGGTAACCATATTCGCCAGCACGGCACGCACCGTGCCGGCCATGGCATCACCCGCAGCCATACCCGGCACCGGCTTGCACGACAGACTGCCGCTCTCCTCGACCACGGCAACCGCGGGATTTGCCGCCATGGCGAGAGCACCCAGCGGTCCTTTTACCGAAATCTGCTCGGACGAGAAATTCACCGCGACACCCTGCGGCAGAACGATTGGTTTTTTTGCAACGCGGGACATAGCTACCCCTTACGCGACGACGCAAAGCACTTCGCCGCCGACATGGCTGGCGCGAGCCTTGCGGTCGGTCATGACACCTTTCGGCGTTGACACGATGGCCACACCGAGGCCGTTCATGACCGGAGGAATATTGTCAGCACCTCGATAGATTCGCAGGCCTGGCCGGGAAACGCGATCGATCCGCTCGATCACCGGACGACCGGCGTAGTACTTCAAGCCGATCTCGAGAATCGGTTTGCCATCATTCGGACTGACGGCGAAGTCTTCGACGTAGCCTTCGTCCTTCAACACCTGGGCGATGGCAATCTTGACCTTGGAAGACGGCATGGCGACGGAGGCCTTGTTTGCCATCTGGGCATTTCGGATGCGTGTCAGCATGTCGCTGATCGGATCGCTCATACTCATTTCGTTCTCTCCTGCCTACCAGCTAGCCTTGATCATTCCAGGGACTTCACCTTGCATGACGAAGTCGCGCAGCTTGCCGCGACCGAGGCCAAACTTGCGAAAGACGCCACGCGGACGACCGGTCAGGGCACAGCGGTTACGAAGCCGGACCGGGCTCGAGTTACGCGGCAGCGCCTGCAGCTTCAAGCGCGCTTCGAAGCGATCTTCGACGGAGAGGCTCTGGTCGTTGATGACCGCTATCAGTTCCGCACGCTTCTTGGCATACTTTTCGACTGTCTTGCGCCGCTTTTCGCCGCGGTTGATCACAGAGAGTTTTGCCATTTCGTCTCAGTTCCTGAAGGGAAATTTAAACGCGCGAAGCAAGGCACGCGCTTCGTCATCGGTTTTTGCGGTAGTCGTGACACTGACATTCATGCCGCGCAGCGCGTCGATCTTGTCGTACTCGACTTCCGGGAAGATGATCTGCTCCTTGAGGCCCATGTTGTAGTTGCCGCGGCCATCAAAACCCTTGCCGGAAATACCGCGAAAGTCGCGCACCCTCGGCAGAGCCACGGTCACCAGGCGGTCGATGAACTCGAACATGCGCGGGCCGCGCAGGGTAACCATGCAACCAATCGGGTAGCCGGTACGAATCTTGAAGCCGGCGATCGACTTGCGGGCCTTGGTCTGAACCGGCTTCTGCCCGGCGATCTTGGTCAGGTCGCCGACTGCGCTTTCAAGCACCTTCTTGTCCGCGATGGCCTCACCAACGCCCATATTGAGGGTCACCTTGGTGATACGCGGCACCTCCATCCTCGACTTGTAACCGAACTTCTCGGTCAGGTCTGCCACCACCGTGGTCTTGTAGTAATCCAGTAAACGCGCCATGACTACTCCTTAGCCCCCCAACACTTCGCCGTTCGACTTGAAGAAGCGCACCTTCGTACCGTCTTCAAGCATCCTGAAGCCAACACGATCCGCTTTCTTGGTCGCCGGGTTATAGAGCGAAACATTCGACACGTGCAGGGGCATTTCTTTTTCGACAATGCCGCTGACGACACCTTTCACCGGATTTGGCTTGACATGTTTCTTGACGCGGTTGACACCGGCGACCACAACATGCTCTGCGTCGGAGCGTCGCACCACGGCGCCACGCTTGCCCTTGTCTTTTCCGGCGATGACGACAACCTCGTCACCCTTACGAATCTTTTCCATGACCTTCCTTACAGCACTTCCGGCGCCAGCGACACGATCTTCATGAACCGGTCGCCACGCAGCTCACGCGTCACCGGCCCGAAGATACGCGTACCAATCGGCTCCATCTTGTTATTCAGGAGGACGGCCGCATTGTGGTCGAACTTGACCAGGGAGCCATCCATGCGGCGAACACCCTTGGCCGTGCGCACCACCACCGCGCTATAGACTTCACCCTTCTTCACACGTCCACGCGGCGCGGAGTCCTTGACGGCAACCTTGATAATGTCACCGATGCCGGCATAGCGGCGTTTGGAACCACCCAAGACCTTGATGCACATTACCGAACGCGCGCCGGTGTTATCGGCGACGTCAAGAATCGTTTGTACTTGAATCATCTGTCACTCCAACTTGGCCCGCAGATGCGGTCAGTCTTGGAACCCGTAAGGGTAGAAACGCTCAACGCGGATGGTCGGCCGAGCGCGGGGAAGGCGGCATTATAGCCGCTCTCGGAAACAAAGCAAGCGCTAAATCGCTATGGCGCGCTCGAGCAGCCTGGTAACCACCCACGACTTGCTCTTGGACATCGGGCGGCACTCCTGGATCTCGACGAGATCACCGGTTTTGGCGTCGTTGCTGTCATCATGCGCGTGATACTTGCTCGAACGCGTCATGATCTTGTCGTAAATCGCGTGTTTGACACGGCGATCGACGACGACTGTCACGGTCTTGTCCATCCGGTCGCTGACGACGCGCCCGACCAGGGTGCGCTTGTTGCTGGTGGTCTCGCTCATTGTTGAACTGCCTTTTCACGAAGAAGCGTGCGCACGCGCGCAATCTGACGACGCACTTTGCCAATCTGACTGTTGTTGGACAGCTGCTGCGTTGCCAGCTGCATGCGCAGACCGAACTGCGCCTTCAGCAGGTCCAGCAATTCCTTGTTCAGCTCGTCGACGGATTTTGCTCTGAGTTCACTGACTTTCATGATCAACCTGCCATACGCGTTACGAAAACGGTCGGAATGGGCAGCTTCGCCGCTGCCAGCGAAAACGCTTCACGGGCCAAGCCTTCGTTTACACCATCCATCTCATAGAGCACCTTGCCGGGCTTGATCTCCGCGACCCAGTACTCCGGATTTCCCTTGCCGCTTCCCATCCGGACTTCGGCGGGCTTCTTCGAAATCGGCTTGTCCGGGAAGATCCGTATCCATATCCGGCCGCCACGCTTGATATGCCGTGTCATGGCCCGCCGGGCGGCTTCGATCTGCCGGGCCGTCAGCCGGCCACGACCGATGGCCTTGAGCCCGAACTCTCCGAAGCTCACTTTCGCTCCGCGTGTCGCAAGGCCGGTGTTTCGGCCCTTCTGCTCCTTGCGGTATTTCCTTCTAGTTGGCTGCAGCATCTGTCGTTCCTGCCTTTCTTACTCGTTTCACCGGCGCCTTCGCGTCCGCACCAGCCGCCTCTGCGACTGCAGCGTCTTCCTGGCCTTCGGACGGCTTGGCCTTCACCGCGACGCGCGGCCTGTCGACCGCCTCCCCGGCGCGTGCAGCGCGGCGCGGCTTGCGTGCCTGCTCGTCCGCCGCCGCATCTGGAGATGCCAGCGCCTGATCCTGGCGATTTACGGTTTCGCCTTTATAAACCCACACCTTGACACCGATGAGACCGTAGGTGGTCAAGGCCTTGGAGGTCGCGTAGTCGATATCGGCGCGCAGCGTGTGCAGCGGAACACGCCCCTCGCGATACCATTCACGACGCGCAATCTCGGCACCGTTAAGGCGGCCGGAACTCATGATCTTGATGCCCTGGGCACCGAGACGCATGGCGTTCTGCATGGCCCGCTTCATCGCCCGGCGGAACATGATGCGTTTCTCGAGTTGCTGGGTGATAGAGTCGGCAATCAGCTGCGCATCGACTTCGGGCTTGCGGATTTCCTCGATACCGACGTGAACCGGAACACCCATGATCTTCTGCAGGGCGCCACGCAGATGATCGATCTCTTCGCCTTTCTTGCCGATCACTACGCCAGGACGAGCCGAGAAGATGGTAACCCGCGCATTCTTTGCCGGCCGTTCGATGAGGACGCGACCAACGGACGCGTGCTTGAGCTTCTTCTTCAGGTACTCACGGACCTGGACGTCCTCGTTGAGCATGCCGGCAAAGTTCTTCTTGTTGGCATACCACCGCGAAGACCAGTCACGCGTGACGGCCAGCCGAAATCCAGCAGGATGAATCTTTTGTCCCATACTTATTCCTCAGTTGCCGACGGTCAGAAAAACGTGACAGGTCGGCTTGACGATCCGGTTGCCGCGCCCTTTCGCCCGCGCCGTAAAGCGCTTGAGCACCGTGCCTTTTTCGACGGTGATCGCCGTCACCTTCAGCTCGTCGATATCGGCCCCGTCGTTGTGCTCGGCGTTGGCGATAGCCGACTCGAGCACCTTCTTGATTATTGCCGCACCCTTTTTCGAGCTGAACGTCAGAATGCTGAGTGCCTTATCCACCGGCAGACCGCGAACCTGATCGGCGACCAGCCGACCCTTCTGGCTCGACAGGCGAACGCCGCGCAAAACGGCACGAGTTTCCATATTCATTCCGATTACCTCTTTGCCTTTTTGCCGGCGGTATGGCCTTTGAAGGTGCGGGTCAGCGAGAACTCACCGAGCTTGTGCCCAACCATGTTCTCGGTAACATACACCGGCACGTGCTGCTTGCCGTTATGCACAGCAATCGTCAGACCAACAAAGTCGGGCAGTACGGTCGAACGGCGCGACCACGTCTTGATCGGGCGCTTGTCGCCCGTCGCGCGCACGGCGTCCACTTTCTTGATCAGGTGGGCATCGGCAAACGGGCCCTTTTTGATGGAACGTCCCATGGTTCTCTATCCCTTAGCGTTTGTTACTACGGCGCTGCACGATCATCGAGGTCGTACGCTTGTTGCGACGAGTGCGATAACCTTTGGTCTTGGTACCCCAAGGGCTGACCGGGTGCATACCCGCCGCCGTCTTGCCTTCACCACCACCATGCGGGTGGTCGATCGGGTTCATGGCCACGCCACGAACGGTCGGGCGGATGCCGCGCCAGCGGTTCGCGCCGGCTTTCCCAATCGAGCGCAGACTGTGCTCTTCGTTGCCGACCTCGCCGATCGTCGCCCGACAGTCGACATGCACTCGCCGAATCTCGCCCGAACGCAAGCGCAGCTGCGCATGCATCCCTTCGCGAGCAAGCAGTTGCACCGAGGTACCGGCAGAACGGGCAAGTTGTGCGCCCTTGCCGGGAACCATTTCGACACAGTGAATCGTCGTACCAACCGGAATGTTCCGAATCGGCAGGGTATTGCCGACCTTGATCGGCGCCTCCGAGCCACTGATCACCTGCTGATCGACAACCAGGCCCCTGGGCGCAACGATGTAGCGCCGCTCGCCATCCGCATAGCAGAGAAGGGCGATAAAGGCGGTGCGATTCGGATCGTACTCGAGGCGCTCGACCCTGGCCGGAACGCCGTCCTTGTTGCGCCTGAAATCCACCAGGCGATAGTGCTGCTTGTGACCGCCGCCTCTGTGTCGGGTCGTTATATGACCATTGTTGCTGCGGCCAGCATGCTGGGACTGCGACTCGACCAGCGAAGCGAGCGGCGCGCCCTTGTGCAGCTTTGCACTGACAACCTTGATTACCGCGCGACGACCTGGCGAAGTCGGCTTGACTTTGACGAGTGCCATCAGGCGCCCCCCCCATCGACGAAGTTAATCTCCTGGCCGGCATGCAGACTCACGTAGGCCTTCTTCCAGCTCTTCCGCCGGCCCATCACGCGCCCGAACCGCTTCTCCTTGCCCTTCACGTTCGCGATCTGAACCGACTTGACCGTAACCTTGAACAGCAGCTCGACAGCACCCTTCACTTCCGGCTTGGTCGCATCCGGCGCCACACGAAAGATCACCTGCTCATGCTTGTCGGCGACAAAAGTCGCCTTTTCGGAGATCTGCGGCGCGAGGAGCACTTGCATCAGACGTTCTTGGTTCATCCCAGGACCTCCTCAAACTTGGCCAGCGCGCTCTTGGTGATCAGCACCTGCGGGAAGCGGACCAAGGACACCGGATCGGCCTGCTGCACTTCCACGACCAGGACATTGGGCAGGTTGCGCGCAGCAAGGAATACGTTCTCGTCGAGTTCGTCGGTTATGACCAGCACCGACTCGTAGCCCATGCCCTTGATCTTCGCCGCAAACATCTTCGTCTTCGGCGCCTCGATCGAAAGCTCCTCCATCACCGCCAGACGGTCCTCACGAACCAGTTGCGACAGGATGGCGGCGACACCCGCGCGGTACATCTTGCGATTCACTTTCTGAGCGAAGTTCTCGTCAGACGAGTTGGGATGCACCCGGCCACCACCACGCCAGATCGGCGAAGATGACATGCCGGCCCTGGCGCGACCAGTACCCTTCTGGCGCCACGGCTTCTTGGTCGTGTGGTGAACTTCGGAACGATCCTTCTGAGCACGGTTACCGCTGCGGGCATTGGCCTGATAGGCGACCAGCACCTGGTGCACCAGCGCTTCGTTGTACTCGCGGGCGAAAAGAGCATCCGGCGCCTGCAGGCGACTCGCTTCCTGGCCCTGCTCGTTGATAAGCTTGAGTTCCATTTATGCCCCCGCCTTGACTGCGGGACGAACGATCACGTCCGACCCCTTGGAGCCGGGAACCGCCCCCTTCAGCAACAGCAACTGACGCTCGACATCGACGCGGACGACCTCGAGGTTTTGCTGGGTCCGCCTGGCGGCACCCAGGTGCCCGGCCATCTTCTTGCCCGGAAAGACACGGCCCGGATCCTGCGCCATACCGGTTGAACCGAGCGCCTGGTGCGATACCGAATTGCCGTGCGACGCATTCTGGGACGAGAAGTGGTGCCGCTTGACAGCCCCCGAGAAGCCCTTGCCGATGGTCTGCCCGGTGACATCCACTTTCTGGCCGACAGCAAAGATGGTGACGCTGATCTGGTCGCCGGCTTTCAAGGTGGCCAGCTCGTCGGCAGAAACGGGAAACTCTTTCAGGACGTGCCCCGCCTCGACACCGGCCTTGGCCAGATGCCCCGCCAGCGGCTTGTTCACGCGGGACGGACGACGTTTGCCAAAAGCCAGCTGGACGACGGAGTAGCCGTCGCTTTGCTGCGTCTTGATTTGAGCGACGCGATTGTTCGACACGTCGAGCACGGTTACCGGGACGCTTGCGCCGCCCTCGGTAAAGATGCGCGTCATGCCGACCTTGCGCCCAACAAGGCCTAGACTCATGCTTATTCTCCTCGAACCGGCTACGATTGGCCGGTGAGTTCTGCTAAAAAAACGGGCAGCGCCAATACTTGCCTGCCCGACCAAAGCCGGTAATTATAGCGGCAACGAAGTCGTTACTGCAACTTAATTTCCACGTCAACACCCGCGGGCAGATCAAGCTTCATCAGTGCGTCGACCGTCTTGTCGGTGGGATCGATGATGTCCATCAGGCGCAGGTGGGTGCGCATTTCAAACTGGTCGCGCGAGGTCTTGTCCACGTGCGGCGACCGCAGAATGTCAAAACGCTGGATGCGGGTCGGCAGGGGAACCGGGCCACGAACAACTGCTCCGGTGCGCTTGGCGGTCTCGACAATCTCCTGGGCAGACTGATCGATCAGACGATAGTCGAAGGCTTTCAGGCGGATCCGGATTTTCTGGCTTTGCATGTCATATTCCAAAGAGCGATGGGGCGACGCGGAAGCGCCGCCCGGAGTTGGCCGAACTACTCGATGATCTTGGCCACGACGCCGGCGCCGACGGTACGGCCACCTTCGCGGATGGCGAAACGCAGACCCTCTTCCATGGCGATCGGTGCGATCAGCTTGACGGTCATCTGGATGTTGTCACCCGGCATCACCATCTCGACGCCTTCGGGCATCGCGATCGCGCCGGTCACGTCCGTCGTGCGGAAGTAGAACTGCGGACGGTAGTTGTTGAAGAACGGCGTGTGGCGACCACCCTCTTCCTTCGACAACACGTACACCTCACCCGAGAAGTGCGTATGCGGCTTGATCGAACCGGGCTTGGCCAGCACCTGACCGCGCTCGACGTCTTCGCGCTTGACGCCGCGCAGCAGAACACCGACGTTGTCGCCAGCCTGACCCTGGTCGAGCAGCTTGCGGAACATCTCGACACCGGTGCAGATGGTCTTCACCGTCGGCTTGATGCCGACGATCTCGACTTCTTCGCCGACCTTCACCACGCCGCGCTCGACGCGACCGGTAACCACCGTGCCGCGACCGGAGATCGAGAAAACGTCCTCGATCGGCAGCAGGAAAGGCTTGTCGACTGCCCGCTCGGGGGTCGGGATGTAGCTGTCCAGCGCATCCGCCAGGGCCAGCACCGAAAGCTCACCCTGCTCGCCCTGATCGCCCTCCAGCGCCTTCAGCGCCGAACCCTGGATGATCGGCACGTCGTCGCCGGGAAAGTCGTACTTGGAAAGCAGCTCGCGCACTTCCATGTCCACCAGCTCCAGCAGCTCGGCGTCGTCAACCATGTCGCACTTGTTCAGATAGACGATGATGTACGGCACACCGACCTGACGCGCCAGCAGGATGTGCTCGCGGGTCTGCGGCATCGGGCCGTCAGCGGCCGAAACGACCAGGATCGCGCCGTCCATCTGCGCCGCACCGGTAATCATGTTCTTCACGTAGTCGGCGTGACCCGGGCAATCGACGTGCGCGTAGTGACGCTTCGCCGTCTCGTACTCGACGTGCGCCGTATTGATCGTGATGCCGCGCGCCTTCTCTTCCGGCGCCGCGTCGATCTGGTCGTAGGCCTTGGCCGTACCGCCAAACTTCTTCGACAGAATCGTCGTGATCGCCGCCGTCAGCGTGGTCTTCCCGTGATCAACGTGCCCAATCGTGCCAACGTTGACGTGCGGCTTCGTACGTTCAAATTTTCCCTTTGCCATTACCGTATCCTCAAAAACAGAGTCATTTCTTGTTGATGATGGCCTCGGCGACATTCTTCGGCGCTTCGGCGTAGTGCTTGAATTCCATTGAGTAGGTCGCGCGACCCTGCGACAGCGAGCGCAAGGTGGTCGAGTAGCCAAACATTTCCGCCAACGGCACTTCGGCGCGGATCAGCTTGATGTTGCCCAGCGCATCCTCCATCCCCTGAACCATGCCGCGGCGGCTCGAAAGGTCGCCCATGACATTGCCCATGTACTCTTCGGGCGTCTCGACCTCGACCGCCATCATCGGCTCGAGAAGGGTCGGCGAAGCGCGACGCATGCCTTCCTTGAAGGCAAACGCTGCCGCCATGCGGAACGCGTTTTCGTTCGAGTCAACGTCGTGATAGGAGCCTTCGAACAGGGTGAACTTGATATCGACCACCGGGAAACCAGCCAGAACACCGCTGGTGACCGCATCCTGCAAGCCCTTGTCGACCGCCGGGATGTATTCGCGAGGCACCGTACCGCCCTTGATGGCGTCGACGAACTCGTAGCCCTTGCCCGGCTCGTTCGGTTCGATCTTCAACCAGACGTGGCCATACTGACCACGACCACCCGATTGCTTGACGAACTTGCCTTCCTGCTCGACCGATTTCCTGATGCATTCGCGGTAGGCCACCTGCGGCGCACCGACGTTGGCATCCACCCCGAACTCACGCCGCAAGCGGTCGACGATGATTTCCAGGTGCAACTCGCCCATGCCCGAGATGATCGTCTGACCCGATTCCTCGTCGGTACGCACCCGAAACGAGGGATCTTCCTGCGCCAGTCGCCCGAGAGCGATGCCCATCTTTTCCTGATCCGGCTTGGTCTTCGGTTCGACCGCCACGTGAATCACCGGCTCCGGGAAGACCATGCGCTCGAGAGTAATGATCGCCGACGGATCGCAGAGCGTCTCGCCGGTCGTGACTTCCTTGAGCCCGACACAGGCCGCGATATCGCCAGCCAGCACCTCTTTCAGCTCTTCGCGGTTGTTGGCGTGCATCTGCAGGACCCGGCCGATGCGCTCGCGGCGCCCCTTGATGGGGTTGTAGACGAAGTCGCCACTCTTGAGCACGCCGGAGTATACGCGAATGAAGGTCAGCTGCCCGACATAGGGGTCGGTCATCAACTTGAAGGCGAGCGCGGAGAATTTGGCCGTATCGGACGCCGCGCGGGTATCCAGCTCGCCATTCTCTTTTTCGCCGGTCACCGGCGGTATGTCGACCGGCGACGGCAGCAGGTCGATGACCGCGTCGAGCATGCGCTGCACACCCTTGTTCTTGAACGCCGTTCCGCACAGTCCGGGCTGGATCTCGCAGGCCAGGGTACGGGCACGCAACCCCTTTATGACGTCGGCCTCACTCAGATCGCCCAGTTCGAGATAGCGATCCATCAGCTCTTCCGAAGATTCTGCGGCGGCCTCGACCATCTTGCCCCGCCACTCGTCGGCCTGCGCCTGCAGTTCTGCCGGGACTTCGCGGTACTCGAACTTCATTCCCAGGGAAGCCTCATCCCAGATGATGGCCTTCATCTTGATCAGATCGACGACGCCCTCGAAGTACTCTTCCTTGCCGATGGGAATCACGATCGGCACCGGGTTGGCCTTCAGCCGGGTGCGCATCTGGTCCATGACCTTGAAGAAGTCCGCGCCCTGGCGATCCATCTTGTTGACGAAGGCCAGACGCGGCACCTTGTACTTGGTCGCCTGCCGCCACACCGTCTCGGACTGCGGCTGCACGCCGCCGACCGCACAATAGATCATGCACGCGCCGTCGAGCACGCGCATCGAACGCTCGACTTCGATCGTGAAGTCGACGTGGCCCGGCGTGTCGATGATGTTGATGCGGTGCTCGGGGCGGTCGAGCTGCATACCCTTCCAGAAACACGTGGTCGCAGCCGATGTAATGGTGATCCCGCGCTCCTGCTCCTGCGCCATCCAGTCCATGGTCGCGGCGCCGTCATGCACCTCACCGATCTTGTGGTTGATACCCGTGTAGAACAGGATACGCTCGGTCGCCGTCGTCTTGCCGGCGTCAATGTGAGCGCTGATACCGATATTCCGGTAGCGCTCAATGGGGGTTTTACGTGCCACGGTAATAGACCTTCACGAATAAAGAGCGGTCGTTGCCGGCTGGCGGCAACGGGTTTGCTGCGAACTAGAAGCGGAAGTGAGCGAAAGCCTTGTTGGCTTCGGCCATACGATGGATTTCGTCACGCTTCTTGACGGCACCACCGCGACTCTCGGAAGCCTCGAGGATCTCGGCTGCGAGACGCTGGCCCATCGACTTCTCCGAACGCTTGCGCGCAGACTCGCGCAGCCAGCGCATGGCCAACGCCATACGACGACTCGGGCGCACTTCGACCGGCACCTGATAGTTGGCACCACCGACGCGACGACTCTTCACCTCGACCAGTGGCCGGATGTTGCCCAGCGCCAAACCAAAGGTTTCCAGCGGATCCTTGCCGGTCTTGGCCACGATCTGGTCAAACGCGCCATAGACGATGCGCTCGGCGACGGACTTCTTGCCGCTCATCATGATGGTATTCACAAACTTCGAGACATCAACGTTGCCGAACTTCGGATCCGGCAGGATATCGCGCTTCGGCACTTCACGACGACGGGGCATAGCAACCTCTCATAGTCACAATTCAGTCGAAGGGTCGGGCAACGCGCCCACCCCTCCCGGCCGCCCATCTGGAACGGCCCTTACTCGGACGGAAATCAAGCAGCTTTCTGGCGCTTGGTACCGTACTTGGAACGACCCTGCTTGCGCTTCTTGACGCCCTGGGTGTCCAGCGAGCCGCGGACGGTGTGATAACGCACGCCCGGCAAGTCCTTGACACGGCCACCGCGGATCAGGACCACGGAGTGCTCCTGCAGGTTGTGCCCCTCACCACCGATATACGAAATCACCTCGAAACCGTTGGTCAGCCTGACCTTGCAGACCTTACGCAGGGCGGAGTTGGGCTTTTTCGGCGTAGTGGTGTAAACACGGGTGCAGACTCCCCGTTTTTGCGGGCAATTTCCCAGCGCAGGGACTTTGCTCTTGATGCGGATAGCCTCGCGAGGCTTGCGCACCAACTGGTTAATGGTTGGCATGTTTCCACCCTTCTGTTCAATGCAGCGACGCCGGTGGTAACCACATGGCGTCTGCAAAAAACCAAGGCGGACCATACTGGCCGCCTCGGCGATTTCAGTGACAAGCCGACGCAACGACGTCGTCGGCGACAAAGACCGGCGATTCTATGGTCTATCAGGCGCCAAGTCAAGCAATCGGTTCATCCTGAGGGCTCTCCTCGGAGCTCGACAGATGGTCGTCGAGCAGTCCGCTGTCGGCGGCAAGGTCTTCGCCAGCGGCATTCTTCTTGCGCGTGTTGTGGTAGGCAAGACCGGTACCGGCCGGTATCAGGCGACCGACGATGACGTTCTCCTTGAGGCCGCGCAGTTCGTCGCGCTTGCCCATGATCGCCGCCTCGGTCAACACCCGCGTCGTTTCCTGGAACGAGGCCGCCGAGATGAACGAATCGGTAGACAGGGACGCCTTGGTGATGCCAAGCAGCACGTGTTCATAGGTGGCTGGCAGCTTGCCCTCGGCAACAATGCTGTCGTTCTCGTCGAGCAGGTGCGCCCGCTCCACCTGCTCGCCCTTGATGAACTTGGTGTCGCCCGGATCGAGAACATTCACCCGGCGCAGCATCTGGCGAACAATCACCTCGATGTGCTTGTCGTTGATCTTGACGCCCTGCAGACGGTACACGTCCTGCACTTCGTCGGTGATGTAGACAGCCAGCGCTTCGACACCCAGCAGGCGCAGAATATCGTGCGGATCCGGCGCGCCATCGACGATCGACTCGCCCTTGTTCACCACCTGCCCGTCGTGGACCAGGACGTGCTTGTCTTTCAGGATCAGGTACTCGTGGGTCTCGCCATCGAGATCGGTAATGACCAGCCGCTGCTTGCCCTTGGTGTCCTTGCCGAAGGACATGGTGCCGGTGAACTCGGCCAGCATGCCCGCATCTTTCGGCGTGCGCGCTTCGAACAACTCGGCGACGCGCGGCAGGCCACCGGTGATGTCGCGTGTCTTGGCCGACTCCTGAGGCAGGCGGGCTAGCACGTCCCCGACGGAAATCTGTTGGCCATCGAAGACATTGATGATCGCGCCGACCTGGAAAGTGATGGTCACCGGCTGCTCGCTGCCATGCATCCTGACTTCTTCCCCGTCAGGGTCGAAAAGCCTTACCTGCGGGCGAAGGCCTTTGCTCGGCACCTTGCCACCGCGCTTCGGATCGATGACCACCAGCGTGGACAGCCCGGTGACCTCATCGATCTGTTTGGCGACGGTAACCCCTTCCTCGACGTTCTCGAACTTCACCAGGCCCGAGTACTCGGCGATGATCGGGCGAGTGTGCGGATCCCAGGCGGCCAGCCTGGCACCGGCCTTGACCGCTTCGCTGTCGACGACGCGCAGCGTTGCTCCGTAGGGCACCTTGTGCTTTTCACGTTCCCGGCCGCTGTCATCGGTGATCAGAATCTCGCCGGAACGCGTGATGACAATCTTCTCGCCCTTGGCACTGGTGACATAGCGCATGGTCGAGGTGAAGCGCACCACGCCGGCACTGTGCGTCTCGACGTGACTGGCCACGGCGGCACGGGAGGCCGCGCCGCCGACGTGAAAGGTGCGCATGGTGAGCTGCGTTCCCGGCTCGCCGATCGATTGCGCCGCCATGACACCGACCGCCTCGCCAACGTTGACCGGCGAACCCCGGCCAAGGTCGCGGCCGTAACACATGGCGCACAGACCATAGCGCGTGTCGCAGGTCAGCGGCGTACGCACCTTGACTTCGTCGATCCCCAGGCGGTCGATCAGATCGCAGTGGTCTTCGCAGATCAGCGTTCCCTGCTCGATGAGCGTCTCGTCCGAATCGGGGTCGAGCACGTCCGCTGCGGTGACGCGACCAAGAATGCGCTCGCGAATCGCCTCGATGACCTCACCACCTTCGATAAGTGCTTTTCTGGTGACGCCGTTGCTGGTACCGCAGTCGTCCTCGATCACCACCAGATCCTGCGTCACGTCGACCAGTCGGCGCGTCAGATAACCCGAGTTGGCGGTCTTCAGCGCCGTATCGGCGAGACCCTTGCGCGCGCCGTGCGTCGAGATGAAGTACTGGAGAACGTTCAGACCTTCACGGAAATTGGTGGTGATCGGCGTTTCAATGATCGATCCATCCGGTTTGGCCATCAGCCCGCGCATACCCGCCAACTGGCGAATCTGCGCCGCCGAACCACGCGCACCGGAATCGGCCATCATGAAGATGGAGTTGAACGATTCCTGCCTTTCGGTCACGCCCTGGCGGTTGACGACTTCCTCGTGGCCGAGCTGATCCATCATCACCTTGGCCACCTGATCGCCGGTACGGCCCCAGATGTCGACGACCTTGTTGTAGCGCTCGCCATTGGTTACCAGACCGTTGGTGTACTGGTTTTCGATCTCCTTCACTTCCTCGTCGGCAGCGGCAATGATCTCGCGCTTCTGCGCCGGCACCAGCATGTCGTCCGAGCAGATCGAAATGCCTGCACGAGTCGCCAGGCGATAGCCGTTCTGCATCAGCTTGTCGGCAAAAACGACGGTCTCCTTGAGACCGCAGCGGCGGAAGGCAGCATTGATCAGCTTGGAGATTTCCTTTTTCTTGAGCGTCTTGTCGATCAGGCTGTAGGGCAGCCCCTTAGGCAGGATCTCCGAGAGCAGCGCGCGACCGGCGGTCGTCTTGTAGCGTGTGACCTTCTCCAGCCAGCCGTTCTCGCCATCGCTCTCGTACTCGGTAATGCGCACCGAAATGCGTGCGTGCAGATTGAGTTCGCCCGCCTGCATGGCGCGCGTCACCTCGGCCAGGTCGGGGAAGATCATGCCCTCGCCCTTGGCATTGATGCCTTCGCGGGTGGCGTAGTAGAGGCCGAGAACGATGTCCTGCGAGGGAACGATGATCGGTTCGCCGTTGGCCGGCGAGAGAACGTTGTTCGAGGCCAGCATCAGCGTCCGCGCTTCCATCTGCGCTTCCAGCGACAGTGGGACGTGCACGGCCATCTGGTCACCGTCGAAGTCGGCATTGAAGGCTGCACAGACCAGAGGATGCAGCTGAATCGCCTTGCCCTCGATCAGCGTCGGCTCGAAGGCCTGAATGCCCAGACGGTGCAGCGTCGGCGCACGGTTGAGCATGATCGGATGTTCGCGGATGACTTCTTCCAGGATATCCCAGACGACTGCCTCCTGCGTCTCGACCATTTTCTTCGCCTGTTTGATGGTCGTCGCCAGACCCATCCCCTCGAGGCGGTTGAAAATGAACGGCTTGAACAGCTCGAGGGCCATCAGCTTGGGCAGACCGCACTGATGCAGCTTGAGCTGCGGGCCGACGACGATGACCGAACGCCCCGAGTAGTCAACGCGCTTGCCGAGCAGGTTCTGACGAAAACGACCGCCCTTGCCCTTGATCATGTCGGCCAGCGACTTCAACGGACGCTTGTTGGCGCCGGTCATCGCCTTGCCGCGGCGACCGTTGTCGAGCAGCGAGTCCACGGCTTCCTGGAGCATCCGCTTTTCGTTGCGCACGATGATTTCCGGGGCCTTGAGTTCGAGCAGGCGCTTCAGGCGGTTGTTGCGGTTGATGACGCGGCGATAGAGATCGTTGAGATCCGAGGTCGCAAAACGGCCACCGTCGAGCGGCACCAGCGGGCGCAGATCCGGCGGCAGCACCGGCAGCACTTCGAGCACCATCCACTCCGGCTTGATGCCGGATTTCTGGAAGCCCTCGAGAATCTTCAGCCGCTTGGAGAACTTCTTGCTCTTGGTTTCGGATGTCGTCGTCTCGAGTTCCGAACGCAGGGTTTCGACTTCGCGACCGAGATCGATCGAGCGCAGCAACTCGCGGATGCCTTCAGCACCCATCGCCGCGTCGAAGTCGTCACCGTACTCTTCGACCTTGGCCAGGTAGTCGTCCTCGGTCAACAACTGGGCACGCGCCAGCGGCGTCATGCCGGGATCGTAGACAACGAAGGCTTCGAAGTACAGCACGCGCTCGATATCGCGCAGCGTCATGTCCAGGACCATGCCAAGGCGGCTTGGCAGGCTCTTCAGAAACCAGATGTGAGCCACCGGACTGGCCAGGTCGATGTGCGCCATCCGCTCACGGCGGACCTTGGCAAGCGTCACCTCGACGCCGCACTTCTCACAGATCACGCCACGATGCTTGAGCCGCTTGTACTTGCCGCAGAGGCACTCGTAGTCCTTGATCGGGCCAAAGATCTTGGCGCAGAACAGACCGTCGCGTTCCGGCTTGAAGGTACGATAGTTGATCGTCTCGGGTTTCTTCACTTCACCATAGGACCAGGAGCGGATCTTGTCCGGCGAAGCGAGACCAATGGTGATCGCATCGAACTGCTCTTCCTGCGTCACCTGCCTAAACAAATCAAGCAGTGCTTTCATCTTTTGCTCCAGTAAGGAGTGGGGTGTCAGGGGCCGCGAGCGGCAGGGCCGACGAAGGCCTGGCCGCTCGCCCCCCGGGCAAACAATCAGAAACGGTCGAGATCTATATCGATCGCCAGCGAGCGAATCTCCTTGACCAGGACGTTGAATGACTCGGGCATGCCGGCCTCGATCTTGTGGTCACCCTTGACGATGTTTTCGTAAACCTTGGTCCGGCCATTCACGTCATCGGACTTCACGGTGAGCATTTCCTGCAGCACGTACGACGCGCCATAGGCTTCGAGCGCCCACACCTCCATCTCGCCGAAACGCTGGCCACCGAACTGCGCCTTGCCACCCAGCGGCTGCTGCGTCACCAGCGAATACGGGCCCGTCGAGCGTGCGTGCATCTTGTCGTCGACCAGGTGATGCAGCTTCAATACGTGCATATAGCCAACCGTCACCTGGCGCTCGAAGCGCTCGCCGGTGCGACCGTCGTACAAGGTCATCTGTCCTGTTTCCGGCATGCCGGCAAGCGCCAGCATGGCCTTGATTTCCGACTCCTTGGCACCGTCGAAAACCGGCGTTGCGAAGGGCACGCCCGCCTGCAGGTTGGCCGCCATTTCAAGCACCTCGGCCTCGCTCAGCTGATCGAGGTCTTCGCACTTGCCAGTACTGTTGTAGACCTGATCGAGGAAGCCGCGCACTTCGCTGGCGGTAGCCTGCCGGCGAAGCATTTCACCAATCCTGAACCCAATGCCTTTGGCAGCGAGCCCCAGGTGGACCTCGAGAATCTGCCCGACGTTCATTCGCGACGGAACGCCAAGCGGATTGAGCACGATATCGACCGGATGGCCATCGGCCATGTACGGCATGTCCTCGACGGGCACGATGCGCGACACCACACCCTTGTTGCCGTGCCGCCCGGCCATCTTGTCGCCCGCCTGCAGGCGGCGCTTGACGGCCACGTACACCTTGACCATCTTCTGCACGCCCGGCGGCAACTCGTCGCCCTGGGTGAGCTTCTTGCGCTTTTCTTCGAAAGCGACGTCAAAGCCCTTGCGGGTCTGCTCGAGTCCATCACGCAGGGACTCCAGCTGATGCGCGACCTCGTCGTCGGCCATGCGGATATCGAACCAGTGGTGCGGCTCGATGCCATCCAGGTACTCCTTGGTCACCGCGGCACCCTTGGCCAGTCGCTTCGGCCCGCCGTTGGCAGGCTTGCCAACGATCATTCGCTCGACGCGAGCGAAGGCGTCGCGCTCGACGATGCGCAACTGATCCGCAAGATCCAGCTTGTAGCTGCGCAGATGGTCGTCGATGATCGACTGGGCACGCTTGTCGCGTTCGATGCCCTCGCGGGTGAACACCTGCACGTCGATGACCGTGCCGGCAATTCCCGACTGGACGCGCAGCGAGGTGTCCTTCACGTCGGAGGCTTTTTCACCGAAGATGGCGCGCAACAATTTCTCTTCGGGGGTCAGCTGCGTTTCGCCCTTGGGCGTCACCTTGCCGACCAGTACGTCACCGGCTTCAACCTCGGCGCCGATGTAGACGATCCCCGACTCGTCGAGTCGCGCCAGTTGCGACTCGCCGAGAGAGGCGATATCGCGGGTGATTTCCTCCGGGCCCAGCTTGGTGTCGCGCGCCACGACCGTCAACTCCTCGATGTGAATCGAGGTGAAGCGGTCCTCGGCGACCACACGCTCCGAGATCAGGATCGAGTCCTCGAAGTTGTAGCCGTTCCAGGGCATGAACGCGACCAGCATGTTCTGGCCAAGCGCCAGTTCCCCCTTGTCGGTCGACGCGCCGTCGGCCACCACGTCGCCCTTGGCAATGACGTCACCGACGCGAACGAGCGGTCGCTGGTTGATATTGGTGTTCTGATTGGAACGGATGTATTTCACCAGGTTGTAGATATCGACACCGACTTCGCCCGGCCCCGTTTCGGCGTCATTGACGCGCACCACGACCCTTGAGGCGTCGACATAGTCGACCACCCCGCCGCGCAGCGCCTGCACCGCCGTACCCGAGTCTACGGCCACCGTGCGCTCGATGCCGGTGCCGACCAGCGGCTTCTCGGGACGCAGGCAGGGCACCGCCTGACGCTGCATGTTGGCGCCCATCAGCGCCCGGTTCGCGTCGTCGTGCTCCAGGAAGGGAATCAACGAAGCGGCAACCGAGACGATCTGGCTCGGTGCGACGTCCATGTATTGAACGCGCGCCGGCTCGGCCAGGATCGTCTCGCCCTTCTCGCGGCAGGTAACCAGTTCGTCGGTCAAGACCCCCGCATCGCCGAGATCCGAGTTGGCCTGGGCGATGATGTAAGCACCTTCCTCGATCGCCGAAAGGTACTCGATCTGATTCGTCACGCGGCCGTCGACGACCGTGCGGTAGGGCGTTTCGAGAAAGCCATACTCGTTGGTACGGGCATAAAGGGCCAGCGAGTTGATCAGGCCGATGTTCGGGCCTTCCGGTGTTTCGATCGGGCAGACACGACCATAGTGCGTGGGATGCACGTCGCGCACCTCGAAGCCGGCGCGTTCGCGTGTCAAGCCACCGGGACCCAGCGCCGAGACGCGGCGCTTGTGCGTGATCTCGGACAGGGGATTGGTCTGGTCCATGAACTGCGACAGCTGGCTGGAGCCGAAGAACTCCCTGACGGCGGCGCTTATCGGCTTGGCGTTGATCAGGTCGTGCGGCATCAGATTGTCCGACTCGGCCTGCGACAGGCGCTCCTTGACGGCACGTTCGACGCGCACCAGACCCGCACGAAACTGGTTCTCGGCCAGTTCACCCACCGAGCGAACGCGGCGATTGCCGAGATGGTCGATGTCATCGACTTCGCCGCGACCATTGCGCAATTCGACGAGCAGCTTGATCACTTCGACGATGTCGCGCGGCGACAGCGTCAACTGCTCGCGCACCTCACCGCTGGCGCCCGCGGCCTTGAGCTGCTCGAACAGTTCCAGCGCCGCAGCTTCGGTCAGGTTCTCGGCGACCGCCCGCGGCCCATGGCCAAGTTCGCCGATGGCCTCGACGGCTGCCGCCTCGCCGAGGGCGTCCGTCAGCAGCCTGACGATGCCGTCACGCTTGGAAGGCACGTGCTTGACCATGATCTTGTATTCGACGACGTCCTTGCGGGCGACGCGACGATTGAACTTCATGCGTCCGACCGCCGACAGGTCGTAGCGGTCGTCCGAGTAGAACAGACCGTTGAACAGGATCTCGACCGCTTCTTCGGTCGGCGGCTCGCCGGGACGCATCATGCGATAGATGGCGACGCGCGCCGCCTGCCTCGAGGCCGTATCGTCGGCGCGCAAGGTCTGCGAGATGAAGCCGCCCCGGTCCAGGTCATTGATATACAGGGTGTGCAGGGACTCGATACCGGACTCGCAGAGCCTGGCCAGCAGCGATTCGGTAATTTCGTCGTTGGCGTTGGCCAGGACTTCGCCGCTGCTCTGGTCAATGACATCCTCGGCCACTACCCGTCCGATCAGGAAGTCATCGGGAACCGCGACCTGCTTGATTCCGGCGGCGTCCAGTTCCCGGATGTGCTTGGCGGTAACGCGCTTGTCTTTGGCGATGATCAGGTTTCCGGACGAGTCGTTGAAGTCGAAGCGCGCGACTTCGCCGCGCAGGCGTTCGGGCACCAGCGCGAACTCGATGACGTTCTTGCCGAGGATGAAGGTATCGAATTCGAAGAACTCGCGCAGGATCTGCTGCGGCGTCAGGCCAAGGGCCTTCAGCAAGGTCGTTACCGGCATCTTGCGGCGACGGTCCACCCGGAAGAAGAGCAGGTCCTTCGGGTCGAACTCGAAATCCAGCCAGGACCCGCGATAGGGAATGACCCGCGCCGAAAAAAGCAGCTTGCCCGAGCTGTGCGTCTTGCCGCGGTCGTGCTCGAAGAAGACGCCCGGCGAGCGGTGCAACTGCGAAACGATCACCCGTTCGGTACCGTTGATGACAAAGGAGCCCGTTGTCGTCATCAACGGAATCTCGCCCATGTAGACTTCCTGCTCCTTGACTTCCTTGATGGTGTCAGGCGTCTCGCGATCGAGAATGACCAGACGCACCTTTGCCCGCAGGGCCGAGGCGAAGGTCAGGCCGCGCTGGTGGCATTCCTTGACGTCGAACGCCGGGTCGGACAGGGCAAAACTGACGAATTCCAGCCGCGCATTGCCACTGTGACTGACGATCGGGAAAATGGAGGAAAACGCAGCCTGCAAGCCCTGGTTCTTGCGCTGTGCTACTGGCGTCGTTCTCTGCAGGAAAGCAGAGAACGACTCCAACTGGGTAGCCAGCAAGAAAGGCACTTCGAGCACGCTGGCGCGCTTGGCGAAGCTCTTGCGGATACGCTTTTTCTCGGTGTAGGAGTAGTTCATGGTCGCTCCGAACTCAGAAGGCAAAACTTCTAGTGCGCACCGGCGACGGTCGCGAGACCGGCCAGTCCGCAACGGACAAAAGCAATACGACTAGGACCGCAGAGAGCACTCGCCGGCTCGCTCTGCTTTCGCTACTCGTCATTGCGTTTGCACGCTGCTCAGCCTCGCGCGTCCGACGCAAAGCTGTTTCCGGAAAAGCACAAAAGGGCTGACAGCCAAAAGGCTGCCAGCCCACGCATGCGGCCGGAATTACTTGACCTCGACCTTGGCGCCTGCGTCCTCGAGAAGCTTCTTGAGGGCGTCGGCATCCGCTTTCGAAACGCCTTCCTTGATCGCCTTCGGGGCGCCGTCGACCATGTCCTTGGCCTCCTTCAGACCGAGGCCGGTGGCAGCGCGGACGACCTTGATCGTCTCGACCTTCTTCTCGCCACTGGCCATCAGCATCACGGTGAACTCGGTCTGCTCTTCAACGACTGCGGCAGCCGCGCCCGGTGCGGCAACGGCCATGGAAGCTGCCGATACCCCAAACTTCTCTTCGAACGCCTTGACCAGGTCGTTCAGGTCCATCACCGTCATTGCGCCAACGGCTTCCAGGATGTCTTCTTTGCTAATAGCCATAATCAATAAACTCCCAAATCTGAATACAAATAAAAGCTGACCGTACGATCAGGCGACCGCTTCTTCACGTTGTTTGGCCAGGGCACCGAGGGCACAGGCAAAGCCCGTTACCGGCGCCTGCATCATGCCGAGCAACTGCGCGAGCAGTTCCTCGCGACTCGGAACCGAAGCGAGCCTTTGCACGCCGGCCTTGTCGAGCAGTTCACCGGCGTAGCTGCCAGCTTTCACAACCAGCTTGTCATTGGTTTTTGCGAAATCGCTGAGCACCTTGGCCGCCGCGACCGGATCCTCCGAGATGCTGTAGATCAGCGGCCCGACCATCTGCGCGGACAGTTCAGCAAATACGCTGCCCTGCACCGCCCGGCGCACCAGGGTATTCTTCAACACGCGCAGATAGACATTTGCCGCACGCGCCTGCGCCCGCAGACGCGTGAGGTGAGCCACCTCCAAGCCGCTGTACTCGGCGATGACCATCGTCTGAGCGCCAGCTATCGTGGCCGACACTTCGGCCACGACCGCTTTCTTTTCATCAAGATTAAGACCCACAGGCCCTTCCTCCCTTCAAGTCAACAGACGGCGCATCGATACCGATGTGCCGCACCCACGGCGACCTTGGATCAGGAGAGACAACGTCGGCATGCGCCGCTCGCTGCGAAATCCTTTTCGGGGCACACCGTCTCTGCAGGCTGCTTGCACACTTAAACCTCCGGCAACGACCTTCGGCACCTGCGGTCTTTGACGATCCTTCAACGGCGCCAGGACAGCGCCGCCAACGGCCCAACAAAGTTCCTTGCCGGAACACGTAAAGAACGTGATCCGGCGATATATGTTCCCTACAGCGTGGAAGGATCCACGCGCACACCCGGCCCCATCGTGCTGGCCAGCGCGACCTTCTTGAGATACTGGCCTTTCGACGTGGCAGGCTTGGCCTTGATCAGCGCATCGATCAGCGCCTTGAGGTTGATCGCCAGGCTGTCCGCGTCGAAGGATGCGCGGCCGATCGTGCTGTGAATGATGCCGGTCTTGTCGGTACGATACTGAACCTGCCCGGCCTTGGCGTTCTTGACGGCGGTGGCCACGTCCATGGTCACCGTCCCGACCTTCGGGTTGGGCATCAGGCCACGCGGCCCGAGGATCTGACCCAACTGGCCAACCACACGCATCGCGTCCGGCGTGGCAATCACCCGGTCGAAATTGATCACCCCGGACTTCACTTCGGCAGCCAGATCGTCGAAACCGACGATGTCGGCACCGGCCTCGAGGGCCGCGGCAGCCTTCTCGCCCTGAGCGAAAACAGCGACGCGGATCGTCTTCCCGGTACCGGCCGGCAAGACCACCGAGCCGCGGACGATCTGATCGGACTTGCGCGGATCGACACCGAGGCAGACGGCCACATCGATCGACTCGTCAAACTTGGCCGTTGCGAACTCCTTGACCTGCTTCAGCGCTTCGCCAACGGCGAGGCTGGTGGTGCGATCGACCTTGCCGGCGAAAGCTTTTTGACGCTTGCTCAATTTTGCCATCTCAGAAACCCTCCACCGTGACGCCCATCGCGCGGGCACTGCCGGCGATCGTGCGAACTGCGGCATCCATGTCGGCCGCCGTCAGGTCGGGCATCTTCTGTGTCGCAATGGCTTCGCACTGCGCACGGGTAAGCGTACCCACCTTGTTGGTCAGCGGCTTCGGGCTACCCTTCTGCAGGCCAATGGCCTTCTTGATCAGAACGGTCGCCGGCGGCGTCTTCATGATGAAAGTGAAACTCTTGTCCGCAAAGGCGGTGATCACCACCGGAATCGGCAGGCCCGGCTCCATGCCCTGCGTCTGGGCGTTGAAGGCCTTGCAGAACTCCATGATATTCAAGCCACGCTGGCCAAGCGCCGGGCCGATCGGCGGCGATGGATTCGCCTTGCCCGCCGGCACCTGCAGTTTGATATAACCAATGATCTTCTTTGCCACGGTGGAACTCCTCTAGACGGGTTCGATCGCGCTCGTGACAGCGCTCCCCAATAGACAAACGCGGCCCGGGAGCCGCACTACGGCGGCGCGTCGGGAAAACCACGCACCGCAACTCAATTGCCGGATCAAGCCTTCTCGACTTGGGCAAACTCCAGCTCGACCGGCGTCGGACGACCGAAAATGGTCACCGACACACGCAGGCGATTCTTCTCGTAATTCACCTGCTCGACCGCGCCATGGAAATCGGTGAACGGACCGTCCTTGACGCGAACGACTTCGCCCGGCTCGAAAAGGACCTTGGGACGGGGCTTCTCAACGCCCTCCTGGATTTGCTGCATGATCTTGTCGACCTCTTTTTCAGAGATCGGCGTCGGCTTGTTTGCCGTGCCACCGACAAAACCTGTGACCTTTGGCGTGCTCTTCACGAGATGCCAGGAGTCGTCGTTCATTTCCATTTCCACCAGCACGTAGCCGGGGAAGAACTTGCGTTCCGAAATGCTCTTCTGGCCCATCTTGAGCTCGACAACCTCCTCGACCGGCACCAGAATCCGACCGAAGGCGCTCTCCATGCCCTGCCGCTGAATGCGCTCCAGCAGCGCCCGCTGGACGCTCTTCTCAAACCCCGAATAGGCGTGTACCACGTACCAGCGCATGCTCATGATTGCCTCCAGCCAAGAACCAGGTCGTAGAGAACCCACTCGAGGCCCTTGTCGGTCAACCAGAGAAAAAGCGCCATCACCACCACAAAGGCAAACACCAGACCGGTGGTCTGCATGGTTTCCTTGCGCGACGGCCAGACAACCTTCTTCGCTTCGTTCGAAGCCTCTCTGGCAAAGCCGAAGAAGCGACGCCCCGGCTCGGTCTGCCACGCAACGGCGGCGGCCAGCCCGGCCCCGGCGAGAACCGCCAGGACCCGCACGATCATCGCCTGCTCAGCGAGCAGGTAGAAGCCAGCGATGCCGGCGACGAGCAACAATACCGCCAACGCAAACTTTAACTTATCGGCCATGTGGTCCGCTTTGCCTACTTCTTTTGATTACTTGTTGGCAGGGGCAGAGGGAATCGAACCCCCAACCTTCGGTTTTGGAGACCGACGCTCTGCCAGTTGAGCTATGCCCCTGCGGCAGAGACCAGGAGCGCTCCGCGACGGAAACGCCCCTCGTCCTTACTGAACCTACTCGATGATCTTGGCCACGACGCCGGCGCCGACGGTACGGCCACCTTCGCGGATGGCAAAACGCAGACCCTCTTCCATGGCGATCGGTGCGATCAGCTTGACGGTCATCTGGATGTTGTCACCCGGCATCACCATCTCGACGCCTTCGGGCATCGCGATCGCGCCGGTCACGTCCGTCGTGCGGAAGTAGAACTGCGGACGGTAGTTGTTGAAGAACGGCGTGTGGCGACCACCCTCTTCCTTCGACAACACGTACACCTCACCCGAGAAGTGCGTATGCGGCTTGATCGAACCGGGCTTGGCCAGCACCTGACCGCGCTCGACGTCTTCGCGCTTGACGCCGCGCAGCAGAACACCGACGTTGTCGCCAGCCTGACCCTGGTCGAGCAGCTTGCGGAACATCTCGACACCGGTGCAGATGGTCTTCACCGTCGGCTTGATGCCGACGATCTCGACTTCTTCGCCGACCTTCACCACGCCGCGCTCGACGCGACCGGTAACCACCGTGCCGCGACCGGAGATCGAGAAAACGTCCTCGATCGGCAGCAGGAAAGGCTTGTCGACTGCCCGCTCGGGGGTCGGGATGTAGCTGTCCAGCGCATCCGCCAGGGCCAGCACCGAAAGCTCACCCTGCTCGCCCTGATCGCCCTCCAGCGCCTTCAGCGCCGAACCCTGGATGATCGGCACGTCGTCGCCGGGAAAGTCGTACTTGGAAAGCAGCTCGCGCACTTCCATGTCCACCAGCTCCAGCAGCTCGGCGTCGTCAACCATGTCGCACTTGTTCAGATAGACGATGATGTACGGCACACCGACCTGACGCGCCAGCAGGATGTGCTCGCGGGTCTGCGGCATCGGGCCGTCAGCGGCCGAAACGACCAGGATCGCGCCGTCCATCTGCGCCGCACCGGTAATCATGTTCTTCACGTAGTCGGCGTGACCCGGGCAATCGACGTGCGCGTAGTGACGCTTCGCCGTCTCGTACTCGACGTGCGCCGTATTGATCGTGATGCCGCGCGCCTTCTCTTCCGGCGCCGCGTCGATCTGGTCGTAGGCCTTGGCCGTACCGCCAAACTTCTTCGACAGAATCGTCGTGATCGCCGCCGTCAGCGTGGTCTTCCCGTGATCAACGTGCCCAATCGTGCCAACGTTGACGTGCGGCTTCGTACGTTCAAATTTTCCCTTGGCCATTACCGGTACCTCAAGACGTTAAAAATTAATGAATCCGTGGCAGCAAGCCGTGGTGCCCATGGACAGAATTGAACTGTCGACCTCTCCCTTACCAAGGGAGTGCTCTACCGCTGAGCTACATGGGCATCGTACGCGATGCCTGAAGCTGTTCTGCGGCCGCGGCGTGGAGCGGGTGAAGGGAATCGAACCCTCGTCATAAGCTTGGAAGGCTTCAGCTCTACCATTGAGCTACACCCGCGAAACCATTACCCGAAGCACGAAACATCTAGATCACCAGCAGCGGCATTTGGTGGAGGGAGAAGGATTCGAACCTTCGAAGGCGGAGCCGTCAGATTTACAGTCTGATCCCGTTGGCCACTTGGGTATCCCTCCAGCTCAGAACCCAGGATTCTGACACCCGATGAAAAGATAGTCAAATTGTTTTTTGGGCAGGGCAGAAGTATATAGTAGAAGGCGTGTCTTCGCATGCATATTTCGGCACATTGCATGGTCGACGGCGGAAGATCGCGCGGCAACCGTCAGCGCGCCACGAAAAGGATCCTGCTGGAACGATGAGCACGCCTCCCGACCCAGGCCACCGGCCACTCACAGACGATCTCGCAGCGGCGCTGAAGGGCCGCTTTGGCGATCGCTTCTCGCAGGGCGACTCGATCCGCCTGCTGCATGGGCGAGACGAGTCTATCCATGCGCCCGCCCCACCCGACGCGGTCTTCTTTGCGCAGACGACCGACGAAGTCGCCGAGGTGGTCGGCATTTGCCACCGCCATGGAATTCCGATGATTCCCTACGGCGCCGGCAGCTCGGTCGAAGGACACGTGCTGGCAATTCACGGTGGCATGACCATCAGCCTCGCCGGCATGAACAGCATTCTTGCCACACACGCCGAGGATCTCGACGCGACCGTCGAGGCTGGCGTGACACGCCTGCAACTGAACGCAGCGCTCAAGGGAAGCGGGCTTTTCTTTCCGATCGACCCCGGGGCCGATGCTTCACTCGGCGGCATGGCGGCGACACGCGCCTCGGGGACCAACGCCGTGCGTTACGGAACCATGCGTGACAACGTGCTCGGCATGACCGTCGTCCTGGCCGACGGCCGGATCATCAGAACCGGCAGCCGGGCACGCAAATCATCTGCCGGTTACGACCTGACGCGGCTGCTGATCGGATCCGAGGGAACGCTCGGCATCATCACCGAACTGACGGTCAAGCTGCATCCGCTCCCCGAGGCAATGTCTGCAGCCGTCTGCGCCTTCCCCGACATCGCTGCGGCGGTCAACACCGTCATCCAGACCATTCAGCTGGGCGTCCCGGTGGCACGCATCGAATTGCTCGACGCGCTCACCCTTGCGGCGGTTAACCGCCATAGCCGTACGACGCTGAAGGAGTTGCCGACGCTGTTCTTCGAGTTTCACGGCAGCACGGCTTCAGTCAGCGAACAGGCGCAGATCGTGCAGGAGATCGCCGGCAGCTTTGCTGGCCAGGATTTCGAGTGGGCGACCCGCAACGAAGAACGCTCCCGCCTGTGGCAGGCGCGCCACGACGCCTACTTCGCCTGCCTGCAGCTGAAGCCTGGATGCCGCGCCTTTCCGACCGACGTCTGCGTGCCGATCTCGCGCCTGGCCGAGTGCATCCGCGCCACCAACGACGACATCGCCAGGGTATCGATCCCGATCGCCCTTTTTGGCCACGTCGGCGACGGGAACTTCCACCTGGTCGTGCTGGTTGATCCGTCCACTCCGCAGGACATGCGCGAAGCCGAATGGATCAACGAACGCCTGGTCGAGCGCGCCCTGGCGATGTCTGGAACCTGCACCGGCGAACACGGCATCGGTATCGGCAAGACGCGCTTCATGGTTCGCGAGCACGGCCGGGATGCGGTCGCCGTGATGCGCGCCATCAAGGCCGCTCTGGACCCAGGCCAGTTGCTCAATCCGGGAAAGATCCTGCCAGCCGACGACGTCGCTTGAGCGGCCAGGACGAAGACCGGCCGAGCAGCAAGTCCTCCGACACTACAATAGGGCGCTCAGCCTGGGAGCAACGCCTTGTCTTCGCCGCCATCCGAACCGCCCGAACCCACCGATACCGCCCCGGCTCTGTTCAGTCCACAACTTCGTCAGCTGGCCTTGCAGCTGGCTGCCGCGCTTGCCGTGCTGTCACTGGCCTGGCCCTACTACGGTATCCGCAACGAACAACTGCCCTGGCCGTTGACGGCGCTGGCCATCGGTGGCGTCGCCCTGCTCTTCGCCAGCCTCACGGGTCAGGCCTGGTGGTGGCGGCTGATCCACGCGCTCTTCGCGCCCCTGGCCTGGGCCGCTTCGACGCTCGACATCGACCCCGGCTGGTACCTGCTCTTGCTGATCGTGCTGCTGCTCGTCTATCGGGGCGCGCTTGGCGGCCAGGTCCCGCTCTACCTGTCCAACGGCCCGACCGCGGCAAGCCTCGCCGAGATTACCGCTGACCTGCCGGAGATGCGCTTCATCGACCTCGGCGCCGGCATCGGTAGCGTCCTCGGGCCATTGGCCCGGCAGCGGCCGCAGGCGCACTTCACCGGCGTCGAGAACGCACCGGCAACCTGGGCAATCGGCCGCCTGCGCACATCCGCGCTGGCCAACTGCGAATGGCGCTGGGGCAACATCTGGCGCACCGAACTGCGCGACTACGACGTCGTCTATGCGTTCCTGTCGCCTGCCCCGATGCGCGCACTATGGGAGAAAGTGCAGCAGGAGATGCCACCGGGAACGCTGTTCATCAGCAACAGTTTTGCCGTGCCCGGCATCGCCGCCGAGCAGATCATCGAAGTCGACGACGCGCGACAGACGCGGCTCTACTGCTACCGGCGCTGAGCCGGTCGGCAACACCCGCAGCGCCAATACGGGCGGCGCATGTCGGCACCCACGCAGAAACGGCGGAACTTTGCTAACATGCCCGATTCCACCACGATCGGAGCAACAACATGTCCAGTAACGATTCTATGACCGACCCCATGGCCTTCGCCAAGAAGATGTTCGGAAACATGGGCTTTTCCTTGCCGGGGATGGTGACCCCGACGCTGGACGTCGACGAGATCGAGAAGAAGGTGCGCGACCTCAAGGCGGTCGAGAGCTGGCTGAAGATGAACCTGTCGATGCTGCAGATGACCATCCAGGGCCTGGAGATGCAATGCGTAACGCTCAATGCCGTGCGCGCAATGAGCCAGATGGGCACCAGTCTCACGTCGGGCACAGCCGGTACTGGCGACGACGCCCAAGCGGCAGCGATCGGTGCTGCAGGAGGCGCCGATGCCCTCAAGCAGGCGACGATGTGGCCGTGGACGATGATGCAGCAGATGCAGGAACAGATGAAGCAGGCTGCCGCCGCGGTGCAACAGACCGCCGGCAAGAGCGACGACGAGCCGAAAAAGAAGCCGTAAGCAGCGATCGGGGGCGGGCCGGCTGCCGTCAGCCGGCTGGTCGCCGCGGCGTCAGATGATCGACGCCGCGCTCAGGGCGACGATCTCGTCGTCCGCAAATCCCGCCTCGCGCAGGATCTCGGCGCCATGCTCGCCGGCCGCGGGAGCGGCACGCTCGACAGCGAAGACCCAGCCCGAGAGCTTCACCGGCGGCGCATACTGGGTCACGCCGTCGGCGTGAACGGCCATTCCCCGGGCGACGAACTGCGGATGTTCGAGTGCCTCGGCAACGCCGAGGACCGGCGTCACGCAGCAATCGATGTCGGCGAAGAACTCGGTCCAGGCAAGCTGCTCGCGGCTGGCGAAGACGGCCGCGATTTCCCGACCCAGGGCGGCAGCCGCGGCGCCGCGCGCGCCATGCAGCGGCTGCCAGTCGGGGCGTTGCAGAGCGGCGCAGAAGACATCCCAGAACTTCTTCTCGAGCGCCGCCACTGCCATGAAACGTCGATCGGCCGTGGCATAGACGCGGTAACCGGGGTCGCCGCCGCTCAGCAGGTCGCAACCGCGCTCGGGCACCTCCCCGGCCCCCTGCATCGCGAACAGCGGAAACAGGTTGTGCGCCAGGACCGCCTCGCTCATGGCCACATCGACGAGGCGACCCTGGCCACTGCGCCGGGCGTCGAACAGGGCGGCGAGGATTCCCATCGCGGCGCTCATCGCGCCACCCAGCAGGTCGCCGATCTGCAGATTGGGAATCGCCGGCGGTCCGCCATCGACGCCGATCTGATCGAGCACCCCGGCCAGGCCAATGTAGTTGAGGTCGTGTCCGGCGGCCATGGCCAGTGGTCCGCTCTGGCCATAACCGGTGATCGCGCAATAGACGAGTTCCGGCTTGATCGCGCGCAGCGCCTGATAGCCGATGCCGAGGCGGTCGCTGACCCCTGGCCGAAAGCTCTCGACAACGATGTCGGCGGTTGCTGCCAGGCGCAGGAACGCCGCCTGACCCTGCACCTGCTTCAGATCCAGGCGCAGGCCGCGCTTGTTGCGATTGACGCTGCGATAGAAAGCGCTGACCCCTGCCGGACCATCACCCATCCGGCGCGCGTAATCGCCAGCGCCGGGGTCTTCGATCTTGATCACGTCGGCCCCCAGATCGGCCAGATGCAGGGTAGCGACCGGTCCGGGAAGCAGGCGCGTCAGGTCGAGAACGCGAACACCGCGCAGCGGACCGCCGCTCATCGCTCGGCCCCGCAGCGCTCGAGCCAGGCGGCATCCATGTCGATCTCCGCGCCCTTCTGCAAGGTCTGCCCGAGGAACTGTCCGCGGAACAGCCATCCCGTGCTGCCGTGCTGACGTGACCACGGCGTTTCCCAGTCGCTGACCGTGACGAGCACGCGCAGCACCTCCACATCCCTGGCAGGGCTGCCTGAAAGGTGCTCCAGGCAAGGCATCGCCGCCGCCAGCCGCGCATGGTCGGCCGGTGTGTACGCGCTCGCCGGCTTGCCGATGCGTGGACAGCGCTCAAGCTGCCGTTGCTGGCGGGAAATGCCGGCAATCGAACCCTTCAGCCAATAGGTCGGCGCCTTCAGAAGCCGCCCGGCGCCACCTTCGCGAAAGATCACGCAATCGCCAACCTGCGGGCCGGATGCCGGCGCTGAATCCGACGCCGCGCCTGCCGCGCCGCCGGCCAGGAAGCCTGCGGCCAGCAAGGAACCGGCGATCGCCGACAGCGCGCGCGTCATTCGTAACTGCGCAGGTCTTCGATCACCTTGCCATCGTTGGCCAGTGCAGCGGGCGCCAGGAATGCCACCTCGCCGCGCAGTTTGGTGACCTCGCGAATGCTCGCCACGAGCGCCGCCTGCAGTGCATCGGAGGGACTTGCCACCTCGCAGTGCAGGACCATCCGATCCTGCCCGCCGGCGTTGTCTACGACCAGACGTGCGCGGCCAACGTCGCCGTGCCGCGCGAGAACGGCAGCGACCTGCGAGGGGTGCACGAACATTCCCTTGACCTTGGTGGTCTGATCGGCACGCCCCAGCCAGCCCCTGATGCGCATATTCGTTCGACCGCAGGGGCTGATTCCCGGCAGCAGCGCCGACAGGTCGCCAGTCGCGAAGCGCAGCAGCGGGTAATCGCGATTGAAACTGGTCACCACCACCTCGCCAACCTCACCCTCGGCGACCGGATCGCCGGTACCGGGACGAACGATTTCGAGCAGCACGTCTTCCTCGACGACCAGCCCCTCCTCGCTCGGTGTCTCATAGGCGATGACGCCGAGATCGGCACTTGCGTAAGCCTGGCGCACGACCACGCCGCGGTCGTTGAGCAGCTTGCGCAGCGTTGGCGGCAAGGCTTCGCCAGAAACGACGGCCTTGCACAGCGAGCTCACGTCGGCACCGAGTTCATCGGCCTTCTCGAGGATGATGCGCAGGAACGACGGTGTGCCGACGTAGGCTGCCGGCCTGAGGTCGGCCATCGCCTGCACCTGCATGTCCGTCTGTCCGACGCCGGCAGGAAAGACCGGGCAGCCGAGCTTTTGCGCCGCGCCTTCAAGCATGAAGCCGGCCGGCGTGAAATGGTAGGAAAAGGCGTTGTGCACCAGATCGCCAGCCCTGAAACCGGCGGCAAACAGAACGCGCGCAAAACGCCACCAGTCCTCTCCGCGGCCCTCTGGATCGTAGATCGGACCGGGAGAAGCGAAGACGCGCGACAAACCCGTCATGGGCGTCGCCGTCAGGCCGCCGAAAGGCGGCGCGGCACGTTGCAGTTCACTGAGCTCGCTCTTGCGCGTCAGTGGCAGCGCAGCCAGTGCCGCACGCGAATCGATGCTCTCGGCGGCAACGCCATCAAGCAGCCGGCGCCAGTATGCCGACTTCCTTTTGGCATGGGCAACCTGCTGTGGCAGGCGCGCCATCAGCCAGGCTTCGCGCTCGACCGGCGAACGCGTTTCCAGGGAATCGTAGTAGTTCATGGCTTGTCACTCACAGCGTAAGAAGGCTCGCGCCCGACAACGATGACAGCCGCCAGAGCGAGAGAATTTATGGCCTGCCCGGCGCGTCTCGCGGCACGAGCGCCGTACGACCCCGCGGGCAGCTCAGGAAAGCCAGCGCTTGCGACGACGATAGTGCTTGACGTCCTTGAAGCTCTTGCGCCCCGCGGACGACAAGCCGAGATAGAACTCCTTGACGTCTTCGTTGGAGGCCAGTTCACGGGCCGCACCCTCCATGACCACGCGCCCGTTTTCGAGAATGTAGCCGAAGTCCGCGTAGCGCAACGCCATGTTGGTGTTCTGTTCCGCGAGCAGGAAGGTCACGCCTTCCTTCTGGTTCAGATCCTTGACGATACCGAACACCTCGTCGACGATCTGTGGCGCCAGGCCCATCGACGGTTCGTCGAGCAGCACCATGCGCGGATTGGCCATCAGCGCCCGCCCAACGGCGCACATCTGCTGCTCGCCGCCCGACGTGTAGGCCGCCTGACTGCTGCGACGCGTCTTCAGGCGCGGAAAGTACGAATAGACCTTCTCCAGCGTCTCGTTGATCGCCGCCTTCCCGTCGCTGCGCGTGTAGGCACCCGCCAGCAGATTTTCTTCGATGCTCAGATGGCCAAAACAGTGGCGGCCCTCCATCACCTGGATCACGCCGCGTTTGACAAGTTCGGCCGGCGTCAGCGCTTCGATGCGCTCGTCGCGCAACTCGATCGTGCCCTTGGTCACTTCGCCGCGTTCGCCGTGCAGGAGGTTGCTGACCGCGCGCAGGGTCGTCGTCTTGCCGGCGCCATTGCCGCCGAGGAGCGCCACGACACCGCCTTCGGGCACGCTGAACGAAACGCCCTTGAGGACCAGGATCACATGGTTGTAGATCACCTCGATGCTATTGACTCTGAGAAGAATGTTGGCGGTACTCATGGCATCTCTTCGTTTGGGAAGCAGCCCTCCCGCGGACGGGAGGGCAGACAAGGGACTCGCCTTGGCGAGTCCGCCGGGACTCGCTGCCTACTTGTTGCACTCCTCCGGTGTGCGCGGCTTCAGTTTCTTGTCTTCCGCGTACTTGCCCGAAGCGAGCATCACCATCGGACGCAGCGTCTTGTCGTCGGCCTGGAACCAGTCGGAAGTGGTCTCCCATTTCTTGCCGTTCCATGTCCTGATGCGCACCCACGATGAGCCCATGTGATCGAGGCACGACGTCTGTACCGGACGCATCACGCCAGCGAAGCCCATCGCGTCCAGTGTTGCCTGATCGAGGTTGAGGTTTTCCAGACCCCAGCGCACCTGCTCGCCGGTCATCACCTTGCCTTTGCCGTAGCGTTCCTGTGCCTTGCGAACGCCTTCGACGCCGAGCATCGCCGAGATCAACCCGCGCATGTACAGGATGGAGCCGACCTCGTCTTTCGGTCCGGTGCCCTCACCCTTGGCATGTACCGCTGCCAGGATATCCTTGACGATCTTCGAATTGGAATCGGCACCGTCCTGCAGGGTCAGCGCGCTATAGCCCTTGGCACCTTCACCGACGTCCTTGACATCCGGATCTGCTCCCGACCACCACACGCCGAGCATCTTGTCGCGCGGATAGCCGGTCGCCTGGGCCTCGCGCAGCGCGGTCGAGTTCATCACCCCCCAACCCCAGAGCAGAACGTAGTCGGGCCTGCTCTGACGGATCTGCAGCCAGGTCGCTTTCTGCTCGACGCCCGGGTGCGCCACGGGCAGCAGCTGCACCTCGAAACCATCCTTCTTGGCCAGTTCCTCGAGTACCGCGATGGGCTCCTTGCCGTACGGACTGTCGTGGTAGACAAGGGCAATCTTCTTGCCTTTCAGCTTGTCGACACCGCCCAGTTGCTTGGCGATGTACTGGATCGCGACGTCGGCGCCAACCCAGTAGGTGCCGAGCAGCGGGAAATTCCAGGTAAAGACGGCGCCGTTCGATGACTCGCTACGCCCGTAACCGGCGGTGATCAGCGGTATCTTGTCCTTCGGTGCCTTTTCGGTCAGCGCGAAGGTAATGCCGGTCGACAGCGGCTGGAACACCGTCGCACCGCCATGCTTGCCCTTCAGACGCTCGTAGCACTCGACACCGCGGTCGGTCGCGTAACCCGTTTCACACTCCTCGAAGACGACCTTGACGCCGTTGATGCCGCCCTTGGCATTGACCAGCTTCAGGTAGTCGATGTAGCCGTTGGCCCACGGTGTGCCGTTTGGCGCATAGGCGCCGGTACGGTATACGAGGGCGGGAAAGAATTGCTCCTTCGCCTCGGCGGCGACAGCAGACGCCGTGGCCAGCGACGACAGAACGACGGCGCCAAGCGAAGCAGTCAATGCGAGCTTGCGTAAGTTCATTAGTGTCTCCTCTTATTGAAATAATGATGCTGCTGCAGCTGCGGTGAAACATCCCAACAACCTTGACGCGGCTCAGTGCGGGAACGGCCAGAGCCGCAGTTTCTCCTTGCCGGTTGACCACAGGCGGGCAATGCCGTGCGGCTCCTTGATCAGGAAGAAAACGATCAGCCCGCCGAAGATGATCAACTCGGCGTGCGAAATACCGGCGGTCGATATCTCGATCCCGGTAAGGTCACCAACGACCGGCAGGATCTGGTTCAGGGCAATCGGCAGGATGACGATGAAGGCGGCGCCAAAGAAACTGCCCATGATCGAACCAAGGCCGCCAATGATGACCATGAACAGCAACTGGAACGAACGATCGACGGAAAAAGCGGCCGGCTCCCACGACGCGAGGTGCACGAAGCCCCACAGTGCACCGGCTGTCCCGATGAAGAAGGAACTGACGGCGAAGGCCGACAGCTTGGCGAACAGCGGCCGGATACCGATCACCTCGGCGGCAACGTCCATGTCGCGTATCGCCATCCACTGCCGACCGATGGCACTGCGCGTCATGTTCTTGGCGAGAAGCGCGAAGATCGTCAGAAAACCAAGGCAAAACAGGTACTTGCTAACCGGATTGTTGATCTGCCAGCCCATCACGTGGAGGTTGGAAACCGACACCGAACCAGACGAGGAATTGTCGGTGAACCAGGGGATGCGCAGAAAGACCCAGTCGGTGAAAAACTGCGCCGCCAGGGTGGCGACGGCCAGGTACAGGCCCCGTACGCGCAGGCTCGGAATGCCGAAGAATATGCCGACAACGGCAGTGGTGAAGCCGCCAAGCAGGAGCGAGACGAGCAGCGGCATGCCCTCGATGCGGATGTGGAAATTGTAGGCCGCATACGCGCCGATGGCCATGAAGGCGCCGGCCCCGAGCGTGATCTGCCCGCAGTAGCCGACCAGGATATTGACCCCGAGGGCGGCCAGAGACAGGATCAGGAAGGGAATCAGGATGGCGCGGAAGAGGTACTCGTCTACCAGCAGCGGGACGGCGACGAAAGCAAACACCAGGATGCCGATGATCGCCCAGCGGTCCTGGGCAATCGGGAAGATCTGCTGATCGGCAGCGTAAGAAGTCTTGAACTGACCGTTTTCTCTGTATAGCACTTGCCTGCTCCCCGATTAGACGCGGTCGATGATCTTTTCTCCGAACAGCCCTTGCGGCCTGAACAGGAGGAAGACCAGAGCCAGTTGGTAGGCAAACCAGATCTCGATACCACCGCCGATCATCGGCCCGAGATAGACTTCCGAGAGCTTCTCGCCGACACCAATGATCAAGCCGCCGATGATGGCCCCCGGGATCGAAGTCAGTCCGCCGAGAATGACCACCGGCAGCGCACGCAGGGCAACCGTCGACAGCGAGAACTGGACGCCGAGCTTGGAACCCCAGATCACGCCGGCGACCAGGGCGACCAGACCGGCAACGCACCAGACGATCACCCAGATGCGATTCAGCGGAATGCCGATCGACTGCGCCGCCTGATGATCGTCGGCGACCGCCCGCAGCGCGCGCCCGGTGGTGGTCTTCTGGAAGAAGAGTGTCAACAGGCCGACCAGCACCGCGGCGATCAGCGCGGCGATGAAATCCTCCTTGTTGATCAACAGCCCGCCCGGAAAGATGCCCTCGAAGAGAAACACCGGCTCCTTGGGCATGCCGACGTTGATGCGGTAGATGTCGTCGCCGAAGACGCTGGCGCCGACGCCTTCGAGAACATAAGCGATTCCCAGCGTCGCCATCAGCAGCGTCGCCCCCTCCTGGTTGACCAGGTGACGCAGGACCAGACGCTCGACCAGCCAGGCGACGACGAACATCACGGCTCCGGCAATGACGAAGGCAGCGGCGGTCCCCAGATAAGACCCTTGGAGGCCAAGCCAGGCTGGAATCCACTCTGCAAACCGGGCCATGGCCAGCGCGGCGAACAGGACCATCGCCCCCTGGGCAAAGTTGAACACCCCGGAGGCCTTGAAGATCAGCACGAAACCAAGTGCAACCAGCGAGTACAACATGCCGGCCATCAAGCCACCGATCAATGTTTCCAGGAAGAAACCCATAATCCCGCTCCTCAGTGGCTGGCGCCGAGATAGGCGCTGATGACGTCCGGATTGGCACGAACCGCGTCGGGTTCGCCGTCGCCGATCTTCTTGCCATAGTCGAGCACGACAACGCGGTCGGAGATGTCCATCACTACCGCCATGTCGTGTTCGATCAGGACGATCGTCGTGCCGAACTGGTCATTGACGTCGAGGATGAAACGACACATGTCCTGCTTCTCCTCGACGTTCATCCCGGCCATCGGTTCATCGAGCAGCAGGATGCTGGGTTCCATGGCCAGCGCCCGACCGAGGTCGACGCGCTTCTGCAGACCGTAGGGCAGGCGGCCGACCGGCGTCTTGCGAATGTGCTGGATTTCGAGAAAGTCGATCACTTCCTCAACCTTGGCGCGGTGCGCCAGTTCCTCGCGCCGCGCCGCTCCCCACCAGAAGGCCTGCTGAATCAGGTTGCTGCGAATCTTCAGGTTGCGCCCGGTCATCAGATTGTCGATGACGTTCATTCCCTTGAACAGGGCGATGTTCTGGAAGGTGCGCGAGATGCCGGCCTTGGCCGCCTTGTAAGGGTTCATCTTGCTGAAATGCTGACCACGCAGGATGATCTCGCCGAGCTGCGGCCGATAGACACCATTGATGACATTGAGCATCGAACTCTTGCCGGCACCGTTCGGGCCGATGATCGCCCGTATTTCGTGCTCGCGGACGTCAAAGGAAATATCGGTCAGTGCCTTTACGCCGCCAAACGACAGCGAAACCTGTTTGAGGTCGAGAATGACCTCGCCGATCTGCCGGCTCATGCGGCTTCCCTCCCGGCGGTGCCGAAGGTTTTCAGGTCCCGGATGACCAGATCGGCGGCAACCTTGCCTTGTCGTCCGTCCTCGAACTTCACCGCCGTTTCAATGAACTGGCTGTCCTTGCCGCCATACAGTGCATCGATCAGCACGCCGTATTTCTCGGCCACGAAGCCGCGGCGCACCTTGCGTGTGCGCGTCAACTCGTCATCGTCGGGATCGAGTTCCTTGTGCAGGATCAGGAATCGATGGATCTGCGAATCCGCCAGCGGGCCTTCGCCAACCAGTTCGGCGTTGACCTGCTCGATCGAATCCTGGATCAGCCCATACACCTCCGGCTTCGCAGCCAGATCGGTATAGCCCGAATAGGCGATGCCGCGCCGCTCGGCCCAGTTGCCGACAGCACCGATGTCGATGTTGATGAACGCGCAGACCATCTCGCGGCGGTCGCCGAAGACCACCGCCTCCTTGACGAACGGGAAGAACTTGAGCTTGTTTTCGATGAAGTTGGGCGCAAACATGGCGCCGTTGGCAAGTTTGCCGACGTCCTTGGCACGATCGATGATCTTGAGATGCCCCTCGTCGTCGAACAAGCCCGCGTCGCCGGTCATGAAGTAACCGTCGGCATTGATCGCTTCGGCGGTCGCGTCGGGCCGCTTGTAATACTCCTTGAGCAACATTGGACCCCTGACCAGGATTTCCCCGTTGTCGGCGATTTTCACCTCGACCCCGGGAGCCGGCTTGCCGACGCTGTCGAACTTGATCTCGCCGTCCGGTTGCAGGCAGACGTAGGCGCAGGTCTCGGTCTGACCGTAAAGCTGTTTCAAATTGATGCCGATCGAGCGGTAGAAACGGAACAGATCAGGGCCGATCGCCGCACCGGCAGTGTAGGCGACGCGCACCCGACTCATTCCGAGCACGTTTTTCAGCGGCCCAAAGACAAAGAAGTTGCCAAGCGCATAGAGCACGCGATCAGAGAAAGAAACCGGTTTGGAATCAAGAATTTCCGCGCCGCTTCGTCGCGCGACGGACATGAAGTAGTGAAACATCTTCTGCTTGATGGCGCTCGCATCCTCCATGCGGATCATCACCTGCGTCAGCAGATTCTCGAAAACGCGCGGCGGCGCAAAGTAGTAGGTCGGCCCGATCTCGCGCAGGTCGTTCATCACCGTCTCGGCCGACTCCGGGCAGTTGATCGTGAAGCCGGTGACCATCGCCTGGGCAAACGAAAACAGGTGGTCGCCGACCCAGGCCATCGGCAGGTAGGAGAGGATGTCTTCATCTTCGCTGAGATGATCGAATTCGACGCCGCCACGTGCCGCGCAAATGAAAGCGTCATGGGTCAGGCAGACCCCCTTTGGCTTGCCGGTCGTCCCGGAGGTGTAGAGCATGATGCTCACATCGTGCGGCGCACCGGCCGCCACCTCGGTCGCCAGCAGATCAGGGTGGTTGCGGTTGTGCAGCCGCCCCATCTCCATCAACTCGCGCACGTCGTGAATGAAGGGCTGCGTGTAGTGACGCATGCCGCGCGGATCGTCGTAGAAGAGATGTCGGAGTTGCGGCAGCTGCTCCTGGAGTTCGAGCACCTTGTCGACCTGTTCCTGGTCTTCGACGAACAGGAAGCGCACTTCGGCGTCGACCAGCACGAAAAGCATCTCGCTGGCCACCGCATCCTGGTAGAGCGGCAGAGGCACGCCGCCGAGGCACTGTACGGCGGTCATCATCATGTACATGCGGGGACGATTGTCGCCGACGATGGCCACGTTCTCGCCGCGCTTGAAACCCATTTCGGCAAGACCGCAGGCCAGCGCGCGCACCTCGTCGGCGACACCCTGCCAGGTCCAGCACTGCCAGATGCCCAGGTCCTTCTCGCGCATTGCCGCCTTGCTGCCGCGGATCCGGGCGTGGTTCAAGAGCAGGCGCGGAAAGGTATCCAGCGCTTGCGACGACGCAGTTTCCGGCATCTTGTCTCCTCCGGTGCATTGACCGCCAATCTGGTGACGGCACGCTTTTTGTATTTTGTGTTGCGCGATTCTAGTCTTTTTTTTCCGAGAGTCATCGTGAATTTCGACACGGCAGGAACGATGGCCACGACGGGCCGGACGACATCAGGAAGGACTTTCGGTGCAGTCTAAGCGTCGCGCTGAAAATGAATTGTCGTCCGTGCGACAATTCCACCTGTTTCCTTACGACAGGCTTGCGAATGCGGGAACTGGACGACATGCTGCGCGCTTCGTGCTGGGCGCTGAGGCTGTCCGCTGAACAACTCGACGCGGTCAAGCGCGACATCGTCGTGCGCAGTGTCCCGGCTGGCGGCTACGTGTGCATGAAGGGGGAAGCCGTCGAGCACTGGTTGGGGGTCGTCGACGGGCTGGTCAAGATGGCCAGCAACTGGAGCAGCGGCAAGACCACGAGCTTCCTGGGCCTGTCGAACGGCAGCTGGTTCGGCGAAGGCTCGCTGATGAAGGACGAGCCGCGCCGCTACGACGTCATCGCGCTGCGCGATTCACGCATTGCCTACATGAAACGCAGCCGCTTCCAGCACCTCTTGGACCACAGCATCGCCTTCAACCGTTTTCTGCTTATCCAGCTCAACGAGCGCCTTGGCCAGTTCATCGGCATCATCGAGCACGAACGCCTGCTCGATACCGATGCCCGGCTCGCCCGCTGCCTGGCGTCGATGTTCAACCCGCTCCTCTACCCGGGCAGCAGCCTGCAACTGCGCATCTCGCAGGAAGAGATCGGTCTGCTTGCCGGCATCTCGCGGCAGCGTGTCAATCAGGCCCTGCAAAAGCTCGAACAGGCGGGCTTGCTGCGCGCCGACTATGGCACCCTGTCCATCCTCGACCTCGACGGACTGCGCGATTTCGGCGCCTAGCGCAAGCGGTCAGGGTGGCGTCAACCTGGCCCATACGCTGACGCGCGGGCCGAAAACCATTCCAAAAGACACGGGATTGAACGCTCGTTTGTTCTGGGTTAGTATTCGGCGCCCCGAGGGGAGATGTCTTGTCAACACTTGTAAAGTCGTTCCCAGAACTTTTTTAGCAAGACAAACAGGAGGATAGGCAAACATGAGTAGCGTGATTTACGAGCGGCTTCGGCGCAACCCGAAGTTCGATGAACTGGTTCAGAAGCGAGGAAGCTTTGCGCGGACCTTGTCAGCCATTGTGCTGATCATTTTCTACGGCTTCTTCTTGCTGGTCGCTTTCGAACCCAAGATGCTCGGGCAACCGATCGCCGAGGGATCGATGTGGGCCATCGGCTATACCATAGAAATGGCGATGTTCGTCTTTTTCTGGATTCTGACCTTCATCTACGTCCGCCGTGCCAACGGCGAGTTCGACGACCTGACGGCCGAAATCATCAAAGAAGCGCAGAAGGAGACGAAATGATCAAGCGATTTACCACGGCACTCGCCCTGCTGGCTTTTTCCGGCATGGCCGCTGCCGCCGGGCCTGCCCTGCAAGGCGACATCCAGACGCAGCCCACCAACTGGCACGCGATCATCATGTTCATCATCTTCGTGACGATGACCATGGGCATCACCTACTGGGCGGCCGGCCGGACCAAGACCTCGGCCGACTTCTACACCGCCGGCGGCGGCATCACCGGCTTCCAGAACGGACTGGCCATCGCCGGCGACTACATGTCGGCGGCAACCCTGCTCGGTCTGACGGCGATGACCTTCAGCCGCGGCTACGACGCCTACATCTACATGATGGCGTTCTTCGCGGGCTGGCCGATCATCCTCTTCCTGATGGCCGAACGGCTGCGCAACCTCGGCCGCTTCACCTTCTCCGACATCACCTCCTATCGCCTGGATCCCAGCGTGCGCACCATGGCCGCGCTTTCGTCGCTGGTCGTGGTGGTCTTCTACC
Organism: Accumulibacter sp.; assembly: GCA_024235715.1. Classification (GTDB taxonomy): domain Bacteria; phylum Pseudomonadota; class Gammaproteobacteria; order Burkholderiales; family Rhodocyclaceae; genus Accumulibacter. The sequence goes on along the minus strand of JACKLW010000009.1, from coordinate 120,219 downwards.
TGATCGCCCAGATGGTCGGCGCCGGGCAGCTGATCAAGCTGCTCTTCGGCCTCGAGTACAACATCGCGATCTTCGTTGTCGGCATCCTGATGATGGTCTATGTGACCGTCGGCGGCATGGTGGCGACGACCTGGGTGCAGATCATCAAGGCCTGCCTGCTGCTCTTCGGTGGCACGCTGACGCTGATTCTCGGCTTCTCGCAGTTCGGCTTCTCGCTGACCACGCTGCTCGAGAAGGTGACGGCGGTCCACAAGCTCGGCGCCAACATAATGGCCCCGGGCAGCCTGCTCTCCGATCCGGTGACGGCGCTCTCTCTTGGTCTGGGCCTGATGTTCGGTACTGCCGGTCTGCCGCACATCCTGATGCGCTTCTTCACTGTCGGCAATGCCAAGGAAGCCCGCAAATCGGTGCTCTACGCGTCCGGCTTCGTCGGCTTCTTCTTCAACGTCATCTTCCTGATGGGTCTGGTTGCCGTTCTGCTGGTCGGTCAGAATCCCGAATACTTCGAGGGTGGGGACATCAAGGGCGCACTGATCGGGGGCGGCAACATGGTCGCCATGCACCTGGCGCACGCGGTCGGCGGCAACATGCTGCTCGGCTTCCTGGCGGCGGTCGCCTTCGCCACCATCCTGGCAGTCGTCTCGGGTCTGGCGCTGGCCGGCGCGTCGGCAATCGCGCACGACATCTACGCGCGCGTGATCCGGAAAGGCGAGTGCTCCGACAAGGAGGAGATCAAGGTTTCGCGGATGGCCACCATTGCCCTCGGCATCCTGGCGATCATCCTCGGTATCGCCTTCGAGAAGCAGAACATCGCCTTCATGGTCGGCCTGGCCTTCGGTGTCGCTGCGGCCGCCAACTTCCCGGTCCTGATCCTCTCGATGTACTGGAAGGGGCTGACCACTCGCGGTGCGCTGTGGGGCGGCTACGGCGGCGTCATTTCCGCAGTCACTTTCGTGGTCCTCTCGAAAGCGGTATGGGTCGACGTGCTGCACAATGCAGCGCCGGCGTTCCCCTACACGCAACCGGCACTCTTCGCGATGCCCATCGCGTTCATCCTGGCCTACGTCTTCTCGGTCACGGACAGCAGCGCCCGTGCTGCCAAGGAACGCGACGCGTTCGAAGACCAGTACGTGCGTGCCCAGACCGGGTTCGGCGCTTCGGGTGCCAGCCACTGAGTCCTCTGCACAGCCTCACGCAAGCAAACCCTGGCGGAGCCAAGAGCCCGCCAGGGTTTTTTTTGCCTGCCAGCGAGCACGCCGATTGCGGAATCAGCTAAAGTTTTGCGGCTATCGTCCGTGAAAGAAGTGATGCGCAACACGAACCAGCGGAGTCTCCCATGCTTTCACATCCCAGGCTTCTCGCCATCGCTCTCGTGGCCATCCTGCCTGCGCCGGCTTCCGCTACCTGGCAACTCATTTCCGACGAACCCGGCAGGCGCGTCGAACTGGACCGGGCCAGCATCAGGAAGGTCGACAAGGGCAAGACCGAAGCGCACGGGCGAATCGTCCTTGACAAGCCGATCGTCGATCCGAGAACCTCGTCTTCCTACCGTATAGTCGAGGCCGTCAACCACTACGACTGTGCCTCACGCAGCTACAGAACGCTGCAACGACGTTACTTCAAGGACGAAGGCGAGTTGCTCCGCGAAGAAGAAGTCCGGGTGCAGATCGAAATGCCGGTACGCACGGGGATGCTCGACGACAAGCTGTTGCGCGAGGTGTGCCGCCCGAAACCCGGCAAGGACGCTGTGCTGGCTGCCAGGAAGACCGCAGAAAAGGTCAGTGCTGCCGCCGGCGAACTGCGCAAGGCCAACGAGGCGCTGGTGCGCAAGGAGGTCAGGCGCGCCAACCTGCGCACACCGGCCGCTGCCGAGGCAGACCCCGAAGAACAGCATTCGCCGGTCGGCAAACGGGCGACCCGGGCAAAAGCCCCGCGGCCGCCAGCGATGGTCGCTGCGGCGCGCGGGCAGCAGCACGCGGCCGCGCCACAGGCAAGCGCTATGGACGACGCGGATCTGCTCTCCGCCTACGCTCAGGCACAAATCCCCTGGTCCTACGAAGGCGCCGGCAGGCCCGAGAACTGGGACAAGCTGCAGCCCGACTATGCGACCTGCGGCAGCGGCGAGCGACAGTCACCGATCGACATTCGTGACGGATTCCGCGTCGACCTCGAAGCGATTCATTTCGCCTACCGACCGTCCGAGTTTCGCGTCATCGACAACGGCCACACGATAAAGGTCGATGTCGGCGGCAGCTACATCAGCCTGCTCGGCAAGAGCTACGACCTGACCCAGTTCCATTTTCACCGGCCGGCCGAAGAGCGCATCGACGGCCGTCCTTTCGACATGGTGATCCACCTGGTGCACAAATCCGAGGACGGCAAGATCGCCGTCGTCGCCGTGCTGCTCGAACAGGGCATGGAAAACCCGGTCATCCAGAGCGTGTGGAACAACCTGCCGCTCGAGAAGGAGCAATACGTGACACCGCCGGGGCAGTCCATAGACCTCGCCCGCCTGCTGCCGGAAGAGCGCGACTACTACACCTACATGGGCTCGCTGACCACCCCGCCTTGTACCGAGGACGTGCTCTGGCTGGTTCTCAAAAAGCCGCTGCAGCTGTCAACCGAGCAGTTGCAGATATTCTCGCGGCTCTACCCGCATAACGCCCGACCCGTGCAGCCCAGGCATTCGAGGATGATCAAGGAGTCGCGCTGAGTGCGGACGACGTCACGCGACTGCCCTCTCCCAGGAATCTGATTTGCATCAAGGTCGTTGTGCGGAGCTCAAATGTGCTGACGCGGCAAACTGCCGCCGGGCGCATCGCAGCCTGGCGGCCAACTCTGCAACGTTATCGACCACGCCGACTTCCTGAAGGACTCGCTGCATGTTTCGAGCAATCAGCAAAATTACCATCGCAAGTTCTCTGGTCTGTGGGGCGCTGTCGGCACCCGTTTCGGCCGCCCCGCCTGACGACTGCCAGCGCGCCGTCGATGACGTATCGGCAAGCGGGCGCGCCATTTATGACACGGCCTTTGAAGCGCAAATAATGCAATACCTGAATGCCGCCAACACCCAGCTGTCGCAGAAACAGAATGCCCAGGCGATGATCGAACTGAAAACCTACGAGCAGGAACTCACTGCGGGGATCAAGGCCGGGAAGGTCGCCGAAAAGGATGGCGCAGGCCTCAAGGAGCGCCTGGATCGGGCGATGAAGTGTGTCAGCAGCCTGAAATAGGGGCACCAGGAACGTACGCAGGAGTCCGCGCTACCCGGGAAGGCGGCAGGGTCGAAAGACTCGTTGCCGACGAGCAGGGCGTCAACCCGCATCCCGCCCCGCCGGACCCGGACCAGGACGTGGCGGCAATGCCCTGCCCCGGGCGGCTCGCTTCGGCCGGAGGCTGATGCCCACACCCCGCACGCCTGCGCTCCTTGCCATTCGCCTTTTGCCGCGTGCTCACCAATGCCATCGCGCCGATTTCCGCACCGCACCGTGTCGGCGCACGATGGGCAGCCGCAGCGCCTTGATTGGTGTATGGAACTTGTCGCTACTCGCCGTGCCAAAACGCATCTTTACCGGAGAGACAACGCATGAACGAGCAGCAGCAGGCAGCCATCCTCACCCTTAGTCTGATGGCCGCCTTCGCCGACGGGGACAAGGATGAAGCGGAGCGTGCCGAGATCAAGCGCATCGCCGATGCCCTGGCCGGCGAGGGATCGATCAACGTCGCGGCGCTCTATCAGGATGTATTGCTGAAGCGTGTCTCGATGACTTCGGCGGCGGCTGCGCTGACCACCATCGAAACGCGTCAGCTGGCTTTTGAAATGGCGGTTTGCGTGTGCGACGCCGACGGTGTGCAATCGGCTGCCGAAAAGGTCTTTCTCGACGGGCTGCGCGACGCGCTGGCGCTCGACTCGCAGCAATCAGCCGCTTACAGCCAGCAAGCAGAAACGATTGCCTCCCTGCCGGCACTCGCTGGCGGCGATGAGGCCGCAGTGGCGATGGTGACCGCTGCCGAGGCTGGGTCAGCGGCGAGCGCCGCCGAATATGCATCAACGATGAGCGACGTCGAACTGGACAAGACCATTCTCAACGCCGCGATCCTCAATGGCGCCCTCGAACTGCTGCCCGAATCGCTGTCCACGATGGCCATCATCCCGCTGCAGATGAAGCTCGTCTATGGCATCGGCAAGTCGTACGGTTTCGAGCTAGACCGCGGCCACATCAAGGATTTTCTCGCCACCGTCGGCGTCGGGCTGACTTCCCAGTATCTCGAACAGGCGGGTCGCAAGCTGCTCGGCGGCCTGCTCGGCAAGGTCGGCGGCGGCCTGCTGCGCGGCCTCGGCAAGCAGGCGGTGAGCTCGGGAATGAGCTTCGCCAGCACCTATGCCCTGGGCCAGGTTGCCAGACGCTACTACGCCGGCGGTCGCAGCTTCTCCGCCGATACGCTGCGCGCAGCCTTCAATGACGTGCTCGGCGAGGCCAGGGTCCTACAGAGCCGCTATCTGCCCGAGATGCAAGCCAGGGCAAAGACGCTGGACAGCGCCAGGATCATCGAACTGGTTCGGCGGGCTTGATTCGTCAATCACCCCGGCGGCTCTCGTCAGCTTCCCCGCAACGCCACAACGCCACAACGCAAGGCTCCGCGCGTGCTGAATTTTGACAACCGCTTCGTGCGCGAGCTGCCCGGTGAGCGCGAACAGGCAAACCGGCCGCGCCAAGTCTTCGGTGCCTGCTGGTCGCCAGTAATGCCGACACCGGTCGCGGCGCCGACGCTGCTCGCCCATTCCCGGGAAGTGGCGGCCGACCTCGACCTTGACGACAGTTCCATGGCATCACCCGCAATGCTTGCCGCGCTGTCCGGCAATGCTTTGCTGCCGGGCATGACCGGCTACGCGACCTGCTATGGCGGCCACCAGTTCGGGCAATGGGCCGGGCAGCTCGGCGACGGGCGCGCGATTCTCCTCGGCGAATCGGTCAACCGGCGCGGACAGCGCTTCGAACTGCAACTCAAGGGCGCAGGCCCGACGCCGTACGCACGCCGGGCCGACGGTCGTGCGGTCTTGCGCTCGTCGATCCGCGAGTTCCTGTGCAGTGAAGCGATGCATCATCTGGGCGTGCCGACCACGCGTGCGCTGAGTCTCGTCGGCAGCGGTGAAAACGTCGTCCGGGACATGTTCTATGATGGCCACCCGGTCGCCGAGCCCGGCGCGGTGGTCTGCCGGGTCGCACCCTCATTCACCCGCTTCGGGCATTTCGAGCTGCCGGCGGCGCGTGGCGACCACGCCCTGCTGCAGCGCCTGGTCGACTTCACCATCGCCCGCGACTTCCCCGATCTGAGCGCCGGACCCGAACGGGGGCTGGCAGCGTGGTTCCGCGAGGTCTGCGAACGTACCGCCCTGCTGATGGCGCACTGGTTGCGTGTCGGCTTCGTGCACGGGGTGATGAATACCGACAATATGTCGATCCTCGGCCTGACCATTGACTACGGGCCCTACGGCTGGATCGACAACTTCGATCCCGGCTGGACACCGAACACCACTGACGCCGCTGGCCGCCGCTACTGCTTCGCCCGGCAACCGGCCATCGCGCGCTGGAATCTGGAACGTCTGGCCGATGCGCTGGCGCCGCTGCTGCCAAGAGAAAAGGCGGTGACGCTGGCCGCCGGAATCGAGCATTACGATGAAATTTACTCGGCCGAGTTCTGCGCGGCTTTCGCCGGCAAGCTCGGCCTGATCCGCTGGACGCAGGACGATGGTCAACTGCTCGACGACCTGTTCGAGTTGATGCGCCTGTCCGAGATCGACATGAGCGAGTTCTTCCGCCAGCTTGCGCAGCTCGACATCGCTCGACCGGACCCGGACGTCTTGCGTGAATCCTTCTACCGTGAAGACCTTCGCCAGCGTTTTTCGCCCGACCTCGTGCGCTGGCTGGCACGCTACAGCGCACGTCTGCGCCACGACGGGCAGCCGGCAGAACGCCGCATTGCCAGCATGAACCGGGCCAATCCGCGTTTCGTTCTGCGCAACTACCTGGCGCAGCAGGCCATCGATCGTGCCGAACAGGGCGACGTGCAGATGCTTCACGACTTGCTCGATGTCCTGCGCCGCCCCTACGACGAGCAGCCCGGACGTGAGGCTTTCAGCGCCCGGCGACCCGACTGGGCGCGACACAAGGCAGGTTGCTCGATGCTCTCGTGCAGTTCATGAGAGCGGGGCCTCGGGGTCGCGCTAGAATGGAGCCCCAAGCGCGACGCCGCTTTTCCCCAACGAGGACTTGCCATGCCTTTTACGCCTGATCTGGTCGACGAACTGAACACCCTGGCCCGCTTTGATCTGGCAAGCCCGCAACAGGGGCTGAAGGTCCACAAGACCGCCGATCCGGGAGTCATCGGTGCCACGCAGCGGCTGCACGCCAAAGGCTTGCTGACGCAGGTCGATGGCGGTTATCTCACCAGCCTCGGCCGCGACGCCGCGGAACACGCCCAGGCAGCTCTGACCATTCTCGACTCCGTTCCGTCGATGGCCAACGACTAAGGTCTACGCGCCGGCCGGCAGCACACGCAAAACGCCCGGGCGAGCCGGTCCGGCGCAGGCGCAGGCGCAGGCGCAACGCCGGGCCGCGCCGGAAAGGCGCCTCTTCCGGTCGCCATCAGGAACGTCCGCGCAGGACTTCATCATCTGGCCATTTGCGAAGCCAGCCCTGTACAATCGCTTGCTCGATCGGCACCGTGTCGCGCGACGCTGGCGCTTGATCGCAGCAGGCAGGGCTGGGGGTGCCAAGACACCGGGAGTGCGCAGAAATGAAATCGACCAACACCACGTGGCAGTACCTGATGGCAGCGATTCTCGCGCTGTTGACGGCGTCTTGCGCGACAACCGGCGCGCCGTCTAAGACCGACGGCACGCTCGAAGCGCGGCGTGACGCGCTGCTCGACTTGCGAGACAAGACGGTCGCCGAACTGGTCGCCAGGAAGCCCGGAATCAAGGACGAACTCGCCAGCGCCGTAGGCTATGGCGTCTTCGGCTCGACGCGGTACAACATCGTTCTGCTGGTGATGGGGGAAGGCGCCGGCGTGCTGACCGACAACCAGACCGGCAAGACGACCTTTATGAAGATGGCTGGCGCGGGCAGCGCGCCCGGCGTCGCCAGCAAGCGTTTCCGGCAGCTGATCGTCTTCAGGAACCGCGATCTGTTCGACACCTTCGCTGCCGTCGGCGCCGACGTCAGCGCTTCGGGTGGCGCCGGCTTCAAGCCCGGCACCGGCAAGGGGCTGGTACTGGACGGCAGCGTTTCCTTCAACCCGATGTTGTCGAGCTACCAGCTTACCGACGAGGGCGTGGTGCTGCAGGCCAACTGGGGTGGTGTCGGTTACCTTCCCGACGAGGCGCTGAACCAAACGAGGCGCTGAACCAATAATGGTCGTGCTGGCCCGCATGGCGGCCGGCGCGTGCTTTCGCTGGCCCGGTGCTGGCAAGGAGTGGCTAGTGATCGCAGGTCTGTACGGATCGGGTGCCGAACGCAGCTGGGGGCGCGTGCTCCTTGCCGCCGGGATGCTTTTTTTTGCTTGCGGTGTCGCTGCGCAGCAGGCGTCCAATGCAGATCCGAAGGTGCAGCAGCGACCACGTGTCGGCCTGGTCCTCGGCGGCGGTGGTGCGCGCGGGGCGGCGCATATCGGCGTCCTCGAAGTGCTCGAAAAACTTCGCGTGCCGGTGGACTGCGTCGCCGGTACCAGCATGGGTGCGCTGGTTGCCGGCGTCTACGCCAGTGGCCTGAGCCCGGCAACGATGCGCCAGAAGCTCGCCGAAGCCGATTGGGACGACCTGTTTCGCGATGATCCGCCCTTGAACGAGCAGAACTACCGCAAGAAGGTTCTCGACAAGCGTTTCCTCCCGGGATCGGAGACGGGCGTCGGTCCGCAAGGCGTCAAGGGCCAGCCCGGCATCGTCATGGGCCAGAAGATCAAGCTGTTCTTCAACACGCTGGTTCGCGACTATCTCGGCGAACGTGAAATAGAAACCCTGCCGCTGCCGCTGTCGATCATTGCCACCGATATCGTCGGTGGTGAGAAAGTGGTGTTCCGCCAGGGCAGCCTGTCGGAAGCAATGCGGGCCAGCATGTCGGTTCCCGGCCTGATGGCGCCGGTCGAAACCAACGGCAAGAAACTGGTCGACGGTGGTCTGGTCGACAACGTGCCGATCGACGAAGCGCGCGCCCGCTGTCAGGCGGACGTCATTATCGCGGTCAACGTCGGTTCGCCGCTACTCAAGGCGGACGAGATCGGCGGCTTGTTGAGCGTTTCGGCACAGATGGTGAACATCCTGACCGAACAGAACGTGACCCGCTCGCTGGCGACGCTCAAGCCGACCGACATCTACATCAAGCCCGATCTCGAGGGAATAACCGCGGGTGACTTCAAGCGCAGTTCGGAAACCGCCGATCGCGGCGTCAAGGCGGCCGAAGCGGCCATCGACCGCCTGCGCGAGTTGTCGGTCAGCAAGGATGCTTACGCCGCCTGGGTCGCACAGATTCAGCCGCCGCCGCGTGCGGCGCCGCGCATTGATGAAGTTCAGATCGTCGGACTCAAGCTGGTCAACCCTGAGGTAGTCGAGCGCTACCTGCAGCTCAAGCCAGGCGACACCATCGACCCGGCGAAGATCGACGCAGATCTGATGCGCACGTACGGCGACGGTTACTACCAGCATGTCGATTACGCGCTGGACAATACCCTGCGCAACCGAGAAATCCTGCGCGTGTTGCCGATGGAAAAAAGCTGGGGGCCCGACTACCTGCGCTTCGGCCTCAACCTGGAAAGTGACTTCCAGACCGACTCCACCTACAGCATTCGCGCCGCCTATCAGAAGACCTGGATCAACAGCCTGGGCGGCGAATTCCTGAGCTATGTGGAGATCGGATCGCGAAGCGGTGGCGGCGTCGACTTCTATCAGCCAATCGACGAGCGCCAGCGCTATTTTGTCGAGGCCAACGCCAACTACTTGAACAGATCGACCGGAATCTACGAGAACAACAACCAGATTGCCAGGTACACCATTGGCGAAACCAGTGTCCGGCTTGGGGCGGGAATGAACATCGGGCTACTCGGTCAGGCGCGGCTCGGCTGGCAGGAAAACTGGCGGAAAAGCGAGCTTGAGACCGGGTCACCGTTCCTGCCGCAGGAATCCAAGACCTTTGGTGGCTGGTTCGGCGCGCTCGATTTCGACCAAACCGATCGCATTTACTTTCCTACCAAGGGGTGGTCGAGCAGCGTCAAATATTTCGACTCGGACACCGACGGCTACAGCAAGCTCGATGCCGGTGCCAGCGGCTACGTGAGCATTGGAGACTGGGTGCTGGCCAGCCGATTGTCGTATCAGGGCTCACCGATCGGACAGCTCCCGGTTTACGACCTCGGACAGCTCGGCGGCATGCTCAACATGACGCCCTTCGCCGTCGGACAGCTGAAGGGCGACGACATGAGGTACGGCAGTATTCGTGCCGAACGGATCATTGGCCGCCTGCCACTCGGCCTGCGCGGTGACCTGCGTTTTGGCGCAGCGCTGGAAACGGCCAAGGTCGGCCGACCGTTCACCGAAACCACACTCAAGGGCTGGATTCCTGGCGTTGCCGTCTATCTCGGCGGCGAGACGCCGCTGGGGCCGGTCTACCTGGGTTACGGCTACTCGAACGCCGGCTCGACCGGCGGTTATTCCAACTTCTACCTGTTCCTCGGAACGCCCTGATTGAAAGGCGCGTGGCATGGCACGAAAGAACCTTATCAACGCAGCACGCGTTCTCGGCGCGCTCTCACTGGCGGCGGCGCTCGCCGCGCCGGCAAGTGCGGAGATGAGCGCCGAGGAACTCGCCAAGCTGGCGCAGAACCCGGTCGGCAATCTGATCAGCCTGCCCTTCCAGAACAACACCAACTTCAACGTCGGGCCGCGCGACGGGACACAGAATATCCTCAACATCCAGCCGGTGATTCCGATCGAGGTCAACAGCGAATGGAACGTCATCACCCGCACGATCATGCCGGTGATTTCGCAGCCGGCCTTCGTACCGGGCGGCAATCGGACCAACGGCATCGGCGACATCCAGTTCACGGCGTTTCTGTCGCCTGCCGTGCCCAAAGGCGCGATATGGGGTGCCGGCGCGATCGTGCAGATGCCGACCAACAGCAACGACGCGCTCGGCAACGACCGCTGGGGCCTCGGCCCTTCCTTCGTGCTGCTCAACCTCAAGAAGGGAGACCCCTGGGTCTACGGCTTCCTGGTCAACAACATCTGGTCGGTCGGCTCGGGGAGTGACGCGAGCTACAACAACTTTCTGCTGCAGCCTTTCCTCAACTACAACTTCGCAGGCGGCTTCTATCTCACCTCGGCACCGATCGTCACCGCCGACTGGAAGGCCGACAGCAGCCAGCGCTGGACGGTACCGCTCGGCGGCGGCGTCGGCAAGATCTTCCACTTCGGAAAATTGCCGGTCAACACCCAGCTCAGCGCCTACTACAACGTTGCCCATCCGGACAACGCCGCCAACTGGCAGCTGCGCCTGCAGGTGCAGCTGATGTTTCCGAAGTGATCCCCCGCAGCGCGCGCGGCCAAAACGCCTGGCGGAGCCAGGGCTGACTCCGCCAGGCGACCGAAGCGCTGGGGGGGCGATGAACGGGCTTACTTGTCGCCCGCGCCCTTGGCTATCGCTTCCATCACCCGGTCAAGATTGAAGCTGCCGGGCTTCTGGCGTGGCGGATAGTCGCGGAAGCTCTGCAGCCATTCGCCGACAATCGCGCCAGCCGGAGCGAACATGAACATGTGATCCACCCACCATCTGTTGTAACCGATGCTCTCGTTCTCGGCGCGCTCGAAGGGATCCATGCGCAGGTTGGTCAGCATCGGCGCACGCAGGGCCGTGTATGGCTGTCGCCAGACATCGATTCCATGTGCATCCTGCCTCAGGAAGGTGGCCTTCCAGTCCTTGTAGCGCAGCGCGGCAACCTGGCCATCGTCGGTCCAGTAAAGGAACTCCTTGCGCGGCCACTCGGCCTCGCCCTTGAACGCGGGCAGCAAGTTGTAGCCGTCGAGGTGAACCTTGTAGGTCATGTTGCCGACCGTCCTGCCGTTCAGCAGTTCCTCTTTGACCTTCGGATCGCCCGCCGCCGCAAGCAGCGTGGGCAGCATGTCTTCGTGCGATCCGATGTCGTTGATGATTGTTCCGGGCTTGATGACGCCGGGCCAGCGGATCATCGTCGGCACGCGGAAGCCGCCCTCCCATTGCGTCGCCTTCTCGTTGCGGAACATCGTCGTGCCGCCGTCAGGCCAGGAAAAGAACTCGGCGCCGTTGTCGGTGGAGTACATGACGATGGTGTTATCCTCGACACCCAGTTCCTTGAGCTTGGCCAGCAACTGGCCGACCATCGCGTCATGTTCAACCATGCCGTCGGCGTAGACACCGAGACCGGTCTTGCCGACCGACGAGGGCTTGAGATGCGTCCAGATGTGCATGCGCGTACTGTTCCACCAGACGAAGAATGGCTTCTTGTCCTTGACCGCCTTGTCCATGAACCTGAGCGCCTCGGCGGTGACCTCCTCGTCCACGGTTTCCATGCGCTTGATGGTCAACGGGCCGGTGTCCGTGATTCTGCCGTCAGCGAAGCTGTGAATCACGCCGCGCGGGCCGAACTTCTTCTTGAACTCGGCGCCCTTCGGGTAGTCGACATGCTCCGGCTCCTGTTCCGCGTTCAAGTGATAGAGGTTGCCGAGGAATTCGTCGAAGCCGTGGGCGGTGGGCAGCATCTCGTCGCGATCACCAAGATGGTTCTTGCCAAACTGGCCGGTCACGTAACCCTGCGCCCTGAGCAAACCGGCGATGGTCGGGTCCTCTTTCTGCATGCCTTCCGGTGCTCCCGGCAGTCCAACCTTGGTCAGACCGGTGCGCATGGGCGACTGGCCGGTGATGAATGCGGCGCGGCCGGCCGTGCAGCTCTGCTGGCCGTACCAGTCGGTGAACAGGGCGCCTTCTTGAGCGATGCTGTCGATATTGGGCGTCCTGTAACCCATCATGCCCTGGTTGTTGGCACTGATATTGAAGCCGCCAATGTCGTCACCCCAGATCACGAGGATATTGGGTTTTCTGGTGGCTGCCGGCGTGCTGGCTGCCGGTGTGCTGGCTGCCGGCGTGCTGGCTGCCGCTGTGCTGGCTGCCGCTGTGCCGGCTGCCGGTGTCGTCATGGCCGCCTGTGCGGCGGCACCCGGTCCCAGTGGATCTGGCACCAAGCCGGCCTGTGCGTTGGCGGCCAGTACCAGGGCGGCCGTTACCAGGCCATTCGCCAGGAGACTCTTCCACTTCGGCTTCTTTTCCATCTCTTCCTCCTTTCTTGCTGCTTGGTGTGGCTACATATCCCGTCCCTATCCCGCATCCGAGGCGCGACGAGGAACGAGGGACGATCTGACTGCACCCAGGTATGCCCCGTCCGAGAAGCATTCGGGGTCATGTCGGAAACCCGAACCGAACCGTAAGACTACCCTGCCAGCGGGGCGCCGACTCCAGCCTACCGACATGGCAGCAAGCCGCATCCTATCATCAGTCCGTCGACTGCCAACTCCTGCGCAAAGGCGCCGCGGACAGACTGACTTGTCAGACAGTCCTAGCGGCCTTGCAGCTCGCTCACCAGCTGCTTGACGCTCTGGTCATCCGGCAGGATATCGGCCGCTTGTCGGGCGTATTTCAGGGCAGCACGCCGATCGCCCACTTCGCGACTGATCGAGATCAACGCACTGAGGATCGCGAGGTCGTTCGGGTGGCGCTTGCTGGCGCTGCGCAGCAGTGCCAAGGCCTCGGCGCGCTGGCCGGCCGAGTGCACGGCAATTGCGTGCACATAGACGTAACGCGCGTTACCCGGGGCCAGGCTGGCCGCTTCAGCGAATTCCGTCAGAGCCGCGGCGCTCTCCCCCTTGCGGGTCAGCAACAGACCCAGCGCGTGGTGCAGGTCGGCGTTGCGCGGCAGCACGGCCAGCCCCTGCCGCAAGACCTTTTCGGCCTCGGGCTCACGCCCCTGCTGTCGCCAGGCATCCGCCAGATTGACGTACGCGCCGACAAACTGCGGGTCGAGGGCAATCGCCCGCTTGAAGGCGGCGATGGCATCGTCGGTACGCCCCTGGCGCAAGCGCAGGTTGCCGAGGTTGACGCTCGACGAAGGCCAGTCGGCCTCCTGTTCGAGTGACGCCACGTACTCCTGGAGGGCCGCCTGGCGCGCGCTGCGCCGCGCCAACGGGATCTGGTCATCTGGTATGTCGGCCAGGATTCTTGCCGCCTCGATGCGCACTCCGCGAACGGGGTCGGAAAGCAGGGGCGAGGCAGCCAGCACGCGATTCACGGGGTCGACCGGCTCCAGCATGCCGAGGGCAGCGATACGTACCGAGGGGGCATCATCCTGCAGCAGCGCACGTGTGGCCGGCAGCGTGGCCGGCGTGACGTAAGGCTGCGTCAGCGTCGCCGCTGTCGCACGGACGATCGCCGGCGCGGCCGGGCTGCTGGCCAGTTCGAGCAGGCTGGGCACTGCGCGCACCCCCTGTGTTTCGCCGGCGTGCAGGATGGTGCCGTAATGCGGGCGATCGCGCCAGGCCTTGCCATACCACTTGTCCATGGTTGTGGCGGCCCAGGCGGGCTGCTTGTCGGAGTGGCACTGGGTGCAGGCATTCGGGCTGCCCAGCGAGGACGACAGGTCGGGACGCGGGATGCGCAGGCTGTGATCCGGGCGCGCGTGGATGACCATGTAGTTCTGCCGCGGCATGTGGCAAGTCACACACTGCGCTCCCTTGCCGCCGGCCTGGTGTCTGTGGTGGCTGGCCACATCGAACTCGCTGGCCTGATGGCAGCGCGTGCACAGCGCGTTGCCTTCGGCACGCAGCTTCTGCGAGTGCGGCTCATGGCAGTCCATGCAGGTCACGCCATTCTGGTACATCCTGCTCTGCAGGAAGGAGCCCCAGACATAGACTTCTTCGCGCTGCTGGCCGTCGGCGTGGTAGTTCGGCGCCGTGAGCATTGCCAGGCGGTGGGTGTCTTCCAGCACCGCGCCTGCCTTGCCCTCTTCGCTCAGCGTCGAACGACGCGAATGACACGCGGCGCAACTGTTCATTCCGGCGGGCTCGGCGGGGTGATCGCGCACGGCAAACCTGGCACCGTCGGCGGGGAATTTCCAGGCTTCGTTCCAGCGACTTTTCAGCGACGGCAAGCCCTTGTCGCCCTTCGTGGCGTACGGCGCCTTGTCCTTCTTGCCGGCCCAGTCGAGGTGCGCGGAAGCGGGCCCATGGCACGACTCGCAGGCGACGTTGATTTCGCTGAAGGTCGTCCTGTAGCTGTTGCTGGCCGGGTCGTAGCCCTTGCGGAGATTGGTCGAATGGCACTCGGCACACTGCAGCGCCCAGTTCTGATAGATCCCCGTCCAGTGCAGCGGATCCTTGTGGTCGATCTTCTGATCCGGATAGAGGTGGAACCAGCGCTGCCCACCCTCATCTTTCGGCCGGGCGTCCCAGGCAAGCGGCAGCACCTGAAAGCGCCCGCCGGGGAAAGCAATCAGGTACTGCTGCAGCGGATAAACACCGAAGGTGTAGCTGATCGGGTAGTCGACGAGATTGCCGTCGGGACCGTCCGTACGCACCATGAACTTGCCGTCGGCGCCCCTGAAGAAGGTCGACTCGATGCCGTGGTAACTGAACCTGGCATCGGCAAAATCACCGAGCACGGTGGCGGCCGTGGCGTGCTGCATGGCCAGCTGGTGATGCGAGCCGCTCCAGGCGCTGAATTCCTTTTCGTGACAGCTCCGGCAACTGTTTGCCCCGACGTAGGTCGCGGCTGCGGGTGCGGAAACCGGCTCGGGCAACGGCGCCTGCTCCGACGCTGCCAGCGGCGCAGCCGCGGCGCTGGCTGTCGGCGGCGGGGCGCCGCGACGCGCGGCGATGAAAACGCCTGCTGCGATCCCCAGCAGCAGCACGAGGCCGGCGACGACAAGCAACGTGTTCCATTTCCTCGCCTTCACCGGGGCCGCAGGCAGGTCGCCGGGAGGCGTGGCGCCCCCCCTGGTTTTCGGTCTGGATCGCTTGCTCATTGAACATTACCTGGCGTGTCAGCCGGCAGATTCTTCAGCGGCTGGCGCACGTGGATGGTGCTTCGCCGTAGCGTCGGACGAATCACCGAGGAGGCGTGAATCCGTCGTACTCGGCAAACGCACTTCCCGGACTAGCGCGTTCCGCTCATCCCCGGCGGAATCGGCCCGCCCGAGGATGGAAGCTGGGCGAGCAGACAGCGCACGCCCGGCGAATCGGGCTGCGCGTCGTACGCTCCCTGGAGGTTCTCGACGAACGCTGCCTGCGGGATCTCGCCGTTGTAGAAGCGCGACGTCAGGTCCAGAAAATAAGGCGTCTGCAGGAAGTCCGAGGTAATTTCCACGCGTCCGATGCGCTGGTACAGGCACTTGCTCTGAATCCGATTGAGAAAACCCTCATACGGGGCGTCCGGCAGGAAGGCATCGGGCGCACAACCGCCAACGACCAGCGCGACAAGCAAAGCACCGCCAGCCGCCGAGAAAGAATATGGCATGATCATCTATCCGGTATGCGGACTGCGGGTACCGGCCTGCGGCTGCGCCGATACCCAACAGGCAGTTTGCAATCAGCGCGGAATGACGCGCGCGCTGGTGCCACTACCTTCGATATAGACGCGCTGCCCCTTGCTGATGGCCGGGTTGACCGGTTGCGTCACCGAAACCAGGACACCGCTGCCGACGCGAACGATGACCTGCTGAGCCGGAATCGGCTTGTCGTATTTCTTCTGCACCTCATGGCCGGCGAAGGCACCGCCGACCGCGCCCAGGACCATCGCCACATCGCGACCGGTGCCAGCACCAATCAGGCTACCCACCCCGATACCGGCCAGGCCGCCGACGACGGCGCCAACCCCGGCATGGTGATCGCTCGACAACTCGGTGTTGTTGATCTGTTCGACGACCCCGGCGCGGATCTCCATGTCGCCGGCCTGTTGTCCTGGCGACGCGCAAGCACCGAGTGCCAGAGCCAGCACCAGGACCGAAACATAAGACGAAATTCTCTGAAACATGAAAGCCTCCATTGGGTTCTTGCGCAGCGGCTGCTGCCGGTTAAGCGACGACTGCATCGGCGAAAGCCACGGCCGTCACCTGACAGCCTGGCGGAAAGTGAAGCGGCGCGTTCGTCCCGGAACACCGGTTTCACCAGAATCCCGAAAACGCTCCGCGCAACGCACGCCGCATTGTACGTCAGGTTGCGGCTGTTTTTTCGTGTCAATCGGGTGACAGCGCGGGAGCTTCGGTAGTCTCGTCCGGCGACAGTGCGGCGTCAGGCGGGTCGGCATCCAGGGAAGGAATCGCGCCGCCCTGATCCTGCTCCGGCGCCAGTGCAGCGTCGGGCCGCACGGCACCGAGCGACTTGACCGGCGGTGGGTTGATCTGTTCCGGAGCGAGCGCCGGATCGGGCGCGATTGCGTCCGGCGACAGCGCCGGATCCGGAACGACCGTATCGTCCTGCGCGACGGCGCCGCCAGTCGCCAGCATGCAGGCCAGCAAGCCGCAGAGCACGACGCGCGCACACTGGTGGCGAATGATCTTCATTGGCAAATCTCCCTCATTTCGTGGCCTCTGCGACGGAAAAGTACAAGCGGGCGACACCAGGAAGTCTAACAGAGCACTGGACTCCAACACACCAGCGAGCGTCCCTTCCGACGACCTGGCAGAAGGGCGGACCAGATGCCTCACTTCGCGATCGCATCGCCGGTCGGCTCGCAGACCGCGGGAGCGGCGTACCACCGCTCTTTGTCTACCACTTTCGGCTGCAGCGGATCGGCCTCATAGTTTGGCGTCATGATCTGGACGCCGTACTCGTTGAATACGTCGAGGATGCTGCGCTGCAGTTGTGCATGCAGGCGCTGCATTGCGTGTGCGTCATTGCAATAGGCGTTGATTTCATAGCTGACGCAGAAATCCCCCAGTTCGCCATACAACACGAAGGGCCGCGGCACGGCGAGCAGGCCCGGTGTACGTGCGACAGCGATCAGCAACATCGCTTCGACCTGACGCCAGGGCGTCTCGTAGCCGATGCCGACCTTGCTGTGCACGATCAGCCCGTTCTCGTCGGCCAGCGAACTGTAATTCACCACGTGTCCGTTGAGAATTTGCGAGTTGGCAATGGTCACCTCCTCGTTCTTCAGGGTGCGCAGATGTGTGACCTGCGCATGGATGTCGGTGACATCGCCGGTGATGTCGCCGATCATCACCCGGTCGCCGAGCTTGAAGGCGCGCCGGTAGGTGATCATCAAGCCAGCGACGAGGTTGGCGATTGCCGACGACGATCCCAGGGAAACGATCACGCCGACCAACAGCGAAATGCCCTTGAAAGCATCCGAGTCCGACCCGGGAATATACGGATAGGCGACGATTACCGCGAAGGTCACCACCACGACGCGCACGATCTTGTACGTTGGCCAGGCCCACTCGGTCTCGAAATCCTCCATGCTCACCTCGCCGCGGGCCACGGCGTCGAAGAACAGTCGGATCAGGCGCAGGACAAAGCGAACGACCAGGGCCAGGACGACGAGAAAGACGAGGTCGGGGAAGTACGCCACCAGGGCCTCGCCCATGATCTTCAGCGGACGGACGAGGACGTCGGTCAGCTTGCGGGCAAACCCCCGCGTCCAGGGAAAGCCGCCGAGCACGAAATCCAGGCAGGTCACGCTGGCCGCCAGGATAGCCAGGAAACGCAGCGCCGACACCCCGGCACGCAACGCCGCCCAGATGCGCTCCGCGCGGACGATCTCGAAGGACTGGATTTCCAGGTCGTTGATGCGCGAGCGCAGGCGCTTGGCCAGCAAGACATGCAGGCGACGCGTCAGCCAGATTGCCAGGGCCACCAGCAGCGCCAGGGCGAGCATCGCGGCAACCGCCTCGACGGCGTGCTTGCGCAGCACCTCCGGCGTGCGCTCGCGACGGTAGTCTGAAATTGCCTCGCTGATCCGCTCGCTGTTGGCGATGGCCAGGTCTTCGCGTTCGGTCTGTTCCACGCGCGCGTCGGCATCGAACAGCGTCATCAGAACCTTGTCGCCAATGTTTATGGCCGTGTGCGTGGTCGAGTCGATCACCTGCACGACGCCGGCGTCTGCCGTCGGGTCGCTGGCATAGCGCTCGATGCGGGCGGCGATTGCCGCGGCACGCGCCTCGGCCGGGAAGCTGGTCACGCCGCGCACGTTAAAGAGGACGCGCCCATCCACCTCGACCGGCGCGGTGACGATTTCGGCGTCGGGATGGACCTCGCCCCACGGCGCTGCCCCCTGCGCCACCGCCGTCGAACCAATGCTCATTGCCGCCAGCAGAACGCAGAGCGACGTTCCAATGCGCTTCAAGTCCACTTTGCCCCGACCCCTTGCCACAGTGAAAGGAACTGCCCTCCGGTTGCAGCATCGCCACGCGTGCCTGCCAACCTGCGAAGCATCTGCCTGACCGCGGCGAACAACGGAGAGCGACCCGAAAACGCCGGCAGGTTAGCACAGATGATTTATCACCTGATGTTTTCAGCCAAAACCGCGCAGGGTAAGCGACGACGGTCGAGGAAGCCTTGTTGACCGCGCGGCGGCGACCGTCGCATACTCCAGCGTATGGTTGTCGATCTACTCACTGTCCTGCACTTGCTCGCGGTGGTTGCGGTTTCACTGCGCATCTTTTCTCGTCGGACTTCGCACGGGACGGCACTGGCGTGGCTGCTGCTGGTAATTACCCTGCCCGCCGTCGGCGTTCTGATGTATCTGCTGATCGGCGAACGCCGCCTCGGCAAGACCTGGATGGATCGGGCAATTGCCATGCAGCCGCAAGTCCTGCGCTGGGCGCAAAGCATCCCGGCGTCGACACTGGTCGACCCGAGCACGCTGAGCACCGGTGCGGAAAGCGTCAGCAGGCTTGCCACCGGCTCGGCCGGGCTGCCACTGATGGGTGGCCATCGCCTGCAACTGCTGACCGACAGCGACTCGATCATGCGCGCGCTGATTGCCGACATCGATGCCGCGCGCAGCTCGGTCCATCTGGAGTTCTACATCTGGAGCGCCGGCGGTTTTGTCGACGAGCTCGTCGCCGCGCTGGTCCGCGCGGCCCGACGCGGCGTCCCCTGCTCGACGCTGATGGACTCTCTCGGCAGCCGCCCCTTTTTCAAGAGCGAGGCCCTTGGCCGTCTGCGCGAGGCCGGCGTGAACATCGTCGAAATCCTGCCGGTCAATCCGCTGCGCGCATTGTTCATTCGCCTTGATCTCCGTGACCACCGCAAGATCGCGGTCGTTGACCGCCGCATCGCCTACACCGGCAGCATGAACATCGCCGACCCCCGCTTCTTCAAACAGGATGCCGGGGTTGGCGAGTGGGTTGACGCGATGGTGCGCATCGAAGGACCTGCGGCGTGGATACTGGAGGCCGTTTCGCTCTCGCTCACCGCGCTGCAGACCGGAACAGCCTTCGCGCCACCGCCGCCGCCCGACCTGGCCGCTGCCGGCGACAGCCACGTGCAGGTATTTCCCTCCGGACCACAGGCGTCCACGCAGCAGATCGAGCAACTGCTCGTCGCCGCGCTCTACGCCGCCAGGCGGGAAATCGTCCTGACGACGCCCTATTTCATTCCCAGCGAGACCCTGCTGACCGCGCTGCGTTCGGCCGCCATACGCGGGGTACGCGTGATCCTCATCGTGCCGGCGAAGATCGACTCGACGCTGGTCCGCTACGCCAGCAACGCCTACGTCGACGACCTGCTGGCGGTAGGCATCACCATCCTCCGTTTCAGCGACGGTCTGCTGCACACCAAGAGCATGGTCGTCGATGAAGAGATCACCATCTTCGGAACGGTCAACCTCGACCTGCGCAGCTTCGAGCTGAACTTCGAAGTCTCGATGCTCACCTACGACCGCGAGTTCTCCGCTGCAGCGCGTGAGATGCAACGGCATTACGAAAGCCGATCAGAGGCACTGCAACTGGATCGCTGGCGCGGTCGGCCGGACTGGCGCCGCCGCCTTGAAAATGTCGTACAGGTACTCAGCCCGTTGCTCTGAGGCGGGTGGCAACCGGGCCGTGGCCAACGCAGGCGACTTTGCCGGCAAGCCCTGCAAACGCCCTGCGCAGACACTGCATTGACCCTGCCGGCATGCCGATCCATACTACGCCGGCACGGCCGCGCCCCCCTGGTTACTGCCCCGCATAGGAAGACCATGCCCATGAACGTCCCGAAACCCAGTCTCCTCGCATGCCTGATGGCCATCGTCATGGCCGGCCCGACAGGCTGCGCCAACCAGCAGTCCGCGCCGTTTCCCGGTGATGCGGGGATGAGCAACGGCCTGCCCCTGAACGCCGAGACCGCTTTCGACGGCACTGTACGAGCGGTCGACTCGTGGGCCAACCTGCCCGTTCCGCCAGCGCAGGGGGATGCCGCGCAGCCACCGGCGCCGCCAGCGACAGCCAGCGACGGCTGGCCGCGCCAGGCCGCGCTTGCCGGTGCCACGGCGCTGGTCTATCTGCCGCAGGTCAATAGCTGGCACGGCAATACGCTCAGCTTCCGTGCGGCTGTCGCGGTGAAGAAGACAGCAGCCGCCGAAGAAACGTTCGGCGTCATCTGGGGAAGCGCGCGCACCGGCGTCGATCGCCTCACGCAACGGGTCGCGCTGGAAGAACTCAGCCTGAGCCGGGCCAGCTTCCCGACGCTCCCGGATCACGGACTCGACATCCTGCGCCAACTGCGCACGCAGCTGCCGACCGTCATGGCCAGCATGTCACTGCCGCTGCTCGAAGGTGAACTGGCCGCCTCCGGGACCGTGAAACCGCGGCCGGCGCAGGTCAATAACGAGCCACCACGGGTGATCATCAGCTATTCGCCCGCGATCCTGGTACCCATCGATGGCGCACCGGCGATCAGACCGGTCGCCGATACGCGCTTCGAACGCGTGATCAACACGCAGGCGCTGATCGTCCGCAGCCGGGGCGCCAGCCGCTGGTACCTGCATGTCTTCGACGGCTGGCTGTCGGCAGACACGCTCGAAGGGCCGTGGACCCTGGCCGGCGACGCGCCGTCCGGACTGGACGCGCTGGCCCGGAAACTGGCGAAGAAAGGCCTGGTCGACCTGCTTGACGGCGGTCCGCAGGCGAAGCCGAAACCGACGCTGCAAGGCGGCATACCGACGCTTCACGTCAGCCAGGTGCCTGCCGAGCTGATCGTCTTCAAGGGTCAGCCCAACTTCGTGCCGATCACCGGCACCAATCTGCTGTGGGCGGAAAACACGACCGCCGACGTGCTGGTGAACACCGCCAACAATGACTACTACACGCTGCTCTCGGGACGCTGGTACCGCGCGCCGGCCTTGACCGGCCCGTGGACCTACACTGCCGCGAACGCCCTGCCGGCCGATTTCGCCCGCATTCCGGCAAACGCCCCGGCCGCTGTCGTGCTCGCTTCGGTGGCCGGCACCCCGCAGGCGAAGGAAACGCTGATCGCCAATTCGATACCGCACACGGCCACCGTGCCACTGAGCAATGGGCCAAAATTCACGCCCGTATTCGACGGCGCGCCGCAATTCCGGCCAATCGACGGAACGTCACTGAAGTACGTCAGCAACGCCGAAGTGCCAATCATCGAGGTGTCGCCGGACAGCTATTTCGCTGTCCAGGCGGGGGTCTGGTTTACCGCCGTCCGCCTCACCGGCCCGTGGTTCGTCGCCACCAGCGTGCCGCCGGTGATCTATGACATCCCGACCAGCTCGCCGCTGCACTACGTGACCTACGTGCATGTCTATGGTGCCAGCAAGGAGGTGGTCTACGTCGGCTATACGCCGGGCTACCTGGG
The DNA here is from genome assembly GCA_024235715.1 of Accumulibacter sp. Taxonomy (GTDB): domain Bacteria; phylum Pseudomonadota; class Gammaproteobacteria; order Burkholderiales; family Rhodocyclaceae; genus Accumulibacter. Next base: position 98,339 of record JACKLW010000009.1, on the reverse strand, counting down.
CAACGTGGTCAGCAGCGATGGCGTCGTGGTCTATGGCACCGGCTACTATTACACGCCGTGGATCGGCTCCGTCTGGTATGCGGCGCCCTACACCTGGGGCCTCGCCGCAGCACCGATATACAACCCCTACGTCGGCTTTGCCTATGGTTTCGGCCTCGGTCTGGCCACTGCCGCCTGGGCAGCGCCCTACTGGGGCGGCGCCTGGTACCACCCCGGCTACTGGGGCTATCCCTGCTGTGGCTCGACCAGTGCCGATGTCTACGGCCATTGGGGCAACACCGTCTATTCCGGGTCGCGCAGCTGGTACGCCAATGCGGATGGCAAGTACGGCACTGCCGCCAGCGGCAGCTATACCAACACGCGCACCGGGACCAGCGGCTCGTACGCTGCCGGCCGCAGCTACAATCCCTACACCGGCCAGGCACAGCGCGGCTACGATCGAACCTTCAACACTGCCGGCGGCACGAGTGGCAATGTCGCGCGCGGCGGCGCGTACAACACCGAAACCGGCCAGCGCTCGTACGCGTCAAGTGCCTCGGCCGCCGGCCCCGGCGGCAGCTCGATCTCGAAGACCGCCAGCGCGACGGCAGGCCCGGAAGGCGTTGACGCACAGCACACGACCACCGCCTACGACGCCAGGACCGGGCAGACGAAGAGCTACACGTCGAGCGGCCTGTTCGGCAACGACCACTACGCCGGCGCCGACGGCAGCGTCTACCGCAATAGCGACAGCGGCTGGCAGCAGCACGGCGCCGGCGGCTGGCAGGCCGCCGGAGGCGACACCTCCTGGGCCGATCGCAACCAGCAGGCGCGCAGCAACGCGGAAAGCCATGCCAGTGCCGGCGGCTTCGCTGGCGGCGATCGCTTCGGCGGCGGCTGGGGCGGCGGCAACCGCTTCGGCGGCGGTGGTTTTGGCGGCCGCTTTGGTGGCGGCTTCGGCGGCCGTTTCGGCGGCCGGCGTTAAGCCATGCGCATGGTCCCGCGGACGCCGCTTGCCACGGGCCGCGCGCCCAGACCGCCCGGAGGAGCGAGTCCTTCCACCCTGCGCACTTACCTGTTCAGTGCCGCCGTTCCCGGCGTGCGCCGAATTTTCGTCTGCCTCATCGGCCTGCTCCTCGTCCACGGCGACGGGCGGTCGAGGCAGCCGCCAATCACGGGATCAAACCGCATTCGAACATCTTGTTGGCGATCGGCGCCGCCACCCGGTTGATGAACTCGGTGCGCATGGCAGGATTGCTGCGCAGCATCTGGACCGCCTGCTGCTCGCGTGCCGACTTCGGCTGGCCTTTCTTCGCCTGCAACTGCTCGCAGGTCGACTGCTCGTACTTCTGGACGACTTTGCCGGCGATCATATCGACGACCGGAAAATTGGCAAAGCTGACACCGGCAAACAGCACCGCCGGAACCGCCGCAAACCGCCAGAAACGTTTGATCATGACATACTCCTGAACGAGAAAATGGTGGGCAGGCAGCCGATCCCGGTGGGCAGCGACAGGGTCTGAGGCCGCGATACTGATGGTCGCGCGGTCAAGCAAGGGTTGGCCCGCGAAGAAACCATCAGGGTCAAGCGACCTTCCTCGCTCGCCCGGCGGGCGCGCCGGCTGCACGTATAATACGCACTTCGACCGCGACGGCAAGAGTCGCGCCAGATCGACCTGGCGCATGTCAGCCGAGAGACTGCCGCCCCTTGGCCAGCGCCTTGCCTGCTTCCCGTTGGCCCCTTGCACAGGGCCAGCAACCTGCCTGGCCAACGGGCGGAGCATGCCCAATGGCCCGGTTGCAACGCTACCTGCGGAAAGGGAGTGCGGCTTGTCACAGCAGAATTCGCCAGGAAGCGCGCCAGCAGGCCACAATGCAAGCAGGCGCGCGTAACTGCCAACGGGTCGACGACAGCGGCTGTTCGGCAGCCAACACGCATGACGAGAGATCAGAGAGAGGTAATGCAATGAGAATATCCGCGACGTCGCTGACGCCCGGTGTGCTGCTTGTACTGGCATTGACAGCGACCGCAGCGGCGGCCGCACCGGGAACCACAGCCCAGCGATCATCCGCTCCCACCGCCGAGGCAAGCGCAGATAGCGACGTGCTGAAAGGCACATGGGTCAGGCCCGACGGCGGCTACACGATCGTGATCAAGAACGTCAGCGCGGGTGGCCGGCTCGAAGCCATGTATTTCAATCCGAGTCAGCTTCCCTTCGCCAGGGCAGAGGTATCGCGCGAGGGAGGGAAGCTGCACGCCTTCTTCGAACTGCGCGCCGGCGGCTACGACGGCTCGACCTACGACCTCAGCTATGATCCGGCCAGCGACCGTCTCAGCGGAATCTACTATCAGGCGGTGGCCAAGCAGAAGTTCGACATCTTCTTCGAGCGGCGACGCTGAGCCGCCGACGAGGCTCACCAGGCGCCGCCAGGAACGCCCGGCGCTCAGGAAGAAAAGCGGGAGAAACCCACCATGCGCAGCAAGATCGTTACCGCCGACGAAGCCATCGCCCTGATCCGCGACGGCGACACTCTGGCCAGCACCGGCTTCGTCCAGACCGGCTTCGCCGAAGCCCTGCTGTCGGCTCTGGAGCGCCGCTTCCGGGCCACCGGCAATCCAAGGAATCTGACCTTGTTCGCCGCCGCAGGCCAGGGCGACGGCAAGACCCTGGGGCTCAATCACCTCGGCCATGAAGGCTTGCTGCGCCGGGTGGTCGCCGGCCACTGGGGGCGGATGCCGACGGTGGCGCGACTGGCACTCGACAACCGCATCCAGGCGTACAACCTGCCGCAGGGAATCATCTGCCAGCTGTTCCGCGATCTGGCCGCCGGCAAGCCGGGCTCTTTCTCGAAAGTCGGACTGCATACCTTCGTCGATCCCCGCTACAGCGGCGGCCGGATCAACGCCGCCACCACCAGGGACATCGTCAGCCTGGTCGACGTCGGCGGCGAGGAGTGGCTGTTCTACAAGGTCGGCGAGGTCAACGTCGCCTTCGTGCGCGGCACCACCGCGGACACGTTCGGCAACATCACGATGGAGCGCGAAGCGCTGACGCTCAACAACCTGGCGATGGCCATGGCGGCCAAGAACAGCAACGGTATCGTCATCGCCCAGGTCGAACGGATCGCCGAACGTAACGGGCTGCCGCCGCGACAGATAAAGATTCCCGGGATCCTGGTCGATTGCGTGGTGATCGCCGAACCGGCGCAGCACATGCAGACCCTGGCGACCCCGTATAGCGCCGCCTATGCGGGCGAGTTCCGGGTGCCCAACGCCAGCCTGGTGTCGACACCGCTGACCGAGCGCAAGATCATCGCCCGTCGTGCGGCCTTCGAATTGCCGCCCAACGGGATCATCAATCTGGGCGTCGGAATGCCGGAAGGGGTGGCATCGGTCGCCAACGAGGAGCGCATCTCGCACCTGCTGACGATGACCGTCGAATCGGGACTGATCGGCGGCATACCTTCGACAGGCGCCAATTTCGGCACCGGCGTCAACATGGATGCGGTGATCGACGAGAATCAGCAGTTCGATTTCTATGACGGGGGCGGCCTCGACATGGCCTGTCTGGGCATGGCCGAGTGCGATGCCGCCGGCAACGTCAACGTCAGTCGCTTCGGCGGCCGGCTGACCGGCGCCGGCGGCTTCATCAACATCAGCCAGAACGCGCGCCTGGTGGTCTTCGTCGGCTCTTTCACCGGCAATGGTCTCAAGGTCGAAGTGGATGACGGCAAGCTGCGCATCGTCGAGGAGGGCCGGCAGCGCAAGTTCCTCAAACAGGTCGAGCAAATCACCTTCAATGGCCAGTACGCCTATGATCGCGACAAACCGGTCTATTACATCACCGAGCGCTGCGTCTTCCGCCGCGTCCGCGGCGGCCTGGCACTGATCGAGGTGGCACCCGGTATCGACGTCGAGCGGGACATTCTGCCAAACATGGACTTCCCGCCAATCGTCGGCGAATACGGCGTCATGGACGCGCGCATCTTCAATGCCAACCCGATGGGCCTGGAGGCAGAACTCCTCAACCTGTCGCTGCCGGAACGGGTCATTTACGATCCGGAGCGCAACATCCTCTTCCTAAATTTCGAGGGCATGCATGTGCGGGTAGAAGAGGACGTGAAAGCGATCTGGGACATCTGCGAGCTGCGCTGCAAGACGGCCGGCAAGCGCGTCGGCGTAATCATCAACTACGACCGCTTTCGCATCAACCAGGACATGTACGACGCCTACGCGGAAATGGACCGCTACTTCCTGGCCAACTACTTCAGCCAGATCACCCGCTATGCGACCAGTGCCTTCCTGCGCGCCAAGCTCGGCGAAGCGTTCTCCGCACGCAGCATCGCACCGCACGTCTTCGAACGCCGGGAAGAGGCGCAGGCTTTCCTGGCGGCGCGCAACGGCGACGCCGGCCGCGCAAGCTGAGTCAGCACATCGCTGCCCCGCAAAGGTGAGCAGCGACCGAGACGCCCGAGTCGTCTGCCGCGGCCAACGCGGGGTCGGGAGCGCGGCTTGCCACGCCCGGCGTGGCGTCGAAACGCACTTCACCGGCGACCATTCCGGGACGCAGCTGCAGGTTGATGACGTAGCCGTCATCGACGATCCCGGTCGGTTTGAACGCCCAGATGAAGGCCCGCGCGACGAAGGCCCGCGCGGCAAGCCCGGGCAGATCTTGCCACGAAAGAGCCGTTCGATACCGCTGCCGTCGGCGACGATCACCGGAACCTCATCTTTCTGCCCGCGCATTGGCGCTGCTTTCGGCAGCACATCCGGCCTCTGGACCGAGCAGGTGCATGTGAGCGCCTCTGCTTGCACGCCGCGCAGTCTCGATCGCCAGCGAGGTGACGATCATGCCGACGAGTATCCAGAGGTGGTTTCGGGTTGCCGGATTTTCATCGACCTCGATGCACAGGATGGCCAGCGCAAAGCCGGTGGCCAACGCGGCGATCACCGACAACCAGGCACGACTGCCGGTTTGCCGAGCCATGCGCACGTTGGCGAGGTTGACCGCCATGAAAATCAGCAGAAAGCCGGCACTACCCATGGTGGCGATGGCATCGAGCGGGACGAAGTTGGCAACGACGAGAGCCAGCACCGCCGTAACCACGGTGCCGGCCGGGTGCTGACCGCGAAAGCTGCGTGCGAATCGTTCCGGCAGTTCGTCGCTCTGGGCAATGATGAAGGCGAGTCGTCCGGTGCTGTAGAAGGTGGCATTGATCGCCGAACTGGTTGCCAGCAGGGCAGCAACGGCAATGGCAAGGAACCCGGTCCTGCCCATGAACTGCTGTGCCGTCACCGACAGGGCATTGTCGCTGTTCGCCGCCACTTCCGCGAAACTCAGATGGCCGACCACGACCATGGCGATCAGCATGTAGATCACGATCACCAGCAGCACGCCGCCGACGTACGCGATGGGCAGCGAGCGCTCCGGCCTGGCAACGTCCTTGGAGGCATTGGCGATCAGTTCGAAGCCTTCGTAGTTCAGGAAGATCAGCATCGCGCCGGCGATCATCCCCATCGGACTCACGTAGCTTTCCGGCGACAGCCGATGCCATTCCATTGGGGTGATCAGGCCGATGACGATGAAGCCCGCCAGCAGGACCAGTTTGAGCGCATTGAAGAGGTTTTCCGCGCGGACGACGAGACTGCCGCCGAAGAGATTGACGAAGACCAGTGCGACGACTACCCCACTCGCCAGAACATGGGTCCAGAAACCCTGCTCCGCGACGGCGAAGAATCCCGAGCCGTAGCTTCCGAAAGCATAGGCATAGACGGAAACGAGGACCACGTAGCTGAACAGCAGCATGATGTTCGCCGCCCCGGTGATGATGCCGGTACCGAAGGCGCGATTGAGAAAATCGACCGTGCCGCCTTCGCCGGGAAAGCTGAGCGTAAGCTTGAGATAGGAGTAGCTGGTCAGCAGCGCGACGATCCCGGCAATCAGGAAGGCGATCGGTGCGCCGCCTCTGGTGATCTGTACGGTGAGACCGGTGACCGCAAAAATCCCGCCGCCAACCATCCCGCCAAGACCGATCGACAGGGTCGACCAGGTACCGAGTCTGGCCTCCGGGCCGGAGGAGATTGCCATTCTGTCTGTGTTCACGTAGTGGTTTCTTTCGCAGGGCTCACGAAACCGGAAATCCAGAGAAGTCGCTACCGATAGACCTCATCAGATCGAACACGGCGAAACGATGATGGTTGCCAGGACAATCGCGGATTTCATCGATTACCAGCTCGCCGGCAAACGCCCCCTTGAGGCAGTTGTGCCAGCTTGCGCTGTCGTGCCTTCGGCAGATGTGGCCGGGCGCAACCGGCTTGCTGCGCACGCATCGCCATTTTCCTTGACGCCCACCCATGCCGGATTTCCCGGGTGATCCCGAAGCCATTTGTTACAAGGGCGGGCTATAGGCGAAATTCCGCCGATCGATGACCTGCCCCTTGCCGTCGAGCACCTCCACCGTCCAGTCGCCCGTCCATTCCGGCTGCATCTTCATCATCGACCAGGCCGCCTGCCGCGGGAGAGTGACTTCGACAGCCACTTCCTGCATCGGCTTGCCCTCGAGGCTCCAGCGGAATCTTGCGGTCTGACCCTTGAGGCCAAGCAGTTCGCCGTAATAGAAGACCCTCGGCGTCGGGCTCGTGAACTGTTGCCGAAAATCGACCGGCGCACCGTTCTCGACGTTCGAGGTGATGGTTGCGTTGGTCACCGAGCCGCCATCCTGCGCGTGCGTGGGTGCGCCCGCCAGAAAGGTGACGACAACCAGCATCATGGCGACAGAATGAATCTTCACTGGACATCTCCTGTGGGTGGATCAGTGACGGGCGATTCTGCCCGTCGTCAAGACCAAATGTTACCTCGCGCACTGGTCCAGAGGCCTCGGCCAGGGATGTTTCCTTGCCGTTTGCCACATCGGATCGCCCCAAAAAGGCTGCAGCGGCGCTGACGCAGCCTGACCCGCAGAAGGTCCCAGCCAAGCGCAGCCGCCCTTACCGCGGCGGGTTGACCACCACGTAGGTAACCGAGGTGCCCGAATACTGCGGCTGGAAGTAGGTGCCAGCGCATTGCTGGTAGGTCACGCCGGCATAGACGTGGGGCACACAGCTTGGTGGCAAGGTAGTGACCATCGACCCAACGACTGCGGCCGTCACCGCAACCGTAGCGCCGACAGCCACCCCGGTCGCCACCGGGTGGTGGGGACGAGGATTTGCACTGACATTCACGTTACGGTTGACGTTGACGTTGCGATTGACGTTCACATTGGTGTTGCGGTTGACGTTGGTGTTGTGGTTCACACTCGTATTGCGGGTGACACTGGTGCGGGTACCACCGTAGGCATAGGCTTCCGCGGCGGCGAGGAACGCATGCGCTCCGATGGCCAGCAGTGACATCAGTACGGCATTCAAGCAGCGACCGGAAAAGCGTTTCCTGGATGGGGTCTGGTTCATCATTACACCTCATTTCTCATTGCCGGTCTGGTCCTCCAACTCGCGAAAGACGATCTTGCCGGCACTCTTTGGCGGAACGAAACGGAAGGCACTGTTGCTCAGCCTGGGCGACAGGTTCCAGCTCAGCACCGACGCGTGCTGCGGTGCTGCGGCTTCGTTCTTGGTCGTGATGACGATCTTCCTCGGCAACGGCGTCTTGCCTTTCTGGATCCAGATCTGCCAATCGACGTCGTCCTGGCGGAAGGCATAGTGGTCACAGAGAAGGCCGCGGACCCGGCCCGTGCCCAGAGAGATTCCCGATTTGACGTTCTTCGCAAGGGCCTCCGGTGCCAGCAGGTCAAGCAGCGGCAACTCCAGTCCATATTTGCTCTCGGCGAATTCCAGCATCTTGCTGATCGTATCGGGAGCCTTCACCGACGCATAGTAGTTCGGCTTTTTCGCGTACAGCGTCAGCGTCCGGCCGTCGTAATAGAACTGGCGCTGCTTTTCGTCGTCAACGACGTCCACCCGCAGGTGGTCCGGCTTGATCACGGAGATATCGGCAACCGAGCCAAACTGGACCTTCTGGCCGTTATCGAGCACCTCGTCGGTGCTCGACTCGACGCGCACGTTGAAGGTCTTCAGTGACTGCAGGAACTCACTGCTGCGCTTGAGCGCGGCAGCAGCCTCGGGGTCGACGGCCGGCGCTGGCGGCTGCACAGGGGCCACCGGCGCCGCGGCAGCAGCACCCGTCGCCGCGGTCGCGGGAGTTGCCGGCGCTGTGGCGGCATCAGCCGCATCCGCCTTGGCCACCGCAGCGGCAACGGCGGCTGCGGTCCTGGCGTTGCTTGCGGTGACACCGCCTCCTGCTGGGCTGGCCGTCTGCGCGGCACCATAGCCAGGAACCAGCAGCAGCGCAGCGACGATCAGTGCTATCGGGAAACGCTCGTGTTTCATCAGCACAGTTCTCCTGAATGGCGAGGCAAGAACACAGTTTGCCGACGGGAGCGGAGAAAGCGCGGCGCCACTATCGCCAGGGCGAGACTGGCGCCTGCCATTGCAGCAAGCATACAAGCTGCCCCGTCTCGCCAGGCGACAGTCCAGCTTGCGCTCTTCCCCCGCCATCCCGACAGTGCGTCCTTACCCATCCAATGACCCCGCGCGCAACGACAGCGTACCCGCTGGCGTGCTTCCCGCGCAGTTCTCCGTCCCGCCCTGCCCGCCTCCACGGCCGGACGATACGAAGCGCAGACCTCTCGGGCCCGCTCCCCCCCGTAATCAATACGGCGGATCAATGACCACGTACTGCGAGCCCTGCGGCTGATACCAGGTCGTGCCGCACTGCTGATAGACCATGCCCGCGTAGTTGACCGGGACGCAGCCTGCAGGCACGGTGCGCACGATCGAGCCGACGACGGCAGCGGTCACGGCAACCGTTGCGGTCACTGCGGCTGCCGTCGCGACCGGATGGTAGTCGTTATCCCAGCCGCCACCGCAGCACCCTCCACGGTTGGCGTTAACGTTGACATTCCGGTTGACGTTAACGTTGGTGTTTCGGTTGTTGACCCGGTTGACGCTGGTATTGCGCACATTGTTGGCGCGAACGTCGCGATGGCTGTTGTTGACCTGCCGGTGGCCACCGCCACCGGCACCGGCGTGACCACCGCCGCCACGCCCGCCGCCGCGGGCCTCGGCGATCGGGGCCAGGGCGAAGCTGGCCAGGACGAGAACTGTCAGTGGCGCCAGGAAAAGTCTTCTGAATGATTTTCTCATCTCTGCACTCCCTTATCTGTTGTCCAGTGCGTGCAGTTCGACTGCGGTCGCACCCTTGGGCGGCTTGAATCTGAAAACCGAGTCCTTGAAGGTCGGCTTGAGGTTCCAGTCGATCAGGGAAACCGATTGCGGACGCGCCTTGTCGGCGCGACTGGTGATCACGAGTTTGCGCGGCAGCGGCTTGCTGCCGGTGGTGATCCAGATCTGCCAGTCGATATCGCCCTCGCGGAAGGCGTAATGGTCGCAGAGGTCATCGTCGATGAAGTCCTGCCCGGCATTCATTGCCGACTCGATCCTGTCGAGCGGAGCAGCCGCGGTACCCCAGAGGAACAGGTCGGACAGGGGGATCTCGACGCCATATCTTTGTTCCAGTTTGTCGATCAAGCCGCCGAGGTTCTCTGAAAACTCGACAGTCGAGTAGTATTTTTGCGCCGGCACATAGAGAGTCACCACCTTGCCGTCGTAGAACAGTTCGCGCTCCGAGCGGGCACTGGACATGAGGGCGCGCAACCTGTTTGGGCGCTCGACGTCGAGTTCCGCCGTCGCCGTGTGCTGCAGCTTCTGGCCATCCTCGAGGACGCGTTCGCCTGTCAGTTCGGTAAACACCTCGAATCGCTTGAGCGTCTGCAGATGGGCGCCCATGTCCTTGAGAGCCTGAATCGACGCCGGATCGACCGGATTGTTCGCCTGCTGGGCGGCGCCCGCCGGCACCGTCACCGCCGTGGCTGCCGTCTGCGCATTCAGGCCGGACGCCACGAGCGACAGAGCCAGCAGGCTGAACACCAGTTTTCTTGTTGCCATGTCTATCTCCTGGAGGGTACGGGGTGATGAAAGCGAAACCGCGCTGCCAAGCCTCGCTGCCGCAAAGTAGAACAGCGCGGATATGATACGTCAATCGCCAAATGACGGAGAGCCCCGCGCCCGAAGCATTGCGACACTGACCTCCCGGGCTGCCTGGCCGACGCCGCCTGCAATATTCGCTTCCGGCCTGGGAGCAACCGGTGCACCGCGAGCGTCACGCGGGTGCCCGGCCCGCGCCGGGCCGCAAGCGCATTCGGTGGCAGCATCCTCGCGCCCCCCCAGGCGAGAAGATGCATGAGCAATGGCAGCTTCCCAATGGCGCAAGCCTCAGGCGTAGTACCTCGCCACGTAGTCCTCGAAACGCCCCTGCGGCAGCGATTCCAAACGCTGTTGCTCGGCCAGGGACGCTTTGACGCTTTCCTCGAACCTTGCCAGGGTGGCCGCGTCCAGTGCCTGGGCCAGCAAGTTCGCGTGGTGTCGCCGGGACTGCTCCATGGCGTATTTGAAGTAGCCGTTGTGCTCCCGCGCAGCCGCCAGCACCTGAGCCGACGGCGTGCTCTCGGGGTGATCGATTCGCGCGCGCAAGCTGGCCAGGCTGCTGGTGTAGTCATTGCCAGCGTAGGCCACATCCAGCATCTCGGCAAAGGGCTGCATCTCGTCGAACAGGGTGTGTGCAATGGGTCGGAACGGGTGTTCGCGGTTGTGCACCAGCAGGTTCAGGCCAGGCTGCCGGCCCCGGTTGACGATACGCGCCAGGTTTTCATCGTTCTCTCCCTGCTCGCGAGCCGTGATTGGCGGACTCCGACGAAAGAGGCACATCAGCAACAGTATGTCGGCGAAGGTGCTTTGCTCTGGGGCAATACCGATGTCCACGAACGGGTTCAGGTCAAACAGGCGTATCTCCAGGTATTCGACTCCGTATTTCTTCAAGGCCAGCGCCGGGCGCTCGCCCGCTTTGCCAATGCGCTTGGGCCGGATGCCGGCATAGAATTCGTTCTCGATTTGCAGCAGGTTCGCGTTGAGCTGCTTCCAGTGGTCGCCGTCGCGCACGCCCAGTTCTTCGTAGAACGGATCGGGAGTGCGAATCGCAGTTTCCAGTGCCTGGGTGTACTCGGCCAGCGAATTGAAACTGACGTGCAGCTGATCCTGCGCCCGGTTCTGATAGCCGAGGTCGCTCATGCGCAGACTGGTCGCGTAGGGGCGGAACAAGGTGCCCGGAACGAGTTCCTGGAGGTCTGCACGGCGACCTTGCAGGAATGACTGGCAGATCGCCGGCGACGCGCCAAAAAGGTAGGGAATCAACCAGCCAAAGCGCAGAAAATTGCGAATCAATCCAAAATAGCGCTCACTGACAAAGTCCTGCATGCTGCCGGTTCCAGAGCAGCAGCCTTTCAGGATCACCCAGAAATCGTCCGGCAGCGACCAGTTGTAGTGAGCCCCGGCAATCGTTTGCATGTGGCGCCCGTAGCGAAGACCGAGGCCTTCGCGATAGACAACCTTCATCATGGCCGAGTTGGAACTGCCGTAGTCGGCAATGGCGATATCCTTGTCGTCACCCACGACGCAGGGCATCGAGCCCGCCCACATGGTTTCTTCCCGCATTTGCCGGACCGTGAAACGGTGGATGTCGCGCAGGAAGTCCAATGGGAACGCCGGGTCTTGTGACGGAGGGGTGATGAATTCCAGCAGCGCTTCGGCGTAGTCGGTGGTAATCCAGGGGTGGGTGAGTTTGGAGCCCAGCGTCCGCGGGTGAGGGGTCTGGGCCAGACGGCCGCCGTCGTCCACGCGCAAGCATTCGCGCTCGTAGCCTCGCGTGATACCACGCAAGCTCTGCGCGTGATCTGACGAGCGAAACTGCCGGATTTCGTCGCAACAGGTGAACTTCAACATAAGCCGAGTTTCTTTCCGAAAATGGGTGCGCAGTACGGTAGCTATTGGCCGGCAACGCTTCTGGTCGCCTTGTGCGCATCCAGTGTCATGAAGTGCTTCCGCTACCCGAACCCTATCCGCACGGCTGTCAGTTTGCCAGCGTTCAAGTCCCACGGGCCGGTGGAAACGTGGATTCCGACTTGCCGACGGCGAACCGGAGACGCGAGGGAGGGCAACGCGACAATGCGAACAACGTAGCTGCCGCCGGGGCGGCGATAGAGAGCACGGATTCCCGTGCGCCTGTGCACGACTTGGCAGCAACCTTGCCAGGCGGCTTGCCGACCTCAAGGCCAATGCCCAGGCAATCAGCCTGACAGGCGGGAGGTGGAGCGGGCGAAGGGAATCGAACCCTCGGCTCTAGCTTGGGAAGCTAGGGTATTACCATTATACGACGCCCGCGAAGGCCGCTATTCTACGCCGCTTGTGCTGCTGTCGACAACGGCGAAAGCTGACAGCGGCCAGTCAGCGTGTCTATAATGCGCCGATGGATATCCCCGCCGCCCTCCTGTACACGATTCTTAGCAGCATTGCCGAGTCCGCACTCGAGCCCGCGCCCGATCCGCAGCTGATCAATGAGCCGACGACGATGGCGCGCATGCTGCCCGCGAAAGCGAAGAGAGGCGTGCTGCTGCCGCCGCGGGGCGACGGCTACGTCATCATCGATGACCAGCAGTGGCGGCTCGCACCGACGGCACAGTTCCGCAGCCGGCAGAACCTGATCGTGATGCCGATGCAGATTCAGAACGCGGTGGACGTCGTCTACCTCCCCAATGCCGCGGGCGCAATTCATCGCGTCTGGATGCTGACGTCGAGCGAGGCCTCGGCCCCTCGCCCACGCTAGCGGTCACGCATGTCGCCCCCCGATCATGACAGCCATGACCGTTCCCCTCTTCCCCCGCCCTTCTCCCGCAGCGTGGAGAAGGGCGATTCGTGAGTCGCGGACGCGACTGGCACGATAAATTACGTAAGCAGAATATGGCCAAGAAACTGTTCATCCGCACCTTCGGGTGCCAGATGAACGAGTACGACTCGGACAAGATGGCCGACGTACTCGCCGCATCCGAAGAAATCGTCAAGACCGACACCCCGGAGGACGCCGACATCATCCTCTTCAACACCTGCTCGGTGCGCGAGAAGGCGCAGGAACGCGTTTTTCACGACCTCGGTCGCGTGCGCCTCCTGAAGCGCGACAACCCCAACCTGGTAATCGGCGTCGGCGGTTGTGTGGCCAGTCAGGAGGGCGCTGCGATCGTCGCCCGCGCCCCCTACGTCGACGTCGTTTTCGGACCGCAGACACTGCACCGCTTGCCGCAGTTGATCGCCGAACGGCGTCGCCTGGGCAAGTCGCAGGTCGACATCTCCTTCCCCGAGATCGAGAAGTTCGACAATCTGCCGCCGGCGAGCGTCGCCGGTGCCACCGCCTTCGTCTCGATCATGGAAGGCTGCAGCAAGTTCTGCTCGTTCTGCATCGTTCCCTACACCCGCGGCGAAGAGGTCTCGCGCCCCTTCGATGATGTGCTGACCGAAGTGGCCGGGCTGGCCGCGCAGGGGGTCAGGGAAGTGACCCTGCTCGGGCAGAACGTCAACGCCTACCGCGGTGCGATGACCGGCAACGGCCAGGCGCAGCCCGGTGACGAAGCGGCCGACCTGGCGTTGCTGATCGAATACATCGCCGAGATCCCGGGCATCGAACGCATCCGCTACACCACCTCGCACCCGCGCGAGGTAAGCCAGCGCCTGATCGAGGTTTACGCCAGGGTGCCCAAGCTGGTGTCGCACCTGCATCTGCCGGTGCAGTCGGGTTCCGACCGCGTCCTGGCGGCGATGAAGCGCGGCTACACGGCGCTCGAATACAAGAGTCTGGTGCGCAAGCTGCGCGCGGCGCGCCCCGGCCTGTCGCTGTCGTCCGACTTCATCGTCGGTTTTCCCGGCGAGACGGCCGAGGATTTCGAGAAGACGATGCAGCTGATCGACGACCTCGGCTTCGACGCCTCGTTCTCGTTCATCTACAGCGCGCGTCCGGGAACACCGGCCGCCGACCTGGCCGACGACACGCCGCAAGCGGTCAAGCTCGAACGCCTGCAGCGGCTGCAGCAGCGCATCGACGGATTGGCGCAGGCGGTCTCGGTGGCCATGGTCGGGACCGTGCAAAGGGTGCTGGTCGAAGGCCTGTCGAAGAAGGACGATAGCGAACTGGCCGGGCGCACCGACAATAACCGGGTGGTCAATTTTGCCAGCGATCGTGCCGACAGCTCGCAATTGCTCGATCGTTTCGTCGATGTGCGCATCAGCGCCGCCCTGCCGCACTCGCTGCGCGGCGAGCTTGTCGTGCACGGCACCGAGGCGGCATGAACGTCAAGACACCAGCGGCCAAGAGCCGTGCCATCGAATTGCTGCTGTCGCCAGTCAACAACAGGCACCTCGCCAACCTCTGCGGTGCGCTCGACGAAAACCTGCGCCAGATCGAGACGGCGCTCGACGTGTCGATCGCCCGCCGCGGCGAGCGCTTCACCTTGCGTGGCGACGTCGCGCAGACGACGCGCGCCTCGGAAGCGCTGCAGCAGTTCTACGCGCAAGCCGGGGAGGCGCTGTCGGTCGACGAAATACAGCTCGGCCTGATCGAGATCGTCAACCGGCCGCTGCGCAAGACATCGTCCGGCGCCGGCGTTTCGCCGGCACTGATGACCCGCAAGAGCGAACTGCACGGCCGCACGCCGCGCCAGATAGAATACCTCAAGCATATCCAGGAGCACGACATCACCTTCGGCACCGGCCCGGCCGGCACCGGCAAGACCTACCTTGCCGTCGCCTCGGCCGTGGACGCCTTCGAACGCGAACTGGTGCAGCGTATCGTCCTCACCCGCCCGGCAGTCGAGGCCGGCGAACGCCTGGGCTTCCTGCCCGGCGACCTGAGCCAGAAGGTCGATCCCTATCTGCGACCGCTCTATGATGCGCTCTACGACCTGATGGGCTTCGAGCGCGTCGGCAAGCTCTTCGAGCGCGGCTCGATCGAGATCGCGCCGCTGGCGTACATGCGTGGCCGAACGCTGAACCACGCCTTCATCATCCTCGACGAAGCGCAGAACACCACTCCCGAACAGATGAAGATGTTCCTGACGCGTATCGGCATCGGCGCCAAGGCAGTGGTCACCGGCGACGTCACGCAGATCGACCTGCAGCGCGGCCAGAAGAGCGGCCTGGTGGAAGCGCGGCTGATCCTGCAGGACGTCCGCGGCATTGCCTTCACCGAATTCCTCAAGGAAGACGTGGTCCGCCATCCGCTGGTGGCGCGCATCGTCTCCGCCTACGAAGCGCACACTGCGGCGCTGGAAGCGCTCGAAGCCAAGACCAGGGTCCGACGCCATGCCGAAAAAGACTGAGCTGCTCGACATCGCCGTGCAGTACGCCTGCGAACGCCAGGACCTGCCGAAAAAGCCGCGTGTCCGCGCCTGGGCGCGCGCCGCGCTGGCAGACAACGAGCAGCAGGACGGGCGGGTGACGGTGCGCTTCGTCGCGGCCGACGAGGGGCGGCGGCTGAACCGCGAGTACCGCAGCAAGGACGATGCGACCAATGTCCTCTCCTTCCCCTACGCGCAGCAGCCGCAGCTCTGCGGCGACCTGGTGCTGTGCGCGCCGGTCGTTGCCCGCGAGGCAGCCGAACAGGGCAAGTCGCTGGACGCGCATTACGCACATCTGGTAGTCCATGGCATGCTGCACCTGCGAGGCTACGATCATGAAGCCGGCGAGGAACAGGCAAGCGAGATGGAGGAGCATGAGCGCAGCATCCTGGCCGACCTCGGCTATCCGGATCCGTACGGCAACGAGGGCTGATGCGATAGCGGCGCTGAACGGCCGGCAGCTTCCACGGCATCGCCGTTATCGCCTCATTCCTCACAGATCACCATATGGCCACCAACATCAGCCCACCGGGCTTTCTCGAACGTTTTTCCTCGCTTCTCGCGCGCGAGCCTGAAGACCGCGAACAACTCCTGAAACTGTTGCAGTCGGCGCACCAGCGTAATCTGCTCGATGCCGACGCACTGAGCATCACCGAAGGCGCCCTGGCCGCTTCGGAAATCACCGCGCGGGAAGTCATGGTGCCGCGCCCGCTGATGGAGGTGGTCGATGCAGAGGACTCGCTGGACGCCGTCATCGCCCAGGTAAACCGCACGGCACACTCGCGTTTCCCGGTCGTCGAGGGCAATCGTGATCGTGTAATAGGCATTCTCCTGGCCAAGGATCTGCTGCGCGTGCAGCGCGGAGACGATTTCAGACTGCGCGACTGGGTGCGGCCGGCTGTCTTCATCCCGGAATTCAAACGCCTGGATGGTTTGCTGCGCGAATTCCGTGTCTCGCGCAACCACATGGCGGTGGTAATCGACGAATACGCGGGCGTCGCGGGCCTGATCACCATCGAGGACGTTCTCGAGCAGATCGTCGGCGAAATCGAGGACGAATACGATTTCGACGAAGAGGACGGCAACATCCAGCTCGATCCGAGCGGCCTCTACCGCGTCAAGGCACATACCTCGGTGGACGACTTCAACGACGCTTTCGCCACCAGTTTCAGCGACGAGCGCTGTGCGACGGTCGGCGGGCTGATCCTGCGTCAACTGGGTCGGGTGCCGGCGTTCGACGAGACCTTCACCATCGACGGCACCAGCTTCCAGGTCCTGCGAGCCGACAGTCGGCGAATCTACACCGTGCTCGTCTCCGGATCGCAGGATGCCGAAAAGCCCGAATAGCAGGATCTTGCGCTGGCGGCTCCTCGCCGCCCTGCTGATCGGCGCCGCGGGCGTCTTCGCCTTTGCCCCCTTCGACTGGTTTCCGCTCAACTGGCTGAGCCTCGGCGGGCTGTTCGGCCTGCTCAGCGCCGAAGCGGACGGCGACCGGCGTGCGCGCCGTGGCGCCCTGATCGGCGCCGCCTTTGCGTTCGGCCTGTTCCTGGCCGGCGTGACCTGGGTCTATGTCAGCCTGAGCGTCTTTGGCGGCATGCCGGCATGGCTGGCGGGGCTGGCGACCGTTCTCTTCTGCGTCGTACTGACCACTTTCCCGGCCCTGGCCGGCGCGCTGTTCGTTCGCCTGGCGGCCGCCAGCTGGCTGTCGCGCAGCTTGCAGTTCGCCGGCCTGTGGACGCTTGCCGAATGGCTGCGCGCCTGGGTGTTTACCGGCTTCCCCTGGCTCGCAGCCGGCTACGCGCATGTGCCGCCAAGCCCGCTGGCCGGCTACGCGCCGCTGCTTGGCGTCTATGGCGTATCGTTGTCGGCAGCGCTCGCCGGGGCGCTGATTTTCCTGCTGCTCAGACGCGCGCTGGCGCAGTCCACGCGTGCGACCGGCAGCCTGCCACGGCTGGCCTTGCCGCTGCTGAGCCTCGCCCTGATCCTTGCCGGCGGCGCCCTGCTCCGTCACTTGCGCTGGACGCACGCGGTGGGCGAACCATTGTCGGTGGCGCTGCTGCAGGGCAATGTGCCGCAGGAGATCAAGTGGCGCCCGGAGCGCTTCACCGAGTCGCTGCGCACCTATTATCGCCTGGCGCAGGAAAACCCGGCGCAACTCACCATCCTGCCCGAAACCGCCCTGCCCGCCTTTCTCGACCAGATCCCCACCGAGTATCTCGATGAACTGCGCCAGCTCGCACTGCGCCGCCACGGCGAGTTGCTGCTTGGCATCGCCGTCAGCGAAGGCCGCCAGTACTTCAACGCCGCGGTCAGTCTCGGCGTCTCGCGGCGGCAGAGCTACCGCAAGGTGCATCTGGTCCCTTTCGGCGAGTTCGTGCCGCCCGGCTTCGCCTGGTTCATGGCCATGGCCAATATCCCGATGTCCGACTTCACTGCCGGCGCAGCGAGCCAGCCGCCGCTGTCGCTGGCCGGCCAGCAGGTAGCGGTGAACATCTGCTACGAAGACGCTTTCGGCGAGGAAATCATCGGCGCGCTGCCGGCCGCGACGCTGCTGGTCAACATCTCCAACGTGGCCTGGTTCGGCGACTCGCTGGCGCCGGCGCAGCACCTGCAGATTGCCCGCATGCGTGCGCTCGAGAGTGGCCGGATGATGCTGCGCGCGACCAATACCGGGATGACCGCGATCGTCGATGTCGATGGCCAGGTACGTTCCATACTGCCCCCGTTCACGCGGGCCGCACTGGTCGACAAGGTGCGGGGCTACACGGGTGCGACACCCTTCGTTCGCTTCGGCAACTGGCCGGCAATTACCCTGGCGCTGCTGCTGGTGGCACTGCTCAGCAGGCGCCAGGTCGTGGCGACGAACACGACTGGCTGGCGCCGGCGGCGCTCCCGCGATGACGATGCATCCCGTATCCATGGACAGGGCGCAATCCGTGATGTAAAAGGATAACCGTATCCCGGTCGGAAGCAGATGCGGTCTTCAAGGAGGAAGCAATGATGTTCAAGGGACTGATTGTTGCCGTATCTCTGACTCTCGCCGTGTCGCCCTCCCTCGCGCTGGCCGGGCCACTACCTGAAGTCAGCGCCGGCAGCGGGAATCCGGACTACCAGTGGAATGCCCCCTACCCGGAGAAGAACGCTGCCCTGGCAGCGGTGGGCGACGCCAGCGCCGGCGAGGAGGCCTACAAGGCGTATTGTGCCGCCTGTCATCTGCCGAGCGGCGGCGGCAATGCGGACGGCAGCATCCCGCAGCTGGCGGGCCAGCACCGTACGGTGCTGATCAAGCAGTTGGCCGACATTCGCGCCGGCCTGCGCGCCAACCCGACGATGTACCCCCTTGCCATCGAGCTGAGCGACGCCCAGGCGCTCGCCGATGTGGCGACATATATCGCAACGCTTTGCATTCCGCGCGGCGCAGGCCAGTACGAAGCACCCGATGCCGCCAAGCAGATCGCCTACGGCAAGATGCTCTTCGAGAAGGACTGCGGCCAATGCCATGGCCTGAACGGCGATGGCATGGCGGAAAAATTCTACCCGGTCCTCGCCGGTCAGCATTACGCCTACCTGTTGCGCCAGCTGGTCGACATCCGCGACGGCAAGCGTGGCAATGCCCATCCCGAGATGGTCAGGCTGATCGCCAAATATGACAACGCGCAACTCGTCGCCATCTCCGCCTATCAGGCGAGCCTGGCGACCCGGCCACGCGGGTGGGCGACGCAGCCGCGCTTCTGCTCGCCGGAGTGACCTGGCCAGGCGGCCGAACGCCGACCGGCTTCTTCTTCGCTGTGCAGACGCGCCGACGGCGGGAAGAGGTGCATGCATGGCGCCGGATCAGCGCCTGGCGCCGAAAGCGATTCTTGTCGGCGCAGAAACCAAGTAAAATCCCCGTTTTGCGTCGCTCAGATACTCTCTCATGCCTACGTTTCAGGATGTCATTTTGCGTCTCCAGGATTTCTGGAACAAACAGGGATGCGTGCTGCTGCAGCCCTACGATATCGAAGTGGGTGCGGGCACCTTCCACACCGCGACCTTCCTGCGCGCCATCGGCCCGGAGCCGTGGAACGCCGCCTATGTGCAGCCATCGCGCCGCCCCAAGGACGGTCGCTACGGCGAGAACCCGAACCGCCTGCAGCATTACTACCAGTATCAGGTGGTACTGAAGCCCTCGCCGGACAACATCCAGGATCTCTACCTCGACTCGCTACGCGCGCTCGGTATCGATACCGCCCGGCACGATATCCGCTTCGTCGAGGATGACTGGGAAAGCCCGACACTGGGCGCCTGGGGGCTCGGCTGGGAAGTGTGGCTGGACGGCATGGAAGTGACCCAGTTCACCTATTTCCAGGAAGTCGGCTCGCTGTCCTGCAAGCCGGTGCTCGGTGAGATCACCTACGGCATCGAACGACTGGCAATGTACCTGCAAGGCGTGGAGAACGTTTTCGACCTGGTCTGGGCTGAAGGACCGGGCTACCGGGTGACCTACGGCGACGTCTTTCACCAGAACGAGGTCGAGCAGTCGAAGTACAACTTCGAGCACGCCAATGTCGAGCTGCTCTTCCGTCACTTCAGCGAGCACGAGTCCGAGGCGCGACGCCTGATTGCCGCCGGCCTGCCACTGCCGGGCTACGAAATGGTCATGAAGTGCTCGCATGTCTTCAACCTGCTCGACGCCCGCGGCGCCATCTCGGTGACCGAGCGCGCCGCCTACATTGGCCGTGTGCGCGCCCTGGCGCGCGAAGTGGCGCAGGCTTACCTCGATTCCCGCCAGGCCCTCGGCTTCCCGATGTGCAGGACGACCACCGAGCGCGAGGGACAATGAGATGAACGATACCCTCCTGATCGAACTGCGCACCGAAGAACTGCCCCCCAAGTCACTCAGGCAGCTCTCCGAAGCTTTCGCCGACGCCGTTTTTGCCGCCCTGAAAGCCCAGCAGTTCGCCAGCAGCGAAAGCGTATGCACAGCATTCGCCACGCCGCGCCGTCTGGCGCTGACCATCAGCGACGTTGCCGCCCGCCAACCCGACCGCGTACTCGAACGAAAGGGCCCGGCCGTGGCCGGCGGCCTCGATGCCAGCGGCGAACCAGGCAGGGCGCTGCAGGGATTCATGCGCTCGGCGGGTGTCGCCTTCGAGCAACTGCACCGGGTCGCTGACGGCAAGGGCGAGTATTTCGTCGCCCGCTTGGAGAAGACAGGCGAGGCGCTTGCCGCGCATCTTGCCGAAATCGTCGCGCAAGCCCTCAAGAAGCTGCCGATCCCGAAAGTGATGCGCTGGGGCGACTCCGAGCACCAGTTCGTTCGCCCGGTGCACAGCCTGATCCTCTTGCACGGCGACGCTGTCGTTCCCGGTGAAGTACTCGGGCTGCGCAGTGGCCGCGTCACCCTCGGCCATCGCTTCCTGTCGGCAGGGGAAATCGTCGTCGGCAACGCCGCCGAGTATGTCGACCAGCTTGCCGCCGGCAAGGTCGTCGCCTCGTTCAGCGAACGGCGGGCGGCGGTCGCCGCACAGCTCGACGCCGCAGCCAGCAGACTCGATGCCCGTATCAATCCCTCCGACGGTCTGCTTGAGGAAGTGACGGCGCTGGTCGAATGGCCGGCCGTCTATGCCGGCAAGTTCGAGGCCGAGTACCTCGAAGTTCCGCAGGAGTGCCTGATCCTGACCATGCAGCAGAACCAGAAGTACTTCCCGCTGCTCGATGCCGGCGGCAAGCTGCTCAACCGCTTCCTGATCGTCTCCAACATGCAGGTCGACGATCCAGGCCCTATCGTCAGCGGCAACGAGCGCGTCGTTCGTCCGCGCCTGGCCGACGCCCGCTTCTTCTACAACCAGGACCGCAAGAACGGCTTTACCACCCGCGCCACTCGTCTCGGCGCAGTCGTCTATCACAACCGGCTCGGCTCGCTGGGCGACCGCGCGCAGCGCCTCGGTCGTGTCGCACGCGGCATTGCCGAGCGGCTCGGTGCCGACGGCAAGGCCGCCGAAACCGTCGGCCTGCTCGCCAAGGTCGACCTGCTGACCGACATGGTCGGCGAATTCCCCGAGTTGCAGGGGATCATGGGCCGCTACTACCTGCTGCACGAAGGCAACCCGCCGGAACTGGCCGACGCCGTCGAACAGCATTACCGACCGCGCTTTGCCGGCGATGCCCTGCCACAGGGAAACATCGCCTGCGCGGCCGCGCTGGCCGACAAACTCGATGCACTGGTCGGCTTCTTCGGCATTGGCCAAGTTCCGACCGGCGACAAGGATCCCTTCGGACTGCGCCGCGCGGCCCTCGGTGTGCTGCGCATCCTGATGGAAACACCGCTGCCGCTCGATCTGGCCGAGTTGATCGAGGCCGCAGCGCAGGCGCTGAAGACGCAGGGAATCCAGCTGGAACCGGTCGCGCAGCCGCTGTTGACCTTCATGCTCGATCGTCTGCGCGGCACCCTCAGGGACGGCGGCCATTCGATCGACATCATCGAGGCGGTTCTTGCCCAACAGCCGACGCGCATCGATCTGGTTCCCGCCCGCCTGGCGGCGGTGCGCGAGTTCCAGAAAATGCCCGAGGCGCTGGCATTGGCCGCGGCCAACAAACGCATCGGCAACATCCTGAAAAAGGCCGAAACAGACCTGCCCGAACCGGACGTCGCGCTGCTCGAGGAAGACGCCGAGAAGGCCCTGTTCGAGCGTGTCGTGCTGATCGCCCCGCTGGTCAGCTCGCACGTTGCCAACGAGGACTACGCCGACGCGCTGACGGTACTCGCCTCGGTGCGCGCAGAAGTCGACCGTTTCTTCGAGGAAGTGATGGTCAATGTCCCCGAACCCCTGCTGCGCGGCAACCGCCTGGGCCTTCTGAAGACACTCTTCGACCAGTTCAACGCGGTCGCCGACATCGCCAAGCTGGCCGTATGAAACTCGTCATCCTCGACCGCGACGGCGTCATCAATTACGACTCGAAGCAGTTCATCAAGTCGCCGGCGGAATGGCGGCCGATCCCGGGCAGCCTGGAAGCCATCGCCCGCCTCAATCAGGCCGGCTACCATGTGGTGCTGGCGACCAACCAGTCAGGCGTCGGCCGCGGGCTGTTCGACATGGACATGCTGAATGCCATCCACGACAAGATGTGCCGCGCGCTGCAGGCCAGCGGTGGCCGCATCGATGCCATCTTCTATTGTCCGCATTCGGTCGACGCGCATTGTGCCTGCCGAAAACCGAAACCGGGCATGTACGAACGCATTGCCAGCTGTTTCAATGTCGATCTGACCGGGGTTCCGGCGGTTGGCGATACCCTGCGCGACCTGCTGGCCGCTGCTGCGGTGGGCGCGCAACCGCTGCTGGTGCTGACCGGCCTCGGCGCGCAGACCGTCGAAGCCGGTGGCCTGCCGGAAGGCACGCTGGTCTTCCCCGATCTCGCGGCGGCCGCTGACCACATCCTGCTCGCGTGATGGTCGCCCTCCGGTCCACGCTGTTCCTGCTGCTGGTCAGCCTGTGGACGATCCCTTTCGGGGTGCTTGTGTCGCTGGCCATCGCCCTGCCAATCCGCGCACGCTACGCGATCATCGCCTTCTGGCGGGTCGGCTTCATGCTCCTCTCGCGCTACGTTCTGGGCATCCGCTACCGCGTCATCGGCCGCGAGAATATCCCGGCCTCGCCCTCCGTGGTGCTCGCCAAACACCAGTCGGCATGGGAAACCGTCGGACTGCAGGAGGTCTTTCCACCGCTGGTCTTCGTGCTCAAGAAAGAACTGCTGCGCATCCCGTTCTTTGGCTGGGGTCTGGCCGCGCTGAAGATGATCTCGATCGATCGTGCAGCGGCCAAGGACGCGCTCAAGCAGATCTTCGATCAGGGACGCGATCGCCTCGCGGCCGGCTACTGGGTGGTGATCTTCCCAGAAGGCACCCGCGTCGCGCCCGGCGAGACCTGCCGTTACAAACCCGGCGGCGCGCACCTGGCGGTCCGCGCCGGGGTCCAGGTGGTCCCCGTGGCGCACAATGCAGGTGAGGTCTGGGGCAGGAACGCCTTCCGGATACGGCCCGGCCTGATCACCGTCAGCGTCGGCCCGCCGATCGACCCGACCGAGAAATCGGCGAGCAAGATCAACACCCTGGCTGCGGCCTGGATCGATGGAGAAATGCGTCGCCTCTCGCCGCACCGCTACCCGGCGCAAACCACTGCCGCAGATGCCGTGGCCGCCTGAAGCAGCTTTCGCCGCCGGGCGCCCGCCGCCCAGCGGCGAAACCTCGCGCAGCATCGAACTCGGCGAACGCACGGTTTCCTATGTCCTGCGCAGGGCAAGTCGGCGAACCATCGGACTCAGCATCGATCATCGCGGTCTGCGCGTCGGCGCGCCACGCCGCGCTTCGCTGCACGAAGTCGAAACGATGCTGCTGAAGCACGGCCAATGGATCGCCGAGAAACTCGATGAATGGTCCGCCCGCCGCGCGCCGGAAGCGCTGCAGATCACTGATGGACTGCTGTTGCCGGTACTCGGCAAGCCGCTCATGATCCGCATCGCGTTCGGCGGCAATCGCTGCGTATGGAACCGGCCGGCGGCCACTTCTGCGCTCACCCTGTGCCTGCGCACGGCCGCCGAGGCGCCGCGAGTTCTCGAGAAGGCACTGCGCGAAAAGGCACGCGAGTTGTTCGCCGAGCGCCTCGCCCGCTACGCGCCGCTGCTCGGCGTCACAGCACCGCGCCTGTCACTGTCGTCTGCCCGAACGCGCTGGGGGAGTTGCAGCCTGCGCACCGGCATTCGCCTGAACTGGCGCTTGATCCATTTCCCGCTGGCGGTAATCGACTACGTCGTGGTACACGAACTGGCGCATCTGCGCGAGATGAACCACAGCCCGCGCTTCTGGGAAATCGTCGCCAGCGCCTGCCCCGATTACCGTGCGGCGCGCCAGGAGCTTAAGCGGCTCGCAGCGGATTGCCCGCGCTGGTAGAAGGCAGGCATGCCTTCGCGGGGGTCCGCGAGTCCACCTGTGTGGCCAGACCTGCCCCTTATTGCTCGCCGACACCCTCCCGTGCCTCGGCGGCGAAGCAGGCGAGCGACCGTGGGGTCGGCTCAACGCGCCGCTTCGGCAACGAATATCTCGACGCGGCGATTCATCGCACGCCCGGCAGGCGTGGCATTGTCGGCAATCGGCTGCCGAGAACCGCGACCGTCGATGGCGATACGGTTGGCAGCGACACCACGGGCGACAAGGTAATCGCGCGTCGCAGCCGCACGGTTGACCGATAGCGGATCGTTGATCGCGTCGCTGCCGGTACTGTCGGTGTGGCCGATGATGGTCACGGTGGTCACCGCATGCTGGTTCAGGCTGACGGCAAAGCGGTCGAGCACCGGGGTCATGCTCGGGGTGATGTCGTAACGGCCGACGGCGAAGGAAACATCGCTCGGAATGTCCAGCTTGAGCCGGTTGTCTGCGGTCTGCGACACGGCGACGCCGGTGCCTTGCGCGGCCTGCTCCATCGCCGCCTTCTGTTCCTGCATGTGCTGCGACCACAGGTAGCCGCCGGCCGCCCCGATGGCCGCCCCAAGCGCTGCGCCGGTAGCGGTACTGCGGCCCTTGTGGCCACCCGCCGTCGCGCGGCCGACAACCGCGCCGGCGGCTGCGCCGATAGCCGCGCCCGTACCGGTATCTCGCTGGCTTTCGCTCATGTTGGCGCAGCCTGAAAGCCCATTGCCGGCGAGTGCTATTGCCAGCAGGGAAATGACGTTCCTATTCATCGTGAAACCTCCTTTGAACTCTTCTTTGTTGCCGTCGAACAATCGGCGCAGACTCGCGGCCACCGAGGAGGGTTCCCGGGCGGGTATCGCTAGCGAAAGACAGTATCCTCGTCGCCGGCCTGACGCAAGCCACATCATTCGTCCCGCCACCTCAGTCCAAGGCCATGGCGAGGCGCCGGGCAGACCCCCTGTCGAGCGCGACCACCCACCGTCGACCCGAGCATCGACCAGCGCGGTCTGCGCGTCTGTGCGCCAACGCGCTCTTCGCCGCGCAAGGTCAACCACTGCTCGTGCAACATCGCCAGTCTGGATGGACGACGATCTCGACGAATGGTCCACTCGCCACATGCCGCAAACGCTGCAGGTCAGCGATGGACTGCTGTTGCCGGTCCTCGGCAGCCCGCTCAAAATCAGCCTCGCCCTCAGCAGCAATCGTTGCGCAGGTGAGGTGCAGGAGACCGGTCGGGCACTCGCGCCTGGCCTGCGCACACCGACCGACGCAACACGGGTGCTCGAAAAGCCACTGAGCGAGATGAACCACAGCGCACGCTTCCCGGAAATCGTCGCCCGCGTCCACCCTGACTCCCGTGCCGCGCCAGAACATTTGCGTCAGGTCAACCGCAATCGCGCCTTCTGGTGTATCGTCACCCGCACATTTGCGCGCCCGCACCATGCAACCCGGTGCGCTCAGGTCTGCGCCCGAAAAGATGAATACAGCGGCTGCCGACCACATCCAGAACCGGCAAGGAGAGATCATGAGGATCCTGCATACGATGGTGCGCGTCGGCGATCTCGATCGCTCGCTGGCTTTCTACACCGAGGTCCTCGGCATGCAGCAGTTGCGCCGCCAGGACTACCCGGGTGGTCGCTTCACGCTGGCCTTTGTCGGTTTCGGCCCGGAATCGGAAGGGGCGGTTCTCGAGTTGACGCACAACTGGGATACGCCGTCCTACGAGCTTGGCAACGGCTTCGGCCATATCGCCATCGCAGTCGCCGACGCCTACGCCGCCTGCGAGCGGATCCGGGCGCGCGGCGGCAAGGTGGTACGTGAGGCCGGCCCGATGAAACACGGCACGTCGGTGATCGCCTTCGTCGAAGATCCGGACGGCTACAAGATCGAACTGCTCCAGAAGAAGGGCTGAGAAGATGGCTTTTCCAGGCTTCTTCGCCACGGTGCCGAGCATCGTCATGCGTGACCGGCTGGCCGAATTCCTTGGCGCCTCCGACGATGGACTGATCGAGTATGGCTACGCCGATGCCGTCAAACTGGCCGGTCATTCGTGTCCGACGGTTGCCGGCAGCTATCTGCTCAGCAGCCGTGTGCTGCGCGCACTCTATGCAGAAGAGATACCGCTGCGCGGCGAGTTGCTGGTAGATTTCCGGGACGCGCAGGAAAGTGCCGTCGCCGGGGTCATCGCCGCAGTCGTCGGACTGCTCACCGGCGCCGCCGGAAGCGGCGGCTTCAAGGGACTCGCCGGCCGTTACACACGTCGTGATCTCCTGCGCTTCGGCGTCGCCGACTTGCCGGGCGAGATTCGCTTCACCCGCCAGGACAACGGACAGAGCGTCAGCGCCTCGCTGCAGCTCGGTCACGTTCCTCCCGACCCCCGCCTCGGACCCCTGCTGCAAGAACTGCTCGCCGGCAGGCGCGATGCCGAACAGCCAGCCTTGTTCGCCGAGCTCTGGCAGGATCGCGTGCGGCGAATCCTGGTGGAACACTTCAGCGATCCAGGTCTGGTGACCCTGCGCTGAATGGACAGCCGCGTAAGGACCGGCCGCAAGGAAGGAATCATGCTCGACGACGCACGCGCCTTTGCCCTGGCCGCGCACGGCAGCCAACGCTACGGCGATCTGCCATATTCCCATCACCTCGACGAGGTCGTCGCACTGCTCTCGCCGTACGGCAGGGAGGCGCAGGTCATTGGCTACCTGCACGACGTCCTGGAGGACACTGAAGTCACCGACCTCGATATCAGGAAGCGCTTCGGGCAACTGGTGGCCGACTGCGTCAGCCTGCTCACCGACCTTTCCGGCGCAAACCGTGCAGAACGCAAACGGAAGACCTACGCCCGCCTGACAACGGTAACCGGCCCGACCGAGCTGGCGCTGGTGGTGAAGGCGGCCGACCGCCTGGCCAACGTCAGGAGCTGCGTGCGTGACGACCGCCGTGGCCTGATGATCGTCTACCGCAGTGAACATGCCTGCTTCAAACGCTCGGCCTACCGAACGGGCCTCTGCGACCCCTTCTGGCTCGAACTCGATGCCTTGCTGGCAGTGACTCCCGCCGCAGCGCCCGACCACAGCTGAACGATCGCCAGCACCCGCCCGGCGCGCCCTCATGCCTGTGCGCACCACACCCGGAGCCAGCGCAGGCTGTTGACCGGGCGTACCCGGCCGGCACGGGGCAGGCCTCTGGGGTACAATAGCGCCCTTCTTGCAACCCGATGATTTTACCGAGGTTTCTTAGTGCTCGTCGCCAACAACATCACCATGCAGTTCGGGGTCAAGCCCCTTTTTGAGAACGTCTCCGTCAAGTTTGGCGAAGGCTATCGCTACGGCCTGATCGGCGCCAATGGCTCCGGCAAGTCGACATTCATGAAAATTCTCGACGGCGAACTCGAACCGACCGCCGGCAACGTCTCGAAAGACGCGCACGAGCGGATGGCCTACCTCCGCCAGGACCAATTCGCTTTCGAAGAACAGAGGGTGATCGACGTGGTGATGATGGGCCACCAGGAAATGTGGGCCTGCATGGTCGAAAAGGACGCCATCTACGCAAATCCGGAAGCCAGCGAGGACGACTACCTGCACGCCGCCGAACTGGAAGGCCGCTTCGCCGAGTATGACGGCTACACTGCCGAGGCGCGCGCCGGCGAACTGCTGCTCGGCGTCGGCATTCCCGCTGAACAGCATTTCGGCCCGATGAGCGACGTTGCACCCGGCTGGAAACTGCGCGTGCTGTTGATTCAAGCCCTGTTCGCCGACCCCGAGATCCTGCTGCTCGACGAACCGACCAACAACCTCGACATCGGCACCATCCGCTGGCTGGAAAACGTCATCAACGATCGCAACAGCACGATGGTCATCATTTCGCACGACCGGCACTTCCTCAACCAGGTGTGTACCCACATGGCCGACCTGGACTACGGCAAGATCACGGTCTATCCGGGCAATTACGACGACTTCATGGAAGCCTCGGCGCAGGCGCGGGAACGCCAGCAGAACGCCAACGCCAAGGCCAAGGAACGGATCGCCGACCTGCAGAATTTCGTGCGTCGCTTTTCGGCCAATGCCTCGAAGGCCAAACAGGCGACTGCGCGCGTCAAGCTGATCGAAAAGCTCAAGCCGGAAGACGTCAAGCCTTCGTCGCGCCAGTATCCGTGGATCCGCTTCGAGTACGACGACCGCGAGAAGCTGCACCGCCAGGCCGTCGAGATCGAGAACCTGATCTTCGCCTATCCGGGCAGCGACCAGAAGATCATCGACAAGCTGGATCTGAGCATCAACGGCGGCGACCGGCTGGCGATCATTGGCGAAAACGGCGTCGGCAAGACGACTTTGCTGAAGCTGCTGATGGGCGAACTGAAAGCGCAGCGCGGCAGCATCAAGTGGGCGGAAAAGGCACGACTCGGTTACTACGCCCAGGACCACGCCAACGAGTTCAATAGCGATGTCAGCCTGACCGAATGGATCGCCGGTTACGCGCGCGCCAGTGCCGAAGATGGCGACGATCTGGAAACGCTGATCCGCGGCACGCTCGGCCGCCTGCTGTTCTCCGGCAACGAGGTGCGCAAGGCGGTGAAAGTGATTTCCGGGGGCGAGCAGGGCCGCATGATCTTCGGCAAGCTGATGCTCATGAAACCGAATGTCCTGGTGATGGACGAACCGACCAACCACCTCGACATGGAATCGATCGAGTCGCTCAATACGGCGCTGGAAAAGTTCAAGGGCACGCTGATCTTCGTCTCGCACGACCGCGAGTTCGTCTCCTCGCTGGCCACCAGAATCCTCGAGATCCGCCTTGACGGCACCCTGGTCAACTACCTCGGCAACTACGAAGAATACCTCGCCAGCCAGGGCCTTGCCTGAAACGGCAGCAGGGCCGTTCAAGCACCAGGCGCAGCAGGACAGCGGCCAGAGAAGCGGCATGCCCAACCGGCGCTGAACAGGCGCAGGCGCGCTCAGTTGGCCGGGGTGGGTGTGCCCTGGCCTGCTTCCTTGGCTGCTTTCCTGGTCTCGCGCTCGGCATCCTGCCTGGCCCGCTTCTCGAGCCTGGCCTGCCGCTTGGCCTGTTCTTCGGCCGTTTTGCGACGCCCTTCCTCGCCTTTCTGCGCCTTTTCCGCCAGCTTCGCGTCACGCGCCGCTGACTTCGCCTCCTGCTCGGCACGGAAGCGCTGCGCGCGGTCCGCCTCCTCGGTCTGGCGACGGCGCAGATCGGCAGCGCGCTGTGCTTCCTTCGCCTCGAGGTCGCGGCGCCTGGCCTCGCGCTCGAAATCGATCGCCGGCTGGTCCAGTTTGCGCGCCGCGACGATGGCCTCGGTGTAGCGGCTCTTGGCCGCGACCAGGCAATCATTGACCAGGAACTTCGCGTAGCAGGCGTTTTGCTCGGCGGCGTAGCGCTGTTCAGCCGCGGCGCGCAGCGCATCGGCCTGGTCGCGTTGCGCGGCTGCCTGCGCGAAGGTCTGCGGCTGCGGCGGCGGCAACGCCGCCTCCGTGGCGCAAGCGCCAACAGTCACCGATGTCAAAACAGCCAGCAGGCGGCCAATACGCATGCCCTTCTCCTTTACTGTTCAAGCAGGCTGGTCGAGACGCCTGTGAGCGAGGTGTACTATAAACGACCCGCGCAGCCGAGACTAACTGGCGCCTGGCCGGGGTGGATTTGGTAGAATCTCGTCTTTTCGCCAAATCTCACCCTCCGGGAGCATGCCGTGCAAATTGTCTGCCTTGACCTCGAAGGCGTACTCGTTCCCGAAATATGGATCGAATTCGCTGCCCGCACCGGCATTCCAGAGCTGCGCCGCACGACGCGCGACGAACCAGACTATGACAAGCTGATGCTCTACCGGCTGGCCATTCTGGCCGAGAACAGGCTCGGACTGCCGGACATCCAGAAGGTCATTGCCGAGATGGGGCCGCTTGAAGGCGCCCGCGCTTTTGTCGATGGGCTGCGCGAGGACTATCAGCTGATCGTCCTCTCCGACACCTTCTACGAGTTTGCCCATCCGCTGATGCGCCAGCTGGGCTGGCCGACGCTGTTCTGCCACAGCCTCGAGGCCGATGCCGACGGCAAGGTGGTCAACTACCGGCTGCGCATGCCCGACCAGAAACGTGAAGCGGTCCGGCGTTTCAAGGAGCTTAGGTTCACCGTCGTAGCGGCAGGTGATTCCTACAACGACACCGCGATGCTCGGTGAAGCACACGCCGGAATACTCTTTCGCCCACCCGAAAAAGTGATCCGCGAGTTTCCACAATATCCGGTGACGCAAGGTTTCGGCGACTTGCGCGTCGAGATCGACAAGGCCTTCGCCGCATGCGCGGCGGGCTGAGGTAAGGCCGCATGCCGACCAAACGCTTCTTCACGCTTTCCGGCTCCTGTCCCGATCAGATCGGGATCATCGCCCGCATCGCGAGCTTCATTGCCGAGCACAAGGGCTGGATTCTCGAATCAAGCTACCACGCCGATGACGGCGACAGCGACCACGACAGCCGCTACTTCATGCGCATGCAGGTGAGGGCCGATTCCCTGCCCTTCCATCTGGCCGAGTTCCGCGAGCGCTTCGCGCCCCTGGCGGAAGAACTGTCGATGGACTGGAAGATCAGCGACTCGGCCGTCAAGCGGCGCGTCGTGGTGATGGTCAGCAAGCAGGAGCACTGCCTGTACGACCTGCTGGCACGCTGGCAATCGAGAGAACTCGACATCGAAATCCCCTGCGTAATCTCGAATCACGACACTTTCAAGGCCTTTGTCGAGTGGCACGGCATTCCTTTTCACCACGTGCCGATCAGCGCCGACAACAGGCATGCGGCACACGCAGAAATCGCCCGAATCTACGACGAAGTCAAAGGCGACACGATGGTCCTCGCCCGCTACATGCAGATTCTGCCGGCCGAGATGTGTACCCGCTACCCGGGCCAGGTGATCAATATCCACCACTCGTTTCTGCCCAGCTTCGTCGGCGCCCGCCCCTACCATCAAGCCTTCCGGCGCGGTGTCAAGCTGATCGGTGCGACCTGCCACTACGTCACGCCGGAACTCGACCAGGGACCGATCATCGAGCAGGACGTGATCCGCATCGACCATTCGGACGCCGTCGAAGACATGGTCCGTTACGGGAAGGACATCGAGAAGGCGGTGCTGGCTCGCGGGCTGCGCTACCACCTGGAAGATCGCGTGTTGTTGCACGCCAACAAGACGGTGATCTTCCGCTGAACACCACCGGCGCCGATCCTGATCACCTTGAAGCCACGTCCCGGCAAGTGCTGCCGGGCCACTGCCCGGAGTTGCCCAGCGCATGATCACCCTCAAGGGCGTCACCCTGCGCCGCGGCGCCCGGGTGCTGCTTGACAACACGTCGCTAAGCATCAACACCGGCGAAAGAGTCGGTCTCGTCGGCCGCAACGGCGCCGGCAAATCGAGCTTGTTCGGCTTGCTCGACGGCAGTCTCCACGAGGACGCCGGTGAGTTCTTCCTGCCCGCGCAGTGGCGCCTGGCGCAGGTGGCGCAGGAAATGCCGGAGACGGGCGACAGCGCGACCGACTTCGTGATCGCCGGCGACAGCGCCCTGCTGGCCGCCCAGGAGGAGGTGCATCTGGCCGAAGCCGATGGTGATGGCGAACGCCTGGCGCACGCCTACATGCACTTGCACGATGCCGGCGCACACGATGCCCAGGCACGGGCACAGGCACTGATCCTCGGCCTGGGTTTCAAGACCAGCGAACTGAACAATCCGGTCGACAGTTTCTCGGGGGGCTGGCGGATGCGCCTGCAACTGGCGCGTGCGCTGATGTGCCCATCGGACCTTTTGCTGCTCGACGAGCCGACCAACCACCTCGATCTGGACGCGCTGGTGTGGCTCGAGACCTGGCTGACGCGCTACGAAGGCACGATGCTGGTGATCAGTCACGACCGCGAGTTTCTCGATGCGATCAGCACGGTCACGGTGCATATCGAAAACGAGCAACTTGCACGCTACGGCGGCAACTACAGCTTTTTCGAGGAAGCGCGCGCGCAGCAACTCGAACTGCAGCAGAATGCCTACGTCAAGCAGCAGGACAAGATCGCCCATCTGCAGAGCTTCATCACCCGCTTCAAGGCGAAGGCCACCAAGGCCAAGCAGGCTCAGAGCCGGGTCAAGGCGCTCGAACGGATCGAGCGCCTGGCGCCGGTACTGGCCAGCGCGGATTTCACTTTCGAGTTCCAAGAACCGGCCAATCTGCCGAACCCGATGCTGGTCATGGACAACGCCTGCTTCGGCTATCCGGCACCGGCCGAGGCGCCGGCAGGCACAGCACCGACGCTGATCGTCCACCAGGTCACCAGATCGGTACTGGCCGGACAACGCATTGGCATCCTCGGTGCGAACGGGCAGGGTAAATCGACCCTGGTCAAGACCATCGCCCGCGTCCTGGCCTGCACCGGCGGCGTCATCAGCGAAGGAAAAGGTCTGCGCATCGGCTACTTCGCGCAACAGGAACTCGACGTCCTGCGCGCGTATGAAACGCCGCTCGAACACATGCTGCGAATGGCCAGGGAAGGCCTGCCGAGCGGCCAGAGCGGTCGCGAGCAGGACCTGCGCAGCTTCCTCGGCACGTTCAAGTTCAGCGGTGACATGGTCAAACAGACCGTCGGCACGATGAGTGGTGGCGAAAAAGCGCGCCTGGTGCTGTGCATGATCGTCTGGCAACGCCCCAACCTGTTGTTGCTCGATGAGCCCACCAACCATCTCGACCTGGCCACCCGCGAAGCGCTGTCGATGGCGCTCAATGAATTCGAGGGAACGGTGATGCTGGTCAGTCACGATCGTTCGCTGCTGCGCTCGGTGTGTGACGAATTCTGGCTGGTCAGTCGGGGCGGCGTGGCGGACTTTACCGGTGATCTCGATGATTACCAGCGTTACCTGCTCGACGAAGCAAAGCGCACCCGCGACAGCCCCAAGGACACCCTGAAGAGCGCCAGGCAACCGCTCGGGCAGGACAAGCCTGCCGCTGCCGCGATAAAACCTGGCAAGCTGAAAGCGCTGGCTCGTGACCAGGGCAGGATCGAACAGGCACTGCTCGACCTGCAAAAAGAACAGCACTCTCTCGAAGCGCGCTTGTCTAACTCTGTCGCCGGACTCGACCTGGCGGCTCTCGCAAACAGATTGAACGAGATTGCCGAGGAACTGGCGGTGCTGGAAGACCGCTGGCTGACCGTCTCCGAAGAGATCGACACGGCAACTCGTGTGACGGCTTCGTGAGGCGCTTTTGAGCTTACAGAAGGGATGGAGCAAATAATGGAATTCGAGCAGGCTGAGTGGTCGCCGAAAATTCTCGTCGGCCTGCCAAACATCGATGCGCAGCATCGGCAATTGTTCGACCTTGCCGCCACCTTTGGTGGCGATGGTGACCAGATTCGCGTGCTGAAGTCCCTGGCCATGCTCACCGAGTACGTGAAGGTGCACCTGCGCGAAGAAGAGCAGATGATGGCCGCCTGCAACTACCCCGGCCTGGAGGCGCATCGGGAGCTGCACACGGAATTCCGGCGGATGCTGTTCAAGCTGCTGGAAAATGCCAAGCGGATGACCCTCGACGAAATCGCCGATGAGGTCAAGTTCCTGATCAACGGCTGGTTCTACAACCACATCCTGGTCGCCGACTTCGACTACGTGCCGAGTGTCAAGGCGGCTTCCGGCCTGCTGACCAGGGCCATGTCAATGCCGAGGCAGGCGCCTTGAAAACGGTCCCCGACCCGCTAGCACTAGAAGCAGCGGCATGCGGGCGACGGCAAGCACAGCAGCGAAGTTCGGCAACCGCCGTGACATTCCTCACTCGTCCGCCTTCCAGCCT
This sequence comes from Accumulibacter sp., assembly GCA_024235715.1. Classification (GTDB taxonomy): domain Bacteria; phylum Pseudomonadota; class Gammaproteobacteria; order Burkholderiales; family Rhodocyclaceae; genus Accumulibacter. The sequence continues at coordinate 64,274 of JACKLW010000009.1, read as the reverse complement.
GCCATAGTATTTTTTCGTCCAGGTATGCCCGCAGGCCCGCATCCTGCCGTACCGGCAAGAGGATCAGGATGTTCCACGCAGCGTGCCCGCTCCCCAGGCACAGGTTCCACTCCATCGCTCCGAGCAGAGACCCATGAAGTTTCTCCAAGCCCTGTCGCTTCGGCAAATGCTCACCATGCCGTATGTGGTGCTGGTTCTGCTGCTGGCTGCAGCGATCGGCGGCCTGTCCTACTCGGCAGGCCGCGTCGCCGTGGACACCTTGTCCAATCAGTTGCTGTCGGAAATGGTGTACCGCATCGCACAGGCGGCCGAGCACCACGTATTTGGCGCCGGTGCCGTTCTCGAAACGGCGTTTCCCGCCGGCGTGGCCGCGCCGGCAAACATCGAGCAGGATATCGCCAGCCTGCGCACACGCTTCTGGCTGGCGACTTCCGTGCACCGCGACCCCAACAACTACGCCTACTACGGTGACCGGAACGGGCATTTCTTCGGGCTCTGGCGCCACTCGGCGACCGATGCCGAACTGCGACTGCGCACCGCTGGCGAAGGCCCGCGCACGATCTATCGCTTTTCGGGAATTGATGGCGAGCTTCTCGATCCGGTACGCGAGACGCGTATTTTCGAACCGCGCCAGCGTCCGTGGTTCACCTCCGGCAGGAGCGCCGCATCTTCGAACACCTGGACCGCGGTATATATCGACTTCAAGACCGAGGAGTTGGTCGCCACGCGCGCGCGAAGGGTCAATGATGCCGACGGAGAATTCCAGGGCGTTGTCGCTACCGACCTGTCGCTGCAGGGCGTCAACGAGTTCCTGCATTCACTACGGCTCAGCGCCAACGGCATCGCCTATGTGGTCGAGACCGACGGCAACCTGATCGGCGCCTCGCGCGGCCCGCACCTGCAGAAGGACGCCGCCGGTGGCAAGGTACGGCTCAACGCCGAGGCCAGCGGCGATCAACTGGTGGTCGCCAGTTACCGGGCGATCCGCAAGCTGCTGAGCACGTCCTCGGAGGCCTCGCATCCACGCACGGCGGTGTTCGAGGACGCCAACGGCCAACCCGTCGAGGCGGCTTACGCGCGCATCCAGGATGCCGCCGGACTCGACTGGATCATCGTCGTTGCGGTTCCGCGCAGCGACTATCTCTTTCGGGTTACCGAGAACTTCAAGCGAACCGTGATGCTGGCCTTGCTGGCCTCGCTGATGACCATCGTCATAGGTTTCGTGGTCCTCTCGATCGTCGCCCGCGACCTCAAACAGCTGGCGATGGCGGCGCGTAACGTCGGCAACGGCGACTTCAACGCAGCTTTCGATGTCACGCGCAGCGACGAAATCGGCGACCTCGCGAAAAGCTTCAGGACCATGCAGACCAAGCTGCTCAGCGACCGCTTGACCGGACTCGCCAACCGCGAAGCTTTCGTGCGCCGTGTCGATGACCGTCTGGCGCAGCGGCGCGATCCCGGCGATCCGCGCCCCTTCGCCATTCTGTTCATCGATCTCAATGATTTCAAGAACATCAACGACAGCTTCGGCCACGAAGTCGGCGACAAGGTTCTGCGGGAAATCGCGCAGCGCATGCTGACCGGGGTACGCAGTCGCGATCTGGTCGCGCGCTATGCGGGCGACGAGTTTGTCGTCATGCTCGACGCGGTCAACAACCGGCTGGATGCCGAGAGCGCGCGTGGCAACATCGAGCAATTGCTGGGCGCGCCTCTGCAGTCGATCGATCCGAAGGTGAAGGATGCCAACACCGGTGCTTCGGTCGGCCTGGCCATGTACCCGGAGGACGGTCTGGACGTCGAGTCCCTGGTCAACTGCGCCGATGCCGACATGTACCGGCGAAAGCAGGTCAACCAGAGCGCGCGCGGCGACCCCGCAAACCCACCCGGCTGAGTCCGGATCGCTACGGCGCCGCCAGACGGACGACGGGCGAGAGCCGGCTGCCGCCGGCCAGTATGCTCAGGCGGGCATGAACCATCGCTGTGCGCCATCACCGACTTCACGTAGTGGATAGCCGTACAGCCTGCTCAGGGACGCGGTGCTGATCACTTCGTCGCAGCTGCCCTGCTGCGTCGTGCCATCGTCGAAGAGCAGCAGCGCGCGGCTGCAGAAGCGCGCCGCCAAACCGGGTTCGTGCAGGACCATTACGCTGGCAATCTGCCGTTCCCGACCGAGTGCGGCAAAGAGCTCGAGGGTGGCGATCTGGTGATTCAGGTCGAGGTGGGCAAGGGGCTCATCGAGCAGGTAGAGCCGCGGCGCCTGCGTCAGCAGCGTGGCGATCGCCAGTCTTTGCCGCTCGCCGCCCGAGAGTGTCTGGACGTCGCGCTGCGCCAGTTCGGCGAGACCGACGGCTGCCAGTGCCTGGCGGGCTTTGCGGGCGTCGCCCTCGGACTCCCAGTCCCAGCGGGCGAGATGCGGATGACGCCCGACCAGCGCCGTTTCCAGCACCGTAGACGAAAACGCTTCGCTGCGACTTTGCGGCAGCCAGCCGCGAACGCGGGCACTCCTGCGGGCGCCGAGTCGGGCATAGGTGGCGCCATCGATCAGCACCTCGCCGGCTTGCGCTTCGCGCAGCCCGGCGAGCACCGACAGCAAGGTCGATTTGCCGGCACCGTTACGGCCCAGAATGGCCAGAGATTCCCCCGCTTGCAGGCGCAATTCGAGGTCGCGGCAGAAAGTGCGGTCGGCAATGCCGACACGAAGACCGCGGGTCGTCAGGAGAGGCGTCGTGTGATCCATCTCATCCCCGGCATGGCGCGCCGCGACTCAGCAGGAACAGAAAGACCGGCACGCCGATCAGCGCCGTCAGGACCCCCACCGGCAGCTGCTGCGGCGCCAGCATGGTCCGCGCCAGAGTGTCGGCAATGACCAGCAGGCTTCCGCCGGCGAGAACCGATGCCGGCAGCAACAGACGCTGGTCGTTACCGGTCGCCAGGCGAACAAGGTGCGGAACGATCAGGCCGATGAAGCCGATCGCCCCGGCATGCGTGACCGCAGCGGCCGTCGCCAGCGAGGCGACCAGGTACACGCCGCGCCGCAGCGGGCGGACGGCAACGCCCAGGGCCTGCGCGACATCGGCGCCGCGCGCCAGCAAATTGAGTTCGCGGGCGAACGGCAGCGAGACCAGGAGTACCAGCGCCAGCAGAATGAGTACCAGCTGCGGATCACCCGTCTGCGACAGGTCGCCCATCAACCAGAACAACATGCCACGCAAGCGGTCCTCGGGAGCGACGGCCAGCATCAGGGTGACGACGGCGCCACAGCCGGCGGCGACTATCACCCCGGTGAGCAGCAGGCGCGAATGCGTCCACCCGCCCTCGCCGTGCGCCAGACCGAAGACCAGCAACATGGCGCCAAGCGCACCCGTGAAGGCCAGGCCGTTGACCCCGGCAACGCCAAGTCCGAGGATGATCGCCAGCAGTGCACCGATACCGGCGCCGCCGGAAATGCCGAGCACGTAGGGGTCGGCGAGCGGGTTGCGCAAGAGCACCTGCAGCAAGGCTCCGGCCAGCGCCAGCAAGCCGCCGCAGGCAAAGCCGGTCAACGCTCGCGGCAGGCGCAGGCTGCGCACCACCTCGCCAGCCACACCACCACCGTTGTCAACAAGTGTCGCCAGGACATCGAGCGGGCTGATCGGAATGCTGCCCACCATCAGGGCCAGCGCAATGCTCAGCTGCGACAGCCCGGCGAGGGCTGCGAGAATCAGCAAGGCGCGGCGACGGGTGGGCATGCGGCGTCCTAGCGGGGTGCGTAGCGGACACCGACGAAGACGTTCGCCCCTGCGGTGGCGTAGTTGTCGATCGTCTCGTAGTACTTGTCGAAAATGTTGTTGGCGCGGACAAACAGCGCCCAGTCACGCTGCAGACGGTAGTCGGCGTAGAGGTTGACCAGACCGTAGCCACCGAGGAGATTGCGGTTGGCCGGATCATCGTAGCGATTGCCGACCAGTTGCCACTCGGCGCGCAGGTCCAGCTTGCCGAACGTCCTGCTGACATAGCTGCTCATCTGCTGGTCGGCACGGCGCGCCAGCCGATTCCCCTTGTTCGGCCCGTCCTCCTCGTTGCGCGGGTCGAGGAAGTCAAGCACGACGCCCAGCCCCCATTCCGAAAACCGCCCGTCATAGGTCAGCGTGGCGCCGCGCAGCAGGGCACTGCTGACATTGACCGGCGCGTAGGTCGGTGGCCGGAACTCGATCAGGTCGGTGATATCGTTGTTGTAGAAGACCGCCGAGAGGCGATGAGCGCCGCGTTCCCAGTTGGCGCCCACTTCGGTGTTCTTCGCCTTTTCCGGCTTCAGGTCCGGATTGCCGCCGGCGAAGAAGGCGCTGGGAGGAAAGTAGAGTTCATTGAAGGTCGGCGCCCGGAATGCTGTGCCATAGGAAACATGGGCGCGCCACTCCGGCGTGAATTGATAGCCGTAGGAGGCGGAACCCGTGGTTTCGTCGCCAAACTGGGAGTTGTCGTCACGGCGCACATTGAACTGCAAGCGGTGCTTCTCAATGTCGGCGTTCCAGCCAGCCAGCAGAGAACGAATCGTGCGCTCGGTGACCGTGTAGTCGGTGCTGCCCGACACCTCTTGTTTGGTGTACTCGGCAGCCAGCAAGGCTTCACCAACGGGCAGTACGATATCGTTCTGCCACGAGGCGATGTCGGCATCGGTACGGAAAGTGCCGGTGCGCACACTGCCGGCATAATCCTTCGCCGCGTCGGTGCTGCGCCCAAGACGCACCGTGCTGGTCCACACCTGGTTCAGACGGTTGCGCGAGTAGATCGAATACGAGCCGATGGTCTGCTGGCTGTTGTAGTTCTTGGCAGCGCCAAGGGAACTGAAGTCGTTCCCGTCATAGCGGTTGGTACCGTCGCTGGCCAGCAGGTTGACGCCGATTTCCTGCCCCGCTGCCCAACGCCCGGAAAAATTGGCGCTCAGATTGCTGTTCCGGTAGCCGTCATCGTCCGGGTTGTAATAGCTGTTGGCCTTGTTATGGACGGCGTTGAAACCGCCGGTGTCCAGGTAGCCGGCCTGAATGCTGTAGGAAACCACGTCGGTGCCGCCGGAAACGCCGACGCTGGTATCGGTGGTTCCGTATGTTCCGTAGCCGGTGCTGGCGTTCAGCCGCGTCGGCCCTTTTCCTTGACGGGTGAAGATCTGGATCACGCCACCAATGGCGTCGGCCCCGTAAAGCGACGATGCCGGGCCACGCAGGATTTCGATGCGCTCGATCTGGTCGAGCGGAATGCGCGCCAGCGCCGCGCTACCGGTCGTCGCCGAGCTGATCCGCTGGCCGTCGATCAGCACGATCGACTGGTTGCTGGCGGCCCCGCGAATGAACACCCCACTGTTGGTCCCCGGGCCGCCGTTGGCCGTGTATTGAATCCCTGGCTGCCTCGACAGCAGCTGCTCGAGGGTCGATTGGCCAGCCTGATCGATTTGTTCACGCGTGACGACCGTGACATCGCTGGTCAGCTCGTCGCTGCGCGTTGCCTGTCGCGTCGCGGTAACAACGATCGGATCGAACTGCTGATCGGCAGCACCGGCCGTCGACGACAGCAGCGATCCGCAAACGGTGACCAGCGCGGCAGCACAGGCCGCGCACGGCTTCTTCTCATACATGGTGGGTTTCTCCGTGTTTCCGGCAAGCGTCCCCGCAAGCCGGCGAGCAAAAAATACGGACTGCGCGAGGGAGAAGACAACGAGACAGGCACGACGGCCGAGCGTTCCGTGTCCGCTTCCCCGCGGCACTTCCGTCCAATGTGTGCGAAGGCCGGTATCCGGGCTCGCGAGTCTTGGAATGTCGCCTTCCCAGGCCTGCGCCCAGTGGCACTTCGACATACCCACACTCGCTTACCGTTGCGGGGGCAGCTCAGGCATGGCGTTCGAGCGAACACGCACCTGCTTCCCGTTTAACCGCTGCAGAGAATCTGCGCTGCGGCACCTTGCACGATCTTTTCCGTCGACCAGAATCGACGAAGACGCGGATTATAGCGCGCCCGGCGCCAAACCACCCGGCGCCGCCGCAGAAAGCCGGTTCGGCTGCCGGCGCCAGCTCGGCAAGCGACCTGCACACCTTGACCGGATGCGCTTGTTGAATCTATAGTCTGGCCATGCTTAATGAACTGGATGCGCTCGAAAACAAGATTGCGCAAGTCGTCGCACTCTGTCACGATTTGCGCGCAGAGAATGACGGGCTCCGCGAGAAACTGGCTGTCGCCGAAGCGACCAGACAAGGCCTCGTCGAGCGCATGCGCACAGCCTCTGAGCGGCTCGAACAGCTGGCCCAGCAACTGCCCGAAGCGGAAGCCTGAGAGCCCCCGCCTGAAAGCCCTTTCTTCCGATGCCCAACGAAACCCACTTCCTCGACATCACGCTTCTTGGCAAGGAGTACCGCGTTGCCTGCCCGGCAGCGGAGCATGCGGCACTGCTCGACGCTGCAGCTTACGTGGACGGCAAGATGCGCGACATTGCCGAGAAGACCAAGAGCAATCTCGCCGAGCGGATCGCCGTCATGGCAGCCCTGAACATTGCCCACGAATACCTCTGCAGGAATCAGGAGGTACTCACCGAAGATCAGAAAATTGAATCAGAAATAGGGCTGGACATCGACGCCTTTAGGCGTAGAATTTGCCACATGGAGACAGAACTCGAGGCGGTGCTGAAGCCGCTGTAGGAAGTTCTGAAAACTCCGAGAGAGTTCCCTGCGGTGTTTGTTAAGGTCATAGATTCCTTGAACCAATGCAAATTGGCATTGGTCGCAGACCATAGAAACCGCTGTTGTGCGTGCCCCTAAGTCGGGCTTGCCTGATGCGGAAGGAAAGTGACCTATCTGAACCCAGGTTCAGGATGCCGGCCTGACGGCACTCGCGGGGACAAGATTGAAAAGCGCGGAACCTTCGGTCCCGCGCTTTTTTTCGTCCCACCCCGCCGCCGCCCGGCGGCAACCCCTTGGCCGCTTGCAAGCGAGGACCTGAAGACCGCCTGCTGGTCAACGCCCGGGCCGAAGTGCAACAACAGGTGCACAACGGCCTCTTGCCATTGGACGGCGTTCAATTTCATGCAGCCACCGAGAATGGCCAAATGATCGTGACCATCGAAGCCGACAGCGACCGACGGTCGCTACAATTGCGTGCAGTGTCACATACCGCAGGTTGACGACGCATTCAAGGGCGATGCCGTCAAGAGGGCCTGAGACGGCGCTGCCGGCAGTCCTCGCCCGGAGCCGCAGATCAGTGAGCGCAGTCGCCGCGTGGCGACGCCCGTTTCCGCTTAGCGCTCGAGATCGTGCTCGCCGCAAAGGCGCAGCATTTCCTTGCGCGCGCTGTCACGCAGGCTTACCGCAGCGGCCCAGCCATCACCAGGCGGCACAAGCAAGGTCCCGACGGCCAACTTGAGCCTGCCGCGGCGCGGCATCCAGGTCTGATCGCGCAGGATCGCCCGCGAGCCGCACAGACCGCTCACCAGCACTGGCGTTCCGGCACGCGCAGCGGCGACGAATGCCCCCATGCGAAACGGCTTCAGGCCCGCTTCGCGCGAGAAGGTCCCTTCCGGGAAGATGACCAGATTCTGACCTCGTCGCAGGGCCGCCGCGATCTCGTCAACGTCCTCGGCACTCCTCGCCGCCGAAAATCGCTCGACGAACAGCGTCCCGAGTGCGCCCAGAAAAGCGTGGAGCACTGGCTGTTCGACGAACTCGCGCTTGGCGACAAAGCAGTAGGCCCGGTCCGGCGGCAATGCCGCGCAAAGCGCCAGGGCATCGACGTAGCTGCAGTGGTTGACCAGCAGCAGATGAGGCAGCGTCGGCAGCTCATCTACGCCGCGGGTCTCCAGGCGAAGTCCAGCCAGGGCCAGGAAGGCGCGCGCGGCGTGGTGTACGAGGCGACGACCGGCCGTCGGCGAGCGCAGGACGACGACGATTGCCGCTACCGGTACGCCGATAAGCAGAAAGATGCCCCAGCACCAGGCCCCGTACAGGCGCCTGCCACCTCGCCGCGCCAACTCGGCAAGGCGAGCGCGCAGCGAGGCGACGCCAAGGCGCACCATCTGCTGCCGGGCAGGCATGGTAGCCGCGCCGATCAAGCCTCTCTCGAAAGCGTCGCGTGACGCGTTGCGACGAATCTTGCCACTCGAGGTCTTGAGCACCGAATTCGGTGGTGCCAGAACGACTTCGTCCGCTGGCATGCCGATCGCGTCCACCGCAGCTTCGTTGATTTTTTGTCGGAGTGACTCGCGCAGTTCTGGGTCCTCCTCGCGTGTCTCCGCGAGAACCACCAGCCGTTCGCTGGCATTGAGCGGATCGCTGCTGGCAAACACCGCAACGCAGCCTTTGCGCACACCCGGGATGTTGCCGACCGCCTGCTCGAGTTCGTACGGATAGAGGTTGCGTCCGCCACGTATGATCAGATCCTTGACCCGACCGGTCAGATAGACTTCCCCGTCAACGGTGTAAGCGTAGTCACCGGAATCCAGCCAGTTGCCACTGAACAGCGCCTGCGTCGCGGCCGGATTACGATAGTAGCCACGTGTCGTCGACGGGCCGCGGAACTGCAGCCGCCCGACACGCCGATCCGGCAGTTCGCAGCCTTCATCGTCGACGATGCGAATTTCGTGCCCCGGCAAGGCGCGACCACAGGCCGGAACCGGCATCGGGTCCGTATCGCCGTCGGCAGCCTGGACGGCGCATTTCCTGCTGACCAGTTCTTCCCGCTTGATCCGGTCGATACATGGACCGCGCGCCAGGGGCGGGAAAGCCAGTCCGACCGAGCATTCGGCGAGGCCGTAGACAGGGGTGATCGCCTCACCGCGCAGACCGTAGGCGGCAAAACGTTCGGCGAAAGCTTGCAGCGTCGCCGGACTCACCGGTTCTGCGCCGTTCAGTGCCAGCCGCCAGGAAGAGAGATCGAGCCCTTGCAGGTCGGCGTCGCTGAGCTTGCGCGCGCAGAGTTCGTAAGCAAAGTTGGGCGCCGGCGAAATCGTGCCACGATGATCCGAGATCGCCCGCAGCCAGCGTACCGGTCGCGACAGGAAAGCCAGCGGCGACATCAACACCAGTTGCATTCCGAAGTAGAGCGGACAGAACCAGGCGCCGATCAAGCCCATGTCGTGATAGAGCGGCAGCCACGAAATGAAGACGTCGTCACTGCTGGCATCGCAGGCCTCACCCATCGCCCGCACGTTGGCCAGCAGGTTGGCGTGGCTGAGCACAACGCCTTTCGGGTCGCCGGTGCTGCCGGAGGTATATTGCAGAAAGGCAATGTCTTCCGGTACAGCGCGATAGAGAAGATCGATCGGTTCGCTGTCGAGTTCCGTTGGCGTAAGGATTTCGCTGAGCGTCGGCGCGTCGCGGCGCAGCAACGCCGCGACACCCTTTGCCTGCGGCACGGTGATGATGAACACTGCTTCGGCGTTGGCCAGAATGCGCGCGTGCCGGCGCAGGTGATCTTCGATCTGCGCCAGCCGCGCTGGCGGGTAGATCGGCACCGGCACACCGCCGGCGAGCAGCACCCCGAAAAAGCTGCACAGGTAGTCACGGCCCGTCGGCAGCATCAAGGCCACCGTTTGCCGCGGCACGAGTCCGCGCGTCACCAGACCGGTGGCAATGCGGCGCGACTGCTCGAACAGGTCGGCATAGGAAATCGTCTCCGGACGGAACTCGCCGTGTTCGCCGCCGTAGAGCAGCACATGCGCACGTTGCGGATGGCGCTGCGCGTGCCACTCGAGGACTTCGACCAGCGTCGCTGCTGCAGTGGGTACGCTGACCGGGCCAGCGGCTGGCGCCAGATCAACGGCCACGGCCGCCCTCTCCTCGACGCCAGCACGATCGATGAAGCGCAGCAGATCCTGCGCCGTCTCGGCCTCGGCCAGCGCGGCTTCCGGCAGGGAACGGCCCAACTCGCTGCCGACACGCAACAGGAGTTCGACCCGCGCCAGGCTGTCGAGGCCGAGATCACGCTCCAGATGACTGCTCATGCTCACCCGCCCGACCCGTCCCGGGCGTGTTTCTGCGACCAGCGCGGTCAGCACGCGCAGCAAGGTTGCCGACGTGTCCGGCGGGATTTCCGCCACGGACGCCTGTGATCGCTCTTCGCTCACGGGCGGGACCTCCCGCAGGCGATCCCCGACCGCACTCGGTTGCAGGCGCATGCATTGCCCTTACGTCCGCCCATCGAGTTCTCCAATGCTGATGGCCGCGGTCGGGCACGGCATGACGCAGGCACCACAGCCGGTGCACCGCGAAACGTCAACCACGGGCAGCGATACGTTGCCGACCATGGGCATGAAGTGGATCGCTGCTGCCCGGCAATGGCCGCCGCAGGTCCGGCACTCGACCTGCCGAACGGCCAGGCAGCGCTCGCCGATCGTCGCCCGCAGCAGCCAGCGCGGCAGCCCCTCCTCGCGCTGCAAGGCACCGCTGCCGCAGGCGTCGGCGCAAGCAGCGCCGAAGGTGCATTCGCCGACGCCGAAATCCAGCGCGGGATAGCCGCCATCACGGGTACTGATGACTCCGGTCGGACAGACCGGCTGGCAGTCAGCACAACGCGTACAGACCTGCAGAAACGCCTCCTCGGCGAGTGCCCACGGTGGCCGCGGCAACGCCTTGCGCTGTCGCGCGAATCGGCCACGGAGAAAGTTGCGGCGGCTGGCCAGGTCAGTCACAGGTCGAGTCCGGTTTAGAGCATAGAGTCAAGAAAAAAGCGCTTTGCCTGCACGACCAGCCCGCCAGGCGTGCGTCCACGATATCGAGCGCCATCCCATCAATAGGCCGTCGGCGTGCCACCGGCGCCGGCGCGCCAACGATCCTCGAAGAGCACCTCGTCAAGCGGCAGGCGGCTACCCCAGCCTTGTGTTTCGAGCACCGGCACCGGCGGAAACTCCGCTACCGGGCCAAGACAGAGAATGGCGACCGGATGACTGCCCGGCGGCATTTCCAGCAAGGAGGCAACCGCCTCGGGGTCAAAGAACGACACCCAGCCCAGGCCGACCCCTTCAGCCCGGGCCAGCAACCACATGTTCTGGATGGCGCAGGCGGTCGACGCGAGGTCCATTTCGGGCAGTGTGCGGCGGCCGAAGATGTGCGCCTCGCGACCGGGCATCAGCGCCACGACCAGGACTTCCGCGGCCTCGCGAATACCATCGATCTTTAGCTTGAGGAATTCGGCGGCGCGCGTCGGCAGGCTGGCCGCGGTCGCCATGCGTTCCTGATCGACGATGCGCCACAGCGCTTCGCGGTTCGAAGAAGTGGCGATGCGCACGAAGCGCCAGGGCTGCATGTAACCGACCGACGGCGCGCGGTGGGCCGCCTCGACCAGACGGCCCAGCAGGCCCTCCGGCAGCTGCCCGGCAGAAAATTGCCGGATGTCGCGGCGCTCACGGATAACCCGCTCGATGGCGGCCACGTCCGCCGACGGGTAACGATGCTCGCTCAACACCCTGCACCGCCGATCGATGGACCTTCCGCCGGCGCTGCCCGCGTCGTCGGCGGGAGCACGTTCCACTGCGCTTCCCGGGCGCGGGGATTGCTTCGGGCAGCGCGTCGGGTAGCGCTGGACATGGCCAGGTCGTCGGGCATCAAGGGTTCTCCAGAGGTTCCGGTGATCGATCTCGGGCGCCAGAGTCTACCAGACTGGGCACACTCGCGTCAGACGCCCCAGCCGGCGGCAGCCGATCGTGCACCGCACCGTTCGCGATGCGGCACGGTCACGAACGTCTGCCGGCGCCGCCTTTCGCGCCCTGGGCCGGCATCGCCGCAGCCGTCAAACGGCGCGTCACGTTGTTTCGCAGAGCACGAAGTCAATCCGCCCTGTCTCGAGATCGGCCTTGACCAGCTTCACCTGCAGGCGGTCGCCGAGGCGATAGCGTTTCGCGCTACGCTCGCCAAGCATCTGGTGTCTGACGCTGTCGTACTTGAAGTAGTCTTCCCCGAGTTCAGAGACATGCACCAGCCCCTCGACATAGACCTCGTCGAGCGCAACAAAGACCCCGAAAGGCACTACCGCGGCAATCGTCCCGGCAAAGGCTTCGCCGATTCGGTCGCGCATGTAATAGCACTTCAGCCAGTTGGTGACATCGCGCGTGGCTTCGTCGGCACGCCGCTCGGTCAGCGAGCAGTGCGCACCGATCTCGTCCCATTTGCCCGGAGCGTAGCTGGTGCCGGCGAGTACCGCCTTGATCGAACGATGAACCAGGAGATCCGGATAGCGCCGTATCGGCGAAGTGAAATGGGTATAGTGCTCGTAGGAAAGCCCGAAATGACCAACGTTGTCAGGGCTGTACTGGGCCTGACGCAGCGAGCGCAGCATCACTGTCTGCAGCAACTGGGCGTCCGGACGCGTCTTGATGCTGTCCAGCAATTCGGCATAGTCGCTGGCGGTCGGATCGTCGCCGCCGCCGAGACCGATGGCAAACTCCTTGAGGAAGTTGCGCAGCGCCTCCAGCTTCTCCGGCGTCGGTCCCTCGTGAATCCGATACAGGCAGGCCTGCCGGTTGGCCTGCAGAAAGCCCGATGCGCATACGTTTGCGGCCAGCATGCACTCCTCGATGACACGGTGTGCATCGTTACGGTGTACGGGAACGATGCGCTCGATCTTGCCCTGTTCGTTGAACAACATCATCGTCTCGATGGTTTCAAAATCGATCGCGCCGCGCTTGTCGCGCGCTTCGCTGAGCACTTTGAACAAGGCATACAGTGCCTGCAACTGCGGCTGCAGCCGGCGGTGAACGTCGCTCTCGGGCTGCGCCGCCCCGCTCAGCCAATTCCACACCTGATCGTAGGTCAAGCGCGCGTGCGAACGAAATATGGCCTCGTAGAACTGGTAGTCGGTGATCACACCGCTCTGGTCGATCACCATATCGCAGACCATCGCCAGACGATCGACGTCGGGGTTCAGCGAACAGAGACCATTCGACAGTTTTTCCGGCAACATCGGAATCACGCGACGCGGAAAATAGACCGAATTGCCGCGCTCGCGAGCCTCGCCATCGAGCGCCGTCGCCGGCCGCACATAGTGGCTGACATCGGCAATCGCCACCACCAGTCGCCAGCCACCGTCCTTCTTCTCGGCGAAAACCGCGTCGTCGAAATCCCTCGCCGTCTCGCCGTCGATGGTTAGCAGCGGCAGCGCGCGCAGGTCCTTCCGGTCTGCCGCGTCGGACGACGTGAGCGCATCCGGCAGGTCCGCTGCTTCGCCAAGCGCTGCAGTCGAGAACTCGAATGGCAACTCGTGCTTGCGCAATGCGATTTCGATTTCCATGCCCGGATCCGCGTAATTGCCGAGCACCTCAACGATGCGCCCGATCGGCTTCGCGTGCCGGTCGGGTTGCTCGATGATCTCGACCGTGACCACTTCGCCCGGGCGAACGCCGCTCCGGCTCTCCGGGGTCACCAGAATATCCTGATTGATACGCCGGTTCTCGGGCACCACCAGGGTAATGCCGTGCTCGATAAGTACGCGACCAACAACCATGCGGTTGGCGCGCTCCAGAACTTCGACGATCACCCCTTCGCGACGCCCCCTGCGGTCCATGCCGACAACGCGCACCAGGGCGCGATCGCGATGCAGCGCCTTCGACATCTGCCGGGCTTCGAGAAAAAGATCCTCGCCACCATCGTCGGGAACCAGGAAGCCGTAGCCATCCGGGTGCCCCTCGATACGCCCGGCGATCAGACTGGCACGTTCCGGAAGGATGTACGCGCCCTTGCGGTTGCGCAACACCTGCGCTTCGCGCTCCATCGCCCGCAAGCGGCGCTGCAACAGTTCCAGTTCATGCCTCTGCATGTCGAGCAGCGCACACAGCGCGTCGAAGCTGACCGGCCGGCCCTGCTCCTCGAGAATCTGCAGGATGTACTCCCGCGACGGCAGGGGCTGATCATAGGTCTTCAACTCGCGTTCAAGGTAGGGATCGGCGCGTCGGATTGCCGACAGTTTGCTTATTGACATTTGTTCTTGTTCCTATAGAATTCGGCCGTTCTGGAAATGCCCAGGTGGCGAAATTGGTAGACGCGCTAGGTTCAGGTCCTAGTGGTGGCAACACCGTGGAGGTTCGATTCCTCTCTTGGGCACCATACCAAAACAACGAAAGCTCTGATTTTTCAGGGCTTTTTTTGTATCTTCCGCCTGGAGAATTGCTTGCCAGCCCGCACCTTGCCCGGGCCCGCCAGACGGCGACGACAGGCCAACTGCGCATTGTACGTCAGGCACGCAGCGCCCCGAGCGGGATCGCACGGATCGCTGTCATTGCCCCATTCGCGCCCCGACAAGACGCCGGGATACGGGCACCGGGGGTTTCCCGACCCCTTGCTCGCGGCCACCATCGGTACGCCATTGCGACGGCTTTTCCCCGCCAGAAATTGTTGTAAATGATTTTCAAAACACTAGCCACTGCCTGCAAAAGTATGGATACTACGCTGCCGGAAAGTCGCGAGCCCCGCCGCTGCGAGTTAGTTCCAACTTAGCCACCCGTTAGGATTTCAGATGACGATACGACCGGAATTGTTAGACAAGCTGCGCACCAAGCGCGCAAAGCTGACCGAAAACGTCAGCCCAGAGAAGTTGGAGGCGCTGCACGCCAAAGGGTTGTTGTCAGCTCGTGAGCGCCTCAACACGCTGTTTGAGGACGGAACATTCCAGGAGTTGGGCTTGCATGCTTCGCACAGCTCGACCAACTTCGGCATGGCCACCAAGGTCCTGCCCGCCGACGGCGTCGTGGTTGGCACCGGCTACGTCGGTGCCATGCAGGTCGCCTCGTTCAGCCAGGACTTCAGCGTCGTCGCCGGAACGCTTGGCAAGATGCAGGCCAGGAAGATCAACCGCATCATGCGCCATGCGCTCAAGAATGGCGTGCCGGTGGTGGCCTTCAAGGATTCAGGCGGCGCGCGCATCCAGGAAGGTGTCGATGCCCTTTCCGGCTACGGCGACGTGTTCTACTCAAACGTCCTGCTCTCGGGGGTGGTGCCGCAGATCGCCGTTATCTGCGGCCCCTGCGCCGGCGGTGCGGCTTACTCGCCCGCGTTGATGGACTTCGTGATCATGACGCGTGAAAACGCGCACATGTTCCTTACCGGACCACAGGTAATCAAGGCGGTGACCGGTCGCGCAACGACGATGGCCGAAGTCGGCGGTGCCGAGATGCACGCCACGGTCAGCGGCAATGCCCACTTCATCGCCGAAGACGACCAGCACGCCATCGGCGTGGTCAAGCAGTTGCTCTCGTATCTGCCCGCCAACAACACCGAGGATCCCCCGCACGACCTGACGGTGCCGATCGAGGAGATGGAAGATCCCGGGATCAACGACTGCCTCCCGGACGCTCCCTCCGAACCCTTGGACATGTACGCCATCATCCGTCGCCTGGTAGACAACGGCGAGTTGCTGGAAGTTCATGCCGGCTTCGCCCGCAACATCATCGTCGGCTTCGCGCGCATCAGTGGCGTGGTCATCGGGCTCGTCGCCAACCAGCCGATGGTGATGGCCGGGGCGCTCGACCTCAACGCGGCCGACAAGGTCGCCCGCTTCGTGCGCACCTGCAACGTGTTCAACGTCCCGGTCGTGACGCTGGTCGACGTTCCCGGTTTCCTGCCGGGAGTGGAGCAGGAGCGCGGCGGCATCATTCGCCACGGCGCGAAAATGCTTTTTGCCTACGGCTCCTGCACCACGCCAAAGATCACGGTGATCCTGCGCAAGGCTTACGGCGGATCGTATCTGGCCATGTGCAGCCAGGAAATGGGCGCCGACATGGTTTTCGCCTGGCCAACGGCAGAGATTGCGGTCATGGGTGCCGAGGCGGCTGTCAAGATCCTCTACCGCAAGGAAATCGCCGACGCGGAGGACAAGTCGGAGAAAGCGGCCGAGTTGGCCCAGGAATACCGGGAAAAATTCGCCTCGCCCTACGTTTCGGCGAGCAATTTCTATATCTCCGACGTCATAGAACCGCAGGACACGCGCTGGATGGTCGCCCTGGCGTTGCGCAAGGTGCTCGACAAGCGCGAACTCCGGCCGACCAAGAAACACGGCAACATCCCAATGTAACCGGTGACGGAAGGAATACACCCAATGCTGACAGCAGCCATCATCAAATCGCTACAGGTCTACGGCATCGCCATTGTCGTGTCGCTGATCGTGGCCGTGCTGATCAAGGTGCTGGTTTCAGTGACCGCCAGAATGGAAAAGAGCAAACCGGTCGAGGTTCCGACCGGAACGGTTTGCCCGGTACTCCTTGGCGTTCCCGAAGAGGATATCGCCGCTCTCTCGGCGGCAATCTTCGCGGCCATCGGCCCGCACCGCATATTGCACATCTCACAACCTAGTCATGGCTGGGCAATCGGCGGCCGCGCCGCCCAGCACTCATCTCATACGCCGGGGCACCACGCTCCCGCGCGAAGCAACCGATAACAGGAGCACGATATGCCCAGACAATTCAAGGTCACGGTGAACGGACGCGAATACGACGTCAGCGTACTGGAACTCACGGCCGGCCAGCCGGCGCCCTCCTCACCGCCGCCGGCCGCTGCTGCGGGCGCGGCACCAGCGGCTGGTTCTGCCGCACCGGCTGCAGCCGCTGCACCGGTTGCCGCCGCTGCGGCAGCAGCCGGGGATGGCGATGTCGTCGCCGGCATGGGTGGAACGGTCGTTGAAGTCAACGTCAAGGTCGGCCAGACGGTCGCGGCCGGCGATCGGCTGATGGTGCTCGAAGCGATGAAGATGAAGACACCCGTGATGGCCACTCGCGCCGGCCAGGTGACCCGGGTTCTGGTCGCAGCCGGAGATCCCATCGAGGGCGGACAGCCCCTGTTGACAATCGCGTGAGCGGATATCAGCCGGAACCCGGCACCCATACGGTCGGCACGCTGATTCGCGGACCGCTGGGTGCTGAGGCGAGGCGCGAGGACTGAAGCGCATGGAAAGCATAAATCTAGTTGACCTGTTCCAGGGTCTGGCCACACTGGTGGCGTCCGAACCGAAGATCATGATCGGACGCATCTTCCTGATGTTGCTTGGCTTCTTGCTCATCTATCTGGGCTCCAAGAATGTTCTTGAGCCGCTGCTGATGATCCCAATGGGCATGGGCATGTCGTCGGTAAATGCCGCGGTGATGTTCCTTGAAGGGGGCAAGCCGGGAACGCTGTTCGTCGACCCGTTGATTACCGATCCGATCCAGTTGATGAACATCCTGCAGATCGACTGGTTGCAGCCGGTCTACACGCTCACCTTCAGCAACGGCCTGATCGCCTGTCTGGTCTTCATGGGTATCGGCGTTCTGCTGGATGTCGGATACGTCATGGCCCGCCCTTTCCAGAGCATGTTCATTGCCCTGTTTGCCGAACTCGGGACCTTCGTCGTCTTCCCGTTCGCCATCGCTCTCGGCCTCACCGAGCCCGAGGCGGCCTCGGTGGCCACCATCGGCGGCGCGGACGGACCGATGGTGCTGTTTACCTCGCTGATTCTGGCCAAGCATCTGTTCGTGTCGATCACCGTCGTCGGTTACCTCTATCTCGGTCTGACCTACGGCGTCTACCCGTACATGATCAAGTGGCTGGTACCCAAGCACATCCGTGGAATCAGCATGATCGGGGATCAAGGCCCAAAGATCAGCCGTTCGCAGAAGCTGATTTTTGCGGTGATCGCCTCGACCCTGTTGTGCCTGCTATTTCCGGTAGCGGCACCCTTGTTCTTCTCGCTGTTTGTCGGTGTCGCCATTCGCGAAAGCGGCCTCGAAAACTTCAGCAAGCTGCTCGGCGAGACCTTCCTCTACGGCGCGACCTTCTTTCTCGGTCTCACCCTGGGCGTTCTCTGCGAGGCCAACACGCTGCTCGACCCGACCGTCTTGAAGCTTCTGCTTCTAGGTATGCTCGCCTTGGGTGTTTCAGCGCTTGGTGGACTGCTCGGTGGTTATATTCTCTATTTCTGGACGGGCGGCAAGTTCAACCCCATCGTTGGCATCGCTGGCGTGAGTTGCGTGCCGACAACCGCCAAGATCGTCCAGAAAGTCGCGACGGCAGCCAACCCGGGGGCGATCGTCATGCCGCAGGCGCTGGGAGCGAGCATCAGTGGCGTGATCACCTCTGCGATTATCGCCGCGGTATTCATCTCGCTTTTGCGCTAGCGGCCCGGCAGCGCAAGCGCTTGCCAAGAAGGCGGCGCCTGACTACGGAAGTAGCCAGGCGCCGTTTGCCGTCCGGGGTCCAGGGAGAACCCTTCGTCAGCGACGCCTGACCGAACAGGGCGTGCTGCCTGTGTGCCTCGGCCGCGCAAACGACCGGATCTACTTCTCGGAATCGTGTGTCCGCTTGGGCGAATCGGCAGGAAATCCGGGCAGCGGTATGCCATTGAACAGCGTCCGGGTCTGCGTCTTCAGTTGATCCTGCATCTGATGAAGCATCTTCCTGCTCTGTTCCATGTAGGTGCTCATCATCGTCTGCATCGCCGGTCCCTGGAAATTCATGAACTGCGACCACATGTCGTTCTGCATCTGGCTGCTGCTTTCCCCGTAGAGAGACTGCGACTGCTCCTGCAACTTCTTCTGGAAATCGACGAACGACTTGATGTTGGTCTCCAGGTACTTGCCGAGCATGCCCTGCATTGCGTGCCCGTAGAAGCGGATCATCTGCGCCAGGAGGTCGGTCGTGAACAAGGGCACGCCTGCCGCTTCCTCCTCGAGAATGATCTGCAGCAGGATCGCGCGCGTAATGTCCTCGCCGGTCTTGGCGTCCAGGACATTGAAGACCTCGCGGCTCACAACGAGGTCCTTTACGTCGCTCAAGGTGATGTAGGCACTTGTCTTGGTATCGTAAAGGCGACGATTCGGGTATTTCTTGATCAGTCGCAACTGCTCGGGCATGACGACGCTTCCTCCATCTGCATGTGACTCGACGAACGCAAACTCGCGCTCCGTGGTGCGGTGCAACACAATTATACTCCAGCGAAAAAAAACAGGCCCCTTCCGGGGCCTGTCCTGCCTACCGCAATACGAAAAATCGCCTACTGGTAGTAGAGACCACCACAGATGTTCATCGTCGAACCGGTCATGAAACCGGCGATATCCGACGCCAGATAGGCGCAGGCACCGCCAATCTCTTCCGGCTTGGCCAAGCGCTTCATCGGCACCGTGTCGATGATGCCCTGCAGAATTTCCGGTTTGATGGCCATGACCATCGGCGTGGCGACGTAGCCCGGGCAGATGGCGTTGACCGTCACGCCCTTGGCGGCCACCTCGGCGGCAAGCGCCTTGGTGAAACCGATCACGCCGGCCTTCGCCGCAGAGTAGTTGGTCTGGCCAGCCTGACCCTTGAGGCCGTTGAGCGACGAGATGTTGATGATCCGGCCCCAGCCGCGCTCGGCCATCTTCGCCGAGACCTGCTTGGTCATGTTGAACAGGCTGTTCAGGTTGGTCGAGATCACGGCATTCCACTGGGCCAGTTCCATCCGCGCGAACATCTTGTCACGTGTGATCCCGGCGTTGTTTACCAGAATGTCGATCGGACCTGCCTTGGCTTCCGCCTCGGCGGTAAGGGCGACGCACGAATCGTAGTCGGAGACGTCACCGGCAACACAGATGAAGTCCTTGAAACCGGCTTCTTCCATGGCCTTTGTCCACTCTTCCGGCTTGTCGAACTCCGGATGGTAAGCGGCAACCACCTTGTGACCGGCCTTGGCCAGTTCCTGGCAAATAGCCGTACCGATCCCGCCCATGGCACCTGTAACCAAAGCAACACGTTGCGTCATAACTATTCCTCTCCTGTTGGCAATTGAAACAACTGGCGGCAATCCACCACCACGATTACAACATCTACTGACCGCCCCAAACGGAGCTTCCCGCCACGGCCGGGCAACAGTTCTTCTCTCCAGGACCACCAACGGCCAAAGACCGGACTGGCGGTCTTCTCGCGTCGTCGAGATGTGTTGACGGGAACGTCAGCCGGCATTCTCCCACGACAACGCTCTGTTGACGAGGCCTGCCGGCCTTGGAGCCATTTCGCGGAACCCCCGCGCCAGACCTCCGCCGGCCTGCAAGCAGCCCTCTGCCGTGGACGAAAGCCAAGCTTGCGGCATCGACATGGGCTGGTCCTCACGGGAAGCAGGGCAAGAGCTGCGAACAGGAAATACCCACATACGCCGGTCGTGCATCTTGCATTGCAGCATCGACACTGTCAATAGCGACATGGCGAACGTCCAGGGTGACGGCGAGGCGCGCGCCGCTGCAGCAGCAACGCGGCTGGCGCCGGCATCGCCGGAACACCGCAGCCCCCCCTATAATGCACTCATGTATATCATCGTGATCGGCTGGCTGTACGTCACCGCATTGATGGCGCTGACCGAGAGCAGCGTCGTTGCCGGCGTACTGACCCTGACCTTCTATGGCCTGCTGCCGTCGGCACTGTTGCTGTGGCTGTTCGGGGGCCCGGCGCGGCGGCGCCGCGCCGCCCGCGCGGCTGGAGAATCTGGCGCTAACGGCAGTGCTACCGATGATGAGCGGCCCGACCACTGATCAGTCGTCGGACAGCCAGATCAGCGACGCCATCCGCCCGGTCACCCGATCGCGCCGATAGGAAAAAAAACGCTTCGTTTCATGCAGCGTGCAGTAGCCACCGCCATATACGGCGTCAACCCCGGCACGCCGCAGGCTGTGCCTTGCCAGCAGACAGATATCGGCCAGCCAGCCGCCCGACAGGGGGCGCGCCGGCTGCCCGCCGTGCGCTTCGACCTCAGGCTGCGGAGCCTTCGGCGCAGGTATGAAAGCGGCGGCCGCATCGTCATGGTCGCCGACAAACGCGCTGCGCACGTCATCGCCAACCTCGAAAGCCCGGCCACCGATGGCTGGCCCCAGATAGGCCAGCAAGCGCTCGCCGGGCACACCCATGGCTGCCACCGTGCGTTCGAGAATACCAGCCTGCAGACCACGCCAACCGGCATGCGCGGCAGCAACGACGCTGCCTGATCGATCGCAGAAGAGAACCGGCAGACAGTCCGCCGTCATTACCGCACAGACGGCGCCGGGAAGTCGTGAAAACGCCGCATCGGCCACGGCGACCTCGTCTGAGCGAACAGCCGCCAGGTCCACCACGGTCGTGCCGTGCACCTGCTGCAGCCAGCAGGGTGACGCAGGCAGGCGCGCGGCAAGCCGCTGACGGTTTTCGGCAACGGCCCGCGGATCATCACCAACGTGATCGCCAAGATTGAGGCTGGCGTACGGCGCGACACTCACCCCACCGGTGCGCGTGGTAAGCAGGGTGCGCACCCTCGCCGGCGCCGGCCAGTCGGCCAGCAGCCAGGCATCATTGTTCACCCAGGTCCTCATCGTCCGCTTCATCGCCGCCGATTACGATGACTTCCGGGCCATCGTCGCACTCGGTCCAGTCGTCCTCCGGCATTTCGTCGCCGGCGCGTTCACCGCCGCACGCCGAGACTGCCTCGTGCCGCAGGGTATCGATCAGCACCGCCATGTCATCAGGTACGGCAGAACGCCAGAGCATCGTCTTGCCGCTTCCCGGGTGCACCAGCGCCAGCCGGCAGGCATGCAGCGCCTGGCGGGCGAAATGCGCGCCGAGCGGTACCCTGCTGGCGCCGCAGCCATAGGTCGGGTCGCCCACCAGCGGATGTCCGATCGAGGTCATGTGAACGCGAATCTGGTGTGTCCGCCCGGTTTCCAGCGCACATTCGATAAGCGTGCTGGCGACGAAGGTCTCGAGCAGGCGGTAGTGCGTACGTGCGGCCTTGCCGGTATTCACCACGGCCATGCTCGTGCGCAAGGTCGGATGCCGGCCGATCGGTGCGTCGACGCAACCGGCACGGTCGACGACGCCGCGCACCAGCGCCTGATAGCAACGTTTTACCGTTCGTGCCTGCAACTGCCTGACCAGATCGGTCTGCGCCTCGAGCGTCTTGGCGACGACCATCAGACCGCTGGTATCCTTGTCCAGCCGATGCACAATGCCCGCTCGCGGCACTTTCTCCAGCTGCGGGCTGTGAAACAGCAAGGCGTTGAGCAAGGTTCCGCTCCAGTTGCCGTTGCCCGGATGAACCACCAGGCCGGCCGGCTTGTCGAGCACGATCAGGCACTCGTCCTCGTACACCACCTGCAAGGGGATATCCTCGGGCGTCGAGGCGTCGGCGCGCTCATCGAGCGCTGCGGCAAGTTCAATGGTCTCGCCACCCCAGAGCTTCTGCCGGGGCTCGACAACCAGTTCGCCCCCGACCGCAACCCGACCCTCGCGTATCCAGTTCTGCAGCCGGCTGCGCGAGTGCTGCGAGAGGAGGCGCGCAAGAATCTGGTCGACCCGCTGACCACTGCAATCGATGGGTACGCTCAGGGCGATTCGGGGGTTTGCGCTATAATCGGCAAGCTCGCTGTCGTGGGTTGACGCCTCCGCCGTTGCTTTCTTCTTCTGTGGGTTTCTCATCATGCGTAGTTTAGCGGTTATCGCAGCGCTTTTCGTCGCCTCTCTGATCGCGGGCTGTGGGCTTCTTCCTGATCAGAAGGACGAAACCGTCGGCTGGTCAGCCAACAAACTGTACGCGGAAGCCAAGAGCGCCCTGTCCGACGGTTCCTACACCAAGGCCATCCAGTACTTCGAAAAGCTCGAGTCGCGCTATCCCTATGGCCGCTACGCCCAGCAAGCGCAGATCGAGATCGCCTATGCCTACTGGAAAGACCAGGAGCCCGCGTCGGCAATCGCGGCCTGTGACCGTTTCATCAAGCTGCATCCAAACCATCCGAACGTCGACTATGTCTATTACCTGCGGGGCCTGATCAACTTCAACGAAGACCTCGGCATTCTCGGCATGATCAGCAACCAGGACATGACGGAACGCGACCCGAAAGGCGCGCGTGAAGCCTTCGACTCGTTCAAGGAACTGGTAACCCGTTTTCCGGACAGCAAGTACACCCCCGATGCGCTGCTGCGCATGAAGTACCTGGTCAATTCCCTGGCACTGCTCGAACTGCACGTCGCCCGCTACTACATGAAGCGTGGCGCCTATCTGGCGGCAGCCAACCGTGCCCAATATGCAATGATCCACTATCCCGACACGCCGGCGACCGAGGAAGCGCTGTTCATCATGGTCAAGGCCTACGACAACCTCGGTCTGAACGATCTGCGCGACGACGCCGAGCGCGTCATGCGCAAGAACTATCCCGACAGCGAATACTATGTGCGCGGCCTCAATCGCGAAACGCCGTGGTGGAAGCTGTGGTAAGTCGCCTGCCGGCTGTACCGGCGCCCGGCCCGCAGACGAACGATGCCGCGATAGGCACCGTACGCTTATCGCCCGTGGTTCTTCATCAGATTGACTGCTTGATCGCCAGCACCGCCTGATTGCGCAGGCTGCGCAGCAAGGACAGTTCCTGCTCGGCAATGACGATCTCGCCTGCGTGTTGGCGATCCGCGTAGATCAAGGCCAGCGCATTACCTCTGACGCAGAGCGGGAAGAGCACGAACGTTTCGGCAGTCACCGCCTTGCGAAACCATGCCGGGATACGCGCCGCGATTTTCGGATCACGGGTATCGCTGATCAGGATATCGACGCCGTTGGCCAGTGCCGCATGAAAGATGTCGGCGCTGAAGACCAGTGAAAACCTGAAGCGTTTGGCAATCGCCGGCGCATCCGGCCCGAACCCGAAGCGCCCGAGCATGGAATTGCTGCGCGCGTCGCGAATACACAGGATCACGTTCTTGAAGCCCTTCGCCCGGTAGATCGTTTCCAGGATGATACGCAACACGTCGTTGAGCTTGAATTCGCTGATCAGCGCGTTGCTGACGTCCTGAATCCCGGCCATGAGAATGGCTTCACCGCTTGCGGGCGGGCTGGCCGAAGCGGGTTTCTTCTCGTCTGCCAACGGACCATCGCTCGCCACGGGCTCAGGAACGACCTCGGAGAGCAGCGTCCCCGCCAGTCCATCCTCCGCAACCGGAACCACTTCGGCCACTGGCCGATCTCCGGTCCCTCCGGTCCAGCCCTTGATCTGCCTGCCGAAGCGCGTCTGCTGCAGATTGAGGTGAATGATGCCGGCAAAATGTGACATCTGCTCGAAGGACGTGAGCATGCTTCTCCGCAGGCCCTGCTCATCGAGTTCCATGACTTCGCCGAAACGCGCCGCGACTCGCCGCAGTTCCTTCTGCTGCTGGTCGGGTGGCGCATCCGAGACCAGCGAACACAGCTCATTCGACAATGCCGCCAGCACACGCAGCCGATCCTCAGCGTTCGCCGGACGGTGAACGGTGCCCGCCGGCAGCTTGCGCATGCTGTTGACGATCAGTTTCGGAAAGCCCCAGCTGCGCGCGATACCAACGCCGAGATCTTCGAACGAGAGACCGAGCACCTGTAGCGCGGCAAGCTCTTCGCTGCAGTTCTTCTGCTGAACCACGCGCCGGATCTCGGCGCTTTCTTCGGGAAAGTAATACTGGCTCAGGAGACGACCCAGGTTGTGGAACATCGAACAGATGAAGGCCTGCTCGATGTCTCCGCGCGTCGCCGTCTGGCCGCCGAGGTCCTTGGCCAGAACGCCGGCCAGATTGGCGCGCAGGAATTCCTCCTTGAGCTGGTTGGCGTGACCCTTGCTCTGCAGGTGGTCGAAGAGCATCACCGTGATCGCTATGCTGCGTACCGCGTCGAGACCGAGAACGACGACCGCGCGCGACACCGTGCTGATGCTGCCGCCACCGGCCTGCCGATAGTGCACCGAGTTCACCATCCGCAGGATCTTGTTGGTCAGGGAAAAATCCTTGAGGATGGTGTTCGAGAGTTCGGAGATGTTCTGATTCTCCGAGGCAGTGATCCTGTTGATCGCCCCGACGGACTCGGACAGCGCCGGGAAATCGCTCTTGTGGCGCATTCGCCGCAGCAGGAATTCGATCGTGCTCTGCCGTGCATCGGGCGACGCCACCGGGCTTTCCGGCTCGCTATAGTCCTCCAGCGCGGCGCGCATCTGTGCTGCGGAAGCGTAGCGGCTCTGCGGATCACGCGCCAGCGCCCGATAGAGCAGCGCCACCAGTTTTTCGTCGAGCGCAGCGCTCACCGCCGCCGGCAGCTTGATGTCGGTGCTGGCAATCTGCTGCATCACCTGCTTGATGTCGCTGCCGGAAACCGCGCGCTGCCCGCTGAGCAGCTCGTAGAGCACCAGCCCGGCCGAAAAGACGTCCGTCCGTTCATTGCTCGTCCGCTGCTCAATGTACTCGGGCGCCATATAAGCCGGCGTACCGGACCACTGCCCGCCGTCGCTGGCCCGACCCGCGGCACGACTGGCGATGCCGAAGTCCATGACCCGTGGCACGCCATCGTCGTCGATCAGGATGTTGCTTGGCTTGAGATCGCGATGAATGATTCCTGCCGCATGCGCATGCGCCATGGCATCGAGAATGGCGCGCATGATCGTGATCGCCTTGTCCGGCGGCAGGCCGCCACTGAGCTGCAGGTGTTCGGCGAGGTTCCTGCCCGGAACGTACTGGAAGACCAGGTAGAGATCACCCTGCTCCTCCGCTGCCTCGAAGATCGGCACGATGCTCGGATGACGCAACTGGCTGACCATCCGAGCCTCTTCGAGCAATTGCCGGTTTTGCTGCGCATCGGCACGCGCGAAGTGGAGCGTCTTGATTGCCACCTGTCGCTGCAGATGTGGATCGCGTGCCAGATAGACGACACTCTGGGCGCCTCGACCCAGCTCACGAATGACCTCGAAACGTCCAACGTGCTTGCTCACGGTGCCCGATCAGTTTCGAAAGAGTCCATTCTAGGCGTCCCTCTCCGGGGTGCAAGGCGACAAAAGTCACATCCGGCGGCCAAATCGACGCTCAAAGCCGCGGCAGCGATGCGTGCGTCCACAGCAGTTCCGGCGCCGCTCCCCGGCGGCCAAAGACGACGGCGAGCTGGCCAAACTCCCGGCCGAGCGCGAGCACCTGCTGCGCAGCGACGGGCACGACGAGGTAACTCGGTTCTGCTGGCCAGACCCCGTCATCGGCGATGTTGCTGCCGGCAAAACAGCGCCATTCCGACGCAGCGATGCGCGCGCGCAGGCGCCGCTGGCGATGCTCGTTCTGCTCGTCCGACAGCAACGCCCCGGGATTGTACGCGGTAACGATCCCCCAGCCGACAGCCTCTCTCGCCGGCGTTCGTGCGACGATCGCCAGCGGCCGTCCGGCCAGCGACTGACGACCCAGGAAATCATCGAACGCGGCATCGGCGACGCCGATACGCAGGCAAAAGCACCCCTCGGAAGTCGCCACCCGGTAGGTCGTCGCCCGGAACGCGGCATCGATTCCGCAAGTGTTCATGCTTCTTCGGCGGGCGAACCGATCTCGTCGACATCGGCAAGCCGCTGCCGTGCTTCGCGCGCCGGCAGCGCCTCGACGCCGCGCAGCTTGCGTTCGATCTGCCTTGTCCGCACACCGGCCGCCTCGATGCTTCGACTGGCTTGTTCGAGCTTCCTGTGGGTCGCCTCGAGCACTTCACCGAACCTTCCGAACTCGGTCTTGATGGCCCCGAGAACAGCCCAGACTTCCGACGAGCGGCGCTCGATGGCCAGCGTCCGGAAGCCCATCTGCAGGCTGTTCAGCAATGCCGCCAGCGTAGTCGGCCCGGCGATGCAGATGCGAAAATCGCGCTGCAGGCCGTCAACCAGCCCCGGTCGTCGCAAGACTTCCGCATACAAACCTTCGGTCGGCAGGTAGAGAATCGCGAAGTCGGTGGTGTATGGGGGCTCGACGTACTTGTCGTGGATCTTTTTGGCCTCATCGCGCAGGCGTCCTTCCAGCGCCCTGCTCGCCACCTGGAGCGCCGGCGCGTCGGCCAGCTCCTGCGCCTCGAGCAGACGCTGGTAGTCCTCCAGCGGAAACTTCGCGTCGATCGGCAACCAAACCGGCTGCCGCTCTTCGTCACCGATATCACGTCCGGGCAGGCGAATGGCAAATTCGACGCGATCCGGCGAATCCGGTCGCGTCGCGACGTTCTTCGCATACTGCTCGCTGGTCAGCAACTGATCCAGCAAGTTCTCCAACTGTACCTCACCCCAGCTGCCACGGGTTTTGACGTTGCTCAGAACCTTCTTGAGATCGCCGACCCCGGCAGCAAGCGTCTGCATCTCGCCAAGCCCCTTGTGCACCTGCTCGAGGCGCTCGCTGACCAGCTTGAACGATTCGCCGAGGCGCTGTTCGAGAGTAGCGTGCAGCTTCTCGTCGACCGTGCGGCGCATCTCCTCGAGCTTGCCCGCATTGTCGGCCTGCATCGCCCCGAGCCGTGCTTCCAGCGCCAGACGAAGCTGTTCGAAGCGCTGCTCGTTGCTGTTGGTCAGACGCGCCAGTTGCTGCGCGAAGGACTCGAGCTGCTGCGCCTGCAGCCGGCCAAGTTGTGCCAGTTGCGCAGCGAGCGCCTGCGACAGGCGATTCAGCGACAGTGATTGCTCCTGGCGATCACCACGCGCGACGCTTGCTGCCTCCTGCCGACCCAGCGACAGCTCCTGTCGCAGATCCCGCTCCAGCCGTTCCAGGCCGGATTGCAGGTCGCGCAAACGGACAGCCATCACCTCGCGTGTCGTTCCGGCACGCAACAGCAGTACCAGCTGGAGAATGATCAGCAGGACGCCAATCGAAATCGTCGCATACAGCCAGGCCTGGCTCATTCGGCTGCCTCCGGCAAATCCGCAGCGAGATCAGTAAGCGAAGTGCAGCAGGCCCTACTGCAGGGAGAATACAACCCGATTTCCCGTAGCCTGCCCCGGCTCTCCCGACTTGCCGTCCGCGCTGACCACTTCGGCTGGGTGCAGGAACAAGCGCTCGGCCGGAACGTTCTCGGCGAGCAGCCAGTCGCGTACGGCCTTGGCTCGCCGATCGGCCAGATCGCGCAGATCCTGTTCATCAATCACCGTATTGGCGAAGATCAGCGCCTCCATTTCCTCGACCGGCAGGCTCTTCGCGATGCCGATCATGTTGCGCGGCTTCTCGAAATCCTCGGCACTGTAGACCCGTTCGAGCAGCTTCGGATACTCCGCGCTATTTCTATCCATTTGAACGGCCGGCACGTCACCGTCGTCGCCGCCTGTCTTGGTGCCCTCGCTCTTCAATGCCAGCAGCCTGGCGTCGAGCCGAGCGCGCTTCAGGCCCTCGGGATCACTTCGAACGTCGGCCTGCCCCGTGATCTCGAGCTTGAGCGCGGGCCGGTCGAGCAAGGCCTTGCCCAGCGCTTCGAGGCGCTGCTTTGCCGGCGCGGTAATCGACGCCAGTCCGGAATCGAACTCGACGTTCGAAAGCTCCTCGCCGCCGCCGAACACCGAACCCAGCAAGGCGAAGGGCGAGCTGACCACCTTGACCAGCAGATTCCCGATCAACTCGCCAAGCACGCCGCCAATACTGAACTCCGGATCATCGAGCGAACCGGCCACCGGCAGGTTGATGTCGATCTCGCCCTTGCCGTTCTTGAGCAGGGCAACGGCGAGGGTAACCGGCAGCTTGGTTGCCTCCGGGCTATCGACCGCCTCACCAAAGGTCAGCTGATCGAGAAATATGCGGTTTTCGGCGCTCAGTTGATTCTTCTCGATCTTGTACTTGACGAACAGCGACAACTTGCCCTTCTCGATCGCGTAGCCGGCGTACTTGCGCGAGTATGGTGAAAGCGCAGTCATTTCGATGCCCTTGACGTCGGCCTGGATGTCGAGGTACGGACTGGCGATCAACGGGTTGAGCTGGCCGGCTATCGTGAGCGGCGCGATGTTGTCATAGCTCCCGCGCAGATCAAGCGTCGCAACACTGCCTTCGGCGGAAGAGAGCCCCTTGATCGTGCCGCCGATTTTCTTCAGATCGGCTGAATAGTTCGGCTTGATGAAGTTGTCGGTGAACTTGATGTCGCCATTGCGCAGACTGACCTTCCCGACCTTGATCGGCAGCTTCGGCAGGTCGCCGGCAGCAACGGGCGCAACGGTCTTCCCTTCCGTGGAAACGACCGCTGCCGCCCGTTTTGCGTCCTTCGCCGCGTCTGCCTTCGATGACGCCTCAGACTCGCGAACGACATGCAGGAGGTTCAGCTTGCCCTGAGGACTGATGACCACGCGGGCGAAGAAGTCGGCGAGCCCGACGTCGCCTATCGCCAGGGAATTCGGATTCAGGCGCGCGTCCATGCCGCCAAAAGACAGGGACTTCCACTTCAGGAAGTCGGAGGAATCGAGCTTATCCACCGCCGCGAAGTCAGCAACGGCCACTTGTCCGGTGAAGCTTCCCGCCAGCTGACCGGCGTCCCCGGCACCCGCTGCTGGCTGTTGCTGCAGGCGAACGTCGCCGTTCAGGCTCGCCTGACCACGCGAAAGCACCACGTTCAGCTGCTCCGTAAAGTACGGTTGCAGCGGTATCAGTTCCAGCGTCTTGACAGCGACTTTGAGATCGGTGTCAAGAGGAAAAAGCTTGACGGTGCCGCCAAGCTCGACTTCGCCCTTCTTGTTGAATCTGAAACGCGTCGCGATCCTGGCCGTCGCACCCGGTTCGGTAGACAGGTTCTCCGCCTCCACCTTCATTCCTTCGATGCTGTGCACCACCGGCGGCGACATGACGGAATCTTCAAAGCGCAGACCGAGGTTCTCGCCACGGTACCTGGCCAGCTTCAGCTTCCACGGTTGCGAGGAATCGTCCTGTGAAGCCTCGACGGCACGCAAGGAAGGCGGTTGCACGAAGACAATGCTGCCATCTGCCCCCCGCCGGATCAGGAGAACCGTATCGCGCGCCGCGACCTCATCGATGGCGACCTCGCGCCTGGCGAGATCGAAACGTCCCCCCTTGACCGAGAAAGCCTTAAGTGTGACCCACGGCTTGGCGTCCAGGCTGAACGCCAGGTTGAATTCGCTCGCTGCACTGTTCTTGCTGTCGAGATTCTTCAGGCTGGCCGCAAGCCCGTCGACGCTGGCATCGAAGGGCTCGCCGTGCGACTCGTCGCGCCAGCGCAGCACGCCGCCAGTGATCCTGGCTTCGCCCAGAGACCACTCCACGGGCGCGGCTTTCTCGGTGCTTTCCCTGGCTGCCGACGCAGCAGGGGATGTGCGCTTCTCGTTGAAGAAGTCGACCCAGTTGATTGTCCCCTGCGGGCTGACCCGGGCGTGTATCTCGGGCTCATCGATCGACACCCGGTCGATCGCATACTTGCCGTTCAGCGGGTCCAGCATGCCGACCGTCACCTCCAGGCTGCGCAGGGAGAGCAATGGCGAACCGGAGCTGCTCTTGACCACCACGTCCTTAACGGCGACCCCGCCCGAGATCACGAGCGTCGAACGGCCATCCTCCTGACGTTCGAAGGCCAGCTTCAGATCGCTGTCAAGGGCACCGGAAACGACCTCGATCGGCAGGTCGAGCGGCAGGTAAGCGATGTACCTGGCCAGTTGCACTTCGCGTAGCTCGAACGCCACTTCGCTTTCCATCGACGCGTCGAAAGGCTTGCTCTTGCCCTGCACGACGAGTGGCGAACCATCGATCGACGCCGAAAAAGTGGGCTCGACAAAGATCTCGGTTTCCTGCGGCAAGCTGGAGATAAACGGCAAACCGATATTCACGTCAGCGAGCAGGTGCTTTTCCGCCAGCATCTGATCGTCGAAATCGATCTTCCCCCCCGAAATCCGGATGTTGTTGAGCGAAAAGCGTGGTGTCGGTGAATCCGATGCCGGCTGCGCAGAGAACGTGTCGATCAGATCGGAGAAGTTGAAGCGCCCGTCGGCCAGACGCACGACTCGAAACGTCGGCGCGACCACACTCAGCTCCCTGATCACCGGCCCGCCACGCCATAGCGAACTCCATTCGGCGTCAGCATGCAGGCTGTCAAAACCGGCGACGGTCTGGCCACCACTCTTCTCCTGAATGGCAAACCCGGCGACTTGCACGGACAATGTGTAGGGGTTTATCCTCACGCTCTCTATCGCTACCGGCCGATTCAGGGCCTTGGCGAGTTGGTCGACGAGAACCGCCTTGACGACCAGCGGCAAGACGAGAAAGCCGAGCACGCTGAAAGCGAGCACGGCAAGTGCGATGCGCAACACATGCTTCTTCACGTCGATGGAGGCCTTGGCCTTGGCAGTATCTCTATTCTCAGTCATGGCAGCAGGTCACGAGCTGGCTGGTGGGTCCGTGAACTTAGCACGAAGCAACGGTTGCCGCACTCGTCGCTGGGCGCCATGAGCGCAAGTGAAGAGCCGCACGCGAAAGTCGTCGTCGTCGACGACAACGAGATGATGCGGACGCTGCTCGGCAGCATCTTGCGCAGCAACCGCTATCAGGTCGTCGGCGAGGCCAAGACCGGCGTCGGCGCACTCGAACTCGCCGAGCGCCTGCGACCCGATATCATCTGCATGGATGTCGTCATGCCGGAGATGGATGGCCTGGAAGCACTGCAGGCCATCAAGGCCATGCACCCGCGGATCGCCGTCGTGATGTTTTCCGGCACCCCCAGCGTTGACCATGTCCGCGAATCGATCGAGGGCGGCGCCAGTGGCTTCGTCGTCAAGCCCTTCAAGGCCGGCAAGGTACTCGACACGCTCAGGCGCGTCAGGCCATCAGTCGAGGGCAGCGGTCCGGAACGCGTCTGACGGCCGACTCAAAAGCCGTTCTTCCACTCGCGCAGCGCGGCAAACACGGCCAGTTCGCCGTCCGCCCCAGGCACCCGACGCCTTGCAGAGGCGGCCACTTCGGGCTCGGCACAACGCAGAAAGGGATTGCTTGCCTTCTCGAGTCCAATGGTCGACGGGACGGTCGCCCAGCCCTTGGCGCGCGCCACGGCCACGTCATTCACCCGACTCTGCAAACGGCGATTCCCGGGCTCGACCGCCAGCGCGAAGCGCAGATTCGCCTCGGTGTATTCATGCGCGCAATACACTGCCGTCTCGTCGGGCAGGGCCGCCAGCCGGGCCAGTGAATCAGCCAGTTGCGCAGCACTGCCCTCGAACAGCCGACCACAACCACCGGCGAACAGCGTATCACCACAGAACAGGCAGCCTGCGCCATAATAGGCGATGTGCCCGAGCGTATGTCCGGGGACGGCGATGACCTGGAACTCGTCGTCGCAGAAAGCGGCACGGATCGTCTCGCCACCATGCAACGGCCGGGTGATGCCATGAATCGACTCTGCCGCAGGACCGAAGACTTCGGCCGGATGTTTCGCCAGCAGACTGCTCACCCCACCCTGATGATCGGCGTGGTGGTGGGTGACGAAAATGCTTGTCAAGGACAGGCCCTCACGGTCGAGTACCTCGAGAACCGGGCGGGCGTCGCCGGGGTCGACCACGGCAGCTGACGCGCCTTTGCGCAACAACCAGATGTAGTTATCCTTGAACGCGGGAATGCGGATGACGTCGAACATCGCTCAATTTTGGAAGATCTGCGGAAAATGTCAATTGCTGGCCTCGACGCCTGGCTCAACACGCCGCAGGGGCAATAC
Source organism: Accumulibacter sp. (assembly GCA_024235715.1). Classification (GTDB taxonomy): domain Bacteria; phylum Pseudomonadota; class Gammaproteobacteria; order Burkholderiales; family Rhodocyclaceae; genus Accumulibacter. The sequence goes on along the minus strand of JACKLW010000009.1, from coordinate 31,901 downwards.
GTCATGGCCTGGGAACAGGCCAAGGTCGACACGGTGGTTGCCGACGTTTTTGGCTACAACGCCATCCAGCTGGGCCTGCCCCAATACGATCTGCTCGCCCAGAACCGGATCCCTCTCCGCCAGCTGGCCCACGACTCGGGCAGGGTCGATGTCCTGTGCGATCTTCGGCAGCTGCCGTTTGCCGCCAGCAGCATCGATCTGGTGGTGATGGCACACGCCCTGGAATTCCATGACGACCCGCACCAGATTCTGCGCGAGGTGGAGCGGGTCCTGATTCCAGAGGGCGAAGTCGTCATCGCCGGCTTCAATCCAATCTCCATCTGGGGTCTGCGTCGCCGGCTACCGAACTGCCCGCGGCATTTCCCCTGGAACGGTCGCTATCTTTCCGTGCCGCGACTGAAAGACTGGCTGCAACTGCTCGGCTTCGAAACCGAGGGCACCAGCTTCGGGTGCTACGCGCCGCCGTTCAGAAAAGAACGCTGGCTGAAACGCTGGCACTTCATGGAAGGCAGCGGCCACCGCTGGTGGAACTTCGCCGGTGGCGTGTACGTGCTGCGCGCGGTCAAACGAGTGCATAGCATGCGCCTGATCATTCCCAACTGGAAGCAAAAGACAGCTCCCCGCAAGGTTCTGTCGGCAGTCAGCAAGAAGGAAACAGCAAACCATGAATGATTCACAAGTCGTCGTCATCCACGCCGACGGCGGCTGTCGCGGCAATCCCGGACCAGGCGGCTGGGGCGCCGTCCTGCAGTTCGGCGAGCGGGAGAAGGAACTCTGGGGCGGCGAAAGCAACACTACCAACAACCGCATGGAGCTGACAGCCGCCATTTGCGCTCTCGAAGCGCTTACCCGACCTTCAACGGTGCACCTGCATACCGATTCACAGTATGTACAAAAAGGGATCAGCGCCTGGATTCACAACTGGAAGCGCAATGGCTGGCGAACGTCGGACAAGAAACCCGTGAAGAACGCCGACCTCTGGCAACGCCTCGACGAGGTCGCCAACCGGCACCGGATAGAGTGGTTCTGGGTCAAGGGACACGCCGGGCAGGTGGGCAACGAGCGCGCCGACGCGCTTGCCAATCGCGGCATGGACGAACTTTCGCCAGCGCGCACTGTTCACGCGCAGGCGACGAGCAGTCGCTAACTCTTCGGCTCTGCGCGACCCGCGAAATCCGGAGAGTCGGAGAAACCTCAATGCTCCCTCCACCAACAACGGAAAGTGTCATGCGTCAGATTTTTCTCGATACCGAAACCACCGGCCTGGAACACAAGCTTGGCCATCGCATCATCGAAATCGCAGGCGTCGAAATGCGCAACCGACGCCTGACAAATCGCCATTTCCACTGCTACCTGAATCCGGAACGGGATATTGATGCCGGCGCCCTGTCGGTGCACGGCATCAGCCGCGAGTTCCTCCTCGACAAGCCGCATTTTGCCGACATTGCCGCCGACTTTCTCGATTTCGTGCGCGGCGCCGAACTGGTCATCCACAATGCCGCTTTCGACGTCGGTTTCCTGAACGCCGAACTGGCACTGCTGGACATGGCGCCGGTCGACACCGTCTGCCATTCCGTCTGCGACACCCTGCGCATGGCCAAGGATCTGCACCCTGGCAAGAAGAACAACCTCAACGCGCTGTGCGACCGCTACGGCGTCGACAACTCGCACCGAACCCTGCATGGTGCGCTGCTCGACGCAGAAATCCTGGCCGAGGTCTACCTGGCGATGACCCGCGGCCAGGAAAGCCTGATCATGGACCTCGGTGAGGATAGCGCCAGCCGCATCGAAGCTGCCCGCCAGCTGCCGTGCACGGGTCAGCGCAAAGCCCGGAAGGTGACGCGTGCCAGCCAGGAAGAACTGCTTGAGCACCAGCGGGCCCTGGCTGACGTCGATACGGCCAGCCAGGGCAAATGTCTGTGGCTGCACGCCGGCCGCGGCGACTGAGTCGTAGGTGCGACGCTGCAGGGCGCAAACAGGAACCACATTGTTGGCAAGCGCATTCGCTCCAGACAGGAGGACCCGGCCGGTCGCGGTGACGGCATCTGGCGCTGACCGGCGAAAGCGGCGTCATCGACCACAGGCAGTGGCGCGGAGACTACCGGGACAACGACCAGGGCTTCGACCGGGACGGCGACGGCGTTGCTGAGACGCCACACGACATATTGGCGTACGCCGACCAGATCTGGATCGAAACGCCGACGGCCGCGTTCTTTGGCAGTTCGCCTCTGCTCGAGCTACGCGACTTCCTCGAACGCCTGGCGCCATTCTCCCTGCCGAAACTGATCTTGCACGATCCTGAGCCACAAGCGCATCCACAGCACTCGGCCAAATATCGGCAATAGGCACGAGCAAGCCCACCGCGGCAGCCGGCGACGCGATAGGCGGCACCGCTGCGATCAGGAAAGGGAACTACCGGGAGAACTCTACCGGGGTCAGCTTTCGCCTGGTGTTTCTGGCGGGCGCCTCGGCCGCCGGCCATGCCGCTTCGGTGTGGCTCTCGCTTCAGGCGAACGGCCATCGGCCTGCCCGTCAGAGCCGGGGTCGGATCGGGCCGCCGGCTGCCGCTGATCCGGGCGAGGACCACCCGGCCTCGGACCAGCCTTGCGCTGATCTGGGCGACGACCGGGAGCGGGCGCGTTCTGGCGCTTCTCCACCTGTCCGTACGGACGGTCGGACTCCCGGTTTCCAGGAGCCAGGGTAATTTCGAGCTCGATGATCTCATCCCATTGCGGATCAGTACGATCGCGCTCGGGAATGGAAAGAAGCTCACGGAGCCGACGACGCGGATCCTGGGGGGGTGATTCATTCATGCCGACATTATGACTCACACCGCTGCCGTCGTCCAACAGGCTTGCAGAACTGAAGAGCGGCCCGGCATGCGCGTCGGGACGGCGCGCGGATCTGGGTTATCGTTTTCGCAAGACGCACTGAAAATGCACGAGGCCCGCTGCACGGCGGGCCATTTCTCTCGACCAAGAGGCATGCTCTCAGCCAAAGTGCGCTTCTGCAGCGCGTACGCCGCCCCGGGCGGCGGGTAACGATGCCCTAGTGCTCGGCGCGCAGGCTCGCGGAAAACGTGCTCTCCAGCGTTGCCGGAAACGCGAAGCGGGTGAAAGCGCGGTGGATGTCTGCTTCGTTGACACCGCTACTGGCATCCTGGAAACGAATACCCAACTGCCGACCGTTGGCAGCCAGGGTGGCGAAGGCGAAACGCCAGCGCTGTGCTTCGGCCAGGCGTTCACGCAACTCGCGCTCATTACTGATTTCAACACCAGCCTGTTTGAGTGAATCCAGGAACTGGTCAAAAGACTCGTTGCTCAGGCTACCCATTTTTTCTCTCCTGTCGAAGGTTCTTGTCTGCTTCCCGCCCATGCAGCGGATAACGCTCGCCTGGGGGAGCGGTTGACAGGAATAACCAAGAAAAGAGCGCGGCCATGAGAAATGGCAGTCGGCCGGCCGGACCACAGCAGCCACGCGGGAAAACAAGGCGCATGCTTCAGTAGTGTGGCGGCATTTCGTCCCCGGCATCGCGCTTCTCGGCCGCCGCGGGTGTTTCCTGCAGCTGCTGGTAGACATGGCGCAGTTGCTGCTGCAGGAGATCGATCTGCTGCTGCTGTCGATAGACGGTCATATTCAGCGCCTCCAACAGATCTTCGGCAAGATTGACCCGGGCTTCGAGTTCTCCAAGACGATGTTCCAAGTTTGACCCCTCGCATTGCGATCCACCGCTGCGTCGCGAATTCGACATCGACGGCAAGCTCTCCGCCCGCATCGACGCCGGCCAATGACGGTCACCAGCGCATCGGCTAGCCGCCGATCCGCCACCTCCTGCGCGGCGGGGCTAAAGAAGCCTGATCGGCGAGTTGCCCCCCTGCCCCGTCGGCAGCAAGCGGAGCGGCATCGACCAGACCCAGCGGCTCGGTTTGCAGAGCGTTGATGATCGGTGTCAGTTCGTCAACCGCGTAGGTCAGTGGAACCATCGTTTCGCCAACACGCGTAAACACGCCCACGTGCCGCGGATTGGCGCTGAACAGGACATGGTGGTTCTCGATACCATCGACGTTGGGCCACAGCGTGTTCTCGCGGTCGATCGGCGTATGGCCGACAATGAACGGCGTCTCCGGGTCAAGGTTCAGGCGCTTGCGGAAACGCTTGACATCTCGCCGGCTGTAGCCTTGCGGCCTGCTCGCTTTCTGAAGTCGATTGCTGATCAGTTCCGGTATCAGTTCCGGGTGGTTGCAGATGTTCACCAGCATCTTCGCACTGACCTTGCTTTTTGGCGCCGCCGCATGGCAGGCAAGGAAATCAGGGGAGATGGCGACGAAGGGTAACGAGCGGTAGAACTCGCCCATCGCTTTTTGATAGACCGCGCCGCGGATCTCGCTCAGCTCCCTGGCCCACAGCAGGCCCTGGGGAACACCCTGCTTGGCGATGTCTTCGGAAAACGAGTCATGGTTGCCGCGCACGTAGAATACCTGCTCCGGGAAGCGCAGCTTGAGGCGAAAGATGAAATCCATCATCAGCATCGAGCCTTCCATGGCCCGCAGTTGCCCATCCACCTCGCAATGCACCGCATCGCCCAGGATTACCAGCGCCGCGCTACCGTCTTCCAGGGCTTCGAGGAAGGCGTTCTGACTCAGCACCGTCAGCAGGTTGTCGAGCTGCGCGTGCAGGTCGGCAACCACGATGGGCGTCAGCTCACGCGGCAGCTCCAGCAATCCACCCGGCAAACCTCGCTCGTCCGCTGCGCGAAAGACTTCATCCGGCATCATGCGATTGACCTGCTCGATGAGCGCCAGCGCGTCTTCCTTGGGCAGCAGTTCGATCGGTCCGCCGAAGATCTCGCGCAGCCGCCACAGGCGGCTCATGCGGATCGCCTTGCTGTCTGCCAGAAGCCGCGCGACAGCGCCGCCGGCCTTGCGCGACTTGCGCCGGTTACGCAAACGCCGCAAACGGTTCGGGCGGACCACACGGGCTTCCTCGACCACTGGCGCAATGGTCGTGCCGGCGTCGCTCAGATTGCGAAACACGAGGCCATCGCGGCCGTAGATCAGGGCCAGGTGATGACCATCGACGGCCGGCGGGTAATCGAATATCGCCTGCTGAACGGGGTCATCCGAACCGAGGACCAGCCAGCTCTTCGGCGTCAGTCGCAGAAAGCCCCCGAGCTGACGCAGGTGGGTATCGGGATCAATGACGATGAAGCTGTCAAGCTTGACCGCTTCCCCGCGCCCGTTCATCCGCGTCTCGGCATAAAGGCGGAGGCTCTTTTCGCCGAGACCGAAAGTGATCTCGATCGGCCGATCTTCGAGCGTAACCCGCACCTTGCGGTCGCCGAGGCGGTAGGCTTCACGTAGCCTGAGATGGCGGCCGACGCCAAGACCCAACCTGGCGGAAACCGCTTTCAGCCGCGCCAGGACGTTCGCCAACGTGAAACGGCGGCGGCGGCGCAGCGGCCTGACGACCGCACCGGAAGGATCGACGAAGCGCTGGGGAGGGCTTTCAAGGGTCTCGCGGACGTAGACGTAGAAGCCCTTCTCGTGCAGATACCCGGCCACCTGGCGGAACACGTCGATCTGCGCCGTGCAGATCGCCACGCTCAGCCGCGCGTCTACCGGATGCGTACTCTGCCGAGCGCGCGCGCTGCGCCGCTCGAAGACCAGTTCCGGCGGCGGCAGCAGGAAATCGAAGACATAACGCCGATACCAGTCGACGGAGAGGAAAAAAAGCTGCCGGGGCGGCAGCGCGATACGGGAGAGATCGACTGCAGGCAGCGGATCACAATCGAGGAAATCGGCATCATAGACGGACACTGCGCCCGCCAGACCGACCATTGGGAAGCCCAGATGGATCTCGCGCGGCCGCACGGAAAGCAATTCCGACCGCCACCAGTACTTGCGGCTGATGTCCAGGTAGCCTTCCTCGGACCAGCCGCCGAGACGCCGGATCATGGTGCTCTTGCCTGCGCCGGGCGGGCCGGTCACCAGGATCTGGCGAAAGCGGACGTCGCTTGGAAAAGCGATCCCTTTGAGGCGCTGCAATGAATCGACGGGTTCGGTAGGCAGGTCCGGCATGATTCGGGGTTTACAGGCCCAGTGATCAGAAAACGAACAGGCGGCACCCCCGTGAGGAGGCGCCGCCTGGAGAGGTCCCAGTCAATCTATACGAAGATCACTTTCAGTATGTAGAAAATTCCCGCAGCCAGGATGGCGCCGACCGGCACCGTGATGAACCACGAAAGGATGATCCCGCCTATGACCCGCAGGTCGAGAGCGCCGATACCGCGGGCCAGTCCGACGCCCATCACCGCACCAACTGCAATATGGGTGGTGGACACCGGCAGTCCGAGACCGGAAGCGAGCACGACCACGAACGACGCGGCAATCGTCGCGCAATACCCGCGCGTCGGCGTCAGCTCGGTGATCTTGTTGCCGATCGTGGCCATCACCTTGTAGCCGTAGGTCGCCAGGCCGATGACGATGCCGATACCGCCGATGAACAGCATGAACGGCGTCACTGCCGACTTCGCCGACACCTTGCCGGTCTCGATCAACTGAATCACCGCGGCCATCGGGCCGATGCCGTTGGCGACGTCGTTCGAGCCGTGGGCGAAAGCCATTGCCGCACCGGTGAACACCATCAGCGGGATGAACAGCTTCTCGACGCTGGCGTAATGGAAGTCCTTGTCCGCCCGCGCGTCGGTCTTGATGCGGTTCATCATCATTTTCGCAACGATCGCCAGCGCGATGCCGATCACCAGCGCCAGGATCTGGCCCTCGGCGGCACCGAGATGGATCTTGATGTGCTTGAGGCCCTTGATGATGGTCACCAGCGAGACCAGCCAGCCGACCAGGAAGGCGTAGAACGGTCCCCACTTGCGCGCCTGAGAAATCGGGTCTTCGGTATTGAGAATCAGCTTGCGGATGCTCAAAGTCAGCAGCAGGGCGAAGAAGCCGCCGAGCACCGGCGAAACGAACCAGCTGGCGACGATCTCGCCCAGCTTGTCCCACTGCACCGCTTCCATGCCGACCGCGGCGACGCCGACACCGACGACGGCGCCGACGATCGAGTGCGTGGTCGACACCGGCCAGCCGCGCATGGTGGCGACCATCAGCCAGATCGCCGCTGCCAGCAGCGCGGCCAGCATGCCGAGCATCAGCAGTTCCGGCACCGGCGCGAAGACCTCGCCGTCGATGATTCCCTTCGAGATCGTCGAGGCGACGCCGCCGCCGGCCAGATAGGCGCCGGCAAACTCCATGATGCCGGCGACGATGATGGCCTGCTTGACGGTCAATGCTCCTGAGCCAACCGAGGTACCCATGGCGTTGGCGACGTCGTTGGCGCCGATCCCCCAGGTCATGTACAAGCCAAAGCCATAGGCCAGGATTAAGAAGATGGTTTGATGCTGCGCAATAATTTCCATGTAACGAACCTTATCTGTAGAGTTTTCTAGCGGACACGCGAACGGAATTCTGTCGATAGGCGAGAGCGGATTGACTGCGTGCTATGCCCAGACAGTCGACATCCCGTGGTCAGCGGGCGATCAGCAGACGCAGGCGGTCGCCGACCTTCTCGGCGTAGTCGGCGAGATTGCCAACCCACTGGATCAACTGGTACCAGAACATTACCGACACCGGCTTCATGCTGTCTTCCTGGGCAAACAGAAGGCCGCTCAGCGCAATGCCCATCAGATCGGTATCGCTCTCCATCTGGCCGAGTTCGAGGACCATGGCGTTGACCTGGTCGACTTCGCGGCCACGAAAACCCATCTCCAGCAGTTCGTCGAGTTCCTCGATGATCTTGTGCGCCTGCTCGCAAGTCTCTACGCAACGGGTCACGAATCGCATCAGAGGTTCTGCCATTCCCGGCGGGACTTCCATTTTACGTTCCACCAGCAGGCCGGCGATGTCCTGGGCGGTGTCGGCGATCGAGTCCTGCATCGCCAGCAGTTCGAGCAGATCGCGCCGGTCGACCGCCAGCATCATGCTTTTCGGGAGATGGTCGCGCAGATCGTTCTTGAGCGCGTCTGCCTCGCCTTCCTTTACGAAGATCCTGTCCTTGTGCGCTTCGACCTTCGCCGCATCCTGCTCGATCACCGCATTGAACAGGCCAGGCATTTCTGCCACGCACTCGCAGACGATGCGCATGTGCTGTTGCATTGGCTTGAACGGCGACTTGCCGAACAGAGCTGCAATCGGATTCGTGGATAACATTTGTCCTCCGGTATGGTTGGTAAGGGAAATAAGAACGACTGACGGAACGCCCTCGCGCGACACGAACAGCGGCTACAACGAGGCCCGCCGCCGTGCCTGACGATCGCTCCGTAACTCCGCAACAGATTGTAGTACCAACAACCCCGAAAAGGGCGCTACCGACGAGGGTTTTCGTCCGCAAGTACCAGAAATTGCGAATTTTTTGCTCGAACGAAGGCGCGCACGGCCGAGCCGGCAACTGGCCTCGCCGACGGCCCTGCAGGCAGGCGTGTCGCGCGCGGTCCTGTTACATGACCGACGCTCGGCCGGGTTTCCTGCAGGCCTGCGCGCGCAGCCGCGCGCACGCCGCGACCGCCCCCGTCAGGGCATCAGCTTGCCCGGAAGAGCGCCCTGCAGACTGTCCGCGAGACCGCCCAGGTTCTCGTAGCCCTCGAGGCGGATTCCACGGTTGTTCTTGAGCACCAACTGGATGTGCCGCAGTTTGCCCCAACGCTTGAACAGGCGCAGCGCGGTCACCTGGTCGAGGTCCAGCTCGGACCATTTCCCGGCACTCAGAAACCTCAGCTTGCCGGGCACCAACTCTATGCAGTGATCGTCGACCAAGCGCAGGTAGCGTATCAGGAAGACCAGATTGCTCAGATTCGCCGCTCCCAGCAGGGAAACGACGGACCACCACAGAAAGCTGCTGTAGCGTTCGGGGTCCTGTTGCTGCCCGACAGTGACCGCCACGACCATCGCAGCGCTGAACAGCAGACCCAGGCCGGCGTTGATCCACCGCCGCCGCTTTTCATCCTTGCCAACCACGAAACGTTCCATCATCGCCCTGCCATTCTGTTGGTAATCTGTGCCGATCCGGTCGTTTTCCGGCCACTGTCCGTCGCGCCTACCGTTTCCGTCAGGCGCCCCTCGGATTCCAGCCGAGAACCGTGAGCAGCGCGAAAAAGCCCGCGAGATAGCCCACAGGAATATGCCAGCCATGCAGCAACCACTTGCCTGCGGACTTGGCCTCGGAAAAGATATTGGCCACAGCCACTCCGGACGAAGACCCGAACCACAGCATCGAGCCTCCGTAACCAACCGCAAAAGCAAGGACACCCCAGTCGTAGCCACCCTGCTTCAGGGCCAGTGCGGTAAGCGGGATGTTGTCGAAGACCGAGGACACGAAACCAAGACCGAGTGCGCTCTGCCACGAAGCCACCGGCAACCTCTCGACCGGCATCATCGAAGCGCAGGCCACCAGCGAAAGCAGGAAGATCGACCCCTTCACCGCCTCCGGAAGAAGCCTCCATTCCGGCCTGCGGACCGGCATTGCGAGCAGCAAGGCGCCCCACACCGCAGCGCCCAGGAAGGGATAGTTTTCGGCCGACTCCGGAAAGTTCAGATTGACCGTGACATTGGTGGTAATCGCCGCCACCAGGACGAAGCCGACAATGGCGACGCGCGCATAGTCGATGTGCTGCGCGGCGTGGAAATCGCGCACGATCGGCTGGTAGCCGTTTTGCTGCAGCGCGGCAGGAATGCCGAAGACCAGCAGCGCCACACCGGAGGCAATGTAGGCACTGACCACCTCGAAAGGGCTGATGCCGGCAATCCACATCATCGTCGTCGTCGTGTCGCCGAGGACGCTGCCCGCGCCACCGGCATTCGACGCGGCGACGATCGCTGCCAGAAAGCCGGGGTGCAAGCGCCGCTTGAAGACGCTCGCCGCGACCGTGGCGCCGATCAGCGCCGCCGCGATGTTGTCCAGGAAACCGGAAAGCACCCAAATGATGAGCAGCAGCATGAAAGGCCCGAGCCAATTGCTGGGCAGCAGCTTCGGCAGCACTTCGGGCACGCCGCTGTCCTCGAAATGGCGCGCCAACAGCGCGAAACCGACCAGCAGCAGGAAGAGATTCACCAGCAGCGACCATTCGTGCGCCATGTGCGACGCGAAGCCGCCGATACCGTCGCCGCTCTTGAAACCGGTGACGGCGATCTTGTAAAGGGAGATGACCACCAGTCCGGTCAGCGCGACCTTCAGAACGTGGTGATGGAACAGGGCGACGCCGAGCAGGGTCACGCCGAAAAGGATGAAATCCAGCGGAATGCCGAAGACTTCCGGCCCTTCCGCCGCCATGGCCGGAGACACAAAGAAAGCCAGGGCAGCGATCGCCAGCAGGCGACGGACGGGCGGACTTCTGACAGCGCTGCGCATAAGAAAAACTCCCCATCTCCCGAAAGCACTATGGTAACCTCCGCCGTTTGTTTGCGGAAAGGCGACTGCCTCATTTTGCCGCAGACTTGGCGTAACGCACGGCTTCCGCCGTGCGTCCCTATTGTCCCGCCGGAGGAATTCGCCATGCGCAAAGCGCTCGTTCCCGTAGACGGTTCCGCTGCAGCACACCGTGCCGTGCGGCACGTCGTCGCGCTGGCACACATCTATCCGTCGATCGAAGCCGTGCTGCTCAACGTCCAGCCGGACGTTGACAGCTGGGAAGTGCGCCGGGTGCTGACCAGGAACGAAGTCGAGGCACTCGAAGAAAGCCGGGGCGGCGACGCCCTGCAAGAGGATCGCGAAGTGCTCGAGGGTGCCGGGATACGGTTCACGCCCCTGGTCGAAATCGGCCCCGCCGCCGAAACGATCGCCCGCATCGCCCGCGTACAGGGTTGCGATGGCATCGTGATGGGTACCCGCGGCCTGGGTGCTGTGTCAAGCATGATGCTCGGCTCGGTAAGCAGCCGGGTCCTGCACCTCAGCGACCTGCCGATCACTCTGGTCAAGTAGGCTCGAGGCAAGGCGAAACGGCGAACGTCGCCACCCGCGTCAGGCAGCCAGCCGGACCCAACCCGAAAGCGCCGGCCTTGTCCCTATGCAGATCGCAGGCGTGCAGCCGTCATTTGAACGCGCTCGCATTGACCAGGAAGTGCGTCCAGATGCTGGCCGCGTAGCCGAGCAGGATCGCCCAGCTCCACTTTAGATGAGAAAAGAAGGTGTAGACGCCGCGCGCCTGCCCCATCACTGCGACACCGGCGGCAGAGCCCACCGACAGGAGCGAACCGCCGACCCCGGCGGTGAGGGTAACCAGCAGCCACTGCCCCAGATCCATGTCCGGCTGCATGGCCAGCACCGCGAACATCACCGGAATGTTATCGACGACGGCCGACAGGAAGCCGACCAGGATGTTCGCCGTGGTCGCACCGAGCTGCCCGTACATCAGCTCCGAGCCCATAGAGAGGTAGCCCATCGTACCCAGCCCGCCGACACAGAGGATGACGCCGTAGAAGAACATCAAGGTATCCCACTCGGCACGTTCCAGTGACTTGAAGATGTTGTACTGGGCGACCTCGCTCCGTGACGGCGCGGCCGGGATTGATATCTCGCCGTCCGTCGCCATCGCCGTGGCGGAAAACCCCTGGTCCGCCGGCAAGAAGTGCTCACGCCGCTTGAGATAGTAGCCGTAGAACTTCAGCACGCCCAGGCCGGTCATCATCCCCATGACCGGCGGCAGGTGCAGGAAGTTATGTGCGCATACCGCCATGACGATGGTGCCCAGGAACAGGCCGACGATCACCCAGGCGCCGTGGTACACCACGGCCTGTTCCTTGACCGGATCGGGCGACGCATTCCCGATCGCCAGGCTCATGATGAACGCGGGCACGATCCAGTTTACGGCAGAGGGAAGCAGCAGCCAGAAGAACTCGCCGAAGTGGACCAGGCCCTTCTGCCAGACCATCAGCGTCGTGATGTCGCCAAATGGCGAAAATGCACCACCCGCGTTCGCGGCAATGACGATATTGATGCACGCGGCACCGACGAATTTCTTGTTGCTGCCGCCGACAGCGATAACCACCGTGGCCATCAGCAGGGCGGTGGTCAGATTGTCGGCAACTGGCGAAATCAGAAAGGCCAGACCACCGGTAATCCAGAAGATGGTGCGCAGGGAATAACCCTGCGTGACCAGCTTCACGCGCAGCAGATCGAACACACCCCGCTCGTCCATGGCGTTGATGTAGGTCATTGCCGCCAGCAGGAAGAGGAACAACTCGGCAAATTCCAGGAGATTGTGGCGCACGGCAATTTCGGCCGTATGCGTGTCACCGTGCTGGGCATAGACGATCGCCACCAGGGCCCAGATGATGCCCGCCGCAACCATCACCGGCTTGGACTTGCGCAGGTGCAGGGTTTCCTCGGCAATGACCAGAGCGTAGGCGATAAAGAACACGGCCAGCCCGGCAAAGCCAGCCCAGTGCTTCGTCAGGTCGAGCGCCGACGTCGAAGCAGCCTCGGAAGCGAGAGCGGGCCCGGCCAGGAAGGCTGCCGCAACGATCAACATTACCCGCGTGAACAACTGCCTCATCAAGAATCTCCCTTTAGGCTGCAGCCTAGCGACTGCCTGCGACCAGGCACATGCCGGGGCAGCGACCTGGCGCAAGCTCCCCCATCTGGAAAGCGCCAGGCCCTTCGCGAATCCGATGCTGGCGGTCTCGCGACCGCGGCGGTCAGCCCGGCACCCGGCTGCGGCTACCGTCAGCAGCCGCAGAAAATGACGCGAGCAATGCATGGCGCCTGCCGGATTCTTCGCCACCGCACGCCCGTCACCATGCCCGCGCAAGACGCCGGCGCACCCACTGCCGCGATATGGATCAGCCAGACCTACTTTTTCTTGCCCTTCTTGCCGCTTTTCTTGCTCTGCTTGCCTTCCGCGGGCGTCGCCAGAGTGCCGAGCAAGGCTTGCATCTGCTCCAGTTTCTGCTCGGCAAATACCCGCACGCCAGCACGCAGGATGTCGGACTTGCTCGCCGCCCAACCGGCGGCCCTGGACAGCTCATCGCGCAGCGCATCGATGGCCGCCTCCTCGCTCTTCAGCAATTTCAACGAGTAGCTTACCAGCTTGTCGCGTTTTTGCCTGGCGACCTTCTCGAGCATCCCGACCGGCCCTTCCGCCTTGGCGGCCCCCGCCTGTGGTCTGGCGGCCCTGGTGCTTGCCGGTCTGGCCTTCGCTTTCGCTACGGCACCGGCCTGCGCCGACGCAGGTTTTGCGGTCGCCGCCTTGCGGGTGGTGGTCCTGGCAGGTGCTTTCGCGGCGCCCGCAGCCGGCGCAGCTGCTTTCGCGGCGGACGCAGCCGGCGCTGCCGGCTTGGCTGCCGGCCTCGCGGCTGTTCGCCGTGCCCTCGGTGCGGCAGCCGCCGGCGGATCAAGCTCGGCAGCTTCGCTCGTGGCGACCAGGGGAGCATCGGCGCCCACCAGCCGATCGGCCAGCGAATCGTCCTCTTTCTTCAAGCTGGCCCGTAGTGCGGTCTTGTTGCTGCTGGTGCGTGTGGGTGTCGTCATCAATTTTCTCCCAGTTGTTTAAGAACGGCTGCGATCAGCTGGGCAACTTCTTTCTGGGCGGCGTCAGCACCCGAAGCCAGCTGAAAAACGGACGCACCGATGACCGCACTTTGCGGATACGCATTCCGCTGGCAGAGCATGGCATCGAGGATCGGCAAGGTAAATTCGTGCAAGAGTTCAAGCACATCGGTCGCCAGGGCGGTGTTCTGCACGCGATTCGGGAGGATACATCCGTGCAGCCGATAGCTGTGCTCCATGCGGGTCAGGATCAGTCGCTCTACGGCGAGCGTCGACCACAGGTCGGTTGGACTCGGGACCGCCGGGATTACCGCCAGATGCGCGACTGCCAGTGCCGCCAGCGTGGACGGGTGGTGAATCGACGGGGGGGTATCGAGGATTACATACTCCGCTTCGCGCTGCAGGTCGCCGATGTGCTTGATCAGTTCGAGGCCGGACATCTTGCGGACATCGAGTTGCAGTTCGGAATCGAGCAAGGGTGCGGCCTCTGCCCAGCGGTAAGCGCTTTCCTGCGGATCGAGGTCAACCAGCACAACCGAGGCGCCGAGCGCATGGAAACCGCCACCCAGCTGCATGGTGACGGTCGTCTTTCCGGCGCCCCCCTTCTGCGAGACAACGGCGATTACCCGAGCTAATGGCATGGACATAAAACCTGCCTTGTAATGGGCTTATTGAGATGAATTTGCATTCTTCATCAATTATGCCATCACTTGCCGCACGGGCAAGCCACAAAGCGCGTGCAACAGGCCAGGCAGCGTGGTAATTTTCTGCAAACAAGTGAAATCCCGAGACTGACCTCGAAAAAACCGGCGCCTGTGCCCAGGCGGATCGGCGGCATCCTCGCGCCGCACCTCCCCCGCGGCATCGGAACGACACGCCTGCGATCAATAGGGCCGGCCCGCCAGCAGCGTCTCGATCTGCGCATCCTTGTTTTGCCAGATGTCCTGCATCCACTGCTGGAACGCGGCGCGCACCGCCGCATCATTGGCATAATCGGCGCTCACCAGATGCTTCGGTACCGGCAGGCGCTGCACGCGAACGCGTACGCAGCGCATCCTGCCGCACAGGAACTCCCAGAAATTCGGCGCCCCGCCTGGATAGACGATGGTCACGTCGAGAATTGCCCTGAACTTGTCGCCCATGACGTTCAGGGCCAGCGCGATGCCACCCGCTTTCGGGCGCAGCAGATGTCTGTAGGGCGACTGCTGCCGCTGCTGCTTGAGTGGCGTAAAACGCGTGCCCTCGCTGAAATTCATGACGCTGGTCGGAATCAGCGCAAACTTCTCGCAAGCCCGGCGCGTCGCCTCCCGGTCCCGCGCGCGCAGCTCCGGATGCTTCTTCAGCGTCTCTTCGCTGTGCCGGCGCATGAACGGGAAATCCAGCGCCCACCAGGCGAGCCCCATCACCGGCACCCACAACAACTGCTGCTTGAGAAAGAACTTGAGCAGCGGAATGCGCCGCGTGAGCAGATGCTGCAGAA
Source organism: Accumulibacter sp. (assembly GCA_024235715.1). Classification (GTDB taxonomy): domain Bacteria; phylum Pseudomonadota; class Gammaproteobacteria; order Burkholderiales; family Rhodocyclaceae; genus Accumulibacter. The sequence continues at coordinate 16,876 of JACKLW010000009.1, read as the reverse complement.
CCAGAATATCGACCCACGACTGATGATTGCAATTTACCAGATACCAGCCACGCGGATTGAGCCCGTCGATGCCCTCGACGTCCCAGCGTGTCTTCTGGGTGAGGCGCATCCAGCCACTGTTGCCGGCGATCCACGCCTCGGCGATCCGCACCAGTACCGGGTCCAGGTACAGGCGCAAGGCCTTGAACGGCAACAGCAGCTTGAGAACTGCAAAGAACAGCAGGAGCGGCACCCAGAACAGGGTATTGAGCGCCAGCAGCAGCGAAGCGATCAGCCCGAGAAGCGGCGCAGGCAGGAAATTCAACATCGGTGACGGGTCTTTGACAGGAAGACGGACTTGCCCAGGAAACATGCTGCGCGCCGGTCAGTGTCCAGTTGCATGGGTTGACTATATATTCTGCAGCTGCGCGCCCCTGACCTCTCGCTTTCGCCAGACGAATGGGGCGGCGTTCTGGTTGCAAGCCGCGGGAAGCTCTCAATGGCGGCAACGAGTGGATCCAGGCTCGGGAAGCTGGCGTTTCTCAGGGTCTTGCGCTGGAAGATGCCGAACCAAATCGCTACTTGGTTTAGCCAACTGGCGCTGCTGGGCGTGGCTTGCCCACACAACACCGGAACGCATCCATCGCAAGTGGGCCGGATATCGGAAGATGGCCACGTGGCAACCGATCCATCTCCCCGTTGAGTTCCAGCGGCCGCCATGCTACAAGCCAGCTTATCATCTGGCTGTCTGGTGGAGACCCCCCCCATGCGTGAGATTGGCGCCTTCGAGGCCAAGAACAAACTCGGTACCCTGCTCGACTGGGTCGAGAGCGGCGAGGAAGTAATCATCACCCGGCGCGGCAAGGCGGTAGCTCGGCTCGTCCCGGCCGAACCCGGTTTCGACCGTGCCAAAGCCCGTCGGGCAGCGGACGGGCTTCTCGATGCCCGGCGTGGCGTCACGCTCGGCGGCCTCAAGATCAAGGATTTGGTCAACGAGGGCCGCCCGTGAGTTTCGTGCTGGATAGTTCGGTGAGCCTGACCTGGTGCTTCGACGATGAGCGCACGGACGCCACGGACGCCTTGCTTGAGCGTGTCGTCGAATCCGGGGCTGACGCGCCCGCTCTGTGGCCGCTGGAGGTGCTCAACGCGCTGGCGATGGCCGAACGTCGCAATCGGATCGACGCCGAACGCCGGCAACGCCTCGCCGGATTCTTGCGCGATCTTCCGGTCGCAATCGACGACGAGACGGCCAGCCAGGCATGGGCGGTCACGTCGCAACTGGCGGCCCGGTTTCGCCTGACAGTTTACGATGCCACCTATCTCGAACTGGCACAGCGACGGGGTTTGCCGCTGGCGACGCTTGACCAGGAATTGCGTGCCGCGGCCGATGCGCTCGGTGTCACCTTGCTCGGCACTTGAGGTTGACGAGACTGCCCATGAGCTCCGACCCGTTTCCCGTCGCTCCACCAGTCGGTTCCAGTGTCTGATTGCATGGGTTAGCGATATATTCTGCAGCTGCGCGCCCATGACCTCTCGCTTTCGCCAGACGAATGGGGCGGCGTTCTGGTTGTGCGCCGCGGTGAAGCGCTGAATGGCGGCAACGAGTTGATCCAGGCTCGGTAAGCGGGCGTTTCTCAGGGTCTTGCGCTGGAAGATGCCGAACAACAGCTCCACTTGCTTTAGCCAACTGGCAGCGCTGGGCGTGAAGTGAAAGGTGACGTTGGGGTTAGCGGCGAGCCACCCGTCCCACCACATTCCCTCCACGACGAAGCAATCGAGAAGCACGATGGTTACTGCTGGTCACTAATGCAATTCGACACTAGGGTACGCTCTCGCGGGGCAGTGCCTCCGTCGTACAGCCGCCCGGCGGTTGGCGCGAATCGTCGGCGTGCGCAGGGGCCCGATCGTCGGCCGCCGCCCGGGCGGCGCCCTGCGCTCCCTCGCCGGCCAGCATCAGCTGGCGCGTTGCCGGCGTCTCCAGGCTGATCCGGCCCAGCACGCCGTCGCGATAGTCCTGCAGCAGTACCTTCGCCGCCTTCTCGAGATCAGCGGCGCCACCGCGCATGCGCAGGCCGCGACGCAAGGCAATCCGCTCGATGACGTTCACCGCATCGAGTTCCGCGAGCGCACCGGCCGGCAAACCGTAGCGGCTCGCCAGCAGCGCCGGGTAACGCGCCAGCAGTTGCCCGGCAAGAAAGGTCGCCACTTCCTCGTCGATCATTGCGTTGCGACCGATGGCATTGCCGGCGGCAAGCATCAGGCCGTCGCTCGGATAGGCGATCTTCGCCCACATCAGTCCCGGCATGTCGGTGATCGAATGACGGACATCGAGCTGAGAAGTCTGCTGCGAGCGGGTCACCGCCGGCTCGTCGCCGACCTTGGCGATCTTGCGCTTGAGCAGGACATTCATCAGCGTCGACTTGCCGACGTTGGGAATGCCCATGATCAGCATCCGCAGCGGCTTGACGTTGTCGCTGCGATGCGGCGCCAGCGGCTGGCAAAGCGTCGGCAGACGCTTTACCTCGGCCGGCTTGCGACACGACAGCGCAACCGCGCGCACGCCCTCCTGCCGGTTGTAATGATCGATCCACGCCCGGGTGACCTGCGGATCGGCCAGATCGGCCTTGTTGAGCACCTTCAGGCACGGCCGCTGACGCTGCAGGCGCAGTTCGCGTACCAGTGGATTGGTGCTCGCCTCGGGCATGCGCGCGTCGAGCAACTCGATGACCACGTCGATTGACGCCATCGTCTCGGCCGCCTTCTTGCGCGCCGAGTTCATGTGACCGGGAAACCACTGGATGGCCATGCCGAATCCAAAGACTGAAAGACTGGCCATTATCCCACCTGTCGCCGACTCCTGCCGCTTTCGCTGCCGCCCGCGCAGCTGCGAAAGCGCTAGAATGCAGGTCTTTCATCAAACCGCCTCAGGAAGAACTTGTCGCCGACCCCCGATATCAGGCCCGGGCAGTCGATCGAGCTGCTCAAGGAACTGCACCTCCTGACGCGCGACGGCAAGCTCAACCAGGACAGCCGGCGCAAGCTCAAGCAGGTCCATCACCTGTTCCACTTCATCGAGCCGCTGCTCGCCGAACTCGTCGCCAGCGACAGCAACCTGACGCTGGCCGATCATGGCGCCGGCAAGTCCTACCTCGGTTTCATCCTCTACGACCTGTTCTTCAAGGCCAGGGAAGACGGCCACATCTACGGCGTCGAAGCACGCCCGGAACTGGTCGAGAGCTCGCGTGCGCTCGCCCGGCGGCTCGGCTTCGCACGCATGTCCTTCCTGAACCTCTGCGTCGAGAACGCCATCGACTCCCCGGCGCTGCCCGAGCGCATCGACATCGTGACCGCACTGCACGCCTGCGACACCGCCACCGACGACGCCATCCGCTTCGCGTTCGAGAAGCAGGCCCGGTTCATCGTCCTCGTCCCCTGTTGTCAGGCTGAAATCGCTGCGCAGCTACGCAGCAGGAAGAACGAGTCTTTTTCGAAGACGCCGCTATCGGAAATCTGGCGTCACCCGATCCACACCCGCGAGTTCGGCAGCCACCTGACCAACGCGTTGCGTTGCCTGCAGCTCGAAGCGCGTGGCTACCAGTTGACGGTCACCGAACTCGTCGGCTGGGAGCACTCGCTCAAGAACGAGCTGATCATCGCCAGGCATACCGGCCAGGCGCGCGGCAACGCCGCAACACGGCTCGAACAGATACTGCACGAGCTCAACCTCGACGATCTGCGCGATCGCTTCATCTATTGACCACAACCGGGAGCGTCGCGGCGTCGCGCTCGCCGCCACCTCGGCGAAAAATCGGCAAGGAACTCGCATGGAAAGATGGATCACCCGCGGCGTCGCGGCCCTCGTCGCCAGCGGCAGCATCGCGCTCTTCTGGACCTTTGGCGTCTTTCTTGCCGTACCGTGGCGCGAGAACCGCATGCTCTCGCTGAACAGCGTCGAATGGCAGGTTCTCGGCATACCGCTGCTCGTCGGCATGGCCGTCACCTGGGGCGCCCTGCACATCCTGGCGATTGCCGACCGCGAGACCAGCCCGCGCCTGTACTTCGCCATCTGCGTGGCGCTGCTGATCGCCTCGGCAATGGCCGTTCTCGGCGGCATGTCCTGGACCAACGAGCGCATCGCCTGAAATGGGGAGTGCGCGAACCGAGGACGGCGTCGTCGCCCCATGCCTCAAGCCGGAGGTCGGTGCTTCGCCCGGCGGCACCCGCCCAGTAGCCGGAACAGCTTCGGCAGCAACCAGGCCAGGACGGCCACGAACAGCAACAGGAAAGCCAGCAGCAGCCAGGGATGCGCGAACATCAGCCAGAGTCCGACCAGCACCAGGGAATCCTCGCCCAGCGATGCCGCCAGGTTGCTGAACGGCTCCGGCGAGAGATTGATCGCCGCACGGCTGCCGGCCTTGGCGAAATGCGCGCCGGCAGCGAGACTGCCGCCGACGATGGCCATCGCCGTCTGCCACTCGACCCCCTGGCCGCCAAAGGCCATCGCCGCCAGCGCCGCGCCCGCCGGGATGCGGATGAAGCTGTGCACACTGTCCCACAACGAATCGACGATCGGCAGCTTGTCGGCCAGGAACTCGATCAGCAGCATCAGCCCGGCCGCGGCCAGCACCCAGGGATGTTCGAGCACGCGCAGACCCTCCGGTAGCGCCACCCACTCCAGCCTGCCTGCGAGGCCAACGATGAACAGCGTCGCGTAGAGACGAAGTCCAGACGCCCAGCCGAGGCCGGCGGCGATGGCCAGCAAACCGGTCAGATCCAGGGGAAACGAGTCCATGGTTTGCACCCACCGTGAGTATCCAGGGCCATTATCCGGGATAAACGGCTACCCCCGACAGGCGGACGCGTCGCCTCCACGCGTTGATTCCCGCAATGTCCCCCTTCTCGTCGGGAAATCCGCTCGCAAGGTAATCTGTCGAGGCAAAAACGAGACTTCTGCCCCCGTCCGCGGCTACAATCACGGGTTATCGAAGGCCGAGCCGGCAGGATACGGCGCTCGTCGGCGAAGCGGGCGCATGACATTGTGACCGGCTGCGGCGGCAGCAGCGGCCAATCCGCTCGACGCTGCAGCGACGCCGGGAGGCCAGCGGCCCCACTCAAACTGGAAACCATGATGACAAAAAACAGCAGCGACATACTGGTTCAGAAAGCGGTCTTCCCCGTCGCCGGACTCGGCACACGCTTCCTGCCGGCGACCAAGGCCAGCCCGAAGGAAATGCTGGCCGTGGTGGACAAGCCCCTGATCCAGTACGCGGTCGAAGAGGCCTACGCTGCCGGCATCAGGGAGATGATCTTCGTCACCGGCCGCAACAAACGCGCCATCGAAGACCATTTCGACACCGCCTACGAGCTGGAAGCAGAACTTTCCAGCGGTGGCAAGGACGAGTTGATGGCGCTGGTACACTCGATCAAGCCGGACGACATGGACTGCGTCTACGTGCGCCAGCCGCGCGCCCTGGGCCTTGGCCATGCGGTGCTTTGTGCCGAACGCCTGGTGCGCGGCGAGCCTTTTGCCGTCCTGCTGGCCGACGACCTGATGATCGGCGAACCACCGATCATGCAGCAGATGACGGAACTGTTCGCCGAACGACAGTGCAGCATCCTGGCGGTGCAGGAGATACCGAAAAACCAGACGCACCGCTACGGGATCGTCAAGGGCCGGCCACTGGCAGCCGACCTGGTCGAGGTCAGCGGCCTGGTAGAGAAGCCGCAGCCGAGTGTCGCGCCGTCCAATCTGGCAATTGCCGGCCGCTACGTCCTCACGCCCACGGTCTTCGACCTGATCCGCAGTCGGCCGCGCGGCGCCGAAGGAGAAATCCAGCTCACCGACGGCATCGCCGCACTACTCAACACCGAGCAGGTGCTCGCCTACCGCTACCACGGCACGCGCTACGACTGCGGCAGCAAGCTGGGCCTGATGCAGGCCAGCGTCGTCCTCGGCGAAACCCACCCCGAACTCGGTGCCGAGTTTTCCGCCTGGCTGCGCAGCCGGCAAGACGCGGCAGAGGGTCTAACCGCCTGACCCGTGCCGATCGCCGGGCGGGCGCAGGGAACAAGCGGGCATTTCGGCCTGCGAACCATTGCCCGACGAGCCGCGAGCGACTAGCCGCCAGCCGCGATCGGTTCGACCAGCGGCTGCGGCGACCCACTCCAGGTCAATCGGTAGGCCGCCCCTCGGCGCAGATCACCGACCAGCGCCGGCCTGAAACACGCCAGGTTGGTACCCCCCTCGCGCCGCACGCTCGGGTAGACGATCCCCAGCGAACCCGCCTCGAGCAGTTGCAACGCCAGTTGCTGTGCAAGCACATAGCTGCCCGGATCCAGGCAGGCGCGGAACTCCCGGGCGTGGGCAACGCCGCGCAGGTCATGGAACTCGCTGCTGAAATCGGCCAGCAGCGCCTGATAGCTGACGCTGTCGTAGAAACGCCCGATCTCCTGATACTCGACCGTCTTGTGGAAGACGATCTCGGCCATTGCCGTCGCCAGCTCGAAAGCGCAATACCAGGCGCCGCGATCTCCGTCGTTGAAGCGGCTGCCTTCGGGACGCGGATAGGTGAAGGCCGCATTGATCATCCGGAAATTCGGCACGCCGAACACCAGCTCATCGACGCCAATCCCCGGCAGACCGCCCTGCTCCCCGATCAGCCGCTCGTTGGTGGCGTTGTCCAGATCGAAGAGATCGCGCAGATGGTCGGCGTCGTCCGCAAGCGCGCCGAGCACCGAGTCCTCCCGGTCGGCGAAGCGCGAAGGAATCAGCCGGACGGTATCGAACTGGCGCAGGCGAGAGAGTGGCGGCAGGGTCGGCATGCGCTGTATCACACCCCGCCACGGCGCGCTTCGAGCAGCTTGCGAACCGTCTGCATGGCCAGCAGACCGCCAGCGAGCATGAAGGCCAAAGGCGTTCGACCGGCGAAGATGCGGTTCCGGTTGGGCAGACTCACCCATTCGTCGGCAAGCGCATCCCCATACAGGATGTGCAATGACTTGTAGATGCCAATCAGGTAGGAAATGCGCGTGATGCGATCGACCTCCAGCAGCCGTGCCGGGTTCTTCTTCCACTCGTAGAACGCGCTGCTCGACAGACCGCCGAGCAGCTCGCGGGCATCCTCGTCACGCAACTTCCAGGCCGCAGCCAGCTTGAAGAAGCCCAGCAAAGCCGACGTCGACAGACGCTGACGCTCCGAGCGGACGTTGAGGTCGACCAGGACCGCGGGCTCGAAGCGGCTGGCCGGGTAAGCATAGGCAAGACTCATCGAAATCCTCCTTTTCAGGAGAGCTTACACTCCGGATGCGGAATTGCAAGGAAAACGATCGGGCGCTGGAGGTCACCGCGTCGCTTCGCGCATCGCGCGGCGCGGCAGCAGCGGGAAGCCCTGACCGTCACACCCGGTAGTAATCCCGATACCAGGCGACGAAGCGGCTGACGCCCTCCTGGATGGGCGTGGCCGGCGCGAAGCCGACCCAGTCGTCGAGCAAGGCGGTATCGGCGTAGGTCGCCGGCACGTCGCCGTCCTGCATCGGCAGCAGGCGCTTTTCGGCCGTCCTGCCGAGCGCGTTTTCGATCGCCGCGATGAAGTCGAGCAATGGCACTGGCTGATGGTTGCCGATGTTGAAGACGCGATAGGGCACGTTGCTGGTCGCCGGGTCGGCTTCGTCCGGCAGGTAGGCGGCGTCGGCGATGGCCGTGCGATCCATCACCCGGATGACGCCTTCGACGATGTCGTCCACGTAGGTGAAGTCGCGCTGCATCTTGCCATGGTTGAAGACATCGATCGGCCGGCCTTCGAGAATCGCTCGGGTAAACAGGAACAGCGCCATGTCCGGCCGGCCCCACGGCCCATAGACGGTGAAGAAGCGCAGGCCGGTGGTCGGCAGTCCATAGAGGTGACTGTAGGTATGTGCCATCAGTTCGTTGGCCTTCTTGGTCGCCGCGTAGAGGCTGACCGGATGGTCGACGCTGTCGTGCTCCGAGAACGGCATGCGGGTATTGCCGCCATAGACGCTCGAACTCGAGGCATAGACCAGATGCTGCACCTGATTGTGGCGGCAGCCTTCGAGGACGTTTACGAAACCGACCAGGTTGCTGTCCACGTAGGCATGCGGGTTCTGCAGCGAATAACGCACGCCGGCCTGCGCCGCGAGGTGGATCACCCGGTCGAAGCGCTCGCCGGCGAACAGCCGCTCGACGCCCGCACGGTCTGCCACATCGAGCCTGACGAAACGAAAGCCCGGCAACGGAAGCAGCCGCTGCAGGCGGCTCTCCTTGAGCGACACCTCGTAGTAGTCGTTCAGATTGTCGAGGCCGACGACTTCATCGCCACGCGCCAGCAAGCGCAGCGCCGTGCCCATGCCGATGAATCCGGCAGCGCCGGTCACGAGAATTTTCATTGGGCCCCCCCGAGAAACAGGAGCGCGATTCTACCTCAGTACGGCAGAGGCCCATCGCCCGCCAAGTCGGGCTCCTGCCGGGGAATCCCGAAGCACACGACCGGCAACGCGGCGCCCGGCGCAACCCGCCGCCCCCCTGTAGGAGCCCGATTCATCGGGCGACAAACTGCAGCCAAAAGCAAGCTCACGACAGCCATTACTGCAGCAGCGCCATGCCCGCAGCAGCAGCTGCCTTGTCGAAAGTCATCATCGCAGAGCATCCCGCGGCATTCCCCATGCGCTCGATCAGGCAATCCGAAAAATCGGCCGTCCCGGCTTCAAACGCGCGCAGCGCCTTCCACACGATTTCCGCCTCCTGGACCATCAACTGCCGAATACTCAAGATACGACGCAGGATCTCGACGACCTCGACGCGCGCCGCCCCATAGCAACTTTCGCACACCCACGCCAGTTCCACGAGCACCACCAGCCCGATGAAACCCGGCGTCGCCGAATCGCAAACCTGCTCGATCAGTTTCGTCGCCTTTGGCGACTGCCGAGGATCGTCCTGAGCGATATAACGCACCAGCACATTGGTATCGATACCGATCACCGCTCCCGCTCCCGCCCCCGCACCGCTCCCTCACGGATCGCCTTGTCCATGTCCGCAATGGCAACGGGACTACCCGGCTTCCGCAAGAGCCCCTTCAGCGAGCGCACATCATCGACGGCAGGCTTGATTGCGAACCCACCGCCCTCCAGTTCAACGAATTCGACCCGATCGCCACTGTCCAGGCCCATGCGTCGTCTCACATCCGCCGGAATCGTCACCTGCCCTTTGCTGGTCATCACCGCCGTTGCCACATTCGTCCCCCTTACTTTATTCACATTGGCTTACTTTATAGTAAGAAACCCCCAGCAGCAAGGCGACTCCAACTGCTCTTGCCGCCTTGACGCCCAGACCTGTCCCGGCGACGAATCGGCCGATGCCACCCCGTCCGCGGCAGATGAGTACAGCCCCTGCAAGCCACCGGCGCGCAAGAAACCCTCCAGTTCTCTATTTAAGAGAGACAAATCGACGTGATATTGTCCTTCATGGAAGGACAAATACGCCCAGTGATTCATCAGAAGATCGTTGATTCGCAGGCCTTGGCGCTTCCGACACTGACTCGGCGTGATACCTGGTTGCCCAGCGTCAAAGGCAAACCCACGGCGGTGATCGGAATGCGCCGGGCCGGCAAGACCAGTCTGCTCTGGCAGATTCTTGCCGATCGTCACGAGCATGGCACGGCACGGCATGGGAGGGTTTGCTCTATTTCAGCCTTGAAGACGAGCGCCTCGCCGACCTGCGTGTCCAAGACCTCGATCTCCTGGTCGAAATATTCTACCAACTCAACCCGACCTGGCGAGACGCTCGCCGGGCCAGCCTCTTCCTCGACGAAATCCAGCTCGTCCCAAACTGGGAACGGTTTGCCAGGCGACTGCTGGACAGCGAACACATCGACCTTTTCCTCTCCGGTTCCTCCGTGTGTATTCCACGCCGGTTTCGAGGTCGACTTCCATGCGCGCAGCCTGACCGGCAATGAGACCCTGATTCAGGTCTGTGCGCCGATCTCGACAGTCCCGAAACACTGGCCCGGGAAGTTCGTGCGCTCCAGGATGCCGCGACTGCCTGGCCCGACGCCACCTTGCAGCTGATCACGCTCCATTCGCCCAGGAACGGCACGCTACCAGCCAGCCGGGATCCAGCTCCACCTGGCGGCTGACTGGCTGCTACAGCCCCGTGCCCCTCGGGAGGAATGACGTTGAGCGTCCTCCTTCCTCTGGTTCGCGGGCGCCCGCCGCAGCCTGCGCCCGGCTACAACCGCCCCACCGCAAAATACTCCAGCCCCGCCCGCCGCGGCACCGCCGGCTCATAGAGATTTCGCCCGTCAAAAATCGCCGGCGTCTTCAACGCCGCCTTGATCGCCGCGAAATCCGGCGCGCGGAACTCCTTCCACTCGGTAACGATGGCCAGCACCTCCGCACCCTGCAGCGCCTCCATCGGCCTGCCGACAAAGTCGATTCCCGCCTCGCCGGCGAAGATCCGCTGCGCCTCATGACTGGCCACCGGATCGTATGCGCGCACCCGCGCACCGCGCGCCAGCAGGTCGGCGATCAGCACCCGGCTCGGCGCCTCGCGCATGTCGTCGGTATTCGGTTTGAACGCCAGCCCCCAGAGCGCAATCGTCTTGCCCGACAGATCCTCGCCGAGCCGCTTGACGATCTTCTGCGTCAGAATGCTCTTCTGCGCATCGTTGGCGTCTTCCACCGCCTGCAGCACCTTCAGGTCGCAGCCCGCGCCATGCGCCGTGCGAATCAGCGCCCGCACGTCCTTCGGAAAGCACGAACCGCCGTAACCGGCACCGGGATAGAGAAAGTCAAAGCCGATCCGCGGGTCGGAACCAATCCCCCGACGCACCAGCTCGATATCGGCTCCCAGACGTTCGCTGAGATTCGCCAGTTCGTTCATGAAACTGATGCGTGTCGCCAGCATCGCGTTGGCCGCGTACTTCGTCAGCTCGGCGCTACGCACGTCCATCACCAGCAGGCGGTCGCGGTTGCGCTGGAACGGCGCGTAGAGTTCGCGCATCACCTCGATCGCGCGCTGATCCTGCGCGCCGACGACGATCCGGTCGGGCTTCATGAAGTCCTCCAGCGCCGCCCCCTCCTTGAGGAATTCGGGGTTGGAAACCACGCTGTAGTTCGTCGTCGAACCCCGGGCGGCGAGTTCCTCGGCAATCGTCGCGTGCACCTTGTCGGCCGTACCCACCGGCACCGTCGACTTGTCGACCACCACCTTGTATTCGCGCATGAACCGGCCAACGTTGCGCGCCGCCGCCACCACGTACTGCAGGTCAGCCGAACCGTCCTCATCTGGCGGCGTACCGACGGCGATGAACTGCAGCAGACCATGGGCAACGGCCTCCTCGACATCGGTCGTGAACCGCAGGCGACCGGCATCGACGTTGCGTTTCACCATCGCTTCCAGGCCAGGCTCGAAAATCGGGATGCCGCCGGCGTGAAGAATGCGGATCTTCTCGGCGTCGACGTCCAGGCAGAGCACGTCGTTGCCGACGTCGGCCAAACAGGCTCCCGAGACAAGACCGACGTAGCCGGTGCCGATGACGGTGATCTTCATTTACAGCGATCCTCTGGAAAGAAAAGAATGAATACGAGGCTTTTCGCCCGATGAATCCGGCTCCCGCCGATCAGCGTCGCTTCCGGGACCTCCCTGCAGGAGAGCCCGATTCATCGGGCGATCCCCCGCTCGCCATGAGCGCGCCGTCTCACCGCAGTGGCCCGACACGATACGCTTGCCGGACAGAAAAAAACAGTCCCGGTCAAAGCAAGCCAGATCAGGTCACCAGGAAGTCCAGATTGGTCAGGGCCAGCCCACTGCCGAGGGCGGCGAACTGTGCCGGCGCACCCGTGCCACTGCCATCCGCATCATAGTAGAGGGCTCCGGTACCGCTGTCGTAGATCACGTAGTCATCCGCATCGACCGCGGCAGTCCCCAAGCGGAACGAATCGACCGCCAAGGGGCCAGTCGTCATCAGTGAAGTGAAGATTGCATTCTCCAGTTCGATGGTGTCATCGGTAACGCTGAAGTCGGTGATCGTGTCGAGGTTGGTAAGCGCGTCGAACAAACTGTCGAAGCGAATGACGTCGTTGCCCGCACCTCCGGTCAGCAGGTCGTTGCCCAAACCACCGTTGAGGGTGTCGTTTCCCGCATTGCCGTGCAGTGTGTTGTCCAGTGCGTTGCCAGTCAGCACAGCTGCCGTGCTCACAATGAGATACAGGTTCTCGACGTTCGCCGAGAGGCTGTGATCGCCGTCGGTGTAGACGGTGTCCGTGCCGGCGCCTGCCCCTTCGACGACAGAGTCGCCCGCGCCCGCGAAATAGCTGTCGTCGCCGAGCCCACCCGCAAGGACATTGGCCGCGCTGTTGCCGTTGCCGTAGAGCACATTGGGCAAATCGTTGCCGGTCGCGCTGATCGCAGCGCCGCCGGTCAGGTATAGCTGCTCGACATTGGCAGAAAGCGTCCAGCTTAGATCGCTGACCACCAGATCACCATCTCCTCCACCGGGCGCTTCGACAATGGTGTCGCCCGCACCAGGAAAGTAGATGTCATCGCCAGGGCCACCCGCAAGTACATTGGCCGCGCTGTTGCCGTTGCCGTAGAGCACATTGGCCAGGTCGTTGCCGGTCGCGCTGATTGCGCCGCTGCCGGTCAGGTATAGCTGCTCGACATTGGCAGAAAGCGTCCAGCTTATACTGCTGACCACCAGGTCGTGATCACCCTCACCGGGCGCTTCGACAATTGTGTCGCCCGCACCAGGAAAGTAAATGTCATCGCCAGGGCCACCCGCAAGTACATTGGCGGCGCTGTTGCCGTTGCCGTAGAGCACATTGGCCAAGTCGTTGCCGGTCGCGCTGATTGCGCCGCTGCCGGTCAGGTATAGCTGCTCGAGATTGGCAGAAAGCGTCCAGCTTAGATCGCTGGCCACCAGATCGCTGTCTCCGCCACCGGGCTCTTCAACAATGATGTCGCCCACGCCAGCGTAGTAGAGGTCATTACCAGGGCCACCCTTCATCACGTCCGCGCCCTGACCTCCGTCGAGCGTGTCGTCACCGGCACCTCCATCCAGGGTGTCGTCCGCCGCCTGACCATTGAGGTAGTCGTTGCCACGCCACCCACGCAGCAGATTAGCCGCATCGTTGCCCACCAACACGTCATCGCCATCACCGCTGTCAGCGTTCTCGACCAGCGTGCCGGCAGAGATCGTCACACTCTGCCCGTCGATCCGCGAGGCAGACCCTGGCCGCAGGTCCAGCAAGGTGTCCGAAGCGATCGCGGCGGTGTTGATGCTATCCGTTCCGCCCGCGTCGGAGAGAGACAAGCGCACCGGATCGGCCACGGCCAGTGCGCCGAACTCTTCCGTATAGACATAGGTGTCATCACCGACCGGATCGCCGTAGGCGCGAAGCGCCCAGGCTGTCAGCGTTCCCGATGCGCCAGCCTGGGTGTCCGATACCGTCAGTGTCCAGTCGCCACCGGACACTTCGCCCCAGTCCTGGTTGGTCGAGAAAGTGAAGAAGATATCGTCCTGGGATGTCGGAGGCGTATCGAACAGGAGACTTTGCGTGCCGTCCGGGCTGGCGAGGGTGATCTCCAACTGGCCGATGTTCGAATGCAGCAATGCAACATCGATCTCGACATGGTCGATTCGCAGGCCCGCCGGCAGCGTTACCGTGCTGGACAGGCTGCCGACGTCGGGAAGCGGTGAATTGAGCGTCACGACACCGCTGCTCGCCACCGATTCGTTCGCCGAGGTGGACACCCCGCGCCAGCTTTCCGCGACACGCGCCGCCGCGTAGGCGTCGACCAGGCCAAAGCCGTAGTCGTGGCTGACATGCATCGCGCCGCCATTCCAGTTATCGGCGCTGTTCAACGCCCAACTCGCCGGACTTCCCGTCTGCACCGCGGTGCTGGCGAGAATTTCCTGAACGTCGCGCCAGCCGAGCCCAGGGTTCGCGTCCAGCATCAGCGCCGCGATACCGCTGACCAGCGGCGCCGAAAACGAGGTGCCGCTCATCGTCGCGTAGTCGCCGCTGGAGTAACCCGGCGCACCGACCCGGTCCGTGGTCGGGAGACTCTGCCCGGGCGCTGCCACCAGCAACGCCGCGCCGGGTGTCGAAAACCAGGTGACGTTGCCGGCGCTATCGGTCGCCGCAACGGCAATCGTGCCCCGACTGTTTTGCATATTGTGATAATTGACGTCCTGACCGTCTGTGCGTCCATTGCCAGCGGAGAAGACCACGACAGGGCCCAGCCCGCCCCGCCCCGTTGCCAGCGCAGTATCCAGCGCCACGCCGATCGGTGCGAAGCCGGGATCAAGGAAGCTGTCGCCCAGGAATCCGTCGAAACTCCAGCTATTGTTGGCGACATCGATCGACGCCATCCACTGAAAAGCACTCAGGATCTGCTGATAGCTGCCATTGGCGCCGAAACCGATTCGATAGCCGGCAAGCGTCGCCTCGGGTGCCACCCCGGCGCCACCCTCACCGTTGTCCAGGGCCGCCGCGATGACGCCCGCCACCGTCGTACCGTGCCTGTCGGTCGAATCGCTCGGGTAGGCGTCGAAATCAAGGTCGCGCGCATCGTAGTCGAGCGCGAACGCGTAGTTGGCCGCCAGGTCCGGGTGCGTGTAGTCGACGCCATCGTCGATCACGCCGACGACCACGCCAGCGCCACGGTAATCGTCCCAGACATTGACGACGTTGGCTCCCCCGGCCACGGATATGGTCGCCTGCAGGTGCCAGTATGCCGACACCGATGGGTCGTTGTACGCTGTCTGCGGGGCGCCGACAGCGCTGTCGGCAGCGGGGACGTCAAGGAAAGCGACGCTGCGCTCGGATGGCGGCGCGTTTCCTGTCGCGGCAGTGCCAGCTTCCTTCACGAAGCCAGGCATCTCGGCCGAGTCGGTTCCGTAGGCGTCGTCGGCCTCGCCGCCGAGTCCGAACGGATCGTTACCCCGGAAGTCCGGATGGCGGTAGTCGACGCCTCCAGCGATCATACCGGCGACGGTCGCGGCGCCGAGATGATTGTCCCGGGCAAAGCTGACGTCACCCCCCGCTGGCGCCGGGCTGGATGCCGTCAGGTACCCGGAGGCGGAAAGGAGCGGGCTTTTGTACTGCTCGTCCAGACGGCCAGTGGTCCCATTGGGAACCATCGTCGGGGACAGCGCTTTGTAAACCATTGGGTGAAATCCTTGGTTGTTACCTACCAGTCCGGGCGCAGCCGCGCCAAAGCGAAGACATCTTCGTTCGAAGAAATGCGCCTACGACCGTCGCCGCCTGGCAAGCAAAGTTCGCGCCAGAAACACACTCACCATGAAATGAGCGTGTTCGCTCAACCACTTGTCCGGCATCCCTCTATCAAGAACGGCCACATGAGCCAAGGACTTTAGGGCGAGTGTAAAGAAACTCGACGATGCCCCTCCCGCGATATCGATGACGGCAATCGGATTGCCCCGGCTGCCCGCCGCAATCCAGCAACCGGAATGACGCTGCGGATGGCGGGACAGGCCTCTCAAACGGTAGCGCAATGCGCGAGTTCAGCGCGTTCAGGGAATACGGCAAACTCCGCGGCGCCGACGAGCGGTGGTCGACGCGCCGACTGACGGACCGGCACCCGCCGAAGCGCTGATTCTCGGCGGCCAGTCCCACCTCGCCAGCGATCGCCATCGACGTCTGCCCGGGAGCGGCGGAAATCGGAAATCCGCCCCGAGGACGTCAGTTGGGCAATCCCGCCGCAACGAAGTGCGGATTTTCGAAACCAGTCTTGCCGTAGCGCAGTGGCGATCCGTCGTCGACGCGACAGACGCTGCCGCCCGCCGCAGCGAGCACCGCATGCCCGGCCGCAATGTCCCACTCCATGGTCCGGCCCAGGCGCGGATAGAGGTCAGCCTCGCCAGCCGCCAGCAGGCACAGTTTCAACGACGAACCGGCGCTGGTGGTGGCGGCCACCTTGCGGCCGGCCAGGAAAGCGTCGAGCGCCGCCGCATCGCCGTGCGATCGGCTGGCCACTACGGTCAGCCCGTTTGAGGGCACCGGTCGGCAGCGGATCGTCCGGCGCCCGCCTTCGTCTTCGAGCATGGCGCCGAGCGAACGGCCACCGGAAAACAGACGACCGCAGGCGCCCAGCGCCGGCGCCAGCACCACGCCCAGAACCGGCTCGCCGTTCTCCACGAGCGCGACATTTACCGTGAACTCGCCATTGCGGCTGATGAATTCCTTCGTCCCATCGAGCGGGTCGACCAGCCAGAAGCGCTCCCCGACGTCGGGAATCGTACCGCCAGCGACGGCCTCCTCGGCGACCACCGGGATATCCGGCGTCAACGCCGCCAGCCCGGCCAGGATCACCGCCTCTGCCTTCTCGTCGGCTTCGGTCACCGGCGAACTGTCGCCCTTGCCGCGGACGCCGAAATCTGTCGAGTAGATCGACATCACGACGGCGCCTGCATCGCGAACCAGCCTTGACAACGATTCGAGGAGGAGCGGCGCGGGGTAGGCATTTGACATTGGGAAATGACTTTCTCGAGCTGATGGATTAAAGTATTGTCCATAAAAGCTTTAACATGCACAAACTTTTTTGAGGTTCTCCGTGCCGGATGGGTCGTCAGCCAATCTGCAGCAACTGAACGAACGCCGCCGGCGCGCGGTTGAATTGCGCCTCGCTGGCAAGACGCTGCCACAGATCCAGGCCGAGGTCGGCCTGAGCCCGCCGACGGTCATCAGTGCCTATCGCGCTTTCCTTCGCCACGGCTGGGCAGGCATCGCCATCCGCGCGCGCGGTCGCACACCGGGTTCCGGCCGGACGCTACCGGCTGACGAGGAAGCGCACCTGCACCACACGCTGCTGACAGCCTTCCCCGAGTCCTGCGGGCTGGCAGCCGCGCTTTGGACAGCC
>JACKLW010000008.1 GCA_024235715.1 Accumulibacter sp. | reverse complement strand
AGAGGAAGAGGCAAGTTGGTAAGCATGAAGTGCGTTTCTCTTGTACAAGGTAAACGCGCTATTCCGACGGGCCAGAGAAATGTAGGCCGCTAGCGCCTCGTTGTAACGGCCTTGCCTGTAGAGCGAGTTCGCTTCGGAAAACGAAACGCCGTCCCGTGGCAAGGGGGCAGGGGTTCCGCCTAAAAGCGTGTTGTAATCGACTCTGTCAAAGATATCGAGGTGGCCGCCTATGGTTGCATTGTAGATACGACGCCCCGTTGACTCGTAAGCAAGCTTTGCCTGTGTATAATTTAGGGCCACTCGTTCGAGTTTGGGATCTTTCCAGGTTTTCCCCTTGCCAAAATAGTCCTTATGGAAATGATTCGGGTCGTCAGTCGTCGAGAGAATCAAATCGCCAGTTCGTTGGTGGGAATCGGGTATCTGGTAGCTGAAGTCCATGCCGATCAAGTAGACCTCCACGAAACCCATGAAGTGCGCAAGTTGCAGATTGATATAGGTGACCGACTGGCCGCAATACAACTGCTTGGATGCGTCAGTCGAAAACCTTGGAATGCAGTAGTTCGGACTCGACTTCTCGTAGAAGCCCCTGTTCATCCTGAAAAAGAAGACATTGTCTGCTTCCGGGTGAATACTCTTGTAGTTTGTTGGAAAGAACTTGTAAGGTGCTTGGTAGATCTTTATTTCTTCGATGTTCTCCGTCATCACCGAGCTGTCTTCAACCACGAAAAACGTTGGCCGGAAGCCTGTCGCTTTGGTCTTGTAGTATATTGAATTCACAGCGAAGACATATTCGCCGTCAAGCAAGTCAAGGTTGTGCTGGTTCAAGGAAGGTCCATTTCCAACGATGAAGCATCTCTCGCCCTTGAAAGCGTTGTAGAGTCCGGCAAGCCGTTTTGTGTCTGGCTCGGGGGCTTTGTATGTCTCGTTGGCCTCGTATTTGTCAAGTCCCTTGAACGCCGGCGGAAATATTATGGAGTCCAAGCCCTCGCGAGTCTCGCCAGGTGGAACGCCATTTATGGCTTCAGGCGGGTTATTTTTATACATGTGCGGATCGCCGTAGCATTTCTTTCGGCGCATCAAATGCTTCAGGGAAACTTCCTTGCTGACATGCTTGCAGTTCTTGTGGATGTCTTCTTCGGGCGTTATGGTCGGGTTAACCTTGCAGCCGAAGTTGTCGTTGAGATGTTTGAAAAGCTCTTTCGCTCGCGGGCGCGGTTCGTCACTGGTCGGATGATGCAAATGAACGTAAGTGAATGGTGCCATTCTCAGCTCGGATTTCGCACAATGGTTCAGCAAGGTTACGTCCAGAGCGCGGTCTTCGCCGGCGTACTCGATGTACTGCTCGAATCCAGCCACTTCGAGAAAGACCGCTCTTCTCGCTATCAGGATTCCCCCTGTTATCGTAGTGGGTTTTTTTACGCCGTCCTTCCGAACCAGCTGTGACAGCCCGCCTTGAGCGAGAATAGCGTCGGTCTCGGCTTCGTCGGCAAAGTACACGTTCATGTATGGCGAGATCGCCTTGTATTGCAGGTGGCAGCTTACGATCTCGTTTGCAAAGTTCGCACCCGTGAGAACGTCTGTGTCCATCAGCGCCATGACCTGGGCATCAGTAAACCGGCGTGCGGCAACGTTATAGCCCCAGCCGCGATTGAAGCTTCTCGGGTTATAGAGAAATTCGTGCCGAACATAGTTCTTGAGGCCAGGCAGGAGTTGCAGGGCCCGTGGTTGCTCGTCCTGCTCGACAAGCAACACGTCAAACAGGTCGCCGTAGTACTTGTCGATCCATCCCAGGAGAAACTGCAGATTGCGGATCCTCTCCAGTTCGTGCTCCTTGAGGCGAACGCCTATTATCAGGCAGGCAAGTTTGTCGGAGGCACTGTGCTTGGTCATGGCTAGCAGCGCTTCCCGCTTCTCGCGAGTAAGGACTCTTGGCATGTCAATTGGTCTGCCATACGGTGAAAAAGCGTTATCCGGCCGGTTATTTATCCGATTGAGAAATACAGGCCATGGCAGCTTCGGGATGTTCTCGATTTGTGAGCTCTCGCTCAGATTGAAAAAGTGGACGCCATCCTGCTTTGTAGTCGTTACGCTCTTCTTCCACGCATTCCGGTGCGTCTGCGATCGTGGCAGGGAAAAAACATCACCCTTTCTCTGGTAGCTGTCAAAAAAATAGTTTGGGTTTTCGGTAGGGGTTTCCTTTATTATTCGGAGGTTATCTCGGAATATTCGATAGGCTTCCTTCTTGTCGGGTACGATGTTCTCAAAATGCTGGAACAGTTGGTCAAATCCAAGGTTTTTGTATTCATCATCGTCGAGAGGTCTCGACTCGGAAATTTCCTCGACATAGTTTCCTTCGACGCCAATGATATAGATGTTCTTGTAGCCGAGTTCGGCAGCTTTTCTAAAGCAGAAGTCACCGGTCGATCCGTGAGGAATCTGTTCGAAAGTGTCGCTTTTTGAAACCGGAAGGGAGAAGAAAAACTTTCTCGTCGTGGTGGCAATGTTCGGGCTCTCAACGATTCGTTTGAACTCGGAAAAATGTGAATGGACGACCTTCATGTCGCACCATGCATAATACGTTGGCCACCAATCAACTTCTTCAAAATACCGGTATGCGGCGCCCATGCCGAAAGTATCTAGTCCGTCAGGGAGATTGCTTAATCCATAGTCAATTAATTTTCTGGTTGATGGGCCATTGCCAATTACCAATATTGAGTCGTTTCGGTGCTGTACGGGCGTCGTATTCATCGTCGATGTGTTGGTCTGGGTGGAGTTTATTTTTGCAAGTATTTGCGAGAAGATGTAGTCGCTACCTTCTTTTGTCAAATGCATGTTGTCGCAAGTGTAGTGCTTTATTTCGCTTTCCGACCAGGTGCTGATATCGACCAAGCGCTCGGGGGGGAAGCTCTGCGAGACAACGTCGGAATACTGGTGAGTTATCGCCATGTTCCTGGGGCGGCCCTTCTTGTGATCTCCGGCCCAGTCGCTCAGTATCCTGTTGGAGTTGACAAAAATAAGGTTGTGGAATTGCGAAAGTCTTGGACATATTTTGCTCCTTGCCATCTCCAGGCTGTACATGTTAATGGTGGGTTCGCCAAGAAACTCGACATCAAAAGGAGTGGTGAGATATGTTTGAATCTCGGTTTCACCAAACAACCGGTCAAAAAATATCTTTTTGTTGTTTACGATCTTCTTGGAGTAGTCTCGCGTGTTGAGATGCAATGCGTCAAGATTCTGCTCGTTGGTATTCGCATACAAGTCGTTATAGGCACTGCTCGCAGGACGCGGAGACCATTCCACTATGCCGGTATACAGGATTATCCATTCGTACCTGCTCAGGTCATTATTTTCTGCATACTGCAGAAAATCCAAAGTGGTCGTCCACTTCATCGGACAAAGAACGATGTCGACATGAGTGTCGGGCAATTCATCCCTTAAACGCTCAGCGAAGATTGGGTGATTGCTTCCGGAGGGCTTGTGCTGGCCTCTGCTGTCGGTAAAAACCAGAATGTTTCTCATTGCAAAACCTATTTGTCAGAATGCGGGTTTGGGGCCGGTGGTTTTAGGGAGGGTCATTTACTCTCGGGATGGCTCAGGCGGCTGAATCGGGTTAGGCGGACGGGCAGAGCGGGTTCTTGCTGCGAATAGAAGTCGGTGCGGACCCCGTCAATGCGTTCCGTCGGCGGGGAGCGTGACGAGCACGCGCATGCGTGACGGGTTTTGGGCACCTGCTTTGGTGAGCCACGGAGGGTGGCGTGGCAGGCATTTGCGCGCGCGTGGGTGGCTGGCATATTGTGTCAGGCGGGATCAAAGAGGCGGGCGCCAATACCGCCGTCAAGGCCCACACAGGCGCCATGGAGGAAGTCCATGCCACCCCCGGCGATGGCAAGTGCCAGTTCGGCGAGTTCCGTAGCTTGGCCAATTCTCTGCAGCGGGTGGCAATCCTGCAGTTGCCGATACGAGGTGGGTTTCCCAGAAAATCCTTCCTGGAGCATCTTGGTTGCGATCGCCGCGGGTTCAATTGCGTTTACGCGAACGCGTGGGCCGAGGTCAACGGCCAGCGCGCGGGTCATACCGCTCAAGGCGGCCTTGCTCGTAGCGTAGGCGACAAAGTTCTTCTTGGTCAGCCGTGCGTGAATGCTGCTGATATTGAGGACGCAGCCCCGTGCGGCTTCCAACTGGGCGAGGAGGGCCTGTGCGAAGAGGAAGGGGGCGAGGAGGTTCACATCGAGGGTGCGATGCCAGTCGACGCGCGTGAGCGATTCCGCACCGCCGAGGATCTGGATGGCCGCGTTGTTGATCAGGGCGTCGAGGCCACGCCCATCGAGACGGCCACGGATTGCGCGGAAGATGGTGTCGGCATAGGCTTCATCGGCAACGACGCGGGCGAGATCCGCCTGGATGTAGTCGGTGCACGGAAGAGCACATGGCCTGGCGACAACGTCGCTGGCGATGACTTCATAGCCTGCTTGATGAAACGCAAGAACCAGTGCTTCGCCGATCCCTCCGGCTGCACCGGTGACAACAGCGGTCGGCGGCGCGAAGCTTGCGGAAGTGGTCATCGGCGCCTCCTGAACTCCCATGGAAAGAGCGCGAAAATTCGGCAAGTTGGGCGCAGGTGCGGGTGCGAGACATGCCGCGGAGCGGGAAAGTGGCGAACGATCAGTCCATGCCCACCCGCTGTTGCTTGCTTCGATCGCTCGATCATGGTGGAGAAGGCTGTGCTGCTGGCGTCTCCTCTTGTCCAGTTGCTCATTTCGAGTTGAGGAAGTCCATCAGCTTGCCGATTGCGATCTCGCTGGTACGCGCTACGGCGTCGGCGGTGTTCGAGGCATTGTGCGAGCCAAAGACACAGTGCGGATTGGTGCGGAGATAGGAGTTCATGGGCAGAGGTTCGACTTCGAATACATCCAGCGCTGCCGAGTGCACCTTGCCGGACTGGAGCGCTGCCTCGAGCGCGGTTTCGTCGATGATCGGGCCGCGCCCGACGTTGACGATGCGCACGCCATCCTTGGCACGCGAGAGGGTCTCCTCGTTGACCATGCGGCGGCTGCTGGGCGTTAGCGCGCAGGTGATGACGATGAAGTGGGCCTCCTCAAGTCGCAGCGGCCAGTCCGCCCGCTCCACCGCGGCGAGTTCGCGGGTGTTCGAGGCCACCGGGTCGTAAGCGATGATTCGCATGTCGGCCGCCAACAGGCGTCGGGCGGCACTTTTTCCGATGTCGCCGAAGCCGACAAGGGCGACTGTCTTGCCGGAAAGCGAGATGCCGCGGGGCTTCGGCCATTGGCCCTGCCTGACGCTGCGGTCGATGGCGAAGGTCTCGCGCGCGAGGGCGATTACATAGCCGACGGCGATATCCGCTACTTCGCCGCCAAACATGTTCGGCGTGTTGATGATCGGGATGCCGAGGTCCGCGCAGGCTGCGAAATCGACGTTGTCGACGCCAATGCCCCATTTTACGGCGGCCTTGAGGCGACCGGCCTTGCCGGCGGCGAATACCGCGCGCGTGGCCGGGTCGTCGCCAATGATCCAGCCATCGTGCTGCGGTACGATCTTCTTGAGTTCATCGACCGAAAGGGTCTGCACGACAGTGGGCGCAGTTACTTCGACGCCAAAATCTGCGAAGATGGGCCGAAAGTCGTCAATCATTCCAAGCATTGGTGGGCAGGTGACAAGAACCTTCATGACTTCGCTTCCTCGCGCTGCTCCAGCAGAAAACGGGCGGCGACCACTGCGAAATCCCAGTCCTGCGGGTCGTCGATATCGATTGATTCGAACTGTGGCCCCTCGTACATCATCGGCTGCTTGCCGATACGCGCGTTGGTCTTGCGGAAACTGTCGCGAGTGAAGATGTAGAGGTTGGAGTTCTCTTCGAACCAGGGTTCGAGATCCTGCGTACGGATGAGGTTGTCAGGATCGTGGTTGACCGCGCTGCAATCGCTACGGTAAAAACGGGTTTGAACCTTGTCGACGGTAAACAGCGAATCGGCCGACTCCTTGGCGCGGGACGCCAGGAAGGCCTTGAGCGCGCCGCGAACGGTCTCCGCACTCATCAAGGGATTGGTGGTGTGGGTCATGAGGTAGACGTCGGCGTCCACGTTGGCCACGTCGTCGGCAAGAACGAGATTCATGCTCACCAAGTCACCGCAGATTTCCGGCTTGCGGTCGCGGATGACGATTCGGTCTGTCTCCACAAGTCCATTGTCGGCGAGAATCTCGCGGGCGTCAGTGTTGATCACCACTTGTTCAATTTCCTCGACCGCCAACAGGGTTTCGAGGATCCACCGGAATAGCGGCTTGCCGCAGAAGTCGCGAAAGTTCTTGCCTTTCACGCGCTCGCTGTTGGCTTTCATGGGTAACAGGGCGACAACCCGGGGTTTGGCGCTGGGCATGGATTCTTCCTTCGTGTTTGGGTTTAATGCGGGTAGAAATATTTGTCTTTCTCGGCGTGCGAGAGCTTGCGGTGTTGGTGGTTGCCCTTGTACGAGCCAATGTACTGGTTGGTGCGATAGAGAACGATCTCCAGTAGTTTGGCGCGCCAGGAGTTGGTGCGCCAGGCACACAGCCAGTCCTTGCGTACGCTGGCAAGGATGTAGCGCAGCGTATCGAGTGGGCCGATGTGGACCTGCGGCATGATCTTCTGCAGCGCGATAGCCTCGCGCTCGAAGCGGCGCCGAACCTGCCACCATCCTTCGTTATGGTAGTGAAGAACGGTAGCGTCGGCTACATAGGCGACTTTCCCGCCGCCGCGCACCAGGCGTTGGGCAAGTTCCATGTCCTCGAGACCGGTCAGTTCTTCATCGAAGAGATAAGTCTCCCACGCGCTACGCAACAGGGCCGAGTTGGCGTTGTTGCAGAAGAAGCCTTCCTGTGGGATGCGTGATTGGTCTGGGTAATACTTGGCGAAAATTCGGCATTCGCTGAAGTGACTGTCCGGGCCGCCAAGCTGGCATCCGTAGGTGTAGTCAGCTTCGCCGGCAACAATCGGTTGACATAGCTTCTGCAGCCAGTGTTCGTCATTGGGCACGCAATGGCCGCTGGTGATGACCAGGATGTCGCCGCTTGCAGCCTCGCAACCCATGTTCAGCGAGCGGCCAAACGAGAACTCTTCGCGAGTGATATGGTGGATGTGACAGCGGTGACGCTGGGCGATCTTGAGGGTGTCATCGGTCGAACCGGAATCGACAAGGACAACTTCATGGGTCAGGCCATCGGTTTGCTGACTGGCGATGCTTTGCAGCAGGTCATCGAGGTGAACCGCCTCGTCGAGTGTTCGAAGGATGATGCTCACCCGGATATCGGTCAGATTGATTGTGCGTGGTCTGAGCAGCAGAGAAAAGCCGGGGTTCATGCGTCGGTGGATCAGGCGGATTTCATCCGGGTCGACGGCGTTTACGGCGAACATGTCCCAATGCACCGCGACGACTTGCCTGGCACCAATCGCCACGGCCAGATGAAAGGCCTCACGCACCGACATGTTGCCAACGATGCCGCGCTGGCCCCGAAAGAAATTGTGTTCATTGACGGGTAGAAAGGCGGTATGGATGGGGCCGTTGGCGACGAGAGCGTCGATGACTTCCTGCTTCGCACAGGTGTCGCCAGCGAGATAGATGACCTTCTGTGCGTACTCGAGCAGGTAGCCTACGCAGGCCAGTCGCCCTTGCGCGTCGCGCACGATCTCCGGATGGGCCGCAGGAACGGCGCGCAGGCGCAGGCCAGGCGTCAGGGTCGTCCAGTCCTCGGAAGCAAGCATGATGCGGCTTTCGTCTAGGCCCCACTCGCGCAGTCGCTCGAGCACCGGCATGGGGCCGACAAAGCGCGCCTGCGGCGAGGCATCGGCAAGCTTGGGAAGTGTGTGCGGGTCGCAATGATCGATGTGTTCATGGGTAATCAGGACCCAGTCGGCGTCTACCACGCTTTCCGGCAAGCAGACTATGGGTACTTGACGTTCCAGGTCTGGTGCGTCGAGTTCCTGCACCGAGTTCGACAGGTAAGGGTCGAGATAGACCGTCGCTTCCGGGAACGACAGTCGGCAGCCCGACTGGCCCAGCATCTGAATCGGGATACGTCCGCTGCCGCTCATCTTGTTTCCCCGAAGAATTGTCGATAGTCCGTTTTTTCGAACACCTCACAGGCGCCGTCGACAGTGGCGTCGATAATGCGTCGACCCGCTTTCTCGAATTCCGATCTGGCGATACGGTACGATTCTTCAGAACGGAGCAGGTCGGGGTTGTCCCAGGTTTGCCCGCCGCCAAAATAGTCGGCGCTAAAGTGATTTGGGTCCGCACCGATCATTCGGCATGGGTCGTTGGGTCTTCCCGTGTATTCGAAGCGATGGTCCATACCGATGATGATCAACTCCTGGAAGCCAAGATAGAAAGCAATTTGCATTGCTGCATAGCTCACCGTCCAGCCCTCGTGAACGCCTTGAGCAATGTTGTTGCAGAAGCGCGCCGGGGGATTTGCGGTGTTGATGTGGAAGGTGAGGGCGTTTTCGGGAACGATGTCGGCATTGCGTTGGCTGATGAATTTCACGCAGTTCATGGCCCTTATTTCAGGTGCAGACTGGGCAACGACACGGTCGTTCACGGCGACGAGATAGCGTGGGTAGAAACCAAACCTTTTTATTCCGAGGTGGATCTTGTTCAGCCCTATAGCTGTTTCGTGGCGAAGAAAGGACAGATCCATGCGGTTCAAGGACGGGCCATTGGCCACGAGAACGGCGCGCTGGCCGTCATGCCGGCCGCGAAATGAAGTCAGTCTAGGATTCAACGGAGGCCTCGCAACCACGGTCCAGCAGTGCGGCCCGGTTTCGCACATCAAGGATGCGGAATCCGTTCTCGATGAGATATGGCATGGCGAGCGTGCCTTTCGCAGTCCATTGCCCATCTTCCAGCCACGTGTCATCGATACACACCAGCCCTCTTCTAGAGAGCTTCTCGGCGACCGCTCTGGCGCAATCAAGGTGCATTCTGTGACACTCGCGGTCGTCTACCGGGGCACCCAGGAATTTTACGTAGCGGCTTTGCCGCAATTTGCTGTGCTTGCCGTGGTCGAAGTCGTAAGCATCAAGAAAGACGATGTCAAAACTCCCGGAGTAATCGCATAAGTAGTCTTCACCCTTCATGTTAACGGCCTCGAATGTCGTCTGCATCTCGCGAAACATGTTCTCGGCGAGACGGGTATTGTGCGGGTCCATGTCGACGGTAATGAAATGAAGCGCATTTTCCTTGCAGAACTCGGCGATCTTTCGCGTTGATCCCTGTCCCGGGACATTTTCTCGGGTTGTGCCGATTTCTATGAGAACAGGTTTGTTGCCTTTGAGAGCGTCTGTTAACGGCGCCAGATGCTGACGCAAGTACGCGAGCAAGACTTCGTGACCATGCTCGGTCATTGCCATTCGTTCGGTTCGCGCCTTCTTGTAGGAAGACTCCAGTGCTTTTCGGTCGCCATCGCTCAGATCGCCTTCCGCCATGCGCGACAATGAACACTGCACCAGGATGTCTGTGGCATCCTCCGAGCGACCCAAGTCGATGAATCTCCTGGCCAACACGGCGCAAAGATGCTGGCTAACGGCAGCGAGGTGTTCGCGCGCGGAATTGAGGAAGTGAAGCGCCGTCAACTTGTCTTTCTGGGTCCGAAGTCGGTCAGAGATCAGCAAGAAGAAGAAGAATGACTCCTGGCCATTGAAGTTGCTCCGCTCGACGGTACGGTCAATTGCTTCCAACAGGTCATCGGCGGTGAAACAGGCCTCGACCAACTTCACGATCGCGGAAGGCGGTTCTCGCAAAGGGCTGGGGTGACTGAAGTCTCGTTTCGCAGGGCTGGGCTCACCGTCAGGTAACACCCCTGCCGGCGAGAGCAAGCCCAGCTGTGCCAGTTGTTCATTGGCTCGCGCACGGGTCAGCAGCCCTACCGCGCTCGTGGGCGCGCCAGTCGCGATCGCGCTTTGAAAATGTCGGAGTGCCCGGGGTTCCTGGCCGGCTGCCGCAGCTGCACGCCCGAGGGTGTTGTGCACTCCGGCGATCAGGATCTGGCTGACCAGTCGCTTGCTGCACCCCCAGTCCTGGGCCAGGCGGGTGTAGTGCCGCGCGACCTGATCGTCACCTTGCTGCATGTGCCCAGCGGCAGCCAGGAGGGCCAGCTTGGCACGGTCGGGGTGGTGTTGCAGGACGTCGCGCTCAAGTTGTGCCAGGCTTCGCCAATCACCGAACTGCCATTGCGTACGCGCACGTTCCAGGAGATTTTCGTCATAGGGAACGGACTCTGCTTGTGCAAGGTGTTCAATCGTGGACTGGTCGTAGCTGCCTGGCGGTTCCGGCAAGAGCTTTTCGTCGGAATTCGGGAGCGCTACCGTGGTCACGGGCACGCCCTTCGCCTTCCCACGGCGAGCGGCACGACGCTGTTTTCTCTTCACAAGCCGGGCTCCCGGAGCAGGACGTCCTTGATCAGGTCTATCTGCGCCTCCGCCCTGACAAGTTCGTCCCGGAGCAGGGTTTGGTGTGTGGCGAAAGCACTGTTTTGCACTTCCATCTGTTCAAGCTTAAGCCTCGCCTCGTCTAGCTGGCGTTGTTGTTCGGTTACCAGTTTCGCTTGCTCGTCACGTGCATGCGTCAATGCCTCGATCTGCGTCTGCCGCTCGGCGGCAAGCTTGGCCTGTTCGTCCCGTGCCTGGGTCAGTTGCTGGACTTGCGCGTGCGCATCGGCAACCTGCCTGGTCTGTTCGTCGCGTACTTGCGCGAGCTTCTGGACCTGTGCCTGTCGGTCGGCAGCGAGCTTGGCCTGTTCGTCGTGCGCCTGGGTCAGTTGCGCGACTTGCGCGTGCGCATCGGCAACCTGCTTCGCCTGTTCGTCGCGTACTTGTGTGAGTTTCTGGACCTGTGCCTGTCGGTCAGCAGCGAGCTTGGCCTGTTCGTCCCGTGCCTGGGTCAGTTGCGAGACTTGCGCGTGGAAGTCCGAGACCTGCCTGGTCTGTTCATCGCTCGCTTGGATGAGTTTCTGGACCTGTGCCTGTCGGTCGGCGGCGAGCTTGGCCTGTTCGTCCCGTGCCTGGGTCAGTTGCTCGACTTGCGCGTGCGCGTCGGCGACCTGCTTCGCCTGTTCGTCGCGTACTTGTGTGAGTTTCTGGACCTGTGCCTGTCGGTCGGCAGCGAGCTTGGCCTGTTCGTCCCGCGCCTGGGTCAGTTGCGCGACCTGCGTGTGTGCGTCCGCTACCCGCTTGCTCTGCTCTTCGCATGCTTGAGAGAGCTTCTCGACCTGCACCAAGCGGTCGGTGGCAAGCTTGCTTAGTTCGTCATGTGCCTGGCTGTGTTGCTTGATCTGCGCTTCCTGGTCGAAGGCAAGCTTCCTCTGTGTCGCGCAAGTGGTGGCGAACAGGGCTTTCCAGTCTCTGAGATAAACTGCTCTCCCGAGCGCTGGCTGGTGTTCTTCTTCTGATGCGACGCACCGGTAGCCGCATGTTTCCAGAAATCGGTCAACTTCGGATTTTCCGCACCCCTGGTCCGATAGTAGCGTTTCATCGAGAACGACTCTGGCGACGATGATATCGGCCTGTGCAAGAAAGCCATCCGCACCGCGCAGTACTGGCAGGGCTGGAAGGCAGTCGATGACTCCCCAGTTGATGGGTTCAGTGGTGTCAAGCTCGCCAAGCATGGCGTCGAGGGTCGACGTTCTTAGGGCGCGTTCCTCCACGGTCCGCAGATTTCGCCAGATTCTTCCCAGATCTTCCGGCTTGAGGGCGCCGCTTTCGTTGGCGTGTGAGGCGAGATAGAAGGTGCTTTCGCCTTCCTTGTCGCCGAGGAAGGCAGCATGCGAGGACCAAGTGGGGTAGTCCTTGATCGCCACCGCAAGTTTGTTTGCCAGCGCGTCGTCTGCTTCAATTAGCGCAGCACGAGGGACGGACCATTTGGCATAGCGAACGGAGTCCATGCCTGCACCGGCACCAACGTGAACCAGGCCTGAAATCGGCATCAGGCGGCGCAGGTAGTCAAGCCAGTCGGGAAATGAAAAGGTTTTCTGCATTCAGATCTCGGTCGAGAGCGATCATTTCATTCAAGAACCCGCAGCCGTAGCGAGCGGACACGAACTCCCAGGTGGCGCTGGTCTTCAGATCCACGCTGGACAGGAGAGACAGTACCGGGGAGGGAGAGCTGAAACTCCCATACACGTTGTTGCTCTGGGTCGCCAATGGCGAATTCGCCTGCCACGACGGCGGGATATTCCGCGCCATCCAACGTCGTTTCGAACGTTTGTCCATTCAGAGCGACCGTCATCCCGGCGAGAATTTCGGGCTCCATGGCGTCAACAACGTCGAGGGAGAACTCGCATCGTCGCCCCTTGAGGGTTGGCAGTCTCAGTGTGCTGACAAGGTCAGGGCCTGCCCAGCGACCGTCGTGTTCTGCATAGTACCAGTTGTCTCCGTCGATTTCGTCGCGGAAGTCAATCACGACTTCCCGCGGTGGGTGCTGTTGCCAGAAGCGGCTGACGAGATCCGACGAATCGACTGGAGAAGCTTGGCTCGCGACCGGAAGCTCCTGCGATTGCTGAAAGTAGTGCTCGAGTTCTTCCTGCACTTGATGCAACTGAAGGAGGAGTATTTCGTTTTCCTTGTCAAGTTCGGCGAGCTTCCTGGAGCCGGCGGATTCGGCATCCTTCAGCCGGGACTCCAGGGCAGCGTGCTTCGCCCTGAGGTCTGAATACTGCTTCTTCAGGCTTTCGTGCTCGCTCTGAGTCTGGGTCAGCTTCTGGATTTGCGCTTGGCGGTCGGTCGCCAGTTTTGCCTGTTCGTCGCGTGCCTGGGTCAGCTTCTGGATTTGCGCTTGCCGGTCGGTCGCCAGTTTTGCCTGTTCGTCGCGCGCCTGCGTCATTTTCTGAATCTGCACCTGGCGGTCGGTCGCCAGTTTTGCCTGTTCGTCGCGCGCCTGCGTCATTTTCTGAATCTGCACCTGGCGGTCGGTCGCCAATTTTGCCTGCTCGTCGCGCGCCTGCGTCATTTTCTGGATCTGCACCTGGCGGTCGGTTGCCAGTTTGGCCTGCTCATCGCGTGCGAGGATCAGTGTTTCGGCACGGGCCTGTTCTGCCGCCCTCTGAGTAGTGCACTCCCGCACTTGCAGGAAGTGGTCCTCGAGTTCCTCCTGAGCCTGGTGCAACTGACCCAGCAGGCTCTCGTTCTCCTGCGCAAGTTTGGCTCGCACATTTTCCAGACTGCGCTTCGCTTCATCCAGTTGACGTTTGAGGTCTTCTTGCTTGCCAGTCAGCTCGGATCTCTGCTGTTTCAACTGGTTGCGCTCATCTTCGGTCTGTGCGAGCTGCTTTGCCTGCTCCTGCAATTCTGCCGTCAGCTTGCCGAGTTCGGCGCCCTGCTCGTTCACGCGTTCGCCACACTTTTTTGTTGCGGCCTTTTCGTGCTCCACCCTGGCAATAAGCGCGAGGTACTCCTCGATGGCTTGCTGTTTTTCCATGCCGGACGCGAGCGCGTCAGGGTCGGCAATGTCGCCCGTGCTTTCAAGTTCGCTATACAGCGAGTTAACCTCGGCGCTGTCTTCAATCAGACGTTTCGCAAGCGTCGCAGCGACGGCGGAAAGGCCTGCCCGATCAAGCGAGCCCTCGGAGGACGAGAGGCTGAGCTTGAGGTTGAATGCGCTGTTGAGAGCTTCTATGAACGGCCCGGTGCTGCGGAGCAATGTCGCTACATTGACCAGCAAGCAGCGGTCCGCGTTGCGGTTGTAGAAGCTCAGCATTTCGGAGTGATACGCAACCCAGCTAGCCAGGATCCCGTCTATGTCATTCGCGCCGACTGCCTGCGTGCGCAGTGCGTGGCCGATCGCGTACTCTGGAGCCGAGTAGGCCAGTACAAACCGCGCGCGAGGCTCCAGTTCGCTCCAGAAGTTCAGCAGCCAGACACTTCTCGCATCGGCCCAGCCCCAGTCGCCCTGTTCAATATTCCCGATAAACAAATCGACACTCAAGTCCTGCCAGATCCTTCCGGGTGCAAGAGCAGTCATGACACTCAAGCCCTGTGGGTCGAGGTCGTGCCCCCTGAAGATCTTTTCATGCAGTCCCTCGATCGATATCGCCTCGCGCCGAGATGGTTGCGCGCACGCGAGGCCCGCCTGCGCTTGAGCTTCGTACGCCAGTTGGAAACCCGAGTACGGGTGACCGCAGGTTATTACAGTTTTCACGATTCTCTCCAGTTATCAACGGCCGCCGGACTCACGCAGACGATCCGCTCTGAATTTCGTTCTGCTTCCTAAAGAACTCCTGCCACTTCGGCAATATGCTTCGTGGTGTGTAGTTTTCCGATACCTTTCGCCCTTCGGCCCGCAAGCGCTCGCGAAGTGATGCGCTGTCTTTCGAGAGGACCCGACGGATCGCCATGAAGGCATCGTCGGTTGAATATGGAGAAAAATACTCGGAAGCATTCTGGTATATCTCCCGATGAACGGGAATGTCGGAAGAGATCACTAGCCCACCACTGCGCATGGCCTCTACACCAGAATAATCAAATCCCTCTGCGACGCTTGGACAAACGGTCGCGGCAGCGTGCTTGTAAAGAACACGCAGTTCCGCTGACGGCACATTGTTGAGGTAGAAGAGATCGCTGCGCTCCGCCCAAGGTTTGAAGCCACGCAGAATTGATGCGCTATCCCAGCCGGCGCTGCCGACAACAACCAGTTTCAGGTCTGGCATGGAAGTGTATTTCAACTTTTCCCATGCGCTCAGCAGAAGCATGTGGTTCTTGCGCGGTTCAAGAGTCGAGACCATCAACAGGTAATCAAATCCCTGCCCTTGACTCCCTTTGTCGTCGAATCGGATGCCGCCGATGTTGGTCTCGAACTCGTCGACGCTGGCCAGGCGGTTGCCGACGATTTGAACGATCAGCCCTTTGGGCGTGTCGTCTTCGAAGTATTCGGCAGAGACGATGTTATGAATGACCGATGATCTGGATTCCACCTCGGGGAATATCTTCAGCAGGTCGTGGCGAGTAGCCTCGGATACGCAGGAAAACCATGCGCGCGACCTAACGTTCTGTTGCAGCGCGTAGAAATGCGAAGCTTGGTGAAAAGCCTTGTCGTTGATCGTATGCGGAAGCAAGATGGGAACCGCGTCGTGATAGCGAACGATCATTCGCGTTCCGCGCGAAACTCTCGCAGGGAATGGTGTTTGCGCAAGGAAGTAATCGAATCCGCGAGTGTCCAGCTTTACGTATCTTGGGGTCGACGAATACTTGATTCCGGCAAGCCCCACCCGATGAAGCAGCCGCCTCGGCGTATTGAGTACTCGGTAACGTGCTGAAGTGACCAGTTCCTTGTCGCGTGGTGTCAGCGTCTTGTTGAAGAATGTGCGCCAGATGAAATCGTCGAACAGCGCCGATTCGAATACGCCGGGATGGATGGAGAGTCCGATGAGCGCGCGGCCTCGAAGCAGTGAGCGCGAGAAATAGTGGTCGATGGCGTCAACGACCGTGTCATAGACGCTGCTGTAAGGTTTCTCGTACAGTGAAACGACGACTCGTGATAGTCGGTTTATTTGTTTTGAAGCCGGCAGTTGCTTTCCTCTTGGCGGGACGGCAGAGCGGAGCTTTCGCGCGCCATGCTGAATCAGGCCTTCGACGTCGCAACTATCCATGGAACGTAGGCCACGGAAGAGCAGCCGCGTTTCCTGTGGTATTCCGGCGTAGCCATCGAGAGCCGGCTTGAGATCCAGGAGGATCCTGCTCTTCTCAGCCTTGGTTGGAGTAGTAGTCATACGCCTCGTCTATGTGGTCAAATTTCTCAACGCGGCCATGATCCAGTACCAGAATCGTCTCGCAGTGGGCGCGAATTTCCCCGGGGTGGTGCGAAACGATTATCATCGCGCGATCCCGACGCTTCTCGAAGAGCTCATGGCGGCATTTCTCATGGAAGCGACTGTCGCCGACGGCAATGATTTCATCAATCAGAAAGCAATCAAATTCGATAACCATGGAAATTGCAAATGCAAGGCGCGCGCGCATGCCTGCTGAATAGGTTTTGACTGGTTCGCGCAGGTACTTGCCAAGCTCGGAAAATTCCTGTACGTAAGGGATTCTGTCGTCGATGCTGGCGCCGTAGACACGGCAAATGAAGCGAAGATTATCGAGTCCGGTGAGACTACCCTGAAAAGCGCCGCCAAACGCCAGTGGCCAGGAAACGCTCATGCCGCGGGTGATGCTGCCGCTGCTTGGCCTTTCGGCACCGCTGATGAGGCGAATCAGGGTCGATTTCCCGGCGCCATTGCGACCGAGGATGCCCATCTTTTCGCCGGGCTTCACCTGAAAAGTGACGCCATCAAGGACGGTATTGCTGCCGTGACGGGTGGAGTAGCGCTTGACAACGTTGTCCAGCTCTATCATTCGGGAATTACCTCGCGCGAGCACGCTCGCTCCAAAGCGAGCCCAACGAGAGTCAGGAGAAGGCAACAGAGTGCCATGTAGGGCAGGTCATAGTGGGCACGTACAATGGAGCCAAAATAGCCTTCCCGGAGTATCTCTACACCGTGCACCATCGGTAGCAGGAGTACCGCTTTTTGTGCGATTGGTGGGAGCCAGTCAACCATGAACACTGCGCCAGACATGGGAAACAGCAGGTAGGACATTGGGTGCCAGATTTTTTCCACGAGTTCCGAGCGGGTGGACAGGGCACCAATCAACAAGGCCAGGGCTGCACCGAACCAGGCAAGCATCACCCAGCCGAGCACGACCTTGAAGATGTCCTCGGGTGCGTGCATCCAGCCAATTGCGCCAAAGACAAGGAGGAGTGTGACGAAGGAGGTCGTGGCGCCGAGAATCTCCAGTAACAGGCGTGCAGCAAAAATGTCGATGATTTTCACGTGCCGGTGATACATCAACGACAGATTTGGCTCGATTGCGTTGCAGCAGCGGCTGGGCATGTTGCGCCAGAGCAGGACTGCGGAATAGCCAGTGACCGCGAAGGCGACGATTGGCAGCCCGCTTCCGTGGGTGCCTTTTGCGAGTGACCAAAATGCCGTGACGCCGAGGGTGAAGATCATTGGCTCGACGAAGAGCCAGAGAAAGCCAATGTTGTGACGCCCATAGCGTGTAAGCACCTCACGCATGAGCAAGGCAGCGATGACTCGCGACTGAATCACCAGAGAACGACGCAAAGGGGTGGAGCCGTCCATCGCCATCGTCAGTCCTGATGTTCCTTGACTCCAGCTATGAGCATGGAAAGAATACCCCACGCGATGAGGCCGATCACGACGGTAGACAGGACGCCACGAATCCGCCGAGGTTCCATCGCGATGTCGGGTTTGCTGGGCTGAACGATCCGCTCAAGGTAGAGCTGTTGGCGCTGCGCTTCGCTACGCGCTTGCTCGAGGGAGGCGAAGGCGCTGCCAAGTTGCTTGTCGGCGAACTCACGATCCAGCGCAAGGCGCTGGTATTCGGCGGCTTTGTTGGCCAAGGAGCGGTTACCGCCCGCAACGCGGCCCGTTTCCGCAGCGATTTCCTGCTGCAGATTTCTAACCATTTGCTGCAATGATGGGATCTGCGGGTTGTTCTTGGCGAAAGTCTGCAGTTGAGAGAGTTGCGCCTGCGTGGCGATCAATTCGTCCTGGAGTTTGGCGATCTGTTGCAATTGAATCGTCGATTGACGTTCCGGGTCTATCACATTCGTTTGATTGCGGTAGGCGGAGAGAGCCAGCGCAGCCGCTTTCGCTTTATCCTCGGCTGCTGCCACTTCACCCGCGGCAAAGCGTATCATGTCTTGCCGACCACGCTCGTTAAGCTGGTTGATAAGAGTCTCCGCCATGCCGAGCAGGTACTCGTTGATCTGAAACGAATCGTCTCCGGTGAAGCTCCGTACGCGGAGCGTGGTGATTGACGACGCGGCATCAAGCTGGATCTCGACCTTGTTCTGGTAGTAGAGGTGCAATGCTTCGAAGCTGTCATCCCAGTCTAGTCCCGCAAAACGGCTGAAGATGTCCACAGCGTCGCTGGAAAAGGCCTGTTTCAGGCCAAGCTTCTCATCAAGCGCGTGCAGGGCGTCGCGTGAGAGCATGAAATCCTGCACGGTATAGGTATCATCCTGCGCACGGGAAAAGCCTGAGCCTTTCAACAGCATTCCCAGCGGGGACGCTGTTTGTCTTTCCGGGCTGCGGACCACGAAGCGTGATTCGGAGATGTAAACGTCGGATGCGATAAACCCGAAGTAGAGCACTGACAACAGAGTAGGTATGACAAGCGTCAGCAGAAACAGTGTGTTGATCCGCTTGATTCGTGCAACGAATCCGCTGGCCAAAGGCTTGCCGTTGCTTTCTGAGAGCTTTCCCACAGGACTATTCACAGCGCTTCCGATGACAATGGTCCTGGCCTTCCGATCCGATACGCGAAGACAGCAAACCGATGCCGGGCAGACGAACGTCGGTCGCTGCCGATACGCGGACCACCAACGAATTTCGAGTGGCCGGATTCCGGCTGCAGGCAGCGGTTGTCTCGAGCAATCTTGTGAGCAGGATCTGCGTTGAGTAGCGCACTCCTCGTCAGTTCTCGGGTATCCACCAAGCGGGTAGGGCGCCAGAGGTGCGGCTCGCTGGACGCGGGCCCGAGCGGGACGCGTGTCCCGCAGCACGGAATTCTACGAATCGGTGTCATGCTAGCCAAGGCAGGTCAGGCAAACTTGAAATTATAAGCGTGATGTCGCGTGGCTGTCACCCGGATTGCCTTCGCAGCGAACAATTTGTCCGTGCGGCAATGTCCGCGAACGAGTATGGCACGCGCGTCGGGCTATTTCAGGTCGGCGGTCACCATCGGGTGCGCAATGCACGCCACAGGCCTGCCTCTGGCCTATCCACGTGCCGCACCGATTGCAGAAGTTCGCGGACTGCAGCGCCATTGTGCCGCTGTATGTGCTAGATTCACCGGCTAGTCAGAGTACGTTGCCGACTGGCGCGGCTCTCCGGGGAACGGCCGTCAGGCCTCTGGTGGGCCGGCGCTGCCGGTTTCGACCGTGGTCAGTCGCAGGAGCCCCGGGCAGGAGGAAACGTGTACGCCACGACCGCCGTGCCAGATCGAGCCGGCGCTGCAATAGAGCCAGAATGACAAGGCGAGACGATCACAATTCATGCGAAGAGAAAAGGGATTTCAGTAGTTTGAGACGTTCGTTTCTATTCCTCCAGGGGGTCTGTTCGCCATTCTTTGCCCGGCTGGCCGATCAGCTTACGGCCGATGGTCATCAGGTTTTCAAGGTCAACTTCAACGCCGGTGATGTCGCCTATTGGGGCCTGCGGCGAGCGTGGAACTTTCGCGCCGAACTATCCGGCCTTCGCGATTTCCTCGATGACAGGTACCGCCGCTTCGACATCACCGACCAGATATTGTTTGGCGACCGACGCCCGGTACATCGACCGGCCGTCGATCACGCGCCGGCGCTGGGCATCCGCACGCATGTCTTCGAGGAAGGCTATCTGCGCCCTTTCTGGGTGACGCTCGAGCGTGACGGGGTCAACGGCCACTCGCTGCTGCCGCGTGACCCTGACTGGTTTCGCAGCGTTGGAGCGAAGCTGCCGGATTACGGCGACGGCGAGCCGTTCCACTCGCCTTTCAGAGTGCGTGCCATGCACGATGTGGCCTACCATCTGGCCGGGTCAGCCAACCCGATCGTCTTCCCGCGCTACCGAAGCCACGCGCCGCTCAACGCGGCGGTGGAGTACGCCGGGTTCGTCGGGCGCTTTTCGATGCTTCACTTTCGCAAACCGAGAGACAAGGCCCTGATTGACCAACTCGCCAGCGGCGGGGCGCGCTACTACGTGCTGCCGCTGCAACTGAACAGCGATGCGCAGATTCGCGACCATTGTCGCTTCAACGACATGAACGGCGTGATGGAATTCGTGATGGAGTCCTTTGCTCGGCATGCACCCGGCGACGCGCGCCTGGTGATCAAGAACCATCCGCTCGACGCCGGCCTGGTTAACTACCGCCGCATAATCGCCGGTCTGGAGCAGCGCTTCGGGCTGGCAGGACGAATCGATTACCTGGAGAGCGGCGATCTGGGCCCCCTGCTGCAGAATGCTCAGGGCGTCGTGACCGTCAACAGTACCGTCGGTTTCGTCTCGCTGGGTGAGGGGTGTCCAACGGTGACCTTGAGCGATCCGATCTACAACCTGCCCGGGCTCACGTTTCAGGGACCCTTCGACGACTTCTGGACTCTTGCCTTCAAGCCCGAGCGCGAACTGTTCCGTCGTTTTCGCAATACCGTGATCCACGCCACACAGGTCAACGGCGGCTTCTATTCTTCTGCCGCCATCAAGTTGGCAGTTCACAACTGCCGGCGCTTTCTTGAACCAGAGCGCTCGCCACTGGACGAGTTGTTGTGAGCGAAGCCGCAGGCCCGCGGACGGTGCTGATCACCGGTGCGACCGGCGGGATTGGCGGTGCGCTGGCCGTTGTCTATGCCGAAGCGGGTGGCACGCTGATCCTGCAGGGGCGCAATGCGGCTCGGCTGGCGGAACTGGCGGCGGCCTGCGAGTCGCGCGGTGCGCGGGTGCTGACACGGTCGCTCGACCTGCGTGACCGTCCGGCCCTGGCCGACTGGCTGGCGGCCCTTGCTGCGCAGGAGCAGCTCGACCTGGTGATCGTCAATGCCGGCGTCAATACCAATATCGGGCCGCAGGGCGCAGGGGAACGCTGGGCGGATGTCGAGGCGCTCATCGAGGTCAATGTCCTCGCCGTGATGGCGACGGTCGATGCGGTGTTGCCGGCGATGCGCGCTCGCGGCCGCGGTCAGATTGCCCTGATCAGTTCCCTGGCCGCATATTACGGGCTGCCGGTGACGCCCAGTTACTGTGCCAGCAAGGCGGCGATCAAGACCTACGGGGAAGCGCTGCGTGGCTGGCTGGCCAGGGAGGGCGTGCGGGTCAGCGTGGTCATGCCGGGCTACGTCGAATCGAAGATGTGCCGCGAGATGCCGGGGCCGAAGCCCTTCCTGTGGTCGCCGGAGCGGGCGGCTCGCTGCATCAGGCGCGGTCTGGCGCGCAACCAGGCGCGCATCAGCTTTCCGTTTCCGCTCAACTTCGGTACCTGGTGGCTGTCGGTCCTGCCGCCGACGGTCTCGCAGCGCATTCTGCGTTTGCTCGACTATGGTGGCTGATCCGTTCTGGTCGGCGGTGGCGCCGTCGCTGGCCGTCGGCGCCGGCCTTTCCTTGCTGCTTGAGCGGTTGCTGCAACCACCCGTGTTGCCTTTCTGGCGGCGACCTGCCGCCGCTCTGGCCATCCACCTCGGACTCTGGCTGCTCCTGTTTGCGTGCCTGTTGCTGGTTCTCCGGCGGCCGGTGTTCGCGGCCAGCGCGCTGCTCGCCGGGATGCTCTTTCTCGTGCTGGTGAGCAACGCCAAATACCACTCCTTGCGCGAGCCCTTCATCTTTCAGGACTTCGAGTATTTCAGCGACGCTTTCAGGCATCCCCGCCTCTACCTGCCTTTCCTCGGCGCCGGAAGGGCTGTGCTGGCGGTGTTGGCGCTTGCTGGTGCGGTCTATGCGGGACTGGCGATGGAGGACTCCGTGCTCGTGGCGTTGTCCGTCGACCAGGTTCTGCGCGGGTCGGCGATGCTTGTGCTGGCCGCAATCACTCTCCTCTGGTGGGGGGCGAGGCAGAAGTTGGCTGTGACTTGCCAGGCTGCAGCCGACCTGGCCCGACTGGGCTTGCTTGCCGCCATGTGGCGATACGGCGAAGAGGAGTTGCGACCCGGCCAGCAGCGTTGGCCCTACGATGATGCCTTGGCGAGTTCGGTGACGGCTGCCACCGGAGAGCCTGCGCATCTTGTCGTCGTGCAGAGCGAGTCCTTTTTCGATCCGCGGCGGCCGTTCGCCGGCATCCGGAGCGACGTTCTGCGCGAGTTCGATGCCCTGCAGGCGGAAGCACTGTGCAGCGGGCAGGTCGAGGTGTCTGCCTGGGGTGCCAATACGGTGCGCACGGAGTTTGCATTTCTGTCCGGGCTTTCCGGCGACGCGCTCGGCGTGCATCGTTTCAATCCCTATCGCCGGCTGGCCAGGCAGGGCGTGGCGACGGTGGCCAGTTTCCTGCAGCACTGCGGCTACCGGACGGTCTGCGTACACCCGTATTCGGCCAGCTTCTACGACCGCCACAAGGTCTATCCGGGGCTTGGTTTCGATGAGTTCATCGATATTCGCAGCTTTGCCGGTGCAGCAAGAAGCGGGCCTTACGTCAGCGACCTGGCCGTTGCCGAAAAGGTCTGCGCCTTGCTGAGGAGTGCCTCCAGGCAGCCACTCTTCGTATTCGTCATCACCATGGAAAACCACGGCCCCTTGCATCTCGAGAAAGTTCTCCCCGGGGACGTGGAGCGCTTCCATTCGACGCCACCGGCTCCCGGCTGCAACGACCTGACCATTTACCTGCGCCATTTGAGCAATGCCGACCGGATGGCCGGCATGCTGCGGGCGGGGCTGGAGGTCTTGCCCGGCAGGGGCGGACTGTGCTGGTTCGGTGATCACGTGCCGATCATGCCCGAGGTTTACCGGACGCTGGGTCAACCCGGCGGGCAGACCGATTACTTCGTCTGGCGGAAAGACGGCGGCAAGGAGCGGCCGGGGACGCGTCGTGATCTCAAGGTCGAGGATCTCGGCCGCGTATTCCTGCAGGAAGTGGGATTGCTCTCAACTCAGAGCCTTCCGAGTTCCTCGGCAAGGGCGTCCACGCTCTGCTGAATCTGCTGCTCGCTGTGCTCGCAGGAGATGAAGAAGCGCAGGCGGGCAGATTTCTCCGGAACCGCCGGGTAGAGGATCGGCTGCACATTGATGCCGCGTGCGAACAGTGCCGCCGCCAGTCGCGCCGCCTTGATCGAGCTGCCGGTGATTGCCGGGATCACCGCGAAGCCCGCGCTGTTTCCGGTGTCAACGCCGACGGCGCTGGCTTTCGCCAGGAAGTACTGCCCGCGCGCCCGCAGCGTGGCGACACGACCGGGCTCGCGCTGCATCACCTGCAGCGCCGCAAGGGATGCCGCGGCGATCGCTGGCGGCATTCCGACGCTATAGAGAAAGCCCGGCGCCAGGAACTTCAGGTGCTCGACGAGCGCCGCTTCGCCGGCGATATAGCCGCCGCACCCGGCCAGGGCCTTGCTCAGGGTGCCCATCCAGATGTCGACGTCAGCGCTCGCCAGCCCGAAGTGCTCCCTGATGCCGAGTCCCGTGCCGCCCATCACGCCGAAGGAGTGTGCCTCATCGACCATCAGGAAGGCGCGATGCCTGTTCTTGATGGCCACGAAGCGGGGCAGGTCGGGATGGTCGCCGTCCATGCTGTAGATCCCTTCCAGGACGATCAGCACTCTCTGGAAGTGCTGGCGCTGCTGGCTGAGGATGGCATCCAGTGCTTCCGGGTCGTTGTGCGGAAACGACAGGCGCCTGGCGCCCGAGAGAGTTATTCCCTGCACGACGCTGTTGTGGATCAGCTCATCGTGAACAATCAGATCCTGGGCGGCGAACAGATGACCGATAGTGGTGACGTTGGCGGCGTGGCCGCTGACGAAGGTAATGGCGTCGTCGCTCGCGTAGGCACGGGCGATGGCCTGCTCGAGTTCGCGGTGCACCGGTCTTTCGCCGGAGACCAGGCGGCTGGCGGAAACCGAGGTGCCGTAGCTGTCGATTGCTTCCTTGGCCGCGGCAGAAACCTCCGGGTGACCGGAAAGCGCGAGGTAGTTGTAGCTTGCGAAGTTGATGTAGTCGCGGCCGTCGATGCGCGTGCCGGCGCCAGCAATGCCTTCGTGAAGCTTGAAGAAGGGACTGTCGATGCCGAGGCGGGCCGCGCCCTCGCTGATGATGCGAATCTGCTGGTAGCCGGGATGCAGGTGAAAGCGGTAGTGCTGCTCTGGCGTGTCGGGGCCGCCACCCGACGAATGGGTTGGCGGGTCCAGGTTCCTGCCCTGATCAGAGGCCTGCCGGAGCCGACGTTCCAGCGCTTGCTGGATGAGTTTGTCCTTGATCTGGGCACTGAGTCCAGGCAATCCCTTGCGCACCATCCTACTCGATCCTCTGCACGGTCGCGGCAGCGCCAGCCGAGCGCTGCATGCCGTTTGCCACGGTGGCGATCAATTCGGGCGAAACATCGGCACCTTGCTGCCGGGCCACCTGCTCGGCCTGCGCAAGCATCGCGGTCGCGTCGTCCGATTCGCTGCCATCGTCGCTTGCGCGCAATTGCTGGACCACTTTCGCCGCCAGCTTGGCGATGGTCGGACTCTGGCTCAGGGCCATGACCGGCAGCCTGATTCCGAAACGCGTTTCGAGCGCGACCACCAGTTCGACCCCCATCAGCGAGTCCAGCCCCATGTCAAAGAGCGAGCGGTTGGGGTCGATCTTGTCCGGGGCGACGCGCAGGATTTCGCCGATTTCGCTGCGCAGGATGTCGGCGAAGGCGATCAGCAGTTCGTCGTTGCCGAGTTCCGCCAGCAGCCGCTGGATGTCTTGCGAGTGGTCCTCCTGGTGATCGCCGTCGCCGGCGTGCCAGGCGAGTTCCTGGAACTTCGGACTGGCCGCGCTGGGCAGCAGCCGGCTGAGGGCATTCCAGTCGACTTCGAGCACCGCCAGTCCCGAACGATCGGCGAGCAGCATGTCTTCCAGGGCATCGAGAGCGATCGCCGACGTCAGCGCCGCGCCACCCATGCGGCTTTGCAGCGCTTCCTTGATCTTTTCGTTGCGCGCCAGAAACCCGACGTCGTCGATCGGGCCCCAGCCGACGCAGGTGGCGCACAGGCCGAGCGCGCGACGAACTCCGGCAAGCGCCTCCAGGCAGGCGTTGGCGGCAACGTAGCTGGCCTGTCCGGGGTTGCCGAAGACGGTGGTGGCGGAAGAAAAGAGGACGAACAGATCCAGCGCGTGCTCTCGCGTCAGCTCATCGAGGTGGCGGGCGCCCAGAATTTTGGGCGCCAGCACGCGGCGAATCTGCTCCGCGTCGAGCTTGCGCACGAGGCCGTCATCGATCACCGCGGCAGCGTGCACGACCCCTTTGAGTGGTGGCAGGGTCCGCCCCGTTTCGGCCAGCAGGGCCGCCAGTTGGGCACGGTCGGTGACGTCGCAGGCGGCGGCATGCACGCTCACCCCGTCCTTTTCGAGGCGCTCGATAACCTCGCGCGCTTCGTCGGAGCCCGGGCCGCGCCGGCTGATCAGGATCAACTGGCGGGCGCCCTTGCTGGCCAGCCACTCGGCGGTGCGCAGACCGAACCCCTGCAGGCCGCCGGTGACCAGATAGGAGGCGTCCGCCGCCAGCTGCAGTTGCGCGCGCGCCAAAGGGCTCGGGGTGTGAACACGATTAATGCCATGGCCATAGGTGATGACGATCTTGCCGATCTGGCGGGCCTGTTGCATGTAGCGGAAGGCGTCGACAACGTCTTCGGCTTCGAAGGCGTGATAGGGCAGCGGATGGAGAACGCCTTCGGAGAACAAGGCCATGAGCTCGGCGAAAAGGCTGCGCGTGAGATCCGGACGCACCAGCATCAACTGGTCGGCATCGATGCCGAAGTAGCTGATGTTGTTGCGGAACGGGCGCAGGCCGATGCGGGTGTTTTCGTAGAAATCGCGCTTGCCGAGTTCGAGGAAACGGCCGAAGGGCTTCAGGACCTGGAAATTGCGGTTGATTGCCTCGCCGGCAAGCGAATTGAGCACCACGTCGACGCCCTGTCCACCGGTCTGCGCCGCGATCTGGTCGGCAAAGGTCAGCGAACGCGAGTCGAAGATATGATCGACGCCGAGCAGGCGCAGGAAGTCGCGCTTCTCGTCGGATCCGGCGGTGGCGTAGATTTCGGCGCCGAGCCACTTGGCGATCTGTATGGCGGCAATTCCGACGCCGCCTGCGGCGCCGTGGATCAGCACTTTTTCTTCCGGCTGCAGGCGAGCCAGGTAGTGTAGCGCGTAATAGACGGTAAAGAAGGTGCTGGGGATCGTCGCGGCGGCTTCGAAGGAAATGCCGTGCGGGATATGCGCTATCGCGTCGGTCTGCGTCACCACCCGGTTGCCGAAGCTCGATGGACCGAAGCCAACGACTTCATCGCCCGGGCTGAAGGGGGTGTCCTCGCTGCCGGTGCGACTGACGATACCGGCGAACTCGAAGCCCAGGGACGGTCCGGCGAAGCCGTTCTCGATCGCTTCGTCGGAAAGCAGTCCCAGCGCATACATGACGTCGCGGAAATTGAGACCCGTGGCACGGACCTCGACTTCGATCTGGCCCGGGGCAAGTGTGCGCCGCGGGTGTGCCTCCCAGCGCAGATTGCGGAGCTGCCCCGGGAACTCGAAGCCAAGCGACAAGGTCGGCGTTTCGATCGTCTCCTGCTGCTGTCCGTCGGGGCGCTCCTCGATACGCAGGCGCAGGGCGTAGCGCTCGCCGCTGGCAGTAATGATCACTTCCTGCTCGTCGTCGGGTTGCTCGAACTCCCTGTCCAGCGCTGCGCTTGCCGTTTCCACGGGTAGCGGTGTCTCCAGATCGATCAGGCGAATGGCGCAGTTGTCCGTTTCGTTGAGCATCGTCCGCCCGAATCCCCACAGCGCACTGTCGGCGGCAAGGCTCGCCGCGACGGCGCTGGCGCGACCGGGGAGCAGGCTGCTCGCGGCGTTGGCGGTAATCAGCCAGCAGGTGGTTGCCGTTTGCGTTTCCGCGCAGGCCTGGACAATGCGGGCGGCAGCCGCGCAGCGGGCGACCTGGCGATCAAAAGCGAGGTCTGCCGGCACCTCGGCTGGTTCAGGTTGCAGGCCGGCAAGATGAACAATGCCGTCGAGGTCGCCGTAGTTGGTGGTGGTTTCGCCGAGCAGTGACTCTATCTGCGCGCGATCGCCCGCGCTGGCCTGGATGACCAGGTCGCCGCGCGCCTGTAGCTTCCTCGTCAGGTTATCCGAGAGTTGTCCCGAGTAGCCATCCGGATCGGCAAACAGGATCCAGCTACGCAAAGCTGATCGCCTTGCATCCACTGCCGAGGCGTCGCTGTCGGTGCGCTGGCCGAGCAGCAGATAGGGACCGGACAGGGTGTCCGGCGAAAACTCGAAAGGTTCGCTGGCCGCGAAGCCGTATTCCTGCATCTTCTGCTGCCAGAAGAAGCTCGGGCGCTGGTTCGATAGCCAGCGACCGCTTTCCGGCTCCGACCATCCGGCCCGTTGGGCGCCGAACACGAAGTCGATCCAGCGCGACGGATGCTGGCCGATGACGACCAGCGACGCACCAACCGCGAGTCGGCCGCGTGCGTACTCGAGGGCTTGCAGCGCCTGCTCGATGGTGGCGAAATCAAGGGCGACGACGGCTATCGCGCAGCTTGCGGCGCCGCCCGCGTCTGTCCCGGCGCTGCCGATCAGCTGCGTTTCGATTCGCGGCGAGCACTCCTTCAGCCCGCCGGCGACCTCGTCCAGCGTCGCCGCCGACGTGCTGGCAAAGCAATAGTCGCCGCGGTCGAAATCCATCGCGATGCAGACGTCCATGGCGAACGAGGGTGCACCGGCGCTGATCTCGACAATCCCCAGCCGCCGGCCTTCGGGCAGATCCTGCAATCCCCGGGCGATCAGCTCGCGTAGCGCATGA
The DNA here is from genome assembly GCA_024235715.1 of Accumulibacter sp. Taxonomy (GTDB): domain Bacteria; phylum Pseudomonadota; class Gammaproteobacteria; order Burkholderiales; family Rhodocyclaceae; genus Accumulibacter. Next base: position 342,729 of record JACKLW010000008.1, on the reverse strand, counting down.
CCGATCTTCTGCCTCCCGCTCGTTCCAAGGACCTGGCGCAACAGCGTTGCCAGTGACGACTCCTGGGGGCAGACGGCGCTCAGTGCGGCGCCGCCCGACAGCAGCCTGCCGAGATACATGCCGATACGCCCTACCGAATGCACAATCTGAAAATAGTCCGGATAGTCGGCGACGAGGCTGTTCCAGATGTCCTGTGCCGAAGACTCCTCTCGCTGATCGGGCACGATATCCCAGCCGTCGGTGGTGACCGCCAGTGACTGTTCGTCCTCGGCCAGCGACAGCAGGCGGGCCAGGTACGGTTCGACCTCCGGGTTGGCTCTCTGGCAGGCGAGCACCGTTTCCGACGGCAGGCGGCGCCCGTCCGGTGAGAGCTCCAGCAGTGCCAGCCGGGTGAAGCGGCTGCACAGGCTGTCGAGCAGCGGATCGACTTCTTCCGAGTAGCGACGATGCGTTCCCTTCAGGGCGGCACGCCTGACGAGATCGGCCAGCGCCGACCTGACGCTGTCGTAGGCAATGCTCGGGCAGGCGGCAGCTGTCAGTGGGTGCGGCTTCGGTGTCGCGTGATAAGCAAGGCAGCGCAGTTGGTCTGCCGCATTCCGGCTCAGGCGAACGCTGCGAAAGCGGACGTCGCTGACGGCGGCAATGGTGCTTCCGTCGGCAGCGAAGACGGCAAATTCGGCCTGCAGCGAGCGCGAACCCCGCTTGAGCAACGTTGCACGCGCATGGCTTGGCCGCGCCATGGCGGTTCGCAGAGTGATTCGTCCCATCCGCACCGGAACGAATGCCAGCCCATGGTGTTCTTGAACGGCGCTCTTCAGCAGCTGGAAGACCAGTTGAAAAGCGTTGTCCAGCAACGCCGGGTGAAGGTGACTGTACGGCAATTGCTCATCCACTGCCGCCGGAAGCCGATAGACCGCCAATACCGAATTGCCCTGGATCCAGCCGTGGTCGATGCACTGGAATGCCGGACCATAAGCGATACCAACGGCGCGCGTCAGTTCGGCGTGACTGCTGGCGTCGAAATCCGGGCGGCGTGTCGGCAGGGGAGGTGCCCGCTCGAACAGCGGCGTGGCTGCGGTTTCACGCAGCACGCGGGCCGTGCTGTGCAATGTCCAGGGGTCGCTGGCGAGCTGCTCACGACTCTCGATGGTCAGGCTGCCGTCCTGCGGATTGATCGTCGAGCGGACCACGGTCGTGCGTTCGTCGCCGATCAGCAGTGGCGTACGAATTTCCAGATCTTCGATTGCGGCAACGCCCTCCGCGTGCCACGCCAAAGCGGCAGCCAGCGCGATTTCGGCGAAGCCGGCGCCGGGGAATACCGTTGCATCGCCGACCACGTGGTCGGCGAGAATTGGTTCGAGCTGCGTATCGAGCTCGTTTTCCCAGGTCAGCTCATGCTGGGGCAGCGGGTAGCCGAGCAGCGGATGCAGTTTGCGGCGGTATATCAATCCCGCCGATGCCGTGCTGACCGGGTGCCAGTGGCGCTCGCGCTGCCACGGATAGCTCGGCAGCTGCACGAAACGACCGGGCCGAGGGAAGAGAACTTGCCAGTCAGGACTTGCTCCGGCAATTACTGCCTGGCTGGCCGCGCCCCAGATTCGTTGCGGGGCATCGTCGGCACGCAACACGGTAGGGATGACCTGGCCATCGATCGCGCGATCCTTGAGGCAGTCGTTCAGATAGCTGCGCAAGATCGGACTGGGACCGATCTCGATAAAAATGTTGATTCCGTCGTCGAGAAAGGTGTTGATCGCCGCTTCGAAGAGCACCGGTTTGCGGACGTTTTGCCACCAGTACTCGGCATCGAGCTGGCGCCCGCTCAGCAGCTTGCCGCTGACCGTGGAGCAGAACGGCAGCAGGGTTTCAGTGGGTTCAAGATGGGCCAGCGCGTCCTTGAGGACGATTTCGATGTCGTCCATGGCCGGGCTGTGAAACGCGTAATCGAGGTCCAGTCGTTTGTGGGCAATATTCCTCTCGGCGAGGGCGGCCTCGAGAACGGCGAGCTGCGCGGGGTCGCCGGCGATGGTCACTCCGCGCGAGCTGTTGATGCCGGCGACCTCGAGCACCGAATCGAGACCCAATTCGTCGAGCAGGGTCAGGGCAGTCTGATCCCCCAGCGCCACTGCGCTCATCTGCCCCCGGCCCCTGGTCGTCCCCTGCAGGCGGCTGCGCTGGTAGATCACCGCGACGGCTTCGGCGAGGGTCAGCGCGCCCGCCGCCCAGGCGGCTGCGACTTCACCCACGCTGTGGCCGGCGACCACCATCGGCGTGACGCCGCGCGCGGCGAGCATGCGGGTGATCCCTACCTGCATCGCGAAAAGCGCGGGCTGGGCGATCTCGGTAAGTGCATAGCGGTCTTCGCCATTGACGCCGGAAAGTTCATCTTCCAGCGAGTATTTGGCATGAAGAGCGAACAGGGCGTCGACTTCCCGGACGGCCATTCGGAACAGCGGCTCTTCCGCCAGCAGGCGCTTGCCCATGCCGGCCCACTGCGAACCGTTTCCGGAATAGATGAAGGCCGGGCCACGCGGTCTTGGCAAGCTGCTGCCGGTTTCCACAAGCGTCTCGTCGGCTGTTCCGTCGGCAAAGAGGCGGAGCGCGCTGGCGATCGCCCGCGGCTGCTGCCCGAAGACGATTGCCTGCTGCTGGTGCCGTTCGCGCCGGAAGGCGGCCGTGTAGGCGACATCGTAGAGATTGGCCGCCGGCAGCTCGGTCAGGAAGGTGGCGAAATCGCGCGCAGCGACCTGCAGTGCAGCGGTGTCCCGTGCCGAGACGATGATCGGCAGCAGGCCTGCCACAGGGGGGTTCGCAACCGCCGTGGTGGTCGGCTGTTGATGGCTCTCGAGAATCACGTGCGCATTCGATCCGCCAAAGCCGAAGGAGTTGATCCCGACGGTTACTTTGCCGGTCTTCGCCAGCGCGAGATTGCTGGTGACGATCTTGATGTTCCACTCGTCAGCCTTGATGTGCGGATTGAGCATCTCGATGCCGATGGTTGCCGGCACCGTTCGGTGCTTTATGCAGTGCAGTGCCTTGACCAGGCCGGCAACGCCGGAGGCGGTTTCGAGATGCCCCAGATTGCTTTTTACCGAGCCGATGGGGAGCGGCTTGCCGGCAGGCCGGCGCTTGCCGAGTGCCTGTCCGATGGCCAGGGTTTCGATCGGGTCGCCGACGGCCGTGCCGGTGCCATGCGCTTCGAGGTAGTCGATGGACGCCGGGTCAATGCCGGCCTGCGCGTAGGTCTGTTCCAGGAGTGCCGCCTGTACCTGCGGACTCGGCACGGTCAGACCGGTCTTTCGCCCGTCGGTATTGACGGCCGAGCCGGCCACGACGGCGAGGATCGGGTCGCCGTCGGCCAGCGCCTGATCAAAGTCCTTGAGGAAGAAGACACCGCCGCCTTCCGAACGCACGTAACCGTCACCGGAGGCGTCAAAGACATTGCAGCGGCCGCGCGGCGAGAGCATTGAGGCCTTGGCAAAGACGAGGAAGCCATAAGGGTGCAGATGCAGGCTGATGCCGCCGGCGAGGGCTTGCGTGCTTTCTCCGGAAATGATCGAACGACAGGCCTGGTGAAACGCAACCAGCGACGACGAGCAGGCGGTGTCGATCGCCATGCTCGGTCCGCGCAGGTCGAAGGCGTACGAGATGCGGTTGGCGGCAATGCTCGCGGTGTTGCCGGTGGCCGTCGTCGAGTCGACCACGGCCAGATCGTCCGCCATGCGATAGGAATAATCGGCGCTGGCGATCCCCATATAGACGCCGCAACGGCTGCCGCGCAGGCTGGAGGGTTTGATTCCCGAGTTTTCGAGTGCCTCCCAGCTCATCTCGAGCAGCAAACGCTGCTGCGGATCCATCAGCGCAGCTTCACGCGGCGAAATGCCGAAGAAGGCGGCGTCGAAAGTCGTGATGTCCCCCAGAGAGCCTGCGGCAAAGGTGTAGCTTGTTCCCGGGTGGCTTCGGCGGGGATGCAGGAAGGTGTCCTGCGCCCAGCGCCGTGAATCGACTTCGGTGACCAGGTTTCGACGGTCAAGCAGGTCTTGCCAATACTGGCTGGTGCTTGTTCCCGGCATTCTGAACGAATAGCCGGTGATGGCAACGCGCCCTGTCATTGTTGCTCGCTTCTCCGTTGTTATCGGGGAATCCCAGGAGAGCACGCGCTGGCTGCCTCGGGATCTTGGGACTGGACGTTCAGGGCCGCATCATGCAGGGGTATGCGGGATTTCACCTGCATGTCGTGCTGCAGGCGAGAGCGGGACCCCGCCGCTTCGATCAGCCAGCAGATGTCTCATCTCGCCGTAGCGAACGGAGACGCGGCGCAGACGGCGGACTGGCTGCGCATCGGGCGGTCAAGGCCCTCGCCTTCAGGCATGCGAGCATGTCGAGCGACATGATGAGATGCAGTGCCCGCGGTGCGCCGCTGGGCCGGGGTGATGCCAAGAAAGGAGACGAGAGTCGACGACAATTGACAATTCCCTGCAGGTTTCGGCTTTTCGATGTTCTGGGGCGATGTACGGGACTCGAACCCGTGACCACTGGAATCACAATCCAGGGCTCTACCAACTGAGCTAACACCGCCATTGATCTGGCGCGCCCGGCGAGACTCGAACTCACGACCCCCGGCTTAGAAGGCCGGTGCTCTATCCGGTTGAGCTACGGGCGCAAGTGCGGACAGCCCTTGTCGGAACTTCCCGCTGGAACCGCTTCTTGATACATCCAACGACTGGTCGGGGCGGTGGGATTCGAACTCACGACCCTCTGCTCCCAAAGCAGATGCGCTACCAGGCTGCGCCACGCCCCGAGAGCGCGCATTCTACAAGCTGGTATCACGGGGGTCAATGACGCCCGCCACGATTTTGGTGACTGCGGATGCGACCAGGCGTCTCCGCCGCCTGGCGCATGGCGTGTTGCCCTCGAGATTGCCGCGCAGCAAGCGGTGGGGGCCCCGAAGCCGCCGGCGGGCGCGATGATCTTGACCGCGCTTTCAGGCTGCGGTATATCCATGAAGCGCTGTCTTCATTGTCCGACGACGGCCGGCTGGCGATGAAATCTTGGAAACCTTGGGGAGCGGCAATGGAACGTGAAGCGATGGAGTATGACGTAGTTGTCGTCGGAGCAGGACCGGCAGGCCTGAGTGCGGCGATTCGCCTCAAGCAGCTGAACGCCGACCTGTCGGTCATGGTGCTGGAGAAGGGTTCGGAGGTCGGCGCCCACATCTTGTCGGGAGCCCTGTTCGAGAGTCGGGCGCTGGACGAGCTGCTTCCCGATTGGCAGGCGCAGGGCGCTCCCTTGAATACCCCGGTCAGCGAAGATCAGGTCTATCTCTATCGTAACCAGGCCGCCGCGGTGAAATTGCCTGGCTTTGCCGTTCCGGCACCGATGCACAACACGGGTAACTACGTGATCAGCCTGGGCAAGCTCTGCCGTTGGCTCGCCGAACAGGCGGAAGCGCTAGGTGTCGAGATCTTTCCGGGATTTGCCGCCGCCGAAGTTCTCTACCACGACGACGCGACGGTCAAGGGTGTGGCGACGGGTGACCTGGGGCGCGACAAGAACGGCGAGCCCAAAGAGGGCTTCCAGCCAGGCCTCGAGTTGCACGCCAGGTACACGCTGTTCGCCGAAGGTGCGCGCGGGCAGCTCGGCAAGGAGTTGATCGCCAGATACGACCTGGCGAGCGGCGCGACGGCCCAGCACTACGGTATCGGTATCAAGGAACTCTGGGAAATCGAGCCGGCGAAGCATCAGGCCGGGCTGGTGGTGCACGGTGCCGGCTGGCCACTCAGCGAGCATGGCGCGACGGGTGGTTCCTTCCTCTACCACCTCGAAGGCAATCAGGTCGCCGTCGGTCTGATCGCCGACCTCAACTACGCCAATCCCTATCTCTCCCCGTTCGAGGAATTTCAGCGTTTCAAGTCGCACGAAGGTATCAGGAAGTATCTCGAAGGCGGTAAACGCCTGTGCTACGGGGCGCGCGCGATTACCAAGGGTGGCTTCAACAGCCTGCCAAAGCAGAGTTTCCCTGGCGGCTTGCTGATCGGCTGCGACGCCGGTACGCTGAATTTTGCCAAGATCAAGGGCATTCACACGGCAATGAAGTCGGGAATGCTCGCTGCCGAGACGGTGAATGCGGCGCTGCAGGCAGGCGACGAAGGGCGTGCCGATCTGGTCGCCTATGGCGAAGCCTTCAAGGAGTCCTGGCTGTATGCCGAGCTCTACCAGGCCCGCAACTTCGGGCCGGCACTGCACAAGTTCGGCACTTTTGGTGGGGGGGCTTTCAACTGGATCGAGCAGAATCTTTTCGGCGGTCGCATGTTCTTCACACTGAAGGACGAAACCAGCGACCACGAACAATTGCAGCCCGCCGCCCGTTATCAGCCGATCGAGTATGCCAGGCCGGATGGTGTATTGAGTTTCGATCGTCTGTCGTCGGTGTTCATTTCGAACACGGCGCACGAGGAGGAGCAGCCCGTTCATCTGAAGTTGCTGGACAGCAGCAAGGCGATAAGTGTCAACTACAAGGAATACGCGTCGCCGGAACAACGCTATTGCCCGGCCGGCGTCTACGAAATCGTCGAAGAGGCAGCTGGTCCGCGTCTGCAGATAAATGCCTCCAACTGCGTTCATTGCAAGACCTGCGACATCAAGGATCCGACGCAGAACATCCGCTGGGTGGCGCCGGAAGGCGGCGGCGGGCCGAACTACCCCGACATGTGAGGCTGCCGCTTGTCAATGCTGACAAGCCGCCCCAGCGAAATCAGGCGCTTGGCTGGCGATGTTGGTTCAGCGCCCAGCCGACGTGCTCGCGCAGCAGAGGCGACGGGTCGTCCCGGCGCGCAGCGAGCGCCTGGACGACGGCTGGCGAGCTGTCCGCATTGCCCAGCGCGACGGCGATGTTGCGCAGCCAGCGCTGATGCCCGATCCTGCGTATCGCGCTGCCTGCCAGCCGGGTATTGAAGTCGTCTTCGTTCCAGGCGAAGAGGGTCGTCAGTGGGGTCGCATCAAGACCGTTGCGAACGGCAAAATCGGCGTCGCCCATCTCGGCAAATCGGTTCCAGGGACAGCACAACTGGCAGTCGTCACAGCCGTAGATGCGGTTGCCGATCGAGGGCCGCAGCGCGACGGGAATCGCACCTTTCAGCTCGATCGTCAGGTAGGAAATGCACAGGCGGGCATCGACCTCGTAGGGCGCCACGATCGCGCCGGTCGGGCAGGCATCGAGGCAGCGACGGCAGTCTCCGCAGTGGTCGGCCATCGGCACATCGGCGGGCAGTGGCAGGGTGGTGTAGATCTCCCCGAGAAAATGCCAGGATCCGCCGCGTGTCAGCGAGAGCGTATGCTTGCCGCGCCAGGCAATACCCGACTGGCATGCAAAATCGGTTTCCATCACCGGCGCCGAATCGGAAAACACGCGGCAGGCAAAGGGCATTTCCCTTTCCAGGGTTTCTATAGCTTCTGCTTCGTGACGAACATGGTCGGCAAGTTTCTGCAGCCGATGGCGGACCGTCTTGTGATAGTCCCGGCCGAGCGCATAGCGCGAGACATATGCCAGCTTGCTATCACCAAGTACGTGGAAGGCATCGGCGGCGACCGGCCAGTATGGGAGGCGGGCCGAAATTACCGACAGGACTCCCGGGAACAGCTGCTGCGGGGCCGCGCGCAGCGACGCGTGTTTGGCCATATAATCCATTTCGCCGTGCCGGCCCAGCGCCAGCCAGCGCATCAGCCACGGCGCCGCCGCTGACACATCGGCCCTGGCTATGCCGATCGAGGCAAAGCCGAGTTCCTGCCCAAAGCCCTTGATTCTATTCACTATGCCGGCGTAGGTGCCCTGGCTGTCAGCCAGGCGGCCGCCGGCTCCTGCTCGGGAGTTCTCTTCTTGCATAGCCCGGATCATAACCAGTCGACGCTGACCCTGCATCTGTCGGATGAAGCGGCGACCGCCAGGCTTGGCTGCCAACTGGCCCCACTGCTTGCTCCCGGTATGGTTGTCTGGCTCGACGGCGACCTTGGCGCCGGGAAGACGACCCTGGTTCGTGCTCTGCTGCGGGCACTCGGTCATGGCGGTCCGGTGAGAAGCCCTACCTATACACTGGTTGAAATTTATGTGATTTCGAGGATATACTGGTATCACTTTGATTTCTATCGTTTCAACTTTCCAGAAGAGTTCTTGGATGCAGGGTTTGGCGAGTACTTCCGTGACGATGCCGTATGCATGGTCGAGTGGCCCGAGAAGGCTGCCGGCTGGGTGCCCGCGGCTGATCTGGTCGTTATCTTCCACATTGTCGGGGAAGGGCGGACGCTGGACGTCGTCGCGGCTAGCGAGGAGGGGCAAAAATGTCTGAACGCGCTGAAGAGCGGTTGGCGGGACGCCGGAGACTGATCAAGTTTGCCGGCGCTTCGCTGTTTTTGACGGTCAGTCCGATAGCGAAGGCTTCCGCCAACAGAACTCCGCGTGTTCTTGCTGTGCGCATCTGGCCCGCGCCGGAGTACACGCGCGTGACGATCGAACACAGCGCGCCCTTGAAGTACACGCACTTCACGGTGAAGAATCCCGAACGGCTGGTCGTCGACCTCGAGGGTATCGAACTGACCAGTGTGCTGGAGAGTATTTCCAACAAGGTGCTGCCGGACGACCCGAACATCAAGCTGGTGCGCGCGGGACGCTACAAGCCGGGCGTTGTGCGTCTGGTGATGGAACTCAAGAATGAAGTCGACCCGCAGGTCTTCGAGTTGGCACCCGTCGGTGACTACGGACATCGTCTGGTCCTCGACGTCTACCCGCTGAGCCCGCCGGATCCGCTGCTCTCCTTGCTGGACAGCAAGGACTGGCAGGCAGCACCCGTCGAGGACAGGCCCGCGATCGCGGCCGACAGCACTCGCGAAAGTACCGGTGGCGATGCCAGGCCCGACACCAGGTCCAGGCCGCTCGCCGAACGCCGGCCGGCAAGCAAGCAGCGGGGCCCGGTCATCGATCGTCTGGTGACCATCACCCTGGACCCCGGACACGGCGGCGAGGATCCCGGTGCCACAGGCCGCGGTGGCAGCTACGAAAAACACGTCACGCTGGCAGTTGCCAAGCGCTTGCAGGCCAAGATCGCGGCTGACCCGAACATGCGTGCCGTGCTTACCCGTGAATCCGACTTCTTCGTACCGTTGCGGGCCCGGGTCCAGAAAGCACGGCGGATCCAGTCCGACCTCTTCGTTTCGATCCATGCCGACGCCTTCGTCAGGCCCGATGCCAATGGATCGTCGGTCTTCGTTCTTTCCGAGAGCGGTGCCTCGAGTTCGGCTGCGCGCTATCTGGCGCAAAAAGAGAATGCCTCAGATCTGATCGGCGGCGTCAATATCGACGTCAGGGATCCCGTTCTGGCGCGTACCCTGCTTGATCTCTCGCAGACGGCGACGATCAGCGACAGCCTCAAGCTGGGCAAAGCTGTCCTCGGCGAAATCGGCGGGATCAACCGGCTGCACAAGGCGAGTGTCGAGCAGGCCGGCTTTGCCGTCCTCAAAGCGCCCGACATTCCGTCGATTCTCATCGAGACGGCCTTCATCTCCAATCCGGAAGAGGAGAAACGCCTGAACGACGACGCTTACCAGGACAAGCTGGCCGAGGCGATCTTCTCGGGGATAAAGAAATACCTGGCCATGAATCCGCCGTTGGCCAAGTCGACGCTGGCGCGACTGGATTAGTCGCCGTCCTGGGCTTGTCGGCGGCGCGCGTGCGAGCTTCCGGGGCGCAAAATAGAGGTTCCAAATATCGGTGGGCGCTGCTAGAATGCCGACCCTGCATGTGCTTGAAGGGTGGCCGTGCCGCTGTAGCTCAGTTGGTAGAGCAGCGCATTCGTAATGCGAAGGTCGCCAGTTCGATTCCGGCCAGCGGCACCAGAGATCTCTCCTGGACAGCTAGTTGCAAAAGAGCCGCGGACGCGGCTTTTTTGCTTTCTGGGCATCACGATTACTCCGACAGTAATGGTACGCGCGCGCTTGCCAAAGCCAGTGGGCGTATATGCTTTTCCGATGACATGTCGGCCGGTCCATACGAGCCCCTGCCGATGACGTTCTATGCTGACGCTTCGCAGCTTGTCTGCGGAGCGGGCGTTTTTCTTGCTAAGCTGTCGCCGTGAGAATCATTCAGCTTTCCGATCTTCATCTCGGTGGCGAGCCGCTGTACGGCTTGGTCGATACCCTGGCGGCTTTTGACCGGGTGTTGCATCGCGTACGTTCTTCGGAGCCTCCCGATCTGTTACTCATCACGGGCGATCTGGTGGCCCATGGTGATCGGGACGAGTATCGGCTGTTGCGTGATCGCCTCGATTCGCTCTCCCTTCGCTATGCCCTGGTGCCCGGCAATCATGACGATCGCGCAGCCTTGCGGGCGGTTTTTGGAGATCAGGCGTGGAGTGGCGGCTCACTGTGCTGTCAGCGGATCGATGTTGGTGATGGTACCTTGCTGTTGCTCGATACGGTGGTCCCCGGCGAGGAATGGGGTGAAGTCGCGGCGGCGCAGCTGGACTGGCTGGAGGATGCCTGTCCGGAAAGGCGGCCGGTGCTGCTCGCCCAGCATCAGCCGCCTTTCGCGGTCGGCATCGCCGGCTTGGACGCCATTCGCTGTCGCGGTGAGCAACTCCTCGCGCAGTGGCTGGCAAGTCATGCAGCCGTCGAGGCCGTACTCTGCGGGCATGTGCATCGCTTCGTCAGCACCTCTTTCGCCGGACGCCCGGCAATTGTTGCGCCGTCACCCGCGCAGCAGGTTGCGCTGCAGGATGGTCCGCTGGCCTTTTCGCGGGAGCCCGGTGGCTACCTTTGCCACGACTGGTTGCCGGGTGAGCGGCTGCTGACCCACTATCTCCCTGCCGAGACGGAGAACGGGCACCTCTCCGGACATCAGGCCGGATCGGCCGCAAGTGCCTGAGCGACAGCGTTCCCGGGATGCTCTCAGCATCGGTGACAGCGAATATCCGACGAGTCGGCTTCTCTTGGGCAGCGGCCGAATCGAGTGCCTGTCGACAGCAGAAATCTCTCCTGGCAGCTCCCTGTCACGTCCTGCCGAGCCGCGATGAACAGCGAAACAAAAGGAATGTGGCTGGGTTTGCTGGGAGTCGCGGCTTTCAGCCTGACCTTGCCGGCGACGCGGGTCGCAGTGGCTGCACTGAATCCGATTTTCGTCGGGATGGGGAGAGTGGTGGTGGCTGCGATACCGGCCGCGACGTACCTGCTGATCAGTCGGCGCGGCTGGCCAACCCGCGGCGAGTTCAGGTCGTTGGTGGTTGTGTCACTGGGCGTCGCTTTCGGCTTCCCGGTGCTGACCGCTCTGGCGATGCGTCACGTCGAGGCCTCACATGCTGGAATCATGCTCGGCGTGCTGCCTCTGGCGACTGCCGCGGCTGGTGCCGCGGTTTCGGGTGAGCGTCCGTCGCCGGGATTCTGGGCGATGGCTTCGCTTGGCAGCCTGCTGGTCGTTGCCTTTGCCCTCAACGAAGGTGGTGGTAGCGTCAGCTGGGCCGACCTGGCACTGCTCGCGGCGGTTGCCAGCGCCGCTGTTGGTTATGCCGAAGGCACGCGCCTGGCGCAATCGCTGGGTGGCGTGCAGGTGATCTCCTGGGCGGTGGTCATTGCTGCCCCGGCCTTGCTGATTCCGGCGGGCCACTTTGCTCCGGACAGCGTCGGTGTGCCGCTCGATTCGTGGCTGGCCTTTCTGTACGTGAGTCTGGTCAGCCAGTTTCTCGGCTTCATTCCCTGGTACCGTGGGCTCGCTCTTGGCGGCATTGCGCGGGTGGGACAGACGCAGCTGCTGCAACCTTTCCTTACACTGCTTGCGGCAGCGGTTCTGCTGGGTGAGGCGGTGGACGCGACGGCACTGGTTTTTGCCGTGCTCGTCTGCATGACGGTGGCAATGGGTCGTGGGATGCAGGTCAGGAGAGCGTGACGGACCTGCGCGGCCGTGGCGGCTGCAGTCCGGCCGCTGCAGGCAGCAGCGCTGCTGGTCCGCGGCGCTGATCGGCGCTTTGACGAGAACTTGATCTACCGCAAGCGATCATAATGGCTAGCGCATAGACTCCGCAGTCGAAGTGGGGGGTCGTGCACCGCATTTTGAGGGGGAGCGATGGGGCAGGAGATTGGCAGCGACGGCTTTACGGCGGAGGACTTCGCGCGTTTCAGTCAGCGCCTTGAGCAGGAGACAGCGCAGGCGCGCGCTGCTTACGCCAGCGGCGGCTTCGCCAACGACGGTCTGGTCGCGGGCTTCGAGTTGGAGGCCTGGCTGGTCGACGAGCACTTCTTTCCGGCGCCTCGCAATGTCGGCTTCCTGAAGCGGATGGACAGCCCGCTGGTGGTGCCGGAGTTGTCGCTGTTCAACGTCGAGATCAACGGTACGGCACAGCCGCTACGTGGCACCGCACTGTCGCAGCTCGAGGGCGAACTGACCGCAACCTGGCAGCAGTGTCAGCGCGTTGCAGCTGAGGACGGGGAGGCGTTGATCGCCATCGGCACCTTGCCGACATTGCGTGAGCGTGATCTGTCGCTGGCCAGCATGTCTCCTTTCAAACGCTATGCCGCACTCAACGAACAGATCCTTCGCTTGCGCGAGGGCCGGCCGCTGACGCTCGATATCGCGGGTATCGATACCCTTGCGGCGACGCACACCGACGTGATGCTCGAAGCGGCAACGACGTCCTTTCAGGTGCATCTGCAGACCCCGGCCAGAGAGGTTGCGCGCACCTACAATGCGTCACAGGTGCTTGCTGCGCCACTGGTCGCGCTGACCGCCAATTCGCCCTTCCTCTTCGGACGCGCTCTCTGGCACGAAACACGCATCCCCTTGTTCGAGCAGGCTGTCGACTGCTGTCAGCCCGGCCATCCAGAGCACATGCGGGTGACCTTCGGTTCAGGCTATCTGGGCGACGACCCGACCGCCTGTTTCGCCGAGAACCTCTCGTCGTACCCGGTGCTGCTGCCCTACGAAGAACCGGGGCCGGCAAGCGCGTACGCGCACCTGCGTCTGCACAACGGAACCATCTGGCGGTGGAATCGGCTGCTGATCGGTTTCGCGAAAGACGAGGTGCCGCACTTGCGGGTAGAGCAGCGCGTCATGCCCGCTGGTCCGAGCCTGATCGACATGATCGCCAACGCGGCGTTCTACTACGGCGCAGTGCGCTGCCTGGCCAGGCAGGCCGTCGCACCCGAATCAAAGTTACCGTTCTCGGTTGCGCGTGACAATTTCTACCGTGCGGCGCGCTACGGTCTCGAGGCGCAGCTGGTCTGGATCAACGGACGCCGTGAGAACGTTGCCGAATTGCTGCTGCGTGAGCTGTTGCCGATGGCTCGCGAAGGGCTGGCCGAACTCGACCTCGCCGCTGCCGACATCGAACGCTACCTCGATGTCATCGGTGCGCGCCTGCGTTCCCGGCAGAACGGCGCTGCCTGGCAACTGGCACACTACGCGAAGTACCAGGACTTCTTCCGGCTGACCGCCGACTATCTTGAGCACCAACGCCGTCTCGTGCCTGTGCATGAGTGGCCGATCTGAGCCCCATTTCATGCTGACCGTACTCGAATCTCTACCCGAAGGCTTTCTCGATACTCCCGCCCGCGAGCTGCATCGTCTGCTGCGCGGTCCGACCCTGATCCATCTGCCTGGCCGACGCGAGGCGCCGCTGCTCGTCTCGGTACTCCTGCATGGCAATGAAGACAGCGGCGTCGTGGCGCTGCAAAGTGTGTTGCGCACGCACGCGGGCCGGCAGTTGCCGCGGGCGTTGTCGATCCTGGTCGGCAACGTTGCGGCGGCGCGCGAGGGCCTGCGACGGCTCGATCATCAACCCGATTACAACCGCGTCTGGCCCGGCACCGAGCTGCATGCAGCGACGCCGGAGCATGCCGCGATGAGCGAGGTTCATCGCATCATGCAGGCGCGCGGCGTCTTCGCCAGTATCGACGTCCACAACAATACCGGCATAAATCCTCTCTACTGTGTGGTGAACAGCCTCGATCAGGCTGTTCTGCATCTGGCCTTGCTGTTCTCCCGGACGGTAGTCTGGTTCCGTGGTCTGGCCGGATCACAGACGACTGCGTTCTCGCCGGTCTGTCCGTCCGTCACGCTTGAATGCGGCAAGCCCGGCACGCCGGCACACGAAGCGCACGCCGCGAACTTCATCGACGGCTGCCTGCATCTTGCGCAGTTTCCATCGCACGACGTACACGAGCACGACATTGACCTCTATCATACGGTGGCGACGGTGAGAGTTCCGGCCGCAGTGTCTTTCGGTTTTGGCGATGCGCAGGCGGATGTGGACTTCGATCCGCGGCTCGATCACATGAACTTCCGGCAGCTCGATCCTGGTACCGCATTTGGGCGTACGCGCCTGGCTCTGCCGCTCGACGTGCGCGACGAAGGCCGGCGAGACGTGAGTGAAGAGTATTTCGATTGCAGCGGCGGTAGCATCAGCCTGCGGCGAACATCGACACCGGCGATGCTGACGCTGGATGCGCGCGTCGTGCGGCAGGATTGTTTATGCTATCTGATGGAGCGGATACCGTTCCCTCACTCGGCGAGCGCCGCACGCCAGTGGTGCGCCAGCGTGTAGGGCGGCGCGGGGTGGTCGGGTCAGCACTGAGTAGCGGAGAACAACGATGAATATGAGTAGCTTGTTGGCCATGGTGCGTTTTGCCGAACGCGCGTTTCTGGTGCCGGCGATGGTCATGATTGCGACGCTCAGCCTTAGCTCGATCGCTGCAGCCGACGCCTCGGGCGAGCAGCTGGCCTCGTATTACGACCGGCACATGGCGATCAGCGGCGGCACCGCCTACGGCTGGACCGGCAAGGAGCGGCCGACGGCGATGGTCGCCGAGGTCGTGCAGGTAGGGGTGGCCAAGGATGTCTACTATGCACTGCGCAAGAACGGCACCCTGCTGACCTGGTCGGGCTCGCCGGCCAACGCCATGGTCTTGATGCGCGACGTGGTCAGCTTTTCCGCAGGCAATTCGGGATGGCTGGCGATCAACCGTACCTGGTCGCTTTGGCAGGGGGCCGGCGCTGTCCGGGAGCCGCCACGGAAGATCGCCGAAAGAGTGATGGCGGCCGCGGTTGGCGACGGAACGGACTACTACCTGACCACGGCTGGCGACCTCTATGTCCGTGGTCAGGCGAATCGTGGCCAGTACGGTGATGGCCATCTCGTCGCCACCAGCGACTTTGTCAAAACCGCTTCAGGGGTGGCGGCAGTCAGGGCGCATAGCGGTCATGCGCTGTATCTCGACAAGGACGGCGAGGTGTTCGGAACGGGCGGTAATGTCAATGGTCCGCTATCAGCCCCGGGACTCGGAGACAAGGTCGTGAAATGGACCAGCATCTTCAGTGGTGCAAAGGCAATCGCCACCGGTGCAGCACATTCGGCTGCGATTCGCGAGGACGGCTCGCTCTGGGCTTGGGGAAGCGGGTTTGCCATCGAGCCCACCAAGATTGCCGACCGCATTGTTGCCGTCTCGGCTGGCAACGGGACAACGCTGGCTTTCTCGGCGGATGGCAAACTGTGGGAGTGGGACGGAGGAAGCGGACCACGCCAGATTGCTCTCGGGCGCTAGGGCTTGATGTTTTCTGGAGGCAGCGGTCGGGCGAACCCGCTGTTGTGCGGCTCGCCGCGGGAACTGGCAGACGCTTGAGCGCGCCATAGGTTTTCCCGGCGGCAACCCCGCCCGTGGGCCGTTGGCAGTGCCCCTGCACGGGGGAGAGTCGATTCGGACTGCTGCATGCCCGCGGCCGGATGGCTCGGCGTTCACCACAGGGATGCGATGCTGTCGCCGACAGGTGGCAGGGCAGGTGCTCGATCAGGCGTGGTTCGAAGAATAGCGATCGGCGGCCACCGGCCGACGCTTTGATGGACGATCGAAGTGACTTGATCCCTGCAGCTTGGCGACGAAGCGTTTGTCTTCGTCGCGAATGTGACGTTCAAACCAGAACTCGGCATAGCGCAGGAATGAATGCGCATCCGCGCTGCCCGCGAGGATGTCGCTGAGGACCTTGCGTAGCAAGTCGAGCGTATTCCGGTGGATCGTGGCATGCGTGCTGAAGTTCACTCCGGCTTCTCTTGCAATCCGCTCTTCAGTAGCGAAATGCCGCTCGAACAATTCGATCAGTCCCTGGAATTCGTCGATGTCTACGTAGCTACTTTCAAAACAGCCCGCTTTGAGTGACTCTATACGGGTAAACACTTCTTCGTGCTGGGCGTCCACTTCAGGCAGATCGAGTAACAAGGCATCCGGCAAGAACGGCGAAAAGGCAATTTCCATGCTGGTCTCCTCTGGTAAAGATCAAAGGCTTCTTGTTATCCAGTGAGTATAGGAAGAGATCGTGCAGAATTCCAGCAAAATCCACTTTAAGTCAGACAAATATCGCTACGATCATGCCCCGGCGCGACGATCTGCCCGAAGAGCGCATATCTTCGCCGCTGCGCGGCGTGCCGTCCAGGGACCATGACCGGCCAGCCGGATACGGCGGTCGACATGGTCGAGGCGGTCGTCGGCGAAGATGCGGCGCTCGCGGCACCTGGGCTTTCTCACAGCCGCGGAACGAGCGCCGGGGATTGCCGCGCATTTCCGGTTCGTGCCGGGCAGAACGCAAAAGCAGTTTGCCGAAAAGGTCATCAGACGGCTATAATGCACGGTTTTCCACCTTGCTCCACCGTTTGCATGGCGGGGGGCTTCAACCACAAGGAGTGTTCATGCGTCATTACGAAATCGTTCTGATCATCCATCCGGATCAGAGTGAACAGGTGCCGGCGATGGTCGAGCGCTACAAGGCCTTGATCGCCGCGCGTGCCGGGCAGATTCACCGTCTCGAAGACTGGGGACGCCGCCAGCTCGCTTACCCGATCCAGAAGTTGCACAAGGCGCATTACCTGCTGCTGAACATCGAGTGCGATGGCGAGACGCTGACCGAACTCGAGCACGGCTTCAAGTTTACCGACGCCGTTCTTCGTCACCTGACGATCAAGACCAAGCGCGCGGTCAGCGGGCCGTCGCCGATGATGAAGGACGAAAAGTCCAAGTCGCTGCTGCAGGCACGCGAACCGGAACCCGCCGAGGAAGCTGCCGGCGAGCCGGCTGCCTGATTGTTGAGGCTCTGCTGAACCGCGTCGAGCTCACTGGAATCCTGATCGAGCGCAAGGCGCTGCGTTTTACGCCGGCTGGTGTGCCGGTAGTGGAATGTCTGATCGGGCACCAATCCGAACAGCTCGAAGCGGGTGGTCCACGACGTGTCGAATGTGAAATCCAGGCCATTGCTCTGGGTGCCACGGCACAGTGGCTGCAGGCGGCAAATCCTGGGGCTGCCCTCCATCTGACGGGCTTTCTGGCCGCCAGGAGCCGCAACAGCAAGCAGCCAAGGCTGCATGTAACTACGATCGAATTTGTCGAAGGAAAGCAAAATGGGAAGATTCTTCAAGAAGAAGGATGACAAGAACGTCAAGAAACGTGGTGGTGGTCTGTTCAAGCGGCGCAAGTTCTGCCGCTTCACCGCCGAGAAGATGGAAGAGATCGACTACAAGGACGTCGATCTGTTCAAGGAGTATGTTGCCGAGAACGCCAAGATCATGCCGGCTCGCCTGACCGGTACCAAGGCAGGTTATCAACGCATGCTGTCGGTGGCCATCAAGCGTGCCCGTTTCCTGGCGTTGCTGCCGTACACCGACAATCACCAGTAAGCGAGGACAAAGAGATGCAAGTAATTCTGATGGAAAAGGTCGGCAACCTCGGCGGCCTCGGTGATCTGGTCAACGTCAAGAATGGTTATGCCCGGAATTTCCTGATTCCGAAGGGCAAAGCGAAACGTGCGACGCCGGTGACGCTGAAGGAGTTTGAAACCAAGCGCGCCGAACTCGAGAGAGCGGCGGCCGAGAAGCTGGCGATGGCACAGACCTACGCCGAAAAGTTTGACGGCGTCGTCGTCAGGATCGAGCGCAAGGCCGGCGTAGACGGTCGCCTGTTCGGTTCCGTGAGCAACTTCGATGTCGCCGATGGTCTGCGCGCGCTCGGTTTCGAGGTCGAGAAATCGGACATTCGCATGGCCGCGGGTCCGCTGAAGATGATCGGCGATGCCGAGCTGGAGGTTTCTCTGCATAGTGACGTCACGGCGAAGATCACGGTTTCCGTGGTCGCCGAGCAGTTCAGGATCTAGGTCCGAGCCGGCACCGTCGGTCTGCGCCACGCAAAGAGCCTTGCCCACGGGCAAGGCTTTTTTGCGTCCGGGGCGCCGGGGGATGCCCACGAAGCGGGTAAACTCGCTGCCTTGTTCATTCCGCTCTACGCGCTGATCGCCCATGGCCAAGTCGCTTGATTCAGATCCGTCCAACCCGGAAAATTCGTCCCGAGCCAGCGGTCGCGGCGTGCGGCGACAGTCCGGCACCCAGACTGACCCCACGCTGTCTGCACTGCGTGTCCCGCCACATTCCATGGAAGCCGAGCAATCGGTCCTCGGCGGTTTGCTGCTCGACAATGCCGCTTTCGACAAGATCGCCGACCTGATCGCCGGAGGCGACTTTTATCGGGACGAACACCGGCGCATCTACCGGCAGATCTGCAAACTCCTTGAGCGTGGCAAGCCAGCCGACGCAGTGACCGTGGCCGAGAGCCTCGACCTGGCAGGCGAGGGCAACGATACCGGCGGTCTGGCCTACCTCGGCGAACTCGCTGCCAATACGCCGTCGGCGGCGAACATTCGGCGCTACGCTGAAATCGTTCGTGAGCGAGCGATTCTGCGGCAGTTGGTCACGGCCGGCGACGAGATCGCCGGCAGCGCGCTCAATCCGCTCGGCCGTGATCCGAAAACCCTGCTTGACGAGGCTGAGGCGAAGGTCTTTGCGATTGCTGAAGGCGGCTTTCGCCACCAGACGGGTTTTCAGCACATCAACCCGCTATTGACACAGGTGGTCGAGCGCATCCAGGAACTGCACGATCGCGACAACCCATCGGATATCACTGGCGTTCCCAGCGGCTATCACGATCTTGACGGCAAGACCTCCGGCCTGCAGAGCGGCGATCTGCTGATCGTCGCCGGCCGGCCATCGATGGGCAAGACTTCCTTCGCGTTGAATATCGCCGAGCACGTAGCGATCGAGGTGGGCTTGCCGGTGGCTGTCTTCTCGATGGAGATGGGCGGCACCCAGCTTGCCATGCGGATGCTGTCCTCGGTCGGCCGCCTCGACGCGCATCGCGTCCGCACCGGGCGTCTCAACGACGACGAGTGGTCGCGTCTCTCGTTCGCTCTCGGCAAGATGCACGAAGCGCCGATCTATATCGACGAGACACCGGCGCTCAACCCGATTGATTTGCGGGCCCGCGCACGCCGTCTGCACCGCCAGTGCGGCAAGCTCGGGCTGATCGTCATCGACTATCTGCAGCTGATGTCGTCAACCAGCCACGGAGAGAACAGGGCGACCGAAATTTCCGAGATTTCGCGCTCACTGAAGAGCCTGGCCAAGGAACTTGGCGTTCCCGTAATGGCGCTTTCACAGCTCAATCGCTCGCTCGAACAGCGGCCCAACAAGCGCCCGGTGATGTCCGACCTGCGCGAATCGGGCGCGATAGAACAGGACGCCGACGTGATCATGTTCATCTACCGCGACGAGGTCTATAACCACGATACGGCCGAGAAGGGCGTTGCCGAGATTATCATCGGCAAGCAGCGTAACGGGCCAATCGGGACCGTGCGCCTGACTTTTCTGGGCGAGTACACACGCTTCGAGAATTTTGCCTCGCCGGGTTCGTACTGACTATCGACTGACTGCCTGCTCGGCTCAGCCCTCGACGCGGCTGGCGTTGACCGTGTAGCTGAAGTGCGCACTATCGAGGCTGTCAAAGCGGTCGGTAGCCACCTCTGCCTCCGGCAGGGCCAGGAAAGGCAGGGGCTTGCCGTTGCCGCCGCGCAGCCGGACGTCCTGAGCGCTGTTGAAAGCGATCCAGTTCATCTCCCAGAAACCGAATAGCAGCTTGCTCAGTACGACCAGCCTCGGATCGCTGCTGCTCAGGTGCTCGTCGTGGATTGCCTCGCCTACGTCCGCTGGATTGACTGGTATCCAGCCGTAACCCGGGGTATAGAATTCGGCACGGCACTGCTGCGCCGTGCTGAGGTTGCCGGTGGCGCCGAGGCCAGCAAACAATCGCGAGCTATCGATGCGCTGCCCGAAAATCGGTCGTGCCGGGATGCCGATTGCCCGACACAGGCCGACGAACAGCAGCGAGATGTCGGCGCTCTTTCCGCTCAAGTGACCGCTGTCGAGCATGGCCTCGATATCCCCTCTGCCGATACCGGGCAACGACGGATCGTAGGAAGTGTTTTCCAGAACCCAGTCGTAGATCGCCTTGCCCCGCGCGAGCGGATCCTTGATACGGCCGACGGCGCGCTCGGCTGTATGGCGTACCAGTCCATCGGTCGGGACCATGTTGCTGGCGTGCAGGCAACGGCGCAGGATGTCGCTACGTTCAGCGGCGCTGCCACGCCGGGTAATATCGAAGTGCCGGTCCCGCTTGTTGACCTGGCTGGTGATTTGCAGCCGGGGCGCATCGACACCGTCGTTCCAGTCAGCGTAGAACACCACCATCTCCCCTGCCGGGTCACGGTAGATTCCTGCATTCGCGAAATTCCCCTGCCAACTGTGGCCGAGCGAACGCTGCCAGGGGGTGTCCTTGTGCAGTGCCAGCGGTAGCCACAGTCGCAGCTTGCCATTGACGTTGCTGAGCGCGATGGTCGACGTGATATCGTAGGTCCGCCACGGCGCTGCCGGCTCGTCCGGCAAACCGGTAGCATCAGGCTGCTCCGGCGCGGTACTTGCCGCTGAAGCTGTTTCGGGTTTTTCAGTGGCCGCTTTGGCGCTTTGCCTGCTGGCCTTCTTCGTGGTGTTCCTCGCCGGTCTGGCGGCCGCTTTCTTCTTGTTGGCAGCGACCGCCGACGAAGGCGCCAGCAGCGGAAGAAGTGCCGAGGCAGCAAGGAAATTGCGTCGTTTCAATCGACCCTCCGGTAAGCGCTGGATCCTTGTCGTAGGGAGCTGGTAGCACGGATCGGTGGCTACAAACGACCGGGCCGTGTCATAGACACGGCCCGTTAGCGTCCGAAAATTATAGCACTTCGGCAGCGTAGTCCGCGAGCCGGGAGCGTTCGCCGCGTTGCAGCGTGATATGGCCGGCGTGCGCCCATCCCTTGAAGCGATCGACGACATAGGCGAGACCGGAGCTGCCCTCGGTAAGATAGGGCGTATCGATCTGGGCAATGTTGCCGAGACAGACCACCTTGGTCGCTGGGCCGGCGCGGGTGATCAGCGTCTTCATCTGCTTCGGCGTCAGGTTCTGTGCTTCATCGATGATCAGGAATTTGTTGAGGAAGGTCCGGCCGCGCATGAAGTTGAGCGACTTGACCTTGATCCGGTTGCGAATCAGATCGTGTGTAGCCGCACGGCCCCAGTCGCCGGCATCGTTGTCGCTCTTGTTTAGGACCTCGAGGTTGTCTTCGAGGGCGCCCATCCACGGCCCCATCTTTTCTTCTTCGGTTCCCGGCAGGAAGCCGATGTCCTCTCCCACCGGTACGGTGACCCGGGTCATGACGATTTCACTGTAGCGTCTGGCTTCGAGCACCTGGGTGAGCCCCGCCGCCAGGGTGAGCAGCGTCTTGCCGGTACCCGCCTGGCCCAGCAGGGTGACGAAATCGATCTCCGGATTCATCAGTAGATTGAGCGCGAAGTTCTGCTCACGGTTGCGCGCGGTGATTCCCCAGACGTTGTTCCTGACGTGCGTGTAGTCGGTCAGGGTCTCGATCTCGGCGCTCGTTCCCGAAACCTCGCGGACGATCGCATGCAGGGGGGGCGTGCCTTCCTGGATGAGGAACTGGTTGGCCAGCAATTGCGTGCAAAGTGCTCCTTTGAGGCGATAGAGTGTCTGACCTCCCTGCTGCCAGGATTCCATGTCCTGGCCGTATTCTTCCCAGAATTCCGCGGTCAGTTCGCGCATGCCGCTGTACAGGATGTCGGTGTCTTCCAGGACCTTGTCGTTGAAATAATCCTGCGCCTGCAGGCCGAGCGTGCGGGCCTTGATGCGCATGTTGATATCCTTGGAGACGAGGATCACCGAACGCTCCGGATGCAGGCGTTGCAGGTAGATGACGACTGCCAGAATCTGGTTGTCGGCCTTGGCTGTCGGCAATCCCGCCGGGAGCTCGCTGGCAATCGCCTCGGTCTGCAGGAGCAGGCGGCCGCTGGCCAGTCCGTGAGACGGTTCGTCGAGCGCGATGCCCCGGTCGATGGCGTCGTTCATGCTGCTGACGATCTCGTCGAGCGTCCGTGTCACCTGGCGAGCATTGCGGGCGATCTCCGACATCCCCTTCTTGTGGTTGTCCAGCTCCTCCAGGGTCATGATCGGCAGGAAGACGTCGTGCTCTTCGAAGCGATAGACACTGGTCGGATCGTGCATCAGGACATTGGTGTCGAGAACGAAGAGTTTGCCTGGCTTGGTGGCAGAGTCGCCATGGCTGCCTACTGCGGATTGACGGGCCATACGAGTGTTTTCCGGATAAGGGTTTGCAGGTCGGCAGCGGTGATCAGAGCTGCGCGACGAAATCGAGCACTGCCTGCGCATGCCCAGCCACCTTGACGCCACGCCATTCGCGCCGCAAAACGCCTTGACGGTCGATGACGAAGGTGCTGCGCTCGATGCCGCGTACCTGTTTTCCGTACATCGACTTCATCTTGATCACCGAGAAGCGGGCGCACAGCACTTCGTCAGCATCGGAAAGCAGGTCGTAGGGCAGGTCCTGCTTGGCCTTGAAGTTCTCATGCGATCGGACGCTGTCACGTGAGACACCGACCACAATGGCGCCGGCCCTGACGAACTGTGGATGGAGGTCGCGGAATTGCTGTGCCTCGGTGGTGCATCCCGGCGTGCTGTCCTTGGGGTAGAAATAGAGGACGACGGTGCTGCCCTGGCAGGCCGACAGCGTGAAGGTCTGGCCGCCGGTAGCCGGCAGACTGAAGTCGGCGACGGTCTGGTCGAGCATGGCTTTCTTTCAGGAGAAGGGGAGTGGATTGTTGTAAGAAAGCGCGGCGTTGGTCAAGCCGGTTGATGCGGTGGTAATCGTGCTGCTTGCCTTTTTGCCGGAAGCTGTATAAAAATACAGTCCTGACGACAGGAGCTCACAACCATGACCAGAGTTGCATCGCTTACTCCGCGACAACAGGAAATTCTCGACTTCATCCGTAACACACTGGAGATCCTTGGCGCACCGCCGACCCGGGCCGAAATTGCCAGCGCTTTCGGGTTCGCTTCGCACAATGCCGCCGAGGAACACCTCAAGGCGCTTGCCAAGAAAGGCATCATCGTGCTCGAGCCAGGTTCAGCGCGCGGCATCCGCCTGGTCGAACAACTCGGTTTGCCTCTGATCGGCAGCGTCGCTGCCGGCAGCCCGATTCTGGCGGTGGAAAACGTACAGCGCCGTTATACGGTCGATACCAGTCTGTTCAGGCCGCGTGCCGACTTTCTTTTGCGCGTGCGCGGCCTGTCGATGATCAACGCCGGCATTCTGGAGGGTGACCTGCTTGCCGTGCACCGCAGCAGCGAGGCGCGCAACGGGCAGATCGTCGTTGCCAGACTCGACGACGAGGTGACGGTCAAGCGTTTCCGCCAGCAGGGCGGGACGGTCGAACTGATCGCCGAGAATCCCGATTTCGATCCGATCATCGTTGATTCAGAAACGCAGACATTGGCTATCGAAGGCATTGCTGTCGGGGTGATCCGCGGCAGCGACACGATGTGAGAGCGATCTGGTCTCGACCATGTCTGCAACGCTGACGCTTTCGCAAGTCCTTGATCGCCCCGATGTCTGGCGCGGTGATGCCCTGGCCAGGGCGCCGCTGCCCGGTGTGCCGACGGGCTTTGCCAAGCTTGACCGGGAGTTGCCCGGAGGGGGCTGGCCGCGTGGCGGCCTGACCGAAATCCTGCCGCTGCATCGTGGTATTGGCGAACTGAGCCTGCTGCTGCCGGCTCTGGCACGGCTATCGAGCGATGAACTTGCCTGGCTCGTTTGTGTTGCCTCACCGCAGCCACTGCATGCGCCGGCACTGCATGCATACGGTCTTGATTTGTCGCGTTTGCTGGTCGCCAGTGCTCCCGGTCGCGATGCCGTCTGGGCCTGCGAGCGCTCGCTCGCTGCCGATGGCGTCGGCGCCGTTGTCGCCTGGCTGCCTGAGGTGCAGGCCAACGCGCTTCGTCGTCTGCAGTTTGCTGCCGAGAGCAGTCGTACGCTGCTCTTCGTCTTTCGTCCGGCGGCCTGTGCCAGCCAGCCGTCGCCAGCGCCGTTGCGTCTGGCGCTCGAAGGCGAGGGAGAGCAACTGATCGTTCGTCTCCTCAAGCGTCGTGGCGCTGCGCAGCCCATGCCTCTGTCAATCGCCATTCGACGCCCGCTGCGCCTGAGTCATGCTCTGGCTTGTCCTGTACCTGCCGCGCCTGCCGCTCGAAGTCTTTCCCAGCCTGCCGTCGCCTAGCGCCATCATCAGCCGTGAACGTATCGTCGTCGCCGATCAGGCGGCGGCTTCGGCTGGCGTGATGCCCGGGCTGCGACTGGCCGAGGCGTGGGCGTTTTTACCCACTCTGGCCGTGCAGGAGCGTGATATCGAGCGTGAACAGGCAGCCTTGACCCGGCTCGCCTGCTGGGCAGGCGGGTTTACTTCGGAAATCTGCTGTCTGCCACCCCGGACGCTGCTGCTGGAAGTCGCTGCATCGCTACGTCTCTTCGGTGGCGCCGCGGTTCTCTTCGAACGCGTCGTGGCTGGCTGTGCCGAGCAGGGTTTCGTCGCCCAGGCGGCGCTGGCGCCAACGCCACTCGCCGCACAGTGGTTGGCATTGGCCGGTGACGACATGCCCTGTCTCGAGGTCAATCAATTGCCACAGCGTCTTGGCAGATTGCCGCTGGCGGTCCTCGATCTTTCGCGACAGAACCAGGCACGCCTCAGAAGTTTTGGTACGCGCCTGCTCGGCGATGTGCTCCGCTTGCCACGTGCGGGCCTGGCGCGTCGGCTCGGCGCCGCTTTTGTCGCTGATCTGGCGCGTGCGCTCGGGGAGTTGCCAGACCCCCGGGCACGCTTTGTTTTTCCGGAGCGCTTTGCCGAACGGCTGGAACTGCCGGCGCGGATCGAGAATGCGATCGCTCTCGGTTTTGCCGGGCGTCGCCTGATCGCCACCCTGTGTGGCTGGCTTGCAGCCCGTGCCGGGGGCATCAGTGAATGTTGCTTCGAGTTTGCGCATGAAGGTGTTGCGCGGCCGTGCCCGGCCACCGTCATGACCCTCGGTTTTGGCTCGCTTACGCGTGACCCTGAACGGATCACCAGAGTCCTCGTCGAGCGCCTGCAGCGGCTCGAATTGCCCACCGCCGTCGAGTCGATCAGCTTGCGGGCCGAGGCGCTGGAAACGCTTCCAGGACGTACGTCCGGCCTGTTCGGCAAGCGTGACGACGGCGCTGGTGGTGATTCGCTGGCGGCACTGGTCGAGCGCCTGCAGGCGCGCCTCGGCAATGGCAGCGTGCATGCGCTTTCGACAGTAGCCGAGCATCGTCCGGAGAATGCTTCGCGAGCCGTCCCCGCCAATCTGCTGGCGGGAGAAAAGTCATCGACGAACTTGTTGGCGGCCTCCGCCATGTCGGATTCAGGGCCTGGCCCGCGTCCCTTGTGGCTGCTGGCCCGGCCGCAGGCTTTGCGCGAAATGTCCGGTCGGCCGCAGTGCGCTGGTTCCTTGCGACTGCTCGCCGGCCCCGAGCGAATCGAAAGTGGCTGGTGGGATGCGAACGAGCCCGATACGCTCGGGGATGTGCGTCGCGACTACTTCGTGGCGCTTTCCATGCGCGGCGAGTGGTTATGGATCTTTCGCTGCCGGAGAGGGTGGTTTCTGCATGGGGTGTTTGCCTGAAGGAGACCGATTTAACTGGTGCTTTATGATCACCCTTTTTATAATATGCTTATTGTTGCACATCGGTCGTTCACCTGCGGAGCCTGACCATGGAGTACACCCTTACCGGTTTGTTGCCAGCGGCTCTGTTGATCGATCTGCCTGAGATTGATGTTCAGCACGAGGAAATTTTTCGCCGTATCGAGGCGCTCAAGAGGGCATCCTTCGGAACCGGGCCCGTCTCCTTTGAAGAGTGTCACGACCTGCTCGACTATCTGGAGTGGCATTTCGCCAGTGAAGAGAGCGTAGCGCGAGAACGCGGCGTCGATTTTGCCGATCACGCCCGCGTCCACGACCAGAACCTGCACATGCTGCGCAGGGCACTCGCCGCCGTGCATGACGGTTCGCAGGATGTGCATTCCTTCCTGCGCTATGCCGAGTACTGGTTTGAGCGCCATATCGCCGAGGAAGACAAGCCTTTCGCTGACAGACTGCGAAACCGCGCCGCCTGACTTCTCCCTGTGCCCGGCACAATCCGCCTGGTGCGGACAGCGTGCGGGCGACCGTCGGGAAGCGGTGACCCGCGTCGATCGGAGATGCTGTCCGGGCCTTCCCGGCAGTGCTCTTGCCAGGGTTCCTGCAAGCTGTCGTTGATCACTATTTTTTGCGTTCTTCGGAGCATTCTGGCAAGCTGATAACCGGAACAGCATATGTTGTCATATTTCATCGCAAGCCTCGCCAGCCGGCTATTTTCCGATGGCCCGATCACTTACAAATGAGCGTTTACCGACCATGAACATCACCGCCACAGCCGCCTGGAAGGCGATCGAAGCGCACCGGCAATCTCTCTCGCCGGTGCATCTCAGAGAGCTGTTTGCCCGCGACCCAAATCGCGTCGCAGCGCTATCACTCGGCTTCGAAGGGCTCCTCTTCGACTTCTCGAAACAGCGCATGGATTCGACAACCCTGGCCCTGCTGGTCGAATTGACCAGGGAAGCCGGGCTTGCCGAAGCGACGACCCGCATGTTCGGCGGTGAGAAGATCAATGTCAGCGAGGATCGAGCGGTGCTGCACGTCGCCTTGCGGCGATCGGCTGCGCCGTTCCCCAGCGCTGATCTGGACGTCATGGCCGAGGTTCTGCCCACACGCCAGCGTATGGCTGCCTTCGCGGAGAAGATCCGCTCCGGGGAGGCACTTGGTTTCACCGGCATGCCGATTCGCACGGTCGTCAATATCGGCATCGGTGGTTCCGATCTCGGACCGAAAATGCTCGCCTACGCGCTGCGCTCGATCTCGCATCCGGCACTGGCCGTGCATTACGTCTCAAACCTCGACAGCGCACAACTGGCGCCGCTCCTGCAGACTCTTGATCCGCGCACGACGCTTTTCCTGGTCGCCAGCAAGACCTTTACTACTCAGGAAACGATGCTCAATGCGCAGACAGCGCGTGACTGGCTGGTAGCCAATCTGGGTGATGCCGCGGCGGTCGCCCGGCATTTCGCCGCGTTGACGGCCAAACCCGAGCGTGCAGTCGATTTCGGGATCAACAAGGAGTCCGTGTTTCCGCTTTGGGACTGGGTCGGCGGGCGTTTTTCGCTGTGGTCGGCGGTTGGTCTGGCACTGATGATCGCCATCGGTCCGCACGCCTACGCGGAGTTGCTCGCCGGTGCCGAGCGGATGGACGAGCACTTCCGCACTACGCCGTTCGAGCGCAACCTGCCCGTGGTGATGGCCCTGATCGGGATCTGGAACACCGACTTCCTGGGTGCGACGACCAACGCCGTATTGCCCTACAACGAGTCTCTGCGCTATTTCCCCTCTTTCCTGCAACAGCTCGAAATGGAGAGCAACGGCAAGTCTGTCGGCATCGATGGTCAGCCAGTCGCACAGGCGACGAACCCGATCGTCTGGGGTGAACTCGGCAACAATGGCCAGCACGCTTTCTTCCAGCTGCTCCACCAGGGTGGCCGGCTGGTGCCCTGCGATTTCATCGCTGCCGCACGTTCCGATTTCCCGCTGCCCGGGCATCAGGAAGCACTGCTGGCCAACTGCTTTGCGCAGAGTGCGGCCCTGGCATTCGGCAAGACCGAGGACGAGGCCCGCAGCGAACTCAGCCGCAGCATGTCGGGAGCAGCGCTTGCGGCGCTTCTGCCGCACAAGGTTTTTGCCGGCAACCAGCCTTCGTCCACACTGATGCTTTCACGACTCGATCCGCAAACACTTGGCGCCCTGGTTGCACTCTACGAGCACAAGGTGTTCGTGCAAGGCATCATCTGGGGGCTCAATTCCTTCGACCAATGGGGCGTCGAGCTTGGCAAGGCGGTGGCCAGCAGCATCCTGCCGGCGGTGAGCGATGCGCGGCTGGCGACAAAGCTCGACGCGTCGACGCAAGGGCTGCTGGACTTCACACGGCAGCATCTCGCATGAAACGGTTTTGCGCCGGTATCGGACCGGGGCATTCAACTTGCCACGAGGCATGACATGACTACGAAGGTGATCAGTGTTTCCAGCGCGCCGTTCTCCGGCCAGAAACCCGGGACGTCCGGGCTGCGGAAGAAGGTTACGGTCTTTCAGCAACCGCGCTATCTCGAGAATTTCGTCCAGGCCATTTTCGACACCCTGACCGGCCAGGAGGGGAAGACCCTGGTTCTCGGTGGCGATGGCCGCTATTACAACGATGTCGCCATCCAGACCATCCTGCGCATGGCTGCGGCGGCCGGCTTCGGGCGCACACTGGTCGGCCGTGACGGAATACTGTCCACCCCGGCGGCCAGTGCGGTGATCCGGAAATCGCAGGCGTTTGGCGGCATAATTCTGTCGGCGAGTCACAATCAGGGTGGCCCCAAGGGCGACTTTGGCATCAAGTACAACCTCGGCAACGGTGGGCCGGCGAACGAGACCTTTACCGACGCCGTCTATCAGCGCACGCAGGAGATCGCCGCCTATCGCACCATCGAGGCCGACGACATCGACCTCGGCCGCATTGGCGAGTTTCAGGTCGGCGATATGGCGGTCAGCGTCATTGATCCGGTCAGCGACTATGCCGAACTCCTGGAATCGCTGTTCGACTTCGATCGCATAGCCGCGCTCTTGGCTCGTCCGGATTTTCGCATGCGTTTTGACGCCATGCACGCGGTGACCGGCCCGTATGCCCACGCGATCCTGGAAGGCCGCCTGGGCGCTCCTGCCGGCACTGTGGTCAATGGTACGCCGCTGCCGGATTTCGGCGGCGGTCACCCGGATCCCAACCCCGTCTATGCTGCTGAACTCGTCGCCGCTCTGGCGGACAGCCGCTCCGGGCTGTCGTTTGGCGCCGCTTCTGATGGCGACGGTGATCGCAACATGGTCGTCGGTCGCGGCTTTGTCGTCAGTCCGAGCGACAGCCTGGCCGTCATCGCCGCGAACCATGCGCTGGTTCCCGGCTATGCAGCCGGGCTGGCGGGCGTCGCGCGCTCGATGCCGACGAGTTGTGCGGTGGACCGCGTCGCCAAGGCGCTGGGCATTCCCTGCTACGAAACGCCAACCGGCTGGAAATACTTCGGCTCGCTGCTCGATGCCGGCAAAGCAACGATTTGCGGCGAAGAAAGTGCAGGCACCGGGTCCAATCATGTGCGCGAGAAGGATGGCCTGTGGGCGGTTCTCTACTGGCTGAACATCCTTGCCGTGCGCGACATGCCGGCCGACGTGATCGTTCGCGAGCATTGGCAGCGATTCGGCCGCAATGTCTACTCACGCCACGATTACGAGGGTATCGAGAGCGCCGCCGCGGACCGTCTGATGGAGGGACTGCGTGCGCAACTGCCGCAACTGCCAGGCTCTCTGTGCAATGAGTTGCGCATCGAGGCAGCCGACGATTTCGCCTATACCGACCCGGTGGATGGTTCGCGGTCGGAACGCCAGGGCGTCCGGATCATGCTTGACGACGGCTCGCGGGTGGTTTTTCGGCTGTCCGGCACGGGCACCGAGGGGGCTACCCTGCGCGTCTACCTCGAACGTTACGTGGCCGACCCCAGCCGCCACGAGGTGCCCACGCAGGAGGCGCTCGCACCGCTCATCGGATTGGCCGAGACGGTGGCGCGGATTGCCGCGATCACCGGGAGAAAAGGCCCGGATGTGATCAGCTAGAGACTGGTGGTGACTGTGTTGGCCGCCAGATGCAGTGAATGAAGCATGAAAAGGGGTATAGAAGATGGTTGAAAGGAGAACATTCCAGTTGTCCCGCAAGGCGATAGCCTTGGTCCTCGCTGGCGGGCGCGGCAGTCGCTTGCACGAACTGACCGATCGCCGCGCCAAACCGGCGGTACATTTCGGTGGCAAGTTCCGGATCATCGATTTCGCGTTGTCGAACTGCGTCAATTCGCAGCTTCGACGCGTCGGTGTGGTGACCCAGTACAAATCGCACAGCCTCTTGCGCCACCTGCAGCGTGGCTGGAGCTTCCTGCACGGCGAAGTCAACGAGTTCGTCGACCTGCTTCCGGCGCAGCAGCGGATTGACGAGGAATCCTGGTATCGGGGTACGGCCGACGCCGTTTACCAGAACATCGACATCCTCGAGACCTATAACCCGGCACCCGAATACGTGGTGATCCTGGCCGGCGACCACGTCTACAAGATGAACTACGGCATCATGCTGGTGGATCACGTCGAGAGCGGCGCAGAATGCACTGTTGCCTGCATCGAGGTGCCGCGCAAGGAGGCCAGTGGTTTCGGTATCGTCGCCGTCGATGAAAACGGCATGATCACCGACTTCATCGAGAAGCCTGCCGATCCACCGCCGATGCCGGGCAATCCGGAGATGTCGCTGTGCAGCATGGGCGTCTATGTCTTCAATGCCAAGTACCTGTACTCGGAACTGGCCCGCGATATTGCCGACAATACTTCCAATCATGATTTCGGCAAGGACATCATCCCGCGCGCCGTGGCCAACCGCTGTGCGGTAGCACACTCGTTTTCGCGCAGCTGTGTCATGGCACCCGATGAACCTTTCCGGGAACACTACTGGCGCGACGCCGGAACGATCGACGCCTACTGGGATGCCAACATCGATCTGACCGCCACGGTTCCGGCGCTCAATCTCTATGACAGCAACTGGCCGGTTTGGACCTATCAACAGCAGTTGCCGCCGGCCAAATTCGTGCACAACCATCTTGATCGGCGTGGCACGGCCATCGAGTCCACGGTTTCCGGCGGCTGTATCGTTTCCGGCGAAATAAACCGTTCGCTGCTGTTCTCCAGTTCCCGCGTCCATTCCTACGCCAGGGTGAACCTGTCGGTGCTGCTTCCCGATACCGTCATCGGGTCGCGCGCCCGTCTGAGTCGCTGCGTTGTCGACAGCGCCTGTGAGATCCCGCCCGGCATGGTGGTCGGCGAAGACCCGGACGATGATGCGCGTCGTTTCCGGTATACGGAGAACGGCATTACGCTGATTACGCAGAAAATGCTCGACCGGCTCACTTGAGGCAGTCGGCGCAGTAGTCGTCCGTGCGCATCCTGCACGCTGCTGCGGAGGTCTATCCGCTGGTCAAGACCGGCGGTCTTGCCGACGTCGTGGCCGCCCTGCCGGCGGCCCTGGCAGCACGCGGGCTGGACGTCCGCGTGCTGCTGCCCGGAATGCCGGCCATTCTCAATGGCGTGAGCGATCTGAAGCAGGTAATACGCTTTGGTCCGGCATTCGGCGCCGCGGTCATCACGCTGCGCCTGGGTCGCCTGCCGGACAGTGGTTTGCTCGCCTATGTCATTGATGCGCCTTTTCTTTACCGGCGCGACGGCAATCCCTATCTTGGTCCCGACGGCTGTGACTGGCGTGACAATCATCGGCGCTTTGCCCTTCTTGGCTGGGTCGCTGCGCACCTGGCTGCCGGAGAACTTGATCGACACTGGCAGCCGGAAGTCGTACATGCCCACGACTGGCATGCAGGGCTGGCACCTGCCTATATCGCCCAGAACCCGGCACTGAACACGGCCACCGTGTTCACCATTCACAACCTCTCTTTCCGTGGTCTCTTTCCTCTCGACTACCACCATGACCTCGGCTTGCAGATTTCCGGTGCCGATCAGAGCGGGATCGAGTTCCATGGGCAGTTGTCGTTCATGAAGGCCGCTCTGGTGCATGCGAAGCGCGTGAATGCGGTCAGTCCGACATACGCCCGAGAAATCTGTACCGCCGAGTTTGGCTGGGGACTGGATGGCGTGCTGCGTGGTCGCGGTGGCGACCTTTCCGGGATCCTGAATGGTGTCGACTATTCGGTCTGGGATGCGAGTACGAACGGCGCCCTGCCAAGGAATTACAGCGCCGGACGCCTGCGCGGAAAAACGGTCTGCAAGCTCCGGCTGCAGGCTGATCTCGGTTTCGCACGTCACGCCAGGACGCCACTGTTCGCGATCGTCAGCCGATTGACCTCGCAGAAGGGAATGGACCTGGTCCTTGGTGCATTGCCGACGCTGGTGGCGGATGGCGCACAACTGGTCGTCATCGGCAGTGGCGAGGCGGATATCGAAGCGGCTTTTCGAGCGGCGGCGACGGCGTACCCCAACGCCGTGTCAGTACATCTTGGCTATGACGAGGCCTTGTCGCACCGCATCATGGCTGGTGCCGACATACTGCTGGTCCCGTCGCGTTTCGAGCCCTGCGGTTTGACACAGCTCTATGCTCTGCGCTACGGCACCTTGCCGCTGGTGCGGCGGGTAGGCGGCCTGGCAGACACGGTGATCGACGCGACGCCGGAAAACATCAGAGCGGGTACCGCAAACGGTTTCACTTTCGATGATGCCAGCAGTCGCAAGCTGGCTGCACGCATCGGCAGGGCCTGCGCGCTCTACCAGGATGCCGTGGCATGGCGGGAGATTCAGTTGCGTGGCATGGCACAGAACTTTTCCTGGAATGACTCCGCAATACGCTATGAGGCGCTGTATAGAAGCATCTGACAGGGATTCCGTGTCGCCGCATGCCGTGCTGCCGTGACCAGCCACCTGCTGTCGGGACGGCGGCGCGTCTTTTCCGGCTTGGCTGGCGGACGGGCAGGACATCATTAAGGAACAAGCGGCTGTGCCGACGCCGTTGGCGAAACCGAGGGTGCACTTATAATCGCAAGGAGGCAGCCGCATTCCGCCAGTCTCGCTGAGCCGTGGTTGGTCACGGCATTTCACGAGACGGCATCGCCAAGGGGTGGAAGTCCGCGGTCATGGCTTCCACGATCCAACTCCCACAGGAGATCTCATTGTCTTTCGATCATCGTCTGATTCAGCCGTTTTCCGGCCTTCGCCCGCGCAGCGAGGATGCTGCGGCCGTTGCTGCACCCCCCTATGATGTGCTTTCCAGTGAAGAAGCGCGCGCTGCGGCGAACGGCAAGCCGTTGTCCTTCCTGCATGTCTCCAAGGCCGAGATTGATCTTTCGCCGGACATCGATCACTTTGCGCCCGAAGTATATGCCCGGTCTGCCGAGAACTTTCAGCGCCTGATTGATGGCGGCGTTCTCTGCCGCGACGCGCATCCACGCTATTACGCGTATCGTTTGACGATGGGCGAACACGCCCAACTCGGACTGGTGGCCGCTGCCTCGATCGCTGCCTACGACAGCAATCGGATCCGCAAGCATGAATTCACACGTCCCGACAAGGAAGACGACCGCGTCCGGCAGATCGAGGCGCTGAATGCACAAACCGGTCCGGTGCTCCTGGTGAGTGTCGACGACGAAACCGTCGCGGAACTGCTCCGACAGGCCGCCGCGACTGTGCCGGTCACCGATGTGACGCTTGACGACGGAATCAGACATACCCTCTGGGGAATCGACGATGCCGAGAGTGTCGAGCGTCTCACGGCACTCTTCGACGCCATGCCGGCGCTTTATATCGCCGACGGACATCATCGCTCGGCGGCCGCTTCTCGTGTCGCTGCAGCGCGGCGTGGCAAGGCTGATGCCAGGGACAGTGCCGAGTTCTTCCTGTCGGTGATCTTCCCGGCGTCGCAGATGCGAATCATGGACTACAACCGTGTCGCACGCGACCTGAACGGACGGAGCGAGGAAGGATTTCTCGCCGCGCTTGGCGAGCGTTACCGCGTCATCCCGTCCACAGGCCCCGTCAAGCCCGAGCGCACCGGCGTGTGCGGCATGTATCTCGGAGGCAACTGGTATCGGCTCGAGCTGCTGCCCGGACTGCTGCCCGCTGCCGACCCGGTGCGGCGCCTCGATGTCTCGGTGCTTGCCGATCAGATCCTCGCTCCGCTGCTGGGAATCACCGATCTTCGCCGGGACACGCGCATCGATTTCGTTGGCGGCATGCGCGGCCTGGCAGAGCTCGAACGACGGGTGAATAGTGGCGAGATGGCCGTCGCCTTTGCGATGTATCCAACGCAGATGGCAGACCTGATGGCGGTGGCCGAGGCAGGCCAGGTGATGCCGCCAAAGTCGACCTGGTTCGAGCCCAAGCTGGCCGACGGGCTGGTATCACACGTCCTCGATTGATTCTCGGCCCAGCGGGCAGGAAGTGCTGCTGCGCCGCCTTCCGACAGACGCCGACGGCCGTCGGTTCGCAAGCGGTGTCGGGAGGCGCCCGTTCTCGCCGTGCCCGGCTGTCAGCGTCAGCCCGTATTGCCCCTGACGACTGAGACCTGCGCTTTTCCAGCCGACACCTCGCCGATTACCGTGGCGTGATCGAAGCCATCCTGGAGGAAAATCGAGAGGACTTCGGTGACCACTTCCGGGGCGCAGGCGATCAGTAGGCCTCCGCTGGTCTGCGGGTCGGTCAGCAACGCCCGCTCGACGTCAGTCAGAGGGGTCTTCTGGCGGGCCACGTAGTCCCCGTAGCTCGCCCAGTTGCGCTCGGAAGCCCCGGTGATGCAGCCTTTTTCTGCGTAATCGAGAGCACCGGCCAATAGCGGCAAGGTGGCGTAATCGATCACTGCCGAAACCCGGGACGCCTTGCAGATTTCAACCAGATGCCCGACAAGGCCGAAGCCTGTTACGTCGGTCATCGCATGCACGCCGGCGAGACAGGCGAGGGCCCTGCCGGGCGTATTGAGCTGTGTCGTCGAGGCGATCATCGATGCGTAGCCGGTCGCCGACAGGAGGCCTTTCTTCAGCGCCGCGCTGTAGAAGCCGACGCCCAGGCCTTTGCCGAGAATCAACTTGTCGCCGGAGCGGGCACCCGAGTTGCGCTTGAGGTTGTCCGGATGCACCAGACCGATGGCGACGAGTCCGTAGATCGGTTCGACCGAATCGATGGTATGGCCGCCGGCAATCGGAATGCCGGCCTTCGCGCAGATCGACTCGCCGCCGTCAAGAATTCGTTTGATGGTTTCGAGCGGTAGCTTGTTGACCGGCATTCCGACAACCGCCAGCGCCAGCAGCGGTACGCCACCCATGGCATAGACGTCAGAGAGCGCGTTGGTCGCCGCGATGCAACCGAAGTCGAAGGGATCATCGACGATCGGCATGAAGAAGTCGGTGGTTGCCACCAGCGCCTGCTCGGCGTTCAGCTGATATACGGCCGCGTCGTCGCTCGTCTCGATGCCGACCAGCAGCTGCTTTGGCACGATGGTTGGCGCCGTCTTGCCGAGAATCTGTTCGAGCACACCGGGAGCGATCTTGCACCCGCAACCGCCGCCATGTGAAAACTGAGTGAGCCGGACGGGTTCCGCCAATCCGGTTTCCGGAGCATCGAGCTCGTCGGTTCTTGACTTCTTCTTGGCCATGGGAGTCCGGTGGTGACTAAATTGCGGGTATTACGGTCGCTCGCTGGCCGGCGGCCAGCGACGAGGTATCTCAGCCGACGTCAAAGCCAGCCTCTTCGATGGCGCCACGAAGCTGGGCAATGTTTGCCACGCTCGGGTCATAGCTGATCGTCGCTTTACCGCTGTCGAGGGCGACCTCAACCCGGCCAACCCCGGGCAAGGCCTGGATGGCGGTGCTGACGCTCTTCACACAAGCCTGGCAGTGCATCCCGACAACATCAATTGCAATCGTTTCCATCCGGATTTCCCAATCATTCGTTTCTGGTGCCGATCGGCAGCGGCGTTCGCTCCAGTCAGCCGCTGGTCAGTCTGCCGCGCCGTCGCAGATGCTAGCTACCGCCGGGACGCCAGCGCTTGAGGAGCAGGGAGTTGGATACCACCGAGACCGAACTCATCGCCATCGCCGCCCCGGCAATCACCGGATTGAGCATGCCCAGTGCCGCCAGTGGTATCCCGAGCACGTTGTAGATGAACGCGGAAAACAGATTCTGCCTGATTTTGCGTAGCGTGGCACGCGAAAGAAGGACAGCATCGGCAATCCCGTTGAGGTCGCCGCGGACCAGCGTCACATCGGCCGCCTCGATCGCGGCGTCGGATCCGGCACCGATGGCAAAGCTGACATCCGCAGCCGCCAGTGCCGGCGCGTCGTTGATCCCATCGCCGACCATGGCCACGACGGCGCCGTCAGTCTTCAGGGCATTGACTGCACTGGCTTTTTCGCCCGGGAGTATGCCGGCACGAAAATCGTCTATGCCGGCTTCGTCGGCAATCGCCGCGGCCGTTGCCGCATGGTCGCCGGTGAGCATCACCACCCGGATACCCATCGCCTTCAGCCGAGCGATCGCTGTGCGCGAAGTTGCGCGCAGCGGGTCGGCGATTGCCAGCAGTGCCAGCGCGATGCCCGCATCGCCAGCACTGCCGCCCTGGCGAGCCTCGCTGAGAACGACGACGGTCTTGCCAGCACGCTGCATGGTGGCAATGGACTCGTGCGGCAGCGCCGTGCCGGGCAAGCCGCCGGGTGCAGCAAGGCGAAGCAGGCGCCCGTCGACCCGACCCTCGACACCGCGTCCGGGCAGGGCTCTGAACTCCTCGAGCGTCGGCACGGCTACGTCCCTGGCCTGCGCATGCCGCAGGATCGCCTTGGCCAGTGGATGTTCGGATCCCTGTTCCAGCGCGGCTGCCAGGGCCAGCGCTTCGTTGGCGGACGTTGCCAGGGCCAGCAGATCGGTGACGACCGGTTCGCCGCTGGTCAGCGTGCCGGTCTTGTCGACAGCCACGACGCAGACTTTCTCGGCACGTTCCAGAGCCCCGGCGTTCTTCACCAGGATGCCGGCAGAGGCACCCTGTCCTGTGGCAACCATGATCGCTGTCGGCGTTGCCAGACCGAGGGCGCAAGGACAGGCAATCACCAGCACCGCCACGGCATTGACCAGGGCGCTGCTGAAGTTGCCGGCAAACACCCACCAGCCGAGCAGGGTGCACAGGGCGAGGGCGCAGACGATGGGCACGAAGATCGCCGAAATTCGGTCGGCGAGGCGCTGCACGGGCGCCTTGGACCCCTGTGCCTCGGCAACCATGCGGATGATTCCCGCGAGCAGGGTGTGCTCGCCGACGCCGCTGGCTCGACAGCGCAGCATTCCCTCGCCGTTGGCGGTGGCCGCGAACACGCGATCTCCCGCTCGCTTGGCGACCGGCATGCTCTCACCGGTGAGCATCGCTTCATCGACGTTCGATGAGCCGTCGATGACATCGCCATCGACCGGCAGGTTTTCCCCAGGTCGCACGATGAAGATATCGCCTGGAATCAGCAGGGCCGCATCGACTTCGAGCAGTTGCCCGTCACGTTCGATGCGGGCGGTTTTCGGCTGCAGGCGGACGAGCGCCTCGATGGCGTCGGTGGTCCTTGCCTTGGCGCGTGCCTCGAGCAGTTTTCCGAGCAGAACGAGCGTGATCACCGCTGCCGATGCTTCGAAATAGACGTGCAGGTCGGCGGCACCGGAAACCGTCACGAAGAAGCTGAAGCCGTAGGCCATGCTGGTGCCCAGCGCGACCAGTACGTCCATGTTTGCCCCACCGCCGCGCAGGGCCTTCCACGAGCCATCGTAGAAGCGCCAGCCGATCCAGAACTGCACTGGTGTCGCCAGTCCCAGTTGCAGCCAGCGCGGCAGCAGGTCCTGCTGATGCTGCAAGCTGCCGCCAAACATGCTCAGCATTTGCGCGGCGAGCGGCAGGGTCAGCGCGGCGGCGATCCAGAAGCGACGCAGTTCGGCGCTTTCGGCGGCGACCTTCCTTGCCTTTTCGTGGGCCCGTGAGTGGTCGTCGGTCAGGCGTCCGACAAAACCTGCACGCGCGACGGTGGTGATCAGCAGAGCCGGAACGATGACCCCCGGAAGGTGGCGAACCGTCGCCCGCTCGGTGGCCAGATTGACCACCGCTTCGACACCCGGTAGCCGGTTGAGGAGCTTTTCAAGACGTGTCGAGCAGGCGGCGCAGGTCATGCCCTCGATGGCCAGCTCCGTGGTGCGTTGTGGCACGCTGAAGCCGGCTTTCTCGATCGCCGCGACGACCTCCTGTGGCGTGCTGGCGCCGGCAGAAAGGTCAACCTGGGCGCTTTCAGTGGCCAGGTTGACGCTGGCCGAGATGCCGGGCAGTCGATTCAGGACTTTCTCGATTCGTGTCGCACAGGCCGCGCAGGTCATGCCGCTGATTGGCAGGTCGAGGCGCTGTGGCTTTTTCGTCTCGTCGCTCATCTTGATGGCCAGAACAGGTCGTAGGGGGGTATCAACTGGCGTATGGCCATGTCTGGGAAAGCAGGCGCGCCACCCCAATCAGTCCCCAGACGCCGAAGCCGAGAATCAGAAAGCCGGACGCCAGCCGCAGCGTCGGATGGCGGGCGTAGCTCTGCAGGCGACTCGCAAGCACACCGGCAAGCAGGAGGTTGGGCAAGGTGCCGGCCCCGAAGGCGAGCATCAGGGCGGCACCGTGCATGGCCGAGCCCGTGGTCAAGGACGTGGCCAGGGCGCTGTAAACAAGGCCACACGGCAACCAGCCCCAGAGCAGCCCGAGTGGAAAAGCCTGCGCGATGCTTCGTGCGGGCAGGAAACGGCGGCTAAGCGGTTGCAGGTGTCGCCAGAGCTTCTGGCCGAAACGTTCGCTAAAGGCCAGAGCTCGGGTGACGCCCATCAGGTACAGGCCGAGAGCAATCAGCATCAGGTTGGCGAGCAGGTAGAGGACGCCGCGCAGCGGCAACTGCCCCGACAAGGCCAGGCTCGCCTCCCCGAGCGCACCGGCGATGGCGCCGGCAGCCGCATAGCTGGCCACTCGCCCGGCGTTGTAAGCGAGGTGCAGCGAGGCGCGCGCGGGACCGCCCATTGACAATGCACCGACGATGCCACCGCACATGACGACGCAGTGCGTTCCACCCAGCAGACCGATCAGGAAGAGGGCGAGATAACTCGATTCTGGCATCAGGGGAGAGCGCGAACGCCGGGCCCAAAAAAGGAAGGATTCTACTCCTTCTTCCTCGCCGGCCCGCCGGCGTTGGCGTCAGATCACCTTGGAGTAGCGGGTACGCTGCCGATCGGCGCGCAGATAGCGATCGAAGACCATCGAAATCGCTCGCACCAGCATCCGTCCTTTCGGCAGAACGGTAATCCAGCGGTCATCGATTCGAACCAGGCCGGCATCGACCATTTCGCGCAGGTCTTCGAGTTCGGTCGCGAAGTGCTTCCTGAACTCGATCAGGTGGGCAATTTCAATCGACTCGATCGACAGCTCGAAGTGGCACATCAGCGACTGGATGATCGATCGTCGCAGCAGGTCGTCGGCGTTCAGTTCGATACCGCGATAGACCGGCAGGGTGCCGCTATCCAGGAGGTCATAGTACTCGTCGAGCGTCTTCACGTTCTGACTGTAGGTCGGTCCGACCTTGCCGATCGACGAGATGCCGAAAGCGAGCAGGTCACAGTCCGAATGCGTCGAATAGCCCTGGAAGTTGCGATGCAGGCGACCCTGCCGTTGTGCGGTCGCCAGTTCATCGTCAGGTTTCGCGAAATGGTCCATGCCGATATAGACGTAGCCGGCCTCGGTCATCTGGCGGATGGCCAGGGAAAGAAGCTGCAGGCGTGCATCGGCACTCGGCATGTCCGCGTCGAGGATGCGTCGCTGTGGCTTGAACAGGCTGGGCAGATGCGCGTAATTGTAGATCGACACGCGATCGGGGCTGGCGGCAATGACACGGTCCAGGGTGCGGCCGAAGCCGATAAGCGTCTGTTTCGGCAAGCCGTAGATCAGGTCGACACTGATCGACTTGAAGCCGCTGGCGCGGGCTGCGCCCATTACTGCCCGGGTCTCGTCCTCGCTCTGGATGCGATTCACGGCCTGTTGCACCGCAGGGTCGAAATCCTGGACGCCAACGCTCATGCGGTTGAAGCCCAGTTCCGCGAGCAACTCGACGGTCGCCGCATTGACCTTGCGTGGGTCGACTTCGATCGAGTATTCGCCGCCTTCGATGAGTTCGAAGTGTTGGCGGGTCGCCGCCATCAATTGCCGCATCTCATCGTGCGAGAGGAAGGTCGGCGTACCACCACCCCAGTGCAGTTGCGCCACTTCGTGATCGCCGCCTTCGAGATGGCTGCTCTGCAGCGCCAGTTCGCGCGCCAGATACTTCAGGTACTTGGCTGAACGACCATGATCCTTGGTAATGATCTTGTTGCAGGCGCAGTAGTAGCAGATGGTGTTGCAGAAGGGAATGTGGAAGTACAATGACAACTGCCGGCTGACGGCACCAATATTGCGCTTCCCGAGCCAGAGTTCGTACGCGTCCGCGCCGAAGGCTTCAACGAAACGATCCGCTGTCGGGTATGACGTGTAGCGGGGGCCGTTGATGTCGAAACGACGAATGATCTGGGGGTCGAAGACAAGGTTTTCGGCGACAGCGTTCATGTTTCCACTACATTGTTGATTGCGTGCATTATCGGATTGCCCTGAAGCAAGCGGGTTGACGTGGATCAAACGCCGGGTCTAGTGAAAAGGATGCCGATGTCGACGAAGGATGCGACGACGAGCCTCGCATTTGAGGTGGTCAAGACGGCTTGTTCGAACTGTAACCTGCGCGAGCTCTGTCTTCCCATCGGCCTTGATGCCGACGATCTGAGGAAGGTCGACGAACTGGTCTCGACGCGCAGACGCCTCAAGCGTGGTGATTACCTGTACCGTGCGGGTCAGGGCTTCGAGTCCATCTACGCGGTTCGTAGCGGTTTCTTCAAGACTGACGTACTGATCGAGGACGGCCGCGATCAGGTCACGGGCTTCCAGATGACCGGAGAGTTGCTCGGCCTCGACGGAATCAGCAGCGAAATTCATACCTGCAACGCCATTGCCCTCGAGGACAGCGAAGTGTGCGCCATTCCCTTCTCGCACCTAGAGGGCCTGTCGCGGCAGATTCATACCCTGCAGCATCACTTCC
This sequence comes from Accumulibacter sp., assembly GCA_024235715.1. Classification (GTDB taxonomy): domain Bacteria; phylum Pseudomonadota; class Gammaproteobacteria; order Burkholderiales; family Rhodocyclaceae; genus Accumulibacter. Next base: position 301,627 of record JACKLW010000008.1, on the reverse strand, counting down.
ACCAGGTGATGAGTCGAGAGATCGTTCGTGATCACGGCGTAATGATGCTGCTTGGCACGATGCGCGCCGAGGAACGCCTGGCGGCTTTCCTGCTCAATCTTTCGCAGCGCTTCAAGGCGCGCGGCTACTCGCCGGCCGAGTTCAACCTGCGCATGTCGCGGGACGAAATCGGCAGCTATCTCGGCCTCAAACTGGAAACGGTCAGTCGCGCCTTCTCGCGTTTTCAGGATGAAGGACTGCTTTCCGTTCATCAGAGAAAGATCCGCATTCTCAACACCGCGGGCCTGAAGAAACTGATGTCCCATCAGCGCGCTTGACGCCTGGTCGGGAGTTCTCTGTCCTGGCATGCCGTTCAACCAATCCATGTCAGGGGCCCGAGCGGGTTGCGCGTCCAAGCGACCGAGACGATGTAGGCCAACGCCAGCAGTGCCGCGAAGAAGAAGAACCTGCGCTGCCTCAGGCTGCGCCCGCGCTTCAGGGCCATGGACCCACACCCGATGTAAATCAGCAGGCCGATCAGTTTCGCCGTCAGCCAGCCGACGACGAATGGATACTGAGCGCTGATCACGACCATCGCGACGGCGCTGGCCAGCAGGACGGTGTCCACGATGTGCGGCACGACGCGGACCAGCGGCTGTTGCAGGCGCGGCGAATTGTCGAGCATCCACAGCCCGCGCAGGAAGAAGCCGCTGCCGCTGAGTATGACGCAGCTGACATGCAGGTATTTCAGGATCAGGTAAGTCATCGCTGCCTCATTTCTGCGACGACATCGAGGCGGCATGGATGGCGGCGGTGCGGCGCCGTTGCCTGCTTGCCGGCCCTGGCGAACGGGTGCGGCAGTGGCCGGCAGCAGACGGCGACAGTCGCACGTCGCTCACGGCTGGCTGGCCGTGGCGGAAGTCAGGGTTTCGATCTGCAGCCGGTGCTGGCGGTAGAAGGCAACGGCTCGCAGCAGATTGCGCAACAGCCAGGCGTTGGCGACCAGCAGCGCCAGGCCCGCAGGGTAGGAAAACCACGACGGCCAAAGCACTGCCGCCAGTAGCAGCGCAAGAGCGATGCAGTGCGCATGCATCTGTCCGTCCACCTGCTGCCCGGCAATCACCTTGTTCATGTTCGGCGCCATCACTCGCCCGCGCCCGAAATTCTGCAGGTGTGACCAGACCAGGAAGGGGACGATCTTGTAGAGCATGCCGATCGTCACAGACATGAAGCCGCCGAACAGCACCAGCACGCCGCAAAGCAGAGGCCACTCGCGCCGCTCTGCCAGCAGCGGCCAGGCGCTTGCTGCGAACCAGAGACAGCAGGCGGCGAGTGTGCTCAGCATCGCCACTCGCCAGTAGCGCTGCGTGGCGTCGACGCGGGCACGCTTGCTGCGGGTCTGCAACTGCAGGGTCAGCACGGCGAAAGCTGCGACTGTCAGCACGGTTGCGCTGACCAGGAAGATGGCAGGCCAGTGCCAGCCAGCGCCGTCGGCGAAACTCCAGAGGAGCAGCAGCGCGAATGCCGACCACGAAAAGCGCCCCGCAAACCATTCAGGGTAGGCCGGGGTCATCTGGAACATCGGCACCACCACGAACGCGACAGCAGCCAGCAGAACGACGCTCCAGCCGACAAAGCCCCAGCCGAGATGGATGGAGGTCAGCTGCATGAGGGGCAGCGTCGAGGAGCCGTCGAGGGCGACGGCCAGCAGCGTACCGAGGCCGACCGTCACACTCAAACCGACCAACGACAATTTCAGGCCGAGAATTGTCGCGTTGGTCGACGGCACGCCGTACAGGGCGTGCCCTGCGGCAATGACAAACAGCCCCACACCGCCGCCGATAAAGAGTGCGGCCAGCCTGAAGGCGAGCGCCTGGTAGCTCAGAAAACCGGCGGCCAGCAGCATCGCGCCAAGGGCAATCGCCGCGTGAACCAGGGGCGCTACAAGTTGCGGTCGCGAGATGTTCGCGCCGGCCACCACCGGAAGGATCTGGAACATTGCGCCGAGCATCACCTGCAGCATGAAACCTACGGTTATCAAGTGCGTCACCGCAAGCGCTGAACCCGTCCAGCGCGAAGCGAACAGATCGGGGCCACTCCACAGCAGGAGCAGGGCTGCGAGGATGGCAAACAGTGGTGCGGTCAGGAAGAAACGGAGGGGGGCGGCAAGCGGTGGGGCCTGATCGAAGGACAGCAGCGCCTGCATTACTGCGCTTGGTGTTGGATCAGGACTTCCACGGTGCCGTCAGCCCGTCGCTCGCTCTTCCAGGTGAAACCGTTGAGCTCGAGAGCTCTGTACAGCGGGTAGGGCTCACGTGGCAGCAGTACCAGCAATTTCTCCGACGCCGCCAGCTTCTCAAGCGCTTCCATGGTGCGCACCATCGGCTCTGGTGGCTCGAGGTCACGCGCATCGAGAACGACATCGGCGCTGTGTCGGGTCATGCCGGCGCCTTCTCGTTGCCGGAGATATGCGTTTGCAGCGCCGGCAGCAGTACCTCCAGCTGATCGGCCAGCTGTTGGTCGCACATCGGATACAGCACGCTCTCTTCCTTGACGTTGTGCTGTTGCATCATGATCAGCAGCGTCTCGGTGCTGCCCGCGTAGTCGTCCGCGTCGCGTTCGGCCAAAGCTGCTTCGGCTGCAGCGAGCAACTGTCGCATTTGCACATGCTCGCCGCGCATGACCTGTGTCGGTCCCCGGAAGATGCCGGTGCGTTTTTCGAACAGCGGGAAGAGAACGGACTCTTCGGCCTCGAAGTGAGCGAGAAGGGCAGCTTGAAAACGAAGGAATTCGTTCTCTGCCACTTTCCACGCCGACGCCGCCACGGCCTGCTCGGCCATCGCCAGAAGGTCGTCGCAAGAGCGATGATCGCTGGTCATGAAGTCCTTGATCTCGTGCATGGGCCACCTCGAAAAATTCCTAGCGCCATTGTCTGCGGCGGCAGCAATGCCAGCGTTGATCGATATCAAACAATTCCTGTGAAGGCCATGCACCGCGACCCTCGGTTCTGCCGGCTGGCGTTTCCGCCCGCTGTTAGTCGGCGACAGGGGGGGAAAGTTCGCTGCTGGCGATACTGTTTCTCGCTGGTGCTGACGGACTGCCGTTGCGCGTGCCGTCTTCGCGGACGAAAGCTTGACCATGCCCGGACCTTGATTCGGCCTCGAACTCGGCTGATAGTTTGACTTCGGTCAAGATTGGTGTGACCTTTCCTGCCTATAGTCGATTGTCAATTGACCAAATTCTGGAGACAACGCCATGTTCAAGCACATCCTTGTTCCTGTTGACGGATCAGATCTTTCAAAAGAATCGGCCCGGCGCGCGGTTTCCTTCGCCAGGGAAGCCGGGGCGCGAATTACCGCCTTTTTCGCCAAGCCGGAATACCCGGTCAGCTATTACGGGGAAGGGGCGCTCATCGATCCGACGACACCGGAGAAGTTCGCAGAACTTGCCGAGCAGCAGGCGCAACAGGTTCTCGACTTCGTGGTCGAGCTGTGTCAAGCCGCTGGCGTCGCGGTCGAGAGACTCTCGCTGACCAGCGACATTCCCTACCAGGCGATCATCGATGCGGCAACGCAATCGGGCTGCGACCTGATCTTCATGGCTTCGCATGGTCGCCGTGGAATCAGCGCCCTGTTGCTTGGCAGCGAGACGCACAAGGTTCTCACACACTCGACCATTCCGGTCCTCGTCTATCGCTGATTGGAGTTGTTCGACCAGGCGCTTGGACGACAGCCGCCGGCTGCAGGTGCCGCCGAGCGAATGTGGAAAAATGCCTGGCTCGTCTGGTCATTCGATGGCCAAATGGTGTTTAGGACGGAAGGGGCTGACCGAGCATGCGCTGCTTGAAGGAAGGTGTTGCTGGCGGACATGGAGGAAGGCAGGCCGTCACCTTGTGCCTTGCGGTGATGTGCACGGCCGTACACGGGGTGGATGTCGGCTTGGCCGGTGTCTTTCCCGGAAAGGCGCTGTTGACCATCGACGGTGGCGCTCCGCGGACCGTGGCCGTTGGCGCAAGAACTGCCGAAGGCGTCAGGGTGCTGGCCGTCGACAGCGAAACGGCCACCATCGAGAGCGAGGGAAAGAAGCGTATCCTGCGGGTTGGCCAGAACGTCGTCTCGCGCCCGTCTGCGCAGAGCTCTGGCATAGCGGTCCTGACTGCCGACGGCAGCGGTCATTTCATCACCACCGGAAACATCAACGGAACGACGGTGCGCTTTCTGGTCGATACCGGTGCCACGATGATCTCGCTGGGTGCCAGCGACGCACGGCGGATCGGCATTGACGCCAGCAAGGGGCAGCGCGGGACGGTGAACACGGCAAATGGTCAGGCGCCGGTATCGCGGGTCCGGCTTGATACGGTACGTGTCGGCGAAATTGTCTTGCATGGTATTGATGCTCTGGTGCATCAACAGGACATGCCATTCGTGTTGCTGGGCATGACTTTCTTGAACCGTTTGGAAATGCAGCGCGATGGTCAGCAGATGACCCTCAGAAAGCGCTACTAGGAGGAATCGATAATGCGTCAGCGCAGCGAAAAAGCAACAATGTTGGGCCGGGAACTCGATATCCTGATGGGCGAGCGGCAGACCTTGCTGCAGGTGGTTGGTGCTGCCGCCGCTCTGGTCGCTTCTCTGGACAGCCGCGTGTTGCCGCCGGCTGCAGTCAAGTCCGCCGAGCTGGTGGCCAGCACGCTGAATGCCTTGTCGGAAGAGACCTTGTCCGACGCGCTCGCGGCTGTGCGTGCAGAGATCGAAGGCGAGGAAGGCGAGTGTGTTGTCGCCCATTGAGGCATCATCAGGCGCCGCGCCGGCGTCGGTCAGCCGCAGCGCGGTCGATCTCGACCGCTTGCGGCAGGCCCTGTTCGCAACGCCGTCGCGTGCCCCCTGTGTCCTCGAAGACGGCGTCGGCGACGAGGAACTGATGCCCGCTGCGGTCCTCTTTCCTATCGTTCAGCGTGACGACGAGCCGACCGTATTGCTGACGCAGCGCACGACACACCTGAAAGATCATCCCGGCCAGGTCAGTTTTCCGGGCGGGCGTTGCGAAGCGGCCGACCCTTCGCCGGCTGCCACCGCCCTCCGCGAGACGGTCGAAGAGATCGGTTTGTCGCCAGAGCATGTGGAAATCATCGGCTATCTGCCGGAATACCGCACGTCGACAGGCTTTCGCGTCACCCCGGTCGTTGCGCTGGTGAAGCCGCCTTTCGCCTTGCAGCTCGATGAATTCGAGGTGGCCGAGGCCTTCGAGGTGCCGCTCGCGTTCCTCATGGATCCGGCCAACCACCAGCGGCACTCGCTGCATTACCTTGGCAAATTGCGTCACTACCATGCCATGCCCTACGGCGACTACTTTATCTGGGGTGCTACCGCAGGAATCATCATGTCCCTGTACCGAGCACTCGAGATGGCAGCGCGCTGATTTGATGGTCGCGCAAGCGACTCACGAAATGCCTCTCCCGCGCCCGGGAAAAGGGTCCGAAAAGAGGGGGCGGTCATGACTCCCATGATCTCGGGAATCTCGACATGCCATGACCGCTAGTCGAGAACCAGCGCGACCTTCTCGAGAAACTGCGCAGCCTTCTTCTGGTCGCGGGCGGCGCTGAGTGCCGCACGAAGTTGGCCGAAATGCTGCCGGAGCTCGTCGGGTGTGACCGCTTTTTCGATTTCCGCAGCCAGTGCGAGCGCATCGGAACCCACCAACTCGTGCAAGGAGCGAATGACGTAGTTCTTGGCCAGGCTGATGTCCTCGTCCGGCAGTGCCGGGGCGACGCTGGCCACCGCGAGCGCAGACTGCTGCTGAATGAAGCCGCCATTGAGCAGGTCGGCAAGATGCCGCTTCCCCTCTGCAGCCGAGGTGCTGAGTGCCAACAGCTGATGTCCCGTGCGGCGGCCGTCGATCATGATCAGCAGCGCGCGCACGCGTGATGGCAGGCGATGTGCGCGCGTCGAGATCTCATCGAGGCCCTTCGCTGTCTTGCTGAATACAGACGATAGTTCCATCCTGGAAAGCCTTCTAGAAGCGCCAGAGCAATATTGCGTGAAGGGGCGCGCTTCTGCAAGCCCCCATTCAAGCGCGGTTTGCGCCTCGGTTGGCCACTGAGCCGAGCCTCGGGGCTCCATGGAGTACGCGCTGCTGCTCGGGAAGGACTTGCGGATGACCCCGCCGTTTGCCATCCTGTTGCTGGCGCAACCGTGCGCGCTCTCCTGGCGTCGGCCTGCCGATAAACCGCTGTTCCGCTGCTCCGGTCTGCTCGCAAGCCGGCTCGGCACGGATAGGCCGCCGGCGGGAAATCCTGGCCTGGCTCGTGGACGTTCCCGGGCTCCGGGTGGCAACCGGGTTTCACTGGTTCAGACGCCATTATACGGAGATTCCACTGGCGTCAGGCATGCGAGAAATGGCGCCGACGCATGCGCTTGTCGGTATCGGATCACCGCCTTTTCCAACTACGACCTGACTTGATTGCCGCTGCGATGCGCATCCGGGGCGGCCCTTCTCTCCAGCCAGTGCCAGCCTTGCCGACCCGCGCGGCGCGCGCCAGAACGCAGAAATAGGACAGTCCGGAGGCCTTGAATGGCGAAGCTTTGCTATCATTGCGCGGCTACCCCTGCGGGTCACGGTTTTCGGTCTTGCCCTTGTGGGCAGTCTGGAGCCGGCACTGTACCGTCGACGGGCGTAGTTGAGCAGCACCCGGGTGTGCTACCGTGGCTGTTGTTGTTCTAGTTTGGGCTTGCCAATCCGGTAGGCGGTTGATCGATTATTTACAGGAGTTTCTTCATGAGCAGAGAAGTCGTTGTACTAAGCGCAGCCCGTTCAGCCATTGGCACCTTTGGTGGTTCCCTGGCGAATATGGAGCCACATGAACTGGCTGGCATGGTGATGAAGGAGTCGATCGCCCGCTCGGGCGTCGACCCGCAGCAAATCAATTACGTCACCGTCGGCAACTGTATTCCGACCGATTCGCGCTTTGCCTACGTCGCTCGCGTGGCGTCCATCCAGGCCGGTCTGCCGATGGACTCGGTGGCAATGGCGGTCAACCGCCTGTGCGCTTCGGGTCTGCAGGGCATCGTGAGTACCGCCCAGAACATCCTGCTCGGTGACTCGGACTACGGCGTTGGCGGTGGTGTCGAGGTCATGTCACGCGGTGCCTACATGCTGACGGCCATGCGTTCCGGGGCACGCATGGGCGACGCCAAAGCCATCGACATGATGGTCGCGACGCTCAATGATCCCTTCGGCGTGGGTCACATGGGCGTCACCGCCGAGAACCTCGCCAAGAAGTGGGAGATCAGCCGTGAAGAGCAGGATGCGCTGGCGGTCGAGTCGCAGCGCCGTGCCGCCGCGGCCATTGCCGAAGGTCGCTTCAAGTCGCAGATAGTGCCGATCGTGATGAAAACCCGCAAGGGCGAGGTGACCTTTGACACCGACGAGCACGTCAAGGCGTCGACGACGATGGAAACATTGGCCAAGATGAAGCCGGCTTTCATCAAGGACGGGACGGTGACTGCCGGCAACGCTTCAGGCATCAATGACGGTGCCGCATTCATGGTGCTGGCCGCTGCCGATGTCGCTGCTGCGGCCGGCCAGAAGCCGATTGCGCGCCTGGTTGCCTACGCCGTCGCCGGCGTGCCGAACGAAATCATGGGTGAAGGCCCGATCCCGGCCAGCAAGCTGGTACTCAAGAAGGCCGGCCTGACGCTTGATCAGATGGACGTCATCGAGTCCAACGAAGCCTTTGCCGCGCAGGCCATTGCGGTCAACAAGGCGCTCGGGCTCGATCCGGTGAAGACCAACCCGAATGGCGGCGCCATTGCACTTGGCCATCCGGTCGGCTGCTCGGGTGCTTTCATCGCCACCAAGGCCATCTACGAACTGCAGCGTACTGGCGGCAAGTACGCGCTGGTCACCATGTGCATTGGTGGCGGTCAGGGTATCGCGGTGATTTTCGAACGCGCCTGAGCGCTTGCTGTCGTAGCGCTCCATCGAGCGACAAGCCCGACCGTTCTGCGGTCGGGCATTTTTTTTGGTCGTCCCTTCTTCGAGGCGTCGCGCGCTTCAGCTGCGCCGAGCGGGCGGCTGCAGCGTCAGTGCGGCTTTTTCCGGCGTTGTGCCGTTCTCGACGACGCCGAGCAAAGGTGCGGTCATGCGTCCTTGCAGGGTCGCCAGGTTCTCGGCGAAGCGCGCCATCGCCGGATCGATGCGGTTCGCCACCCAGCCGGCGAGAGCCAGACCACGGGCGGTGATCGCCTCCTGGGTGAGCAGCGCGTGATTGATGCAGCCAAGGCGCATGCCGACGACCAGGATCAGCGGCAGATTCAGCGCCAGCGCCAGGTCGGCGGTATCGTGGGAAATGCCCAACGGCACGCAGAAGCCGCCGACGCCCTCGACGAGTACAACGTCGGCGACGGCTTGCAGTTCTGCAAAGCAGGCAAGGATGTGCGGCAGCTCGATGCGCCGGCCTTCCTCCTCTGCGGCGATATGTGGCGCGATCGCGGCCCGGAAACCATAGGGATTGACCATCGCTCGCGGCGCCTTGATCGACGAGGCGGCAAGCAAACGCTCGACGTCGTCGTTGCGTCCCCGCTCGTCGAAACCGGCTGCCACCGGCTTCATCGCCACCGCTTGCAGCCCGGCACTACGCAGCGCATGCAGCAGCGTACAGGCAACGAAGGTCTTGCCGATTTCAGTGTCGGTGCCGGTGATGAACCAGGCGGGCTTGAGCGGCGGCGGCATGTTGTCTCTCATTTTCTGGCATAGGCAAGGATGACGTCGTAACGCGCCGGCAGGCCCGCAGGCGTGCGGTGCTGCTCGTAGGCGGCCTGCACGCGCTGCCAGGCGCCACGACCGAGCAGGCCGGCACGCGCGCCTTCACCGACCGAGTTGGCGCCTATCTCCTTGATTGCGCGCAACAGCGTCTTGAGATCCGGGTAGTGCAGTTCGATCACCTGGCGGTGCAGCCTGATGTCGGTAAAGCCGGCATGCGCCAGGGCGTCGGCGACTGCGGCCGGTTCGCTGAAGCTCAGCGTGTGGCGGTGGCGGTCGATACCGTTGAAGGCCTCGCCGAGTTCGCGGAAGGTCTCGGGGCCGAGCGTGCTCAGCGCCAGGTGGCCGCCGGGCCGCAGGACGCGGCGCGCTTCGGCGAGCACCTGGTCCGTATCACACCATTGTACTGTCAGGTTTGACCACCAGGCGGAGAAGCCCCCGGAAATGCAGGGCAGTGCTTCGATGTCGGCGACCAGGCAGGCATCGGCGTCATTGCGCGCCACGGCAAGCATCGTCGTCGCGAAGTCGACTGCCGTGAGGTGCACGCTCGGCCAGCGTGCCCGCAGCAGGCGGCAACCATAGCCGGTGCCACAGCCGGCGTCGATGATCTCGCCGGGTTCGAGATCGGGCAGGAAATTCGCCAGCAGACGTTCGCAGACCTGGCGCTGCAAGACGGCCGCATCGTCGTACGAGGCTGCTGCGCGTTCAAAGGACTCGCGAACGCGTGGCTTAGGCGGGAGCAGGAGAGGCATGGCAGAAGTCGTCCAGCAGGCGGACAAAGCGGTCCGGGTTGGCCAGGAAAGGGACGTGTCCGACGCCCGCAAAGACTTCGAGGTGGCTGTCAGGCAGGTGTCCGGACAGCCACCGGGCTGCAGGCAATGGATTCAGCGCGTCGTTTTCGCCGTGGACGAGCAGGCTGCGATTTGTTATTGCGGACGCGAGCGGACGCAAATCGACCTCGCGCAGCCAGCTCAGGCCGTGCTGCAGTGCTTTGGTATCGGGCAGCTCGGCCTCGCGCAGGCCGGAGAGGAGGCTGCGGGTAATCGCTCGCGCGCCGGCGTCGCCCTGGCTGAGCTGCGTGACGAAGCGCTGCAGCGCCTGTTCCGGTTGTGCCTTGACGCTGGCCGAAAAGCGATCGAGCAGTTCCGGCGTTTGGCCCGCTTGCCAGTCGTTGCGCTGCGTGAAGCAGGGCGTGGCGCCAACCAGCACCAGCCCGGCAATCCGCTCCGGTGCCAGCGAGGCAGCGCGCATCGCCAGGGTGCCGCCGAGCGACCAGCCACACAGGGTGACCCGGTCGGGCAGTGCGGCGAGCAGCGCCTGCGCCGTGGTGCCGAGATCGGCAGCGTCGGCAGGCGCCCGGCCGTAGCCGGGGAGGTCTACCAGATGCACCCGGATGTTTCGCGACAAGGGTTTCAGCAGGGACAGCCAGACCCAGCTGCCCAAACCCCAGCCGTGGATCAAGGCCAGATCCGGGCCGCTGCCGACGGACGACGTCAAGCCAGTTCTCGCAGCACGTCGACCAGTCGTGCTACCTGTGCCTGGTCGTGGCTTGCAGTCAGTGACACGCGCAGGCGCGCGCTCCCCTTGGCCACCGTCGGCGGCCTGATCGCCGGTACCCACAGGCCGCGTTCGTAAAGTGCGCTGGCGACGCGCAGTGTCTCGTGGTTGTCGCCGATGATCACCGGCTGGATTGCGGTCGGCGACGGCAGCAGGCGCCAGCGGGTACCGGCCAGGCCGTTGCGCAGCTGCGCCGTGAGTTGCCACAGGCGAGTGCGGCGGGCGTCGCCGGCAGCGATCGCGTCCAGACTGGCGGCCAGTGCACAGGCGATGACCGGGCTGGCGGCGGTCGTGAAGATATAGCTGCGGGCACGCTGTTCGAGCCAGTCGATGACCGTCGTGTCGCCAGCGACGAAAGCGCCGGCAGCACCTGCCGCCTTGCCGAGCGTGCCCATGTAGAGCAGACGTCTGGCCGCCGGCAGTTGGAAGTGCGCAATGCTGCCCCGGCCCTGCGCGCCGAGCACTCCGAATCCGTGTGCGTCGTCGATCACCAGCCAGGCATCGAAGCGTTCGGCGAGTTCGAGCAATCCGGGCAAGGGCGCCAGATCGCCGTCCATGCTGAACACGGCATCGCTGAGGATCAGTTTTCGGCGTGCCCGGCTGTCCGCGAGCATGCGCTCGAGCGCCGCCAGATCGCCGTGCGGGTAGCGCTGGCTGTCGGCGCGCGAAAGTTGCACGGCGTCGATCAGGGACGCGTGGTTGAGGCGGTCGGCAAAAACCGCGTCCCGGCGTCCGACCAGTGCCGGAACGATTCCAAGATTGGCCATGTAGCCGGTGGAGAAGAGCAGGGCGCGGGCAAAGCCCGTGAAGTCGGCGAGCTTCTGTTCAAGTGCCGCGTGCGGCGCCAGGTGGCCGCTGACCAGATGTGACGCACCGCTGCCAACGCCCCACGCTCTGGCGCCAGCGCAGGCGGCTTCAATAAGCGCGGGGTCGTTCGCCAGCCCCAGATAATCGTTGCTGCAGAAACTGATCAGCGGGCGTCCGTCCACACGCGCCTGCGGACCGCAGGGAAGGCTCAGCGTACGGCGGTTGCGTCTGAGGCCATCACGTTGCAGGGCATCGAGTTCGCTTTGCAGTTCTTCCCAGATCATTCGCGAAGCGCGCTGTCGAGAGCCGCAATGGCGCGCGTGGCGAGAAACTCGCATTCATCGCGGCTGATCACGTACGGCGGCATGAAATAGACCGTATTGCCGATCGGCCGCAGCAGAATTCCGTTGGCCAGTGCCTGTCGGTAGAAACGTTCGGAAAAGCGGGGGTCATCACTGAGCACGTCGAAGGCGGCAACCATTCCGCGCCGGCGAAGGTGACGAACCTGCGGGTGGTCGGCGAGAGGCTGCAGGCAGCTGCCGAGATGCTCGGCGAGCCCCCTGTTGGCGTCGATAACCTGATCTTCGGCGAAGATGTCGAGCGTCGCCAGGGCAGCTCGGCAGGCCAGTGCGTTGCCCGTGTACGAGTGCGAGTGCAGAAAGCCCCGGCTGACGCTGTCGTCGTAGAAGGCGGCATAGACACTGTCCGTGGTGAGTACCATCGACAGCGGCAGGTAGCCGCCGGAGATGCCTTTCGACAGGCACAGGAAATCCGGCCGGATGCCCGCCTGCTCATGCGCGAAGAACGTGCCGGTACGGCCACATCCCACGGCTATCTCGTCGCAGATCAGATGCACCTCATAGCGGTCGCACAGGCTACGGGCCAGGCGCAGGTATTCCGGATCGTACATCGCCATGCCGCTGGCGCACTGAATCAGCGGCTCGACGATCAGGGCCGCGATGTGCAGGTGGTGTTCATCGAGCTGGCATTCGAGGGCGGCGGCTGCTCGCCGGGCGACGTCCGCTGCCGTTTCCCCGTCTTTCGCCAGGCGAGCGTCGGGTGTGGCCACGGTTGTGGCCGGGCGAATCAGTGGCGCATAGGCGTCCTTGAACAAGGCGACATCGGTCACTGCCAGCGCGCCAACGGTCTCGCCGTGATAACTGCCGCTCAGGCAGAGGAATTCCTGTTTCTCCCTGCGACCCTGGTTGCGCCACGCATGAAACGACATCTTGAGCGCAATTTCCGTCGCCGACGCGCCGTCGGAAGCATAGAAACAATGGCCGAGCTGGCCCAGGGTAAGGGTAGACAGGCGTTCTGACAGCTCGATCACCGGCCGGTGCGTGCAGCCGGCGAGGATCACGTGCTCGAGTTGCTCGAGCTGGTCTCGCAGTGCGGCGTTGATGCGCGGGTTGCAGTGACCGAACAGATTGACCCACCACGAGCTGATCCCGTCAAGGTAGCGACGGCCATCGAAGTCGTGCAGCCAGACGCCCTTGCCGCTGGCGATGGGAATCATCGGCAGGGCCTGCTTGCCGCGTGCATGCTGCTTCATCTGGGTGCACGGGTGCCAGACGGCGGCCAGGCTGCGCTCGAGAAGGTCCTTGTTGCTCATGGCTGGTGGCTGCGCCGCTCAGTGCAGTGTCTGCGAAGGCGTGTCGTCCTGTTCGGGCATCTCGGCATGGACCGTCTCGCCTTCGACATTGGGGTACAGTGGCGCGCCGCAGTCGTCGCAGAACTCATAGGGAAACTGCTGATCGAGCACGATCACTTCCTTGACGCCGGACTTGCGCAGCACGCTTTCGATCTCGCCGGCGACGTCGGTCGTTTCGTCTTCGATGCCGAGCAGCGGCCAGACGACGCCGTGGTAGATGACGTCATCGTCGCGCGGGCCGAAGCCGATGCGGAACTCCTCCAGCCGCTTGTCGTGGAAGCCGCCAACGATGGCGCGCAAATCGTCGCCCGCAGGGCCGAGCGTCGCTTGCAGAAAAGCAACCGAGGCGTTCAGGGAGTATGGGCGAGAGGCGCTGTCGGCGGCGCGGCAGGCCGCGTGATAGGCATCGGCCAGCAGTGGTTGATAGGCGCAACCCGTGAGCAGGGGCTCGAAGCAGGGGCCGCCCTGCCGCAGCCATTCCTTGAGCGCTGTCTCACGTGTGCTCCTGTCTTCTTCGTTCCAGCGGAAAAGCGGCCTGCCCCTTGCCACGGCCAGAGCGCCGACCAGGTAGCGGGTGTCGGAGAGAAAGCGGTTGGTTTCCGGCATGCTCGTTGCGTCGACACTCAAGTCGCTGCCGGTGAGTGCCGCCGCACCGAGTTTCTGCAGCATTTGCCAGGTTTCCACAAAACTGTGCGGCAACTGATCCGGGCTGTACAGGTAATCGGCAAGCGCCAGGCGTGCGTCTGCCGCCACGACATGTGCGCCGAGATGGACTTTCAGGGTTTGCAGGGTATTTCTGGGGATCGGCGCCGCCGGGATCGAGAAGCGCGACCATCCGAGCACCGGAACGGCAATCAGCAGGATGTCGAAGTCCTGGCCTTGCTCGGACATGACGCAGGATTCGGCCTGCGACTCGACGATATCGGCGAGGTCGTCATGGGCCATTGCGTGCGTATCGAACAGGCGGTCCAGCGAGGCGTTCAGGTCGTCTTCGGCGCCATCGTGAAACAGACGGTCGACGAGCTCGGCCAGCCGCTTCTGCCAGAACATGTCCTCGAGCTTGCTGCCGGACTCGGCGAGGCCGATAGCCAAGCGACCCAGTTCAGTGGCGTCGGCAGAAATTCGCTTGCGGGAGGAGAAGCGGTTGCGTTTCATTTTTGGCAGCCTGCGGCAGGAACAATCCGCCATTGTAGCAAGCCGGCGAGCCTGGCGGCGTTCGCGCGCGTGCATGTTGCAGTCGCCTGGCGGCCTGTGCCGGCAAGAGTGTTCCGGAACAACGTACGTTCCAGGGCGCCGTGAAGCAAGCGACCACCGGCTGTTGCGCGACCGCGCAGCCGGCCGGACGGCTCTCCGTATCGGTCAGGCGCGCTTCACGCGACGCGAAGCTGTGCCAGGCAAGCGAAGGCGCCACCGTTACCGATATCCGGTGTAATGATCAATTCGAGCACGTTCACCCCCGCGAGCTCGACCTGATGGTCTTCGGTTTCACTGTTTGCTCCTCCAGGGCTGAAGTTCCACTGCTGCCTGACGATCTCCCGAAACGACTGCCCGCCATCGCTGGAGCAGCGCAGGACATACTCCTGGGTACGCTGCGCCGAGTTCTCGACGAAGGACAGCCAGATCCTGCGTAGCGTCTGCGGCCGCGAAAAAAGAAGGCGGATGGTCTGCTTGCCGGGAACCGCAGCGCGCCAGCCGGCGCCTTCTCCAGGTACCAGCGCCGACTCGATGGGGTGAGTAGCGTCCTCCGAGCTGATTTCCACCTCCGCCACCTCGTCGAGCTTGAGCCAGTCCCCACTCGCCGGCGGGGTGGCTTGCGGGGAATCAGTAATTACTCGCTTGCGCATTCGATCAAGCCCTCGTCAGTGGCAGGCACTCCGCGGCGCGGTGCCCGTGATTCCGTACGCCTACGCCTCCCCGAGCTGAATGGCGACCTCGCGTTCAGCCTGCACCCAGTATTCTGTGGCAGCCCCCTGGAAACCATCCCTTTCGGCGATGAAGTAGGCGGTCGCCTGAACCCTGCCGTAACGCTCTTCGGGACTGGGCTTCTCTGCTGTTGATGCGGCCGCCGCCGGCGCGGCAGCTTTCTTCACCGCTGTTTTCTTGGCAGCAGCAGCTGGCGTCGCTTTCGCCGCGGCAGGCGCTTTGGCTGCAGAAGGCTTGGTGGCCGCAGCGGCTGCTATGGTCGTGCTCGCCGTCTTCCTGGCAGCGGGTTTCTTTTTGGTCGTGCTTGTGGTGGTTTCTTCAGCCATGATTCATCCCCTCTTGATAATGGTGTCAGTATCGTTGGTGCAGTGAGCGGGCTCGGGATCGGCTTGCCGGCCGAGCGTACCCCGACAGGATAGAAAGATCGGGCGCACCGGTCAAGGCGCGCGGCAATCTGCATGCCGCGAGCGCTGCGGCCGGCGGCATGAGAAGCGTTTCTGGCCGTCCAGCGCAGTACTGCCGGCCGGGTACTACTCTCCGCGGATCAGCGCAATCAGATCGTCGGTCGAGGGCAGGGCGCTGGCCTCTCCCTCGGCGAGGATGCTCTCGGCCAGCGCGCGCTTCTCGTGGTGCAGTTCGACAATACGTTCCTCGACGCTGCCCCTGGTGACCAGGCGATAGACGGTTACCGGGCGCAATTGTCCGATGCGGTGCGCTCGACCCATGGCCTGGTCTTCGGTGGCCGGGTTCCACCACGGATCGGTGATCACCACGTAATCGGCAGCGGTCAGGTTGAGCCCGAAACCGCCGGCCTTCAGGCTGATCAGGAATAGCTCGCCTTCACCGGCCTGGAAGGCGGCGACCCGGCGGCTGCGTTCGCCGGCTGGTGTCGCGCCGTCGAGGTATTGATAGCGGATCCGGGAATTGTCGAGTTGTTCGCGCAGAACCTGAAGAAAGTCGACGAACTGACTGAATACAAGTGCTTTATGTCCGTTTGCAACCAGTTCCTCGGCAAGTTCGGCAAAGGCCTGTACCTTGGCGCCAACGATGCCGATCCCGGGGCTGCACAGGCGTGGGTCGCAGGCGGCACGGCGCAGTCGTGTGAGTTGCGCGAGGATATTGAAGCGCGCCTGTGCCTGTGGCGAACGGTCGAGACTGTCGTCGATCTCGTTTGCCGCCTCGCGGCGCAAGGCTTCGTAATGCGCGGCTTCCGCGGCATCCGGGGTAACCGTCAGAATCAGCTCGGTGCGCTGCGGAAGTTCCTGCAGCACTTCGGACTTCGTTCGCCGCAGGACGAAGGGGCCGACCAGGCGCTTGAGGACGTGCTGTGCGTCGCGGTTGCGATGGCGCTCGATCGGCCCGGCAAAACGTTCGTCGAAGCGGCGAGAGCTGCCAAGCAGCCCGGGATTGGCGAAACGCATGATCGACCACAGGTCGGCCAGGCGATTTTCGACCGGCGTGCCGGTCAACGCCAGGCGAAAGTCGGCGTTCAGGGCGAAAACGGCCTGCGCACGCTTGGCGGCAGCGTTCTTGATGGCCTGCGCTTCGTCGGCGATCAGTGTGTGCCAGTGACGCCCGGCGAAGCGTTCCTGGGCCAGTTGCAAAAGCGTGTAGGAGACGATCAGCAGGTCCTGTGGCCCGGCCGTGGCGACCAGCAGCTCGCGCTCGCTTTCGCTCGCCTCGCTGTAGACATGGACATTGAGACTGGGTGCGAAGCGCAGCGTTTCGGCCAGCCAGTTTCCGCATACCGAGGTCGGGGCAATGACCAGTGCTGCGCCGTCGGCCGATCGCTGGAGGAGTACGCCGAGTGCCTGCAGGGTCTTGCCCAGCCCCATGTCGTCGGCCAGGCAGCCGCCAACGCCAGCACTCGCCAGGCGCATCGCCCACTGGTAGCCGTCTTCCTGATAGGGCCGCAGACTGGCTTGCAGCAGGCTCGGCAGTTTTGGCTGCATGGCCTGTGCGCGCCGCAGCCGGTCAATGGCCTGGCGGAAGTCGCTGCTCGCCTCGAGTGCGGTGCCGTCAAGAATCTCGTCCAGCCAGGCGGCGGCGATGGTCGGCGCCTTGCCGCCGTCCTTGTCGGTTTCGAGCACCGCCACCAGATCGCTCAATTTCTGTTTCAGCGAGCGTGTCAGCGCGGCGTAGACGCCGTCGCCCATGGGGATGAAACGGCTCTTGTCGCGTGCAACCGCGAGCAGTGTTTCGAGCTGCAGGACGAGGCCTTCGTCAAGTGTCGCGCTTCCCGACAGCCGGAACCAATCGCGCTCGCGTCTGATCCTGACGCCGAGCTGACGGCTGTCGAGGGTGAGCACGCGAACGCTCTTGCCCTTGGGCCAATCGACGGCAGCAATTGCCGCCAGTGTCGGCAGTATTTCCACTGCCGCCAGCGCCTGCTCCGGATCGTCGATCAGCCACTCGCTGACGCCGTTGCTGCCATCCAGGAAGGGCAGGGCGTCGAGTACGGCTTCGCGATGCTCTTCCTCGGCGATGAGGTTGCGCTCGGTGCCGACGGTTTCGCCGCCGAGAACGGCCATCAGCCGCACTCTGCCGTTGGCGGCCGGCAGCCGCGGCCCGTCCGCGCCGAGCGGTGCGACCACCAGGCGCAGTGCCAGGTCATCGCCGACCGGCGACAGCTCGGCGCGCAGCCGCGAGTCGCTGCCGACCTGGCGAGTCGCCTGTGCCGAATCGGCATGCACCTGGAAATGCGTCGCCAGCGCGTGCAGGGTCTTGGCGAGTTCGGCCTGAGCACCGGGCGCCTCGGCCGGCACTGCAAAGCGGCCCGAGACGAGTTGTGCCGCCTGCTGCTGTGCCGGTGTGAACCGCACCAGCCGCAGGCGCTGCGGACCGTCCTGAACGAGCGTGATCAGTCGCAGGGCCTCCGCTTCACGGCGCTGCTCGGCGTCCATCGCGTAGTAGCCGAGGTACTCGGCGGCGGGCCGTAGCGGCGGCTCGACACGCATCACGAAGCGTTCGCCCTGGCGCACCAGATCGATTTCAGGCGCCGCTTCGAACAGCTCGACGAGCTGCTCCGGCGCGGTCGCCAGAACCACGCAGGGGTGGCCGACAAGCGCGACGATTGCCGTCGCCAGATCAAGGTGGTAGCGATTCCGGTAGCCGTGCTCGGGACGCACCGCGCGCGCCACCTTGGCGTCGCAGGTCGCCAGGTTGGCGTTTGCGGCGAGTCTTCCAAGGCTCAACGCGCGCGGTCGTCCCCAGGCGCGCTGGCCGCGCTTCTGTTCGAACGGCTTGATGTCGACCAACTCGCCCTGACGCCCAAGCTCGATTTCCCACATGATGCGCGACGACTCGCCGCTGCCGGCAGCTGGTTGACCGCCACCGAGAGCTTGCAGGGCGGCGAGGATTTCACGCCACTGCTGCCCGGAGCCGGCGACGAAAAATCCTGCCGGCGGGTCGCGACCGTCGAGCATGGCCTCGGCGCCGTCGAGCAGGCGCAGCAGCGCGTGCAAGCGGCAGGCCTTCAGTCGCTCGCGCAGAAACGCAATTGTCGCGCGCCACTCGGCGGCCGGCACCCGCGGATCGGCTTCGGCGATCGTCTCGCGGCCCAGCCAGGCGGAGAGAAGGAGCGCCCACAGCGCGTCAAGCGTCCAGCGTGCCTGTGGTTCGCCAACCGCCCGGAAGGCCGCCCGCTTGATCGGCGCCTTGCCCAGGCGAACGTCGATCGCGTGCGCCCAGCGTCCCCAGCTGTCGTGCGAGCTTGGCTCCCGCTTGCCGGCCTCGCCGGCGCAGAACTTGCGTGCCAGTTCGAGCTGCCTGGGCGTCGATTGCGCAAGCAGCGACAGCGGATAGAACCAGGCGATGCTGATCGGCAGCAGTTTCTTGCTGCCGCCGATTTCGTTCTTGCGCTGCTTCAGCGCCGCTTCGAAGGCCGCCTGGCCGGCTTCCCACTGGCTGCCCAGCACCAGCGCCGCGGCGCGAACGCCGGCGCTCAGACCGTCGGCGAGTCCGGGCAGCGCGGCTTGCAGCAGGTCGGCGTCGCCGCGCTGCACGGCCAGGTCGGCGAGCGTCAGGCGCAGGTCCTCGGACAGCGTATCGGGGTGGCGCTGCAACTGCTCGCCGGCCCAGTCGGCAACCGGCAGGTAGTCGGGTGCCCAATAGAGGCAGAGCGTGGCCACGGCCTGATAGGCGAGCTGCGAGCGCCAGCCGGGTTCGATGTGTTCGAAGCTGGCGCCGTCGAAAGGCAGCAGAAGCGCCTTGACCACCAGTTGCGGCCATTCCATCGAGCGGCTCAGGGTCTGCCTGATGTGCGACAGCTCTTCGCCGGGCGCGCCCGAGTAGAAGCGCGCGCGGACGTAGGCAATGGTCGTCGCGACGCTGCCGGTGGGCCAATAGTAGGTAGACCGGGCGGGGTCGAAATGGTCGAGGTCGGCAACCAGTTGCGCCAGCGTGTTGCCGGCGTGGCTGTCGAGCAACTGCCGGTAGAGGGGTAGGCGCAGGGTGTCCACCAGCTGAAACCCTGCGCTGCGTGCAGGTTCGTCGACCAGCAGACCGTTCTGCCGCAGATCCTGCGTGGCGGACTTGACGTCACCGGCAGTGAAGGCCTTTCCCGCGCTGTTGAGTAGACCGCCCAGTGACAGCAGGCGGTGCACGTCGGTGTTGGTCCGAAAAGTCCAAAGCAGTGCGCAGGCCAGCGCGACCTTGTGCGTATCCTGCGGGAGTCCAAGCCTGTCGAGTTCGTCGATGGCGCCGCGGTTCAGGGTTGGCTTGTTCATTGGCTTGGCGGGCGGGGCGAGGTGTCGGAAGGAAGGCGGTCGGGAAGATCGTCCTGGCGTGAGAGCTGGCCTGGCGGAAGCTCGCTCGGCTTGCGGGTCAGCAGCATGGCGTCGCCATAGCTGAAGAAGCGGTAGCGCTCGGCAATGGCGTGTCGATAGGCGCGGCGTATCGTGTCCAGGCCGGCGAATGCCGAAACGAGCATCAGCAGTGTCGACTTCGGCAGATGAAAATTGGTGATCAGTCGCTCGACGACGCGAAACTCGTAGCCCGGCGTGATGAAAATGTCGGTCTCGGCGGGGCCGGCTTGCAGTTCTCCGTGCAGCGCGGCTGCTTCGAGTGCTCTCAGGCTGGTCGTTCCGACGGCGACCACCTTGCCGCCACGCGCTTTCGCGCGCGCGATGGCGGCGATGGTCGCTGGCGGAATTACGAAGCGCTCGGCATGCATTCGGTGCTCGCTGAGGCGTTGCGTGCGTACCGGCTGAAAGGTGCCGGCGCCAACGTGCAAGGTCAGCCAGGCGACTTCGATGCCGCGCTGCGCGAGTTGCGTGAGGAGAGCGTCGTCAAAATGCAGTCCCGCAGTCGGTGCTGCGACGGCGCCGGGATGGCGCGCAAAGACGGTCTGGTAGCGTGCTTCGTCGTCAGCGCCGGCGGCGTGCGTGATATAGGGCGGCAGTGGCAGGCGGCCGTGTCGTTCGAGCAGCGTCCATAGATCGCCGTCGCCTGTCAGTTGCAGTGCGAAGAACTCTCCCTGTTCGCCGCAGCGGCCGCTGATGGTCATGCTGATCAAATCCTCGAGCACGATCCGGCTGCCCGTTCTTGGCGATTTGCTGGCACGAATCTGTGCCACCGCGTGCCGGGCATCGACGACGCGCTCGATCAGCACCTCGATTTGGCCGCCGCTCTCCTTGTGGCCGAGCAGGCGCGCGCGAATCACGCGTGTGTCGTTGAAGACCAGCAGATCGCCGCTGTCGAGCAGCGCCGGAAGCGCCTTGAAACGGTGGTCATGGATTGCCTCGTCGGCGACCTGCAGGAGGCGGCTTGCCGTGCGTTCGGCGCTCGGGTGCTGGGCGATCAGCTCAGCAGGTAGTGCGAAGTCGAAGTCGTCAAGCGTGAGCATCGGGAGGCGCGCCGGCGAAGGCGGTCGAAAGGTGGTAGAGAGCTTTTGAAAGCGTTACGAAGCAGGCGATTTTGGCGAGTCTGCTCCTTGTCGCTTGCCAGAGAATCAGCGATAATCCGCAGCTCTTCCGGCTCACGAACGTCGAGCCGAAGCCGAGATGGCGGAATCGGTAGACGCAGCGGACTCAAAATCCGCCGATGGTGACATCGTGGGGGTTCGATTCCCCCTCTCGGCACCACCACTTGCCCACGAAGGTGCGCATCATAGCACGCGGCCCCAGGGGCGCCCGGGCCGGGCACATCAGCCGCTGGTCGACGGGCGCGCGCAGGAGGCTCGGGGTGCCCGAGACGGCTTTCCGCAGTGAATGACGGCAGTGCACAGCCATCGGCCTTCGCCGCCTGGTGGCTCGCCATTCGACCCAGGACGCTGACTGTTTCGGTTGCGCCGGTCCTCCTCGGGCACGCCGTCGCCTGGGCGCATGCCGGGACGCTGCAGTGGCAGCCGGCTCTGGTCGCCCTGCTCGCCGCGCTGCTGATCCAGAGCGGCACCAATCTGCACAATGACGTGGCCGACTACGTTCGTGGCAGCGACAAGCCCGATCGCCTTGGGCCGCCCCGTGCGACGGCGATGGGCTGGTTGCCGCCTGCCGCCGTGCAGCGGGGGGCGTGGGTCGCTTTTGCACTGGCTTTCAACTTCGGGATCTATCTCGCTTACCAGGGTGGCTGGCCGATCGTTCTGATCGGGCTGGCGTCGATGCTCGCCGCCTGGGCCTATACGGGAGGGCCGCGACCGATCGCCTACACGCCGCTCGGCGAGTTGTTCGTCGTGCTGTTCTTCGGTCCGGTGGCGGTGGGCGGCAGCTACTACCTGCAAACTCTGTCGATCAGCCCGGCTGCCTTGCTGGCCGGCGCCATGCTGGGTCTGTTCGGCGCTGCCGTGATCACGGTCAACAATTACCGCGATGTGGAGAGTGATGCACGGGTCGGCAAGCGTACGCTGGCCGTGGTCGTCGGTCGACGCGCCACGCAGTGGGTCTACGCGGCGGAACTGCTGCTGCCGCTGGCCTTGCTGCCTTGTCTGGCGGTATTGACGGAGAAGGGTCTGCGCATGGCTTTGCCGCTGCTGGTGTTGCCGTCGGCCCTGCGACTGCTGCGACGCTTCCGGCGCGAACCACCGGGATTGGTCTTCAACCAGCTGCTGGTCAGCACCGCCAGACTGCAGTTCGTCTATGCGCTCCTGCTGGCGCTGGCCATGGTCGTCTGAGCCCGACTCAGGCGGAGTCGCCTGACGGCTGCGGCTGGAACCAGGCCAGCTTCGGCTGCAGACTGACGACGGTGCCGACGATGATCAGCGCCGGCGATGCGATGCCGGCCGCGGCGACCTTTTCCGGCAAGGTGGCGAGATCGGCGGCAAGCACTCTCTGTCGCCGGGTCGTACCGTGCTGTACCACGGCGGCGGGGTGGCTGGGGGGCAGACCGTGGGAGATCATCTGCCGGCAGATTTCCGCGATACCGCCGACTCCCATGTAAAAGACGACCGTCAGCCGGGGGCGTGCCAGCGCTGGCCAGTCGAGATTGATCGTGCCGTCCTTGAGGTGGCCGGTGGCGAAGGCCACCGCCTGCGCGTGGTCGCGATGCGTCAGGGGAATGCCGGCGTAAGCGGCACAGCCGGCCGCAGCGGTAACTCCCGGAACGACCTCGAAGGGGATCGCGGAGTCGACCAGGGTCTCGATTTCTTCACCGCCGCGCCCGAAGACGAACGGGTCGCCGCCCTTGAGTCGGACGACCTTCTTGCCGGCACGCGCCAGGTCCACCAGCAGTCGATTGAGTTCGTCCTGCGGGACCGTGTGATTGGAGCTCTTCTTGCCGACGTAGATCTTCTCGGCGTCGGGCCGCGCCAGCTCGAGCACCCCTTCGGCGATCAGATGATCGTAGACGACGGCATCCGCCTCGCCGATCAGTCGCGCTGCGCGCAGGGTGAGCAGGTCAAGGTCACCGGGGCCGCTGCCGACGATAAAGACGGTTCCGACGGGCAGTGGCGAGGTCTTTTGACTCATTCCTTGATTTCCGGTTTTTTGGTTGAGGCGCAAGCATAAGCGCCCGCAGCTTTACATATCAACCCGGAAGCGACCATATGCCTTCCGTAGTCGGGGAAATATGATGGAGGTCAAGAAATGGGCCAACACTGGCGTGCCATCCTGCGCAGCGGCTGACCGGGATGTGACCCGGACGACCGTCGAAAAAATCCAGGAGGAGAGGAAACAAGCACGCAGAAGGAAATCGGTAACGTATTGATGCTGGCAGCGCTGCCATTGGAGGTGATCATGGCCCAGCGTCTGGTCACGCCGACCGGCAAGTTCGACGTTCCCAACACCCGGCACAAAATTTCGGGAATGACGACATCCGCATCCTGGCCAAGTGGATTCCGATCCTGCCGGATGCCTGACCCGAGGGCTGCGGCATCGTTCCGGGCGCGGGAAATAACCGCCAGGCCCGATCAGCCGGAGGGGGTGGCGCGTTTCCTGAGCATCTCGATGATCATCGCCGACACCTGCTCGATCGAGCGATGGGTGACGTCGATCACCGGCCAGGCCCGCGTGACGAACAGCCGGCGCGCTTCCAGCACTTCCTTGCGCAGGGCGCTGAAGTCCGTGTACTCGCTTTCTTCGTTTTCGTTCCATTCCCGCAGGCGTGCCGAGCGGACCCGGGCGAGGCGCGTCGGGTCGACGGTCAGGCCTACGATCAGCGGTCCCTTCGCTTTGAGAAGTCCCATCGGCGGCTGCGAAAACGGCACCAGCGGCACATTGGCGGCCTTGATGCCGCGCGAGGCCAGATACATGCAGGTCGGCGTCTTCGTCGCCCGAGAGACGCCGACGATGATCACGTCGGCGCTGTCGAGGTCATCGCTGGCGACCCCGTCGTCATGGGCGATGGTGTATTTCATGGCCTCGATGCGGCGGTAGTAGTCCTCGTCGAAAGCGTCACCCGAGCTGGCGTGGAACCTGACCGGCGCGCTGGAGTACTCGGCGAGGCGTTCTATCAGCGGCTCGAGGGCAAACTGGCAAGGGACGAGCAGACGGCCGCAGCCTTCTTCGAGCGCCTGGCGGACATCGGTGTGGCTGATGCTGTGCAGAACGTAGCCGGGCGCTTGCGCCAGCTCACCGAGGATCTCGGGGATCTGACCGAGGTGGCGGACCATCTTCCACAAGCGGCGTTCGACCTGAACGCCTTCGAGTTGGACGACGGCGTTGCGCGCCAGCAATTCGACCAGTTCGCCCGAGGCGTGCGAGACGAGGTGCAGGGAGAGGGTTTTGCTCACAGCCATCCTTTGTCACCGGCGACAGCACCGTGGGGCACGGTCAGCGGTGGTGACCGCCGTCGAGGCGGAGCACTGTGCCGTTGATCATCACGTTCTTGAGCACGTGCAGGACCAGCATCGCGAACTCGGCGGGATCGCCGAAGCGATGAGGAAACGGAATCTGGTGCGCAAGCCGCGAATCGAGGTTTTTTTCCATGGCGAACAGGGTCGGCGTCCCGAACAGTCCCGGCGCGATGCCGACCACCCGGATGCCGAGCGGGCCGAGTTCCCGCGCAGCCGGCAGGATCATGCTCACCACGCCGCCCTTGGACGCCGAATACGCGGCTTCTCCGCTCTGCCCGTCATAAGCGGCGACCGACGCAGTGGACAGAATGACGCCGCGCTCGCCGTTGGAGCGCGGCTGCAGGCGCGCCATGTCGGCCGCGGCCAGACGCATCATGTTGAAGGTCGAGATCAGGTTGACCTCGACGAGTTGCCGGAAGTCCTCGAGCGGCATCGGTCCATTGACACCAACCGTCGGCTCCGAATGGCCGCGACCGACACAGTGCACCAGGACACGCGCGGCGCCATGTGCGTCGCGTGCCGTCGCCAGTGCGTTCTCGGCGGAAAGCGAGTTGGCAACGTCGCATGGAATGGCCAGGCCGCCGATCTCGTCGGCAACCTTCTGAACGCCAACCGCGTCGATGTCGATCACCGCCACCTTGGCGCCCGCCTCGGCCAGGTAGCGCGCGGTCTCGGCGCCCAAACCCGATGCTGCCCCGGTGACCACTGCCGGGCACGCCCAAAGATCCATTCGCTGTCTCCTGCGATTTTCGGCTGTTTCAATTTCTCGTCGGCATCAAGCACCGACGCAAGCGCGCATTATGAGCCGCCAGGGGTCGCCGCGCAAACCGGGCTGTCGGCGCCGCAGCGGCCGCTGCCGGGGTCATGCGCGACATCGTCTTCGGATAGAATGCCGACTCTGTCTTTCTTTGTCGCGTTGTGGAAGAAGGCGCATTGCCGCGCCGCCGACTGCAACTCACTGCTCCCGTACCATGCCCAGTCCTGTCGTCCTTGCCCTGCTTTTCGCTTCTCCCTTCGCTTTCGCCGAGGCGCTTCCGATCGTCGCCGAGCCGTCACCCGAACGCCAGAAGCAGCTCGTTCACCTGGTTCGTCAGGACTGCGGTTCCTGCCACGGCATGACGCTGCAAGGCGGACTTGGTCCGGCTCTGACCCCCGGGGCCTTGCGCGACAAGCCCGTCGACTCGCTGGTAGCTACCATCTACGGCGGTCGCCCGGGGACGCCCATGCCGCCCTGGCATCGCTTCCTTACCGAGCCCGAGTCGGCGTGGATCGTACAGCAGTTGCTGGCCGGGTTTCCCGAAGAATAGAACTCTGCAAAACTTGGCCAAGGCCGTTGGGCCTCGCTGCGGCGGCGACGGCTGACTTCAGCCCAAAAAGGCCGAAGTTGCGTTTGGCGATCAGGCGCTTCGCCGGAAAGGGACGGATGAATGGATTTTTCTGACGTGATCAAGGCACTCAACCAGGCGTCGGCGTTCGAGCTGTACCGGATGCGTGCGGCGATCGACCGCGTCCTCGCACAGCCGCACTGGCTCGATTCAATTCGCTCGCGGCTGCGGGTCGGACAGACGATCAGCTATTTCGACCCGCAGGCCAACACCGCCTGCGTGGCACAGATCATCGAACTGCGCCGCAAGCATGCGCTGGTTCTGGAAAGTGCGACACAGAAGCGCTGGCTGATAGCCTATGCGGCGATCAACGTCGATGGCGCCGACGTCGAGATTCGCGAGCAGCCGCGCCAGGGTCTGGGTCGCAATGAGGTCGCTGTCGGCGAGGTGGTCGGTTTCATTGGCCGCGACCAGCAGCAACGCAGCGGCCGAGTGCTTCGCCTCAACGACAAGACGGTGACCTTGCAGTGCGATCGGCAGCAATGGCGGGTCTCCTATGCATTGCTGCACCGGGTGGTTGACGCCGAAGCGCTCGACGGCGAGGTGCTCGGGATCAGCCTCCAGACTCACGAGCAGTGACGACCGTTATCCCATGTAGCCGGCAGCGCGGGGCGCCTGGATCTAGCGGCTGCTGCACAACGACGTCTTCGTTCGTGTCCCGCTGATCCATCCGCGGCAATTCCTCGCCAAAGCCTACCCGACGCTACCAGCCCGTCACGGCTGGCGACCCCACTGAGCGGCACGGTGGCGGCGATCGATCCGATACGCGTCACCCGGCTGCCACACCCGATGCTGGACGCCAAACGCGGCGGGCCGATCATCACCCGGCGCGAGGACGAGCGTGATCTGGCCATCGACGCGCTTTATCGCGTCAGCATTGCGCTCGAACCGGGCAGCCAACTGGTGGCGGCGACCGGGGCGATCCGCCGCGGCCGTATCGAAGCCGAGCCGCAAAGCTTCTGGCAGCAATGGCTGCGGCGGTTGCTGGCGGTGCTGGTTCGCGAGAGCGGGTTCTGTGCCTGGCCGGTAGCGCGGGCCAGCTGGCGCCCGTCACCGGGCGGATAGGCGGCCCATCAATCCCGCAACAACGCACAGGCGCCGACTCCCAACCGGCCGGTGTGACGACACATGCCCTGTTGCGGCTTCTCTGCCGGGCGATGGAACCCGCCCGGCAGAGCACGCGCTGGATCAGGTCACCACGAGGTCTGCACTGCCGATTGGCTGTGCGCCGGCAACGACAAGAAGCTGCATCGCGTCGCTGTCGGGGAAGAATCCTCCATAAGGGTCGCCGAGACCCAGACTGCCGTCCGTGTCGATCTGGCTGCCAAATCCGGGAAGCGAAGGTGCCGACAGGTCGGGGACGACAGTGACCTCTGGTAGGCTGGCATCGGTAGGCGCGTTGCTGTCGGCGAGGCTTGCGAAGAGGCCATCGAAGCGCACGATATCGCTATCGGGACCAGTGACCACAGTCTCGTCGCCCGAATCGCCGAGTGACGGCTCGTCGCCGGCACTGCCCGTTTCCGCAACCATTATCGCCGCATCTCCCGCAACTCCGATACGGTTCGCCTGTACCGCAAAGGGGAGCGGGGCGCTGGCTGCAATGTTGGTGACGGCCAGTTCGACGTCGTTTCCGTCGCCGCCTGCGTAGGTGATCGAGAACGAATACACATTGCCAGCGAAGCTCTGCTCGACGGTGCTCCCCTCGGCCAGGCCGAGGAAGTCGCCGAGGATGGCATCGGTGCCATCGTTCTGGATGATGACGAAGGTGTCGTTCAACTGCGGCGCGAAGGCGAGAAGCAGGTCGAGCATGCCGCCGGTAGCGCCGCTGCCATTGAGATCGACGGCACCATTCACGACCAGCTGGTCGTATCCGACCCCCGCTCCTGCGCCCGCAAGGTCGATCTCCAGTGTGCCCGCCGCCGACAGCAGGTAGTCGCCATTGACCGTTGTCGTTCCCACGGCCGTGTCTCCCGCGGCAAGCGTGCCGCCGCCTTCGTTCAACGTGCCATTGAAAGTCATGACATCGAGCCGACCGCCGGTGAAGGTGAGGTTTCCAGCAGCGTTGAGGTCGATGCTGTTTCCGGAAAGCAGGCCTCCAGTCAGGCTGAACGTGTCTGCGACGATCGACCCGGCACCACCAATGTCCAGCGTGTTGTTGCCGAAGTCGAACAGACCGTTGGCGAGGTTCGCGGTGGCGGTGCTGAAGGTGCCGGTGAAATTGTCCACCAGGGTTAGCGTGCCGCTGGCGCCGGTTCCGACGCCTATGTTCGTTGCGTCGGAGTGGAGTGCTACGCCGTTGCCCATGATCAAGGTGCCGTCGGCGGTACCGCGACCGGTGGTCAGGCCGACGTTGAGCTCGGAGAGTTCGGCGGTCAGTGACCCTTTGGTGGCATCGAGCATGCCGGTGGCACGGCTGGTGTTGGAGTAGTGAATCGGGCCGGAATCGCCGGTTGATTCGTTCCAGCCGATGTTGAGCGTGGCTGGTGCGGCAGCGGTACCGAGGTCGATCGCGCTGTCGGTGCCCAGCACCAGACTGCCGTCGGCTTGGGCTTGCCAGCCGACGTTGGTTACCCGGCCGACCGAGAGTTTACCCACGTCCGACGCATCCAGAGACGCGCCGCTGGTTACAGTGAGATTGCCGGTGACCCTGCCGATGCCAGCCGTGTTAATGCCCGCATTAAGCTCCGTGACATGCGCCGTTACAGCGGTGCCATTGGCGATGGTCAGGTTGACCCGCGCCGCCGCATTCTCCGCGCCCACTGTGGTGGGCCCGGCGACAGTTAGCGTGCTACCACCATGGAGGTCGGTTGTGTGATCGGCGGCGAAGGTGGCTGGGGCGACAGCGCCCGTGTAGTGTAGGCTTGCGACGGTGATGTCCTGGTCAACGACATTGAGGCCGTCGGCACCGTCGGTCGCGAAAACGACCTCGTCGGTCGGAGCAGGTGCGCCTGTCGACCAGTTGCCCGAGTCGCTCCAGTCATCCGAGGCGGCGAAGCCGGTCCAGACCAGGCCCGTCGGAGCGGTGGTCGTGCTGCCGATGTCGAATCTGCTGGGCGCGGCGGCGCTGCCGATGACGACCTGGCCGCCATTCGTCCAGATGATCGTCGGGTCGATGACCTTGACGGACTCACTCGGCCCTCCTGCTTGGCCGGCGCTGCTGATGAACGACGGGTCGCAGGTCAGGGCATAGTCGAGGATGGCGGCCTCGCGCAGCGCTGGATCGGTAATTCCGGCGGCGTCAAGGAGCGCGATCGCTTCGGCAACCTTGTCTGCCGGCAGCGACGCCCGGGTGGTTTTCTGGATCGGGCAGTTATCGCCGCTGAAGGTTGCCGTGCTTTCGCCGGCCCGGTAGTCGAAAAGCGATTCGGCTTGCGTGATGCGCCAACTGTTGGCAAACGTGTCATACAACTCCGCAAAGGTGAGCTGTGTTGGCAGTACAGTGCCGTCGCGAGTCGCCAGATCGTTGGTCGCGTTGCCGTCGAAATTGCCCAGCAACCCGTGCAGTGATCCGTCCGGGCGGTCAGCCGAAGCACATAGACGCACGTCGACGTAGCTTCCCCGGTCGGTAACGATCAGGCGCTCCTGCGTTGGGTACACGATCGAGTAGACGCCGGCATCGAAGTGGATCTGACCGCCGCCGAGTGCCGTGGAGCCTCCAGAGGCGATGGTTGTCACCTGTCCGTCGATCCGCAACGGTTCGCTTTCGAGGGTATCGATCGTCACGCGATGGCCGTCTACCAGGGTGGCAACCGCAGTGTTGACCGAGACGTTCGGGCCGTACATGGCGGTTCGCGTCTGTACGGTGAGTGGACTGGGGTCGCTGGCGTTGATCGTCTCGACGAGGACGAACTCCCCACACCCCTGCATATCGTAGATGAGCCCGTCGGCAGTGACGTAGTGCGGATCTCCCCACGAGTAGCCGCATTCGATCTCTTCGTTGTCGACGATTATGCCCGTCGCCTGCAAATTGCCAGGCTGGGCATTCGCGCTGACGTTACTCAGGTTGACCGAGAAGGTTTCGGGGCCCTCGATCAGTTGATCATCGAAGGTACCGACCGAGACCGCTACAGACGTCTGTCCAGCCGGAATGGTCGCCGTACCGGTGAGGGGCGTCTTGGGAGCGAGGTCACTCTGATTCGCCCAACCAATACCGGTGGGCGCAAACTCAATGGTGTAGGTGGCTGTCACCGGGCTGCTCGGGTCCGCGACGTCCACAGAAACGCTGAAGGACAGGACGTCGCCCTCGGTGGCAGTCGCGTCGGCGATCGAAAGCGTGGGTAAGGGAGGTACGGCGTCATCATCGATGATCGTGCCGGTGGCAAGTGCCCGGCTGATCGTGGCATTGCTCGCGCCACTGAGTTCGACGGTGAAGTTCTCGGTCGCTTCCGGAGTCAGGTCGTCGGTGACGTCGAGGGTGATGGTCTTGCTGGTCTCGTTGGCAGCGAAGGTCAGCGTACCGGTGAGCCCGTCGATGCTGTCGTTGTAGTCATCGGGCGCCACGGCGCTGCCCGGGATGACCGTGTAGTCGACGGTGGATGGGCTGCCGTTGTCGCCGCTGCGCGTGACGACGAAGCTGATGGTCGTGGCTGACCCACCCGGGTCGCCTTCGCTGGCGGTCGCGTCGGCAATCGACAGCGTCGGCTGGTCGTTGTCGATGATCGTGCCGGTGGCAAGTGCCCGGCTGATCGTGGCATTGCTCGCGCCACTGAGTTCGACGGTGAAGTTCTCGGTCGCTTCCGGAGTCAGGTCGTCGGTGACGTCGAGGGTGATGGTCTTGCTGGTCTCGTTGGCAGCGAAGGTCAGCGTACCGGTGAGCCCGTCGATGCTGTCGTTGTAGTCATCGGGCGCCACGGCGCTGCCCGGGATGACCGTGTAGTCGACGGTGGATGGGCTGCCGTTGTCGCCGCTGCGCGTGACGACGAAGCTGATGGTCGTGGCTGACCCACCCGGGTCGCCTTCGCTGGCGGTCGCGTCGGCAATCGACAGCGTCGGCTGGTCGTTGTCGATGATCGTGCCGGTGGCAAGTGCCCGGCTGATCGTGGCATTGCTCGCGCCACTGAGTTCGACGGTGAAGTTCTCGGTCGCTTCCGGAGTCAGGTCGTCGGTGACGTCGAGGGTGATGGTCTTGCTGGTCTCGTTGGCAGCGAAGGTCAGCGTACCGGTGAGCCCGTCGATGCTGTCGTTGTAGTCATCGGGCGCCACGGCGCTGCCCGGGATGACCGTGTAGTCGACGGTGGATGGGCTGCCGTTGTCGCCGCTGCGCGTGACGACGAAGCTGATGGTCGTGGCTGACCCACCCGGGTCGCCTTCGCTGGCGGTCGCGTCGGCAATCGACAGCGTCGGCTGGTCGTTGTCGATGATCGTGCCGGTGGCAAGTGCCCGGCTGATCGTGGCATTGCTCGCGCCACTGAGTTCGACGGTGAAGTTCTCGGTCGCTTCCGGAGTCAGGTCGTCGGTGACGTCGAGGGTGATGGTCTTGCTGGTCTCGTTGGCAGCGAAGGTCAGCGTACCGGTGAGCCCGTCGATGCTGTCGTTGTAGTCATCGGGCGCCACGGCGCTGCCCGGGATGACCGTGTAGTCGACGGTGGATGGGCTGCCGTTGTCGCCGCTGCGCGTGACGACGAAGCTGATGGTCGTGGCTGACCCACCCGGGTCGCCTTCGCTGGCGGTCGCGTCGGCAATCGACAGCGTCGGCTGGTCGTTGTCGATGATCGTGCCGGTGGCAAGTGCCCGGCTGATCGTGGCATTGCTCGCGCCACTGAGTTCGACGGTGAAGTTCTCGGTCGCTTCCGGAGTCAGGTCGTCGGTGACGTCGAGGGTGATGGTCTTGCTGGTCTCGTTGGCAGCGAAGGTCAGCGTACCGGTGAGCCCGTCGATGCTGTCGTTGTAGTCATCGGGCGCCACGGCGCTGCCCGGGATGACCGTGTAGTCGACGGTGGATGGGCTGCCGTTGTCGCCGCTGCGCGTGACGACGAAGCTGATGGTCGTGGCTGACCCACCCGGGTCGCCTTCGCTGGCGGTCGCGTCGGCAATCGACAGCGTCGGCTGGTCGTTGTCGATGATCGTGCCGGTGGCAAGTGCCCGGCTGATCGTGGCATTGCTCGCGCCACTGAGTTCGACGGTGAAGTTCTCGGTCGCTTCCGGAGTCAGGTCGTCGGTGACGTCGAGGGTGATGGTCTTGCTGGTCTCGTTGGCAGCGAAGGTCAGCGTACCGGTGAGCCCGTCGATGCTGTCGTTGTAGTCATCGGGCGCCACGGCGCTGCCCGGGATGACCGTGTAGTCGACGGTGGATGGGCTGCCGTTGTCGCCGCTGCGCGTGACGACGAAGCTGATGGTCGTGGCTGACCCACCCGGGTCGCCTTCGCTGGCGGTCGCGTCGGCAATCGACAGCGTCGGCTGGTCGTTGTCGATGATCGTGCCGGTGGCGACCAGATTGCCGGCCGACGCGTTGGCGCTGACGTTGCTCAGGGTGACGGTGAACCGCTCCTTGTGCTCGATCAGATCGTCATCGATCGTTGGTATCTGGATCGTCGCCTGGGTCGACCCGGCAGGTATGGTCACCTGGCCGGTGAGTTGCGTCCCGGCACCAATGTCGCTCTGATCGGCGTTGCCGCTGGCGGGTGGCCCAAAGCTAATGGTATAGGTCGCCGTAATTGCCTGGCCGGGATCGGCTTCGCTTGCCGAGACGACGAATGCCAGAGAGCCGCCTTCCTGCGTCTCGGCGTCACCGATGGAAATGACCGGGAGCAGAGGCGGCGGTTCGACCACGACCTCCAGGTGTTCCCAGTTGCGTACCGTGAGATCGAAACTGGTGAACTGGAAGCTGGGATTGCTGGCCAGGTCCGGTTGGCTATTCTGCGCCAGGAATTGCCTGAAGGCGTCGATGTCGGCCAGAATCGCCGGCGAATTGGCTTCTTGCTGGGTGAGCACCAGGCGTAGCGTGTCACTGCCTTCGCCACCGTCGTAATAGTTGCTGTAAGTCTGGTTGTCGGCAAGGCGGTAGATGCCGGTATCGTCACCGCGCCCACCGGATACGCGGTCGCTGCCCACACCACCATCGAGGGTGTCGTTGCCGTTCTCGCCGAACAGGCTGTCATTGCCCGCACCGCCGAAGACCAGGTCATCGCCCTCATCGGCAAGAATGCGGTCGTTGCCGCCGCCGCCGTCGATGGTGTCGTTGCCGCGCCCGGCGAGAATGATGTCGTTACCCTGCAAGCCAAGAATGTTGTCGCTGTCGCTCTTACCCCTGATGATGGCCATGACATTCTCCAGTCTTCTGACAATGAACGGTCGAGCGCCCAAAAGATCGACGGACGCGAAAGCACCGTCAGGGCGCGGCTAGGTGGATGTTGTTTCCTGATCTTGGTACGTGAATTACCGCAACTCCGGGCGCGGCGGTGCGGTGGGTCTTCGCCAATGCCCGCTGTGTGTTTTCCGCCGACTGAGTGTGAGTGTTCGGCCCGGCACGCCGGGCGGAAAAAGCTGCCGGCGCAGAAAACCGTTCCGCTACAGCAACGTGCGGCGGTTCATTCGCCAGAGCCCGATCAGAGCAAGCCCAAGGATCGGCAGCGTCGGCGGCTCGGGAACCTGCACCGCTCGTTGCGCAAAGCGCTGGGTGAAACTGTTCAGGGCTACCGTATCCACCGAATCGTCTCCGGTGACGAGAATGTTGGCCTCGACGAGAATGGCCGCCTGTGACAGGTGGGCGATTGAATCGAACAGCAGCGCGTCCAGCGAGTGGATCGCGAAGACGTCCTGTTCGCCGAGCACGGCAAGGCCGTTCGCGGTAAGGGCGTCGCTCGAGACCGCGACAATTCCGCCAACATTGCCGGCACTGAATTCGAAGGCCGACAGTTCGAGCGCGCTGCCAACGATCCGGGCGGCGCCCCCGACGACCGAGACGCGGAAAGTGAGATCGAGATCGATCTGCTCAAGTCCATGGGTGACCAGAGCGCCATTCGAAAGGAATTCGACGCCCGGGTTCAAGGCCTGATCGTCCAGTGGAATCACCCTGATCAGCGACAGGTCCACGGGCGCGACAGTGGAAGCGTCGTCAGCGCTCCAGTTCTCGAAAAGCTTGTCGTTGACCATCATGCTCGCGCCGCGCACGAGTTCGTCCACGGTACAGAACTGATTTGCGCTCGCGCAGCCGCTGGTCACGATCGCCGCAGACGATTCGCTGGAGTAGGTCCAGGAAACGATTGCCATGCCAATTGCGAAAGCGTGCACCAAAGAATTCTTCATTGTTGTATCTCCTCGTCATGGTAGCCAAAAGAACACCCGTAATCAGGCAGGCCAATCAGCACGATCGGTTCCTGGTCGTCGCAGGCGAAAGTCAGGCATCGGAAGGGATGGGCAGCGCTGGCAATCGGCGGGCGTGAGGAACGATCGCGGTGGCCGAAAACCGCAGCGTAGGTTAACAATCATGTGTTGCATGGCGCTCCCCCGCACGCATCCTGGTGTGACAGACGGCGCCCCCCGTCGCGCTATCCGGTATCACCCCGCAATTGCCGTCTGTTCTGCATGCGGCAGGCAGGTCCCAGCCCCAGGACGCCTTGAATACCGCATTAAACCAAGCCTACTGCTTCGCCAGTCGTGCCACAACCCCCCAGAACTGGGGGGGGTCAAGGGCATTGTCTGTCTCTGGGTGACGACGATTCGAGGACAATTCGAGGGCAGTCAGGTGAATTCCATGGTCATGCCCACGCCGACGCTGGTGGGGCGAGCTGGGCGGAGAGGACGCTATTGCTGGCCCATGGGCCAGCTGTCCCGCGACCGGGCGGATTGCGAGAGCGGCTTCGACGAGCTGTAGAATCAATGGGGCCGGGGCGGCTACACCACCGGTGAGCTGGTGCACTGCAACCTTTCGGCACGCGCCGTGGCGCAGTTGTGATCTACAACTGGTGGCGTTGATATGTTCGCCTGGCGCATCCGAAGGCACGCCTGGAAGCGATCACCAGCCGCCCAATGTTGCTCTCCGGGGTCGCCCGCCTGACCCAGCACGCCGGCGAGTCGCGTCTGCTGCGCACGCTCCCCCATGCCGCCGAAGACCGGATGAAGGCGATGATCGCCAATATCCGCAAGGGGCTTGACCATGATGTTCTGGCATCTGCGCCTCAGTTGCCGAGAGCCGCTCGCCGGCCGGCGCCTGTCCGCTGCATCGTCAGCACGATCCTCGCGGCGAAACCAGAAAGAGCGCGGCCGCTCGGCTTGTCGCCGCCTTTACTGGCATATGAACGCGGCTAGCAGAGGAGTCAGGACTATGCTTTCAAGGTGCCGGGATCTCGGAAGCTTGAAGAGAAACAGTGTAGGCGCATTAGGCGCTAGCGTGTTTTGCGCCTTTCGCCTCCTGGCGATGGCGAGCAATACAATCAACCAGCAATCCTATGCTTGGCGACGATAGACAGGCAACCATAAACGCGATGGAAAAACCTGCGCCCAAGACCGATACTCCCGTTTCCACTTTGCTTCTCCTCAAGGCCGTCCAGCCCGTCGTTCTGCACTCGCCCCCTGCCGTATTTACAAACAGTTGTTTCTGAACGAGACGACTGGCATCCGGGAGTTCCGGCTCGACCATATCTTTGTCATGACCCTGCCGGCAAACGATGAAATCTCGTGCGATGCTTGAGAATAGATCATGCATGGATTTTTCAGGTGTCTCGTCCGGAGACGCCGGCTTGACACAAAATCGAGTGGAGCCCTGCTGTGCGTCGCTCAGCGGCCTTCACCACGCGCTGCCAGGTAGATGCCGAAGAGCAGCAGGACAAAGCCGATGCCCTGCACCAGCGCAAAGGACTCGCCGAAGAACAGCCAGGCCAGCGCCGCGCTGCCGACCGGCTCGCCGAGTGTCACCACGGCGATGAAGGTGGCGGAAACGTGCTTCAGCGACCAGTTGTACGAGGTATGGCCCAGCAACTGCGGGCCCACCGCCATGCCGAGGGCGATCAGGTAGGCCGCATTGGCGTAGCCACTGAGCGGCGTGCTGCTCAACTGGCAGGCGACGAGCAGCATCAGCGAGGCACTGCCGTAGGCCAGCCAGACGTACGCCGGTAGCGGCAGATTGGCGCGCAGGCGGCGACCGATCAGCAGATAGGCCGAAAAACACCAGCTGCCGGCGATGGCCAGGAAATTGCCGAGCAGCGGGTCGCTGCCGGCGACGCTGCTGCGGCTGTCGCTCCAGAAGATAAGCAGGCTGCCCGAGAGTGAAACGACGATGCCGATGGCCATCAATGCGCTCGGCTTCTCGCCAAAAAGCAGAAACGAGGCGATGCCGACCCACAGCAGGTTGGTGGTGACCAGCGCCGTACTGCTGGCCACCGAGGTGTATTCGAGCGAAGTGATCCAGGTCGCGAAATGCAGCGCCAGGAAGAAGCCGGCACCGCAGGTCAGCAGACCCTGCCGGACGCTCAGGGCGCGCAGCGCCCGGCCCGACTGCCAGAGGGCAAGCGGGGTGATGAGCAGCGCCGCGAGTCCGAGGCGCAGGGTGGCGATGGTCAGCGAGGGCAGGCCGTAGCCCTGCGCGAAGCGCGCCAGGACGGCACCGAAGGAAATCGCCAGCAGTCCGACGCCGAGAACGACGAAGGGCAGCCAGCGCGGCGGCGCCTGGCTCGTTGCCATCCTGTTGTCGACTGGCGGGCTAAGCGGCGCTGGTCTCGGCCTGGCCGCCTTCGAGATAGGCGGCACGCACCTCCGGACTGGCCAGCAGTTCGTTACCGGTCCCCGAAAGAATGATCTGGCCATGCTGCAGGACGTAGCCGCGGTGCGCTACGCGCAAGGCGTGGTGCGCGTTCTGCTCGACCAGAAGGATGGTCATGCCGTGCTCGCGGTTGAGTTCGCGAATGATCTGGAAGATCTTCTTGATGTACAACGGTGCCAGGCCCAGCGAAGGTTCGTCGAGGAGCAGCAGTTGCGGACGGCTCATCAGTGCGCGGGCGATGGCCAGCATCTGCTGCTCGCCACCGGAAAGCGTGCCGGCGCTCTGCGTGCAACGCTCTTCGAGGATCGGGAAGAGCGTGTACATGCGCTTCAGGTCGACCGCGAAGTTGCTTTCTTCGCCGAGCACGGCGCCCATCTGCAGGTTCTCCAGTACGGTCATGCGCGGGAAGATGCGCCGGCCTTCGGGAACCAGGGCAATGCCGCGCCGGGCGATGTCGTGCGTCGGCAGGGCGGTGATGTCTTCGCCGTCGAAGACGATGCGCCCGGCTGAAGCGCGTGGTTGCCCGAAGATCGACATCATCAGTGTCGACTTGCCGGCACCGTTGGCGCCGATCAGGGTGACCACCTCGCCGACCTGTACCGCGACGTCGACGCCGTGCAGCGCGTGAATGCTCCCATAGTGGGCATGGACACCCGACATTTGCAGCATCATGGCGTGGCCTCCGCGTGCAATTGCTCGTCCGCATCGTCCTCACCGAGATAGGCCTTGATGACGTTCGGATCCTGCTGAATGTGAACCGGGTTGCCTTCGGCGATCTTGCGCCCGTAGTTGAGCACGCATATATGGTCGGAGACGTTCATCACCACGCTCATGTCGTGTTCGATCAGCAGGATGGCGATGCCTTCTTCACCTGCCAGATGCTTGAGCAGTTCGTTGAGCTCGGCGGATTCGCGCGGATTGAGGCCGGCGGCAGGTTCGTCGAGGCACAGCAGCAGCGGGTCGACGCAGAGCGCGCGGGCGATTTCGATTCGCCGCTGCATGCCATAGGGCAGGTCGCCGGCTGCCGTATTTGCCTTGTCGATCAGGCCCAGCCGTTTCAGCCAGCCGATGGCCTTGTCCATGGCTGCCGCTTCGGCTCGCCGATAGCCGGCGAGGCCAAGGATACCGGCCAGCGAGAAACGCGACGCGTGTTGCAGCGCATTGTGCTGCGCGACCATCAGGTTCTCGAGGACGGTCATCTTCGGGAACAGGCGGATGTTCTGGAAGGTGCGCACGACCTGCGCCTTGTGCGCCACCTGGTGGCTGGGCAGCGTTTCGAGGCGCATTGGTCCGCGTTGCGGGTGGTTCAGGCGAACGCTTCCCTCGGTCGGCTTGTAGAACCCGGTCAGACAGTTGAAGAAGGTCGTCTTGCCGGCGCCGTTCGGTCCGATGACGCCGGTGATTTGCCGGGCGGCGACGTCCAGCGACATGTCGTCGATGGCCAGCAGGCCGCCAAAGCGCATGGTCAGGCGCTCGACGCTGAGCAGGGGCGCGGTGCTGGCGGCGCTCATCGGCTTTCCCCCTCGGCGGCATAGCGCAGCGTCGGTTCGCGGTGGGAAAGAATGCCGCCAGGCCTCCAGACCATGATCATGACCATCGCCGCACCGAAGAGCAGCATCCGGTATTCGGCAAAATCCCGCCCGAGTTCAGGCAGCAGGACCAGCACCAGAGCGGCGAGAACGACGCCGAGCTGGCTGCCCATGCCGCCGAGAACGACGATCGCCAGAATGATCGCCGACTCGCTGAAGGTGAATGATTCCGGCGAGATGAAGCCCATCCGGGCAGCAAAAAAGACACCCGCAAAGCCGCCGAGCATGGCCCCGATGGCAAAGGCGGATAGTTTGACGTTGCGGGCGTTGATGCCCATCGCCTTGCAGGCGATCTCGTCTTCACGCATTGCCTCCCAGGCGCGCCCGATCGGCAGCTTGCGCATGCGCGAGACGAAAAGGTTGGTGATCAGTGCCAGTGCCAGGATCAGGTAGTAGAGAAAGATGATCCGATGGCTGGGCGAGTACTCGATACCGAAGAAGGAGGCAAAGGTCGGATCGTCCCCCGGTGGCTTGAGTTCCAGACCGAAGAATGTCGGCCGCGGGATCGACGCGATCCCGTTCGGGCCGCCGGAGAGCTCGGTCCAGTTTACCAGGATGACGCGGACGATCTCGCCGAAACCGAGGGTCACGATGGCCAGGTAGTCGCCACGCAGACGCAGCGTCGGCCAGCCGAGGATGACGCCGAAGGCGGCCGCCATGCCGCCGGCGACCGGCAGCGCTTCCCAGAAGCTCCAGCCGAATTGTGTCCCCAGGATGCCGTAGGTGTAGGCACCGACGGCGTAGAAGGCAACGTAACCAAGGTCGAGCAGACCGGCCAGCCCGACGACGACGTTGAGGCCCCAGCCGAGCATGACGTAGATCAGCACGGTGGTGGCGGTGTCGACGACGTAGCGGTTGTCGGCGAAGAATACCGGCAAGGTCAGCGCCACACCCAACGCTGCCCAGGCCACCCCGGTCAGCATGGGACTGCGGGCCCGGCCGCCGCCGGCCAGTACTGCCGCGGCCGTCGCGGCTGTCGAGCGCTCGCGCGTCAGCTGGTGCGCCTTGAACCGGTCGATGCCGTAGCGCAGGACCAGCCGGCCGGCGAAAGCGACGGCGACGAAGGTGAACAGGGTCGGCCAGCGGGTGGCGATCTGCAGCGCGCCGCCCTGGTCGACGGTGGTCAGGCCGATCATTGGAATACCCAGCAGCAGGGTAATGAAGGCCACCGCCGCAGCGTCCTTGAGACGCGTCGCGGGCGAGAGGCTGTGCGGGGCGAGGACGAAGGTGGCCATCAGACTTTCTCCACTTCAGGACGGCCGAGCAGGCCGGAAGGGCGGAACATCAGCACCAGGATCAGGATGCTGAAAGTCGCTACGTCCTTGTATTCTGCCGACAGGTACGCGGCCCAGAAGGCTTCGATGAGGCCGATCAGCAGGCCGCCGAGCATCGCACCCGGCAACGAGCCGATGCCGCCGAGCACGGCCGCCGTAAACGCCTTGATGCCGGCGACGAAGCCGATGAAGAAGTCGACCACCCCGTAGTAGACGGTGACCATCACCCCGGCGACCGCGGCCAGCGCCGCGCCGAGCATGAAGGTCAGCGAAATCGTCCGGTCGACATTGATGCCGAGCAGCGCGGTCATCGTCCGGTCCTGTTCGCAGGATCGCTGCTGCCGCCCGAACGACGTCTTTGTAATCAGCCAGGTGAAGCCGGCCATCAGCGCGACGGTGACGATGACGATGAGGATTTGCGTGTACGCCAGCCGTACGGTGAAGCCGTCGAAGGTCATCAGATCGATGCCGCCGACCAGTACCGGCGGAATCGGCTTGACGCGCGCGCCCTGGGTGAGCTGCACGAAGTTCTGCAGGAAGATCGACATGCCGATCGCCGAGATCAGCGGCGCCAGCCGCGTTGCGCCGCGCAGCGGCCGATAGGCGATGCGTTCGACCGCCCAGCCGTAGACCGAGGTAAACAGGACGGCGACGATGAGCACCAGTACCAGCGCCAGCGGCACCGAGCTGATCGCGAAACTGGCAAGCAGGGTGAACACGGTGATGGCAATGAACGCGCTGACCATGTAGATATCGCCGTGCGCGAAGTTGATCATTCCGATGATGCCGTAAACCATCGTGTAACCGATGGCGATCAGGCCATAGACCGCGCCAAGTGTCAGGCCGTTGATCAGTTGCTGGAGTGCAAGAGCCATCACCTTCCTCCTTTGCTGCGTGCGCGAAATGCGCTGCTTCTTATCGTGTCGTCAGGTGGCAGAGCCCCTGTCGCTCGGGATTTTCAAACCGTTCTGGCCAGCGTATCGAGTCAGTCATCACCCGCGTCCAACGCCATCAGGCTGGCGTTGCCACCGGCGGCGGTGGTATCGACCGACAGCGTGCGCTCGCTCGCGAAGCGGTAAAGGTAGTGCGGCCCGCCGGCTTTCGGTCCGGTGCCCGAGAGGCCTTCGCCGCCGAAGGGTTGTACGCCGACCACTGCACCGATGACGTTGCGGTTGACGTAGGTGTTGCCAACGTGCAACCGCGCGGTGATCCGCCGGACGGTCTCCTCGATGCGGCTATGGATGCCCAGCGTCAGGCCGTAGCCTGTGCTGGCGATGGCCTCGCAAACCTTGTCGAGATCCTCGCCTCGCCAGCGGATGATGTGCAGGATCGGCCCGAAGACCTCGCGTTCGAGGCGCGACAGGCTGTCGATCTCGTACGCGCGCGGCGCGAAGAAGGTCCCGTGGGCGGTCGCCGGCTCGTCCAGCGGGCATGTGTAAAGCGGGCTCGCGAAGCTGTCGAGCCAGCTGGCGTGCGCGACCAGCACCTTGCGCGCGGCTTCGTCGATCACCGGCCCGACGTCGGTGCGCAGGTCTGCCGGGTCGCCGATACGCAGTTCCTGCATGGCGCCGGCGAGCATCTTGCTGACGTGCTCGGCAATGTCGGCCTGGACGAAAAGCACGCGCAGCGCCGAACAGCGCTGGCCGGCCGAATTGAAGGCCGAGGCAAGGACGTCGCGGACGACCTGTTCGGGCAGCGCCGACGAGTCGGCGATCAGCGCGTTCTGGCCGCCGGTTTCGGCAATCAGCGGCACCAGCGGCCCTTCCTTGCCGGCCAGCGTCCGGGCGATGCTGCGCGCCACTTCGGTGGAACCCGTGAAGGCAACGCCGGCGCATTCACGCGCGGCGACGATCGCCGCGCCGACGCGGCCATCGCCGGGCAGGAAGGCCAGTGCAGTGGCCGGGATACCGGCGCTGTGCAGCATGCCGACGGCCAGGGCAGCCACCAGCGGCGTCTGCTCGGCGGGTTTGGCGACCACCGTGTTGCCGGCGGCCAGCGCGGCGGCGACCTGGCCGACAAAAATGGCCAGCGGAAAATTCCAGGGGCTGATGCAGACAAAGACACCGCGGCCGTGCAGAGACAGGCTGTTGCGCTCGCCTGTCGGGCCCGGCAGCTCGATCGGTGCCGAGAACTTTTCCTTCGCCTGCGCGGCGTAGTAGCGGCAGAAATCGATCGCCTCGCGGACTTCCGATACGGCGTCGACCTGGATGCGGCCACCTTCGCGAACGATCAGCGCGACCAGTTCGGGCAGGCGCTCCTGCATCAGGTCCGCGGCGCGTTCGAGAGCGGCAGCGCGTGCGCTGGCGGGCGTCCCTTCCCAGGCCGGGAAGGCCGCCTGCGCGGCGGCGAGTGCAGCGCCGACGTCGGCGACGCTGGCATCGATCACCTGACCGACGACCTCGCGCTGGTCCGCTGGCGAGCAGACCGGCCGGCTGCTGGCGCCGCGACCCTGTTTGCCGCCAATCAGCGGCGCGGCGAGGTAGTTGACGGTGCGGCTGTGCTTGATGGCCTTGCCGAGGTCTTCGAGTGCGGCTTTGTCGTTCATGTCCGGTCCTTCACTATTGGCGCGTTCGGCACCGAAGAGGTCACGCGGCAGGGGGATGCGCGGCTGGCGTTTGACCGCCAGTGCGGCAAGTCTCTCGACCGGATCGGCGATCAGCAGATCGATGGGCAACTCGGCGTCGGCGATGCGGTTGACGAACGACGAGTTGGCGCCGTTCTCCAGCAGGCGACGAACCAGGTAGGCCAGCAGGTCTTCATGACTGCCGACCGGCGCATAGACGCGGCAGGCACGACCCCACTTGTTGGCGCCGACGATCTGGTCATAGAGCTCTTCGCCCATGCCGTGCAGGCGCTGATATTCCCATTCGTCACTGCCACCGGCGCTGATCGCGATTTCGGCGACCGCGGCCAGGGTGTGCGCGTTGTGCGTGGCGAAAGCAGGGTAGAAGGCCTGCGGGTCGGCGAACAGACGCCTGGCGCAGGCCAGGTAGGACACGTCGCTGCTCACCTTGCGCGTAAACACCGGGTAATCGCTGTGGCCGCGCTCCTGCGCGATCTTGATCTCGGCGTCCCAGTAGGCGCCCTTGCACAGGCGCACCAGCAAGCGCCGCTGACCGCGGTGGGCAACGTCGGCGAGCCAGTCGAGCAAGGGCAGGGCGCGCTTCTGATAGGCCTGTATCGCCAGTCCGAGGCCGTTCCAGCCGATCAGTTCGTGATCGGTGGCCAGCGCCTCGATCAGTCCCATCGACAATTCGAGTCGCTCGGCTTCCTCGGCGTCGATGGTCAGGCCGATGTTCCTGGCCTTGGCCCTGACTGCCAGCGCCTTGATCGCTGGCAGCAGCTCGCGCCGCACACGCTCCTCGTTGGCAACTTCGTAGCGTGGATGCAGTGCCGAGAGCTTGATCGATATCGACGGCGCAATGAAGGGTGGGCGGCCACTGGCGGCTTCACCGATGGCCGCAATCGCCTTGCTGTAGGAATCGAAATAGCGCAACGCGTCGGCGCTGGTACGTGCAGCCTCTCCGAGCATGTCATAGGAGTGGCGGTAGCCGGTTTTTTCGGCGCCGCGCGCGCGTTCGAGCGCCTCGTGGATGTTGCGCCCCATGACGAACTGCCTGCCGAGGATGCGCATCGCGGCAGTCACCGCCTGGCGGATCACGGGTTCGCCGGTACGCGAAACCAGGCGTTTGAGGATGCCGCTGACGTTGCGTTCGGTGCTGTCAAGATTGACGATCTGGCCAGTGAGCATCAAGGCCCAGGTGCCGGCATTGACGAATGTGCTGTGCGATGCGCCGAGCCGTTTCTGCCACTCGGTGCTGCCGATCTTGTCGCGTATCAGGCGATCGACGGTGTCGGCATCAGGGATGCGCAGCAACGCTTCGGCGAGACACATCAGCACCACACCTTCGCGGGAGGAGAGGTCGTAGGTGGTCAGAAAGGCATCGATGCCGCCGGTTTTCAGGCGCCGGTCGCGGACGTTCTGCACCAGCGGCGTCGCGCGCTGGCGAATGCCCTGCTGTTCGGAATGGGTGAAGCGCGCGCGGGTGATCAGTTCTTCGACGAGCTGTGCCTCGTCGATACGGTGATAGTCGCGCAAACGCTGCCGTAGTGCTTGGGTAGTGGCCACGCTTATCCTGCCTTCCAGTCGATGGGACTCGACACGCTGCGTCCATGTCGCGTCGCCTTGCCGAAATGTCCGCCGCCAGGGCGGATGCCGCGAGTCGTTACCGGGTCGGGCAATTGCGCCGGGCGGCAGCACCGCCCGGCGCAATGCCTCCTCCACGCCTACTTCTTCACGTAGTCGTACTTGCCACCTTGCCACTGATAGACCATGAAGCCGGGCAGTTTGTTGTCGCCCTTGGCGTCGAAGCTCAGTTTGCCGATCACCGTGTCGAAGCTGCCTGAACGCAGCGCCTTCTCCAGGTCCTTGTACTTGGTGCTCTTGGCAGCGTTGGCCGCGTCGGCGAACAACTGCATCGCGGCATAGGCGTACATCACGTAGCCCTCGGGCTCGACCTTGGCGTCACGGAATTTCTTGACGACGGCGGCGGCCGAGGGGTTCTTGCGCGGATCCGGTGCAAAGGTGAAGAACACGTTGTCGGCGGCCGGTCCGGCAGCGGTCACCAGCTCGGAGTTGGTCATCGTGTCGCCGCCCATCACCATCAGCTTCAGGCCCGCCTGCTGTGCCTGGCGCAGGATCAATGCCACTTCGGTATGGTAGCCACCGAACGCCATCACCTCAACGCCGGCCGACTTGAGCTTGCTGACCAGACCAGAATAGTCCTTTTCGCCGGCAGTGATCGACTCGCGCAGCGTCGGCTTGACACCCTTGGCTTCCATTGCTTTCGCGATTTCGTCGGCGAGACCCTTGCCGTAGGCGCTCTTGTCGTCGACGACGGCGATTTTCTGGCCCTTGAAGTGCTCGGCCAGGAAGTTTCCGGCGACCAGGCCCTGCTGGTCATCGCGGCCCATGATGCGGAAGATGTTCTTCAGGCCGCGTTCGGTGACCTGCGGATTGGTGGACACCGTGGCCATCGGAATCTGCGATTCGTTGTACACGTCAGACGCCGGAATCGTCGAGCTGGAGCACCAGTGGCCGTGCATGAACACGATCTGCTTGTTGACCATCGTGTTGGCTACCGAAACCGCCTGCTTCGGATCGCAGGCGTCGTCGCCGACCTCGAGTTTGAGCTTCTGGCCGAGGACGCCGCCTTTGGCGTTGATGTCGGCGATTGCCATTTCCGCACCCTTGCGGATCTGATCGCCCGCCGACGCGTACTGCCCGGTCATCGGGCCGGCAATGGCCACCAGAATGTCCGCGTAGACGTTGCCGCCAGCCAGCGCCAGCACGCTGAGAGCGGCCGTCAGGATCGATTTCTTCATTTGTTGCCTCCTTTGCTACGGTGGTAATTGAGGTAGTGGACAAGTGACGCACCCGCATCAAGCACATGGGCCCGTGTGAGTTCTGCCGCCGCGTCGGGGTCCCGGCGGACGAAGGCGTCGAGAATCTCGGCGTGTTCGTGCAGGGTCTTGGGCAGTTCGGTGGTGATCGACAAAAGCGCGCGCACGTAACGTTCGACCTTGTTGTACAGCGAGCGGATTTCGGCGAGCAGGATTGGCTTGCCGGCGGCGGCGTACAGTGTCGAGTGAAAGAGCCAGTTCAATTCGCCCCAGCGGCCAGCGTCGGTGGTCAGCGCGAATCCGGCGAGGTGCTGGCGAGCCTTTTCGATGGATTCATGGTCAACCAGCGGCGCAGACAGTCGGGCTGCCCGCGCCTCGAGCATCGCCCTGATGTCCATGTACTCGCCGATCTCGGCGGCCGAAAGCGAGGCCACCACGGCGCCGCGGTGCGGCAGGAACGTCACCAGACCTTTGGCTTCAAGGTGCTTGAGTGCCTCGCGAACCGGGATCTTGCTGACGTGGAAGTGGCTGGCGATTTCGTCCTGCCGGAGCAACTCGCCCGCCGGCAGGACGCCGTCGACGATCGCTTTCTTGAGCATCTGCGCCACGTGGTCCGACGCGCTGAGGCGCGGGAGCTTCTGGGCGGCGATCAGTTCAAGTGTCGACGGCACGGGCAATGGTCGAGCCTCCGG
This sequence comes from Accumulibacter sp., assembly GCA_024235715.1. Taxonomy (GTDB): domain Bacteria; phylum Pseudomonadota; class Gammaproteobacteria; order Burkholderiales; family Rhodocyclaceae; genus Accumulibacter. The sequence continues at coordinate 256,685 of JACKLW010000008.1, read as the reverse complement.
ATATCGTATACGATATAAAAGTCAAGCATCAAACCTAGTCGCAGATTGGCTACATGGCAAGCTGCAGTGCAGCAATTGAATGGCCTCGATCGGTGCTTGCTGTAGAATCGCGAGCCCATGAACACTGTCCGCATCGAAGCATCACCCAGCGTCCCCCGCAATCTCTTCGCCTACAGGAAATACTGGGCCAGTCGTTTCGGAACGGCGCCCTTTCTGCCGATGTCGCGGGCCGAAATGGATGGACTCGGCTGGGATTCCTGCGACATTGTGCTGGTCACCGGCGACGCCTATATCGACCACCCCAGCTTTGGTATGGCCTTGATCGGCCGGCTGCTCGAGGCGCAGGGCTTCCGCGTCGGCATCATCAGTCAGCCCGACTGGCGGTCGGCCACCGCGTTCCGGGCGCTCGGCAAACCGAATCTGTTCTTTGGCGTGACTGCCGGCAACATGGATTCGATGGTGAACCGCTACACGGCCGATCGCAAGCCGCGCTCGGACGACGCGTACACGCCGAACGCCGAGCCGCACCGGCGCCCCGACCATGCGGTGGTCGTCTATGCGCAACGCTGTCGGGAAGCCTTCCCCGGGGCCAATGTCGTGATCGGCTCGATCGAAGCCAGCCTGCGTCGCATTGCCCATTATGATTACTGGTCGGACAAGGTGCGCCGCTCGGTACTGCCGGACTCGAAAGCCGACCTGCTGGTTTTCGGCAGCGCCGAACGGGCGATCGTCGAACTGGCCCACCGCCTGGCTGCCGGCGAGAATATCGCCGAGATCCGCGACCTGCGCGGCACTGCCTTCATGACCCCGCGCAACTGGCTGCCGGGCGCCGACTGGGTGGAAATCGATTCGACGGAAGTGGATATCCCGGGCACGCTGATCCGCCATCCGGATCCCTACGCGATGACCCCGGAAAGCGGCAGGGAGGCGGTCTGTGCATCACAGTCAGCGAACCCGGCAGGTGCTTCAGAGGCGGCGCATGCCGCCGGACAGCCGCGCCCGCAGGTCATCAGGATGCAGTTCCAGCGGCATCAGCGTATGCCCAGGCTCGAGCGTACGCGAACCGCAATCCGCCTGCCGTCGTACGAGCAGGTCGCTGCCGATCCGGTGCTCTATGCACATGCTTCGCGGACGTTCCACGTGGAATCGAATCCAGGCAATGCGCGGGCCCTGATCCAGGCCCACGGCGAGCGCGACGTATGGCTCAATCCGCCGCCGATTCCGCTCAGTACGCCCGAAATGGACGGCGTCTTTGCCTCACCCTTCCGGCGCCGGCCACACCCCTCGTACGGCGATGCGAAGATCCCGGCTTTCGAGATGATCCGCTTCTCGATCAACATCATGCGCGGCTGCTTCGGCGGGTGCACCTTCTGCTCGATCACCGAGCACGAGGGACGCATCATCCAGAGCCGCTCCGAGCAGTCGGTACTGCACGAGATCGAGGAGATTCGCGACAAGACGCCGGGCTTCACCGGCATCATTTCCGATCTCGGCGGGCCCACCGCCAACATGTACCGCCTGGCGTGCAAGGACCCGAAAATCGAATCCTCGTGTCGCCGCCTGTCGTGCGTCTTTCCAGGGATCTGCGAAAACCTGGACACCGATCACACGCCGCTGGTGAATCTGTATCGCAAGGCACGGGCGATTGCGGGCGTGAAGAAGGTGCTGATCAGTTCGGGTCTGCGCTACGACCTCGCTGTGCGCGATCCGCAATACGTCAGGGAACTGGTCAGCCATCACGTCGGCGGCTATCTGAAGATCGCGCCCGAACACACCGAAGAAGGGCCGCTGGCGCACATGATGAAGCCGGGCATCGGTTCCTACGATCAGTTCAAGGCGATGTTCGAGAGATTCTCGAAAGAGGCGGGCAAGGAGCAATACCTGATCCCGTACTTCATCGCCGCGCATCCGGGAACCACCGACCGCGACATGCTGAACCTGGCGCTGTGGCTGAAGCGCAACAAGTTCCGTCTCGACCAGGTACAGACGTTCCTGCCAACACCAATGGCGCTGGCCACCGCGATGTACCACAGCGAAAAGAGTCCGCTGGCCAGGGTGGGGCGTGCGTCCACGGCGGTGGAAACCGTTCGCAATGCCCGCCAGCGCCGTCTGCACAAGGCCTTCCTGCGCTATCACGATGCCAACAACTGGCCCTTGCTGCGCGAAGCGCTGAGGCAGATGGGGCGCGCCGACCTGATCGGCAACGGTCGGCAGCAGCTGATCCCGAGCTTTCAGCCGCCTGGGACCGGCACGCGGCGAGCGCCGGTCTCCGCCGAGACAAGGGCTGGCCCGAGCGCGCCGGCACGCGCACGGGCCGGGACTGCGCCCGCGAGCGCTCGGACACGCAAACGCTGATTCCGCTCGCCGCCGCCGCGACGCGATGACCGGAGCCAGCGATCAGGCGGCGAAGTGCTCGCTGGAATGCCGCGTCGCGATCACCTCGCAGTGACTGCGTCGTGGTTGGCGTCTGCCACGAGGAGCGCACACTCTTTAGCCGGGGTACGCGCAATCGGACGGGGAGGTAGCCGATTCGTAGTGGACTGCCAGCCAGATCGTCGCCTGCCCCGGCATGGTCCATTCAACCCGATGGCGCCGCCGTGGCGCGATGTCGAGGTAATCGCCGGCCTTGAGGTGTTGCGCCAGCGCCTGGTCCTCGAAGTGCAACAGCGCCTCCCCCTGAAGCAGCAGGATCCACTCGCCGTGCGCCTGTTCGTACCAGAAACCCGGTGGGCTCGCCTGGCCGGTCGACACGATGCGCTCGATGCGGAGCCCGGGCCGGGCAAGCAGTGCGAGAAACTGCTCGTTGGGCGATGAGCTGGGTGGCAGTCCGGCGAAGATGCTTTGCATCGGAAATGGTCTCGGAAAACCGGGAAATCCTGTGCCAGGCGCCGGCCGGCGGCGGGAGCGGCCTGGACTTCCTCCCGCCGAGCGAGACAACGACCGCAGGTCGGGCGCCGGATTTCACTCGCTCGGAAGCCGGTTCTCACGTTCCAGCACCGACGTCCGAAGAAACGGTCCTAGCGAACCACCAGTACCGAACACCTGGCGTGACGAACGACCTTGGCCGCAGTCGAGCCGAGAAAGTAATCCTGCAGGCCGGGTCGATGTGAGGCGACGATGATCAAGTCGACGTTCTTCTCGTTGGCCACCTCGAGAATCGTATTGTAGGAATGGCCGGTTCTTACCTCGACATCCATGTGCATGCCACTGGCTTTGGCTATGGCTTTCAGTTCCGTGGTCGTCGATGCGACCGATTTGTCGAGCAGACCGGCGGGCAGGTCGATCGCTGCCCAGTTCGGGATATCCTCCACGACATTCAGCAGGATGATCTTCGCGCCCTGTGCGCCGTAGCTTGCGGCGAGATCGACGTTTGCCTTGCCTTTGGCGAAGTGTGCCATGTCAATCGGTACCAGAATCGTCTTGTACATGTTGATATTCCTCTGCTCTGCGGCGTGGATGGGACTGCGAACGAACGGGCATGTTCCTGTTTCCGGCAAGTATCACCGACGCAGGCCGCGATGGTCAATCGCGGATTCAGGACATGAAAGCGTCGGCCGCCGCCGGAAGATCCTCCATGCCCCCGTCGCTGTGTCCCTAGCCCGGAGAGCGTGCGCCGGCGCAAGTCGTCGCACGAGGATGCGGCAACTGGCGCGGCGCGCACTGGCGCAGCAAGCGTCAGAGTCGGTATGCTTGGGCTTTTTCCGAGTCGGGCTGGCGCCCGGCCGTCGCTCCCGCTGAGGAAAGTCGCATGACCATCAACAAGAAATCGCTGCTCCTGCTCATCGTAGTGCTCAGCGGCTGCGCCGCGCTGACCCGGCACACGCTCAACGAGGACTACGGCGCACCGGACCCTGCGCGCTTCGACACGCCCGCCATGCCTCCGCCGGGATTCTCGTATCGCAAGGATGTGCAGCCGATCCTGGAAAAGCGGTGCGTCGTCTGCCACGCCTGTTACGACGGACCCTGCCAGTTGAAGTTTACCGCCTGGGAGGGGATCGCCCGCGGCACCAGCAAGGAACTGGTCTACGACAGCGGCCGGCTGCTCGAGGCGCCGATGACGCGCTTGTTCGTCGACGCGCAGACTGCGTCGCAATGGCGCGGCAAAGGTTTCTCGGCGGTGCTCAACGAACGCGAGCAGACGCCGGCGGCGAATCTTGCCGCCAGCGTGATGTACCGCGCGCTGCAGCTCAAACAGGACCATCCGCTGCCCGGGACGGCAATCCTGCCGGAGGCCTTCGACTTCTCGCTCGACCGGAAACAGCAGTGCCCGCGAATAGACGACTACGAGAACTTCGAGCGCGAGAAACCCCTGTGGGGAATGCCCTTCGGTTTGCCCGGTCTGGACGATACCGAACTTGCCACCCTGCGTCGCTGGCTTGAGCTGGGTGCACCGTTCGAAGGCTTGCCGCCGATGCCGGCACGAATCGACGCGCAGGTCGCCGACTGGGAAGCTTTCCTGAACGGCGACTCGCTCAAGCAACGCCTGGTCAGCCGCTACATCTACGAGCATCTGTTCCTCGGGCACCTCTACTTCGACGACGACCCGGCGCATCACTACTTCCGTCTGGTCCGCTCACGCACTCCTCCGGGTCAGCCCATCGACATCATTGCCAGTCGTCGGCCCTACGACGACCCCGGCGTCGAGCGCGTCTATTACCGGCTCGATCGCGAACGGGAAACCATCGTCGACAAGACGCATCTGCCCTACGCGCTCGGAGCCAAGCGCATGCAGCGCTGGCGCCAGCTCTTCATCCAGCCGGATTACGCGGTGGACGACCTGCCTTCCTACGAGCTCGCGGTGGCCTCCAATCCTTTCGAGACCTTCAAGGCGCTGCCGACCTCTGCGCGCTATCAGTTCATGCTCGACGAGGCGCAATTCACGATCATGAATTTCATCAAGGGCCCGGTCTGTCGTGGCCAGGTTGCCCTGAACGTGATCGAGGATCGCTTCTGGGTGTTCTTCCTCGCCGACGCCGATCTGCAGGACCAGGCCGGCGAGTTCCTGTCGCGCGAATCCAGCCTGCTCGCCTTGCCGGCGGCGCAGGGAAGTGACGCGGGGATCGTCGCTCCCTGGCGCAAGTACGCCAAGCTGCAGGCCGAATACCTGCGGGCCAAGTCGAAGTTCCTCGATCGCTACGCGGCGGCGAACAGGGGCCCGACACCGCAGTGGATCTGGAACGGGGACGGCAAGAACCCGAACGCCGCGCTGACCATCTTTCGCCACTTCGACAACGCCTCGGTGGTCAAGGGTCTGGTCGGCGGGCCTCCGAAGACGGCATGGGTGATCGGTTACGGTCTGCTCGAGCGCATCCACTATCTGCTGGTCGCCGGTTACGACGTCTATGGCAACGTCGGTCACCAACTGCTGTCGCGGATGTACATGGACTTCCTGCGCATGGAAGGCGAGTACAACTTCCTCGCCTTCCTGCCCCTCGATGACCGCAAGGCGGTGAGCGACTACTGGTATCGGGGTGCCAGCGAGGAGGTCAAGAACCACGTCTACGGCGATCTGGCCAGTTTCGACGTCCAGAGTGGCATCCGCTATCGCAGCAAGGATCCACAGCGCGAGTTGTACACGCTGCTCGAACGCCGGCTGGCGCCGGTTCTGGAGCAGCGCTACGCGCTTTCGCAAGTGAGCGATGTCGCACTGCGCGAGGATCTTGCCGCACTCGCCGGCCTGCATGGCGCTGCGTTGTCCTGGTTTCCCGAGATGGTCTTCGTGCGTCTGGAAGATCCGCCGCGTCCGGCGCGCTACTTCACGCTGTTGCGCAACACCGGCCATTTCAGCGTTTCCAGCCTGCTCCGCGAGGGGCGGGAGCTGGCGCCGGCGGAAAACACGATGACCGTGGTGCCCGGTTTCATCGGCGCCTACCCGAGCGCCATCTACCGCGTGCAGCGATCGGAAATCAGGGCGCTGGCCGATGCCATCGGCGGTTTGTCGTCGGAGGAGGGCTACCGCTTGCTGGCTGATCGCTACGTGGTTCGCCGCAGCAACCCCGGCTTCTGGCAGGCCAGCGACGCGCTTCAGGACGCGCATCTGCAGTTTTCACCGGTCAGCGCCGGGCTGCTCGACTATAACCGCCTGGAGAACCGCTGATCGAAAACCCGCTCGCTCGCCTGCGCCGCGGCGTGCAGCGCGAAGCGACCGGGCACCGCTTGCGCCGAGCCTACCTCTGCTGTTGCTTCATCAATTCCTGGATGCGCGGGTCCTTCATCATCGCGTCGATGTCCACCCCGCCAATGGTCGGCATGCTTATGTCCCCCGGCTTCTGGCCCGGCTTGCAGGGACCGATCCAGCGTGCGTCGAGCGATGCTTTCGATTCGCTGACGCCGTGCAGCGGCGGATTGAAGCGGGTCCGCATGTCGCCCTTGTAGGCCGAGTCGAAGGTGCCGACGAAGGTTGCGTCGGTCGTTGCCGTGCTGCCCTGCATCTTGCATACCGAGTGCACGGTTGCCCTGTTGCCCTCGCTCTTGACGTCGAGGACGCTGCATTTGTGCTTTTCCTTTTCGGCCCGCTGCTGCATCAGGTCGTCTGTCTCGCGGTCGATGCACTGTTGCATCGCGCCGATCGCCGGCATGCCTTCCATGTGGGTCTTGATCTCCCACAGACCCGGCTTGCGCTTGGGGAGGTCGGTGGTCGCAGCCTGCAGTTCACTGCTCAGACTACAGGCCGCCAGAGCGCAGAGCAGAAAGTAATAGGGAGAGCGCGTGCGGGCGCCGGCAGGCAGTTCCATGATCGTTCCTCGTTGGTTGGCAGGCTGGGATGTGCGACGACAGGATAGCAAACCTGCACCGGACTCGCGCCCGGTACGACCACTTTTCGCTGTCCTTGCATCGGCGCCCCGGAACCCGGCGCGCAGTCCGTGGGCCAACATTCACTGCGCGGGCCCGGATCGGGCGCGAACCGTGGCCATCGACGGACGGCTGCCACTGGTAGAATGCCGGCCATGAAAGTGAATGGCATTCCGACGCGAACGATCCGGCCGCTGGCCGACGCCCTTGCCGTGGAGATCATCGACCAGACCGCGCTGCCACACGACTATCGCTGGCTGCGGCTCGCCAGCCTGCGGGACGCGGCGCATGCGATCTGCAGCATGCAGGTCCGTGGTGCACCGCTGATCGGCGTCAGCGCCGCCTATGGGGTGGCGCTGGCGATGGTGCAGGGGGACGACGACGCGACCCTGCTGGCCGCATGCGAGACGCTGGCGGCAACCCGGCCGACCGCGGTGAACCTGCGCTGGGCGCTGACACGCATGCGCAAGCGCCTGCTGCCTTTGGCACGCTCGGCGCGGGTCGACGCCGCGTGGCAGGAGGCGGCATCGATCGCCGACGAGGACGTCGAGCAGTGTCGCCAGATCGGCTGCCACGGCCTGAGGCTGCTGCGCAGCGCGACCAGCACGCGCCGGCCGCTGCAGATCATGACGCACTGCAATGCCGGTTGGCTGGCAACCGTCGATCACGGAACCGCGCTGGCGCCGGTCTACGCGGCCTTCGACGAGGGAATCGACGTTCACGTCTGGGTCTCCGAAACCCGGCCGCGCAACCAGGGGCTGCTGACCGCTTGGGAACTCGCTCAACACGGCGTGCCGCACACGCTGATCGCCGACAACGCCGCCGGTCTGTTGCTCCGGCGTGGTGATATCGACGCGGTGATCGTTGGCGCCGACCGGATCGCCGCCAACGGCGACGTGGCCAACAAGATAGGCACCTACCTCAAGGCGCTGGCCGCGCGGGCGAGCGGCGTGCCGTTCTACGTGGCCGCGCCGCGGTCGACGATCGACTTCGCCTGCCCGAGTGGGGAGACGATTCCGATCGAGGAACGCGCCGCCGACGAACTGCGCGTCGTGCATGGCCGCGACCGGGCCGGGCAGCGCGGGCAATTGCGGCAGTTGGCGGCCGACGAGGCGGTGGTCAACCCCGCTTTCGACGTCACGCCGGCCAGCCTGGTCAGCACGCTGATCAGCGAACGCGGTTGCTGCCCGGCGAGCGATCAAGGGCTGCGGCGTCTGTACGGGGAAGAACTGCATGCCTGACCTGCGTCTGAAGTTGATCGCGACGGCACGAGGCATGACGGCCAGCGGACTGAACCGGGGAACGGCCGGCAACCTCAGCGTCCGCGTCGATGACGGTCGGGAAGGCTTCCTGATCACCCCGACGGGCATGGACTATGAGGCCTTGCAGGCCGACGACGTCGTCTTCATGCGCCTCGACGGAACGCCGCAAGGACGGCGCAAGCCGTCTTCGGAGTGGCGTTTCCACCGCGATCTCTACGTCGCGCACCCGCAGGCGGGGGCCATTCTGCACGCGCACTCGCCGTTTGCCACCAGCCTGGCCTGCCTGCATCGCGATATCCCGCCGTTCCACTACATGATCGCGCGCTTCGGTGGCGACAGCCTGCGCTGCGCGGCTTACGCGACTTTCGGCACGCAGGCGCTCTCCGATGCGGTGCTGCTGGCAATGGCCGGCCGGCGGGCCTGCCTGCTTGGCAACCACGGCATGCTCGCCTACGGCGACGATCTCGAGCAGGCGCTCGCACTCGGCGTCGAACTCGAGGCGCTGTGCGAGCAGTACTGGCGTGCCTGCCAGCTCGGCGAGCCGGTGCTGCTCGACGCCGCCGAGATGGCGACGGTGCTTGAAAAGTTCGCCCGCTACGGCCAACAGGCCTGAGCGCCTGTTTCTCTCGGGAAAGCAGAGTAATCCATGTTGCGTGTCAGCGAAATCCGTCTGCCGGTCGACCACCCGCCGGAAGCGCTGCCGGCGGCGCTGGCCGTTCGCCTCGGCGTTCCCCGACATGAGATAGGCGAAATCACCGTCTTTCGCCGCAGCTGCGACGCACGCAAGGCGAGTGCGCTGATGTTCAGTTACAGCGTCGACGTGGCCGTACCCGACGAAGCCGCGCTGCTGCACAAGCTTGCCGGCGATCGGCAGGTGCAGCCGGCCCCGGACATGCGCTACCACTTCGTCGGGCGTGCCCCCCGGACGCTGCCGACCCGGCCGGTGATCGTCGGCTTCGGGCCGGCGGGTATCTTTGCGGCACTGATTCTGGCGCAGTCCGGCTTCAGGCCGATCGTCCTCGAACGCGGCAAGGCGGTGCGCGAGCGCACCCGGGACACCTGGGGGCTGTGGCGCAGGAAAGTGCTCGACCCCGAGTCCAACGTGCAGTTCGGCGAAGGCGGTGCCGGCACTTTTTCCGATGGCAAGCTGTACAGCCAGATCAGGGACCCGCGCCACCACGGCCGCAAGGTGCTCGAAGAGTTCGTCAAGGCCGGTGCGCCGGCGGAGATACTGTACGTCAACAAGCCGCACATCGGCACTTTCCGGCTGGTCGGCATGGTCGAGCAGATGCGCCGCGAGATCGAACGTCTGGGGGGCGAGGTCCGCTTCCAGCAGCGGCTTGCCGGTGTGCACATCGAAGCCGGGCGAGTACGTGGTGTGGCGCTCGCTTCCGGCGAGGAACTCTGCTGCGAGCAGCTGATCCTGGCGCTCGGCCACAGCGCTCGCGACACCTTCGCGATGCTGCAGCAGGCGGGCGTGTTCATGGAAGCCAAACCGTTCTCGATAGGTTTTCGCATCGAACACCCGCAGTCGCTCATCGACAAGGCACGATTTGGCGTACACGCCGGGAATCCCGTGCTCGGAGCCGCCGACTACAAGCTGGTGCATCACTGCCGCAACGGGCGCTCGGTATATAGCTTCTGCATGTGCCCGGGAGGAACGGTGGTCGCCGCCACCTCGGAAGAGAGGCGGGTAGTGACCAACGGCATGAGCCAGTACTCGCGCAACGAACGCAATGCCAACGCCGGCATCGTCGTCGGGATCACGCCGCTCGACTACCCGGGCGGGCCACTGGCGGGCATTGCGCTGCAACGTGAGCTCGAGAGCCGCGCTTTCGAACTCGGCGGCAGCAGCTACGAGGCGCCCGCTCAGCTGGTCGGCGACTTCCTGGCCGGACGGCCGTCGACGCAGCTTGGGAGCGTGCAGCCGTCATATCAACCCGGCGTTCGCCTGACCGACCTCGCGACGGCCCTGCCGGACTACGCGATCACCGCGATTCGCGAAGCCCTGCCTGCCTTCGAACGTCAGCTAAGGGGCTTCGCCATGGCCGATGCGGTTCTCACCGGCGTCGAGACGCGCACCTCATCACCCCTGCGCATCACCCGCGGTGAGGATTGCCAGAGTCTGAACGTCCGGGGCCTGTATCCGGCCGGCGAGGGTGCGGGCTACGCCGGCGGTATTCTGTCGGCCGGCGTCGATGGCATCAGGGTTGCCGAGGCGCTGATACGGGAGTTCCTTCCGGTAGAGGCTGCGTAGCGCTCAGCCGCCAAAGCGGCGTTTGCTCTGCTCGCGGCGCTCCTGTGCTTCCAGGCACAGGCTCGCGGTGGGGCGTGCCAGCAGCCGGGCGATACCGATCGGCTCGCCAGTCTCCTCGCACCAGCCGTAGCTGCCGTCATCGATGCGACGCAGCGACTCACGGATCTTGTGGAGCAGTTTCCTTTCGCGGTCGCGGACCCGCAGTTCCAGGGTGTGCTCTTCCTCGGCACTGGCCATGTCGTTCCAGTCGGAACTGATTTCGGTTTCCTGCAGGTGGCCGGCCGTTTCCTTCACCGCCCGCAGCAAGGCCTGTTCCTCGTCGTGCAGCCGCCGACGGAAGAAGGCCAGTTGCCCCGGCGACATGTACTCATCCGCCGGCGCGGCGCGCAGGTTCGCCTCGGTTTCGGTCGCATCCGGTACGGCGAGCTTGTCCATGATTCTCACTCCTTCATTTTCTGATTGACGTGGGACATCGACGTCTTGCCGTTGCCGGTTCATGTTAGCGCATTGCGTGGCGGGGGTATAGCGTGCGCGCGGGCATCCTGTCCTGCCTTTTTCGGGCCATCCCGGCAGAAGATTTCGGCGCTTTCCGGTCGTCGCTGCGCCCGTTGTGCCCGACGGCTCGCCTTTCCTAGCTTATCATCGTCGCTGAGCAAACAAGGACGGTGAGGTGTCGAGCATGCAGCCCCCAGCAACGGATGGCGAAGGCGTCGGGCAGAGCAGCGCCTGGGCGGTCTTTCTGATCTTCCTTCGCCTCGGCCTGACCTCCTTCGGGGGGCCTGTCGCGCACCTCGGCTATTTCCGGGAGGAGTTCGTCGAGCGCCGCCGCTGGCTCAGTGATCGGGCCTATGCCGATCTCGTCGCGCTGTGCCAGTTCCTGCCCGGCCCGGCGAGCAGCCAGGTTGGCATCGCGATCGGCCTCTCGCGCGGCGGATATCGAGCTGCGCTGGCGGCATGGACCGGTTTCACGCTGCCATCGGCGATCGCCCTGATCGTTTTTGCGCTGGGGATTTCGAGTTGGGGTGACGCCGTGCCGGCGGGCGTGCTCGAGAGCCTCAAAGTCGTCGCCGTGGCGGTCGTCGCGCAGGCCGTATGGGGCATGGCGCGCAGTCTTTGTACCGACACGGTGCGCATTTCGGTCATGGCCGTGGCCACCTGCGTGGTCCTCGCCCTGCCGAGCGCCTTTGGGCAGGTCGGGGTGATCGTGGCCGCCGGTGTCGCGGGTCTGTTTCTGTTCAGGGTGCCCCGGGACCTGGCGCACGAAGCGCTGCCGCTTGACGCCAGTCGTCGCGCTGGCGCCCTGTGGCTCCTGCTCTTCGTGCTGCTGCTCGTCGGCCTGCCGCTGCTGGCGCTGGCAGTGCCCGGAAAAGCGCTGGCCATGATCGACGCCTTCTACCGGGCGGGATCGCTGGTCTTCGGTGGCGGCCACGTCGTCCTGCCGCTGCTGCAGGCGGAGGTGGTTACCAGTGGCTGGGTGAGCAATGCATCCTTCCTGGCCGGCTACGGTGCTGCACAGGCGGTACCCGGACCGCTGTTTACCTTCGCCGCGTTTCTCGGCGCGTCGATGAACACGGCGCCAAGCGGCTGGCTTGGCGGCCTGCTCTGCCTGGTGGCGGTCTTCACCCCGTCGTTCCTGCTCGTTTTCGGCGCGCTGCCGTTCTGGGAGCAAATGCGACGCAGCCGTCACACGCAGGCGGCGCTGGCCGGCATCAATGCGGCAGTCGTCGGTCTCCTGTTGGCAGCCCTGTACCAGCCCGTATGGACCAGCGCCATACGCGGCCCGTCTGACTTCGGACTGGCCTTGATCGCCCTGGTCGCGTTGATCTTCTGGAAGCTGCCGCCGTGGCTGGTGGTACTGGCAAGCGCCGCCGCTGGTGGGCTGCTGAACAGCGTCGGCGTGAGCGCCTGACGACCGCTCATGGCCCCGGCAGGCAGGTTCCCGGCGAGCAGAAGCTGTCGGAGGATCTTTGACAGAAGCAAACAACAGCCGCCCAGCCGGGCGATAATCTCGGCATTCAGGCGGGGTTCGGTGATCAAGGCTGTATTGCGCTGGAACAGCACCCATGAACGCCATTGCCGGCAAAGCCTGAAACCGTGATGCATGCATGCAGCCGACCGGCGACTCCTCTTTCGAGGAGTCGCCACGATGACCGTGAAGTGCCGTGCCTGCCGAGCCGAGGATGGAGTTGGCGATATTGCGCACCAAGCCAGGATCAAGAGAGCGGGAGAATTCGGGCGTTCGAGCGGGAGAATTTGGGCATTCGTCTTCGTCGCCATCGCCGAGATTTTCCATCTGTTGGCGGAAAAACCTGCTGCTCAATGGCAGGTCCCTGCCGCCGATGCTCCGCCGCGACCCGGATCGCAACAGATCGACATCAATCGTGGACGCATGACCTGGAGGCGGCCGCTACAGCTGGACGCGGCGATCAGCCTGCGCCTGCGTGACAGCGGACTGCTCGTGCATCTGTTCGTGAAGCAAACGAAAGAGCAGCAGTGGCTGAATGAGTCGCTGACCATCAGGGACGTAAGCGGCCGCAGCGAGGTTCGCCTCAACGATCGCGCCATCCGGCTCAGCAATAACCGCCTCAGTGGTGAAAAGCTGCTGGTGCTGGCCAGTCTGGGCCTGAGTGCAAAGAAGATGCGAGGTGGCCTGTATGCCAGCTACGGGATCCTGGGCGTGGGTGTCGAACTCAAGGACGATGGACGCAGCTGGAAAGTACCGAATCCACGCAAATGGTATGACGCCCATCCCGAAGCGTTCTCGGCCGAGCGGCCATGGAACCGCATACTCCAACAGGCGACCCGCACAAGACAGGGCGCAGAAACGAAACAAAAAACAGCAAAGCCGCCCGGAGGCGGCTTTGCTGTGGTGCATCTACCTGATTCGTGCGGAATTCTGGTAGGCGCGATTGGAATCGAACCAACGACCCCCACCATGTCAAGGTGGTGCTCTAACCATCTGAGCTACGCGCCTTCGTCAAAGTCAGTGCTGCTGGACTTCAAGGAAGTGCGAATTATACGGTTCGCGAAACTCAAGTCAAGCGCCGAGGGCATCAATTTGACATTTGCGATGCGCTTGGCGAGTGTCGGTGATCGATCCGCAGGCAGGCGCTCGGGATGCCTCGGTGACGATCGACTGCTGTCGGGCTCGCGCGCGCTCTGCCAGGCTGTCGTGGCCGTCCGCCGTGGGGAAATCACTCAGCTGTGGCCCCCGGGGGGCTCAGCGGCGCTGCGGCAAAACGATGAACGTCACGTGATGCTCAGTCGCCAATCACGTCGGTATTGGCCGGCGGGGTGAAGCGGAACAGCGAGGGTGCGAGTGGCGGGTTGTGCTCGACATGCGAGAAGACCAGCGAGCTGCTCTGACCGAGGCTGTCGAGCAGTATCATGGCCCGCAGTTCCTCACCGGAAAAGCCGAGGCTGACTTTTTCGAAGCCGCTGTCGGCGACCTTGGGCACCGCTTCGACCCAGTCCAGCCCGTTCAGCTCGCCGGCTTCGCGCAGGGTGAAATCCCTTTCGATCCGGCTGTCGCCGGCGAGCAGCGCCGCGGGCGTTCCGCCGAGTGTCGGGCCGGCCTTCCTGACGGTGACCTGGCGCAGATCGGGATCGTGGATCCAGATCTTTTCGCCATCCCCGACCAGCAGCTGTTCGTAAGGTTTGTCGATCTGCCAACGGAACCTGCCGGGGCGCGAGATGACCATCACGCCGCTCGACACCTGCGGCTTGCGCCCGTTCCTGGCGATGACGGTCTGCGTGAAATCGGCGCGCACGGTACGCGTCGAATCGAGAAAGCGTTGCAATTTGTCGATTGCCCCGGCGTTAGCCAGTTGCGTGGCAAGCAGACAGGCGGCTGCAAGGAGCGTTCGCCGCATCACTCGCCTTCCTTGCGGGCCAGGACTTCGCGACCACCACGGGCGTCCATCGGAGAGACCAGCCCGGCTTTTTCCATTGCTTCGATCAGTCGCGCCGAGCGGTTGTAGCCAATGCGCAGGTGGCGCTGGACGAGCGAGATCGATGCGCGCCGGTTCTTGAGTACCACTTCGACGGCCTGATCGTAGACCGGGTCGGCCTCGCCATCGCTGTCGAGTCCGCCGTTCTCACCGCCGCCCGCGCCGTCACCGGCAGCGTCGCCGCCAGCACCGGTGAGGACGTCTTCCAGGTAATCGGGCGTTCCCGATTTCTTGAGATGGTCGACCACCCGATGCACTTCCTCGTCGGCGACGAAAGCGCCATGGACGCGCGTCGGATAGCCGGTACCCGGCGCCAGGTAGAGCATGTCGCCTTGGCCGAGCAGCGCTTCGGCACCCATCTGATCGAGAATCGTACGCGAGTCGATCTTCGAAGAAACCTGAAAGGAGATGCGGGTCGGAATATTGGCCTTGATCAGACCGGTGATGACATCGACCGATGGTCGCTGCGTCGCCAGGATCAGGTGTATTCCCGAGGCGCGCGCCTTCTGGGCCAGACGGGCGATGAGTTGCTCGACGGTCTTGCCGGCAACCATCATCAGGTCGGCGAGTTCGTCGATGACGACGACGATATTCGGCAGGGTCGACAGCGGTTCCGGTGTATCGGGGGTCAGCGATACCGGGTTGGCGAGTTTTTCGCCGTGCTTCTCGGCGTCCCGGATGCGGTGATTGAGACCGGTGAGATTGCGTACGCCGATCGCCGACATCAGCTTGTACCGCTTGTCCATTTCGCCGACGCACCAGTTGAGGGCGTTGGCGGCCTGTTTCATGTCGACCACCACCGGCGCCAGCAGGTGCGGGATGCCTTCGTAAATCGACAGTTCGAGCATCTTGGGATCGACCAGGATCAGGCGTACCTGGTCCGGTTCGGCCTTGTAGAGCAGCGACAGGATCATCGCGTTGATGCCAACCGACTTGCCCGAACCGGTCGTTCCGGCGACCAGCAGATGCGGCATCTTGGCCAGATCAACGACCACCGGCAGACCACCGATGTCCTTGCCGAGTGTCATCGTCAGCGGCGAGGGCATGTCATGGTATTCCTTGCTGGCGATGATCTCCAGCAGCCGTACCATCTGTCGTTTCGGATTCGGCAGTTCGAGAGCCATCGACGACTTTCCGGGTATCGTCTCGACGACGCGTACCGACACCAGCGACAGCGAACGCGCCAGATCCTTGGCCAGATTGAGGATCTGCGCGCCCTTGACGCCGACTGCCGGTTCGAACTCGTAGCGCGTCACGACCGGCCCGGGGTAGGCCGCCGTGACGGTCACCTGGACGCCGAAATCGGCCAGTTTGCGCTCGATCAGTCGCGAGTTGTACTCCAGCGTTTCCGGACTGACGCGCTCGCTGTGCAGCGGCGCGGGCTCGAGCAGATGCAGAGGGGGCAGCAGGCCGCCGCTGACCGCTTCGGGAAAGAGCGGCGCCTGACGCTCGCGGTCGATTCGTTTCTCGACTTTCGGCGGCATTGGTGGCGCCGAGACGACCGGTTCGCGCCTTTCGATCAGGATCGGCTCGTGTGTTTCGCCACGCTTCTTCTCGACCTCGACGACAGCCTCACGTTCGCGGGCCACTTCACGGCCAATGCGGCGGTCCTGCCAGCGCTCGAAGGTGCCGTGGACGGCCAGCCAGGCCTTCTCGAATAGGTTGCCGATGCCTTCCGCGGCAGAGATCCACGAAATTCCCGTAAAGATGCTCCAGCCCAGCGCCAGCATTGCGAACAGCGCCAGCGTGGCGCCGGTGTAACCGAGATTGCGGACGGCGAAGGCCGCGAGTTCGATTCCGATCATGCCTCCAGGGCCAATCGGCAAGGTCGCGTTGAGACTGTAGAAACGCAAAGTTTCAAGGCCGCTGCTGGCGACGAGCAAGACCAGGAAGCCGGCCAGGGCGATGTACAGGGGGCGCCTGTCGGCTGGCCGCTGGCCGTCCAGACGCCGGTAACCCCACCAGACGAAGACCAGCAGCAGAACGATCCACCACCACGCCGAAAGCCCAAAGACGTAGAGCATCAGATCAGCCAGCCAGGCACCGCTGCGACCGGCCGGGTTATGCAGCGTCGTCGTGTATACCGCGTGCGACCAGCCCGGGTCCTCGGGGTTGTAGCCCCAGAAGGAGAGCGCAAGAAAACTGGCGACAACGATCAGGATCAGCCAGCGCGATTCCTCCAGCAGTACGGCGATTTTTTCGGGCAGGGGACTCGCTGCTCTCGGGGAGTGCGAGATGCGCCCGGCAAGTCTGTTCAGTAAAGCCATCAGTGCGATTGGAGTGCTTGGAAAAGGCTTCGTTTAAGGGTTGGACACGCTGTTCGCCTGGGCGACACGCTTTTCGAGGATCACGATGCGGCCCTCTTCAACGCGGAAGTATCCCTGATTTTCGAGGTCCTTCATCACCCGGCTGACCATTTCTCGCGAGGCGCCGATCATCTTGGCGATATCCTGCTTGGTCAGGCGGCGCCGGATGACGCGCTCGCCACGCTCTTCTTCCGAGAAGTCGATGAGCAGTTTGGCGACACGGCCATAGACATCCATCAGCGCCAGACTCTCGATATTGCGGTCCGCCTCGCGCAAGCGCTGCACCAGGCTCTTCATGATGTTGAGACAGAGGTCGAAGTTCTCGGCCAGGCAGCGCTTGAAGTCGTTCTTGGTGATCACCAGCAATTCGCAGGGTTCGGTGGCCATCACATCGGCCGACCGCGGGCTGCCGTCGATCAGTCCCATTTCGCCGAAGAACTCTCCCGGACCGAGCAGGGTGAGAATGACTTCGCGCCCCTCTTCGTCACTGTTGAGCACCTTGGCGCCGCCGCTGATCAGCACATAGAGCGAGTCGGTACTGTCGCCGGCACGGACGATCGTCGTCTGGCGGGGTACGCGGCGGTGAAAGGCGACCTTCGCGATCTGTTCGAGTTGCGCATCGGGTACCCCCGCAAATATCGGAATACTGTGCAGCAAGGTCAGGCTTGGTCCCCGCCTGGGCTGCTCGACCTGAGTGTTCATGAGCCATTCTCTCGTCAAGTGAAGTTATTTCTATCAACGGGTTGCACGACGATTATAAGGCACTTTGCAGGATTCCGAAGCAAACGCTCAACAAACTTGCCAGTGGAACCAGCGATGTTGCCGGTTATAATTTTTGGCGTGACCCACTACCAGAGCAGATGAACATGACCGAAGCCGCCCGCCACTGCCGTCTACTGATCCTCGGTTCCGGCCCTGCCGGCTATACGGCGGCGGTCTACGCGGCCCGCGCCAACCTGAAGCCGGTGCTGATCACCGGGCTGGCCCAGGGCGGGCAGTTGACGACGACGACCGACGTGGACAACTGGCCGGCCGACGCGCAGGGTGTGCAAGGGCCCGAGTTGATGCAGCGCTTCGAGGAGCATGCTCGCCGCTTCGATACCGAGATCGTCTTCGATCACATTCATGCCGCCAGACTGACCGAAAGGCCGCTGACGCTGATCGGTGACTCGGGCACCTACACCTGCGACGCGCTGATCATCGCCACCGGCGCTTCGGCGCAATACCTGGGTCTGCCGTCCGAGGAGGAATTCGCCGGACGTGGCGTGTCAGCCTGCGCGACCTGCGACGGCTTCTTCTATCGCGATCAGGCGGTTGCGGTCATCGGCGGCGGCAATACCGCGGTCGAGGAGGCGCTCTATCTGGCGAACATCGCCAGTCACGTCACCCTGGTGCATCGCCGCGACAAGCTGCGCAGCGAAAAGATCCTGCAGGACAAGCTGTTCGCCAAGGAGAAGGCTGGCAAGGTCAGCATCCGCTGGAACTGCACGCTCGAGGAAGTGCTCGGCGACCAGTCCGGCGTGACCGGGATGCGCATCCGGAACAAGCTGACCGATAGCAGCGAGGATATCGCGCTGATGGGCGTATTCATCGCCATCGGTCACAAACCGAACACCGACCTCTTCGTCGGCCAACTGGACATGGAAGGTGGCTACCTGATCACCCAGTCCGGGCTGAAGGGCAACGCCACGGCAACGTCGATTGCCGGCGTCTTCGCTGCCGGCGACGTGCAGGATCACATCTACCGGCAGGCTTGCACTTCGTCCGGCAGCGGTTGCATGGCTGCACTCGACGCCGAGCGCTATCTCGACAGCCTCGGCCTGGCTGGCTGACGCGCCGGGCGTCCACGCGAGTTGCGCTGGGGGAAGTGCTCACCGTCTTCGTCAACCTGGATTCCTGCGATGACTCAGCAACATCGACCGAGCAACGAGGATCTGGCCGCCTTCCTGGCCGCGGTGGACGGCGCAACGCCGTTGCCCAAGCCCAACCGGATCAGCTTTGAGGCGCCAAGACCGAGTCCTCGCCCGCGGCAGCGCGAACGCGACGAAGCCGCCGTGCTTGACGAACTGCTGCACGCGCCTCTGGAAATCGACGACTGGCTGGATCTCGGCGGCGCAGATTCATTCCTGCGCAGCGGGCTGCCGCGGAGCATGTTGCGTGACCTGCGGCGTGGCCGCTGGAGCATCCAGGACCACGTCGACCTGCACGGCCTGAACCGCCATCAGGCACACGAGCAGGTGATGCTGTTCATCGCCGCGTCGCTGGCCGCCGGCAGACGTTGCCTGCGCATCGTGCACGGCCGCGGCAACGGTTCACCGGGCCGGGAAGCGATCCTGCGGCAACTGGTCAAGGTCTGGCTCGGTCGCTGCAAGGATGTTCTGGCTTTCTGCCACGCGCCGCCCTGCGACGGTGGCGATGGCGCCATGTGGGTATTGCTCAAGGCAGGCGGCAGGCCGCGCTAGCTTCCTGAGCGGCGGCCAGCCGCAGGCTGCCGTGCGTCGCGCTCCTGCGCTGGGAAAGACTCAGATCAATCTCAGATCAATCTCAGATCAATCTCAGATCGCCGATTCGTCGAGTTCGCCGGTCCTTATACGCACCACCTGCTCGATCGCAGTGACAAAGATCTTGCCGTCACCGATCTTGCCGGTGCGCGCCGCCTTGACGATAGCATCGATGGCGCCCTCGACAACGGCATCGGAAACAACGATTTCGATCTTTACCTTGGGCAGGAAATCGACGACGTATTCGGCGCCCCGATAAAGTTCGGTGTGTCCTTTCTGGCGGCCGAAGCCCTTGACCTCGGTGACCGTCAGGCCGGTGACGCCGATTTCCGACAGGGCTTCGCGTACTTCGTCAAGCTTGAATGGTTTGATGATCGCTTCAATTTTCTTCATTGCCTCTTGCTCCCAGGGTAGATCGTAAAGAAATCGTATCAGAAATACGGCATCGATAAACGATCACTGCGGGCGATCAGTACGGATCGCGGTAGCGATTTGTGATCGGGTAACGCCAATCCTTGCCGAAACCGCGTTGCGTGACGCGGATCCCGATCGGCGCCTGGCGCCGCTTGTACTCACTGATCTTCAGCAAATGCACCACGCGCCGGACGTCGGCCTCGGCGTGGCCGCTGGCGATGATCTCGCGCGGGCTGATGTCTTTTTCCATGTACGCTGCAACGATTGCGTCGAGCACTTCATAGGGCGGCAGACTGTCCTGGTCTGTCTGCCCCGGTTTCAATTCGGCCGATGGCGGGCGGGTGATGATCAACTCGGGAATTACCTGCGAGCGCGTGTTGCGCCAGCGCGACAGACGGTAGACCCAGGTCTTGGCGATGTCCTTGATGACCGCAAAGCCGCCGGCCATATCGCCATAGAGCGTGCAGTAACCTACCGCCATTTCCGACTTGTTGCCGGTGGTCAGGACCAGCGAACCGGTCTTGTTCGAGATCGCCATCAGGATCATGCCGCGGATCCTGGCCTGCAGATTTTCTTCCGTGGTGTCGGCCGGCAGACCGGCGAACTGTTCTTCTAGCATCGCGGCCATGGTCTGCATCGCCGGCGCGATGGCGATTTCATCGTAACGGATGCCGAGCAGGCGGACCATCTCGCGCGATTCCGAAAGGCTTATCTCGGCCGTATACGGAGACGGCATCATCACTGCGCGGACGCGGTCGGCACCGAGTGCATCGACCGCAATGGCCAGCGTCAGTGCCGAGTCGATGCCACCCGACAGGCCGATGACCGCGCCCGGGAAGCCATTCTTGCCGAGGTAGTCGCGTACGCCGAGAACCAGCGCCTGGTACACCTCGGCTTCCACGCACGGCGCGGCAACGACTGTTCCCGGTTGCGGCTCGCCGTCGACCACCTCGACCAGGGCCAGTGCTTCTTCGAACTGCGGCAACTGGCAGCACAGTGTGCCGTGCGAGTCGAGCACGAAGGATCCACCGTCGAAAACCAGTTCGTCCTGGCCGCCGGCCAGATTCGCGTAGATGACCGGCAGGCGAGTACTGGCGATGCGCTGGCGGATGACCGCGGTACGCCGTTCCCGCTTGCCGATGTGATAGGGAGAGGCGTTGAGTACCAGCAGGATTTCGGCGCCGGCTGCACGCGCCAGATCGGCGGCGCCAGCTTCCCAGACGTCGGCGCAGATATTCACGCCGCAGCGAACGCCTTTCAGCGTCAGGACGCAGGCTTTTTCGCCGGAATCGAAATAGCGCTCTTCGTCGAAGACCTCGTAGCTCGGCAGACGCTGCTTGTAATAGGTCGCCAGTCGCACGCCGTCCCCGATCAGGGTCGCGGCGTTGTAACAGCGATAGCCGCGCCGCTCCGGGTGGCCGACGAGGACAGCGATTCCTTTCACTCTGGCGGTGAGAGCGTCGAGTTCGGCTTCGCAGGCAGCGCAGAAATCCTCGCGCAGCAGGAGATCTTCCGGCGGGTAGCCGCAGAGCGCCAGCTCCGGTGTCAAGAGCAAATCGGCGCCCTGATCCCGGGCACGCTCGGCGAAGTCCAGGATGCGCGCCGAGTTGCCGGCAAAGTCGCCGACCGTCGCGTTGATCTGGGCAATGGCAATCGTCAGGGACATGGCTGCGGACATCAGCGAAAGGGGCGCTTGCGCGCCCCTCGGTCAAAGTGAGGAATCTGCCGCTCAGAAATTCGGCTTTTCTTTCGCATCATTGAAGCGCTGTACGCCTTCCATGATTTCCTTCTTGGCCTCGTCGACGCCCAGCCACCCGGCGACCTTGACCCACTTGCTACGTTCGAGGTCCTTGTAGTGCGCGAAAAAATGTGCGATTTGGTCGAGAATGACCTGCGGAAAGTCGCGCGGCGACTCGATGTCGCGATACATCTGCGTCAGGCTGTCCACCGGCACCGCCAGCAGTTTGGCATCCTGCCCGGCCTCGTCTTCCATGGCCAGCATGCCGATCGGCCGGCAGCGTACGACGACGCCAGGGGGCAGGGCGAACTGGGTTATCACCAGGACGTCGACCGGGTCGTCGTCGCCGGCGATGGTGTGCGGTATGTAGCCGTAGTTGCAGGGGTAGTGCATGGCGGTGGACATGAAACGATCGACGAAGACCTGTCCACTCTCCTTGTCCACTTCGTATTTCACTGGATCGGCATGCATCGGGATTTCGATGACGACGTTGAAATCATTCGGGAGCGCTTTGCCCGAGGGCACGCGATCTAGGCCCATGTAGATTCTCTCTGCTGGTTGTGTAAGGCGTCATTATACCCGTCTATCGTTCCGCGGGTATCGGCCAGCGGCATTGGCATGGCGTGCGGCCGGGCCTCGTCGTCAGAGCACGAACGCGCGTTCATCCACAGCGACCGGCCGCGAAGCGGCGCATGGGGCGAGTGCTTCCAGCCATTCGAGCACAGCCGCCGCACACCTTTCCCAGTGCTCGTCGACAATCAGCGCGTGTCCGGTATCGGGAACGATCCGCAGTTCAGCACTCCAGCGCCTCGCCACCGGCCGGATCATCTCTGGCGGGAAGAGCGTGTCGAGTTCGCCCCCGACGACCAGGGCCGGCAGCGCCGGTGGCTTTTCCAGTGACCATCGCCAGCAGCCGAGCAGGGCCAGGTCGCAGATTGCCCGTGCCGACTCCGGCTGTAGCAGTCCAGCGAAGCGCAGCAGGGTTTCCGGCCGCGTCGTCGGCGAAAAATAGACGTCCTTGATCAGGCGCAGGGCGCCGGCGCTGACTCGTCCGCCGGTGACATTGAGCACCTCGCAGAGAAATCGCGGGTATTTCATGAACAGCCTGCTCGCCGATTCGAGCGTGCCAAGGGTCGGCACCGGCGACATCAGGACGCCTGCCTCGGCAAGCGATTCTTCGAGCAGGCGTTCGGCAATGAACGAACCCATCGAATGCCCGACCACCACCGCTGCCCGATCGAGCCCCTGGATCACCTGCCGGGCGTCGGCCAGATAGTCATCGAGGCTCAGAGCGTCCAGGTACTCACGCCCCTCGCTGCGGCCGTGTCCCGAAAAGTCGAGCGCATGACATTCGTAGCCGGCGTTGGCGAAATAGGCGAGAAAGTGGGCATCCCAGGAGCGGGCGTCCACGTAACCACCGTGCAGGAAGAGCAGTGCCGGTCTTGTCGAGGCGGTGTGCGGCGCGCGCTGGATGGTGTGGATTTGGCGTGCGGCCATGTTCTGTCTCCGGAAGTGATTGGCAACAGCTATGGGCGAGTTCTGGCTTGCGCCGCCAGGCTAGCTCGCCGCGTGGCGCGCAACTGCCGCGGTCGCGGCTGCCGCTTGCCGTCGGCGAACTAGCGGGCACTCTGGCCCGTTTCGAGCATCTTTCGGGCTTCCTCGGCAAAGCGCCGCGCCTGCTCGTCGTCGCCATCGCGGTCGATTGCCGATGGCGGATTGTTGATTCCCCTGACGACCGCCGGGCGCAGGCGGATCTGATCGCGCCATCGCCGCAGATGCGGCAGGTCGTCGACGTCGACACCTGACCAACGATGCGTCCGCACCCAGGCCCAGTTGGCGATGTCGGCGATCGAGTAGTCGCCGGCGAGAAATTCATGATCCCGCAGGCGTCCGTCGAGCACGCGGAAAAGTCGCCTGCACTCGCCCTGATAGCGGTCGATGGCGGGTTGGATCTTTTCCGGAAAATAGCGGAAAAAGACGTTGGCCTGGCCCATCATCGGTCCGATTCCACCCATCTGGAACATCAACCACTGGATGACCAACGAGCGGCCCTTGCCGTCATGAGGCATCAGTTGCCCCGTCTTTTCTGCCAGATAGAGCAGGATCGCGCCGGATTCGAAGACCGCGAAATCGTCCGCCGAACGGTCTACGATCGCCGGGATGCGGCCGTTGGGATTGATAGCCAGAAACCAGGCCGCCTTCTGCTCCTTGTTTGACAGGCTCAGCGTGTGCACCGAGTAGGGCAGGGCGAGTTCCTCGAGGGCAATCGAGATCTTGTGGCCGTTCGGCGTCGCCGCGGTGTAGAGATCGATCATTCTGTTTGCTTCCTCCGCATGAGCCGGGTCCGGGTGGAAAGACGGGAAAAGTCGGGGCCATGTTACAACAATCGGCAGGGCAGGTTCCGCCGAAGGCGACCGGAGCGAACGTGCCGGATTCGCATCTCGACGATGCTTTCGAAGGACCGGCTTTCAGCCTATGATGTTCTCAGCACATTGCCAGAGGCGTGATTTGACATGACGCGAAGCGCTGCAGCACCGCCGCCCTCATCAAACAGGGAGGCCAGGCAGGCGGCCATGCCCGAAAAACATCGCTCTCGCTCGGCCGCTGCTGCCAGGCCAGTCAAGCGCACGGCCAACCCCTATCCTGGCCTGGCGGCCTTCAAACCCGAGGATCACCAGCGCTTCTTCGGGCGTGACGAAGACAGCGAACGGATCACCGCTCGTCTTGCCAACACCCGCCTGATCAGCGTCATCGGCCGTTCGGGAACCGGCAAATCCTCGCTGGTTGCCGCCGGGGTCGTACCGCGCCTGGCCGCCTTGCTCGGCCAGCTGAGCTATGTGCGTTTCGAGCCACAGGCCAGCCCCTTTCGGCAGCTTGCCGATGCCCTTTGCCGGGAACTGCCGCGGCACGATGCGCGAGTTGATGAAGCGGCTCTCGGTCGCCTGCAGTGCGTGCTGGCGGAAGCGAACGAGTCGCAGGAATCGGAAGAGCATCTGGCCGCCGCCAGCGCAGACGTGCTTCGCCAGCGTGGCCGCCCGCTGCTGCTCCTGGCCGACCAGTTCGAGGAATTGTTTACCCACACGCCCCTGGCAAGCGCCCACCGTTTTTGCACGCTGTTCAAGTCATTGCGCGACATCGATGGCTTGTATCTGGTGCTGACCCTGCGCAGCGAATTCACCGTGCGCTTGCTGGAATGGCTCGGCGAGGATCTGTTCCGCGCGTCATTGATTGCCCTCGAAGCAGTCACCCGGGACGAGCAGTTGCAGGCGATCATCACCGGGCCGGCGGAAGCTTGCGGCGTACCGGTGCAGCGCGAACTCGTTGCCACGCTGCTGTCGGCGGCCAGCGCCAGCAAGGGCGCCCTGCCGCTGATTGCGCTGACCCTCGAGCAACTCTTCGAGCAGCGTGACGCCACCCAGGGTCTGACCCTGGAGGCGTATCAGCGCATGGGAGGGATTGAGAGCATCGTCGTCACCGCTGCCGCAGGCGTTGACCACCTGATCGAACACGAACCGGCGCTGGAACTCGCCTGTGCCCATCTGTTTGCCGAACTGGCTGCCGTGATCGACGACTTGCCGACACGGCGCACGGCCGCGATCGCACCCTTGCGCGCCGATCGACAGATCAGCCGACTGGTCGACGCGCTACACCGGCAGGGCTTCCTCGTGGACCCGGACGACCAGCACGTCGAACTCGCCCACGAAACGCTGCTCAGCCACTGGCCGCGTCTGAATCAGTGGTGCGCCCGTTATCGCGATAGCCTGTCGCTGCGCCGGCAGGCAAAACTGGCGGCCAGGGAGTGGCGGCAGGCCGTTGAGCGAGGGGCAACGCCTTCCGGGCGGCCCCACAGCGACACGCTGTTGTGGACCTGGGAACGGCAAAAGCCGGTGTTGCTGGCGCTGCTGGAACTCAGTCACCGGCCGGCGCAGGCCGACCCCGATCTTTGCGATCCGGGGATCGAGGCATGGCGGGCGCTCGATGGAAGCCTTGAGAAGACCCTGCACGGCTTTCTGCGACCCGAACCAATGCGTCTCCTCGCAGAGCTGGAAAAAGACACGACGCCGCATCATCGCCGCGAGGAAATCGGCCTGCGCCTCAATCAGATGGGTGATCCCCGGCGCGGGATCGGGCTTGCCGCCGACGGCCTCCCGGATATCGTCTGGGTCGACATTCCGGCTGGAGAAGTGCATCTCGAAGGCAAGGCCGTCGAGGTCTTCGCAGTCGAACCACTGCGCATTGCCAGGTACCCGATCACCTGGCAGCAGTACACCGCTTTCCTGAACGCCGACGACGGTTATCGCGATCGCCGCTGGTGGCGAAAGCTGGTGCAGCGCAAGCAGCCTGGCGAAACGCGCTGGGCGTTCCAGAATCATCCGGCGATCAATATCGCCTGGAGTGACGCCGTGGCTTTCTGCCGCTGGCTCAGCGATCGCTGGCAGCTGGGCGGCTCGGAAAACGTGGTTCGCCTGCCGACCGAGTGGGAATGGCAGTGGGTCGCTCAGGGTGGCGCCATGCAGCGCAAATACCCCTGGGGTGACGACTGGAACCCGGCGCGCGCCAACAGCCATGAAAGCGGCACCGGCAGGACGATGGCCGTGGGCATGTATCCACTCGGCGCACCCGCAGGCGAGATGGTCGCGGATCTTGCCGGCAACGTCTGGGAATGGTGTCTGAACGAATACGATCATCCCGCCACTACGCTGATCGGCGGCGAAGGCTCGCGGGCGATGCGCGGTGGGTCGTGGCTCGATTTCCCGGGCAACCTGCGGGCGACGAAACGCGAAGAGTTCTCGCCTGACGACCGTGACGGCGACATCGGCTTCCGGGTGGTGCTCGCGGCCCGTCTCGAGTAGGGGAGGGCAGGCCGCCGTGCGTGCTCTCCCGTCTCTACAGGCGTCGTTGCGCGCACTGCCCTTTGCCGATCACCTGCGACTGACAGTGAGCGTTACCTGACCACGGTTGTTGCCGTAGAACTTCCAGGCATCGTTGGCGTAGCAGTAGAGATAGCCCGAGCGCATCGGCGTGAACGCGCATTGCTCGCCGATGACGAAGGTTTCACCCTCGATCGCGGTGCCACTGCCGTCCATGTTCGGCTGGTTGGCGATCATGCCGATCAGCGCAAACCACGGCGCGTCTTCGCAGCGGCGTGATCCCCACCAGTCGGCGTCATGCTTGCCAGTCAAGCGCTTGTAGATTTCTTCCGCCTCGCCGATGGCTGTGCCCAGAAGGTGTGCGACCTCGCCGATGTTGAACTGGTCGTCGTACGCACCTCCGGGGCCGCAGGGGATATTGCTGTCCAGCCATTCACCACTGGCGACAAAGCCGTAATTCACGCCCGCTTCAAGGTAGAGTCCGCTGGCGTTCCAGTGCTGGCGGGCGAATATCGCCGCACTGGCCGATTCGTCAGCACCCAGGACGCGGGTCAGCCAGTACGGTGCCTGTGCCAGCGGTGGCACCTGGTGGCGATCCCAGACCTGTTCGGCCAGGTCGCTGCCGACGCTCTTTGCGGCGACCAGTGGCGTGGCTCGCGGCAGCGTTCGCAAATGCTTCCAGACACCGGTCGCCGAGTCGTGCAGGAGGCCGCGCGGGTCCGGAGCCAGCTGACCGGCAAGCGCCGGATTGACCCGCAGACCAAGGGCCACCGCTTCGTTGATCATCCATTGCAGGGCCTCGTCGGAGAGGCCGCACTCGGCATACCCACCGCCGACGTCGCCATGCGTACCGGCGAACCAGATCTGCTTGAGGCTGCCTTCGACGGGGCGCTTGCCACCGGTCCACAGGGTCGGTGCGAAACTTGCCCGTCGTTCGTCCATGGCCAGCGCGTGGCGAGCGTGGCGTACCGTCGCGCTGAGCTCGGTATCGTGGAAGCGGTAATCGCGCGGGTCGTCAAGCAGTTGGTCGAGCACCAGCAGGTCGTCGGGGACGCCGAGTGCGCCGACCGTATCCCAGACGCCGATCAGGTGGATCGCCGGCCCGCCGTCGGCCAGGTCTCCACGAAGGAAAGTCTCGCCGGCAGCCCATTCCGCCGCTGCCTGACCCTTGCGGTAACCCCGGTCATAGGCCTTGTCGACTGCGTGCCAGGCCTGCCGGTCGCTGGCGTGAGCAAGGTCGAGCAGACCACAACAGGCGATGAATCCAGCCAGGCTGCGCACCGTGTAAGCGCCGCGACTGAAACCGAAGAGATAGATTCGGTCGCCCCTGCGGTAGTGGTTGCACAGCCAGCGGTAGGCACCGCGGATGTTGCGGCGAAGACCAAGGCCGATACCGCCGCCGAGCAGGCGTTCGACTAGGTTGCCCTCGGCGCCGACACCGGGATGATAGTAGGCGAGTTGGCGATCGTCGCGCAGGCAAAGGTTGTACAGCTTGACGACATTTGTCGGGCAGGGAAGGGCACCCATCTCCTGCTCCGGGCTGCACCAGGTTCCATCACTGCAGACGACGAGATTGCGCGGCATGCGAGTTCTCCGAACGGTGGGATGGCATCGGCATCGGCGGCCCTAGCCGCCAGCGGGCATGAAAAAACGGAAGCTGTCGAATTCTGCCGCGGGCCTTGGCCGGCTGAACAGGAAGCCCTGCGCCGCGAAGCAGCCGTGCGCGGCAAGGAAACGCAACTGCTCGACGGTTTCGACCCCTTCGGCAAGGACTTCCATCTTCAGGCTTTCGGCCATGGCGACGACGGCGTGTACGATGGCCGCGTCGTTGGCATCGGTCGACAGGTCGCGCACGAAGGAACGGTCGATCTTCAATCGCGACACCGGGAAGCGCTTGAGATAGGCGAGGCTCGAGTAGCCCGTGCCGAAGTCGTCGATGGCGATACGGATGCCGAGGGCAGCGAGCGCATGCAGCAGCTTGATGGCACTCATCGGGTCGTTCATCAGCAAGCTCTCGGTCAGTTCGAGTTCCAGGGTCAAGGGCAGCAGACCGGCTTCGGCGAGAACGGCGGCGATCTGCTCGCAGAGGTCGCTCTGCTGCAACTGGCGCGCCGAGAGATTGACGCTGACGCGCAGGCCAGTGTGGCCGGCGTCGTGCCAGCGCTTCGTCTGGCGACAGGCCTCGCGCAACACCCACGCGCCAATGGGCACGATGAGGCCGGTTTCCTCGGCGATTGGGATGAAGCGGTCGGGGGATACCAGACCAAGTTGCGGATGGCGCCAGCGGATCAGCGCTTCCATGCCGGTGGCCTGGCCATTGCGGCAGTCGACCTGCGGCTGGTAGAAGAGCTCGAACTCGTCGCGCTCGATGGCGGTGCGCAGGTCGTTCTCGATCGCGACCCTCTCCTGCACCGCCTGGTTCATGTCCGCGGTGAAGAACTGGAAGTTGTTGCGACCGCGCTCCTTGGCGTGATACATCGCCGTGTCGGCGTTGCGCAGCAGCGTTGGCACGTCTTCGCCATCGTCGGGGAATACGCTGATGCCGATGCTCGGCGTGACGTGCAGCAGACGTTCGTCGATCAGTTGCGGCGCCGAAACCGATTCGAGCACTTTTTGCGCGACGCGCGCCGCACGTTCGATGTCGGCCAGCGCCGGAATGACGATGATGAACTCGTCGCCGCCGAGCCGCGCGACCGTCTCTGTCTCGCGCAGCAGGTCCATGAGGCGCTCGGCAACCCGTGCCAGCAACTGGTCTCCGGTATCGTGACCGAGAGTGTCGTTGATCAGTTTGAAGCGGTCGAGATCGAGAAAGAGCACTGCCGTGTGCTTGCCGTCGCGTCTGGATTTGGCGATTGCCTGGCTGATGCGGTCCTCGAGCAGGGTGCGGTTCGGCAATCTGGTCAGGGCATCGTGGTGAGCAAGGAAATGGATATGCTCTTCGGAGCGCTTGCGCTCGCTGATGTCATCGAAGCTGCCGGTATAGTGCGTCACCGTGCCGTCGGTGCTCCTCACCGCGGTGATCGTCAGCCACGCCGGATACACTTCGCCGTTCTTGCGGCGATTCCACACCTCGCCATGCCACAGGCCATGCTCGGCGACGCGCGCCCACATCTCGCGCCCAGTGCTGTCGTTCTGGCGCCCGGCGGAAAACAGTCTGGGGGTCTGGCCGACGACCTCGTGCCGCGCGTAGCCGGTGATGAGGGTCAGCGCCGGGTTCGCCGAAACGATGCGCTCGTCGGCATCGGTGATGCAGATCGCCGATGTGCTCGCCGAAAAAACCGTCGCAGCCAGGCGCTGCGCCTCATCGGTGCGCCGCTGGTTGACGATTCGCCAGATGTCCTGGCCGATCAGGCGCGTGGTCTCGATATCGCTCCCGCTGTAGGGCTCGGCCTTGTTGCCGACGCCGAGCAGCACGCGCCCCAGACCTCCCTCAACGACCGGTACGCTGATCAGCCGCTCAAAGCCGGCGATTGCCGCCGGATGCGCGCTGTCGTGCCCCGCCTGGCTTCTCTCGTAGAACAGCGGCGAGCGCTGCCGCAAGGCCTCGGCCCAGAGGCTGGCCAGATCGAGCGTACAGAGCGTGTCGGCGGCCGCTGTCGCGGTACCGTGGTGGCGCTGATGCGACCAACTGACCGACTCGGCCGTTGTCTGATCGGGAAGCACGAAATACAGGAAGGAAATTCTGCTGCCTGTCAGTTGCTCGACGATTGCCAGCCCGTGCTGGATGAAGGCGCTTTCGTCCATGTGCTCGGCAATTTTTGGCAGTTCAAGCATTGCCAGGGCGCGCTCGGCCTGTTGTCGCAGCAGCGCCGCCGACTTCCGCCGGGCTTCGTCGATACGCTGGCGCTCGGTCATGTCGGTCAGGATGCAATGGGTGCGCGCCTCACCCTGAGTGGTTCGATGGATGCGCCCATTGACCATGACGTTGATGGTTCTACCATCCTTGTGCCGGAGGTCGAAGGTCAGCTCGTTGATTCGCCCCGCATCGACGAAGCTCGGAAAACTCTTTTCCAGTACGGGCAAGGAGCCTGCTTCGACGAACTCGCTGAGCGGGTGGCCAACGACCTCATCTCGGCGGTAACCGAGCAGGCTCAGCCAGGCGTCGTTGACTTCAACCAGGCGGCGACTGGCGACGTCCACCGACTGGTAGGCGAGCGGTGCGTCGCTGAAGAGGGCGTGATAGTGTGCCTCGGAGGCGGCCAGCGCGGCCTCGCGCTCAAGAATGGCATTGGCCATGCGGTGCATGCTCTGCGCCAGATTCGCCAGTTCGGCGGCGCGTGAGGAGGGCAGCGGCGCGGCGTAATCCCCGTCGGCTATCGCCTGGACATGGCGTCCGAAGTCGGCGATCCGCCGCACCAGCTGCCGGCCATAGACGTAGGCGCTGAGCACCGCCAGGGCGAGCGCTGCCGCGAGACCTCCGGCAATTGCCCACAAGGTCGAGCGCATGGCGGCGAAAGCGATGTCGGTCGGCTGGGCGACCAGCGTCAGCCAGCCGGAGCTGCCGATCGGTGCCACCGTCCCGATGTGTTTGCGGCCGTTGAG
Organism: Accumulibacter sp.; assembly: GCA_024235715.1. Lineage (GTDB taxonomy): Bacteria > Pseudomonadota > Gammaproteobacteria > Burkholderiales > Rhodocyclaceae > Accumulibacter. The sequence goes on along the minus strand of JACKLW010000008.1, from coordinate 226,052 downwards.
CATGAACATGCCGGTCTCGTAGCTACCGGCAAGTCCGTCGCGCACGAGCGGCAGGTGGGCGAGACTTTCCTGACGAGCCGCGTGACCGGCGTCCGGATGCGCGACGATCTGACCCAGGCGGTCAATGATGATCGGCAGCACCGTCGCCGTCCGCCCGAGTTCCGCGATATGCCCGGACAATTCCGCGAGATCGACCTCGCCGACCAGCGTTGCAGGGGTCAGGGCGGAGCCGGCCGTGTGGCTACCCAGCGACACGGTGATGGCAACGACGATCTTGCCGCGCTGTGAGAGATAGGTGTCCGACCACAGGACGGCCTTGCTCGAGCGTGCGGCGCGCAGGAAGCTGCGTGCCGAAAAGTCCAGCCCCAACAGCTCGCCACGGGTCTCGCGTCTCTCCAGCGGCAGGCCGACGTCCGACACCATGCCTTTGGCATCGAGAACGTAGAGCGCTTCGAGCGGCGCGTGCGCGTTGACCTGGGTATCGATGATCGTGCGCGTGCGCCCGGGGACAGCTGCCTCGGGCGTGGCTTCAAGTTCGGCGGCGACGCGTTCGAGCTCCCTGGCCGAGCCCCGCAGGAAGTCGTCAACCTGCTCCGACAAGGTGACGGCGAGCGTCTTGTTGCTGCTTTCTACCTGCTCGTTGAGCAGCGGCAGCAGTACCCCGAGGAGGACCGCAACGACCACCACCGAGGTCCCTGCGACCACCGCGGACAATCCCAGCGCAAGCCAGAAGCGAAGGGAGCGTGCCATTTTGCGAAGGCTAGCCGGCGCGACCGGCCCGCCAGGGCGTGGCCTGGCCTGGCCTAGTGCAGCGGCTCGAACTGGCCATTGCGGACTACCGACAGAAAGGTTCCACGCGGCGCGTCGCCGTTGGCATCGAAGCGGATCGGCGACTGCGCGCCGGCAAACTCGCCATGGGCAAGCAGTGCCTGTTTCAGTGTCTGGCCGCTCGCCCTGGCGGCGAGAGCGTCGAGTGCGACGTTGGTGGCGTCGAAAGCGGTCAGGCCCGGGAAGCCAGGTTCATGGGAGAAGCGTTGGCGGTAGGCCTTGAGAAAAGCCAGATAGGCAGGCGCGGCGCTTTCCCGGTCGACATACTGGGCGACGACCAGCCCTTCAACGGCCCTGCCACCCAGTTCGGTCAGGCGTTCGGTGGCTGCCCATTCGGCAGTGCCGATGCGCACGGCGCCATCGCGCATGCGGATCTGCTGCACCAACAGGGCCGTATCGACCGAATTGGCGATGATCAACACTCCGTCGGGCATGCTGGCTAGAATGCTGCTGGCCAGCGTCGACAAGGCCTCGCCGGAGTCAAAGCCGAACTGGTCAACCACCTGCCCGCCCATGCGCTCGAAGGACTTGCGGAAGTCATTTGCCCAGCTGTCACTATAGGCCTTGTTGCGCAGATCGCAGACGAGCACCACACGACGCAGACCGTTCTGCCGGAAATGGTATTCGACGGACTTGGCGACGTGCGCAGCGGTAGGTGCCACAACGCGGAAGAACTGGTCGTCCAGGCCGGTCAGCGCATTGGTGGTGACGGTTGGCGCAATCAGCGGAATCGCGGCGTCGTTGAGCAGTGGCAGGACGGCCACGGCCATCGAGCTGGTCATCGGACCAATGACCACCTCGACCTTGCGGGCCAGCAGGCGGGCGACGGCCTGCCTGGCGACTTCGGCATCCTGCTGGTCGTCTTCCACGATCAGTTCAATCGGACGACCGTTAATTCCACCCGTCTGATTACGCAGCTCGACCGCGAGAGTCGCGCCGTTGCGGCCGCCGATACCCAGGTCGGCGACGCGCCCGGAGAGACCGCCAAGGAAGCCGATACGCAGCGGCTCAGGTGGCGCACAGGCCAGCATGCCGAGCAGCATGGCAGCCAGAATCGCGGCAACGGCCAGGCGAACTGCGGGTGAGCGCAGTTCAAGTATTGTCGCGGACCGAAGCATGCGCGCCTCCCTTCGCACTCTATCGCCCTCCGGAAATCGCAAAAGGCCCAGCGCGCCATTGTACGGGTCAAATAGCACAGCGCCGACACGATCACGCGAGCGAACATGCATCAACGCCGCACAGCGGTCAATGCCGTGCGTCCGTGCCGCAGGCCGGGATAGCCGCTCCCGTGTTGCTGCTCGGCAGCGCCCGCCGATCGTCCGACGATACGGCAGGCTCTCGCGCAGCGGCAGGTCCACTGGGAGCGCTGGCCAAGATCTTGCTTTTTGCAAGAAATCATCGAAAAAGTCGGAAAAGCACGAAAACGCGCGACGAATGCCAGCCAAGCGATTGAAACATCACACATATTGGCGCTATCATGGCGCAGGTCGTCAGCCATTTGTCTGGCGTCAATGCTTGCAGCAGAACACACCAATTTGGAGAGAGACAGATGGACAAAAAAATTCCGCCGCCCACACCGAGTCCCGAAAGCAGCACGGCGGTGGGAACAAAGCAGCCTGAAGGTGCGGAAAACCCGGTCGTCAAGCCGGGAGCACGGGCCACAAGGGCACGCGCTGTTCCGGCATCGACGCGGGCGGCGAAGCCACGCAAGGTGTCGGCCGGCGACGTCGCACCCGCCCGCTCGCCAAGCGGAATGGAAACCCATGATGTCGCCGAAGCGACCATTTCGGCCGTCGAGCACAAGAAGGTTGCCCTGCGCGATATCATCGCGCACGCCAAGCTTGACGATACCGCCTCGCTGGCGAAGACGCTCGAAGCAATCATGACCGGCTCCTCTCCCGACGACGCCGCTGCACTGCGCAAGGCTTTGCTGGAACGTGACAGGGAACCGCAAGCAAAGGAAGCGAGCAGCCCGGACGACGAACTGGCATCCAGCTGGCGCGAAACCAGTTCCTATCCCTACCGCAACCTGATGTCGCGCAAAGCCTACGAGAAGCAGAAATATCGTTTGCAGGTCGAACTGCTCAAGCTGCAGAACTGGATCAAGGAAAACGGGCAGCGGGTGGTGATCATTTTTGAAGGCCGTGACGCAGCCGGCAAGGGTGGGGCGATCAAGCGCTTTACCGAACACCTCAACCCCCGTGGCGGGCGCGTCGTGGCGCTCGAGAAGCCAAATGAACAGGAACGGGGCCAATGGTACTTCCAACGCTACGTACGCCACCTGCCGACCGCTGGCGAAATCGTCTTCTGCGACCGCTCGTGGTATAACCGCGCCGGCGTCGAGCGGGTAATGGGCTTCTGCAGCGAGGAGGAGTACACCGAGTTCATGCGCCAGACGCCGGAAGTCGAGCGTACCCTGGTGCGTAGTGGCATCCATCTGATCAAGTTCTGGTTTTCGGTCAGCCGCAAGGAACAGCGCCGCCGTTTCAAGGAGCGCCAGGTGCACCCGCTCAAGCAGTGGAAGCTGTCGCCGATCGACCTGGCATCGCTTGACAAGTGGGACGACTATACCAAGGCCAAGGAAGCCATGTTCTTCCATACCGACACCGCGGAAACGCCGTGGACGGTGATCAAGTCCGACTGCAAAAAGCGTGCGCGTCTGAACGCCATGCGCTATGTCCTGCACAAGCTGAACTACACCGGCAAGGATGTCGACGCCATCGGTCCGATCGACCCGCTGCTCGTTGGCCGACCGCATGTGGTTTACGAACCAAGCGGGACCGCCCACCCGGCTGGCGAGCACACACCGATCCTGTAGCCTGAGCCGACTCGCCAGTCATCAGCACGGAAATGGGGCGCCGCAGGCGCCCCATTTCTTCTGGATGGCTGTCGCATTCGTTCTTTCCGTCTCCGCTAACAGAAAACTACTGATTATTATTCAATCGGTTAAAAGTACAATCTAAAGTACATTGTAAGGTAAAAGGAATGTCGTTTTTCTGCTGAGCGGCGATCCCATGCCGGTGAATACTGAAGTAGTTTCTGCTCTTGTGTCCGCCCGCACGGCGGAGCAGGCTACTCGGCATCGGGCTGCCGGGAAGGGTGAGCGGCGGCGAATGCCGGCAATTCGGCCGCGCGCGCCGCAATCGTTGCGATGAGCGGGTAGCCGGTCAGATCGACGTCGAACCGCCGGGCATTGAAGACCTGTGGAATCAGGCAGCAGTCGGCCAGGCCCGGTGTGTCGCCATGACAGAAGGCTCCTGTCTGTGTGTCGCGCGCCAGATGGGTCTCGATGACCTGCAGGCCTTCCCGCACCCAGTGCTGGTACCAAGCCGTCTGCCCGGCTTCGGCAAGCCGCAGCTCGCTACCGAGGTATCTGAGAACACGCAGGTTGTTCAGCGGGTGGATGTCACAGGCGACGATCAGCGCCAGCGCCCGCACGCGCGCCCTGCCAGCCGCGTCGCCCGGCAGCAGCGGCGTCTCGGGGTATTTCTCCTCGAGGTATTCGAGGATCGCCAGCGACTGGCTGAGGGTAAGCTCACCATCGACGAGGCAGGGCACCAGAGCGCCCGGGTTGATTGCACGGTAGCTGTCATGCAGCTGTTCTCCGCCGTCTCGGGCCAGGTGAACCGGAATGCTCTCGTAAGCAAGGCCCTTCAACTGCAGGCCAATGCGTACCCGGTAAGCGGCCGAACTGCGATAGTAGGTATAAAGCTTGATCATGATTGCTCCCTGGCGGCTGGATTGGCGGGCAAACGAAGGCGCCCGACCGGATACGATGCCCGGTCAGGCTATTCAGGCCTGGGGGGGCAGGGTGCAACGCGCTGCTCGATGGCACCGAAGATGCTGTGGCCTGCATGATCGAGCATCTCGATACGCACCCGGTCGCCAAACTTGAGGAAGCCGGTTCGTGGGGCGCCGCTGGCGATCGTTTCGTACATCCGCAGTTCGGCCAGGCAACAGTAGCCGACGCCGCCGTGCGCGATGCTCGAGCCGTGCAGACCGCCCTGTTTGTTGGAGACGGTCCCGGAGCCAATGATCGAGCCGGCCTCGAGTTCGCGGCTGCGGGTGGCGTGCGCAAGCAAGCGGGCGAAGTCGAAAGTCATGTCGATCCCCGCATCTGGTTGCCCGAAGCGCTCACCATTGATGCTCACCAGCAGGGGCAGGTGCACCTTGCAGCCGCGCCAGGCGTCACCAAGCTCGTCCGGCGTCACGGCGACCGGCGAAAAGGCACTGGCCGGCTTTGACTGAAAAAAACCGAAGCCTTTCGCCAGTTCGCCCGGAATGAGATTGCGCAGCGAGACATCGTTGACCAGCATCAACAGCCGGATGGCATCCGCGCACTGCTCGCTTCGGGCAGCCATAGGCAGGTCGCCGGTGATCACCGCGATTTCGGCTTCGAGATCAATACCGTCGTCTTCGGACCGCGCGTGGATGGGATCGTGTGGGCCGAGGAAGGAGTCCGAGCCACCCTGGTAGATCAGCGGATCGGTCCAGAACGACGGTGGCAGTTCGGCGCCACGTGCCTTGCGCACCAGTTCGACATGATTGACGTACGCCGAGCAGTCGGCCCACTGGTATGCACGAGGCAGGGGCGAGTGGCATTGCGCCTCGTCGAACGGCTGGGCGTGGCGAGCCGCACCATTGTTCAGGGCGGCGTAGACCTCCGCCAGTTGCGGCGCGCATTGATGCCAGTCATCGAGCGCAGCCTGCAAGGTGCGGGCTATGGCCGGAACGCTCTGGCAGTGGCTCAGCGCGCGGTTCACGACGACCAGCCTGCCATCGCGGCCGCCTTCTTTGAGAGTGGCCAGTTTCATCGTTGCTTGTCCTCGGCTGCGGTTTCGGAATGCCGCCCGGTTCCGGCGGTGTCTTGCTCCGGGGTTGAGCCGGCGGGATGGCCGGCGGAGCGATCAGTCGGCATGGCTGCCATCGTGCATCCAGGCGGCGTGTTTCGGGGCCTTGCGCGTTCGCGCCCATTCCTCGAGCATCGGCCATTTCACGGCATCGAGCCGGCGCATCATCTCGGGGGTGGCGGTATTGAACGCGAGTTCGAGTCGATGGCCACTGGGGTCGAAGAAGTAGATCGACTTGAACAGGGCATGGTCGGTGACGCCGACGACGTCGATACCCCCGGCCTCCAGACTGTCCTTGACGGCCAGCAGTTCCTGCAGCGATCCGACCTCGAAAGCAATGTGCTGCGTCCACAGCGGTGTGTTGTGGTCGCGACCCATGGGAGGCTGAGTGGGCAGTTCGAAGAAGGCCAGGATATTGCCGCCGCCGGCATCCAGGAAAACATGCATGTAGGGGTCGGGTTCACCGGTTGAAGGTACTTCGTCCTCGGCAATCGCCAGAACGAAGCCCATGCCGAGGTGCTTGCCATACCACTCGACCGTCTGCTTCGCGTCGATGCAGCGGTACGCGACGTGGTGAATCTTGCGGATCTTCATTTGCGTCTCCCGCGAATTGACCTGTTGGTCGGCTGCGTTGATCGGCAAACTGCAGCCATCGGGTGAAGGCCTTGCCGAAAGTAGTTCCACCTGCGCCGAACCCGACACATTATGGGAAGAAGAGCTCATCGTGTCACCAGCGGACCTCCGGATGAGTGGGGTCGGAGAAAACCTGGCTGTGATGATCGTCGCGGATCTGGTCATGTCCGCGAACGCCTTCATCCGTACGAGAATCCTGCCGCGTCCTGAGGCAAGCGCGCCGAGGCCTTTGCCGACTGCCGTGTTTACGACCACTAATTGCCGTTATATCATGGCCGGACGATGCCCAGCGGGAGAGCGCCTCGGGGGCTGGGCCGCGGCTTTTCCTTACCGTGGAGAGCACGTCCGCGGCTTGCACATGAATGGCATCGTCTGACGCGAGGGAAGGAGTTCGCCATGTCCGTCTGGTTCGTTCTGCTCTCCTGTGTGCTTGCCGGGACTGCTTGGCTCTGGTGGGCCGGCAGGCGCTCTTCCAGCTCACCCGCCGAATCTTCCACACCGCCGCGTACGGCGTATCCATATCGTTGCGTTGCTATAACTTGTGGCACCAAGCCGTGCACCGGGGCCCGCGGATTGCTGGGCCGGCGATTCCTGCTCAGCGAAGCCCCGCTGCTGCCACTCGACGGCTGCGATGCCGCCGCCTGTCGATGCCGCTACGCTCATGTTGAAGAGCGACGGGGAGATGATCGCCGTCGGCCGCACGTCCTGCACCGCGGCTATGTCAGTGCTCTGGGCATCATCGAGCGCCGGACAGAAATCCTTCCCCGGAGGTCGGCCCCGGCCGACCTCCGGGAGCAAGGGAACAGGAAACAGCCTTAGGGCCTTTGTTCCCGCCAACGGTCGAGATGACAGCACAGATTCAAGGGGGGCTTGACCCGGCCCACTGCTGCATCATGCACAACTCGCGGCTCAGGGTAGGGGCTGACGCCATGACGCAAACCACGGTAGTCCCTTGACGGTCGATCGTGGCCGAGACGTTCGAACGGAAGCAGCTGACGCTACTGCTCGTTCCGCCCCTTATCGCAAAGATTGCCCCTACAATCACGGCTTCTTAAGACGCGACGGAAATCATCATCTGCATGGCCGTGTATCGAAATCCATTTTCGCGGCGCGCCTGTTCGCGCTCTATCGTGCCGGTTTCGGGATGATCTGACCCTTGGCCAGCCTGCGACTTGACCAACTGATCACGCGCCATGTCGGCCCCATCGAACTCCGCGTTGGGGCGGGAGAGTGCGTCTGTGTTCAGGGTGCGTCCGGCAGCGGGAAGACGCTGCTATTGCGCGCCATCGCCGATCTTGATCCCCACCGCGGCGAGAGTTACCTCGATGCCCAGCCGTGCTCGAGTCTTCCGGCTCCGGACTGGCGACGTTCGGTTGCCCTGGTGGTGGCGGAAAGTCAATGGTGGTCCGAACGTGTCGGCGATCACTTCGACCATGACCCCGATGCCGCCTGGATGGAGCAGCTTGGCTTGCCTGATGAGGCTGTCGATTGGCGGGTATCGCGATGCTCGACCGGCGAAAGACAGCGCCTGGCCTTGCTGCGCACGCTGATGCAGAGTCCCGGCGCGCTACTGCTCGACGAGCCGACCGGCAATCTCGACCAGGACAGTACGCGACGCGTCGAAGCATTGCTCGCTGATTACCGCCAACAACGCGGCGCGGCCCTGCTGTGGGTCAGCCATGATCCCGGGCAGATCGATCGTGTCGCCCAGCGCAACTTCATCCTGCGTGAGGGGAAGCTGGAGGAGGGCAGCTGCCCATGAAGGTGATCGCTCTCTCGCCCGTCGACCTGGCTATCGCCGCGCTGCTGATCGTCGCCCTCGCCGGTCTGTCGCGGCAGCTGCGCCTCGGCGTCGAGAGACAGCTGCTGGCGTCGGCCGCGCGCAGCACGATTCAGCTGCTGCTGATCGGGCTGGTACTCAAGATCCTGTTCGACAACGCGCACCTGGTCTGGGTGGCGCTGATGGCGGGCGTGATGATTTCGGTTGCCGGCCGCGAGGTGATGGTCCGCCAGAAACGCCGCTTCATCGGCTGGTGGGGATTCGGCGTTGGCACCCTGTCGATGTTCGTCTCGTCGTTCACGGTCACCGTCATAGCGCTGCACCTGGTGATCGGCACCAGCCCATGGTACGCGCCGCAGTACGCGATACCGTTGCTGGGCATGATCCTCGGCAATACGATGAACGGCATTTCGCTGGGGCTCGACCGGCTGACCCAGGATGCCGCACAGCAAAGGCAGATCATAGAAACCCGCCTGGCGCTCGGGCAGAGTGGACAGCAGGCTATCTCCGACAGCCGCCGCGAGGCGATCCGCGTTGGCCTGATCCCGATCATCAACGCCATGTCCGCCGCGGGGGTCGTCAGCCTGCCCGGGATGATGACCGGCCAGATCCTCGCCGGCACACCACCGGTGGAGGCAGTGAAATACCAGATTCTGGTGATGTTCCTGATCGCTGGCGGCACCGGATTCGGCACCGTGGTAGCGGTCAGCTTTGCTGCCCGCCGGCTCTTCGACGAGCGCCAGCGCTTGCGCCTCGACCGCCTGAGTCTGCCCGGCAACTGAGTGAAAACGGATTCCAGTAATGCCGAGAAGTGCTGCCGGTCCTGGACGTGAGACTGCCGAACGCCGCGATGTCTCTCACGTTTGTGTTGGCGCAGTCATCCCGCGCAGCAGCGAAGCCGTTGTGTTGGCACGACCCGGCAGCAAGGAATGCAGGTTACCGGAGGTCAGGTAATGGGCAGCGTGCCATTGTGACTCCGGCCGGCCGCCGGCAGGCCGGCACGCCAGCGCGCGCAACTACGGGATTACCGCGGAATCAACGGCGCGCTACCAGCTGCCTGCTTGCCCGTCTGTTTGGCGGCTTTTTTTTCCTTGGGAGTCAAAACGGCCTGCTTCTTCGCTTCCTTGTTGCCCTGCCTTATCTTGCCCATGATCGTACTCCTCGTGAGCACCGGCGGATGCCCGTGCGACCCCAGTATAGGCCGCTGAACGGCGAGAAAGCGGCCTGATCAAGAATAAGCTTCGCTGCGCTGTTCAATTTCAATTGTGCCTGTTCGGCCAGAGCGGACCGGACGGTGTCATGGCTGCAACGCTACTGGCTGCCGCCTGTACTGATCGGACCATTGCAGGCTGACGATGTCGTCGCAGCGCTGGTAAGATTCAGCCTGGTTGTGCCAACTCTTGATGAAGGAGCGACAAATGAGTCTCAAAGACACGAAAGATGCGTATATCGAGAAACTGAAACGCCAGCTTGACGAATGGAGCGCAGACATCGACGCCATGGAAGAAAAGGCCAAGCGGGCCGACGCCGAGCTGAAAGCGAAATATCGCGACAAGACCGAGGAACTGCGCTATCAGAAAACACTTGCGCAAGGCAGGATCATCGCCCTGCAGGAAGCGGCAGACGATGCCTGGGAAGAACTTCGCAATGGCAGCGAAGGCGTCTGGACAACGATCAAGCAGACCTTCGCCGACGCCAGGTCAAAGTTTGACCGGTAATCGCGCCGAACTCGCGACACAGGAACAAGCGGAGCACAGTTCCGCTTCTCCTTTCATCTCAAGCACGCGCCACGGGAATTATCCGTCGGTGATCTGCACCATCTGATCCGCTGCGCAAGCCGCGAACTTTCTGTGGTCGGCGAGCGAGGGCGGAGCGCGTCACGGTCATCAGGGCATTTCCGCCTGGCGGCGGCAGTTTACATAATACAAATTATGCGAACCAAACGAGTGCACCGAATGAAGTCCAGGTGGGACCGTCGCACATCGTCACTTCGCGTGCTGGTTGCCCCGGCGATCGTCCTTGTTTGCCGCACCCACGCTGGAGTGGTAGATTGCCGGGGCTGTCGATTCCCTCACGCCCGCTCCCACCTGCGAACCGTTTTTTCCCATGCCACAGATCACTGCCAACAAGCTACAGATCGAATACGAGTCCCTTGGCGCACCGTCCGCGCCGGCCGTTCTGCTGATCATGGGGCTCGGCGCGCAATTGAGCCGCTGGCCCGTCGAGTTCTGCGAGGCGCTCGTCGCGCACGGTTTCCATGTCATCCGTTTCGACAACCGCGACTGCGGTCTGTCGAGCAAGCTCGACGAGGCCGGCGTTCCCGATATCGGACAGTCGTTGCGCAGCGGCGTACCGCTGCGCGTGCCCTATACGCTCGCCGACATGGCTGCCGACAGTGTCGGCCTGCTCGATGCGCTGGCTATCCAGCAGGCGCATATCGTTGGCGCGTCGATGGGTGGCGCGATCGCGCAGATTCTTGCCGCCACCTATCCCCAGCGTACGCTGTCGCTCACCAGCATCATGTCCACCAGCAGTCATCCGGACCTGCCACCACCGACCCGCGAGGCGTCACAGGCCCTGCTGGCGCCTTTGCCGGCTGCGCGCGACAAGGAAACCCTGGTGGAAGACGCCCTCAGGCGCCAGCTGGCCGTGGCCAGCCCCGATTTCCCGAGTTGCCAGCAACGCTTGCGCGAGGCACTGCTCGACGAGCATGAGCGCGGCTTCCACCCGCGCGGCGTTGCGCGTCAACTGGCAGCTTTTCTTGCCAGTGGTGATCGCCGCGCATTGCTGCAGACGATCACTGCCCCGACGCTCGTCCTGCACGGTCGCGACGATCCCCTGATTCCAGTTGCCTGTGGTCATGACGTCGCGGCACACATCCCGGGCGCGCAAATGCGGGTGATCGACGGGATGGCGCACGATCTTCCGCTGGCGCTAGCCGAAGTGTTCGCCGACGCGATCGCGGCCGTTGCGCACTTGGCGGAGCGCTGAACACTGCCCGGACGGACCACCATCCTGCGTTCACAAGCGGCAGCATGCGCCGCCAGCGGCGCGCGCCCGGGCGGCGTCTGGCGCCCCGCCCCACCCGTACGGCTGCCGCCCTGCAGATGCCGATGAATCCTGCGCTCGCCCCGGAGCCACTGGTTTTCGTCGACCTTGAAACGAGCGGCGCCAACTTCGCGAATGACCGGATCATCGAAATTGGCCTGCTCGAGGTCGACGGCCGTGGCGCCCGCGAGTGGAGCGTGCTGGTCAATCCTGAGACCCCTGTTTCCCCTTTCATTACCGGCCTGACCGGCATCGACGACGCAATGCTATCCTCGGCCCCGCCTTTTCGCCAGCTCGCGCCATCCCTGCTCGAAAAACTGCGCGGCAAACTGCTCGTCGCGCACAACGCACGTTTCGATTACGGTTTTCTGAAATGCGAGTTCAAGCGACTCGGAATCGATTTCCGGTCGCCAACCTTGTGTACGGTCAAGCTCTCGCGCAAACTGTTCCCGCAGCACCACCGGCACAATCTCGACACCCTGGTTGCACGCCACGGCCTGTCGGTCGCCGGCTCACGCCACCGCGCCCTGGCCGATGCGCGACTGTTGTGGGACCTCTGGCAGTGCTGGCACGGGCAGCTAGCTGCCGAGACCATCCAGCAGGCGGTGGCGAACATCGTCGGCCGCCCGGAGCTGCCGGAACAGCTCGACGCGACGGCAATCGACGATCTGCCCGAGGCGGCGGGTGCCTATGCCTTCTACGGCGAAGGAGGCCGCTTGCTGTTGGTCCGGCGGGCGACCAATATCCGCCGGCAGGTGCTGGCACACTTCACCGCGGCCAAGCGCGAGACGCCGCTGCTGCGCGATATCCGGCGCATCGACTGGCGCGAGGCGGCGGGGGAGCTTGGGGCGCGACTGCACGAGCTCGAACTGGCCCGTTCAAGGGCGGGCGCCGAGCACGACGCGGCCGGAGACGCGGGTGCCGGTTCCGGTGAGGTCGCAAACCAGCTTTGCTCATGGCGCTTGCGCCCGGCGATCAATGGCGACTCTTGCCCGCAGCTCGTCTTTGCCGACGATACCGACTTCGCGGTCGCCGACGATCTGTTCGGAATCTACAGCAGTCGTCGCGACGCTTTGCGCAACCTGCGCAAGCTGGCCGATGCTCATCGCCTGTGCTACAAACAGCTCGGGCTCGATGAAGGTGGCCGGAACGGCGCCTGCGCCGCCTACAAGCAGAAGAGCTGTCGCGGTGTCTGCATCGGCAAGGAAACGGCCGCGCTGCACGCTGCCCGCGTGATGACAGCGCTGGCCAGGATAAAGCTGAAACCCTGGCCCTACAAGGGACCGCTTGCCCTGCTGGAACGGGATGAATTCGGGATGCGCGAGGACATCCACCTGGTCGACCGCTGGCGCCTGATGGCAACGGTGCATAACGAGGAGGCGCTGCAAGCGTGCCTTGACGACGGGCCGAGCGGCAAGCGTTTCGATCCCGACGCCTACCGTGTCATCAGCCGCTTCCTGCAGGCGGGAAAAATCGGCATCCGCCCCCTGCCCCCGTTTTCACTTTGACGACGCCGCAGCAGCGGGCACGCCCTCCTTGCCCCCGGCTTTGCGCAGGATGTCTGCAATGTCGGTGTTGCCCGACTTGAGCGCCCAATCGACGGCTGTCGCACCGCGGTCGTTGGCCAGGTTCGGGTCGGCCCTGTTCTGCAACAGCAACTCGACGACCCGCTCGTGGCCGAAGCGGGCGGCGAAAAGCAGCGCTGTCGAACCATTCTCGGTTGTTGCGTTCACCGCTGCGCCCTTGCTGAGCAGATACTCGACGACGGCAGCATGACCGTTGAAAGCCGCGTAGACGAGGGGTGGCCAGCCGTACAGGTTGACGTCTGCGCCGGCTTCGACGAGACGCTGCACGAAGGACAGGTTACCCTTGAAAGCCGCCAGACTCAGCGCGGTCTCGCCGCTGCGGTTGCGGGTATTGAAGCGGGCGCGGCGCTTCAGAAGGAGTTCGACGAAGTCCGCGTTGTCGCGCTGTATGGCCTGCATCAGCAAGGTGTTGCCGGCGCCATCAACGCTGTTGACGTCCATCCCCTTGTCGAGCAGTTTGATGGCCCACGAGGTATCGCCGGAGATCAGCGCTTCCTCCATGTCTTCGGGGGCACCGGCAGCGACAAGCGTTGGCAGAAGCAGGGCGAACAGCAGAGCGACGATCTTCATTGGGCGACTTTCGTACGGGCGTCCGGGAACAGGCGGAAGAAGTTTTCCGTGGTTGCATCGACAACTTCCTGGTAGCTCAGGCCACGCAGGCGCGCAACCTCTTCGGCGACGTGTTTCACGTAGCCAGGCTGGTTGGTCCTGCCACGATGCGGCACCGGGGCAAGATACGGCGAATCCGTCTCGACCAGCAGACGGTCAAGCGGCACGCGCTGCGCGACGGCGCGAACGGTCTCGGCCTTCTTGAAGGTCACGATGCCGGACAGCGAAATGTAGAAACCCTGCTCGAGCGCTTGCTCGGCGACCTGCCAGGTCTCGGTGAAGCAGTGCATCACACCGCCGGCCGCGCCTGCACCCTCTTCCTTCATCAGCCGCAGGGTGTCCTGCGCCGCTTCGCGAGTGTGAATCACCAGGGGCTTTTGTGTTGCACAGGCAGCGCGAATATGGGTACGGAAGCGCTCGCGTTGCCACTCGGGCGCGTCCTTGTGCCAGTAGTAGTCGAGGCCGGTCTCGCCAATGGCGATGACTCGCGGATGACGGGCCAGTTCCACCAGATCGCTGACCGTCGGTTCGCGAACCTCGGTCGCTTCGGGATGGACGCCAACCGATGCCAGAATCTCGGGCCAGGCCTCGGAAAGCGCCAGGACGCGCCCGAGGTCTTCGAGGGTGACGCCGATGCACACCGCGCAAGCGACACCGTTGTCTTTCATCAGCTCGATTATCTGGGGAATATTCGCCGCCAGCTTCGGGAAGTCGAGATGACAGTGCGAGTCGATGAGCATCGGCTTCGCTCAGATCGTGTGCGTTGGTCGGCCGGACTGCATGACGCCGCCGAGCAGGCCTTCGATACGCCTGCGGGCCTCGACACCTCCTTCGTCGTTGTTGAAGTGCACGCCGATGCCCTGTGCCTTGTTGTTCTGCGCGCCGACTGGCGTTATCCACACCACCGTACCGGCGATCGGCAGCTTCGCCGGGTCGTCTACCAGCGACAGCAACATGAAGACCTCGTCGCCGAGCACGTAGTTGCGGGTGGTCGGAATGAATATCCCGCCGTGGCGCAACAGCGGCATATACGCCGCATACAGTGCCGATTTCGAATTGATGTTCAGCGACAATACGCTCGGCCGTGGTGAGCCGGACGCGGCTGGCTTGCGACTGTCTGCTTCTGCCATATCCCCTCGGGAGTTCAGAAAAGCCGTGCGTAGTTCAGGAAAAACTCTTCAAGGAACAGGCGGCCATTCACCGGTTGCTCGCACTGGGCCTTGTATTGTATCGCCTTTCCATTGAATGCCAAGAGCTTGCGGATGTCCGTCGCTTGGGCCAGCCGCTGCAATGGCGACGCCTGTGCCACGAAATAGCGTGGTGCCAGGCCCTGACTCGCCAAGGTCAGGTCGAACAGCCACTTCTGAACCCATTCCAGCGTGCGCTTCAGAGGCGCTGGACGCTTTTCCGCCTTTACCGTCCGGTCCATCGCCGCAGCCGCCGCCAACGGGTCGAGCGCCTGACCACGCGAGACCTGGGCGATCAGCGCGTCGAGCAGAGCACGTTCGCCCTGGCCACTGAGTTCAAGCGCCAGCAGCGGCGAACCGCCGGCCAGCGCCAGCCACTGCTCGCCGTCCTCGGCGCCGGCCTGGCGCAGCCAGGCAGCGGCGGTAGCAGCCGTCGGCGGACGCATGGGAAGCGACTGGCAACGGCTGCGTATCGTTGGCAGCAAGCGGTAAGGCTCGCTTGAAATCAATATAAACAGAGTACCTGCGATAGGTTCTTCAAGTGATTTGAGTATTGCATTTGCGGCCGCCCTGTTCATCGCGTCGGCCGGGCTGAGCAATACGAGGCGCACCCCGTGACGATGGGTGCCGACATGCAGGAACTCGTCGAGGGCGCGCACCTGCTCGATGGTGATCTGCTGACTGGCTTTCTTCCTGCCCGCCTCCTGGCTGGCACCGGCCTGCCCATCGTCGTCGGCGAGCGCACCGGGCTGCAACAAGCGCAGATCCGGGTGGTTCCCTTGTGCCAGCCAGCCGCAGGCCGGGCAGTGACCACAGGCGCTGCCGGCTTCGCCGAGTTTCTCGCAGAGCAGCGAGGCGGCGAAGGCGCGCGCCAGTTCGAACTTGCCTAGCCCGCGCTGGCCGGAAATCAGCAGTGCGTGCGGTAGTTGCGCCTTGCGTGCGAGCAGCTGCTGCCAAGCCTGATTGTGCAATTCAATTATATTCATAAACAATGTCTTATTATTGTTTCCTGAATCACTTTCTTGATTGACTCCGGCGTCTGGTTGGCGTCGATGACCTGTATGCGTTGTGGTGCGGCCGCCGCACGTTCGAGGTAAGCGACGCGCACGCGCTCGTGGAACTCGGCGCGTTCCTGTTCGAAACGGTCCAGCGTGCGTGCCTGGGCGACGATGCGCTGGCTGGCGATCGATGACGGGAGATCGAAGAGCAGTGTCAGATCCGGCTGCAGGTGGCCGTGTACCCATTGTTCGAGCTGCGCGAATTTTTCGCGATCCAGGCCGCGCCCACCGCTCTGGTAAGCATAGGTGGCGTCGCTGAATCGGTCGCAAATGACCCAGTCGCCAGCGGCCAGCGCGGGTTCGATGACCCGTTCGAGATGCTCGCGGCGGGCGGCAAACATCAGCAGGGCTTCGGTCTCGAGGTGCATGGCTTCGTGCAACAACAGTTCGCGGAGTTGCTCGCCGAGTGGCGTACCGCCCGGTTCCCGCGTCGACAATACGTTCAATCCGCGCCCGCGAACCAGGGCGGCGGTACCGGGAATATGGCTGCTCTTGCCGGCGCCGTCGAGGCCCTCGAAAGTGATGAACTTGCCGCGTGGCCTGTGCTCACCTTGCGTCACGGGTTGCCGCCTTTCTGAAAGCGCCGGACGGCGCGATTGTGTTCCTCGAGCGTCGGCGAAAACTGGCTGCTGCCGTCGCCGCGCGCGACAAAATAGAGTGCCTCGGTGGGCGGCGGGTGCAGTGCAGCCTGCAGCGACGCCAGACCGGGCATGGCGATGGGGGTCGGCGGCAGGCCGGGCCGGATATACGTATTGTAAGGCGTGTCGGCGAGCAGGTCGCGTCTGCGCAAGTTGCCGTCGAAAGTCTCACCGAGGCCGTAGATTACCGTCGGGTCGGTCTGCAGGAGCATTCGCTGCCGCAGGCGATTGACGAAAACCCCGGCAACCAGCGGCCGATCGTCGTCGCGCCCGGTTTCCTTTTCGATAATCGACGCCATGATCAAGGCCTGGTAGGGGTCACGATAGGGCAGCTCGGGCGCCCTCGCCTCCCACAGGCGTACCAGATGCTGCTGCATCGAGCGGTAGGCCCTGGCCAGCAGGTCGACATCGCGGCTGCGCTTGGCAAAGAAATAGGTGTCAGGAAAAAAAAGGCCTTCGGCGGTCGTTTCCGGCGCGCCGATCAGCGCCATGATCTGCGCGTCCGACAGGTCCCTGGTGTCATGGCTGAGGTCGGGATGGGCATCGAGGCGCTCCCGAATCTGCCGGAATGTCCAGCCTTCGATGAACGCCAGTTGCGCCTGCGTGACGTCGCCACGGGTCAGTTTCTTCAACAGCTCCACCGCTGTTATGCCACGCGCGATCTCATAACTGCCGGCCTTGATCGAAGTGTCTGCGCGCATCAGCTTGCCGAGCACGATCAGGATCCAGGGATCGATATCGGCACCCGCAGCCACAACCTCCCGGGCAGCGGTTCGCATACTGCTTCCGGGCGAAATCGTGAAATCGATTTGTTCGCGCGCCAGAGCGACCGGTGTGAGTACCATCCAGGCCGCCGCAGCGCTCAGCAGGGAGAGTAGCAGTACGGCGAGAGCGAACAGCTTGAGGAGGTGTTTGCGCATCAATGCGGCGCAGCGAAAAGGCTGCGGAGCTGGGAGGGGAGAACGAACTTCGACTGGCCCTATAATACTGCAGCGCTGAACCCAACGGTGGCCAGGCCGGTCAGACGTTCTCGAAATGGCCGGCCGCTTTCGAAGACTGGCAGTTCATGAGCGACGGCAGCTTCCCTCCACCAACAACTGACGAGAATGGCGTAACGATGAACGCAAGCTGGCAGGAATTTCTTTGTGCCTCTGGTGCACGCATCAATCAGGATCTGGTCACGGATTTCGGCGACGCTGCAGCCGAACTTGCCGCCGCGCGCGACGCGACGATCGTCGCGCCACTGGCGCATCTGGGGGTGATCGAAGTCGGCGGTCCCGATGCCGCCACCTTTCTGCACCAGCAGTTGACCAGCGACGTCAAGCATCTGGCCGATGCCAGCGCGCAGTATTCGGCATGGTGCTCGGCGAAGGGCCGGATGCTCGCCAGTCTTCTTGTCGTCCGCTGTGGACCTGTCTATCAGTTGCAGCTGTCGCAGGACCTGCTGGCGGCAATCGACAAGCGCCTGCGAATGTTCGTGCTGCGCAGCAAGGTGAGCATCGCCGACCAGTGCGGCGGTCGCCAGATCATCGGCGTCGCCGGTCCACGCGCGGAGGCCGTGCTTGGCGCTGCGGGCTTGCCCACCCCACCTGAAGCGCTGGGCTGCAGCGCCTTTGCCGATGGCCTGGTGATCAGGCTCGACCAGCAGCGCTTCGAGCTGGTCGTGGCCACGGAGGCGGCGCCGGCGATCTGGCAAGGCCTGCAGCCGGAAGCCCGTCCGGTCGGTACGGGCATATGGCAATGGCTGGATATCGCCGCCGGCGTACCGCTGATCACCGACCGCACCAGGGAAGAGTTCGTGCCGCAAATGGCCAATTTCGAGCGGCTCGGTGGTGTCAGCTTCCAGAAGGGCTGCTATCCGGGCCAGGAAGTCATCGCCCGTACACAGTACCTCGGCAAGGTCAAGCGCCACCTGTACCGCGCCCATTCCGGCAGCCCGATGGCGGCGGGTGCCGCCATCTACTCGCCGACGAACCCGGAGCATCCCTGCGGGGTGGTTGTCAATGCGGCGGCGTCGCCAGCCGGCGGATTCGACGCGCTGGCGATTGTCCAGGAGAGCTTCGTCAGCGCTGCGGATCTGCAAGTCGGCGCGCCGGGTGGCGTTGCCGTCGCCCTGAACGTGCTGCAACCGGTTTGAGGCGCGTGATCGCCAGCCATCGGCCCGTGGACTGTCCCCGGACAAGCCGGCGATGTGTCTGATCCTGATCGCCTGGCAGGTGCATCCCGATTACCCGCTGGTCGTCGCTGCCAACCGCGACGAGTTCTTTGCCCGCCCCTCGGCGGCTGCCGCATTCTGGCCTGAAGCGCCGCAAGTGCTGGCTGGCCGTGATCTGGAAGCCGGTGGCACCTGGTTGGGCGCCACTCGCGACCAGCGCTTCGCGGCGCTGACCAACTATCGCGAGGGTGGCCAGCCTGCCTCGGATGCTCGCTCGCGCGGCGCGCTGGTGGCCGATTTCCTGACCGGCGATAGCAGTCCGGCAGCATACCTGGCGCTGCTCGCCGCGCATTCCGCCGGCTACAACGGATTCAACCTCTTTGTCGCCGATGAGCAGCGCCTGGCCTACTACGCCAACCGTGGCAACGCGCAGCCACGCGGGCTGGGTCCGGGCATCTACGGCCTCTCCAACCACCTGCTCGACACCCCCTGGCCGAAGCTGGCGACGGCCAAAGCACGCTTCGCCCGAGCCCTGGCCGAGTTGCCCGAGCAGGCGCCGTTCTTCGAACTGCTCGCCGACCAGGAGATCGTTGCCGATTCGCAGCTGCCAGAAACCGGCGTGCCGCTCGAATGGGAGCGCATTCTTTCAGCCATTTTCGTGCGCTCGCAACACTACGGGACACGGGCATCAACGCTACTGACCCGTCACCGCCAGGGCCTGACGACGCTGGTCGAACGCAGTTTCGACGCCAAGGCGCACCCGCTGGGCGAGGTCCGCGAGAGCCTTCAGTCCTCGCTGATATCGACCGCTGTGTAGGCTGGTACCCGCTCGAAGAGGTCGAGGATGTCGGCGTTGCGCATACGGATGCAGCCGTGCGAGCCGGGACAGCCCATCGGTGTGCCATCCGGGCTGCCGTGGATATAGACGTAACGACGCATCGTATCGACCTCGCCAAGCCGATTGCGGCCGGGCTCGCAACCTGATAACCACAGGATGCGGGTGAGGATCCAGTCACGCCTGGGGAAACGCTCGCCCAGTTCCCGCGAATAGATCTCGCCGGTAGGACGGCGGCCGACGAATATCGTATTCGCCGCCAGTCCGGCACCGATCTTGGCGCGCACCAGGTGCCTGCCGCGCGGCGTGCAGTAGCTGCCGTTCCTTTCGCCCGCGCCGTTCGTCGCGGTCGACACCGGATAGGAATACAGCACGTGCCCGAAGGCGTCGGACAGGTCGAGCATCTGCCGGCCGATCGAAATATGGATCGCCACCCTTCACTCCTCTCGCTTGCAGCGTCGCGCCGCAAAGAAATCGGACAGCAGCAGCCCGCACTCGCTGGCCAGGACGCCGCCAGCAACCTCGGTATGGTGGTTGAGACGTTCGACCGCGAAGAGATCGACGACGCTGCCATGCACGCCGGTCTTGGGATCGCGTGCGCCGTAGATCAGGCGCGCGATACGCGCCTGCAGGACCGCCCCGGCGCACATCGCGCAGGGCTCGAGGGTGACGAAGAGCTCGCAGCCGGGCAAACGGTAGTTGCACAGTTTGCGCGCAGCATCGCGCAGCGCGGCGATTTCGGCATGCGCCGTCGGGTCGTGCTCGCCAATCGGCGAATTGAAGCCGCGTCCGACGATGACGCCATCGCGCACGACCAGCGCGCCGACCGGCACTTCGCCGAGGCATTCGGCAGCGCGCGCCAGAGACATCGCCTCACGCATGAAATACTCATCGTTCATTGCCGCCATTCTACCCCAGCCTGCTCGCCACCTGCGGAGCCGAGCAGGCATTGCGCCACGGGGCGCGGTCGGCAGCACCGGTTCATCACGCGGCCGGGCCGGGCCAAGACGCGCGACACAGCGGCGAACGGTGGCGGGATCGCGACGGCCGCGCGCCCACGCCTGCCGCTTCTATTTGCGTCCTGCGCGGTGCAGAATAACGGCAAGGCCGTTGCCAACAGGGTGCAATTGCCGGCGACGCGGGGGATACGCCATGACCACAAGCCGATTCCTGCAGGAACAACCGCTGTTCGGCGGCGTTGACGACCAGTCGATCGCCGCGATCATCCCTCTGCTGAGCGAGCACGAATTCTCTACCGGTGAAGCCATCGTTCGGGAAGGAGAGGACGGTGATTCGCTGTTCGTGATTCGCAGGGGGGCGGTAGAGGTTCTGAAGGCAAGCACGGCCGAAGATGGCGTTTTCGAGAAGCGCATCGCGATCCTCAAGGTCGGTGATGTCTTCGGTGAGATGGAACTGATCGACATGCAGCGCCGTTCGGCAACGGTACGTGCCCTCGAACCCGTTTCGGCGCTGGCACTGTCAAATGCCGACCTGTTCTGCATCTATGAGTCCGATCTGCCGACCTTCACCCTGATCGTGCTCAATCTGGCAAGGGAACTGAGTCGCCGCCTGCGCAGCATCGACGATCTCGCCGTGCACCACATGGCCATGGGCAGTCGGGCGGATCAGCCCTGGTAATGCCATCTCACCCGCGGGCGCGCAGCTTGTCCTGCCATGCACGCATGGCAATTGCCAGTTGTCCGGACATGGTCATGTACTCGCCGTACAGCAAATCGTAAGCGTCGCGGGTCCGGCCGCTGGACGCCATTTCAACGACCCGTGCAGCCAGCCGATGAAACTCGGCGTGCAAATGTTTCACCTCGCCGTAGTAACTGCTTGCGCGGTCTTCAGCCGACAGGCGCGGACCGAAAAGCCACTTGCCGAATTCGCACTCGTCCTCGGCCCTGACCTTCTCGACATCAATGGTCGAGTGCGCTTCAAGAATCGCCTGCCGAAGATGCGACATCCAGAGGGCGTGGCTGCCGATCGCCTTTTCGATATCTGCCGCTTTATTCATTCAGTTTTTCTCGCTACGAGCTGCCTTGTCGCGGCCAGCGACCAGCGTCACATTGCTCACCGGCGCCCCTGGCGCAGACCTTGCGTGCAGGCAGGAACAACGCACATCACGCCTCTCACAAATCCTCTGACAATGCCTCATCCTGGAAGCGTGCGCGGATCTCCAGCGCTTCGTCTTGCCGCGCCAGGAATGCCGCCACGCACTGTGGGTCGAAATGCCCGCCGGCGCCGTTCTGCACGTAGGCCAGAGCCTTCTCGGTTGGCCATTGCCTCTTGTACGGCCGGTCGGAAACCAGCGCGTCGAAAACGTCGGCCACGGCCACGATACGGCCAAACAGCGGTATCTCCGCTCCGCGAAGACCCTGCGGATAGCCCGAACCGTCGAACTTCTCATGATGCGAAACAGCTATCTCGGCGGCAGCCTGCAAGACGACCGACTCACTACCATCGAGGAGTTCGAAGCCGATGCTGGCGTGAGTCTTCATGATGGCGAACTCTTCCGCTGTCAGTCGCCCCGGCTTCAGCAGAATGGCGTCCGGGATGCCGATCTTGCCGACATCGTGCATTGGTGCGGCTTGCAGAATGAGCGTCTGGTCGGCGGGGGAAAGTGCCAACTCGGCCGCGATCAAGCGCGAAAAATGCGCCATGCGCTGGATGTGGGCGCCCGTTTCCGGATCGCGAAACTCGGCCGCGCGCGACATGCGAAAGAGCAATTCCTGTTCGCGCGCGTGCACCGCGCTGGTCGCCTTGGAGACTTCCTCGGCCAGCCAGGAAGCGCGGTCGGCCAGATGCCGGCGGCTGGTATTCAGTGAGAGCATGTTTCGGACGCGCGCCGCGAACTCCATTCGATCGACCGGCTTGGTCAGAAAATCGGTAGCACCGAGGTCCAGTGCCTGATAGCGCACGTCCTTGTCGTCATTGGCGGTAATCATAAGCACCGGCAGTTCGTCGCGGCCAGGGACCTTGCGCAGGCGGCTGATGAACTCCAGGCCATCGAGTTCCGGCATCATGTAGTCGACGATGACCAGATCCGGCAGGTTTTCCGAACACCACTGCAAGCCCTTTGGCGATTCCTGGAACAGCACCGCCTCACAGTCACCCAGTTTTCCGACCAGGGCCTTCAACAACACCAGATTGATATCGCTGTCATCGACAATGGCGATTCGGTTCATCCTGCCCTCCGTGCCCTCCGCGCGAGAGCCTGTGAGTATAGCAAGAGCGTCGCCAGGCATGCAGTGCAGTGAAGGCCAAGGACGAGCGGCCGGCCGCAGCCAGCTACGGAATGAACGACCACTCGATCTGGTCACTGCGTTCGATGCCTTCGGTCATCGCCCGACACAGGCAAATGAACTCGCGCATCCCTGCGGTCTGAAACTTCCGCCGGTGCCAGAGGAAGTGGAAATGCCGCCGCAAGTCAAGTTCCGGCGTTTGAATCGCCACCAGGCTGCCGCGCCGGAAGGCCTCGCGCAACGCCAGGCGCGAAATGCAACCGATACCGAGGCCGAACTCGACTGCCCGCTTGATGGCTTCGGTATGTTCGAGTTCGAGACGTACCTTCAGCGGTGAGTGCTGATGGCGCAATGCCTGATCCAGGGTTTCACGCGTCCCCGAACCGGGTTCGCGCACGATCCATGACTGATCGGCCAGTTCGGCCAGCGTTGCCGACGCCTGCTTCGCCAGGTTGTGCCCCGGTGCGCAAAAGACGACGAGTTCGTCGGCCACCCAGGGCTCGACGACCAGTTCCGGGTGCCGACAGCTGCCTTCGACCAGCCCGAGATCGAGTTCGTGGCGGGCGACCTGATCGACGATCGTCGCCGTGTTGTGCACCTTCAGATTCAGGCTGCTCTCCGGGTGGCGTGTGAGGAAGTCGGCGACGATCAGCGTCGCCAGGTAGTTGCCTATGGTCAGTGTCGCCCCGATCTGCAGCTTGCCATAGCCGGCATGGCCTTCGAGTCCGCTTTCGATTGCTGCCGCACGCTCGATCAGTTCGACGGCCTGAGGCAACAGGGCCTGACCGAGTTCGTTCAGACGCAGCGTCCTGCCGAAGCGGTCGAAGAGTAGCGTGTCGTATTGCCGCTCGAGTTCGCCAAGGGCAGTGCTGGTCGCCGACTGTGACAGCGAGAGCTGTTCAGCGGCAAGCGAAACGCTCTCGTGCCGGGCAACGGCAACAAAGACGCCGATCTGCCGCAAAGTGAACCTCATATCTACTTTCCAGATATAGTCTATCGATGAAATCTGTTTTACAAATATAGCATGGCTACCTATCATGGCTTTCATCACTAGCCTTCCGGGATCAAGAACGATGAGCACCTTTTCTGCCCAACGAGTCCTTTCCGTGCACCACTGGAACGAGACCCTGTTCAGTTTTCGCACCACGCGCGACGCTGGCTTGCGCTTCATCAATGGCCAGTTCGTGATGATCGGGCTGCCCCAGGAGGATCGACGCCCGCTGACGCGTGCCTATAGCATTGCCAGTGCCAACCACGACGAATATCTCGAATTCCTGAGCATCAAGGTGCCAAATGGCCCGCTTACCTCGAAGCTGCAGCACCTGGCGGTCGGCGACGAGATTGTTGTCAGTCGCAAGCCCACGGGCACGCTGGTCCTGCGCGATCTGCGCCCCGGCAAGAACCTTTACCTGCTGTCGACCGGGACCGGCCTGGCGCCGTTCATCAGTCTCATCCAGGACCCCGAGACCTACGAACGCTTCGAGAAAGTAGTGCTGATCCACGGCGTTCGCTGGCAGCGCGATCTGGCTTACAGCGACTTCATCGAGAAAGAACTCCCGCGTCACGAGTTCTTTGCCGATCTGGTGCGCGACAAGTTGATCTACTACCCGACCGTGACCCGCGAACCGTTTCGCAATCAGGGCCGGATCACCGCGCTGGTCAACAGTGGCCGCTTGTTCTCCGATATCGGCCTGCCTCCTCTGGATCCTGCTCAAGACCGCGCAATGCTCTGCGGCAGCCCGGCGATGCTCGGGGATTGTTGCGCGTTGCTCGACAGTCGCGGCTTCGAAGTCTCGCCGCATATCGGCGCCCAGGGCGACTACGTGATCGAGCGGGCTTTCGTCGAAAAATAGCCGACGATTCGTGTCACTACCGCGGCCGCCTTCCCGAAGGCGGCAGCCTTTTGCCACGCGGCGGTTACCTAGGGCGGGCCGGGCGCTGTTACGCGTGACGGCGACAACGAGATCGATGCGGTCGGTGGTCTCGATATCGCTGGCGGTGGCGTCAATAACGTGCCCGAGCCATCGTCAATCGCATTGCTGGCCATTGCCGCGGTCGGACTGGCCTCTCGGCGTCGCGGTATGCGTCAGGATCGCTTGCGCCAAGAAGACCGTTCCCGGTGGTGAAAACATGGCCCTTCGCGGGAATGCGAAGGGCCTTCCTTCTTCCTGAACTCCCTGTCGATCACCACCACGAACACGTCGCTGCCAGCCAGCGACGAGTCTCGGGTAGACTTGCGCTTTTCGGGCGCCGTTCGCGCGGCGCCTGCCGACCGCTTTTCCACCCTCGGATCGACAAGCAAGGCCATGGCTCAATACGTATTCACGATGAACCGCGTGGGCAAGATCGTCCCGCCCAAGCGCCAGATCATCAAGGACATCTCGCTCTCCTTCTTCCCGGGCGCCAAGATCGGCCTGCTCGGCCTCAACGGCTCGGGCAAGTCGACGGTTCTGCGCATCATGGCAGGACTCGACACCGACATCATCGGCGAGGCAACGCCGATGCCCGACCTGAAGATCGGCTATCTGGCGCAGGAACCGGCGCTCGATCCGGAAGCCACCGTTCGCCAGGAAGTGGAGTCGGGTCTGGGCGAGGTCTTCCAGGCGCAGGCCAAGCTGGAAGAGGTCTACGCCGCCTACGCCGAACCTGACGCCGATTTCGACCAGCTCGCCGAGGAGCAGGCCCGCCTCGAGGCGATCCTGGCCACCGCCGGGTCCGATCTTGGCAGTCAGCTCGAACTGGCGGCCGACGCCTTGCGCTTGCCGCCCTGGGAAGCGTCTATCCGGACCCTCTCCGGTGGCGAGAAGCGGCGGGTGGCGCTGTGCAAGCTGTTGCTCTCGCAGCCCGACATGCTGCTGCTCGACGAGCCGACCAACCACCTGGACGCCGAGTCGGTCGAATGGCTCGAACAGTTCCTGGTGCGCTTCCCCGGCACGGTGGTCGCCGTCACCCATGATCGCTATTTTCTCGACAACGCCGCCGAATGGATTCTTGAACTCGACCGCGGCCAGGGCATTCCATGGAAGGGCAACTACTCGAGCTGGCTCGAGCAGAAGGAAGCACGGCTGGAAACCGAAGCCAAGCAGGAAGCAGGACGCATCCGGACCATGAAGCAGGAGCTGGAATGGGTGCGCCAGAACCCGAAGGCAAGGCAGGCGAAGAGCAAGGCGCGCCTGTCTCGCTTTGATGAATTGAGCAGCGTCGAGTACCAGAAACGCAATGAGACACAGGAGATCTTCATCCCGGTCGGTGAGCGGCTGGGCGGCAAGGTGATCGACTTCAAGGATGTCAGCAAGTCCTTCGGCGACCGCCTGCTCATCGACAAGCTCAGTTTCAGCGTCCCGCCCGGCGCCATCGTCGGCATCATCGGCCCGAACGGTGCCGGCAAATCGACCCTCTTCCGGATGCTGACCGGCACCGAAAGGCCCGATTCCGGCGAAGTCGAGGTCGGCAGCACGGTCAAGCTCGCCTACGTCGACCAGAGCCGCGATTGCCTGGATGGCGAGAAGACCGTTTTCGAGGAAATCTCGGGCGGTGCCGACGTGCTCACTGTCGGCAGGTACGAAACGCCGGCACGCGCCTATATCGGCCGCTTCAACTTCAAGGGGTCCGATCAGCAGAAGCGGGTCGGCCAGCTTTCCGGCGGCGAGCGCGGTCGCCTGCACATGGCCAAGACGCTGATCGCCGGCGGCAACGTCCTGCTGCTCGACGAACCGTCAAATGACCTCGACGTCGAAACGCTGCGCGCGCTCGAAGACGCGCTGCTCGAATTCGCCGGCAGCGTGCTGGTCATTTCGCACGACCGCTGGTTTCTCGACCGCATTTGCACGCACATCCTGGCCTGCGAAGGCGAGTCGCAATGGACCTTCTTCAACGGCAACTACCACGAATACGAGGAAGAGAAGAAGCGCCGACTTGGCGAGGAAGCGGCCAAGCCGAAGCGCATTCGCTACAAGCCGATCACCCGCTGAGCACAAGCCGCGCTGGCGGGCGCCACCGCCGGCTGCCACAGGCGGATTGCCGGCAGTCGTCGGCAACCCGGCGCGAGCGCTTCTGGCGCGTGCTGCCGGGGAGCCGGTCAGCAAGAAGTGACCTTGGTCAGCAGCGGCTATCGGCAGTGGCCGGGCGCTAGCCGAGACCCTTCAGGAAATCGGCGCGTTCGTGCTCGGAGTCGATATGTTCGGCAAGCTTCCGGTAGAGTTCGCCGAGGTCGCCGGAATCGTTTGCCGCGCGTTTGATGAGGACCTTGGCAAGCGGTCCGACGTGCTGCGCAAGCCGCTTCTCGGCCGCGGCGAGCGTCACCGCATCGAAGGCCACAGCCGGTTTGTCAGCCGTCTTCTCGCTCTTTGCGGGCGCCTTGACCTGCGTCGGCGGGATCGAAGCGGAAGGAGACCTTTCCAGCCGCTCGATGCGTTTCAGAAAATCGAAACGCTCGCTGCCCTCGGGAACATTCTCGGCAAGCTCCGCGTTGAATTCCTCAACGGTCCGCGCGTGCTGCACGCTCCTGCGCACCAGATGCTTGGCCAGAGGGCCGATTGACTTGACCAGCGAAGATTCGATTTCCGCCAGCGTTTCCGGCGGCAAGGTCACATGCGGCACCTCCGGGACTTCTTCCGCCGCCGCCTGCTTTTCGACCGGGCCGGCGGCCTTTGCTCCTGCAGTTCCCGGTTTGCTCTTGAGAAACGCGGCCACCAGTGCGCCAGCGAAGTCGCGCGCGCTCTGAAAGCGCTCGTCGGGCTTTTTTGCCAGCGCGCGCGCGACGACCGTGTCGAAGACCGCTGGCAGCGAGGGGACAATCGACGACGGCGGCGGCGGGTCGACCTGCATGACCTTGTGCATCACCGCGACCGGTGTTTCGGCGACGAAAGGTCCACGCCCGGTGAGCAGCTCATAGAGGATCACGCCGGCTGCCCAGAGATCGGAACGACCATCGGCCGGCAAGCCCAGCAGCTGTTCGGGGGCTATATGCGTCGGTGTCCCGACCACAGAACCGACCTGGGTAAGCGAAGAACTCTGGATTCTGGCGACGCCGAAGTCCATGACCTTGATTTTCATCCCGCTCAGCACCATCAGGTTGGCTGGCTTGATGTCGCGGTGCACGACGCCGTTCTTGTGCGAATAGTCGAGTGCGCCCAGCAGCTGCTTCATCACTTCGAAGACGTCGATCATCTCGAAGCGCCCGCGCTCGCGCATCAGCCTGCGCAACTCCTGCCCCTGCACGAACTCCATGACGATGAACGCCATCTTCTCGTCTTGGCCGAACTCGTATACACCGACGATACCGGGATGGTGCAGCCTGCCGCCCGCCTGCGCCTCACGTTTGAAACGCGCCACTGCGGAGTCGCATTCGACGTTCGCCAGGTACTCGGCGAGAATCGTCTTGATCGCCACCGAGCGCTCGATGCCCGGGTCGAAACCCTCGTAGACGGTCCCCATGGCACCCTTGCCGAGTTCACGACGGATTTCGTATTTGCCGATGCGTTCCGGGATAGTCATGGATTAGTCGCTCCGCCCTCAAAGGCAATGGAAGAGACGGCGGTGCAAGCGGCCGATGCCCTTGCCCACTCGCTCGTTCCTCACCCGTTCATTGGCCAGTCCTGCCATTCGTTCTTGGCTGCGGCACAAGCTGCCCGGCTCATGCCAGTCGCGCAGCGCGTTCAGGATTCGATCAGCTTGATCGCTTTTTGCAGACTGCGGCGCATGCGATTGAACGAGTTCGCCAGCACGCCGATCTCGTCGCCGCCACGGGCGGCGAACTCGGGTACGTCGAAGTCGCCCGTCGAGACCCTGTCGGCAGCAGCCGACATGCTCGAAATCGGCCGGATGATCAACATCGACAACATCAGGTTGAGCACGACGAAGGTCGCCAGGAAAACGCCGCCGAGAGATAACATGAAGGTGGTGAAAGTGCGCTGGGCATTGGCCAGCGGCAGCGACATCGGCACCGAGACCACCTGTGCACCGATGGTTTCCATGTGCTTCCATCCGAAACCGTTGTTATCGCCGTAGATCTTGATCATCGACGCCGGCGCGGCCGAGGGTATGCTGTGGCAGGCAAGGCAGGCTGGGTCCTTGATGGTGATCGGCCGGGCGATGTAGAGCATTCGGCCGGTCGGCGTCTCGCGCTCGCCGATCAGTTCGGTGACTTTGTCGTCGCTGCGGAATTTCTGCACGATGTCGCTCTCCCAATCGACCGCGCGGTCCCGCGGGTTGGTCGGATTCAGCGTCGCCTCCTTGTAGCTGAAGTCGGGGTACTTGGCATGCAGCTTGTTGAAGATCTCGGTGGCCGCATAGGCCGGCACCGTTTGCGGCAGGAAAGTCGTGGCCAGCTGCGATGCCAGCAGCGGCTTCACCTGCGCCACGGTGTAGCCGCGCACCGACAGCGCCGATTCCATCATCAGGCCGGCGTTGCGCAGCGTCTCCTGCTTGGCGTTTTCGTCCAGCAGGCGGTGTGAGACGTAAGCCGACACAGCCATGCCGGCGCCGAAGACCAGCAGCAGCACCAGGTTGAACTTCAGTCGCAGCCCCATGAGTGCACTCCCTTCTTAGAATGATGCGGACCGGAAACTCAGCGCTAGCGCCGCGAGTATAGGTAGCTCTGTCGTCCGCGGTCAATCGCCGGCAACCTGCCCTTGCACGATCCTGCCTTTCGCGTCCCTATCGCAACGGAGCTCACTCCAGCTCGCGCAGCCGCTGCACGGCTTCGTCAACCCGCCGGACCGGGATTACTTCGATGCCCGCGATACCCTGCCTGGGCTCGTTGGCTTCGGGAATCATGGCGCGCGTGAAACCGAGCTTGGCCGCTTCGCGCAGGCGCTCCTGACCACGCGGCGCCGGGCGGATCTCGCCCGCCAGGCCGACCTCACCAAACACGACAAGTTTCTCCGGTAACGCCTTGTTTTTAAGTGATGATACGATTGATAACAACACTGCCATATCGGCCGCGGGCTCACCGATCTTGACGCCGCCGACGGCATTGACGAAGACGTCCTGATCAAAGCAGACGATCCCCGCATGACGATGCAGCACGGCCAGCAGCATCGCCAGACGCTGCGCATCGAGGCCGACCGTCAGTCGCCGCGGATTGCCGTGGGCCTGATCGACCAGCGCCTGGATCTCGACCAGCAGTGGCCGGGTGCCTTCCTGAGTGACCAGCACGCACGAACCGGGAACGTCGTCTCCATGTTTCGACAGAAAGATCGCCGAAGGGTTGCTGACTGCCTTCAGCCCTCGGTCCGTCATCGCGAAGACGCCAATCTCGTTGACCGCTCCATAACGATTCTTGACGGCACGGATCAGGCGGAAGCTGGAGTGTGTATCGCCCTCGAAATAGAGCACCGTATCAACGATGTGCTCGAGGACCCGCGGCCCCGCGAGAGCACCTTCCTTGGTGACGTGGCCGACCAGGATCACCGTGATTCCGGTCTGCTTGGCGAGGCGGGTAAGCTGTGCAGCGCATTCGCGAACCTGCGCAACCGAGCCCGGCGCCGAGTTGAGCTGGTCCGACCACAGCGTCTGGATCGAATCGATCACCGCCACCTGCGGCTGTGCCGACTGCAGCGTTGCCAGGATCTTCTCGAGGTTGATCTCGGCCAGCAGGCGTAATCCGCCGGTGACCAGTGACAGGCGCCGTGCGCGCATGGCGATCTGCTGACCCGACTCTTCGCCGCTGACGTAGAGAACCTTGCGCGCTGGCGCCAGCGCGGCGAGAGCCTGCAGCAGCAGCGTGCTCTTGCCGATTCCCGGGTCGCCACCGATCAGTACCACCCCGCCGGCAACCAGCCCGCCGCCCAGGGCCCGGTCGAACTCGCCGATGCCGGTGGGCAAGCGATCTTCCTCGCGGGCTTCAATGTCGGCAAGCGTCTGCAGTTCTGCGCTGCCGCCGAGCGCTGCGAAGCGTCGCTGCTGACCAGCGGCAGCGGTGTCGATGACTGTTTCGACGAGCGTATTCCAGACGCCACAGCCGGGGCACTGTCCCTGCCACTTGACAGCACTCGCGCCGCACTCGGTACACGAGAATACGGTCTTTCGGGGGCCCCCTGCCCTGGCCACGGTCAAACTGCGACCACCGGTACGCGCCGCGCCAGCGCGCAGAAGAGTTCATAGCTGATGGTCCCCGCCGCGCTGGCCACCTCGTCAGCCGGCAGCCCCGAGCCCCACAGGACGACCGGGCTGTCGACGCCCGCTTCCGGCAGATCGGTGAGGTCGCAGGCCAGCATGTCCATCGACACCCGTCCCAGAGTATGCGTTCGCCGGCCGGCAACGATGATCGGTGTGCCCCCCGGCGCGTGGCGCGGGTAGCCGTCGGCATAGCCGCAGGCGACGATGCCTACACGTGTCGGCCGTTGCGCGACGAAAGTGCCACCGTAACCGACGCGCTCGCCGACACCGATCTCCTGCACCGCCAGAATACGGCTGCGCAGCGTCATTACCGGCCGCAGATCGAGGCTCGCCGCATCCTGATCGGAAAAAGGACTGCCGCCGTAAAGCATGATTCCCGGCCGCACCCAGTCGTGAGCGGTGTGCGGATAACGCAGGATCGCCGCCGAGTTGGCCAGCGAAACCGGCAAGCGCCCGGCTGCCGGCCAGTCCGCGGTCATCGCCGCAAAGCGCTGCAGTTGCCAGGCGATGCAGCGTTCGCCGCCAGCGCCGTCGGCCTCGGCGAAGTGGGTCATCAGCGTGACCCGAGCAAGCGTCCCTGCCGCAGCGAGTTCGCGCCTGACCGCCGGCATCTGAGTCGCCGTGATCCCGAGGCGGTTCATTCCGGTGTTGAGCTTCAGATAGATCGGCAAGCGCCTGTTCGGCGCCGACAGCGTGCTCTGTCGCAGGGTCTTCAGCTGTTCGAGGCAATGCACAACGACCGTCAGGTCGTACCTGTTGCAGAGCGCCACGTCCGCGGCCTCGAAGAAGCCTTCGAGCAGCAGGATCGGCTGTCGAATGCCAGCCTCGCGCAGGGCGATTGCCTCATCGAGATCGAGCAGCGCAAAGCCGTCGGCGACGTCACCGAGCGCCGCCGCAGCGCGCAGCAGACCGTGACCGTAAGCGTTGGCCTTGACCACGGCCCAGGCCTTCGCCCCGCCCGCCTGGCGGGTAGCGTGCCGTCTGGCAAGCAGATAATTGTGACGCAGCGCCGCGAGGTCGATGCGCGCCTCGATCGGGCGCGGCATCAGTCGGACAGCTCTCTCAGTTTGTTCCTGGCGAACTCGACGAAGCTGAGCACCACCTGCGAGCGGAAGCGTTCCTTCGGATAGACCAGCGACAGCGTTCGCTTCAAGGCTGGCCGCAGGGGAACACCGACCAGCGTCCCCAGCTGGCGCTCCTTCTCGAAACTGGCCCGCGACACGATCGAGAAACCGAGGCCGGCCGCCACCACGCCCTTCAGCGCTTCCGGACTGGACAGCTCCATCACCACCTTGAGCTGTTCGGGCTCCACACCGCAGGCGCGCAAATAGCCGTCGGTGACTTCGCGGGTGCTCGACCCGGACTCGCGGGCAACGAAGTCATGAGCCAACAGGCTACGTGCTTCGAGTTCCTTGCGGCCTGCCAGCGGATGGTTGGGCGTACACACCACCTGCAGCTCGTCCTCGCCACAGACCTCGCATTGCAGGCCTGGCTGGTTGACCGGCGCTTCAACGAGGCCGATGTCGAGCGTATGCGCGGCGATGGCATTGCTGATCGCATCCGAGTTGGCGACGGTCAAGCGGGCCCTGACCTGCGGAAAACGTACGTTGAACTCGCCGAGGATCGGCGGCAGCATGAACTCGGCAATCGTCGTGCTGGCGCCCACCAGCAGGCTGCCGCTCATCTGCCCGGTCATTTCGGCGACACGGATATCGAGTTCGGCGGACAGTCCAAGGATGCGATCGGCGTAGTCGAGCACCAGATTACCTGCCGGCGTCAGCGAAATACGCCCGCCACCACGATCGAAAAGGCGGGTATTGAAGCGTTCTTCGAGCTGCTTGATCTGAAAGGTCACGGCCGGCTGTGTCATGTGCAGCGCCTCGCCCGCCTTGGTAAACGAAAGATGTTTGGCGACGGCGTGAAACACCTGAAGGCGACGATCTGCCATAAGTCCCCCCTCTCCTTCGACTTATTTTTTCTATTCAAACACAAAACCGGCGCGCCGGACAGAGCGTCACGAACAGCGTCCACGAAGCCGCCACCCGCTGCGCTAAACAAGTTGCCGCCTTTCATGGTATAAGCCCAGCATATCAAGAACAGCCCCTGCAGAACGATCCATGCCTTTAGGCTTCTACCTCATCATGGCTGCGCAGTTCTTTTCGGCGCTGGCCGACAACGTTCTGCTCATCGTTGCCATCTCGATCTTGCGCGACATGCAGGCGCCAAGTGAATACGAGCCTCTGCTGAAGACCTTCTTCACGGTCTCCTACGTCGTTCTCGCCGCCTTCGTTGGCGCTTTTGCCGACTCGATGCCGAAGTGGCGCGTAATGTTCATCAGCAACGGCATCAAGATCGTCGGTTGCGCGATGATGTACTTCAACGTCCACCCCTTGCTGGCCTATGCCGTGGTCGGCCTCGGCGCCGCGGCTTACTCACCGGCCAAGTACGGCATCCTGACCGAGTACCTCCCGCACCGTCTGCTGGTTGTCGCCAACGGCTGGATCGAAGGCCTCACCGTCGCCGCCATAATCCTTGGGGTCGTCGTTGGCGGCCTGTTGATCAGACCGGACATTGCCGCCTCGCTGCTCAGCATGGACCTTCCGCTGATCGACACCGGCGTCGATACGGTTGGTGAAATGGCGATCTGTTTTGTTGCCGCTTTCTATGTGCTGGCGGCGCTATTCAACCTCTACATCCCGGACACCGGCGTCGATCACCGGGTTCTGCACCGCAATCCCTGGTATCTGCTACGCGAATTCAACCATTGCCTGCTGCTGCTCTGGCGTGACCGCCTGGGCCAGATCTCGCTGGCGGTAACCACGCTGTTCTGGGGTGCCGGTGCCACCCTGCAGTTCATCGTCATCAAGTGGTCGGAAAGCGCCTTGCAACTCGACCTCTCGAAGTCGAGCATGTTGCAGGGGGTGGTGGCCGTCGGCGTCGCGCTGGGCGCTGTCGGAGCCGCAAGAATGGTCACCCTGCGCAAGGCCGTGCGAGTGATTCCGCTGGGCATCGCCATGGGCATCATCGTGATGGCCATGAACTTCGTTCAGCACACCTGGCTGGCGGTACCCCTGCTGGTCGTGATCGGCGCCCTGTCGGGCTTCTTCGTGGTGCCGATGAACGCGCTGCTGCAGCATCGGGGCCACATTCTGATGGGTGCCGGGCACTCGATCGCAGTGCAGAATTTCAACGAGAATCTGTCCATACTGGCCATGACCGGCGTCTACTTCCTGATGGTCCGTTCGGAGATGTCGATCTACCTGGTAATCACGCTGTTCGGTCTCTTCCTCAGCGGCTCGATGTTTCTCGTCAAACTGCGCCACCACGCCAACCAGCGGCAGCGCGATGATGTGATTCACCTTGACGACAGCGCGCACTGAGCCTGCTGCACCGCCCTGTTGCCGGCGGCGGCCAGCTACCGGCCTGCATTGAGCTGCTTGACGCCGGCAACGAAGCGGGCCAGCGT
Source organism: Accumulibacter sp. (assembly GCA_024235715.1). Lineage (GTDB taxonomy): Bacteria > Pseudomonadota > Gammaproteobacteria > Burkholderiales > Rhodocyclaceae > Accumulibacter. The sequence continues at coordinate 192,013 of JACKLW010000008.1, read as the reverse complement.
GGTCGACAGCACACCGCGCGCTATCGTCAGCTCGATGAGCTGAAATCGGCCACGCGTCGCCAGCGCCTTGTCGAGCGCCGCCTTCAGTTCTGCGCGGCTGCCCACCCGCTGCCCATCGCCACCGAGTCCGGCGGCCATTTCGGCAAATCCCCAGTGGCCGAGGTCGTTGAAGCGGGACTCGGGCTGGAAGGTGCGCAGCATTTCCCAGCTGGCGTTGTTGAACAGCAGAACGATCGGATCCCAGCCATAGCGCTGGCAATTGCCGAGTTCCCAGCCGGTCATCTGGAAGGCCCCGTCACCGACCAGGATCAGCGGCCGCTGACCTGTCGCCGCCTGCAGGCCAAGACCGGCCGGCACCCCGAAGCCCATGGTTGCGTAGTAACCCGGGGCGACAAGCGCAGTGTGCTCGATATCCATCGCGGTGAACAGGCAATCGCCTATGTCCGAGGCAATCGGCAGCCTGCCGTGTATGGCCATCAGATCATTGACCGCCGCCGCAATATCGGCTGGCGTCAGCGTCGCCGCGTCGGCGACCATATTGCGCGGGAAGCTGCGCGGCGCCATCGCACAGGTCGCGGACCCGGCGGGCACGCTTGCGAGCAGCCGGTCGACCAGCGCCGTGAGCGATATCCGCGGATAGGTATGGTAGGCGATACTCACCTGCTCATCGAGCGCCTGGATGGTCTTGCGCAGATCGATCCTGCTCGCCGAAACGCCGAAATTGGTGTCGCAGACGATTACTCCGAGCAGGAACAGGCCATCCGAACTCTCGACCAGTTCCGTCACCTCGGGCAGACCGGCAACGCCCATGTAGGTGCCGAGCGGCTGCGTAACGGCGTCGGCCAGGAGGCCGCGTCCCATGAAGCTGGTGACCACCGGTAGCGCCAGGCGGTGAGCGAGCTCGGCCACGCGTGATTCCAGGCCGAAGCGACGGACCTCGACGCCGACCATCAGCGCCGGCCGGCTGGCGCGCCGCAGGCGAGCAAGAATCTCGCCGACACAGGCGTCGAGCGCATCCTGATCGACCACCGGCGCCGGCGCCTCGACCACCGCTTTGCAAGACTGGCCGACCATGTCGCGCGGCAGCTCGATGTACACCGGCCGCGAGTAACGCAGACAGTTGGCCAGGACGCGGGCAATGTCGCGGGGTGCCCGTTCGGCGTCGTCGAGCCGCACCTGGTCGCAGGTGATCTCCCGGAAGATCTGGAACTGCGAATCGAGTGTCTTGGCCTGATGGTGCAGAAGCAAGCCGGTCATCGATTCGTTTTTGCCAGGTCCGCCCGAGAGGACGACCAGCGGCGACTTCTCGGCATACGCGGCGGCCACCGCGTTCACCATGTTCAGCGCGCCAGCGCCGTAGGTGACGGCGGCGACGCCAAGCCCGCCGACGATTCGTGCGGCGGCGTCCGCGGCAAAACCGACACCGGGTTCGTGCGACAGAGTGTATAAAGGCAAGATCTGCGATTCCTCGATGATCTTGAAGAAGGGCAAGGCAAAGTCACCGGGGATGCCGAATATCTGGCGCGCACCGTGCGCCTTGAGCGCCAGCAGCAGGGATTCCGCGAGGTTGTTCATGAGCAGGTTCTCCATTCTGGTCAGACGACGATGATCGCCGGCGGGGACGGCGCGCGACAACGCGACAGCTATTGGAAGCGTCCGAGAAAATCCCTATACTGCGCACATTTCATGCGCAGATTGGCAATTGGATGTCAAAGATAACCATAGACCGTTATGATCTTGCACTTCTCGATGCATTGCAGCGAAAAGGCAACGCGACCAACGCAACCCTCGGCGAGCAGATCAAGCTGTCGGCGTCGCAGATCAGTCGTCGCATCCAGCGGCTCGAAGAAGATGGCGTCATTGCCGGCTACGTCGCGCTGCTTGCGCCTGCGGCGCTTGGCCTGGGCGTCACTGCCTTTGCCCAGGTGATCCTGGAAAGCCATGGCGACAGTGCCAGCGAGACCTTCGAAAGCGCGGTGTCGGCGATGCCGGAAGTGGTCGACTGTTTCTCGATCAGCGGCGACGCGGACTACATGCTGCGCATTGTCGTCCCTGACCTGGCCTCGTTCTCCGAACTGATGATGAAAAGCCTGCTCTGCCTGCCCGGTGTCGCGCGCATCAAGACCAGCATTGCCCTGCAAAAGGTAAAACAGACGCATGTCTTGCCCCTCGGCCACCTGACACAGCCGAGCAAGCCACGCCAGCGCGTCCGTTACGCCGAAACCTAGAGCAGCAGCGGCGCATTTGGCAGCTCGTCGGGGTTCCCGGCGGGCGCGGGGAAGTGTTCACGCAGGGCTTCGGTAATCGTGTTCAGCGCCGCCAGGGTGCCTTCTTCAAAGTCCCCGGTACTGAACGCGCTTTCCATCCGCCGGCAGACAGCGTCCCAGAACGGCCGACCGACGCGACCGTCGATGCCCCGATCGGCGACGATCTCCACCCGGCGGTCGATCAGTTGCAGGTAGATCAGCACGCCGCTGTTGTGCTCGGTATCCCAGACGCCGAGCTGCGAAAACAGTTCGAGGGCCCGCAGCCGCGGTGATTGCCCGCGCCACAGCGCGGCCAGTGGCAGATTGCCTTCGACCACCAAGCGCAACTCCCCCGAATGTGCGGCCTCCGACGCGGCTATCGCCTCCTCAAGCCGCCGCAGCACCTGCCGTGAAAACACACGCCGCACCCACCAGTCAGGCAGCACCAGATGGCGCAACAGTCTTCCCGGTTCCATCACCATCCCCCCGAAGCGCCGCCGCCGCCGAAACCGCCACCACCGCCCGAAAAGCCCCCGGAACCGCCTCTGCGACGGCCGCCACCCCACGACCCGCCACTCGAAAACGCTCCACCGACGCCCGACATATCGACGACCAGAGCAAGCAAGAAGGCCAGTACGCCGATGAGCAGCGCGACCAGCAGGGACGAGAACATCAACGAGGCGATCACGCCGGCGCCGACCGCGACAATGCCCGCCGCCAGGAAGCGCCCGAAAATGGCGCGCAAGACGAGGATGGCGCGCACCGCGCCGGCAACGATGAGCACCAGAATTCCGCCGGCGACGAGCACGGCTTCGAACGATGCACCGGCATCCGCCGAGCGGCGCCCCTGCTCGTCCGGGGCCGGCAGTGGCTCGCCGGCGACCACCTTGAGCATCGCGTCCACGCCGGCCTCGATGCCGGCGTAGAACTCGCCCTGCTTGAAATGCGGCACGATCGTCTCGCTGATGATGCGCTTCGCGGTGGCATCGTTGAGCGCCCCTTCGAGCCCATAGCCGACCTCGATACGCATCCGCCGGTCGTCCTTGGCGACCAACAGCAATGCGCCGTCGTCGATTCCCTGGCGACCCAGCTTCCAGGCTTCGACGACCCTCAGCGCGTACTGCTCGATGGTCTCCGGTCTGACCGTGGCAACGATCAGAACCGCGATCTGCGGTCCCTTCTCGCGCTCGAAAGCGGCCAGTTTGGCGTCGAGCGTCGCCTCCTGATCGCCGGCCAGCGTGCCGGTCAGGTCGGTGACGTGCGCCGCGAGCGGCGGAATCGGCTGCTCGGCGACAGCCAGGGTGCAGGCGAACAGCAGCAGGCTCAGCAGCCAGCCGGGCAACCGCGAAAGGCGCCTGGACATCGACATCGCTCAGTACGTGCCGGCCGGTGACGTCTTGCCAGCCGCTGCCGGGAAGTCGACCTTTGGTGCCGTCGAGATCGCTTTCTCGTTGTCCACCGTGAAATTCGGTTTGACCGCGTAGCCGAGAAGCATCGCCGTCAGGTTGTTCGGGAACGTGCGTACCGAGACGTTGTAGCTTTCGACCGCCTTGATGTAGCGGTTGCGCGCCACCGTGATCCGGTTCTCGGTTCCCTCGAGCTGTGCCTGCAGGTCACGGAAAGCGCCGTCGGCCTTCAGTTGCGGGTAACTCTCGGCGACCACGAGCAGTCGCGACAGGGCGCTGGAGAGACCCGCCTGCGCTTGCTGGAACCTGGCGAAGGCGGCCGGATCGTTGACCAGTTCCGGCGTCGCCTGGATGCTGCCGACCTGCGCCCGCGCCTGGGTCACCTGGGTAAGCACGTCCTTTTCGTGGGCGGCGTAGCCCTGCACCGTGCTGACCAGATTGGGGACCAGGTCGGCTCGCCGCTGGTACTGGTTGAGCACTTCGGACCACGCCGACTTGACCGCCTCGTCACCGGTCTGGAAGGTATTGTAGCCGCAGCCCGAGAGCAGGCTGGCGAGCAGGACGACGATGGCCATAAAGCGATTGCGCATAGCGGTTTCCTTCATGAAGATGTTCAGGCCGGCAGCGACGCAGCCGCCTTGGCGACGCGCATCAGGGCCCTGGCCCGGCAGAGATCCTCCCACGCTTTCGATTTGTCCTGCAGCGTGCGCAGCAGGTACGCGGGATGGTAGCTGACGACGACCGGAATCGTGGCCGCGGCGTTGCTGCTGCCGACCGCTTCAAAGGCAAAGGTCTTACCGCGCTGGCTGGCCAGCGACCCCACATCGCCGAGAACCGCATGCGCTGCCGCGCGGCCGAGAAGAACGATCAGGCGTGGCTGGATCAGCGCGATCTGGCGTCGGAGGTAGGGTGCGCACAAGGCCATTTCGGCAGTTTCCGGCGTGCGATTTCCGGGCGGGCGACACTTCACGGCGTTGGCGATGTAGACATCCTCGCCGCGCCGCAGGTCTATCGCCGCGAGCATGGCATCGAGCAGCTTGCCGGCCGGACCGACGAAAGGCTCACCGCGGGCGTCTTCCTCGGCCCCGGGGCCCTCACCGATGAACAGCCAGTCGGCGCGCACGTCGCCAACGCCGAGCACCGCCTGCCGGCGCGCCTGGCACAGCCCGCAGGCGCGACAATCGGCAACGCTTTGCCTCAATTGGTCCCAGTCCAGACTCGCGATCTGCTGCTCGCGGTCTGCGGCCGGGGCGGCAGCGGGTACCGACGGGCGCTCGTGGACCATTGCGACGGGCGCACGCGCCACCGTCTCCTCGGACCGGTGGGCAATAGCGGCCGGCATCGCCAATGCTTCCTCGCGCGCGCGCCGCACAGCCGGCTGCTCACGCAGCCTCCACTGCGACGGCAGGCCCATCTCGTGCAGCAGCTGCCAGCGGGTCAAGCCCGCGCCGGCAGCAGATCGCTTGCTCCGTTCGCTCATGCCGACACCTCGTCAAGGTCGTGCTGCATCACCAGGGCGTCCTCGCGTCCGCCTTCGGCCTCGTAGTAGCCGCGCCGCACGCCAATCTGGCGAAAACCGAAATGCTCGTACAGGGCCAGAGCCCTGCTGTTCGACGGGCGAACCTCGAGAAAGAGCATCGTCGCCCCCGCCCGACGCGCCGTCAGCATGGCGTGGCGCAGCATGCGGGCGCCAAAACCCATCCTCTGGCGCTTCTCGGCGACGCTGAGGTTGAGCAGGTGCGCCTCGTCCACAGCCAGCATGAGTATGAAGTAAGCGATCAGCTCGCCGGCGACACGGCAGCCCCAGACACCGTAGCCAGCAGCAATCGAATCGACAAAGTTGCCGCGCGTCCAGGGAAAGCGATAGACGCCCTGCTCGACCAGCAGCATTTCGTCGACGTCGGCTGGACCCATGGGCAGCATCTCGACCTCGGCGGCAAGCGCGGCATTCACGCTTTGCCGCCGCTCGCCAGGCGCTCGGCGACCGTCAGAGCCACCTTGTTGCGCACGTACAGGGGCGCTGCGTCGGCCGCGTCGAGGCTTTCGCCACGCGCCAGGCGCAAGGCGGCAAGACGGGCTATCGGAGCGGCATCGGGCATCAGTTCCGGCTGCCATCGTTGCACGCATCCCGACAGACGCTCGGTCAGCACGGGATACGCCAGCAGCCCGTTACCGCAGGCCAGCCAGCCAGGCGAATCGGGAACAGGCACGTCTGCCGGGTCTCCTACGGCCACGGCCGCCAGCCCGACACCATCAACGTAGAAACCGTAGTAGACCTGCCCCATGCGCGCATCGAGGGCGACGATCACCCGCTGACCGCCACTGTGCAGCGCCATCGCCTCGAGCGTGCCCACCGGGATGACCGGCAGGTCGTGAGCGCACGCCAGACCCTGCGCGACGCCGCATGCGACGCGCAGACCGGTAAACGAACCAGGGCCGGCAGCGAAGGCAACTGCGTTCAACTCGGCGAAGCGCAATCCGGCGTCGTGCAGCGTCGTCCGGATCAGCGGAAGCAGTGTTTCCGAGTGCGACATTCCGGCAGGGCACGCACGCCGGAGCAACTCGCCGTCGCGCCAGAGGGCAATGCTGCCAAGCTCGGTCGAAGTCTCGATGGCGAGTAGATTCATGTGCGCTATTTTACCCGTCCCGTCGGCCGACGTCGCCTGCCCGCCGGCCTGCAGCGCCTGCCGGCCGGTGCTCGCATGCGCCGCGCCGGCAGCCGTGTTTGTCCCCGGAGCCGGCGACGCGCGGCATTGTGCGACGGCCTTGGCGCTGACCGCCGGTTTGGCCGCCCGGACCCTTTCCCGATACAATAGCAGGGCCTTCGACGTGATGACGTCGCGTTCGACCTCACAACCACAGCATAGAAAGTGCCCCCATGAAAGTACTGCTATTGACACGCGAATACCCTCCCAACGTCTACGGTGGAGCCGGCGTTCACGTCGAGTATCTGGCTGATGAGCTGGCCAAACTGATGCACGTCGAAGTGCGCTGTTTTGGTGACCAGGACACTGTCAGTGGCGGTGTGCGGGTCAAGGGTTACCCCTTTGGCAAGGGCAGTTTCGCGCACGTCGACAAGAAGCTCAGCGGTGCGCTCGACACCTTCGAGACCAACCTCGAGACCTTGAGCGAACAGGTGGACGCCGATCTGGTGCATGTGCACACCTGGTACGCGCACCTCGGCGGCATCCTGGCAAAAAACCTGTACGGCATTCCCCTGGTGCACACGGTGCACTCGCTGGAACCGCTGCGCCCATGGAAACGCGAACAACTCGGCTGCGGCTACGACATGTCGTCGTGGGTCGAACGTACCTCGCTGCAGATGGCGGACGCGGTGATTGCCGTCTCGCAAGGAACCAAGGCGGACATTCTCGAGCATTTCGACATCGACCCGGACAAGATTGCCGTGATCTACAACGGGATCAAGGTCGAGCAGTATCATCCGACGAGCGACACCGATGCCCTCGAAAAGCACGGCGTTGATCCGAGCAGGCCCTTCGTGCTCTTCGTCGGCCGGATCACGCGCCAGAAGGGCATCGTGCACATGGTCAACGCCGTCAAGCACATCAATCCTGACGTGCAGGTCGTCCTCTGTGCCGGCGCTCCCGATACCAAGGAAATCCTTGCCGAGATGGAGGCTGCGGTCAAGGCCGTTCGCCGGGAGGGATTCAGGAACCTGATCTGGGTTCAGGAGATGCTGAGCAAGCCCGAGGTGATCCAGATGTATTCGCACGCCACGGTCTTCTGCTGCCCGTCGATCTACGAGCCTTTCGGGATCATCAACCTGGAGGCGATGGCCTGTCACACGGCAGTCGTCGCCAGTGCCGTCGGCGGCATCAAGGAGGTGGTCGTTGATGGCGAAACAGGCTTCCTGGTACCGCTGGAACAATTGCACGTAGCACCCTTCGAGCCGGTGGATCCGGATGCCTTCTCGCGCGATCTGGCGACGGCGATCAACAAGGTGCTCGACGATCCGGCGCTCGCCGAATCGATGGCCGCTGCGGGCCAGAAGCGCGCGCGCGAAGTCTTCAGCTGGTCGAGCATCGCCGAGCAAACACGGAAGCTCTACAATTCGCTGCTCAAGTAGCCAGTCGCAGCACCCGCGCGACCGCGGGCGGGAACTCGCCCAGCGGTCGCCGGGTCAAGGTATCGGCGGTCCGAACGGACCGTCCCCACACAGATCAGAGCTGACCGCTTTATTCCGGCGTCGCCCGGTCAGCATTCAGGAGCGCATTGATGATTCCCAAGGACTACCCCCGCGTAAACATTGAAGCGGTCAAGCCGCAGATCGACTGTGGCCGCTATCCGATCAAGCGCGTCGTCGGCGAAAAGGTCGCCGTCAGCGCTGATATCTACAAGGAAGGCCACGACAAGCTGTCTGCCGTTCTCAAGGCCCGCAAGGTCGGCGAGAAAGCGTGGCAGGAAAGCCCGATGACGCTGGCCCTCAACGACGACTGGTACGGCGAGTTCTCGGTTACCGAGATCGGTCCCTGGGAGTACACCATCGAGGCCTACGCCGACCACTACCGGTCCTGGGTGGAAGAGATCAGCAAGAAGAATGTGCCGGGCGCCCAGCTGGGCAGTGAGCTACTCGAGGGAATGGCGATCATCCGGAAGTCGGCCGCCATTGCCAAGGGCGAGGATCGTGCCCGCATCGAAAGCATCATCGGCGCAATGGACAATGCGCTGGGTGCCGGCGAACAGCAGGGGGTTATCGACCTGGGGATCGGTGGCGTACTGCACAGCCTGATGGCCAAATACCCGGATCGCAGCGAGGGCTACGAACTGGCGCCGACGCTGAAAGTGATGGTCAACCGGCCGATCAGCCGTTTTGCCGCCTGGTACGAGTTCTTTCCACGTTCGCAAAGCACCACCCCGCACAAACACGGCACCCTGCAGGACAGCATCCGCCGCCTGCCGGAAATCAAGGCCATGGGCTTCGACGTCATCTACCTGCCGCCGATCCACCCGATCGGCCACAGTTTCCGCAAAGGCAAGAACAACAGCCTGACGGCCGCGCCTGGTGACGTCGGCAGTCCGTGGGCGATCGGCAATGAGCACGGCGGTCACACCGGCCTCGAGCCGCAGCTCGGCACCTGGGATGACTGGGATCGCTTCGTCGCTGCCTGTCGTGAGCTGGAAATCGAAATTGCGCTCGACTACGTGATGAACTGCTCGCCCGATCATCCTTACGTCACCGCCCATCCGGAGTGGTTCTTCCATCGTCCCGACGGTTCCATCAAGTACGCGGAGAACCCGCCGAAAAAGTACCAGGACGTCTACCCGCTGAACTTCGGCACCACCGACCGCGCCGGCCTGTGGCAGGAGATGCTCAGGGTATTCCTGTTCTGGGTCGACAAGGGCGTGACCACCTTCCGCGTGGACAATCCGCATACCAAGCCGGTGCCTTTCTGGGAATGGGTGATCGGCCAGGTACATCGGCAGCACCCCGGCGTGATCTTCCTCGCCGAAGCATTTACCAAGCCAAAGATGATGCGCTTATTGGCCAAAGCCGGTTACGCACAGTCGTACACCTACTTCACCTGGCGCAACGAGAAACAGGAACTCATCGACTACGTCAGCGAGTTGACCAGCGGCGAGATGAAGGAGTACTTCACCGGCAACTTCTTCGCCAATACACCCGACATTCTGCCGCCGATCCTGCAGTACGGCGGTCGGCCAGCGTTCATCATGCGCGCCGTCCTGGCAGCGACCCTGTCCTCCGTTTATGGCATTTACAGCGGTTACGAGCTGTGCGAGAACGCTGCGATCGAGGGCAAGGAAGAATACCTCGACTCCGAGAAATACGAAATCAAGGTCCGTGATTGGCGGGCGCCGGGCAACATCGTCGACATCATCACCCGCATCAACAAGATCCGGCGCGAATCGCCCGCCCTGCATGGCTATAACAATGTCCTTTTCCTGGCCACCGACAACCCGAGCATCATCGCCTACGCGAAGATGACCGATGATCGCTCGGATATCATCGTCTGCGCCGTCAACCTCGATCCTTACCATAAGCAGGTAGCGACCGTCCAGATCCCGCTGGGCACGTTCGAAATCGGCTGGGACGAGCAATACCAGGCCCACGACGTGCTGAACGACCAGAGCTACCGCTGGAGCGGCCCGACAGCCTACGTCGAACTCAGCCCGCATAACCTGATGGCGCACATCATCAAGATCCGCCGCTGGTAAAGGCTGGCAGCACGCGGGAATGGCGGCCGCTGGCCGCCATTCTTCTGTGCTATGCGCCGGTCGGGAAACGCACCGGATCGGTGCGGACCCGAAACTCGGCCGTGCTCAGTCCCTCACCGATACCCGGAAGCAGGGAGAGCCAGCGTCATGCCGGCCCTGCTTCCCACAGTGATCAAGGCGCGCCGGCGGTGGCACGCTTGAACTGCATGTCTTCTTCCGAGAGATCGGTGAGCTCGATGCGCACCGGCTCAACCCGCCAGATGTCGTCGCAGTATTCCTGAATCGCCCGATCGGACGAGAAGAACCCGGAGCGCGCAACGTTCAGAATCGACATGCGCGACCAGCGCTCGTAATCGAGGTAGGCCTCGGAGACCCTTTCCTGGCAATCGACGTATGACTGAAAGTCGGCCAGGAGCATGTACTCGTCGTGGTTGAGCAGGTGATCGACCAAGGGCCGGAAGACCTCGCGGTCGCCGCGCGTGAAGAAGCCCGAGCCGATCAGGTCGATCACCTCGCGCAGGTGCGGGTTCGCCTCGTAATAGTCGCGTGGTCGATAGCCGCACTGCCGGAGTTCCTTGACCTCGGGCGTGGTCATCCCGAACAGGAAGAAATTCTCTTCACCGACCTGCTCGATGATCTCGACGTTGGCGCCGTCGAGCGTGCCAATGGTCAGCGCGCCGTTCATCTGGAACTTCATGTTGCCGGTCCCCGACGCTTCCTTGCCCGCCAGCGAGATCTGCTCGGACAGATCCGCGGCCGGGAAGATCGCGTGGCCGTGCTTGACGTTGTAGTTCGGGAAGAAGATCACCTGTAGACGGCCATGCATGGCGGGGTCGCGGCCGACGATATCGGCAACCGCAGTGGCCAGCCGAATCATCAGCTTGGCCATGCGATAGCCCGGCGCAGCCTTGCCTCCGAAAATCACCGTGCGCGGTGCGACAACCAGGTTCGGGTTGTCCTTCAGGCGCTTGTAGAGCGAGATGACGTGCAGCAGGTTGAGGTGCTGGCGCTTGTACTCATGGATGCGCTTCACCTGAACGTCGAACATCGATGCCGGATCGGCGTCGACGTGCGCGAGGCGCTTCATCTCGCGGGTCAGGTGCTCCTTGTTCACGCGCTTGATATCACGCCATGCCTTGCGGAAAGCCTTGTCCTCGGCGTAGGGTTCGAGTTCGCGCAGCCGCGTCATGTCCGTCACCCAGCCGCGGCCGATGGTGTCGTCGATCAATTGCGACATCGTCGGATTGGACAGCAGGACGAAGCGCCGCGGCGTCACGCCATTGGTCTTGTTCCTGAACTTTTCCGGCCACAGGTCGTAGAAGTCCTTGAGGATGTCGGACTTGACGAGTTCGGTGTGCAGGGCGGCAACGCCATTGACCGCGAAACTGCCGACCACCGCCAGATGCGCCATGCGCACGTAACGGGCACCATCCTCATCGATCAGCGACATCCGCCTGAGGATTTCGTTGTCACCAGGAAAGCGAATGCGCACTTCGTCGAGGAAACGCTCGTTGATCTCGCAGATGATTTCGTAATGGCGCGGCAGTGTCTTGCGGAACAGGTGCAACGGCCATTTCTCGAGCGCCTCGGGCAGCAGCGTGTGATTGGTGTAGGCGAAGGTCCGCTGGGTAACCGACCACGCGTCGTCCCAGAGCATCTCGTACTCGTCGACGAGCAGACGCATCAGTTCGGCGACCGCGATCGACGGGTGGGTATCATTCAGCTGGACGACGAACTTTTCGTGGAAACGCGTGAGATCCGTCTCGCGCTGCAGTTGCAGACGAATCATGTCCCGCAGGGAGCAGGCGACGAAGAAGTACTGCTGCTCGAGCCGCAGGGTCTGGCCCGCTTCCATCTCGTCGTTCGGGTAGAGCACCTTGGTCAGCGTCTCGGACAGCACTTCCGCATCCACGGCCTGGTAGTAGTTGCCCGCATTGAAGGCCGCGAAATCGAACTCCTCCGGAGCTTCCGCGCTCCACAACCGGAGCCGGTTCGGCGTGTTGACGCCATAGCCGAGCACCGGCATGTCCCAGGCCGTACCGCGGACGACCTTCGCTGGCACCCACTGCACGCGCAGCCGGCGGCTGGCCGATGCCTCGTACTGGTGTTCGGTATGCCCGCCGATCTTGATGTCGAAAGCGACATTCGGTCGATGAATCAGCCATGGACTTCCCGAACGCAACCACTTGTCGGTCACTTCGGCCTGCCAGCCGTCGCGGATGGCCTGCGTAAATATGCCGAACTCGTAGCGAATGCCGTAGCCGATGGCGGGAATCTCCAGTGTCGCCAGCGAATCCAGGTAGCACGCTGCGAGACGGCCAAGACCGCCGTTGCCCAGCCCGGGCTCTTCTTCCTGGTCGAGCAGCATGTCGAGGTCGAGCCCGAGTTCCGCCATCGCCTGCCGGGCGTTGTCGAAAATGCCGAGATTGATCAGATTGTTGCCCAGTTGCGGACCGATCAGGAACTCGGCCGACAGGTAGCAGACCGTGCGGCTGCCCCTGTTGCGGTAGGTGCGCGCCGTTTGTACCCAGCGTTGCAGCAGACGATCACGCACCGTCAGTGCGAGTGCCTGGAAGCAGTCACGCCGGGTGGCAACCTCCGGAAAGCGCGCCTGCGAGTAAACCAGTCTGTCCAGGAAGGCGCGCTTCAGTGCGTCCACCCCGAGTCCCATACGCTCGTCGTCCTTGCCCACCAGCGGCGCGGATACCGGCGCGGCAGGCGCCCCGCCCTGCCCTTGCTTCTTCTGAATCATTTCAATACCCCCACGATATTCCCGTTTGACTGCTGACGATTTCGAATGCGAAATACGAATACAAAATTCTCCAGCTGCTTCGTGAACTCCAGGTTGACCGCTCACGTTAGCGGCGAGTCTAAAGCATTGCGCACGCGCCTGCCTACCGCGGCGAGCGAGCTTTTTTCTGACTTGACGTCTGCCTTGTAGCTGTGGTAAGGCGCTAGAAGCGCATGCGAAGAGGCTCCCGGTTCATCGTGCGCGCTGCCGGTGATCCGGAAGCTCCCGCGTGGGTCCTCGCGCAATTACGCGACCGTGCGCCGCTTGGGGAAGGCTTTCTGCGCTTCCGCAGTCGGCATGAATGGCCCGCTCAGCATGCCCTCTGACGAGCAAAATCGGTGCCTCGACGATGGATGGTGCTACGATTCGCGGAACAGCAGGCATGTTTCCGGTGGCGCGTCCGCGATGCGCCGTGTTCGATCCTGTCCCAATACAGCGAGGAAAGCACATGACTCTGAAAATCGAGAACCACAAACTGGTCGGCGACCTGGTCAGTCATCGCAGCACGCCAAACCATGGCGGAATCATGTCTCCCAGCTATCTGATCCTCCACTACACGGCCGGTCGTTCGGTCGAGGGTTCGGTGGAGTCCTTATGCACACGCAAACCGCGCGGTAACGCTTCGGCGCACGTGGTACTCGGCCGCGAAGGCCAAATCGTCCAGCTGGCGCCCTTCAACGTCGTCACCTGGCACGCCGGCGTCAGTCAGTGGGCGGGGCTGGTGGGCCTCAACTCGCACTCCATCGGCGTTGAAATGGACAACGCCGGTCTCCTCAAGAAAGTTGGCAACCAATACCAGGCCTGGTTCGCCAAAGTCTATCCCGAGGAAGAAGTTACTCTCGCTGCGCATCGAAACGGCGGCCCGGTGTCGCCCTGGCATGCCTACACCGAGACACAGATCGAACGAGCGATGGAACTCGCCGAACTGCTCGTCGAGCACTATGGCCTGCTCGACGTCCTCGGCCACGAAGACATCGCTCCCGGCCGCAAGATCGACCCGGGTCCCGCGTTCCCGCTGGCAGCGGTACGCAGCCGCATCCTCGGTCGCGAACACGATGAACCGCCACGCTACGTGGTTATCGCCAGCAGCCTCAACATCCGCAAAGGCCCTGACGCCGGTTTTGAACGCGTTGCCGCGGCGCTGAAGAACGGTACGGAACTGCAGCTGCTGGAGGCGCGTGACCGCTGGAGCCTGGTCAAGGTTGTCTCCGACCCTGAAGTCGAGGGTTGGGTGAGCAATGCCTACATCGCCGCGCTCGATACCGGCGGACAAACGACTCTGCCGAGATTTACCGTCGCCGGTCCGGCGTCAACCGATCCGACCTTTGCTCCCACGAAACTGAAAAAGAGCGGCAAGGGCAAGAAGGCACGGCGGCGCGGGTAGTGCAGACCAAGGGTTATCCGCTCGCCGCGAGCAGTGGCATGGCGCGCAAGCGCTCTCGCTGAACGGCGAAAGGCGGGCGCACCACCGTGGCGCAGCTGTTCATCAGCTATCGCGCGTCAGACGGCAAGGACAAGGCGACCGCCCTGGCGCGCGATCTCGGCGTCGTCTTCGGCGACGACCAGGTCTTCCTCGACAAGGATGATCTGCGCGCCGGGGTCCGTTGGCGCGACGAAATCGCGCAGACTTTGAAGGGACGGCCGATACTCCTGCTGCTGCTGACGCCGCAGTTGCTGGCGGCGAGCGATGATCGCGGCGGCAGGCGCATCGATGACCCCGCCGACCCCATCCGTCGCGAAGTGGCCGACGCGCTGGCCAGTGGCGCGCACCTCATCCCCCTGCTTTGTGACGGGGTGGCGACGCCGCCCCCTGCCGCCGACCTGCCGGCGCCATTCAACCGCATCGGCGAGTTTACCTGGCGCCCGCTGCGTGCCTACGACTGGCAGCACGACGTCCGGCGACTGGTGGACGATCTGCACGCGCTGGGCATCGCTCCCGCGCAGCCGGCCGCGCCCGCAGCCCTGGCCGCCGGTCAGCTGACCGGCGGCCAGGCACGACGGCGGTGGCTGCGCGTGGCGGTGGTAACGGCTGTGGCAGGCGCGTTCGGCATTGGCTGGTACGCTCTGCGACTCGCCGGTCGCCCGTCCTCTACCGACGTCAGCGGTGCCTGGTTGGCGACGCTGTCGCCCGGGGAGACGCTCTCCCTGTCGCTGCGACAGGCCGGCGATCAGGTCGAGTTCAACAGCCGGCCGGTGCCAATCAGTCAGCGGGCCGACTGGGCCGACTATCGCAACTTCTGGCGCCAGCGCTTCGGCAGCGAACTCGACGCCGTCAGCTACCGTGGCAAAGGCAGCGCCAGCGCCCTCCCGGGAGACCCGCTGGTGGTCGACATCGCGTTGCAGATCGTCAGCAATCCCGGCGACGTACTGGTCGATACCGGCAACCTGCACGCGACCATCGCCGCCGATGGCGCCACCATGGCCGGCACTCTGTGGTTGAACGGCCAACAGGTGGAACGTGCGGTCGGTCTGGCGCGTGTGCCGGCAGCGAACTGACTTCGCCAGAGAAAGCGCAGCACTTCGGGCGCAACGGAGCAAACCCCGCGTGTATTCAAATCACGGCCGCGTGATCAACACCACCGCCTCGGTGGCAATGCCTTCCCCGCGCCCGACAAAGCCCAGTCGCTCGGCAGTCTTCGCCTTGACGTTCACGCAGTCCACCGCCACCTTCAGATCGGCCGCGATGTTGGCGACCATGTGCTGCAGATGCGGCGCCATTTTCGGCTGCTGGGCGATGATCGTCGCGTCGATGTTGCCGACCTGCCAGCCGGCCTGCATCAGCAGCGCCAGCGTGGCACGCAACAGCACGCGGCTGTCGGCGCCACGATAACGCGGATCGGTATCCGGGAAGTGGCGGCCGATGTCGCCGAGCGCCGCGGCGCCAAGCAGCGCGTCGATGATTGCGTGCAGCAGCGCGTCGGCATCCGAATGGCCAAGCAGGCCGCTGTGATGCGCGATGTCGACCCCACCGAGAATCATCTTGCGGCCTGGAACCAGCGCGTGAATGTCGCAGCCCTGTCCGACGCGGATCATTCGTCCACCCGCGCCCGGCCCTGCAGGATCAGTTCGGCCAGACGCAGGTCGGCGGGGTAAGTGACCTTCAGGTTGCTGGCGTCGGCGGCGACCAGCCGTGGCTTGAATCCGGCTGCCTCGACCGCCGAGGCTTCGTCAGTGCCGACGGCGTGCGCCGCCAGCACTCGGGAAAGCAGACCATAGCGAAACATCTGCGGCGTCTGCGCCTGCCACAGGCCGTCGCGCGACTCGGTGTGCGCGACACGCTGCTCGGCGTCGGCACGCTTCAGCGTGTCGGCCACGGGTACGGCCAGGATGCCGCCGACCGGATCGTCGGCGAGTTGGCCGTACAGGGCGTTCAGATTCGCCTGCGACAGGCAGGGGCGTGCCGCGTCGTGAACCAGCACCCAGTCGTCGTCGTGGGCAGCCGTCGCCGCCGCAGACAGTCCATTGGCGACGCTTTCCGAGCGGCTCCCGCCGCCGCAAAATACCGTCTCCAGCTTGTGGCCGAGACTTGTCCAATCGTGCAGCCGCCAGTATTTGTCATCTGGAGAAAGAACCACCCAGACGCGATCCACGCGCTGGCAGCGACAGAGAGCAGCCAGGCTGTAGTAGATCATGGGCCGGCCGGCGAGCATCTGGTACTGTTTGGGCATATCGCCGCCAAAGCGCGATCCGCTGCCCGCGGCGGGAACGATTGCGTAGTGACGTAGCATGGCGTAATTTTAACCAAAGAAGGCAGGTGTATTGCGGAATGAACCATCGCCGCGGCGAACCGGGACTCACCGCCGGGCTATCGTTCCACTGCCTGTGCCGATTTCACCCGCCTTGCCCGTGCGCAACGCTTCGAGGATCGACCAGATGACACATTCGACAACCACCGTTCGACCAGCGGCAGTCGCCGGCATGTTCTACCCCGGGTCGGCAGGCGCTCTGACGCGCGATCTGCAGCGACTGCTCCGCGACACGCCGCGGCCACCGGGCGCGCGCCCGAAAGCAATCATCGCGCCGCACGCCGGCTACGTCTATTCAGGTCCGATCGCCGCCAGTGTCTATGCGTCGCTGCAGGCCTTGCGCACCAGCATCAGGCGCGTCGTTCTGCTTGGCCCGACGCACCGCGTCGCGGTCGATGGGCTGGCGGTCCCATCGGCGAGCGCCTTTGCCACGCCGCTCGGCGACGTCCCGCTTGACACCGGCGCCATCGCCAGCATTGCGCAGTTGCCGCAGGTCGTCGTCAGCGACGCTGCGCACGCCATGGAGCACTCGCTCGAAGTGCAACTGCCCTTCCTGCAGACGGTTCTCGAACGTTTTGCGCTGGTTCCGCTGGCGGTCGGCGACGCGTCGCCGACCGAGGTTGCCGAGGTGCTCGAAACCCTCTGGGGCGGCGACGAAACGCTGATCGTCATCAGCTCGGATCTCTCGCACTACCTGCCCTATGCCCTTGCCTGCAAGAGCGACACCGACACCGCCCGGCACATCGTCGCCCTGGATGCTCATCTCGATCATCGCCAGGCGTGCGGGGCGACACCGGTCAATGGCCTGCTCCTGGCAGCGCGTCGGCACGGACTGCGAGCGGAAATGCTCGACCTGCGCAATTCCGGCGACACCGCCGGCGACAAGTCGCGCGTCGTCGGCTACGGCGCCTTCAGCTTTGTCCCGGTGAATGCCGATGCCCACTGACGCCCTCGGCAACGCCCTGCTGGTCAGCGCACGCAACGCCATCGCCGCGCATTTCGGGCTGCCGCCAGACCCGGTCACTCCGCCGCCGGAACTGGCCGAGCCAGGCGCCAGCTTCGTTACGCTGACCCAGAACGGCCGCTTGCGCGGCTGCATCGGCAGCCTCGAAGCGCAGCGACCGCTGGCCACCGACGTCGCCGAGAATGCCTTCGCTGCTGCTTTTCGCGACCCGCGCTTCCCGCCGCTCAGCCAAGAGGAACTGGCGCGCACGCGCGTCGAGGTATCCTTGCTGACGCCCGCCAAGCCCTTCCCGGTGTCTGGCGAGGAAGACGCGCTTGCCCGCCTGCAACCGGGTATCGATGGCCTGATCCTGAGCTTCGGCCGGCGGCGGGCGACCTTCCTGCCGCAGGTCTGGGAGTCGCTCCCCGACCCCCGGCAGTTCATGCGTGAACTCAAACTGAAAGCCGGCCTGTCCGCCGACTTCTGGGACCCGGCAGTCACCCTGGCGCGTTATGGAGTACGGAAATGGAAAGAGAACTGAACGACTCGCTGAAGACCCCGGAGTCCGCCCATCCCGGTCGCTGGTGGCATACCATTGCCGATGCACGCATACAGTGCGATCTCTGCCCGCGCGACTGCAAGCTGCACGAAGGCCAGCGCGGCGCCTGTTTCGTTCGTCAAAACGTCGCCGGCGAGATGGTGCTGACCACCTACGGCCGCTCGTCCGGCTTCTGTATCGACCCGATCGAGAAGAAGCCGCTCAACCACTTCTACCCCGGTTCGTCGATTCTTTCCTTCGGCACTGCCGGCTGCAACCTGGCGTGCAAATTCTGCCAGAACTGGGATATTTCGAAGTCGAAGGACATGGATCGCCTGCTCGACGCCGCCAGCCCGGAGGGAATCGCCGCGGCCGCGGCCGCCTATGGCGCGCAGTCGGTCGCTTTCACCTATAACGACCCCGTTATCTTTGCCGAGTACGCGATCGACACCGCCGTTGCCTGCCGCGCGAAGGGCATCAAGACCGTCGCCGTCACCGCCGCCTACATTCATCCCGAGCCGGCGCGCGAGTTCTTCGCGGTCATGGACGGCGCCAACGTCGACCTCAAGGCCTTCACCGATGACTTCTACTTCAAGCTCTGTGGCGGCCACCTGCAACCAGTGCTCGACACGCTCGCCTACATCCATCACGAAACGAGCTGCTGGCTGGAAATCACCACCCTGCTGATCCCCGGCCAGAACGACTCGCCAGCCGAAATCAAGGCACTCGCCGACTGGGTGGCGAGTGAACTGGGAGCGAACGTGCCGGTACACTTCTCGGCCTTCCACCCCGACTGGAAAATGAGCGATCTGCCGCCGACGCCGCCGTCAACGCTTACCCGTGCCCGGAGCATCGCACTGGGTGCCGGCCTGAACTACGTCTATACGGGAAACGTGCACGACACCGAAGGCGGTACCACTTTCTGTCCGGCTTGCCAGGCGGCGTTGATCGAGCGCGACTGGTACAACATCCGGCACTACGATCTGCCCGCCGATGGTCGCTGCCCGCACTGCGCGACGCCGATCGCCGGCCATTTCGAGCGCTTTGGCAAACCTTTCGGGCCGCGTCGCGTGCCAGTGAGGCTGGTACGCCGTTGAGCGAAGCGATTGGCGCGGTCGACGAGACTCTGATCGCCATTGACAGTGGCAACGTACACCTGCACGCGCAGCTTGCCCTGCCCGCGCAGCTGTCAGCACTGGTCGTTTTGGCGCATGCCGGACCGAATCCCGCGGCCCGCGACGACGCCCTGGCGGTAGTCCTCCGCCACGCCGGCTTCGGTACGCTGAGCCTCGACCTGCTGACCAGCAGCGAAGGGCGTTTCGACGACAACCATCACAACGTCTCGCTGCTGGCCAGCCGCCTGCTTGACGGTCTGGCACTTATCAAGCGGCGCATGCTGCTGGAAGAACTGCCGATGCTGCCGGTCGGCCTCAGCGCCGCCGGGGACTGCTCGCCGGTGCTGGTACGCGCGGCGGCGACCCGCGACCATGACATCTTCGCCATCGTCTGTCGCGGTGGGCTGATCGACCTCGCGGGCGTGCTCTACCTGCGCACGCTCGTCTCGCCGTTGCTGGTACTCGTCGGCGATGGCGAACAGCGTGTCGAAGCCAGCAATCGGCGGGCGCTGCGCGAACTCGGAGGGCGCAACGCCTTGAAGCTGCTGCCGGCGAGCGTCGAAGCACCCGACTCGGCCGCGGCATTCGAGTGGGTTGCGCGCGAAACCGCCGGATGGTTCGTGCGTAATCTGCCGACAGCCGCGACGAGGACCGGCCCGTAAGAGCGGACCGCGCCGTTGGCCTGCGATGGCGTGACATGGGCGGCCGAGTTCGGCCGCCGCCATCCGCTCCCTGTGTCCGCCTTCCTGCTCTTGCCTTCATGCCGCCCACAAGGTCAATGACAAGCATCGCTGAGCCAGCCGGGGTTCGGCTGTTCTTGTTGGCGAACAATACCCCTTGCGCAGGATTGTCAGCCCAACCAGGCACGTGCTATCCCGTCCCGCGCCTCGCCACAACGAACATCTGGCAGCAGAGGTTCTTGCTACCGAGCGCGAAGACTGCAAGGTCGTAGAGAACGAACACCAAGTAGAGCGGCAGAAAGAAGTCGTAGTAAGTGGACTGGTAGTAACGGAGAGCGACAAGTTCCAGCGTAAAACCGTGTTTGGCAAGCGTTCGTTCGATCTGAGCGTAATACAGCCGATCGTAATAAGCTGGAAACCCCAGATCACCTGCCCTCTCCGGCTGAAACCAGCGCAGCAGCGTGTTGGCGATCCGGTTCGGCAACATCCGGTTGATCAACGCGAACGGTGAATAACGACAAGGAAAGACGGCAATAAAGAGGCCTCCGGGCCTGATCACGCGCGCGCACTCGGCGACGAATGCCCCAGTGTCAGGGAGATGTTCGAGAAAGGAGCGCGTAACCACCATGTCGGTCGCCGCGGTCTTGATCGGGATTCCCCGGCCGCAATCGGCGACAATCTTCAGCGGAGTGTCCGGGTTCAGCGCAAGATCGTCGGCCAGGATATCTAGCGCGATGATGCGGTTGCCGAGTGTCGGGTCGACCTGCTGCACGAACGGCGTCCGCGTTCCCGCGCCGATATCAAGCACGATCTGATTGTCGGCGGTCGTCAGAGTCTCGGCGACAACCCGATCGTTGAGCGCGTGCAGGTTGCACACAAATCCCGCTGGCATTCGGTACTCGAACGATCGCACGATGCGGCGATTCATCGCGAAAAAGATGTATAGAAGTTTAGCCAGGACTCGCATTACAGCCTCGTGTGCCGACGGAGTCTGCTGTCCGGTGCAGCAGGGAGAGCGGGAAACCGCTCCCTGCCCTCCCGGCGGTCGGTGTGATCCACAATGACGTCGCGACCGGCGCACTCAATCGGCGCGCCGAGTCGCTCCGGAAGCTGCGTGCAGCAAGCCAGCCACAATGCCCGTCGTCGGGCGTTACGCTTATCCGAGGGCGAGGGAAACGTCCTCGATCATTGCCTGGCACTGCAAGCTGACTCGACCGGCGGAGAGCATATGTGCGCAGTCCACCAGCGGTCAGTTTGGGCTGGAATCCCGAAGCCGGCTGCGGCAACCACCGCGAAGCGGTTGCGACCTCGCCGCGGGTGCGGCCGGCGCGCACGCCAGCCCCTTGCCGGTGGGCACTTTCACACTTCATCGCAACAGCAACGGTTTTCGCTTGCACGTCAAGGCTCAGTTCCCACGGCGAGTCAGGTACTCGAGCACGTCAGCCATCAAGGTGTTGATTCCCTCGTAGCTGCTCGTGGCAACGCCGCGAAGCGCGGCTTCAGTCTGGACGAAGCGTTGCGCCACCAGTTCGTTGCCGCAGTGGGCAATGAGCGCATCGGCACTTTCCGGCGTCGTTTCGAGATGGAACTGCAGCGCCAGCACGCGTTTCCCGACCTGGAACGCCTGATGGCGGCAGGCCTCGCTGCTGGCCAGGTGCATTGCCTGCGGCGGCAGATCGAATGTCTCGCCGTGCCAGTGGAAGGCGAGCGTCGACGTCGGGAAAGCAAAGCTCCCCGCGGCGCTCATTTCCGCACGAACAGGGAACCAGCCGATCTCCTTCTCCGGGCCCGGGGTGACGCGCGAGCCAAGCGCAGTGGCAATCAGTTGCGCCCCGAGACAGATTCCCAGCACCGGTTTTCCCAGCTCGATGGCAGCGGCGATGAATCGCTTCTCGTCGACGAGCCAGGGGAGTTCACTCTCGTCGTTGACACTCATCGGTCCGCCCAGGGCGATGATCAAGTCAACTGTGTCCAGCGGCGGAAGAATACCGGCCTCAAAGAATCGGGTCCAGGTAATCGACGCATGCTTCTGTCGCAGCCAGGCTTCGATGCTGCCCAGACCTTCAAAGGGAACGTGCTGCAGGACGTGGACGTGCATAACGGGACTCCAGATGTCGGCGGAGGGCTTTCGTGGCCCCTTGGATGCCGAGCGTCACAGGCCAACGACCGTGGCATGCGCCGTGATGATCGAAAGCAAGAGGGGACTTGAACAATTAGAACACACCAGGCCGTCGATCGAGAGCGCCCATTGTGCAAAAAGCAGACGTGCAGAACAGCACCGCCAGCCGACGGTTTCAGGCTAGCGGCCCCGAAGGTCGGGATGGATGGCTTTGCACCGGAGGAAGAAGATCACGATGTCGAAATCGCGATGGCCAGGGAAGAAGGTGGATTCGCAGCAGTTGTCGAAGCTCTCCAGGGCGCCGGGCTAGCGGTGTGAACACGAGCAACGTCGCAGGGTCTCCACCGGTCACGTTTGGTGTTGCCTTAGCGTTCTGCTAGACTCCGCGGTCGCGCGGATAAACGGCTGGATGGTCCAAGGCGCAGGGGTGTAAAGCGCGTCGGGGAGAATATCCTGATCGCGGTCCGCATCTCGCTCTTTCGGCCGGCCATAGCGCTGAGACCCTCTCTTCTACCGGTTCCCTGGTTTCTTCTTCGGCGTACCCACAGCGCCACCCGCATCACCCGCTCCTATCACCATGACAACGGCCCGATGCAGCGGCCGGTGAACTGCCCGCCGTTATCCGAGTTAGGCCGGAAAAAATGAAAATAGACAACCTGACCGGTCTTCGTGCCTTCGCAGCGCTCTGGGTGGTGCTACTGCACCTGCGCTATGGTGATCTGGCTCTCGAGTACGGCCCGCTTGCATCAATTTTTCAGAGTGGTGCGTCGGGAGTTACCATCTTTTTTGCACTGTCCGGGTTCATTCTCGCACATGTGCACGACAGTGATTTTGACAAGCACCTGGAAGCGCGATGGGTATTCCACTTCCTGTGGCTTCGCCTTGCACGCATATATCCCGTCCACCTGTTCCTGCTTCTCTGTTACGCCGTCGGGCTGTGGGGATTCAGTGAGTATGACAACGCGACGTCCTTTGCGATGAACATCACTCTCATTCACGCCTGGGGATTTTTTGATATCGACGGGATAAACTGGAACCAACCCTCCTGGTCGATCAGCGCCGAATGGTTCTGCTATCTGATGTTTCCACTGCTTGCATTTGTCACGGGCCAGGGACGTCGTCAGGTGAGCGTTGCAACTGTGCTGATTGTGATAGGGGTGGTCATTTATCCCTGGCTATTTCACCAAAACCTTGGCTTTTCCTATATGGCTCAACCCGTGTCCGCATTCCTGGTGTTCATTGTTGGCTATGGCCTGCGGATCCTTGCGCCCAGGCTTGGTGGTACGCAGTTGACATGGGCATTGATTCTGTATGGGGCACTCGGCTACCTGGGCTGGTGCATTTTCGCGCACACGCTTACACCCGATCGCACGCCGATTCTATCCGGTATCATATCGCTCGCACTTTTCAAGGTCCCGCCGCAGTTCCTGTTCGCCAATCGCGTGAGCGTCTATATCGGCGAGATCTCTTACTCGCTCTACATGAGCCATATCATGGTCTTTACGATCTTGCGGGTGATATTCCGCGGCCCCCCTCTTCCCCTGGTGATCGAGTTAATGGTTGTCATTGCTTGCGCTGCTCTACTTCATCATACGATCGAGGCTCCGGCACGCAACCGAATGCGTCGGGCGCTCACGTCACGACCGAGTCTTGCGCAAACGCCAGCGCAGGAAAAAGGCAACTAGGGTCGTGGCGAATGGGCTGCGGATTAATCAGCTCTGGCGCGCGCGAATGGCAAACTTGCGGTATGCGCTTGGCCTTGCTTCTCTGCGCTGCTTCGCGCCTGCAGCGCGAGTGGTCGAACCGTGGGAACAGTGGAACCAGATGGGACGCCACAACAGCACGAATTCGTGTGCTGATCGACAGCACGAATAACTCATCTTGACTTGATCTTGGCTAACAAGGCACTTCCAGGCGGACGTCAGAGAGCCAGGCTGTGCTGCGCGTGTTGTCGCCGCCCGATTTCAACATTAGATGCCGACAAGTAGTGCATACTGTCCATAGGGAAATAGAGATCATGACCAAAGATGTCAAGCACATCCACATCTATTACTCTCCGACCAATTTATATTCCAAGATAATTGACGGGCTCAATAATTTGGGCAAGGACCTGTCAAAAGTCACATTGGATGATCTGCAGCCGGTGGATGAGTTTCATATAAGCGGGGATACTGCAACCAAAGAGCTGATAAGGCTTGCCGAATTTGGCTCAGTGGGAGCGAATCTGCGATTTGAAGACACATAAGAATTTACTACTGCACGGACAGGCCGTCGCTTGATTCGGGCATCGGCGCTGAGGACAATTCCATCCGGTCCGTCGTCAGGTCAAGGTAAGACAGCGCGCTGCGGCAGGCCCAATTGAGCATCTGTCCGGACGGCGGCGTCCGCCGGCGAAATTGCGCGAGCACCCGGCCGTATGTCGCCCTGCTGGTGATTGAGCGTGCGATACGCGGGTAGTGATCGATAAGGCCGGACAGCGTCACCTCGCCGACTCCGGCCTTGAACGCGGCGACGTGCTGGTCAGGATCGACGGCAAGCACGACATAGCAGCGATGCTCGACCAGGTGCCGAATCACCTCCCGCACCACCGGATCGCTCGGGTTGACCAGCACGTTGTAGGTGCAGAAACCGCGGAACTTGAACGCGAAGTGCACGATTTCGTAGCTATCGCCGCCCAGCACCGAATGGCCGAAATCGAAACCCTGTTCGGTGACGCCATAAGGAAGCACGACGCCGGGACGAAAGGCCACAAGCGGCAACACCTGTTTGCGCTCCTCGATAACGCTGAGCGCGCAGCACGGCTCAGGGGCGTCGAGGAAGTCCTGCGCGAACCAGCGGTTGAGCGTCAGCTTGGTGAGTAGACGGTAGACGTTGCTCATGCGAGGAACCCCATCAAGCGTCTCGCGGTAGTTGTCAGATGGTCGATCTTGGGAAGAGAGCGTGGTTGGCAAACCCGCGTTTTTGCAAAGTCACGACAGGCGTCCTCACGACACCAAGTAGACATGCCCGGCCTCAGGTTCGTCGGCGTGCTTGGACCCGACGACGACCGGCATGACCCAGATCAGCTTGCGCAGCGAGCGCGCCGGGCCGTGCACCTGGTTGCGCCAGTGACCACGCCGCCAGTGCGTAGCGACGTGACCATGCGCTGGGATGCCCCGGTGCGTACGCTGTTCGGCGACGCGCTTGCCGCAAATATGCACCGGTACATAGCCAAGCGCGGTCAGCTTCGACCTTGCCCGCATCTGCTCCTTGCCCTTGCCGTGCAGCGCCTTCTGTTTGAGCGAGTCGGGTGTTCCTTCCGGCCAGACCGTATCAATGTCTTCGGGATAGGCCGCGACGTAGCACAGCGCATTGACCACCAATTGCAGGGCCGCTTTGTAGACGGGGTGCCGGCGGCGGGTGATGTTGTCGCGCACGGCCGCCAGCGTCGGGCTGACGTCGACGACACTGACGCCCGCGGGCAGTGCCATGCCGCTCTCGGTGGCCGCCTCCTCCAACGTCGCCGTGATGTCGCCACCGGTGCCCGCGCGCCGTTTCATCAGCTCGGCGAGCCTGCTCGACAGCACAGTGTCGATGGCGGTGGCCAAATCCATTGAGCGAAACTCGCCGACGAAGTCCTGGGTGTACTCAACCTCCGGAAACAGATACCACTGCGCCGACAAGGCTTGCTCGTGCGGGACGGCGGTGACCGTGAAGCGCACGTCGCCGCTTGCGCCGCGCTGCTCGACATAGGCGCCGTCGACCAGCCAGTCCGGCTCGATCTCCAGGCTGGGCTGCGGGCCGAAGTACAGGTATTGCGACGCGTAGGGCAGATTGATGCTGTTCATCGGAATGTCGTCGATGTCCGTCTCGGCCAGCATTTCGGTCAACGCCGGCGGGAAGTCGATGATCTGTCGGCCGGCTTGGATGAAGCGCCCGTAGGCAGTAGCAAGCGTTTGCTCGGCCTCAATGACAAGTGATGGTTGCGGATGGGATTCCTTGCGCTTGCGAGGAAACCGGAGTGAGCGCTGGTTCAATGCCGTGCTCATATGACGAGCAATTGCGTTGAGCTGGTCGATGGTCAACATGCCCGTTGCCGGATCGACCCGCTGCCGGTAAAGCTTGCCGACCGGCTCGGCATAGTCACGGTATGCCTTGAAGCGTTCCGGGTGATAGCGATACAGCGGCGGTGCTGGCTTTTCGGCAGTCTTCGGTTCGCAGCGGTAGTCCGGGTTGTCGAACAGAAAGCCGATGTCGGCGTATGCCATGACGGGATCGTCTACGTCGCTCGCCCAGCGATCCCACACGACCGGACCGGCGACGTCGTCATGCCAGCCGGTCTCGACGATGATCTCGTGGCCGTGATTGAGTACCAGGACATAGGTTTCGAACGGATGGGTCATGCCTTCGAGGAAATCGTCCAGTTCCTGGGCGCTCTCCTCGGCTCTGGCCATCGCCGCTTGCTGAGATTCGGTGCCCGCCCAGTCGATCTTTCCTTCGGCGTTCAATAATTTGAACAGCCGCTCGAAGCCGGTAACGGCCGAGGGATTCGCCTGGATGCCCTTGGTGAAGGCTCTTACCTCGTCCGTATAGCCATGGGACAGCAGCGCGATCAGGGACTCCACGTTGGTCCATTCGTCGTCTCGCTTTCTCACCATGCAAGTTGCTCCGGTTCAGGTTGCCGCTTGGTTGTAAAGGGGGTCAGCTCACGAAACGGAAGAAATCGTACGCTAATGTAGTGTCACAAAAATAGCTACGCACCTGATTCGGACGTTTCCGGCGCACTCATCACGTCGCGAGCGCGCTGGATCTTGCGCAGGATTTCCTCGCCCTTGGCACGCCAGACGTATCGCTTTGGATTGTCGTTGCGCTCAGCCAAGAAGGTGATGATGGTGTTCGCCAACTCCTTGACGGACGCAAAGCTACCCGCGGCGATGCGGTCGGAAACGTCACGGAAGAAACGTTCCACCAGATTGAGCCAGGACGAAGAAGTCGGTGTGAAGTGCATGTGAAAGCGCGGATGCGCCTGCAACCAGGCCTTTACCTCAGCATGCTTATG
Source organism: Accumulibacter sp. (assembly GCA_024235715.1). GTDB lineage: Bacteria > Pseudomonadota > Gammaproteobacteria > Burkholderiales > Rhodocyclaceae > Accumulibacter. The sequence continues at coordinate 165,196 of JACKLW010000008.1, read as the reverse complement.
GGTCGCATAGTTGTCGACAATCAAATGAATGGCCAGATCCTTGGAGGTTTCGCGGTCGATCTTCTTGAGGAAGGCCAGCCATTCCTGATGCCGGTGCTGCTCAGCAATGGTCGTGATCAGTTTGCCTTCCAGATAGTTCAGTGCTGCAAACAGCGTGAGGGTGCCGCTACGGATGTCGTCATGGGTTTCGGTCTTGATGTGGCCAATGCCCAAGGGCAGCCCCGGTTGGGTGCGCTCCAGCGCCTGACATTGCGACTTCTCATCACAGCACAGAACCAAGGCCTTCTCCGGTGGATCGAGATACAAACCGATGACGTCCCAGAATTTCTCCTCGAAATGTGGGTCGTTCGACAGCTTGAAGGTGCGCGTCAGGTGCGGCTTGATATCATTCGCTGCCCAGAGGCGCTGCACGCTCGCCGGCGAGATGCCGGCCGCCTTCGCCATGCTGCGGCAACTCCAGCGCCCCACCGTTTCCGGCGGGCGAGCAACCGTCTCCAACACTTTACGGACTGCCGCCGTGGGGACGCTCGGCTTCCGCCCCCGACCAGGTGCATCCCTCAAGCCAGCAAAACCTTGTTGCGCAAAACGCCGGCACCAGTGATTCACGGTCACACGCGTTACCCCCACCGCAGCGCCGATGGCTTCCTGTTTCTGGCCTTCGGCGGCCAGTAGGATGATCTGCGCGCGCAACCGGTCTCGAACCGCCACTGTACTGGCTCGCGTCCGCCTTCTCAGTTCCCGGGCCTCCTCCGCGTCAAGCACAATCGGTGTTTTCGGCATCGCTTCGTCCTCCAAGCAGTGATTGCCTGAAGTATAGATTAAACGATGCTTATGTAAAGGCATTAGAGAGACACTAAGGAATTGCTCGCCCAAGCTCGTCCCCTGCCGACGTTGCGAGACAGGTTGGCGGCAGGGCCCATCAGCGATCCTCTCGGGTGTGCCACAGCCGCAGCACGTAGATGGTGGTTTCCGTAAGTTCATAGCGCATCTCGTAATGCCCCACGAGAATCCGGCGCACCTCGCGCGGCTCGAACTCATCAATCCGTTCGCCGATGCGTGGGTTGGCCAGCAAGGCAGACGGCGCGGCCGCTAGCGCCTGTACGGTGCGCGCAGCTGCCGGTTTGTTTACCGGGGCCAGAAATTCGTATAGACGAGCCAGGTCGGAGAGCGCCTTGCTGGTCCATTTCAGTTCCATCAACGCGGCACCGGCAACGGCGTGTCGGAGCTGAGGCTATCGGCCCATGCCTGTACGGCTTGGTGGTCGATGACCCGACCGGCGTCCACATCGGCCAGTGCCTCGCGGGTCAGGCGACTGCGCTCTTCCTCCTGGTCGATCCAGGCCGACAGCGCTTGTTTCATGATCCAGCCGCGCGACCTTTCAAGCCGAGCGGCCATCTGATCGACCTTCTCGGCCAGGGGGATGGGAATGTGTGCGGTCAGCACTTTGGTTTCGGTCTGTGCCATTGCGAAATCTCCTTCGTTTGCGGGACAGCTCTGCGTATTTGTGATTGAAATACAATCATAGTGATTTACAGTGAGTCATTCAAGCAAGGTGTCATCTTGAGCTATACGCTAACCTGGCGTCAGAGCACCCGGCGCGAGGGCGACACGGTGGTGGTGCACAGCATGGACCGCCTGGCGCGCAACCTCGACGACCTGCGCCGCTTGGTGCAGGGCCTCACCCAGCGTGGCGTGCGCATCGAATTCGTCAAGGAAAGCCTTACCTTCACCGGCGAGGACTCGCCGATGGCGAACCTGATGCTGTCGGTGATGGGCGCGTTCGCCGAGTTCGAGCGCGCCCTGATCCGCGAGCGGCAGCGCGAGGGTATCTCGCTCGCCAAGCAGCGCGGGGCCTACCGGGGCCGCAAGAAGGCGCTATCGCCGAAGCGGATGGCCGAGCTGCGCCGGCGGGCCGCCGCCGGTGAGCAGAAAGCCAAGCTCGCCCGCGAGTTCGGCATCAGCCGCGAAACCATCTACCATTACCTGAGAACGGATGACTGACCATGCCGCGCCGCAGTTTGCTGACGCCCGCCGACCGCACCGGCCTGCTTGCCTTCCCAACTACTGACGACGACCTCATCCGGCATTACACCTTCTCCGAACCCGAGCTGTCGGTGATCCGCCAACGGCGCGGCAATCACAACCGGCTCGGTTTCGCGGTACCGTTGTGCTATCTGCGCTATCCCGGTTTCGCCCTGCCGACGGATGCGGAGCCGCCCGCGTCCCTGCTGAACATCGTCGGCCGCCAGTTGCGCATTGAGCCGGACGCCTGGCCGCAGTACGCGCAGCGGCCGGAAACCCGGCGCGAGCACCTGCTGGAGTTGCAGGCATGGCTGAACCTGGGGTCGGAGGTGCAGTGGAACGGAAAGCCGGGTTAGGTGTTTGTCATCATCAGACCAGTCATGGCTACAGCCGCCGCACGCTTCCGCCACTTCGTCCCCAAGGTGTCTGTAGTCCCGGATCCGGGCGAACGCGCGGCCTATTCGTCGTCTGCGGGATTGCGCAAGGGTCGCAATTCGCCTTTGGTCACAGCTTCCGGAACCGAGAACGAATAGCGCCCCAGCATGTTGATGTGTTCGTACAGCAGCGGAGACAGGCGCACCACGTCTTCATCATTCACCGGGTAGCCCTCCGAGCGCAGTTGCTTCAAGGCTGCCGCGATGTAGATGGTGTTCCACAACACGATCATGTTCAGCACCAGGCCGAGCGCGCCCAACTGGTCTTCCTGTCCTGCGCGGTAACGTTGGCGCAGCTCGCCGCGCTTGCCATGGAACACGGCTCGAGCAACGCTGTGTCGGCCCTCTCCTCGGTTGAGCTGCGTCAACGTAGCGCGCCGCTTGGCTTCGTCATCGATGTAGGTCAGCGTGTGGATGGTCTTGTCGATCCGGCCGAATTCAGCGATAGCCAACGCCAGCCGCGTTGGCCGGTCGCCAACCTGGAGTGTGCGCATGATTCCGGCGGCCGGCACGCGACCGAGTTTGAGCGAACCGGCCAGGCGCAACATGTCGTCCCAATACGGTACGATCTTCTGCAAGCTAAGATGGTGGGCCGAAACGGTGTTGAGCAGGCCGTAGTCAGCCTGTGGGTCGATTCGCCAGAAGCGTGTGCCGCCGACATCCGCCAATCGCGGGCTGAAGCGATAGCCGAGCAGCCGGAAAAGACCGAACACCACGTCGCTGTAAGCGCCGGTGTCGGCCATGATCTGCGTCGGCTGAAGGTCGGTCTGTTGTTCGAGCACCACGGCCAGGAGGATCAGGCTGTCGCGCAAGGTGCCTGGCACGGTGATGTCGTTCAAGCCAGAGAACTGGTCGGAGATCAGGTTGTACCAGGTGACGCCGCGACCGACCCCGAAATATTTGGGATTGGGGCCGGCATGCACCGTGCGCACCGGCACCACGAAACGGATGCCGTCGGCCGATGCGACCTCGCCGCCACCCCAAAGGGTTGCCAGAACCAGACGCGATTGCGCATTGACCAGCATCGCGTTGGCCGCTGTCAGCGTGTCGTCGCGGACATAATTCTGGTCTACCCAGGATAAGCGCTCGCGCTTGAGTGCCGCGACGTCGCCGCGAATCAACGGCTCCGGTCCGGTATTGCAGGCTTCGGCCATCAGTACCGCGCACAGGCTGATGGGGAGATCGGCGGCGCGGGCCGTACGCTCCGAGATGTGGGTGAAAGCATCGGTGAATCCTGTCCGTGCGGCAATTTCCAGAATCAGTTCGGGCAGGTCGACGCGCGGCAGCAACCCGGCGACCTTCTCGCGTAACGCGACCAACGAGGCTGGCTCATCCAGCTTGTCGAAGGGACTGAGCACCAGGTCGTGTTTGTCGCCAGTCGTTTCGAATCGCACCGCCGGGTTGTCGGGCAACCGGTCGACCACAGCACGATAGGTGCGATCCAGCTCGGTAGCCAAGGCGGTCAGCGTCGGCTCGGGATCGGCCGATAGTCCCAAGGTCCGGCAGATGATCGGCCGGGTGGCTTCCCACTCGGCGCCATCGAGTAGGCCGGTGCGCGGATCGGCATAACGCCAGCTTGGCGCCCAAACACGTCACGTCGGCGCAGGGCCGTGTGCAATTCATCCAGCACGCAAAAGATGTAGGCGTGGAAATGGACGGTGTCATCGTCTCGCAGAACATGCCGCCGCCAGGAGTTGCCGACTACTTCGCGCGGTGCATCGTTGCCTGGCTTCTTCCGCCCCATGTGGACCCGCAACCAATCGAAGGCAGCGACGACCGGCTCGCCGGCGGCGTTCGCGCCGAAGCGAATGTTCTCGACCAGAGCCGGCAGAAAGCAACGCACCGTTCGATACTTGGCATCCAACTCCCGGTAGTACACGTTGTCGGCGGGTCGGATCAGGGATTGGACGCCTTCCAGCGCCTGCGTGAGCGTGGTACGTGGAATCTTCTCGAACAATCTGGTGCGCAGCTCGCCATCGGGCAAACCGGTATCCAGCAGCATCTGGCAGGCGCCGGCCAGGGTCGCGGCCGCTTGATCCAGATCCCTCAGCGAGCGCAGGCGCGCTTTCCTGTCGGCCTTGATGGCGTCGCCGAACAATTCGCGCAGGATCGTCTCCAGCACTTCCAGTACGTCGTCCTGCGCGCTAGCTTCCAGGCAATGCGCGAAGGCGACCAGCGTCGCCAAGCGGCGCGGATGCGGCAAGCGCAGGATGGCACCGACCTTGGCAGTGCCCGCATACCGCGCCAAGGCCGCCACACGGGTGGCCGGGATGCGGGCCGCGGCTGGCAGCCTGATGCCCAGTTCGCGCACCGAGCTCAGCCGCACCAGGGCCAAGACCAGTGATCGGCTGTTGACCATCACCGGTCCGGTGCGCACGCGATCCAGTGGCGAAGTTCGGCTGCCGGCTGGGACGACCAGCAGGTTTTCCAGCTTTTCCTGCTGTTCGCCGCTGATACCGCGGCTGAGAGAACGCCACAGCCGCTCCTCGACCCGACTGCGCAGGCGGGCGATATAGCGTTCGAGGGTGCTGCAGCCGGGCAGCAGCACCTTGTGCGTCACCATCCAGGTGACGGCTCGCTCGAACAGGACACTTGGGCGATCGGTGCCGGTCCAGCACAGCGCGTATAGCCAGCGGGTCAGGCGAAAGCCGACCTGGCGCTCGGTGATCTCGACATAGCCATAGGAGCGGCGGATTTCCGTCCTATGCAGCCAACGCTGCTCGCCCGCACGGTAGGCCAACACACGGCTGCCCACCTCGATGCGCAATTGCCTGGCCAGCGACTACAGCACCGGCACCGGCACAGCCAGAGGGTCTTCAAGGAACGTGCCGAGATAACGCACCGTGCCGAGCTGCACGGCGAAACCGAGCCGGTTGTGCTTGCCGCGCTTCTGAGCGATCAGCGCGTGGTCGGCATCGTCGAGGTGGAAGTAGCGGGCGAGGTCGTGGGGTGACGGCGCCCCTGTATAGTGACCATAGTTCTCGCGCTGTTCGTTGGACAGAAAGCTGACCGGCATGCGTGCTTCCGTAAAACGGCGGCTACACCCTTACGGATTGCCTTGGTACATGGCCCAAATTCGTTTGACTTGGCTTTCGCTACACCCAGCCAGCTTGGCGGTTTTCTGGATCGTATGGCCCGCCTGGCGCAGGGCAACAATGCGCTGGTGTGTGGTGGCATCCGGCTTCCGACCGGTGTATTTGCCGGCCGCTTTGGCCAGTTGCACGCCCTGGCGCTGCCGCTCGCGGCGTGTCTCGTAGTCGTCGCGAGCCATTTGCAGGGCCAGCTTGAGCAGAAGTTCCTGCACCGACTCCAGCACGATCTTGGCAACGCCGTCGGCGTCAGCCGCCAAGTCGGAGAGATCGACCAAACCCGGTACGGCCAGCCGCGCCCCTTTGGCCCGGATCGAGCCGACAAGTTGCTCGGCCTCGGCCAAGGGGAGTCGGCTGATGCGGTCGATCTTCTCGGCGACCACCACTTCGCCCGGTTGCAGATCGGCGATCATCCGCAGCAGTTCAGGCCGATCGGCGCGAGCACCGGATGCTTTCTCACGGTAGACGCCGGCGACGTAGTAATCGGCCGCCCGGGTACTGTGCTCGATCTCGGCTTGGCGGGTAAGGTCTTGTTCGTCGGTGCTGACGCGGAGATAGATGCGGGCGACTTTCATGAGGCCTAGCCAAGATGGGTATACGGAACTTGGCCAACTATAGATCAAGTAGCCAATAATGTGAAAGGCAATGTAAGTTGGCCAGCGTCTATTTGACCATCCCAATTGGCTAGGAACGAGGAAAAGTTGGCCTGCTTCGGCAGATTGTATATACTTGCGCATATACTTTTGTGCCGCACCAGGGAGAACCGTGATGATCGAGACGCGTATTGCCAAGCTGTTCAAGAACGGTGCCAGTCAGGCGGTGCGTCTCCCCTCGGACTTCCGCTTTGAAGGGGACGAGGTCTATGTCACGCGCGACGATGCAACCGGCGATGTCGTGCTGTCCAACCGGCCGGGGGCCAAAACCTGGAACGAATTTTTCGAGTTGCTGCATGAAGTCGACGTTCCCGCAGATTTCATGGCCGAGCGCCCGCTGAATGTGTTGCCTCAAGAACGAGGCATCTTCGACGACGAACTCTCTACGAACCACAAGGTGAGCCGCTAGCGATGCTGCATATGCTGGACACCGACACGGCAAGCTACCTGATCAAGGGGAAATCGCGCGCGATAGAAGCCAAACTGGCGCCCCTCATGCCGTCGATGGTTTGCATCTCGGTGATGACGCGGGCGGAATTGCAATATGGCCTGAAGCGATTGGCGGGCGATCATCGTCTGCATCTGGCGGTGCGCCAGTTCTTCAAGATCGTCCGCATCCTGCCGTGGGACGCCGATGCAGCGGACTGGTACGCCGAAATCCGCCACCAACTCGTGAGCACGGGGCAACCGATCGGCGAAATGGATATGATGATCGCCGCGCACTCGTTGTCAGCCGGTGCGGTGTTAGTCACCAACAACAGCCGCCATTACGAGCGGATCGCTGCACCGCTAATCCTGGACAACTGGGCGTAGCTCACCAACCCAGTTTGCTTGCTGTGACCAGAGGCGAATGCAATCCTTGCGCAATCCCGCAGACGACGAATAGGCAGCGCGCTTGCCCGGAACTGGGACCACAGATACCTTGGGGACGAAGTGGGGGAAGCGGACGGCTATAGCCATGGCTAGTCTGGCGATGACAAACACCTAACCCGGTTTTCCGTTCCACGGCACCTCAAACCCCAAGCTGAAGAAGGCCTACTTCTGGCCGGTCTACGGCGAGCTGGACGAAATCTGTTTCCCGTTCTTCCCGAGCCGGGAGATCAAACACGTCGAGGCGGCGCTGGGACTGACGCCTGCCGAACGAGCGGTCTTGTTGTCGGATGGCTACCACGCCTATGCGCACTATGCGACTAGGGGTAGAACAAGCAGTTGTGTCACCAGCCGCCACCTTGGAGTAAGCCAGACTTTATTTGCTCATCCATAGCGTGGCAGGCGCTCTTTCAAGGAAGCGCGTTCCTCCTGCGGATTGCATCCCTTGTGGTTGGCGATGCGATCGCCGTGGCGACCTGACGCTTGATGGGCCAGAGTAGGAGCAGCCAGCCATCACTTGTCGCCGTCCAGGCCTCCATAGCACAAGCTGTCCGGGTACAGCGCCGTCAATTGCGATAGCGTTGCCTGTACCTCTTCCAGGTTGGTCATCATGTGGGAAACCTGCTCATCCAGATCGCTGGCCAGCTCGAATAGAGAAGCGACCTGGCTGCGCGACCCCTCGTTGATGACGGCCATTGCCAGTTGGTGCAGCTTCAGCAGGTCGGTGCGAAGCTGCGGCGGGGTGGCGTATCCGCCATCGTTGAGATCGGCGCGCAGTTCGTCCACGGCATCGACGGCACGCAGCAGCGAATGCGTCTCGAAATTCTCCGGAGACAATTTGTCCCACTCTTCATCGGTAATGCGGGTTACCATCGGCTGGCAACCTGATCAAGCGACCGCGAGCGTCAGGTGTCCGACCGGCTCGGCGGCCGGCCGGACTTTGATCTCGATGTCGTAGCCGAGGCGGTTCAAGCAGTCCATCAGCTTGCGCTCGGACAGGTTCGTGAAGTCACCACGCATCATGCCCGACACCTTCGGTTGCGGGATGCCCATGCGTTTCGCCGCCTCTTGTTGAGTCAGCCCAAGGGCGCGCATCGCTTTCCTGATCTCGACCACCAAGCCGGTCTTGATCTTGAGTTTTTCGGCATCGGGCAGTCCAAGGTCGGCAAAGACGTTGCCCGAGCTGCGTTGAACCTCGACCCCTTCAATGATTCGTTTTTGCATTTCGTAGCTCCAGTGCCAATGCGTCGGCCACTTTCAGCCGAGCGCGAATGATGTCCATATCTGACTTTGGTGTGGCGATCCCCCTCTTGCTCTTCTTCTGGAAGCAGTGCAGGACGAACACTGCTTCCGCGTACTTCACCGTGTAGACGCCCCGGTACGTGCCGCCCGCATCGTCCTCGACAACCTCAAGCACGCCGGCTCCGCCGAAGCCCTTGAGCACCTTTGCCGCGTCGTCCTGATCGCCCGTCTGCGCCAACGACAGTGCGTAACCGAAGCGCCTGCGCACGTCAGGTGGCAACGCCATCAGATCCTTGTAGCTGCTCGCGATCCATTCGAGCGCTTTTTCTTTATTGGCCATGGTGGCAGTTTATACCTGTTCAGGTAAAGTCGAAAGCGCGATACCAGTAGAGTTGATGTCGCAAAACAAGTGTTTTACGACACGTAGAAAACTGCCAACGAAACGGCGCACGGCGGAGCGCCTGCGCGCTGAAACTCGCGGGCGCTTCGGCTTCCGCGAAGCCACAGTCGCCGACTCGGAGATGCTGACGGTTTCGCTGCGCGATCATGTCGCCGGCGAGCTCGCCGGCGACATTGATTCGATGATTGAGCGGCTGGAAGCGCGTTGCCGGGAACTCGCCATCGAGCCGCCGACGGCCGACAGGGTGGAGCGTATCGCGCGCAGCGCTTTGCGCGCTCACGAAGACCGCTTCCATAGCGGCGTCTATGAACGGCTGTCGACCGCAACACGCGAGTGCCTGGATGCCCTACTGCGTCCAGAGGGTGGTGGCAGCGAAGAACCCAACCAAGACGACGCGATAGGCAGCGCAACGGCTGTCCTGCTGAAGCTACGTGGCAGTCCTGGTCGACCTAGCCTTGCCAGCATGCAGGACGAGTTGGCGAAGCTGGAACTGATCCGGGGAATCAACCTGCCCGCCGATCTGTTCGACCGAACTTCACCGCGCGACTTGGAGCGTTGCCGTCAGCGAGTTTCGGTCGAGGTTCCTCGCGACTTGTGCTGGGGGTCACTTGTGCTGTGTGCTGGGGGTCAGGTCTTTCCTTTTGCCCCTTCTTGATCTAGTCTGCAGCGCATGGCAAGACCTCTTCGTCTGGAGTTCGGCGGCGCGCTCTATCACGTCACTGCACGTGGTGATGGGCGCGAGAACATCTTTCTCGCCGATGGCGACCGGCACGTGTTTCTCGAGGGACTCGCGGAGGTATGGGAACGCTTCAACTGGACGGTTCATGCCTACTGTCTGATGAGCAATCACTACCACCTGCTGGTCGAAACACCGGATGCCAACCTGTCCCGAGGCATGCGCCAACTCAACGGCGTCTACACGCAACGTTTCAATCGTGCTTACGATCGCGTCGGTCATGTCTTCCAGGGTCGATACAAGGCGATCGTCGTGGAGAAGGACGCTCACTTGCTCGAGTTGGCCCGCTATGTCGTGCTCAACCCCGTACGTGCGCGCATGGTGCTCGCCCCGGGTGAGTGGCCATGGAGCAGTTACCGCGCAATGGTGGGCGAAGCCGACTCGCCGGAATGGCTTGAAATCCGGCAAATTCTGGCGGCCTTCGGTGAAACGGAGCGACAAGCGGCTGAGCGCTACGCGCGCTTCGTTGCCGAAGGCAGGAACCTGCCATCACCCTGGGAGCGCCTGAAGTCACAAGTATTTCTCGGTTCGGATGCCTTCGTCGACGCCATGCTACGAGAAATCCCGAGGGACCGGGACCTGCGTGAAGTTCCCCAGGCCAGGGCGCGCCCACTGCCGCGACCCCTGGCACACTATGCTCGCCTTCATCCCGATCGCGACGAGGCGATCGCCGCCGCCTTCGCAAGCGGTGGCTACACCCTCAGGGAAATCGGCGATTATTTCCGCTTACACTACTCGCGGGTAAGCAAGATCGTTCGAGTACGAAGGCAAGCATCCGCAGAGGCAAAAGGAAAGACCTGACCGTTCGCAGTAACAGCAGTAAGTCTAGCGGGTTGAAGTCCCGTCTGGGGAGTTGTCCGTACGCCCCGGTAGCATGAGGAAGCGGCGTCGTGGTAACACGGGGTCGTGAGTTTCCAAGCAGCAAGAGAGCAGGCCGTAATGAAAATGAACCCATGAGTAGCCTCGTCAATTATGTGGAGAAGCCGACCCTGTGGTCAGAAGGGGGGGTTTAGGTCGTTTCGTGTGGAACGGGCAAGAATGGGGCGAAGGGCGAGGCGGGCAAATGAGTAAGCTTTCCAGCGATGAGGTAGGCCATGGCGATGAAGTTTTCGACGCGGCGATAGCCGCGTGCCCTTGCGCGAGCCTCCTGGAGCGCTCGATTCATCGCTTCGACCCGGCCATTGTGCTTGCCGGGGTGAAAACCGTTGAGTACGCCAGGAAGATGCTTGCTGATGGTCCGGCCGAGGCGCTTGAAGGGTTCGAGTCGGCAGCGGCTGGCCCAACTGAGCCAGCGCTTGAGCAGGGGGTTGGCCTCGTCAGGTGTCGTGGCGGTGGCGTAGATGGAGCGCAGCGCCTGCTTGATCCGCCAGGCCCGTGCCGTCTTGAGGTTCGAGCGCTGCAACCAGTGCATGGTGTCGGTTTGCTTGACGGTCCAGTCGGCGGGTTTCTTGTGCAGGCCCCAGCGGGTGCCTTTGAGTTCGGGCGCGCTCTTGACCTCGGCGCGTCGCACCTCGTCCAGCGCCTTGCTGCTCAGAGCAACGACGTGGAAGCGGTCGAAACAGACGTCGGCTGCCGGAAAGTGCTCGGCGGCGCCGGCCTGGAACGAGCCGCTCATGTCCATGCTGACATGGGTGATCGCGGTGGGCTGGCCACCATGCGCCCTGAGGTCGCTGGCGAACTTCCCGAGCGTGGCCTTGTCCCGGCCCGGCGTCGCAAACAGCAGACGCTGTGCGTCGAGGTCATAAAAAACAGAGATGTACGTCTGACCACGCTTGCTTGCGGTCTCATCGACGCCGATCGCGCGAACCCTGGCATGACTTTCCTGGTCGCGCGCCCGGCCCACATGATGATTGATCACGCGCCACAGTCTGCGACTGCGCACACGCAGCAGTCGGCCGGCGGCCAGGACCGACATGGTCGGCGCCAGCATCAGCGTCAAGGCCTCGAACAGCAGGGTGAAGCGACTGCCTTCACGCGCCCAGGGCACGGCGACCTGCGTCACCTTGCCACAACCGGCACAGGCTACTCGCGGCACCTCGGCATGCAGGTGGGCTTCGTACTGGAAGAAATCCAGATGGCGCCAAGAGCGCGCCAAGCGGTCGTGCAGCGGCTGCGCCGCCGCACCACAGGCCGGACAGGCGTGGACGGCCGCGCCAAATCGGACCTCGAAGTCGATCCGCCCGTTCTCTGGCTTGAAGATGACTTCATCGACCTGCCAAGGAGCAACGAGACCCAGAGCCTGGGTGAACAGCGTTTCAATCATGAGGAAGCAGCCGCGAGAGGAAAGGCCGCCATTGTCCTCCATGCCGAGGGCGGCAGACTGCCTTCCTCGGCCCAGAGGGAGCGTAAGCGAGGGGGCGGCGATGTAAAGGGTTCGGCTGCGCCCGGACTGCGTCCGCCCTTGACATCACCGCTCCCTCAAAACGCGAAACCCATCGCCGGTTCCACACGAAACGACATAGAGCCTAAAAAATGACATCGCCTGCGGATGTTCCTGCCGTCGAGCCAAAGAAATTGCCATCTGGCGTGAACGCAATGGCGTCGGCAAGGGCATTACGCTGGTTGACGGTGGCTTGGTTTACCGAATATCCGTTCAAGTCTTGCGCCGGCACCACCGCGGCCGTATCGCCAACAGCCAGCAATAGAGTATTTGTATCGAACTCGAATGCATCCGCTGCGTAGGTGACTCCGTTAAATCTGACCGCGTCAAATACGAACTGGTAATGAAACATGGCGTGGGCTGCAGGTGCTGCGCCCAGAGTCGCCAATAGAACAAAAAGGGTCCTGAACATAGGTGATTTCATGTTGTGCCTCCGCGAAAGTTGACTAGCAATCCTCGAACGCCGTGCGCAGGCTCCGGACAAGTCGGCTCCCGTAAACATTCTCCAAGGCTGCACAGAAACAAAGCAATAATTGCGCCAGCAGGTGGAAAACTATCCAATCAATTGACTTCAAATAACTAATCTTGAAAGTACGAGGCCACCGCCTTCTCGTTGAAGGAAATTCATCGATTCGGCTGTAAAATTTTCCGACACGTTTCTGGTGCCGTAAGTCTTCATTTGGTCTGTGCTCACGAAATAACTGCGCGCCTGCAGAAAAAAGCCAATTTGTGGCAGACAGAGGAATCCAGCGCCAGTAGAGAAAGGCGTCAAACTATCGTGGTCCCCGGAAATCATACAGTGGTTTAAGGTGTGCTCCGGCATTGGGAGCGAGAAGCGCTGGGTGAAGTAGCGACACGGAAGGTGCATAAGCCAGAGTTGAAGGCCAAGGTTGGTCTGCAGGCAGTACGCGGGATCAAGACGATCAACGAGATTGGTAAGTTGAAGATGAAACTTGACTGGCTGCAAAAAAGTCTGGGATCAGCCTGCCGTGATACGGCATGGGTAGATCGACCCCGGCGAGCCAGTTGCCGTGGTTCCGCAATGCGCTTTGGCAGGGGTATGCCGAGCCACGGTCTATGCGCAGCGCCGGCCGCCGGTGGTCGATGCCAGCGGTCTCGTCCACAGTCGACTGATTGATGAGGAGTGAACGCGGCGCCCGTTTTACGGTACCCGCCGGATGTGATCTTTCTTGAGAAGGCGGGGCACATGGTCAATCGCCAGCGGGTATGCGTATTCCACACCAATATAGTTACTCAACCAAGTGTGAGCAGGGCCAGAGGTAACTGCCAGACATGCTCTTCAGTTTATTCTAAAAGCATGGTCGAGCGAGCCAGCAGGCGAGCCGACCGTCTTGTCGGCGAGCACGCCGACAAGACGCCAGCATTGGCTTGTTGAAGGGCACGCGCGGCGCGGTCGCCCCTTGCCGAGCCCACATGCGGTGGTCCCGCTTTCGGTAGTCTAACTGGGTCGATATTTGTCTTGACTCAGGGGACCACCTTACGGATCGTCAGCCCAGCAGCCGCTGCGCTTCGTTGAGCAGACTCCCACGGCGGACGAACTCGTCACGGGGAAAACTGCAGGCGAGCAGGTTGACCACCGGGGCGCGCTTGACGAGCACTTTCGGCAGCACGATCTCGACCGGCGCTTCGCCCGATCCCTCGGGCACCACGACGTTCATCTGGTCTAGCCGCAGCTTGACCATCTCGATCCGGATGTAATCGGAGCCGTGAGTGAGCACGTCCTTCAGACGCTCGATGATGTATTCGAGCGTCTTTCCGGTGCTCGGGAGTGCGGCCAGCGCACGCTCGTTTTCAGAGAGGTTCCGCTCCGCTTCTGCGATCTTCTCTGTCACGCCGCCGCCACCGTCCAGCATCGCCTCGAGTCCCCCACGCTGGCCCTTCAAGATCATCAGCCGCGTCCGCCGGATCGAGCGCTCCGCCGCGAGATCCCTGCGCTGGATGTCCAATGATGCGATCTGCTCCAGCGCCTCCGTTACCAGGAACTTGAAGGCGCGGCGCCGCATCTCGATCCGGGCGTCGTGCTCGCAGCCGCTCGGAAGGACCACCTTCTTGTCCGCGAAGGACACGCACGTCCGCAGCACGTCGTGCTGTACGACATCACCGTGGAACCTCGTGCCGAAGCGCGTCTCCTCGCGGGTGAGGAAGCGTAGCGTCGCCCATACCCGCTCCGCACCCGGCGTCTTGTCGAAAAAATCCTGCACCGCCGTACTCCGGCTGAATGCCGCAGGGATGTCCCGCGCGGTGGCGAACAGGGCGCGCAAGGTCCGGTTCTCCGCCCAGCCAGCGGCGCTGGCTTCGATAGCGGGGGGAATCTGCGCTTCGAACTCGCGGCAGTAGAGTATCGCCTCCCGCACTGCCGGGGCGAGCCTGCTGCGGTAACCGGCGACGAGCTTCAAGCGTGGATTGACGATGCGCACGACCTGGTCGATGCGCTGGTCGATAAGCGCGGGGGCGACCGTGGAACCGGTCGCCTCGTCGTCCTCGCTGAACAGCCAGGCCAGAATTCCCATGCCCCTACCCTGCCTTTCATGTCCGTGCAACTGTTCTGCCAAACGCGAGAAAAGGGGAAAGCCAGCAACACCAGGTAGACCGTGCACGCCTCATGAAATGCAAGTGCCGCCTATCTTGAAAGACCAGGAAATCCAACGGTGGCAACGCACGTATTTGAACCCGTTCAAGCGGCGCGAACCTGGACTGCGCTCCCGGCCCCCCGTGAAACGTCATCCGAATCCAGCGCCACTCGGTACTCAGGGCCCGGCGCGAGGCCCTGGCGTGGAAACCAGTTCAGGTAGCTGCCCGGCAGATCGGCGATCAGACAGCCCTTGTATTTGCTGAAGGACATGCTCCAGGTGAGCAGCAGCGGCAGATCGTCGCTATTCACCGGCTCGCCACTTCGCCGCTGGCAGCACTTGCGTCCCCCGCGCCGATGGCAGCGAGAATCGCCCTCAGCAAGTGCCAGGCCTTGCCAACCGAAACGATCTCGACGCGCTCGCCCGGCGCATGGGCGCCACGGATGGTCGGTCCGAAGGAGACCATGTCCAGGCCCGGGTAGACGGCGGCGATGAGGCCGCACTCCAGGCCGGCGTGGATAACTCGCACGCTCGACTCGCCACCGAACTGCCGCCGATAGACCGACTGACACAGCCCGAGCAGCGGCGACGCCGGATTTGGCGCCCAGCCCGGATAGTAGCCGGCGATCTCGGCGGAGGTTCCCGAAAGTGCGAAGAGGCTGACAATCTCGTCGGCGAGGCCCCTGCTGCCACTCTCGCGCAGCGAGCGAACCATGAAATTGCACCAGCCACCGTAGGGCGTGATACCGACCATGCCGAGATTGTTCGAGGTCTCGACGACACCAGGGACACGCAGGCTCCGGCGCTGCACACCGTGCGGTGCGGCATGCAGCGACGCCAGCCAGACCGCCTGATCCTCGGCCGACAGCACCCGCCGGGCAGTTGCCGGCGCGAGATTGATGCTCACCGCCTCGTCGACACCCAGCAATTCCTCGCGCAACAACCACTGCCAAGCGCCCAGTCCAGCCACCAGCGCTGCGACCTGCCGGGCGGGCACAGCCACCACTGCCGACGCCTCCCTGGGCAGCGAATTGCGTGCCGAGCCACTGCGGAATTCCGCCAGGTGCAGCGGGAAGCGCTTCTCCAGGTCACGCAAGACGCGCACCAGGAGCTTGATCGCATTGCCGCGTTCCTCGTGGATATCGATGCCGGAGTGCCCACCGCGCAGGCCGTACAGGTCGATGCGTCGGCACTCGAAACCGGCCGGCAATGGCACCGCCGTGCCATCGCGTTTGACATTGACGTCGAGTCCGCCCGCACAACCCAGATAGAACTCTCCCCATTCCTCGGTATCGAGGTTCAGCAGCAGGCGGCCGAGCAGCAAGTCGCCTTCCAGGCCGCGCGCCCCGCCCATGCCTGCTTCCTCGTCGACCGTCAGCAAGGCTTCGAGCGGCCCATGCAGCAGGGAAGCATCGTCGAGCGCAGCCAGGATCAGTGCCACGCCAATGCCGTTGTCGGCACCGAGGGTCGTGCCCTCGGCGAGCAGCCAGCCGTCGCGACGTACGGGTCGAATCGGATCGCGCGCGAAGTCGTGCACTGTTTCGGCCTCCTTCTGGCACACCATGTCGAGGTGCGCCTGCAGAATGACCCCTGGCGCTTTTTCCAGACCGCCGCTCGCCGGCTTGCGGAGCAGCAGATTGCCGGCCGCATCGACCGTCGCCGACAGTCCCCTGGCCAGCGCCCACAGACGAATCTCCTCGCGCAATGGCCCTTCCGCCTTCGACTGCCGGGGGATGCGGCACAGCCTGGCGAAATGCGTCCAGACGGCTGCCGGCTCGAGTCCGGAAAAGACGGGGTCCGTGCTTGCTTGCGGCGTGGCATTCATTTCGGGTGGCGGGTCTGGCGCGTGAATTCAATGTGTGCCGAGCAGGATACTCAAAACCGCGCTGCGCTTCCAGAAGCACGCGCCAAGCGCCCGAAAACTTCGGCAATCGACAGTCCAATGGAGCGTGCGGAGCCAGCGAGGCCGTAGAATTGGCGGAAGTCGCCGGCAAGGCATCTGTCCCAAGCGAAAGGGCGACGCCACCCGCAGGCTTGAGCATCGTGGCCGACGAAGCCGACGTTTACCGGCGCCAGCAGGCAGCGAGCGAAAGCCACACCGAACTCACGGAACAATGTGTGACGCAAAGCGTGTCGCCACGACAAAGGCGCCAGGCTCTCGAAAGTGCAGATGCAACCACTTACAGCCCGTCGGCACCGCCGGAGCAAGGCGTGAGCCACAGCGAACCACCCGCGAATCGACACGGCGGAGAAACAGTGATCCTGGTGCACGGCCTGTGGACGCCGGCGGCCGTCTTCAGCCTGCACAGTCACTGGCTGCAGCGTCGCGGCTACCGCACGCGGCGTTTCGGCTACCCGAGCGTGCGCTCGACGCTGTCGCAGAACGCGCATGCCCTGCAACGCTTCATCGCGGAAACGAGCGCCACGGAGATCCATCTGGTCGGCCACAGCATGGGTGGCCTGATCATCCTCGAGCTCCTGGCGACTGCACGCGACCCGCGCCTGCGCCGCGCGGTCTTTCTCGGAACCCCCTGCCTCGACAGTCACTGCGCGCGGCGGCTGGTGAAGGTGGCGGGCATGCCGTCGCTGCTTGGCCGCTCGATCATGGAATGGCTGACACGCTTGCCGCGATCGTCGCCCTCCCCGGCCACGACCCTCTTCCCGGAACCAGTCCTCGAGATCGGCGTACTCGCCGGCACGCGCGGCGTCGGGCTTGGCTGCGTCGTGCCCGGCCTGCCGCGCCCCAACGACGGCGTCGTCGCAGTGGCCGAGACGCGATTGCCCGGTGCTGCCGACTTCATCGCCCTGCCGGTTGCGCACTCGCAGATGCTCGCCTCGCGCGCGTGCGCGGCGCAGATCGCGGCATTCCTGGAGAGCGGGCGCTTTCTGCATGCGTAACAGGCGTGGCAATCCGCTCCTGCCGCTGCTGCTGGCCATCCTGCTGGCCGGATGCAGCAATGCCGGCTACTACGCGCAGGCGATCAGCGGGCACCTCGCGGTGCTGCATGCCGCCACCCCGATCGTCGAGCTCATTCGCGACCCGGCCAGCAACCCGGCGCTCAAGGTGCAACTGCGGAGCGTGCAGGCGATGCGCGACTTTGCCAGCAGCGAGCTGGCGCTGCCCGACAACGACAGCTACCGTGCCTACGCCGACCTCGGCCGCCCCTACGTGGTGTGGAATGTCTTCGCTGCGCCCGCACTGTCCCTGAAGGCCAAGAACTGGTGCATGTTGATGGTCGGCTGCGTCGGCTACCGCGGCTACTACGACAAGCAGGATGCCGAGAACTTCGCCGCGGAACTGCGTCGGGAGGGTTACGACACCTATGTCGCCGGCGTCCCCGCCTACTCGACCCTCGGCTACTTCCCCGACCCGGTACTGAACACGTTCTTGCGCTTCGGTACGCTGGAGGCGGCACGTATCATCTTCCATGAACTGGCGCACCAGGTGGTATTCGTTCAGGACGATTCGCTGTTCAACGAGTCGTTCGCCACGGCCGTCGAGAATGAAGGCATGCGCCGCTGGCTGGCCGCCAACGCCACGCCCGAACAAGGCACGGCCTTCAAGGCGCAGCGCGCACGCAAGACGGCCGTCGCCACTCTGCTGCAGGACTACCGCGAGCAGTTCCGCACGCTGTATGACAACGACGGCGGTCGCCCGCCTGACCAGCAAACTGCCGCCAAGGCGGAGCTGTTCGCCGCGCTGCGACGCGACTACGCCGAGTTGAGGGCAAGCTGGGGCGGCTACGCCGGCTATGACAGGTTCTTTGCTGCGGATCTGAACAACGCCAAGCTCGTGTCGCTGGCGCTATACAACGATCTTGTGCCAGCGTTCGAGGCATTGCTTGCCAGCCGGAATCACGACTTGCCGCAGTTCTACCGAAGCGTCATCGGTCTGGCGGCACTGGACAAGGCCGCACGGCACGACGCGCTGAGCCAGCAGCTGCCCTTGGCGATCGCGATCAAGCGGAAAGCAGGCGGCACGATGTCCGCAATTTCCCGTCAAGAGAGATGAAAAGCGGGATTTTTGGCCGAATTTCCGACGCTTCTTTCTGGCCGTTGACAAGCGAGCGGAACGCGCAGATATTCCGAATTCATTTAATCCCGGCGTGCTGACCTTTGCGGAGAAACGGACGATATGAATACCCTGTTGAAGGATGGCTACTCGGGTATCGGCGCCGATGCGGCCTTGAACCTGCCGCTGCAGGCCCTGACCGGGGTATCCGATGAGATCGCCGCACTGCTACAGAAATTCGGGATCACCACCGTGCTCGATCTCGCTGCCTCGGGCCTGTTCGATGCTGCACG
Organism: Accumulibacter sp.; assembly: GCA_024235715.1. Lineage (GTDB taxonomy): Bacteria > Pseudomonadota > Gammaproteobacteria > Burkholderiales > Rhodocyclaceae > Accumulibacter. Next base: position 146,474 of record JACKLW010000008.1, on the reverse strand, counting down.
ACGTATCGTGGACGCCGCCGATGGACGCGGCCCCAGCCGCTCCGTTCCGGGTGATCTGGTCGACAACCACTACCGTGGCAAGACGGCGAGCGCGCTGGCCTCTGCCCCGATCAACGCCCTGCATGGCATAGGTGCAGCCAAGGATGAGCGACTGGCCGCCGGGTTGCGAGTGGCGACCATTCGCGAACTCGCACAGTGGCCTCCGTTTCGCAATGCGAGCGCCATCCTGCAGGAGGCCTACGGGATCAATGCCCGCATCGCCGGCGATCCGGAGCGGCCGGACGATCTCATCCCGATTCCCCGCCTTTATGCAACGGAACGTGTCCAGTACGACGTGATCGTTCTGGATCAGGTCGTACCTGAAAGCGGCGTTGACAGCAGCGAGGCAGTAACGCATACGCATGCACTGCCGACGCCCTCAGCGAGCGCGCTACAGGACATCGTGAGCGCAGGGGGTATCGACATCAGTGACGTCGTCGCCTCCGCATTGACCGCCAGGCTGGCGGTCGGCGCCGTGCTCACCTACAGGCAAAGCTGGTATCCGCAAGGCCTGGCGCTAGGACAATTGCTGCATTCCATGGCCCTCGCCCCCGGTGAGAGCACGCGCATCGCGATGGTCGACTGGACCCGCCGCGTTCGCGCCCGCGCCGACGACGACACGATCCAGTCCGAACTGCTCGCCGCCGACCTCGCGCGCACCCGGGCAATGAGCGAAGTCACGTCCGCCGTCGCCCACGAGGCGCAGAGCGGCTTCTCCGGATCGACTTCGACGGCAAGCGAAAGACAATCCGGCGAAACCAGTGGCCAGGCACACGTCGGCATCGGCGGCGGCCTCAGGACGCCCGGCCTGCTCGAATCCATCGGCACGGCCATCCTGGGTGGCGAGGGCGCAAGCGCACAGATCGGACTGGGCAGCACCTCGTCGGGCACCTCGTCGGCAAACTCGACGGCAACGACAACGGCTACCGGCTGGGCCTCGTCCAGCGGGGACCGCAACCTGAACGCCGAGATGCAGCAGAACATCAACGACCGCACGCACCAAGCGGCAAACTCGGTGCGCAATCGCCGGGCCACCACCATCACCGAGACCTCGCAGCAGGAAAGCGAAAAACTCAGCACGCGCGTGGTCACCAACTACAACCACATGCATGCGCTGACCATCCAGTACTTCGAGGTGGTGCAGGTCTATCGGGTGCTGGTGGAACTGTCGCGCGTGACGCGCTGCCTGTTCCTGCCGATGAAACTGGTCACCTTCACGCATGCGACGATTCGCCGGTATCGCAACGTGATTGCCCGAGCAGGGCTGATCGCCGGAGTCCGCGCGCTGGCATGGGCCGAGGCGGACAATTTCGTCATTACGGCTCCGGGAAAGGCCGGCCCCTGGAACGTCAGCTGGCTGAACATCGCCGCCAGAGCACTCGGAGACGAGATCGGCTCGCCCGATGATCCGAGCGTCGTCATTCCCAAGGCCGGTTTCGAACTGCACACCCTCGGCGGCGATCTGCAAACGCTGTTCTCCGAACTGATCGTCGAGTACCGCGACGGATCGAGCAGGCGCTTTCCCATTCCGGAGAGCAAAGTTGGCGACGTATGGGGATGGCAGGGCTTTTCAATCGGCGGCTTTGGCACGCCAGGCACTGGTCTCAACCAGGAAAAGGTCGATCGCTTTCTTCGGTTCACCTTGCGACGTCGTGCAGGGCAGGAGTCCGCAGCGGGAGTCGCGCAGATTCATCTGCTCTACGACATCCGACTGGCCGACGGCAGCAGGCTGGCGTCGCGCCCCGATATCGATGCCCCGACGCTGGTGCTGCCGGTGCCCATCCGTTACCAGAAGGACGAACCGCTGACCGTCGCCTTCGAATTCGATGTCACCCTGGCGCAAGCAGATATCGTCGATCACCTCAACCAGAACGCCTTGCACTACAGCACCGCCATCTGGCAATCGCTGGACGCGGCCACGATCACCACGATGCTCTCGGCCTACAGCCTGGGCAAGCGCCCGCTGATCGAGCAGATCGACCCGATACCGGTTGCCGTAAGTGGCAATTACCTGATCTTCCGCAGCTACGCGGATAACGACGACAAGGCATGGCAGGGATTCCTGAAAAAACACCAGCTGCTGCAGCCGGCGCCGAAGGAAGACATGGTCCCGCTACCCAGTGGCGGGGTATTTGCCGAAGCCGTGCTGGGCCGTTCCAATGCAGCCGAAAAACTCGACATCACGCGCTTCTGGAACTGGCAGGATTCGCCCATCCCGATCCTGCCGCCCGAAATCAATCCGCTCAGCGCCGGTGGCAAGGCGAACGATCCGACACTCCGGACAGGCGCGCTCGAGGGGCAGGTGCTGAACATCGTCAATCCGGCTGCCCTGCCCGACCCCACCGGCCTTGCCCCCCTCTACTCCGCCATGGCCAATGGCAATATGTTCCGCGACATGAGTGGCATGGCACAAATCGCCTCCCTCGCGCAGTCCGCCTTGCAGGCCGCACAGTCAGGCGCCGCAGGGGCAACAGGCGCCGCCGGACAAGCGCAGCAAGTGGCCGCGACACAGCTCACCGAGTTCATGAAGCTGATCGCCCAGGTCGCCAGTGGAGCACTGGGCGGAGCGGGCGGCGGCGCAGCAGCAGCGCTGGCCGGGAGTGCCAAACCCGGGATCGCCAGTACCCCAACCAACGCCGGCGCATTGATCAATCAGGGCCGATCCATGGACCAGCGGCGAGCAACAGACACCTTGCCGCCCGGCACGACACGCACCACAGGTGCTGGAGGCGACCCGGCTGACGAATGGCTGACTTATCCGGGATCCTCGAGCTCCGGCGCGGCCGGCGTGGAATCCTTTGAGCAAAAAGCAACGGATGAAGCGATCATGGGTGGCGGCGGCGTGCGCTCCATGCTTGAAAAATCGGTCCGCGAAGCAGCGCTAGGCGCATTGCCTTCCGGCGCCGATGGCCAGAGCGACCGAGTCGCTCCCACGCAAATACGTGGCTTGAGCGGCCTGGGCAACAACACGGGCGATGGCACCAGCACCACCAACCAGCTGTGGCAGAGCTCACGATCCATGCTCGAGGCCATTGCGGACGGGATTGGATCGTGGCGGCAATCACCACCAGCCGACCTGCAGAGCGCCGTGGTCGCGTCGATCAGGGAAGCGACTCTCAAGGCCGCAGAGGCCACCACCGACAATATCCCCCTTGTGAAAGGCATGAAGGTCGGGGTGCAGATGAGTCTCGTTTTTGCCGATGCTGTGGGCCAGGCCCTGGTCCAGGTCAATGCTGAACTCGATAGCTCGTACCGTCAGAGTGACTTCATGGCCAGCCCCGGTGACGGCTTGAGCGAGGCTGACGTCGAAGCCATACGGCGCTTGCGTCGCTGGCAACTGACTTCGGTGCAACGGGGCAGCGACATCCTTGCGGCCGGCCTTGAAGCGGTGGTTTCGGAGGGGATCCGGCGCGCGCTGACGTGGATGAGCGGCGCCGCCTTGCAAGCCGCGGCCGGGGTTGCGACGCAACTTCTCAACCATGTTCTCAATCAGTCAGCAATGCAAAGCCTGCTGGCGGCCGCGCTCTGCGATCTTCGGAACAAGGTACCGGTCACGCGCCTGTCCCTCTACAAGGAGCTGGGCTCGATGGTAATCGCACTCTATGTGCGCCAGCTCGATGACCCGGGCTTGCGTCAGGATCTGGCGCCACTTGCACGCCTCGGCGGCAGCCTGCCTACCGACAAGATGCTCCTCGGCACGCTTGCATCATTGCTGGTCGAACCGGCACTGCGCCGAATCAATGTCGCGCTTCGTGCCGAAATCGCCGCCCGCGCCAGGGAGATCGTGACCCGGCTGCGTGCCGCCGGGCAGCAGGTTCTGGGCGGTCCGGCGGCGGTCTCGGGCGACGCCGCGGGCATCACCGTGCCACGTCTCGCACTGATCGAGATCGAGCAGGGCGAGACGATGGCTGACGCAGCGCTGCAAGCCGAGCAAGACGAACTGGTGCGAACACTCGGCAGCATGGAAAGCCATGCGAGAACCCTGGCTAACACGCTGGGCCGCATGCGCCAGCATGCGCTCGTTGTTCAATGGCAGCGTACCCGAGCACAAGACCCGGAACCGGATGACGTCCAGGGCTACCACCGCCTGTTCAACGACTATGTCGACGAGTTGCGCGAGCTTGCACTCGCACTGGAACGAACCACACAAGGTCTGCTGGCAGAAATGACCCCGGCCGCCCAGACCGCACAGGTGCGGCAGATAAATTGGTCGCTGCCCGGACTGCGACGGGCCGAACCTGGACGCTGGACGACACACGAGTACAGCCGTGCCGACAGGATCTTCCGCGAGCTTCCCGCGAACCAATGAAGCCCCGCCGGCCGTGCCCTCCGTCGAACAGCAGCGGGAGCGCGTCGTTGCCCGTTGTCGCGCGGCTGTCGGCAGCGGGCCGCTTCCGCCTTGCGAAGATCACATGCTGGTGCACACCGCTGTCCCTGCCACCGACGCTCCCGGCTAGGTCTTCAGCCGATATCCGGACTTGAAGATCCACCCCACGACGGCCAGGAATACCGCCAGGAACAGCACGGTCATGAACAGGCTGATGCCGACGCTGACGTCGGCGACGTCATAGAAGCTCCAGCGGAAGCCGCTGACCAGATAGACCACGGGGTTGAAGAGGGTGATCGTCTGCCAGATCGGCGGCAGCATGTTGATCGAATAGAAGCTGCCGCCGAGGAAGGTCAGCGGCGTGATGATCAGCAGCGGCACAAGTTGCAGCTTCTCGAAATTGTCGGCCCAGATGCCGATGATGAAACCGAAGAGGCTGAAGGTCACCGCCGTCAGCACGAGGAAGAGCAGCATCCAGACAGGATGCGCGACCTGCAGCGGCACGAACAGGCCCGCCGTCGCCAGGATGATCAGGCCGAGGATCATCGACTTCGTTGCCGCCGCGCCGACATAGCTGGCCGCGATTTCGAGATAGGAAACCGGCGCCGACAACAGCTCGTAGATGGTGCCCGTGAACTTCGGAAAATAGATGCCGAAGGAGGCGTTGGAAACGCTCTGTGTCAGCAGCGACAGCATGATCAGCCCGGGCACGATGAAGGCACCATAGCTGATGCCTTCGATCTCGTCGATGCGCGAGCCGATGGCTGCGCCGAAGACGACGAAATACAGGGAGGTCGAAATCACCGGCGAAATGACGCTCTGCAGCAGCGTGCGGCGGGTACGCGCCATCTCGAAAAGGTAGATCGCGCGCATGGCGTGCCAGTTCATTTTGCGTCCTTCACCAGGCTGACGAAGATATCCTCCAGCGAACTCTGCGTCGTGTGCAGGTCCTTGAAGGCAATCGCCGCGTCATTGAGATCCCTGAGCAGTGCGACGATGCCGCTGCGCTCGCCTTGCGCGTCGAAGGTGTAGATCAGCTCGTTGCCGTCGCTCGCCAGCTCGAGCTGGTACGCGGCGAGCGCCGGCGGGATCCGGTCCAGGGCGGTCTGCAACTGCAGCGTCATCTGTTTCTTGCCCAGCTTGCGCATCAGTTCGACCTTGTCGTCGACCAGGATGATCTCGCCCTTGCTGATCACCCCGATGCGGTCGGCCATCTCTTCGGCCTCGTCGATATAGTGGGTGGTCAGGATGATGGTCACGCCGGTAGCCTGCAACGAGCGCACCAGTTGCCACATGTCGCGCCGCAGGTTCACATCGACACCTGCCGTCGGCTCGTCGAGGAAGAGAATCTCCGGTTCGTGCGACAGCGCCTTGGCGATCAGCAGGCGGCGCTTCATGCCGCCCGACAGGGTGATGATCTTGCTGTCCCGTTTGTCCCACAGCGACAGATCGCGCAGCACCCTTTCGATGTGGGCCGGATTCGCCGGCCTGCCGAACAGGCCGCGGCTGAACGAGACCGTCGCCCACACCGATTCGAAGGCATCGGTGGTCAGTTCCTGCGGCACCAGACCGATCATGGCGCGGGCGGCGCGATAGTCGGCGACGATGTCGTGGCCAGCCACGCGAACGCTGCCTTCGCTGGCCTTGACGATCCCGCAGATGATGCTGATCAGCGTCGTCTTTCCCGCGCCGTTGGGGCCGAGCAGGGCGAAGATTTCGCCACGGCGGATGTCCAGGTCGATGCGTTTGAGCGCCTGGAAGCGCGAGTCGTAGGTCTTGGAAAGCCCGGATACGGAGATGATTGTCTGCATCGGTGCGAACATACCAGATAGCGGCGATTCGTCCAAAACCCGTGCACGCGAAAGGCCAGCCGCCGGACAAGTCCTACAGGTAGGACCACCTGTCAAAGACGGCGGCCTGGCCATGATATACCCCGCGACCGTCGATCAGGTTCCAGACCACCGCATTCTCGATCAGGAACCGCCTCCCTGAGGACGAAATCCGCACCCCGGAGTAATCATCGATGTAACCATCCCGGGTCACCCGCGCCAGCAGTCGGGCGCGCTCCTCCCGGTTTACGGGTTCCGCGGATTTCCTGGATGGCAGCGCGGTGAACTCGTCCCAACTCATTTCAAACAGATCGAGCGCGGTTCGATTCGCGAAGTTGAAAACGGGATCATCCTCGGTGCCGTGCGAAACCAGCGCAAATGGGGCATCGAACAAGACGAGCGCAGTTGGGTCCGCCGCAAGGCCCGGAAGCCGTTTGCCGGTAAGCCTTTCGTAACTCTCGCAAAGAAGATCGGCATGTTTGCGATGGAACTCGCCGCTGAAGGCGGAAAGATGGCTGTCGGTCATCTCGTTCTTGCCAGCTCGCGCAGGAGCGACTCGTCACCATGAACGGGAACCTGTCGGGGCAGGACACATGGCGGTCGCACGCCCATCGAGACGCTTCCCGACGGACGCACGGGGTTCAAGGAACGGATCAGCGCGTCGAAGCGATCCGACCCCTGCGTCTCCGCAGGGGTGAAGAAGTCAGGATCGGGCGGCGACCGCTGCACCTCAGCCCAACGAAACCACAAGCAGTCGTCACTCGACCTTGCAATAAAGCTTGTAATAATCCGCTGCGTTTTCCAGCATTCGCCTCCACTCGTTTGCCTCCTGAGTGCGATAGCGCGAAAAATAGCCAGTGTCTCCGCTTTCCATGTCCGCGAGATTGTTGTATGCGCGCGCCAGCAACTTGGCGATCTTGGCTATCTTCCCACTGTCCTTGTCAAAATACAGGTCCAGCTGTTGATTGTAGGCATGCACTATTTGATATACAAAGATCTTGCTGCATTCAGACGAAACGAACTTGTAGCTCTTCATGTCGCTGATGACGTCACTGACCGATGGCTTTTCTGAACCTTTGCTGAAGGAGATTTGGCCAGCCGTTTCCAACTCCTTCATCCAGCCGAGTGCTTTCTGAAAGTCCCGGTTTGTTGTGTATCTGCCAACCGTATCCTTGCGATCCCTTTTCTTTTCTTTGGGGTTGACGTCCCTTATCTTGTCTTTCTCCAACTGCTGAAAGACCTTCATCAATGAAAACTCTGCTTCCGCTCTCATCTGTTCAGGTGGCGGCAATTCGTCGTCCTGCTGGGCGACCGCATGGCTGGACAGAACCGCCATCGCTGCGAAACAAATCAAGGCCGATTTGACCATACCCACTTCACGTTGAACTTCCTTCATCCCTTGCCTCCATTGTCTTATCTCTTGCAACGCGCTGCGACGCAGCACTCTTGCACAGCTCTTTCGGTCAAATCCCGTAACAACCTGAAAGCCCGGTTTCCTGAAAAACCCCTTGCGCATCGACTCCGCTGCCACCGCACCGATAGCAGGCCCGCACGTCCGGGTGAGCAGCGATCAATACACGCATGGCGACACACTCGGTACGCCAATGAAGAAATTGCCGACATGCCACTTCTTCAAAAGCGCCAGTCCGTCGCTCTAGTCCGCCGCTACTCTCGCGCAGCTATCGCTATCGTTTTCGGGCGACCCTGGTGCGTAGGTTGGCTTCTTCGTGCCTCTTGGGCAGGTCAATTCGCCCGTGCGTTTCTCTCCCACGTAGAGCTGGTTTGTCCACCCGTTCCCCGGGTTCGCATCAATAACATAAGTCCATACATAGGCAACCCCCTCATTTTTCATTTTCGCCGGATCCAGGGAAAAGGATTCCCGTTCTGTCACATTCAAGTTGTCCCGCATTTCCTGCTCCAGGTTGATGTCCGTTCTGTGAATCCCTTCTCTAGACATGCAACCATTTACCTCGGCACTGTAAACGGTTCCCTTGCCGCCGACCTTCGAGCAGATCTCCCGTTTTTCTCTAACCTCGTCGCTTTGCGAACGAACAGATTGTCTCCTGCGCTCGGCCAGCGTCTCGACTTCACGCTTCTTCTCCAGGCAGGTGCCGATGTTACAGAAAATCTGCCACCCCGCCGTGGTCGGACGCTTTGCTGGTTCTTTTGCCAACACATAGGTATTCTCACCTGGATGAGGGTTCTGTGGGGCTCCTACGTCCTTTGATATGAACACCCCCGGATATCTGTTGGAATGCTGTTCGACAAACACGTAACCATTCCCGCCGTGAACCTGAACCTCCGCGTGGGTACCGACCGGTGAAGGATCGAAATAGTAATTCGCCGTCCCGACCTTGCCCCCCCCGGACGAATCCCGACCGGACCGTCGGAGAGCCTCACCGTTGGCCGGGATTAGCAGGACGTTTTCGCCGATCGGTCCCTGGTAATCACCATTCGCGTTCCTGACACTGAGCCTGACATCAACATTGGACGGGTTCTTTATCCATACCGCGGCCGGATCCGCCTCTGCCCGAGTAGCGATCGTTGCCAACAGAATCACGAATACAGCAGCGGCTTTGTTCGGTTTTCCATAAAACTGCATAGATTTATCCTTTAAGGAAGTTCTTCGTTTTTATCCGATCAATGCACGCAAATTTTCTCCAGCCCTCTTGAGCCAGATAATGAAATTGCCACAGAAACCGCATCGCTTGATACCTTGCTACTGATAGGCAGATGAACATGAGGCCATGGCGTCTGGAATTCCGTTCCCGAAATCGCACCCCTGGCCCGCCGGTGGCTGACTGTCTTCGCCAAGGCACTTCGCATGTTCAAGCTCCAGGAACGGCAACCCTCCTTTCCTCTGTCAACGAAACCTGTCGTGGATACGTGATCTGGGGGTCGGGCACAGCCGGGCAGACCGTGGTTGGCTCCGGGTCGGTCCCCGGTCGATCGGACAGCGCCCCGCCACCCGCCCAAGCGGGGGGCAGCCACTTTCCTGAACGGATCTCTTTCATTGCCAGGATCCTCGGATCCCGCACCGCCAGCAGCGTCTCAAGTCGCGTTCGCTTGCTCGTCAGCCGCTTGAACTCGCGGACATCCGACGTCGCCAGCTTGGCGAACGGCGCGCGCCTATGCTGAACCAGTTGCTGCGAGGCACCAGACCTACCTGTGACCGCTGTCACGCCGGTCGTCTCGGCGGCGCGTAGCGCACCAGGATCTGCTCGCCGTTGAATCTGCCGCCGTTGAATCTGCTCTTCCTCGCTTTATTTCCCCTTTGCGTGGGGCAGCCTAACACACTCGCAGTTCAGTCACGAAAAGTGCGCCAACGCCTCTGCTTCGTGGCTGCGTGCGCTGACGCGCCTTTATCGCTTCCGGAATCGATGGTCAGACTTCGGCTTTGCTGGTTGGCGCGATGACGCCAAAAGCTCGACAGACCCTGCTGCCGCCGCGTTCCGCGCCCCTGTCTCCGTGCCGCCTCTCAGCCGTCCGGCCCACGCGGCAACTGATCGCTGCGTCCACCTCCGCGCCCCTCGCGCTGCCCGTCCGCCTCGCGGCGGCGTTCAGGCCGCGACTGGCGTTCACCGGGCGTCGGCCGGCTCGCATCTCCGGGGGCTGCCGCTGGGTACTGCTGCGGCATCGCCAAGGGGCGCGCATCAACTGGCGCTTCGGGTCGCCTTTGCCGGGGGAACGCCTCGTCGCGACGCGAAATGTCATCGGCTCGACGCGGCTCGACGCGGATGCCAAGGCTTTCCGGGCCACGCGCTGGCGGGTGCGGCTGCGGCTGCGGTTGGGCCTGCTGCTGCTGCTGCTGCTGCGGCTGCTGCTGCGGTTGGGCCTGCTGCTGCGGCTGCTGCTGCGGCTGCGGCTGCGGTTGTTGGGCCTGCGGTTGTGGCTGCGCTTGCGCTTGTGGCGGGGCAGGCACGACCATAGCCGGCCGTTCAGGAGTTCTCTGCAGGGTCGGCGACCGCGGTGAGGCCGGTACGGGCGGCGTCGTCGGCATGCCACGCTCGTCGGGTCTCGGCAAAGCCGCGCCGCTGAGCGACCGCTCGACTGCCGTGACCGATCGCTCAGCGTTTTGCGTTCCGCGCCCGGCATTCGCCGCGGGCAGGCGATCAGGCGGCCCTGCCGTGGCGGCGGCGCCAGGCGACGCCAACGATGACGGCGTCGGCACTGTGCGTTGCGACGCCGGTGTGGGAACCGGCAGCGCGGGTGCCGGCGGTACTCGCGCATCGCTCGCAACCCCCGCTTCAACGACCGGGCTCGGCAAACGCGGCTCACCGCTGCCCGCCGGGCCAGGTAGAACTGCGGGTCGCGCTTCCGGCACATGCGCGGGTGCCGGAGCACCGGCCTGACTGGCGGCTGCCCTGCCCTGGGTCCCCGCTGGCGTCGGCACAGCCAATGGCGCAACCGGCACTGCCGATGACCTGGCGTCCATTGGCGGGACTGCGGCCGGCAAGGGACTCTGCCGCTGCTGCTCGCCACGCCCGCCCGACTGTCCACCGTGCGTGACCCGACCTCCCTCCCGCTCGAGCGGCGCACGCTGCGAAGCCCGCCCTGCTTCGGGACGCTGCTCGGCACCGTGCGGCGATGACGGAGAACCGGCCAACGGCACTGCTTCCGGCTGCCGTGCTGGCGCATCTGCAGGCGCTGGCAGAACTGCGGGTGCCGTTACGGGTGCAGTCGCAGCTGGCGGCACGGGCGTCGTTGCAGGCACCAGCGCCGGGGCGGGGGCCGGGCGAGGCTGGCTGATCGGCACGCCTGTCGGACTGGCCGGCGGAAGCTGACTGGACTGGCTGGCACGGCCGCCGGATGTGCCATCTCCTCTTCCCGCAGCCGCATCGCGCTCACGGCCATCCGGCGCGGACAGCCGACGCCCTTCGCGGCCACGCCCGGCTTCCAGGGGCTGCACCGCAACCGGTGCCTGCACCTGCAGCGGCTGGGTGCCAAGCGGCTTGCCGTCGTGCGGCAACATCACAGCGCGATCGATCGGCCGCTGCTGGGCGACCACATCGGCCGGAACCATGGTCACCGCTCGCGGCATTCTCCGATGAGCGTAGGGAATGCGCTCGACCGCCGCTTGCGGATTGCTGCTGATCGTCGTGATGTTGTTGATCTGGGTGACATGGGTAAGGTTGACCTGGCGGACATAGTTGGCGCTGGACCGGTAGGGCGGCACATAGACTTCGCGAGGCGCGAGTGGGAACCAACCGACAGCGGGGGGCGTACCGACCTGCACCGCGACACCGCTGCCCGGCGACCCGACCCAGGCGACCAGCGCCGGCGCGTACACCGGCCGCGCGACACGCTTGCCGGGAACCCAACCCCAGGCACCTCCATCGAACACCCAGCGGCCGTAGTGGAACGGCGCGAAACCCCAGGGCTCGTCGCCGACCCAGGTCCAGCCCCAGGGGGCGACCCACACCCAGCGACCGCTCCGATAGGGAGCCCAATCGGCAGAGACGGCCTGCGGGAACCAGACAGCGCCGTACTCGGGACTGTCGCGCCAGCGCCCGTACGCGTCGAGGTCTGCCGCGCCGGTCATTTCGGGCGATACGTAGCGCTCGTACGCCACGCTGGCAGGCTGCTGGTCGCGCCCGGCGCTCCAGAGGAAGAACGGGTCCTCCACCGGCACCGAGATCTGATAGCCGGTCCGCCCATCGTTCCAGATCCGGGCACGCTGACCAGCGCGCAGTTCGAGCACACGGTCATCGGCCAGGAAACGCAGGCTGCCGGCATGAACGGCCGCCACGGTGGTCGCGGGCTGGGCATCGAACCGGTAGCTGCCCGCGTCGGCAAAACTGAAGCTGCCGTCGCGGGTGATCATCTGCACTTCAGCGGCCGCGCCCGGTGACCGCAGGCGAAGCATCACGCTACCAGCGACCAGGTGCAGGCGGACAAGCTGATCGTCGACCACGACAAACTCCAGGATGCTGCCCGAATCGAGCTGCACTGAAGTCGACCCGAGCTGGATCTCGCTGCGCGCACCGGCCGCGGTAGACAGGATGTCGCCGCTGGTAACTGGCCAGTTGAGCAAGGCGTTGGTCGATTGGCCACTGTCCGCACGATGCAGATGAACAGAGCCCGACAACCAGGCGATACGCCCGACGCGGCCTGCCGGGTCGGCCGACGCCGGCGCGGCCAATAGCAGCGAGAGCAGCAGCAGAGGCAGGAGAAGGCCGCGGCGCAGGGCAGCGCGTAAACCGGGGCACGACAGGGCAACTGGCAAGGACATGACTTCGGGTCTCAAAAAGCTCGCCATCGACAAGGACGAACAGGCACGGATGGGCACTTAACGCGCGAGAGAGCGGTTGGCCGGACACGCAAGACAGTTTATTTCACGATTCCTGGCGGCCACTCGGGCAGCCGCGATTCCGGGTGGCGTCCGCATCCTGCAGACTGGCCGGCGGCACGGGCCAGGCGCGAGCCTGCACGCCTTGATCGCGCGATCGCGAATTACCCGGGCGCGACCTCGGAAATCAACGCCACCCGCCCTCCGCCAGCAAACCACTCGCACGCAGGACCGGCCTTTGCGCGGCCTCTTCCAGGAGCCGCTGCGTACCCGGCGTGGCCACGGTCAGCAAGGCGCGGGCACGGGTGATGCCGGTGTACAGCAGTTCGCGGGTAAGGATGGGGCTGAGCGCTTCGGGCAGGAGCAGCGCGGCGTGGGCAAATTCCGAGCCCTGTGATTTGTGCACGGTGAGCGCGTAGGCCGTTTCCACGGCCTGCAGCCGGCTCGGCAGGACCCACCTGATTCCCTGGCCGGCGTCGCCGGCGGGAAAGGCGACGCGCGGCGTCCAGTCCGGATCGCTTGCGCCGGGCAGCGCCAGGGTAATGCCGATGTCGCCGTTCATCAGTCCCAGGCCATAGTCGTTGCGCGTGACCAGCACCGGGCGACCGGGATACCAGCCGTCACTCGCCTGAATAAGGCCGTTTTCACGCAAGACCCGGGCAATCCGCTGGTTGAGTCCCGCGACACCCCAGGGGCCGCGACGCAGCGCGCACAGCACCTGGAACTCGCCGTGCGCGTGCAACACCGTCCTCGCCCATTCGTCGAACGCTTCCTTGCCGGCGTCCAGCGCCGGCTGCTGCTGTTGCAGGGTCTCCAGATAATGCCGATAGCCCTTGCGCTGTACGCCTGACGCTTTGGCGGCAGGCCCGGCTGCCAGGCCACCATCGACGATCAGCGCCCGGAAGTCCGCCTCGTCGCCGGCGGCAAGCGGCAGCAGGGCGAGGTCAGCGTGCGCCTGCTGCCAGATCTGCCTCAGTCTCGCGCTGTCACCGGCGTTTACCGCATCGGCCAGCTGGCCGATGCCACTGCCCGAGGAAAAGCGGTGGCTGTGACGAAGCGTCACCACCGCCTGGTCGAGTGCGCTGCCGGCGGCATCAAGCAGGACCGGCGCCAGGCATTCGCCACTGGCCTCCTCCAACCAGTCTCGGGTCGCCGGCGTATAGTGGCCGTCGCGGGCACGCTGGCACAATTCGCCGAGCACCGCGCCGGCCTCGACCGAGGCCAGCTGATCCTTGTCACCGAGCAGGATCAGCCGCGCCGAAGCGGGCAGCGCGGCGAGCACGGCGGCCATCATCTCCAGGTCGACCATCGACGCTTCGTCGATCACCAGCAGGTCGAGTGCCAGCGGATTGCCGGCATGGTGGCGAAAGCGGCGGCTCTCGGACCGGCTGCCGAGCAGGCGATGCAGGGTGCTCACGGTAACCGGGATGGCAGCGCGTACCGCCTCTCCTTGCGGAAGCGCGGCCAGCGGCAGGCGGGCCACGGCATTGGCGATCGACGCGTTGAGGCGGGCGGCGGCCTTGCCGGTAGGCGCCGCCAGGCGGATGCGCAGGGGTCGCGCCGGCTTTCCGGGGAGCGGGGCGCCGAGCGCCAGTGCCTGCAGCAGTGCCAGCAGGCTGACGACCGTCGTCGTCTTGCCGGTACCGGGGCCGCCGGTGACGATGCTGAAGCCGCTGCGCGCGGCCAGAGCACAGGCGATCTTCTGCCAGTCGGCGGAGCCGACGGCGGCCGTTGCTGGCGGAAACAGGGCATCGAGGGTCTGGCGCATCGCGGCGACCGGCAGCGCTGCCTGCAAACGGGTCGACATCGCCAGACGGCGCTGGATCTCGGCACGCACGTCCTGCTCGTACTGCCAGTAGCGGCGCAGGTAAAGGCGCGCACCAATGCGTACCAGCGGCGTGTTGCCGCTGCCGGCGCCGACCAGCCGCGGATGCGTGAGCGCCTGCCGCCACTGGCTCAGGCTCAGGCCATCGAGGACTTCGCCGGGCAGCGGTGGTGGATCGCCCTCGTCAGCCGCAGTCGCGCCCGCCGCCGCGCCCTCGGGTGGCAGCGACAGCGCGAAAGCCGGCGCTTTCAGCGTCGCCTCCATATCCAGGCAGGCATGGCCGCGCCCGACCTGGTGGCTGGCCAGGGCGGCGGCGAGAATCAGGAACGGCGGTGCGTCGGGGACTTCCCGGCACAGGAAGTCGGCAAACGCCCAGTCCAGCGGACGCAGCCATTGCCGCTCCGTCCAGCGTGCCAGCAGGGCCTGCATCGTCTCGCGGGCGTCGAAATCTTGGGCATTCATCGCTGCTCGCCTGTCATTTCACCGCCGCCGCGGCGCGCAAACAGCGCATCGAGTGCCTCGATCAAGGCGCGCGGTGGTCGCTCGACGTGCAGCCCCTGACTGGCGCCGAAAACCCCGCGCAGGAAAATGTAGATTGCACCGCCAACGTGGCGGTCGTAGTCGTAACCGGGCAGGCGCGACTTGAGCAGGCGATGCAGGGCGAGCAGATAGAGCACGTACTGCAGTTCGTAGCGCGCGTGCAGAACCGCGGTGCGCATGGCCTCCGAAGTGTAGGCGGCATCGTCGGGGCCCAGCCGGTTCGACTTGTAGTCGGCGATGTAGTAGCGCCCCTGGTACTCGAAGACGAGATCGATGAAGCCCTTGAGCATGCCGTTCAACTGCGCCGGCCGCAGCGCGGGGCGCGCCGCCCCGTCGAGCGTGTGCTGGCAGACCAGCGCGTCGATACACGTACTGTCTGCGCCGTGCACGGCCAGCCAGAACTCCATCTCGGGCATCGCCGCAGCCAGTTCGCACAGACGCGGCGCGACCTGCGGCGCGCCGGGCAGCGAAAGCCGCAGTGGCGTGCGCAGGAAATGCTGCAGCCAGGCGCTCAGTGGCTCGATCCAGTGTACCCAGCCGCGCGCCTGGCACCGGCGCGCGATCATGTCTCGCTGCAGCAGCTGATCGCCAGCGCCTGCGCCGAAGCCCTGCCTGGCCACCGCTTCGAGCAGGTCGTGCAGGAAAGTCCCCGCTTCGGCGCCGCGTGGAAATTCGTGCAAGGAGCCGATGCGGGCCGCCGCCAGCGAGGCGCCTGTGCGTGGAGCTGGGGGCAGCCGGTCTGCTTCGGGCACCGCCTTCTGCGCCGCCAGCGTCTCCTGGAAGACCTCTTCGCTCGGCGTCTCGGCCGCCATGGTGGCCGAGACGGCCGCTACGCCAACACCCGCCGCATCGGTCTGCAAGGCCGAATAGCTGGCAATCCACCAATGCTCGCGGACGACGCGCTGCGATGTTCTTGCCACGCCGGCAGCAATGCTCGGCGCGCGCGCCTCGAAGCGCTCGCCAGCGGGCGCCGGCGCCGGCGCGACGAGCACGTCCGGACAGCCATCGCGCCAGGCGTCCAGCACCGCTGCCAGGGCGGTGGCTTCGATCGCCCGCCCACCGCCAAGCAGGTAGGCGAAGGCGCTACGTTCCAGATCCTTGAGCGGCGCGCACCCCACCCAGGTCGCATAGCGCGCGCGCGTCAGGGCGACGTAGAGCTTGCGCAGGTCTTCGCCGAGGCGCTCGCCATCCGCCCGCTCGAGGATGGCGGGGTCTGCGGCGAGCGAGAGCTGCAGCGCACCCTGTTCGTCGTGCCATTTCAGCGGCAGATCGCTGCCCTTGCTCGGTCGGAAGTTGCAGGCAAACGGCAGGAAGACCAGCGGATACTCCAGCCCTTTCGACTTGTGCACGGTGACCACCTGCACCAGGTCGGCGTCGCTCTCCAGGCGCAGCTGGCGTGCGTCCCGGCCATTGCTCGCGGCATCCTGCTGCTGTTCGGCCAGGTAGCGGATCAGCGCGTGCTCGCCGTCGAGCAGCGTGCTCGCCTGCTGCAGCAGTTCGGAGAGATGCAGGACATTGGTCAGGATACGTTCGCCGCTGCGCGCAGCCCCCTTGCGTTCTTCGAGCGCCCTGCCCTGGCCGAGCAGCCGCGCCGGAAGCTCGAAATCATTGAGCAGCCGGCGCAGCATGGGCAGCACGCCCTGGCGACGCCAGCAGTCACGGTAGGCACGAAACTGCAGGACGCGCGCCTCCCAGGCGAGCTCGTCATGGTTCAGGCCATCGAGTTCCCGCCAGCTCAGATCCAGGGTGGCAGTGGCCAGTGCGGCGCGCAGCAGGCGCGCGTCGTCGGGTTCGGCACAGGCGGCGAGCCAGTGCTGCAACTCGACTGCCTCGGCGCTCTCGAAGACGGAGTCCTTGTCCGACAGATAGACGCTGCGCACGCCGCGTTGCGCCAGGGCGCCGCGGATGGCATCGGCCTCCCTGCGGTTGTTGACCAGCACCGCCATGTCCGCGGGCCGCAGCGGTTGCGACCCCGTCCTGCCCGCGAAGCCGGCCTGGCCGGCCTGGCCGAGATTGAGCAGGCGCACCATCTCACTGGCACAGGCGGCAGCCATCTGCTCGAAGTACGCGTCCCTGCTCAGGGACTTGCCGTCGGCGCCCGCCGGCAGCCACCAGGCGGTGAGTGCCGGCAGGCGCCGGCCTGCTGCCTGCAACTCGTCCTGTCGCCCCGCGGCGGCAACGGCGACGAAGGGCACCGGGTTGTCGGTGTCGCTGCGGAAGAGAAAAGCCCCCTCGCCGTTCGTGCGCGCTTCGGCGACGGCAAAGCAGTGATTGGTCGCCGCCACCATGGCGGCGGTCGAGCGAAAGTTCGTCCGCAGCGTATGCAGCCGCCCGCCACAGGCGCGTCTGGCAGCCAGATAGGTGTGGATGTCGGCACCGCGAAAGGCGTAGATCGCCTGCTTGGGGTCGCCGATCAGGATCAGCGCGGTATCCGGAGCATTCTCCGCGACGCGATAGACGGCATCGAAGATACGGTACTGCACCGGGTCGGTGTCCTGGAATTCGTCGATCAGGGCGGCAGGGAACTGGCGCCGGATGATGTCGGCCAGCCGGCCGCCGTTGGCGCCCTGCAGAGCGGCGTCGAGCCGGGTCAGCAGGTCATTGAAACCGATCTGCGCGCAGCGCGCCTGCTCGGCCGCGAAACGCGCCGCGACCCAGCGTGCAGCGTGACACAGCAGTTCCTGGCGGGCGTCGGGAAGCGCCGCCAGCTGGCCAGCGAGCGCCGCAATGGCGTCGAGTGCGGGGTGTCGCGGGGCGGCGGCGCCATTCCACGCTTCGGCCATGCCGTCTGGCGTCAGGCGCCGCGTTGCGGCTTCGGTGAGGCCCGGGTTCACGCTCCCGCGGTCGTCGCGCCACCGTGCCAAGCACTGCAGCCAGGCGTCGTAGTTGTTCTTCTTCAACTTGCTGCCATTCAACTGCTTCTTGTCGCGCGCCGTGTCGAGCAAGGTCTGCAGTTCATCGACCCACGCCGACCAGGGCGCCTTGATCTCGGCCAGTCGCTGCTGCCTGTCGGCGAGTGCTTCGCGCAGCGCTTCTGCCGGTGCGCGCAGCGCGGCAGGCAGCAGACCGGCATGCTCGAGAAGGCCGCCAATACTGACTTGAAGCGCTGCCGGGCCGGACCACCACTGGCGCACCTCGGCGACCGCGTCGGCGTCCAGCGCGACCATGAAGCTGCGCCAGTAGTCGCGCACCACTTCCGAGAGCAACTCGCGCTGGTCGGTCTCCAGTTCCTGGGTGAACAGGCTGTCGCTGTCGAAGGCATGTTCGCGCAGCATGCGGTTGCACCAGCTGTGAATGGTCGACACGGCTGCCTCGTCCATCGCTTCGGCGGCCAGTTGCAGCTTGCGGGCGCAGACT
The DNA here is from genome assembly GCA_024235715.1 of Accumulibacter sp. GTDB lineage: Bacteria > Pseudomonadota > Gammaproteobacteria > Burkholderiales > Rhodocyclaceae > Accumulibacter. Next base: position 128,268 of record JACKLW010000008.1, on the reverse strand, counting down.
GGCCACTGCTCGGGCGGGTATTCCGCGCGCAGCCCGTGCCAGGGATCCTGACCGGGCGACGCGCTGCCGATGCTTCCCGGATCGACACGGAAGGCGTCCGCCGCCACCGCCAGACGGCTGCGAATGCGGTCGCGCAACTCCTGGGTCGCCGCATCGGTGAAGGTGACGACGAGAATCTCGCCCGGTGTCAGGGCGCGTCCGTAGGCGTCTGCGCCGCCATGCCCGAGCACCAGGCGAACGTACAGCGCAGCGATGGTGAACGTCTTGCCGGTGCCGGCGCTGGCCTCGATGAGGTGGCTGCCGTGCAGTGGAAAGCGCAAGGTATCCAGCGGCGCCGGCAGCGTGCTGGCGACGGCCGCAGGCGGTGCCTGGTTCATGCCGCTTCTCCTGCGGTCTTGCCGGACCGGGCCGGCCTGTCGCGCGCCGGAATCGCTTCGAGCAGCGGACCCAGCAGCATCCCGGCCAGTCTGGCAAACTCGCCGCTCCCGGTCAGGGCGGCAAAGTCCGGATAGGCGCGCAGCAGACAGGCGTCGGTCTGGCGCTCGCCAATCGGCTGCCAGGATGTGCCTTCGTAGGTCTCGCAGGCCTTGTCGATTCCCTCCCTCAGGAACTCGAACGCGGTCCGCGCCGCCAGCGGCAGAGGGCCGCGCATTCCCCGTTGCCATGCCGCCAGCAGCGCATTCAGATGCGACGCGGCCTGCGCCGGCTCGAGGGCCGGCAGCTCGACATCGCCCACCTTGCTGAGGACCAGTGTCGTCAACGGCCCACCGGCCAGCTGCAATGCCAGGTGTCTGACCCAGTGGCGAATCAGCCTGTCGCCCCGGTAGTGCCTGTTCCTGACCAGGTCGCTGCTCTCCAGCACCACCCGGCCACGCTCCCCGGCGCCATTGCTGCGCATGCCGCCGAGCCAATCGGCGAGTTCCAGCGGCTGCCCTTCGACCTCGGCCTGGAAGCGAATCTCCTGCTCGCCCTCGAGCGCCAGCGGCCAGCGCGCAAGCGCGTCCTGGTAGCGCGCGAAGAGCTCGTCCATCGGCGCCAGCAGCTCGTCCGCCAGGGCGTCGCCGAAGCCGCCGCCGGGCAACTCGCCGCGGCGCCGGATGCTCGCCAGGCGTACCAGCCACAACTCGCGCGCGGCGACGAGGTCCAGCCCCTGCGCGACGGCCCTGGCCTGTACCTGGATCAGCTCGTCCTGCACCTGCCAGCGGCCCAGGCCGTCGAGGTCGAACGCTTCCTGATCTTCGCTGGCCGGGTCATCACGCTCGAAGGCGACGCCCAGACGCTGGCGAAAGAACGCGCGCACCGGCTGCTTGAGAAAGTCGCCGAGTTCCTGCAGCGTCAGCGGCTCGTCGCGCTGCAGCGCTGGCAGCAGGCCGTGTGCGTCGGGCAGCGGCGCGGCGCCCGCAGTGGCGTCCGGCCGCCACTCATGCGCGTAGGTGAACAGCGCGGACTGTTGCGGCTGCGGCGGGAAATACTCGAGACTGAAAGCCTGCAGCCGATGCTCGACGGTCAGCGCGTCGAGCAGGGAATCACCCGCCGCGCCGGCAAGCTGCCAGCCGGCAGCGAGGTGATCGCGCAACTGCCCGACCAGTACCGACGGCGGCCGCAGGCTGTTGTCGTTGATGCTGCGGCCGACCCAGGAGATGTGCAGGCATTCGCGTGCCGACAACAGCGCTTCGAGAAACAGGTAGCGATCGTCCTCGCGCCGCGAACGATCTCCCGGCCGGTAATCGTGGGCCATCAGGTCGAAATCCATCGGCATGCGGCCGCGCGGGTAGTCGCCATCGTTCATGCCGAGCAGGCAGACGCGCCGGAAGGGGATGGCGCGCATCGGCATCAGCGTGGCGAAGGTAACCACGCCGCCGAAGAAGCGCTGCGACAGACCGCCCTCGTCGAGCCGGCTCAGCCAGTATTCGCCGACCACCGACAAGGGCAGCGCTTCGCGCAGCGCCGCCTCGTCGCAGGCTTCCTGCCAGTGCTCGAGTGCGCTGTCGAGTTGCAACAGGGTGAAGGCGTCGCCGCCATCACCATCGCCGCTGCCATCGGCAATGAAAAAATCGGCCAGCAGCTGGCGCAGGCGCTGGCACCAGACGCCGACCGTCGCCGGCTCGCGCAGCGCTCGCCAGGCCGCTTCCAGTGCGTCGACAAACTGCACCAGCGGGCCGAGCAGGGCGGCGTCGATGCCGCCGATCTCGTCGTAGGGCTCGATCTCCTGCCAGGGCGCGGCATCGGCGCCCACCGCGTAGCCGAGCAGCATGCGCCGCAGTCCGAACAGCCAGGTGTTCTGCGCCACCGCCTCCGCCTGCCGCGGCAGATCGAGGCTGGCGCGCTGCTCGGCGTGCAGCCCCCAGCGGATGTTGGCACCGCGTATCCAGCGGTGCAATTGCGGCAGATCGTCTTCGCCGATGCCGAAGCGCTGGCGCAGCGCCGGCACGTCGAGCAGGTCGAGCAGGTCGCTGACCGCCAGCCGCGATCGCGGCAAGGCCAGCAACTTCTCCACCGCAGTGAGCAGCGGATCGAAATGGCGCCGGCCCCGATCGGCAATGCTGAACGGCAGGTAGCGCGCATCGCCGGCGTCGAGCAGACCGAACACCGCCTGGATATGCGGTGCGTAGCTGTCGATCTCCGGAACCATGACGATGATGTCGCGCGGGCGCAGGCTGGCGTCGGCGTTGCAGGCGGCGAGCAACTGGTCGTGGAGAATCTCGACCTCGCGCTGCGCACTGTGCGCGACGTGGAAGCGGATCGACGCGTCAGCGGCGGCATCGACGGCCGGCCAGTGCCCTCTCGTCTCGCACAATGGGCGCAGGTCGAGGATGTCATCCTGCAGCTGTTGCAGCAGCGTCCTGCCGCCGAAGGCACTGAACAGATCGATGCGCTGCCCGATCGCCGAGAACTGCGGCAGCGCGCGCCGGCGTGCCTGCTCGTCGTCCTGCTCGTCGAGCAGGCGAATGAAGTCGCGACCCTGCTTGCCCCAGGCGGCGAGCAGCGGCTGCGCGTGCAGGTGCAGCAGTTCCTCGGCGATTTCCGTCGGCGAGCCCTGCCGCCGACGCTGGCGCGACCTGCCGGCACGCAGCAGTTCATGGTCGGCGACGATGTCGGCCCAGTAGTGCTCGCAGGGGTTATGCACGCACACCAGCACCTGCGTCCAGCGGGCAAGCGTGGCGAGCACCTCCAGCGACTGTCGCGGCAGGCTGGAAATGCCGAAGACCATCACCCGCCGCGGCAGTCCGGCGGGTCGCTCGCCCGGCGGCCAGTTCCCGGCGCAAGCGAGGAAGGCCGCATGCACCGCTGCGCGGCTCGCGTTCGCTGCCTCGCGCTCACCCCGCTCACCCTTCTCCCCTTGCCGCAAGTCAGCCAGCACCGCCCGCCACAGCGCCGCCTGCCAGCGCTGCTCATCGGCAAGTGTCGTTTGTTTGCCCCCTGCGTCGATCAGTACATCGTCACCCGCCGCCCACGCCGCCAGCCAGTCGGCGCGGTACACCTGGTACTGATCGTAGAGGTCGGCGAGGCGCTCGGCGAGCTGGAAGCGCTTGCGGCGGTCCCCGTCGTCGGCCAGAAAACCGAGCAGCGGCGCGTACTCCCTTTGCGCCATCACCTGCGGCAGCAGGCGCATCAGGCGCCACAGCAGCCGCGCCTTGTCGAACGGCGAAGTCTCCGGGACCGCCTGCCGGCCGAGCAGCGCACGATAGACCTGCCACTGGAAACGTGCCGGCAGCGAGATCTCGAGCGCGGCAGCGATGCCGCAGCCGCCATGCGCCTTATCCGCCCGGCCCCGCTCGTCTGCCCGCTCGTCTCTCTGTCCTTCGCCCTGCTGCACGTCCGGCTGCTCGCTCGCCAACTTCGCGTCGGCGGCCAGTGCCAGCTTGAGCCACTGCGCGATGCCGTTGCTCTGCACCAGGATGATCTCGTTCTCCAGCGGCGCCAGCGGGTAGCGCTGCATCCATTCGACGACCAGATCCCGCAGCATCTCGGGTCTGTTGCCGTGAACGAGCAGCAGGCCGGGTGTCAGTACGGGTGCGGTCACATCGGACTCCGGGAACGGCGGATCGGGCAAGACTCGAACGATAACTTGGAACGTTAGCTGAAAGCTATGCCGACGACCGGGGCAGGCGGCAGCGACAGGCAGGCGCGCCGAGCGGCCGGCGCAAGACCGTGCTCAGTGCCTGCCTGCACACAGCGCCCGGCCCGGCGATGCAGGAGCAAGTGGCGGAAGTTCGCCGGGATCGACGAAGACGCTGAGCTTGCTGGCGCCTTCGTCGGCAAACAGCTTCCGGTAGCGCTCGGCGGAGCAGCCTTCCCCGCTCACGTTGCGAATGAACACCGCGTCCACCCGGTCCATGAACTCGTCAACGATGTCGGCATATACTTCCGGGTCCTGCTCGCCCGAGTCGCCCACCAGGACCACGTGCCGTTTGGGAAAGCGGGTCATCAGCGCGCGGATCGCCTGCCGCTTGTAATCGCGCGCATCGGTGGCGAGAGCAGCGAGAATGGCGGCGGGGCTGCCGATGTCCAGCGAACGCATGCTCCAGGTAAACGGCGGGAAAGCAGCGTCTTCAGTGAAGCGGCGAAGCGGCTCGTAAAGCTGCCAGGGACCGGCAGACACGATGTGAAAGTGCATGCCGGGTCCGAACGCGGCTTGCCATGAGCGATACAGCTCGGCCATGCCGGGCACGGCCGCGAAGGGCTTCAGCAAGGTGTTCTCAAGCTTTTCCCGTTGCTGGCGGATGTTGGTGACCTTGATCGTGTCGTCGACATCCGACACCACGATCACCCCTTCCTCCGCCAGCGGCATGACCTGCCCGGCGAAGACCTTGCCATTGGCGCCATTGGGAAGGCTGGCAAACGAGATGCTGCCGGCCCTGGTGAGCGCCGCGACCTGCGCTGCGGACAGAGTCAGGTCGGCAGTGAAGTAGCCCGCCGGATCGGAAGCCGGCAGGGCGATCGGCGCTTCCCCGAGCTGCACCGAGACACGGGTGTTTCCGGCACTGTCGGACAGGAGCAGCCCGGCACGCTCGCGGAATCGATCGGATTGCTCGGCGTCGGCAGGGCTCACGCCCAGCAGCGGCGCCAGTGTCCTGGCCGCCAGGGTGATCACGGCCTGACGACCCGCGCTCTGCCCGGCTGGCTCGAAGATGCGCCCCTGAATCGTCAGTGACCACTCGCCGGCAGCCGAAATCGATGCCGGCGCAGGAAAGAAAACGACCTCCTGGCCGGCAGCCGGGCCCTCCCGGACCGCCGCGCAGCCGCTCGCCGAGATGAACGCCGCCAGGCCGGCCAGGAGTGTCCACGCCCGCATTGGCAGCGGGTCTCGCCCGTTCATCCGCATGGTTTTTCCTTTCGCGCACACGGGCGACGGGCCGGCGTCGCCATCGGTGCAAGATACGAGCGCCCGCTCGCCTTCGCTGTCGTCAGTGCCGGCAAGGCGCGCCACCGCTAGGCCCGGAAGCCGGGATCAATACGATCCAGCCTGCGCAGCAGCGCCGGCCACGCCAGCCCGCCGCCCGCCCCCCGGGTGACCTGCTGCCACTGCGCCTGCGCGCCCTCGATGACCTGCGGGCCGATGTGAATGAGTTTGCCACCCGCCTGCGCACGTACCTGCATCATGCAGCTGGTTTCGAAGAAATACATGCCGACAAAGGCTTCGGAAACCGATTCGCCGACGGTGAGCAGGCCGTGATTGCGAAGCATCAGGAAGCGCTTGTCGCCGAGGTCGCGCACCAGCCGCGGCTTCTCGTCCTGGTTGAGCGCCACCCCTTCGTAGTCGTGGTAGGCAAGCGACGACAGGACGAATATCGAGTGCTGCGAGAGCGGCAGGAGGCCAGGCGCCTGCGCCGAAACGGCCACGCCATTGACGCTGTGCACGTGCAACACGCAGCGGGCGTCGGCACGCGCGGCGTGGATGGCGCTGTGAATGGTGAACCCGGCCGGATTGATCTCGTACGGGCTGTCCATCACCTTCTTCCCGTCCAGGTCCACCTTGACCAGTCCCGACGCGGTAATCTCGTCGAACATCATTCCATAAGGGTTGATCAGGAAGTGGTGTTCGGGTCCCGGCACGCGCGCCGAAATGTGCGTGAAGATCAGGTCGTCCCAGCCGAAATGTGCGACCAGACGGTAGGCGGCAGCGAGATTGACGCGTTGCTCCCATTCGCTCGCGCTGACCGCCGCTTGTACGGCAGAGCTTGAATCACTCATGGCGTGTTTCCTTTCGCAGAGGGTTGACCGGGTTTCGCGCGTCGTCCACGCGGCGACGCCGCGAGCCGCCAGCCGGGGAACGCTATTGTGCCACCGCGGCCTGCGGCCCGCGCACCAGGCGTCCGGGCAGCAGGCCCGTCTGCACACCGTCGCGGTGGACGATGCTGCCGCCGACGATGGTCGCGGCGTAGCCCTCCGCGCGCTGCACCAGGCGTCGCCCGCCGGCAGGCAGGTCGTGGACGACCTCGGGCGCGTACAGGTGCAGACCATCAAGATCGATGACGTTCATGTCGGCCTTGCAGCCGACAGCGATGCGCCCCCTGTCGAGCAGCCCGACGGCACGCGCAGTGTCCTCGCTGAGCCACTTCACCACCTGCGGCAAAGGCAGCCGCTCGCCGCGCGTGCGGTCGCGAACCCAGTGCGTCAGCATGAAGGTCGGATAGCTGCCGTCGCAGATCGTGCCGCAGTGCGCGCCGCCGTCGCCGAGTCCCAGGACCGCACCCGGGTGACGCATCATGGCCAGCGACGAATCGAGCGAACCGTACTCGTAATTGCACAGGGTCACGTACAGATTGTTCCTTCCATCACGTTCCAGCATCAGGTCGTACACCAGCTCTTCGGGCGTCACCCCGGCGCGCCTGGCGCGCGCGGCGATGCTCTGTTCGAGAGGCTGCTCGTAATCGGGCGGATCGCCAAGAATGAACATGTGGTCGAACTCGCGCGCCAGGCGACCGAGGACGATGGTCGGGTTGGGGTCCGCCGATTCGGCCAGGATGCGCCCCCGCAGCTGCGGATCCCGCAGCGCCCGGATACGTTCCGCGAACGGCAGGCCGGCCAGTTTCACGTAGGACTCGCAGGTGTAGAAGGTGTTGAGCGTCAGTTCGTGCCCGAGCATCACGCCAATCGCCCGGCTCAGCACCTGTGCCCTGATCGGCAGTCCCGCGGCAGTGGCTTCGGCCGCCCAGTCGAGCACGTCATGCCAGCGCAGGGTCATCGGACCGTAGCTGCCCTCGAGCAGCGATACCGACAACGGCCGTCCCGAGCGTTCGACGAGTCGGCGCAGCAGTGCCAGGGTCTGGTCGGGGTCGTCGAAGTCGGTGATCAGCTGCATGGCGCCCGTTGCGGACGCCTGCAGCGCCGACGCCAGCGCCATCAGTTCGTCCTCGGCAGCCTCGAAGCTCGGCGTCGATCTGCCGTCGCTCGAGCGATGAAAGAAGGTGCGCGAGGTCGACACGCCCATCGCACCCGCCTGCAGCGCCTCGCGCACGATCCGCGCCATCCGTGCAAGCTCCCCGGCGGTGGCCGGCGCACGGTCGGCGCCGCGCTGCCCCATCACGTAGACCCGCAGCGGCGCATGCGGAAGGTAGCCGCAGACATCCATGTCGTAGCGGCGGCTGGCAAGTACATCGAGGTACTGGGGATAGGTCTCCCAGGTCCACGGCAGGCCTTCGACGAGGACCGGATGCGGGATGTCCTCCACACCTTCCATGAGCTGGATGAGCATCTCGTGCTGGTCCGGTCGGCAGGGCGCGAAGCCGACCCCGCAGTTGCCCATCACCACCGTCGTCACACCGTGATACGAAGATGGAACCAGGCGATTCTCCCAGGTGACCTGCCCGTCGTAGTGGGTATGGATATCGACGAAGCCCGGGGTGACGATGCGGCCGCTGGCGTCGATCTCCTCGCGCGCACGCCCGGCGACCTTTCCGATCTCGACGATTCGGCCGCCGGCAACGGCGACATCGGCCTCGAAGGGCTCGCTTCCCGTTCCGTCAACGACCAGGCCTCCCCTGATCGTCAGATCGATAGCCTGTGCCATTTCCTTGCCCTCCTCCGCCGGTTGCATTACAGACACTTTGACCCGCGGAATATGTGGCACGTTCAGCGCGCGACTCGCTCTGGGGGCTGCCCGGGTCGGTCAGAATACGGCTATCCGCCGAAACAGTCCCGAGAATCGGGCCTATCCCCGCTGGCGCGGGGGAAACCGCTATCCGCTGGCCGACCCCGTCGCTAGAATGCCGGGATGTTGAAACCGCTTTTCACCGCCCCTGCATGCCGTCGCCTCGAAGCAGCGATCACGAAGTTGAGAAGTGAACACGCCATGGACAGGCCCTGGACCGTCCTTCCTGCCGCACTGACGACAGGCCCGTGCGCAAGCCCATGGTGACGCGCGCGGCATTCGGCAAGACCTGGTGGGGCGAGCAATGGCTCGACGCGCTGACCCATATCGACTACGACAACCGCTTGCCGCGCGGTCGCAGTTACGCCAACAAGGGGGCAGTGCGGAACCTGACGGTGAGCGGCGGCATGATCGCGGCGAGCGTCAAGGGCTCGCGCGTTCGGCCATACCGGGTGAGCATCGCGGTGCCGCCGATTGCCGCGCGCGATGTCACTCGCCTGCTCGACCGGATTGCCGCCGACCCGGCGCTGATCGCCGGCATGCTCAACGGCAAGCTCGATCCAGCGGTTCTGTCGCTGGCCAGCGAACTGGGTGTCGCCGTGTTCCCGACGCGCTGGCAGGATCTGTCGATGGATTGCTCCTGCCCGGACTGGGCGGTACCGTGCAAGCACCTGGCGGCGACGATCTACCTGCTCAGCCGGGAGATCGACGGCAATCCCTTCCTGGTGTTTTCGCTGCGTGGGGTCGACCTCGGCGCTGCGCTCAAGTCGTGGGATATACACCTCGATGACGACACCGGCGCCGCGCTGCCGGCGCTGAGCGAGCTGCTGCCGACCGGCGACGTGCGAACCGAAGCCGATGCCGGGCTGCTCGACGGGCTCGATTTCTCCCTCGTGCCGGAGCTTGCCGAACCGTTGCTGCGGGTCCTGCCGGAGCGGCCGCCGTTCTTCGCTGCCGGCGATTTCCGCGAGACGCTGCGTCGTGCACTGACGCGCGCCGCGAAAGCCGCGCGGAAAGCGCTCGACGCCGTGCCGGGCGACGGAATGGACGACGAAACGGGCGCCGCCGCCCTGCTCTCGCCGGACGACCGGCCGGTCGTGCTGCTCGACGCAAGTTGCGCCGCGACACTGGGCGGCGTCGCCGGGATCAGCGACTGGCCGCATCTGGTCGCGGCGCTGGCCGAGCTGGCGCCCGCCCGCCTGCCCGACTTCCAGCCCGAACTGGCGGCGCTGCAGGCGCTGCGTCTGCTGGCCCTGCAGCTGCTCGCCCGTGGCGCCGTCGTGCCGCAGGTTTTCGTGCTGAAGGGCCAGGAAGTCGGACTGCGCTGGCTGCCGGCGATCCTCGACCCGGCGGTGCACGCGCTGATGCGGCGCGTCCAGGAAGGGTTGCCGCCCGGCCGCGTGACCTTGCGTCAGGGGCGCAAGACGCTGCCGCTGAGCGCCGAGGCGCAGGCGACCGTCCTCTGCTCGCTGTTTCTCGATCACTTCATCCACGAGTGGGGTGCTGCCGACCGCGACAGGGCCGGCGGCGACAAGACGCTGACGCTGTTCTTCGTCAGCGGTCGGGCGCTTTATGACGGCCCCGGCGAAGGGTCGGTCGCCGCCGGCATCCACGCCTGGCTGTCGCGCTTTCACCTCGCCCGTCGCGAGCACGCGCCGGTAATGTGCCTCGACGAGGGAGCAGCGCAGGATGAGGCGCGCGGAGGGTACGATGAGCGCGCTGACGACGCCGACCACGGCGAACACTTCGCGCTGACACTGGCAGTGGAAAGCAGCGCGGCGCTGCAGCCGCCGGTTGCGCTGGCGACCGTGCTCACCGACCCGGCCTGGGCGCAGGCGCGCTTCGGCGTTCTGCAAACGGTTTCGCTGCTCGCCGAGTTCTATCCGCCGCTCAACGCCTACGTCAGTGCCGGCGCAAGCACGCCGCTGCGCATTGCCGCCGGCGCGCTGCCGGACTTCCTCTTCGACACGCTGCCGGTCGTTCGCCTGCTCGGCATCCGGGCGCTGCTGCCGAAAGCGCTGGAGCGCCTGCTGCGACCACGTCTGTCGCTGCAGGTCAAGGGCCAGGCGAGCGACGCTGGCGGCTTCCTCGACGCCGACGACGTTTTCGGTTTCGACTGGCGGGTGGCAGTCGGCGACCAGTTGCTGACGCGCGACGAGTTCGAGGCGCTGGTTCGCGAGGCCACCGGCGTGATCCGTTTCAAGGGCGGCTACGTCTATCTCGATCCGCACCAGATCGAGCGCCTGCGCGCGCAGCTGGCGCGCCCGCCCGCGCTGTCGGGCAGCGAGCTCCTGCGGACCGCGCTGGCCGGCGAATATGGCGGCGCGGCGATCGGCCTCGACGCCGCGGCGCGGCGCCTCCTCGAGCAGTTGCGTGAAGCCGGCGACGTGGAACCGCCGGGCGCCATACGGGCGACAGCGACGCTGCGCCCCTACCAGCAGCGCGGCTACGCCTGGCTCTACCGCAACGCCTGTCTCGGTTTCGGCAGCGTCATCGCCGACGACATGGGGCTCGGCAAGACGCTGCAGGTCATCGCCACGCTGCAGAAGCTGCGCGACGACGGTGCGCTCGCCGACGCCAAGGCGCTGGTGATCGTTCCCACCAGCCTGCTGACCAACTGGCAGAAGGAGATCGCACGCTTCGCGCCGGCGCTGAGCGTCGCCGTTTTTCACGGTGCGCGGCGCGAACTGGCGACCCGCCAGGGGGAACAGCGCCCGGACGTGCTGCTCACCACCTACGGCATCGCCCGCAGCGAGAGTGCGGCGCTCAAGGCGCTCGCCTGGCGGGTGCTGGTGGTCGACGAGGCGCAGAACATCAAGAACCCGGCGACCGCACAGACCCGGGCGGTGAAGGCCATCCCGGCAAACAGCTTCATCGCCATGAGCGGCACGCCGGTGGAGAACCGCCTCTCCGAGTACTGGAGCATCATGGACTTCGCCAACCGCGGCTATCTCGGCAAGCTGCCGCAGTTCATCAGGGAGTACGCGGTCCCGATCCAGACCCATCGCGACCAGCAGGTGATCGAGCGCTTCCGGCGCGTCACCGCGCCTTTCCTGCTGCGCCGGCTGAAGTCCGACAGGACGATCATCGACGACCTGCCGGACAAGATCGAGCAGGACCAGTACTGCAGCCTGTCCGCCGCGCAGAGCGCGCTCTACGAATCGGTGGTCCAGGAGGGCTTGCGCGTCATCGCCGGCGAGTCGGACACGTTTAGGCGCCAGGGCCTGGTGCTGCAGATGATTCTGGCCTTGAAACAGATCTGCAACCACCCGGCGCAGTATCTGAAACAGGGCCGGGAAGCCAGCCAGGGGCAGGCCGACGCCGCGCTGTCGGGCAAGGCCGAACGCTTCCTCGAACTGATCGACGAGATCCACGCCAGCCACGGCAAGGTGCTGGTGTTCACGCAGTTTCGCGAGATGGGCGAACTGCTTGCCGGCTGGCTGCGCGAGCGCTACGCACGCGAGCCGCTGTTCCTGCACGGCGGCCTGGCGCGCAGCCGCCGCGACGCGCTGGTCGAGCGCTTCCAGAACGATCGCACCGAGCAGGTTTTCCTGCTCTCGCTGAAAGCCGGCGGCACCGGCCTCAACCTCACCGCCGCCTCGAGCGTGATCCACTACGACCTGTGGTGGAACCCGGCCGTCGAGGCGCAGGCGACCGACCGCGCCTACCGCATCGGCCAGCAGAAGAACGTGCAGGTGCATCGCCTGATCACCCGCGCCACCTTCGAGGAACGCATCAACGACATGATCCGTGCCAAGCGCGAGCTGGCCGAGCTGACCGTCGGCAGCGGCGAACAGTGGATCGGCAATCTCGGCGGCGAGGAGCTGGCGGCGCTGTTCACGCTGCACTGAGCGGCGCCGCGTGGCAACAAGCCGGCTTCGAGCAGGGCCCGCAGCACATTGCAGGCGGTAACATGGGCGCCGCGCCCGCGCGCGCCATGCAGACAAGGGGAAAACCGGAACGATGCTCACCTGGCTCAGGCACTATCGACGCGAAATGCTGGCCGGCGATATCGGCGCCGGGATCATCGTCACCCTGATGTTGATCCCGCAGAGCATGGCCTATGCCCTGATTGCCGGTCTGCCGCCGGTCACCGGCCTCTACGCCAGCATCCTGCCGCCGGTCGCCTATGCGCTGTTCGGCAGCAGCATGGTGCAGTCGGTGGGCCCGATGGCCATCACCTCGCTGATGATCGGCAGCTCGCTGGCCACACTGGCGCCATCGGGGTCGGGGCTGAGCATCGTCCTGGCCGGCCAGATGGCGCTGCTCTCCGGCGTGATCCTGTTCCTCAGCGGGGTGTTCCGGCTTGGCTTCGTCGCCGGATTCCTCAGTCGGCCGGTAATGAGCGGGTTCACCAGCGGCGCTGCCCTGCTGATTGCCGAAGGCCAGATCAAATCGCTGCTCGGTGGGCCGCTGGCCGCCATCCACCTGCCAAGCGCGGTCATCGGGCTGACGTCGCTGCTCGCCTTGTGGCTGGCGAAAAACCATCTGGTGCGCGGACTGACCGCTGCCGGCGTGGCGAAGCGGGTGGCCGAAATGCTTGCCAAACTGGCGCCGGTGATGGTCCTGGTGGCGGCGACCGCGGCGGTCGCCGTGTTCGACCTGGCGCCGGCAGGGGTGCAGATCGTCGGCGAGATTCCCTCCGGGCTGCCGGCCATCGCCCTGGCCGTGTCCGGCGAACACTGGCGGCCCCTGCTGATGCCCTCGCTGCTCATCGCCTTCATGATCTTTCTGTCCAGCCAGTCGGCCGCGCAATCGCTGGCCCACCGGCGCGGCGAACGCATCGTCAGCAACCGCGAGTTGCTCGGACTCGGCGCTGCCAATCTGGCGAGCGGCGTATCGGGCGGCTTCGCGGTCACCGGCAGCATTTCACGCTCTGCGGTGAACTACGCGGCCGGGGCCAACACGCCCCTGGCCAGCGTCGTCTCGGCCGGCCTGATCGTTCTCGCGCTGCTGGTGCCGACCACCTGGATATCCTGGTTGCCGCTGCCGGCACTGGCGGCGACGATCATCCTGGCGGTGCTCGGCATGATCGACCTCGCGACCTTGCAGGTCGCCTGGCGTCACGACCGCAGCGACGCCGCAGCGCTGCTGGCGACCACCGCCGGCGTCCTGCTGCTCGGCGTCGAGCAGGGCGTCATTCTCGGCGTCGTCCTGTCGCTGGCGACGGTCATCTGGCGGGCCAGCCGGCCGCATATCGCGGTCATCGGCCGCATTCCCGGCAGCGAGCACTTTCGCAACGTCGAGCGACACCAGGTGGAAACCCTGCCCGAGGTGCTGCTGCTGCGCATCGACGCCGACCTCTTCTTCGGCAACGTCGATGCGGTCATCGACCACCTCGAACACCTGCTCAAGGAGCGGGCGGCGGAAGGGCGCGTCACCCGCGACGTGGCGCTGGTCATGTCGGCGGTGAGCAGCATCGACACCACTGGCCTGTATGTCCTCAACGAAATCAACGGCAGCCTGCAGGAACAGGGGATCAAGCTGCACCTGACCGAAGTCAAGGGCCCGGTCATGGACCGCCTGCAACGCAGCACCCTGCTGAAACAGCGGCTCAGCGGACAGGTCTTTCTCAGTACCGCAGATGCCTTCAGCCACTTCGCCGAACAGGCGGTGCAGGAAACCTGGAGCATCTGAGCGTGCTGAGCAAGCAAAGCGCCGTGGGCGACTTCGTCTACAGCGATGTCGAGTTTCGCCACTATCGCCGCCACCGCGCCGAGCGCCTGTTGCGTACCGGGGTCGGATTCCTGCTCGCCTATGTGATCGCCTGGAGCGCCGTGGCGCTGGCGCGCGGCGACTGGCTGGCGCTGACCGTCCAGGGGATATCGGCCTGTGGCGCGGCATGGGTGTGGTTCTCTCTCTCGCGCAATCAACTCGGCCTGGCCAGCCACAGCTATTTCTGGATCGTCATTCCCGTCGTCGCCAGCCTGATCGCCGTCGAGGGCGTCTCGGGCCCGTTTCTCGGCATGAGCCACTATCACCTGCTGCCGCTGATCGTCGGCGCTTACCTGTTGTTCTTCGAGCACGGCAAGCGCGCGCGACGGATATATGTGGGTGCCTGCGTGGCAATCTTCGCCGTCGTCGAGCTTGGCCTGGTGAACCTGCCGCCTCTGGGTCTTCCCTATGGCGTGGAGGCGCGGCAGTCAGGTCGCTGGCTCCTCTTTTTCGCGAACTTCGCTTCCCTGCTGTGGGTAGCGCGACTGTTCGTCGCCGACCTGGCTGAAGCCGAGAAGCAACTCGCCAATGCCAATGCACGCATGGAAGCGCTTCTCGAGAACATGCTGCCGCCGACGATCAGCAGGCGGCTGCGCGTGGAAGGTCGCACCTTCGCGGACGCCTTCGGCGAGTGCAGCGTGCTGTTCGCCGATATCGTCGGCTACACCTCCCTCGCGGAGTCGGTGCCCAACGTGGTCAACCTTCTCGATGCGATCTTCACGCGCTTCGATGATCTCACCGAGCAGAGCGGACTGGAAAAGATCAAGACCATCGGCGACGCGTACATGGTCGCAGCGGGGATCCCCGAGGCGCGCCCGGATCACGCTGCCGCCGCCGCGGAACTGGCTTTGCGGATGCAGACGGCGATCAAGGATTTCCCCGGACTGGAGATCCGTATCGGGATCAATTCCGGCGCTGTGGTCGCCGGGGTGATCGGCAAGAAACGCTTCATCTACGACCTCTGGGGCGACACTGTCAACATCGCTGCGCGGATGGAGTCGCAGGGTATTTCGGGCGAAATCCAGGTCAGCGAAGCGACGCGTGCCCTGCTGCCAGCCGATTTCGTCTGCGAGGACCGCGGCGAGATCGCGGTAAAGGGCAAAGGCCGCATGCGTGTTTTTCTCCTCAAGGAACGAACGACGAGCGCGCAGGCTGCCGTGCCATGAGACGTGTGCCTCTCCATGACCATCCCCCCGGCCGTCGCGTCGATTGCCTCGTCCGCCAATCGCGCGTATGGTTTGCCGGGCGCGCCCGGCCAGGCACCGCTGCCCAACGCCCGGGGCCTCGTTGCGACAGCTTGTCGCCCGCGCAAATCGTCAACCAGAAATGCCGCCAGCGACCAGCTGGCGGCCTGCCCTGCCTCTCACCGGGAAGGTGCTGCCCTGCCTGTCGGCACCGACCACCGGCCATATGGAGATGCTCCGCATGCACCGCACAGACCCACCTTTTGCCCGTCCATCTCCCTGGCGTCGCCAATGCGCAGCGCTCCCCGCAATCGCCCTGCTGGCGTCGACGCTCACCCTGCTGCCTGGCGTCGCACGGGCCTTCACGCAGAGCGGCGTCGGCACGATCATCGCCAACGCCGTCCCGATGGGGCACGAATGGGTGACCCGTCTTGCGGCGCTGGAACTGGTCGGCGGCGATCCGGTCGCCAAGCCCGATCCTCTCGATCCGCGTCGCACATGGACGCAGGGCAAGGCCAAGAACCTCGACCTGTCGAGCGCGGGCGCCCAGGGCGAGCTCAAGCGCATCAGGCGGCAAGCCTATCGGGACAAACGCTACGAATCGACTTACAAGCCCGTGTACGACGCCATCGTCGGCGAGCGCTGGGTCGATATCGGCGGCTACAACGTCACCAACTCGCAGAATCCGCTCAACCTGAATTGCTGGGACGCCGTCGCCCAGGAACCGGCGGACGTGCAGTACGATCACTTCATGCGCCGCTACGACGACCGCGGCGGCGAAGGCGGCGTACAGGCGGCGCGGCGGTCGCGGGAACGCTTCATCGAGTACTTCGTCAATGCCGCCATGGCGCCAACGACGCTGATGGTCGTCTGGGACGGCGGCGGCTACAGCGCGCGCACCGAGGTCGACAGGAACTACTTCCTCTTCGGCCGCGCCGCACACCTCTTCGAGGATTCATTCAGTTCGGAACATACGGTACGCATCGCCGCCGACAACCACGAAAGCGTGCGCCAGGTGAAGAGCTACCTGTGTGCCGCCGGATCCGAGCAGCACACCCATTCCACGGCCGAGACCGCCGAGTATGCCAGCGGCGATGTCATCTGGAAGCGCGGGACGCAGTTCGACCCGACCTGGAATTCGTACAAGCCGAGCAACATGACCACCCTTGCCCTGGTGGCCACCGAGGCGAGCAAGGACCTGTGGGCGGCATTCATCCGCAGCATGGGCACGCCGCTCGCCCAGCGCCAGGCCGTCGCACGGGCCGAGGCAGAGAAACTGGCAGAAAACTGGCTGAGCAGCGACGACGCCGAGATGCGCGATTGGTACACCAACCCCGTGCATCGCAGAGAGGGTTATGTGCGTGAAGCCAACAAGGACCTCCCTGGCCAGAGCGTAAGCGAGTGCATGCAGGGTCTGGGCGTGCAGTCCGGCGAGCAGGCGGAAAAAGTGCGTGAGCTGGAACGTACCCAGCGCATCTGCCTTTACAACGCGAAAGCCGTGGACGGTTACGCCGACCTCTGGGACACCTCCCTGCGCATGCCATACAACTGGGCCTGGAAGGACACGCTGAAATGGCAACAGCCACCCAGCGACTGGAAGATACCCGAGCGCCCCGCCGACACCGGCACGCGCGTACGCATCAGGAGCCGCCTGAACGGCCAGTACATGACCGCACCCGACGGCATCAGGAACGACGCCTGGATCTACGCACGCGCCGGTGCGCAGCCCCTGGAGTTCATTCGCGTCGGCCCCGCCAGCAATGCCTACTATCGACTGAGCGATGCCAACCTGTTTCTCAGCTATCGCTTCTCGACCGGCGCCGTCAAGCTGTACAAATCGCCGCTGCAGGCCAACTATGCCGTGAAGCGCGTCGGTGACGCGTTCGCCATCGAGAATCTGTTCTGGAAGCATTTCATGTGGCTGTACAAGGAATCACCCTATATCACGCGCAAGGGCGACCCCGGCAAGCGCAACGCGCAGTGGTTGATCGAGAGCCGGCAGGCGGACGCGCCATGAGAAACGGGCATGGGCGCGGACCCCGGGCGCGCCCGTGGAGATCGGCTTCCGGCGGCCGATGCCTGACTGAGTCCTGATCAGGAACCGGCAAGGGGCAACGGTTCCGCAACAGGCCACGCGCAGCGTCGCCCGAGCACCACGCCGCCGAATAGCTGCGCTCAGCCCGGGCAGTTGATTTCGACGCGCCGGTTCATCGAGCGCCCGGCCTCATCGTCGTTGCCAGCGATCGGCCTGGCCTCGCCAGCGCCGCTGCTGCTCAGACGCTCGCCAGCGAGACCGCGTTGCAGCAGTTGTGCCTGTACGGCCTGAGCGCGCCGTAGAGGTTGACCGACAGTTTGAGCGGTGGATCGGCGGAACCGGACAGATCGCGCGTCACGGTTTCCCCCGCCCGATCGATCGATCCGCCGAACCCGCCTGGCCGGACGATCATGCTGGACCTGGCCGACTGGTCCCAGAAATCGAGCACCCTTGCGTAGGCAAGGAGCGCGCTGCAAGTCGTCAGATGCGGATCATTCAACGGCAACGAACTGTCGATACCAGGCCGCCAGGTCATCAGCAAGCCCAACACTGGTGTCGCTGCCGCGGCGGCGACACCGTGTGCGCCTTACTGACTTACGCCACTAATGACGATTTCGACGCGGCGGTTTTTGGCTCTTCCCTGCGGCGTATCGTTCGAAGCCACCGGACGGGTGTCGCCAAAGCCTTCCGCGGCCAGGAGGCTCTGCGGTACGCCCTTGGCGGCCAGGTATCTGAGGACATCGGTCGCGCGGGCGGTGGACAACTCCCAGTTCGACGGGAAACGCTTCTTGAGTTCTGGTCCGATCGGCACGTTGTCGGTGTAGCCTTCGACGACGATGCGTTTGGCCTGTACGGTGCTCAGCGTCGGCGCGATCTTGGCGAGCGTCTCTTCGCCCTTGCGGTGAATCTGCCAGCCGCCTTCGGGGAAGAGCAGCTGGTCAACCAGGGTCAGCTTCACCTCGTTCTGCAGTTGCTCGATCTGAGCCTGGTCGGCGTTGAGTTCCGTCTGCAGCTTGGCGCTCAGCTGCTCGTACAGCGCGGTCTTCTGGACCTCCGCCTTGTAGGTCTGCTCGGAAACACATCCAAAGGTCAGGGCTGCTGCCGCCAGTGTTGCGATCAGTACTCTGCTGCGCATTTTCCAACTCCTTCTAGCAAAATCGTGGCGGCGGCCGGTCGTCACAGACCGGTCCGAGCCACTGTTAAAAAAACCTTCTCCGAACCGAGCCGGCGCCGAACTCCGGGCGTCGCTAACGCCACACAGGGCATCAAGACGAACTCGGCGACGTTGCTGGCGCCGTTTGCGGTGAACCAGGTGGCACGGCCACTTCGTACTGCCGGACGCCGTCCTGCATGCCGGCGAGGGCTGGCGCCGAGCGAACGTGCAGATCGCGCTGCGGAAACGGGATCTCGATGCCATGCTCGCCAAGCACGGCTTCAATGGCCAGGTTGAGTTCGTGCGTCACGCGCAGCCGTTTGTCGAACGAACCGACGAATGCCCGCACCTCGAAGTCGAGTGAGCTGTCGCCAAAGTCCATGAAATAAACCGACGGCGACGGATCCTGCAGGACGTCGGCGTTGCCCTGCACCACCTCCAGCAATACCCGCTGGACGAGCGCGATCTCGCTCCCGTAGGCCACCCCGACCTTGAGCAGCAGCCGCGTGTTCTGGTTCGAGAGCGTCCAGTTGACGACGCTGCCGGTGATGAAGGCCTTGTTGGGAATGATGACTTCCTTGCCGTCGAAATCGAGTACCGCGGTGGCGCGTGCGCGGATGCGCGCGACCGTGCCGGTGACATCGCCGACGGTGACGATGTCGCCGATGCGGATCGGGCGCTCGGCAAGAACGATCAGCCCCGAAACGAAGTTGGCGACGATCTCCTGCAGACCGAAGCCCAGGCCCACGCCCATGGCGGCGATCAGCCAGTGCACGTCGCCCCAGGCGATGCCGAGGATGCTGCAGGCGCTGACCATGCCGACGGCGGCGAGCGCATAGCGCGTAACGACCTTGATCGCGTAGGTGGCGTCGGCCTGCACCTCGAAGCGCTGCAGCAGCACGATGTCGAGCAGCGCGCCGACATTGCGCACGGCGACCGCAGTCACCACGCCGACGACGACTGCCAGGAACAGCTTGCCGACAGTCAGTGGCAAGGTGATGTTCTTACCATCTACCGTGGAATGGTAGGTCCACAGGGGAAAGTCGGTGATCACCGACAGCGCCGGCAGGCCATCCTTCCAGACCCACCAGATGCCGCCAAGCAGCAACAGGGTGATGAACAGGTCGAGCAGCGATCGTGTCTGCTCGCTGATCGCCGCGATGTCCAGCCGCGGCGGCGCTGGCTCGGCGACCTCGCTCGCTTCCTCGTCGCCCTCCGCCGCCGCCGCCCGGGCCTGGCGCAGGGCTTCCAGCGCCTGATGACGGCGCAGGCGTCGACGCTCGAGCTGCACCCACAAGGCGATCAGACCGTAGAGCGCCACCGCGCCAAGGACGAGGAACAGCGACATCAGCGTATGGGCAAAGAAATAGCCGGCAGCGACGAAGTAGCCAGCGGCACTGAGCGCTGCGATCGCCAGCGGTACCGCCACGGCAGTACCGAACCACAGCGCGTGCAGCCGAACCGCCCAACTGCGCGGCGCACGCTCGCGCAGGCGCTGACTCAGGGGGCTCTGGCGTCGCAGCATGCGGATCACGAAAATGGCGACAACGAGCATCGCCAGGGTCAAGCTCATCCGCCCAATGCTCTCGCGGTTCGCATAGGGCGCGTGGTCCAGTCCGTTCAGCGCAACGACGAACAACAGCGGCACGAAGATCAGGCAGAACCGGCGCAGCGCGTGCCCCGAGAAGCTCAGCAATGACTCGTCCCAGCCGAAATGGCCGCCGGCGACACCGCGCCGGTCGAGCAGCCAGGCAAAGGCAGACAGCGCCAGCAGCAGCTTGGCGCTCACCATCAGGGCAGCGGCAAGCGCCAGCGCGAATCGCTGCGCGTCGGGAGCCGCCGCCAGCAGTTTCGCCGCCGTCCACAATACCAGCGGGCCGGGCAGCGCCAGCGCCATGGTGATGACCAGCGCAGTAACCGTGTAGCCGATCCAGTAACGCTCGGAATTGGCCGTACCCGGGGCGAGCACGACGAGCTTCCCCTGCAGGCGCTTGCGGGCGAGAAACAGCGCGCCGGCCAGCAGCAGGGTCAGCGTCGGCCAGAACGGCCGCCACGCCAGCTGCCCAGCGAGGGCGACGGCTGCGGCACGCCAGTTGGCGGCCGAGGTCATCCACGCCCAGGACCGGGAGAGCTCGCTGATGGTCTGCAGGCTTGGCTGGGCGGGCACCCAGAACAGCAGCCGGGTCAGTTCCGTCCGCGCCGCCTGCGTTCGCTGCGCCAACTCGAGCGCAGCGGCGTCGCTCGCCTGCAGCGCCTGCAGCAGCTGCCCCTGCAGTTCGTCGAGGCTGGCCAGCAAGACCTGTTGCTCGCCGAGTAGCGGCCGCGCTGCGGCTTCGAACTGCGGCCACAGGGCGTCCGGGAGCGCTGGCGTGACCGCGCCGAAGCGCAGCACGAGTTCCGTTTCCATGTCAGTGAGTTCGTCCAGCGCGCGTTCGGTGCGCAGGCTGGCGTCGCTCGCCGCCTCCAGCCGGCTCTCGCGCGCACGCTGATCGGCGTCGAAGCTCTCGCTGCCGGGCAACTCACTCAGTTGCTCGATTACCGTCTGCGCGAAGACCTGCCCGAGAGCGTGCACCTGCGCATGCCGCTCGATTCGCTGCAAGCGCCGATCGAGTTGGCGCTGGCTGCCACGCGACTGCTCGAGATCGCTGCGCGCCTGGTCGATCGCGCTCCTCGTGGCCGCAATCCGGGCCGTCAGGCGGGCATTCTCGGCGGCAATTCCGTGCGCCAGGTCGGCCTGTGGCGCAACTTCCGCGCGCAGCGGGAGCGTCACGACCAGCGCCACCAGCACCGCCATCAGGATGGCGATCAGCCGGCGGCCGTTCATCGCGCTGCCGCAACGCACGGCGTGGCAACCCGGCGCCGGCAGTTTTCGCTTCACTGCGCCCGAATCGCTGCCGCAATCTCACTGCTGACGCGCGCCAGCGCGCGGCTATGCGCAGCCACCAGGGCCTCGAAATCGCTGCCGCCGGTTGCCTCGCGCACCAGTGATCGCCCGCTCTTCGAACTGTCCCCTGCGATGCGGCGAACGCTCCACAAGGCCTCGATCACGACCGCGTCGCCAAGCGTCGATTCGAATTTCTGGATATCGATGCGCACCTGGAAATCGGCCGCGGGTTGCGTGCTCTGGGCGTAGGGCCAGACGCGCTGCGACGCGAGTTCCTGCGCCAGGTTTGCCGCGATCACGCGCGCGATATCCTCGGGCAGCGGCGACGCCCAGCGGTTGAACTCGTCCAGGCGTACCTCGTTCGCCCCCGAATGTACGACGATCTGTGGCCGATCGACCACGGTCGGCAGCGCCACCGGGCCGACGGCGACCGACGGACCCGACGCGTCCCCGCCCACCGGCGTCGGGCCGCTCAGGGTGTAGAAGCGCGCTGGCGGCGAACTGCAGGCGGCGGCGATTGCGACCAGCAGAACAGCAGTGGCTATGGCAATCAGGTGACGCATCGGAGTCTCTCCTCAGTTCTTGCCGCGAATCAGTGCTTCCGGATGCCGGTCGAGATAGTCGGTCAGCACGCGCAGCGAGCGCGCCGCGCGGGCAACCTCGCGCATGGCGTCACGCAACTCCTGCTGCCCGGCGGAATCCGGTGCCAGGAGGCTCTTGTCCGTATTCTTGATAAGCTGATCGGCCGACGCGGTTGCCCGCCGGATCTCCTCAAGAACTTTCTTGAGGTCCGGCGTGACGTCCGAATCGAAGCGCTTCACGGCCTTGTCGGCATCCTTCAGCGTCTGGTTCAGCGTTACGAGCGTCTTTTTGGCTTCGACCCCGAGCGACTCATACGGCAGCTTGTCGAGCTTGGCGAGGATACTGCCGATCTTCGCCTCGAAGTTCGGTAGCGTACTCGGGATCGAAGGCACCACCGACTTGTCCTCGCTCCAGTCGACCTTTACCTTCGGCGCCTCCGGGTGAAAATCGAAGGACACGTAACGTTGGCCGGTCAACAGGTTGCCACTCTGAATCTGCGCACGCAGGCCAAAATCCTCGACCATCCGCTCGAAGAAGGCCTCCCTCTTGGGGCTGACACGGGCGAGCATGTCGTCCCGGACTGGTTGCGCGTTGTGCAGTTGCGCAATCAGCCGCTCGGGATAGACGACGAATTCGACACGGCCGCGAAGACGCTTGGTCTTCGGGTCGATGTCGAGCCCGACGCTGGTAACCTCGCCGCCTGGCAGGCCAAGCAGAGTGACTGGTGCGCCGATCGACAGCCCGCGCAGCGACTCGTCGAAGTGCAGCACGTAGCGCCTCGCCATCGGCTCCGGCTGCTTCATCGCCGTCACCTGGTCGCCGTGCAGGGTGAACTCGGTGTCGGCGGCAGCCGCTTCCGCTTGCCGCGAAAACGGCGGCGTCTCAAACGCCAGCCCACCGGCGATCAGCGCAACCATCGATTGGGTCTGCACGTCCAGACCATCGGCGCCGAGCGAGACTTCGACACCGCTGGCGTTCCAGAAGCGTGTTCCGGGGTTGACGAACTTGTCGTAGGGGGCGGCAACGAAGATCTTGATCTCGACGGAGTTGCCGTCCTTCGCCAGTTCGTAGGCGACCACCTGGCCAGCCGGCAGTCGCCGGTAATAGACCGGCGAGCCGATACCCAGCGAGCCGAGGTCCTTGGCATGGAGCAAGAACTGCCGTCCTGGCTGATCGCCGGTAATGATCGGCGGTACTTCCAGCCCGCTGAAGCTGCGCTCGCTGCTCTCCGACTTGCCGGCCTCGAAACCGATGTAGTTGCCGGAGAGAAGCGTGCCGAGACCCGAGACACCGCTCAGCGTGATGCGCGGCTCGACGATCCAGAACTTCGCATCCTTGACCATCAGGCCGGCCGCGCTCTTGGCGATCTTGGCGGTCACCGCGACGCTGCTGTAATCGTCGGAAAGCTGTACGGCAGCAACCTGCCCGATAGTGACGTCCTTGTACTTGATCACGGTCTTGCCGGCTTCGATGCCCTGCGCATTCTTGAAGACGATGCTGATCGTCGGGCCTTCACTGAGAACCCGCTGCACCGCGATGCCGACGGCGACCACCGCCGCGAGGATCGGGATGACCCACACCGTCGACACCCGGGTCCGCTTCTTCGGCACGACCGTCGCCTGTGGAAGGTCGTCGCGTTCGCGGCCGTCAGCCATCGTGCTTCTCCATATTTGTTGCCGAATCCCAGAGCAGGCGGGGATCGAAGGTCTCCGCCGCCAGCATGGTCAGCACCACCACGGCCGCGAAGAACAGCACTCCGGCCCCCGGCAGCACCGACATCAGCGGTTGCAGTTGCACCAGCGCCACGGTGAACGTGGCGACGAAAACGTCGAGCATCGACCAGCGACCAATGAAGACGACGATCCGGAACAGACGCGCGCGCTCGTGGTGGCCCCTTGCCGTCCCGCGCTGAACGCTGACCAGAAGGTAACCGAGCGCAAGCAACTTGCCAAGCGGTACCATGACGCTGGCGACGAGCACGATAAGCGCCAGCGGCCAGGATCCGGAGGTATACAGGTAAACCACGCCGCCCATGATCGTTTCGGCATCGGAGGTGGCAAAGGTGTTGCTGACCATAACCGGCAGCAGGTTGGCCGGGATGTAGCAGATCGCCGCGGCGATGATCAGCGCCCAGGTACGCTGCAACGACTGTACGCGGCGAACTTCCAGTGTCGCGCCGCAGCGCGGGCAGTGGCCGGCATGCTCGGGGTGAACCGGCCGCGTGAGCAATTTGCAGGTTTCGCAGGAAACCAGTCCCGCCTGCGCCCCGGTCACGACAGCGCCGCTCATCGGCCGCGCTCCAGATGATCCTCGTCGGCAAATGCCGCTGCAGCCAGGTCGTCGCCATGCTTCCATGCGACGCGCTTCCAGACTTCGCGGGCGTCGAAAGTGACCGCAATCGCCGGCAACAGAACCGCCAGCAGGCCCATCGCAAACAAGCCAATGCCGGGGTCTACGGTTGCCAGTTGGGCGATCTTGATCAGCGCCACGAGAATGCCCAGCAACATCACGTCGTACATCGCCCAGGGTTGCATGTGCAGCCCCCAGCGCAGCAACTCGCCGCTCCAGTGCGGCAGTGGTGGCCGCCTGGCAGCGATAAGCACGGCCAGCATCAGGAGCAGGTACAGCGCCGGGGCGATCACCGCGCAGAAAACGACGATCATGGCGGTGATGCGTTCGCCGTCCAGCCACATCTGGCGGGCACCGCCGAGGATCGTCGTGCTCGAGTAGCGCCCGACCGCCGCAAGATCCATCAGCGGCATGGCATTGGCGACGATGAAGACGATCAGCGCGGTGAGCGTGAGCACCAGCGGCAGCTCGAGCGGATCACGCGGCCTCGCCGCCAGCAGGAAGCCGCAACGCGCGCAGCGCGCCCGGCCACCAACCGGAAGCGCCGGGATGCGCTGCAGCAGGTCGCATTCCTGGCAGGCCATCAGCGGCTGCGACGGCCTGGCCGCGTCACTCATCGGTCCCGCCCACTGGCAAAACCCTCATCCGAAGTCAGGCGCAGCGCGGGCACGCCTCACCCTAGAACTTCCAGTTGTAATAGGCCGCAACAAAGATGGTCCCGAGGTTCTTGTACGAGCCGACCAGGTCACCGCGCCCGCCCACCGCCACCGGCAGCGTACTCCGCTGATCGGTGTCGAGCGTTCCGCCGTAGAGGTACTCCCCCGCAATGCCCCAGGAGGCTGTCTTGCTCAACTTCTGCTCGCCACCGATGCCGAAGCGCCACGCCGAACCAACGGGCAGCAGGGGCGAGACATCGCCCGACTGCAGGCTCGAGTCGTAGGCAACACCAAGATTGAGCAGCCAGGGTTCGCTGATACGATACTGCGCGCCGGCGGCAAGGTGCCAGGTATCCTTGAAATCAAGGTCGGTGGTGAGGCTGCTGTCTGTCGACGGGTTGTCGATACCAAGCTGGACCTGACCGAACTTCGACCACTGTTGCCAGCCGACGCTCCCCAGTACCGCCCAGCGATCATTCACCTGCGTAAAGATACTGCCCATGACCTGCTGCGGTACCTTGATACCGACCTTGATATCCGAATTCAGCGCGCCACGATTGCCGAGAACGGTCGCCAGCCCGGGCGCAAGGTTCGAGAACTTCGCCGAGGCCTTGAAATCGAGATCGACCTGCGAATTCCAGGTCAGCCCCAGGCGAGTACCCGGATCGATTTCGTAGAGCATGCCAAGGTTGAGACCCCAGCCCCAGGTATTGTCCTCGAGCTTGAGCCGCCCGTCGCCAAACCGCGGCGCAAAGTTGTTGATCGCCACCTGGTTGCTGTACTTCCCGTACATCGCGTTCACGCTCGCGCCGAGCGAGAGTTTGTCGTTCACCTTGTAGGCAATCGACGGCAGGAAGGAGACACCGAGCAGGGTGGTTTTCTGAACGTAGTACCTGCCCACCCAGTCGTTGTCGTAGTTCAAGGGCATGCCCACGTTGCCGGTGAGCGCGAAGCCGAGCTTGAGCTCGGGCGACACGCTGTAGCTCAGGAAGCCGCCGCCGCCGACGAACCAGCCGTCCGATCCCAGCGCGTAGCCGCCATCGTCGCGTCCAAGCCCCGGCGACGTGCCGGCGCCTGCCGAAAACTGCGCGTTACTCCACAGCGCCTGCCCTGCCGCCAGGAACTGGGTCCCCTCCAGCCGCGTCATGCCGGCCGGGTTACTGAGTACGGTCGACGCGTCCTGCGCGCGCGCGCCGTAGCCCGCCGAAGCCAGGCCGACGTCGGCAGTGCCGACCTCATAAAGAATCAGTCCGCCCGCCGCCACCTGCCCTGCAGCCAGTGCGCCGGTGCACAAGGCCAGCTTCACCGCCGTGCGGCACCTGTTACTCATCGCAACCTGCCAAGTATTCATTCCACCGTCCCCAGTTGAAAAACCACCAACGTCGTGCTCGCGACAGCGCCCGCCGGTCGTTCCGGATGGTGCTGGCGGGCGGCCGGATAGCGCAGCGGCGAGCAAGCGATGCCGCGCACGCCAGCTGCCGCTCGCCCTTCCGCACACCGGAAGATTAGCGCCAGCCGACGCCGCGGCGACCGACGCCAACACCGTGGAAGCCGACGCCCACGCCACCGCCGGGACCAATCCAGTCGATGAACAGGGCGGTCACGCCGCCGGTCGTCGGCACCTTGCCTTCGATCAGCTTGTAACTGTACACCAGGTCCCTGCCTTCGACGACCGGCTTGCTGATCTCGACGACGGTCAGCGTGTTGCTGTCCTTCCCGGGTTCGTAGACCGACAGGGTGGCATTGGGAGGATCGGCGCTGAAGTTGTTCGGACCCGAGGCAGCCGTCCACTCTTCAAGATACGCCGGCAGCGTGATATGGCCGGCGACACGAACCGGGCGGTCCGAGAAGTAGATCGTCTGCGGCGCCACATTGACCAGGCGCAACGTCTTGTCGTCCGCCTTCAGGCTTTCGGCGCTTTGCACGAACATCAGCTGAACCTTGCTTTCCGCGGCGGCCGCCAGCTTGGTCGCGGCACCGAGCGGCACAGCCGCAGCAGCAAAAACGGCGGCAGCCACGAATTTTCGTCTTGCGTTCATCGTCGTTTCCTTCCGGTAAAAAAATGGCCGAACCCGGCGATCGCCGGATTGCCCAGGCGAGATTGACAGCACCCGGCTTCCATCCACCGCTGCTGCGCGCCCGCCTTACTGCGTCAGCTGATTGAGGATCTTCTTCTTCGCCGACTCGTAATCGCTCGCGCTGATCAGACCCTGATCGTAGAGTGACTGCAGTTCCTTGAGGCGCTGCTGGGGCGTTTTGGTCTGGCTGGCGCGCGCTTCGGCCTGGTCGGCAGCAGCGGCCGCCTGCTGCGCGGCCGCTGCGGAAGCGTCCGCTGCCGACGCAGCGGCCTCGGCCTGCTGCGTGGCAGCAGCGCTCTCGCCGGCTACCGCAGCCGCAGTCGCCGCACCGGCAACGATCACCGTACGCCGCGCCGCCCTGCGCCAGACGCCGAAGATCGCCCAGGCGGGCTGCGTGCATGCCAGCAGCGCCAGCCCGCCCAGCAGCTTCCTTCGAGAAGAACCCTTGCCCGATTCTCTTCGCTTCATTTCCCGTCTCCTTTTCCAGTCAGCCCGACTACCTGCTTCGCGTGTAGCGCAGTTCCATCATCCTGAACATCTTGCTCCCGAGGCCTTTGCCCCACAGCTCCGTCACGTGGCCACCATCGTCGCCGAGCTTCATCCGTAACTCGACCGGCGAGGGCTTGCCGGTCAACAGGTCGGCCACCGAGCCCTTCATCGTCGCCGACTTGCCGGAAGCGTCGAAACCGCCCTGGTACCAGGTCATGCCGGTACTGCCGTTGTCCATCCAGGTCGCTTGATACAGCTTGCTGACATTGTCGAAAGCGATGTAGCCGATGCCACTGAAGGGCTGACCCTGCATGTCGCCCGAGAGCATCATCTGCACGTAGCGGTCGCCGAGCACCCAGGCGCCGACGCTGGTCGCCGACGATTCAATCGGCGGGCTGGACGGATCGACCCAGGTGCGGATGGCGACGTCGAAAGTGCCGATCATCGCCTGCAGCCGCTTCTGGCCCTCGCCCGGGGTCATCGCCTTTGCAAGCGCTTTGGCCTCGGCCGCTTCCTTCGCCGGAACACTTGCCGCAACCTTGTTGACGGCCTCGGCACCAACCGGGTTCGTCAGACAGAGGCTGGCGGCCAGCAGCCCGGCCAGGCGAAAAGACGTTTTCATTTTCGAGTCTCCTTTTCTATCAAGAAACCGCACCCGGAAAACCCCCGATGCATATTGCTCGCCGACCTCTTCGCAGCACTTGCGGACAGCGCCATATCATGGCAATCGCAGCGGCGGCAAACCTCTCGTCGATCGGCGCGAGTACCGGTTAGCTTCACACCGGGAGTCCGCCCGGGCTTGCTCACCGCGGACGCTACAGGCGTAACCGGCCAGCCCGCGAAAAATGGCGATTGTCGACCTTTCCGCAGCGAGTTGTTTGATAATTCGCGACACTCTCCACTCGACGACAGCGACCATTCACGACGATGGCTGAGCAATTTTCGGCACGAACGAAAAAGGCATGCGGCGATATTCCCGACGGTCTGCTGCGCATCGGACCCCTGACGAACATCGCCCAGATGATCGAAGGTTTCGACGTTGACCCCGAAGCGCTGTTCGTCAGTGTCGGCGTCAGCGGCGAGTTGTTCGCCGACCCCGACAACCTGATCTCGCCGCACACCTGTGGCAAGCTGCTCGAACGCTGCGCCGAGCTGAGCGGCTGCCCGCATTTCGCCTTGATTCTCGGGCAGGGTCAAGGCGCCACGTCACTCGGCATGGTCGGCGAACTGCTGCCCCACTGCGCCGACGTCGGCACGGCACTGGCCCACCTGCAGAATCTCCTGCACCTGCACGATCGCGCGGGGATGGTGACACGCACGATCGAAGGCAATACCGCCACCCTCGGCTACACCTTGTTCGCCGGCCCGATCGTTGGCGTCGACCAGATCTGCGACGGCACGCTGGTCATTGCTCAGAACATCATGCGCCTGCTCTGCGGCGCGCAGTGGAAAGCACGCGCGGTACTGCTCTCGCGACGCCGGCCGAAGGACCTGCGACCGTACAGGCAGGTCTTTCAGTGCCCGATCGAATTCAATGCCGAGCGCTCGTCACTGGTATTTCCGGCCAGCGATCTGAGCCTGCCGGTCGCCGGTGCCGACCCCGATCGCTTCAAGCTCCTGAAGGAGGAACTGGAGAGCGTCCGCAGTCGTCACGACCTCGATCTGGTCGCTCAGACCCGCCGCCTGGTACAGGCGATGGTCGTGCTGCAGCGCCCTTCGCTCGCCGCGATTGCCGGCGAGCTGTCGATGAACCCGCGCCGGCTGAACCGCCTGCTCGAGCGCCAGGGAACAAGCTACCGAGAACTGCTCAACGAAGCCCGCTGCGGTTTCGCGCTGCGCCTGATCTGCCTGACCGACCTGTCGATTGCGCAGATCGCCGCCGTCCTCGATTATTCGGGCGCCAGTGCCTTTGCGCACGCTTTCAAGCGTTGGAAGGATGTCTCGCCGTTGGCATGGCGGAGGACACACAGCCGCACCGGCGCCAGCGCTCCACGCCCGCGCGATTCGCGCTAGACTTGGCAAAGCGTCACCCATTCCAGACGCTGGATCTCCCCTCAGAAAGGTGCCATTCAATGAATCCGATTGTACGAAAAGCAGTCAATTCCACCCGGCGCGGGATTCCCGTGCTTGCGCTCTCCGCCGTGCTTGGCCTGGGAGTATCGACGAGCGCGAGCGCCGATGAGGCCGATGCCAAGCGATTGGTAAAGGCCATGTCGGAATTCCTGGCAGCGCAACAGGCACTCTCGTTCAACTACGACGCCACGCTTGAGGTGGTGACTCCGGAAGAGCAGACGCTCGGGCTGGCGAGTTCGGGCAAGGTCGTGCTCAATCGCCCCGACAAGCTCCGCGCAACCCGCTCCGGTGGCTTTGCCGATGTCGAGATGTCGTTCGACGGCAAGACGCTCACCATCCTGGGCAAGAATCAGAACAAGTACACCCAGGCCGAGATACCTGGCTCCATCGCCCATCTGATTGACGTGATGCGCGACAAATACGACCGTCCCCTCCCGGCGGCCGACCTGTTGCTGTCGAATTCCTACGACGTGTTGATGCAGGACGTCGAAGACATCAAGGATCTTGGCAGCGGCGTGGTCGGTGGTGTCGAGTGTGATTCGCTGGCTTTTCGAAGCAAAGACGTCGATTGGCAGATCTGGATCGCTCACGGCGACAAACCCTATCCCTGTCGCTATGTCATCACCTCCAAACGCGTGCCGAACGGCCCGAGTTACAGCATCCAGTTCAGCGACTGGAAGGCCGGCAAAGTAGTGAAAACAGGAACTTTCGAGTTCAAGAACACAAGCAAGGCCAGCAAGGTGGATTTTGCTGACCTCAAAGGTACGGGCGACTTGCCCGAACATTTCACCCCAGGAGGAAGCAAATGACCAGGTTGAAACCAGCAGCGATTCTCGTGTTCGCCACGGCGATCATCGTTCTCGGATCTGAATTTGGAGAACAGCTGTCGATTCCGGGAATCCACGGCATCATCCCGAGCGCCGAAGCCGTCGTTGGCCGCCCGCTCACGCCGGTGAGCTATGCTGGCGTGGCACGTCGCACCGTGCGGCGGCACTATTGAGCGGTCGCGTCTGAACCGCCGGGCGGTACCGGACCGCAAGGGATGCGCGATTCGCCCACACTTCGCGCGGCGATACATCAGCTTCAAGCAGGCGGGCTGACGCCCTTCCACGACGCGGGAGGCGGGGGCAATGGAAACCATGTCGCCCCCCGCCCCGCTTCAGGCACCGCTTCTCGGTCCGGGTGATTCGGTCGGCGAAAGCCTGGCCGCATCCTGGACGATGCCAAACTCACGCAGCCCGGCAATGAAGGCGTCGGCAGCGCTGCGATCGCCACTGGCAAGCACCACATCCAGGAATTCTGACGCCAACTCGGCAAGCGCTTCGAGGCTTCGCGCCGAATCGAGGCTGGCGCGGAAGTAGTCGGCGTCTGCTCCCATCACCGCCAGCAGGCTGTTGCGCATGAACTGCCTGGCGGGCAGGAGCGGATCGGCGGCCGCGCTCTCCTGACCCTCCGTGGCGACCTCGATGAAACCGCAGGCAAGGAGGCCGTCAATGCCGGCAGCTGCCTGCTCTGGCATGGAGAACCTGCTGACCAGCGCCGCAGCAGTAGACTTTCCGTCAATGGTGATCAACAAGGCGCGCAAACGGGCCGGCAGCTTGTGCCTTCGCCACCTGATCTCGTCCAGCCCCTTTGCCGTCTTGGCGTAAACGACGTCCGGATCCATCGCCACTCCTCCGCTCGCTGCTGATGAATATAACACCAATTTTTTTCGCCGGCATCGCTCGTGTGCTCACCGCAGCCGCCGCGCCGTGGCACTGCCCGATGGCGGCAACAGCAGCGCGAATATCGAACCGCCTGGCGCCGAGCGCTGGCCGTCCGCCACACTTCCGACACCGCAGGCACCTATAATCGCTCGGGGCATGGTCGCAACTCGCCCGCGCCAACGCAAGCCCGCCGGCCGGTTGCGCTTGCGCTCTCAGGCCAAACAAAGGAGACAGACGTGGACAAGCTGTTCAGCAAACTGCGCATCGGCGAAAAGATCGGGCTGGGCTTCGCACTCGTCGGCCTGCTCTTTGTCGGTGCAGTCTGGCACTATCATCAGACGCTGGCATCGGTGCTCGGCGACTACCACCAGCTGCAGGGCTATGAGCTGCGCAAGTCGCTGGCGCTCGAAATCGAAATCGAGCTGGCCGCAGTGCGCGACGCCGAGAAGAGCTTCCTCATCGATCCCCAGGACATTCTTGCCGCTGAGGTCGACAAACACCTGCAGACTCTCGACAAGAAGATGGCGGCGCTGGCCATGGTCGATCGGGACTCCCGACAGACCGCTGGCGCCCTGCAGGGGCTGCTGACCACCTACCGGGAACGTTTCCAGGCCGTCGCCGACGCCTGGAAGATCATGGGACTTGACGAGAACTCGGGACTGCAGGGCGCCTTCCGCGACAAGGTCCATCGTCTGCAGGCGCTGGCGGCGAACTACAACGTCGACCACCTGTACACGCTGCTGCTGCAGATCCGTCGTAGCGAGAAGGACCTGGCCCTGCGCCAGGACCCGGCGTACCGCGAGCTGGTTCACAAGCGGATCGGCGAGTTTCGCCAGCTGGTCGAGACTTCGGAGCTCCAGGCGCAGGTCAGCGAGCGCTTGCTGGCCGAGTTGTCCCAGTACGCCACAAGCTTCGAACCCTACGCCGAAAGCGCGCTCAGGGCCGGCAACGTCGCTGCCGGCAAGGGGCCGTTTCGCGATGCGGCACACCGCATCGAGGCGATCCTGAACGCCTACCACGTCCCCAACCTGGAAGCCAGTGTGCTGCAACTCAGGCGGCGGGAAAAGGACTTCCTGCTGCGCGGCGACGACGTCTACCCGCCGATGGTCGTCGAAATCGGCGAAACGATTCGCTCACAGATCACCGCCTCGCCGATATCCGATGCCGACAAGACGCTGCTGATCGGCCTGCTGAACGACTACGAGCGCGACTTCCTGGCGCTGGTTGCGCAGAGGTCCAGCATCGTGACGCTGACCCGCGAGATGAACTCGGCGGCTGATCGCGTCGCGCCGCTGGTCAAACAGAACGTCGATCAAGCCAACCAGATGATGGCCACGCGTGTCGCCGAGATAGCTCAGGCGTCGCACGAGAACGCCCGTCTGAGCCTGCTGGTCACGGCCGGCGCCATCGTGTTGTCGATCGTCTTCGCACTGGTGATCACTGCGCGCATCGTTCGCCCCGTCCGGCAAATGGCCGGTCTGCTCGACGGCCTGGCCTACGGCAAACCGACCGAGCATGTTCCGACGGTGAGCGGTGGGCGCGACGAGATAAACTCGATGGCGGAGTCGCTGAACGCGCTGGTCGACCACCGGATGACTTTCCTGCGCTGGTGGAAGGAATCGATGGACGAGGTGAGCGCCCGCCGCGCGCTGCTCGCTGCCGGCAGCGACGAGGAAAAAGACGAGGCAATGCAGGAACTGCGCCGGGCAATGATCGCCAGGCTCCAGCAGCTGAATGCCATTCGCGGCCGACTGCTGCAGCACGGCAAACGCGTGCTCGAGATCTCGCAGCGGCTGCAGTCCGCCTCGCGCAGTGTCAGTGCCGGGGACGCAAAATCCCTGGAGCATGCGGCCGAGGGAATGGCGACGCTGCTCGCAGTAGTGGCCAGCGAAGCAGACATCCCGTCACGGCACGCTGACAACACGGCCGACTGAGTCGGCAAGGCGCGCGCGCAGATCGACCCACTGCCGATCGAACAGGCCCTCGATGGACTTGAAGTTGGCCTTGTAGGCCATCTTGCGACTGTCGCGGATCCAGTAGCCGAGATAGAGATAAGGCAGGCCGTTGGCCGCGCACTGGGAAATCTGCCAGAGGATGTTGTAGGTGCCGAAGCTGGCCGGAACGAGGTCCGGATCGTAAAAGGTGTAAACCGACGAAAGACCGTCGTTCAGTACGTCCAGGATGCTCACCATGCGCAGGACGCCGTTCTCGGTGAATTCGACGAGACGGGTATCGACGCGACTCTGCAGCAGGAAATGCGCGTACTGATCGTGGCTGTCCTCATCCATGCCGCCACCGGCGTGCCTGGCCGACTGGTAGCGCAGATAGAGCTGATAGTGGTCGTCGTTGAAGCACAGCTGCACCTCGCGCGCCTGCAAGCCGGCATGCATTCTGACGCAGCGGCGCTGACTGCGATTGGGCTGGAACAGCCTGACCGGGATGCGTACCGGCACACAGGCCTGGCAACCGTCACACATCGGCCGGTAGGTGAACATCCCGCTGCGGCGAAAGCCGCTGCGCACAAGTTCGCCGTAAACCTCGGTAGTGATCAGATGACTCGGCGCCGCGACCTGCGAGCGCGCGCGTTCGCCTGCCAGATAGCTGCAGGCGTAAGGCGCCGTTGCGTAGAACTGCAACAGGGAGAACGGCAGATCGGAGTCGTTGAGGCGGGCCATTCAGTTCTGCTTCCAGGGTTGGCTGGCGCCGTCGACGGGCCATGTCCCGGGCTGCCATGACACGGCGACCAGGGCGCGCAAGCGCTTCATGAAAACCGCACGGGGGATTTCCCGCGCCCCGAGGGAGGCCAGGTGCGCAGTATTCATCTGGCAATCTATCATGCCGTAACCCTCGCCTACAAGGAAGCGCGCGAGGTGTGCAGCAGCGATCTTCGAAGCATCGGTAGCGAGCGAGAACATCGATTCGCCGTAGAACATGCGGCCGATGGCAACCCCGTACAGGCCGCCCACCAGTACGCCGTCAAGGCGGGTCTCCACCGAGTGGGCGAAGCCCAGTTGCGCCAGTTGCCAATAGGCGTGCTGCATCTCGCGCGAGATCCAGGTACCGTTCTGGCCGGCCCGCGGCGCCTCGGCGCAGGCCCGGATGACCGCCGCGAAGTCGCGGTCGAGCGCCACCTGGTAGCGGCCGGAACGCAGCCGGCGGCGCAGGGAACGCGAAATGCGGAACTCGCCCGGGTCGAGCACCATGCGCGGGTCGGGACTCCACCAGAGGATCGGTTCGCCGCTCGCGTACCACGGAAAGATGCCATGCTGATAAGCGTTGAGCAATCGCGGCGGCGACAGGTCGCCACCGGCACAGAGCAAGCCGTTCGGCTCGAGCAGCGCACGTTCCAGCGGCGGAAATGGGGCTTTGCCGTCGAGCCAGGGAATCATCGCTGAATCGCGACGCGCCTTGCGCCCGAGGGGAAGGGAGGCGGCGGCGTCCTGAAGGCAACGACGTGGTCGATATCCAGCCGGATGCCGATCTGCTCGCCGATGGCATGGTTGTGATGCGACGGCACCAGCGAGAGGACTTCGACGCCACTCGCCAGTTTCAGGGTGTAGAGAATCTCCGCCCCGCGGAAAGCCTTGAGGCGGACTTCGGCGAGCAGATCGCTGCGGTCGTCATGCACGATGTCGTCAGGGCGCAGAAGCACTTCGACGCCGCAACCCCTGCCGCAGTTTCCGCAACCCAGGCTGCACTCGAGCGGCACGCGCGATTCAAGGACGCCAAGCTCGACCTGCACCCGCCTCTCGTCGAGCACCGTTCCGGCGATGAAGACGCCCTGCCCGACGAAATCGGCGACAAAACGGTTCACGGGTTGATGATACAGGCGGTAAGGGCTGTCCCATTGCTGGATGATGCCCGCCGCCATGACGCCGATCTCGTCGGCCATGGCAAAGGCTTCGTGCTGATCATGGGTAACCAGCACGGCGGTGATGTTCTGGCTCTTGAGGATGTCACGCACTTCCAGCGACAGGCGCTCGCGCAGACCGACGTCGAGATTGGAGAAAGGTTCGTCGAGCAGCAGCAGTTGCGGTTGCGGCGCCAGGGCCCGCGCCAGCGCGACACGCTGTTGCTGGCCGCCGGACAGTTCATGCGGGTACTTGCCGCCCTGACCAGCCAGGCCGACTGTCGTCAGCAGTTCGCCGACCCGCCGCTGGCGCTGCTCGCTGGCCAGCGCTGCCAGGCCAAAGCCGACATTGGCCGCAACCGTCAAGTGCGGAAACAGCGCATAGTCCTGGAAGACCATGCCGATCTGCCGCTTCTCGGGCGGCACGCGCCGACCGGCAGTGGTCACTGTCCGCCCCTGCACACGAATCTCGCCGGCGACGATGTCTTCGAAACCGGCGATGCAGCGCAGCAGGGTTGTCTTGCCGCAGCCTGACGGTCCCAGCAGGCAGGCGATGGCACCGGTTTCGATGGCAAAACCGACCCCATCGACGACCGTATGCGTGCCGTAGCGCTGGACGATTCCTTGAAGCTCGAGAAGGGCCATCGACGCCTGTTGATCGGTAATTGACGCGGTAGGACGAGTGCCTGGCCCCGGCGCAACGAGGAGCAGGCCGCAATTGACTGCTTGTCAATTATAATTCTCATTTACCCGGTTGACCCATGACCCGCCTGCACCTCAATCCCCTGCTCGTCGTTTCGGCTGCCGTGGCTGCCCTGGTCGGCCTGCCGGTGGCGAGCGTACTGACCAACATCCTCAGCGGGGGCACCGGGGCGATCTGGTCGCATCTCGCGGCCACCGTTCTGCCGGACTACGTCGCCAACACGCTGGTGCTCTGTCTGACGGTCGGTCTGGGCGTCGTCGTCGTCGGCGTCGCCACCGCCTGGCTGACGACCATGCATGAATTTCCCGGCCGACGCATCTTCGAGTGGGCACTGATCCTGCCGCTGGCGATGCCAGCCTATGTGCTGGCCTACGTGTATACCGATTTCCTGCAGTTCGTCGGCCCGCTGCAAAGCTTCCTGCGCGAATCCTTCGGCTGGAGCAAGGCCGACTACTGGTTCCCCGAGGTTCGCAGCCTCGGC
The DNA here is from genome assembly GCA_024235715.1 of Accumulibacter sp. Lineage (GTDB taxonomy): Bacteria > Pseudomonadota > Gammaproteobacteria > Burkholderiales > Rhodocyclaceae > Accumulibacter. The sequence continues at coordinate 92,235 of JACKLW010000008.1, read as the reverse complement.
GGGGCCGTCTGCATGTTCGTCTTCGTTCTCTATCCCTATGTCTACCTGCTGACCCGTACGGCCTTCACCGAACGTGCCAGCGGCATGCTCGAGGCGGCGCGCACGCTCGGGCTGGGGCCCTGGCGCAGTTTTTTTCGCGTCTCGCTGCCGTTGGCCCGGCCAGCAGTGGCCGCGGGCGCAGCACTGGCGCTGATGGAAACCCTGGCTGATTACGGCACTGTTTCCTACTTCGGCGTACAGACTTTCACCACCGGCATCTATCGCGCCTGGTTCTCGCTTGGCGACCGCATTGCCGCCGCGCAACTGGCGGCAGCGCTGTTGTGCTTCGTGCTGCTCCTGCTGATGATCGAGCGCCGCTCACGCGGCCGTTCGCGCTTTCACGACACCACCGGACGCAATCGCCCACGCGCGGGTCAGCGCCTGTCGGGATGGCGCGGCTGGCTGGCCAGCGCGGTCTGCGCGCTGCCGCTGACGATTGGCTTCCTGCTGCCGGCGGGCCTGCTGCTGCGGCTCGGCCTGGGCAGTGGCGAGGCGCGATTTGGCGAGCAGTTCTTCACCATGGTGCGCAACAGCTTCGTGCTGGCCGGACTGACGGCGACGATCGCCGTTTCGCTGGCGCTGCTGCTCGCCTACGGCGCCCGCCTTTCCAAAGGGCTGCTGCCACGGGCACTCAACCGTCTGGTCAGCCTCGGTTATGCGGTCCCCGGATCGGTGATCGCCGTCGGCGTCCTGATCCCCGTCAGCCGCCTCGACATCTGGCTGGCCGGGCAATGGCAGGACTGGTTCGGCACCAACCCCGGGCTGCTGCTCACCGGCGGCATCGCCGCGCTGATCTATGCCTATCTGGTGCGCTTCCTGGCCGTCGCCTTGCAGGCGGTGAACACCAGCCTGGCGAAGATCACGGCGAACATGGACGACGCGGCGCGCGGCCTGGGCCTTGGTCAGAGTGCGACGCTGCGCCGGGTGCATCTGCCGATCCTGCGCGGCAGCCTGTTCACCGCAGGCTTGCTGGTATTCGTCGACGTCATGAAGGAACTGCCGGCGACGCTGGTGATGCGCCCTTTCGATTTCGATACGCTGGCCACGCAGGCCTACACCCTGGCTTCGGACGAACGGCTCGCCGAAGCCGCCAGCGCATCGCTGGCCATCGTCGCCGTCGGACTGCTGCCGCTGATCGCGATGTCGCGGCAGATTTCGCGCCGGCGCCGCTGACGGGGCAGCGCCGATCAGCGATAGCCGACCTGGTCGAAGATGATCTGCGCCTTGGCGCGATACATCGCCAGAGACGAAACCGGCAGCGGATCGGCCTTGAACTTGCCGAGCGCCTCGAGCGCCGGATTGTCGATCTTGACCCCGGCCACCACCGGCCACTCGTTGTTGCCGTCGGCAAAATAGCGCTGCGCCTGGTCACTGGCCAGATACTCGAGGAACTTCAGCGCGGCCTCCTTGTTCGGCGCGTGCTTGAGAACGCCGCCGCCGGAAACGTTGATATGCGCACCATAGCTTTGCTGATCGGGCCAGACGACGCCGATCCCGTCGATCGTCTTGCGGTCCTCGGGCTTGTCCGAGCGCATGAGGCGCGCCAGATAGTAGGTATTGGCGACCGCCACAGCGCACTCGCCCGCAGCCACCGCCCGGATCTGGTCGGTATCGCCGCCTTTTGGCGCGCGCGCGAAGTTGGCGACCACGCCCTTCGCCCACTGCTCGGCCTTGGCCTCACCCTGGTGCGCGATGATCGAAGCCATCAGTGACAGATTGTAGGGATGCGAACCCGACCGCGAGCAGATCTTTCCTTTCAGTCGCGGATCGGCCAGATCGCCGTAGGTCTGCACCTCCTCGGGCTTGACGACACCCTTGGCGTAAACGATGACGCGGGCGCGCGTCGAGAACGAGAACCAGTCGGCAGTACGCAGGTTGGCCGGAATGCGCGCGTCGAGAAGCGGCGAGCTGACGGGAGCAAAAAGGCCAAGCTCGTGCGCCGCAGACAGGCGCGCGGCGTCGACGGTAAGCAAGACATCGGCCGGACTGTACGCCCCCTCGTTGCGAATCCGTTCGAGCAGTTCGTCGTCCTTGCCCTCGATGCGCTTGATCCGGATTCCGGTCTCGCGGGTGAAGCCTTCGTAGAGCGCCTCGTCGGTCTGGTAGTGACGGGCCGAATAGAGGTTCAGCACTTTCTCGTCGGCCCGACTCGAGCTGCTGGCGAAGGTGGTGGCAGCGACCGCGAGGGTCAGCAGGAAATGCGAAAGAAAAGTTTTCATGCTCATGTCTCCACAGGTTCAATTGCGAACAATTCTCGTTACCAGCGAATGATAGCAGGCATGCCAATCTATGTAAATGCGAATCGTTCTTGTTATCTGCGCAAAAAAAACGACGCGAGGCGTCGTCTCCGTTTCCTGCGGGAAGCTGCAGCTCAGCGGGCCAGGAGCCGGCGCGCGCCGTTGTAGCGATTGATCCAGTAACTCTCGCGCATGTCCTCGATGCGGATTTCGGCACCGGAGCGCGGCGCATGCATGAAGCGGTTGTCGCCGAGGTAGATCCCGACGTGCGAAAAAGCGCGGCGCATGGTGTTGAAGAAGACGAGATCACCGGCCTTCAGTTCCTGGCGGTCGATAACCGCGCCAACCTCGCTCTGTTCGCGGGCGGTGCGCGGCAGAAGCATGCCTATCGCGTCCTTGAACACCACCTGCACGAAACCACTGCAATCGAGTCCGGTATCGGGGTCCGTTCCTCCCCGGCGATACTTGATGCCGATCAGTTCGAGGCCTTTGAGGATCAGATCCTGGGCGCTGCTGGTGTAGCGCTCGAGGAGTGAAATCTCTTCGTCGAGCTTCAGCTGTTCGTCGGCGTGGACCTTGGCGACACCCGGGAGGGTGGTCAACAGGGCGGCGAGAACGAAGGCAAAGAGGTGTTTTCTGAGCATGGGGACGGAATTTATGTGAAAAATGTCACACTGTAAACCCCCGGGCACTTCGCGGGCGTTCGAGAAAGCAGACGAAGGAAACCGTGCAAGCGACTCAGTTGACTGCGCTATTGACGCCGGAAGCGCCATCCTCCCGTTTCTACAGCGCGGATGGGATTGCCGGAACAAACACGGTATATTGGCGGTCGCCCCCGCGCCCGCATTGAGCAGTCTGCCTGCGGAGCCAAGCGGCATGGACCGCGCTGGCGGCCATGCGTCCCGGGCTTTGTGTTTATAATCGCCGACTATCCTTGACACGTCAGCGTTTCGCGGCCTTCCTTCTGCCGCCCCCTGCATGGAGAGCGTATCGATGAGTTCGTTCAAAGCCTATCTGATCGACGAGAAGCAAAATGTGACGCGGGGCGACTTCGTCAACATGGACGAATCGCAACTCGATGCGGGCGAGGTGACGATCAGGGTTGCCTATTCGAGCGTGAACTTCAAGGACGCTCTGGCGGCAACGGGCGCCGGGCGGATCATCCGGCGCTATCCCTGTGTCGGCGGCATCGACCTCTCGGGAACCGTCACGGCGAGCAGCGACCCCCGCTTCATCATTGGCGATGCGGTCATCGCCACCAGCTTTGACATTGGCGTTGCCCATCATGGCGGCTATGCCGAGTTCGCCAGGGTGCCGGCGCAATGGGTGGTCCCGCTGCCCGCCGGGCTGTCGCTTTACGAAGCCATGGCCCTGGGTACGGCGGGCTTCACGGCCGCGCTGGGCATCGTGCGCATGGAGGAAAACGGTCTCGAACCGGGCAAGGGCCCGCTGATCGTCACCGGCGCCAGTGGCGGCGTCGGCAGTCTGGCTGTTGACATGCTGGCCCGGCGTGGCTATCAGGTCACGGCGCTGACCGGCAAGGAAAGCGAAGTCGATTATCTGCAGGGACTCGGCGCGACGCGGGTGATGTTGCGCTCGACGCTCGATCTGGCGCGCATCCGGCCGCTCGACAAGCCACTCTGGGCCGGTGCCGTCGACAACCTCGGCGGTGAGGTACTGGCCTGGATCGCCAGTACCATGAAGCAGGGTGGAACCATCGCCAGCATCGGCCTGGCCGCCAGTCCGTCGCTGCAGACTACGGTGATGCCGTTCATTCTGCGCGGCGCCTGCCTGCTGGGAGTCGATTCGGGCTACATTGGCGAACCCTACCGCAGCGGCGTCTGGCAACGCCTGGCCAGCGACCTGCGACCGCAGCACCTGCAGGCCATGACGCGCAGCATCGCGTTCGACGAACTGCCAAACGTCTTCGACGACTTCATCAAGGGTCGCGCGCATGGCCGGGTGGTCGTCGAGCTTGCCGGTGCGTGACTCGCGCCGGTCTTGAGACGAAGCACGCGAGTCGATGGACATCCCGGCGCAACGGCCGCGTATCCTGATTGTCGATGCATCGCGGATCGTCCGAACGACGCTCGTCAAGCTCATTCGCGACCACTACGATTTCCGCGAGGAAGTCGATGGTCAAGGCGGCTGGCAGGCGCTGGTCATCGACCATTCGATTCAGCTGGTGATCTGCGCCCTGGCAATGTCGCTGCCGGTACCCGATGGCGACGACGGGCTGCTGGCGCGGGTGCGCACGTCCAGACTGGCACGCCTGCGCCACCTGCCGGTACTGATGATCGCCGGCGACAACGAGGACGCCAATCAGCGCGCCAGGGCGCTCGGCGCTTCCGACTTCATCAGCGCGGGAATCGGCGCCAGCGAGTTGCTGGCGCGCATCGGCTCGCTGTTGCGCCTCGCCGAGGCGCAGAACGAGTTGCGCGAGAATCCCGAACGCGACGCCCAGCACCCCGATACCGGACTGCCGACCCGCCAGCGCGTCGAAGTTCAGGCGGCGCAGGCAATTTCACACGCGCTCAGACACGACAGTCCGGTAAGCATCCTGATCATGGGCTTCGACAAATTCGAAGCGCTGCGCGACGAGCACGGCGAAGATCTGGTCAAGGAGTTGCACAAGCGTTTCGCGAGCATGCTGGCCGGCAAGGTGCGCAAGGAAGACAGTCTGGGTCACTATTCCGGCAGCGACCTCGCAATCGTCTCGCCAGGCACGCCCTACCCGGCCTGTGAGGCCTTCGCCAATCGCCTTCGCGAGGCCTTCGCGGTGGCCAATATCGCGGTACACGGCAAGCGCCTCGACTTGTCGGTCAGCGTCGGGGTGGCAAATACCCCGGTGGATCGACTAAACTCGGCGTCTTCGCTGCTGACTCTGGCTGCCGAACGTCTCAAGGCGGCGCAGCAGGCCGGCGGCAACCGCGTCCTGGCCTGTGCTGACAAACCATCGACGCAACTGCCCCCGCCACGGCTCGGGCATGCCATCGACCTGATCAAGGCTGGACACGAGAGTGCGGTGATCCCGCACCTCGTTCACCTGAGCAAAGAAGTACTGCCTTTTCTGGAGTTGCTGGAAAGGGAGTTGAAGTTGGGTCTGCCGTTGGCAGATATCCGAAAAAGGACGCTTGACCGGGAGCAGCAGGATCAGGATACCCGGCAGGCGTAGTTTCCATTGCAGCAGGTGGTTCATATTTTGGACGAGGGAGTCTCATGACGACAATCCAAGAGTTTCACAAGAAATCAATCGACAATCCGGACGCCTTCTGGGGAGAAGAAGCCAAACTCATCGACTGGCACAAACCGTTCAGCCAGGTGCTTGACTTCTCGCGGCCACCCTTCGCCAAGTGGTTCGTCGGTGGCGAAACCAATCTTTGCTACAACGCCGTCGACCGCCACGCGGCCAAGCGGCCGAACGACCGCGCGCTGGTCTTCATTTCGACCGAAACGGATCAGGAGGTCGTCTATACCTTCGCCGAGTTGAAGGCTGAAGTCATGCGCATGGCGGCGATCATGCAGAGCCTTGGCGTCGGCAAGGGCGACCGCGTCCTGATCTACATGCCGATGGTCGCCGAGGCGGCCTTCGCGATGCTGGCCTGCGCGCGCATCGGCGCCATCCACTCGGTCGTTTTCGGTGGCTTCGCCTCCGGATCGCTGGCCACGCGCATCGATGATGCCGAGCCGGTACTGATCGTCTCTTCGGACGCCGGCATGCGCGGCGGCAAGGCCGTGCCCTACAAGCACCTGCTCGACGAAGCCATTTCCCTGGCCGAAAAGAAGCCCGCGAAAGTGCTGATGATCGATCGTGGCCTCGACAAGGGCTTCAACAAGGTGGCGGGTCGCGACATCGACTACGCGACCGAACGCGCCAAGTTCATGGACGCCGACGTGCCGGTCACCTGGCTGGAGTCCTCCGAGCCGTCCTACATCCTGTACACCTCCGGCACTACCGGCAAGCCGAAGGGCGTACAGCGCGATACCGGCGGCTACGCCGTCGCGCTGGCGGCGTCGATCAAGAACATCTTCTGCGGCGAAGCCGGCGAGACCTTCTTCGCGACTTCAGACATCGGCTGGGTCGTCGGTCACTCGTACATCGTCTATGGACCGCTGCTCGCCGGCATGGCCACGGTCATGTACGAAGGCACGCCGCTGCGCCCCGACCCCGGCATCTGGTGGCATATCGTCGAGAAGTACAAGGTCAGCGTCATGTTCTCTGCGCCGACCGCGGCACGCGTGCTCAAGAAGCACGACACCGAGTACATGCACAAGTACGACCTGTCTACGCTCAAGCACCTGTTCCTGGCCGGCGAACCACTCGACCAGCCGACGCACGAATGGCTGATGGGCGAACTCGGTCTGCCGGTGATCGACAACTACTGGCAGACCGAAAGCGGCTGGCCGATGCTGTCGGCGATGCCCGGCGTCGAGAAGACCGAGATCCGCTTCGGCACGCCGAGCTTCCCGGTCTATGGCTACAACCTCAAGATCTTCCGCGAGGACGGCACGATCTGCGATCCGGATGAAAAAGGCATCGTCGGCATCCTGCCGCCGCTGCCGCCGGGCTGCCTGTCGACCGTCTGGGGCGACGACGACCGCTTCGTGTCGACCTACTTCACGCTCTTCCGCGAACCGCAGGTCTACTCGTCGTTCGACTGGGGCATCGCCGACAAGGATGGCTATCACTACATCCTCGGCCGTACCGACGACGTGATCAACGTTGCCGGCCACCGCCTGGGCACGCGTGAAATCGAAGAGGCCATCCAGGGGCATCCGGCAATTGCCGAAGTCGCCGTCGTCGGCGTCGCCGACAAGCTCAAGGGCCAGATGCCGATGGCTTTCGCAGTGGTCAAGAGCGCCGACAGCATCGCCACGCCGGAGTTGGCAGCTGCGCTCGAGAAGGCAGTCATGAAGAAAGTGGACGAAAGTCTCGGTGCGATCGCTCGCCCGAGCAACGTGCACTTCCTCAGCGTGCTGCCCAAGACCCGCTCTGGCAAGCTGCTGCGGCGCACGATCCAGGCACTCGCCGAAGGTCGTGACCCGGGCGATCTGACGACCATCGAGGACCCCAAGGCTCTCGAACAGCTGCAGAGAGCGCTGAGCAGCGCCAGCAAGGACTGATTGACGCCTGGCCGCTGAGCAGATAGCGGCCAGGCGGCAAGCATTCGCCTGTCGCCCTCGCGGGCGGCAGGCTTTTTTTTGCAGCCATCGACGCGCACCCGGTCCAGTGGCCGGTGCTGCGCGCCGGCCAGGGCTTCGGCCGCAAATAATGCGCAGCGACCCGCGCCTGTTCCCGCGGCCGATCAATAAGAGCGCTCCTCGCCAGCCGACCACCGGCACCCGGCAGCTGTGCGCACACAGCCTTGGGTTAAACTCCTGCCATGTGTGGACGCTATGCTCTCGAGGCCCCTCGCTCACAGTTGTCGCGCCGCTTCGCCCTCGACGAGTGCGTCGACTTTCCTGCGCGCTACAACATCGCCCCGGCAAGCGAGATTGCGGTGATTCGCCAATCGCCGGTCGGCGAGCGCGTTCTGCACCTGCTGCGCTGGGGCCTCGTACCACACTGGGCGAAGGACCCGGCGATCGGCGCCCGCCTGATCAATGCGCGCGGCGAATCGCTGTCCGAAAAGCCGGCTTTCCGCGAGGCCTTCCGGCGCCGCCGCTGCCTTATCCCGGCCAGCGGTTTCTACGAGTGGCAGCGGACCGCCGCGGCACCAGGGCCGGCGCGCAAACAACCGTATTACAGTTCGCTGAAATCCGGCGAAACGATGGCCATCGGCGGACTCTGGGAAGCGTGGACAATGCCGTCCGGCGAGATCCTGCGCAGCTGCTGCATCGTCACCACCGCCGCCAACGAACTGCTGCAGCCAATCCATGCGCGCATGCCGCTGATCCTGGCTGCCGAACACTGGCCGGCCTGGCTGAGCACGAGCGTCGCGGATGCCCGGGCGCTGATCCGGCCTTTCCCGGCAGTCGCCATGCAGACCTGGCCGGTGAGTCCCCGGGTCGGCCGGAGCAGCGAGGACGATAGCGCACTCACCGCCGCACTGGGCAAGGAGGAGGAATCATGAGCAAGATGGCGAAGACCCGACTCAGCGACGTTGCGGTCTACACCACCCGTGATGGCTCGGAAATACGCGAGCTGATGCATCCGGCAGTCCATGGCAACCGCTCGCAAAGCCTCGCCGAGGCCATCGTCCAGCCGGGCCAGCAGACACACCTGCACCGCCACCGGCTAAGCGAGGAGCTGTATCACGTGACGCGTGGCGCGGGGGTCATGGTCCTGGCCGGGGAAACGCTGAGCATCGCTGCCGGCGACACGGTGTTGATTCCGCCGGGCAGCGCGCACTGCGTCACCGCCACCGGCGACGCGGCGCTGCACATACTCTGTTGCTGCAGCCCGGCCTACAGCCACGACGACACTGAACTGCTATGAGACGGAAACAGACGCGCGAAAGAAGCTCGCTGCCGCGGCGACGCTGCACGGGGGACGCGGCGGCGAACGCGGCCAACGCCACGCGCGACAGCGTTACGTTTTGTAGCATAATCGCCCGCAAATGCCGGACTTGAAACTTCCTTGATCAGCTTCGTCGACCCCGACCGCTACCGTTCGATGAAAGCGACGGGCAAGTTGCCGTCGCCGAAAGGCGTTGCCTTCGCGATCATCAAGCTGCTGCAGCGGGACGACTTCCGCGTCCCGGAACTGGTGCGGCTGGTCCAGTCGGATCCGGCGATCGCCGGCCGCCTGCTCAAGTTCGCCAACGCGGCCGCCTTTGGCCGGACACGGCCGATCGTATCGCTGCAGCGCGCAATCGTTGCCCTCGGTTCGTTCAAGGTTCGTGATCTGGTGATCGGCCTGTCGGTGATGCACAGCCACAAGAGCGGCCAGTGCACGGAATTCGACTACGCGGCGTTCTGGGGACATTCGCTGGCCACCGGCATCGCTTGCCAGGAACTCGCTCGTTTCGCGCAGATTTCAAGTGAGGACATCTTCACCATCGGTCTGCTGACCCGGGTCGGCGAACTGGCGATGGCCTCGCTGTACCCGGACGAATACTCCGACGTGCTGATCGCGGTGCGGGAAAAGCAGCAGGATCTGGCGGCGCTCGAACAGCAGCGCTTCGCCATGGACCATCGCCAGCTCGGTGCGACGATGCTCGCCGAGTGGGGCTTGCCGGACATGCTGATCCAGGCCGCCTACCATCACGAGCAGCCCGATGTCGCCGGCTTTCCGGACGGCTCGCGTCTGCAGACGCTGACCCACTCGCTCAACTTCGCCCGCTCTCTGGCCGAGATCTGCATGGCCGACGAAGAGGCGCGCTGGAGTCTCCTGCCCGGCCTGCTGACCCGGGCTGCACGCCTCGGAATCAGCGGTGACGCACTAAACGACATGGTCGACCGGATGTCGAGACGCTGGCGCGACTGGGGCGCGACGCTGCAGGTTCGCACGCAGGAGTTGCCGCCCTTCGCCGAAATCCTGGCGGCCAGTCCACCGAGCCGCAGGGTCAGCGGCGCCAGCACGCCCGAGCAGAGCGGCAAGCCGGTAGCGCCGCGCCTGCAGGTGCAGTTGCTCGGCATCCCCGCGGCAGAGCTGCCCGTCCTGATCGAGCAAATCGAGAACCTCGGCCATCTGCCGGTACTGCTCGAGAGTTCGCCGGAAGGGCTGAAGCAGGCGCTGCGCCAGCCTGCGCAGATCATCATTGCCGACATGGCGATGCCCGGGCTCAAGCCCGCCGTCTTCTGCCGCATCCTTCGCCAGACAGCGGCGGGCAAGGAGACCTACGCCCTGCTGCTGGCATCCCCGGATAGCGAGAAGCACATTATCGAGGCCGTCGAGGCCGGCGCTGACGATGTCCTGGTCAAGCCCCTGACCGTGCAGACGCTGCGCGTCCGGCTGAATACCGCGACGCGCATGCTGTTGCTGCGCGAGGAGATTCAACGTGAGCGCCGCGGCATCATGCGCTCGACGGGCGAGTTCGCCGTGGCCCACAAGCGTCTGCTGCAGGAAGCCTTGACCGATACCCTGACGCAACTCCCGAACCGGCGCCACGGTCTCGATTTCCTGGCCTCGGAATGGGCGTTTTCGCAGTCCAACGCGCTGCCCCTGTCCTGCCTGCTGCTGGATATCGACCACTTCAAGCGAATCAACGACACCTACGGCCACCCCGCAGGCGACGCCGTCCTGCGCCAGCTCGCCGACCTGCTCAAGCGTGTCTCACGCAGCGAGGATCTGGTCTTTCGCTATGGTGGCGAGGAGTTCGCCGCCGTGCTGCCCAATGCCAACGCGCGTGCCGCGGTACAGATCGCGGAGCGCATCCGGACGCTGGTCGAAAGATACGATTTCCTGTGGCAACGCAAGTCGCTGCCGGTGACCGTCAGCATCGGCGTGGCGCATGCCAGCGGTTCGGAAAAGGACAGCCAGACGCTGATCCAGATTGCCGACGCCGCGCTCTACCAGGCCAAGAACAGCGGTCGCAATCGCGTCGTCGTCGCGCAGCCGAGTGACGGCAGATCGATTCACGAGGAGAGCAAGGCGGCGCCGTGATGGCGCAGGTGATCGTCGATGAAGCTGGCGATGAAATAGTAGCTGTGGTCATAGCCAGGATGCACACGCAGCGTCAGCGGATGCCCGGCAGCCGTGCAGGCGTGGCGCAGTTTCTCCGGTTGCAGCTGCTCGACCAGGAAACCGTCGGCCTCGCCCTGATCGACCAGCAGGGGCAGGCGTTCGCCGCCCCCGGCAATCAGTTCGCAGGCATCCCATTCCTTCCACGCGGCGCGGTCGTCGCCAAGGTAGCGCGCAAAAGCCTTCTGTCCCCAGGGGCTGGCCAGAGCATTGCTGATCGGCGCGAAGGCAGACAGCGAGCGGTAGCGGCCGGGGTTGCGCAGCGCACAGACCAGCGCCCCGTGGCCGCCCATCGAATGGCCGCTGATGCCACGCCGTGCGTCGATCGGCAGGCAGGCTTCGATGAGCGCCGGCAGCTCGAAGACGACATAGTCGTGCATGCGGTAGTTCTCGGCCCACGGCTGCCGCGTCGCGTTCAGGTAGAAACCGGCGCCGTGACCGAAATCCCAGGCGCCTTCGGGGTCGCCCGGCACCGCCGCACCGCGCGGGCTGGTGTCGGGGGCGACGATCGCCAGGCCCAGTTCGGCGGCGACGCGCAGCGCACCCGCTTTCTGCATGAAGTTCTCGTCGCTGCAGGTCAGGCCCGACAGCCAGTAGATCGCCGGCACCGGCCCGCTCGCCGCCTGCGGCGGCAGGTAGACGGCAAACACCATCTCGCAGCGCAGGGTCGCCGAGTCATGGCGATAGCGACGATGCCAGCCGCCGAAGCAACGATTGGCGGTGACTTCGTCGAGCGCCGCGGGCGTGCCAGCCATGTCGGTCAGAAGCGGATCACCGAGCGGATACTCTTGCCTTCGTGCATCAGCTCGAAAGCGTGGTTGATGTCATCCAGCCCCATCGTGTGGGTGATGAAGGTGTCGAGGGGAATCTCGCCGCTTTGCGCGCGCTCGACATAGCCCGGCAGTTCGCTGCGCCCGCGCACGCCGCCAAACGCCGACCCCCGCCACACCCGGCCGGTCACCAGCTGGAATGGTCGCGTCGAGATCTCCTCGCCGGCACCGGCGACGCCGATGATCACCGATTCGCCCCAGCCCTTGTGGCAGCACTCGAGCGCCGCACGCATCACCTTGACGTTGCCGATGCATTCGAAGGAATAGTCGACGCCGCCGTCGGTCATGTCGACGACCACTTCCTGGATCGGACGGTCGTGATCGGCAGGATTGACGCAGTCGGTGGCGCCGAGTTGCCTGGCGATGGCAAACTTGGCCGGATTGGTGTCCAGCGCGATGATCCGCGAGGCCCTGGCCATCACGGCACCGATCACTGCCGAAAGGCCGATGCCGCCGAGTCCGAAGATGGCCACCGTTGCCCCGGCTTCGACCCTGGCGGTGTTGATCACCGCGCCGATGCCGGTGGTGACGCCGCAACCGAGCAGGCACACCTTCTCCAGCGGCGCATCCCTGGCAATCCTGGCCAGCGAGATTTCCGGCAGCACCGTGTACTCGCAGAAGGTCGAGGTGCCCATGTAATGAAAGATCGGCTTGCCCCGCTGCGAGAAGCGGCTGCTGCCGTCCGGCATCAGCCCCTTGCCCTGGGTCGCCCGAATCGCCTGGCAGAGATTGGTCTTGCCCGAGGTGCAGAACTTGCACTGGCCGCACTCGGGCGTGTACAGCGGGATGACATGATCGCCGACAGCTACCGACGTCACGCCTGGCCCGACTGCTTCGACGATGCCGCCGCCCTCGTGGCCGAGGATGCAGGGAAAGATTCCTTCCGGATCGGCGCCGGAGAGCGTGAAGGCGTCAGTGTGGCAGACGCCGGTGGCAACGATGCGCACCAGCACCTCGCCGCGCCGGGGCGCCTCGACATCGACTTCGGTTATTTCCAGGGGCTGGCCCGCAGCCCAGGCGACGGCAGCGCGTGCTTTGATCATCGACGACTCTCCTCAACCGGTCTGCGCACCCGGCATCAATGCAGATCTCCCGCCTTCAGGCGCGGCAGGCGGAGCACTTCGACGCCCTCGTCACGCAGCGCCTCGTAGTCCTCGGCACTGGCCTCACCGCGAATCGAGCGCGCCGGCGCCTCGAGATAGTGAATCCTTCTCGCCTCTTCGGCAAAGCGGTCACCGACGTCCTCGCAACTGGCGAGCAGCATCGTCGTCAGCTGCCGATAGGTCGACAGGGGGCCACCACGACGGTCCACGGCAGCCTCCGGCGAAGCCGCCACGGTCACTGCCGGTGATGCCGTCCTGGGCTGACTGCCGAGATGCAGTGCCGACGGAACGCGGCGCACCTGCAGGGAACCGCAGTCGGGACAGCCGACCAGGCCGCGTGACGACTGTTCGTCGAAATCCTCGCGAGACTGGAACCAGCCTTCAAAGCGATGCTCGTGCTGACAGGCAAGGTCGAAAATGATCATGGTGAACCCGAGCAGAAAGCGTGCGGTGGGCGGATCGTGCCCGGAGCCGGGATCGAACCGGCATGGCCGCAAGGCCGAGAGATTTTAAGTCTCTTGTGTCTACCTATTCCACCATCCGGGCGATGCGGCCAATTATACCTGCCCCGAAATGAAAGAAAGGGAAAGTGCTTGACGCACTTTCCCTTCAATATATGGAGCGGGAGAAGAGTCTCGAACTCTCGACCTATACCTTGGCAAGGTATCGCTCTACCAACTGAGCTACTCCCGCTTGGAAACATTTCTGGCGCCGCATAGCTGCTCCGGAAGACCGGACTGCATCGCTACGTTCATGACCACCAGCGCGGCGCATTATCCGGGTGCCTGCCGGCGCTGTCAACCCCAATGGCCTATCTCGTCGCGGTGCTGAAGGTGAGTTGCCCTCACCTGCCGAGCCCTGCCCTGCCGATACGCTGAATCAACGATTCCGCTCGCGCGATGCACTCGATTAGCGTTCCGTCACGCCCAACCGCTTGAGGATGTTGGCTGGAGAGGCCCGATGCCGGAGCAGCCGCTTGATCGCCAGCACGTTCTCCAAGCTCATCTTCGTCTCCCAACAGGAAAAGCTTGTCCTTGGCGAGCAACTCGAACAGAAAACCGTCTCCCCCGCAACCTTGCGCCGTGTGCAGGGCCTTGACCACCTCGGCAAAACCAACTGTGCCGACAAGCAAGACATCTACGTCGCTATCTGTTCGCTCTTCCCGGCAAGCGGCCGAGCCGAATAGTAGAGAGGTAAGCATTCCGTAGCAGATCCAGCGACAACGGTAGCAAACACGGCTAGATGGTAGCTCTCCTGGATCATGCTTGTCGCAGCTTCTCCAGCGAGTCATGCTTTTCCAGGCCAGTCACCGCACCGAGATGGCTGGCACGCGTCCGGGCAAGAGGCGCGGCAATACGTCAAACCCTATCGCCTTGGTTCGGTGACAAAGGCGATCTTCACCAGTCCGGCGCGTTGCGCCTCGGCAAGAACTTCGGTGACGCGCTCGTAAGGGGTGGCACGGTCGGCGCGCAGGTGCAGTTCGATCTCGCCGTTGCCGGCAGTTATCGCGGCGAAACGCGCGGCCAGCTCGGTTGGGGCGCTGGCCTGGCCGTCGACGAAAACCTCGCCGGCAGCGTCGATGGCCACCGACAACACCCGCGGCGGATCGTCGAGCCGGCTCGCATCGACGCGCGGCAGGTCGATGGGCACCGCGTCGCTGAAAAGCGGTGCGGTGATGATGAAGATCACCAGCAGGACCAGCATCACGTCGACCAGCGGCGTGGTGTTGATTTCCGCCATCGGCTGGCTGCTGCCACTGTTTTCGAAGGAACCGAATGCCATCGCCCTCTCCCCCTGCTCAGCCGCTACGTCCGGCGCGCACCGCACCCAGGTCCACCAGCCGGTCACCGGGCCGACCGCGCAGGCCGGTCGTCAGGTAGGCGTGCAGGTCGTGCGCAAAGCCGTCCAGTCGCGCCAGCGTCAGGCGGTTGCCGCGGGTGAAGGCGTTGTAGGCGAGCACCGCCGGGATCGCCACGAAAAGACCACCGGCAGTCATGATCAGCGCCTCCCCGACCGGGCCGGCAACCTTGTCGAGGACCACTCGGGTCGCGCCAGAGAGGCCAACCAGGGCATGGTAGATGCCCCAGACCGTCCCGAACAGACCGATGAACGGCGCCGTCGAGCCGACCGATGCCAGGAAGGTCAGCCCGGACTCGATACTGGCCTGCGCGTCGACGATCTGGCTGCGCAGGGAGCGCGTGACGAACTCGCTGACGCTGACCCCGGCACCGATACCGCGATCGGAATGCTCGCGATGCAGCCCGGCCGCATTGGCACCGGCAACGGCCATGCTGGTAAAGATGCCGGTGCGGTCTTCGAGCCGGATCGCTTCGATCGCCGCCGGCAGACTTGGCGCGCCCCAGAAAGACGCCAGTGCGCGCGCGTGACAACGCTTGGCCTGCCAGACGGAACAGGCCTTGACGGCGATCACGTACCAGCTGACCACTGACAGCAGGAGCAGCAGTATCGCCACCGATCGCGTCACCAGATCACCCTGCGCCCAGAACTGCGCCAACCCCAACTCCATTTGCATCGTATGGTCCTTTTTCTTCCTGTTCAGTCCTTGAGAGTGAATTGTAACGGGACCAGTACCGACGACTCGATCGCCGTCTCGCCGCGCCGGGCGGGAACGAAGCGCCAGTGCTCGACGGCAGCCCTGGCCGCTTCATCGAGCCGCCGAAAACCGCTCGAGTGCCGGATCTCGATGTCCAGCGGCAAGCCCTCGGCGCTGACCCGGATGCGCAGGACGACGCGCCCTTCCTCGCCCAGGCGGCGCGATGTTTGCGGATAGACCGGCGCCGGGTTGCGCAGGTAGTCGGCGTCGAATCGCGCCCCGACCACGGCCGGGCTTGTCGCCGCTGGCGGCGGCGCTGCCACGGCCGGCGACGCCGGCTGCGACGCAACCGCAAACGCACTCGGCGCCGGCGCCGTGACGGCGGCCGTCAGTACCGCTACCGGCGTCGCTGGCACTTTTTTCCCCCGGACCGTCGATGCACGCGCAGGCTTCGTAGGTCGCATCTTTCTCGGTGGCTCGACCGGTCTTGCCGGCGTCACCGCGGCCGGCGGCTCAACTTCCTTCGCCGTCTTCGCTGGCTCGACCTTTCTCGCTTCTTCGACTTTCACCATTGGCGGAGCAGGCGCCAGCACGCGCACCGTCAGCACCGGCAACGCCTGCGGCAGCGAACTGCGGCTGACCACTCCAAACGCGGCGAACAGCGCGCCCAGGTGCACGCCCAGCACCAGCAGCACGAACAGGCCGAGCTGCCAGAAAGGCTGCCTGCGCTCTCCCGGCAGTTCGAAGTACGCTGCTGCACTATTCCCCTGGCCCGACATTCCGCTGAACTCCGCCTTGTCCCGGCAAACACTGACCTGCGGTCGAAAGGGCGTCATTGTAAGCCGACTCGCCGGCATCCCGATGCGACACCTGATCTCCGCCGTGCCCCGCGTATTGCCCAGCGGCCACCAGCAGGCGCCGAATTCCCGCCTCCTGCCAGCAACCGGGCGCAGTGTCTGGCTCGGGGACATGATCTTCCGACCACCTTCGCCGCGGCCGCAAGCGCACGCCAGGAGACGCTGCACGAAGCCGCGCAGAGCGCGGCGAACGCTTTTGACTCATGTCAAGAGCGAGATCATTTCTGGCGGGGCCATATTGCACGAGCGCACGAGATTGTGTTCCTCGTTCAGCGCCGCCATTCGTGCCCGCAGGTTTTCGGGATTTCGCTGCGCCAGCTCAGGTACCGTATCGACCCCTGCACACTCCAGCCGGTCGGCGTACTGCGTGCTGACACCCCTGATTGTCGACAGATCGGCGCGATTCGCCCACCCGAGGAGCAGCTTTTCACTGATCCCCGTCTTTTCGGCGCTTTCCCTGCGGCCGCTTTTTTGGCAGCATGCTTCCAGAAGTCCTCCAGCGAGCCAACGCCCGCGTCGGCGAGTCTGGCCGCGCAAGCCCCGCCAACTCCTTCGATTTCAGTCAGTTTCGCCACATCCTGGTCTCCTCGGAATGTCCTTGATCAAAGCTCACGATGCCTCTGCCTGCTTTTCGCGCCAGAGACGACAGGCGGAACTGCTCGACCACTGTGCTGGCGATCGCGAACTTCGAGGCGCGGCAAGGGCCGTGACACGCGTGCCGGTGAAGCGACGCGATGACTGCGCCCGGGATACTGTAAGGCGGCACGATCGCTCGTCAAAGCCAGCGCGTCGGCATCATTCCGACCCGTCGAGACGGGCGGGGCGCAGGCGCCCTGGACTCCCCGTCTCGCCCCGTCCCTCCTCCCGTACGCCGAGACGCGAGGTTCACGAGTGGCGTACGCGACTTTCCCATTGAACGACCGGGAATCGGCGCTCGCCGGCAGCGCGGAGCAGCCGGCGCGCCCTTCCCACGCGCGCCTGTTCATCGCGCTCTGGCCGGCAGTCGCAGAGCGCACGGCGCTCGTCCGCCATCGGCGGCAGTGGGTCTGGTCGGGCAAGGCCTCGCTGGTCCGCGCGGAGCGGCTGCACCTCACCCTGCATTTCATCGGCGCACTGGAGCGCAGCCGCATCGAGCATGTCGCCGCCGGGCTGCAGGTGCCGATGTCAGCATTTCAGCTGACCCTGACGCATCCCGACATCTGGCCGCGCGGCATTGCCGTGCTGCGTACGGGCGAGCTGCCCGCGGCCCTGCTGCAGTTGCATGCGCAGCTCGGCGAAGCGCTGCGCGCACTCGAACTGCCGGTCGAAGCGCGCCGATTTCGCCCGCACGTGACCCTCGCCCGCGGCGCTGCCGACGCAACCCCACCGGCCGCACCGGCAGCAGTGCGCTGGGCGGTCGACGGCTATGTACTGGTCGAGTCGACAGCGGACAGCGGCGGTGGCTATCGCATCTTGCGACGCTATGGCGAGCAACCAGGCTGAGCGCCGGCCCCCTTGGCCACTGACGGCCGCAGCCGCCGCACTGGCATTACCAGCACGCCTTCAGCTCGGGTGTCGCAAGACCCAGAAGATCCTGCACAATGGCGGTCTTTCCCAGCGCCGCCACGACTTCGCGGCAGGAAGCATCGAAATGTCGCACCACCGTGCTGTTGCTCTGATGGTCCTGGTCACGCTGCTGTGGAGCATCGCCGGCGTCGTCGCCCGCCAGCTCGACACTGCCGCCAGCTTCGAGATCACTTTCTGGCGCAGCCTGTTCTGTGCACTGGCCCTGAGCGTGGCCCTGACGCTCATGCGCGGGCCGGGACTGTGGCGTGGCCTGGCGCGTGCGCCGTGGCCGGTCTGGTTCTCGGGCGTTTGCTGGTCGGTGATGGCCACCGCCTTCATGCTGGCGATCACCCTGACCACCGTCGCCAACGTGCTGATCAGCATGGCCATCGCCCCGCTGATTACCGCGCTGTTCGCGCGCATCTTCCTGCAGCACCGCCTGCCGGCAAGAACCTGGACAGCGATCGGCGTGGCCGGCGTGGGCATTGCCTGGATGTTCTGGAAGGAAGCCGGCACCGGCCTGTCGCTGGCCGGAACCGTGGTGGCGATGGCCGTCCCGCTGGCCGCCGCGCTCAACTTCACGATACTGCAGCACGTCGGTTATGGCCGGGCGAGGCTGCCTGAAGGCGCTGCCCAGGACATGCTGCCGGCGGTACTCATCGGCGCCACCCTGTCGGCGGCGTTCACCTTGCCGCTGGCCTACCCCTTCCAGGCCTCAGCGCACGACCTCGAACTGCTCGCTTTGCTGGGCAGCGTTCAACTGGCGCTTCCCTGCCTGATGATGATCCGCCTGTCGCGCGAACTGTCGGCGCCCGAAATCGCCCTGCTCGGCCTGCTCGAGGTACTTTTCGGCGTCAGCTGGGCGTGGCTCGGCGCCGGCGAAACGCCCGGCCCAAGCACGCTGATCGGCGGCGCGCTGGTCCTCGGCGCGCTGGTCGCCAACGAAGCCCTGGCGTTGCTCGGTCGCCACGCGCGACGGCCGACCAAGGTCCACGGCGCACGCTGAGAGCGCCTGCAATGCGGCGCCCGGGTCGCGCGCCACGCCCGCCCGGTCAACTTTCTCCGGCGAGCGCGACTTCGGCCGCTTTCGTGGCGTGAAGATGCGTCGTGTCGAACAGCGCCACGGTCGCATCGGCGGCATCGACCAGAAGCGATATCTCGGTGCAGCCGAGGATCACCGCCTGCGCGCCCTTGGCCACCAGCCGACCGATGATGCGCCGGTACTCGGCACGCGATGCCGGCCGCAGCTGGCCGGCGCAAAGTTCCTCGTAGATCACGCGATGGACGATTTCACGGTCGGCGGCGTCGGGCACAAGGACGTCGATGCCATGGCCGTGGCGCAGCCGCTCCCGGAAGAAGGCCTGCTCCATCGTGAAACTCGTGCCGAGCAGGCCGACCATGGAAAAGCCCGCACGGCGGATTGCGTCGGCCGTGGGGTCGGCAATGTGCAGCAGCGGCAGCTCGACGGCGGCCTCGATCGCCGGCGCCACGCGGTGCATGGTGTTGGTGCACAGGACCAGGAAGTCGGCGCCGGCCGCCTCGAGCGACCGCCCCGCCTGCGCCAGCAGCTGCCCGGCGGCGGCCCAGTCACCAGCACGCTGCATCGCCTCGAGCGGCTGGAAATCGACACTGCAGAGCAACAGCTTCGCCGAATGCAGGCCGCCGAGCCGCGCCTGCACCGCTTCGTTGATGATGCGATAGTAGGGAATCGTCGACTGCCAACTCATGCCGCCGATCAAACCGATCGTCTTCAAGCAAGCCTCCTGCACGCGCTCCTCGCCACCTTCGCCTTTCAATAAAGAGCGTCACGCAGATCGCGATCGCTGCCGGTATCCGCTGCGCCCTGCTGCCGCTCCCGGGTGCAGCCATTGTCGTCTGCGCGATGACGATTTGCCAGCAAAACACGGTCGCGGCAGCCGGTTCGCGGCGATGCTGCGTGGCGTCGAGCCAGGCACGCAGGGAAATCTCCTTGAGTTGCCGCGGCGGAATGACCGACAATGATTAATCTGCATCAATGCGCCGGGCCGACACTATCCGGACAATGCCAGCCGGAGCGCGGGACATTGGCCAGGTCGGACGGAAGCAGTCCCTTCCTGGCCGGGCGCCGGCGCTCCGCCACCCCCCGCGGACGACGGGTTCCCGCTGGCCTGGCACCCGCCCTCCACCACGGGCCATCGCGACAAGCACAAGACGACCATGAAGATCCTCTCGACCCTGATCCTGTCCATCACCCTGCTGCTCGCGGCCTGCTCCCCACCGCCGGTCAGCTTCAAGTCCAGCGACATCACCGGTGTCGACTGGGGCAGGCGCCTCAGCCTGACAGACCACAACGGTCAGGCGCGGCAGCTCGCCGACTTCAAGGGCAAGGTGGTGGTCCTCTTCTTCGGCTATACCCAGTGTCCCGACGTCTGCCCGACGACACTGCTGGCAATGCGCGAAGTGCAGAAGCGTCTCGGCGAACGCGGCAGTCACGTGCAGGTGCTGTTCGTCACCCTGGACCCCGAGCGTGATACCGCGCAACTGCTGGCCAGGTACGTCACCGCCTTCGACCCGAGCTTCATCGGCCTGCGCGGCGATACCGCCGCCACCGCCGCCGCGGCCAGGGAATTCAAGGTCTTCTACAGCAAGCAGGCGGGCAGCGAGCCGGGCACCTATGGCATCGACCACACCACCGGCAGCTATGTCTTCGACCCGCAGGGCCGGCTGCGGCTGCTGGTCCGTCACGGCGAACCCGCCGACAGCGTCGCCGGCGACATCACTCTGCTGCTCGATGGCAAATGATTTTCAGGAAACACGACATGAAACGCTACCTCTTGCTGCTGCTCCTCGCCATTCTTTCGTTGCCGCTTGCCGCGGCACCGCCCAGCGAGGAGATCAATCTCGACATCGGCACCCCACCGGTGGTCATCGTCAAGCACACGCTGGCGCAGCGAAGCTCGCGACTGCTCTACTTCTACAACCCGGGGATCATCGGTCTGGGCAACGACGGCATGATCAAGCTGCGCGATGGCAGCCGGCTCAACCTGGCGCAGCGCCAGATCGCCGAGAAACTCATCGACCAGGAAAATCCGGACCGCAATTCGCTGATCTACGCGATCGCCGAAGGGCACGGCGGGCAGCAGTACGAGCCGGCCGTTCGCGCGGCGCAGGTCAAGCGCTGGCAACAGCAGTTCCATTCGGGCTGGTGGATCGAGGACGCGCAGGGCAACTGGGTGCAGAAGCCCTGACCGCCTGACCCGCCAGCCGGCACGGCAACGACCGCCGCTGCGGCATCTTGTCGCACGAAGCCGGGCGAGGGGGCGCTTATAATCGGGCCCTTTGACTCGGCAAGGAGTACGGCTTGAAAGCGACAAGAACCCGACTGGCAATGGCCATCCTGCTCTCTCTCCCGGCAACGGCAGCACTCGCGGCCGACGTCGAGATCAGGGATGCGTGGGTAAGAGGGACGGTCACCGGGCAGCAGGCAACCGGCGCCTTCCTGGAAATCACCAGTAAGTCGGGCGCGGTGCTGGTCGGCGCTTCCAGCCCGGCCGCGGCGGTCACCGAAATTCACTCGATGACCATGGACGGCGAAGTGATGAAGATGCGCGCCGTCGACCGCCTCGAACTGCCAGCCGGAAAACCGGTGCTGCTGGCTCCTGGCGGCTACCACGTGATGCTCATGAAACTGAAGCAGCCCCTGAAGAAGGGCGACTCGGTACCCCTGACGCTGCAGGTCGAGGGTCGGGACAAGACCGTCGATGCCGTGCCGGTCAAGGCCGAGGTCCGCGACCTGACCGCCAGCGCATCACCGGCAAACGAACACGGCAAGCACTGATCAGCGGCTGCCGCACTGGCCGCACGGAGCCCCGGGGCGGCACGCCGCACGCGCGGGACGCGCGAACCGGACGCAGAAGACGTTCGCCTTGCCCGCTAATCATCGCACTGGCGACGCAGTAGCGTCGCCAGCGTCGCCAGCGTCGCCAGCAACGCAGCGGCGCCGACGCCATGGCCGATCGCCAGCCACAGCTTGAAGCCGCTGAACACGGTGACGATGCCCAGCGTCACCTGCATCAGCAGCAATGCCAGCAAGGTCACCGCGGCCCGGCGCCGGCCATCGTCGGCGAGCAGCTGCAGCGCCGCCCCGGCAAGCACAAGCAGCGTGCACAGCGCGCTCCAGCGGTGCAGGAGATGCAGCGTCATCCCGGCGGGTTCGCCCGCTGGCGGCGCTGCGAGCAGCGGCGCGAACGGCCGCAGCGCCACCCAGCCGCCCGGCTCGGGCCACCAGTGACCGGCGCAGTCCGGCAAGGAAGGGCACGCCAGTGCGGCGTAGCGGGCACCGATCAATGCACCGAGAAGCACGCTCAGTGACAGCGCGGCGCACCCGAGGCGCAGCAGCAGCGTCGGCGCAGGCGACGCCGGCAGCGCCGTTTGCGGGCGACTGGCCAGCACCACCCGCCACGAGAACGTCACCAGGCCGAGACCGCCGACGATATTCAGGAAGTTGACCAGCGCCAGCCGCGGATCCGCACTCCACAGGCCGAGCACCGCCAGCGCCAGCATCAGCAGCAGCAGCGCGCAGGCCGGCCGTGCCGCCGACGGCAATGACGGACGACGCAGGCACAGCCACGCCAGACAGCAGGCGAGCAGCAAGGATGCCGATGCCGCCGCGCGGTGCAGCAGGCGCGGCGCGCCGAACTGTTGTGGTGGCGGCTCGCCGTCGAGCAGCTGCGCGTAGCACTCGGGCCAATCGACACAGCCAAGACCGGCCCCCTCGAGACGCAGATAGGCGCTCAACAGGACCACCAGCAAGGCCAGCGCGGTGAGCAGCAGTGCCGTCTTGCGGATCCGCTGCAAGCGCCGGGCCTGATCCGGAATCAAGCGCCGCGACCGGCCGCGAATGGCACCCGCAGTTCATGGTTCAGCCACAGCAGGACGCCGAGAACGACCATCGCGCCACCCTGATGCGCAGCCCCAAGCCCGACCGGAACGGCCAGCAGGAGAGTCGAGATCCCGAGCACGATCTGCACGAACAACGCCGCCAGCAATAGCGTCGCCGCCAGGCGCGCGCGCCCGGAAACCGCCGCCGACCTGACCTTCCACCACAACCAGGGCACCAGAAAAGCGAGCAGCCAGGCGCCCAGGCGGTGATCGAACTGCACCAACGCCATATTGTTGAAGAAATTCAGATACCAGGGATCGATGATGAAGCTCTCCGGGGGCAACACATGCCCGTTCATCAGCGGAAAGCTGTTGTAGGCCTTGCCCGCCCGGATGCCGGCGACCAGGCCACCGCTGACGACCATGTAGCCGACCAGGATCGCCAGCCAGAAAGCGAAGCGCTGCAAGCTTCTCAGCGCTGCGTCGCTGGTGCTGCGCGCGCGCTCCCCGAGGAGGCCGAGCGCCAGCCACATCATCGACACGAAAATCAGGAAGGCCAGCGACAGGTGTGCCGTCAGGCGATACTGGCTGACGCGCGGATCGTCGATCAGGCCGCTCTTGACCATGTACCAGCCCATCGCTCCCTGCAGCCCCCCGAGCAAGAAGATTCCGAGCAGCTTCGGCATCAAGGGCGGTGCGATCTTGCGTCGCCAGCAGAAATAGATGAACGGCAGCAGGAACGCGGCGCCGATCAGCCGTCCGAGGACGCGGTGCCAGTATTCCCAGAAGAAGATGCCCTTGAACTCGTCGAGCCCCATCCGGTGGTTGACCTTCTGGTATTCCGGGGTCTTCTTGTATTTTTCGAAGGTTTCGTCCCATTCGGCCTGGTTGAGTGGCGGAATGATACCGACGATCGGCTTCCACTCGACGATCGACAGCCCCGAATGCGTCAGCCGCGTAACGCCGCCAACGACCAGGATTGAAAAGACCATGGCGCTGCAGATGAACAACCACAGCGCGACTTGCCGGCGGGCGACACTATTCATACCATGAACCTGGGAAAGGGGAAGACGAGGGAGGACGACGAAAAGAAAAGCGATGCGCGAATTATAGGCGCTTTGGCACGCGCCTTGAACGCCCTGGAGGCTGCGACAGGCGGTCGCACCCTCATGCCTGCAAGGCCGATGTTTGCTGGCTTTGCCGGCAGTCAGTGTGTTTCCGCCGTTCTTGACGTGCATCAAATCAAAGGCTGGGCAACTACGGGTATCCTTCGGCCAATTGTGCCCGGAAAGCCCAAGAAATCTTACGTTATCGGCAACTTACCAAGCGCCACGAGCGCCAATCAGCGAAGGAGGATCAAACCATGGTCGACGACAAAGACGACGACGTTCCGTTCATGCAGAAGCTGCTGGACAACCACTTCCTGCTCCTCTTTCTTGGTGTCGCGTCACCGGGACTGCTCTACATTCTGTGGGGCATCATCGACATCATGAACACGCCGGTCGCCAAGTAAGCCCGCCAGTCACCTCAGGGAGAGAGAAATATGAGTGCAATTCTGCCGCCGTCAGATCGGCTCTGGTGGAAGCAACCCATCGACAAGGTCGAGTGGGCCTGGATAGGGATCGCCTTCGTGTGGGGGATGATCATGTTCGCCATGATGATCTACTGGCACGTGTATGGTAAGCAGAACCTGTCCAACGAGGCCTACAAGATTACCCCCGAACTGTTTGCCGCCAAGGCCGAAAAGTTCATCGCCGAGAACACCATCCGCACCGAGACCGATCAGAACATCCCGGTCGTCAAGGTCCCTGCCGGCGGCGACGGCTACCTGATCGCCCGTCTCTGGGCCTGGTACCCGATCCTCGAACTGGAAAAGGGTCAGACCTACAAGATCCACCTGTCGTCGATGGACTACCTGCACGGCTTCTCGCTGCAGCCGGTGAATATCAACATCGAAGTGATCCCCGGCTATGAGCACGTGGTCCAGATGACGCCAACCAAGACAGGCACCTACGCCATCGTCTGCAACGAATACTGCGGCATCGGTCATTCCTGGATGCTCGGCCGTATTTACGTGAAATAAGGGGGAGTAAACCGATGGCAACAACGTACCGTACCTGTCCGATCTCGGGAATGCAGTTTGAGGACCAGGCCGAGAAACTGATGCGCTGGAACGCCGTCGCCGGCGTGCTCTGGCTGCTGGTGGGCGGCATCACCGCGCTGCTGGTGATCCTTACCCGCTGGCCGGCGATCAAGCTGCTGCCGGCCGACCAGTTCTACCTGATCCTCACCGCCCACGGCATCGACATGCTGATCCTGTGGATCCTGTTCTTCGAAATGGCCGTTCTCTACTTCGCCTCATCGACTCTGCTGCGTTGTCGACTGGCAACGCCGAAGATCGCCTGGCTCGGCTTCTGGTTGATGGTCGTCGGCGGCATCGTCACCAACGTCGCGATCTTCCAGGGTGAGTCGAGTGTCATGTTCACCTCCTACGTGCCGATGCAGGCGCAGCCGCACTTCTACCTCGGCATCATCCTGGTCGCCGTCGGCGCCTTGCTCGGCACCTGCGTCTTCTTCGGCACGCTGGTCGTCGCCAAGAAGGACAGGACCTACCAGGGTTCGCTGCCGCTGGTGACCTTCGGCGCGCTGACCGCGGCGATCATCGCCACTTTCACCATCCTTGCCGGCGCCGGCATCCTGATTCCGACCTTCTTCTGGTCGATGGGCTGGATCAAGGAGATCGACGCACAGCTGTATCGCATGGTGTGGTGGGGCCTGGGACACTCGTCGCAGCAGATCAACGTTGCCGCACACGTCTCGATCTGGTATCTGACCGCCGCCGTGCTCTTCAATGCCAAGCCGCTGTCCGAGAAAGTGTCGCGCTTTGCCTTCCTGCTCTACATCCTCTTCCTGCAACTGGCCAGCGCGCACCACCTGCTGTCGGACCCCGGCATGAGCGCCGAGTGGAAAGTGCTCAACACCTCGTACTTCATGTACTTCGCGGTGATGGCGTCGATGATCCACGGCTTCACGGTTCCCGGTGCGATCGAAGCGGCGCAAAGGCGCAAGGGTTACACCAACGGCCTCTTCGAGTGGCTGCGCAAGGCGCCCTGGGGCAACCCGGTGTTCTCCGGCATGTTCATCTCGCTGGTCAGCTTCGGCTTCCTCGGCGGCATCTCCGGTGTCGTCCTCGGTACCGAGCAGATCAACATGCTGATGCACAACACCTTCTACGTCCCGGGCCACTTCCACACCACGGTCGTCACCGGTACCACGCTGGCCTTCATGTCGATCACCTTCCTGCTCGTCCCGGTGCTCTTCCGGCGCGAGCTGATCCTGCCAAAACTGTGCCAGATCCAGCCCTACCTGTTCGGTATCAGCATGTCCATACTCGGCCTGGTGATGATGGGCGCCGGCACGCTCGGCGTCTCGCGCCGGCACTGGGACATGGCCTTTTCCGGCGCACCGTTCCAGTATGAATGGCCGGGTGCTGCCTACCTGATGATGGGTCTGACCGGAATCTTCGGGGTGATCGCCGTCATCGGCGGCGGCCTGTGGATCCTGCTCATCGTCGGCTCGCTGCTGTTCGGCAAGAAGCTCGACGGCGGCAAGGTCTCCGACAAGCCGACGCCGATCCCGGTGGACACCGCCGCGGCATCGGCCGTCGCACACGGCAGCGACCACCAGCCGGTTCCCGGTACGGTGATCCTGGCCCTGCTGCTGTTCGTGACCTTCGTCCTCTACTACTTCGTCAACTGGAAGTACCTGTCCGAAGTCTGGCTGCTCAGCTGATCGAGCTTCCCCCACGCCGACGGCGTGGGGGCCTGCCTCAATCGGGCCTGCGGCACTGGCTGCAGGCCCGATTCAAGCAGGTCTGCCCCGTAAGAAGCGACTTTCAAGGCCGGATTCTCAACGCCATATTCCCACCCGTTCCCTTCCCTCCGCCGCGCCACCGAGACTCATGCAATCGACGCTCCCACCGAACAGCACTTCCGGCTTTCCCTTGCGTGCCATTCTGGGCGTCTTCAAACTGCGTATCGGCGTGGTCATCACCTTTACCGCCCTGGCTGGCCTGGCGGTCAGTTCTGGGCCCGGCCTCAGTCCCTGGCAACTGCTGGTGCTGGCCCTTTCGGTGCTGGTTTCGTCGGCCAGCGCCGGCGCCTTCAACCAGTATTACGAGCACGACAGCGACCACTTGATGGCGCGCACCAGCAAGCGCCCCTTCGTCACCGGCGAACTCCGCCGCGAGCCGCTCTGGCTGCTGGTCATCGGCGCGCTGATGGTGCTCTCCGTTGGCGCCGCGTGGCTGGCGCTCAACGCCTGGTCGGCGCTCTTCGTTTTTCTCGGCGCCTTCTTCTACGCCATCGTCTATACCGTCTGGCTGAAGCGCCGCACCTGGCTGAACATCGTCTTCGGCGGACTGGCCGGCAGCTGGGCGGTCCTTGCCGGTGCGACGGCCGCCGATCCGCAACCCGGTGCGGTACCGCTGGCGCTGGCGCTGGTCCTCTTCCTGTGGACGCCGCCGCATTTCTGGAGTCTGGCGATCGCCTTCCGCGACGACTATGCCGCCGCCGGCGTGCCGATGCTGCCGGTGGTCGTCGGTGACCGGCGGGCAGCGAAGGCGATCTTCTTGAGTACCCTGGCGCTGGTTGCCGCCTCCCTGGTGCCACTGGCTTACGGGCTCGGCGCGATCTACTTTGCCGGCGCCGCCATTGGCGGCTTCCTGTTCATCCATAGAGCCTGGCTGCTGACACGCGACACCAGCCGCAAGTCGGCGATGGTCTGCTTCCATGCCTCGCTGATGCAGTTGACACTGCTGCTGCTGGCAGCCATCGTGGACAGTCAATTCGCGTCCTGAGGCGCTGACTTCCTGCTCCACAACCGGCATGTTTCGATGATTGGTCGTTGTCTTCGCGCCCTCCTGGCGTCGCTTCTCTTTCTCGCAGTAGCCCTTCTCGCCGCCGACGAAGCCGCGGCCGACAAGCCCAGGCTCACTGCCCGCCCGCAGGGGCTGCTGCGCGGCGACCTGACCCTCACCGCGCTCGATGAAAAAGCGGCTTTCGCGTTCTCGCAGGCGGCCATCGGCAGAACGGTCGGCGACTTCGTTCTCCTCGACCGCGACGGACAGCCGGTCGAGCTGTCGCGTTACCGCGGCAAGCCGCTGCTGGTCAACTTCATCTACACGGCGTGCTTCCAGGTCTGCCCGACCACCACCCGCAACCTGCAGAAAGCCCTCGAAAACACCGTCAACGTAATGGGCGCTGACCGCTTCAACGTCATAAGCATCGGCTTCAACCAGCCCTTCGACTCGCCGGCGGCGCTGAAGGATTTTTCCCGGCAGTACGGCATCGACCTGCCGAACTGGAATTTTCTCAGCCCTGCGCCGGCAATCGTCGACGAACTGACGACACAGTTCGGCTTCCGCTTCGTCGCCACCACGGCCGGCTTCGACCACCTCAACCAGGTAACGATGGTCGACGCCGAAGGCAGGATCGCCCGCCAGGTCTATGGCGAAAAATTCACCGCCCAGGACCTTGCCGAACCGCTCAAGGTGCTGATCACCGGTTCGGCGATCCCGCCGGAGATGGGCACCCTCCAGGAGATCATGCAGCGCGTGCGCATCATCTGCTCGGTCTACGATCCGCTCACCGGCAAGTACCGCACCGATTACTCGCTGTACTTCATGTTCGCCGGCTTCCTGACCTTCGTCTGCTTCATGATCTACCTGTCGATCAACTTCTGGAAGAACCGGCGTCGCGACGAGCCCGGGGCGCGCTGACAGGCGCGCGCCATCCCGGCTGCGGTTACGCGCTTGCCTGCCGCTCGCCAAGCCGCTGCCAGAGGCGGCTGAAGTCGAAATCCATGGCGCAAGCCGACAGCTCGAAATGATGCGTTTCATTCGAGAAATCGGCGACCTTTCGATACTCGCCAGCGAACAGCTGGTACACCTTCGCCTTGCGCACCTCCGGATAAACGAGCACATAGTGCGTCACGCCCTCGCTGCGATAGAGCTCGAACTTGACGACTTCGTCACGGCGGGCGGTCGGTCGCGAGAGCACCTCAAAAATCAGATCAGGCGCGCGCGTCAGGCGATCGCCCTCGGGCGTGTAACAGATCACCAGCACATCCGGCCGGACGACGGTATCGTCCGCGAATTCGACGTCAATCTCGAACAGCGCCTGACAACGCGGACAGTCGTCCAGCAGTTCATCGAGCTGCCTGAAGATGGCCGCGCTCAATTGCTGATGCGCCACTGCGGGAGAAGGCGCCATGGCCACCGGCGCCCCGTGAATCAACTCCCAATCGCCTTCCCAGAGCAGGTAGTCCCGCACGGTATACCTTTCCGACACTGCCCGATCGCTCATTACCCTCTCTCCGTCTGGCGAAGTTTCTCCGCTATGCTTCACACGTGGTTCTTTGCCAAAATAGTACGCTACATTTCCGGCTGCAGGCATGGTGGCCTGGCATGCGCCGCAAGCCATCATGAATTGTCCTGGTCGACCGGCAACAGAACCTCCTCTGGGCCTGCCAACAGAACGCCCCGATTGCTTGAACTCGTTCAAAATGGCATCCTTGGCCTCCTTCCTCACTGCGAGGCGCGCAGCGGCGCGGGAGTCCGGCGGACGTTTGTGCATGACCAGTTCATGACATTTTCATGAGTTCTTCCCTCGTTTCCTGCGTCGCAGGAGCAAGCCGCTGGCCAGGCAAGCCGACTTTCCGGAGCACCAATTGACTGCCGTCGTCCTCTTCCGCCCAGAAATCCCGCCGAACACCGGCAACGTCATCCGTCTGTGCGCCAACACCGGCTGCGAGCTGCACCTCGTCGAACCGCTCGGCTTTCGCTGGGAAGACCGCTCACTGAAGCGCGCCGGCCTCGATTACCACGAGTTCGCACGCGTCTTCCGGCACCCGCACTGGCAGGCCTGCAAGCAGGCGCTGGCCGGGCGACGCCGCTTCGCGATCACCACCCGCGGCGGACATCGCTTCGATAGCGCAGCTTTTCGTAATGACGACGTCTTCGTCTTCGGGCAGGAGACCAGCGGCCTGCCGGACGAAGTAATCGCCGAGTTTGCCGCCGAGCAGCGCCTGCGCCTGCCGATGCTGCCGGGACAGCGCAGCCTGAACCTGTCGAACGCGGTCGCGGTGATGGTCTTCGAAGCCTGGCGGCAACAGGGCTTTGCCGACGGTGTCTAGCTCGCCAGCGGCGGCGCGTTCCCGATCGACCGATGCCAACGCCGCCGCAGGCGCCGCTTCTTTCGAATTTGACTCGTGTCAAGTCGCCGCCAGCCGCTCACCAATATAATAAACGGCTAATAATTATCATCACCATTGCTTCAGGGGCCCCAGACACGTGAGCTTCCACGCAGCACTGCGCAACAGCACGAAGAGCGTTTTCCTGCGCGTGGAAGAAGCGTTCGATGCGCCCTTCGGCGGTCAGGACAACCCGCTGCGCCATCTCGGCGCGATGGGTCTCTTTCTGCTCTGGATCGTCGCCGGCAGCGGGCTCTACCTTTACACCGTCCTCGATACCGGCATCGACGCCGTCTACAACTCGATCGGCTACCTCTCGCGGGAACAGTGGTATCTCGGCGGCGTCCTGCGCAGCCTGCACCGCTACGCCTCGGACGGCTTCATGCTGGTGATGATGCTGCACCTCGTTCGCGAATGGGCCTATGGCCGCTATTACGGCTTCCGCCTCTATTCGTGGATGACCGGCATCCCGCTGATCTGGCTGGCCTATGTGGCCGGCATCGGCGGTTACTGGATCGTCTGGGACGAACTCGCGCAGTTGTCGGCCACCGCGACCACCGAACTGCTCGACTGGCTGCCGATCTTCAGCGAGCCGTCGGCGCGCAACTTCATTTCGCCGAGCGCGATCAGCGACCGCTTCTTCACCGTCCTGGTCTTCGTCCATCTCGGCGTGCCGCTGCTGCTGATTCTCGGTCTGTGGGCACACGTTCATCGCATCAGCCACGTCGACTACCTGCCGACGCGGCGCGTGATGCTGGCCACCGGCGCCGCGCTGACCCTGCTCGCGCTGCTCCGCCCGGCGCTCAGCAACCCGCCCGCCAACCTGGCGATCGTGCCCGGCGACCTCGCTTTCGACTGGTTCATCCTGTTCATTCATCCGCTCACCGACCTCAGTTCGCCGGCGATCGTCTGGGCGCTGCTGTTCGGCCTGACGGCGCTGCTCTTTGCGCTGCCGCTGCTGCCGCACGCCCGGCCGCAGCCCGTCGCGGTCGTCGACCCTGCCAATTGCACCGGCTGCGACCGCTGCCTCGCCGACTGCCCCTACGCCGCAATTTCGATGACCCCGCACCCCGGCCGACCCGGCTTCAAGCTGGCCGTGGTCGACCCCGACATGTGCGCCGCCTGCGGCATCTGCGCCGGTGCCTGCCCTTCATCGACCCCGTTCCGCCGGCGCGAAACGCTGCTCACCGGCATCGACATGCCGCAACTGCCGGTCGACGCCCTGCGCCGGAAACTCGAACAGACGCTGGCGCAACTCGACGGCCGTACACGCATCGTCGTCTTTGCCTGCGCCCGCGGCGCCGCGGCCGGCAAGACGCTGGCCGCTGCCGACACGGCGGTGATCGACCTGATCTGCACCGGCATGCTACCGCCGGCCTTCGTCGAATACGCGCTGCGCGGAGGCGCCGACGGCGTCATGCTCACCGCCTGCCGTGAAGGCGGCTGCGAATTCCGCCTCGGCGACCGCTGGAGCAGCGAGCGCCTGCTCGGCGAGCGCGAGCCGCACCTGCGCCACAGCGTACCGCCGTCGCGACTGCAGGTGACCTTCGCCTCGGCGCACGACGACGAGGTGCTGAGCACCGCGCTGGCCGAGTTCAGAATCCGGATCGAGACCCTCGAGGCCGCGAGCGACAGACTTCCCCCCTACCTGCGGAGAGCTCCACATCATGCGTAAACCCGCCGCCATCGTCGGCCAGGTGATCCTGTACGGCGCCTTTGCCGCGTTCATCGGCTACTTCGCCACCGCGCCGACGTATCACCAGATTCCCGACGACGTCGCGCTGATCAAGCTGTCGATCAGCCACCTCGGCGACCGCGCGTGTCGCAAGCGGACGCCCGAAGAACTGGCCAGGATGCCGCCGAACATGCGCGCCCCGCTGGACTGCCCACGCGAGCGCTCGGACATCAATCTCGAGCTGGACCTCGACGGCGAGCCGGTCTTCCGCACCGTGATGCACCCCACCGGCCTTTACAAGGACGGCGTCTCGACGGTCTACAAACGTTTCGAGGTCAAGGCTGGCAAGCACCAGCTGGCAGTCAGGATGAACGACAACCTGATCGTTCCCGGCTTCAAGTTCGTCAAGGAGGAAGAGATCACCCTCGCCCCGCGGCAGGTGATGGTCATCGACTTCAACCCCGACCAGGGCGGTCTGTTCTTCAAATGATCGCCGCCGCGACTGCCCGCCGGTCGACCGCCGGGTACGCGAACCCGTAGGCCCAACCAACCTCCCGAGCTGACATCAAAATGGTCAAAGTCATACAACAAGTCATCCGCTGGCTGTTCATGCGCATCGAGAACGTGTTCAACGTCGCCTTCGGCGACAAGATGAACCCCTTCTACCACCTCGGCACGATCAGTTTCTGGCAGTTCTGGCTGCTGCTCATCTCCGGCCTCTACCTCTACATCTTCGCCGACACCGGCGTCCATGACGCCTTCGAGTCGGTCGAGAGCATCACCCACGACCAGTGGTGGCTGGGCGGCATCCTGCGCAGCATCCACCGCTACGCCACCGACGGCATGATCCTGACCATGCTGCTGCACATGCTGCGGCACTTCGCCTACGACCGCTATCGCGGCTTCCGCTCGTTTTCCTGGCTGACCGGCGTCGCCCTGTTGTGGCTGATCTACGTCGCCGGGGTCAATGGTTTCATGCTCGTCTGGGACAAACTGGCGCAGTTCGTGGTCATCGCCACGGCCGAATGGTTCGACATCCTGCCGATGTTCAACGGCACGCTGATCCGCAACTTCCTGTACCTCGAGAACGTCAATAGCCGCCTGTTCACCCTGCTCGCCTTCATGCACATCGGCATTCCCCTGATCATCGGCTTCGTGATGTGGGTGCATGTACAACGCGTCCCGCGCGCGCACATCAACCCGCCGCGCCCGATCGCCATCGCCGTGTCGCTGATGTTCCTGATGCTCGCCCTGGTCAAGCCCATTCTCAGCCAGGGTGGCGAGGCCGACATGTCGGTGGTACCGACCGGCATCGCCTTCGACTGGTTCGAATTGCCGGTGCTGGCGCTGGTCTACGTCACCAACCCCCTGCACCTCTGGTTCTGGGTCATTGGCCTCACCGGCCTGCTCTTCCTCGTTCCCTGGCTGCCGCCGAAGCGACTCGGCGCGGCCAAGGCGCTGACGTCGATCACCTTCCAGCCCGATCATCGGTCGGTCAACGCCCGCTTTGGTGAAACGCTGCTCGACGCCGGCCTGCGCCAGGACATCAGCCTGCCTTACGAATGCCGCAACGGCGGCTGTGGCGTCTGCAAGTGCACCGTCCTGCAAGGCAGGGTCGACCCCGGTCTCTACCAGCCAAGCGCACTCTCCGACGCCGAATTGGCGCAGGGCAAGGTGCTCTCCTGCTGTGCCACCGCGCTCGAAGACGTAATCATCGAGTACCAGGCCAGCACCGCCGCCAGCGGCATTCAGGAGTACACCGCCCGCGTCGTCAAGATGGAGAAGCTCACCCACGACGTGATGCGCGTGCTGCTCAAGCTGCCGGAGGGGCAATCGATCCGCTTCAAGGCCGGCCAGTACGTGAACATCATCCTCGACGACGGCCAGCGGCGCGCCTTCTCGTTCGCCAACCCGCCGCACGAACCCGAGTTCGTCGAACTGCAGATCCGCCTGATGGCGGGCGGCAGGTTCACGACGCACGTCTTCGAAGCGATGAAGGAGGGCGACGAAATCCGCTTCGAAGGCCCGATCGGCGACTTCAGCCTGCGCGAATCCGCACGGCCGATCGTCTTCGTCGCCGGCGCCACCGGCTTCGCGCCGGTCAAGAGCATGGTCGAAGACGCCTTCAAGCGCGGCCTCAAGCGGCAGATCCACCTCTACTGGGGAGTAAAGAAACTGCAAGACCTCTACCTGCCCGAACTGCCCACCCGCTGGGCGCAGGAGCACGACAACTTCCACTTCATCCCGGTGCTTTCCGAACCCGAATCGGAGGACGGCTGGAGCGGTCGCACCGGCCTGGTCCACGAAGCGATTCTCGAAGACTTCCCCGAGCTCAAGGATCACGAAATCTACGCCTGCGGCTCGGTACGCATGGTCGAAGCGATCTTCCCCTTCCTCAAGCAGCACGGTGCCGAAGACGGCGCCTGCTTCTCGGATGCCTTCAGCGTATCGGCACGGTCGATGGCCTTCCAGCCGCGGCAGGGTTCGTAGCCTGACCCCCAACGGCACCGCAAGCCGCTCGCTGCAGTACACTGGTCACGCATGCAGGACCTCCAGCCCCTCGCCCCTCGCGGGAGGGGGGAAAGTAATTGCCCACCCGCCGCCAGCCGGCATCCAGCACCTCGCGAGGAAAAGCGCATGATCACCGTCATCGTCGAATTCAAGCTACCCCGGACTCTGTCCAGAGAACAGGCCCAGGCCACCTTCCAGAGTACGGCGGCGAAATACCGGGACATGCCCGGCCTGATCCGCAAGTACTACTTTCTGTCCGAAGACGGCAAGCGGGCCGGCGGAATCTATCTCTGGAATTCGCGCGCGGACGCGGATCGCGTCTACACCGAAGAATGGAAAGCCTTCGTCCGCGGCAAGTATGCCAGCGAGCCGTCGCTGACCTATCTCGAATGCCCGCTGGTCGTCGACAACCTCACCCACGAAATCATTTCCGACCAGCCGACGATGAAGGAAAGGAAGCAATGATGCCCGGCAAGGCCTTTCAGGACTGTTATCCGGATGATTTCGCGCATTGCTACGGATGCGGCAGGAACAACGCACACGGTCATCACTTGAAAAGCCACTGGGATGGCGACACGACCGTGGCGCGCTTCACGCCCCGGCCCTACCACACCGGCGGCGTCCCGGGAAAAGTCTATGGCGGCCTGATCGCGTCCCTGCTCGACTGTCATGGCGCCGCTTCCGCCGCCGCCGCCGCGTGCCGGGCGGAAGGCCGCGAAATGGGCAGCGCGCCGCACATGCGTTTTGTCACCGCTTCGCTCAAGGTCGATTTCCTCCGCCCGACGCCGATAGACGGCGAACTGGAAGTCAGGGGCGAAATCGTCGAAGTCAAACCGCGCAAGGTCACCGTCAGGCTGTCCCTGAGCGCCAATGGCGAGGTCTGCGCGCGCGGGCAGATGATCGCGGTACAACTGCCCGATGCCGCGGCAAAAGGCACTGGGCAGACTGCGGCGACCGCGCCTGACGCGTCAGCGGGCGTGACCGAATATCGATAAAATAGCGCACAAGACAAAGTCGGTCCGGAATCCGGCCAGTTGACCGGAACGAGAACAGCAACTCCCCCTTGCAACTGCTCTCGTCCCTACGGCGTTCCCCGCCCCGAGCAAGGCGGAACTTCTCCCCCAGAACCAGAACAAGAACCATGGGCACGACCGGCGACAAACACTATCTCAAGGCGGCAACGCAGCTTGGTGACTTTCAGATCGTCATCGCTCACCAGGCAATCTACTCAAGTGTTGGCGTCAAGCTGATCGATCGCGGGGTGCGCGTGGACAGCCAGCTCTACCATCGGCTGTTGAATCACAAGCTGCAGGTGCCGATCGATGACAGTCTCGCTGCCGAGAATACCGTCACCCTTGCCGAGTTGCGCGATCGGGCCGAAAGCCTGATCGGGGAAAGCGCCTTCTACCAGCGCCTCGTTGCCGATGTCGGCGATCGCGCCGCCCTGCTGGCCACCATTGCCAGCATTGCGCTCCCGCAGCCGATTGCCTTCAGGTTGACGGTGGCCCGGGATTGCCGCAGCGCAGTCTTCCGCCACAGCATCCAGGTTGCGCTCGTCGCGCTGTACCTGGGCCTGCGCCAGGGCCTGACGGCAGGCAGGCTGCGTGCCCTGGCAGCGGCCGCACTGCTGCACGATCTCGGCGTGCTGCACATGGACCCCGTGATCCTGGATGCCGGCCACCGTTTCAGTGCCGCGGAGCGACGGCAGCTGCTCGCACACCCGCTCACGGCGGCGATGATCATCGAACAGCGGCCGGAATACCCGCCCGAAGTCGCGCGGGCCATCCTCGAGCACCACGAACGACACGACGGCAGCGGTTATCCGCGCGGCCTGAGAGGCAAGGAGATCAGCATCGCCGGGCGCATCCTGCTGCTTGCCGAGCTTGTCGCCGCACTTGTCGACAAGAAGGTTGCTGATCCCGAAAAGCGGCTGTCGCTCGTCCTGCGCCTGAACCACGGCATGTTCGACCGCGGACAGTCAAGACACATCCTGAACCTGCTGGATAAGGCGGCGACTGACGAGGCCGATCAGGGGCAGCAAGACGCAGAACGCCGCAAGCGTCTTGGCGAGGAGTGCGACAAATGGCGCCAGCTGCGCGCGCAGCTGGAAAAGCACATCCCAGGCGCGCCCGCGGTCGCCAGTTTCCTGGCCGATCGCCTCGCAACCCTGGAGCGTTCGCTGGCGGACGCCGGACTGCACCCCGACCAGCTCCCGCCCGTCGGCATCGATCTCGGTGAAGACCCGGCCGCCGTGCGCGAACTGGCGATGCTGATGCGCGAAACGGGCTGGCAGCTGAACACCATCATCCAGGATGTCTTCGCCCGTTTTCCGAAGCTGGAAACGACGGACAAACCGGGCGAGCGCGCGATCCGCGACTGGCTTCTGCAACTGCAGGCGCACTTGCGCACAGGCGACGACGAGCCGCCAGCCGAGGCGGCGGGCGCCTAGCCGACATCCCGCTCCGCCAGCACCCGCTCACGCGGCAACCGCCCTCCCCCGGACGGCATTCAACAGACTGATCAACTCGTCGACCTCGCTGCTGCTGAACAGCGCATCGGGACCGCGCGGCGTGAGATCCGTAAACGGCGACTCGTAGAGCGGGCCGGCATCGACGACGCCATGTTCGGTCACGTGGTTCACGAGCAGATTGACGAATTCGATCTGATTGGCCGCCAGCGTCTTGCCGGCCAGGAAACCAGCCAGCGCCTCCTTGGCCGCTTCACGATCCATGCCGACCAGCGAGCGCACGAACAACCCGAGCCCGTGTGACTCGCTCCTGGCGCGCTCGATCTCCGCAGCCCCACCCACACCGCTCTCGGCAAGCATCCTTTCCAGCTCGTCCAGATCGGCGGCGGTCAATGACTTGTTCATCCGCAGCTTGTGGATCGCGACGTGATCCTGATGCGCACGCAGGAAGAACTGCGCCTTGGTGCGGAACTTCGCGTAATCCATGCCTTCGGCGAAACCCGGCAGGACGACCCTGTTTTCGTCGCCGATCTCGTCGTCGAAGTGGGTGTAGATCGGCTTGCGCCGGTGTTTGTCGATCAAGCTGACCAGCTCGCGCAGGCGCGTACCGCGGCCGAGCATCTGCCGGAACCTGGTCTTCGAGCGCACCGGCTTGAAGAAGACCAGGTTCAGCACTTCCGGGACGTCGATGCCGGTGTCGAGCATATCGACGGAGAGCGCGATATGCGGCGCCCTGTCCCTGATCGAGAAGTCGTCGTTCAGGGTCTGCGCGTACCTTGTCCTGAAAGCGATGA
The DNA here is from genome assembly GCA_024235715.1 of Accumulibacter sp. Taxonomy (GTDB): domain Bacteria; phylum Pseudomonadota; class Gammaproteobacteria; order Burkholderiales; family Rhodocyclaceae; genus Accumulibacter. Next base: position 54,886 of record JACKLW010000008.1, on the reverse strand, counting down.
CACGCGCGACCTCCCCCTTCAGATGCGGGTAGTTGGCGTCGAAACGCTCGCCGATGAACTCGGCATGCGCCTGGTTCTTGGCGAAGAGGATCGCCTTCCCCAGGCGATCGCCGCCCGCGACGCTGACGCCGCGCGTCATCAGGTGCGCCAGCACCTTGTCGACGGTGTCGGTGTTGAACAGCCACTTGTTGACCGCCTCGGCCTCGACCCGGTCGGGGACGATGCCTTCCTCGTCCCAGTCGATGGCGTCCCACTGCGCCTGATCTTCCTCGGAGAGCTCGGCTCGTGGATCAATGCCGAGATCTGATTCCCGTACGGGCGCTTGAGCGCGGCATCCTGCCGGTAGCCCCAGGCCAGCGCCAGTTCGAGCGTGCGGCGGGCGTAGAAACGGGCGCTGCGCGGGTCGGCGTGCGCCGCTGCTTCGGCGCGCGCAGCGGCGTCGACGACCGCCGGCCATTCGCGATCGAGGAAGGAAAACTGGCTCACGGTGGCAGCACCCCTTTTGTTTTCAGACCGCGGCCGGCGGCAACTCGGCGTTCAGCAGTTCGACGTAGCGCCGGTAGCTGAACACCCGCCCGCGCTGGCGTTGCGTCAGTTCGACGACGATCCCCAACGCGCTCAAGTGAGCGAGCGACTTGTTCACCGTCGCCGCCGTCAGCCCGGCCGCCTTGACCAGCGCCGCGGCGGTGGTCAGCGGCTGGCGCTGCAGCGCCTGATGCACCGCCAGCGCCGACGCCGCCGCACGGCCCAGTGCCAGGATGCGGTCGCGGTCTTGGTTCACCAGCGCCAGCAGCGCCTGTGCCGTCACTACCGCCTGCGTCGCACTCGCCTGCACGCCCTCGGCGAAGAAATCCAGCCAGCGTTCCCAGTCGCCACGCAGGCGCACCTCGTTCAGCAGCTCGTAGTAGAGCGAGCGATGCGTCCTGAAGAACAGGCTCGAATACAGTAGCGGCTCGCGCAGAACGCCGTCGGCGACCAGTTGCAGGACGATCAGCAGCCGCCCGATACGGCCGTTGCCGTCGAGGAAAGGGTGGATGGTCTCGAACTGCACGTGCGCCAGCGCCGCCTTGAGCAGCGGCGAAGTCGCTTCCGGCTGGTCGTTGAGGAAACGCTCGAAAGCCGCGAGGCACGCCGGCAGCGCGTCTGCCGGCGGCGGCACGAAGGCCGCGTTGCCCGGCCGCGTGCCGCCGATCCATACCGCCGAACGGCGGAACTCGCCGGGCGCCTTGCCGCGCCCGCGCGGATGGTCGAGCAGTACCGCATGCACTTCGCAGAGCAGCCGGCCGCACAGCGGCAATCCGCCGCGCAGCAGCGCCAGCCCCCGCTCCAGCGCCGCGACGTAGCGGCTGACCTCGTGCGCATCATCGAGCGGCACGCCGGGCTGCTCGTCGATCTCGAAAAGCAGCAGGTCGGCCAGCGACGACTGCGTGCCCTCGATCTGCGAGGACAACACCGCCTCCTTGCGCACGAAGCTGTAGAGCAGCAGCGTCGCGTTCGGCAGCAGCGCGGTGATCGCGTCGAGCCGTCCGAGCGCCACCAGCGCGTCGTCGAAGCGCCGCCGCAGCGCCGGCGTCCACGCCAGCGGCGGCTGCGGCGGCAGTGCGGCCGGGATGAAAGCCTGGCAGGGCTCGTCGGCCGTAGAGAACGTGACGTACTCGCCGGGGGGCGGTCGGTGCATTGGCGCGAACCTGAAATAAGCGTTGCCGTTATTTTAGGATGTGGCGGAAAAATAAAACAGTGCGATCGCTAGTTATGGCTTAAGCTTTTTTACAGTTCGCCGCGGAAAGCGCGGTGCTGGAGGGAGGCGAAGAGGGTGTCGAGTTCGGTTGGCGAGGCGCGGTGAGCGGCTTTCGGTTTTTCCGAGATGGAGACATGGCGGGCGAATTCGTGCTGCAAGGCAAGCGGCGGAAGAAGGAGCGGCCGCGGGCGTCGCAGCCCTCGGGGAAGACGCGCCGTTCCATCGGGCGCTCGAAGCGCGTCGACCGGTTCTCTTCGAGCGTTTGCAGGTCGTCGAGACGGCGCAGGAAGAGCAGGAAAGTGATCCGCTCGATGACTTCCAGCGGATTGGAAATGCCGCCCGACCAGAAGACGTTCCAGATCTGGTCGATCTGGCTCCTGATGTTGCCGGTGATCATGCCCTGGTCCTTTTCGGTGAGGTGCTGCGGGTGCTGACGAAGCTCGCTCGCGCAGTCCGCGTTTTTCGCAGGATGGGTCAGATGATGCCTCGCGGGCTTCACACCACCTGTTTCAACTCCACTTCAGAGAGGTACCCGGCAAACAGCCGGTCCTCGATGGCGTAGCCGCCAGCCAGCGGCTTGCTGAGGATTCCGGCTTTCCTGAGCCTGTCGAGCGAGACGCGCACCTTGGCGACCGTCGCCTTGACGCCCTGCACTCCGGCCAGTCGCGCCAGCGTTTCGCGTCCCAGCGGTGGCTGGCCCTGCGCGATCATCAGCAGCACTGCGCGGTCGAAGGGCTGAACGGAGAGCAGCAGCGCGCGCCAGCCGGCCAGCTGCCGGTCGTCGTGACGAAAGCGCTGCAGTGCCAGGTCCACGTCGGTGAGACCTTCGGCCGACATCGCCTTCACCAGGTCCTTCATCAAAGCCGGCTTGAAACCGATCTCGGCGAAGACGCGCTGCAGATCCTCGACGATCAGTTGCCTGCCGCGATGCACCCGGGAAAAGTGCGCGGCCAGGGCTTGCAGGTACTCGACACCGAGTGCGGGAAAGTCGATGAGCTGCGCGAACTGATACATCGGCCCGCCGGCGGCGCTCATCATTGCGGCGAGGCCATCCTGCGACGATCCGGTGAAGACTGCCGCGATCTCGCGCCGGCGCTTCTGCAGCACCGCGCGCAAGCTGGCGATGACGTCGCTGCCATTTCGCAGTTCGCCGAGCGACTGGATCTCGTCGAGCATCAGCAGCACCTGCTTGCCGGACCTGGCGGCCAGCCGCGCGGCGAGTGCGTCGAAGCGCAATTCGGGCTCGCCCGGCAAGGGTCGGCGCTCGGGTGCATCGCCGACTTCCAGGCTGGCGCCGAGCGCGCCCACCTTCCTGACAGGTGTCCTGGCGAGTCGCCCCAAGGCCCCCGCCGGGATGACGATGTCGTCGAGCGCTTCTTCGAGCGCGTGGTTGATTGCCGCCAGCGGTGCGGCCTTGTGCAGCCAGACGTCGGCATAGACGGCGACCAGGCCTGCCGCCTGCGCGGCGGGTGTCAGGTCACGGTCAAGGAAGTAGGTCTTGCCGACCCGCCGCGCTGCGAACAGGGCCAGCGGGCGGCCGGGTTGCGCGGCGAGCAGGCCCAGGTAGCTCTTCGCCAGTTCGGGGCGGCTGACTTCGATGTCGTCGAAGGTGTGCATGCGACGATTGTCGCCGATTGTCGAAACTACAGCAATTGCCATTGCTGCGACAATTCACGACAAGAGCCCGAGGCAGCGAACGCGGCGCACCCCCTGCCTCCGTCACCGCTCACTGAGCGATCAGCCTGTCCAGAATCGGCGCCAGCTTTTCCTCGGCGAGCCGCCCCAGGCGGCTGCTCGCGAAGCGGCCGTCGCGGCTGATGACCACCGTATACGGCAGCGCCTTGACCTGCAGCCCGGGCGTCTCGGTGGCTTCCCTGACGCCGACCAGCAGCGGGTAGGAAACCGGCGTGGTTTTCAGGAAGCTGCGCATGTGGTCGACCTCGTCGAGGCCGATGCCGACGAACTGCACGCCCCGCGCTACATAGAGTTCCTGCAGGCGCGAGAAGGCGGGCATTTCCTCGATGCACGGCTTGCACCAGCTGGCCCAGTAGTTGACCACCAGCACCTTGCCCCGCCACTGCGCCATCGCCTGCGGGCGGCCGTCGAGGTCGTCGAGGGTCAGGCTCATAATCGCATCGACCTCGGCCTGCGCTTCTTCGGGCGACAGCTGCGACAGTTCGCGCAGGCTGCGTGGCATGTCGTCGCCGGGCGGCAGGCCGCCGATGACCAGCACGCGATAGGCGAGCAGGGCGACGGTGGCGACGGTGAGCACGCCGGCAATCACTGCCACCCAGAGCGCGCGTCCCTCGTTCATGCGCCGTGTTCCTGCCGCGCCGGGTTCATTTCGCGCGCCGCCGCGACATTGCCTTCAGGCACACCAGCACGAACATCAGGCCGCCGATGACGGCGATCAGGCCGCCAAGACCCATCATTCCCATGCCGATCTTCTGCGGCAGCGTGGTCAGCATCTGCTCGGCGCCGGCGACCTTGCGCTGTACGCCGTAGCCGCCCGACCAGGCCAGGCCGAGGACATGGATGAGTTGGCCGCCACCATAGACGTAGGGCTGCCAGAGTGCCATGCGTCCCTCCGGCGAGCCGAAACCGAGGCGCGGCAGCAGCACGTAGGCCAGGCCCATGAAGGACAGCGTGACGCCGACCGTCGAGCCGTGATAATGCGCCGGGATGACGACGTTGACGCCGTGGATCATGTAGCCGAGAACACCGCCGAGCGCGAACAGCGTGAAGGAAGCGACAAACGCCGATTTGGCCGGCGCCGCGGGCAAGGCGCGCACGCTCCACAGGGACAGGGCGCCGAGCAGGATCAGCGGCCCCATATACGGATGGCCCCACTCCATCAGCTTGGCGAACAGCTCGACATGCGGCAGTTCGCCGACCGGCAGCAGCAGATAGATCGCCGGCACGGCCAGCAGCGGCAGCGCGGCGACCAGGAAGAGGACCGACACCGCCCGCGGCGAAACAGGCGAGGGACGGCCGAGCGCTGCGGCGATCCACAGCCAGGCGACGACCATCAACAGCGCGTGCTGGAATTGCAGGGTGTGCCCGCCGCCCCAGAAAATCACTTCGTAGTAGATCTTTCCCTCGACCTCGGGCACCAGCGACCACGACCAGTAGAAAGCGGCCAGCGCCAGAAAGGCAGCCAGGGCGCCGAGAAAGGCGCCAAGGCGCAGCGGCTCGCCGAGCAGACGCAGCGGCCAGGTGGTGATCAGCGCGCGCAGCACCGCCAGGCTCATGCCGGCAGCGAAGATCCACAGCGCGGTGAAGAACAGCGGCTGCTTCAGGACCGGGATGTAGTTGTTGAGCATCGGCTCGGCGCCCGGAAAGAACGGCGACACGGTCATCAGCGCCGTGCCGAGCGCGGCCAGGCCGAAACCACTCCAGCCCAGCCAGGCCAGGCCGCTGCCACCGACCGCGGACCAGATGACAGTGGCAAAGGCCATGAACCACACCGCCACTGACAGGTCGACATGCACCACCAGCGCCGCGCGGAACAGATCCTTGAGCGGAAAGACGTCCTGGATGCCGGGTGTTCGCGACAGGACGAGCAGCACGGCCAGCAGGCCCGACCCGATCAGCGCCATCACCCCCAGCCACAACCAGGCACGCGCCAGGCTGGCGGGCGTTCCCGACGAAATTTCCGGCACCACGGGCGCCTGCGCAGCCACTGTCCCTGCTTGTGAATCCACAACTGCCTCGCGCGAAGAAAATCGGGGGAGTATACGGCCTGGCGGCTCGATATGCCAAACGACGCCACGCTCCGGCGATCTGCAGCCGCAAACCGCCTGTCATTTCCTCGCAACGGACAGGATGCCGGCCGGGCCGGTGTAGCCCATCGCTTGCTCGCGACGAGTACAGGTGCGAATATTGGCGGCCATCGTCACTTCAGCCATTCGCTGACTGTTCCGGAAACCGCCCATGCATTCGTCCCAACACGATATCAACATCGAAGCGTTACTGGCGCACGTACCGCTGTTCAATGAGCTGGAGAATCAAGAAATTGCGCGCCTTGCCCGCGGCACCCGCGAAATCAACGCCATGCGTGGCGACATCCTGTTTCACAAGGGCGACACGCCCACCGGTTTCTACCTCATCGTCTATGGCCAGGTAAAACTGGCATTCACCTCGCCGCAGGGCGGCGAAAAAGTTGTAGACATCCTGCCGCAGGGGCAGACCTTCGGCGAAGCGGTCATGTTCACCGACAAGCCGTTCATGGTCTATGCACAGGCCCTCGCCGACTCACTGGTGCTGCATATCTCCAAGACAGCGATTCTCGAGGAACTCGACGCCGACCCCAAGCTCGGACGCAAGATGATTGCCGGCCTCTCGATGCGCCTGCACCAGTTGATGAATGACGTCGAATCGTACTCGCTGCACTCGGGTCGTCGGCGAATCATCGGCTACCTCCTGCGCGACCAACCAGACGCCGGGGAGAACGTGGTCGTCGTCACCCTGCCGACCAACAAGGGGGTGATTGCCTCACGCCTCAATCTGACGCAGGAGCACTTTTCGCGCATCCTGCATGAACTCTCGGAAAAAGGCCTGATCGTCGTCGATGGGCGAAGGATTCACATTTCCAATGTTGAACTGCTGCGCGCCTATGATCTCTGACATCCGTCGCAACCATGAAACGCACAAACCAAAACTATAACGCCCCCACGAGGAGACACCGAAAGATGGCACTGGAAACAGAGATCAAGCTGAGCGTACCGGCAAGTGCAGCACGCAGGCTGCCGACGCACCCGGTCCTCGCCAGCAGCAAGTCGCACCGGCAGAAGCTGATCAACACCTACTACGACACCCCCGACCGGCGGCTGCAGGCCAGGCGGATCGCGGTGCGCTATCGCAAGAAGGACACCGAGTGGCTGTTGACCGTCAAGAGCGAAGCGCCATCGTCCGGGGGCCTTGCACAACGCAATGAATGGGAGGTCCCCGGGCAGCCGGGCGACTTCGATTTTTCGCACGTCGACTCGCCGAAACTGCGGCGCTTTCTCGAAGCGGCAACGCCGGAACTCGTGCCGGTGTTCACGACCGACTTCACGCGCCTCAGCTGGCTTCTGGCGCCAAACGAAGGGACACGTATCGAGGTCGCACTGGACCGCGGGAAGATCGACGCCAATGGCCGTCAGGAGCCGATCTGCGAACTCGAACTCGAACTGCTCGAAGGAAGCGTCGACGATCTGTTTGCGGTGGCGCTGGCGATGCAGAAAGACCTGCCGCTGCATCCCGAAGCCGACAGCAAGGCCGAGCGCGGCTTCCGCCTGGCCGCCGATACCCCGCGACTGCCGGTCAAGGCGGCCGACGCCAGGCTGGAACTGGGCATGTCGAGCATCGGCGTCTTCCGCAGCACTGTCTTTGCCTGCCTGACGCAGTTGCAGGGCAACGAGCACGGCGTTCGCGAAAGCGACGATCCCGGCTTCGTCCATCAGGCGCGGGTTTCGATGCGCCGCCTGCGTTCGGCAGTCCGGCTCTGGCGACCGCTGCTCCCTCCGGAGTACATCAGTGACTTCGACCCGCGCTGGCGTGCCCTTGCCCAGCAGCTCGGTGACACGCGCAACTGGGATGTCTTCATGACCGAAGTGCTGCCGCCGATCAGCAAGGCCTTTCCCGACCACGCCGACGTCCAGGCGGTGGCAAAACAGGCGGCGATCCGGCTGGCCGCCTGCCGCAAGACGGCGCAGGCGGCTGTGGTCTCACCCGACTACTCGCAGCTGCTGCTCGAGTTCACGGCCGCAACGCTGGCCCTGCCGGAGAAAAAGAAGCCGAAAATCGCTGCTTTTGCGCCCCGGTCGCTGAACAAGCGCGCCAGGAAAGTCGCCGAACTCGCGGCCGCAACCAAGGATTCGAATGCCGAGGCACGCCACGACCTGCGCGTCGGCCTGAAGCGCTTGCGTTACGCCCTCGAGTTCTTCGCGCCGCTGATCCCGGCGCGCAGCCTGCAGCGCTATCACCAGAGTGCGGCCGGACTGCTCGACCTGCTCGGCCGGCTGAATGACTTCTGCGTCGCCGAACAGCTGGTCGCGGAGGCCTTGCCCGGCCACCAGAGCGATCTGGTGCGTGGCTGGCTGGCCGGACGCAGCGCCCTGCTGGTCGACCAGCTCGACGGCCTGCTGCGCGAGTTTCTCAGCCATCCGCCGCCCTGGGAGCACGGCTGACCGCCGCCTCCTCGGCGGTGCCTTTGCCAAACCCGCAGGTGGCGGCCCGGCCCGGCGCGCGCGTGCCGCCGCGCCGCGCCCGGTCTGGTGTCGCCGTGGCAAGCACAACGCTCCCCGCCCTCTCCCACTCGCGACCGCATTTGCCCATGACTCCTCGTGTCTCGCTTTCCCGCGCCGTGACGACGCTCTGCCTGCTGCTCGGCGCAATGCTGCTCGGAACCCTGCCAGCACGCGCAGCCGACTTGCCGGGCGCCGTCAGCCGCGCCCTGCAGCAGGCGGACATTCCGCAATCCTCGGTCGGCATCGTCGTGCAGCCGGTCGACGGCGGCCCACCGCTGCTCAGCCACAACGCCCGGCAGGCAATGAACCCGGCGTCGGCGATGAAGCTGGTGACCACCTACGCAGCCCTGGAAATGCTCGGTCCCGCACATACCTGGCGTACCGAGGTCCTCGCCGACGCCCGCCCGCGCGATGGCCGTATCAACGGCAATGTTTACCTGCGTGGCGGCGGCGATCCGAAGCTGGCGCTCGAGCAATTCTGGCTGTTGCTGCGCCAGCTGCGCACGCAGGGCGTGCGCGAGATCAGCGGCGACCTGGTGCTCGATCGCAGCGCCTTTGCACTACCCGCGCACGATCCCGGCGCTTTCGACAATCAGCCGCTGCGCCCCTACAATGCAGGCCCCGACGCGCTGCTGGTGAACTTCAAGAGCCTGCGCCTGCTGCTGCAGGCCGACGCGGCCACGAACACGGTACGGGTGGTCGCCGAAACGCCGAGCGAAGGCTTGCGCATCGACAATCGGCTGAGCCTCGGACGCGGCCCCTGTGGCGACTGGCAGGAACAGATCACCCCGGTGATCACGGAACTGACCATAGAACTCGGCGGCAGTTTTCCTGCGGCCTGCGGCGAGCGCGGCCTGAATCTCGCCCCATGGACCGCCAACATGCAGGTGGAGAGCCTGTTCCGGGCGCTATGGCGTGAGCTCGGTGGCAGCTTCCAGGGCAGCGTGCGCGAGGGCGGCACACCGGCCGGCGCGACCACGCTGGTCGTGCAGCAGTCGCCGACGCTTGCCGAAATCGTCCGCGACGTGAACAAGTACAGCAACAACGTGATGGCCCGCCAGATCTTCCTGGCACTCGACAGCGAGCGACCGGCGACGACCGCCGGCGCGCGCCGCCAGCTCACCGGCTGGCTGCTGGCCAACGACCTGCAGCTGCCCGAACTGATGATCGACAACGGCTCGGGCCTGTCGCGCGATGCACGCATCTCGGCCGGCGGCCTGGCGCAACTCCTGGCTGCCGCCTGGCGAAGCCCGGTGATGGCCGAACTGATCTCGTCGCTACCGGTCGCCGGCGTTGACGGCACCTTGCGAAAGCGTCTGAAGAATGGCTCGGCGGCCGGCAGGGCGCACCTGAAGACCGGCTACCTCGAGGGGGTGCGGGCAATCGCCGGTTACGTCCTGGACAACAGCGGCAAGCGCTGGATCGTCGTCGGGCTGATCAACGATGGCAATGCCCGACTCGGCAAGGCGGCCCTCGATGCCCTGTTGCTGTGGGTGGCCGAGCGTTGACCGCCCCTGAGCACGCCGCTGGCCGCGCAGCGACGCGAGCCGCCGCCTTCGCCACGGCCGATCAGTCCATGTAGCGCTCGCGCACCAGTGCCTCGAACTGCGCGGCGGCCAGCGGCTGGCTGAAGAGATAACCCTGCCCGTCATCACAACCGTTCTCACGCAGGCGAGCGACTTGCGCCTCGCTTTCGACGCCCTCGCCGACCACCCGCAGGCCGAGCCTGTGCGCCAGGCTGATGACCGCCGCAACGATTGCTTCCGCGTCGGGATCGACCGCCAGGTCGGCAACCAGGGAACGATGGATCTTGAGCTTGTGCGCCCGCAGACGCGTCAGATGGCTCATCGATGAATAGCCGCTGCCGAAGTCGTCAATCGCGATGCGGACACCCAGTGCGCACAGTTCCCCCACGGTCCCGATGACCGCCAGCGGGTTGTCCATGGCCAGGCTCTCGGTCAGCTCCAGTTCGAGATACTGCGCCGGCAGAGCCTCGTCGGCGAGAATCCGGGAAACCAGTTGCGCCAGCCGGGTCTGGCGGAGCTGTCCGGTCGAGAGATTCACCGCCACCGGGATCGGCGGCAGACCCGCCTCGTGCCAGACGCGCATCTGGCGAACTGCCGAACGCAGCACCCATTCGCCAATCGGCAGCAGCAATCCGGACTCCTCGGCAATCGGAACGAATTCGGCCGGCGGGACCATGCCCAGCTGCGGATGGTGCCAGCGCAGCAGTGCCTCGGCGGCGAGCAGACGACGATCGGCAAGTGCCAGCTGCGGCTCGTAGAACAACTCCAGTTCCTTGCGCGCGAGCGCACGGCGCAGGTCGTTTTCGAGTTGCAGCGCGCGCGCCGAGCGTTCCTGCATCTCGGGGGTGAAAAAGCAGAAGCCGTTGCGGCCGCCCTGCTTGGCACGATACATGGCGGTATCGGCGCATATCGACAAGGCTTCCAGGTTGTCTCCGTCGACCGGGTACAGGGCGATGCCAAGCGACAGCGTGCAGTGCAGCTCGTGCTCCTCGAGATGATAGGGTGAGGCGCTGACTTCGAGCAGCTTGCTGGCGACGTGCGCCGCGCCATCGGCATCGGTATTCGGCAGGACGACGATGAACTCGTCGCCGCCGAGGCGACAAAGCGTATCTTCGTCCCGTACGGCGCCCTGCAATCGTCCGGCGACCTCGACCAGCAGCTGGTCACCTATCCGGTGCCCGAGAGAATCGTTGACCTGCTTGAAGCGGTCGAGGTCGAGAAAGATCAGCGCCAGCGACTCGCGGCCACGCTGGGCGCGACTCAGGTCATGCCGGAAGCGTTCTTCGAGAAGGGCGCGGTTGGGAAGTTCCGTCAGCGAGTCGAAATGCGCCAGACGCTGGATCCGGGCTTCGGCCGCCTTGTGCTGGCTGATGTCGACGACGGTTCCCAGGTAGCCGGCAAGCACACCGGATGCGCTGCGCAGCACCGTCACTGCCAGGCGAACGGTGATCCGACGGCCATCCTTGCGCACGCAGGGCGCCTCGCGCTCGTCCACCTGACCACTGGTGCGCGCCTTGGCGACCAGCGTGTCGAAGCTCACGGCAGGCGCGCAGCCGAGTTCTTCGCTGCGTGCCCTGGCCATCGCCAGGACATCGGCGGGGTCGTGGAATATCAGCGGCGTCAGCTTGCCGACCACTTCGTCCGCGCGATAGCCGAAGATCGCTTCGGCAACCGGATTGAACACCGTGATCAGGCCCTGCGGGTCGGTGGCGATGATGCCGCAGGCGGCGCTGGCGAGAACCGACGCCTGCAGGGCCTCGCTTTCGCGCAGCGCCTGCTCGGCTCGTTGACGTTCTGCAAGCAGCGCGCCGTTCTCCAGCGCCACCGCCGCGCTCGCCGCCAGACCCTGCAACAGGTGCACGTCGCTGTCGTCAAAGCCGCCGGGCTTGTTGTGGATCTCGAAACAACCGAGCAATTGGCCGTGGCGACCAATGATCGGCGTATCGAGAAGGTTCGTGAAGCCAAGCGCCTGGCGGATTCCCGGAATGACGAATGGATCGTGCTCGGCGTCGTTGCTGAGGTGGGACTTGCAGGTCTTCATGACCTGGCCCGGCACGCCATAGCCGGGGTCGAAGCGATAATCGACCGGCGTCAGCTGGCCGCCTTCGTTGTACTCGCTGAACACCATCTGACCCGCGCACACCCGGGCGGCGGTGCCGGCAGCGGCGCCAGTGAGCTGCAGTGCGGCGGCAACGAGGTGCCGCAACACGGCCGGAATATCCAGTTCGCTGTTGATCCGCTGACTGGCCAGCGACATCAGTTCCAGCTGTTCGCTGCGGCGAAGCAGTGCCGCCTCGGTCTGCTTGCGCGCGGTAACGTCGCGCGAAAGAACGATGAAGCGCGGTTCTTCGCCACTGCCGGTCGGCTTGCGGGCCACCGACAGCTCGAAACAGAAGCGTCCGTGGTCGAGCATGAGTTCGAACTGCTGGCCAACCGAGTAACCGGTTTCGTTCGCCTCGTGCAGCGCGCTCAGACAGCTGGCGGCGGCGGCGGGCGGCAGGACGTCGGTGACCCGTCTGCCGGGCAGCGTGTCGGCGGGCGCGGCCAGCAGCTCGGGGCGCCGCGAATGACAGTCATGGTAGCGACCGTCGAGCCCGAGTTCGAACATCAGATCGGGCACCGCGTCGAGCGTCGCTTCGAGCTTGGCGGTTCGCTGCCGGACGATGCGCCGCAAGCTCATCACCCAGGCGATCAGCAGCACGCCGAGCAGCGAGCCGGCGAGAAGCGTGTAGGCGAGATAGCGAACGTAGGGCGTCCGGTACAGGGGGGTTCCCATCCATTTGTCGCGCAGGGATTGCTCTTCGCCAGGCGTGATCGCGGAAAAACCGCGCAGCAGCAGTGCCATGGTGTCGCCGTCGTTGTGGCGAACGGCGCGGTGAAACTCGCCGGTGTACAGCGTGAAGGCCTTGTTGAAGAGATCGCCGGCGTTGTTGAGATAGAGCAGGTAGTTGGCCGGCGGCTCGTCAAGGCAGAAGACCCGGACCCTGCCGGCGATTGCCGCCGAAACCAGCGTCTGGTAACTGCTGAACGTCTGTACGCTGCTGATCCCGGCGCTGGCGAGCTTGTCCACGCAGGCGTCACCGTCCTTCGCGCCGATGAGAAAACCGCGCAAGGTGGTGAGATCGACGATCCCGCCGATACTGGCATGGGTGTAGATGGCCACCGGGATCGGCGCATAGGGCGGAGTGAAGTCGAGCGTCTTCTCGCGTTCGTCCGTCCTGAAGATGGTGTCGATCACATCGGCCTGCCCCTCGGCCATGCGCTGCCTTGCGGTTGCCCAGTCGCTGCCGAGCAGATCGACACGAACACCGGTCTTCTTCTCCCACAGTCTCCAGGTGTCGACCAGGTAGCCCGTCAGCCTGCCGTCGGCGTCGCGAAACACGTACGGCGGATAGTTGTCGTCGCTGACCACCTTCAGCACGGCCCTGCCGGCGCCGACCTCGTCGGCCGCTTCACCGGCGGGGGCACCGGCAAGGCCCACGACCGCGGTCAGCGCGCAGATCAACCGGCAGTGACGAAAAAGGCACATGAACAGGGGCTATTGACTCGACTGATGATTGATGATAATCGACAAGTCCATGCCGTGGGGCGGCACGCGGACCACGGAGGCTGGCGAAGCCGCCCGACGCTGCCCGAAGCGGTGCTGGTCAGTACACGCGGCCGACGTTCAGGCCTCGTCGATCGGTCGGCGTTGCGAAAGGGCAAGCCAGCCGCGCACGACACGGTAGCCGACCCAGACGCCAAGGAAGACGATCAGCAGCCAGGCGATCGGAATGCCGACGATGGTGATGATCAGCAGACCGTAGATCAGCAGCCACAGCGCGGTGAACCAGAAGGTGCGAATCTGCCAGCGATAGTGGCTGTCGAGCCAGGTGCCGCGGACGTCGCTGCGCTTGACGTAGTTGAGGACAACGGCGATCAGCGACGGCACGCCGAAAACGAAGGCGCCGGCGACGGTCGCCGCGCCGGCGATACCGATCACCACCGCCAGCGCATGCAGGGCATAGATGACGTGGCACCAGGCGCGTTCGCCTTCGAGGTAGGAATCGGGGATCAGGTCGTTACGCATTTCGCTCTCCGGTGGTGCGGCGCGCCTGCTGCGCGGCACGCGATATCGGTGGGCGGTCGGCAGAGACTCTCGCGCAACCTGTCACACCGCTGGCAGTCACAGCCCGAGCTTACTCCACAAGGCGTCGACGCGCGCCTTGACGGCGGCGTCCATGACGATCGGCGTGCCCCACTCGCGACTCGTTTCACCCGGCCACTTGTTGGTTGCATCGAGGCCCATCTTGCTGCCCAAGCCGGCGACCGGACTGGCAAAATCGAGATAGTCGATCGGCGTGTTCTCGGCGATCAGGGTGTCGCGCGCCGCGTCGACGCGGGTGGTCATCGCCCAGATCACTTCCTTCCACTGGCGAATGTCGACGTCCTCGTCGACGACGATGATGAACTTGGTGTACATGAACTGGCGCAGAAAACTCCAGATGCCGAACATCACCCGTTTGGCGTGTCCCGGATACTGCTTCCTGATGCTTACCGTCGCCAGACGATACGAGCAACCTTCCGGTGGCAGGTAGAAATCGACGATTTCCGGAAATTGCTTCTGTAGCAGCGGCACGAAGACTTCGTTGAGCGCGACGCCGAGCATCGCCGGTTCGTCGGGCGGCTTGCCGGTATAGGTGCTGTGGTAGATCGGCTGGCGGCGCATGCTGATGCGCTCGATGGTGAATACGGGGAAGAGCGATTTCTCGTTGTAGTAGCCGGTATGGTCACCGTACGGCCCTTCGAGCGCGCTTTCCGCCGGATCGATGAATCCTTCGAGGACGATCTCGGCCGAGGCCGGCACCTGCAGATCCGGGCCCAGGCATTTCACCAGCTCGGTCTTGGCGCCGCGCAGCAGGCCGGCAAACTGATACTCGGAGAGGCTGTCGGGCACCGGCGTGACCGCCGCGAGAATGGTCGCCGGATCGGCGCCCAGCGCCACCGCCACCGGAAAGGGCTGACCGGGATGCTGCAGGCAGTGCTCGCGAAAGTCGAGCGCACCGCCGCGATGGGCCAGCCAGCGCATGATCACCTTGTTCGGCCCGAGCACCTGCTGCCGGTAGATGCCGAGGTTCTGACGCGTCTTGTGCGGCCCGCGGGTCACCGTCAGCCCCCAGGTGATCAGCGGCGCGGCGTCGCCCGGCCAACAGAGCTGGATCGGCAGACGCGACAGATCGACATCGCGCCCTTCCCAGACGATTTCCTGGCACGGCGCCGAGGTGCACACGCGCGGTGCCATGTTGAGCACCTGCTTGAGCACCGGCAGCTTGTCCCAGGCGTCCTTGAGCCCCTTCGGCGGTTCGGGCTCCTTGAGGTAGGCGAGCAACCTGCCGACCTCGCGCAGCGCCAGCACCGACTCCTGCCCCATCCCCAGTGCCACCCGGCGCGGTGTGCCGAAGAGGTTGGCGAGCACCGGCACGCTGTGTCCGCTGGGGTTCTCGAAGAGCAGCGCCGGCCCGCCAGCGCGCAGCACACGGTCGCAGATCTCCGTCATCTCGAGCCGCGGATCGACCTCGATGCCGATACGCCTGAGTTCGCCGAGGCCTTCCAGTTGCGCGATGAAATCGCGCAGGTCGTGATACTTCATCAGCAGCTTTCCGGCCGGGAGCCTCCCGGCGACAGGTTCGCAACGCCAAACGTCTATTCCCGCCCTGCGTCGACCGGCCGGGCTTGCCGAGGCGCCGCCAGGCGGGCACCCGGGCGTCCAGTGGTCGATTATAGCGACGTTCGCTCACATTCGGCCTGACCGGCAGGAGCAGCACAGGCTGGCAAGGCAGCACGGCGCTGAACAAAGCCCCATTCACGCTGTCGACTTTATCGTGTTAAATCGGGGTAAAACCGTTTCAACACCGGCCATGGAGACGAAACGGCGCGATCACTCACGCTGCGCAGGATCGCGGTTTGCAGGGGAGGCGCTGTTCCGCTGTCGCGGGGATGGGTCGACAGGCAACAGATTCCAGGCCGGTGACCCGGCTGGCCAACGGTGGCAGCTCGTGCCAGGCAGAGGTGCATGCCGATACGGAACGGCTTTCTCAACGAAGGACCTCAAGGATAGTGACGACATGCTTTTTGATCGCTCTTCACTTCGCGAACTTTCGGTCGCCGCGCTAATCGCCGTCGCCAGCACCTGCTCGACGGCGCCTCTCGCCGAACCCTTGAAACCCGCTACGGCGAAGAATGACGCCTCGCTCCGGGCCGAGCTCGTGTTCTGGGAAAGCGTCAGGGACACGCAGAACGCGGACGAACTCCGGGCCTACCTCGGCGCCTATCCCAACGGCCGCTTCTCCGCGCTCGCGAGACTGCGGATAAAGGCGCTGCTGGGCCCGTCTGGCGAAGGAACGGAAGCCATTGCCGCCACGCAGGCGCCCGCAAGCGCATCTGGCGCGACAGGGGCGAAGGAAGGCGCTACGACGGCGACGAAGGCAACGACCGCGGCCGACCGCCTGCAAGCCGGAGACAGCTTCCGGGACTGCGAGCTCTGTCCCGAAATGGTGGTGGTCCCGCCCGGCAGTTTCGAGATGGGGTCTGATCGCAACCGGCCCGAAGAGAAGCCCTCGCACCGAGTGAGCATCCCGGGCGCTTTCGCTATCGGCACGCACGAGATCACGGTTGCGCAGTGGGATGCCTGCCTCAAGGAGGGCGGCTGCAGGCACAGTCCCGAACCGGGGAGCGATGGCAGGCTGCCGATGGCCAATGTCAGCTGGAACGACGCCCAGGACTACTTGAAGTGGCTACGGGAAAAGACGGCCCGGGATTACCGCCTGCCCAGTGAGGCGGAGTGGGAATACGCGGCGCGCGCCGGCAGCCGGTCGAACTACTGGTGGGGAAATGAAAAAGGCGCCGGACGCGCGAATTGCAGCGATTGCGGCAGTCCCTTCGGCGGCAGGGAGGCGTCCCCGGCCGGCTCTTTCGCCGCCAATGCCTTCGGACTCCACGATATGCACGGCAACGTCTGGGAGTGGACAGAGGACTGCTGGAATCCCTCCTATCGCGGCGCGCCGGCGGATGGCAAAGCGTGGCTGCGCGGAGACTGCCTGTCGCGCGTCCTGCGTGGCGGGAGTTGGGCGCTGGATCACGAGTACATGCGCTCGTCCCGCCGCAGCCGTTACGATCGCGACGTGCGCTACTATGTGAATGGCTTTCGCGTCGTCAGGCCTGTCGAAGCCCCTGCGGCGACGGCGAGCGGCGACCCTGCATTCGAGTCGGCGGTCATGAAGGCCGCGAACACGGTGTTCTCCAATACCCCGAAATCAGCATCCGGCGCACAGGCATTCATCGTTGACCCGCTGATCGATGGCCTGTCCGGAGCCGAATCTGCCGCGACGCGGCGCATGGAATCGGTGATCGTCGAAGTGGCCCGGCGCAATCACCCTGCCTTCGCTGTCGAGGAGTTCACGCCGTCCAACGCCTCCACGGCACGGTTCGCGGTCGTTGGCACGTTTACCGGCGTCAATAAGCAGCGAGAGACCAGCGGCACCAGAGAAGCGTTCCGCGTCTGTCTGGTTCTGCTCGACCTGAAGGCGGGAAAGGTCGCGGCCAATGCCAAGGAGTTCGCTCAGCCTTCGGGCGTGGATATCACGCCGACGAAGTTCTTCCAGGACAGCCCCGTCTGGATCGCCGATCCGCCCACCCAGGCCTACATACGCACCTGCCAGACGACCAAACCGGGTGATCCGATAGATCCCGTGTACCTGCAGCAGATCAAGGCTGCGGCGCTGATCAATGAAGCGGTCGACGCCTACGAGAAAGGGCAATACGAAAGATCCCGGAATCTCTTCGCGAGCGCTTCGCGAACCGCGGGCGGCGACCAGCTGCGCACGTACATCGGACTCTACCTGAGCAGCTGGAAAACGGGAGCGAAGGAGCAAACGGTCGACGCCATCGCGAAGATCGTCGATTTCGGGCTGAACAGTTCGCGCCTGGCAATCAAGTTTCCGTTCCAGCCGGGATCGGCAGCGCTCCAGACCGGCTCGAAGGATGCAGCGCCCCATGAACTGTGGCTGGCTCAGATCGCCAGGGAAAGCACACGCCGGGGCATTTGCCTGGAAATCATAGGGCACACCGACGTCATCGGGCCCAAGGCGCTCAACCAGAGGCTGGCGGCACGGCGGGCCGAGTACATCAAACAGCGCTTGGACGGGCTGGCGCCCGATCTCGCCAGGAGAACCATTGCCGCAGGCAAAGGCGCGGACGAAAACCTCGTCGGCAGCAGGACGGGAGACGCGAGGGACGAACTCGACCGGCGAATAGAATTCGCGGTCTTCCAGTGCAGCGCCGCCCGCTAGGCGGATGCTGCCTGTCGCTTGTGCCACCGCCGGGCTCGACCGGAACGGGCTTTGCATCACCACATGAGGAGAGGTCGAATGATCAGATATTCACCCATCGCCATTTCGTCATTTCTGCTTGGCGCATTCAGCGGGCTCGCACAGGGAGAACCCGGCGACTACACGGCGCTCACCAACTCGAACGTCAGGGCGGCGCCGACGACCAACTCGCACAGGATTGGTTACCTGAACAAGGGCCAGCGGATACGTGTCGTCGGCAGTGCGGCCGGTGGCAACTGGCACCAGGTGCGACTGGACAGCGGCCAGATGGGCTTTGTATACAGCGACCTGCTGGCGGCGGACGCTTCGCAGGCGTCTCCGGCCGACAGGACGACGCCGACCGGCGGTCCCACCCCCGCTCCGGAGGGCGCCTTCTCGTATATCGTCTGGCCGACCAATGGCGAGGTCATCCCGGGCGGCGATTTCGTGGTCGTCTTCGGCCTGCATGGCATGGGTGTCGCACCGGCCAGCGTGGAAAAGGAGTACACGGGCCACCACCACCTGTTGATCGACACCGACCTGCCGCCGCTCGATGCGCAGATTCCCAACGACGACAACCACGTGCACTTCGGACGCGGTCAGACCGAGTACCAGCTGACCCTGCCCAGCGGGACGCACACTTTGCAGCTGCTGCTGGGAGACGACAAGCACATCCCGCACACGCCGCCGGTGATGTCGGAGAGAATCACGATCAGGGTCCCCTGATTGGTCGACGGCAAGCGCCGTCCACTTCCAGGCGCATGCGTGTTCAACGATCCTGCCCGCCCAGGCTGCCGAAATCGTAGAGCGCCAGCTTCCCACGGGTCAGCGGCACGGCAAGCCAGCAGCCAGTCGGCGTGCAGCGCAGGTCGAAATCCCAGAGCGGGGTCGGCAAACCCTGGTTGGTCGGGAGATGCAGCGCGAACAGCTCGCTGTTCGTCTGCAGATCCCAGAAGCGCACCGTGGCATCGACGCTGACGGTGGCGAGCGGCCCGTTCCCGGGCAGGAATCGCGCCTTGAAGACGGCATTCTCGTGACGCGGCAGGACCTTCTGCACCTGGCCGTCACCGGTCGCGAGAATGGCCACGGTGTAGTCCCTGCCGACCGCGGCGATCTCACTGCCCGCCTGATTCAGCTCGGCCCAGAGCAGGAGATCCCGGGCAGCCGGAATCGCCCGCAGCAGCGCCGGCGGCTGCCCTGCGATATCCCATTCCCGGATGCTGCCGTCGTCGCGATCAGCACTGTAGAGGCGCGTGCCTGACGGATCGAAGGCGATCGACAAGACCTGCCCGCGGGTGGACTGGATGAATCTGCCCGCGCCACTCGCGGTATCGAACAGACCGATGCGCCCGTCGTAACCGGCGGTCGCCAGGAGGCGGCCGTCCGGCGAGAAAGCCACCGCGTGTATGGCGTCTGTATGGCCGCGCAGGGTCTGCGAGAGTTGCAGCCCCCCGCCCGGAACGATTCGCCAGAGGCGCGCGATGCCATCGAAGCCGCCACTCGCCAGCAGCGACCCGTCGCTGGAGAACGCCAGTCGCTGCAGGTCCTCGCCGTGCGCTTTCGCCTCCATGTGCAGCAGGGACAGATCGGGCAGCGAATAGAGGTGCAGGTCACCGGCGGCAAAACCCACGGCCACCAGACGGCCATCCGGCGAGATGGCGGCCGACGCCGGTTCTCCGCCGACAGCGAGCAGCCGCTGGCCCGGAAGCGACAGATCCCAGCGGCGGACCGTGCCGTCGCTGCTCGCACTGTACAGCCTGCCATCGCGAATCTCGATGCCATTGACCGCGGCGGTATGTCCCTGCAGCAGACGCACGGTCACACCGCTGTCGGTGTCCCAGACCCGCAAGCTGCGGTCGAAGCCGCCGGCGATCAGCAGAGGCGCCGCATTCGCCTCATCCGACCGCTTTGCGAAGGCGAGGCCATAGATCATGTTGCCGTGCCCGGAAAAGACCCGCAGCGCCGTCCGCCGTTCGATGTCCCACAGGATCACCCGTTTGTCGTCACCGCCGGTCGCCAGCAGCCGGCTGTCGTCGCTGAAGGCAACGCTCTTCACTGCCGCCCGGTGCGCCTCGAACCTGGCAATCTCCCTGGCGCTTGCCAGATCCCACAGGCGGGCCGTACCGTCATGACTGGCGCTGGCAAGCAGCTTGCCATCCGGAGAAAAGGCCAGTCCCGTGACTTCGGATATGCGGTCGCTGTGCCCCTCGAGGATGCGCAGCGGCTTGCCGCTGCGCGGATCCCAGAGTGTGACTGCCTTGTCGACCCCGCCGCTGGCAAGCAGGCGTCCGTCGGGGCTGACGGCCAGCGCCATTACCTCGGCGGGTGCCTGCCACTGCCGCGCGGGCAGCGGTCCCTTCGCTTCCCCCGGCAGCGACCAGAGCATGATCCGACCGTCATCGCCAGCGCTGGCCAGCCAGTCGCCGCCGGGATGAAACACACAATCCCGGAGCTGATGGCGGGGATCGTGACCCTCGATTCGATAAACCATTGCGCCGCTTTCGGCAGCGAACAGCACCAGGGTTCCGCGCTCGCCACAGGCTGCGACCAGGCTGCCGTCCGGACTGACGACCGCCTGCGACAAGGGCGGCCCGGGACCCTCGTAGGTCTGTGCGGGCGCGGCGCCGAGGATCTGCGTGTAGGCAAGCAGCAGGTCACGCGCCATGCGCCGCGGTTGCGGAATCTGCCGGTCCAGATCGAAGGTCGTTGCCAGGATCTGCTTGGCCGCCGCGTAGTCTTCGATGCGCGACAGAAGTGCCGAGTGCGTCAGTCCGGAATCGAAAAGTTCAAGTGTCCGCAGCTGCTCTGTCGCCAGGGCGTGCTGGCGTTCAAACCAGCCCCATGCGGCGATGCCGGCAACGATCAGCAGCCCGAGCGAGGCAAGCAGTGCGCTGGTCCTTGCCCGGCGCAGCGCCCGGACCCGTTGTGCGGCACGCTCCCGGCGTCGCGCCTCGCGCTGCTCGTGGCTGGCATCGAGGAAGGCCATGGCGAGCGAGAAGTCGGCACCATAGCGGGCGGCCCAGTGGCGATTCGGCTGCGTGCGATCCCGCCACTGCAGCGCATACTCCAGGTCGGGATCGATCCAGACGGCGCCCTGCCCCTGCTGCCAGCGGCCCGCAGCGGCCGCCAGGCGCTGGTACAGTTCGGCCCGCCCGCCCTCATCGGCGGTCCAGTCACGCAGCCGGCGCCACTGACGAATCAGGGCCTCGTGGGCGATGTCGATCACGGCCAGCCGATCCAGGGTTGCCCCTGCGGGCGGCATCAGGAAACAACGGCCGGGCCTGCGGAACACCTCGACGATCGCGGCCACCTCGGCGCCCTCCACCTCGGCAAGATCGGCCACCTCGCCGACGGACACCGGGCGACGGGTGTCCCGTTCCTCGGGGCCGCGCTCGGTGAGCGAGCGGAAAAGGATCTCCGCGATGCGCTGCTGTTTCGCGTTCAACTCCGAGAACGCTTCCTCGACGTGATCCTCGAGGGCCTGCCGCAGGCCGCCGAGTTGTCGCAGGCGGCCCAGGGTCAGGCGGCGATCGTCCGGGTCCATGTCCCAGAGCCGCGTCAGCGCGTGTTGAAGCAGCGGCAACTGATCCCGCTCCCCTTTCGCCTCCTGCAGCAGGTGGCGAACGAGGTCCGCCTCGACCTCTCCGCCGAGCAGGCGCGCCGGCAGCTGAATGGCGTCGGCGGTCTGCTCCGGACTCAGTGCCGGCGTCAGGAAGACGCCGCGATTGATGGCCTCCGGAAGTTCGGGATAAAGAGCACAGTCGCCCAGGAATTCCGAGCGCATGGTGATGACCACATAGACGCTCGGATGCGCGGCAGCGCCCAGCAGCAGGGCGACGAAGGCCGCCGCATCGGCATCCGCGGTGCGCCGGTAGCGGAACAGTTCCTCGAACTGGTCCACCAGCAGCAACAGCCGGGTGCCCTCAGGCAGGGGACAGACGCCGAGCCGCCAATTGAGCGCCATGCTTCCCCGGCGCAGCTCCCGTTCCAGCGCGACGATCGCCACATCGACAGCTGCCGGCTCGCTCTCCGCAGCTGCCTGCGGCGCAGCGACCGCGGGGCGGCTGTCCGCTTCCCGAGGCGGGTCGTCATCGACGACCGGCGCCACGCCAGGGGCGTTCTGCCAGCCGGTATCCCTGATCAGTGAAGAGGCCAGGCGATTGAAGGGGCGGTCTCCGGGCCGCAACTCGGCCACGCTCCAGCGGGCCCCGGCGCCGGCCATGAAGCCGCCGTCCAGTGCCGCCAGCAAGCCGGCGCGCACCAGCGATGACTTGCCCGACCCGGACATTCCGAGCACGGCGATGAAGTGGTTCTCGGCCAGCTTGTCGAGCAGTTGATCGACCTGCTCCTCACGACCGAAGAAGATCGAACTCTCGTCGCGGGCGAATGGGCGCAATCCCGGGTATGGACAACCGATCACCGGGCTATCTCGCCAGGAACTGCTTGACGCAGTCGTCGGCGGACGTCTTGCCGACCACGTGGATGCGCATGCCCACCGGGTGCAGGCCCAGCGCCAGGTGATCCTCCTGCGTCTGACAGAGATCGATCGACGGGGCGGCGTGCCCCTTTCTTGCCCTGGTCCCCGCCTTCAGGCACTCGATCAGATACTGGCTCACCTGGTCGAGCGGGCCACTACGATAGACGATCAGCACGGAGTCACAAAGACTCAGTTTGGTGCGCAGATCGCGGCTCAGCACCGAGCTCTTTATCCCAGCCTGATCGGCCATCGCAGAAAGTGGAATGGCGACCCCGAGTTCGTTTTCCTCCAGGCGCCTGGCGGTCTGGTAGATCAGGTCACGGTCATTCTCACCGCCGCTGACCAGAACGAAGTGGTCGCCGACCGGCGCCGGCGTTGGCGTCGCGACTGCACGCGTTTTCCCTGTCGTCAGCGCCGCGCGGGTCGGGCCGTCCGACAGCGGAACCGCATCCCGGTCCCCGGCCGCCAGCAGCTCGCGCAGCTTGTCGGCAAGATCCCGGGCAAGCCGCTGCTGCTCGAATGAATACTCGCGGTCGGTGGGGTCGATGTGCGGGAACCAGCGGGTACTTGGCCGGCGCCTGTCGTCCAGATACCAGAAGCGGTATTTCACCAGATCGGCGAGCGCCTCGGGCTCCTGCTCCACCGACGACATCTGGACGACGAAGATGCGATCCGAGCCTTCGCCGACCTTTTCCAGAAATACCGCCAGTTCCTGCTGACACCATGCCGATGCCAGATAGCCGGTGGACAGAACGAGCACCAGGGTCCGCGAGGCCTGGAGGGTCGCCCGGATCGTCGGGGTGACGCTGTCGTTGCCGCGCATCTGCTCATAGTCGAGCCATATGCGCTCGGCTTCCTCCCTGCGGCCCAACTCGTGGGCAAGGTGCTTGCGCAGGCAGTCGACGAAGGTGCTGACCCAACCCTTGTCGGCGCCTGGATAGACCTCGTTGTCCACCCACGCATAGCTGATGAACACGTTGTGTTCCATGGGCATCTTCCGGCCCCCTCCTTGCTGAGAACGCGCCGAAGGCGATGACTCCGGGTATCGCCTGGTGCCGGCCAGCCTATCACATCCGCATTTGTCCGCCAGGATCGTCGACTTCTATCACGACGATGGCCAAGGGTACGACAACGTTTCCGGCATTTCGAGCCACCAGGATCCGGCGAAAGAACGGAAGCAGCGCAGTTTGTCGCCACCGGGCCGCCACCGACCGGCGCCGAGCCCGGCATTGACGCGGCAGTGCGTGCGCCCGGTCGCCTGCCTCTGCGTTACTTCGAGGAAAGTTGCCGGGAAGCCCAGCGTCAGTCCTCGCCCAGTCCTGTGAACGCCAGAATGCGCGTCTCGACGTAGGCAAAGAAAGGGTTCCAGCGCAAGCGCAGCATGTCCGCCGCCGGGATCTGCAACACGCCGCGTTCGCCGCGCAGCGCCAGGTCGCCAAGATGAATGCCGCTGCCGGCGCGCGCGGCCTGCCCGCCGTAGACCGGATCGTCCGGCGCGAACGGCAGGGCGACATGCGCCAGCGAGTAGACATCGTGTGGCCAGGCAAGGCCGAGCGGCGATTCCTCGAGTGGCGAATCGCCGGGCCCCTCGCTGCGAATCACCATCTTGCGGCTGCCGGCGTTCTCGTTGGTCACCAACGTCAGGGCAAAAGGCCGCACGGGATTTTCCAGCAGGGCATGCACCGCACCGGCCGGATCCGATTTCAGGATCGGTTCCATCTCGGCCATGCGGTTGATGTCGAAGAGCACCAGTTCGTGATCGCCCAGCGGCAATCGGGCGAAGAGGTTGCTGACCAGGGCCGGCGCCGAGACGGTGGCGTCCACGACCGACGAAAAGGCCAGCAGGGGTGGAAAGTCCGCGAGCCTGCCACTGCCGTCGAGCGCGTCCAGGCGACGCTGGATCTGCAGCGTCAGACGGTACACCACGTCGCCCGCATTCACCGCAAAGGAGCCGTACTTGTAGGGATCGTACTCGGGAAGGATGGCAGTCCAGGCGAGCTTTTCGAGGCCCAGCAGACGTCCGAGCCGGGCCTGCCAGACGGCCAGCGCCGCGGCACCGCTGACCCCGATCGCCGGTGACAGCAGGACGATCCGGTCGACCGTCGGGAGATCCTTGTCATCGAGGCTGCTCAACGCATAGTTCACCGCCAGGGCGGCGCCGGTGGAGTAACCGACGATGTACAGAGGTCGCCCGCCAAGCTGTCTGGCGAGATGGCGCATGCCCAGACGCACCGCAGCGGCCATGTCCTGCCAGCGGATTTCGACGAGTCCCGAGGGCGCCGTTCCGTGTCCCGGCATGCGCATCCCGACGACCGTGGCACCGGCAGCGTTCAGCGTCTGGCCAAGCGCGCGCAGGCTGTAGGGCGAGTCCGACATGCCATGCAGGAGAAGTACGCCGGCCTTCGGCGTCGCCGCGACGAGTTCGAAGCTGCGGTTCCAGTTCGGCGCCAGGCGCTGTGGGTCCGACAGGCTGTGGCGATTGTAGCGATTGATCAGGCGCCGCTCGTCCGCCGGCAGCCTGGCGTAGACCTGCTCGTCCAACTGTGCGAACAGGCGCTCCTCGAGCGCCAGGTAGTCCGCGAAGGTCGCGACCGTGGACGCCTCGGTGAACTCCTCGTCGAGGTCAGCCGTATGCCAGACCTCGAGGTCCGGCCGGCTCTCCAGGTAGATCACGCCAACGACCAGCAGGGCCAGCGCTGCACCGCCGACGCTGCAGGCAACGGCGGCAAGCAGCCGCCAGGCAAAGCTCGTCAATCGCACACGCATCACTCTGTCTCCTCCGTGCCGCCAGCGCTGCCGGTGCTCGCCGTCGAGCGCAGCAGACGCGCGGGCAGCGACTGCCCTGCCCGGCTAGCGAAGGCGGTAGGCGTAGTGACAGGAAACGCAGGCGCCGGTCAGCGAGGGCAGCGCGGCAATCGTCCCGTCGCGGTCACCGGTGGCGGCGATGCGCGCAAACTTGCTGGCTGCGCGGTGCCCGTCCATACCGATGCTGTGCATCGCCGGAGGCATGTGCGGTCCGGGACGGGCTTCGAAAGGCAGGTTGCGATGCTTGCCCATCGCCGAGACACCAAGTTCCTGCTCGGCGATCTGGCCGGCCTCCTGCAACTTGCCGGCCGCAACCAGGCCGAGGATCTCGTTGAGGGCCAGCAGGTTGGCGCGCATCTCGGCGCGCAGCGTCACTTCTGCCGCCGGCGGCAGCGGCGCCAGCAGCCGCGCATCCTCGGCATCGGCAGCGTGCACCGCGTACGCCATGAGCAGCAGTGCACAAGACAGAATGGCCTTCATGCGGAAATCCCTTTCGAGGCAAGAAAGTCGAGGGCGATGCCGGCAAAGACGCTGGCGCCGAACCAGTTGTTGTGCAGGAAGGCCTTGAAGCAGCGCTCCGGACTGCGTTCCCTGATCAGCGTGTAATGGTAGCCGGCAATCGCTGCCGCCACCACCAGGCCGGCGTAGAACAGGCCGCCGCGGCCGAGCGCGTGGCCGACCGCGCCGATCAGACCCAATGCCAGCGCGTAGCACAGCATCACGGCGGCGACATCTGCCCTGCCGAAGGTGATTGCCGACGTCCGGATGCCGATCTTCAGGTCATCGGCGCGGTCGACCATCGCATACTCGGTATCGTAGGCGATCGCCCAGAGGACGTTTGCCAGCAGCAGCCACCAGGCTTCCGCGGGCACAGTTCCGAGCTGCGCGGCATAGGCCATCGGGATGCCGAAACCGAAGGCGACGCCGAGATAGGCCTGTGGAATCGCCAGGAAACGCTTGGTGAAGGGATAGCTTGCGGCGAGAAACAGCGCCGTAACACAAAGGCCGGCGAGCAGCCAGCTGCGTAGCGGCAGGACGACCAGCAGGGCACAGCCGACCAGTGCGGCGAAGAGCAGCCAGGCTTCGCGTACCGTCACGGTGCCGGCAGCCAGCGGTCGCTGGCTGGTGCGCGCCACGTGCGGGTCGAAATCGCGGTCGGCGAGGTCGTTGATCACGCAACCGGCCGAGCGCATCAGCACGGTGCCGAGGACGAAAATCCAGACCACCAGCCAGTCCGGCCTGCCCAGCGCCGAAAGCCATAAACCCCACAGCGTCGGCCAGAGCAGCAGCAGGATGCCGATCGGTCTGTCGAGCCGCATCAGGCGCTCGTAGAGGTCCAGGCGCTGGCGCAGTAATGAGCCGGAGAATCGCATACCGCCATTCTAACCCGTCTGCCTGTCCTCGCCGCTGGCAGCTCGCCGAGTCCCGCAGGTACGATGACGGCAGGCACATTCGCGCGCCGCCTACTCCGAGTCGCCACGCAGGCCCGCAACAGCCTCGCGCAGCCGCTCCGGCGTCGCCTCCCCGGGGGCCACCGCCGCGCCAACGTTCAACGCGATGTTCCGGAACAGTCCCAGCAGGCGCCGCGGCTTGCTCATTGCCGGTCCGCCCTTGCGACTGAAGAAGCTGCCCCAAAGCCCTTGCAGCGCCATCGGCACCACCGCCACCGGGGTCTGTCCGACAATCCGCTGCACGCCCGGGCGGAAGGGGCAGATGTCGCCGTTGTCGGTAATACGCCCTTCGGGAAAGATGGCCACCAGCTCACCCTCCGCGAGCGCCCGCGCGACTTCCTCGAAGGCGGCTTCCATCATCGCCGCATCTTCCCGCGCGGGTGCGATCGGGATGGTGTGCATGTGGCGAAAGACGAAGCTGATCAGCGGCATGCGATAGATTCGGTGATCCATCACGAAACGGATCGGCCGCCGGCTCGCAGCGGCGATGACGATGGGATCGACAAAGCTGACATGGTTGCAGACCAGCACCGCCGGCCCTTCCTCCGGAATGTTTTCCAGGCCTTTCGTCTGCAGGCGGTACACCGAGTGGATCAGCAGCCAGGCGATGAAGCGCAGCATGAACTCGGGCACCAGGCTGTAGATGTAGACCGCCACCGCGGCATTGCACAGGGCGGCGATGGCGAACAGCGCGGGAATCGAAATGCCGTTGCCCAGCAAGCCGGCAGCGGCGAGAGCACCGCAGACCATGAACAGCGCATTCAGGATGTTGTTGGCGGCGATGATTCGCGCCCGCTGGTCCGGCATGCTGCGCAACTGGATGAGTGCATACAGCGGCACGATGAAAAAGCCGCCGAACACGCCGAGTGCGAACAGGTCGAAGAGCACCCGCCAGGTCTCGTGCATGGCGAGGATGCCGGCAAGCGGCAGCGGTGCGCCGGCAGGAAGCAACTCGGGCGACGCCAGTGCGATATCGATTCCGAAGATGGTCAGACCGATGGAACCGAAAGGCACCAGGCCGATCTCGACATGCCCGGCCGACAGTCGATCACAGAGCAGCGAGCCAAGACCGATGCCGACGGTGAACACCGACAGCAACAGGGTCACCGTCGTCTCGCTGCCACCGAGAACACTCTTCGAATACACCGGAAACTGCGCCAGGAACAGTGCCCCGTAAAGCCAGAACCAGGAGATTCCGAGAATCGACAGGAAGACGGTGCGGTTTTCACGCGCGAAGCCGATGTTGCGCCAGGTTTCGGAAAACGGGTTGAGACCGACAACCAGCTGCGGCGCCGGCGCCGGCGCCGCCGGGATGCCGCGGCTGCACAGATAGCCGATTACCGCGACGACCAGCCCGGCGAAGGCGACCCAGACCGGATGGCCCGCCGCGCCGGCCAGCAGGCCGCCGACCAGAGTGCCGATCAGGATGGCGACAAAAGTCCCTGACTCGACCAGCGCATTGCCGCCGACCAGTTCGCCCTCGTGCAGGTGCTGCGGCAGGATGGCGTACTTGACCGGCCCGAACAGCGCTGACTGCAGGCCAAGCAGGAACAGCGCCGCGAGCAGCACTTCGAGGCTGTGCATCACGAAGCCGAGCAGGGCGAAAACCATGATCACGATTTCGAGCAGCTTGGTCAGGCGCGCCAGCCAGGCCTTGTCGTACTTGTCGGCCAACTGCCCGGCGGTGGCCGAGAAGAGAAAGAAGGGCAGGATGAAGATGCCTGCAGCCAGATTGGTCAACACCTCGGGCGTCAGCGTCGTCCAGCTCGCTGCCTGAAAAGTGAGCAGGACGACGAGTGCGTTCTTGAAGAGGTTGTCGTTGAAGGCGCCGAGAAACTGCGTGCCGAAGAACGGTGCGAAGCGACGGGTCTTGAGCAGGGCGAACTGGGAACTCATGCAGTCTTCCTTTCAAAGAAGGCGCGCGTTTCGAAGATGGACGCCACAAAGCGGTGCGCGCCCGCCGACAGCTGTCGCTTGAGAACGAAATCGAAAAGCAGCGGGTTATGCTGCCGGATCACCTCCAGCACCGGCACCGCGGCGGGCAGCAACATGCCACGCTCGGCGAACTCGGCAGGAGAGATCAGCGGCACGATACCCGGCAAGGGATAGTCGGAACCATTCAGCAGGCGCGGATGCCATTCACTGCGCTCGATGACCGTGCGCACGATTTCGGCGCTGCGATTGCGCAGGGTCAGCGCCGAGATGTCGGCGAACAGCAGTTTCTCATAACGCGCCTCGCCCATCAGCCGGGAAAAGAGATCGAAGCACGGCAGCAGCGGACCGTTCGGCCCGTCGTCGAGGTCGACCGCGCTGCCCAGCGAAGCGCAATGGGCGACCACGACCCGCACGCCGTGGTCCAGCGCCCGTCGCAGGAGCAGCGGATTGCCAAGCGCTTCCTGGCCGGCGCCATGCACGGCCTTCTCCTCGCCGGCGTGGCTGATCAGCGGCAGGCGGTGAGCGGCGAGCGCGGCATAGAAACGATCGCAGCGTGGCGACGAGGGATCGATGCCCATTGCCGGCGGCAGCCACTTGACGGCCAGCGCGCCGCTGCGTTCCGCGGCAGCCAGCGCGTCGACGCAATCGGTGCGATAGGGATGAATCGACGCCGCCCAGGCGAAAGTCTCCGGATGGCTTGCGGCAACGGCCTGCGCATAGGCATCGGGGACGTAGAAGGAACTGCGCAGCGGGTCGGCACGCCCCTGCTCGTCGTGGAAGCGATCGAAGGCCAGGAGCAGCAGTCTGCTACCCGGCCGCAGACCATCGACCAGGTTCTGCATGCGCTCGACGTAGCTATCGTCGATGCGTCCCGGCGCGTCGTGGACGCAGCCGGCATTCAGGTAGAAGAGGCGCTGCGCATACTGCAGCGGGTGAAACAGGCTCGACATCCGCGGATTGACCTCGATGCCGCTACCGGAATCGCCGGTTCCGACCAGATGCACGTGACAATCGAGAAAGCGCCGCGCATCGACCCCTGCCCAGGCCGACTCGATCAGGTCGTGCGTCGCAGCCGTCTTTGGCAGCTGCGTCCGGCAATCGTTGAACAGCAGCGGCGAGCGCAGCGCGACCAGAGCCGACAGCCCGACGCCGCCGGCCGCCAGCGCGCCGAACACGAAGCGGCGACGCCTCGGATTCATTTCCGAAACCGATTACAGGCGTGTCTGACACCGTTCACGCCGTTCGCCGCCGGCCGCCGCGCGTGTTGCCGGGGCCCGATTCAGCGGCCGAACGGCTACTGCAGCCAGGCAGAGGTCGCGGCCTCGACGAGCCCTCCGGCGGCAGCTGGCGGCGCCTGCTCAACCCCGGTCGATCGGCTGCGTTTCGGGTCCGGCGCGCCACACGCGATAACGCACTTCAACGCCTTCGGGCGCGTACACCACGACCGGCAGGCGGCTGTTGTAGCGAATCAGACAGGGCTCGCCGCCAAGGCTGACAAAGCGTTTGATCTTTGGCGAGTCCGGATCGATCGCCATCCGCGTTCCGGCCAGCGGCCCCAGCTGGCTGACCATGTAACGCGGGAAACCCCAGCCCTCGATGGTCTCCTTGCTGATCTTTCCGGCGAAGAAGTAGCGATTCCCCGGGTCCACATCGACCGTCCTGCCGGCCAGCAGCTCGACCTTGAAATCAGCCTCGTCAGCCTGTGCGGGAAGCTGCAGGACATGCCGGAGCATTCCCTTCCCGGCGGCCGGAAAGGCCTTCATGCTGTCCGCTGCCTGCGCCAGCGGCAATGCCATCAGCAAACACAGGGTGAGCAGTCGACGAATCGTTTTCACTCTCTCTCCATACGGAAGAACGTCACGGGAGAAGCCGGACAAGCCCTGCCCGCACATCTGCGCAGCGGTCGCCGCCGGCACGCCGGCTCGCCTGTCCGCAACAGGCCAGTAGTCCGCCGCCTATAATTGCAGCAGCAATGACAGCTCCGAGGCAGCCGGTTCCGACGGACGCACAGGCCACCAGGCAAGAAATGCCGAATTCATTCTACAAGACATTGGTCTTGGCGATCCATCCCCGGATCGCCGTGCTGACCGTATTGCTGATCGTATCCCTGGCCGGCTGCTCGGGATCGGGGCGCCGGAGCGAACCGGCGCCGCCGGTCTACGTATCGGCAGATACCTGGCGGCAGGTCGATCGCGACGTCGGCGCGGCGTCCCTGGCGGCGCGGGACGCCGCCGAAAATTACGCGCACGGCTTCATGGCGGAGTGGCTGAGCCGGGTGCATGCACTCGGCGAGGACGAGTTCGTTCCCTGGTACACGGGCTATTGGACGCAGCAGTGGCTGGCGATCAAGGTCGCCTGGTACAAGGTTGGCGACGATCCGGTGGCTCGGCTGGCTGCCTATCTGCAGGAGCAGTACCAGGAGCGCGTTCTCACGCCGGTCTCCGAGGAGATCGACCCAAAGGCGATCATGGCGCAGGCGACCACCCTTTATGTCCGGCTCCTCGCCGAGCGCCTGCAGGGTATCCCGGAGCGCTACGGCGTACCGGCAGCGCGCTTCGATCACCGGCTGCAGGCCATTTCGGCGATTTCTGCCGCGACGCCTGGCGGACAGGACGCATCGCTCTATCAGCTCGTCCACAGCGAGCCAGTTGCCGATCTGCCCGCTTATGCCACCCTGCTCGAGAGAGTGCGCGAGGAAGGGGATGGCCTCGATGCCTTGCCCTCGCAGACGCGGATATCGCCGGTTGCCGAACGCGCTGCCGAAAGACTCATCGAGCGGCTGGCACTCAGCAGCGGAGCCAGTGCGGCCGCTGCCGCAGTCGGCGGCGTTGCCGGGGCGGTGATTTCGCTCGGCGCTGCCGGTTTCGGTGCCATCGCCCACGCGCAGGAAGTACCGGCGCTGGAAGGCGAGTTGCGCGAGAGTCTGCGCGCAGCGGAGAACGAGATGTGGCAGCGGCTGTTCGAGAACCGGGGCAGCGGGGTGCTGGCCGGCATCGATCACATCCACGGGCAGATCGAGCGCAGCCTGATCAACGCGATGCGGCAAGAGCTGCCAACCGATGCCTACGGCGAGAAAGCGGTTCGCGAGCAGCCCTACGGCGAGCAGCCGCCGGCAGACGACTGGGCCGGTGGCGGCTGATCCAGCGCCAGAAGGACGCCGACGGTCGCTCGCTCAGGCCACGGCTCTGCCTGCCGATGGCAGCCGCCAGTCCGGAAACACGGCGCTGAAGGTACTGCCAGCGCCGAGTTCCGACTCGATGCTCAGGGTTGCCTGGTGGCGCAGGAGTATGTGCTTGACGATGGCCAGGCCGAGACCGGTGCCGCCGGTGTCGCGCGAGCGGCCACGGTCGACGCGGTAGAAGCGCTCGGTCAGGCGCGGCAGGTGTTTGGCCGCGACACCGACGCCGGAATCACACACCGAAAAGACGCCACGGCCGTCGACCACCGCCCATTCGATGCGAATCGCGCCGCCCGCCGGCGTGTAGCGGATGGCGTTTGAGACCAGGTTGCCGAAGGCGCTGTGCAGTTCCTTGCGGTTGCCGCGCAAGGCCGGCCCGGCGCAAGTCACGGCGAGCTGATGGCGGCCATCACTAAGACTTTGTCCTTCGGCCAGCAGTTGTTCCATGAGATCGGCCATATCGACGTCCTCCTCGCTCGCTGGCGCGTCTTCCGCTTCCAGCCGCGACAAGGTCAGCAGGTCATCGACCAGAGTCAGCATGCGCGCCGTCTGGTCACTCATCAGCCGCGCAAACTGCTGGCGCTGTTCGGCGTCCACCGCGCCGTCGTCGGTGAAGTACTCGAGGAAACCGCTGACCACGGTCAATGGCGTGCGCAATTCGTGGGAAACGTTGGCGACGAAGGTGCTGCGCATCGATTCGACGCGCCGTGCATCGGTCACGTCGAGGCTGACCAGCAGCTTGTTGGCGTCACCGAGGGGAACCACCCGGATCGTGTAGACGCGCGTTCGTGCCGCCAGCGCCTGCAGCACGAACGTGCCCTGCGTATCGGCACCGGCCAGGTACTCGGCGAAGCCCGGTGTGCGCACCAGGTGTTCGATCATCACCTCTTTATCGCGCGGCAAGCGGATTCCCAGATGCGCAGCGGCGGCACGATTGCTCCACTGGATGCGATGGCCCGCGTCGAGAATCACCAGTCCGTCGGGCACGGCGTCCATGGCGCCCCGGAAGGAGCGCAGCCGCGCTTCGACTGCCTCACGCTGGTGCGCCTCGTCGTCCAGCCTGTGCGCGAGCTTGCCGAGCACTTCGCCCCAGGCGCCACCGGCTTGCGGGAATGCGTCGCTCGCCGGCGCGTCGAGCCAGGCTGCCAGCGCGGCCAGCTGCCGCGTCTGCACGCAAACGAGCAGAGTACAGCCGAGCGCAGCGATCGCCCAGGCCCAGGCCGGTCCATGACTCAACCAGGCGAGCAGAGCGAGAAAGGCAATCGGCAGGACGCCTCTCAGCAGGAGCTTCGCGAACGACGCCCCAAGGCGGGTCACGAGTCGGGAAACTTCGGT
Source organism: Accumulibacter sp. (assembly GCA_024235715.1). Lineage (GTDB taxonomy): Bacteria > Pseudomonadota > Gammaproteobacteria > Burkholderiales > Rhodocyclaceae > Accumulibacter. The sequence goes on along the minus strand of JACKLW010000008.1, from coordinate 21,866 downwards.
CCGGGCGGGGCGCTCATCTTGTAGCCGGCGCCGCGAACGGTTGCGACCATCTGCTCGCCCGCCGTGCCAAGGGCGACCCGCAAACGCCGGATGTGAATATCGACGGTGCGGTCTTCAATGTAGACATGATCCCCCCAGACGTTGTCGAGCAGCTGCTGACGCGAGTAGACACGCCCGGGATTGGCCATCAGAAAGCGCAGAAGCCGGAACTCGGTCGGCGTCAGGGTAATCTGCTGGCCATCGACTCTGGCTTCATGACTGACCGTATCGAGCGTTATCGGTCCGGCGCTCAGTGTACCCTTGACATGCTCCGGCGAGCAACGCCGCAGCACTGCCTGCACCCGCGCCAGCAGTTCCTTCGGACTGAACGGCTTGACGACGTAGTCGTCGGCGCCACCTTCGAGCCCGGCAATGCGGTCGCCCTCTTCGCCGCGGGCCGTCAGCAGGATGACCGGCAGGCTGCGCGTACGCGACTCGTTGCGCAGTTTGCCGGTCAGCGCCAGACCCGACTGGCCGGGCAGCATCCAGTCGATCAGGGCGATATCCGGCAGCGTCTCGCGCAGAAGGGTTTCGGCGTGTTCGGCGCTATCGGCGCAAAGCGGCTCGTAACCACCGCGCAGGAGCGCGAAGCGCAGCAATTCCTGAATACCCTTGTCGTCCTCGACGACGAGAACGCGCGGCAGGCTGGTCGTATCCGATCGTGTCACGACTGGTCCGCTTTCATGCGTGCGGCGCCGGTGTGGCGAACATCATCGCCGCTGACGACGTAGATGACATTCTCGGCGATGTTCGACGCGTGATCGCCGACGCGTTCGATGGCCTTCGCAATCCACACGATATCCAGTGCTTCGCTGATCGTCCGCGGATCCTCCATCATGTAGGTGATCAGCTGCCGCAGGATGGCGTTGAACGAGGCATCGATCGCCTTGTCGGCGCCGATGACCTGGCGGGCAGTAGCGACGTCCATGCGTGCCAGCGAGTCAAGCGCACTGCGCAACATCTCGGTGGCCAGGCGCGCGCAATTCTGGATATCGGACAATCTCGGGATACGCCGGCTGCCGCCCCGGTGAAAATTGCGCGCCATGCTGGCAATCTTCGCCGCCTTGTCGCCGACCCGCTCGAGGTCGGTGACGATGCGCGAAACGGCCATCACCAGGCGCAGATCGCGTGCCGTCGGTTGCCGACGGGCGATCAACAGCGTGCAGTCCTCATCGATGGCCACCTCGCAGGCGTCCACCTCGCGGTCGCCTTCGACGATCTGCTGCATGGCCGCCAGATCGCCGCTGCTGAAGGCCTCTATCGCTGCCTGCACCTGACTTTCGACCAGGCCGCCCATCTGCAGGATGCGCGTCCGGATATGTTCCAGTTCAAGATCGAACTGCTTGCTGAGATGTTCGCTCATGGGCTTGCGCTCGTATTCGGAGAAGTTGACTGCCGGTAGCTTAAGCTGCCATTGTTTCGGCCAGATGACGTGGCCCGGCCTGCAGACTGCATCGGCGCCGGCGACCGCCAGCACCGGCGATGACAGCTATAATCCGGAAAAACCCGGCCGGCTGTCCTCTCAGGCACCTGGCAAAGTCAAGCCGATGGTACACATGATCGATAGCGGTAGAGCGGTAAGGCATCGGATTCTCCGGGAGGAAGTGAGTGGCCAAGCACGGTTTCGGCGATAGTCGCACTTCCGGCAGCTCGGCGTCACCCCCGGACAATTCACTCCAGGATCGGCCTTTGTGAACTCAGACACCTTGCTTCTGGCAATCCCTGCCACGGCCTTTGCCGCCTTTCTGCTGCCGCTGCTGCTGCAGCGCGTCGGACGGGCGGTGACGGCGCTGGCCGCAGCAGCGGTAATGGGCAGCTGCCTGACCCTGGTGCTGCAGCTGGCACCGGCGATCTTCGCCGGAGACAGCCAGCTGGCGCGCCTTGGCTGGCTGCCAGCCTACGGACTGGACCTCAGCCTGCGCCTGGACGGTCTCGGACTGCTGTTCAGCCTGCTGATCTGCGGCATCGGCCTGCTGGTGGTGCTCTACGCCTTCTACTACCTGCCTGCCAGCGACCCTCTGGGACGTTTCTATTCGATTCTGCTGCTGTTCATGGCGGCGATGCTCGGTGTCGTGCTTTCCGAGAACCTGCTCCTGCTGCTGGTTTTCTGGGAAATCACCAGCCTCTCCTCGTTCCTGCTCGTCGCCTACAGCCACAACAAGTACGAATCGCGCATCGGCGCACGCATGGCGCTGGCAGTCACCGGCGGCGGCGGTCTGGCGCTGCTAGCCGGCATCCTCCTGCTCGGCCACGTCACCGGCAGCTACGAACTGTCGGTCATTCTGTCGGCCGGCGACCAGATTCGCGCGCACCCGCTCTACGCACCGATACTGATCCTGATTCTGCTCGGTGTATTTACCAAGTCGGCGCAGTTTCCCTTCCACTTCTGGTTGCCGAACGCGATGTCGGCGCCGACACCGGTGTCCGCCTACCTGCATTCGGCGACCATGGTCAAGGCCGGCGTCTTCCTGCTCGCCCGGCTGTTCCCGGCGCTGGGTGGCACCGATCTGTGGTTCTGGCTGGTCAGCGGCACTGGCGCAATCACACTGGTCTACTCCGCAGCAACGGCGCTTTTCCGTCACGACATCAAAGGGCTTCTCGCCTACTCGACAATCAGCCACCTCGGCCTGATCACGCTGCTCTTCGGTCTCGATACACGACTGTCGACCGTCGCCGGCGTCTTCCACATCATCAATCACGCCATCTTCAAGGCCTCGCTGTTCATGGCTGCCGGAGTCATCGATCATGAATGCGGCACGCGCGACATGCGGCGCGTCAATGGCATGTTCAAGCGCATGCCGATCACCGCCACGCTGGCGATCATTGCCGCCGCATCGATGGCCGGGGTTCCCCTGATGAACGGTTTCCTGAGCAAGGAAATGTTCTTCGGCGAAACGGTCGGCCACCCGCAATTCGAGGCGATCGACTGGCTGCTGCCACTGGTGGCCACCATCGCCGGCGCGCTCGCCGTCGCCTATTCCTTGCGCTTCGTGCACGACGTCTTCTTCAACGGCGAACCGATCGATCTGCCGCGCGAGCCACACGAGCCGCCGCGCTGGATGCGCGCACCGATCGAACTGCTGGTACTGCTCTGTCTCCTGGTTGGCATATTTCCGCAACTGACGGTCGCGCCACTGCTCAGGGTCGCTGCCGCCGCCACGCTGCAATCCCCGCTGCCGGCCTTCGAACTGGCGCTGTGGCACGGTTTCAACAAGCCGCTGATGATGAGCCTGCTGGCTCTCGCCGGCGGCGTATTCGTCTATGCGCTGCGCGCGCCCCTGTTCGCCTGGCAGGGACAGCTGCCGACGATGCACCCGCGGACGGCCTTCGAGCGCGTCTACCGCCTGCTCGTCTCCGCAGCCCGCCGGACCGTCGCCGTGCTCGACAGCGGCTCGCTGCAGCGCTACAACGCCCTGCTGTTTGCCTTCGTCCTGGTGCTCGGAATCTGGGCCTTCTTCTCCGGACCAAAGACTATTGTCCGGCTTCCCGACCAGGCCGCCAACGAAGCCGCTTTCCTCGCCGTCTGCGCTCTCGTGCTGGGCAGCGTCGGCGCCACCCTTCTCTATCGTCAGCGCTTGCTGGCGGTGATGCTCGTCGGTGTCGTCGGGCTGGTCGTGGCGCTGATCTTCGTGCGCCTGTCGGCGCCCGACCTGGCCCTGACCCAGTTCGCCGTGGAAACTGGAACAATCGTCCTGATGCTGCTGGTGCTCTACTATCTCCCGGCCCGCCAGGCGCCACGCAGCAGTGCCAGTCGCCTGGTGCGCGACCTGCTGCTGGCCATTTTCGCCGGCGGCGGCCTGATGCTGGTCACCCTGCAGATGCTCGCCGCACCCTTCGAGACCATCTCCGGCTTCTACCTGCAGCAGTCGGTTCCCGGCGGCGGCGGCACCAACGTCGTCAATGTGATCCTGGTCGACTTCCGCGGCTTCGATACGCTTGGCGAAATTACCGTCCTGGCGATGGTGGCGCTCGCTTCGCATGCCCTGCTCGACCGCCTGGTCCTGGTCGTGCCACGCTACGACGCCGACGGCCGACCTTGGTCGCGCGAAGCGCATCCCCTTTTTCTCTCGATGCTGGTGCGCCCCCTGCTGCCCTTGACCCTGACCGTCTCGGTCTACATCTTCCTGCGCGGACACAATCTGCCCGGCGGTGGTTTCGTCGCCGGCCTGATCACCAGTGTCGCGCTGGTCGTGCAGTACCTGGCCAACGGCAACGCCTTCGCGCAGCGGCGCATGCCGCGCAACGCCGCCGTGCTGCTGTCGCTCGGCTTGCTGCTGGCGAGCGGTGTCGGGATGGCGAGCTGGCTGTTCGATCGTCCCTTCCTGACCACGGCACACGGCCATGTCGAGTTGCCGCTGATCGGCGAGGTGGAACTGGCTTCGGCGATGATCTTCGACCTCGGCGTCTATCTGGTCGTGGTCACCGTGGTGGTCACCGTCCTCTCCGGACTTGGCCGGCTTTCGGAACGTGCGCACGGTCAGAAGGCGGTGAGCTGATGGAAGTACTTCTGTCGATTGCCATCGGGGTACTCACCGCCTGTGGTGTCTTCCTCATCCTGCGCTCGCGCACCTTCCCGGTCTTGCTCGGTCTGACCCTGCTCTCCTACGCGGTGAACCTGTTCCTCTTCGCCAGCGGGCGACTGCGGGTCGACGCACCGCCGCTTATCCGTGCCGGCGCAAGCTATGCCGATCCCCTGCCGCAGGCCCTGGTGCTCACCGCCATCGTCATCGGTTTCGGGATGACCGCCTATCTGGCCATCCTTGCCCTGCGCGCCCTGTCGGAGTCGGGCGCCGACCACGTCGACACCGAGCAGGAACGATGAACGCCAACGCGCCGATCCTGCCGATCCTGATCCCGCTGCTGGCAGCGCTGCTGCAGATGATCTCGGGTCACCTGCGCTTCCAGCGCGCCGTCGGTCTGCTGGCGACGGCGCTGCTGGTGCTGGTCACCGGCTGGCTGACGCTGCTCGCCGATGATGGCGTGTTGCGCGTCTACGCGCTGGGCGACTGGCCAGCGCCCTTCGGTATCGTGCTGGTCGTCGATCGACTGGCCGCCGGGATGAGCCTGCTCACCGCCGTCCTCGGCTTTCTGGTGCTGCTCTATGCAAGCGCCGGCTTCGACGAGCGGGGTGTGCATTTCCATCCCTTGTTCCAGTTTCAACTGCTCGGCCTGCTCGGCGCCTTTCTCACCGGCGACCTGTTCAACCTCTTCGTCTTCTTCGAAATCATGCTGCTCGCGTCCTACGTGCTGCTGGCGCACGGTGGCGGACTGGCCAGAACGCGCGCCGGCATCAGCTACGTGGTACTCAACCTGGTCGGTTCGGCACTCTTCCTGATCGCCCTGGGCCTGATCTATGGCACGCTGGGCACCCTGAATCTGGCCGATGTGGCGCGCGCCCTCGCGCTGCCCGGCTACGACCGCTCGCTGGCTAGACTGGCCTTCGCCCTGCTGATTGCGGTGTTCGCGCTGAAGGCCGGGCTGTTGCCCCTGTCGTTCTGGCTGCCGCACACGTATACCGCCGCCGGCGCACCGGTCGCCGCGCTCTTCGCGATCATGACCAAGGTCGGCATTGTCGCCATCCTGCGCGTGCAGGCCATCGCCCTGGCGCCGGCAATGCCCGATCTGCTCGACAACTGGTTGACCACCCTGGCGCTGGCGACGGTCGTTTTTGCCGCGCTTGGCGCGCTGGCCGCGGTGCGCCTGCGGGCGCTTGTCGCCTGGCTGGTGCTGCTCTCGGCGGGCACCCTGCTGACCACCCCCGCGCAGGCAAGCGCGGAAGTCAGCGCCGCAGCGCTTTACTACCTGGTGCAGTCGACGCTGGCCGGCGCCGCATTCTTCCTGCTCGCCGGGCTTATTTCCGAGCAGCGCGGCAAGGTCGCCGACCAGTTCATGGCCGGCCCGCCACTGCGCGCCACCTGGCTCAGAATCGCCTTCCTGGTCGTGGCGACAACGGCCGCCGCCTTGCCACCATTCTCCGGCTTCGTCGGCAAAGTGATGCTGTTGACGAGCATGCGCGACGTCGAAGCCGGCATGGCAATCTGGGTGGTCGTGCTGATGTCCGGGTTCATCGTCATGGCTACCCTGGCACGCGATGGCTGCTACCTGATCTGGAAGCACAAGGCAGCGTCGCGACCACTGACGGGCGATCCTGTCGGCTGGCGACGCGCGACAGCCACCATGCTGCTGATCGCCGCCGGACCGCTGCTGGCAATCGGCGCGCGCCCACTGTCCGACTACAGCGCGCGCACCGCCGCGCAACTGCACGCGCCCGGCGCCTACGTGACGGGTGTCCTCGCTGCAGGGGCGACGCCGACCGGCCGTGGGGCAAGGCCATGAGGCGCACGATCCTGCCGCGCCCCGGCCTGTCGCTGACGGTCTTTCTGCTCTGGGCGGTGATCACCAATGCGGCATCGCTGGGCCTGCTTGTGCTCGGCGTCGTGCTGGCGATCGTCATTCCCCTGCTGACCCGACATTTCTGGCCGAATCCGCCACGCCTGGCGCGTCCCTGGCGGGCGCTGCGCTTCCTGGGCCTCTTCGCGCTCGACATCATTACCGCCAACTGGCGAGTTGCCCGCCAGATCATCGGGCCGCTGCACCGCCTTTCGCCCGCCTTTGTCGAGGTGCCGCTCGACCTGCGCGACCCCTTCATCGCCACGCTGCTGGCCAGCATCGTGTCGCTGACACCGGGGACGGTTTCGATCGACGTCGACCGGCAACGCTGGGTGCTGCTGGTCCACGCCCTCGATGCGCCCGATCCGGAGGCGCTGATTCGCGAGATCAAGGAGCGCTACGAACTGGCGCTCAGGGAGATGTTTGCATGCTGAACGCAGCCATCGAAATTGCTTTCGTCCTGATTGGCGCAGCACTGGCGCTCAACGTCTATCGCCTGCTGGTCGGCCCGGACACCACCGACCGCATCCTGGCGCTCGACACGCTGGGAATCAACAGCATCGCGCTGCTGATCCTCTACGGGATCAGCACTGCCAGCAGCGCCTATTTCGAAGCGGCGCTGCTGCTCGCCCTGCTCGGCTTCGTTGGCACCGTGGCGCTCTGCAAGTACCTCTTGCGTGGAGACATCAGCGAATGAACACGGCAACGGAATCAATCATCTCGGTCCTGGTCGTTGTCGGTGCGCTGTTCGCCCTGCTCGGCTCGATCGGCCTCGCCCGGCTGCCCGATTTCATGATGCGTCTGCACGGCCCGACCAAGGCCACGACGCTGGGCGTTGGTGCGACCCTGCTCGCGTCAGCGGTCTTCTTCTCCGATCTCGACCGCGGCGGCATCAGTCTGCACGAACTGGCGCCGCTGTTCTTCCTGTTCATCACCGCGCCGGTGACGGCGCATTTGCTGGCCAAGGCGGCGCTGCACCGGAGATCGAAACCGGGCCGGCGCCAGGCGGCGAAAAGCAAAGCGCAAGGCACGCCCTGAGCGGAAAGCTGCCGGGAGCAACGCAGTTCGCGACCGGCAGCGCGTCAGAGGCCGACCTGTACCTCGCTGGCGGTCGCGCCGGAGGACACAATCAGGGCGTGTCAGCGTTCGCCACAGGCAGACTCGCACCGCTTGCCGGTGCTAGAATTGCGCCTCCATGCAATCGGGTCAGACGCTTCAACGGCAGCCACCGGCTGCTTCAGAAAATCCAGCCCGCGACACCACGAGGAACGGCACAGGATGGCTGAGGAAGGTCAGTTTTTTCGCCCGGTAAAGGATTTCTGCCAGCGCACGGTCGTCACCTGCGCACCGGATGATGCCCTGGTGGAGGTGGTCGGGATCATGCGCGAGAAGAACATCTCCAGTGTCGTCGTCTGTGACCAGAAGCGGCCGAGCGGCATTTTCACCGACCGCGACCTGCGCAACAAGGTGGTCGCATCCGGTGCCGACCCTTCGACGCTGCTCGTGCGCGCGATCATGAACAGCCCGCTCTCGGTAATCGGCGAGGACGACCTGCTCTACGAAGCGCTCTACCGGATGTCTCGCGAGAAGATCCATCGCCTGGCGGTGGTCGATGGCAAGGGCCGGCTCGCCGGAATCATCACTGACAGCGACATCATCCGCCTGCAGTCGCACTCGCCGCACCAGCTGGTGCTCGACATCGAGAGCGCCCGCGACATCGATGAAGTGAAAGTGGTGTACGGACGGATCCAGAGCCTGGTCCTGCACCTGAGCGGCAGCGGTACCAGCACCCGCGACATGGTGCGCCTGATTGCCCACCTCAACGACCAGATTCTCCTGCGGCTGATCGCGCTGATGCGCGAAGATCGCTTTGCCGACCTGCCGGCACGCTTTGCCTTTGTGGTCCTCGGCAGCGAGGGACGCGGCGAGCAGACGCTGCTCACCGACCAGGACAACGCGATTGTCTACGGCGACGAGCTGACGCCAGAGGAGATCGAGCAGATCGAGGAATTCTCCCAGGTCCTGGTCGATTCGCTGATCGCCATCGGCATCCCGCCCTGTCCGGGCGGAATCATGGCCAAGAACAAGGAGTGGCGGCGCAGCATCAGCAAGTGGAAGGAGCAGCTCGACCGCTGGCTGCGGACGCCGACCCCGAAGCACGTCCTCAGTTGTGGCACCTTCGTCGATATCCGCACCATCTACGGCGACCCCTCGTTCGAACAGGAGCTCAAGACGCAACTGTACCAGCACGTGCAGCGCGACAAGCTGTTCCTGATGCGGATGGTCGAGAGCACCCTGCGCTTTGCGCCACCCCTGGGCTGGTTTGGCAAGATCAAGGGTGAAAGCGGTGGGGAGCACTCGGGAATGCTGGAAATCAAGAAGGCTGGCATTTTTGCGATTTCCGAGGGAGTCAAGGCGCTGGCCATTCAGGCCGGCAAGCTTGAGGGCAGCACCCACCAGCGCCTGGAAGCACTGGTCAAGGACAAGGTGCTCAACCAGAAGATGGCCGACAATATCGCCGAGACCTTCGACTGCCTCGTCCTGATGCGCCTGCGCGGACAGGTGGAGGCGGTCCGCGAAGGCCGCAAGCCGGACAACTACATTCCCCTCTCGCGGCTCAACATGATGGAACTTGGCCGCCTGCAACTCGCCCTGAAGGGCGTCGAGAAGTTCCAGGAATTCACCAAGGCGCACTTCAACCTGCATCTGCTCCGATAGCAGCCGGCAGTGCCGGCGCCAGCCCGCCGCGAACACTCTTCATGCACCACCGTCGCCTGGACCGTCGCCGGCGACCCCTGGAGGCGCCCCGGGAAGCGCTGGCTCAATAGCTCGTTGTTTCGCTGTCGTCGCTCTTCTTCACGCCCGGCTTGCGCCCACGCGCCGGCGTCGGCGGATCGCACGACAGCCGACAACTGGTACCCTCGATCTTCTGGCCATCGATGAAGCGGGTCACCCGGCAACAAATCAGGTCTCCCACCGAGGCGAGCCGCGCGACCTCGTCGCGCAGATCGGCGATCGGGATATGCAGCGACGCAGCCATGTCAACATCGAGCTGCTCGCCGTTGGCTCTCAGGAAACCAAGAATCGAATCGGTCATCTGACACCCCCAATAATTGCCTTTGCAATCGGCAAAAATGTTCTAGTGTGCGCCGTGGATGCCATTCTGGCAAATTGTGTCCGGACAGATTGCGTGACCAGGAGGGCACGGGTCTGCTCGTCACGACCCGCAAGCGGCGGACTTGCCGTGCCTCGCCAGCGACGTCGAGAGCAAAAAAGCCCGGTGCCGTGGCACCGGGCTCGTCCGAACGGAGCGGCTGGAATCAGCCGTCGCCGACCGACTGAGTCAGGCAGCTTTCTCGATCAGTTTGACCGAAGGCTTGTCGCTGGCCGCGATTGCCGGCCTCGCGACCTTGCCGAGATTGCCAAGCACCGAGGTAGCCATGGACACCAGCGACTTGCCGGTGGAGACCGTGAAATCATAGGCCGGTGGCGCGTTCTTGCGAGTCTCCTGGAGGACACCGACCAGACCGCGGCCGGCCTGCGAAAGCTGGCCGCCGAGCACCTGAGTGACAGCACTCGAGGCATCGTTGCTGATGTGATAGGCACGGCGCGAATAGGCGACCGACTGCGACACCGCAGACACCGCCATCTCCTTCTGCAATTCCTTCAGGCCGGCCATATCGCGGACGTCCGACAGGCTCTTGAAATCCTCGGCGCCACGTTTGGCGACCGAGCGCGCGCACTGAAGGTTCAAGGCGGCCAGTTTGCCCACGCCATCAAAGGATGCATTGACGACGGCCTTCCACGCTTCCAGACCGGCTTTGCCAGTATTGGTGAATTGCTCAGCTACGTTGTACACGGTACTCTCCTTGAAATTGCGAAACCGAAACACCGCTCAGGTTTCCCACGGCTGCAGCCATTTGGTGCAGTGCAGCGGATGAGTCATTGTAGCCTTCGAGGAGCGATTGTCAAGCGTTTTTGCTGCGTTGCAACAACGGCTGAATGGCGCGCGAATCGTTGCCCGGAACGCCTATTGCCAGGCCCCGCCCTCCGACAAGCGCGCCGGAGCTGGCCCGCCCGGATTGGGCCCGCCCGGATTGCAGGATGACAGATTGTGAGCCTCATGCAGGAACAGACGCCCTACCTACTCATCGGCGGCGAAGCAACCGTCGCCGGCCTCTGCGAGCGCTTCTACGAGCTGATGGACAGCGTCCCCCAGTTCGCGACGATTCGCGCCCTGCACCCTGCCGACCTGCAATCCTCGCGCGACAAACTGTTCATGTTTCTTTCCGGCTGGCTGGGCGGACCCGACCTCTACGTGCAGAACATCGGCCATCCGATGCTGCGCCGACGCCACCTGCCGTTCGCCATCGGCGAAGCCGAGCGCGACCAGTGGGTGGCGTGCATGCTGTTGGCGATGGAGGCGGTCGGCATCGAGGAATGCCTGCGCCAACAGCTGCTGGCGTCGTTCTTCAACACCGCCGACTTCCTGCGCAACCAGCCGGCCTAGACGAGTGCCTTTTTTGCAGCGCAGCACGGCTTTTGCGCCTGTGCTAGAATAGCCGCCCCTGTTCAAAGGCCAGATCCCCTATGTCCCGCGCCATCCGTAACATCGCCATCATCGCCCACGTCGACCACGGCAAGACCACGCTGGTCGACAAGCTGCTGGTGCAGGCGGGCACTTTTTCCGCGCACCAACACATCACCGAGCGGATGATGGACTCCAATGACCTCGAAAAGGAACGGGGAATCACCATCCTGGCCAAGAATCTGGCGGTGGATTATGGCGACGTGCATATCAACATCGTCGATACGCCGGGACACGCCGACTTCGGCGGCGAAGTCGAGCGCGTGCTGTCGATGGTCGACGGCGTTCTGCTGCTGGTTGACGCCGTTGAAGGCCCGATGCCGCAGACGCGCTTCGTTACCAAGAAGGCCCTCGCGCTCGGTCTGAAGCCGATCGTGGTGGTCAACAAGATCGACCGTGATGGCGCGCGTCCGGACTGGGTCGTCGACCATACCTTCGACCTCTTCGACAAACTCGGCGCCAACGACGAACAGCTCGATTTCCCGGTGGTTTACGCGTCCGCGATCAACGGCTATGCGACCCTCGACCTGGCCCATCCCTCGGCCGACATGCGGCCAATGTTCGAGACCATCCTCAAGCACGTTTCGCCGCCGCACGCCGACGAGATCGACGGGCCGCTGCAACTGCAGATCTCGGCCCTGGACTACTCGAGCTATGTCGGACGGATCGGTGTCGGCCGCCTGCAGCGAGGCCGCCTGAAGCCGGCCCAGCAGGTCCTGGTGATGTACGGCCAGGCCGATGCCGAGGGCAGGTTCGAGCATGGTGCGCCGAAGACGGCGAAGGTCAATCAGGTCTTCGGCTTCCAGGGCCTCGAACGGGTGCCGATGGATGAAGCCGTGGCTGGCGACATCGTGCTGGTGACCGGCATCGAGGACCTGTCGATCGGCTGCACGATCACCTCCATCGAGCAACCCGAAGCGCTGCCGATGCTGCGCGTCGACGAGCCGACACTGAACATGACCTTCATGGTCAACAACTCGCCCTACGCCGGTACTGAGGGCAAGTACGTCACCAGCCGGCAGATCGGCGAGCGTCTGCGCAAGGAATTGCTGACCAACATGGCGCTGCGAGTCGAGGAAACCGCGGACACCGACAGCTTCCTGGTTTCCGGACGCGGCGAACTGCATCTGACGATCCTCCTGGAGACCATGCGCCGCGAGGGCTACGAGCTGGCCGTCGGCCGCCCGCGCGTGATTGTCAAGGAGATCGACGGCGAGCAGTGCGAACCCTATGAAATGCTCACCCTGGACGTCGAGGAAACACACCAGGGCGGCGTCATGGAAGCACTCGGCTATCGGCGCGGCGACCTGCAGGACATGTCTTCCGACGGCCGCGGCCGCGTCCGTCTCGAATACCGCATTCCGGCGCGCGGTCTGATCGGCTTCCAGGGCGAGTTCCTGAACCTGACGCGCGGAACCGGGCTGAGCAGCCACGTTTTCGACGAGTACGCGCCCGTCAAGGGCGACATCCCGGGCCGCCGAAACGGTGTGCTGATCTCCGCCGAAAGAGGCGAAGCCGTCGCCTACTCGCTATGGAAGCTGCAGGACCGGGGGCGGATGTTCAGCAGTCCCGGCGACAGACTGTACGAGGGCATGGTGATCGGCATCCACAGCCGCGAGAATGACCTGGTAGTCAATCCGATCAAGGGCAAGCAACTCACCAACGTCCGTGCCTCGGGCACCGACGAAGCGGTGCGGCTGGTACCGCCAGTCGCGCTGACCCTCGAGTCGGCGGTCGAATTCATCGCCGACGACGAACTGGTCGAAATCACGCCCAAGAGCATCCGCATCCGCAAGCGCCTGCTGACCGACAACGAGCGCCGGCGCGCCTCGCGCGAAGGCTAGCTGGCGAGCGGCGGCGCCCGCTTTGCGACCAGGCGCCGGCCACCCCGGGACGCGCACCCGACGAACGGCAGCCCCGACGCCGGGACCGGCCATCGTCAGCTCGCCCACGTCGCGCTGCCAGGCAGCTGCCGTGGTCGAGCAATTCCGACCATCGCCCGGTTGTCGAGTAATCGAGAAACGCCGCTGCCGGGATCATCTGGTCCGCGGTATCGGCGCTTCTTCCGCCCGAGATCGTCAGCGGCGCTGGAAATGTCGGGGCGACCAGCTTATTATTCTTAAATCAAGGCCAAGCTCACATCCCACCGTCCCTCGCCACATGGCATCGGTCGCGTGCTCTCCCACCGACACCTCGGAGAAGAACAATGCAAAGATCACACCAGGCCCTCGCCGCTGCGATTGTCTTGTTTCTTTCTGCTGGAGCAAATACCGCAGCCATGCCGATCGATCAGGTACCCTACGCGTCCCTTGGCGGCACGAAGGTCGTCACTTTTGGCGACGTGGCCGGCAGCGCGCTCCCCGGCACAAACTACGACGGCATCGTGTTCTCGGGTGGCGCCAGTTTCGCCGAGCGCTTTTCGGGGCAGGACAATACGCCCGCCGGAGCCTTCGACGTGCTCAGCGGCAGACCGACGGATCCGCTGGCCCTGACCGCCGGCCCGGCCAATCAGAACCTGAGCGTGATTCACTACAGCAGCAGCCAGGGGAACGTGCTCGCCGGTCTTGGCCCCGTGCCCGGCACCATTGGCACGGGCGCCGTGAGCATGCTTTTCCCGGGAAGTACGGCGCAGTTCGGCTTTCAGCTGATCGGCAGCATTGGCGGCATGGCGACGCTCGACTTCTTCATGCGTGACGGGTCGTTGATCGACAGCATCGTTCTCAACCCGCTTGCGGGCGACTTCTACGGCTTCAGGCGCGACGCCGGGCAACAGGATATCGCCGGCATCTCGATCTTCAACAACGACCCTGACGGGATCGCCTTCGACAACGTCAGGTACGACGCGCAGGCTGTCCCCGAGCCCGGGATGCTGGCCTTGCTTGGCCTGGGTCTGGCGGGTCTCGCCACGCGCCGGCGTGGTACGGCAGGCTGATCGGTCGCGGCGGCGTTCGATCAGGGGGTCGTCAACGCCCGGCCAGGGCGGTCACGACGGACCGACCACAGCATGCTCCGCAGCCCGCGCGCGGAACTCCTCGGCGTAAGCCAGCGCGGCCGGAAAGAACTCGAGAAAATCCGCTTCGAAGTACGCATGCTTGCCCGCCAGTTCGCTGCCGGCGCCGCCCAGCCCGTTGCTGCGCCGGAAGCGGTGCGCAGCGATCTGGTCGAGCGCCCGACTGACCGCGTCCGGATCGCGGTAGCCCGCCAGCCAGTCCTCCTGGCGCATCCTGGGCAGGATCCCCGCCAGCCGCTCGGGCAATGGTCGGCGGGCCAGCAAGGCGTAGACGGCGGCGGTGAAAGCCTCGAGTGGCTGCGCGCAGAAGCGCGCCCAATGCAGCGCCAGAAAGTGATCGTAGAACATGTCGATGATGATGCCGCTGTAGCGCCGGCGCTCGGCACTGATGCGCCGCCGGCTGCGCTCGAAAGCCGGGTGCGCGTCGGCAAAGCTGTCGATCTGCCGGTGCAGCAGCAGGCCACGCACGACTGCCGCGCCGAGCTGCGGCGGTCGCGGCGACAGCGGCCCCTTGACGAAATCGCCGAGCAATCCCCCCAGCCGGCAGTCGTCGTCCGCGCCGGCGAGCAGGGCGTGTGCCAGGTAATTCACGACGGCAGGCGAGGAAACGGTCGATCCGGCTCGTCGCCCGCCGTCGGCACCGGCTGCAGGCGCGATCGATGCGAGTGCGGCAGGTGCAGGGTCAACAGTTCGCTGCCGATCAGCGTGACCTCGCCATCGCGACGATTGTTGCCGGTGTCGCTGAACTCGAAGCGATAGACGCGGCGCAGACGCAATCTGCCAACATCGTCGCGTGCCGGACGCAGCGAGGCCAGTGCGACGGTGTCATCGAGGAGCAGCAACTCCTCGGCAGCACAGGCGGCGCGAACCGCCCGCATGCCCGCCTCGCGCGACTTGAAGCTGTCGAACCACAGGCAGCCACCGGCAAGCATCGCCAGCAGGCTGAGCAGTTCCGTCCAGGGCATCACCAGCGCTTGCGCTGCCGGCCATCGACACGCACGCCACTACCGCAACTGGCGGCCTGGCAACGACAGCCGCCGAAACCCGCGCGCTTGAATGTCATGGCAAATAACCTCGTCGTGGTTAATCGCAGCCCGGCCAGCTCACCGCCGGCCCCGCCGCTGAAGTGATTGCCGATGCAAAAGGCAGCCGCAAAAGGCTTCGCCGGCAACTGCACTCGCCCAGGATCGGTACGAGCTTGGCTATACTAGCGAAAAATGGCCACGACCACATCCCGACCGGGTTCGCCGCCACCCGCGGCTCGCTTCCTCGCCTCGATCGCTACCCTGGTCGCTATCCTGGTCGTTGCGCTTCCGGCCAACCTGCCGGCGCTGGAAGCCAATGACCCGTTTGACACCAGGCTCATCAGTCCACCGCCCCCGGCGCTTGATCTGACGGCGCCGACGGGAAGCCATCTGCCCTGCCAGGCGCTGCCCGCCGAAGCCACCTATGGCGTTCTCGAAGTCGTCGACCTGGCGCTGTGCAGGAACCCGACAACTCGCGAAGTGTGGTCGCTGGCGCGCGTACAGGCAGCGCAGGTGGGGGTAGCACAGTCAGCCTTCCTGCCGTCCGTCGATGGCCAACTCGCTGTCCGCCGGCTGCGCGGGGATTCGCGCAGCGCCACCCAGCGCAGCGCAGCGCTGACCCTGTCCTGGCTACTGGTCGATTTTGGCGCCCGCTCGGCGAATCTCGAAGTCGCCCGGCAACTGTTGAGCGCCGCATCGGCAACGCTGGATGCAACCGTACAAAGCGTCTTTCTCGATGCCGTGCAGGCCTACTTCAACACTCAGGCCGCACGCGCCGCGGTCACCGCTGCGGCCGAGTCGGAGAAGGCGAGCCGCGAAAGCCTGACCGCTGCGGAAGTCCGCTACCGTGTCGGCACAGGCACCCCGGCCGACCGCCTGCAGGCGCAGACCGCCTGGTCGCAGGCGACGCTTACCCGGATCCGCGCCGAAGGCCTGCTGCGGAGCGCGCTGGGCAGACTGGCCAGGGTGATGGGACTGGAGGCCAACCATCCGCTGCGCCTGGACGAGATTCCCGCGACGATTCCCGACGCCGGCTTCGACCGCGACGTCGCTGCGCTGATCGACGAAGCGCGCCAGCGACGACCGGAGCTGAAGGCCGCCGAAGCCGAACTGAGGGCGGCGCAATCGGGCGTCGACTACGCCCGCGCCAGCGGTCGGCCGACGATTTCCCTGAACGGAGGACCGCAATGGGAATATCTCGGCGGACTGACGGCCAGTGGCAACACGATCGGGCTCAGCGTCGATCTGCCGATCTTCTCCGGCTTCAACACCACCTACCAGATCCGCGCCGCCGAGGCGCGCAGCGAAGTCCAGGCCGCCCGCCTCGACAACACGCGGCAACAGGTGGCACTCGACGTCTGGGAGAGCTACCAGAGCCTGAGCACGGCCAGCCAGACGATCAGAAGCAGCGCCGACCTGCTGGCCAGCGCCGAACAGTCCGAACGCGTCGCCCTCGGGCGCTACAAGGCCGGTGTCGGCAACATCCTCGATGTCCTCAACGCCCAGAGCGCGCTCGCCGGCGCCCGCCTGCAGCGTATTCAGGCCATGCTCGACTGGCACGTCTCGCGTGCCGCCCTGGCCAGGGCCATCGGCATTCTCGACGGCACGCTGTTGCTGTCGCTCAGTGGCCAACCGGAAACTCGCAGGCCATGAGGACCCCGCTCGTCAGCTCGTCTCTTGCCCTGCTGCTCGTCGCGCTGACGGCTGGCGGCGTGTACTGGCAAAGTCAGAACGCCGCCCTGTCGCCCGAGCAGCGCTACAAGCTGCAAGCCATCGAGCGGGGAGAGATCACCCAGACGGTCTCGGCCAACGGTACGCTCAACCCGGTGGTGCTGGTGAACGTCGGCACGCAGGTCTCGGGAACGGTAACCAGGCTCTACGTCGACTTCAACGACGAGGTCGAGAAAGGGCAGGCGCTGCTCGAACTCGACGACTCGCTGCTCGCCGCCCAGGCGCGGCAATCGGCGGCCAACGTGCTCAACGTCTCGGCTGCGCTCGACCTGGCGCGTGCCAACGAGGAACGCATGCGGGCGCTGTTCGCACAGGAATACATTTCGCGCCAGGAACTCGAGCAGGCGATCCAGGCACGCCGGTCGTCCGAGGCACAACTGGCACAGGCCAGGGCGGCGGCCGACAAGGACCAGGTCAACCTCCGCTACACGACGATCCGCTCGCCGGTATCCGGCGTCGTCGTCGACCGTGTCGTCGACCTCGGACAAACGGTCGCCGCCAGCCTGCAGACGCCGACGCTGATCAAGATCGCGCAGGATCTCTCTGAAATGCGCATCGACTCCAGCTTTGCCGAAGCCGATATCGGCAAGATCAGGGAGGGGCAGGCGGTGCGCTTCACTGTCGATGCCTTCCCCGAGCGCAGCTTCGAGGGTCAGGTGCAGCAGATTCGCCTCAACCCGACGACCCAGCAGAACGTCGTCACCTACAACGTGCGCGTTTCGCTCTCCAACCCCGAGCACATCCTCTTGCCGGGCATGACCGCCTACGCCAGCATCGCCGTCGCCAGCCGCCAGGATGCCCTGCTCGTCCCCAACGCCGCCCTCCGTTTCAAGCCGCCCGAGGACGCCGCCAGGCTCGCCCCGCCGTCGTCACGGCCGACCGCGGGCGCCGGCGACACCCGCGGCAATGGCCGCAAACGGGAAGGCGACCGCGGCAAGAGCGGCGGCACGGTGTACGTCCTGGACCACGGTCGGCTGAAAGCCGTCAGCGTACAGCTCGGCATTACCGACAACCGCAACAGCGAAGTCGTCGGCGGCGACCTGAAGGTCGGCGAGCAGGTAGTGGTGGGTGAAAATCCGCTCAATTCGGGCGGCAAGCCGAGCAGTGTCGGCATGCGACTGTTCTGATGCGATGCCGCCGCCGCTGATCCGCGTCGCTTCACTCGGCAAGTCCTACGACACGGCTGCCGGACCGTTCCCGGCGCTCAGGGGCGTCGATCTGAGCATCGAGTGCGGCGAGTTCGTGGCCATCATGGGCCATTCCGGATCCGGCAAATCGACCTTCATGAACCTGCTCGGCTGCCTCGACACGCCGAGCAGCGGCGACTACTTTCTGCTCGGCCGCAACATCGCAGGTCTCGGCCAGGACGAACTGGCGGCACTGCGCAACCGCGCCATCGGTTTCGTCTTCCAGGGTTTCAACCTGCTGCAGCGCATGACCCTCGCCGACAACGTCGCCCTGCCACTGGTTTACGCTGGCGTCGAGCGCGAGCAGCGACGCCAGCGGGCGCGGCAGGAACTCGCCCGCGTCGGCCTCGCGGACTACGCCGCCTCGCTTCCCAGCCGCATCTCGGGCGGCCAGCAGCAGCGCGTGGCGATCGCCCGCGCACTGGTCAACTCGCCGCAGCTGATCCTCGCCGACGAGCCCACCGGCAACCTCGACAGCCACACCAGCGAGGACATCATGCGCCTGTTCACCAGGCTCAACGCCGACGGTATCACCATCGTCGTGGTTACCCACGAGGCCG
The DNA here is from genome assembly GCA_024235715.1 of Accumulibacter sp. Lineage (GTDB taxonomy): Bacteria > Pseudomonadota > Gammaproteobacteria > Burkholderiales > Rhodocyclaceae > Accumulibacter. Next base: position 3,336 of record JACKLW010000008.1, on the reverse strand, counting down.
ACATTGCCGCCTACGCGCGACGGCAGGTGCGCTTCCTCGACGGACTGATCGTCAGCGACATCGCCACGCCGGCAGGCGCAGCCAGCGCGTGCTGAAGGCGATGCTCGGCGAAGCCTGGGCTGCGATGGGCAGCAATCGCCTGCGCACGGCGCTGACCATGCTCGGCATGGTGATCGGCGTCGGCTCGGTGGTGTTGATGATGGCCATCGGCCAGGGGGCCCGGTACGCGGTGGCACAGACCATCAGCACCATGGGCAGCAATCTGTACATGCTGATCTCCGGGTCGACCAATGCCGGCGGCCTGCGCAGCGGTGGTGGTGGTGGCCCGTCGCTGACCGTCGCCGATGCCGAAGCGATCGCCGAACTCGCCGGCGTCAGCCGCGTGGCTCCCCTGCATTACGGGCGGCAGCAACTGGTGCATGGCTCGAGCAACTGGAACGCGACAATTGTCGGCACGACGCCCGCCTATCTTGATGCGCGCGCCTGGACAGTCACCAGCGGCTATCCGTTCAGCGACTCGGACGTCCGCTCGGCGACCCGGGTCGCGCTGATCGGCCAGACCACCGCCGACAATCTGTTCGGCGCCGACGACCCGATCGGCAAGAGCATTCGCATCCAGCAGAGTCCCTTCCTGGTGATCGGGGTTCTCGGCAGGAAAGGACAGAATCTCGACGGGCGTGACCAGGACGATACCGTGGTCATTCCGCTGACCACCGCCCAGCGCAAGGTTTTCGGAACGCCTTTCCCGGGTTCGGTGCGCACCGTCATGGTGCAGGCCGATTCGGCCGAGGCCATGCCGGCCGTCGAACAGCGCATTATCGCCCTTCTCCGCCAGCGCCATCGCCTGCGCGAGGGGCAGGACAACGACTTCTACCTGCGCAATCTGACCGCCGCCGCCGACTCGGCCGCCGAAACGACGCGCGTGATGTCGCTGCTGCTCGGCGCCATCGCCTCGGTGTCGCTGCTCGTCGGCGGTATCGGGATCATGAACATCATGCTCGTCTCGGTGACCGAGCGGACACGCGAAATCGGCATCCGCATGGCCATCGGCGCCCGCCAGCGGGACATCCTCAGCCAGTTCCTGCTCGAGGCGCTGATGATCTCGGTCGCCGGATGCCTGATCGGCCTGCTTCTCGGCATCGCCGGCGCCCTGCTGGTCAATGCCATCACCAACATGGTGATCGTCATCTCCGGTGGCTCGGTGCTGGTCGCTTTCGGCGTTGCCGCCGGCATCGGCGTCTTCTTCGGTCTTTATCCCGCGCGCCGGGCCGCCGCTCTCGATCCGATCGAAGCGCTTCGCCATCAATAGGCTTGCAGCAGCTTACAGGCTACAATCGTCCATTCGAAACGACCGCGAGACCCTGTCCATGCCCATTTACACCATCGGCGCCCGGCGCCCGCAGATCGACCCGCAGAGCTGGGTTGCCCCGACGGCGATCGTCATTGGCGACGTTCGTCTGGCGAGAAACGCCTCGATCTGGTGGAACGCCACGCTGCGCGGCGACAACGACCCGATCAGCATCGGCGAGAACAGTAACATCCAGGACAACTCGGTGTTGCATACGGACGAAGGCGTGCCGCTGACCATCGGCCGCGACGTCACCGTCGGCCACCTGGTCATGCTGCACGGCTGCAGCATCGGCGACGGCTCGCTGATCGGCATCGGCTCGGTGCTGCTCAACAACTCGGTGATCGGCAAGGGCTGCATCGTCGGCGCCAACACGCTGATCCCCGAAGGCAAGGTCTTTCCCGACCACTCGCTGATCGTCGGCTCGCCCGGCAAGGTGATTCGTCAACTCAGTGCCGAGGACGTCGAACGACTCAAGCATAGCGCCGATCACTATGTCGCCAACTGGCAGCGCTATCAGCGCGAACTCGCGGCCCTCTGATGAACGGCTGGAAAGCCTGCGGCAGAACGGAGCGCCGTGGCCTGCACGGGGCCCTGCACGCACGGCCAGCCGCCGGCAGCGCCAGCGCCCGCCGCCGCTGGCCGAGGGGAACCCTGGCCGCGGAAATCCCGGATGGCGCGTATTCCCCGCCCAAGAATGTCGGAAAATTTTACGCATCACCATCGCCACACCACTAAAAATTGCTCAAACCATTGTTTAATAACAACTTTTAAAATTTGGCACAGATTCTGCTTGTTGTAGGTCGCGGTATGCAAATTATGTCTCTTCTATCTGCAGGTAACGATGAACAAGAACTTTTCAAAAGTCGCCCTTGCTGCAGCTCTGGCTGTCGTGGCGACGACCGCCAGCGCTGCGCTTCCAATTTCGGGCGCCATTCCAGCCGGTAACGCCCTGTTCTCCGACAACAGCGCCGAGCGATGGCTCGACCGCAACAACAATGGCATACTTGACAACGGTGATGCACTGCGAGGCATCTTCTCGATCGACAAGATTGCCGGCGCAGGTCCCGCGACCGCCATCGGTGCAGGAAGTGCGTACAACGAGCTGACCGCCCTTTTCCAGGTTGAGGTCCTAAACACGGTCTTTCTCGACCCCGGGGGGGCCCGTGCGAACTACGAGTTTGGCTTTGACCCGCTCTTCGGCATGGGTGCCGGCGTCGTCGGCGTGCTGTACGAGGATCCCGCTCAAAACTACGCCCGTGCCGGATGCGGCACCTTTGCCGGTTGTGAAGCAACCGCAACCGGTGGCGCTGTCTGGATGACGGTCGGCGTGAGCGGGGGCTTCTGGTCGGCCGCCAACGCAGCCACGCACCCGGCGGTTGGCGGGAATTTGCCCTTGGCTTTTCCGCTCGGAACCTTTGGCATGGGCCTGAACATCATCACCAACAATACCGGCTACGCCTGGAATCAGGTTTTCTGCATTAACACGGTCGACTTTTCGCCGCACGTTGTCGATGTTTGTGGCCAGGGCGGCATTCTCGCCACCGGCCGCAACCTCGCCGGCGGCGCCCAGACGCCCTACGACATCTTCGACAACGTCGACTTCACGCTGAATCGTGCTCCCGAGCCGGGCTCGATGGCACTGATCGGTCTGGCGCTCGTCGGCCTGCGTGCTGCCCGCGGACGGAAAAGCGTCAAGTAAGTCAGCAGAAGATTGCTCCAAACCGGCTCGCCTCCGGACCGGGGACTGACAGTTGAAAAGCAGATACCGCCTTGCGGTATCTGCTTCTCTGTATCTGCTCCGCCGCGAAAATCAGCATGGCGTTACCGCAACGACGTGTGACGCTGGCTGCAAACGCAAACCGAGTCAGACTTCCGCGTGCATTGCGTTCTGCGCAAGGATCAGCCCGGCTTATCCCTGCTCCAGCCAGGCATCCAGTGGCGGTCGTCCCGTCACGATCGCCGATTGCGGCGCACGGCCCATTCTG